>NZ_CAXUPF020000001.1:0-2208658 GCF_964252805.1 Polaromonas sp. LjRoot131 | reverse complement strand
CGGCCAGCAACCCTCAGCAGAGGGCGGTGACGCGCCTGCCGGAGCAAGACCCGGCCTCCCCCCCCGACCAGCGACCGAAAAGCTAAATCAAGTTCCTCATAGCCTGCGCCGTCTCGCGCAGAACAGACAAAACCCTCCCAACCGCCTCCTCACTCGACTCATGCCCCATAGGCATGGTCACACTAAGCGCCCCCACCACATCGCCATGCCGGTCACGCAAGGGCACCGCGATACCGCGGTAGTTGAGCTCGAGCTGCTGCTCGGAAATCGCCCAGCCCTGCGCCCGCACGCGGGCCAGCTCTATGCGCAGGCGGTCCTTGCTGGCGATGGTGAAGGAGGTGTAGGCCTTGAGTTCGTGGCTGGCCAGCCATTTTTCGAGCCAGGCGGGTTCGCGCATGGACAGCATCAGCATGCCGGCGGCGGTGACCTGGGCCTGCACGCGTGATCCCAGCACGTAGCCGGTGTTCATCGCACGGCTGGAGCCGTTGCGCGCGATGTAGACGATGTCGTCGCCGTCCATCACGCTGACGTACGCGCTTTCCTGCGTGCCGGCCGTCACGCGCTGCAAGAAGGGCTGGACGATGCGCGGCAGCCGGGCCGACTCGAGATAAGACTGGCCCAGCCTGAGCACGCGCGGCGTGAGCCAGAACAGCTTGCCGTCGCCGGCGACGTAGCCCAGGTGTTCCAGCGTCAGCAAATAGCGGCGCGCGGCGGTGCGCGTCATGCCGCAGCGCGCGCCGGCCTGGCTGGCCGTCAGGCGTGGGTTGGCGTCGTCAAAACATTCGATGATGGACAGGCCTTTTTCGAGGCCGGCGATCCAGTCGCGTTTGTCGAGCGCGGGCGGGCTGGGCGCCTGCAGGGCGTCGGGCTGGGCGGGAAGGGCAGGGGTGTTCATAGGTCAAACCCTTGTTTCGGTCGATTGTCGATCATTATTGATCGATGATCGTACAAATATCAAGGATTTTGCTTTGATGCTACCGTTCTGGGCGATAAAGTTCAGGCCAATCAACGCTGATTAATCGATCATCGAACGCTCAGCGGAATAACAAGGCGAACTTCGACATGCTTCCAACCGTCCAGGGTAATACCGACGTCTACCTGATTCCCGGCGATCCGGTGGAGCAGGTTCGGGCACCGGATGTGTTCAACCTGATCTTCAAAACCCTGGGCATCAATGCCGTGCTGGTGCCGGTACATGTGGCGGCCGGCGACATCGAGACCTTTGTGCGCGCGGCCTTCCTGGCCAAAAACATCAAGGGCATGTTCCTGGCCATTCCCCACAAGTCGCTGGTGATGGGCCTGCTGTCGCACTGCAACGACTACGGCCGCGTGGCCGGCGCCGTCAACGGCATACGCCGCAACCCTGATGGAACACTCGAAGGCGGGCTGTTCGACGGCAAGGGTTTTGTGTCTTCGCTCGACTACTTCGGCGTTGTCTACGCGGGCAAGCGCGTGCTGGTGCTGGGCGCGGGCGGTGGCGCTTCGGCCATTGCCGCTTCGCTGGCGATTGCCGGCAATCGGGCGCCAGCCGAAATCGCACTCTACGACCCGGTGCCGGGCAAGGCCCACGCGGTGGCGGCCCATATCGCCGCGGCGCCACAGGCCGCGGGCACGCGTGTGCTGGCCGCCGGCGGCAGCGACCCTTCAGGCTACGACCTGGTCGTCAATGCCTCTCCCCTGGGCCTGCAGACCACCGACCCGTTGCCTTGCGATGTCTCGCGCCTGGCACCGCATGCGGCAGTGGTCGACATCCTCATGAAGAACCAGCCCACACCGTTTGTGCGGGCCGTGCGGGCCCGTGGCCTGCTGGCCCAGCCCGGCTTTGAAATGCTGATCCAGCAGGCGCCGGACTACCTGGAATTTTTCGGTTACGCCGAGGCCGCCGCAGCGGTGCGCCGCGACGCGACCTTTATCCGCGAGCATTTGTACCCGGCCGCGATGACGGGTGAAATCCGGCGCATCGGGGCGCAGGCCAGTGCGCCGCTGGCCGCCCTTTGAGGGGCATTTTGGACCGCATTGATTTTTAACCAGAGGAGACAAGCATGAAAAAACGATTCGCACTTCACCTGATCGCGGCCTGCGCACTGGCCATGGGCACCACGGCCGGCTTCGCGCAGGACGTGATCAAGATCGCCAACATCGTCGAGCTTTCGGGCGGCGGCGCCACGGCGGGCACCAACTTCAAGAACGGCGTGGAACTGGCCGTCAAGGAAATCAACGCCTCCGGCGGCATCCTGGGCAAGAAGATACAGACCACCACCGCCGACACGCAAAGCAATCCCGGCGTGGCCAAGGGCCTGACGCAAAAAGCCATCGACGACAACGTGTTCGCGATTTTCGGCCCGGTGTTCTCGGGCTCCATCATGGTCAGCATGGCTGAATCGCGCCGTGCCGAAGTGCCCAACTTCACCGGCGGCGAAGCCACCAGCATCACCCAGCAGGGCAATCCCTATGTGTTTCGCACCAGCTTCACGCAGGCCGACGCCATGCCCAAGGTGGCGCGCTACATCACCGACCAGGCCAAGCTGAAAAACATCGCCATCATCTACGTGAACAACGACTTCGGAAAAGGCGGCAACGACGCCATCAAGAAGGCCTTGGCCGCGACCGGCACCAAGGTGGCGGCGGAGATCTCGACGGAGCCCGGCCAGGTGGATTTCTCGGCCGCCGTGCTGCGCGCCAAGCAGAGCAATGCCGACGGCCTGTTTGCCTACTCCAACGAAGAAGAGTCCGCGCGCCTCTTGCGCGAGCTGCGCAAGCAGGGCTGGAACAAACCGGTGATCGGCGAGACCACGCTGACCGGCCAGAAGGTGATCGAGCTCGCGGGCGAAGCCGCCAACGGCGCCGTGGCGCACGTGGGCCTGACGGTCGACGCGCCGCAGCCCGCTATCCGCGCCTTCCGCGCCAAGTTCGAGAAAGAATACAAATACGTGTCCGACCACAACGGCATGAAAGGCTACTCGGGCATCTATGTGCTGAAGGCCGCGATTGAGAAAGTGGGAAAACTGGACCGCAAGGCCGTGGCCGCCGCGCTCCATACGCTGAAGGTGAAAGCGGCAGACCAGCCAGGTGTGCTGATGGACGTGTCTTTTGACGCCAAGGGCGACCTGGACCGCGAGAGCTTCATGATTGAAGTGAAGAACGGCAAGCAGGAAGTCGTGGCAATCCTCCCGGCGCTGGGCGCCGCGAAGAAGTAATTTCGCCAGGTGAAGCAGGCTCCATGCCGCAATGGCGGTGTGGCGTCTTCTTCCATCCATCAGGTCCACACCCGACACGCACCGCCATGACAGACTTCCTTCAACTCTTTTTCTCGGGCTTGGCCACCGGCAGCATCTATGCGCTGGCGGCACTGGGCTTCACGCTGCTGTGGCAGGCCTCTGGGACGATCAACTTCGCCCAGGGCGAATTTGTGATGCTGCCGGCCTTCATGATGCTGGCCTTCATGTCGCTGGGCGCCCCCATGCTGGTGAGCTTTGTGATGGCGGTGCTGCTGGCCGTGCTGCTGCTGGGCTGGGTTTTCAAACGGGGGGTGGTGGATCCGCTCTTCAAATACGGCATGATGCCCATCGTCGTCGCGACCATAGGCCTTTCGATTGCCCTGCGCAACGGCGTGCGCGCCGGCTACAGCGCCGAAGCCCATCCTTTCCCCAGCCTGTTTGCCGACAAGCTGTTCAATATCGCCGGGGTCACCATCACCCTGCAGGACATGGGCACCTTCGCGCTGGCCCTGGTCATCGTGCTGGCGACGCAGGCCTTCCTGGCCAAAACCGTGACGGGCCGCGCCATGCAGGCCGTGGCGCAGAACACCGAAAGCGCTTCCGTGCTCGGCATCAACGTGCCGCGCATGATTTTTTACACCTTCGCCATCAATGCCGTGCTGGCGGTGGCGGCGGCCCTGCTGGTCACGCCCACCTACCTCGCCAAGTTCGACATGGGCGAGGGCCTGGGTACCAAGGCTTTCTTCGCCGCCATCATCGGCGGCTTTAACAACTCGCGCGGCGCGCTGCTGGGCGGCCTGATCGTGGGCGTTTGCGAGAACCTGGCCTCGGCCTATATTTCGCCCGCCTACAAGGACGCGGTGGCACTGGTGATCTTCATGGTGGTGATCCTCTTCAAGCCGCAGGGCCTGCTGGGTAAAAAAGAGGAGCGCAAGGTATGAAACTCGCCCACAACAAATTCGCCCTGGCGCTTTCGCTGCTGGCTGCGCTGGGGATGCTGGCCGCGCCGCAGTTCCTCAAGAACTACGGCATCTACCTGCTGAGCTACTGGCTGGTTTTCATCATCGCCACCATGGGCCTGAACCTCACGGTCGGCTATGCCGGCCAGAAATCGCTGGGCCACGCGGCTTTCTTCGGCATAGGCGCCTACACCGTGGCCATCCTGATGAAGGCCGGTGTCAGCTTCTGGTTGGGCCTGCCGGCCGCCGCGCTGATCTGCTTCGCCGTCGGCCTGGTCCTGGGCTTCCCGGCGCTGCGGGTGCAGGCGATTTACCTGGCCTTCGCCACGCTGGGCTTCAACACCGCGATCTGGCTGGTGATGCGCAACGAAGAGTGGCTCACGGGCGGCACCTTCGGCATCAACAACATCGCGCGGCCTTCGCTGTTCGGCTACTCGCTCGAGGGAAACCTGGCCTATTACTACCTGGTGCTGGCGGTTACCGTGCTGCTGGCCGGGGCGTTATGGAGCCTGCTGCGCTCACCCTGGGGCAAGGCCTTCACGGCGCTGCGCGACAACCCGATACGCGCCGAAAGCCTGGGCGTGAACATCCGCAACTACACGCTGCTGAGCTTTGCCATAGGCGCGGCTTACGCGGGCATCGCGGGCGCACTGTTCGCTTCGCTGGTGCAGTTCATCGAGCCGGGGCCCTTCGCTGTGGCCGCCTCCATCATGCTGTACCTGATGGTGGTGGTGGGCGGCGCGGGCTATTTCCTCGGGCCCGTCGTCGGCGCCGCCGTGGGGGTGGTGCTGCCGGAATGGCTGCGCGACGTGCCCCTGGTCTCCAACTGGTATCTGCCGATGTTCGGTGTCGCGGTGGTGCTGCTGATGGTCTGGCTGCCCGACGGCCTGCTGAGTATTCCCGACCGCATCAGGAGTCGGCGCGCGGCGCGCGAGGCCTCACAGGCCCGCGCGGCGGCCGCCGGCCGGATCGGAGCGCCATCATGAGCAATGCACTGTTAAAAGTCACCGGGCTCAAGAAGGCCTACGGCGCCATTCAGGCCGTGGCCGGTGTGTCCTTCGAGGTGATGCCGGGCGAGATCTTCGGCGTCATAGGCCCCAACGGCTCTGGCAAAACCACCATGTTCAACAGCGTGCTGGGGCAGATCACGCCGAATGAGGGCTCGATCGAACTGAACGGCCGGGACATCACCGGCTTGTCGCCGCTCGAGTTGAGCCGCCGCGGCGTGGGCCGCACCTTCCAGACCCTGCAGGTCTTCGGCAAGATGACGGTGCGCGACAACCTGATCGTCGCCGCGCAGGAGCACAAAGGCAGCATGTTCAGCCGCATGTTCGCGCCCGGCGATTCGGGCCTGGGCGACAAGGCCGACGCGCTGATCGACCAGTTCCGCATACGCCACGTGGCAGACAAGCCGGCCGGCACCCTGAGCTACGGCCAGCAAAAACTCGTGGACATCGCCATGGCTTTTATGGCCGAGCCCGACCTGGTGCTGCTCGACGAGCCCTGCGCCGGCGTGAACCCCAGCCTGGTGGGCGGCATTTCCTCGCTGCTCAAGGAACTCAACCAGAACCCCAAGTTCGGCCGCAAGAGCTCTTTTGTCGTGATCGAGCACAACATGGATTTTGTGATGGACCTGTGCCACCGCATCATGGTGATGGTGGAAGGCCGGGTGATGGCCATAGGCACGCCGGCCGAGATCCGCTCTAACAAAGAAGTGCTCGACGCTTATCTCGGGAACTGACATGGCAAACGATACCTGTATTGAATTCGACGACGTGGTGGCGGGCTACAAGGATTTCATGATCCTCAACAACCTGTCCTTCAAGGTCAGGCGCGGCTCCATCACCTTGCTGCTGGGGCCCAACGGCGCGGGAAAATCCACCGTGCTCAAAACCCTGTTCGGCCTGCTCAAGCCGCGCCAGGGCCGCATCCTGCTGGACGGCGTGGACATCTCGGGCGCCAGCCAGAAAGAACTGCTGGCCAGGGGCATTGCCTTTGTGCCGCAGGGCCGCAACCTGTTCGGGCAGCTCACGGTGTTCCAGAACCTGGAACTGGGCGGCATCACCTTGGGCACCAAGACCACGCACGAGCGCATTCCCGAAGTGCTGGAGTTTTTCCCGCGCGTCAAGGAGCGCCTGCACTCGCAGGCCTCGGCGCTGTCGGGCGGCGAGCAGAAACAACTCGAAATCGGCCGCGCGCTGCTGCTGCGGCCCAAGGTGCTGCTGATTGACGAGCCCTCCATCGGCCTGTCGCCCATGGTGGTGCAGGACGTGTTCAAGCTGCTGCAAAGGCTGGCGGCCCAGGGCACGACCGTGCTGATGGTCGAGCAGAACGTCAAGAGCGCGCTCAAGATCTCGGACGACGCCATCGCGCTGGAGTCGGGCCAGCTGGTGCTGCACAGGCCGGCCGCGCAGCTGCTGGCCGACCCCCACATCGAGCGCCTGTTCCTGGGCGGCGGCCACGTGCCGGGTGCGGCCGTGGCGGCGCCCGCCGCGCAAGTCCCCTGAGCTGGAATCTTTGAACCGGAGAACACCATGAGCACCGCCAAGCAAGCGCCCGCCGCCGACCGCGAAGCCATCCCCGAAGTCGCCAACCCGCTCGGCATGGACGGCATCGAGTTCATCGAATACACCACCTCCAAGCCGCAGGCCCTGGGCCAGGTGCTGGAGATGATGGGGTTCAGGCCGGTGGCGCGGCACCGCTCGCGCGAGGTCATGCTGTACCGCCAGGGCGGCATGAACGTCATCGTCAACGCCCACATCCCGGCCATGCCGGACGGCGCCGCGCCCACCGACAAGCCGGTGATCGCCGCCGTGGCGCTGCGTGTGCGCGACGCGGCTGAAGCCTACCGCCGCGCGCTGGAGCGCGGCGCCTGGGCCGTGCCTTCGCGCGTCGAGGTGATGGAGCTCAACATCCCGGCCATCCACGGCGTGGGCAAGAGCCGCATTTATTTTGTGGACCGCTACGACACCTTTTCGATCTACGACGTGGACTTTGTGCCCATCCCGACGGTGGAGCCGCATCCACCGGCTGTGGCCGGCCTGCATTTTTTCGGCGTCGTGCAGTACATCGGCAACGACCGCACCGAGGACTGGGCCGAGTTTTACCGCGAACTCTTCGGTTTCACCGACTTGCCCGACGACCAGCGTTTCGGCATCCTTCCCAAGGGCCGCATCCTGCGCAGCCCCTGCCCGGCGGCCTCGCGTTTTTACCTGCAGCTGATAGAGCCCGAAGCCAGCGTGCTGGACGTGGAGGGCGACGAGGCCCTGCAGCGCGTGGGCCTGGGCAGCCCCGACGTGCTGGCCTCGGTGGCCGAACTCAGCAAACGCGGCGTGGAGTTCGTCGAATCGCGCGGCGTGCACACCGAGGACCGCGGAGCCCTCACGCGGACCTGGATGGGCAGCGTGAGCTTTGAGCTGGTCCACAACGAGCGCTGAACGGGCGGCACACATCATGAGCCACTACAGCGGAAACATTGACGACTTCGGGATGGACACCATCTCGCTCGCGGGGCCGCTGGAGGCCAAGCTCAAGGCCGTGCGCGAGGCCGGCTTCACGCAGATCATGTTGGCGGCAAAGGACATCGTGGGCCACCCGGACGGCATGGAAGCCGCCGTGGCCGTGGTGCGCGCCAGCGGCCTGCGCGTCACGGGCTTCCAGGTGCTGCGCGACTTCGAGGGCCTCTCGGGCCATCTGCACGACTACAAGATGGACATCGCCAAGTCCATGCTGGACATGTGCCACGCGCTGGGCTGCCGGCTGCTGCTGGTCTGCTCGTCGACCTCGGTGCATGCCACCGGCGAGACAGCCGCGCTGGTGAAAGACCTGCGCAAGCTGGCCATGCTGGCGATCCCGATGAACATCAAGATTGCCTACGAGGCCCTGTCCTGGGGGCGCGTGGTCAACGAGTTTCCGCAGGCCTGGGAGATCATCTGCCAGGCCGACATGCCCAACCTGGGCCTGGGCTTTGATTCGTACCACATGTTCGCCACCGGCACCTCGCTGGACGAGCTCGACATCCTGGACCCGGACAAGATTTTCCTGGTGCAACTGGCCGACTTCATGTGGACCGAGATCAAGTCGGTCGAGGAGCGCATCGCCACCGCCCGGCATTTCCGTGTCTTCCCCGGCGAGGGCGTGCACAGCGAGGCGCTTGCGACGCTGGTGACCCGGCTGCACGGCCTGGGCTACCGCGGCGACTACAGTTTTGAGGTGTTCAACGACGACTACCAGCAGATGCCCCTGCCTTCGGTGGCGGAGCGCGCCTGGCGCTCGGCCTTGTGGCTGGGGGAAGACGTCTTGCGGCGGTCGGTGCCCTTGCCCAACCAGATGCGTTTAAAGCGTTGAAGCGCTGATAAGTTGATGCGTCGATGCCTTCGAGGTGATTGACCCCGCTTGAATTATTTTGAGAGTTGCATGAAATGAGCAGTATTTTTGAAGGTTTTCTCTCCACGCCCGAGATACTGGACGCGTTCAGCGAGCGCAACTTCCTGGACGCGATGCTGCGTTTCGAGGCTTCGCTGGCGCGCGCGCAGGCCAGTGCCGGCCTGATCCCGGAGGCGGCCGCGCAGTCCATCGTCGGCACCTGCAAGGTCGAGCTGTTCGACGTCGCCAAGATCGTGCGCGAAAGCGGGCGCGCCGGCAGCATCGCGATCCCGCTGGTCAAGAGCCTCAAGGAAACCGTGGGGCTGTTCAACAAGGACGCCGCGGGCTATGTGCACTTCGGCTCGACCTCGCAGGACGTGATCGACACCGCGCTGGCGCTGGTGACACGCAACGCGCTGGACTTGGTCGAGGCCGACATCCGCAAGGCAGTGGCGGCCCTGCTGGTGCTGGCGCGCCGCCATGCCGCCGATCCGGTGCTGGCCCGCACCCTGATGCAACCGGCCTCGGTGACGAGTTTTGGCTTCAAGTGCGCGGGCTGGGCCGCACCGCTGGCGCGCAGCCTGCTGCGCCTGCGAGCCGCCGGCGACAACGCGCTGGCCGTGCAGCTGGGCGGCGCGGTCGGTACCCTCGCGCAGATGAAGGGCAAGGGCCCGCAAGTGGTCGCGCTGATGGCTGCCGACCTCAAGCTCAAGGCCTCGGCGTATCCCTGGCATACCCAGCGCGACGAGTGGGTGGCCTTGGGTTGCGAGCTGGGCCTGCTGGTGGGCAGCCTGGGCAAGATCGCCAAAGACATTTCGCTGATGGGCCAGTATGAAGTCGGTGAACTGGCCGAGCCGACGGAACCCGGCCGCGGCGGTTCGTCGGCGATGCCGCACAAGCGCAATCCCGTCGCCTGCATGGTGGCGCTGGCGGCCAGTGCGCGCGCACCGCAGCGCGTGGCCGCCTTGCTGGCCACCATGCCGCAGGAACATGAGCGCGCGCTGGGCAACTGGCAGGCCGAGCTGGCCGAGTGGCCGGGCCTGCTGATGTCGGCCCACGGCTCGGTGCGCGCCATGGCGCAGGCGCTGCCCGGCCTGCAAGTGGACACCAAGCGCATGCGCGCCAACCTCGACACCCTGCGTGCCGAGCTGCCGCAAGATGCGGCCGACGAATGGTTCAACCCGGAACTGGCCGCGCAGGCCGCCGGCCAGGCGCATGCCCAGGCCGATGCGCTGCAGTTGCTGGTTTCGCAGACCGACGACAACAAACGAACAAAGGTGACCCCATGAACGACAACGAAAAAGGCATGGTCAACCGCCGCCGTGTGCTCGGCGACGCCTGGGTGGACAAGTCCATCGCCAAAAGCAATGCCTTCAACAGCGAGTTCCAGGACCTGATCACACGCTATGCCTGGAATGAAATCTGGGGCCGCCCGGCGCTGGGCGACAAGACGCGCCGCCTCATGGTGCTGTCGACCATGATCGCGCTCAAGGCCTATGAGGAGTTCGCGATGCACGTGCGTGCCGCGCTTGACGGTCCGCCCGAATCGCGGCTCACGCCCGACGAGATCAAGGAAGTCATTTTGCAGGCCGCGATTTATTGCGGTGTGCCCGCGGCCAACCATGCGTTCGCGCTGGCCGGCGACATCCTGCGTGAAAAAGGCCTGCTGCCCGCGGCCTGACGCCACGCTCATTATTTGAAGAATCAACCATGAAAAAACCTCATCTGCATTGGATCCAGGAGGGCCAAGGGCCGGTCGTGGTGCTCAGCCACGCGCTGGGCTGCGAACTCGGCATGTGGGACGGCGTGGCCGTCGCGCTCAAGGACCGCTACACCGTGCTGCGCCACGACCACCGCGGCCACGGCCGCTCGGAAGCCGTGCCCGGCCCCTACAGCATGGAGATGCTTGCCGACGACGTGGCCGGCCTGATTGAAGCGCATGCCGCCGGTCCGGTGCATTTTGTCGGCCTCAGCATGGGCGGCATGACCGCGCAGGCGCTGGCCGCCAAATACCCGCAATTGCTCAAGAGCATCACCGTGGCCAACGCCGCCATGTATTACGACGAGGCGGCGCGCGCCATGTGGGCAGCGCGCGTGCAAACCGTGCTGACCCAGGGCGTGGGGGCGATTGCCGACGGCGCGCTGCAGCGCTGGTTCACGCCAGAGTTCCGCGCCGATGAAACTGGCGGCGGCAAACAGCGTGTGGCCGCATTGCGCGAGCGGCTGGTGAACACCGATGCGGCCGCCTATGCCGCGAGCTGCGAAGCGGTGGCCGGCATAGACTTCCGCGCGAGCAACGGCGGCATCCAGTGCCCGGCCCTGGTGATTGCCGGAACGCGCGACGAGGCCACACCCGTGGCCATGTCCGAAGCGATCCGCAGCAGCATCCCGGGCGCCCAGCTCCAGACCTTGCCGGCCGCGCACCTGAGCGCGGTTGAGCAGCCGGCCGCGTTTGCCGGCTTGCTGGCGCGATTTTTCGAAGGCCTGCGCTGACATGCCGCAGGCCGGCACCACAGTGCTGGGCATTGCCGTCGCGGGCGCCGGTGTCATAGGCCGCAGGCATATCGAACTGATCGAGTCCAGCGCACGCACCCGTCTGTGCGCTGTGGTGGACCCGCAGCCCGCGTCGCGGGACGTCGCTGCCGGCCTGGGCGTGCCGCACTTTGAGAGCCTGGAGGCGCTGTTCGCCGGGCCGGCCGCGGCCCAACCCGATGGTGTGATCCTGGCCACACCCAACCATCTGCATGTGCCCGGCGCGCTGGCCTGCGCGCGGCAAGGCGTGCCGGCCCTGATCGAAAAACCCGTGGCCGATTCACTGGAGGCCGGCCTGCGGTTGGCCGACGCACTGGCGCAGCAGCCGGTGCCCATGCTGGTGGGCCATCACCGGCGCCACAGCAGCACGCTGCGGGCGGCGCGGCACGCCATCAGGTCGGGCATGCTGGGCCGCGTGGTCACGGTGACGGGCAGCGCGCAGTTCTATAAACCGGCCAGTTATTTCGCGCAGGGCGCCTGGCGCACCCGGGCCGGCGGCGGCCCCATCCTGATCAACCTGATCCACGAGATGGACAACCTGCGCTACCTCTGCGGCGAACTCGAGTCCGTCCATGCGCTGGCCTCCAACGCCGTGCGGCAGTTCGAGGTGGAAGACACGGCCGTGATGACACTTAAATTCACCAGCGGCGCGCTGGGCACCTTCACCCTGTCGGACACCGTGGCCTCGCCGCGCAGCTGGGAGCAGACCTCGGGCGAAAACGCAGCGTATGCGCGGTATGCCTCGCAAGACTGCTATTTCATCGCCGGCACACAGGGTTCGCTGGCTGTGCCCACCTTGCACAGCTGGACCCATGGCCCGGAAAACCGCGGCGAGCCCGGCTGGATGACACCTTTCGCCGAAAAAAACATCGCCCTGGAGGCGGTGGATCCGCTGGCGGCGCAGCTGGAGCATTTCTGCGATTTGGTGGAGGGCAAGGCAGGGCCGATAATCACCGTCACGGATGCCCTGCAAAGCCTGCTGGCCGTGGAGGCCGTGCGGCGCTCGATCGCCACCGGCAGGACCGTCGCGCTGCAGGACCTCGCACCCAACCTTCTTCCCATCGACACACAGGAAAGACCCGCTTCATGAAAACAGCCCTGGTCCTCAACGGCCCCAACCTCAACCTGCTGGGCACGCGCGAACCGGCCGTCTACGGCTCGCAGACTCTGGCCGACGTCGAGGCGCTGTGCAGCCAGGCCTGCAAGGCCCATGGCTTCAAGCTGGACTTCCGGCAAAGCAACCATGAAGGCGCGCTGATTGACGCGATCCACGAAGCCGGCCGCGCGCAGGCCGCCGGCACGCTGGCCGGCGTGGTGCTCAATGCGGGCGCCTACACCCACACCAGCGTGGCCCTGCACGACGCCATCAAGGGCGCGGGCGTGACACTGATCGAGCTGCACATCAGCAATGTGCACGCACGCGAGGCCTTCCGCCACCACTCCTATATTTCACCGGCTGCCAAGGCCGTCATGGCCGGCTTCGGCGTCAAGGGTTATGCCCTGGCGATTGCCGGCCTGGCCGAACTGGCCGGCTGAAAAGGGCAGGGCGCTGACGGGCATGGCTGCGCCACCGAAATTCCCGGTTGACGAACGCGAGGTCGAGTTCAGCGCCATACGCGCGCAGGGCGCGGGCGGGCAGAACGTCAACAAGGTCTCCAGCGCGGTGCACCTGCGCTTTGACATCCACGCCTCTTCGTTGCCCGAGGCGATCAAGGAGAGGCTGTTGTGCCTGTCCGACAGCCGCATCACGCAGGAGGGCGTGCTGGTGCTCAAGGCCCAGCAGCACCGCACCCAGGAGATGAACCGCGCCGATGCCTTGGCGCGGTTGCAGGAGGTGGTTGATGGGGTCTCCCATCCGCCCAAGGCGCGGCGGGCTACCAAACCTACTTATGGGTCGAAGCAGCGGCGGCTGGAGAGCAAGAGTCAGAGGTCGGTTACTAAGGGGTTGAGAGGGCCGGTTAGAGATTCTTGAACTTGCTGTTCTGGCTTGGTCGGTTCTTGTTCCGACTGGCGCTTTATCTGCTGAGGGTAGCTGGCCGGGGTCGCCCGGCGGCGACTCACTTTTCTTTTGCTTCGCCAAAAGAAAAGTAAGCAAAAGAAAAGGCGACCCTGGTTGCTGCGTCCCTCCGCTTCGCTGCGGGCAACCTGCGGTGCTCGGTTCAGGCGGGGTCTCGCTAAACTCGCCTTCGGCTCAAACAACGCGATCCCTGATCCGCCTGAACCTGCGCTCCTCGGCGCATCCACAAGGGGTGGGGAAGGAATACCAATACCTAAGAAACAGGGACTCGCCGTGGCGAGTCCTTGTTTATCTTGGTTTGATTCTTTGTATTTTTTGTCCCCGCTCCCGATCCCGATTGCCCCGTCCTGGCTGGGCCGAGGAGCGCAGAGACAAGCGGATCAGGGCCGGCGTTGTCTGAGCCGAAGGCGAGTTTAGCCGGACCCCGCTTGGCTCGAGCACCGCAGGTTGCCCGTAGCGAAGCGTAGGGACCCAGACTGCGGGTCGCCTTTTCTTTGGTGACTTTCTTTTGGCGAAGCAAAAGAAAGTTACTTGCCGCCGGGCAACCCCCGGCCAGCAGCTCTTGGAGGAGGGCGAGGGCGCGCAAGCCGGCGCAAGACCCGGCTCCCCTCATGCCTCAAGAGGCCAAAAACTTCATATCCCTAAGCCACGCCGCCAAGCGTTCGGCAAAAACCTTATAGCCCTCGCCATTTGCATGAATCTGGTCCGACCGCAGTTCGCTGCGCGACAGCACATAAGACCAGCCGCCGCTGAACAAGGGCGTACCGGTTTCTTTCGCCACCTCGGCATACACCTCATGGTCGCCCAGCGAGTTGGTGGCGGCCGCAATGAAGACCGGCTTGGGCTGCGCGATCAGCACCACCTGCGCGCCGGCCGCGGCCGTCTGCACCAGGCTTTTGAGCGCGGCGCGCGTGCGGTCCAGTGGGACGCCGCGCAAAAAATCGTTGCCGCCTATCGACACCAGCACCAGGCCCGGCGCATTCTCCTGCAGCAGCCCGGGCAGCCGCGCCAGCGCGCCCTCGGCCGTGTCGCCGTTGACGCCCGCATTCTTGGTCACGTAGCCCGTCAACTGTTCCAGTTGCTGCGGATAGCCGGTGCCCACCGCCGCGCCGTAGCCAAAGGTCAGCGAATCACCCAGGCACAGCAGCACGGCCTCCTTGGGCAGCGTCTTGCCCTGCGGCTTGGCTTTTTTGGAGCAGCCGGTCGCCAGCGCGAGCGCCGAGGCCATGCCGGCCAGCAGCAGCCGGCGTTGAAGCATGGGGGTAGGGGAGTTGGGCATGGGCTGTTCTCCGGTGTGGTACTGAGGTGGATTTTGCCAGCGCTTGACCTGTATCAAGCTCGGGCGCGCACAGGCCTTTTAAAGTCCGGGTTTTCCCATTGCGGCGCTGCGCCGGCCTCTTCCTTTTATATGCCCATTGAGCTCTATCGCGACAGCCGCCACGCCTGCCTGATGTTCACCGACCTCGTCGAAGAGGACAACCAGGCTGTGCAGGCCAACCAGTTCCTGATCGTGGACAACGGCACCGGTGCCGTGATCGATCCGGGCGGCAACCTGGCCTTCAATGAACTCTTCCTGGGCATGTCGCGCCACTTCAGCCCGCAAAAACTGTCTTACATCATCGCCTCGCACGCCGACCCGGACATCATCGCTTCGCTGGACCGGTGGCTGACGTCTACCCCGGCGCAACTGGTGATCTCACGCGTGTGGGAGCGCTTCGTGCCGCATTTCACCAAGGTCGGCAAGACCGACCAGCGCGTGATCGGCGTGGCCGACGGCGGCGGGCGCCTGCCGCTGGGCCGCAACGAGCTCTGGCTGTTGCCCGCCCACTTCCTGCATTCCGAGGGCAACTTCCATTTTTATGATCCCGTCAGCCGCATTCTGTTCACCGGCGACCTCGGCGTCTCCATGACCTCGGGCCGCGATGCCCAGGTGCCGGTGACCGACCTCCATGCCGGGCACCTGCGCCTGATGGAGGGCTTTCATCGCCGCTATATGGTGTCCAACAAGGTCTTGCGCCTGTGGGTGCGCATGGCGCGCCAGCTCGACATCCGCATGCTGGTGCCGCAGCACGGCGCGCCGCTCACGGGTCCGGCCATAGGCCAGTTCTTCGATTGGGCCGAATCGCTGATGTGCGGCATAGACCTGTTCGACGACAGGCATTACCAACTGCCCACCGCGGCCATCCCGCTGCCGGAAACCGCCAGCCTGTAATGTGGCCTGGCGAAAAAACTGCCGGTGTTCACGTCGCCGGCGGTTCACCCTGAGCGTGCAACTGGCGGCGCACATAGTCCACATGCTGGCGCAGCGTGTAGACCCGGTCTGAAAAGTCCAGCGCGAACTTCATGTGGCTCACGTCGTGTTCTATCTTGTCGAGCCGGGCGGTGGCCTCGGCGATCTCGCGCGCATCGAGCCGCCGCGTGCCGATGTCGCGCTCCATCTCCAGCAGCGCGCCGTAGCGGCGGTAAAGCCGGTTCTTTTCCTTGAACTCAAACAGCCTGGGCACAATGCGGAACACCGGAATCGCGATCGCCACCAGCGGCAGCAGCACCAGCAGCAGACGTTGCAGGGCGTTGGCCGCCCAGTAGGGCAGGTAGCGCTGCAGGAAAGGCCGGCCGTCCTTGTAGTAGCGCGCGGCCTCGTCGGCCAGCGGAAACTCCGTCACGTGCCCGTTCGGAAACTCGCCCGGCTTGTTCAGCAGCGTGGCACCCCGGTGCACCTCGCGCGCGGCCTCCAGCAACAGATAGGCCAGGGCCGGGTGCAGGTCCTTGTGGATCACCAGGTTGGCCATGGTGGCCAGCAGCGTGATGTCCTGGCGCGGGCGGTCCTGCGCCGGGTCGACCGAGCCGGCCTTGAGCGTGACCAGTGAGAGATAGGGCAGGCGCCGCGTCAGCCCCTCGGCGTGTTCTATCGACACCAGGTGCGCCGCCTCCTGTTGGCCCAGCAGCATCTGCACCGCCGGTGTTTGCGGCGCGCCTATCAGGAAAAGCGCGTCGATCTCGCGTGCCAGCAGCGCCTTGGCCGCCGCCTGCCCGCCGCCCGGCGTCAGGGTGGCGTTGGCCGGCGTGACGCCATAGGCCTGCAGCAACTCCAGCGCCACCTTGCGCGTGCCGCTGCCTTCCACGCCGATGGCGATTTTTTTACCCGCCAGCGGGCCCAGGCCCTTGCTCAAGGTTTTGGCCAGCGCCGGCGAGGCGAACATCCAGACCGGCTCGTAACCCACCACCCCCAGCGAGCGCAGCGGCGTGCTGGATTCCGGCTCCTGAGAATCGAGCTGCAGCAAGCCCAGGCCGCCCTGCACAAAACCCACGGGCATGCCCGCGTTCAGGCGCTCAAGGTTTTGCACCGCGCCGCTGGAAGGCATGAGCTCCAGCGTCACGCCGTTGGCGTTCAAATAGCTTTGGTACTTCAGCGCGAACTGGTGCGCAGCGCCGTCCACCGCGCCCGTCGTCATCTGGACCTGCCGCGGCGGCGCCGGCAGCAGCGAGCGCGAGAACATCGACAGCAGCACCGCGAGCCCGCCGATGATGGCGACGGCAAGCAAAAAGGTCTGCTTGCGGCTCAGGGAGGGGATGATCAGCATGGGGCACAGTCTACCCAGAGCGGGCCGGGAGTGAAAGCGCCGCCCGGATATGCTTGGGAAAGCGCGCGCACCGGCGCGGATGTGAATCTGAATCTGAATGTAGAGTCAAGGGGAGCTTATGAACGCAGTGATCGAAGCATGGATCAAATGGACCCTCGTGGTGGTGGTGTGCCTGGCGGCCTTGCTGGCGGCACTCAACCTCGACCGCCTCGCCATCTATCGCAGCTACCTGCGCGAGACATCGCCCGAGGTGGCCATGCGCTACGCACAGCTCTCCGGCCAGATGGACGAAGCCGCTCTGCGCAAGCATTTTGAAGGTGTCACGCTGACTTGCTACAACGAGTCCCTCCAGGCCGGCGGTATGGCCGAGCGGATCTGCTACACCAGCCTTGACAAGGCCGATGGAGAGGCCGCGCTGACCATGGCCGCCTTCCTGAAAAAGGGCCGGCTGGCTTCCGTGGTGGTGCACGTGCCCTGGTGGGTGCATGGAACGTGGCGCGAACGCCTGGTGGCGCAATACGGGACAGCCCATCACGCGGGCCGTGTTTCCGCCTTGGGCGGCCCCGTCTTGCGCTGGAAGCTGCCCAACGGCATGCTCGAATACAACCGGGACCGCAGCTTCAACCCGCTGGAGTGGAGCGCAATTTTCTGGACGGCGGGTGGCGCCGCGGCCGTCACACCTTAGCGCTGCTGCAGGGGCCGCCGGCTTCAGTGCAAATTCGCCCGCACCCAGCGCAGAATGTCCGCCGCCCCCATCGCGCCCGCCTGGCGCGCCACCTCGCGGCCGTTCTGGAACAGCGCCAGGGTCGGAATGCTGCGGATGTTAAAACGCGCGCCCAGGTTGGGCACGGCTTCGGTGTCGACCTTGGCCACGCGCACCCGCGGCTCCAGTTGCGCGGCGGCCTGCTCGTAGGCCGGCGCCATCTGCCGGCAGGGGCCGCACCAGGGCGCCCAGAAGTCGACCAGCACGGGGATCTGGTTGCGGCTGATGTGTTTGTCAAAGGCCGCTTCGTCGAGGGCGGTGGAATGCGCCACAAACAGCGCCTTCTTGCAGTTGCCGCAGTTCGGGTCGCTGGCCAGCTGGTCCTCGCGCACGCGGTTGGTGGTGTGGCAGTGGGGGCAAACGATGTGGAGGGGGTCGGACATCAGCCACAACTGAGGGCCGGTGCAGGGTATTTCAAGCGTGTCGGCAGGGCGCGTCGCGGCAAACCGTCATAAACAGGTGCTTACAGACGGGCGCTTGGCCTACGCGCACCGGCGTTTCTCGCGAGAACAATCGAACTTCTCACCACGAAAGACTTCCATGACCCACAAAACACTGATCGCCACCCTGGCAGCGGCATCGCTGGCCTTCGGCGGGCTTGCGATGGCCAAGGGCAATGACGACAAGCATGGCCGCGGGCACGGCCACAAAAAGGCCGACAAGCACCACCGCCAAGGTCCGCCGCCGCATGCACAGGCCGGCGGGCGCGGCGCGGGGCCTGACCACAATTTTTACCGTGGCGGCCGCCTGCCCGTGCAGTATCGCGACCGGGGTTATTGGGTGGACGACTGGCGCGGCCATCGCCTGAGCGCGCCACCACCCGGCTACCACTGGGTGCAAACCGGCGGCGACTATGTGCTGGTCGCCAACAACACCGGGATCATTTTCCAGATCTACCTGGGCCAGTAAACTAGGGTGAAAGAGGCCGCTCATGGCCTTGTTTCAAGTTGCAAGGAGCGTACTGAATTTGAAACCACCACAGATGCATTACCGGGCCGCCTCGCGCGCGGCCCTGCTTGCCGGCGCGCTGGGCCTGGCCTGTTGGCTCACGGCCTGCGCCAGCGGCGTGAAGTCCTTTCCCTTGCAGGAAAAGTTCGGTTCCACCGCCACCTATTCGCGCCTCTTCGACGCCAGGCCCGAGCAGACCTGTGAGGCCGCGCGCCGCGCGCTGCTGAGCCAGGGCTACATCATCAACATCGCCAGGGCCGACCTGGTCGAAGGCCAGAAGAGCTTCCAGCCCGAGGCCGAGTCGCACCTGCAGATGGTGATACGTGTGGTCTGCGCGCCCGAAAGCGCCGACGGCAAGATCAGCCTGGGTTTTGTCACCGCGCTGCAGGACAGCTACCAGCTCAAAAAGAGCAACAACTCCGCCAGCCTGGGCGTGGGCGCCCTGGGCTCGGTGTCCCTGCCTTTCAGTTCGGGCAGTGACTCCATGGTGAAGGTCGGCAGCGTCACGATTTCGTCGGACGCGTTTTACGACGGCTTTTTTGAGCTGCTCAGCCGCTACCTCGCGACGGTGGACGATTTGCCGCCGGGCGCACAATCCCAATAGACGACTCCTACTTGCCCGCTTTGTAAGGCGGCGCTACATCCTGATACGCCGGCATGCCGCGCGGTAAACACGGGGTAAAAGCGCGGCGCATTACACCCGCCCTACCTCCGCATTACACGGCGTTGACTTTGGGGCTCCACGATGAAGGCACTGAAGCACCCAGGCCCCTCCAGGCCGGCGCTTCGGAAAGCAAGCCCCCCGGTTTGCTGCTTCACTCATTGAGCAAAGGAGCCCCCATGAAATCGAAACTCTTGACTGCATCCCTTCTGGCCACCGCGCTGGCCGCGGGTCTCGCCGCCGCACCGGCCATGGCGCAGCCGGGCCCTTATTCGCCTGCCTATCCGCCCCAGGTGGTGTATGCGCCCGCTCCGCAAACGCCGGGCATAGACAACGCGCAGCAGGCCGTCAGCGAGCGCATACGCCAGGGCCTGCAGTCCGGCCGCATCACGCCCTCGGAAGCCCGTTTGCTGTACCGCCGCGACAGCGACATCCAGAACCGTGAGGCCGCCTACAAGGCCGATGGCCGCGTCACACCGCAGGAACGCCAGCAGCTGCGCGCCGACATGGCCCAGCTCAGCGCCGAGGTCGAACGCGCCATCGCCAACAACCGCACCGTTGCGGTGGGGCCACCCGACCGGCTGGGCGCCATCGACAGCCAGCAGTTCAATATCCGCCAGCGCATCGACGAGGGTGTGCGCAGCCACCGCCTGAGCCCGCGGGAGGCCGACCGTCTGCTGGCACGCGAGCAGGCGATTGAACACCGCGAGGCTGCCTACCGTTCCGACGGCGTGGTGACGCCACAGGAGCGCCGCGACCTGCGTGTCCAGCTGACTACGCTGCGCGATGAGGTAGAACGCATGATCAACCCGCGCGGCTAGGAGCCACTCAAAAAGCCCTCCTGGCGTTGTTGCGCCGCCTTGCCGTGCTGGTGCACTGTCTGCGGCGACGCGCCTAGCCAGGACCGCTTCGCTGGGCTTTGTGAGCGGCTCCATGCGTCCAGCGCAAGGCATAAAAAAACCCCGGTCAACGCAGGGCGCCGGCCGGGGTTTTTTCCGTTTCAGGTCAGGAGGCGATCAGGCTGCCTTGGCGCGGCGGAAAGCCGTGCTGCGCTTGGCCGCGGCCTTGTGCTCACCGGCAATCTTGCCGGCCAGTTCGGCGCTCTTTTGCTCGATCTGCGCGGCCAGCTTGCTCAAAGCCAGGGCGCCGGGCGCGGTGGCCTGGGCCAGGGTGTTCAGCGCGGTCACGCCGGTTTTTTCTTCAAACAGGCTGGCATTGGCAGCAGCGCGTTCGACGCCGGCTTCGGCCACCTTCACCAGCTGGGTCACGACTTGCTCGGCGCCGCTGGTCGTCAGCAGCAGGCCCTTGGTGTAGTAGGCGCTGAAGGCGGCTTGCGCGGCCGAAGCGTTCTTGGCCGTCTCGGCGGTCAGCTCGGTACGCGATTGTTTCAGGGCTTTGTTCCAGCGCTGCTCCAGCAGGCTGACAACGCGCTCGCCGCCGGCACGGTAGGCCTGGATGACGTTGCGGGCGGTATTGCCGTAGGACTCGATCAGGTCGGTGGCAACGGTGGAGAGGTTTTTAGCGCTCATGGTAATTCCTTTGTTAGGCTTTGACGATGGGTTTATCTTGCCGGGTTTGGCTAGTGAGGGCGACCTAGTGGGTTAGAGAGGGGCATCCAGAAGGCCGGGTCTTGCGCCGGCCCTCCGCGCCCTTGCCCTTTGCTTAGGCTTGCTGGCCGGGGGTTGCCCGGCAGCAAGTAACTTTCTTTTGCTTCGCCAAAAGAAAGTCACCAAAGAAAAGGCGACCCGCAGTCTGGGTCCCCTACGCTGCGCTACGGGGCAACCTGCGGTGCTCGAGCCAAGCGGGGTCCGGCTAAACTCGCTTCGCTCAGACAACGCCGGCCCTGATCCGCTTGTCTCTGCGCTCCTCGGCCCAGCCAGGACGGGGCAATCGGGAGCGGGGACAGAAGACAGAAATACCAAGAAGATAAATACAAACAAGGACTCGCCAAGGCGAGTCCTTGTTTCTTCAGGTATTCGGTATTGGCATTCCTTCCCCACCCCTTGTGGATGCGCCGAGGAGCGCAGGGCCAGACGGATCAGGGATCGCGTTGTCTGAGCGAAGCGAGTTTAGCGAGACCCCGGCTGGACCGAGCACCGCAGGTTGCCCGTAGCGAAGCGGAGGGACGCAGCAACCAGGGTCGCCTTTTCTTTTGCTTACTTTTGGTGTTTGCGTAACTTCGCTTCGCGAAGTGAGCAAACCCCGCGCGCGTAGCGCGCCTTTTGGCGAACAAAAGAAAACCCGCTTTGCGGGTTTCGCCAAAAGTGAGTAGCTGCCGGGCTACCCCCGGCCAGCAACCCTCAGCAGAGAACGCCCCGCCGGAGCAAGACCCGACCTAGATACCTCAGGCCAAGAACAAAGCCGGATCAACCATGCAACGGTTCAGCATAACGCCCCAATGCAAATGGGGCCCAGTAACCCGGCCGGTCGCCCCCACAGCCCCAACCCTCTCCCCAGCCTTGAGCAAATCCCCAACCTTCACATCCACCGCACTCAAATGGCAAACCATACTCAGCAAGCCACCCCCATGGTCCAGCCACACCGTGTTGCCGTTAAAAAAATAGTCACCGGTATCAATGACCCGCGCCGGCAGCGGCGACACAACAGGTGTGCCGGTGGCGGCCGCGATGTCCATGCCGCTGTGCGGGTTGCGGGGCTGGCCGTTGAAGACACGGCGCAGGCCGAAGGAACTGGATCGCCGCCCCGGCACCGGCACGCGCATACGCAAGGAACCCTGCGGCAGGGGTTCGCTGAAAATCGCCACCACGCCTTCCTGGTGCGCGCGCTCGCGTTCGTAGCGTGCCAGGTCTTCGGGCGACAGGTCTACCGTGCGCGGCTCCACCTTGAGCTGCTGCTCGCTGTAACGTTTGGGCGCTACCGTGTACGTGATGTCGCGGCGGCTGCCGTCCGTGGCCTGTACCGTGATGCTCGCCTCGCCGGGCGTAGCCGACAGCGCAATGCCTACCACTGCCGTCCATTCCTTGGCATCGCCCAGCACTAGCACGGGCACTTCGCCCGCGTAGGCGAGAGGCCGCTGCGCCGCCGGGCCCAGCGACAGCAGCGCCACGCCGCCGGGCACCTGCGAGGCGCGTGGCCAGGTGGCAGGGGAGGCGGGCGCCTCGGCCAGGGCTGAAGCCGGCAAAACCAGCCAGCCTGTTGCGGCGAGCAAGGCCGAGCGGCGGCTCAGGGATAAGGGGAGGGGATCACGTGAAGGAAGGGAATGCATGGCGCCATTATTGCGGCGTCATGGTGATTTTCCCTTCGCGCACATAGTCGTCGAACTGGATGCGCGGAATCGCCGTCACCGCGGCCACGCCGTCGCCGGCATCCCAGCTCAGCGTGGCGCTGTCGGGCTCCAGCGCGACTTCAATGCGCACGCGCGGGATTTCAATCGGGGCACCGTCACCCGGTGTGTAGGTCACGTCACCGGTAATCATGGCGAACTGGGGCATGGCTGTCTCCTGGATGGTTGGAAGAGGGGCGGAAGCGGGCTACAAACCCGTGCCCTCCTATTTAAGCCGCGTTCGCGGCCGGCCTGTGTAGGCGAACAGCCAGTTCGCGCCACGGCGTCCATGCGCGCCGCGCATACGCGTTCGGGAGCGGCGGCTGCAATTGCTTGCAATTTGGGCCCTTGGTTTTCAAAATTACGCAACCAACGTGTTGCGTAATTGGTTTTTCAGATGCAGAATAAATGCAACCAGGAGATTGCATATGACTTCACCATCCACCGACCGTATCGAACGCAGCGTCCTCATCAACGCCGCGCCTTCCAAAGTCTGGAAGGCGCTCACCAACGCAGAAGCCTTCGGCGGCTGGTTCGGCGTGGCGCTCAAGGGCAAACTTTTCACCGCCGGCCAGCAGGTGCAGGGCCACATCACCATCCCGGGCTACGAGCACGTGCTGTTCGACGTGCTCATCGAGCGCATAGAACCCGAAACATTGTTCTCCTACCGCTGGCACCCCTATGCGGTCGATCCGGCCGTCGACTATTCCAAAGAACCCACCACACTCGTGGAGTTCACCCTCAAAGACACGGGCAAGGGTACTTTGCTGACTGTGGTCGAATCAGGCTTTGACAAAATCCCCGTGGCCCGCCGTGCAGACGCGATCCGCATGAACACCGGCGGCTGGGAAGGGCAGATGGAAAATATCCGGAAATATGTCACCACGCAGTAAACCCGCTGAAACACCCACCTCGCCGCAGCCCGGCCCCGCAGGCGTGTTCGCCGCCCTGGGTGACGAAACCCGCCTGCGCCTGGTGGCGGTGCTCTGCGTGGGCGGCGCGGTCTCGATTTCCCAGCTGACCACCACCACCGACATCAGCCGCCAGGCCGTGACCAAACATCTGCATGTGCTGGCCGACGCCGGCCTGGTGCACCACGTCAAGGTGGGGCGCGAGCGGCTGTGGCAGTTTGACCCGCAGCAACTCGACGAAGCCCGCCGCTCGCTGGACCTGATTGCCCAGCAGTGGGACCAGGCGCTCGGCCGTTTGAAAGCGTCGCTGGAGGCCTAGGCCACCCACAGGAGAAACAACAATGGCTGCACACAAGATTTTCTCGATGGCGTTTGCCAAGGTCTACCCGATGCTGGTTCAAAAAGCCGAACGCAAAGGCCGCAGCAAAGAAGAAGTCGACCAGATCATTTGCTGGCTGACGGGCTATGACCAAAAGGGACTGGATCGGCAAATAAAGCAGCAGAATGACTTCGAAACTTTTTTTGCCCAGGCCCCTGCCATGCACCCGAATGCCTCGCTGATCAAGGGCGTGGTCTGCGGTGTCCGTGTGGAAGAGGTCGAAGACCCGCTGATGCAAAAAATACGCTACCTGGACAAGCTCATTGATGAGCTGGCCAAAGGCAAGGCGATGGAGAAAATCCTGCGCGCCTAAGGCCGGCCCCACACCAGCAACAGGTTGTTCGCCGGCATCGCATGCCGCGTTTTCAAGCGCAAGCCGGCCTGTGCGGCTTCCTGCTCTACCTCTTCCCTGCGGCGGATTCCCCAGGCCGGGTCTTGTGCGCGCAGGCTTTGGTCAAACGACAGGTTGCCTTCCGAGGTCGGCACATCATCTTCCAGGTAGGGCCCGTAGGTCACCAGCACACCGCCGGCCGCCAGGTGGCGCGCGCTGCCTTGCATCAGCGCGGCGCAGGTCGCCCAGGGCGAGATGTGCAGCATATTGGCGCAGTAAACCAGGTCGAATTTTTCGGTGCCCGACAGCCATTCAGGCGCCATGACGTCAAGCACCCGGGGAGGGCGCACATTGGCCAAGCCCTGCTCGGCCACCCAGGCCGAGATCGAACCCAGCGCGTCCGGCATCGCGTCGGTGGGTTGCCAGCTCCATTGCGGCAGGCCCGCGGCAAACCAGGCAACGTGCTGGCCTGTGCCGGAGGCGATTTCGAGCGCGCTGCCTTGCCCGGGCAAGACCTTGCGCAGGACGTCGAAGATGGCTTGTTTGTTGCGGTCTGCCGCGGGGCTGAAGTTCGGGCTTGGCATGGTGTGATTAAACCGCAAGCCTGCCTGCATCACGAGGAGTGACCGTTATCCCGCATGTCCGCCAGTTCAGGCCGTTTCGGTTTCAGCGGCACGGGCTTTTTGCTGCGCCCGCATGATCTGGTGACGTTGCCAGTAGCTGCCCAGCACCGCCTTGAAGTGCTCCTCCTGCTTGGCAAGGCCCTTGAGTTTGATCTTGCTGGTGCGTGCGCCAATCACACCCTTGTCAAAGTGGGTGATGAGGAGCGTGTTGCCAAAACTGCTGGTGTTGAAGGTCATGTCCTTGACCTCGTCCCATGACACCGGCACGCCGTCGTCTGCCGTGGCATGCAGGCCTTCATAGCTAATGTCAATGCGTTTGTCATTGCCCAGGTCAAACGACACCGGCGGAAAGTAACGCAGCACGATGGCGCGCTCTTCTTCGTTGGCCGGCTCATAGCGGTAGGCCAGGCTTTGCTCATGCGCGGCGGCAAAACGCTGCTCGTAGTCTGTCCACAGCCGCTGCTCGATGGCGGCGGCGGTCGATATTTCATCGGCCCAGGTGGTTTGAGGCACGGTGGTCACAATGGCGCCGTAGCTGTCTTCAGCCACCTTGTGGTTCACATTGCGCATGCGTTCCACCAGCGGCGGGTGTGTGTCGTAGGGGTGCGGCACGGCGGCGGTTTTCATGGCCGTCACAAACTCACCCGAACGGGCATAAGGGTGCAGGCCCTCAGCCACAAAGCCGGCAATGCCCAGCGCGCCGGTGTGTTGTTGCTCCTGCTCAAACAGCTTGTTTTCTACCGTGTTGCGGTAGCTGGAATACGCCGAGATCTTGATGAGCGATTGCACGATGGACTGCGGCGCCGTCAGCTTGGCGGCCACGCGGTCGGCGGTGTATTCGCGCTCACGGCTGTCGCGTGCCAGCGCAAATTCAAACACCATGCGGTAAAGGCGCAGCAGGTAGTGCGCCACGATGGTCAAGCCGCCGCTGCGCATTTGCCAGGTGTAGAGGTCAAACTGGTTGAGCTTGGGGCCCAGCGCCGCGCTGCTGCGTGTGTCGCCGCCACCCAGGTGGGCCAGCTCGTGCGCCAGCACGGCATCGGCCTCGGCGGTGTCCAGCACCCGCAGCAGCGGAATGCTCACAAACAGCGTGCGGCCCGTCAGGGTCTGCCCGGCCACCGTGCAGGGTGCTTCGGTTACGAAGAAGTTGTTGTCGATGCCCGCAATGATCTGGTCCGGTGGGGATGTCTTGAC
The DNA here is from genome assembly GCF_964252805.1 of Polaromonas sp. LjRoot131. Classification (NCBI taxonomy): domain Bacteria; kingdom Pseudomonadati; phylum Pseudomonadota; class Betaproteobacteria; order Burkholderiales; family Comamonadaceae; genus Polaromonas; species Polaromonas sp. LjRoot131. Next base: position 2,182,893 of record NZ_CAXUPF020000001.1, on the reverse strand, counting down.
GCGTCCCGCCAGTTGGCGAATGCGGTCCCACAGGCGCGGGGCGTCGGCCTCTGACAGCAACTCGCCTTCAATGGTGTTGCCCGATGGCAGTTTTTTGAACAGCGTGTAGATGGCATAAAAAACCGCCAGGGCCGCCATGATGCCGGCCAGGCCGACCAGCTTGATGTAGTAGCTGTGCCAGAAATAAGCCGTGAGCCAGAAGGACAGCCACACCAGCATGGCGCTTTGCAAGGTGACCTCAACCGCGCTTGAAATGGTCATGAGCCGCCAACCCGCCACAAAGCTCGCATAACGCAGGCCGCGGTTGACAAAGGCCAGTGCGCCCAGCACGCCGGCCGCCACCAGCATCGCTGCGCCCAGGATCAAGGTCCAGAAGGCGGTGCGCTCGGCCCAGTGAAACCACCAGTGCATGGAATACGCGCTGCACACCTTGTCGTGAAAGACCTTGTCTTCGGGCCCGGTGGCGGCGCAGGCCATCGACAACCTGTGCGTGTCGTAAAACGCAATCTCGTCCGCCTTCTGCGCAGGTGTCAGGTCTGTGGCGGCATTGATTTGGGAACTGACGCGCTGAATGAAGTCCTTGTCCTCAGACTGCAGCGCGTAGTGCGTGAAAACCAGCGTCACCGCCGGAATGAGAAAGAGCGATGCCAGGGTCAGCAAAAAAACCCGCCAGAGGTCGGCGTGTATCGTGCGCGCAGCAGCCATGGGGAGCGTCCTTTTGAGTTTTGAATTTGAACCGGCCGATCATACGGGCGGCCACGCGTTTGGCCGTCGAATGGGAGGGCAACAATTCACCAAAACTGGGCTGTTTCAGTTTGTTTCCAACAGCCACTCCGGCCGTCGAATCCACTGAAATGCTCAGCCGGCGTCGGCCAGCTCTGCGGTTTCACGCCACACGCCCTGCGCCATGCCGTCCAGCGCATAGGGGCCTATAGACGAGCGGATCAGCCGCAAGGTCGGGTGGCCCACGGCCGCCGTCATGCGCCGCACCTGGCGGTTCCGGCCCTCACGTATGCCTAGCGCGATCCAGAAGGTCGGGATGGCCTTGCGCACCCGCACCGGCGGCTCTCGCTCCCACAGGCCGGGCGGGGCGTCCATGCGCTCGGCATTCGCGGGCCGCGTGGGGCCGTCATTGAGCAACACGCCGCCGCGCAGTGCGGCCATCGCCGAGTCGCTCGGCTCACCCTCCACCTGCACCCAATAGGTTTTGAGCATTTTGAAACGCGGGTCGCTGATGCGCGCCTGCAAGGGGCCGTCGCTGGTCAGCAGCAGCAGGCCCTCACTGTCCGCATCCAGCCGCCCGGCCACATAGACGCCGGGCAGGGCAATGAAGTCCTTGAGCCCGCGCCAGCGGCCTTCCGGCGTGAACTGGCTCAGCACGCCATAGGGTTTGTTGAAGCGGATGAGGCGGGGTGGTGCGGGGCTTAAGTTCGGGCTTGGCATGGGGAATTAGACCGCACACTCGCCGGTAAGCTCGGGCGCTCTTGCCGTGGCGGTAGCTCGCAGCGTAAACATAGCGTTGTTCCGACACTAGCGTTAAACGACGCCCCCTTGAGTTTCGCGCCGGTGAGGTCCTCCCTGTCCATGTTTGGGCAGAGAACTATTGAGCTGAGCGGGTGACTCGAGCTTTCCCCGCTTTTTTGCTTTGAGATGCGGAAGTGTCTGCAAGCTCAAAGGCTTCATTCAAATTTTCCGAACTCGATGTTTCTGCAACACCCACGCTCACTGTCACCGTAAACTCGAAAACCTGCTTCTTTGCATCTACCCAACGAACGGGCGTGGCATGCAGGGCAGCTATTGATCTAACCATAAGACCCGTAGCCTCTTCTCCGGAATAATCGAAGAACAAAACTGCAAATTCATCTCCTCCGACTCGGTACAGTCGGTCACGTTCACGAAGCTTCCTTTGTAGCATTGAGGCAACGTGTTTCAGAGCTTGATCCCCGGCGTTGTGGCCGTACGTCTCGTTGACACTCTTGAAGTCATCTAAGTCAACTCGCACGCATGCTATTGGTAGCGCTGCCGCTCCGCCCTTGCTGATCTCCTCGATGTCAGCCAAATAGGCTCCTTGATTTAAGGTGTTTGTCAAAGCGTCAAATCTATGAAGCTGCCCCGGTGGCGGTTTAGACATCAACTCGCGTACAGGACCCGGTCTGCAGTAGCAGGGCAGCATTTGGCAATGTGTACAAGTTCCTGGGTATGCTTTCCAAAGAACGTCGCTTGCTAAGAGCACTCTTCCTTCGCCAGAAGACGTCATGCATGAGACTAGTGCAAACCACCAAGCAAAAAAATCTGCAAGTTCGTTTTCAAAATTCTCTGGATAAAGATGGTGAAACCGGACCGCCTCGGCAACTTCTGCGAGTTCTTCATTTAGTCTGATATATACCCTTGTAATGGGATCTGTATCACCCTTTTCGTTCCAAGAGGATTCGTAGGTCTCACGAAATAAAAGTTGAAAGTCGTCAACTGTCCTGCGGATTGTGGGGGAGTTCTGTTTGAAAAGCCTCAATACCTCGGCGGCATTGAGTGGCGGTTTTTCTCCGCGCCAGCATTCACAGGGGCGACTCGCACAGTATGGGCAAACGCCGGGGAATTTTCGTAGAATGATTTCTTCCAGATTTGCACCAGCAGGATTGATTTTCTTTAATAGCCCAACTGCCCATGCAAACATCTTTGGCAGAAAATCGATTGCCTGTTGCGTATCGTGTCGCTTGAATTGGTGCTTCGCGAATATTCCACAGACCTCAGTGAGATGGGAATGAATTTCGTAGTGGGTTTTGGCGTAATTCTGCGAGCTGCCATAGAGGCCGTCTAGCATTGCAACCCACTCATTTAAAGATTGCTCTTTATTAAAGGCCATTTGTCCCCCTTATCTTCTTTTTTTGTTCACATCATTTAAGAATGTGCTGATGGCTAGTTCAGTCAGCTGCTCTCTTAGTAGACGTGACTGATTAATAGATTTCAAATTAGACGCCTCTGATTCTCAAGCCCCATATCCGCAATCAATCGACTATATAGTTGACTTTCTCCGCTGGTTCCCGGCTTGAAGTTTTCAATTGTGAAGTCACCGTCTTCTATGCTGACCTTTTTTAGCAATGAATCGAATTCGGCTTTAGTTGGAATTCTTTTGTGAGCCTCTAGCTGTTTGGAAATTGGCTTTAATGCTCGCATTAAGGCTCTGAATCCGTTGGTTCTATTTAGAATTGCGCCTCTTTCATCTGTATTCCAAGCTCCAGGCCATCTATCTTTTACGGCTGAGAAGTATCTGAACAAGATATCCCCAATTTTGAGATCGTCTCCCGCCACAAAATGAGTTCGTAACGGATGTTTTTGAATCTCTCCCGGACCTGGGGGGGTTAGTTTTCCACCTCGTTTTAATACATCGCGGTCGGTTGTTGGCGTGCCTGAGATGAATGGCATTAGCGACTCCACAAATGTTGCTTGTGTCAGCAACTCCATCGTTCTGCCGGGAGTGGCCGTGCCAAGGCGTTTGATTCGGTGGAATAGAGGGCTGGCCTCGATTTGATCTAGTGCCACGGCTATGTTGTGGCAAGTCTTTTGAGGGCTATGAGCTTTTGTCAACTCAGAGAGGTCATAGGCCAGACTCTTATTAACTTTGGTTTGAGCTAAGTTCACCGTGGAGAAAATATAAGCTTGGTCCTCGAGATCGATATCAATGAAAATACTTACATTGACCTCGAAGTCATCTCCGGGGTAGTCTAAAAGACCAGCAATTCGGTGCTGACCGTCTAAGACCTTTGCGATGTTTCGGTAGTAAGTTGGGTCGACATCGCCATCGGGGTTGGGATTGTTGCGTAGAGTTAGCCGATTTGTATTCGGATCAAACTCGGCGCAAGTGCTGCTAATTGCAAGAATGACTGCTGTTGGAAAACAGGCATCTACCGTCCTCACATATCGTTGCAGCTCATCTACTCGGCTTTGAATCAACGGTCGTTGGATCCCGAGATACGTTTCGATGTCTCGCTCTTTAAGCATCCGGCGAACGTCGAAATATGTTATCTCGCAGAGACGTTTCGCGGGCATGGATGCAATTAGGAATTCCCCAATCGGTTGGGTCACCGAAATGGCATTTACGGAGAATTCAACTGCACTTTCATCAATGCGAGAGTTCATGCCTGTTCTCCAAGGTGATTCTGGAGTTGGGTCACAAAGCTTCGTTCTTCTGACTTTAAGTTTTCCTCAACTAAGGTTCGAAAGTCTTCTTTGTAACTCTCTTGATCGGCACGAAGTTCAATCTCCGAAATGGGTGGCATGCGAAATCGGTGATACACAAGAGCAAGGTAACGGAAGGCCAAAGCTAATGCAGTTAGCCATACCGAGAGTTCAAAAACAAACGAGGAGTCTTTAACTGCAGAAGCCTTTAGGAGAGCGAATAGAGCTGCGCAGGTCACTATTACGAGAGCGACCACCGTTGAGATTGGAAGTTTGTGAGGAAACGGTGCTGCCTGTTCTGGATCGTGCAATGTGAGATACAGAATCGGCGCCAACATCGAAATGGTGAAGACTAGAAGTTCACCATTTTTGAACGTACTCACACCGAGTTGAAAAATATTCTTGGAGGAGGCGTCTGATACCACGTACAGAACAAGTGCTCCCAGTGCGAATGGAAGTACTGACCACAAAAATAAATAAATGAATTCATAAAATGCACTGGCATATGCCGGTCGACCTACCTTGCAAAGTGTTCCTAAGAGCCACGTGCGTGATAGCCATTGCCTTATGGAGTTCATTTATTGCCTCATCTTATAAATAGTTCTTCGTACTTGCCTCTGTGGATGGAGGCGCCGGCTAGTACGCTTGCCCGTGATAGAGATATAACGTCAAAGCCTTCGCTGTACAGTTCACGGACCGATTGATGACACGCATTGGTGGCCACAACTCGCGCCCCACGCTGCTTCGCTCTGCGCAGTGCATCTCGCAAGCGGATTTGATCGTCCCATGAAAAAAGGGCGTTGTTGTATTTAATAAATCCGTTGAGGTTGTGTTTGACGGTATATGGTGGATCGGCAAAAACCACGTCTCCAGCTTTTGCTGCATCAATCGATTTTTCAAAGTCCTGGCATAAAAGCGTTGCAGATTTCAGCGTAGCCGCCGTTGTTTCCCAATCGTCGGTTTGCAGTAGCACTGTTGATTTTGTGCCTATCGGAACATTGAAGGTCCCGTTTAAATTCACACGATAGAGTCCGTTCCAGCAAGTCCTATTGAGATAGATAAAGCGGGCTGCTTTTCGATATTCATTGCGGGGTTTGTAAGCTCTAATTTGGTAGTAATACTCAACTGAATGCAGCCTTTGATGTTCTTTCAATAAGCTCAGCACTTGATATGGATCATTTCGTACGGCGGCGTATGAACTTATCAGCTCTTCGTTTGTGTCCGAAAGGATGGCTTTTTTGGGCTCAAGAGCGAAGAATACTGCCCCACTTCCAAGGAACGGCTCAATGTATCGACCGGCGACAGGCGCGACTGCGTGAACAACTTTTGAGGAAAGCCATCGCTTTCCGCCTGCCCATTTAAGAAAGGGGGGCGGCGAATTTAACTGACGATCTGCCGCTATCGCTATTTGCTCCATGTGTCCTTCATTCCAGTGACCCGATTGAACACGGTTTTGCCTAGTTTGTGGTCATTTAAATCTGTGACAAAGTACCCATGCCGCTCAAACTGAAAGCGTGTACCGGCAGGCACCTTCGTCAGTGAAGGTTCGACATAAGCCCTCACAGTCTTGATGCTGTTGGGATTCAGTTCATCCAGAAAATCCTTGTCACCGGTGCCGGGGTGTTCAACAGTGAACAGACGGTCATAAAGGCGCACTTCGGCTTCAACGGCATCATTCACGCCGACCCAGGTGATCACACCCTTGACCTTGATGGCGTCGGAGCCGGGCGTGCCGCTCTTGGTGTCGGGGATCAGGGTGGCGTGGACTTCGGTGACCTTGCCGTCGGCGTCTTTGAGGGCGCCTGTGCATTCGATGACGTGGCCGTATTTGAGGCGGACCTTGCTGCCGGCAATCGCCTGCTTGCTGGCGTTGACGTGGGGCGGGAACAGGCGGAAGAAGCCTTTGGGCGGGGTTTCTTCGTAGTCGGTGCGTTCAATCCAGACTTCCTTGCCGATCTTGAAGTTTCGTTTGCCCATGTCTTCGTGATGCGGGTGCACGGGGGCGCTGCAGTCGTCGAGCTTTCCGGTGCCCATGACTTCATCCCAGTTGGTGAGCACGAGCTTGACGGGGTCGAGCACGGCCATGGCGCGTGGGGCGATGGGGTCCAGGGTGTCGCGCAGTGCGCCTTCGAGGGTGCTGTAGTCGATCCAGCTGTCGCTTTTGGTGACGCCTATGCGTTCGGCAAACAGCTGCAGCGCTTCGGGCGTGTAGCCGCGGCGGCGCAGGCCGACGATGGTGGGCATGCGGGGGTCGTCCCAGCCGCTGACGCGCTTTTCATTGACAAGCTGGGCCAGCTTGCGCTTGCTGGTGAGCACGTAGCTCAGGTTGAGGCGGGCGAACTCGTACTGGCGCGGGTGCGGCGTGGCGATGAGCTTGCCTTCGGCCAGGCGGTCGAGCAGCCAGTCGTAAAAGGGGCGCTGGTCTTCAAACTCGAGGGTGCAGATGCTGTGGGTGATCTGCTCCAGCGCGTCTTCGACCGGGTGGGCGAAGGTGTACATGGGGTAGATGCACCATTTGTCGCCGGTGTTGTGGTGGTGGGCGCGGCGTATGCGGTAGATGGCCGGGTCGCGCATATTGATGTTGGGCGAGGCCATGTCGATCTTGGCGCGCAGCACGGCGGCGCCGTCGGCGAGTTTGCCGTCGCGCATCTCGCGAAAGCGCGCCAGGTTCTCGGCGGGTGTGCGGCCGCGGAAGGGGCTGTTGGTGCCGGGGTGGCCGAAGTCGCCGCGGTTGTGGCGCATTTCTTCGGCGCTTTGTTCGTCGACGTAGGCGTTGCCGCTTTCGATCAGGTACTCGGCGGCGCGGTACATGAAGTCGAAGTAGTCGCTGGCCTGGTAGGGCTTGTCATCCCCTTTGCCATTGCCGAGCTGTGCCCAGTCGTAACCCAGCCATTTGACGGCGTCGATGATGCTGTCGACGTATTCGGTATCTTCTTTTTCAGGGTTGGTGTCGTCAAAGCGCAGGTGGCAGACGCCGCCGTAGTCGCGCGCGAGGCCGAAGTTCAGGCAGATGCTTTTGGCGTGGCCCACATGCAAGTAACCATTGGGCTCGGGCGGAAAACGCAGGCGCACCTTGGCGGGGTCGGGCTGGCCGGCGGCGTGGTGGGCGGCGTCCCCAGGGCTGCCGCCCCAGCGGCGGCTGGCATAAGTGCCTTCAGCCAGGTCTTTTTCGATGATCTGGCGCAGGAAGTTGCTGGGCTTGTGGGTTTCTTTGTCGGCAGGGGCTGAGGCAGGGGCGGGAGAGGTCATTGGCTGATTTTAGGGGGTTACGTTTGGCTACGCTCTTCACGGGGCGTGCGGTATGCCATTACAGCTTGCCTGCGTTTAATAAGCACATGGGCATTTCCTGCCCTGTTAAGGAGAACCATATGAAGACAGCCATCAAAGCAAACCGTTCCCGCTCCCTCGCACTGGCAGGCGCCGCCGCCACGCTGGCCGTGGCCTCGCTGGGCTTTGCAGGTGCTGCCCAGGCCCGCGACAACGTGTCGTTTTCCGTGGGCATCGCTGCTCCGGGTGTGGCGGTAGGTGTCACCAACGCCTACCCGGTGTACCAGCAACCCGTATATGTCCAGCCCGCCCCCGTTTATTACCAGCCCGCACCGGTCTACTACCCGCGCCCCGTGTACGTGAGGCCGGCTCCGGTGTATGTGGTGCCGCAGCCTGTGTATTACGGCCCGCGCCACGGCCACAGGCACCATGGTGGCTACTACGTGCAGGGGCCTCGCCCTGGCTACGGTTACGGCCCCGGTTACCGCGCCGCACCGGTTTATTACCAGCGTTAAGCCCGCCTGAGGCAACAAAAAGCCCGCATCTTGCGGGCTTTTTTATGGGCGCTGGAAAAGTTCAGGCGGCCGGCCGCCAGAAGACGTAGTCGGCCTCGTAGGGCACGGAGACGCGCATGCCCAGGGTCGCAGAAGTGCAGGGCGGGTTGGCCACTACGCCGGCCACGGTACGGCGGGCCTGGATGTAGCTGATGTTGGCGAGCATGCCCGGGCTGTCTGAGGGACTTGCCAAGGCGCGCAGCAGGGGCAGGCTTCGGCCATCGCCGGGCACCTCGACGAGTTCCTTTGCGCTGACTTTGGAGCCGTCGCTGTGCACCCAGCGCGCACGCGCGTCGGGGTAGTAGGTCACCGTATTGCCCGCACCGTCTGCGAGCCTGATGCCCGGGGACAGCAGCAGCCAGGCGTATTCATAGGGGGCGCGTTTGACGGCCTGGCATTCATAGAGCAGGTCACCCCGGCCCTGCGCTTCGAGCGCCACTGTGTGGCCCGGGGGAACGCGCAGGGATTCGGGAAGGCTTTGCTGGGCTTGCTGAAGGTTGGGCTGGCGCAAGCCGCAGGCGCCTAGCGCAGCCGCGGCAACCAGCAGCAGCGCGCATCGCAGCAGGCCGGGGAAGGCGCTAGAAGCTTGGGTCTGGATATTCACAAAGGGCTCCAATTGCGGGGGGACGGGCTGCGGACGGTGGGGTCATGATGTCACAACCAGTAAATCGCAAGCGCAAACAGCCGTCTGTAGGTGGCCGGAGGGACCCGGTGCGGGGAAACGTCGGCAGACCCTGGCGGGTCCCTGCAAAAAGAGAAAAAGCCCGCAGGCGGGGCCTGCGGGCTTTGCGTCCATGGCTGCTGAACAACCATGGCGTGGCGCGCTTTTGAGGGCGCGCCGGTACTACCGCCTCAGGCGGGTTTCCAGAAAATGTAATCAGCCTGGTAGGACGTCGTCAGCTTGTCGCCGATGTCGGCCTGGGTGCAGGATTTGCTGAGGTCCTGGCCGCCCTTGGTCTTGACGCGCTGGATGTAGCTGACGTTCTGCAGCACGCCGGGGGCGGCGCCGGGTGCACCGGTGGACAACTGCTGCGGCAGGTTGGTGGCGCCGACGCGGGGAGCCAGGGCGACCTGGGTGCCGACGACACTGGAGCCGTCAATGTGGGTCCAGGTGGCGGGTGGGCCGGAATATTTCACGACGGTCTTGCCGGTGCGGTCGAGCAAGTCGGCTTCGGGCCGCACCAGCACCCAGCCTATGGTGCCGGCGGTGTTGGCATTGGCGCGGCACTCGTAGTACAGCAGGCCGCTGGCGGTGGTTTCAAGTGCGACGACATGGCCGGGCGGCACCGTGACCGTGGGGTCGAGGCGGTCCTGGCTGTATTCCTTGGGCAGCGGCGCGACGCCGGAGCATGCGACCATGAGCGCGGCGGTGCCGGTGACCATGGCCACGGTGACGGCTGCGCTCTTGCTATAGGCCCACAAGGTGTTGTGCGTGCTTTTCATGAAAATCCTCCGGTTGTTGTGTCGTTGTCGTTCGCCAGTACAACCCGGGGGGCGGGAAACAACTGTAGGACGCCGCGCAGGCTTGCTGACAGCGCGTTTCCGGAGCGCCTGACAGCCGGTTGAAACGGCGCTGCAGGCGCCCGCAAAAAAGCCCACAGGGCAAGCCTGTGGGACGGAAAACCGGTCCCGCCTGACGTTCGGGCCGGTGGCTCACCTTCGGAGGGGAAAGCGGCGATTCAGGGCTGGAGGCCCTGGCCTCACATCGCCTTGTAGAAGATGTAGTCGGCCTGGTACTGGACGACCTGCCTGGCGCCCGCATTGCCGGCGGCGCAGGGCATGGCGGGCGCGACGCCGCCGCGGGTGTCCACGCGCTGGATGTAGGTGACGCCGCTCATGGCGCCGCTGCCCATGGCCGGGTTGGCCTTGACGAGCTGGGTGGGGATGTTGCCGCTGCCGTTGGGGGCGACGGCGACTTGCGTGGCGGTCAGTCTGGAGCCGTCCATGGCTTCCCAGGTGGCGGGCGGGCCGTAGTACTTGCCGACCTGCTTGCCGCCGCGGTCATTGAGTTTGGCGTCGGGGCCGGCGAAGACCCATTCAAACTGGCCGGCCATGTCTTTTTTGGCGCTGCACTGGTAGGTGATCTCGCCCACGCCCACAGTTTCCATGGCGACCTTGTTGCCGGCAGGCACCTGGACGGCGGCGGGCAGGCCGGCCTGCGAGTACATCGGTTTCATGGGCGACATGCTGCCGCAGGCTGAGAGCAGGGTGGCGGCAAGCAGGGACGCGAAGGTGAAAGTGAAGGGACGGGACATGGTGTAACTCCTCGGTGGTTGTGGACCGGCCAGGGAGCGGCTCGTCCTGCTGCTGATACGCGGCGGGATGGGCGATGGATTCAAACGTAGCCACAGAACTCTTCAAACCCAGCATGAGCCGCGGGACTGGCTTTGCCAGACCGCAGGCGGGCGGCCCCCTCGGGGGGCAGGGAGCGACACGAAGTGCGCGACCGTGGGGGCTCTTATTGCCCGAAGCGCGGGCCTTTGAGCAGGAAGTCTTGCTCTTCGGCGGTATCGGCCCGGCCCAGGGCCGCGTTGCGGTAAGGGAAGCGGCCGAAGCGCGCGATGATGTCCCGGTGCTGCCGGGCGAAGTCGAGGTTGCCTTGCAGGCGCTGTTTGAGCGAGTCCGGCGCGTCGGCTTGCAGGCGCGTAAAACGCGCCACACATTCGTCCTGCAAGGCCAGGCTTTCGGCATGCATCAGCGGCATGTAGAGAAAGACCCGCCCGACGCAGGGCAAGGCCAGGTCTTCACCGGACGCGATGGTTTGCAGCACCAGCTGCTGGGCGCGCGCATCGCCGGCAAAGGCTTGGGGCTTGCCGCGAAAGACGTTGCGGGTGAACTGGTCCAGCAGGATCACCAGGGCCAGGCGGGTGGGGGGCTTTTGCTCCCAGTCCTGCAGGCCGCCGGTGACGGCTTCCTGCACCGCGGCGCCGAAGCGCGCGCGGATGTCGGCGTCAAGTTCGGCGCCGCCGCCGAACCAGCGTTTGCCGAGGTCCTGTGTGGGCCAGTCCTTGGCCAGGCCGTCGCCCAGCCAGAACTCGAGGACCTGGGCGGGCGTGGCGGCGGAGGTGGGAGAGATGGGGGAGGGGACAGCTTCGGCCATGGCGACCGAGAGCTTAGCCTACCAGCGGTCGGAGCGCAGTTGCAGGTCCCAGACACCCTTACGGACGGCATAGACACCGACCACGCCGTAGCGCTGCTCGCCCACGTTGTCCCACTTCATGGAGCCGGTGATGGGTGCGTAGCCGTCGAAGGTGCGCAGGGTTTCGGTGATTTTTTCGGGCTTGACGGAGTTGGCGCGCTTCATGGCTCCGGCCAGGATGTACATGGCGTCGTAGGTGTAGTGGCCGCCGTAGGCCGGTTCCCTCTTGAAGGTTTCCTGGTACTTGGCCAGGAAGGCCTTGCCGTTGACGAACTCTTTGGCGTCCAGGATGGGCGAGGTGGCGTACAGGCCCTTGACGGTGTCGCTGCCCTTGAGCATGTCGGTGGTCTTGATGGTGTCGCCGCCCAGGATGCTGATCTGCTGGTTGTAGTCGATCTTTTTGAGGGCTTCGATCAGCGCGAGGATCTGGAAGTCGCCTTGCGTGGACACGATCACCTCGACGCCGCCGTCCTTGATCTTGCCGGCCAGTTCGTCAAATTTGGTGGTCTTGTCGTCGGACGAATAGCTGACGACCACTTGCTTGCTGGCCTTCTTGAGCTCGGCAGACGCGCCGGCGGCCAGGCCCTTGCCATAGGTGGTGCCGTCGTCGACCACGGCGAACTTGTTGGCATTGAGCTGGTTCGCGGCAAAGGAGCCGATCGCACGCGCCTGCAGGTTGTCGTTGGCGACCAGGCGGAAGGTGGTGTCCAGGCCGAGTTCGGTGAACTTGGGGTTGGTCGAAATGGCGAGCTGGGCAATGTGTTTTTCGGCATAGACCGGCGCCGCCGGGATGCTGACGCCGGAATTGAGGTTGCCGATCACGGCGACCACGCCGGCGTCGACCAGCTGTTTGGCCACTTCCACGCCGGCCTTGGGGTCGGAGCGGTCGTCCATGGCGATGATTTCGATCTTGACGGTCTTGCCCTTGATCTGGAAACCTTCCTTGTTGAGCTCGTCCACGGCCATCTTCACGCCGTTGTGCAGGTCCTGGCCCAGCGCGGCGAGGTTGCCCGACAGGGGCTGGGCCACGCCGATCTTGATGGTGTCGGGCGGGTTGTCGCAACCCGAGAGCAGGACGGTGCCTGCAACAACAGCGGCGGTCAGGGCGGCCAGGGTAGGGCGGCGAGTGGCGGTGTGGGTCATGGTGAAACCTCAGGTTGATTGGATGTAACTGAATGTATGTTTCACCGGCGTGTCGCGATAGTGGGTTTGGCCTAGTTCTTCTGGAGTTTGCTTGAATGTGAGAGTAGATTAGTTTTACTAATGGTTCGAATTGGTTCGTTTAGCCCTTAAAACGCACCGAAATGGCGTATTTCGGGACCATATTGGCGCCTTCGTCCAAAGGTCTGGGGGATGAAAAATTCAAGAATTCGATATCGGAAACCACCAGGACTCGCCGTGGCGAGTCCTTGTTTGCCTTGGTTTGTTCTTTGTATTTCTATCTTCTGTTCCCGCTTCCGTACCCGATTGCCCCGTCCTGGCTGGGCCGAGGAGCGCAGACGTAGGCGGATCAGGGATCGCGCTTGTTTGAGCCGCAGGCGAGTTTGCGCGAGACCCCGCCGTAGTCGAGCACCGCAGGTTGCCCGTAGCGAAGCGTAGGGACCCAGACTGCGGGTCGCCTTTTTTTGCTTCCTTTTTTTGGCGAAGCAAAAAAAGGGAGTCGCATGCCGGGCGATCCCGGCCAGCAGTCCTCAGCAGAGGTCGGGCTCAGGGCAGCAAGTGCCGGCGCAGAAAGCCGCTGATCTTGCGGTCCAGCGCCGGAAGCTGGCCGCGGTTGAAGCCGGGCGGGTCCAGCAGCAGGTCTTTGGCAAGGCCCGACATGGCATCGGCGGGCGGCAACGGCGAAAGCAGCGCGCCGTGGCCGCCGTCAGGCAGGTCGGCCAGGTGCTCGCAGCGCTTGTTGCAGGCGGCGAGCACCGCGTCGCTGTGAAAACGCGGCACCAGCCATCGGTCCTGCCGCGCGCTGACCAGTGCCAGCGGCACCGGCGGCGAGGCCAGCGAGGCCATGTCGAAGTCGGCCGCCAGCGGCACGCCGGCGACCACGGCCTGGATGCGGGCGTCGTGATGGCTTTGCCAGGTGGCGTCGCTGAACTTCTGGCGTAGCACCGCCAGCACCACGGTTTTTTTCAGGCCGTCCAGCATGCCGCCCGTGAGGCGGGTGCTCAGCCCGGCGCAGGCCTGGAAGTCTTCGGCAATGTGGGCCTCGCAATGCCGGGCGAGCAGGGCCGGCGACCAGCGGCCGCCGGCCAGCGTCAGCGCCGTGTGGCCGCCGGCCGACATGCCGTACAGGCCGACCTTGTCGAGCGACAGCAGGGGGGCGAAGCGCGGCTCGCGCGCGACCGCGTCGATGGCGCGCGAGACCTCGGCGGGGCGTTGCTTCCAGCTGTCGGGGCCGGGGGAGGATGGGTCCCTGGCGTTGTCGCCACGGTGCTGGGGAAAGGCGACGACAAAGCCGTCTTCGACCAGGCGGCGCGCGAGGTCGGTGTAGGTCCAGGGTGAGCCGCCAGAACCGTGCGAGATGACGACCAGCCGCGTGTTGCCGCGCTGCGCCTGGCCGTCCTTGTCGAGTTTGAGGGCATAGGAGCCCATCTGCACAGGGCGATCCTCGCCGGTGGAGGGATAAAACACACTGACCGGCCCGTCGTCCTGAAGGCCGGGCAGTTCGGTAAAACCCATGCCGGCCTGCGCGCCGGCGGCGGCGAGCAGCAGTAGCAGGCCGCTCAGTAAATATCGGTTCACGCGCTGTTCCTTCTTCCCTGTTTGTCCTCCCATTAAAGCAGGCCGAGCTGCGTCCACAGCAGCTTGCCGAGGTAGCGGTCGGGCATCAGCGTGAACACGCCAGCGACAACGCAGGCGCCAATGTAGAGGGCCTGCATGGCGCCACGGTGGCCCGTGATGTTGCCGCGGCTTAAATGCCAGAACGCGCCCGTCAGGCTGAACAGCGTGAAGGGCACCAGCAAGTGGATGGGCGTGTAGCCGGAGATATTGGGATAGTCGTAGTCGCGGATGAAAAGCGCCGTCGCGGCGGTGACCAGCATCATCGTGACGAAGGCATAACCAAAAGCCCGGTGTAGTTTGGGCCGCTGCACGCGGCCCTTGCGCGCCCACAGCGCGACCGGCCCGATGAAGATGGCGGTGCTGGCGGCAAACAGGTGGATGGCGATCAGCGGTGTGAGTTGCATGGCGGCTCTGGCTGGCGATGCGGTAACAAATTGTGCTGAAAAAAACCACCCCTGTCCAGGCTCACTGCGTGTAGCCCGTTCCCCCCTCAAGGGGGCGGCGCCTGGGGCCGGCGAAGCCGGACCCTCGCCCCCGCTGGTGAAATATCCCCACCGGATAGGCCCTGAATATTCAACCCAGCATGAGCCGCGGAACCGGCTTTGCCGGGCCGCAGGCGGGCGGCCCCCTCGGGGGGCAGCGACCCACACGAAGTGGGGGAGCGTGGGGGCGATAATCCCCACTCAATTTCTGGAGCCAGCGTGGATATAGCACTGTTGATCAAAGCCGCCATCATGGGCATCGTCGAGGGCCTGACCGAATTCCTTCCGATCTCCTCGACAGGCCATCTCATCCTGGCCGGCGCGCTGCTCGGTTTTGACGACGACAAGGCCAAGGTTTTCGACATCGCGATCCAGACCGGCGCCATCTTCGCGGTCATCCTGGTCTACTGGCAGAAGATACGCGCGACCGTGGTGGCGCTGCCGACCGAGAAACAGGCGCAACAGTTTGTGCTCAATGTGCTGGTGGCTTTTGTACCGGCCGTGGTGCTGGGCCTGCTGTTCGGCAAGGCCATCAAGGCCCATCTGTTCACACCGGTGGTGGTGGCCAGCACCTTCATCCTCGGCGGCTTCATCATCCTCTGGGCCGAAAAGCGCCAGCAGAACAACCCCGCCGCGGCGCGCATCCAGGAGGTGGAAGCCATGACGGTGATGGATGCGGTCAAGGTGGGCCTGGTGCAGTGCCTGGCGATGATCCCGGGCACCAGCCGCAGCGGTGCGACCATCATCGGCGGCATGCTGCTGGGCCTGTCGCGCAAGGCGGCCACCGATTTTTCTTTCTTCCTGGCCATGCCCACGCTGATAGGCGCGGGCGCCTACAGCCTCTACAAGGAACGCGCACTGCTGTCCATGGCGGACCTGCCGATGTTCTCGGTCGGCCTGGTGTTTTCTTTCCTGAGCGCCTGGCTGTGCGTGCGCTGGCTGCTGCGCTATATCTCGACCAACAGCTTTGTGCCCTTTGCCTGGTACCGCATCGCCTTCGGCATCGTGGTGCTGGCCACGGCCTGGAGCGGGCTGGTGGTCTGGGCGGAATAAAGCGCCTCACCGATGCGCTCCCGCCGGCTTTCAAGGATTCTTGCGGGCTTGCTGCTGCTGGCGGGCGCGCTGTCGCATGCGGCCGGCCCGGTGAACATCCCGTCGCTTGACGGCAAGCTGCAGATTCCCGCCTATTGGTTTGATGCGGGCGACGGCGAACCCAGGCCCGCCATCATCGGCCTGCACGGCTGCGGCGGCGCGCTGGACGGCAAGGGCAACTTCGGCGAGCGCTTCTTCCGCTACGCGGGGTATTTCAACGCGGAGCGCATCCATTTCCTGCCGCTGGACAGCTTCACGCCTCGCGGCCAGAAGTCGATTTGCGAGACCCCGAACAGGCTGCGCAGCATCCATGAAGCCGACCGCCGCGAGGACGTGTTCGCCGCCATCGCCTGGCTGGCGAAACAGCCGTCGGTGGATGCCTCGCGCATCGTGGTCATGGGCTGGTCGCATGGCGCGCAGACCGTGCTCAGCACGGTGGACGCCACGGACAAATACGTGCAGGCGCAGGCGGTGCAGCCGCGCGCCGCCGTGGCTTTTTACCCCGGTTGCCTGGCGAGCAACAAGATGTGGAACTACGAAGTCCACAAGCCGCTGCTGATCATGATCGGCGAGCTCGACGACTGGACGCTGGCGCGCGAGTGCGTCACGCTGCAGGAGCGCCTGCGCAAGAACAAGGCCAACGCGGCCGTGGATTTGGTGGTCTACCCGGGCAGCTACCACGGCTTTGACGGCACAGGCCCGGTCAGGCAGATGGAAAACCTGGGCAACACCAAGACCGGCAAGGCCATGGTGGGCGGCAACCCCGCGGCGCGCGAGGCCTCGCATGCGCGCATGTTCGAATTTCTTTCGGCGCAGTTGGGCCAGCCGCTGCTGCTGTCGCACGCGCAGCGCTTCAAGGGCCACCACTATGTGCTGCCGCCGGCTTCGGGCTTCGCGGCGGCCGACGACATGGCCGCCGTGCCGCTCAGCGAGGCCGGCAAGGCGCGTTATGCCCACTTTCGCACCCTGCCATCGCCCAAGGCCTTCGCCGTGACGGAAAAAGGCGGCTGGTATTTCAACGCCGGCGAACCCGAGGCGATGGCCACGACCTTCCAGGCGTGTGCGAGGGCGAAATCGAAGTGCTGGCTCTATGCGGTCGATGACCAGGTGGTGTGGCAACCGGACGTGGCAGCGCGTGCCGGCGCGGCGAGCCTGCAGCGGGTGGTGGACAGGCCAAAGGGGTTTTAGTCTGACTCCTTCCCCCGCTGGGGGAAAGGTTGGGATGGGGGCTTCGCGGATATGGCAAACAGCGCGAGAGTTCGTCTGCCGCTGGCCCCCATCCCCGCCTTCCCCCAGCGGGGGAAGGAGCAAGAAGCTTCAGCCTGCGGCTGCAAGGTAAGGAGTTTTATCCGCCTGTCTTGAGCTTCTCAACCAGCTCGGCGTAGCCAGTCATAGCCGCTTCGCGCGCCATGCCTTTGCGCTCAACCCAGGCGTCGTATTTGGCGCGGCCGGTCACGTCCATCATGCCGGGGCGATCGCCTGTCGCGTCGCCCACCGTCGCCTGTTTGTAGAAGGCGTAGAGCGCCAGCAGCTCGTCGTTGCCGGGCGGTTTGGCCAGCGTCTTGACGGCAATGCCGGCCGCCTCGAAGGCGCGTTCGGCCTCGCTGGGGCCGGCGGGCGCCACCGGCGCGCCGAAGTGGGCATCTTCCAGCGCCAGGTCGTCGGGGAACCAGCGCGCATCAAGCAGCCGGCCCGAACGCACGGCAAAAGCCAGCACGCCTTGCGACATCAGGCCCGCGGCCGTGAGGGTGGCCGGCAGCACGGCGATGCCGGCGTTGAACACCGGCTGGCCGAAGGCGGTGAACTTCACACCGCCGGACCAGGGCAGCATGGCCTGCAGGCCCTTGTTGCCGCGGTAGATGCCGCTGGCGCGGTTGGCGCCGGGCTGGAACCAGGCCATGTCCGAGGCGCCTTTGGCGAAGATGCCGCTGAAGTCGCCGGCTTCCAGCGCCGCGCGCAGCGATTGCGCGAACGCCTGCAGGGCTTCGGTACTCATCTTCGGGTCGTCCACCGCCATGCCGAGCGAGGCGGCGCTGCTGGCGCCGAAGAATTCGAGCACGTTGCGCGCCACCTGTTCGCGGTCGTTGTCGACGCAGATCATGTGGTAGCTGTTCTCCAGCACCACCATGCGCGCCTTCGCGCCGCCGATCTGCTCGACCAGGTAGTTGGCCGAGGCCAGGCTGGTGAGCTCGTCTTCGCGCGCGTGGATGACCAGGGTTTCGCTGGCCATGCTTTTTAGGTCGGTCATGACCCAGCGGCGCAGGCGGTCGACCTGGCGCACGCAGGCCAGCGGCACCCAGCGGTAGTGGAAGTTTTCGCCGCGCGCGAACTTGGCCTTGACGATGGCGCGCAGCTGCTCGTTCTTGATGCCGAAAGGGTCTTCTTCTTCCACCTTCATGCGCGCCGGAACGCCGGGCAGGTAATACATCAGGTGGCGCGCCGGCGTGTACCAGGCGGTGGCCCAGCCGTCGATATAGATGGGCGGCGCCAGCGCGATCAGCTTGCCGCGCGTGTGTTTCTGGCGCTTGGCCAGCTCGGTGGCCAGCAGCGCGCCCATGCACATGCCCATGATGTGGAAGTTGTCGTGCTGTGCGGCCACCTCGTGGTACTTGGCCGTGACGGCCTCCATCCATTGCTCGGCGGTGACGTGGACCAGGTCTTCCGGCGTGGTGCCGTGGCCGGGCAGGGTCAGCGAGTGGGTCACGAAGCCGGCGTTCTTGAGCCGCTTGTGCATGGAGCCCAGGTCGTACTGCGTGCCGCCCAGGCCGTGGATCAGGAAGACGGCGGGCGTGCTTTTGTCCACGGCCGGTCCGGCCGCGGCCGGCGGGGTCGTGGGGGCGACGGCGGTGTCCGCTGCCACGTCAGGCCTCGACTTCCAGCAGCACGGCCACCTGCTCGACCTGGCCGTCGGCGCCGCGCACGCCCGAAAGACGCGCGCTCACGGTGGCCACGCGGCCGTCGCTCCAGCGCAGGCTGTTCTTCCACAGGGCATGCTCGCGCTGGCCCTGTGCCAGGTCGCGCCAGTCGGCCTGCAGCGCGGACTGATCCTGCGGGTCGGCGTGGGCGATGTAATCCTGCACGGTCAGCAAGGCGGCGGCGTTGGTGCGCAGCAGCTCGCTCGCGCCTTCGCCCCACTGGGCGGTGCCTGTCTTCGCGTCGAAGTTGGCGACCACGGTGCGGTTCGATTCCAGCACCTGGCGGTAGCGTGTGCGCCAGTCCTGCGCCAGCGCGAGGGCTTGCGCGGCGGTGGCGCCCAGCGCATTGACCACGCCGACCAGCAGCGCCATCACCGCCACATAACCCTGGACTTCGATCACGGCCTCGCCGGGAAACCCTTCAACCTCGGCGAAAGGCCCGCCGCCGGTGTTGGTCCAGGCGATCAGCGCCAGCGCGCCCAGCAGCGTGGCCAGCGTGGCGCCGCGCTCTTTCCAGAGGATGGCGGTGACCACCATGAAAGGCAGCGGCAGGTAGGTGAGTGTGGGGCCCAGCGAGGCACTGAAGCGGTCGGAGACGTCGCTCGAGAAAATCAGCGCGGCCACCACGAAGAACAGCACAAAGGTGCCGGCGCCCGCGAGGAACTGGCTGGTGGCCATGCCGCCGGAGCGCTTGACCCGAAAGCCCGCGAAGGAGGTGATCAGCGGCGCGATCAGCAGGATGCCGACAAAGGTCGTGCAGGTCCAGACGCGCCATTCCACCAGCAGCGCGATGGGCTGGGGCAGCGCCCAGCTCCAGAGCATCACGCCTATGCTGGCGCCCAGCATGGAGGTGAGCAGCGCGCCCAGGAGAAAGCCTGCATAGGCCTTGCCCGGCTCCATGCGACCCTCGGGGCCGGTGGCACGCAGCAGGCGCGCCACCCAGGCGCCCAGGCCGGCGGCCAGTGCCTCGTTGATGCCAAAGGCCAGTGCCGGCAGCACGGTCAGGCCGTCCAGCAGCGCCAGCGCGGTGGCCGCCAGTGCGGCGCCCGCCAGCACCGCGGGGCGTTTGGGCGGCTTGACGGCGAGCAGCGCGCCGAAGGTCACCCCGGTGGCCAGCCAGACCGATGAACTCAGCGTCATCGCATCGCCCATGCTCTGGGACAGCACGGCCGCGACGGCCCAGGCAAGAAAGGTCACGGCAAGGGTGGCGATGAAGGGCAGGGCCATGGGGATCCTCCTCGGAGAGTGGCGGTCGGTATGTGGACAGGCGCCGGCGTAGTTTAGCCAACCATTTGACAAACATCCCGTCCGGATTCACTGGGTGTAGCCCGCTTCGCCCTCAAGGGGCTGATCTCGATAATATGGACGTTTATCCACTGTATGGACAAATCCAATGCCCGTCGATAGCCCAGACCAGACGCCCCTGATGCCCTACCAGTACCCGAACCCGCCGGATGCCCGGCCGGAAATCGTGGTGCAGCACGCGATACCGACCGACGAGCGGCTGTGGGTGCCGCAGGCCGAGAATGTCTGGTTTCGCCCGCTGTGCCTCAATGCCAGCCAGGGCTACTGGATGAACCTGCTGCGCGTGCGCAAGTCCGGCGTGCTGAGCCGCCATCGCCATCCGCAGGCGGTGCACGGCTTTGTGCTCAAGGGCCGCTGGCGCTACCTCGAGCACGACTGGGAGGCCACCGAAGGCAGCTATGTGTTCGAGCCGCCCGGTGAAACCCATACGCTTTATGTGCCCGAAGACGTCGAGGAAATGATCACCTACTTCCAGGTCAACGGTGTCATGTATTACACCGACCCTTATGGCAAGGGCATGGGCTACGAGGACGTGTTCACCAAGATCGAGATGTGCAACAAGCATTTCGAAGCCGTCGGCCTGGGCGCCGATTACACAAAACAATTTATCCGCTGACTGCAGCCGTATCATTTTTTTCAGGAACTACGCATGACCTATCAGCCTGGACTATTCAAAGGCAAATGCGCGCTGGTCGCCGGCGCGACCCAGGGCATAGGCGCGGTGATCGCCAACCACCTCGCGGCGCTGGGTGCCGATGTCACCGCCCTGGGACTGGGCGGCGGCGACGGCACGCTCGATGCCGCCGTTGAGGTGCGCCAGGCCGACGTGACCTCGGCGGCCAGCCTGGACGCGGCGCTGGCCGGCATAGACACGCTGGACATCGTGTTCAACTGCGCCGGCATCATCCAGCGCGGCGCCGAGCACGACATCGAGGTGTTTGAAAAAGTGGTGGCCGTCAACCTGAGCGGCACCATGCGCGTCTGCACCGCCACGCGCGAACGCCTCAAGGCCAGCCGCGGCTGCATCGTCAACACGGCTTCCATGCTGAGTTTCTTCGGCGGCGGCCTGGTGCCCGCTTATGCGGCCAGCAAGGGCGGCGTCGCCCAGCTCACCAAGTCGCTGGCGATCGCCTACGCGCCCGACGGCATACGCGTGAACGCCATCGCCCCCGGCTGGATCGCCACGCCGCTCACACAAGCCCTGCAGGACGACCCGGCGCGCGCCGGCCCCATCCTGGCGCGCACGCCCATGGGCCGTTGGGGTACGCCCAAGGACGTGGCCGAGGCGGCGATGTTTCTTTGCACGCCGGCGGCGGGGTTTATGACTGGGGTGATTTTGCCGGTGGATGGGGGGTATATGGTGGCTTAGTTGCCGGGTCTTGCGCCGGTCTTGCGCGCTCTCCTGTTCTCCTTGCTTAGTGCTGCTGGCCGGGGGTTGCCCGGCGGCAACTTACTTTTCTTTTGCTTCGCCAAAAGAAAAGTAAGCAAAAGAAAAGGCGACCCTGGTTGCTGCGTCCCTCCGCTTCGCTGCGGGCAACCTGCGGTGCTCGGTTCAGGCGGGGTCTCGCTAAACTCGCTACGCTGCGCTTCGCTCAGACAACGCGATCCCTGATCCGCCTGAACCTCCGCTCCTCGGCGCATCCACAAGGGGTGGGGAAGGAATACCAATACCTAAGAAACAAGGACTCGCCTTGGCGAGTCCTTGTTTGTCTTGGTTTGTTCTTTGGTATTTGCCTTCTGTCCCCGTTCCCGCTTGCCCCGTCCTGGCTGGGCCGAGGAGCGCAGAGACAAGCGGATCAGGGCCGGCGTTGTCTGAGCCGAAGGCGAGTTTAGCCGGACCCCGCTTGGCTCGAGCACCGCAGGTTGCCCCGTAGCGCAGCGTAGGGGACCCAGACTGCGGGTCGCCTTTTCTTTGGTGACTTTCTTTTGGCGAAGCAAAAGAAAGTTACTTGCCGCCGGGCAACCCCCGGCCAGCAAAACTTAGAAGAGAGCACTCCCCTGGAACAAGAACAAGCTAATCAAGAAAATTTCTTAAAGCAGCTTCGACGGCAGCCGCCGTCATCAAAGGTTTCTCCATCGGGAACAGATGACTCCCATCGAGCATCATGATCCGCCCCTTGGTGACCTTCTCAGTCATTGCCATCCCAACCTGCTTCATCTCAGCCGACTGCCGCCCGCCGATAAACGCAACAGGGCATTTCAAGGGGTGACGCTTGAGCAGGCCCTCGAGGTTGTCAGGCAGCGTGTTGTAGATCGCGGTCTCGACATCGCGGTCAAAGCTGAGCAACTGCTTGCCTTCGTCATCGCCCGTGCCTTCATAGGTGCCGTGCTCGATGTAGTCGCGCAGCACCTGTTCGTCCCAGGCGGCAAAAGCTTTTTTGCTTCGGAAGTGCTCGAACACTTCATCCTTGCCCAGCCACTGGTTTTTGCGTTTGCGGCTGATGGCGCCGGGCGAGATGGCACCGACCAGTTGCGCGCGTTTGGCGACGCTCAAGGCCCGGGCGCGCCAGCCGCCCAGGATGGGGGAGTCGACCAGCACCACGCCTTTGACGGGCTGGCCGCCGAGCACGGGGTTGCGCGCGGCGCACATCAAGCTCAGGAAACCGCCCAGCGAATGGCCGACCAGGAAAGCCGGCTGGCCGCTTTTTTCAACTTCGCGGGCCGTGAAGTCGGCTAACTGCTGGACCAGGTGCGGCCAGTTGCTGGTGACGGGGTAGCGCGGGTCGTGGCCGAATTTGTCGACGGCCTTGACCTGGAAGCCGCGGGCTTTCAGGCTCTGGAGCACCGCGCTGTAAGTACCGCCCGGGAAACTGTTGCCGTGGGAAAAGATGACCAGCGGTTTTGTTGAAGTGGGCACGGTAGGGTCTGTGAACGCTATGTTTGCAAATGCGAATGGGGTGAAAACGGTGCCAATCAAGGCGCGCGACGACGCCCAGACCGGGCGTCTGGGCTAGGAGTGCAACGCGGAGTGGCGCCGCTTTCACCCCATTCCCTCCGGGTTGCGATCAAAAAGGCCTTGCGCGGCGTTGCAAAGCCTTGACGGGGCTCACCCCGCCTGCGTTTTGCGCCTTGCTCAAGGCCTTTTTGACTCGCAACGCATCTTGCAAACATAGCGTTCACAGACCCTAGATCAGCTTTTCATCCGGCGTGCTGATTTTCTTGAGCGGCTCGTGGCGCGTGGCGGGCATCTTCAGCGGGATGTCGGTGTGCGCGTCGTCCCAGACCGGGTCTTCGATGCTGTCAAAAACCTCGCGCAGCTTCTGGCCCCAGCTGCTGTGCATCATGCGGTAGTAGGGGTTGTCGTTGTCGATGCAGACGATCTTGTCGCTCTTGTAGGTATCGGCTTCGTAGACCACCAGGTCCAGCGGCAGGCCAACCGAGAGGTTGGACTTCATGGTCGAGTCCATGGAGACCAGCACACATTTGGCGGCCTCGGCCAGCGGCGTGGCGGGGGTCAGCACGCGGTCCAGAACGGGCTTGCCGTACTTGGATTCGCCGACCTGGAAGTAGGGCGTTTCGTCGGTGGCTTCGATGAAGTTGCCGGCCGAGTACATCTGGAACAGGCGCATGTTCTCGCCGCGTATTTGCCCGCCGAAGACCAGCGAGACGTTGAAGTCCACGTCGGCGTTTTTGAGCGCCTCGGCGTCGCGATCGTAGACGCGGCGAATCGCCGAGCCCAGCACGCGGGCGGCATCGAACATGCTTTTGGCGTTCCAGATGGTGATGGACTCGCCGCCGTCGTGGTCCTTGAGCTGCTCGACCTGCAGGATCTCGCGGATCGATTGCGAGATCGACAGGTTGCCGGCCGACAGCAGCACCATGAAGCGGTCGCCGGCCTTTTCGTAGACGATCATCTTGCGGAAGGTGCTGATGTGGTCCAGGCCCGCGTTGGTGCGGGAGTCTGACAAAAACACCAGCCCGGCGTTGAGTTTGGCGGCGACGCAATAAGTCATGAGCTGCTTTGGGGAAGTGGGGATCGTGGGGGAGGTCGGGTTGCGCTGGGTCACGGGGAGACGGAGATCTTTTTGAGGCGGTACAGGACGTCAAGCGCTTCGCGAGGCGTCAGCGCATCGGGGTCTATGGT
Source organism: Polaromonas sp. LjRoot131 (assembly GCF_964252805.1). Classification (NCBI taxonomy): domain Bacteria; kingdom Pseudomonadati; phylum Pseudomonadota; class Betaproteobacteria; order Burkholderiales; family Comamonadaceae; genus Polaromonas; species Polaromonas sp. LjRoot131. The sequence goes on along the minus strand of NZ_CAXUPF020000001.1, from coordinate 2,159,104 downwards.
ACCCAATGCCTTGTCGACGGCGCTTTGCTCGGGCGCGGCCGATTCGGGCGGAGCGGCGAACAGGTCGACCTGGGCGCGCGCTTCCGTCTGGTGGGCTTCGAGCGCATTGAGCGCATGGCGGGCGTGGTTGACGACGGCGGCGGGCACGCCGGCCAGCTTGGCCACGGCAATACCGTAGCTTTTGCTGGCGGGGCCGGGCTCGATGTGGTGCAGGAACACGATGTCGGCGCCGGATTCGACGGCGCTCACGTGCACATTGATCGCGCCGTGGTGCTGGGCCGGGAATTCAGTGAGTTCGAAATAATGCGTGGCGAACAGCGTGAAGGCCTGGGTCTTGTTGTGCAGGTAGGCGGCGATGCCGCCGGCCAGCGCCAGGCCGTCGAAGGTGGAGGTGCCGCGGCCGATCTCGTCCATCAGCACCAGGGAGTGCGGCGTGGCGGCGTGCAGGATTTGGGCGGCCTCGGTCATCTCGAGCATGAAGGTCGATTGCGCGTTGGCCACGTCGTCGGCCGCGCCTATGCGGGTGTGGATGGCGTCTATGGGCCCGAGCCGGCAGCTGGCCGCCGGCACATAGGAGCCCACGCTGGCCAGCAGCACGATGAGGGCCACCTGGCGCATATAGGTCGATTTACCGCCCATGTTGGGGCCGGTGATGACCTGCATGCGGTGCTTGCCGCTCATGGCGGAGTCGTTTGCGATGAAGGAGCCGCCGCCGGTTTCGGCCAGGCGGGCTTCCACCACCGGGTGCCGGCCCTGGACGATGTCGATGCAGGGCTCGCGCACGAACACCGGCGCCGCCCAGTTCAGCGTGAGCGAGCGCTCGGCCAGCGCGCACAGCGCGTCCAGCGAGGCCAGGGCGCGCGCCAGGCGGCTCAGCGCGGGAATGTAGTCCTGCAGCTGGTCGAGCAGCTGTTCGTACAGCCACTTCTCGCGCGCCAGGGCGCGTTCCTGCGCCGACAGGGCCTTGTCTTCAAAGGCCTTGAGTTCGGGGGTGATGTAACGCTCGGCGTTTTTCAGGGTCTGGCGGCGGCGGTAGTCGTCGGGCACCTTGTCGAGCTGGCCCTGCGTGACCTCGATGTAAAAACCGTGCACCTTGTTGAACTGCACACGCAGGTTGGCGATGCCGGTGCGGGCTTTTTCGCGGACTTCGAGGTCCAGCAGGAAGCCGTCGCAATTGGTCTGGATGGCGCGCAGCTCGTCGAGGTCGGCGTCGCAGCCGTGGTTGATGACGCCGCCGTCGCGGATCAGCGCGGCGGGCTCGTCCAGCACATAGCGGCCCAGCAGCGCGGCGCAGCCGGCGGGCGGCTGCAGGTCTTCAAAGATGCGCGTCAGCAGTTCCGGGAAGTCGCTGCCTGCGGGCGCGGCCAGTTCGGCTTTTTGCAGCGTGTCTTTCAGCGCCACCAATTCACGCGGCCGCACCTGGCGCAGCGCGATGCGGGCGGTGATGCGCTCCACATCGCTGCAGCCTTTGAGCTTGGCGCGCAGGGTTTGCTGCGGGCCGCCGCGCAAATGTGTGATGGCATCGAGGCGCGCCGCCGCCTGGGCGCGGTCGCGGCGCGGTGTGAGCAGCCAGCTTTTGAGTGCGCGGCTGCCCATGCCGGTGGTGCAGGTGTCCAGCAGCGAAAACAGTGTGGGCGAATCTTCGCCACGCAAGGTCTGCGTGAGTTCGAGGTTGCGGCGCGTGGTTTGCGGCAGCTCGATCAGTTCGCCGGATCGCACCACCTGCAGGCCTTGCACGTGCGACAGCGCCCGGCCCTGGGTGTGTTCGGCATAACCGAGCAGCGCGGAGGCGGCGGCGTGCGCTTCGTTCAATGCCTCGGCGTTCCAGGAGGCAAGCGAGGCGACCTTGAGCTGGTCCAGCAGGCGGCGCGCGCCCAGGGCGGTGTCGAACTGCCAGGCCGGTCGGGCGGTGGAGGCGCAGCGCTGGGCTTTGAGGCGCTGCTCGAAGGCCGGCGTCACGTCGATGTTGTAGAGCAGCTCGCTGGGCGCCACGCGCGCCAGCCAGGCTTCGAGTTCGTCGTTGGCGCAGTGCGCCAGGTGGATCTCGCCCTGCGTCACACTGAGCCAGGCCAGGCCGCAGGTGTTGCGCGCGCCCTGGTGCACGGCCAGCAGGATGGATTCGTTTTTGTCGTTGAGCAGTTCGGTGTCGGTCAGCGTGCCGGGCGTGACCACACGCACTACTTTGCGCTCGACCGGGCCCTTGCTGGTGGCGACGTCGCCGACCTGCTCGCAGATCGCCACCGATTCGCCGAGCTTGATCAGCTTGGCGAGGTAGCCTTCGAGCGCATGGAAGGGCACGCCGGCCATGACGACCGGTTCGCCGGCCGACTGGCCGCGCCGCGTCAGCGTGATGTCGAGCAGGCGCGCGGCTTTTTCGGCATCGGCGAAAAAGACTTCATAAAAGTCGCCCATGCGGTAAAACACCAGCGTGTCGGGGTACTCGGCCTTGATGCCGAGGTACTGCTGCATCATGGGCGTGTGAGCGGCCAGCGGCGGCATGCCTGAGCTCATGGGCGTCACGGGGCTGGCGGTACTGGCTAGTTCGGGTCTCACGGGGCGGTTGTCACTCATGCGTTGGGTGGGAAGAAGCGGCGGGCGCCGGGGCCAATCCCGCATTATCGATGGGCGCCGGCCCGGCCGGTTTGGTGGGTTCGGCCAGCACGCGGGCCTGGGCTTGCCGCAGCTCCCGTGCCATGGCGCAGGCCAGCTCCAGCCGGCGCAGAAGCCAGGGCGTGAGGTCGGTGATCATCAGCGGGTCGGGCCGGGGCTGGAAGGGCTGGCCGGCAATGGCCGGGCCGGCTGGGGGCGGCGTGCCCCCGGTGTCCGACAGTTCGGCTTCGATGCGCTTGGCGGCCCGCGCCAGCGCCGGCCTGGCGACCGCGAGGTCGAGTTGGGCGCGATGCAGCAGCAACAGGGATTTGACGGCCGTGAGCTGGGCCAGCAACTGGTAGCTGCGCGCCTGCAGGGCCTCGAGCGGCTCCAGCGGCGGCCGCACCTTTTGCGGCTCAGCCAGGCTGCGCTGGGCGGCCAGCGTGAGGTCGGACAGGCTGTCGTAGGCCTCGCGCCGGGCCAGCCGCCAGGGCAGGTCGGACGCGCGGGCCTCGTCCAGCAGCGCGAGCGCCAGTTGCGCATGTTTGGCCTGGGCGCGTCCGCTGCGCCGGGCCAGTGCCGGAAGCTGGTTGCGCTCCCAAGCCGGCAGCACATAGCTGAACAGCCAGGCGATCAGCGCGCCCAGCAGGGTGTCGGCCAGGCGCTCGGCCACGGCGAAACCGGGCTGCACGCCCGCCAGCAGCAGGTGCGCCTGCAACAGGCCGGCGACGGTGGCCGCGATCGAGGTGAAAAGGTAGCGCCGCAGCGCAAAGGCATGCGCCAGCCCCATGCTGAGCGCGATGACGCCGAAGATGGCGCGGGCGCCCGGGTGCGCGGCCAGCATCCCCATGACCAGCACGCAGCCCAGCAGCGTGCCGGCGACGCGGGCGTTGCGGCGCTGCACGGTTTGCGCCAGGTTGCCGCGCATCACGACCACGATGGTCAGCAGGATCCAGTATTCATGCGCCACCCAGGGCAGGTGCAGCGACACCGTGTAGCCGGCCGCCACGGCCAGCGCGCAGCGCAGCGCGTAGCGCAGGATGGGCGCGCTCCAGCCCAACTGCCCCAGCAGCGGCTTCCAGGACCAGTGGGTGGTGCTGACGAAGAGCTGCCACTGGGTGCGCACGGCCGACAGCCCGGGCGGGATGTCGCCGCGCGCCAGCGCCGCCAGTTTCACGGCCTCGTCGTTGATGTGGCCTATGCGGTCGGCCATGTTGTGCAGCAAAGCCAGCGGGTCCGTGGTGTCTATGCGCAGCGGGTCGGGCGCCAGCGGGTCTATGCGTTTGCTGCGCGGCGGTAGTGCGCCGGCGAGTTGCGGTCGCAGGTCGGTGATGGCGGCGATCATCGCGCCGCGCCGGCCCAGCAGCAGGTCCATGCCCAGCGCTTCCAGCCGCGCGGCGGTGCTGTCCAGCGCCAGTTGCAGGGCGGGCAGCACGGCCACGCTGGCGCTGTGCTCGAGCAGGAAATCCAGGTCCAGGTCGCAGGCGAGCTGGTGGTCGCGCGCCTCGAGCAGGCTCAGCAGCATGGCCGCCAGGCGCTGGCGCTCCGGCGTGGTGGGTGACTCCAGCACCACGTCGCGCGTGTTCTGCAGGTGGTCGGCCAGCGCGGCCTGCTGCTGCAGCATGCGCGCCAACAGCGCGGAATGGTCGGGCTGCGGGCCGAAGCGCTGGGCCTGGGTGCGCAGGATCTGCGCGAAGCTGTGCAGGCATTCGGCCAGCAGCTGCGCGCGAAAGCGCTGGTTCAGCAGGTGGGTGGTGAACACCGCCCACAGCAGGTACAGCCCGGCGCCGGCCAGGAACCAGGCGCCGTGCAGCGCGATTTGCCCCAGCGAAGCCACCGGCGGCGCGGCCATGGAAAACAGGGTGGAAAACAGCAGCGAAAAACAGATCGGCCCGCCGCGCTTGCCCCAGGCCATCATCATCACGGCCAGGAAGGTGGCGGCCGTGACCACGATGCCCAGCAACAGCTCGTCGTGGCGCACCAGTTGCACCAGCATGAAGAGCGGCGCGCCCAGCAGCGGCGCGGGCAGCATCTGCATGATCTTGCGCCGGCGCGGCGCGGGCACGTCGGGCAGGCTGGTGATCAGCACGCCCACCGCGGCCGTGGAGGCGGCGGCCAGGCCGGCGGCCTCGAAGATGGCCAGCATGATGAGCACCAGGCCGAGCGAGACCGTCAGCCCGTTGGCCACGTACTGGCTTAGCAGCACGTGCAGGCTTTTTTGCAGCCAGCCTTGCGCCCGGCGCTGCAGGCGGGTTGCCAGCGCGGGGGAAAGGGCAGGGTCGGGCCGGTTCATGGTGTGCCTGGGCACACTTTACCTTTACCGAAACGCGCGGCCATGAAAAAAGCCCGCGAAGCGGGCTTTGTTTAGAAAGGCGCGTCCGGCGCCTTGGGCGCGCTGTCCGCGGCCTTGATGCGCTTGGCCTTGAGCGTCGGCTTTTCGACCGGGGCGGGAGCGGGGGCCGCCGCGTCTTCGCCGTTTTCCGCACTGTCTTCCGCGGCGGGCGCGTCCTTGAGAGCCTGGCGCACGGCAGCCTTGTCGCCGGCGCCGGCGAACTTGCTGTACTTGCCCAGGGTGCCGACCAGCTGGCCGTAGATGCGCGGGTTGCCGGCCACACATTCGCCGTGGTCCATGAAGTCGGCTTCGCCGGTGAAGTTGCCGATCAGGCCGCCGGCCTCGGTCACCAGCAGCGAGCCGGCTGCGACGTCCCAGGGCTTGAGGTTGGACTCAAAAAAGCCGTCGCTGAAACCGGCGGCCACATAGGCCAGGTCCAGCGCCGCGGCGCCGGGGCGGCGCACGCCGGCGCACTGGCTCATGACTTCGCCCAGCATGTTGAGGTAGGTCTTGAGCTTGTCGCCGGGGCGATAGGGAAAGCCGGTGGAAATCAGGCATTCCTGCAGGCGGGTGCGCTTGGCCACGCGGATGCGGCGGTCGTTCATGTAGGCGCCGCGGCCTTTGGTGGCGCAGAAAATGTCGTTGCGGGTGGGGTCGTAGACCACAGCCTGTTCGACCTTGCCCTTGACGGCCAGCGCGATGCTGACGCAATAGACCGGGAAGCCGTGGATGAAATTGGTGGTGCCGTCCAGCGGATCGATGATCCAGACGAAGTCGGAGTCCTTGGCGCCATGCTCGCTGCCCGATTCTTCGGCCAGGATGCCGTGGCCGGGGTAGGCCGTCAGCAGGGTTTCGATGATCGCGGCCTCGGCGGCCTGGTCGATCTCGGTGACGAAGTCGTTGGTCTGCTTGACCGAGACGCGGACGGCTTCGACGTCAAGCGCCGCGCGGTTGATGATGGCGCCGGCAGCGCGCGCAGCCTTGATGGCCACGTTGAGCATGGGATGGAGGTTGCTGGACATAACTTGTAGGGAAGAACGGGATAAACCGGCGCCGGCGATGCGGGCGGCGGGCAATGGCGGTATTTTCCCATAAACCCGCGATACGGCCCTCTCCGGGGGGCGATACCGCGTCCGGACAGCCCCGCAAGCCGCGGCTAGGCGCCTTCCGCGATCAGGAAATCCGCGTCGGCATGCTGCTGGCGTATGGCCCGCGCTGCCTGGTATTCGGGGCTGGCGTAGCAGGCCCGCGCGGTCGCCATGTCGGCAAATTCCACGACGACGTTGCGCTCGCGGGAGCTGCCTTCCATGCTTTCGTAAGCGCCGCCGCGCACCAGGAAGTTCGCCCCGAACCTCTCGAAAGCGGGCCGTGCGGCCGTGAGGTAACGCGGGTATTCGTCAATGTTGCGCACCGAGACGCGCACGATCCAGTAAGCCTTTGCCATGGTGTTCCTTGTGTTTTGAAGTGCTGAGGGCTGGACGATACGCGTGACATTTCATTCTGAAAAATGAATAATAGAAATTATTAATATCTTTAAAAGAGATTTATGGATCTCAGTGACCTGGTGATTTTTCGGGCCGTGGTGGAGGCCGGCGGCGTGACGCGTGCGGCCGAGCGCCTGCACCGGGTGCAGTCCAACGTCACGACGCGCATACGCCAGCTCGAGGAAAAGCTGGGAACGCCGCTGTTTATCCGCGAAGGCAAGCGGCTGCATCTATCGCCGGCCGGGCAGGTGTTGCTGGACTATGCCCAGCGCCTGTTGGCCCTGGCCGATGAGGCGCGCGATGCGGTGCGCGACGGCAGCCCGCGCGGCGCCCTGGTGCTGGGCGCCATGGAAAGCACCTCGGCCGTACGCCTGCCCGGGCCGCTCAGCGACTTTGTGCGCCTGTACCCGGAAGTGAAGCTGGCGCTCAAGACCGGCAACCCGCAGCAACTGGCGGCGGCCGTGCTGGCTGGCACGGTGGATGCCGCGCTGGTGACCGGGCCCATCGTCGACGGCCCGTTCGAGCGCGAGCCGGTTTATCGCGAGGAACTGGTGATCGTGGCGGCGGCCGGCCACGCCGCCATCACCTCCGGGGGCGCCGAGCCGCCGCGCAGCATCGTCGCCTTTGAGCAAGGCTGCCCGCACCGGGCGCGGCTTGAGCAGTGGTACGCCGGAAAAAACAGCATGCCGGTGCAGACCATCGAAATCACCTCTTACCATGCGATGCTGGGCTGCGTGGTGGTGGGCATGGGGATCTCGCTGGTGCCGCTCAGCGTGCTGGCGACCTTTCCCGAGCGCGCGCGCCTGAGCGTGCACGCCTTGCCGCCCGGCAGCGACTGCGCGCAAACCGACCTGATCTGGCGCAAAGGCGCGATGTCGCCGAAGATCAGGGCGCTGGTCCAGGTCCTGAAGCCATCCGCATAGGACAATCCCGTCCCATGCGTACCCGATTCATCCTGATCAATACCAGCCACGCCGGCAACGTCGGCGCCACCGCCCGCGCCATGAAGACCATGGGTTTTGAGGACCTGGTGCTGGTCGCGCCGCGCTGGGCCAATGTGCTGAACCGCGAAGAAACCATACAGCGGGCCAGCGGCGCGCTCGACGTGCTCAAAAACGCCCGTATCGTCGCCACGCTGGACGAGGCGCTGGACGGCATGGCCCACCTGTGCGCCACCGCCATGACGCCGCGCGACTTCGGCCCGCCCACGCGTGCGCCGCGCGAGCACTTTGCGGGTTTGCTGGGGCAGGGCGAGCCGTCCGGAGCGCTGCCTGCCGCGCCCGAATCGGTGGCCTTTTTGTTCGGCTCAGAGCGTTTCGGCATGCAGAACGAGGACGTCTACCGCTGCCATGTGGCGCTCAGCATCCCGACCGACCCGAAGTTCGGCTCGCTGAACCTGGGTGCGGCGGTGCAATTGATCGCTTATGACTGGCGTCAGGCGCTGGGCGGCTTCAGTGTGCAGCCGGCAACGGCCGAGCCCGCGCAGGCCGACGCGGCGGCGGTGGCCGGCATGCTGAAGCACTGGGAAGAGGCGCTGGCCGGCATTGGCTTTCTGGACCCGGCCTCGCCCAAAAAACTGATGCCGCGACTCAACCAGCTGTTCAACCGTGCCCAGCTCAGCCCCGAGGAAATCCACATCCTGCGCGGCGTGGCCAAGGCCATGCTGCAAAAGGCCTCCGAAGCCGGGGGCAAAACCGCCGCTCCGGCAGCCATCCCGCGCCCTCAGTAGACTTCGCCTATGTTTTCCCGACTCCGCTCCGACATCCAGTGCATCCTCGACCGCGATCCCGCCGCCCGTACGGCCTGGGAAGCGCTGACCTGCTACCCCGGGCTGCATGCCCTGGTGCTGCATCGCCGCGCGCACTGGTGCTGGAACCACGGCTTCAAATGGCTGGGCCGCTTCATCTCGCATGTGTCGCGCTGGATGACCGGCATTGAGATCCATCCCGGCGCCAAGATCGGCGAGCGGGTGTTTTTCGACCATGCCATGGGCGTGGTGGTCGGCGAAACCGCCGAGATCGGCGACGGCTGCACGATTTACCAGGGCGTCACGCTGGGCGGCACTTCGCTCTACAAGGGCGCCAAACGGCACCCGACGCTGGGCCGCGACGTGGTGGTCAGCGCCGGCGCCAAGGTGCTGGGCGGCTTTGTGGTCGGCGACGGCGCCAAGATCGGCAGCAATGCGGTGGTGATCAAGCCCGTGCCGGCCGGGGCCACGGCGGTGGGCATTCCGGCGCGCATCATCCCGTCCAAAGTGGGCGAAAGTGCCGACGTCACGACCTCGCCCAAGTTCTCCGCTTACGGCATCACCCTGGACGACGACCCGCTCGGACAGGCCATGAAGGGGCTGATCGACAACGCATCGTCCCAGGAGCACCAGATCGCCCTGCTGTGGCAGGCGATTGAAAAACTCTCGGGCCCACAAACGGCCATGAGCAAGGATTGCGTGCCCAAGGACGCAGCGCTGACGGAGACGTTTGAGGCCGAGAAGTTGAACCAGCTGGTCGGAAAATAGCCGCCGGTTTCAAGCCACGTTCAGCGCGCGCTCCAGGAAAGCGGCGGCCTGCAGGCAGGCGCGGTCGGCATGCGGCGCGCCAATGATTTGCAGGCCCATGGGAAAGCCGTTCACCCCCGTGGCGCCGGCCACGTTCACACAGGGCACACCGAGCAGCGTCCAGGCGCGGTTGAAGATCGCCGCGCCGGTGCTGCCATAGCCCGCGGGCGCTTCGTCGGGCGCGCTGGGCGTCATCAGCACGTCGAATCCCTCAAACCAGTCCGCGCAGGCTTTGCGGCCTTCTGATGCAGTGCGTTGTGCGGCTTCGTAGGCGGCCGGCGTGATGTTGCGCGCCGCCAGCAGGTAGTTGCGCAGGATGTCCGACAGTGCGTCGGAATGGTGATCCACTTCCCAGGCCAGGCTGCGCCAGACCTCGTAGCCCTGGATGATGTCCTGCGCGTCGAACACGTCCTTGATCCAGCCGGGCAGGGTGATGCGCCTCATGTCGGCGCCGGCTGCCTTCAATGCCTGGCTGCCGGCTTCCAGGGCCTGCCGGGCGCTGGGGGACAGTTCGGCCCAGGGATAGGCCTCGGGAACGCCGACCACCCAGGGTTTTGGGGGCGCGGCATCGAGCGCCAGCGCACGGCCGCTGAGCGCCTGGGCAAACCAGGCGGCCTCGGGCACGCTGGCGGCGAACAGGCCAACCGTGTCCAGCGACCAGGAAAAACATTTGAGCCCGGCCGTGGGCAACAGGCCGAAGCTGGGTTTGAAGCCGGTGACGCCGCAGTAAGACGCCGGGCGTATCACCGAACCACCGGTCTGCGTGCCGATGGCAAAAGGCACCAGGCCCGCCGCGACCGCCGCCGCAGAACCTGCAGAGGAGCCGCCCGGCGTGCGCCCCGGCGCGTTCGGGTTCAGCGTGGCCGTGGGATTCAGAAAAGCGAATTCGGTGGTGCTGGATTTGCCGATCAGCAGCCCGCCCGCGCGGCGGATCACGCCGACCATGGCCGCGTCGACGCGCGCCGGTTCCGTCGGGTAGAGCGCCGAGCCGTAGCGCGTGGGGAAATCGCGGGTGTCGAAGATGTCCTTGAGGGCCACGGGCAGGCCACGTAGCGGGCCTGTGAGGGCGGGGATTTGGGCCAGCGCCGTGGGCAGGTCCAGGCGGGCGGTAAAGGCGCGCAGCGTGGGCTCAGCCGCGTCTATGCGTGCAAAGCTTTCTGTGAGCAGGCTCGTCGCGTCCAGCGTGCCGGCAGCCAGCCCGGCGGCCGTCTCTATGGCAGACGGCGCTGGCGGCTTCATGGTGCCGGTGTGCGGATGGCCGATTTCGGCCGGAAGGCCTTGCAGACAGCCGGGTCGGTTTCGAGGTAGGGGCCGCCTATCAGGTCTATGCAATAGGGCACGGCGGCAAAAATGCCGGGCACCACCGAGTCGCCGGCTTCGTTTTTGAGGCCTTCGAGGGTTTCCTGGATGGACTTGGGCTGGCCGGGCAGGTTGAGGATCAGGCTTTTGTCGCGGATCACCGCGCACTGGCGCGAAAGGATGGCCGTGGGCACGAATTTGAGGCTGATCTGCCGCATCTGTTCGCCGAAGCCGGGCATTTCCTTGTGGGCGACGGCCAGGGTGGCTTCGGGTGTCACGTCGCGCGGCGCGGGGCCGGTGCCGCCGGTGGTCAGCACCAGTGAGCAGCCGGCGTCGACCAGCGCGATCAGCGCAGCGCTGATGCCGGCCTGCTCGTCGGGAATCAGGCGCTCTTCAAAGGTGATGGGGTTGCGCAGTGCGCGCGTAAGCCAGTCTTTCAGCGCCGGCAGGCCTTTGTCGACGTAGACGCCGGCCGAGGCGCGGTCGCTGACCGAGACAATGCCGATCTTGACCGCCTCAAAAGCCTGGCTCATGCCTGGGGTTCCTCAGCCTCGTCCGGGCCTTTCGCCAGGGTTTGCCGCACCAGCTGGAAGATTTCGCGGTAGGACTTGCCGTGGCGCGGCGCCTCGCCGGGTTTTTCGGGCTTGGCGTCCTTGCGGGCCTGGCGGACCAGCGCGCGCAGCTGCTGCGAATCGGTGCCGGGGTGTTCTTCGAGCCAGGTGCCCAGCGCGGCGTCGTCGGCGATCAGCTTGTCGCGCCACTGCTCGGCCAGGTGCAGCGCCAGCGTCAGGTCGGCCGAGCCGTTGAGTTGCTCGTTGATCGCTTCGCGGATGGGTTCCGGGTCCAGCGGCCGCATCAGCTTGCCGATGAACTGCATCTGGCGGCGCCTGCCCTCGAAATTGGTGATCTTTTTGGCGTCGGCGATGGCGTCGCGCAGCTTGTCGGGCAGGTCCAGGCGCGCCATCAGGTCGGCGCGCAGGGTCAGCAGCGCTTCACCGAGCGCTTGTTTTTCATCGGCCTCGGCCTTGAGTTGGGTTTTGCTGGGCGGGCCGACTTCTTCAAGCGCGATTTCCTCGGGTTTGACGAAGCGTCCGTTGGACCAGTAGCCCTTGATGGCCTTGGGAGTCTTGTTGTTCATGGCAGTCAGTATCATAGCTACCCATATGACCCAAAAAGCTTCCTCTCGTTCCGGCGCCGCAAACCGCGCCGCTTCCCGTCCCTCCCAGCAGCCCGAAAGCGGCTTCAGCTACCACCGCGATTTTTTCGAAGACCTTGTCGACACCGCGCTGGGCCACGCCAAAAAACTGGGCGCCACGGACGCCGCGGCCGAGGCTTCCGAAGGCTGCGGCCTGTCGGTCAGCGTGCGCAAGGGCGAGCTCGAAAACGTGGAACGCAACCGCGACAAGTCGCTGGGCATCACGGTTTACATCGGCAAAAAGCGCGGCAATGCCGCGACCAGCGATTTCTCCAAGGCGGCCATCGAACAGACCGTGAAAGCGGCCTATGACATCGCGCGCTTCACCGCGGAAGACGAAACCTCGGGCCTGCCCGACGACCGCGACATCGCGCGCGTGCATCGGGAGCTGGACCTGTTCCACCCCTGGTCCATAGACTCCGAACAGGCCGCGCAACTGGCCCTGAAGTGCGAAGCCGCCGCCCTGGGCACCAGCCGCCTGATCACCAACAGCGAAGGCGCGGGCGTGTCGGCCCAGCAAAGCCATTTTTTCAGCGCCCACACCAAGGGCTTTCGCGGCGGTTATGCCAGTTCGCGCCACAGCATCTCGGTGGCGCCGATTGCCGGCAAGGGCGACCAGATGCAGCGCGATGCCTGGTACAGCTCCATGCGCGACGCGGCTGACCTGGCGCGCCCCGAGGCCGTGGGCCGATATGCCGCCGAGCGCGCGCTGGCGCGCCTGAAAAGCCGCAAGATCCCGACCACGCAGTGCCCGGTGCTGTTCGAGTCGCCGCTGGCTGCGGGCCTGCTGGGCGGTTTTGTGCAGGCCGTGAGCGGCGGCGCGCTGTACCGCAAAAGCACCTTCCTGGCCGACAGCCTGGGCAAGCCGGCTTTCCCCAAACACATCGACATCAACGAAGACCCGCACCTGCGCAAAGGCAAGGGCAGCGCGCCCTTCGACGAGGAAGGCGTGAAGACGCAGGCGCGCAAAGTGGTGGCCGGCGGCCGCGTTGAGGGCTATTTCCTGAGCACCTACTCGGCCCGCAAGCTGGGCATGCGCACCACCGGCAATGCCGGCGGCTCGCACAACCTGATTCTGACCAGCCGCCTGACCCGCCCGGCCGACGACCTGGACGCCATGCTGCGCAAGCTGGGCCGCGGCTTGTTCGTGACCGAGCTCATGGGGCAGGGCGTGAACTACGTGACCGGCGATTATTCGCGCGGCGCTTCGGGCTTCTGGGTCGAAAACGGCCGCATCGCCTTTCCGGTCGAGGAAATCACGATTGCCGGCAACCTCAAGGACATGCTCATGGGCATCGAGGCTGTGGGCGCGGATGCCTACAACTACGGCGCCAAGACAGTCGGCTCGATTCTCATCAACCGCATGAAGGTAGCCGGGTCCTGACGAGGGACGTTTTGAGCCAAGCAGGGGCCGCGGAACCGGCTTTGCCGGGCCGCAGGCGCAGCGGCCCCCTCGGGGGGCAGGAAGCTACACGAAGTGAGCGACCGTGGGGGTTTAACTTGCCAGCGCGGCCTTCACCGCTGCCGAGACCTGGCCCATGTCGGCCTTGCCGGCCAGTTTGGCTTTCACCGCGCCCATGACCTTGCCCATGTCGCCGGGACCGCTGGCGCCCAACTCGGCCACGATGGCTTTCACGGCGGCGGCCACCTCGTCGGCGCTCAGGCGTGCGGGCAAATAGGCCTGCAGCACGACCAGCTCGGCGGCTTCCTTGTCGGCCAGGTCCTTGCGCTCGGCCTTCTGGAAGGCTTCCAGCGAATCCTTGCGCTGCTTGATCAGCTTGTCCACGATGGCGATCACGGCCGCGTCGTCCAGCACCACGCGCTCATCGACCTCTTTTTGCTTGAGGGCGGCCAGCAGCAGGCGTATGGTGCCCAGGCGCTCGCTGTCCTTGGCGCGCATGGCGGTCTTCATGTCTTCGGTGATCTGGTCTTTGAGGGCTGACATTCGGGGCTCCTGGGGGCGAAATAGGGAAGTGGATGGCGCGGGGCTGGCGCCAAAAGCACAAAAGCCCGCAGAGCGTCCTCGTGCGGGCTTTTTTGTTGCCGTGAGGCGGTACTAAAGGATTAGTACAGCTTCTTGGGCAACTGCATCGAGCGGATGCGCTTGTAGTTGCGCTTGACGGCAGCTGCCTTCTTGCGCTTGCGCTCTGCCGTTGGCTTTTCGTAAAACTCGCGGGCGCGCAGGTCGGTCAGCAGGCCCAGTTTTTCAATGGTGCGCTTGAAACGGCGCAGAGCCACGTCGAAGGGCTCGTTGTCTTTTACACGGATGGTGGTCATTGTTCAATTGATCCAAAAGGTGCGCCTTTATCGATCTGATCAGGATCAGGCCAGGCACGGGTTTGCTAGCAAAGCCTTGGATTATATACCACCCCCACGGTCGTTCACTGCGTGTAACTCCCTGCCCCCCCGAGGGGGCCGCCCGCCCTCCGGCCCGGCAAAGCCGGTTCCGGGGCTCATGCTGGGTTTAAGAGGGGCACAACCAGTGGGGGCCGCGGGACTGGCTCTGCCAGACCGCAGGCGCCGCCCCCTTGAGGGGGGAACAGGCTACACGCAGTGAGCCTGGACGGGGGTGGGTTTACTCTCGGATGAAAGCCAGCAAATCCTGGTTGAGCCGCTCCTTGTGGGTGTCGGCCAGGCCGTGCGGTGCACCGGGGTAGACGATCAGCCTGGCGTTTTTCACGAGTTTCGCGGCGGCGCGGCCGGAGGCGTCGATGGGCACGATCTGGTCGTCGTCGCCGTGGATCACCAGGGTGGGCACGTTAAAGCGCTTGAGGTCCCCGGTGAAGTCGGTGGCCGAAAAAGCCGCGATCGAATCATAGGTGTTCTTGTGGCCCGCCTGCATGCCCTGCACCCAGAACGACTGGATCAAACCCTGCGAAACCTTGGCGCCGGGGCGGTTGAAGCCGAAAAACGGGCCCGAGGCGATGTCCAGGTAAAGCTGCGAACGGTTGGCCAGTTCGCCCTGGCGAATGCCGTCGAAGACCTCGATCGGCAGGCCGCCCGGGTTGGCCGCCGTTTTCAGCATCAGGGGCGGCACGGCGCTGACCAGCACGGCTTTTTTGACCTTCGCCGTGCCGTAACGGCCGATGTAACGCGCCACCTCGCCGCCGCCGGTCGAAAAACCCACCAGCGTCACGTCTTTCACGCCCAGCGTGTCGATCACCGCTGCGAGGTCGGCGGCGTAGTGGTCCATGTCGTTGCCGTCCCAGGGCTGGCTGGAGCGCCCGTGGCCGCGCCGGTCATGGGCGATGACGCGGTAGCCTTTTGAGGCCAGGAAGATCATCTGCGATTCCCAACTGTCCGAGTTGAGCGGCCAGCCGTGGCTGAAGCTCACCACGGGGCCATTCTTGGGGCCCCAGTCCTTGTAATAGATTTGCACGCCGTCCGGGGTGGTGACGTAGCTGGCGCTGCGTGCGGCGGACGCCGCGGGTTGCGGCGCGGCGGCGTCTGCGGCCATCGCGGGGCTGGCGGAGACGGTGGCGGCCAGTGCGGCGGCGGCGGCGAGACGGGTGAGTGCGTTCATGGTGTTCCTTTGAGAGGGTTGCAACAAGTCGGGATCGACAGAACGAACTTTACGCTTCGTAAAATACGATAAGTGTTTAATAATACTAAAAAATTGACTTGGAGTATTTATGAGCGACCGACTTGAAGCCCTGCTACGGCATTTCTCGGTGAGCGCGAATGTGTTCCATTCGGGCGCACTTTGCGGCGTCAATGAACTCGGCGAGGAGGAGGGCACCGGCCAGCTCCACCTCGTGCGCAGCGGCGAGGTCGGCATCAGCCATGGCGGCGCCGAGGTGATGCGTGTCAGCGGTCCCTGCCTGCTGCTTTACCCAAGGCCGATGGCGCACCGCTTCATCACGGATGCCCGGCGTGGCGCCGACTTTGTGTGTGCGCACCTGCGTTTTGAGGGCGGGGCGGCCAACCCGATCGCAGCGGCGCTGCCGTCCTTTGTGTGCCTGCCGCTGGCGCAGATCGAGGGCGCCGCCGGCGTGCTGCAACTGCTGTTCGAAGAGGCTTTTGAACAGCGCTGTGGCCGGCAGGCGCTGCTGGACCGGCTTTTTGATGTGGTGCTGATCCAGGTGCTGCGGCACCTGATGGAAAGCGGCGAAACCCGCTCCGGCATGTTGGCGGGACTCTCGCACCCGCGCCTGCGCCACGCGCTTGTCGCGATGCATCAGGGGCCCGGGCAAGAGTGGAGCCTGGAGGCGCTCGCCGATCATGCGGGCATGTCGCGCAGTGTGTTCGCCAACCAGTTCCGCGATACGGTCGGCTGCACGCCCGGCGTGTATTTGCAGCGCTGGCGGGTGGGGCTGGCGCAGCAGGCACTGCGCCGCGACCGGCCGCTCAAGCTGATTGCCGCCGAGGTTGGTTATGGCAGCGAGGCGGCGCTGTCGCGCGCCTTCAAGGCGCAAAGCGGCCAGTCACCGCGCGAGTGGAAGCTGGCCCAACTGGCCCCGCAGGCCTAGCGCGCCGGTGTCAGCGCTTGCGCGCAGGCGTGCGCCGAGGCCCAGGCCCACTGGAAGTTGTAGCCGCCCAGCCAGCCGGTGACATCCACCACTTCACCGATGAAGTAAAGCCCCGGCTGCTTGGCTTCCAGGGTTTGCGACGACAGGTCGCGCGTGTCGACACCGCCGACGGTCACCTCGGCCTTGCGGTAGCCCTCGGAGCCGTTCGGCGTCAGTTGCCAGTCCGACAGGCGCTCGGCCAGACCTAGCAGCGCTTTATCGGTCGCTTCGCTGATGGGTTTTTGCAGCGCCGGGTCGGTGCTGGCCCAGGCGTCGGCCAGGCGGCTGGGCACGAGGCTGGCGAGTTCGTTGGCGATCAGCTTTCTGGAGGTGGCCTTGGCGCGCAGCAGCAGCTTGGGCAGGTCCACGCCGGGAGCCAGGTTGATGCGTATCGGCTGGCCTTCGCGCCAGAAGCTGGAAATCTGCAGCACGGCCGGGCCGCTCAGGCCGCGGTGGGTGAAGAGCAGGTCTTCCGAAAAGACCACGGCTTTTTTGCGCTGTTTGGGCGTCGCGTCGGCCGGGCTGGTTTCGATCAGCACCGGCAGCGCCAGGCCGGCCAGCTGGGCATAGGGGGCCCAGGCTTCGCCGTCAAAGGTCAGCGGCACCAGCGCGGCGCGCGGCTCCACCAGGCGCAGGCCGAATTGTTTGGCGATGCGATAGCCGAAATCGGTGGCGCCTATCTTGGGAATCGACAGGCCACCGGTGGCGATCACCACCTGCGGCGCCGTGATCAGGCCGCGATCGCTTTGAAGCTCGTAGTTGCCGCCCGCCTCCCGCGGACCCTTCAGGCCCTGGATGGCGCAGGGCTGCCAGCGTGTGACATTTCCGGCCTCGCATTCGGCCAGCAGCATGTTGATCACGTCTTCGGCCGAGCGGTCGCAGAACAGCTGGCCCTTGTGCTTTTCGTGGAAAGGGATGTTGTGGCGCTGCAGCAGGGCGATGAAATCCTGCGGCGTGTAGCGCGACAGCGCCGAGCGGCAGAAGTGCGGGTTCTCGCTGAGGAACTGCGCCGGCGTGGCGTCACGGTTGGTGAAGTTGCAGCGGCCGCCGCCCGAGATGCGGATTTTCTCGGCGACTTTTTCGCTGTGATCCACCAGCAGAACCTTGAGGCCGCGCTGGCCCGCCTGGGCCGCGCAAAACAGGCCGGCGGCGCCCGCGCCTATCACGACGGCGTCAAATTGATGTGTCAAAACAAGCCCTGAAGCGCTGTGGATGGATGATGGATGCCAACAAGCATGAAGCCAGCTTTGTTGGGGCAGGGCGCCGCTGCCGGGTTTTGCATGGGCGCGGCAACATATCGAGTTACGCCAATATATCGCCGCTTATTATAATTTTTGAAAATAACAGCCAGACCCTTGCCTTGCGAGGGCACCAGGAGGATTCCATGCAAGACATCTACCCGCCGGGCCCGGCGAGTTTTCCCGCGTCCCTCACCCAGGCTGCGCCTTCCTACAAGCGGCAGGCCTGGCTCGCCATGCTGGCCTTGCTGGGCTTTGTGGGTTTCTACCTGGCCTTGTCGGGCTGGTTTGCATGGAAGGGCTACAAGCTCATCTATGCCGGTGTTTATGGTTCCTCCACGCAGGGCGTCTGGCTCTTCCTGGCCGGCGTGGCGTCGGCGCTGCTCGCGGTGTTCATGCTCAAGGCGCTGGTGTTTATCCGCCGCGGAGACCTCGGCGGCCTCAAGGAAATCACGGCGGCGGAGCAGCCGGCGCTGTTTGCCTTCCTGTACCGGCTGGCCGACGAAGCCGGCGCCCCGCGGCCGCGCAAGGTGTTTGTTTCCGCGCGTGTGAATGCCGCCGTGTTCTACGACCTTTCCCCGCTGAACCTGTTGTTCCCCTCGAAAAAGAACCTGGAAATCGGCCTAGCGCTGGTCAACGTTTTGAGCCTGTCTGAACTCAAGGCGGTACTGGCGCACGAGTTTGGCCACTTCGCCCAGCGCAGCATGGCCGTCGGCCGCTGGGTGTATGTCTCGCAGCAGATTGCCGGCCACATCGTCTCCAAACGCGACGGGCTGGACAGCTTCCTGCGGGCCTTGTCCCGCTTTGATGTCCGCATTGCCTGGGTGGGCTGGGTGCTGTCGCTCGTGATCTGGTCCATCCGGTCCGTGGTGGACACCTTCTTCCGGTTGGTTCTTCTGGCCGATCGGGCGCTGTCGCGTGAGATGGAGTTCCAGGCCGACCGTGTGTCGGTGTGCCTGGCCGGCAGCGATGCGCTGATCCACGCGCTGTACCGCTGCCGTGCCGCAGACCAGGCCTGGGACCGTGCCCTGGCGTTTGCCAATGAGGAGCTCGCGCGTGGTTTTGCCACGGCCGACCTGTTTGAAATCCAGAGCCTCATCATCAGCCGGCTGGAAAGCATCCTCGATGATCCCGCGTTTGCGGCGCCGCCGGCGCGCACATCGGCAGAGCCTTCGGAACACCGTGTGTTCAAGCGCGAAATGGTGACGCCGTCGCGCATGTGGTCAACCCACCCCTTCAACCATGAGCGCGAAGACAACGCCAAGAAGATTTACCTCGGCGTGCCTCTGGATGACAGGCCTGCCTGGGCGCTGCTGCGTGATGCCGAAGGTTTGCGGCAGGCCGTCAGCGCCAGCCTGTGCAGCCATGTTTCCCCGCAACCCGCAGTCGCCACCCGAGAGCAATCCCTGGCGGCCCTGGAGGCGGCCTACGGCCGCGAATCGTACAAAGCGCTGTACCGCGGCGTTTACCTGTCGCGCCAGCTGACGCGCCGCTACGGCAGCGTTGAAGCGCTGTTTGACGCCCGGCCGGATGCCGCGGCAACAGCGCCTTATCCGGCGTCCCTGTCCGATGCGCTGAAACAGCTCGAAACCCTGCTCGGCGAAAAGTCCAGGCTGAACGCCGTGATCGAAGGAGCGGCGCAAGCGGCGCCAAACGGCCTGGAGCACCGCGGCAAACAGCTTCAGCGCAAGGAGTTGCCGGGCGCCCTGCAAGCCGTGGAGCGCGAAATCTCGGCGGTCGAGGATGAGCTCGCCGCCCATGACCGCCTTTGCCGTTCGCAGGCCCGCGCATGGGCGCTGGCCCAGGGCAATGGCTGGGACGCCTACTGGTCCGGCCTGCTGGCCCTGCTGCATTACAGCGAGCATGTCCAGGCCGACATCGTCGATGCGCACGGCAGCCTGGCCAACATCGTTGCCATGCTGACCGCCGGGCGCAAGGTCAACGACAAGGGCCTGGCACGGATCCTCGACAGTGCCGCGCAGCTTTACCTGCTGCTGTCCCAGGTGAACAACAGCCGCGAAAAACTGGTGCCGGATGCCGGCACACTGGCGCTGCTGGGCCAGCCTGGCTGGTCGAAGGTGCTCGGCGAGTGGGGTTTGAATGCACCGGGCCCCGATAACCTGGCCAGCTGGCTCAATGTGATCGACGGCTGGAACGGCCAGGTGGTGGGCGCGCTTTCCCGCTTGCGGCGTGCCGCGCTGGACCAGCTTCTTGTCACCGAGGCGCGGCTTGCGGAAGCGGCCGCCAGGGGCGAGTCCCTGCCTGCGGCGCCCGCCGCGGCGCAGGTACCGCTGGACTACAGGACCTTCCTGTCCGGTGACGAGCGCCCGCGCCAGAAAAAACTCGACTGGTGGTCGCGCTTCCAGACGGCGGATGGCTGGATTCCCGGAACGGTGCGTTTTGCCGCGGCCGGCGGCATCATCGTCGGCTTGATGGGCCTGGACGGCAGCTTCGGCAACGCTTCCGTCACCGTTTTCAACGGCCTGGATCGTGCCGTGGTGGCACAGCTGGGCGGCGAAAGGGTGAATCTCCAGCCGGGGCAGAAGAGCCGGCGGTCGGTGCCGGCCGATCAGCCCCTGGCGATCTCGGCCAAAACCGCGGAAGGGACCACCATCGAATCCTTCGAAGCGAAGGCGGATGCCATAGGCACCGAATATGTTTACAACGTGGCTTCGGCATCGCCGCTGCTGGAATGGACTGCCTCCTACGGCAGCGCCGCGCAGATTCCCGAGCGGCCGCTGGGCGCGCCCCGGTGGCTGCAGACACGGGTGGATGCCATCCTTGAAAAACCGCCGGAGCAGATCTCCACCAAAGGCCAAGGCGGAACCCGCAGTGTCCTGTCGTCCGCCCCGACGCGGTCGACGCGCGAGAACCTTGGCTTGACGACGGATCCAGAGGCGCGCAAGACGGTGATCCTGATGCATGCCCGCTGGGACGCGGCGGGGTCGCCGGGCGTACTCGACTGGCTGGGCCTGGCGTCGATGTATCCCGAAGCGGCGGAGATTTTCCGCCAGCGCCTGGCGGCCGACCCGCTGGACATGGCGGTGCTGCGCGTCGAGCAGGACTTGCCGGCGGCCGGCAAACCGGACGCCGTTTGCGACCGCGACCGGCAGCTGGCCGCGCGCCATCCCGCCAATACCGACTTGAAATACCTGGTGGTGCGCTGTATGCCCGACGGGCCCCCGCGCGATGCGGCGTTTGTCGCCGGGCACAGGGAGTCGCCTGCCAACCCCTGGTTTGGTTACGCTTCCGGTTTTTCATTGGCGGCCACCGGGCAGTGGCCCGCCGCCGAGCGCGCATTTGGCGCGGCGCTGAAGTTCGCGCCGCTGGCGGACCGGACTGCGCTGGAGCTCGCCCGCGTGCGCCGGCTGCAGGCAGGTGAGAAAGCCGGCCTTGACGACCTGGCGCCCCGCTCCGAGCAATTGCGCATGATCCTGGCGCTGGACAAGCCCAATGGGGCCAAGCTGCAGGGCCAGGACCTTTTTTATTCGGAACTGGCGCGGGGCCATATCGATGTTGCCCGTTCGGCGATGGGGAGCGCGGGGCCGGGCTATTCCCGCATGCTGCGCTTCATGGCGGCTTCGGACGGCGCGCCTGACGACCTGGTCCAACGTAGCCTGGCTTTGCCTGTGACCGAAGGCATAGACCAGGAATCGCTGTGGAGCGCCGTGGGCCTGGCGATCAGGCACAAGCGCAAGACGGAGGACCTGCTTCAGGTGGTCAGGCAGTTGCCTTCAGAGCAGGGCGCGGCCATGCTCCGCTTCATTGATGCGCTCGAAAACGGGCGTGACGTCAAAAAAGCCGAAGAGGCGATGCAATATGCCTGGCCGGGACTCAAGGGGCAGGCTTACGTCATGGGCACTGTCGTGATGGGCAAAGCCGCGCCGGCCAACTGGCGCGACTACGCCAAACGCGCGCTGTTTACCACCGAACGGCCCTACCTGCTCTAGCGGCCCTGGCGTCTTGCGCCGGGAGCCCGGTGGCAAGGGCGCTTCAGCCCTTCCAGGTAAAGGGAAACTTGAGCTGCTTCAAAAAGCCGTTGGGCACATAGTCGCCCAGCACGCCGTAGCGCTCCGGCCAGAGCTTGGTGCTTTTGACGGCCGTGCCGAACAGGTAGTCGATGAAGGCGTAGTGCGCCGAGTAGTTGCGGTCCAGCGCTTCCTGGTCCTGGCTGTGGTGCCAGTGGTGGAAGTTGGGCGTGACGATGATGTAGCGCAGCGGGCCCAGGCGCACGCTGACGTTGGCATGGTTGAACACCGCCTGGAAGCCGACGATCACGATGTAGGCGTCGATCACTTCCTTGGAGAAGCCCAGCACGTAGATGGGCGCCAGGATCAGCGTGCGGGTGATCAGCAGTTCCAGGATGTGCTGGCGCGAACCGGCCAGCCAGTCCATGCTTTTGGCGCTGTGGTGCACGGCGTGCAGGCGCCACAGCACGGGCACCTCGTGGTAGGCGCGATGTGTCCAGTACTGCACCAGGTCGGCCACCAGCACGATCAGCAGCACGCCGCCCCAGAAAGGCAGGCCCTGCACCCAGCCGCGAATGCCGTCATTGGCGGCCCAGCCGAAGAACTTGTGCACCAGCAGGTTGGTGGCCAGCAACACGAAGCCCACGATCATGTGGTTGACGATGAAATGGTGGAGGTCGGTCTGCCACTCGGCGCGAAACACCGGCTGGTCCTTGCGCAGCGCGAACAGCTTTTCAATGAAGATGAAGATCAGCGAGGAACCCAGCAGGTCCAGGATGAACCAGTCCAGGCCGATGTAGGGCGTGTTGTCGGCGAAGTCGTTGACCGGCACCTTGTGGCCGCCCAGCAGTGCGGTGGACACCACCAGCAAAAAGGCGGCGCCGGCCAGCCAGCGCGAGCGGTTGAAGATGATGTTGACCAGCGAGATGCCGCCGGCGATCACCAGCGAGGTGAACATCACGATCCGGATCACGTCGACGTTGTAGCTCTTGCGCAGCTCGGGCGTGGTCAGGTATTCGGGGAAATGGAAGGCCAGCACGCCCAGGAAGCACAGTACGCCGAGGCTGAGCGCGATCACGCCGCTCATGATGCCCTTGCCGCGGCGCAGTTCGCCGTGGCTTTCCGTCAATTCGTTGAGTTTATCGAGCATTGGGTTTTCCCCTCTTCTGTTGTTTTTGACTTGGGGAGTGTAGCCGCGCACGCCGCAAACCGGCAGGCCCGCCCCAGGCGAGCCGGCTTGCGGATTTTTACTGTTTCACGATGACCGGACGGATTGTGAAGACGTTGGGGTTTTTCGGCTCTACGGTGACGCGTACCCAGTGGATCAGCGGGCTGCCGAAGGTCTGCAGGCGCGTGAGATTGGACAGCAGCTTCGTGGGGCTGTAGAGCGGTTTGTCGACCTTGAAGAAATGCGTATCGCCGTGCACCAGTAGCACTTGCCCTGCGAACTGTTCCGTTTCGGTGATGACGTTGCTGATGAAGTTGCGGTAGCCGCTGACCCCCGGCGCCTGGCTTTCGTCTTTGTCTTCGGTTTCCGGCAAGTCAAAGCCAGGGTCAGCCTGGATCACCAAAACAAGGCCACGCGCCTTGCGGGCCTTGGCGTCGGCGAAGGCCTCCTGCATCCAGCGCACATTGGCCGCGTCGCGTTCCAGGTATTCGGCATTCGAGGCTTCGCACTGGGCCGCGGTGCGCGCGCTTTTCTGCGTGCAGTCCTTTTCGTCCAGGATTTTGTTGTTGTTGCTGCCCGGCACGTTCAGCGTCGCGAACACGATGCCCTTGTGCGCAAAACGGGTGTTTTCGACGAATTTTTCGCCCAGCGGAGCTTGGTGGACCAGCGGCAGATTGCGTTTGCCCAGGCTACGGGTCGTGGGGAACATGGTTTTGCGCAAGTAGGCCAGGCGCTCCAGGCCGTCATAGCCGCCGTTGTTCAGTCGGTGGCAGTCCGTCCATTCGTTGTCGCCCGGCACATAGATGACGGGCTTGTTCAGCTCGCCGAACATAGTGAGCGCTGCGGCATAGATGTCGTCGGTACATCTGGAACTGCCGTCCTTGATGTCGCCGTCGTAAATTGAGAAGGCGATGTCAGACTTGTTGATGCTTTTTAGCAGCGCGGGAATCT
The DNA here is from genome assembly GCF_964252805.1 of Polaromonas sp. LjRoot131. Taxonomy (NCBI): domain Bacteria; kingdom Pseudomonadati; phylum Pseudomonadota; class Betaproteobacteria; order Burkholderiales; family Comamonadaceae; genus Polaromonas; species Polaromonas sp. LjRoot131. The sequence continues at coordinate 2,135,818 of NZ_CAXUPF020000001.1, read as the reverse complement.
TTGGGTCGTCGCCCGCTTTTTGATAGGGCATGTCGCCCCACAGGCCGAATGAAAAACTTTGCGCCTGGGCAGAGGCCATGCTGAGCACCAGCAGCGCGCCGGCCAGAAAACGATGAGACATGAAAGCTCCAGTCGAAAGACCGGGAGCTTAGGCACCACCCGTGACAGCGGTGTGACGCGGGGCTTTAGAGCCTGTTTACGGTCTAAACGGGGCCGCGCTTGCCCTCCGGGTTGGGGTGACGCAAACGCGGTCGCGTTTGCATCCCCATTGGGGCAGCTGCACGACGCCCAGCCGGCCGGCTGGGCGGTCGGGCGATTGAGCCACCCAGGCCCTTGCATGGGCATTAGCCCATGCGGCGTGCCCGGTCGGCCCACTCATCCCGATTGCACCCCAACGCGGCTCCGTTTAGACCGTAAACAGGCTCTTAGGCCGCGCGGACTGCGTCGGGATGCGCGGCGGCCAGTGCCACGCCGCTGATCACGTCGCCCACGACGATGACGGAGGGGCTGGCCATGCCGGCTTCGCGGATGGCACTGGCCAACTCGCCCAGCGTGGTGGTGATGTGGCGTTGCGTGGGCAACGAGGCGCTCTGGATCACGGCGACCGGCGTGGCTGCCGGCAGGCCCGACAGCAGCTCGTCCTGGATGCGCTCCGCACCACTGACGCCCATGTAAATCACCAGCGTGAGGCGCGCGCTGTGCGCGGTGGCGGCCAGGGCTTTCCAGTCGGTGCCGCTGTCGCCGGGCTTGGCATGGCCGGTGACGAAGACCACGCCGTGCGCGTGTTCGCGGTGCGTGAGCGGCACGCCCAGCGAAGTGACGGCGGCCAGGCCCGAGGTGATGCCGTTGACGACGTCCACTGCTATGCCGGCCTCACGCAGGTGTTCGACCTCTTCGCCACCGCGGCCGAAAATGAAGGGATCGCCGCCCTTGAGCCGCACCACGTCCTCGCCTTCACGCGCGGCCATCAGCATGAGTTTTTCAATAAAGGCCTGGGGCGTGGACTTGCAGCCGCCGCGTTTGCCCACGTAGACGATGCGCGCGCCGGGGGCGGCGAAGGCCACGATTTCGTCGCTCACGAGGTCGTCCACCAGCAGCACGGTCGCGCGCTGGATGGCCTTCAGGGCCTTGAGCGTCAGCAGCTCCGGGTCGCCGGGGCCGGCGCCGACAAGGGTGACTTTTCCGTGGGTCATGGTGGTTTATTTGATTTGAGGCAACAGCTGCAAGATATGTTCCACCTGCCGGGCAATCGATGGTGGCACCGGTTTGTCGCCGGCCAGCACCGATTGAATATAGGCCGCGGTGGCGGCGGCGTCCACCGTCTTGGGCAGCTCGGGCAGGGAAGCCAGTGTGCCGGCCTGGGTTTCCTGCAGCAGCGAGCGTTTTCCGCCGATGAAGGCTTCCATTTGCGGCATGCGGCGCGCATCGGCCACGCCTTCGCCTTCGGTGCCGCGCAACAACATCGCGTTGGCGCCGGTCAGCTCAAAGGTCTGCGCCATGGATACCGCGTATTCCGGGTGCGTGTAACTGCTCACCACCAGGCTTTTGCCCAGGCAGGGGCTCATGATCTTGACCAGGCTGTGCGCCGGGTTGCGCAGGCCCACGGCGCGGCGCACGTCCAGCAGGCGCTTGAGGGAGGGCAGCAGCAACTCGGTGGGGGCGAAGACGGCCTCGCCTTTTCCGATAGGGCGGACAGCCTGCAGCGCATGGATATCCAGGGCCTGCAGCACTTCCGAGGCAAACACCCGGCTCGATTCGGTGGGGGTGCCGTGCACCAGGACCGGCACGCCTTCGCGCGCCAGCAGCAAGGCCAGCAGGGGCGTCAGCACCGGCAGCTTGCGTGCGCCGTTGTAGCTGGGCAGCACCACGGTGGGGGTGTCGCCGGCGGGGAAATGCGCGAGGCGCTGGTGCAGCGCGTCGAGGAAGCCCGCCATTTCTTCGGGTGTTTCACCCTTGATGCGCATGGCCAGGCAGAAGCCACCGATTTCGAGGTCGGTCACCGTGCCGTCCAGCACCTGGCCCATCAGGTCGGTGGCCTGTTCGCGCGTCAGGGCGCGGGCGCCGTCCTTGCCGCGCCCGATTTCCTTGATGTACTGGCTAATACCCATAAGCGTGATTGTCCGCGAATGCAGATAACTTCTTGTTATGAGCTTAAACAAGCTGCCGGATCGGGATCACGGTGCGCGGCGCCGGGGCCGCTGCGTCGTTGCGCGCCGAACGCACCCGGCGTTTGAGCTCCGGGACGCAGGAGCCGCAATTGGTGCCGCATTTGAGCGTGGCTTGCAGTGAAGCCAGCCTTTCTTCATCGGTGCCCAGGTGGCCGCCACCGCCGCCACCACGGCTGAGCAAGGCCAGGTGCTCATCAATCGCCATGTCGCTCACGTTAAAGCAGGTGCATACCGGTTTGCCGCGCGACTGCACCGCCACCGGCGGCTTGGCGCCGGGCAGCAGCAGCAGGCGCCCATACGATTGCGCGGCCAGTTCGTCTTGCAGCAGGGTCCTGATCCAGGCCTGGGCGCTGGTGTCGCCGGCCAGCACAAAGCCTGCGAGGTGGGCGTCGCCTCCGTTGCGCACCAGCCGCATGGTGCGGCGCTGGCCCTTCTTGCGATCGGCATAGCGCAGCACGTCCGGCGCATCCAGGCCAAAGATGCGTTCCAGCGCCGCCAGCATGTCGTCGGGTGGCGCCTCATGGCTTGCGGCGCGAAACAGCACGCCGCTGCGTTCGCTGCCCCGATCGGCCAGGGGTGTGTTGTTCGAAAACGGCACACAACTGGTAAAAGGAAACTGCGCCATCAGGGGCTTGAGTTGTTCGCGCGCCGTCAATACGTCGCCTTCCGGCAGCCAGGCCATGGCCAGCAATGTCCAGGGCATCTCGGCCTTCAGGATCTTGACCGCCGCGTGTTTGAGTTCGGGTTGTTTGGAGCTCGGGCAATAGGCTGAGGTGGTCAGCGCATTCACGCCGACCAGCGGCACACCGCTGGTGGACTGGCCGCTCAAATATTCCTCGCCCCAATGCATGGCGATAAAAGCCTGGCTGACCGCCACTTCGGGCGAGGCCTGCAGCGGCACCACGATAGAGCCGCGCTTGGAGGTCACGTACACCAGGTCGCCGTCTTTCAGCAGGCGGCGCGCCATGTCCTGCGCATTCATCTGCACAGCGGGTTCGGCCACGTGGCCGAACAGCCGGCCCAGCGTGCCGGTGCGGCTCATGCCGTGCCACTGGTCGCGCAGCCGGCCGGTGGTCAGCGAAAACGGATAACGTGATTCGCGCGGCTCGGCCACCGGCTTGTAGACGGTGTTGGCAAAACGCGCCTTGCCGTCGGCGGTGGGAAAAACGCCGTCTTCATACAGCCTGGCCTTGCCCGCGGTATCACCCGGCTTGAAGGGCCACTGGCGCGGCTCTTCCTCGAGCAGCGCGTAACTCAGGCCGGTGATGTCCAGGTCGCGGCCGCGGGTGGATTCGCGGTGTTCGTTCCAGATGGTTTCTACGCCGAGCGCTTCGTCCTGGAAGGAGTAGGGAAAGAGGGTAGGGTGAGGGCTCCCCGCTTTCAACAGCTTCTCAAGCCGCTGCGCGAAGTCCACTGCGATCGCCCAGTCATGGCGCGTGTCGCCGGGTGCGGCCACGGCAGGCCGCACCCGGCTGATGCGGCGTTCGCTGTTGGTCACCGTGCCGGTTTTTTCGCCCCAGGTGGTGGCGGGCAGCAGCAGGTCGGCATAGTCGCAACTGGACGTGGTGGCAAAGGCTTCCTGCACGATCACCAGTTCGGCGCGCTCCAGCGCGCGGCGCACCGTGGCCTGGTCGGGCATGGACTGGGCCGGGTTGGTGCAGGCGATCCACAGCGCCTTGATCTCGCCGTCGGCGGCGGCCTGGAACATTTCGACGGCGGTCTTGCCGGGTTTTTCCGGCACTGATGACACGCCCCACAAGGCGGCGATTTCGGCGCGGTGTTCGGGATTGGCCAGGTCACGGTGCGCGCTCAGCAGGTTGGCCAGGCCGCCGACTTCGCGCCCGCCCATGGCGTTGGGCTGGCCGGTCAGCGAAAACGGCCCCGCGCCGGGCTTGCCGATCTGGCCGGTGGCCAGGTGCAGGTTGATGAGCGCGGCGTTCTTCGCGGTGCCGCTGCTGGACTGGTTCAGGCCCTGGCAGTACAGGCTCAGCGTGGCGGCCGAGGTCGCGAACATCCTGGCCGCGGCGAGCAGGTCTTCTTTTTTGATGCCGCAGGTCTCGGCCACCAGGTCGGGCGTGTAGTCGCGTACCGTGGCCTTGAGCGCGTCAAAACCCGTGGTGTGCGCCGCGATATAGGCCGCGTCGGTCCAGCCCTCCCACAGCATGATGTGCAGCATGCCGTTGAAAAGCGACACGTCGGTGCCGGGCTGTATGCCCAGGTAGAGGTCGGCGATCTCGGCCGTGTCGGTGCGGCGCGGGTCGCAAAAAATGATCTTGAGCGCCGGGTTGGCGGCCTTGGCTTCTTCGATGCGCCGGAACAGGATGGGGTGCGCGTAGGCCGTGTTGCTGCCGACGATAAAAATGCACTGCGCATGGTTCACGTCGTCGTAGCACGCGGGCGGCGCGTCGGCGCCCAGCGTCTGCTTGTAGCCGGCGACCGCGCTGCTCATGCACAGGCGCGAGTTGGTGTCGACGTTGTTGGTGCCTATCAGGCCCTTGGCCAGCTTGTTGAAGACGTAGTAGTCCTCGGTCAGCAACTGGCCCGAAATATAAAAGCCCACGGCATCGGGCCCGTGGTCGCGGATGATCTGCGCAAAACTTTCGCTGGCGAAACCGAGCGCGCTGTCCCAGGACACCGGCTTGGGCGCTTCATGCCGGTGCTCGCGCCGCATGGGCTGCAGCAGACGCGTCTGCCGCGTGACGGCGGCCGAGGCGGTCAGCGCCAGCGTCGAGCCCTTGGTGCACAGGCGCCCGAAGTTGGCCGGGTGATCGGGGTCGCCGCGGACACCCGTGATCTGGTCGCCTTGCGATTCAATAATCACTCCACAGCCGACACCGCAATAAGGACAGGTTGATCGAGTATCAGTCATGGAGGTTTGGCGGCGCCTTCAAACTCACGCGGTGTGTGGGGCCTGCACGCTGAAGCTCTCGTCGCCCAGGGCGCCCGCAGAGGCGCCCGGGCCGGCCCGGGGCGGCTGCAGATCCAGCGCCAGCGTCGCCAGCTCGGCGGCGTCCAGGAAGACCTGGCCGGTTTCCACCTTGCAGCTGAACCTGGGGGTGCAGCCTTCGTCGGGCGCTTTGGCGCAGCCGTCGGCCAGGCCTATGGTCCAGTTGTGCAGGGGGCAGGCCACGCTGGTGCCGAACACAATGCCCTGCGACAGCGGGCCGCCCTTGTGCGGGCAGCGGTCCAGCAAGGCAAACACCTGGTCCTGGTCGTTGCGGAACACGGCCACGTCGATACCTTTCGCGCGTGAAACACGGCGCGAGCCGAGCACCGGGATGTCGGTGACCAGGCAGATTTTTTTCCATTCAGACATAGTGATCTCTCAATTCGGGCTTTGGGCGAGCAAGCGGTTAAGCGGGTGTGAGTTTTTCAAACTGGCGTGCGTCTACCGACGCTTCCTTCAGTTCGAACCAGGGATCCGGTTCACCGTCGAGCGCAAACTGGAGTTGCTCCCACAGCGCCTTGCGGCCTTCGTGGTCTTCCAGGATTTTTTTCTTCACGTAGTCCAGACCCACGCGGTTCACGTAGTGCACCGTGCGCTCCAGGTACCAGCCTTCCTGGCGGTAGAGCTCGCAGAAGGCGCCGGTGTATTCGAGGACTTCCGCCGCGGTCTTGAGCTTGGTAAAGAAGTGGGCGACTTCCGTCTTGATGCCGCCGTTGCCGGCGATGTACATCTCCCAGCCCGAATCGACGCCGATGATGCCGACGTCCTTGATGCCGGATTCGGCGCAGTTGCGCGGGCAGCCGCTCACGGCGAACTTGACTTTGTGCGGCGCGTACATGCGCCACATCGCGCGCTCCAGGTCCTTGCCCATTTGCGTGCTGTCTTGCGTGCCCATGCGGCACCATTCGCTGCCCACGCAGGTCTTCACCGTGCGCAGGGCCTTGGCGTAGGCATGGCCGGAGGGCATGCCGATGTCTTTCCAGACGTTCTGCAGGTCTTCCTTTTTCACGCCCAGCAAATCGATACGCTGGCCGCCGGTGACTTTGACGGTCGGGATCTTGTATTTATCCACCGCATCGGCGATGCGGCGCAGTTCGCTGGCCGTGGTCTCGCCGCCCCACATGCGCGGGATGACGCTGTAGGTGCCGTCCTTCTGGATGTTGGCGTGGCTGCGTTCGTTGATGAAGCGGCTTTGTGGGTCGTCCTTGGCCTGTTTGGGCCAGGTGCTGATCAGGTAGTAGTTGACGGCCGGGCGGCAGGTAGCGCAGCCGTTGGGCGTCTTCCACTCCATGAATTTGAAGGTGTCCGAAATGCTGAGCAGCTTGTTGGCGCGGATGGCGTCGCGCACCGCCTGGTGGCCGTGGTCGGTGCAGGCGCACATGGCCTTGAGCTTGGGCGTGGCCGAGTAGTCGCCGCCGGCCGTGAACATCAGGATCTGCTCGACCAGGCCGGTGCAGGAACCGCAAGAGGCGCTGGCCTTGGTGTGCTTGCGCACTTCATCGAGCGTGAACAGGCCCTTTTCCTTGATGGCCTTGCAGATAGTGCCCTTGTTGACGCCGTTGCAGCCGCAGACTTCCGCGTCATCGGCCATCAGCGCGGCCTTGTTCTGGCCTTCGTGGCCGGCGTCGCCGAGGTTGGATTCCCCGAAAATCAGCTTGTCGCGGATGTCGCTTACGCTGCGGCCGTCGCGCAGCAGCTTGAAGTAATAGCTGCCGTCCACCGTGTCGCCGTAGAGGCAGGCGCCGATCAGCTTGTCGTCCTTGATGACCAGCTTTTTGTAGACGCCGCCGAAGGGGTCGCTCATCACGATTTCCTCGGCGCCCTCGCCGCCCATGAACTCGCCGGCGCTGAAGAGGTCAATGCCCGTGACCTTGAGCTTGGTGGAGGTCAGCGAGCCGGAATAGCGGCCTATGCCGAACTGCGCCAGGTGGTTGGCTGCCACCTTGGCCTGCTCAAACAGCGGCGCGACCAGGCCGTAGGCGATGCCGCGGTGCGCCGCGCATTCGCCGACCGAATAGATACGCGCGTCGGTGACGGTCTGCATGGTGTCGTTGACGACGATGCCCTTGTTGCAGTGCAGGCGCATGGATTCGGCCAGCTGGGTGTTGGGGCGTATGCCCACGGCCATGACCACGAGGTCGGTGGCCACTTCGCTGCCGTCCTTGAACTTGATGGACTTCACGCGGCCTTCGTCGTTGCCGGTGAGCTCCTGGGTCTGCGCGCCGATCAGGAACTTGAGGCCGCGGTCTTCCAGCGATTTCTGCAGCAGCTTGCCCGCCACGTCGTCGAGCTGGCGCTCCATCAGCCAGGGCATCACGTGCACCACGGTGACTTCCATGCCGCGCAGCATCAGGCCGTTAGCCGCTTCCAGGCCCAGCAGGCCGCCGCCGATGACGACCGCCTTCTTGTATTTCTTCGCAGCATCGATCATCGCGTTGGTGTCGGCGATGTCGCGGTAGGCGATCACGCCCTGCAAATCCTTGCCCGGCACCGGCAGGATGAAGGGGTTGGAGCCGGTGCACATCAGCAGGCGGTCGTATTCCTCTTCGGTGCCGTCTTCGGCGCGCACCACGCGCTTGACGCGGTCGATTTCCACCACTTTTTTGCCGGCGTGCAGCGTGATGTGGTTGTCCTTGTACCAGTCCCAGGGGTTCAGGACGATCTCGTCCAGCGTCTGCTCGCCGGCCAGCACGGGCGACAGCAGGATGCGGTTGTAGTTGGGATGGGGTTCGGCGCCGAAGACGCTGATGTCATACAGGTCGGGGGCGACCTTGAGCAATTCTTCCAGGGTGCGCACGCCGGCCATGCCGTTTCCGACCATCACCAGTTTTGATTTTTTCATGGGGCTACTCCAGTGGATTCAATATTCAGGTGCAAACGTCATGCCACGGCCGTGCTGCGCAGGTCGCGCACGCACGCGTCCACGCGGCCTGTCTTCAGGGCTTGCAAGCCGGTCCGGCTTGTCGGAAACAAGGTGAAATTCATGATGCTCTCTCCCGGTCAACAGGGATCCGGGCATAAAACCCGGTATGAGGCACACCATCACGTACGTCGTTGTACGCAGGACCCGCAGTGCATTCGCTAAGGTCGGGCGCGTCGTTACGCCCGCAATGGCTAATGCAAAACTTGTGCCATATCATTGGCCTGCGATGCGCGCCGCCGGCTGCAACCGGCGCATGGCCCGTGACTTGCGTGGTGATTTACCCTGTTTTCCCTCTCAACCTATTGATTTGTATGACTTCCGCATTGGTAAACCTCAACGGCCCCGCCGGCGGCAATCCGCTGGTGCCTGACCTGGAAGCCGCCGGCATCCAGGTCCTGGCGGTCGTCAGCGAGCGCAGCAAACTGGTGCAAGAGGTGTTGCGCCAGGCGCCCGATGTGGTGATTTGCCACGATGCGCTGCCGGGTGAGGAGCTGTTCAGGCTGCTGCAGGTGGTGAGCGACACCGCCCCGTGCCCGGTGATCGTGTTCACCACCGACAGCGACGCCGCCAGGATCACGCGCGCCCTGGAAGTGGGTGTGCATGCCTATGTGGTCAACGGCTACGGCGCGCAGCGCCTGCGGCCGCTGATCCACCTGGCCCAGGCGCGCTTCCAGCGCGAGCAGGCCCTGCAGGAGCAGATCAAGGATGTCGCCAGCCGGCTGGAAGAGCGCAAGGTGGTGGACCGCGCCAAGGGCATCCTGATGCGCGCCCGCCAGGTGTCCGACGACGACGCCTTCCAGATCCTGCGCACCGCCTCCATGCACACCAACCAGCGCCTGGGCCAGGTGTCGCAGCACATCATCCATTCGGCGCGCTTTGCCGAAGACGTCAACCGCTCGGGCCAGTTGCGCATGCTGTCGCAACGCCTGGTCAAGCTGGCCCTGCTGCGGCTGGCAGGGGTGCAGACCGAGCGCGTGACCGAGTTGCTGAAGGAGTCGGTGCAGCGTATCGACGCCAACATCGCCGCCCTCGGCAAAAGCCTGTCGCAGCCCACTTTTGGCGACTTGCTTGGGCAGGTCACGGTGACCTGGACCCGCCTCAAGCCTGCCTTGCAGGAGAGCCCGGCCGCCGGCGAGATGGCGCATCTGGATGAGCTGGCCGAACTGCTGCTGCAGGAAGCCGAACGCATGACCGGCAGCCTGGAAAACGCGGGCGCCATGCCGCCGCTGCAAATGCTCAACCTGGCCGGGCGCCAGCGCATGCTGAGCCAGCGTTTCGCGAAATACGCGCTGCTCCAGGCCTTGGGCGGTGCGGCCCTCTCGCAGCGCAGTGAGGCGGGCATGGCCGAGTCGCAGGCGGCATTCGAGAAGGCGCTGCAGTACCTCAACGACATCCCGCTGACCAGCAAAGAGATCCGTGCGTCGCTCGACAAGGCGGCTGCAGGCTGGACGCAGATGTGCGCAGGCGCTGCAAGCATCGCCAAGGGCAAAGATGCCAAGCGCCTTGAAGGGCTGGCCACCGCCAGCGAGGAGTTGCTGGACGTCTTCGAGCAGCTTTCGGTGCAGTACGAGCGCAGCATGCAGATGCTGGTGGGTTAGGCCCCCGGAACAGTGCATTGTTGCAATGCACCAATGTCGGGCATTGAACTTGCTTACATTGGTGCATGGCATTTGATCTGGACATTGGCTTCGCAACCCTCGCAGGCCGCAAAAGCAGCAACGAGGATTTTTGCGCCGCCATGCTGCCCGAGCCCGGCCATGAGGGCATGGGCTCCATCGTCGCGATCGCCGACGGCGTGAGCACCGGCGGCATGGGCCGGGAGGCGGCGCAAACCACCGTCACCAGCCTGGTCCGCGACTACTACGGCACGCCCGAGACCTGGGACACCACGGTGTCCCTGGATCGCATCATCGGCGCGCAGAATGCCTGGCTGGCCGGCATCAACCGACGGCGCCAGCCGGCCGTGGGCCTGACAACCCTCACGGCGCTGGTGCTGCGCGGGCAGTCCTACACCCTGGCGCACGTGGGCGACTCGCGGGCCTATCTGCTGCGCGGCGGCACGCTGCAGCAGCTCACGCATGACCACGCGGTCAACCATCCCGATTTCAGGCACCAGTTGCTGCGCTCGGTGGGTGCCGAAGACCATGTGGTGGTCGACTACATGCAGGGCGACCTGCAGGTGGGCGATGTGTTTGTCCTCGTCACCGACGGCGTGCACGGCGTGCTGCGCGACGCGCGGCTGAAGGATTTCGCCGGCCTCCAGGAGGCCGGCGGCGCCCAGGTGGCCAGCCAGGGCCTGGTGGACGCCGCCCTGGCCGCCGGCAGCGACGACAACGTGACGGCCGTGCTGGTGCGCGTGCGCGGCCTGCTGGATGCCACCCTGCAGGACGTCACCCGCATCGCGCAGACGCTGCCCATACCGCTGCGCCTGAAGGTGGGCGACGTGATCGACGGCCTGGCCGTGACGGCCCCGGTGGCCGACAACGGCATCAACGTGCTCTACCAGGTGCGCGACCCCGTCACGCGGGTTCTGTATGCCCTCAAGACGCTGAACCCCGCCCGCTCGCACGACGAAGAAGAGCGCGCCATGCTGGCCCACGAAGCCTGGCTGGCCCTGCGCATGCAGTCGGGCAGGGCGGCGGCGCACCTGGTCAACCTCCATGAGCGCCTGCCGAACGGCCAGGAGCGCAGCGCGTTTTACCTGCTGTATGACTGGCACAGCGGCGAAACCCTCCAGCAGCAGCTGGACCGCCGCCACAAATTCAGCGTCGAGCAGGTGCTGGGCGTGGCCACCCAGGCGGCGCGCGCACTGGGCCGGCTGCACCGCCAGTGCGTGATCCACCGCGACATCAAGCCCGCCAACCTGCACCAGGGCGAAGACGGCGTGCTGCGCCTGCTGGACCTGGGTGTGGCGCTCAGCGGCCGCGAACCCGAAGCCATGCGCAAGCTGCACGCGGGCACGCCCAGCTTCATCAACCCCGAGCAATGGGGCTTCAGCGCCGCCGCCGCCGACGGGCCCGAGGAACTGCCAGACGCGCAAAGCGATTTGTTCGCGCTCGGCGTCACCCTGTACCAGCTGCTGACCGCGCGCCTGCCCTATGGCGAGGTGCTGCCCTACCAGGCCGGCCGCTACTACCGCGACCCCGTCGCGCCCAGCCGCATCAACCCCGAAGTACCGATCTGGCTGGACCACGTGGTGCTCAAGGCCGTGGCGCGCGACAAGCGCCGGCGCTTCGAAACCGCCGAGGAGCTGCTGCTGGCGCTGGAGCGGGGTGCTTCGCGGCCGCTGACTGCGCCGCAGGGGACGCCCTTGATTGAGCGCGATCCGGTGATGTTGTGGAAGTTGTTGTTGGCGGTTAGTGTTGTGGTGAATTTGTTGTTGATTTATTGGTTGTTGTTCTTGCCTCGCTAAGGGGCCGGTCTTGCTCCGGCGGCGCGCGCTCTTCTGAGGGCGGTTGGCCGGGGGTTGCCCGGCAGCAAGTAACTTTCTTTTGCTTCGCCAAAAGAAAGTCACCAAAGAAAAGGCGACCCGCAGTCTGGGTCCCTACGCTTCGCTACGGGCAACCTGCGGTGCTCGACTACGGCGGGGTCTCGCGCAAACTCGCCTTCGGCTCAGACAAGCGCGATCCCTGATCCGCCTACGTCTGCGCTCCTCGGCCCAGCCAGGACGGGGCAATCGGGATCGGGGACAGAAGACAAACACCAAAGAACAAACCAAGACAAACAAGGACTCGCCACGGCGAGTCCTTGTTTCTTAGGTATTGGTATTCCTTCCCCACCCCTTGTGGATGCGCCGAGGAGCGCAGGGCCAGACGGATCAGGGATCGCGTTGTTTGAGCGAAGCGAGTTTAGCGAGACCCCGGCTGGACCGAGCACCGCAGGTTGCCCGTAGCGAAGCGAAGGGACGCAGCAACCAGGGTCGCCTTTTCTTTTGCTTACTTTTCTTTTGGCGAAGCAAAAGAAAAGTGAGTAGCTGCCGGGCTACCCCCGGCCAGCAGGACTAGGAGGAGACCCCGCCGCCGGAGCAAGAACAAATTTTTGACAAGTGGATTTCACGCGCCGCGAGCACGCCCACCCTTTTAGCTACGGCACGCTTCGCTTAACTTTGCTGCGCAAAGTGAGCCTTCGCTGAAAGGTCGGTCAAGCGCGTTGCGCTTGTCAGCTACGCTGATCACGCGCTTCGCGCGCGACCGCCCTTTTCAGCCCAAGTCCGAGTCCACCGAATCTGCATAACCCGAAGCATCACCAACATCCCCAACGCCAACGCAGCAAAAAAGAAGAACCCCCACATATAGGTACCCGCATATTGCTTGGACACCCCCATCGCATTGGGCACCAGCCCGCCGCCGAGTGCCCCAATCTCCCCAATCATCGAACCAGCCACCGCAGTAGCCAGGGGCCAGCGCAGGGGCACCAGCTGGAACAGCGCACCGTTGCCCGCGCCCAGGGCCGCAAAACACAGCATCACCAGCAGCGTGGTGGCGACCAGCGAGCCGCCGGCCAGGCCGCAGGCGACCAGGGTGGCGGCGATGGTGAGCAGCACCACGCTCAGGGTGTTGACGCCGCCCCAGCGGTCGGAAATCCAGCCGCCGAAGATTCGCAGTGCGGCGCCCATGAAGGCCGCCAGCATGGACAGCTGGCCCGCCTGCACCTTGCTGACGCCGAACTGGTCGTAGTAATAGGAGGGCAGGAAGGTGGCCAGGCCGATGAAACCGCCGAAGCTCACCGCGTAGATCAGGCTGAAGGCCCAGCCGTCTTTTTCGAACAGGCAGGCGACGTGTTCGCGCAGCGTGGCGTGGCTGTCGACGTCGTCAGGTTCCTTGGCAAACACGATCATGGCGATCAGCGGCAGCAGCATGGCCACCGCGGCGATGCCGTAGACCGATTGCCAGCCGAAGCGCTGGGCCAGCGCGGGCGCGACCAGCACCGAGACGGCGGTGCCGACGTTGCCGGCGCCGACCAGGCCCATGGCCAGGCCCTTGTAGCGCGGCGGGAAGGAGCCGGAGCCGAGGCTGAGCGCGACGCCGAAGCTGGCGCCGGCAATGCCGAGTAGCACGCCCATGGCCAGCAGGCTGCTGTAGGAGTCGACCACGAAGTAGCCGAACAGCAGGGCCACCATGATCAGGCCCATTTCCACCAGCGTGGCGTTCTTGCGGCCTATGTACTGGGCCAGCACGCCCAGCGGAAAGCGCATCAGCGCGCCGGCGAAGATGGGCACCGAGAGCATCACGCCCTTCTGGGTGGGCGAAAGGTTGTAGGTCTCGGAAATAAAGGGCGCCATGGCCCCGTTCATGACCCAGATGCAACATGAGAAGGCGAAGTAAAAGAATGCCGCACCCAACGTGGGCGCGTGACCGGCCTTGAGAAAATTACGAAACCCCGCCATGGTGCAAGCTCTTTCTGTGAAGATGGTTAATTCACAGAATCAGTGCAAAAAGAGTGCCACCGTGGGGCATGCAAAACGCACCCTTGAAGCGCGGTTTTGGCCTTGGTTCCGTTTATTTTGGTGCGCCGCACAAAATGCGTGCACCAAGGCCGCCCTGGCAGGCCTCGCGGGTATTCAGTTCCTGCGGTCCATGTCGACACACACCATGGCGGAATAGTGGTTCCAGCGCAGCGTGATGACGTAGGGGCGGGTGCGGACCCGGGCTTTCATGCCCTGCGTGCCCTGCATCTTGACCGGCACCGAGATTTGCAGCTCGGACCCCAGGGCCTTGCGCGCATTGCCGGCCAGTGTGTTGGCGATCTCGCCCACCGCGTCCAGCAGGTTGCCGTCGCTGAGGTCGGTTTCATGCTGCAGCAGCAAAATTTCGCGCACCAGCTTGCCCGGCATGGACACCATCACATGGCCGTTGTGGCTGCCTGAAAAGGCCACGATGCCGTTGAACTCAAAGCCTTCGATATCGCCCGTGCCGAGGTAGGCCGAGGTGATTTGGGGTTCCTGCCGGGTCGTGACTTTGAGGTAATGCCGGATCGAGTCGACAAACAGCTTGAGGTCGTTTTCGTTGAGTGTGGCCACAGTGGTCTTCCTCTTCCTTAGCGCATGTCGGCGATGTCGAGCAACGCCATCTGCAGCTCTTCATCGGTGAATGGTTTAGCCACGAAACCACGGGCGCCCAGCTTGAGCGCCTGGATGGCCGTTGATTTGTCGCTGAGCGCGCTGACCACCAGGATCTTGACCGTCGGGTCCAGCTTGAGCAGCGCGGAAATGCATTCAATGCCGTCCATCTCGGGCATGGTCAGGTCCATGGTGACGACCTCGGGCCGGGTCGCCCGGGCCAGGCGTACGGCTTCGTGGCCGTTTTTGGCCAGGCCCGCGAGCACGATGCCTTTGATGCCGCCGTTTTGCACCACGCGCGAGATGCGGGTGCGGATCATATTGGAGTCGTCAACAATCAGCAGTCGCATGGTGAGCCTCCTTTCAGGTTTGGGGTGTGGGTCATGTTGGCGGTCTCAGGAAAACACGACCCGGAATTCGGTGTGCTGGCCGGGCGTGCTGGACAGCAGCAGGCGCGCGCCCAGGCTCTGCACGTTGGCCTGCACCAGGTCCAGGCCGACGCCGCGGCCGGCATGCCGGGACGTTCCGCCGGCGGTGGAGAACCCGGGCTTGAAGATGTTGGCGACGATCTGCCTGTCGCTGAAGCTCTCCAGCTGCTCGGCGTTGTACCAGCCCAGTTCCAGCAGGCGGCGCCGCACGCCGTCGGCGTTCAGGCCGGCGCCGTCGTCACGAACGGTGAGCTGCCACTGCCCGGCCTCGTCCTGGCCCAGCGCCACGCTGACCTGGCCCTCGGCGGCCTTGCCGGCGGCCTGCCGCGCGGCGGGTTTTTCCACGCCGTGCACCACGGCGTTGCGCAGCAGCTGGATGGCGATCTCGCGCACCAGGTGCATTTTGGCCGGCGGTATGTCGGGCGCGCCGGCCATGCGCAGGTCGGTGTTCACGCGTTTGCCGCAGTCAGCGGCCACCTCGGCCGCCAGTTGCGCGAGCGCGGTGTTGAATCCCTGCGGCGAGTCGCCTGCGCCGGACGCCTCGCCGTCGCCTGAGCGCTTGCGGCTCAGGGCCTTGAAGGCACCGACCTTGGAGAGCAGGTCTTCCAGCGGTAGCGGCAGGGCCAGCAGGGCATCGCCGGTGGCGGCGCCGGTGTCCTTGAGTTTTTGCAGCTCAGTCTCGAACTGGTGCGCCAGCGTGGCCAGGATTTCCAGGCCCAGGGAAGCGGCGTCTCCTTTGAAAGCGTGGATGCGGCGGTAGGCGCCGTCGACGGCCTTGAGCACCTGGGCTTCGGAGGCGGCCGAGGAGGTACTGCGCAGCAGGTCGTTGACTTCCAGCAGCGAGGCTTCGGCGCGCTCGACGAAGGCCCGCATCATGGCCGGCTCGGTCTCGAAGGCCTTGAGCATCATGGACAACTCTTTTTGCGAGCGCTGGCGCTCGCCGGCCAGCCTGGCCTGCAGTTCGACCTTCTGCGTGATGTCCTGCACGGTGACCAGCAGGTGCCGCACGGCCGCGCCGTCCTGCACCCGGTTGAAGTGAAAGGACAGGTAGCGGGCCGTGTCCTGGCCCAGCCGGTTCCTGACGGTGAGCTCGACTTCCGAGAGCGGGTTGATGCCCTGGACCAGTTGCTCCTTCACATGCGGGGAGAACAGCAGCTCGACATAGTCGCGCGCATCGGTGAGGGCTTTGGCGGACACCAGCGTGGACAGCACCTCAAAGAAATTCTGCCCCGGTACCAACGTCTTGCCGAACAGCGCGTGGGTTGAGCGGGACAGCTGGGAGCCGAGCTGGTGACCCGGCGTCAGCAGGAACAGCCCTTCGCGCACGCTTGTGAGGATTTCACGGGTTTCCTCGGTCGCCGCTTCGATCGCGGCGTCGGAGGTTTTCAGGCGGCGCAGGAACTTGAACAGGATGAAGGCGAAATTCAGCAGGGCCAGCACGATGCCGCCGGTCTGCACCATGCGCAGCACGCTCGCGCGCGATGCACCTATCTGCTGCGTTTCGGTCACGAAGTCGTTGGCCACGCCGAGCAGCTGGATGTTGTGGGCCTGGCTGTAGGCCAGCGCGGCGGCCAGTTCCTGCTGCGTGAAGTTGTCGCCGGCCAGCAGCGGCTGGAGCAGGGCGAAGTAGGGCTTCCAGAGCACGTCTACCTTCTCTTCAAGTTCACGGCCGCGGCTGGACACCACGGGCTCCAGGTAGACCGGTTTGCCGTCACCGCCGGGAATGGTGCCGCCCTCGCGAAACGCCTGGTGCGACACCTGGAAGATCTTGGCGCCCGCGCGCAGTTCCGCCAGGGTTTCGGGCTTGTAGGCTGCGCCCGAGATGCGCATGGCGTCAAGCTCCAGCAGGGTGCGCGCGACGCGCTGCGAGACGTAGCGCTGGCGCCCCGAGAGATTGATGGCCACGGTGTCCTGGTCGATTTTGAACGAGGTGTAGAAGTTCAGGACCAGCACCCCGAGGTCGAACAACAGGAAGAGCGCCACCGCGATGATGATTTCGCGGTACTTGCCGAACAGGCCCGGGCCGCTTTTCGACGGCGCGCGCGCTCCGGCCGGCGCGCCCTGGGGGACAACAATTCTGTCGGCGCCGCGAACAGGCAAAACAGCAGACATGGAAACCCTCCCTATGCGATTTTTTGTGGCGGCCGCCGCGCCTTTTTGCGGCGCGGGTTTCCGTGGGCTTCGTCAGGCCGCTTTTTCGACGTGGCCCTGGCGGGTGTAGAGGAAATCAATCACGGCCTTGCGGTAGCCCAGGTAGCGGATGTCCTCGGCCAGCGCTACGCGCGAGCGGGGCCGCGGCAGTTCCACCTGCAGCACCTCGCCAATCGTGGCCGAGGGGCCGTTGGTCATCATCACGATGCGGTCCGAGAGCAGCACCGCCTCGTCGACGTCATGGGTCACCATGACCACCGTGCTCTGCGTGGTCGCCACGATCTGCAGCAGCTCGTCCTGCAGCTTGGCGCGGGTCAGCGCATCCAGGGCGCCAAAGGGCTCGTCGAGCAGCAGCACCTTGGGCTCCATGGACAGCGCGCGCGCGATGCCGACACGCTGCTTCATGCCGCCCGATATTTCGCCGGGGCGCTTTTGCGCCGCCGCGGTCAGCCCGACCATGGCCAGTGCCGCATCGGTGCGGGCCTTGAGCTGGGCCTTGTTCTCGGTCGCCGAAAAAACACGCTCGACGGCGAGGTAGACGTTTTCAAAGCAGGTCAGCCAGGGCAGCAGCGAGTGGTTCTGGAACACCACGGCGCGCTCGGGCCCGGGCCCGGCAATTTCGCGGTTGGCGCACAGCAGGCTGCCCTCGGTGGGCGTCGTCAGGCCGGCGATCAGGTTGAGCAGCGTGGACTTGCCGCAACCGGAGTGGCCGATCAGCGCGACGAACTCGCCCTTGGCGACCGTCAGGTTGATGTTCTGCAGCGCGCGGAACGGCCCTTTTTTTGTCTTGAAGGTCTGTGCTACGCCCTGGATCTCGATGTACTTGGTGGTGAAGGATGTCATGGCTTGGTTCCTCTTCTTCAGTTCTTGACTTCTTCGAAGGTAAAGGCGGTGGCCAGCTTGATCAGGGCGAACTCCAGCACCAGGCCGACGATGCCGATCACGAAGATCGCGATGATGATGTTCTTGACGTTGAGGTTGTTCCACTCGTCCCACACCCAGAAGCCGATGCCGACGCCGCCGGTCAGCATCTCGGCCGCGACGATCACCAGCCAGGCGGTGCCGACGGCCAGGCGCACGCCGGTCAGCATGTAGGGCAGCACGGCGGGGAAGAGGATTTTGGTGACGATCTTCCATTCGCTGAGGTTGAGCACGCGCGCCACGTTCATGTAGTCCTGCGGAACACGCTGCACGCCGACGGCGGTGTTGATGATCATGGGCCAGATGGAGCAGATGAAGATGGTCCAGATGGCGGCCGGGTTGGCGCCCTTGAACACCAGCAGGCCTATCGGTAGCCAGGCCAGCGGCGAGACCGGGCGCAAGAGGCTGATCAGCGGGTTGAACATGCGGCTCAAAAAGTTGAAGCGCCCGATCATGAAACCGACCGGGATGCCGACGACGGCCGCCATGCCGAAGCCCATGGCCACGCGCTTGAGCGAGGACAGCACGTTCCAGCCCACGCCTTGGTCGTTGGGGCCCTTGCTGTAGAAGGGGTCGCTGAAGATCTGCACCGCCTGCGTGAAGGTGTCCTTGGGCGAAGGAATGCTGCCGCCCGTGCCCATGAAGACCAGCTCCCACACCAGCACCAGCAGGCCCAGGCCCAGCACGGGCGGCAGCAGGGCCAGCCAAAGAAACGAGGCATCCCAGGGCGCGCGCGCCGGCGGGGTGGCGGCGGCCGCCTGCACTGCGGTGGAAGGGGTGGTGGAATTTGTCATGTCGTGGGGGGCAGGCGCCGATGGAGGAGCGCCGGTATCCCGGCTGCGGGGTTTGTCGCCGCTGCGGGCCGCGGGCGCGGCCTCGAGCGGGCTGTGGAATACGGCACTGACCATGGCGTGACCTCTTTGCGTGGGGTGAAAGGTTCGGTGGGCGGGTGGCGGGGCGCGGGCCTTAGGCGTGGACCTTGAAGCTGTCGGCGTACTTTTTCGGGTCCTTGCCGTCCCACACCGTGCCGTCCATCAGCTTGCTGCTGCGCATGATCTCCTTGGGAACGCTGGCCTTGGCGGCGGTGGCGGCCTGCTTGTAGACGTCGATGTGGTTGATCTGTTTGGCGATGCCCAGGTAGTCGGGATGCTCTTTGATCAGGCCCCAGCGCTTGTGCTGCGTGAGGAACCACATGCCGTCGGAGAGGTAAGGGAAGCTCACCGCACCGTCGTTGTAGAACTTCATGTAGTTGGGGTCGTCCCAGGTCTTGCCCATGCCGTTCTGGTAGCGGCCCAGGATGCGCTGGTTGATGGCGTCGACGCTGGTGTTGACATAACTCTTGTCGGCCACGGTCTCGGCCATCTTGTTCTTGTTGGAGAGGCTGGCGTCAATCCATTTGCCGGCCTCGATGATGGCGGCGGTCACGGCGCGCGCCGTGTTGGGGTATTTCTTGACGAAGTCGGCGGTGGTGCCCAGCACTTTTTCGGGGTGGTCCTTCCACACGTCCTGGGTGGTCACGGCGGTCACGCCGATGCCGTCGATGATGGCGCGGTGGCCCCAGGGCTCGCCCACGCAGAAGCCGTCCATGTTGCCGACGCGCATATTGGCCACCATCTGCGGCGGCGGCACGGTGATGACCTTGGCATCCTTCATCGGGTTGATGCCGTTGGCGGCCAGCCAGTAGTAAAGCCACATGGCGTGCGTGCCGGTGGGAAAGGTCTGGGCGAAGGTGTATTCGCGCTTGTCGCTGGCCATCAGCTTGGCCAGGCCCGCGCCGTCGACCGCGCCCTTGTCGGCCAGCTTCTTGGACAGCGTGATGGCCTGGCCGTTGTTGTTGAGCGTCATCAGCACGGCCATGTCCTTTTTGGGGCCGGCCGTGCCCATGTGCACGCCGTAGACCAGGCCGTAGAGCACGTGGGCAAAGTCCAGTTCGCCGTTGACCAGCTTGTCGCGCACGCCGGCCCAACTGGCTTCCTTGGTCGGGATGATCTTGACGCCGTATTTCTGGTCTATGCCCAGCACCGAGGCCATCACCACCGAGGCGCAATCGGTCAGGGGGATGAAGCCGATCTTGACTTCTTTCTTTTCCGGCGCGTCGGAGCCTTGGGCATACACGGCGGCGCGCAGGGCGGGGTTGATGCCCACGGCGCCCACGGCCGCGGCCTGCAGCACGGTGCGGCGTGTCAGCGAAGATTTCAGCAGTTCAGTCATGTGTCGGCTCCAGGTAAAAAAAGCAAAAGACAAAAACAAAAAAGGCGCTCGACCCGGGCAGCCACGTTGAACGTGATGCAGGGTGCGAACGCCTTTGTTCCTTGGGGCACCACACACTTCGCCGTTGAAGTGCTGTGCCGGATGGCCATCATTGACCAGTGCCTAGGGCATTGCAAAAGCTGTGCCAGGGTTGGTGAACGTTGCCAAAAGAGTTGTTCTTGAGAGGGGAGATGTTGAGAGATTCCTTCTTTGCGCTTGCAGGCGCAGGCTGTCCGAAAGAACTTCGCGCGCATGAAGCACCACAGCGCGGAAGCGGTGCCTGCACCTGATTTGTGCGCTGCACCAATTGAGGGTGGCCGGGGCACCGGCGGTCGGATCAGCCGAGCAGGTCCAGGGCGTCCAGCATGCGCTGGGCCACGTCGCCCAGCCGCAGGCCCTTGTCCATGGCGGCCTTGCGCAGCTTTTCATAGGCGGCCTGTTCCGAAAGGCCCTGGCGCTGCATCAGCATGCCCTTGGCCCGGTCTATGACCTTGCGCTCATGCAACTCGGTTTTGGCGTGCGCCAGTTCCTTGCGCAGGCCCTGCTCATGCTCAAAGCGCGCCATGGCCACGTCCAGGATGGGGCGGATGCGGTCCGGGGACAAGCCGGCCACCACATAGGCCGACACGCCGGCGGCGACAGCGTCCTTGACGTGGCTGGTGTCGTTGTCGTTGGTGAACAGCACGATGGGCCGGCGGGCGTCCCGTGTCGCCATCACCACGTGCTCCAGCGAGTCGCGGGCTTCGCTTTCGGCGTCCACGATGATCATGTCGGGCTGCAGCTGCGCGAGGCGCTCGTCCAGGAAGGTGTCGGCCGGGAGCACCGCGACGATGTTGTAACCGTTTTCCAGCAGGCCGATGCGCAGTTGGCGCGAGCGCTCGGCCAGCTCCCGCGCATGGGCGTCATCGGACACGGACTCCAGCAGGTCCGGGGCGATGATGACAAGGCGCAGGGATTGGGACGGTGTCATAGAGAAATGTGTGCAAGAACCGTGCCCTTGCCGGCTCCGCGGCCCTGCTGGCGTGGGGAGTTCTCTCCAAACCTTACACTTGAACAATGGTAGTTCTTGGAATCGAATCGAGTTGTGATGAAACCGGTGTGGCGCTGGTGGATGCCAGCGGCAGCGCTGTGCCGCGCCTGCTGTCGCACGCCTTGTTCAGCCAGATCGACATGCACCAGGCTTATGGCGGTGTGGTGCCTGAGCTGGCGAGCCGGGACCATATCCGACGTGTTTTGCCTTTGACGCACCAGGTGATGGCCGAGGCGGGCATCAGCCTGGCGCAGGTCGACGTGGTGGCTTACACGCGCGGGCCCGGTCTGGCCGGAGCACTCCTGGTGGGCGCTGGCGTAGCCTGTTCGCTGGCGGCGGCCTTGGGCAAACCGGCCATGGGCGTGCACCACCTGGAGGGGCACTTGCTATCGCCTTTCCTGAGCGCTGATCCGCCGGAGTTTCCTTTTGTGGCCTTGCTGGTGTCGGGAGGCCACACCCAGCTGATGCGGGTGGACCGCGTGGGCAGCTACGAATTGCTCGGTGAAACGATTGACGACGCGGCCGGCGAGGCTTTTGACAAGTCGGCCAAGCTGATGGGCCTGCCTTATCCCGGCGGACCGCACCTGTCGAAACTGGCCGAGGGCGGCGATGGCGCGGCCTTCAAGCTGCCGCGGCCCCTGCTGCACAGCGGCGACCTGGATTTTTCCTTTGCCGGACTCAAGACCGCGGTGCTGACGCAGGCCAAAAAGCTGGGGCCGGACCTGGAAAGCCGCAAGGCGGATCTGGCGGCAGCCACGCAGGCTGCGATCGTGGAAGTGCTGGTCAAAAAATCACTGGCCGCCATGGCGCAAACCGGGCTCAAGCGCTTGGTCGTGGCCGGTGGTGTGGGCGCCAATGCCTTGCTGCGCAGCCAGCTCAATGCGGTGTGCAAGCAGCGCGGCATCCGCGTGCATTACCCCGAGCTGCATTTGTGCACCGACAACGGCGCCATGATTGCCCTGGCTGCCGGCATGCGCCTGCAAGCCGGGCTTGAAGCGCTAAAGCGCAGCTACACCTTTGACGTGAAGCCGCGCTGGAACCTGGCGGAATTGCAGGCAGAGCCGGCCTGAGCCGGTCGCCTGCGTTTGGGACGCTCCCGATTACTGAATGTTCAGGTGCGCCACGTTGCTGACGGGGACTTTTTTGCCCAGCGTCAGGGTCAGCACACCGTTCTCGAGTTTGGCCGAACTGTTGGCGGTGTCGATTTCCAGCGGAAAGCGCCATGCGGCCTTGACCTTGCGGGGTGCATCTTCCTTGCTGGACACGCGGACCACGTCGCCTTCGATGCCGATGTCCAGCTGTTCGCGGGCCAGGCCGGGAACGTCGAGCTGCAGGCTGTAGGCTTTCTCAAGATCTTCCACGCTGGCAGCTTTGGCGGCGCCGGTGTCGGCGAGCGAGCTGAAGGTGTCGTTGAGGAATTTTTCGAGCGCGCCGTTGCTCACGACAGGCGCATAGTGACGATGAAAGGCGCGAGCGGGGCGGTTGGCGAGAGAGTAAAACATGACGATTCCTTGATGGGTTAACAAGGGGCGTTTTCCCCTTACACTGCGCGGCGTTCACCGTGATTGCCGCATGCACCCCAGTTAGGTGTGCTGCCGTTTTATTCAAGCGAAATCAAGCGAAAACAGGGAGCTATTTTTTTATGCACAAACACTTGAAACGCCTGTTCACGGCCCTATGTCTCTGCGCCTGCGTGGGGGCCGGCGCGCAAACCGCTGGCCAGCCGCCTGTACGCATCGCGCTCATCGAAAGCCTGTCGGGCGCCTTCGCCAACACCGGCGAAGCAGTGTTCCGCAACCTGGTCTGGGCGACGGAGCGCGTCAACGCGCGCGGCGGTGTCAAACTGGCCGGCGGGCCGCGCAACCTGGTGGTCGAGCGCTACGACAACAAGGGCCAGAACGAAGAGGCGCTGGCGGCCTTGCGTTCAGCCATCGACGACGGCGTGACCATCATCGCGCAGGGCAATTCGTCGGCCATCGCGGCGGTGCTGATCGACGCCATCAACAAACACAACGAGCGCGAGCCAAAAAAGCGCGTGCTGTTCCTGAACTATTCGGCAGTCGACCCGATCCTGACGAACGAAAAATGCAGCTACTGGCATTTCCGCTTTGACGCGCACGCCGACATGCGCATGGCCGCGCTGATGGACGTGCTCAAGGACGACAAGGCGCTCAAAAGCATTTACCTGATAGGCCAGGACTACAGTTTCGGCCAGGCGGTGCTGCGCGAGGCGCGCAAGCAGCTGGGCGCGCAGCGCCCCGACGTGCAGATCGTGGGCGACGAGCTGCATGCGCTGGGCCGCGTCAAGGACTTCATCCCCTATGCCGCGAAGATCAAGGCCAGCGGCGCGCAGGCGGTGCTCACGGGCAACTGGGGCAACGACCTGACCTTGCTGATCAAGGCCGCCAAGGAAGTGGGCTACGAGGGCAAGTTCTACACCTTCTACGGCAATGCGCTGGGTGTGCCGGGCGCGCTGGGCGATGCCGGTGTGGGCAAGGTGGTGGCCGTGGCCGACTGGTTTCCCAATGAGCCTGGTGCGCAGTCCGAGGCCTTTTACCAGTCCTTCCGCCAGCGTTTCCCCAAGCCGCAGGACGACTATGTGCACATGCGCATGCAACTGATGGTCGAGGCCCTGGCCCAAAGCCTGGACAAGGCCGGCAGCGCCGAGGCCGGTGCGGTGGCGGCGCAGCTGGAGCGTGGCACCGTCACTTTCGCGGGCCATCAGGGCGTGATGCGTGCGCTGGACCACCAGTTCCAGCAGCCGCTGCTGGTGGCGCTGATGGGCAAGCAGGGCTCGCCGGGCGTGAAGTTCGACGTGGAAGGCTCGGGTTACGGCTTTCGTGTCATCAAGACGATTTCGCCCGAGCGGGCCGAGCAGCCCAGCAGCTGCAAGATGGTCCGGCCCTGAGCTTTTGTTTCCCTTTTTATTGACTGATGCCGGCAGGCAGATCGAACATTTCCATGAGACAGGCTGTTTTAAACCTTGAAGAGTCCATGATCCGCCAGGTCGCCAATGCGGGCATGGGGCGCAGCGATGTGCTCAAGTTCTGGTTTGGCGAGAGCGACGAGGTCACGCCGGCTTTTATCCGCGACGCGGCGGCCGCTTCGCTGCAGCAGGGCGAGACTTTTTATGCCCACAACCTGGGCCTGCCCGAGTTGCGCGAGGCGATTGCGGGTTACGCCACGGGCCTGCGCTGCCCCGGCGCCGCGCCGATCACGGCTGAACGCATCGCGGTGACCTCGGGCGGTGTCAATGCCTTGATGCTGGCCGTCCAGGCGCTGGTCGATGCGGGCGACGAGGTCGTGGCCGTGACGCCGGTCTGGCCCAACCTGACGGCCCAGCCGGCCATCATGGGCGCGCGGGTCCAATGCGTCAGCCTCAGGCCGGTGGCGGGTGAATGGCGGCTTGATTTGGCCGAGTTGCTGGCGGCCATCACGCCGAAAACCAAGCTCCTGATCGTCAACGCGCCCAACAATCCCACCGGCTGGACCCTGGCGCGCGCCGAGCAGGAGGCCATCCTGGCGCACTGCCGGAAAACCGGAACCTGGATACTGGCCGACGAGGTGTATGAGCGGCTGTATTACGAGCCCACCCCGAATGGCTGCGCCCCCAGTTTCCTGGATATTGCGGCGCCTGAAGACCGCCTGGTGGTGGTTCACAGCTTTTCCAAGAGCTTTCTGATGACCGGCTGGCGCCTGGGCTGGCTGGTGATGCCGGCCGCCATGACGCCGCACATGGGCAAGCTGGTGGAGTTCAACACCTCCTGCGCGCCGGTGTTCGTGCAGCGGGCCGGGCAGGTGGCTATTGAGCGCACGGTCGACATCACGCCGCGCGTGGTGGCCCACCTCAAAACCTGCCGCGACACCCTGGTGCCGTTGCTGCAGGCGGTGCCGGGCGTGCAGCTGGCGCCGGCCAAAGGCGGCATGTACGCCTTTTTCCGGCTGGAAGACCAGGCCCGTTTCGGCAACTCGCTGGAGACCGCCAAACGCCTGGTCGTGGAGGCCGGCCTGGGCCTGGCGCCCGGCAATGCCTTTATGGTCAACCCGGGGCCGGACGCCCAGGGCTGGCTGCGCTGGTGTTTCGCCAGCCAGGACGTCGCCAGGCTGGGGCAGGGGGTACAACGGCTCAAGGGTTGGCTCAGAACCTGTTCATGATCTAAACGGGGCCGCGTTGGGGTGCAATCGGGATGAGTGGGCCGACCGGGAACGCCGCTTGGGCTCATGCCCATGCAAGGGCCTGGGTGGCTCAATCGCCCGACCGCCCAGCCAGCCGACTGGGCGTCGTGCGGCTGCCCCAACGGGGATGCAAACGCGACCGCGTTTGCGTCACCCCAACCCGGAGGGCAAGCGCCTTCTCGGGCGGTCTGCGGCGTTGCGGCGCTAGCCCATAGCTAGGCTATGGGCGTCGCACCGCGCCTTGCATCCCATCCCGA
This sequence comes from Polaromonas sp. LjRoot131, assembly GCF_964252805.1. Classification (NCBI taxonomy): domain Bacteria; kingdom Pseudomonadati; phylum Pseudomonadota; class Betaproteobacteria; order Burkholderiales; family Comamonadaceae; genus Polaromonas; species Polaromonas sp. LjRoot131. The sequence continues at coordinate 2,110,509 of NZ_CAXUPF020000001.1, read as the reverse complement.
GAAGGTGCTTGCGCGGCCCCGTTTAGACCATGAACAGGTTCTCCGGCTATAATCCAAGGCTCTGCGCAGTTTGAGGCCATTTTTGGCTTTTTTCATGCCGGAACACGACGAAAGCGGTTTATTCACTCCCATGTCGGGAACGCTGCTTCGCTCGCAAGCGCACCTCGGTGCAAGAAAGAGAAAACATGATTGCAAAATCAATCAAGGCCGAAATCGTTCAGGCCAACGCACGTGCCGCCGGCGACACCGGCAGCCCTGAAGTTCAAGTGGCGCTGCTGACCGGCCGCATCAACGAACTGACCCCCCATTTCAAGGCCAACGCCAAAGACCACCACGGCCGCCGCGGCCTGCTGCGCATGGTGAGCCGCCGCCGCAAGCTGCTGGACTACCTGAAGTCCAAAGACGCCGACCGTTACACCGCGCTGATCGCCAAGCTTGGCCTGCGCAAGTAATCGGTAAAAACGATTTGAAAGCGCCTGAGTTAGTTCACTAGCTCAGGCGCTTTTTACTTCGGAGCAAGGCAAAACGAGCACGCGCTGTGTCATTCCACAAGAAAAGCCCCGGTCAGACCACTGATCCCAGGCATTTTGTGGAATGGCATCGTGTTCAGCCAGCCGCCGCTCCGGGCCTCCCGCGCTGCCTCAAGCGTGTGAATTTAGTGGAGATAAGAACATGAGCATTTTCAACAAAGTCACCAAGTCCTTCCAGTGGGGCCAGCACAAGGTCACGATGGAAACCGGCGAGATCGCCCGCCAGTCCAGCGGCGCCGTCGTCGTTGACATGGACGGCACTGTGGTGCTGGCCACCGTGGTCGCCAAGACCGATGCCAAGCCCGGCCAGGACTTCTTCCCCCTGACGGTCGACTACCTCGAAAAAACCTACGCCGCCGGCCGCATTCCCGGCAGCTTCTTCAAGCGCGAAGGCCGCCCCAGCGAATTCGAAACGCTGACCTCCCGCCTGATCGACCGCCCGATCCGCCCGCTGTTCCCCGAAGGCTTCTTCAACGAAGTGCAGGTCGTGATCCACGTGCTGTCGCTGAACCCTGAAGTCGAGGGCGACATCCCCGCACTGATCGCCTCCAGCGCCGCCCTGTCGATCTCCGGCATCCCGTTCAACGGCCCCATCGGCGCAGCGCGCGTGGCCTACATCGACGGCCAGTACGTGCTGAACCCCGGCAAAACCCAGCTCAAGGATTCGAAGATGGACCTCGTCGTGGCCGGCACCGAAGCCGCCGTGCTGATGGTCGAGTCCGAAGCCCAGCAGCTGTCCGAAGAAATCATGCTCGGCGCCGTGGTGTTCGGCCATGAGCAGGGCAACATCGCCATCAACGCGATCCATGAACTCGTGCGCGACGCCGGCAAGCCGGTCTGGGACTGGAAAGCCCCCGCCAAGAACGAACCGTTGATCGCCAAGGTCAACGAACTCGCTGGCGCCAAGCTGCAAGCCGCTTACCAGATCCGCGCCAAGCAAGCCCGTACGCAAGCCTGCCGCGTGGTGACCTCCGACGTCATGGCCGCGCTCAAGGCCGACGGCGTCGAGTTCGACGGCGTGGCCGTTGAAGGCATGCTGTTCGACATCGAAGCCAAGATCGTGCGCAGCCAGATCCTGGCCGGCGAGCCCCGCATCGACGGCCGCGACACGCGCACCGTGCGCGCCATCGAAATCCGCAACAGCGTGCTGCCCCGCACCCACGGCTCGGCCCTGTTCACGCGCGGCGAAACCCAGGCGCTGGTCGTGACCACGCTGGGCACCGAGCGCGATGCGCAGCGAATCGACGCGCTGTCCGGCGATTACGAAGACCGCTTCATGCTGCACTACAACATGCCTCCGTTCGCCACCGGCGAAACCGGCCGTGTCGGCAGCCCGAAGCGCCGCGAAATCGGCCACGGCCGCCTGGCCAAGCGCGCGCTGATCGCCGTGCTGCCCACGAAGGAAGAATTCCCGTACACCATGCGCGTGGTGTCTGAAATCACCGAGTCCAACGGCTCCTCGTCGATGGCTTCGGTCTGCGGCGGCTGCCTGTCGCTGATGGACGCCGGCGTGCCGATGAAGGCCCACGTGGCCGGCATCGCCATGGGCCTGATCAAGGAAGACAACCGCTTCGCCGTGCTGACCGACATCCTGGGCGACGAAGATCACCTGGGCGACATGGACTTCAAGGTTGCCGGTACCACCTTCGGTATCACCGCGCTGCAGATGGACATCAAGATCCAGGGCATCACCAAGGAAATCATGCAGGTCGCGCTGGCCCAGGCCAAGGAAGCCCGCATGCACATCCTGGGCAAGATGCAGGAAGCCATGGGCGAGGCCAAGGCTGAAGTCTCCGACTTCGCACCGCGCCTTTACGTCATGAAGATCAACCCCGAGAAGATCCGCGACGTGATCGGCAAGGGCGGCGCCGTCATCCGCGCGCTGACCGAAGAAACCGGCACGCAGATCAACATCGAGGAAGACGGCACCATCACCATCGCCTCGAACGACAGCGCCAAGGCCGACGAGGCCAAGCGCCGCATCGCCGAGATCACCGCTGAAGTCGAAATCGGCAAGGTCTACGAAGGCCCGGTCACCAAGATCCTGGACTTCGGCGCCCTGATCAACCTGCTGCCCGGCAAGGACGGCCTGCTGCACATCAGCCAGATCGCCCACGAGCGCGTCGAGAAGGTCACCGACTACCTGAGCGAAGGCCAGATCGTCAAGGTCAAGGTTCTCGAGACCGACGAAAAAGGCCGCGTCAAGCTGTCGATGAAGGCCTTGCTGGACCGTCCGGCCCAGGACCAGGACCGCGGCTGATCCTTCTTGCGACGGATTTTGCAGCCGTCGGTGCCCGTGCATCGGGCGCCGGTGGCGTAAATGAACTGCATACCCCATGAAAGCTGTTGAAATTACCTCCTACGGTGCGCCCGAGGTGTTGCGTCTGGGCGAGCGCCCGGCGCCCATCGATGGGCCGGGCGAGGTGGTGATCCGCGTGAGCGCCAGCGGCGTGAACCGCCCCGACGTCTTGCAACGCACCGGCCACTATCCCGTGCCGCCGGGTGCGTCCGATATTCCGGGGCTGGAAGTTGCTGGCGTGATCGTCTCTGGCGATGCCAAGGCCATGGCTGCCGCCGGCTTCAAGCCTGGCGACCGCGTTTGCGCGTTGGTGTTCGGTGGGGGTTATGCCGAGCTGTGCGTCGCGCCGGTTGGCCAATGTCTGCCGGTGCCTGAGGGCCTCAGCGACATCGAGGCGGCTTCGCTGCCCGAGACCTTCTTCACGGTCTGGAGCAATGTGTTCGAGCGCGCCCACCTGCAGCCGGGTGAAACCCTGCTGATCCAGGGCGGCTCGAGCGGCATCGGCGTCACCGCCATCCAGATCGCCAAGGCCATGGGCGCCACGGTGCTGGTCACGGCCGGCAGCGACGACAAGTGCGCGGCCTGCATCGCCCTGGGGGCTGACCACGCCATCAACTACAAGGCCAGCGACTTCGCCGAAGAGGTGAAAAAGCTGACCCAGGGGCAGGGCGTCAACGTCATCCTGGACATGGTGGCCGGCAGCTACGTGGCGCGTGAAGTCGAGTGCCTGGCCGAAGACGGCCGGCTCGTCATCATCGCGGTGCAAGGCGGCGTCAAGGCTGAAGTCAATGCCGGCCTGGTGCTGCGCAAGCGCCTGACCATCACTGGTTCGACCCTGCGTCCGCGTTCCATCGAGTTCAAGGCGGCGATTGCAAAAGCGCTGAAGGAAAAAGTCTGGCCCCTGCTTTCGGCGGGCCGGATCAAGCCCGTCATCCACAGCACGTTTGCGGCGGCCGATGCGGCCAAAGCCCATGCGCTGATGGAGTCGAATTCACATATCGGCAAAATTGTCTTGACCTGGTAAGCCAAAGATGAAAAAACTCATTGCGGGAAACTGGAAGATGAACGGCAGCCTGGCGGCCAACGCGGCCTTGCTGGACGCGTTGTCGCAAGGCCTGGCCGCGGCGCCCGCCGCGTGCGAAGTGGCGGTCTGCGTTCCCGCGCCTTATCTGGCGCAGGTGCAGGCCATGCACTCCGCGCAAGCCGGCCTCGCGTCCATCGAACTGGGCGCGCAGGATGTCTCGGCGCAAGCCTCGGGTGCTTACACGGGTGAGGTGAGCGCCGCCATGCTCAAGGATTTCGGCTGCCGCTTTGCCATCGTCGGCCATTCGGAACGCCGCCAGTACCACGGTGAAAGCGATGCGCTGGTGGCAGACAAGGCCAAAGCCGCGCTGGCATCGGGCATCACGCCCATCGTCTGCGTGGGCGAGACGCTGGCCGAGCGCGAAGCCGGTCACACCGAAGAGGTCGTCAAGCGCCAGCTGGCCGCGGTGATCCACAGCAACGGCCATTGCATCAGTGAAATCGTCGTGGCCTACGAACCCGTGTGGGCCATAGGCACCGGCAAGACGGCGTCGCCCGAAGAGGCCCAGGCTGTGCACGCGGTGCTGCGCGCCCAACTGAAGGCCGCCACGGACCAGTTCGCGCGTGTGAAAATCCTGTACGGCGGCAGCATGAATGCTGCCAATGCGGCAACGCTGCTGGCCCAGCCCGACATCGACGGCGGCCTGATTGGCGGCGCCTCGCTCAAAGCCCCCGATTTTTTGACCATTATTGCTGCAGCCCGCCAGTAACGAGCGCAGAACGCTATTAATTTAGGAGTAGATATGAACGTAGTATTGACCATTGTCCTCGCCGTGCAAATGCTGTCGGCGCTCGGCATGATTGGCCTGATCCTGGTGCAGCACGGCAAGGGCGCCGACATGGGTGCGGCGTTCGGCAGCGGCGGCTCGGGCAGCCTGTTCGGTGCCAGCGGCAGCGCCAACTTCCTGTCGCGCACCACCGGTGTCCTCGCGGCGCTGTTTTTTGCATGCACCTTGCTGCTTGCTTACTTCGGCGGCAGCGCGCTGCCGCGCAGCGGTTCCAGCGTCCTGGAAGGCACTGCGGTGAGCGCGCCAGCGCCTGCCGGCGCGGCTTCCGGCGCGGCCCAAATTCCCGCGACCACGGCACCCGCGAGCGGCAGCGCCGCGGTTCCCGTGCCGCCCGCGCCCGCCGCATCGGGCGCCGCGCAAATCCCGACGAAATAACGTGTTTTTGCTGCCGCCTCCCGTCGGGAGAGGCGGTATTTCAGGGTAAACTCTATGACTGCCTGGAAAGCCCAAAACCGCAAGGTTTCCTCATGCCATCCAGTCAGTTAAATACCGCGGACGTGGTGAAATTGGTAGACACGCTATCTTGAGGGGGTAGTGCCGAAAGGTGTGCGAGTTCGAGTCTCGCCGTCCGCACCAGAACAAGCATCGGCAGCAGCGCTCCGGCGATGCTGTCGCCTTAAACGGCAAGCTGAAACAAACCGCGCAGGTGGCTTTTCAGAAGTTGAATCCACGATGAACCTCGATCAATACCTTCCTGTTCTCCTGTTTATTCTGGTCGGTGTGGGTGTCGGCGTGGTGCCCCAGGTCCTGGGGCGGTTGTTGGGCCCCGTGCGTCCCGACAGCGAAAAAAATTCTCCTTACGAATGCGGCTTCGAAGCTTTCGAAGATGCCCGCATGAAATTCGATGTGCGCTACTACCTGGTCGCCATCCTCTTCATTCTGTTTGACCTCGAAATCGCCTTCCTCTTTCCCTGGGCCGTGGCTCTCAAGGAAATCGGCCCCGTCGGTTTCTGGTCGGTCATGATTTTCCTGGGCATTCTGGTCGTGGGCTTTGTCTACGAGTGGAAAAAAGGTGCGCTGGACTGGGAATAAGAAGATAAGAATCCCGAGGGTTCTCTAGGCGGATCTCGCCACAAAGGTACGGGTATGTCACTTGAAGGTGTTTTTAACGAAGGCTTCATGACCACGAGTTACGACTCGGTGGTGAACTGGGCCAAGACGGGTTCGCTCTGGCCCATGACATTCGGCCTGGCTTGCTGCGCCGTCGAAATGATGCATGCGGGTGCGGCGCGCTATGACCTCGACCGCTTCGGCATGTTGTTCCGTCCCAGCCCGCGCCAGTCCGACCTGATGATCGTGGCCGGCACGCTGTGCAACAAGATGGGCCCGGCCCTGCGCAAGGTCTACGACCAGATGTCCGAGCCGCGCTGGGTGCTGTCCATGGGCTCCTGCGCCAACGGCGGCGGCTACTACCACTACAGCTACTCCGTGGTTCGCGGCTGCGACCGCATCGTGCCGGTGGACGTCTACGTGCCAGGCTGCCCGCCCACAGCCGAAGCGCTGATGTACGGCATCATCCAGCTGCAGCAGAAAATCCGCCGCACCAACACGATTGCGAGGGCATAAGGCATGTCCTCTTCTCCCGTGTCCATGGAGCAACTCGCCGAAACGATTCATGCCGTCCTTGGCGACAAGGTCAAAAGCCTGAAGACTGCGCTGGGTGAAATCACCCTGACGGTCTCTGCCGCCGACTACCTCGCGGCCGCCACCACGCTGCGCGATGCGCCCGGCTGCCGCTTCGAGCAACTCATCGACCTCTGCGGCGTTGACTATTCCGAATACCGTGACGGCCAGTACGACGGCCTGCGCTACTGCGTGGTGTCGCACCTGCTGTCGGTCAGCCTCAACCAGCGCGTGCGCCTCAAGGTGTTCTGCCCCGACGACGATTTCCCTGTGGTGGATTCGCTCAACGGCATCTGGAACTCGGCCAACTGGTTCGAACGCGAAGCCTTCGACCTCTACGGCATCATCTTCGAAGGCCACAACGACCTGCGCCGCATCCTGACCGACTACGGTTTCATCGGCCATCCTTTCCGCAAGGACTTCCCGACCTCGGGCCACGTCGAGATGCGTTACGACCCCGAGCAGAAGCGCGTGATTTACCAGCCGGTCACTATCGAGCCGCGTGAAATCACTCCCCGTGTGATTCGCGAAGACAACTACGGCGGCCTGCAGTAAGCAGGGCCGGCAAGAGATACCCACATGGCTGAAATCAAAAACTACACGCTCAACTTTGGACCGCAGCATCCCGCGGCGCACGGTGTGCTGCGCCTGGTGCTCGAGCTTGATGGCGAAGTGATCCAGCGCGCCGATCCGCACATCGGCCTGCTGCACCGCGCCACCGAAAAGCTCGCCGAAAGCAAGACCTACATCCAGTCGCTGCCCTACATGGACCGGCTGGATTACGTCTCCATGATGTCCAACGAGCAGGCTTACTGCCTGGCCATCGAAAAGCTGCTGGGCGTCGATGTGCCGGTGCGCGCGCAATACATCCGCGTGATGTACGCCGAAATCACGCGCCTGCTGAACCACCTGCTGTGGCTGGGCGCGCACGGTTTCGACTGCGGCGCGATGAACATCCTGATTTACTGCTTCCGCGAGCGCGAGGCGCTGTTCGACATGTACGAGGCCGTCTCCGGTGCGCGCATGCACGCGGCCTACTTTCGTCCGGGCGGTGTCTACCGCGACCTGCCCGACAGCATGCCGCAGTACCGCGTCAGCAAAGTCAAGAACGCCAAGGCCATTGCCGCGCTCAACGAAAACCGCCAGGGCTCGCTGCTCGACTTCATCGAGGACTTCACCAACAAGTTCCCCGGTTACGTCGACGAATACGAGACCCTGCTGACCGACAACCGCATCTGGAAGCAGCGCACCGTCGGTGTCGGCGTCGTCTCGCCCGAGCGTGCGCTCAACCTCGGCTTCACCGGGCCCATGCTTCGCGGTTCGGGTTTCGCCTGGGACCTGCGCAAGCAGCAGCCCTACGACGTCTACGACAAGATGGACTTCGACATCCCGGTCGGCAAGACCGGCGACTGCTACGACCGCTACCTGGTCCGCGTCGAAGAAATGCGCCAGTCCAACCGCATCATCAAGCAGTGCGTCGACTGGCTGCGCGTGAACCCCGGCCCCGTGATCACCAGCAACCACAAGGTCGCCGCGCCGGACCGCGAATCCATGAAGTCCAACATGGAAGAGCTGATCCACCACTTCAAGCTCTTCACCGAAGGCTTCCACGTGCCCGAAGGCGAAGCCTATGCGGCGGTCGAGCACCCCAAGGGCGAGTTCGGCATCTACATCGTCAGCGACGGCGCCAACAAGCCCTATCGCCTGAAGATCCGTCCGCCGGGTTTCCCGCACCTCGCGGCCATGGACGAAATGTCGCGCGGCCACATGATCGCCGACGCCGTCGCCGTGATCGGCACCATGGATATTGTGTTCGGTGAGATTGATCGCTAAACCGGATGGCTTCCCCCATGATTTCTGAACAAACCAGAGCGCGCTTCGACCGCGAAGTCGCCAAATACCCCGCGGACCAGAAGCAGTCGGCCGTTATGGCCTGCCTGACCATCCTGCAGGAAGAGCACGGCTACGTCAGCGCCGAGAGCGAAAAAGTCGTGGCCGAATACCTCGGCATGGCGCCGATCGCCGTGCACGAGGTGACCACCTTCTACAACATGTACAACCAGCGCCCCGTTGGCAAGTACAAACTCAATGTCTGCACCAACCTGCCTTGCCAGTTGCGAGACGGCGCCAAGGCGCTCAAGCACCTGGAGCACAAGCTCGGCATCGCGATGGGCGAGACCAGCGCCGACGGCCTTTTCACGCTGCAGCAGTCCGAATGCCTGGGTGCTTGCGCGGATTCCCCGGTGATGCTCGTCAACGACCTCACCATGTGCAGCTTCATGAGCAACGAGAAGCTGGACCAGCTCATCGAAGGCCTTCAATCCGCCGAGGCAAAGCAACCATGACGCTCGCACCCCTGACTCCCAACAGCGCAGCCGCGCAGAGCGTGCTGTCCCAGTTCTCGGCCACCGGCGTGCAGACCTGCTTCCACGGCCGGCACATCAACCCGCAAATCCTGGCCGACCTCGACGGCAGCAACTGGCGCCTCAAGGACTATGAAGCCCGCGGCGGCTACCAGGCGCTGCGCAAGATTCTCAAGCAGGACGGCGGCGAGGGCATGACACCCGACCAGGTGATTGCCGAAGTCAAGGCCGGCAGCCTGCGCGGCCGCGGCGGCGCGGGTTTCCCGACCGGGCTCAAGTGGAGCTTCATGCCGCGCCAGTTCCCGGGCCAGAAATACCTGGTCTGCAACTCGGACGAGGGCGAGCCGGGCACCTGCAAAGACCGCGACATCATGCAGTACAACCCGCACAGCGTGATCGAGGGTATGGCGATCGCCGCCTACGCCATGGGCATCAGTGTGGGCTACAACTACATCCACGGCGAAATCTTCGCGACCTACCAGCGTTTTGAAGAAGCACTGGAAGAAGCGCGCGCCGCCGGCCTGCTGGGTAACAACATTTTCGGCAGCGGCTTCAGCTTCCAGCTCCATGCCTCGCACGGCTTCGGCGCCTACATCTGCGGCGAAGAAACCGCGCTGCTCGAATCGCTCGAAGGCAAGAAAGGCCAGCCGCGTTTCAAGCCGCCGTTCCCGGCCAGCTTCGGCCTCTACGGCAAGCCCACCACCATCAACAACACCGAGACTTTCGCGGCCGTGCCCTGGATCATCCGCAACGGCGGCCAGGCCTACCTCGAATGCGGCAAGCCCAACAACGGCGGCACCAAGATTTATTCGGTCTCGGGCGACGTCGAGTTGCCCGGCAACTACGAAGTGCCCATGGGCACGCCGTTCTCCAAACTGCTCGAACTCGCCGGCGGCGTGCGCAAGGGCCGCACGCTCAAGGCTGTGATCCCCGGCGGCTCCTCGGCGCCCGTGCTGCCGGCTTCCATCATGATGGAATGCACCATGGACTACGACTCCATCGCCAAGGCCGGCTCCATGCTGGGTTCGGGCGCGGTGATCGTCATGGACGACAGCCGTTGCATGGTCGAGTCGCTCAAGCGCCTGTCCTATTTCTACATGCACGAATCCTGTGGCCAATGCACGCCCTGCCGCGAAGGCACGGGCTGGCTCTGGCGCGTCGTGGACCGCATCCACAACGGCCATGGCAAGCAGACCGACATGGACCTGCTCAACTCGGTGGCCGACAACATCCAGGGCCGCACCATCTGCGCGCTCGGCGATGCCGCGGCCATGCCGGTGCGCGCCATGATCAAGCATTTCCGCCACGAGTTTGAAGCCATGATCAAGACGCCAGCCCATCAGGTTCCCGCCTCCCAGGCTTCGGCCGCCGCGCAAGCCTGAGTCCCGGAAAGAAAAAAATATGGTTGAAATAGAACTCGACGGCCAGAAGGTGGAAGTGCTCGAAGGCAGCACGGTGATGCATGCGGCCGAAAAGGCCGGCACCTACATTCCGCACTTCTGCTATCACAAGAAGCTCAGCATTGCCGCCAACTGCCGCATGTGCCTGGTCGACGTGGAGAAGGCGCCCAAGCCCATGCCGGCCTGCGCCACGCCCGTCACCCAGGGCATGATCGTGCGCACCAAGAACGACAAAGCCATCAAGGCCCAGAAGGGCGTGATGGAGTTTCTGCTGATCAATCACCCGCTGGACTGCCCGATCTGCGACCAGGGCGGCGAGTGCCAGCTGCAGGACCTGGCTGTCGGCTACGGCGGCAGCGAATCGCGCTACGAAGAAGAAAAGCGCGTGGTTTTCCACAAGGACGTCGGCCCGCTGATCTCCATGCAGGAGATGAGCCGCTGCATCCATTGCACGCGCTGCGTGCGCTTCGGCCAGGAAGTGGCCGGCGTGATGGAGCTCGGCATGTCGCACCGCGGCGAGCACGCCGAAATCGAAACCTTCGTCGGCATGTCGGTGGACTCCGAGCTGTCCGGCAACATGATCGACATCTGCCCGGTCGGCGCGCTGACCAGCAAGCCTTTCCGCTACAGCGCCCGCACCTGGGAGCTCTCGCGCCGCAAATCGGTCAGCCCGCACGATTCGACCGGCGCCAACCTGATCGTCCAGGTCAAAAGCAACAAGGTCATGCGCGTGGTGCCGCTCGAGAACGAAGACGTCAACGAATGCTGGATCGCCGACCGCGACCGCTTCTCGTATGAAGCCCTCAACGGTGACGAGCGCCTGACCAGCCCCATGCTCAAGCAGGGCGGCGAATGGAAAGCCGTCGACTGGCAGACCGCGCTCGAATACGTGGCCAACGGCCTCAAGCAGATCAAGGCCGACCACGGCGCCGGCAGCATGGGCACGCTGGCCAGCCCGCACAGCACGCTCGAAGAACTCTACCTGGCCGCCTCCCTGATGCGCGGCCTGGGCAGCGAGAACATCGATTACCGTCTGCGCAACGCTGAATTCTCAACGCCGTCGGCCATCCGCTGGCTGGGCACCTCGATCGCCTCGCTGTCGCAGCTGCAGCGCGTGCTGGTGGTTGGCTCCAACCTGCGCAAGGACCATCCGCTGTTCGCGCAGCGCATTCGCCAGGCCGTCCGCAAGGGCGGGGCGCTGAGCACCATCAATTCCACGGCTGAGCTGGCCAGCGCCGAGGCCTGGGCCATGCCCGTCGCCAACACGCTGCTGGCAGCGCCTGAGGCCTGGGCCCAGGCCCTGGCCGACGTGGCCGCCGCGATTGCTGCCGACAAGGGCGTCGCCGCGCCCGCGGCCGGCAATGCCACCGATGCCGCCAAGGCCATCGCCAAGTCCCTGCTGGGCGGCGAGCGCAAAGCCATCCTGCTGGGCAATGCCGCGGCGCACCACGCCAAGGCTTCCAGCCTGCTGGCGCTTGCCAACTGGATCGCCGCGCAGACCGGTGCCACCGTGGGTTACCTCACGGAAGCCGCCAACACCGTGGGTGCCCAGCTGGCCGGTGCCTTGCCGGCAGGCAAGGGCCTCAACGCAGGCCAGATGCTGGACGGCCAGCTCAAGGCCGTGATCCTGCTCAACAACGAACCCGAGTTTGACTCGGCTGCCGGCGCCAGGGCCAAGTCCACGCTCAACGCCGCGCAAATGGTTGTGACGCTGAGCCCCTTCAAGGCCAACATGGGCTTTAGCGACGTGCTGCTGCCGATCGCGCCTTTCACCGAAACCCCCGGCACCTTCGTGAACGCCGAAGGCCGCATGCAGGGTTTCCATGCCGTCGTCAAACCGCTGGGCGATACCCGTCCGGCCTGGAAGGTGCTGCGTGTGCTCGCCAACCTGCTGGACTTGCCCGGTTTTGATTTTGAATCCTCGCAGGACGTGCTCAAGCAGGTCGCCGGTGCCGATGCGGCGCAGCTTCCCGCGGACAAGCTCGGCAACGGCACCCAGGCCGCCATCGACCTGTCGGCAGCTCCCGCCCAGGCGCCTGCCGTGGCCAGCATTTACCAGCTCGACGGACTGGTCAGGCGCGCCACATCGCTGCAGCTGACGGCGGATGCCCGCCAGGCCGCCGGACTCGAAGCGAAGCTCGAAGGAGTGGCCGCATGATTGATGGAATCTTCACCTTCGGCCAGGGGTTGATGGGCGGCATCTGGCCGGCCACGGTATGGCCCGTGCTGTGGACGCTCATCAAGATCGTCTGTGTCCTGCTGCCGCTGATGGGCCTGGTGGCCTACCTGACCTTGTGGGAACGCAAGGCCATCGGCTTCACCCAGATCCGCCTCGGCCCCAACCGCGTCGGGCCATTCGGCTTGCTGCAGCCGATCGCCGATGCGCTCAAGCTGCTGACCAAGGAAATCATCATCCCCACGGCGGCCAGCAAAGGCCTGTTCGTGCTCGGCCCCATCATGACCATCATGCCGGCCCTGGCCGCCTGGGCCGTGATTCCCTTCGGGCCCGAAATCGCGCTGGCCAACATCAATGCCGGTCTGCTGTTCCTGATGGCCATCACCTCGCTGGAGGTCTATGGCGTGATCATCGCGGGCTGGGCTTCCAACTCCAAATACGCCTTCCTCGGCGCCATGCGCGCCTCGGCGCAAATGGTCAGCTATGAAATCGCCATGGGCTTCTGCCTGGTGGTGGTGCTCATGGTGTCCGGCAGCCTCAACATGACCGACATCGTGATGGGGCAGGGCAAGGGCATGCTTGCAAGCCACGGCTGGACTTTCCTGTCCTGGAACTGGCTGCCGCTGCTGCCGATCTTTGTCGTGTACTTCATCTCCGGCCTGGCCGAAACCAACCGCCACCCGTTCGACGTCGTTGAAGGCGAGTCCGAAATCGTGGCCGGCCACATGGTCGAGTACTCGGGCATGGCCTTCGCGATGTTCTTCCTCGCCGAATACGCCAACATGTGGCTGGTCGCCATCCTGGCCGTGCTGCTGTTCCTGGGCGGCTGGCTGCCTCCCGTCGAAGCCCTGAGCTTCATCCCGGGCTGGATCTGGCTGGGCGCCAAGACCTTTGTCGTGGTCACCATGTTCCTGTGGGTGCGCGCCACCTTCCCGCGTTTTCGTTACGACCAGATCATGCGCCTGGGCTGGAAGATTTTCATTCCCGTGACCCTGGTCTGGCTGGTGGTCGTCGGGGCCTGGATGCAGACGCCGTACAACATCTGGAAATAGCATGAGCCCCCACGTTCGCTCACTTCGTGTAGCTCTCTGCCCCCCGGGGGGGCCGCTGCGCCTGCGGCCCGGCAAAGCCGGTTCCGCGGCCCCTGCTGGCTTGAAGAGCCTTTGTGCACGCCTTATTTCTGCAGGAATCTGACTTATGTCCGCCGTAGCCTCCATCAAAGACTTTGCGTCGAGCTTCATGCTCACCGAGCTGTTCAAGGGCATGGCCCTGACCGGCAAATACATGTTCAGCCGCAAGATCACGGTCCAGTTTCCCGAAGAGAAAACCCCGCTGAGCCCGCGGTTTCGCGGCCTGCATGCGCTGCGCCGTTATGAAAACGGCGAAGAGCGCTGCATCGCCTGCAAGCTTTGTGAAGCGGTGTGCCCGGCGATGGCCATCACCATCGAATCCGACGTGCGTGAAGACGGCAGCCGCCGCACCTCGCGCTACGACATCGACCTGACCAAATGCATCTTCTGCGGTTTCTGCGAAGAAAGCTGCCCGGTCGACTCCATCGTCGAGACCCACATCTTTGAATACCACGGCGAAAAGCGTGGTGACCTGTATTTCACCAAAGAGATGCTGCTGGCCGTGGGCGACCGGTATGAATCCGAAATCGCCGCCAACCGCGCGGCTGATGCCAAATACCGCTGAACCCCAGGCCGCTGGCTCAAGAAAGAATCCACAACAACATGGACGCTAAAACAGGTCTTTTTTATGTTTTCGCCGCGGTGCTGCTGTTTGCGGCATTCAAGGTGATTACCGCGCGCAACCCGGTGCATGCGGCGCTTTACCTCGTGCTGGCGTTTTTCCAGGCGTCCGCCGTCTGGATTCTGCTCAAGGCCGAGTTCCTGGCCATCACGCTGGTGCTGGTTTATGTGGGTGCCGTGATGGTGCTCTTCCTGTTCGTCGTGATGATGCTGGACATCAACATCGACAGTGTCCGCAAGGGCTTCTGGAAACATTTCCCGCTGGCCGGCTCCGTCGGCGCCATCATCGCTCTGGAAATGTCCTATGTGCTGATGGGCGGCTTCCGTGAGCCGCCCAAGGTGGCGACGGCAGCGGGGCAGATAGGCGCGCAGGTCTCCAACACCAAGGAGCTCGGCAAGCTGCTTTACTCCGAATACCTCTACCCACTGGAAGTCGCCGCGGTGATCCTGCTGGTGGCCATCATTGCCGCCATCGCGCTGACGCTGCGCGCGCGCAAAGACTCCAAGTACCAGAACCCTTCAGAGCAGATCCGGGTCAAGCGCTCGGACCGCGTGAGCCTGGTCAAGATGAAATCCGTCGTGGCCGCACCGGTGGTTGCCGCGGCCCCCGCAGCCGCCGAGGAGAAGAAGGCATGACGCTCACCCTGGGACATTTTCTTTCGCTGGGCGCGATGCTGTTCGCGCTGTCGGTCATCGGCATCTTCCTGAATCGCAAAAACCTGATCGTGCTGCTGATGGCCATCGAGCTCATGCTGCTGGCGGTCAACATGAATTTTGTGGCCTTCTCTTATTACCTGAACGACATGGCCGGCCAGGTGTTCGTGTTCTTCATCCTGACCGTCGCCGCGGCCGAATCGGCCATAGGCCTGGCCATCCTGGTGCTGCTGTTCCGCAACAAGTCCAGCATCAACGTAGACGAACTCAATACGCTCCAGGGCTAAAAATAAAATGAGCCAAACCCTCTCAGCATCGGCCCTGCTGGCCGTTCCCTTGGCGCCGCTGGCCGGCGCCCTGGCGGCCGGCATCCTCGGCACCTCCTTCGGCGGCAACTGGATAGGCCGCCGCCTGTCGCACACCCTGACCATCCTCGGCGTGCTGGTGGCCTTCATCATCTCGGCGATGACGCTCAAGAGCGTGGCCATCGACGGCGCGCGTTTCAACGAGACGCTCTACACCTGGATGAACGTCGGCGGCCTGAAGATGGAAATCGGCTTCCTGGTCGACGGCCTTACCGCCATGATGATGTGCGTGGTGACTTTTGTGTCGCTCATGGTGCACATCTACACCATAGGCTATATGGAAGAAGACGAGGGCTACAACCGCTTCTTCGCCTACATCTCGCTGTTCACCTTCTCCATGCTGATGCTGGTGATGAGCAACAACATGCTGCAGCTGTTCTTCGGCTGGGAGGCCGTGGGCCTGGTGTCCTATCTGCTGATCGGTTTCTGGTTCAACAAGCCGACCGCCATCTTCGCGAACATGAAGGCCTTCCTGGTCAACCGTGTGGGCGACTTCGGTTTCATCCTCGGCATCGGCCTGATCGCCGCCTACGCCGGCACGCTCAATTACGGTGAGGCCTTTGCCAAGGCCGGTGAACTTTCGAGCATCAAGTTTCCCGGCACCGGCTGGATGCTGGTGACCGTGATCTGCATCTGCCTCTTCATTGGCGCGATGGGCAAGTCGGCGCAGTTTCCGCTGCACGTCTGGCTGCCGGACTCCATGGAAGGCCCGACCCCGATCTCGGCGCTGATCCACGCGGCAACCATGGTGACGGCCGGCATCTTCATGGTGGCGCGCATGTCGCCGCTGTTTGAACTCAGCGACACCGCGCTCAGCTTCATCATGGTGATAGGTGCCATCACGGCCTTGTTCATGGGCTTTCTAGGCATCATTCAGAACGACATCAAGCGCGTGGTCGCGTATTCCACGCTTTCGCAACTGGGCTACATGACGGTGGCGCTGGGCGCTTCGGCCTATTCCGTCGCGGTGTTTCACCTGATGACGCACGCTTTCTTCAAGGCGCTGCTGTTCCTGGCCGCGGGCTCGGTCATCATCGGCATGCACCACAACCAGGACATCCGCTGGATGGGCGGCGTGCGCAAGTACATGCCCATCACCTGGATCACCTCGCTGCTGGGTACGCTGGCCCTGATCGGCACACCCCTGTTCGCGGGTTTCTACTCCAAGGACAGCATCATTGAAGCCGTGCATGAAAGCCACCTGGCGGGCGCCGGCTTCGCGTACTTCGCGGTGCTGGCGGGCGTCTTCGTGACGGCCTTTTATTCCTTCCGCCTGTATTTCCTGGTGTTCCATGGCAAGGAGCGCTATGACCAGAACCCCGATGCGCACCACCACGGCCACGACGACCACGGCCACCATGGCGAACACCACGATCCGCACGAATCCCCCTGGGTGGTGACAGTGCCGCTGATCCTGCTGGCGATTCCTTCCGTGGTCATCGGCTTCATGACGATCGAGCCCATGCTGTACGGCGAGTTCTTCAAGGGCGCGATCTTCGTGAACCTTGAAAAGCATCCCGCCATGGAAGAGCTCAAGCAACTGTTCCACGGCCCGGCCCAGATGGCCTTGCATGGGCTGATGACGCCGCCGTTCTGGCTGGCCCTCGGAGGCGCGGTGGCGGCCTGGTATATGTACATGATCAACCCCGCCTTGCCGGCCGCGATCAAGCGCATGTTCATGCCCATCTTCACGCTGCTCGAGAACAAGTACTACTTCGACTGGTTCAATGAAAACGTACTGGCCCGCGGCACGCGCGCCCTCGGCACCGCGCTCTGGAAGGGCGGCGACCAGAAGTTGATCGACGGCGCGCTGGTCAACGGTTCCTGGAAGGTGATCGGCTGGGTTTCCGGCATGGTCCGCCGGCTGCAGTCCGGCTACATCTACCACTATGCCTTCGGCATGATCATTGGCGTGTTTGTGTTGATGACGTACTTCGTCTGGCTCAATCGCTGATCAGTTCAACAAAATCAAGGAAGAACAAGAATGGGTTTGTTGAGTCTTGCGATCTGGACACCGATTGTTTTCGGTGTGGTTCTGCTGGCGCTGGGCCGTGACGAGCAGGCGCGCAGCGTTCGCTGGATCGCGCTGATCGGCGCGGTCGTCAGTTTCCTGGTTACGCTGCCGCTGTACAGCCGTTTCGAACTGGGCACCTCGGCCATGCAGTTTGTCGAAAGGGCTGGCTGGATCCAGCGCTTCAACGTCTATTACCACGTGGGTGTCGACGGCATCTCGCTGTGGTTCGTGCTGCTGACGGCCTTCATCAACGTGGTGGTCATCATCGCCAGCTGGGAAGCCATCACGACGCGCGTGAACCAGTACATGGCCTCTTTCCTGATCCTGAGCGGGCTCATGATCGGCGTGTTCTCGGCACTGGACGGCATCCTGTTCTACGTGTTCTTCGAAGCCACGCTGATCCCGATGTACCTCATCATCGGCATCTGGGGCGGTCCCAACAAGATCTACGCGGCCTTCAAGTTCTTCCTCTACACCTTGCTCGGCTCGCTGCTGATGCTGGTGGCGCTGATCTTCCTGTACAACAAGTCGGGCGGCAGCTTCGACATCCTGACCTGGCACAAGCTGCCGCTGGGCGGCACGATACAGACGCTGCTGTTCTTCGCCTTCTTCGCGGCCTTCGCCGTCAAGGTGCCGATGTGGCCGGTCCACACCTGGCTGCCCGACGTGCACGTTGAGGCGCCCACGGGCGGCTCCGCCGTGCTGGCGGCCATCATGCTGAAACTGGGCGCCTACGGTTTCCTGCGTTTCTCCATGCCCATCGCCCCGGACGCCGCCCACGAGTGGGCCTGGCTGATGATCGCGCTGTCGCTGATCGCCGTCATCTACGTTGGCCTGGTGGCCCTGGTGCAGCAGGACATGAAAAAGCTGGTGGCTTATTCTTCGGTCGCCCACATGGGTTTTGTCACGCTGGGCTTTTTCATCTTCAACGACCTCGGCGTCTCCGGCGGCATCGTGCAGATGATTGCCCACGGTTTTGTGTCGGGCGCGATGTTCCTGTGCATAGGCGTGCTGTATGACCGCGTCCACTCGCGCGAGATCGCCAGCTACGGCGGTGTGGTCAACACCATGCCCAAGTTCGCGGCCTTCGCGCTGCTGTTCGCCATGGCCAATTGCGGCCTGCCGGGCACTGCCGGCTTCGTCGGCGAATGGATGGTGATCCTGGGCGCCGTCAAGGCCAACTTCTGGATGGGCGGCGCGGCGGCGACGGCGCTGATTTTCGGCGCGGCCTACACCCTGTGGATGTTCAAGCGCGTCTACCTCGGCCCCGTGGCCAATGAAGACGTCAAGGCGCTCACCGACATCAACAGCCGCGAGTTCCTGATGCTGGCCCTGCTGGCCATTGCCGTGCTGTACATGGGCATCTATCCCAAGCCCTTCACGGACGTGATGAACACTTCAGTGGCGGACCTGCTCAAGCACGTGGCAACGTCCAAGCTGAACTGAAACTACAAAGAATTCAGATGATAGACAAACTCTCCTGGATCGCGGTTTACCCCGAACTCGTCCTCCTGACCATGGCCTGCGTGATCGCGCTGGTGGACCTGGGCGTCAAGACGCCCCAGCGCACGCTGACCTATGTGCTCACCCTGCTGACGCTGGCCGCGGTGGCCGCCATGGAAGCCGCCTATGCGGTGGGCGGGCAGACTTTCTACGGTTTCGGCAACATGATCGTCAGCGATCCCATGGGCGGCTGGCTCAAGTGTTTTGCCTGTATCACCGTGATGATCACGCTGGTCTACGGCAGGCCTTATGCCGCTGACCGCGAGATGCTGCGCGGCGGCGAATTTTTCACGCTCAGCCTGTTCGCGTTGCTGGGCATGTTCGTGATGATCTCGGGCCACAACTTCCTGGTGATCTACATGGGCCTGGAGTTGCTGACGCTGTCCAGCTATGCGCTGGTGGCCCTGCGCCGCGACAACGCCGTCGCCACCGAAGCAGCCATGAAATATTTCGTGCTGGGCGCGCTGGCTTCCGGCTTCCTGCTTTACGGCCTGTCGATGCTGTACGGCGCGACCGGCTCCCTGGACCTCAACGAGGTGTTCAACGCCATCGCGAGCCGCCAGGTCAAACACCAGGTGCTGATTTTCGGCCTGGTCTTCATCGTGGCCGGCCTGGCTTTCAAGCTCGGGGCCGTGCCTTTCCACATGTGGCTGCCCGACGTTTACCAGGGCGCGCCCACCGCGGTGACCCTGCTGATCGGCGGCGCGCCGCAGCTCGCGGCCTTCGCGATTTGCATCCGCCTGCTGGTCGAAGGCCTGCTGCCGCTGGCGATCGACTGGCAGCAGATGCTGGCCCTGATGGCGATAGGTTCGCTGCTGGTCGGCAACCTGGCCGCCATCGCCCAGTCCAACCTCAAGCGCATGCTGGCGTTCTCCACCATCTCCCAGATGGGCTTTCTGCTGCTCGGCCTGCTGGCCGGCGTGGTCAACGGCAACCAGCTCAACACCGAGTCCGCCTACAGCGCGGCGATGTTCTACGCGCTGACCTATGTGCTGACCACCCTGGGTGCCTTCGGCATCATCATGCTGCTGGCGCGTGCCGGCCACGAGTCAGAAGACATCGTCGACCTGGCCGGCCTGAACCAGCGCAGCCCCCTGTACGCGGGTGTCATGGCCATCAGCATGTTCTCGCTGGCCGGCCTGCCGCCGCTGGTGGGCTTTTATGCCAAGCTGTCCGTCCTGCAGGCCTTGATTTCATCGCAGCAGGGCAGCTACATCGCATTGGCCGTGTTTGCGGTGCTCATGTCGCTGGTCGGCGCGTTTTACTACCTGCGCGTGGTCAAGGTCATGTACTTCGACGCGCCGCTGGCCCACAACGCACAACTGGTCTCCGGCCCGACGGACGCCAAGGTGGTGCTGGCCATCAACGGCGCGCTCATCCTGGTCCTGGGCATGCTGCCCGGCGGCCTGATGACGCTGTGCTCGCAGTCCATCAGCAGCATCGTCAAGTCCCTGGGTTCATGACGCAGACGGCCTCGGTCTGGCTGGTCGTGCTGCTGGCCCTGCTGGCGGCCAACCTGCCGTTTGTCAGCAACCGCCTGTTCGCGGTCTACGCCCTGAATCAGCCCAAGAACCTCGGCATCCGCCTGGGCGAAATGGTGGTCTGGTACCTTCTCGTCGGCGGCCTGGGCTTGTACCTCGAGCAGCGTACCGGCCAGATCGCACCGCAGGGTTGGGAGTTCTACGCCATCACCGGTGCGCTCTTCATCACCTTCGCGTTTCCCGGTTTCACCTGGCGCTACCTCTTCAAGCACCGCCCATGAAAACCACGCCGGACCCTGAGAACGCCGGCAAGCCGGTTGATGATGCGCATCTGGTCGAGACCCGGTTGGCCTCCACGGAGATTTTGAAGGGCCACTTCCTGCATGCCATGCGCGACACCGTCGGCCTCCCCGACGGCAGCCAGGCGACGCGTGAATACATCATCCATCCGGGCGCCGTGATGATCGTGGCCCAGGGCGACGACGGCCGCCTGGTGCTGGAGCGCCAATACCGCTACCCTGTGCGGGCCGTCATGGTCGAGTTCCCCGCCGGCAAGCTCGACCCCGGCGAAGACTCGCTGGCCTGCGCGCAGCGCGAACTGCTCGAGGAAACCGGCTACACCGCGCGTGAGTGGGCCCGGGCCGGTGTGCTGCACCCCGTGATTTCCTATTCCACCGAATTCATCGACATCTGGTTCGCGCGCGGGCTGGTACCCGGCCCGCGCAAGCTCGATGCCGGCGAATTTCTCGACGTCTTCACCGCCACGCCCGCCGAGCTGCTGGCCTGGTGCGCCAACGGCCGGGTGACAGATGCAAAAACCTTGACAGGCGCGCTGTGGCTGCAGAACGTGCTGTCGGGCGCGTGGGCATTGGATTGGCAAGCTGCTGTTTAGCGCTTACGCGGCGATAATCCGCCCATGAAAGTCCTGAATCTCCAATGTTCGCACCAGCATTCGTTTGAAGGCTGGTTTGCGTCCGAAGACGATTTCCAGGCCCAGCTGTCGCGCGGCCTGGTCGAATGCCCGATGTGCGCCGACAAAAGCGTGCAAAAACTCCCGAGTGCGCCGCGGCTCAACCTGAGCGGGCGGCAAGAGCCCGATGCATCCGGCAAACATCTCCCGTCATCTTCGGCAGCCGTGGATGCGGATGAAAGCACCGCGGCACGCAACATGACGGCTGTCGCCGGAACGTCCACCGGCGCAAGCCACGCGCAGCAGGCGGCATTCCTGCAGGCTGTGCGCCATGTGCTGGCCAATACCGAGGATGTGGGAACGCGTTTTGCCGACGAAGCGCGCCGCATGCACTACGGCGAGCAGGAAGCGCGCAGCATTCGCGGCCAGACCAGCGTGCGCGAAGCCGCCGAGTTGCTGGAGGAGGGCATTGACGTGATGCCCTTGCCGCTGCCGGCGGCGCTCAAGGAAACGCTGCAGTAGCCGCTCAGCCGGGCGCGGACATTGCGCTGCGCCGTCGCACCATGCGGCTGGCCGCATACAGGCCCAGGGGGATGGCAACGAAATGCGGCCAGATGAAATAGGCCGGCTCGTAGCTCATCCAGCTGAACGGGCTTTCATCGACGGCCATGGATTCCATCGTGCCGGTCACGACCACGTAGAGCAGCCAGGGCAGGGCGCTGACCGCCACCATGGCGGGCGAAGTGCTTTTGAGCAGCCTGTAGACGGCATTGCCGGCGGCCACCGCGAGCAGGAACATCGGCAGGTGGCGGATGCCGACCAGCGCGAAGGCGGCCCGCAGGTTTTCTTCTTCATAACTTTGCACGGTCCAGCGCGCGATGGCCGGGCCGTCGAGCAAAGGCCCCAGCAGCGCCGCCAGGGCCGCCACCAGCGCGCCCAGAAACAGCGCGGCCGCAGGCACGCGAAAAGCGGCCATCGCAGGCCGCCCGCCAGGGCCGTCGGGCGCGTCGGCCATCAGGGGTAGAGGCCGCGCAGTTCGCGCGTGTGCAGGATGCGCTTGCAGGCCACGATGAAGGTCGCGGTGCGCAGGCTGACCTTCTGGTCTTGCGCCACGTGCCAGACGCCGG
Source organism: Polaromonas sp. LjRoot131 (assembly GCF_964252805.1). Taxonomy (NCBI): domain Bacteria; kingdom Pseudomonadati; phylum Pseudomonadota; class Betaproteobacteria; order Burkholderiales; family Comamonadaceae; genus Polaromonas; species Polaromonas sp. LjRoot131. Next base: position 2,088,442 of record NZ_CAXUPF020000001.1, on the reverse strand, counting down.
CGAAGGCGTCCTTCATGATCTTGACCAGGCGCTTGTTGATTTCTTCCTCGTCCCAGAAGAAGCTGGAGAAATCCTGCACCCATTCAAAGTAGCTGACGGTCACGCCGCCGGCGTTGGCGATCACGTCCGGCAGCACCAGGATATTGCGGTCGTGCAGGATGTCGTCGGCGGCCGGCGTGGTCGGGCCGTTCGCGCCTTCGATGATCATGCGCGCCTTGATGCGTCCGGCATTGGCCGCGGTGATCTGCTGCTCGAGCGCGGCGGGGATCAGGATGTCGCACTCGACGTCCCAGAACGCGTCGTTGGCGATGACTTCAGCTTCTGCAAAACCGGCCACGCTGCCGTTGGCTTCCACATGCCTGAGCAGGGCCGGCACGTCCAGGCCGGCCTCGCGGTAAATCGTGCCGCCGTGGTCCTGCACCGCCACCACGCGCGCGCCGGTTTCGGCAAACAGCTTGCCCGCCACGCCGCCCACGTTGCCGAAGCCCTGCACCGCGATGCGCGAGCTCGCGATGTCCAGGCCGATGTGTTTGGCCGCTTCAACGCCCACGGTGTACACGCCGCGGCCGGTGGCTTCACGGCGGCCCAGCGAGCCGCCCAGGTCGACCGGCTTGCCGGTGACCACGCCGGTCGAGGTGGAGCCGGTGTTCATCGAATAGGTGTCCATCATCCACGCCATGATCTGGTCGTTGGTGTTGACGTCGGGCGCCGGGATGTCCTTGTTGGGGCCGATGATGATGCCGATCTCACTGGTGTAGCGGCGCGTCATGCGCTCGAGTTCGCCGCGCGAGAGCTTCTTGGGGTCGACGCGTATGCCGCCCTTGGCGCCGCCGTAAGGCACGTTCACCGCCGCGTTCTTGACGGACATCCAGGCCGACAGGGCCATCACTTCCGACAGCGTGACGTCCTGGTGAAAGCGCACGCCGCCCTTGCCTGGGCCGCGCGAGACGTTGTGCTGCACGCGGTAGCCCTCGAAGTGGGCCACGGTGCCGTCATCCATGTGGATGGGCACGTCGACGATCAGCACGCGCTTGGGGCGCTTGAGCGTCTCGGCCCAGCGCGCCAGGCTGCCCAGGTGCGGGATGACGCGGTCGACCTGCTGCAGGTAGTTGCCCCAGGGGCCGAGGTTGTCGGCCTGGAGGTAGGAGGGGAGGGGATGGGAGCCGGCGGGGGTGGAGCCGGAGGAGGTGGCGGGGTGTGACATTGAAAAAACTCCTTGTGGGATTTCTTGAGAGGAAAAGTCAATGCACGGAGCTTAAAAGCCTGTTCCCGAATAGTCCAAGGCATTGTGCACCACTATCTATGCAAATAATGCATATCGCCGGCCTTGAGCCTGGCAGCAAGGCCTAGGCGGCCGGATCGACGGGTGCATCACACCGTGAACTGCAGGGCCGCCAGCCGTGCGTACACGCCGCCGCGGTTCACCAGCTCGGTGTGCGTGCCTTGCTCCACCAGCCGGCCGTGGTCCAGCACCAGGATGCGGTCGGCCTGCTGCACTGTGGCCAGGCGATGGGCGATGACCAGCGTCGTGCGGCCCTTCATGGCCGACTCCAGCGCCGCCTGCACCATGCGCTCGCTTTCGGCATCCAGCGCGCTGGTGGCTTCGTCGAGCAGCAGCAGCGGCGCGTTCTTCAGCATGGCCCGCGCGATCGCGATGCGCTGGCGCTGACCGCCCGACAGCCGCACGCCGCGTTCGCCCAGGAAGGTGTCGTAGCCCTCGGGCAAGGCGCTGATGAACTCGTGCGCGAACGCGGCCTGGGCGGCGGCGCGGGTTTCCTCGTCGCTGGCGCCGGGTTTGCCGTAGCGGATGTTCTCGAGCGCGCTGGTGGAGAAGATCACCGCGTCCTGCGGCACGATGCCGATGCGGTCGCGCAGGTCCTGCAGCGACATGTCGGCGGTGCGCACGCCGTCGAGTGCGATGCGGCCCGAAGCCGGGTCGTAAAAACGCAGCAGCAGCTGGAACACCGTGCTCTTGCCCGCGCCGCTGGGCCCGACGATGGCCACGGTTTCGCCGGGCGCCACGCTCAGGCTGAAATCGCTGAGCGCGGCCTGCGCCGGGCGCGACGGATAGTGAAAGTTCACGGCCTCAAACTGGATGGCGCTGCCCGCTTGCGTCAGCCGCGCCGGCACAGGGTTGGGCGGCGAGGTGACGGGTGAGCGCGAAGCCAGCAGCTCCATCAGGCGTTCCGTGGCGCCCGCCGCGCGCAGCAGGTCGCCGTAGACCTCGCCCAGCACCGCCGCGGCGCTCGCCAGGATGATCACGTAGACCACGGTCTGGCCCAGGTGGCCGGCCGAGATGTCGCCGCGCATCACGGCCTGCGTGCCCTGGTACAGGCCCCACAGCAGCGCCGCCGAGGTGGCGATGATGATGAAGGCCACCAGCACCGAGCGCGCCCGCGCGCGCCGCACGGCGGTGTTGAAGGCATTGGTGGTCGACTGGTCGAACCGCGCCGACTCGCGTGCTTCGGCGGTATAGCTTTGCACCACCGGAATCGCATTGAGCACCTCGGCGGCGATGGCGCTGGAGTCGGCCACGCGGTCCTGGCTGGCGCGTGACAGCTTGCGCACGCGCCGGCCGAACCACACCGAAGGCGCGACGATCAGCACCAGCACGCCCAGCACCTGCACCATCAAATAGGGGTTGGTGTAGACCAGCATGCCCAGCGCGCCTATGCCCATCACGGCATTGCGCAGGCCCATGCTCAGTGACGAGCCGACGACGGTCTGCACCAGCGTCGTGTCGCCGGTCAGGCGCGACAGCACCTCGCCGGTCTGCGTGGTCTCGAAGAATTCCGGGCTTTGCCGCACCACGTGGGCATACACCGCGTTGCGCAGGTCGGCCGTCACGCGCTCGCCCAGCCAGCTCACCATATAGAAGCGGCCCGCCGAAAAAAGCCCCAGCGCGGCGGCCACAGCAAACAGCTCGAAGAAGTGCGTGCGCAAGGCCATCAGTTGCTGGCCCTTGTCGGCCGCGCTGAGTCCGCCGTCGATCAGGCTGCGCAGGGCCAGCGGAAACACCAGCGTCGCTACCGCGGCCAGCACCAGGAAGACGGCTGCCAGCAGGATGTGGCCCCGGTAGGGCCGCAGAAAGGGCAAAAGGCCGGAGAGCGAACGCGGGGAGCCTTTGGGGCTCATGGAGGAGGGGAGAGTAGGCATGGGAGGAGTTTAGTCAAAATTAGGGCGATAAATTGCCGAAACAAACACAGCCTTGACATTAATTGCCTAGGCATGTATTATTCGAGCCCATGACTTCCAAACCCACCCGCCCGGAATCCCCCGGTCCCGCACTTTGCGGTTTACCGGCCGATTTCTATTGCGCGGCTGATTACGACGCCGGCCAAAGCACCGGCTACCTGATGCGCCAGATCATCAACAGCGTTTCCCAGCAAGTCGCGCGCGAACTCGAACCCCAGGGCCTGACGAACGCCCAGTGGGTGCCCATGCTCAAGCTCTACCTCCGTAAAGCCTCCACCGTGGCCGAACTCGCGCGTGAATGCCAGCTCGACGCCGGCTCCATGACTCGCTTGCTGGACCGGCTCGAAGCCAAGGGCTTTTGCCGCCGCATCCGCTCCGTCGACGACAGGCGCGTGGTGAACATCGAATTGACCCCCGAAGGTCGCGACGCCGCCAAGGAAATCCCCGCCGTGCTGAGCCGCGTGCAGAACGCCCACCTGGCCGGATTTTCGGTGGAAGAGTGGCAAAACCTCAAAGCCTATCTGCGCCGCATTCTCGAAACCGCGCACACCCTCCAAGCAGCGAATGAACAACATGACAAATAACACCTGTTCCTTTCCCATGGATTCCAATACCTCCGCCAACTCCGTCATTTCCGGCACTGCGCAGCAGAATGCCGGCGAAACCCTGCCGGTCTGGCGCGCCTCCTTCCGTATGGCCCTGGTGGCCGCTGCCAGCGTGGTCGCCGTGGGCCTGATGGCGACCGGCCTCACCGGCTGCGCCGATATGTCCGGCATCGCGCCGCAGTCCAGCCTGCGCGACGCGCCGTCGCTGGGCCTGAAAGCCGATGCCGGTGGGCAGGCCTCGGCGCAGGCACCGCTGGCCGCTGAGTGGTGGCGCGACTTCGGCGACGAGCAGCTCAACACCCTGGTCGCGCAAGCCCTGCAGACCAGCCCCAGCCTCAAGCTCGCCCAGGCCCGCCTGGCGCGCGCGCAAGCCGTCATTGAAGTGGCCGATGCCGCCACCTTGCCGCAGCTCACCGGCCAGCTTGACCTGACCCGCCAGCGCTACACCGCCAATGGCGCGGTGCCGCCGCCGCTGGCCGGCTCCATCCGCGAAAGCGGCACGGCACAGCTCAACGCCAGCTGGGAGCTTGATTTCTTCGGCAAAAACCGCGCGGCGCTCGATGCCGCGCTGGGCAGCGCCAACGCCGCCGAAGCCGACGCCCAGGCCGCGCGCGTGCTGCTGGCCAGCAATGTCGCCCGCACATATTTCCAGCTGGTGCGCCTCAATGAACAAGCCAATGTGGCGCGCCGCACGCTGGCCCAGCGCGAGGAAACCTTGAAGCTGGTGCAGGACCGCGTCAACGCCGGCCTGGACACCCGCCTTGAACTGCGCCAGAGCGAGGGCGGCCTGCCCGAAGCGCGCCTGCAGCTTGAAACCGTGCTGGAGCAGATGGCCCTCACGCGCAACGCGCTGGGCGCGCTGGTCGGCCAGCCCGAGGCCGCCGCCGCGCTGAATCCACCCGCGCAAGCCGCGATCAAAAACGTTGCCGTCGCCGCTACCCTGCCGGCCGACCTGTTGGGCCGCCGCGCCGACGTCGCCGCCGCGCGCTGGCGCGTCGAGGCCTCGACCAGGGACGTGGCCAACGCCAAGACCCAGTTCTATCCCAACATCAACCTCGTCGCCTTCGCCGGTTTCTCCAGCATAGGCCTGGGCAACCTGATGGACTCGGGCAGCCGGCAGTGGGGCGTGGGCCCGGCGCTGCGCCTGCCGATTTTTGACGCGGGCCGACTGCGTGCCAACCTGCGCGGCAAGACCGCCGACCTCGACGCCGCGGTGGAAAGCTATAACGCCGCCGTGATCGACGCGGTGCGCGACGTCGCCGACCAGGTGGCGTCTTCACAGGCGATCACCCGCCAGCAGACCGAGCAGCGCGCCGCCCAGGACGCCGCCGAAAGCGCCTACGAAATCGCCGTGCAGCGCTACAAGGCCGGCCTGGGCAACTACCTCAACGTGCTCACGGCGGAAACCAGCGTGCTGGCCCAGCGCCGGCAGGCGGTGGACCTGTCGGCCCGTGCGCTGGACACGCAGGTGGCGCTGATACGCGCGCTGGGTGGCGGTTACACCCCCGGCCAGGCCGTGCCTGCGGGGCGCCAGGCCCATGCGGCTTTCTGAACAAGACCAGCGATCAACAGGCATCAAAGCGATCACAGGCGATCAATACGCGATCAAAAGTTAACCCAACCCATAACACGCATCATGAACACTCCTGAATCCTCCAATTCCCCAGCGCCATCCGCTTCCCCGACGCCCACACCTGCCGCCGCACCGGTGCCGGCACCCGCAGGCAACCCCAAGCGCAAAAAGGCGCTGACCGCGCTGGCCGCCGTCGTGGTGCTTGCCAGCTTGGGCTGGGGCGCTTATGAATATTTGGTCGCCAGCCATTACGAGTCCACCGACAACGCCTATGTGCAGGGCAATGTGATCCAGATCACGCCGCAGATCAGCGGCACCGTCATGGCCATCATGGCCGACGACACCGATTTCGTGAAAGCCGGCCAGGCACTGGTGCAACTCGACCCGGCCGACGCCAAGGTCGCGCTCGAGCAGGCCGAAGCCGCGCTGGCCCAGGCCGTGCGCCAGGCGCGCACGCTCTACGCCAACAACGGCACGCTGGCCGCGCAGATCGCGCTGCGCGACGCCGATGTGACCAAGGCCCAAAGCGACATCGCGCGCGCCAATGACGACCTCAACCGCCGCCAATCGCTCACCGGCAACGGCGCCGTGTCCAAGGAAGAACTCAACCACGCCCGCACGCAGCTGGACACCGCCAAAAGCGCGCTGGCCGCCGCGCAGGCCGGCGTGGTCGCCGCGCGCGAGCAGCTCGCCAGCAACCAGGCGCTGACCGAAGGCACCAGCATCGAGCAGCACCCCAGCGTGCAGGTGGCTGCCGCCCGGGTTCGTGAAGCTTTCCTCGCCACGCAGCGCGCGGGCCTGCTCGCGCCGGTGGACGGCTACGTCGCCAAGCGCACCGTGCAGCTCGGCCAGCGCGTGGCCGCCGGCACGCCCATGATGTCCATCATCCCGCTCAAGCAGGTCTGGGTCGACGCCAATTTCAAGGAAGTGCAGCTGCGCAACATCCGCATCGGCCAGCCCGTCACCCTGGTGGCCGATCTCTATGGCAAGAAGGTCGAATACAAGGGCACGGTCGCCGGCCTGGGTGTAGGCACCGGCGCGGCGTTCTCGCTGCTGCCCGCGCAGAACGCCACCGGCAACTGGATCAAGGTGGTGCAGCGTGTGCCCGTGCGCATCGCGCTGGACGCCAAACAGCTCGCCGAAAACCCGCTGCGTGTGGGCCTGTCCATGGACGCCGAAGTCGACGTGAGCAACAAGGATGGCAAGACGCTGGCCGACGCGCCGCGCGATGCCGCCGTGGCGCACACCCAGAGCTACGGCACGCAGGACGATGCCGCCGACCGGGACGTGCAGCGCGTGATCGCCGCCAACACCGGCAAGGCCGCGGTGAAGTCGGCCAAGGCCGCCAAGGTGAAGCCAGTACTTCCGGCGGGAGGGGCGGTTTCGCCCGCCCAGGCCGGCGCAGAAGCGCAGACCCTGGCGTTCAGCCACACGCTGTCCCTGGCCGGTAACCGTCCGGCGCGCTAAGCCACCACCGCCCCAGCACGCGCAACCGCGGCAAACCCCCACCGCGGTTTCCACCAGCCCCTTATTCGCAAGGCTTTCATGGCTTCCGCACCTGCTTCCGCTTATGTCCCACCCCCGCCGCTGACGGGCTCCGCGCGCCTGTGGGGGACGCTGGCCCTGTCGGCCGCGACCTTCATGAACGTGCTCGACACGTCCATCGCCAACGTGTCGCTGCCCGCCATCGCCGGTGACCTGGGTGTGAGCCCCAACCAGGGCACCTGGGTCATCACCAGCTTCGGTGTGGCCAACGCGATCGCCGTTCCGCTCACCGGCTGGCTGTCGCAGCGCTTCGGCCAGGTGCGCCTGTTCACGGCCAGCGTCCTGCTGTTCGTGCTCACCTCCTGGCTGTGCGGCCTGGCGCCCAACATGACCACGCTGATTTTCTTGCGCGTGCTGCAGGGCCTGGTCGCCGGGCCCATGATCCCCTTGTCGCAGGCGCTGCTGCTGTCGAGTTACCCCAAGGCGCTCGCGGGGCTGGCCATGGCGCTATGGTCCATGACGACGCTGATCGCGCCGGTCATGGGGCCGCTGCTGGGCGGCTGGATCACCGACAACATCTCCTGGCCCTGGATTTTTTACATCAACATCCCCGTCGGCTTCGGCGCGGCCTTCATCACCTGGAGCATCTTCCGAAAACGTGAAAGTCCCACCAAAAAGCTGCCCATCGATTCCGTGGGGCTGGCGCTGCTGGTGGTGTGGGTCGGCTCGCTGCAGATCATGCTCGATAAAGGCCAGGAGTTGGACTGGTTCCATTCCGGCGAGGTCATTGCGCTAGGCATCATCGCGGTCGTCGGCCTGGCCGCCTTTGTGATCTGGGAGCTCACCGAAGAGCACCCGGTGGTGGACCTGACCCTGTTCAAGAAGCGCAACTTCTGGGCCGGCGCGCTCGCGCTGTCGGTGGGCTACGGCCTCTTCTTCGGCAACGTAGTGCTGCTGCCCCTGTGGCTGCAGCAGTACATGGGCTACACCGCCACGCAGGCCGGCATGGTGCTGGCGCCGGTGGGGGCCTTCGCCTTGCTGCTGTCGCCCGTGGTCGGCAAGAACATTTCCAAGGTCGACCCGCGCCGCTTCGCCGCCTTTGCCTTCATGGTGTTCGCGCTGGTGCTGTGGATGCGCTCCCACTTCAACACCCAGGCCGACTTCCAGACCATCATGATCCCGACCATCATCCAGGGCGTGGCCATGGCCTTCTTCTTCATCCCGCTGGTCACCATCACGCTGTCGGGCATCTCGCCCGAGAAGATCCCGGCCGCTTCGGGTTTGTCGAACTTCGTGCGCATCACGGCCGGCTCCTTCGGCACCTCCATCGCCACCACCATCTGGCAGGACCGTGCCGCCATGCACCATGCGCAGATCAGCGAATACGTGAACCAGGGCAGCACCGCCACCAACAGCGCCCTGGCCGGCCTGGCCGGCGCCGGCCTCACGCCCGACCAGGCCCTGGGCACCATCAACCGCCTGGCCGACCAGCAGGCTTACATGCTCGCGGCCAACGACGTGTTCTATGTGTCGGCGCTGATCTTCCTGCTGCTGATCCCGCTGGTGTTTTTGACGCGGCCTACGCATGCGGGGGCGGGTGGGGCGGATGCGGCTGCGGGAGCGCACTAGGGCGGCGAGAGCCCTAAGCCTTGGCCGCGACCGGCGTATCCACTGGCACCAGGATCGCATTGCCGGTAGCCACCAGCACCAACTCGCCACCGTCCTGCTCGGCAAGCAGCTCCGCACCCGCGAACACCTGCTTGCGACCGGCCTTCACTACACGCCCCCGCGCCACAAAGCCGCGGCCCACGGCCGGCGCCAGGCAATTCACTGAAAAATGCGAAGCTAGCACACGCCCGGCCACAGTAGCTGCGGCATAACCGCAGGCCGTGTCCAGCATGGCGCCTATCAGGCCCGCGTGCAGGTAGCCGGCGTACTGGCCCATGTCGTCCTCCCGCCAGGCCATGCGGATCTCGGCCTCGCCGGCCGCTGCGCGCACGACCTCAAAACCGGCCCAGCGGTTGAAGGAGGCGGTCTGGTTCACTGCCTGCAGGGTGTTCAGGATTGTGGGTTCCGTCATGGCTGGAAATATAGGACCGGCGATGGCGGTTGGCTGTAGCGCGGGCGACAGCCCGGCGGCTGGAAAGATCCGCTGCCTGGGACGCAGGCGTTACCGACCCGTCAAGGCCAGGTAGGCCGCGCGCGTCTCAGGCGATACCGACGCCACCAGTTGCTCCTGCGAGGTCTTGTGCCGCACCAGCATGCGCGCCGAGGCCACGGCTTTCGATTTGCAGAACCAGTGGCAGCTGTGCTGCATCAGAAACAGCTCGGCCGACATTGTGAAGGCCTTGTCCTTGGGCGTGCGCTGGGCGCTGTTTTCCGCAGTCTGCAGGATGCCCTGGGCGTGAATCGCCAGTGCTTTTCGCATGTCGAATGTCAAGCCTGGAAAGAGTTTGGCAACGAAGGGAACGGCAATCGGCAGTTTGCTTGCGCGCGCATCCACCTCGTCGACTTTTGAAAAGCCCGCGGCAAAACGGGTGAACTGTTCGCACAGCTTCAGTTCCGAGCTGGCCAGCTGGTTCCAGACTTGCTCGCGCCGTTCCGGTTCCTTCTCGCCCAGCGCCCGCAGATAGCCGTCGGTCAGGGTCTCCATCAGTTTTTCAATCTGGTACTGGCCGAGGTGGCTGCCCAGCAGGGCGATGCGGCGGCGTTCTTCCGACAGTTTGAGGATGTAGATGGCTATGGCGACGCAGGTCACCAAAGTTAAGAATTCCATTTTTGGGATTGGGGTGGGGCTGTGGGGGAGGTGTCAGTGTAGTCACTCTGTGGGTCTAGGCTTGTTCTTATGGTGTGTCCTTTGCTGAGGCTTGCTGGCCGGGGGTAGCCCGGCGGCTACTCACTTTTAGCGAAACCCGCAAAGCGGGTTTTCTTTTGTTCGCCAAAAGGCGCGCTACGCGCGCGGGGTTTGCTCACTTCGCGAAGCGAAGTTACGCAAACACCAAAAGTAAGCAAAAGAAAAGGCGACCCTGGTTGCTGCGTCCCTCCGCTGCGCTGCGGGCAACCTGCGGTGCTCGGTTCAGGCGGGGTCTCGCTAAACTCGCCTTCGGCTCAGACAACGCGATCCCTTATCCGCCTGAACCTGCGCTCCTCGGCGCATCCACAAGGGGTGGGGAAGGAATACCAATACAGAAGAAACAAGGACTCGCCATGGCGAGTCCTTGTGGTCTTGGTTTGTTCTTTGGTGTTTGTCCCCGCTCCCGTTCCCGATTGCCCCGTCCTGGCTGGGCCGAGGAGCGCAGACGTAGGCGGATCAGGGATCGCGTTGTTTGAGCGAAGCGCAGCGCAGCGAGTTTAGCGAGACCCCGCCGTAGTCGAGCACCGCAGGTTGCCCGTAGCGAAGCGTAGGGGCCCAGACTGCGGGTCGCCTTTCTTTTGCTTACTTTTCTTTGGCGAAGCAAAGAAAAGTGAGTCGCCGCCGGGCGACCCCGGCCAGCCACCCTCAGCAGAGAACACCACCAATCGACTAAGCAGAGCCCTCGGTGCAAGCCGTCAAAGAACAACCTGCTTATCAGCCAACGCCTTCCCCCAAGTCAGCAACCGATAATCCCGATGCTCAGCCACAAAGTAAGGATCGTTCTCCACCAGCTCAACAGCACGTTTCCGAGATTCAACCTCCAGCACCCAAAGCCCACCAACAAAACCCCCACCGGGCGCTTCACGCAAACCGCCCGCGATCAGAATCTCGCTTTCGTGCGCGCGTAGGTAAGCCAGATGCAGCGGTTCACGCTCCTGGCGAACCGCGAGCATGGAAGGCTTGTCGTCAAAGATGGCCACCCATCGCATGGACTTTCTCCTGTTGAATATGTAGAAAGAAGGAAGACTCACATCCGCAACGGCTGCGCATACCCCGTCATTTCCAGATAGCCCATACCGACCACCTTGCCATTGCTGTCGATCAACTCGCTTAACCCTTCCCAGTAGATCGCGCCTGTGGACTGGCGGCTGTCGAGTTCCTGGTTGTCGATGACGGCGCGCACGGTATAAAAGTCAGCGGGGGTGCGCACTATCCATTCCACCGGGTAGCTGGTTTGCGTCAGGGGGCTTTTCCAGTGGCGCACCGGTTTGAAGATCACTTCGCCGCGGCTGAAGGTGTAGAGCCCGCCCTTGGGTGAACGGAAGGAGCCGCCGTCCCACAGCGTGCCGCCGTCCTTGCCGCGCAGCCGGAAGGCGGTGAGGGCGCTGCCGTCGGTGAGGTTCATGCCTATCCAGTCCCAGCCTGCCGCGTCGGGGTGCAGGATTTCCTCGCTCCATTCGTGGTCCAGCCAGGCCTTGCCGCTCACGGCAAAGCTCTGCCCCTTGAGCCGCAGGCTACCGCGTGCCGCGATCTGGGGCTGGCTGTAGTAATAGCTGGCCTGCTTTTCTTCGGGGCCTTTGCGCGACAGGCCTTGCTTGCCTTGCAGCAGCACCTCCTGCGTTTCTTCAAACGCGAGCTTGAGCCCGAAGTCGGTGGACGGAAGTTCGGCGAGGTATTTGCTGCCTTCGGCTTTGAGCGACCAGTCGCGCAGCGTGAGGTCCATGTCGCTTTCAGCCGCGGCAGCCACGCCAAAACCGTCGCGCGCGATGCGCTGGTCGTGCCAGAGTTTTTTGCCCTGCACGTCGGTCAGGGCGGCATGGGCGAAGACCAGTTGTTTGGCGGCGAATTTCGAAGCCATGCCCTGAGTGGCGTCCACGCGCGAACGGAAGAAGGTCAGCTGGAAGCCGAACACGCGTTTGCCTGCTTCGGCGCTGGCCTGGCCCGTGATGTACCACCACTCGGTGCGAAACGCGGGATGCGCGCCGCGGTCGCGCGGGAACACCAATGCTTTGACGGGCAGGGCCTGCGCCGGGCCTGGGGCGGCGCCCCATCCGGTCAGCGCGGCGCCGGCCAGCAGCAAGCTGCGCCTGGGCAGCCGGACGATGGCGTCGCCGAGCCGGGAGCTGCTGGAGGTTTGGAGGGCGGCCATGGCCCCGATTCTCGCAGCAAGCCAGGGCTTGGTGCCCGGCCCTCAATAGCGGCTGGATTGCCAGGACGAGGGCTCGCCGAACAGGGCCGGAATCTCGCTGCGGCCTATGCCCAGGTCGCTCAGCTCATGGCTGCTCATGGCCATCAGCTCGTCCCGCTGCAGGCGGGTGGGCGGCGGCTCACCCGATGCATCGCCGTACGAAGGCCTGAACCAGGTGCCGCCGAACCTGCACAGCGCCGCCGCCAGGCCCGCAAGGCGGTGCAGCCCGGCGCTGAGGCTGAAGACCGGTGTGACGGTGGGAATGGCGGCGGAAGGCATGGGGTGCTCCTTGTGGACTGATGACGGTGTGAGTGAAGCCAGGCGCCCATGGTGCAATTTATTCTGGTATTGTGGAAGTTGAGTTTTCTGATCAAAACTATCAGCATTCCTGATGAGACACCTTATGAAGCATCTTCCATGCGTGAATTGAACCTGGACCAGCTGCGCACCCTAGTGGCCATCACCGACCTGGGCACTTTCTCGGCCGCGGCGCAGGGCCTGCACCTGGCGCAGCCCACCGTCAGCCTGCACGTGAGCGAACTGGAAAGCCGCCTCGGCACGCCGCTGGTGGTGCGCGGCGGCCGCAAGGTCGAGCCCACGCCGGCGGGCGCCGTGCTGGTCGAGCGGGCGCGCCGCCTGCTGCGCGACGCCGACGATGCGGTCGACGCGGTCAAGCGCCACGTTGAGGGCCGCGCCGGCCGCGTGCGCCTGGGCAGCACCACCGGCGTGCTGGTGTATTTTTTGCCGCAGGTGCTCAAGGCCATGGAGTTGGCCCATCCCGACATCGACGTCGAGGTCAGCATCCTGGGGTCGGCCGACACCCTTGAGCGCCTGCTGCAGGGCACGCTGGACGTGGGCCTGGTCGCCACGCCGCCGCCCGCGCAGCGCGGCATGGTGATCACGCACTGGCGCAGTGACCCGATGATGGCTTTTGTGCCCAAACGCTGGAAGGCGCCCAAGCACGCCACGCCGGCCTGGCTGGCCGGCAAGCCGCTGATCTTCAACGAGACGCCGACCCATATGTACCGCATGACCATGGCCTGGTTCGCCGATGCGGGTTTCACGCCGCGCGCGCGCATCGAGCTCAACTACTCCGAGGCCATCAAGAGCCTGGTCGCGGCCGGCTACGGCGCCGCCGTGCTGCCCCGGGAGGAGTCGCAGGAGGAGTCCCACGTGCGGCATGACGTGCAGTTGCTGCCGCTCAAGCCCGCGCTGGTGCGCCACACGGCCATGGTGCACCGGCCGCCGGAAGCGCTGGACGGCGCCACGCGCAACCTGCTCAAGATCCTGGCGAATTTCCGCCAGGCTTAGGCCGTGGCGGTGATGCCGTCCATGCGCCGCGAGAGCTCAGAGCCGCGCCGCTGCAGAAAGCGCGTGAGCTCGGCCGCATAGTCGTCGCGCACGGCTTGCCGCACGGAAGGCCGCTGCGCCAGTGCTGCGCGCCAGGCCAGCACTTTGGGCGTCGCTTCAAAAAAGCCGCATTCACCGAGTGCTTCGAAGACATCGAAATAGCGGAACACCGGACCGAAGACCGCGTCGACGATGCTGAAGGCTTCACCCGAAAAATACGGCCCCTGCACTGGCAGCACCGCCTCCAGTTGGGCGAACTTGCCGGCCAACTCTTCGCGGCGGCTTTGCAGCGCGGCGGCATCGGATGCGTTGTAAAAAGCGCCTATGGTGTTCAGCACACTGGAGCCGAACTCCATCCACGCCCGGTGCCGTGCACGCTGGAGGGCGTCGCCTGGGTGCAGGCGCGGCAGCAGCGTGTCGTCCAGGTATTCGCAGATCACGGCAGACTCAAAAATCGCGTCGTCGCCCGCCAGCAGCACCGGTGTCTTGCCCAGGGGCGACACGGCCTTGAACCAGTCCGGTTTGTCCGCGAGGTCCACGTCGCGGCGCTCAAAGGCCACGCCTTTTTCGGCGAGCACGATGGCCGCGCGCTGGACGTAAGGGCACAGCGTGTGGCTGATGAGGGTCAGTTTCATGGCTTGCTCCCTTGTTTGTTCAACGGAGCACCAGCCACTGGCTGCGGCGTGCCGCCCAGGCGCCGTCGCCGAGCAGCCACTGGGCCAGCGAGGCGACCAGCAGGAAGAGCGGGTATTCCCAGCCGCCCTTGGGGCTGGTGAACACCCAGCCGTTGGGCCAGTGCACCCAGACGACCACCGCCAGCACAGGCGCCAGCAGCAGCGAGGCCTGGCGGCCGTAAAAGCCCAGCAGCAGGGCGGCGCCGCCGGCCAATTCGGCCGCCACCACTGCGTAGGCCATGAAGCCGGGCAGGCCGACCGACTCGAAGAACTGCGCCGTACCGGGCAGCGTGAAGACGAAAATTTTCAGCAGCGCGTGGGTGATCCACATGGTGCCCAGCGCAATGCGCAGCAGCGCGGCGCCATGGCCGGCGGTGGGGTTTTGGGAGGCGAAAGTCGTCATGATGGCAATGCCCGGTCAAGGGCTGGAGTGAAAGGAGCCGCCACTTTACGATTGCAAAAAAGCAATGTAAATTGGCGATCATGAAAGCATTCATTGCAAAACCGCAATACGCGCTCAGCGCCTACGACCTGCAGACCCTGCTGGCGCTGGTGCGCGGCGCCACGCTGGCCGAAGCCGCGCGGCGGTTGGGGGCCGATGCTTCCACGGTGTTCCGCTCGGTGCAGCGCATCGAGAAAAGCCTGGGCCAGCGCCTGTTTGAGCGCTCCCGCCTCGGCTACCTGCCGACCGAGCCCATGCTGGGCCTGGTGCAGCACGCCGAGCGCATAGAGGCCGAGCTGGAAGCCGCGCGCGCCAGCGCGCAGCGGCCGCATGAAGGTGTGGCGGGCCGGGTGCGCCTCACGACCACCGATGCCGTGCTGCGCGGCCTGGTGCTGCCCTCGCTCAAGCCGCTGCTGGCGCAGCACCCCTTGCTGCAGCTGGACCTGCGAACCGGCAACGAACTCGCCAGCCTGAGCCGGCGCGACGCCGACCTGGCGCTGCGCGCGACACGCAAGCCGCCCGACCATCTTGTGGGGCGCAAGCTGGGCACGGTGCGTTTTGTGCTGTGTGGCCTGAAGGCGCAGGCCAAGGCCTTGTCATCGGCGAAGAAGCCGCAGGCGATGGACGTGCTCGCCGGTTTTGACTGGGTAGCGCCCGATGAGTCGCTGCCCGAACATCCCTCGGTGCTGTGGCGGCGCAAGCAACTGCCCAAGGTCACGCCGCGCCATTACGCCGATGGCATTGTGGCGGTGATGGACGCGATCAAGGCGGGGTTGGGGGTGGGCATCGTGCCCGTGTTCATGCTGGCCGGCGAGCCGTCGTTGGTGCCGCTGGGCGAGACGCTGACCGACTGCGAGTCAGACCTGTGGCTGCTGGCGCACGCCGAATCGCGCCACCTGCGCCGCATTGCAGTGGTCTACGACCATTTCGCGGCCAGCGTGCGCCTGGCCTGAGCTGTTCGGCAAATTCAAAAAACTCAAAACGAGCGGCCCGCGCCGGACGTCCTGAAGACCACTTCGCCGCTGGGAATATGGACCACGCGCACTTCCTGTCGGGTGGGGTCGGCGACACTTTTGACGGCGACGGCGACTGCCAGCGAGTAGTCGGCGTAGAGATGCTGGGAATTGGCGTGCAACAGGCTGCCCTGCACAGGGTCGACGTTTTCAATGCGGTAGTCATGTGGCGGTGCTTTGACGAATGCCATGGTGAAGACCTCTTTGACGTGATTTCGATTTCTTGGCTGGTTCTCCATGGTAGAAGCGCAGAGGGGCGCTGTGATGACAATTGCGGGTCAAAAGCGTGAGTTTGAGTAAGCAAAAGAAAGCGCCTTCACAGGAAGGCGCCGGCATTGGAAAAAACTAAAACTTTGGTTCTGTTGATCGCTTGGTTTTCAGTGCAGGCCCTGGCTCGGGTCGCGCTCCGACAGTTCCAGCTTCTTCATTTCGACGGCCACCGACTTGAGCATTTCCAGCGCGGCCTCGGGCGTCTGCACGATGCCCAGCCAGCCGAAAAGGTGGTGGCGCAGGAACAGCAGGATCTTGCCGGTCAGCGGGTCGCAGGCGACCCAGTGGCGCGGCGTGTAGCAGGGCTCCAGTGCGCACAGCGGCGGGCAGTCCAGCGGGTAGGGAGGGTTCAGCTCGGCACGCAAGCCGGCCATGTTGGTCACCAGGTCTTCGAGTTCTTCGGCCTGCAGGGTCAGCGGTTGCTCGAGCGACAGCGTCACGCTGCCGTCCCCGTTACGGGTGGCCAGCAGGCCGCGGGCCAGCCGTGTGGCGGAGTGCGCAGGGGCCGGTAAGGGGCCGGCCATGCCGGGGCGGGCATTGGCGTGGGGCGGGGAATTGACGGTTGTGGGGGTGGTCATCGCGTGCTCCCATGCGTGAAGGGATAAAAGAAGAGGCGAGGTCCTCATGGGAGCCAGTGTGCGGCGCGGGGTGCCCGGGCAGCGTGGGAGACCGGCCTTGCCCGCTGTAGGACGGCACGGGAGTGTGTACCCAGCCGTTCCCTGATGGCTCCGCGTATAGGCGCCGAGGCCTACCAGTCTTCCTTGACCGCCAGCACCGCATCCTTGCCGGCCGCGGCGCGTCCGGCCAGCCAGGCGGTCAGCGTGCCCGCCACCACCACGGCTGCGCAGAGCAGGCCCAGGCGCAGCCAGGGCAGCATCAGGTCCATGGTCCAGTGAAAGCTTTGCGGGTTCACCACATAGACCAGCACGGTGGAAACCGCCAGCCCCAGCGCCAGGCCGGCCAGCGCGCCGGTCAGCGTCCAGGCCGCGCCTTCGCCGGCCACCACGGCCAGGATCTGCCGACGCGTCAGGCCCAGGTGGGCCAGCAGGCCGAACTCCTTGCGGCGCGCCAGCACTTGCGCGCTGAAGCTGGCCGCCACACCGAAGAGGCCGATGGCGATTGCTACCCCCTGCAGCCAATAGGTCACCGCGAAGCTGCGGTCGAAAATTTTCAGCGAGGTCGCGCGCAGCTCGCTGACCGAGGCCAGCTCCAGCATCGCGCCCGCGCCCGACTGCCGTTCAGCCAGCGCGCGCACCGCCTGCTGCACCTGGGCATCGCCCGCGCTGCCGTCCAGCCACAGTGCCAGGTCGTTGGCGCGGCGGTCGCCGGTCAGGCGCTCGAAGTCCTTCCGGTCCATCGCGATGGCGCCGAACTGGCGTGCGTAGTCGCGCCAGACGCCGGCCACGTAAAACGGCGGTGCCGCCGCCGTGCCGGCGCCGGCCTGCAAGGACTGCGACAGTGGCTGAAAGACGCTGCCTGGGCGCGCGCCATACAGGTCCACCATGGGCTCGCTCACATAGATGCCCACATGCCCGGGCGGCACCGGCAACAGCCGCCCTACAAGAGGCAGTGCGGTGGCAGGGTCTTCCAGCGGGCGCGCGACCAGCGTGACGGCCGGCCTCGCCGGGTCGAGCAACAACTGGACGGTGCGCGCCGCGCCCACGCGCGCCACGCCGGGCAGGCCGGCCAGGGCCTGCACGAACTCGGGCGAGAAATACGCGGTGTCGCTGGCCGAGCTGCCCAGTGCCGTGCGCACATAGAGGTCGGCCGGCAGCACCACGTCCAGCCAGCGCGTGACCGATTCGCGAAAGCTCGCCACCATCACCGTCAGCGCCACCGCCAGGCTCAGCGAGGCCACCACGCCGCTCACGGCCACGGCCGCGCTTTCGCGCACGCGGCGCGCGCGCTCCACCGCCAACAGCGGCAGGAGGCGGTTGGTGACATGCGGGCTGAGCCTGTCGTAGAGCAGCGCGATCAGCCAGGGCAGGGCCGTGATGCCGCCCACCAGCAGCAAGCCCACGGACACATAGGCCGCCAGCGGAATGCCGAACAGCGGCGGGACCAGCGCCAGCAGGCCGCCCGCCGCGATCAGCGCGATGCTGAGCCAGTGGCCCTTGCCGCCGCCGGCGCTCGCGCCCAGGCCTTTAAGCGTTTGCGCGGGCGGCAGCTTCTGCGCGGCCCGCGCCGGCCACCAGCCGCCCACCGCCGCGGCCAGCACGCCCAGCGCGCCGTAGGTGAAAGCCGCCGCGCCGTTCCACTGCAGGCTGGGCGCGACGCCGGAAAAATAGCCGCCGCCCAGGTCGCCGCCCAGCAACCGCAGCGCCAGCGCGGCCAGCGCCGTGCCCAATGTGATGCCCAGCACGCTGCCGGCCAGGCCCAGCAGCACCGACTCGGCCAGCACCAGCTGCAGGCGCTCGCGCCCCGTCAGTCCCAGCACACCCAGCAAGGCGAACTGCTGCGCGCGCTTGGCCACGCTGAGCGAGAGCACCGAAAAGACCAGGAAGGCGCCGGTGAACAGCGCCACCAATGCGAGTACTGTGAGGTTGACGCGGTAGGCGCGCGAGAGGTTGCTGACGCGCTCGGCCGCGTCGCCCGGCGCGGTAGCCGTGATGCCGGGCGGCAGTTGCAGCGATGCGATGAAACGCCGCGCCTCGGCGCCCGGCTTGAGCCGCAGGTCTATGCGCGAAAGCTGGCCGCCCCTGCCGAACAGGTCTTGCGCGGCAGCGATGTCCATCACGGCCAGCGGCCCGCCGCCCGCTCCCACGCTGCCGGCCACGCTCACCTCGCGCAGTTCGAGGCCGCTTTGCAGGCGCAGCGAAGGGCCGTTGAACAGCTGCCGCGCGGCCGGGTTCAGGAACACCTGGCCCGGCGCGAACAGCGCGAAGCGCCCTGCATCGGTAGCCGGCACGGGCATCAGGGCCGGCGCCATGGCGGCCACCGCCAGGGCATCCACGCCGATGATGCGCAGCGGCTGGCGTTCGGCCTTGCCGCTCGCAGACGCGGTGAGCGCATAGGTGCTGAGCTCGAGCACCGGGCTGGCCAGGGCCACCTGCGGGTCGGCAGCCGCGCGGCGGTACAGGTTCTCGTCAAAGCCGCCCTGCACGGCGCGCAGCTCCAGGTCGGGCTGGCCGTTGACGGCGCGCACCGCCTGGGAGAATTCGCTGAGCGCCGAGGCGTTGATCAGCTGCACCGAAAACGCCAGCGCCACACCCAGCATCACGGCCGCCACCGCCGCGGCGTTGCGCCAGGGGTGGTGTTGCAATTCCCGCCAGGAGAAACTAGAGAGCAGGGCGCGCATCGCCTCATTGTGCCTTCAGCGCCGCAGCCAAGGCGAAATCAGGCATCTGTATCGGTACAGAAAAGGCCGGTCTGCTGCTGCCGGGAAAACCCCGCCTTCGTTTAAGCTAGGCCCTGAATTTTCCGTCCCGCCATGAAAGCCTCTTCCGCCATGCAACTCCCGACCTATGACGACGTGATCGCCGCCGCCGCGCGCATTGAAGGCCATGCACACCGCACGCCGGTGCTGAAATCGGCCACCGCCGAGGCGCGCTGGGGCGCCGAATTTTTCTTCAAGTGCGAAAACTTCCAGCGCATGGGCGCCTTCAAGTTTCGCGGCGCTTTTAACGCACTCTCGAAATTCGATGCCGCGCAGCGCAAGGCCGGCGCGATCGCCTTCTCGTCGGGCAACCATGCGCAGGCGGTGGCGCTGTCGGCGCGCATGCTGGGCATGCCCGCGGTGATCGTGATGCCGCAGGACGCGCCCGCCGCCAAGCTGGCCGCCACGCGCGGCTACGGCGCCGAAGTGGTGCTCTACGACCGCTTCACCGAAGACCGCGAAGCCCTGACCAAGGGGCTGGCCGCCGACCGCGGCATGACGCTGATCCCGCCCTACGACCATCCCGACGTGATCGCGGGCCAGGGTACGGCCGCCAAGGAACTGTTCGAAGAGGCCGGCGCGCTGGACCGCCTCTACATCTGCCTGGGCGGCGGCGGGCTCACCAGCGGTTCGGCGCTGGCCGCGCGCGCATTGGCGCCGAAGTGCAAGGTCTACGGCGTCGAGCCGGAAGCCGGCGACGACGGCCTGCAGTCGCTGCGCGCCGGCCGCATCGTGCGCATCGCCACACCCAAGACCATTGCCGACGGCGCGCAGACCCAGTACCTGGGCGACTACACCTTCGGCATCATCCGCCGCGATGTCGACGACATCCTCACGGTGAGTGACGCACAGCTGGTGGACACCCTGCGCTTTTTCGCCGAACGCATGAAGATGGTGGTCGAGCCCACCGGCTGCCTGTCTTTCGCCGGCGCCTGCAAGGCGCTGGAAGCGAATCCGCCCGCGAAGGGTGAACGCATAGGCGTCATCGTGAGCGGCGGCAACGTCGACCTGGGGCGCTACGCGGAGTTGCTGGCACCGCGCTGATCCGGCGCAAGGGCCCAGGCTGTGTCAGGCTTTGCCCTGGCCGGCCAGCGCCGCCTTGATTTTCTGGTCCGTCTTGTACTGGCTCAGCGCATAGACGGCCCAGATCGTGGCCGGCAGCCAGCCGATCAGCGTCAGCTGCAGCACCAGGCAGAAGATGCCCGCGAACGGCCGTCCTATCGTGAAGAAGGTCAGCCACGGAAGAATCAGCGCAATCAACAGTCTCATTTTTTTCTCCCTTTCGGTTTTCAGATCATGCCCGCCGGCCACGGCCGGCATCCGCCACGCACTCGCGTCGCCGCGCATGAGCCTACTTTACTGTGACTTTTCCGCCGGCGTTCAGGCTTGAAAACAGCCTGGTTCCGGGAAATCCAACAAACAATACCCGCACCAAGACAATCTTCGTGGGTGTGCCGGGTGAATTCGAATACGGTTCAGGTTTTTTAAAACCATGTTCAGAACCGATTACCAAAATCCCTTGCGCCGCATCACCCGCGTCGAGTCCGACCGCGAGAGAAGTTGGCGAGTCTGTGTCCGGCGCTATGGGCAGAGCGTGACCAAGGCATTCACCGACCTGTGCTACGGCGGCAAACGCAAGTCGCTGGCCGCCGCAAAGATCTACAGGAATGCACTGGAGGCGCACATCGCCACGTTTGACGCGGACCATCGCCTGTGGCGCCGTGCGCAAAAAACCAGGGGCAATTCCTCGGGAACGGTGGGCGTGGCGCGCTACCTGGCCGCCTCCAAAAAACAGGGCGGCATGCCCGCACCCTACTGGCAGGCCTTTTGGCTGGATGCGTGGGGCAAGCGCCAGCGCAAAAACTTTCGGGTGGGAGTCCATGGCGAGAGGAAGGCCAAGCGCCTCGCCCGGGAGGCCTATGCCCAAGGCCTGGCCGAGGCGCATGCCGCCCTCCAGCGCAATGCCTTGCTGGAGCAGCAAATCCCCCGGCTTGGCAAAGAACACGAGCCCCTGCTGTTTGCGGCCGCGTTTGCCGCCGAGTCACTGCGGCCTTGAAGTTTCAATCAGCCCGGATGCCGCCCGCGCTCAGGTGCAGCGTGCGGTCGGCGCGCGCGGCGGCGGCTTCCGAGTGGGTGACCAGTACCAGCGAGGCGCCTTGCCCGCGCGTCTGGGCGATCAGCGCGTCCATCACCAGGGCGGCCGTGGCCGGGTCCAGGTTGCCGGTGGGCTCGTCGGCCAGCAGCAGGCCGGGCTTGTGCACCAGAGCCCGCGCGATGGCCACGCGTTGCAGTTGCCCGCCGCTGAGCTGCTGCGGCAGCCGCCCGCCCAGGCCGCCCAGGCCGACGGCTTCGAGCATGGCCTCCACCCTGGCCGCATCGGGCTGCTCCAGCAGCAGCAAGGGCAGCGCCACGTTTTGCGCCACGTCCAGGTGAGGCAGCACATGGAAAGCCTGGAAGACAAAACCCACGTGGCGGCGGCGCAGCAATGCGCGCTGGTCGTCGCTGAGCGCGCCCAGGTCCTGGCCCTTGAGCTGCACCGAGCCTTCATCCCAGCTGTCCAGCCCGGCCATGCAGTTGAGCAGCGTTGATTTGCCCACGCCCGACTCGCCGACGATGGCGACGAACTCGCCGGGCGCGACGTCCAGCGAGACATGGCTGAAGACCACCGCGTCGCCGTAGCGCTTGGCCAGTTCGCGGACCTGCAGGTTGTTCATGCCCGGCCCTGCCCTTGCATCTGTGTTTGCGTGTTGACGAGTTCCAGGACCTGCTGCAAAGCTTCGGGCCCATCGCAAGCCACCACCTGGCGCCACGGCATGGAGCGCAGCCAGGTGATCTGGCGTTTGGCGAGCTGGCGTGTGGCGAAGATGCCCCTGTCGCGCAACTCCGCCATCGGGTAGTCGCCGTCCAGCGCTTCCCAGGCCTGGCGGTAGCCGACGCAGCGCATGGAGGGGAGGTCCGGGTTCAGGTCGCCGCGCGCACGCAGGGTTTTGACTTCATCGATGAAGCCCGCCGCGAGCATGGCGTCAAAGCGCAGGGCGATGCGTTCATGCAGCCAGGCGCGGTCTTGCGGCTCCAGGGAGACCAGGGCCGGCGCCGCATTGTTGCCGCTGCCGGTGGCGGCCTTTTTGGCCGCGCCTTGGGCATGGAAAAAAGACAGGGGCTGGCCGGATACGCGAAACACTTCCAGCGCGCGCGAGATGCGCTGCGAATCGTTGGGTGCCAGCCGCGCGGCCGTGGCCGGGTCCACGCGCGCGAGTTCAGCGTGCAGCGCGGGCCAGCCCTGCGCGGCCGCTTCATCGGCCAGCGTGGCGCGCACCGCGGGGTCGGCCTTGGGCATGTCGTCCAGGCCGTCGAACAAGGCCTTGAAGTAGAGCATGGTGCCGCCCACCAGCAGCGGCAGCTTGCCGCGCGCGCTGATGTCCTGGATGAGGCGGTCGGCATCGGCCACGAACTCGGCGGCACTGTAGGCCTGCAGCGGGTCGCGAATGTCGATCAGGTGGTGCGGCACGGCCGCGAGTTCGTCCGGCGTGGGTTTGGCCGTGCCTATGTCCATGCCGCGGTAGACCAGGGCCGAGTCGACGCTGATGATCTCGACCGCATGGCGCTGGGCGATCGCCATCGCGGCGGCGGTCTTGCCGGAGGCGGTGGGGCCGGCGATGCAGATGCAGGAGGGGCTCACGGGTTTCTCGCTGCCGCCTCATGCGCGGGTTCGCCGTATTTGCGCACCACGGTCCAGGCCGTGGCCGCGATCAGCACGCTCCAGAACCACAGGCCGTTGGTCAGCGGCCGCACCGTGCCGTCCATGTGGGTGCCCAGCCAGCCGCCCATGCCGAAGGCCACCAGCATCATCAGAAAACCGTTGAGTGCCGAGGCCGCGCCGGCCGCCTGCGGAAAGGGGCCGACGGCGCCGCTCTGGCCGCAGGGCTGGTGCACGCCGTGGCCCAGCATGAAGAGGTAGTAGGGCAGCATGATGGCCCAGACGTTCTGCACGCCGGCCCAGGCCAGCACGCCCATGGTGGTGCCGCCGGTCAGGCTCAGGCAGGCGGCGATCGCGACGGAGCGCCGCACGCCGAAACGCGGCAGCAGGCGGCGGCAGATGAAGGTGCCGGCAAGGTAGCAAAAACACATCGAAAACATCACCAGGCCGTAGCCCGTCTTGCTCAGGCCCAGCACCCGGATGAAGACGAAGGAGGAGGTCGCCAGGAAGGTGAACAGCCCGCCGTAGGAGGCCGCCGTGAGCGCCGAGAAGGCCAGGAAGGTGGGGTTGCGCAGGATCTGCCCCCAGGTGCGCAGCAGCGTGCCGGGCCTCAGGGCCTGCGGGTTTTTCAGCGCGAGGGACTCTTCAAAGCGCAGGCCGACCAGCGCCAGCGTGGCCGCGCCGAACACGGCCAGCGCCGCCAGCGCGATGCGCCAGCCGTAGAACTCCGACAGCAGGCCGCCCAGCGGCGCGCAGATGCAGGCCAGCACACCCAGGCCGCTCAGGCCCTTGGACATGACACGCGCGCCTTCGAGCGGCTGGTACAGGTCGCGCACGATGGCGCGCGCGCACATGACCGCCGCGCCCATGGCCGCGCCCTGGACCACGCGCCAGGCGATCAGCATTGCCATCGAAGGCGCGAAAGTGCTGCCTATCGAGGCCAGGGTGTAGGCCGCCAGGCCCCACAGCAGGATGGGCCTGCGCCCGAAGCGGTCGGACATCGGGCCCCAGATCAGTTGCGAGGTGCCGAAGGCCAGCAGCAGAGCGCTGAGCGTGAGCTGGGCCTGCGACATGGGCGCGCCGAAGCCTTCGGTGAGCGCGGGCAGGGCCGGCAGGTAGAGGTCGGTGGTGACGGGCTGGATGCCCAGCAGCATTGAGAGGATCAATACGACCATGCCGGCCGGCATGGCGGGCGCCACGGTCTTCGAAACGGAAACATCCATCCAACTGAGCGTATCAGACAAACGCCCGGCGGCGGCGCGCCGCCGCCGGGGTTTTCAGCGCAGGCCCGACTTGTACCGGGCGATGGCCTTGGCGCGCAGGTCTTCGCTGATTTCCGTTTCACTGGCCGCGGAGGGGACCGCTGCGGCCGGTAAAGGTTCGGCCGTGGTGGAAGCCTTCGGCGGCAGGGGTTCACTGCTGCGAGGGCCGAAAATTTTGGTCTGCGCATAAGCGGCATAGCCGCGCAGGCGCTCGTCCTTGCTTTTCAGCGCCTCCTGGATGACTTCCGTGGCGTAGGGCAGGTCGTGCAGGAATTGGTGGACGTTCAGTGAGCGCCCGAATTCCCGCTTCATGGGAATGACCATGCGCACTGCATAGGTCATGAGGTCGGAATCGGGCGGATTCATGGTCAGCTGCATGGTGTGCGTATGGATCGCCAGGCGCTCAGGCGCCTGAAATCATTTCGCCATGCTGGGCAAGGTCAAGCCCCAGTTGTTCCTCTTCCGCGGTCACGCGAAGGCCGGCCAGGGGCTTGACCACCAGCAAGATCAGCCAGGTCATGACGCCGGCGTAAGCCGCGACGGCACAGGCTCCCATGAGATTGGTCAGCACGGTCGCCGTGACCGGTGCAATTTCCTTGAGCGCAAACACGGGGGTCAGGACCGTGCCTATGAAACCGCCCACGCCATGCAGTGCAAACACGTCGAGCGAATCGTCGATGCCCGTCGTGCGCTTGAAGCGGGTCACCGCGAGGAAACAGCCGACACCCGCCGCCGCGCCCAGCGCCGATGCGCCGAGGACGCCGACAAAGCCGGAGGCCGGCGTGATGGCGACCAGGCCGGCAATGGCGCCGGTTGCCATGCCCAGCACGCTGAATTTGCCGCGCTGGACGTATTCGCAGATGCCCCACACGAAGGCGCCGACGCAGGCTGCCACCTGGGTGGCCAGCAAGGCGCCGACGGCGCGTGAACTGGCCTCAAAGGCCGAGCCTGCATTGAAGCCAAACCAGCCGGCCCACAACAGCCCCGCGCCGATGATGGTCACCAGCAGGTTGTGCGGCACCATGGGCTCGGTGCCGAAGCCCTTGCGCGGACCCACGACCTTGGCCGCCACCAGGCCACTGGCACCCGCGGCGATGTGCACCACCGTGCCGCCCGCAAAATCCATGTGCCCCATGCTGGCGAGCCAGCCGGTGGGCTGCCAGATCCAGTGCGCCACGGGGGCATAGACCAGGATGGTCCAGAAGGCCGCGAAGAAAATGGTGGCGCTCAGGCGCATGCGCTCCACGGTGGCGCCGATGATCAGCGCGAAGGTGATGATGGCGAATGCCAGCTGGAACATGAAAAAAGCCGATTCCGGCACGGTGGGCGCCGAAGGGTGCGCGCCGACTTTGGCACCCAGCAGCCCGTCGCTGAGCGCCCGGCTCATGTCCCCGATCCAGGGACTGCCGGGCGTGAAGGCGAGCGAGTAGGCAATGCCCGCCCATACCAGCGTGACCACGGCTGTGGCCGCAAAGGTATGCGCCACGATGGAGAGGGCGTTTTTGGCCCGCATCATGCCGCTGTAGAACAGCATGATGCCGGGAATGGTCATCAGCAGCACCAGCACGGTCGAGATCAGCATCCAGGCCGTGTCCGCCCCGTTGAATTTTGCAAGCGCCGGCACTGCGGCGGTGGCAGCTGTCTGGGCATGCAGGGGTGCCGATGCCAGCAGCGGCAGGGCAAGAGCCAGCAAGGTGAAGGCGGGCAGCCTGCGGGTTGGCAAGACTTGGCTCATGGAATCCCTCTCGATTTTTAGTGTTATTCGAAAAGGGATGTTACATCCGGCTACATGTCACAGGTAAGTAAAAAATACCCATTTGTGAGAAATTGTTGGCTGGAATGCGGCAGTAGTACCGCTTTTTTGGGCTGACCTGGGCTGCGGCTGCGCGCGACGCATGCAGCCACTCCCCTCTACCCCGTGACCTTATTTCAGGTCAAAAAGCTGGGTCAGTGCCTGCCGGTACTGCGGCAGGCCGACCAGGTTGGCGTTGTGGTGGGACCCGCCCGGCACCAGCACGAACTGCTTGGGCTGCACGGCGGCGTCGTAGAGCTTGCGCCCCAGGTCGGGCAGTATCAGCCGGTCTTCGTCGCCGTGCACCACCAGCAGCGGTGAGCCTATCTTGTCGACTTTGCGCACGGCTTCAAAGCGTTGGGTGATCAGCAGCGACACCGGCATCCAGCCCCACTGGGAGCTGCTCACCACGTCGGCGATGGAGGTGAAAGTGCTCTCGACGATGGTGCCCCGTTCGTCGCCGACTTCGGTCGCCAGGTTGATGGCGATGGTCCCGCCCAGCGAGTGGCCGAAGATGTAGCGCGGCCGGTCCGGGTATTTTTTCGCCAGCCAGTCCCAGGCGGCACGGGCGTCTTCGTAGGCGGATTTTTCGGAGGGCAGTTCCTGCGTGCTTTTGCCGAAGCCGCGGTAGTCGATGGCCAGCACCGAGAACCCGAGTTCCTGCATGCGGCGCATGCGCGGCGCGGAGCCGGTGACGTTGTAGCGCGCGCCATGCAGGTAGAGCAGCACCGGTGCCTTGGCGTCATCCGGCCTGTCGCTGCCCAGCCACAGCCCGTGCAGGCGGATCGGGTGCTCGTTGGCGGCGGTGTAGTCAATCCAGACGTCATCCATGCCCACCGCGGCGGCGGCGGCGCCGCCCCACGTGCGGTCGCTGGGCTGGAAAATCCAGGCACGCTGCTTTTCGTCGAGGGTGGCGCAGCCTGCCAGCAGGGCCAGCGCCGTTCCGAAGCTTGCGAAAAGGTGCCAGCGTTTCATGGTCATGACTGAGTCCATCTTGCCCCAAAAGTTCTGGCGGCGGGTGTTTCCCTTATGTAACAGCTCCCAGCGCGCAATTTTCACGCCCGTGCGCCACCAGGCTCTTACTTCACGGTGAAGTTTTGGAAAAGTCGGGCAAGCAGAGTGAACCCTAGGGCCTTTCACAAAACCCGGCGAAGCGGTCCTGGCCAGGCGCGGCGCCGCAGACAGTGCTCCAGCACGGCAAGGCGGCGCAACAACGCCAGGAGGGATTTTTTGAAAGGTCCTAACGCCCGCGCAGGAAGAGCGAGTCAAGCTCCTTGATGCTGACCTGCCGCCAGGTCGGCCGGCCGTGGTTGCACTGGTCGGAGCGCTCGGTGGCTTCCATCTGGCGCAGCAGGGCGTTCATCTCGTCCAGCGTGAGCTTGCGGTTGGCGCGCACCGCGCCGTGGCAGGCCATGGTCGACAGCAGCTCGTTCTGCGCGCGCTGGATCACGGTGCTGGCGTCGTGCTGGGCCAGTTCGGCCAGCACACTGCGCGCCAGTTCCACCGCGTCGCCCTGGGCCAGGCTGGTGGGCACGGCGCGCACCGCCAGGGTCTTGGGCGAAAACGGCGTGATTTCCAGGCCCAGCGTTGCCAGGGTCTGGGCGCTGGCTTCGGCCGTGGCGACTTCCTGCGGACTCGCGGCAAAGGTCGCGGGAATCAGCAGCGGCTGGCTGGCCAGGCTGGCGCCTTCACCGCCGTCCATCTGGGTCTTCAGGCGCTCGTAAACAATGCGCTCATGGGCCGCGTGCATGTCCACGATGACCAGGCCCTGGGTGTTTTCGGCCAGCACGTAGATGCCCTGCAACTGGGCAATCGCGCGGCCCAGCGGCCAGTCGCCCGGGGGGAGAGGCGTGGCATCGGCGGGGCCTGCCGCACCGTTTGGGGGCGTGGCGGGCGCTGGTGCATACGAAGGCGCGGGCGCAAAACTGCCGCCTGTTTCCATGCGGCCCTCGGCGGGCCGTGACGGCGACGGCCACATGGCTTCAAAGTCGGACACCCGGCTGCCGCCGTTGCTGGTGAAATTCATGGCCGGTTGCGCCCATCCCTGGCGCGAAAACGCGAGGCTTGATTCGGGGGCGGCCTCCGTGGCCACGCCGGCAAGTCCCTCATTTGCCGCGACGGTTGACGTGGAACGCGGAATCGCAAGCGCGTTTTCCGTGGCATGGCGCACTGCCTGGTGCACCTCGCGGCTGTCGCGAAAGCGCACTTCGATCTTGGTCGGGTGCACGTTCACATCCACGCGGCTGGGGTCGATCTCGACATACAGCGCATACACCGGCTGGCGGTGGCCGTGCAGCACGTCCTCATAGGCGCTGCGCGCCGCGTGGGTCAGCACCTTGTCGCGCACGTAGCGGCCGTTGACATAGGCGAACTGCTGGTCGGCGCGCGAACGGGCGGCATCCGGGATGCCGGCCACGCCCCAGACGCGCACGGCGGGCTGCCCGTCGTGGCGCAGGGCCGAGCTTTCGTAGTTCACGGCGACCGACTGCTCGACGAATTCGCTGCCCAGCACGTCGGCCAGGCGCTGCTGGTGGGCTTTGTCGCCGCTGGCGGCGCGCCATTGCTCAACCAGCTTGCCCTCGTGCCAGATGGCAAAGCCGACGTCGGGGCGCACCAGCGCATGGCGGCGCACGGCTTCGATGCAGTGGGCCAGTTCGGTGGCGTCGGTTTTCAAAAACTTGCGGCGCGCCGGCGTGGCGTAAAACAGCTCGCGCACTTCCACGCTGGTGCCGCGGCTGCGCGCGGCGGGCTTGAGTTCGCCGGTGCGGCCGTCCAGTTGCCAGGCGTGCTCGTTGCCCTCGGTCCTGGACAGCAGGCTCATGTCGGCGATCGAATTGATGGCGGCCAGCGCCTCGCCGCGAAAGCCCATGGTGCCCACGGCTTCAAGGTCCTGCAGCGAGGCGATCTTGCTGGTCGCATGGCGCCTCAGCGCCACCGGCAGTTCTTCGCGCGGAATGCCGAAGCCGTCATCTTCGACCAGGATCAGCCGGACGCCGCCGGCCAGCAGCCGCACCGTGACCTGGGTCGCGCCCGCGTCCAGGGCGTTGTCGACCAGCTCGCGCACCACCGAGGCGGGGCGCTCCACAACCTCACCGGCGGCAATCTGGCTGATCAGTTCATCGGGCAGCTCGCGAATGGGACGGCGGGAGGGGGATGTCAGGGAAGTCATGTGCGGCCAATTTTAGGCTCAGGGCCCGGTTGGCGTGCTTGACCGTACCCGTGGCCGGGATTTTGGGCGTGTCAGAATCAAGGCCATGGAACTAGCCGCTTTTCTCATCGATTTCATCCTCCACGTCGACAAGCACCTCGAGGCCTTTGTCACCAGCTACGGTGCCTGGGTCTATGCCCTGTTGTTCATCATCATTTTTGTGGAAACCGGCGTAGTCGTCATGCCCTTCCTGCCGGGCGATTCGCTGCTCTTCGTGGTGGGCGCGATGTGCGGCGTGGGCCTGATGAGTTTTCCGCTCGCGGTGGGGTTGCTGTTTGTGGCGGCCGTGCTGGGCGACCAGTGCAACTACAGCATAGGCCGCTTCCTGGGGCCCAAGGTTTTCCAGTGGGAAAACTCGCGCTGGTTCAACAAAAAGGCGTTTGACCAGGCCCACGCGTTTTATGAGCGCTATGGCGGCGTCACCATCATCGCGGCGCGTTTCATGCCTTTCCTGCGCACCTTCGCTCCCTTTGTCGCGGGCGTGTCGGAGATGACGCGCAGCAAGTTCACGTTGTTCAACCTCGTGGGCGGCGCCCTGTGGGTGGGCGGCATTGTCACCGTGGGCTACTTCTTCGGCAACATCCCGTTTGTCAAAACCCATCTCGACAAAATCATCTGGGCCTTGATCCTGGTGCCCGGCCTGCTGGTGATCTTCGGCGCCTGGAAAGCCAGGCGCAAGGCCGGATCCGCCGCTTCCTCATCCTGACGCGCATGGGCGACAGGGGTGGGTAAAACCCGGGGGATGGCAATTGATAAGTAAGCGTATCATTATTTCGACAGCATCCCCATTCCCGTGCGAGGACCCATGAACGCGCCGCCCCTTTCAAGCACAGAACTCTCCCGCTGGACCCAGCCCGGTTCCAGCCGCGTCCCATTCTGGGCTTACACCGACGCCCAGCTCTACCAGCGCGAACTCGAGAAAATCTTTTACGGCGCGCACTGGTGTTATGTGGGGCTGGAGGCCGAGATCCCGAATGTCGGCGACTACAAGCTTAGCCACGTGGGCGAGCGCCAGGTGCTGATGGTGCGCGACCGCATCGCGCCCAAGGACCGCGCCACCGACCACGGCATACGCGTGGTGGAAAACCGCTGCGCGCATCGCGGCGTGCGCTTTTGCCAGAACCCGCAAGGCAATGCGCGCAGCTTTGTCTGCCCCTACCACCAGTGGACCTACAAGCTCAACGGCGACCTCGCGGGCCTTCCCTTCAAGGACGGGGTGAAGGAGGGCGACTGCGTCAACGGCGGCATGCCCGAAGGCTTTGACCTCAAGGACCACGGCCTGACCAAGCTGCGCGTGGCGCTGCTGCACGGCCTGGTGTTCGCCACTTTCAGCGAGGAGACCGAGCCGCTGAAGGACTACCTGGGCCCGCAGCTCATGCCCTGGCTGGACCGCATCTTCAAGGGCCCGGAAGGCGCGCGCAAGCTGACCCTGCTGGGCTACAACCGCCAGCGCATTCCGGGCAACTGGAAGCTGATGATGGAAAACATCAAGGATCCTTACCACCCGGGCTTGCTGCACACCTGGTTCGTGACCTTCGGCCTGTGGCGTGCCGACCAGAAAAGCCGCATGGTGATGGACGAGGAGGGCCGCCACGCGGTGATGATCTCGCGCCGCAACGAAGGCGGGCAAAACGCCGCGGTGACCGAGGGCGTGACCTCCTTCAAGGCGAACATGGCGCTGCACGACGACCGGCTGCTGGACGTGGTGCCCGAGCCCTGGTGGACGGTACCCGACCCGTCCAATCCCGGCAGCGACATCACGCCCACCGTCACCATGATCACGCTGTTTCCCAGCCTGATCATCCAGCAGCAGGTCAATTCGCTGAGCACCCGCCACATCGTGCCGCGCGGCCAGGGCGAGTTCGATTTCATCTGGACGCATTTCGGCTTTGCCGACGACACGCCCGAGATGACGCAGCGCCGCCTGCGCCAGGCCAACCTGTTCGGGCCGGCGGGGTTTGTGAGTGCGGACGACGGCGAGGTGATCGAGTTCAGCCAGGCCGGGTTCGAGCAGGCCGGCGAGGGCGCCACGCTGTGCGAACTGGGCGGCACCGGCAACGAGATGACCGAGCACATGGTCACCGAAACCCTGATCCGCAGCATGTATGCCTACTGGAAGAAAGTCATGGGCCTATGACGGAGATCGAACAAACTCAACGCCTGCTGCTGCAACTGCAGGTGGACCGGCTCAACGCCGATTACGCGGCGGCGCTCGACGAAAAACGCTTTGAGGAATGGCCTGAATTCTTCGTGGAGGACGGCCGCTACAAGGTACAGGCCCGCGAGAACTTCGACCGCGGCCTGCCGCTGGCGCTGATGGCGCTGGAAAGCCGCGGCATGATGAAAGACCGGGTGTACGGCGTCACGCAGACGATTTACCACGGGCCGTATTACATGCGCCACATCGTCAGCCCGGCGCGCATTCTCTCGCACGAGGGCGATGCCATCACGGCCGAAGCCAACTACGCGGTGTTCCGCACCAAGCCGGGCGGCGTCAGCGAGGTCTACAACGTGGGACGCTATATCGACGAGCTCACGCAAAAAGACGGCTCACTGAAATTCAGGAGCCGTCTTTGTGTTTACGACAGCGAGATGATTCTCAACTCGCTGATCTACCCGATCTAAGGAGCCGTTCAAAAACCCCTCCTGGCGTTGTTGCGCCGCCTTGCCGTACTGGTGTACTGTCTGCGGCGACGCGCCTAGCCAGGACCGCTGCGCTGGGCTTTGTGAACGGCTAAATCAGGTGGGGCGCGGGGTCAGCGCTTCTTGCCGACCTCGTTACCGATCACCGCACCGGCGGCTGCGCCGCCCACGGTGCCCAGGGTGCTGCCGAAGACGGCATTACCCACCAGGCCGCCGGCCACGGCGCCAACGCCGGTGCCGATTTGTGCATTGGTCGGGCTGGTGCTGCAACCGCCCAGGCCTATCAGTGCTGCCGCCGCTGCTGCGATCATTAATTTCGTGTTCATCTTGTGTACCTTTGCTAAGAGTTTCAGGCTCTTGCTGTGGGCATTCACATCGTGATGCCCCGGCTTTGCCTGTGACCTCAATGTAGGTGGGCAGGTGTGCGGGGACTGTAGGAGAAGGTCGCCGGGAACTGTCGGCTCCCTGCGGTCTTTCGTAGTAAAGAGTCGCTCAAAAACCCTCCTGGCGTTGTTGCGCCGCCTTGCCGTGCTGTAGCACTGTCTGCGGCGACGCGCCTAGCCAGGACCGCTTCGCTGGGTTTTGTGAACGACTCTAAACATTGCAAGCCCACTGCCTGCACTTCAGCAACACAGACAGGTGGAAGCGGCTTAAACAGCGCGGTTGCGCGCCAGCGGCGGATTGCGCGCGAAGTAGCGTGTGATGCCGCGCATCAAGGCATCGGCCAGCTGTATCTGGTAGTCGTCGCTGCGCAGCTTGGCTTCTTCGTCGGGGTTGCTGATGAAGGCGGTCTCCACCAGCACGCTCGGGATGTCGGGCGCTTTCAGGACGGCGAAGCCGGCTTGTTCCACTTTGGGCTTGTGCAGCTTGCCGACGTTGCCGATCTCTCCCAGCATGGCGCTGCCGAGCTTGAGGCTGTCGTTGATCTGAGCCGTGGTGCTCATGTCCAGCAGGGCTTTCTGCACCTGCGCGTCCTTGGCCTTGACGTTGACGCCGCCCACCAGGTCGGCCGAGTTTTCCTTGTCGGCGATCCAGCGCGCGGCGCTGCTGGAAGCGCCTTTCTCGCTGAGCGCGAAGATACTGGCGCCTTGGGGCCGCGCCGTGAAGAAGGCGTCGGCATGGATGCTGATGAACAGGTCGGCCTGCACGCGCCTGGCTTTTTGCACGCGGATGTGCAGCGGCACGAAGAAGTCGGCATCGCGCGTGAGGTAGGCGCGCATATTGGGCTGCTGGTTGATGCGGTCGCGCAGGCGGTGCGCGATCTGCAGTACCACGTCTTTTTCGCGCGTGCCGCCGGGACCGACGGCGCCCGGGTCTTCGCCGCCATGGCCCGGATCCAGCGCCACGATGACAAGGCGGTCGGTTTTGTTCTTGGCGATGATCGCCGCTTCGGGCGACGGCTTGGCACTGCCCGGGCCGGGCGCGGGCCCTGTGGGTTTTTCTTTTTCCTTTTCTTTTTCCGCAATGACGGCCGGTGGCGGTTTGCTGCTGTCGGCCGGCTTTCCCGATTGCCGCGCAATCAGGTCGGCGATCGGGTCGCTGCCGGCAGGCGCGGGCGCGGCGCCGGGCTGCCGGTCGGCGAGCTTCTCGGCGATCAGGACTTCGAGCGGGTCGGCCACCTGCGTCGGGTAGAGATCGAACACCAGCCGGTACTGGTAGGCGGCGACGGGCGGCAGCGTGAACACCTGCGGCTGTATCGGCTGCTTGAGGTCTATCACCAGCCGCACCACGCCGGGGGCGTTTTGCCCCACGCGTATGCCGGAGATGTTGGGGTCGTCGGATTTGACCTTGGCGACAAGTTCGCGCAAGGCCGGGATCAGGTCTATGCCTTCGATGTCGACGGCCAGGCGCGGCGGTTCGGCGACAAAAAACTGCCGCGCCTTGATTTCGCCGTCCGACTCGATGGTCAGCCGCGTGTAGTCCTTGGACGGCCAGACGCGCACCGCCACGATGGTGGCGCCGCGTGCGATGTGCTGCACACCCAGCAGCAGCACCACGCTGCCCAGTTGCAGGGCGCTGCGGCGGTTCAGGGCGGGGCGCTTCATGCGATCAGTTCCGCGCCGGTGGCCGTGTGGGCCGTCAGGGTGACGGCGCGCGTGTCGTCCGGCAGCACTTCCAGGCGCAGCAGCAGGTCGGGCTGCGGCAGGTGGGGGCCGGCTTTTTCCGGCCATTCGACGAGCTTGAGCCCTGGGGCGGCGAAGATGTCGCGAAAGCCGGCTTCTTCCCATTCGCGCGGATCGTTGAAGCGGTAGAAATCGAAGTGCCAGATGTTCATGGCGCCATTTTGGCCTGCATCCGGGCCGGCGTCCGCCAGTGTGTAAGGTTCGACCACCGCATAGGTGGGACTCTTGATGCGGCCCTGCACGCCCAGGCTCTTGAGCAGGTGGCGCACAAAGGTGGTTTTGCCCGCACCCAGGTCGCCCTGTAGCTCGATCAGCGCGCGGCCTATCGCGGAGTGGCCGGCCAGGGTCCGCGCGAAGGCTGCCGTGGCCTCCTCGTCGTGCCAGGCAATGTTTTTTACAATCAGCGGGTGTCCGCCAGCAACTCTTTGAACAGTCATCAGTTCGTTTCTCAAATTCAGGCTTGGGCGCGCGAGCTTGGATTTTCGCAAATCGGCATTGCCGGTGTCGACCTGTCGTCGGCCGAACCCGGATTATCGGCCTGGCTGGCGGCGGGTTTTCATGGCGACATGCACTACATGGCCGCGCACGGCCTCAAACGCGCCCGGCCGGCCGAACTGATCCCGGGCACGGTGAGTGTCATCACGGCACGCATGAACTACCTGCCGGCCGCCACCTCCGCCGCCCCCGGCGAGTGGCAGGCCCTGGAATTCAGCCGCCTGGAGCGGCCCGCCGAGGGCATTGTGTCGGTTTATGCGCGCGGCCGCGACTACCACAAGATCATGCGCAGCCGCCTGCAAAAACTCGGCGAGCGCATCTCGGCGCACGTGGAACAACTGGGCCACCGCGCCTTCACCGATTCCGCGCCGGTCCTGGAGGCCGAACTGGCGGCCCGCAGCGGGCAGGGCTGGCGCGGCAAGCACACCTTGCTGCTGAATCGCGAGGCCGGCTCCATGTTCTTCCTGGGGGAAATCTATGTGGACCTCGCCTTGCCGCCCAGCGAGCCGGTGGCGCCGCATTGCGGAACCTGCCAGGCCTGCATAGAGGTGTGTCCCACACAGGCCATCATTGCGCCGCACAAGCTCGACGCACGGCGCTGCATCTCCTACCTGACCATAGAACACGCCGGGCCCATCCCGCTGGAGCTGCGGCCGCTGATCGGCAACCGCATCTACGGCTGCGATGACTGCCAGCTGATTTGCCCCTGGAACAAATTCGCCCAGCGCAGTGCCTTGCCCGATTTCGACGAACGCCTGGGCCTGACAGGGCAGCAACTGGTGACCCTGTTCGGCTGGACCGAAGAGGCGTTTTTGCGCTTCACCGAAGGCAGCCCGATACGGCGCATAGGCCACGAACGCTGGCTGCGCAACATCGCGGTGGCCATGGGCAATGCCCTGCGCGTGCTCGATGAACCCGCCGGGCGGCCCCTGCGCGAGGCCCTGCGCGCGCGCGCCGCAGAGGGCGGTGAACTGGTCGCGGAACACATTGAATGGGCCCTGGCCCAATGACCTCCTTCAGCTTGTAATATGCCCCGTGCATGAAAGGACACCTACATGGACCCCACGATCTCAGGCGCGCTGGCTTCGCTGTTCGGCGCGGCCGTTGGCGGCGGCATCACGTTTTTCCTGAACCGGCAGCTTCACAAACACCAGCTGGCGCTGGCCCATGAACAACACAAGACCGAGTTCATGGCCGAGGACACGGCTCGCCATTTCCTGGGCCACAAGGGCTATACCGACCGTTCCTTTGAAACCCTGCAGATGCATTTGGGTGGGTTTGAGGAGGATGAGTTGCGGAAGATTCTTGTCCGGGCGGGGGCGATACGGGTTTATCGGGAGGATGGGTCGGAGTGGTGGAGATTGCTTAGTCGTATGGGGGAATTCATTGAGAAGAAAAATGCTTCTTGAGGCCGGGTCTTGTCCTGGCCTTTGCGTTCTCCTCTGAGGTTTGCTGGCCGGGGGTAGCCCGGCGGCTACTCACTTTTCTTTTGCTTCGCCAAAAGAAAAGTAAGCAAAAGAAAAGGCGACCCTGGTTGCTGCGTCCCTCCGCTGCGCTACGGGCAACCTGCGGTGCTCGGTTCAGGCGGGGTCTCGCTAAACTCGCTACGCTGCGCTTCGCTCAGACAACGCGATCCCTGATCCGCCTGAACCTGCGCTCCTCGGCGCATCCACAAGGGGTGGGGAAGGAATACCAAATTCAAATACTGAAAACCACAAGGACTCGCCTTGGCGAGTCCTTGTTTGTTTTGGTTTGTTCTTTGGTATTTGTCTTCTGTTCCCGTTCCCGATTGCCCCGTCCTGGCTGGGCCGAGGAGCGCAGACGTAGGCGGATCAGGGATCGCGCTTGTTTGAGCGAAGCGAGTTTGCGCGAGACCCCGCCGTAGTCGAGCACCGCAGGTTGCCCGAAGCGAAGCGTAGGGACCCAGACTGCGGGTCGCCTTTTCTTTGGTGACTTTCTTTTGGCGAAGCAAAAGAAAGTTACTTGCTGCCGGGCAACCCCCGGCCAGCAGCCCTCAGCAAAAAGCGCAAAGGCCGGGAGCAAGACCCGGCCCAAAAAACCTACCTCAGCACCGCCAACGCAAACGGCAAACTAACCACCCCCAACATCGTCGAAAGAGTAACCAACCCGGCAACATAAGCCCCGTTGTACCCCATCCGCGCCGCAAGCACATAAGCACTGGAGGCCGTCGGCAGGGCGGAGAAGGCCAGCAGTATGGTGGTCTGCACCGGCGACAGGCCAAAGGCCTTGGCCAGGCCGAGCGCCACGATGGGCAGCAGGAAGTGGCGTATCGACAGCACCGCCACGGTCAGCGTCCTGGATTGCGCCAGGTGGGCGAACTGCATGCCGGCGCCGGCCGACATCAGGCCCAGGGCCAGGGAGGCTGCGCCTATGCGGTTGACGGTGGGTTCCAGCCAGAAGGGGATGCTGAAACCCAGCAGGTTGGCGATGAGGCCGGTGGCCGTTGCCACGATGAGCGGGTTGCGCACCAGCTCGCCCAGGAAGCCGCGCTGGGCATGCTTGGCCATGGGCCATACCGCGGCGACGTTGAAGAGCGGTACGCAGACGCCGATCAGCACCGCGATCAGCTGCAGGCCCTGGGCGCCGGCCAGGCGCTCGGCCAGGGCCAGGGCGATGAAGGAGTTGAAGCGAAAGGCCACCTGTGCGCTGGCCGCGTGTTCGCGTGGGTCGATGTGGCGGCGCAGCCAGGGCAGGTAGGGCAGGCTGTAGGCCATGGCGATGCCGGCCACGCCCATCAGCAGGCCGGCGCCTATCAGGCTGGAGGCGGCGCCCAGGTCCAGCGGGCTCTTCACGATGGAGTGGAACAGCAGGACCGGAAACAAAAAGTAATAGACCAGGCTTTCCACCTTCTCCCAGACCGTGCGGTTGAGGGCGGTGTAGCGGCACACCAGGTAGCCGCAAACAATAAGGGAAAAGTCGGGGAAAAGAAGCTGGGCGTAGTTCACCCCGCCGAGAATAACCGCAATCCCTGCGGGTTTGCCCTTATGCGTAATCCACACTGGCGGGACCGGCTCCAGCGATTACCATCTCAGCTGTTTTTATCGGAAGGACCTGAACATGCAACGTCGTTATCTCTTTGCCTACTCCGTGGTGTCCGCGCTCGTGCTGGGCAGCGCCGCAGCCCCCGCGCTGGCGCAGGGCTACCCCAACAAAGTGGTCAAGCTCGTGGTGCCCTTCGCACCGGGCGGCACCACCGACATCGTCGCCCGCGTCATCTCTGAGCCGCTGGGCAAGGCGCTGGGCCAGAGCGTCATTGTCGAAAACCGGGCCGGCGGCGGCGGCGTGGTGGGGGCGCTGGAGACCTCGCGCGCGGCGCCCGACGGTTATGCGCTGGGGGTGGCCACGGTGTCGACCACGGCCGCCAACCCGGCCATCAACGCCAAGATCCCTTACAACACCTTGACGGACTTCACGCCCATCATCAATATCGCGGCCACACCCAACATCATCGCGGTGCACCCGAGCTTTCCGGCCCGCAACTACAAGGAGTTCGTGGCCGAGCTCAAGAAGAACCCCGGCAAGTATTCCTATTCGTCCTCGGGCACGGGCGGCATAGGCCACCTGCAAATGGAGCTTTTCAAGAGCATGTCGGGCACTTTTGTGACGCACATCCCCTACCGCGGCGCGGGCCCGGCCCTCAACGACACGGTGGCCGGCCAGGTCCCCATGATTTTTGACAACCTGCCTTCGGCGCTGCCCTTCATCCAGCAAAAGCGCCTGATCCCCATCGTGGTGGCCGCGCCGCAGCGCCTGGCCGTGCTGCCGGACGTGCCGACCTTCAAGGAAGTCGGCCTGGAGCCGGTGAACCGCATGGCCTACTACGGCATCATCGGTCCCAAGAACCTGCCCAAGGAAGTGGTCGACAAGGTCAGCGCCGGCGTGAAGAAATCGCTGGAAGACCCGGCCGTGCGCAAGCGCATCGAGGACACCGGCTCGCTGATCATCGCCAACACGCCCGAGCAGTTCACGGCCCAGATCAAGGCCGAGTTCGAGGTCTACAAAAAGGTGGTCGACACCGCCAAGCTCAAGCTTGACTGAAGCCGCCAGGGCCTAGCCTCCCATCAAGCCGCCGCGCGAGGAATTGCGCGGCGGCTTTTTTTGTTATGGTTGGCCCATGCAAGCACAAAGCCAGTCCAGCATCGACGCGTTCATCGACGCGCTGTGGCTGGAAGACGGCCTCTCCAAAAACACGCTGGCGGCCTACCGCCGGGACCTGTCGCTGTACGCCGAATGGCTGGGCGCGGCCAGGCAGGGCGGGCGCGTGCTGGACGCCACCGCCGAGACCGACCTCAACAGCTATTTTTCGGCCCGGCATGCCGCGACCAAGGCGACCTCGGCCAACCGGCGGCTCACGGTGTTCAAGCGCTATTTCCGCTGGGCGCTGCGCGAGCGCCTGATAGACGCGGACCCGACGCTCAAGCTGCAGTCGGCCAAACAGGCGCTGCGGGTTCCCAAGACCCTGACGGAAGCCCAGGTCGAGTCCCTGTTGGCCGCGCCCGACGAAGGCGCGCCGCTGGGGCTGCGCGACCGCGCCATGCTGGAGCTGCTCTATGCCAGCGGCCTGCGTGTCAGCGAGCTGGTGGGCCTCAAGACCTTTCACCTCAGCCTCAATGAAGGCGTGCTGCGCGTCATGGGCAAGGGCAGCAAGGAGCGCCTGGTGCCTTTCGGCCAGGTGGCGCGGGAATGGATCGTCAGCTACCTCGCCGAGGCGCGGCCGGCCATCCTGGGTGGTCAGCAGACCGACGACCTGTTCGTCACCGGCCATGGCAAGGGCATGAGCCGCGTGATGTTCTGGATGCTGGTCAAAAAGTACGCGCGGCTGGCCGGCATCCATTCGCCGCTGTCGCCGCATACCCTGCGCCATGCCTTCGCCACGCACCTGCTGAACCACGGCGCCGACCTGCGCGCGGTGCAGATGCTGCTGGGCCATGCCGACATCTCCACCACCACCATCTATACCCATGTGGCGCGCGAGCGGCTCAAGGCGCTGCATGCGCAGCACCACCCAAGAGGATGATGTAGCCCCCACGGTGAAGTAGAGCCCCCATGGTCGCGCACTTCGTGTCGCTCCCGAGGCCTTGCAGGCCGCGGCTCGCGAGACGCTTCGCCTCTGTCGCCCGTCCAAGCCTGCGCAGGCAGGCTTGGAGCCGCGGGCTCCAGCCCCTCGGGGGCCGCTGCGCCTGCAGCCCGGCAAAGCCGGTTCCGCGGCCCAGGCTTGGTTGAAGAGTTCAGCGGGCGTAACCCAGTGGAGGGGTATTTCACACCAGTGGGGGCCGAGGGTCCGGCTTTGCCGGCCCCAGGCGCCGCCCCCTTGAGGGGGGAACAGGCTACACGAAGTGAGCCTGGACAGGGGTGAGCTAATCCACCTGGACGGGGGTGTACATATAGTTTCGATTAAAGGGGTAGCTGGACTGCGCGCCGGCCACGGGGGTGTCGTGCACTTCACCGGAGGGCTTGGCGGCCAGCATCTGGTGCAGCGAGATCCAGCCTTGCTCGAAGCTCATGGCGCTGCCGGCCAGGTAGAGGCGGTAGGCGCGCAGGGTTTTTTCGGCGCGGTCGGCGCCGCCGTCGCGGGCCAATACTTCACGCGCCTCGTCCAGCCTGGCTTCCAGCGAATCCGACCAGTTCCACAGCGTGCGCGCATAGTGCGGCCGCAGGTTTTCGGTGTCCACCATCTCCAGCCCGGCGCGCGACATGTGCTCCAGCACGGCGCTGACGTGCATGAGCTCCCCGCCGGGGAAGATGTATTTTTCGATGAAATCACCCATGCCGGCGCCGAGCTGGCGGTTCTCCAGGCCCCCGGCGGTGATGCCGTGGTTCATCACCAGTCCGCCGGGGGCCAGCAGGCGCATGATTTTCTGGAAGTAGCCCGTCATCTTCGCGTGGCCCACATGCTCGAACATGCCGACGGAGGAAATCTTGTCGAAGGGTTGGTCTTCCGGCATGTCGCGGTAGTCGCGCAGCTCCATGCGCACGCGGCCGCCCAGGCCTTTTTCCTCGATCAGCCGCTGCACGTGCGCATGCTGGTTTTTCGACAGGGTGATGCCGGTGGCGTCGACGCCGTAGTGCTCGGCGGCCCACATCAGCAGTCCGCCCCAGCCGGCGCCGATGTCCAGGAAGCGCTCGCCCGGCTTGAGCATGAGCTTGCGGCAGATGTGGTCCAGCTTGGCTTCCTGCGCCTGGGCCAGCGTCATGGCCTCATCGCGGTAATAGGCGCAGGAATACACCCGCCTCGGGTCCAGCCACAGCGCATAGAACGCGTCCGAAACGTCATAGTGGAACTGGATCTGCGCCGCGTCACGGACATGGGTGTGGGCCGCCAGGGACTTGGCGCGGTGCAGCAGGCCGGACCACCAGCCGGTGTCGCTTTCCACCGGGTTGCCGGGCAGCAGCTTGGTCACCGCGCGCATCACGTCGCGCATGGCACCCTCGAGCTGCAGCTTGCCTTCGACGTAATCCTCGGCCAGCGCGCCTATCTGGCCGGCCTTGAGGCGGGCGATGCTGGACCAATGGGAAAAAGCCAGCTTGACGGGAGCGTTGGCCGACCCCAGGCGCTGGCCTTGCGGCAGCTGGAGGGCTACGTCCGCGGGCAAGCGCGGCATTTGCGAGGGGATGTCTGGAACCAGGTGCCGGATCATTGCGCAAACTCCTTTTCAAGAGGGTTTCGCAGTCTAGCGCCGTTCGAAAATCCCTGCCGGGATCGTATGTGTAGGACTTCGCCGCGTTTTGAGCCTAGGCAGGCCCCAGGAGCGCGAGTTCCTGTTCGTCAAATCCCGCCCGCCGCCTGGCATCCAGGTTCAGCGGCCCCTTGAGGCGGGGCGCCTCGTATTGCTGGGCGAGCAGCGCATAGGTGGCGACCGGCTCCAGCCCGCGCTGGGCGCACAGCGCGCGGTACCAGTGGTTGCCGATGGCGACATGGCCGATCTCGTCGCGCAGGATGATGTCCAGGATGTCCACGGCCCGCAGCGCTTCGGGCGTGCCGACTTTGCGCAGCTTGGCCTGCATGGGCGGGGTGGCGTCCAGGCCGCGGGCTTCCAGGGTGCGCGGCACCAGGGCCATGCGCGCCAGCAGGTCGCCCTCGGTCTTGTGGGTCATGTCCCAGAGGCCGGTGTGGGCCGGAAAGTCGCCGTAGTCGTAGCCCATGGACTGCAGGTGGGCGCGCAGCAGGCTGAAGTGCCGGGCCTCCTCGGCGGCGACCTTGAGCCAGTCCAGGTAGTAGGCGCGCGGCATGCCGGGAAAGCGCCAGACGGCGTCCAGGGCCAGGTTGATTGCGTTGAACTCGATATGGGTCACGGCATGGAGCAGGGCGGCCAGGCCTTCGCGCGTGAAGGGCGAGCGCTTGGGGACATCGAGGTGGGAGCGCAACTCGGGCCGTTCGGGGCAGCCGGGCAGGCCGGCCGGGGGCTGGAGCGCCCCTTCGGCCGCAACCGCCAGCGTGTCCGCCTGGGCCATGGCTTCCCCGGCCAAGCGGACTTTTTGCGCGGGATCGGTTTCCAGCAGCGCCCGCAGTGCCAGCTGGCGCAGTTCGGCGGGAGGCGGCTCTGGGGTCATGGGGGAATTGTCGGCGATACGCCTGGGGGCCTCCTTACAATCGGGGTATCCAGGCAGCCCCGGGCTGGCCCTGACTCCCGACCGTCTTCCCCCTGAATCAAAGCGCAAAACCATGGCCCTCTACCAACTGGACAAGCTGACCCCCACCGTTCACGAATCTGCCTGGGTGGCCGACAACGCCCAGGTCATGGGCAATGTGCATCTCGCGGAGGACAGCAGCGTCTGGTTTGGGGTGGTGATACGGGGTGACACCGAAACCATTTCCGTGGGCCGGGGCTCCAACATCCAGGACAACAGCGTGCTGCACGCCGACATGGGCCTGCCGCTGACGATAGGCGAGAACGTCACGGTCGGCCACCAGGTCATGCTGCACGGCTGCACCATAGGCGACGGCTCACTGATCGGCATCCAGGCGGTGGTGCTCAACGGCGCAAAAATCGGCAAGAACTGCCTGGTCGGCGCCGGCTCGCTGGTCACCGAGGGCAAGGAATTCCCGGACGGCTCCATGATCCTCGGAAGCCCGGCCAAGGCTGTCAGGCAGCTGTCCCCGGAGCAGATCGAGGGTTTAAAAATGAGCGCGAAGCACTATGTAGACAATGCCCGGCGTTACAAGACCGGGCTCAAGAAGGTGGGCTGAGGCCCGCTTTCTTTTTTATTGACCTGCCATCCTTACCCCTTTCCGCTATGTCCGAACTTCACAAATTTATTTTCGACGGCCTCCCGGTGCGCGGCATGCTGGTGCGCCTGACCGGCTCCTGGCAGGAAATCCTCAAACGCAGGCAGGCGGGCGGCGGCTATCCGGCCGAGGTCATGCAGCTGCTGGGAGAAATGACGGCGGCCGGTGCCCTGATGCAGAGCAACATCAAGTTCAACGGCGCGCTGATTTTGCAGATCTTCGGCGACGGCCCGGTCAAGCTGGCGGTGGCCGAGGTCCAGCCCGACCTGACCCTGCGCGCCACCGCCACGGTAACCGGCACGGTCGACCCGGGCAGCACGCTGAGCCAGCTGGTCAATGTGAGCAACCAGGGGCGCTGCGCGATCACGCTGGACCCCAAGGACAAACTGCCGGGGCAGCAGGCCTACCAGGGCGTGGTGCCGCTCTACGGCGAC
Organism: Polaromonas sp. LjRoot131; assembly: GCF_964252805.1. Lineage (NCBI taxonomy): Bacteria > Pseudomonadati > Pseudomonadota > Betaproteobacteria > Burkholderiales > Comamonadaceae > Polaromonas > Polaromonas sp. LjRoot131. Next base: position 2,045,515 of record NZ_CAXUPF020000001.1, on the reverse strand, counting down.
CAGCGCGAGAAGATTGAAAACCTCGCGGAAGTGCTGGAACACTACATGCTGCAGAGCGAGCAGCTGGACACCAAGCTGATCCTGGCGGCCGACGGCAAGGTTGCCGCGGGCCTGCTGATCCAGCGCTTGCCGGTCAAGGGCCAGGGCAACCTTGAAGGCCAGATAGACCGCGACGCCAATGAAGACCAGATCGGCGTGAATGAAGACTACAAGCGCATCGCCATGCTGGCCGGCACGCTCAAGCGCGAAGAGCTGTTGGGCCTGGACGCCGACACCATCCTGCGGCGCTTGTTCTGGGAAGAGCAGGTCACGCGCTTTGAGCCGGTGACGCCGAGCTTTGCCTGCAGCTGCTCGCGCGAGCGTGTGGGCGGCATGCTGCGCAGCCTGGGCACGGGCGAAATTGAAAGCATTATTTCCGAGCGCGGCAAGGTGGCGGTCGGCTGCGAGTTTTGCGGCGCGCAGTACGAGTTCGACCCGGTGGACGCGGCGCAGCTGTTCACCAGCCAGACCAACCAGCAGCCGCCGACCTCCACGGTCCAATAAGAATCAGGGCGCGGCGGAAACGGCGCGCTGCGCCAGCAGGTCGCTGAGCAGGCGGTGCTCGCAGACGGGGTCGCTGCATTTGTCGCAAACCCATACCCAGGCTTTGTTGCCCTCCCTGCGAACAGGCGCCGGCTTTTGCTGCGCGAGCCCAGGCAGCAGGCGTTCAACGGCGCCCAGCGCCTGCGCAAGACGCTGCGGGGCGCTTCCATACAGGACACAGTAGGCCATCCCGCCGGCTGCCAGGGCCGCGCGTATGGACTGGTCTGCCGCCTGCTGATGGGCTTGCGCGGCGGACTCCAGCCCGCACAGCAGTGTCAGGCCCGCAGTGTCGCCTGGCGAGGCAGACGGGTCCGCCACAGCCACCAGCGCATCCCGGCCCGCGTCCTTGAGGGCGCGGCCCAGGGCTGATGCCAGCTGGTGTTTTCCGGTGGAGGGGGCGCCGGTGATGGCGATTTTCAGCACGACGAATTAATCAATCAGCGAGCCGGACCCGCGGACTTGCCAGGCCTACTTGGTGACCTGCACGAAGATTTCATTGGGCTTGACCATGCCCAGCTCACTGCGGGCTTTTTCCTCGACCATCTCCAGGCCTTCCTTGAGGTCCCTGACTTCCGCCGTGAGTTGATCGTTGGCGGCCTGGGCCTGGACGTTTTTGGCGAGCTGCTCGGTCAGCCGGTGCTGCATCTCGCGCACGCTGGGAATGCTGCCCCGGCCTATCCAGAGTTGCGCATGGAAGATCACCAGCAGCGCAATCAGGACGGCGGGGACGAGTCGTTTTCCCACGTTTACGCCAGAGGATGATGTTTCGTCGCCGGCTCTCCACACCAGCAGGGGCCGCGGAACCGGCTTTGCCGGGCCGCAGGCGCAGCGGCCCCCGAGGGGCTGGAGCCTGCGGCTCCGAACCTGCTTGAGCAGGTTTGGACAGGCGACAGAAGCGAAGCCTCTGGCGAGCGGCGGCCTGCAAGGCCTCGCGAATTACACACAGCGACGAGCGTGGGGGCCATTACTTCAGGTTGTAGAAGGCCGCGCGGCCGGGGTAGGACGCAATGTCACCCAGGTCTTCTTCGATACGCAGCAGCTGGTTGTACTTGGCCATGCGGTCCGAGCGCGAGAGCGATCCGGTCTTGATCTGGCCGGCGTTGGTGCCCACGGCGATGTCGGCAATGGTGGAGTCTTCGGTCTCACCGGAGCGGTGCGAGATCACGGCGGTGTAGCCGGCGCGCTTGGCCATCTCGATGGCGGCGAAGGTTTCCGTCAGCGTGCCGATCTGGTTGATCTTGATCAGGATGGAGTTGGCGATCTGCTTGTCGATGCCTTCCTTGAGGATCTTGGTGTTGGTGACGAACAGGTCGTCGCCGACCAGCTGCACCTTTTTACCGAGCCGTTCGGTCAGGATCTTCCAGCCGTCCCAGTCGCCTTCGGCCATGCCGTCCTCGATGCTGATGATGGGGTATTTGTCGACCCAGGTCGCCAGGATGTTGGTCCATTCGGTGGCGTCCAGGCTCAGGCCTTCGGCGCCCAGGACGTATTTGCCGTCCTTGTAGAACTCGGAGGCTGCGCAATCGAGGCCCAGGGCGATCTGTTCGCCGGCCACATAACCGGCTGCGTCGATGGCTTCCAGGATCATCTGGATGGCGGATTCGTGGTTGGCCACGTTGGGGGCAAAGCCGCCCTCGTCGCCGACGGCCACGCTCATGCCCTTGTCGTGCAGGATTTTCTTGAGCGCATGGAAGACCTCCGCGCCGTAACGCACGGCTTCGCGAAAACTCGGTGCGCCCACGGGGATGATCATCAGTTCCTGCAGGTCCAGGTTGTTGTTGGCGTGCGCGCCGCCGTTGACCACGTTCATCATGGGCACGGGCATCTGCATGGCGCCGCTGCCGCCGAAGTAGCGGTACAGGGGCAGGCCGGCTTCCTCGGCTGCGGCGCGGGCCACGGCCATGCTGACGGCCAGCGTGGCGTTGGCGCCCAGGCGCGACTTGTTGTCGGTGCCGTCCAGGTCGATCAGGGTGCGGTCCAGGAAGGCCTGCTCGCTGGCGTCCAGGCCCAGCACGGCTTCGGAGATTTCGGTGTTGATGTGTTCGACGGCCTTGAGCACGCCCTTGCCGAGGTAGCGCGACTTGTCGCCGTCGCGCAGTTCAATCGCTTCGCGCGAACCGGTGGAGGCGCCCGAAGGTACCGCCGCGCGGCCCATGACGCCGGACTCCAGCAGCACGTCGCATTCGACGGTAGGGTTGCCACGGCTGTCGAGAATTTCGCGGCCGACGATATCAACAATTGCGCTCATTGGGGCTCTTTCAAATCAAAAAAACAAAGAATAAAAACCAGACCTGTTACACGCCTTCGACCAGCACCATGCGCATCACGGCAATGCCCTGGCGCGACCGGCGCGCCGCGTCGTATTCGGCGGACTCGTTGAAGGCGCGTGCCTGCTCCACGCTGGGGAACTTCAGCACCACGATGCGGCTGGGAGTCCAGTCGCCTTCCAGCACCTCGATCTTGCCGCCGCGCACGCACACCTCGGCGCCGTGCGCCTGCATGGCGATGCTAGACAGTTTTTTGTACTGTTCGTATTGTTCGGGGTTCGTAACTGTGACGTTGGCGATGATGTAGGCGCTGGGCATGGGGATTCCGAAACGGGTTGGGGACGCTGGTTATCTTGATCCGGTCGAGTGGCGCAGTGGAGCCGGCGGGGCAGGGCGCGGAGTCCCGCGCCCTTGATGGGCTTGCCCGTTTTCAGGCGGCGAAGTCGTTTTCAAGGAATCCGTTGCGTTTGGTGATTCTGTCCAGCGCCAGCAGCGTTTCCAGAAGCGCCTTCATGTGCTTGAGCGGCACGGCGTTGGGGCCGTCGCACAAGGCCTTGGCCGGGTCCGGGTGGGTTTCCATGAACAGGCCGGCGACGCCGACGGCGACTGCGGCACGCGCCAGCACCGGCACCATCTCGCGCACGCCACCGCTGCTGGTGCCCTGGCCGCCGGGCAGCTGCACCGAGTGGGTGGCGTCAAACACGACCGGCGCGTGGGTCTCGCGCATGATGGCCAGGCTGCGCATGTCGCTGACCAGGTTGTTGTAGCCAAAGCTGGCGCCGCGTTCGCAGGCCATGAAGTTGTCTTCCGGCAGGCCGGCCGCCTTGGCGGCCGCGCGCGCCTTGACGATGACGTTCTTCATGTCGCCCGGGGCCATGAACTGGCCCTTCTTGATGTTGACCGGCAGGCCGGCCAGCGCGACGGCGTGGATGAAGTCGGTCTGGCGGCACAGCAGGGCCGGTGTTTGCAGCACATCGACGACCTTGGCGACCTGGGCGATCTGGTCTTCGGAGTGGATGTCGGTCAGCACCGGCACGCCGATTTCCTTTTTGACCTTGGCCAGGATCTCCAGCCCTTTCTCCGTGCCCAGTCCGCGGAAGGCCGTCTCGCTGGTGCGATTGGCCTTGTCGAAGCTGCTTTTGAAGATGAAGGGAATGCCCAGCGAGGACGTGATTTCCTTGAGCGTGCCGGCGGTGTCCATCTGCAATTGCTCGGACTCCACCACGCAGGGGCCGGCGATCAGGAAAAAGGGTTGGTCCAGGCCGACGTCGAATCCGCAGAGTTTCATGGTCAGGCTACCGCTTTCAGGGGTTTGGCGGCGGGCTTGCCGTCCTGGCCCGCGGTGGCGCGGTGCTGGAGCACTGCGGCGATGTAGGCATTGAACAGCGGGTGGCCGTCCCAGGGCGTGGACTTGAACTCGGGGTGGAACTGCACGCCGACAAACCAGGGGTGGACGTCCTGCGGCAGCTCGACGATCTCGGTGAGCTGCTCGCGCTGCGTCAGCGCGGAGATGACCAGGCCCGAGGCGCGCAGGGCGTCGAGGTAGTTGACGTTGGCTTCATAGCGGTGGCGGTGGCGTTCGGTCACCACGTCGCCGTAGATCTTGTGCGCCAGCGTGCCGGTGGCGACGTCGGAGCTTTGCGCGCCCAGGCGCATGGTGCCGCCCAGGTCGGACTTGGCGTCGCGCGTCTTGATGGTGCCGTCGGCGTCTTTCCATTCGGTGATCAGCGCGATGACCGGGTGCGGGGTGGCGGGGTCGAACTCGGTGCTGTTGGCGTCCTTCAGGCCCGCGACGTGGCGCGCGAACTCGATGGTGGCGACCTGCATGCCCAGGCAGATGCCGAGGTAGGGCATCTTGTTCTCGCGCGCGAAGCGGGCCGCGCAGATCTTGCCTTCGACACCGCGCACGCCGAAGCCGCCGGGCACCAGGATGCCGTCAAACCGCGCCAGGCGCGAGACGTTGTCCGGCGTGATGGTTTCGGAATCGACGTACTCGATGACCACCTTGGCATGGTTTTTCATGCCGGCGTGGCGCAGGGCCTCGTTGAGCGATTTGTAGCTGTCGGAGAGGTCGACGTACTTGCCGACCATGGCGATGTGGACTTCGGTTTGCGGGTGCTCGGTCTCGTAGACCAGGTCGTCCCAGCGCCGGAGGTTGGCCGGCGGCGTGTTCAGGCGCAGCTTGTCGCAGATCAGGCCGTCCAGGCCCTGCTCGTGCAGCATGCGCGGGACCTTGTAAATCGTGTCGACGTCCCACATGGAGATCACGCCCCATTCGGGGACGTTGGAGAACAAGGAAATTTTCTCGCGCTCTTCGTTGGGGATGCGGCGGTCGGCGCGGCACAGCAGCACGTCGGCCTGGATGCCGATCTCACGCAACTGCTTGGCGGTGTGCTGGGTCGGCTTGGTCTTGAGTTCGCCGGCGGCGGCGATCCAGGGGACGTAGCTCAGGTGCACGAAAGCGGTGTTGTTGGCGCCCAGGCGCAGGCTCATCTGGCGCACGGCTTCCAGGAAGGGCAGGGACTCGATGTCACCCACGGTGCCGCCGATTTCGACAATGGCGACGTCGACCGCGTCGGGGGTTTCATAACCCGCGCCGCGTTTGACGAACTCCTGGATTTCGTTGGTGACGTGCGGGATGACCTGCACGGTCTTGCCGAGGTAGTCGCCGCGGCGCTCTTTTTCGAGCACGCTTTTGTAGATCTGGCCGGTGGTGAAGTTGTTGGCCTTGCGCATGCGCGTTTCGATGAAACGCTCATAGTGGCCGAGGTCCAGGTCGGTTTCGGCACCGTCGTCGGTCACGAAAACCTCGCCGTGCTGGAAGGGCGACATCGTGCCCGGATCCACGTTGAGGTAGGGATCGAGCTTGATTAAAGTGACTTTGAGGCCTCGCGATTCCAGGATCGCAGCTAAGGAGGCTGAGGCGATTCCCTTGCCCAGGGAAGACACCACACCGCCGGTGACGAAGACAAATTTGGTCATGTCAGGTACGAACCGCAAGTTCGTAGAGGTGGTAAACGGAGATTATACGGGTTGCCCGCCGGGATACCGGCCGCAAGGCCATTGAATTTCGAGGCAAAGCCATTCCAGGCTTGCATGGCGGCTCTCAGGCCGCGCATGGCCGGCCGTTAAGCGTGTGGGGGCTTGTCTAGCTGATACATTGCGGAACATGACGAATCAAGTGAATCCCCTGGGAAGCGGCCCGGACGGTGGTGAAGCCCTGGACCTGGCCGGCAAACACATCGTGCTGGGCCTGTCGGGCGGGATCGCCTGTTACAAGGCGGCCGAGCTGTGCCGGGCCCTGATCAAGGCGGGCGCGACGGTGCAGGTGGTCATGACCGAGGCGGCCGAACAGTTCATCACGGCCGTCACCCTGCAGGCCCTGAGCGGCCGGCCGGTCTATACCAGCCAGTGGGACAGCCGCGAAGACAACAACATGGCGCACATCAACCTGTCGCGCGAGTCCGACGCCATCCTGGTCGCGCCCATGAGCGCCGACTTCATGGCCAAACTGCTGCACGGCCGCGCCGACGACCTGCTGAGCCTGATGTGCCTGGCCCGCCCCATCGACAAGGTGCCGCTGCTGGTGGCGCCGGCCATGAACCGCGAGATGTATGCGCACCCGGCCACGCAGCGCAATTTTGTGCAGCTGGACGCGGACGGCGCCACGGTGCTGGGCGTGGGCAGCGGTTTCCAGGCTTGCGGCGAGACCGGCGACGGGCGCATGCTGGAGCCCGAGCAGATCCTCGAAGACCTGGTCGCCTTTTTCGCGCCCAAGGTGCTGGCCGGCCAGCGCGTGCTGGTTACCGCCGGCCCGACGTATGAAGCCATAGACCCGGTGCGCGGCATCACCAACCTGTCCAGCGGCAAGATGGGCTTTGCCATCGCCCGCGCGGCGCGCGAGGCGGGCGCCGAGGTGACGCTGGTTGCCGGCCCGGTGACCCAGCCCACGCCGCGCGGCGTGAGCCGCATCGACGTGCGGTCCGCGCAGCAGATGCTGGAGGCGGTGTCTGCGCGCGCCCAGGCCGCCAGCGTGTTTGTCGCCACGGCGGCGGTGGCCGACTGGCGGCCCGCCGCGCCTTCGGCCCAGAAAATAAAGAAAGACGGCTCCGGGCAGGCGCCGCAGCTGGCGTTCACCGAGAACCCCGACATCCTGGCCACCGTCGCCCAGTCGGCCGCGGCCCAGGCCGGCCGGCTTTTCTGCGTGGGTTTCGCGGCGGAAAGCCAGGACCTCGCGGAAAATGCCGAGGCCAAGCGCCTGCGCAAAAAAGTGCCGCTGCTGGTCGGCAACATCGGCCCCGACACCTTCGGCCAGGACCATAACGCGCTGCTGCTGGTGGATGCGCAGGGCAGCACGGCGCTGCCCCGGGCCTCCAAGCTCTCGCTGGCGCGGCAACTGGTCAGGGAGATCGCGGCCCGGATGGCGGCTGCTCCTTCCCAAGCAAAGGCGGCCGCACCATGAACCTTCCCTCGAACACGCCGCCGGACGGCGATTTCGCCAGCTATGTGGAACGCCTGACGCATGCGAATGCGTCGGCCGGCCCCCGTGAAGACCTGCTCAAGCCCGAGGAAAAGGCTTCGCTTCGCGCCCCCTCTGCGGCAAGCGCCGTTACGCCTCCCGTCAAGCCCGCCTCTGCGGTTGCCACCGGCGCGGCCTTTTTGACCCACGTCAAATGGGTGGTCGTCCTGTGGATCGCCACCCAGGCGCTGTCGGCGGTGCTGCCCGGCGCCGGTTTCCTGTTTCTGCCCGCGTTGCTGGCCTATGGGGCGTGGGCGATTTTCCAGGCCAACCGCCAGTCATCCGGCGCGCTGGTCCAGCGCCTGCGCGAACTGGCGCGGCAAGCCGCCGAAGAGGCCCAGAAACATCAACCACCGAAGAAAAAATAGTTCATGCACATCGACGTCAAGATTCTCGACCCGCGCCTCCAGGACAACCTTCCCGCCTACGCCACGCCCGGCAGCGCCGGCCTGGACCTGCGCGCCTGCCTGGATGCGCCTCTCACTCTGGCCGCCAACGCCTGGCAACTGGTGCCCACCGGCATCGCCATCTACCTGCACAACCCGGGTTATGCCGCGCTGATCCTGCCGCGCTCCGGCCTGGGCCACAAACACGGCATCGTGCTGGGCAACCTGGTGGGCCTGATCGACAGCGACTACCAGGGGCAATTGATGGTCAGCGCCTGGAACCGCAGTGACGTGCCTTTCACCATCGAACCCATGGAGCGCATCGCGCAGCTGATGATCGTGCCCGTGGTGCAGGCGCAGTTCAATGTGGTGTCCGAATTCCCCGCCAGCGAGCGCGGGGAGGGCGGCTATGGCTCCACCGGCAAGGCCTGAGCCCCCGGCGCGCTCCGCGCGACCGCGCGGGAAGGGTGGTGGGGGTTTTCCTACAACCCCTGCAACAAGCCTCCCACGCTGCCACAGGCCCAATCCCCACCCGGGATGGCCTGGGTCCCGTCCTTAATGGGTCATGAGAGTCCCCGTGCATGTGCATGTTGATGCCGGAATCTCATGAACCATCAAAAGGAGAGACTCATGCGAAACACATCCCGCTTTATTTCGTCCGCTTCCGTGGTGCTGGCACTGGCCGCCCTGGCAGCCTGCGCGCCCATGAACCCGCCGCCGGTGTCCGATGCGAATTACCCGCCGGCCTATCCGAACACCGCCAGCTACCCCAACCAGACCTACCCGGCCGGAACCTATCCCACCAACCAGCAGAACCGTTATATCGAGTACGGACGGGTCAGCAACGTCGAAGTGTTTCGTACCCCGGAGCAAGCCAGGAGTTCCGGCATAGGCGCCATCCTCGGCGGTGTGGCCGGCGCAGTGGTGGGCCACCAGATCGGCGGCGGCACCGGCAAGGACGTGGCGACGGTCGCCGGTGCTGTGGGTGGCGCCGTGGCCGGCAATGCGATCGAAAGAAACCGCAACACCACGGTGCGTGAAACCTACCGCGTCTCCGTGCAGCTCGACAACGGTACCGGCCGCGCCTATGACGTGCCGTCGACCGGCGACCTGCGTGTCGGCGACCGTGTGAGGATTGAGAACGGCCTGCTGTACCGGATGTAAGTAAGCAGTCGCAGGGAATGCGTAAAGGGCGGCTTCGTGCCGCCCTTGCGCTTTTGCCTTAGTGCAGGGTACCGCTGCCGGGTGTGAGCGGCTCCAGCTTGAAAAAGCCGGTCCCCAGGGAGCCCTGGCCGATCTCATCTTCGCTGGCTTCGCGCACCGATTCGACCTTGAGGCCCAGGCGGATGGCGATGCCCGCCAGCGGATGGTTGCCATCCAGCACCACGTGGTCGGGATAGATTTCGGTGACTGTGTAAATATGCTGATGCGGCGCGGTGCCGCTGACGCCTTGCGGAAGGGCGGCGCCGTCGAAGGTCATGCCTTCTTCGAGCTCGGCGGGGAAAACCTTGCGGGGCTCCAGGAACACCAGGCTTTCGTCATAGTCGCCGAAGGCGTTTTCGGGCTCCAGGTGCAACTCCAGTTTGTCGCCGGCTTCATGGCCTTGCAGGGCTTCCTCGACCTTGGCGAGGAGGTCATCGCCGCCCAGCAGGAACTCGATGGGCTCATCCAGTTCGTCCAGTACATCGCCCAGGGTGTCTTTCAGCGTCCATGTCAGGGCTACGACGCATTGCGGGGTGATTTTCATCCGACAATTGTCCCATGGATGTAAACCAATCTCTAGCGCTCCTTGCCGGCCTGAGCCCGGCGCAATTCATGCGCCGGCACTGGCAAAAAAAGCCGCTCCTCGTGCGCCAGGCCCTGCCCGGATTCCAGCCGCTGCTGAGCCGCGCGGCCTTGTTCAAGCTGGCCGCGAGCGAACAGGTGGAATCGCGGCTGATCGTCCAGCAGGCCAAGGGCTGGCGCATGAAGCAGGGGCCTTTGGCGCCGCGCAGCCTGCCGCCGCTGAGCCAGAAAGCCTGGACCCTGCTGGTGCAGGGCGTGGACCTGCATGACGCCGGGGCGCACGAATTGCTGCAGCAGTTCAGGTTTGTGCCCGATGCGCGGCTTGATGACCTGATGGTCTCCTTCGCCACGCCGGGCGGCGGCGTGGGCCCGCACTTTGACAGCTACGACGTCTTTTTGCTGCAGGCCAGCGGGCGGCGGCGCTGGAAGATAGGACGGCAAAAAGACCTGAGCCTGCAGGAGGGCGTGCCGCTGAAAATCCTGCAGAACTTCGAGCCCGAGCAGGAGTTCGTGTTGGAAGCCGGCGACATGCTCTACCTGCCCCCGCGCTATGCGCATGACGGCATCGCCGAAGCGGCGGCCTCTGGCGAAGGCAAAACGGCCGACTGCATGACCTATTCGATAGGCTTCAGGTCGCCGGGACGCGGCGAACTGGCGGCGGAACTGCTGCAGCGCCTGGCGGAATTCAACGAGGATGGCGACGGCGCGGAGGCCCCGGCAGGCCGCGCATCCAAGGCACCCGACATGTACCGCGATCCCGGCCAGGAAGCCACGGCCACGCCGGCGGCCTTGCCCGCGGACCTGGCCGCCTTCGCGAGCCAGGCCGTGCAGGACGCGCTGAAAGATCCTCTGGCGCTGGCCTGTGTCCTGGGCGAGTACATGACCGAGCCCAAGCCTTCCGTGTGGTTTGACGAAGCCGCGGATGAATGGGATGCCGACGCCGCCAAGGCCGGTCGCGCGGCGGTCAGGCTGGATGCGCGCACCCGGATGATGTACGACGCCGACCACGTGTTCATCAACGGAGAGAGCTACCGCGCCAAAGGTGCCGACGCCAAGCTGATGCGGCGCCTGGCCGACGGTCGCGGCCTGGCGCCGCATGAGCTGCGCAAAGCCGGCGCCTCCGCGCTGGCGCTGCTGGGCGACTGGCATGATGCCGGCTGGCTGCGGCAGGAGCCGCCCGCGAAGTCTTGATTCGATCCCCTCAGCTGTTTGCCATCAAGGAGATGCTCCATGGACACTGAAACCTCCTCCACCCCGCCGCAAGCCCTGCCGGAAGGCCGTTTCACCGGGCGCACGGATTTCACGGAGATGATTCGCCAGGCTTTTACCGCGGCGGCGCAGCAGGGCTGGCGTGAAATCATCGTCTGCGACCCGGATTTCGAAGACTGGCCCCTGGGCGAGCGCGCGGTGGCGCAGGCCTTGAACGACTGGTCCAAAACCGGCCGTACCTTCACGATGCTGGCCGGGAATTACGACGAAGTGCTTCGCCGGCATGCGCGCTTCGTCACCTGGCGGCGGACCTGGGCGCACATCGTGGAATGCCGCGCCATCCCCTCCGCCCCGGCCGACGACATGCCCAGCGCCTTGCTGGGCCCGGGCTGGGTCTTTGAGCGCCTGGACCTGCAGCGCTGCACGGGCATGGCCGGGTCCGAACCGGCCCGCCGGGTGGCGTTGAGGGAGCGCATCCACGAGCGCCTGCTGAAAAGCTCACCGGCTTTTCCGGCCACAACCCTGGGGCTGTAGGCGCAATAACCCGCAGGCCGCAGGCGCCATACGGCCATAGTTCGCTGACTAAGGGTTTTCGGACTTGTAATATCCAGCATATAATTTAAAGCTGGGTAGAAAGAGCTCGAGTCCTTTCCCCGGTCAAAAATTACTTGAATTCCGGTTTGGGTTTTCTTTTGGCAATTTCCGGAAATTGTTTTCTTAAATATCACCAAGGATCGTAAAAATGAACAAGTCACTCGTTTTGGCAGCTATCGTCGCCGCTGTTGCACTGGCTGCTTGCGGCAAGAAAGAAGAAGCCGCAGCTCCTGCTCCAGCCGCTTCTGCTCCTGCACCTGCTGCTGAAGCTTCCGCACCAGCCGCTGCCGCATCGGCACCTGCTGCTGATGCATCCGCACCAGCCGCCGCCGCATCCGCAGCTCCTTCCGCTGACGCTGCTGCCGCCGCCGCTACCACCGCTGCTGCCAGCGCCGCCAAGAAGTAATTCTTCAGCGAGTGTAAAAAAGCCGCCGCAAGGCGGCTTTTTTTATGGCCGCGTCAGACCGAAAGCCAGGGTGTGCCGGTGTCGGGTCTGGCCACTACGATATCGTCCGCGCCGCAAGACAGCGCCTCGGCCATCAGCGCCTGCACCAGCGCGGGCCGGTTGTTCTGCGCGCTCAGGTGCGCGGCCACCAGGTGCTTGAACCGCCCGTGAATGAGGCCGCGGGCAATTTCCACCGCCGCGGCATTGGAGAGATGGCCGTACTGGCCGCCCACGCGCCGCTTTAAAAAAGGCGGATACGACGATTGGGCCAGCATCCCGGTGTCATGGTTGCACTCCAGCATCAGCGCGTCGCACGCCGTCAAATGCGCCATGACATGCGCGGTGGCATGGCCCAGGTCGGTCAGAATGCCCAGCTTGGCCGAGCCGTCGGTGCAACTGAGCTGCAAGGGCTCCCTGGCATCGTGCGGCACCGTGAAAGGCGTCAATTGCAGGCCTCCCACCTCGATAGCCTTGCCGTCGCGCGCGACGTGCAGCAGGCCGTCAAAATCCGGCGAACCGATGGCGGCATGCGTGCCGTGGCTCATCCAGACCGGGATGCGGTAGCGCAGCGCGAGCGAGCGGGCGCAGCCGATGTGGTCGCCGTGTTCATGCGTGACGAACACGCCATGAATGTCCTCGGGCTGCAGCCCGGCCTCGCCAAGCCGGTAGAGCAAATGCTTGAGGCCCAGCCCGCAATCGACGAGCACCCGCGAAGGCGCGATGCCTGTTGCTTCGATGACGGCGGCATTGCCCGAACTGCCGCTGCCCAGGCTTTTGAACCTCAACATGGGCGCGGCAATTCGCGGTCTGGGCAGTCGGGCGGCAGGCCCGGATTACTTGAGGTCGTCGGCGATCACCTGCACGATGCGCTGGGCATTGGCCGATGATTCAGCGGCGCCCTGGGCATTGAGGACGGAGACCGTGGTGCTTTCGCCCTGGCTCTTGACGGCGATGCGGTACTTCAAGGGCGGCGTAGCGGCCGGCGAGCCGCTGAACAACTTGCTGAAGAAGCCGGGTTCGGCCTTGTTGGTGGTGGGCTCGACGTAGCGGACGAAGTAGGTGCCCTGGCTGCGGTCGCGGTCTTCAACAGTGAAGCCGGTGCGGTCCAGCGCCAGGCCGACCCGGCGCCAGGCGCGTTCAAAGCCTTCGTCGATCTGCACGACGGGCACGTTGTTCACCGTGGCGATGCGCGAAGTCTGCTTGGCGGCGCCGGCGGCCACCAGGGCCCTGGACTGTTCTTGCGACACGCCCAGCTTGACCATCATGCGGCGCAGGAATTCGGCTTCGAGTTCCGGGTCGGCGGGACGGGGCTGCCAGACCGTGCTGTCGCCGGAGGCGGCGTTGCCGGTCTTTCCACCGGTAACCACTTCGATCATGCCGCGGTGGCTCACGTAAATCTCGGTGCCACCGTCGGGGCGGCGCTCCAGGCGCGTGCGGAACTTGTCGCGCTCGCCGGTGGAATACAGGCCGTCGAAGACCTTGCCGATCGCGCTGCGGATGAAGTCCTGCGGCAGCTTGGCGCGGTTCTCGGCGAAGTCGGTTTCCATGATGCCGAGGTTTTCCTGGTCCTGCGCCAGCAGGAAGCCGCTTTCGAGCCAGAAATCGCGGACGGGGCCCCAGAGCTTGTCGGCGGGCCGGTTCACGACCAGCCAGCGCTGGCTGCCTGCGCGTTCAATGCGCACGTCGCCGACGGCGGTGGCGGCCGTCTGCACGGCCTGTGTCGGCTGGCCGACCTGGTAGCTGTTGGCGGACACCGCCGTGCCGGGCACCACGTAGCGGGTTTCGCGGCTGAGCTGGGTCAGGTCGGGAGGAATGTCGAGCGAGGGGCCCTTGGCGCCGCTGGATTTGTAGTCGACGCGTTCGCCGTCCATCACATCCCTGATGGAGGAGCAGCCGGCGAGCAGGGCGAGAGCCAGCAGCGCGGACACGGCTGCGGCGCTCCGGGCTTTTGAAAATGCAGGACGTGTTGGCGATATCTTCACTTGGGTTCCCTTAAAAATCAGATCAGGCAAATCAAACCAGGCCGCAGGCGCGCAGGGCGCTTTCCACGGCCGCTTCGTTCGATGTCTCCAGCGGCGTCATGGGCAGCCGCAGGGTGCCGCCGCAAAGCCCCATCCGGGCCATGGCCCATTTGACGGGAATCGGGTTGGCTTCGATGAACAGGTTTCTGTGCAGCGGCAGCAGCTTGAACTGCAGTTCCATGGCACGGCGGGTGTCGCCGGCCACGGCGGCCACGCACAGCTCGTGCATGAGCCGGGGCGCCACATTGGCCGTCACGCTGACGTTGCCCTGGCCGCCGCACAGCATGAGCGCCACGGCGGTCGGGTCGTCGCCCGAATACACGGCAAAGCCCTTGGGTACTTCCTTGATCAGCCACTGCGCGCGCTCGATGTTGCCGGTGGCTTCCTTGATGCCGACGATGCCGGGCACCTGGGCCAGGCGCAGCACGGTGGCATGCGCCATATCGGCCACACTGCGGCCGGGCACGTTGTACAGCACGGTGGGCAGGTCGCCGACGGCTTCGGCGATCGCCTTGAAGTGCCGGTACTGGCCTTCCTGCGTGGGCTTGTTGTAATAGGGAACGACCTGCAGCTGGCAGTCGGCGCCCACCTGCTTGGCGAAGCGGGCGAGTTCGATCGCTTCGGCGGTGGAGTTGGCGCCGCAGCCGGCCATGATAGGCACGCGCTTTTTCGCCTGTTCCACCGAGACGCGGATGATTTCGCAGTGCTCTTCAACGTTGACGGTGGGGGATTCGCCGGTGGTGCCGACCACGCCTATGCAGTCCGTGCCTTCGGCGATGTGCCAGTCCACCAGTTTGCGCAGGGTGGGGTAATCTACGCTGCCGTCATCATGCAAGGGTGTTGCCAGTGCAACGATGCTGCCAGTAATGGGTTTCATGCTTTGCTTGTAAACGTTCGCGGCCGGGAGCTTGGGAAGGGGACTGGCCGGAATACCGCCAGGCCGGCCCAAAACGGCCAATCCTGCATTCTACCCAGAGCCTAGGGCAGTCCATAGCGCGGCGGGGCGGGCAAACCCGCAGTCGCGGGCACTTCGCGGACCGCGGCAATGCGCTGGACAAACCGTGGCGGGCTTTCGTGGAAGCCCTCCTCGAAGGCCACCACCCGCAGTGCCCGGCAGGTTTCCAGCAACTCGCCGGTGCGCAGCAAAAAATCCGGCCGGGAAGGCTTGCCCACCGTCTCATTGCCTTGCGTAAAAGTTTCGTAAATCAGCACCCCGCCGGGCGCCAGCGCGGCCAGCAGCGTGGGCAGCAGGGGTCGCCACAGGTAGTTGGTCACCACGACCGCGTCGAATTGCCGGCCCGCGAAAGGCCAGGGGCCGGCTTCAATGTCGGCCACCACGGCCTCGCGGGCGGATGCGGGGATGGCGCCGGCGATGGCGTCCATCGCTTCCTGGGAACGGTCCACCAGGACCACAGGGTGGTTTCGCTGATGAAACCAGCGGGCGTGGCGGCCGTGGCCGCAGGCGACGTCCAGCACCACGCCGCGCTCGCGCACCAGGTGCGACCAGCGCTGCACCCAGGCGGAGGGCGGCTCCATGCCGTGCGGAGTGCTGCTCATATTAGAGGGGTTTCACGTCGTCCTTGAGCGCGGCCAGCGCCATGGACTCGACCCGGCCCGGCGCGATCAGCTTGAGCCAGCGGCCCAGCTTGCCCTTGGCCGTCATGACGACCTCGCGGTTGCGGCGTTCCATGCCTTGCAGGATCAACCGGGCGCATTCTTCCACGCTCATCGCGTCGTCTTCCTTGAGCCCGCTGGATCCCGCCGCCACGCCCGCCGCGTTGAAGCCGCGGTGGCGGATATGGGTGGCGACTACGCCCGGGTAGGCGGTGGTGACGCTGACCCCGGCGCTCTTCATTTCGGCGCGCAGCGCCTCAAAAAATCCCACCATGGCGAATTTGGTGGCGCTGTAGGCCGTGCGGCCCGGCACGCCGATCAGCCCGGCCAGGCTGGAAACTGCCACGATGCTGCCGTGGCGCAGCTTCAGGTGGGGCAGGGCGGCGTGGGTGCACCAGACGCTGCCCCAGAGGTTGATGCGCATCAGCTGCTCATACCAGCCCAGGTCCTGGGCCTTGACGTCCTCGAACAGGGCCTGCGCCGACATGCCGGCGTTGTTGACCAGGGCATCGATGTGCCCGAAGCGCCCGATGGCGGCATCCACCAGGTGGCGGCATTGGGCCTCGATGGACACGTCGGTCTTCACGACCAGGGTCTGCGCGCCGTGCGCGGCGCATTGGCCGGCGACCTCGCCCAGCAGTGTTTCATTGCGCGCCGCCAGCACCAGCGCGACGCCGCCGCCATGTGTTTTGGCCAGCTGCCGCGCCATTTCGGCGCCTATGCCGTCGGAGGCGCCGGTGATGATGATGGTTTTCATGGTGTTTGCTCCCCCGCCTTATGGGGGCATTCCCCCGTCACTCGAAAAACCGCCGGGCAGGTTCTAAAAACAAGCCCAGATCTGATTGGCGAGTGTGAGAAGAAATTCCGGCCGTGTGTAGAGGGCAAACACCCCCAGCGACGCGATGACCGCGAGCGCCCACAGGCCGGCTTTTTTGGCCATCTCAGGCCCCTTGCGGCACGCCGGCGCGTGCAATCGGCGCTTCGCGCACCGGCAGGTTCACCAGAGCGGCAAACACACCGAGCGCGATGGCGATGTACCAGACGATGTCGTAGCTGCCGGTGCGGTCATATAAATAGCCGCCCAGCCAGACGCCCAGGAAGGAGCCGATCTGGTGGCTGAAGAATATAAAGCCGCCCAGCATCGACAGGTGCTGGATGCCGAAGATCTGCGCCACCACGGCGTTGGTCGGCGGGATGGTCGACAGCCACAGCAGGCCCATCAGGCTGGCGAAGATGTAGACGCTCAGCGGGCTCAGCGGCGCCGCCAGGAACACGGCGATCACCACCGCGCGGGAGAGGTAAATCGTCGCCAGGATTTTCCGCTTGGCGATTTTCTGGCCCAGCGAACCGGCGATGTAGGTGCCGAAGACATTGCACAGCCCGATCAGCGCCAGCGCGTAGCTGGCCACCTCGGGCGACAGGCCCTTGTCCTTGAGGTAGCTCGGCATGTGCACGCCGATGAACACCACCTGGAAGCCGCAGACGAAGTAGCCCGCCATCAGCAGCTGGAAGCTCGGGTACTTGAAGGCTTCGCGCAGCGCCTGGCCTATGGTCTGCTCGCGTTTGGCCGGCTGCCCGCCGGCAAAGCCGCCTTCGCGCAGGCCCAGCGCCAGCGGCGCGATCAGCAGCACGGCGCCGCTGAGGACCAGCAAGGCCTCTTTCCAGCCCAGGCCGCTGATCAGCAGGCCTTCGACCGGCACCATCAGGAACTGGCCGAAGGAGCCCGCCGCCGCGGCCACGCCCATGGCCCAGGAGCGCTTTTCCGCCGGGATGTTGCGGCCTATCACGCCGTAGATGACGGCATAGGTGGTGCCGGCCTGCGCCGCGCCTATCAGCACCCCGGCCGTCATGGTGAACAGAAAGCCCGTGGGCGACAGCGCCATGCCCACCAGGCCCAGCCCGTACAGCAGGGCGCCGCCCACGATCACGCGGAAAGCGCCGAAGCGGTCGGCCGCCATGCCGGCGAAGATGCCGAACACGCCCCAGGACAGGTTCTGCACCGCCAGCGCGAAGGCAAAGGTCTCGCGCGTCCAGCCCTGGGCCTGGGTGATGGGCTGCAGCCACAGCCCGAAACCGTGGCGTATACCCATGGACAGCGTGACGATGGTGGCGCCGCAGATCAGCACCTGCAGCATGGAGAGTTTTTTGGTGTCGGTGGTCATGGACGGTCGCCGTGAGCGGCGAAAAAGGAAGGGCCCGGGGCGGCAGGAAAGCTATCCGCCGACTGTAACGAAAATGGCGAAACGCTGCCGCGACCGCCCTTCGTTCCCGCGCCCGAATCGGGTGGGCTGTATGTTTGTACAGTGACTTTCCCGGCCCGGACTACAATTGCGGCAATTCTTTCATCTGCCATGGCCGACAAACTACCCACCGAATATTCCGAAGGCTCGATCCGCGTGCTCAAGGGCCTGGAGCCCGTCAAGCAGCGCCCGGGCATGTACACCCGCACCGACAACCCCCTGCACGTCATCCAGGAAGTGCTGGACAACTCCGCCGACGAGGCCCTGGCCGGCCACGGCAAGAAGATCAAGGTCACGCTGCACACCGACGGCTCGGTCAGCGTCGACGACGACGGCCGCGGCATCCCCTTCGGCCTGCACCCGGAAGAACAGGTGCCGGTCATCGAGATCGTCTACACCCGGCTGCACGCCGGCGGCAAGTTCGACAAGGGCAAGGGCGGCGCCTACAGCTTCTCGGGCGGCCTGCACGGCGTCGGCGTCAGCGTGACCAACGCGCTGTCCAAACGCCTGGAAGTCACGTCCTACCGCGAAGGCATGGTGGCCCGGCTGGTGTTTTCGGGCGGCGACGTCATTGAAAAGCTGCACCTGCGCAAAAACGGCGAAGGCGACCGCAAGACCGGCACCACCGTACGCGCCTGGCCCGACGCCAAATACTTCGAGTCGGCCGCGCTGCCCATGGCCGAACTCACGCACCTGCTGCGCAGCAAGGCCGTGCTCATGCCCGGCGTTACCGTCACGCTGACCAACGAGAAAACCAAGGACACCCAGACCTGGTCCTATAAAGGCGGCCTGCGCGACTACCTGATGCAGACGCTGAACGGCGACCCCGTCATCCCGATGTTCGAAGGCGAAGGTTTTGCCGATTCCCAGCACGACAGCTTTGCCGAAGGCGAGGGCGCGCAGTGGTGTGTGGCCTTCACCGAGGACGGCCAGCCGGTGCGCGAGAGCTACGTCAACCTGATTCCCACCAGCGCCGGCGGCACCCACGAAAGCGGCCTGCGCGACGGCCTCTTCAACGCCGTCAAGAGTTTTATCGACCTGCATTCGCTGCTGCCCAAGGGCGTCAAGCTGCTGCCCGAAGACGTTTTCGCCCGCGCCAGCTACGTGCTGAGCGCCAAGGTGCTGGACCCGCAGTTCCAGGGCCAGATCAAGGAGCGCCTCAATTCCCGCGACGCCGTGCGGCTGGTGTCCAGCTTTGTGCGCCCGACGCTGGAACTGTGGCTCAACCAGCACGTCGACTACGGCCGCAAGCTGGCCGAACTCGCCATCAAGGCCGCGCAGACCCGCCAGAAGGCCGGCCAGAAGGTCGAAAAACGCAAGGGCTCAGGCGTGGCCGTGCTGCCCGGCAAGCTGACCGACTGCGAAAGCCGCGACCTGGCGCATAACGAAGTCTTCCTGGTCGAGGGCGATTCGGCCGGCGGCAGCGCCAAAATGGGCCGCGACAAGGAAAGCCAGGCCATCCTGCCGCTGCGCGGCAAGGTGCTCAACACCTGGGAGGTCGAGCGCGACCGCCTGTTCGCCAACACCGAAATCCACGACATCGCGGTCGCCATCGGCGTCGATCCGCACGGCCCGAACGACACGCCCGACCTCTCCGGCCTGCGCTACGGCAAGGTCTGCATCCTGAGCGATGCCGACGTCGACGGCTCCCACATCCAGGTGCTGCTGCTCACGCTGTTTTTCCGCCATTTCCCCAAACTGATCGAATCGGGTAACGTGTATGTCGCGCGGCCGCCGCTTTTCCGGGTGGATGCGCCCGCGCGGGGCAAAAAGCCTGCGTCCAAGGTCTATGCCCTTGACGAAGGCGAATTGACCGCCATATTGGATAAATTGCGCAAGGACGGGGTGCGCGAAGGCGCCTGGAGCATCAGCCGCTTCAAGGGCCTGGGCGAAATGAGTGCGGAACAACTGTGGGAAACCACACTCAATCCGGATACCCGCCGTTTGTTGCCCGTGCAGCTGGGCAACCAGGATTTTCTGCAAACCGAGAGCCTGATCACCAAGCTGATGGGCAAGGGCGAGGCCGCGGCCCGCCGCGAACTGATGGAATTGCACGGCGACAGCGTTGAGGTGGATGTTTGAGGTTTTTGCTGTCGATCAGCCGTGTGGCAGGCATGGTGGTGCTGGTGATTGCCGCATCCTGGGCGACGATCGCGCTGGCGACCCACCAGTTTGCAAGTGCTGGCTTGGGTTTTGCGGTGGCTACCGGTGGTTTGTGCTGGGCCGTTTTTTCGGAACAAGCGATTGGCAGGAGAAAGCATAGGGAGAAAGCGGCCAGGCAGGCGGCGCTTCGTTTTGGCGAAAGCTCGCTGACGGTTCCCTTCCGCTGGTTTCGCTGGAGTTGCTTTCTTGCGGCGTTTTTGTTGATGTTGTGGGGTACCGGGTTCCTGGCCAAGGAAAGCTGGCAGGACGGAAAATTGACACCTACGGCTTTTTTGGCCAGCTTTGGGGTTTTGTTATTGGTGTACACCTGCAGCCTGCTTGCTTCTGCCTATGCGGCGTGGCAGGCTGGCGGCGCGTTGAAGGTGGATTCGCAAGGTTTCATGCACAGCGATTTACCCGCTATCGCCTGGAAACATGTTCGGGGGGTCGATCTCAAGCAGTTTGACGTCGAGGGAGCAACGACATGGATCCTGATGATTGCATTGGACCCGGTGGCGTTGAACGGGTTGAAACCCGCCTCGGTGCTTGGAGGGCTTCATTGGCACGGCCCGAAACTGAGGGTGAAATCCGCAGTGCTGGAAATCGGATGCGATTTTTTAAAGGAAGAGCCGGAGTTTGTCCTCCAGGCGGTTCGAGCCATAGCGGATAAAGCCGGCGCGCCAAGGGCCCGGAGCTGGCACTACCTTGAAGGAATTGACGTGGCGCGGCAGCGGGAGCAAGCTGCCGGGCTGCGGGAGGAATCCGAACGCAAGACCAGCCTGTTGATGGCTGAATTGCAAAAGATGGACCGCGCAGATTCCCTGGATGAAAAAAGGCTGGCGGAAATTGACCGGCAGCTGCAGATGGAATTCGAACGCATGAGTTCGGCTTCCGACGCGCAGATCGAAGCTTTCAAGCAAAACAGGGATGCGATGGATGAGCGCCTGAAGCCCTTGAAATGGGTTTACCGCGGCATGATGGTTTTGCTGTTGGTCACGATAGGCTCGGCTGTTGCAAGAATCGTGTTCGCGCTAAGGGCGTGACGAAATGATGGGTTTCTTTTTATGAATATTTTTTATGGCAAATCCAGGCTCTGGCTTGGACTTCTTTTGGGCATGCTGATGCTGCTGTCGCAGCGGCCCGCCCACGCCGACATCTGGGGCTACGTGGACAAGGACGGCATCGCGCATTTTTCGGCGGTGCGGCTGGACGAGCGCTATGAACTCTTCTTCCGCGGCAGCGAAAGCTTCAGCGCCGGCGATAACGTGGGCCGAAGCGGCAAGGCCGTCGGCAGCGGTGCCAACCGCGCCACCGGCGTGGCCGCCGCGCCCCCCAAGCTGCTGGCCTACTTCGACGTGTCGCCCAACTACAAGGCCGTCAAGCACCTGTTGCGCGAGGCCTCCGCCACGCACGGCATCGACTACGAACTGCTGCAGGCGCTGATCGCCACCGAGTCGGGCTTCAACACCCAGGCCGTCTCGCCCAAGGGTGCGGTCGGGCTGATGCAGCTGATCCCGCCCACGGCGGAGCGCTACGGCGTGCGGGCCAGCAAGGATTCCACGGTCCACAAAAAGCTCACCGACCCCAAGACCAACATCCGGGCCGGCTCCAGCTACCTCAGCGACCTGATCGCCATGTTCCCCGGCCAGCTTGAGCTGGCGATTGCCGCCTACAACGCCGGCGAAGGCGCCGTGCAGCGCGCGGGCAACAAAATCCCCAACTACCCCGAGACCAAAAACTACGTCAAGACCGTGATGCAGCTCTACAACCACCTCAAGCCGCCCAGCATGATGACCTCGTCCGGCGGCCGCGTGCGCATGGAGATGATGGGCGGCGCCACGGGCCGCAGCAACATGGTGCCGACCACCGTCGCGTCCACCGCCACGCCAGAGGCCCCACCCGAGCGGAACTGACGCCCATGCAACCGGAGTTCCGCCGGCAAGCCCGGCTGCCTGAAAGCGGCTCCGTCCCTTTTTTTCTTTCCATAATCCTGTACCGGCCGCGCCTGTGCGCGCCGGCCCGGCATAACCTGACCTAGCCCAAGCCAAATCACGATGGATGATCTTTTCACACCGGACGCAGTCGCCCCGATTCCCGAACCCGCCGACCAGGATTCGCTGGCCGCGTACGCGCAGCGGGCTTACCTTGAATACGCGCTCAGCGTCGTCAAGGGCCGGGCCCTGCCCGACGTCTGCGACGGCCAGAAGCCGGTGCAGCGCCGCATCCTCTTCAGCATGTCGCGCATGGGCCTGGGCTTCGGCGGCGCCAACGGCGCGAGCGGGGCCAAGCCGGTCAAGAGCGCCCGCGTGGTTGGTGACGTGCTCGGCAAATACCATCCGCACGGCGACCAGGCGGCTTATGACGCCATGGTGCGCATGGCCCAGGACTTCAGCCAGCGCTACCCGCTGGTCGACGGCCAGGGCAACTTCGGTTCGCGCGACGGTGACGGCGCCGCGGCCATGCGCTACACCGAGGCACGGCTGGCCCGCATCACGACCCTGCTGCTCGATGAGCTCGACGAAGGCACGGTCGACTTTGTGCCCAACTACGACGGATCCTTTGAAGAACCCCGCCAGCTGCCCGCGCGCCTGCCCTTCACGCTGCTCAACGGCGCCAGCGGCATTGCCGTCGGCCTGGCCACCGAAATCCCCAGCCACAACCTGCGCGAGGTGGCCGATGCCTGCGTGGCGCTCATCAAGGCGCCAAAACTCACTGACGAAGAGCTGTTCACGCTGATCGCCGGGCCCGACTACCCGGGCGGTGGGCAGATCATCTCCAGCCACGCCGAAATTGCGGCCGCCTACAGCACCGGCCGCGGCTCGCTCAAGGTGCGCGCGCGCTGGAAGATCGAAGAACTCGCGCGCGGCCAGTGGCAGCTGGTGGTGCAGGAACTGCCGCCCGGCGTCAGCACCCAGCGCGTGCTCGAGGAGATCGAGGAACTCACCAACCCGAAAATCAAGGCCGGCAAAAAAGCCCTGAGCCAGGACCAGGTGCAGCTCAAGCAGACCATTCTGGCCGTGCTCGACGTGGTGCGCGACGAGTCCAGCAAGGACGCTGCCGTGCGCCTGGTGTTCGAGCCCAAGACCAGCAAGATCAGCCAGTCCGAACTCATCAACACCCTGCTGGCCAACACCAGCCTGGAAAGCTCGGCGCCCATCAACCTGACCATGGTCGGGCTGGACGGCAAACCCACGCAGAAAAACCTGCGCCAGATGCTGACGGAATGGATCGAGTTCCGCCAGACCACGGTGCAAAGGCGTTCGCAGCACCGGCTCGACAAGGTGCTGGCCCGCATCCACATCCTCGAAGGGCGGCAGCTGGTGCTGCTCAACATCGACGAAGTGATCGCCATCATCCGCCAGTCGGATGAGCCCAAGCTTGCGCTGATCGAGCGTTTCAAGCTCAGTGAAATCCAGGCCGAGGACATCCTCGAAATCCGCCTGCGCCAGCTCGCGCGGCTCGAAGCCATCAAGATCGAGCAGGACCTGAAAAACCTGCGCGAAGAGCAGGGCCGGCTCGAGGAAATCCTCGGCAGCCCGGCGGCGCTCAAGCGCCTGCTGATCAAGGAAATCGAAGCCGACGCCAAGCAGTTCGCCGATGCGCGCCGCACCCTGATCCAGGCCGAGAAAAAAGCCGTGCTCGAAGTCAAGGTGCTGGACGAGCCGGTGACCGTGGTCATCAGCGACCGGGGCTGGGTGCGTGCGCGCAGCGGCCACGGCCATGACCCGGCGGGCTTTGCCTTCAAGTCCGGCGACGGCCTTTATGGCACCTTTGAATGCCGCACGGTGGACACGCTGCTGGCCTTCGGTTCACGCGGCCGCATTTATTCGGTGCCGGTGTCATCGCTGCCCGGTGCACGCGGCGACGGCCAGCCGTTGACCACCATGATCGACCTCGAATCCGGCACGCAGCTGGTGCACTACTTCGCGGGCCCGTCCAATGCCGCATTGCTGCTCAGCGCCAGCGGCGGCTACGGCTTCCTCGCCACGGTCGAGAACATGACGTCCCGCCTCAAGGCTGGCAAGGCCTTCATCAGCTGCGCCGAAGGCGAAACCATCTGCAGGCCGTCGCACGCCGCCTTCAACAGCGGCACGACGCCGATGGTGCCCGCCACGCACGTGGCCTGTGCGTCCACCGGCGGCCGCATCCTGACCTTTGAAATCGGCGAACTCAAGATGCAGGCCGCCGGCGGACGCGGCCTGATGCTGATAGACCTCGAAGCCAAGGACACCCTGGCCGGCGCGGCGGCCTACACCCGCAGCGTCAAGATCGAAGGCATAGGCCGCGGCGGCAAGGCGCGCGAGGAAACGCTGGAAATCCGTACGCTGAACAATGCCCGCGCTGCACGCGCGCGCAAGGGCAAGGCCGCCGACCTGGGCTTCAAGCCCACCGGCATCACGCGCGTCGAATAAGGGCGACGCCCGCTTCCCTTGAAGGGGCGGGCGCCGGGCTCAGGCCGCCAGCAGCGACTCGAGCTTCCTCAGGCCCGCCACCGTTTCCAGGCAGGCCTGCGCCACTTCCTTGCCCTTGGTCAGGAAGTGTGCGGTGAAGAATTGACGGTGTTCCTCATGCTCATGGAAATGCTGCGGCGTCAGCACTGCCGAAAACACCGGCACGCCGGTCTCCAGCTGTATGCCCATCAGCGCGCTGATCACCGCATCGGCCACGAACTCGTGGCGGTAGATGCCGCCGTCCACCACGAGCCCGCAGCAGACCACGCCCGCGTAGCGGCCCGACTGCGCGAGCTTTTTGGCGTGTAGCGGGATTTCGAAAGCGCCCGGCACTTCAAACGTGTCTATGGATTCGGGGCCCACGCCCTGTCTGGCCATCTCGGCCAGGAAAGCGCCGCGCCCCTGGTCCACGATGTCTTCGTGCCAGGACGACTGGATAAAGGCGAAACGCGCCTTGGGAGCGCCACCGGAATGGATGGCGGAAGGGGAAGCAACTGAACTGTTTGTCTGACTCATGGATGGCCTCTGTAGGTGTTACCAGAATCAGGGCGCACGAGCCTGCGGCCGGCGCGCGGGCATATGGCCGCCGGGGCGGAAGAACTCCACACCGGCAAACGCCGCCCACGGCACAGCCGTTTGCATCGCGCTCTCTTTCATCCGGACTGTGACCGTCGGCTTTGGAGTTGAACCAAATCTGCTGACCCCGGATGCCATTCCAATTCAACGCGATATGTCGTTGCGCCGCCTTGTCGTGCTGTAGCACTGCCTGCGGCGACGCGCCTAATCTCGCGCTGAATTGGAAATGGCATAGAACGGGCGCTCGCGGGCTGATGCAGTCGCCTGCAAACACCGCCGGTGGGGAATTTCACCCCGCCCTGAGAACGCTGCCCCGGCGAAATGGCCGGAGCGTTATGAGTTTAAGCTGCCGCGCGAACCGGTGCTTGCTGCCGGTTTGCCGGCCCCACGGTGATTGCGGATGCTCGCCGCAGCTGCAGGGATTTACTCGACTTCAGCAACCAGGTCGATCTCGACACAAGCGCCCATGGGCACCTGCGCCACGCCAAACGCGCTGCGCGCATGCTTGCCGGCGTCGCCGAAGACTTCGGCGAACAGCTCGCTGGCGCCATTGGTCACCAGGTGCTGCTCGGTGTAGTCGCCGGTCGAATTGACCAGGCTCATGAGCTTGACGATGCGCTTGACCTTGCCCAGGCCGACGGCGGCTTCCAGCGTGCCCATCAGGTCGATGGCGACCGAACGCGCGGCGGCCTTGCCCTCTTCGGTCGTCATGTTTTTGCCGAGCTGGCCGACCAGGGGCTTGCCGTCTTTTTTGGCGATGTGGCCGCTCAGGAACACCAGATTGCCGGTCTGCACAAAGGGCAGGTAGGCGGCGACGGGGATCGCGACGGGGGGCAGGGTGATGTTCAGTGCTTTCAGCTTGTCGTAGGCGCTCATGGTGTTTCCCTTTGGTTGAAGGCTCCCGCAGGCGGGGTGTGCAGGGAATTGTAGGGCGGGCCCGCCGGCGGGCGAGCCTGTAGCGGCATGAAAGGAAGTGATGCAGGGCGGGGGCTTATTCGGGCTTGATGCCGGCCTTGCGCACCACAGCGCCCCAGCGGTCTACCTCGCTGCGCATGAAGGCGCGCAGCTCGTCGCGGCTTGAACCCTTGAGCTCTATGCCCAGCGTGGTGAGCCGCTCGCGCGTGGAGGGGTGGGCCAGCGCCGCGACGGCTTCGCTGCGCAGCCGCTCGACGATCTCGATGGGCGTGGTGGCCGGCGCCACCAGGGCCCACCACTGGTTGAACTGCATGCCTTCCATGCCGGCTTCGCGCGCGGTGGGAACGTCGGGTAGCCCGGCCAGGCGCGTGTTGCCGGTCACCAGCAAAGCTGAAATCCTGTTCGCGCCCAGCAGCGAGCTGGCGCTGGCCAGCGTGGCGAAATGGGCGTCCACCTGGCCGGCCGCGACATCGGTGAGCGCGGGCGCCGAGCCGCGGTAGGGAATCGCATTGACCTTGATGCCGGTGGCGGTGCCGAACAGCTCGCTCGACAGGTGGCTGATGGAGCCGTTGCCGCTGTGGGCCAGGGCCAGCGGCACCTTGCTGTTGCGCTGGTTTTTGAGGAAACCCTTGATGTCGCCGTTCTTGTACTGCGCACCGGCGAACAGCATCAGCGGCGAGGTGCCGACCATGGAAACCGGCGTGAAGTCGCGCAGCAGGTCATAGGGCATCTTGTTGAACACGGCCGGTGCGATCGCATGCGGCAACTCGACGATGGCGAAGGTGTAGCCGTCGGGCGCGGCCTTGGCCGCGGCCTCGGTGCCTATGCGGCCCGAGGCGCCGGAGCGGTTGTCCACCACCACGCTCTGGCCCATGGTCTCGCCCATGCGCTGCGCGATGGCGCGCGCGATCGCGTCCGTGCTGCCTCCGGGCGCCCAGGGCACGATGAGGCGCAGGGGCTTGTCGGGGTAGGCGGCGTGGGTGCTTGCGCTGACCAAGGCGGCGCCGGCCAGGAGCAGGGTGGTGAACAGTCGGGTCTTCATGGGGAAATCCTTTGCGGTCGGTTCAGGGAGTCAGGGGAACTGGGGGAACAGGGGAGGTCAAGGCAAGGTGTCCAAGGTGTCGCGGTCGCCCTTGGCGGTCAGCAGCAGCAGGGCGTGTTCGGAAGGCGCGATTTCGCCGCGCGCGCGCAGCTGCGCCAGCGCGCCCAGGCAGGCGCCCGCGCACAGCTCCACCCACAGGCCTTGCGCGCCCAGCCGGGCACTGCCTTCCACGGCGCCGGCATCGTCCACCACCACCGCGCCGCCGCCCGAGCGCCGCACGGCCAGCGCCTGCTGCAAGGTGACGGTGCTGCCGGCGATGGAAAACTGCGCGGTGCTGCCGGCGAATTCGGACTGGGCCGGCTCGCCGCCCAGCACGCGGGCCAGGCGCGGGAAAGGCTCGACCGCCCAGAGGCGCGGCATGCGCGCGACCAGCCCGGCCTGCAGCAGGTCGCGAAATCCGCTGTAAAGCCCCCAGAGCAAATCGCCACGCGCCGTGGGCACCAGCACGTGGTCGGGGACGCAGCCATCGGCCACGCATTCGAGCGCCACCGCGCGGTAGCCCTCGACGCCGAAAGCCGGGCTGCCGACGGCGGGCACGCTGTAGTTGGTCAGCGCGAAGGCGCCGTCCTGCTCGACGCGGCGGCGCAAATGTTCCCAGCGTCCGAAACCGCGCTCGAACGTCAGGCGTTTGGCGCCCAACCGGTGCAGCGCGCGCGCATAGGGTTCCGGCATGTCCTGGTAGGTGGCGACTTCGCAGGGCAGGCCGGCGGCTGCGCAATAAGCCGCGGCCGACACCGCCGCGTTGCCGCTGGAGGCCAGCACCACGGTCTGTGCGCCCACGTCCAGCGCCCGGCTGACGGCCTGGGCGGACATGCGGTCCTTGTGCGAGCCCGTGGGGTTCATGCCTTCATGCTTGGCCGAAAGCTGCTTCAGGCCGAAGCTGCGCGCCAGGCGCGGCAGGTCCAGGCAGGGCGTGCCGCCTTCGCCCAGGGAAACGCCCTGGGTGTAAGGCAGCCAGGCACCCCACTTATAACCCGTACTGGCAGTTTTAAGGGTTTTGGGCAGTTCGGTATAGACCGCCTCCAGGCTCGCGGGCGTGCCAGCCGCCGCGCAGTGCGGGCAGCCGGCCGGCAGGTCCTGCAAGGGGTAGTCCCGGGCGCAATGGATGCAGCGCAGCCCGGACAGGTACGGGTTGCGGACCACGAGAGGAGGGGCCGCGCTGGGTTCGGAAACAAGGGAATTCATGCGCTCAATGGTATGAAGGGCTTGCATTCCCGTGCAGCACTTGATGGCGATTTAGAATAAGTGAAACTTATAGGGAGACGCCATGGCCGAAGCCAGCGCACGCCAGATCGAAGTCTTCCGCATGGTCATGCGCCTGGGTACGGCCAACCGCGCGGCCGCGGCCCTGCACGTGAGCCAGCCGGCGGTCACGCAGTTGTTGCAGCAGCTCGAGGCGCGCGCCGGCCTCAAGCTGTTTGACCGGCCCAAGGGCAAGCTCACGCCCACGCCCGAAGCCCACGCGCTGATGGAAGAGGTCGAGCGCGTCTACGAAGGCCTGGAAGCCGTGCAGCGAAAAATCGTGGCGCTGCAGTCGCACGAAGACACGGTGCTGCGCATAGGTTCGCTGCACGCCATGGCCGCCAGTGTGATGCCCTGGGCTTTGGCCGAATTCCAGCGCAGTTATCCGCGCACGCGCTGCCTGCTGCTGGTCGACAGCTCGAAAGTGCTGCGCGAGGCCTTGTTCCAGGGCGCGGTGGACCTGGCTTTCCTCGGTGACGAGGCCGACACCAGCGGCCTGGTGTCTTCGCTGTTCTACCAGGCGCCCGCCGTCTGCATCATGCCGGCCGCCCATCCGCTGGCGCGCAAGCAGCTGCTGCATCCGCAGGACCTGCAGGAGGTGCCGCTGGTGGGCCTGTCGGCCTCCGACCCGGCCCAGCGGCGCCTGGAGGCGGCACTGGCACAGGCCGGCGTGCAGGCGCGTTTTGTGATTGAAACCCCTTACAGCGCAACGCAATGCGCGCTGGTGCTGGCCGGCGCCGGGCTGGCCGTGACGAATCCGCTGGTGGCACGTGAATACCTGGCGCTGGGCCTGCGCAGCGTGCCGCTGGCGGCCGATGTGTCGTTTCGCGCCTTGCTGGCCTTCAAGCCGCTGCAGGCGCAATCAGGTGCTGCGCAGGAGTTTGTGGGCTTATGCAGGCGCCGGCTGGTGGGCAGCCTGCCTGAGGGTTCTCTGCTGGGTGACGCCGCGCTCAGTTCCCCGTCGTAAGGGACTGGACGTCGGTCTCCGGCAGTGGCTCCACCGTGACGGCCACGTCCAGGATGTGCTGCGCCCCGCCGCGTATCACGCCGCGCATGGGCGAGACGTCGAGGAAATCGCGGCCGGTGGCCAGCGTGACATAGTCTTCGCCGGGCGCGCGGTTGTTGGTGGGGTCGAAATCCAGCCAGGTGCCCAGGCCCGGGCAGTAGACCGAGGCCCAGGCATGCGAGGCGTCGCTGCCGACCAGGCGCGGCTGGCCGGGCGGCGGGCTGGTCAGCAGGTAGCCGCTCACGTAACGCGCCGGCAAACCCATGGCGCGGCAGCAGGCCACCATGATGTGGGCGAAGTCCTGGCACACGCCTTTGCCTTGTTTGAGTGCCTCGAGCGCCGGCGTGTTGACCTCGGTGCTTTCGCTCTCATAGGTCATGGTGTGGTGGATGCGCTCCATCAGGTCGCGCGCCGCCTCAGGCAAGGGCCGGCCGGGCAGGAAGCTGGGTCGCGCGAACTCGACAAAAGCCTCGTCGCGCGGCACGTAAGGCGAGGCAAACAGGAACTCGGAAGCGCTGTCGTAGGCCGCGCCGGCGCGGTAGCGGAACTGCTCGCGTACCTGCTCCCAGGGCGGCGATGCGGACTGGCCGGTCGCCAGCGCCGCTTCGGACTGCAGCGGGTTGAGGGCCGAGGTGGACACAATGCTGTCCGCCACCACGGTCAGGCTTTCATGCGCGGCCTGCAGCGAAAAATAGCTGCGCGTGTTGCCGTAGACGTCCACGGTTTCGCGCAACTGCACGGGCGCCGGGTCCACGTGCAGCGCATAACTGAGCAGGCTCTGGCCGTTGCGGCTGGCGGGTTTGAGGTGCACCACGTGGTGGGCGTTTTCCACCGCCGGCGCATAGCGGTAGCGGGTTTCGTGGACGACGTGCAGCAGCATGGAAGAACTCCGCTTGGCCTGAACTCAGGCGCCCAGGCTCTGGCTGCCGGAGGCCGCGTGGCTGAAGTAGCGGCGGCTCAAGGTGTCCGACAGGTCCAGCGCGGCATCGCAGCATTGCCGCAGCAGCTCGACCAGGCGGCCGTCATGGCACTGGCCTTCGCCTTCGGTTTGCATGCCTGCGCACAGGTCGGCCAGGGCCCAGCTGCCGGGATCGGGCAGCTCCATCGCGAGCTCGGGCATGTCGCCCGGCGCACTGCCGGCCAGCTTGGCCAGGCGGCCGCGCAGGGTCTGCACCACCCAGCCCAGTGAGCGGGGGTTGTCGCGGTCCAGCACCAGCAGGTCGAGCAGGGCCGGGATGTCGCGGCGCTGCTGGTATTGCGCGTGGAAGGTGATGGTGCTGTCGAACAGCGCCACCATGGCGTTGAAGCCGCCTTCCTCGAATACCGACCCGGTTTCAAAACCGCGCACCAGCGCGCCCGCCAGGGTGTTGAGCCGCTCGATGAGCCGGCCCACGCTGAGCAGGCGCCAGCCGTCGTCGCGCGTCATGCGGTCGGTCTGCGCGCCCGTCATGGCCGAGAGGAAGCCGCTGGCCGATTCGAGCGCGCGCAGCGCCTCGACCGAGGAGTATTCGAGCAGAGGTTGACTGGACGGGCTGGACTGGATGGATTGACTTTGGCTTTGCCCGCCCTGGCTTTGTGTCTGCGTCTGGCCCGCGCTGCTGAACACCGAGCAGCGCTGGAAAAAATCGGCCTCGGTGCGCACGATCATGTGCCACTGCTCCTGCGACAGGCGCTCACGCACGGCCGAAGCCGCACTCTTGAGCGCGCGCAGGTTGTAGCCCACGCTGGCGGCCTGTTCGGTGTCGGCCAGGTTGGCGATCAGCGCGCGTTCAAACACCCGGCGGGCCTGCGTGGCCGGCGGCACGCTGTCCAGCACCAGCGCATTGCCGACCGCCATGCTGGTCAGCCAGGCCAGCAGCGGCTGCGAGGTCTGGTCTTCGCCGCCCAGGCATTGCAAGGTGATCTGCGCCAGGCGCGTGGAGTTTTCGGCGCGCTCGGTGTAGCGGCCCAGCCAGAAAAGGTTTTCGGCCGCGCGGCTGGTGACCGGCGGGCGGTGGCGCAGCGGCGCCGCGGCCCAGGCCGGCGCGGGTTGCTCGGCGCGCGGGGCTGCACTGTGTTCGGCGTGGGCCCTGTTGGCGGAGGTATCACCCAGCACCCACACGTCGGCGCTGCTGCCGCCGTGCTGCATGGAGGACATGTTTTCGTTCTTGCCGGCCAGCCTTGCCAGCCCGCCCGGCAGCACCTGCCAGGAGCCCTTGCCGTCGGCCACCGCGAACACGCGCAGCATCGCCGAGCGCGGGGAAATCCGTTCACCCTGCCAGGTGGGGGTCTGCGGCAGCGGCAGGTAGGCCTGCACCGTGTAGTCCTCGCCGCGGCGCACGATGCGGCCGGCCCATTCGTCCAGCGCGCGGCGCGACAGCGTATGGCCTATGACGGACTCCATGCCCGAGCCGGGGTAGGTCGGCTTGATCACGCAGTTCTTGAGCTGGCCCAGCACGTCCTGCATGACGGCCTGCTCGCCGCACCACCAGGTGGCCAGCGAGGGCAGGGCCAGGGTTTCGCCGAGCAGGTGTTCCGACAGCGCTGGCAGGAAGCCCAGCAGCGCGCTCGATTCGAGAAAAGCCGAGCCCGGCGTGTTGACCACCAGCACATTGCCCGCGCGTATCACCTGCAGCAGGCCGGGCACACCCAGCGTGGAGTCCGAGCGCAGCTCCAGCGGATCCAGGAATTCGTCGTCCAGGCGCTTGAGCAGGCCGTGCACCGGCTCCAGGCCGCGCAGGGTTTTCAGGTAAAGCCTGTCGTCGCGCACCAGCAGGTCGCTGCCCTCGACCAGCGTCAGGCCCAGGAAGCGCGCGAGATAGGCGTGCTCGAAGTAGGTTTCGTTGTAAGGCCCCGGGGTCAGCAGCACCACGCGGCTTTCCTCGTTGCCGTCGCCCGGGCTCATGGCCTTGAGGCCGTCGACCAGCGCCTTGTAGGAGGCGCCCAGGCGTTCCACCTGCATCTCGCGGAAGGCTTCGGGGAACAGCAGCGAGATGGTCAGGCGGTTTTCCAGCAGGTAGCCCAGGCCGGAAGGCGCTTGCGTGCGCTGCGAAACCACCGACCAGCGGCCGTCGGGGCCATGCGCGATGTCGAAGGCGGCGATGTGCAGATAGGTGCCGCCGGCCGGCTGCACACCTTGCATGCCGCGCAGGTAGCCGGGGTGGGCGTGCACCAGCGCGCTGGGCAAGAGGCCTTTGGAAAGCAGTTCCTGCGGGCCGTAGATGTCGGCCATGACACGGTCCAGCAGGCGGGCGCGCTGCTGGATGCCGGCCTCGATCTGCGCCCAGTCGGCGGCCGACACCATCATGGGGAAGAGGTCCAGCGCCCAGGGCCGCTGCGGGCCGTTGGCATTGGCGTAGACGTTGTAGGTCACGCCGTTGTCGCGGATCTGGCGGCGCAGGTTGGCGGTGCGGTGGTTCAGGTCGTAAAAACCGTCGGCGCCCAGGAAGTTGAAAAAGCGCGTCCAGTCGGGCGACAGGCTGTCGTCAGTGGCTGCAGCGGGGGCCTCAGGCTGGGTGGGGGCGGCTTCAGGGGCGCTGCCGGCCGCGCGCAAGGCGGGCTGGGCGGGCGCGGCCGCTTCCACGGGCGCGGGGCCTTCGGAGACACGACCCCGCAATTCGTCGAAATGGCCGGCTGCCGCATGCGGCGCCAGCGCGGCGGCCAGGGCGCAGGGGGATTCGAGCGCCTGGGCGGCAAAAAGGGACTGGGTGTTATTTTCCACGTGCTGCAAGTATGCCTGCGGCCCTGAGGCGCAAAGCCTCAATGAAGGGCTGGTTTCCGGCCAAAAAGGCTATTTATGCCGCTTGCGCATGCAATTGTTGCAGCCATAAGACAGGCTGATGGGCCTGTCTTATGAGTCTTCAGCGCAGGTCCAGCGTGAATGGGAACTCCCGGCTGGCCTGTGCCGGCGCCACGCGCATCTTGCCCGGCGTGTGGCCCATGCGGAAAAAGCGCGTGAGGCGGCGGCTTTCGGCCTCGTACGAATTGACCGGCAGCGTGTCGTAGCTGCGCCCGCCCGGGTGGGCCACGTGGTACTGGCAGCCGCCCAGCGAGCGTTCCATCCAGGTGTCGACGATGTCGAAGGTCAGCGGCGCATGCACGCCGATGGAAGGGTGCAGGGCCGAAGGCGGGTTCCAGGCCTTGTAACGCACGCCGGCCACGTATTCGCCGACGCGGCCCGTGCTTTGCAGCGGCAGCGCGCGGCCGTTGACGGTGACCACATAGCGGTTGTCGTTGAGGCCGGTGACGTGCACCTCGATGCGCTCCAGCGAGGAATCGACGTAGCGCACGGTGCCGCCGGCCGAGCCTTCCTCACCCATCACGTGCCAGGGTTCCAGCGCGCTGCGCAAGGTCAACTCAATGCTGTTGGTTTTGACCTGGCCGATCAGCGGGAAGCGGAACTCGAAATGCGGCTCGAACCAGGCCATGTCGAAGGGGTAGCCGGCTTCGCGCAACTCGGTCAGCACGTCTTCAAAATCCATGCGGATAAAGCCGGGCAGCAGGAAGCGGTCGTGCAGCTCGGTGCCCCAGCGCGTGACGCGGCCGTGGTAGGGCTTGTTCCAGAAGCGCGCCACCAGCGCGCGCAGCAGCAGTTGCTGGGCGATGCTCATGCGCGCATGCGGCGGCATCTCGAAGGCACGCAGCTCCAGCAGGCCCAGGCGCCCGGTGGTCGAATCGGGCGAGTACATCTTATCGATGCAGAACTCGCTGCGGTGGGTGTTGCCGGTCACGTCGACCAGGATGTTGCGTAAGGTGCGGTCCACCAGCCAGGGCGGCATGTCGGCGCCGTACTTCTTGCGGTTGTTTTCGATTTCGCGCAAGGCGATTTCGAGTTCGTAGAGCTGGTCGTTGCGGGCCTCGTCCACACGCGGCGCCTGGCTGGTCGGGCCTATGAACATGCCCGAGAACAGATAGCTCAGCGAGGGGTGGTTATGCCAGTAGGCGATCAGGCTGCCCAGCACCTCGGGCTTGCGCAGGAAGGGGCTGTCGGCCGGCGTGGCGCCGCCCAGCACGAAGTGGTTGCCGCCGCCGGTGCCGGTGTGCCGGCCGTCGGTCATGAACTTCTCGGCCGACAGGCGCGTCTCGTGCGCGATCTTGTAGAGGAACTCGGTGTGTTCCACCAGTTCGCCCCAGTTGTAGGCCGGGTGGATGTTGACCTCGATGACGCCCGGATCAGGCGTGACCTGCAGCATTTTCAGGCGCGGGTCGCGCGGCGGCGGGTAGCCTTCGAGCACGATGCTCACGCCCAGCGACTGCGCCGTGGCTTCCACGGCGGCCAGCAGGTCCAGGTAGTCTTCCAGCCGCTCCATGGGCGGCATGAAGACGTAGATCGCGCCCACTTCACCGCGGCCCGATTTGTTGGCCTTGCTGTCGGGGTCGGCCTTGGGTTTGTCCTTGGGGCCGTTGGCGCGCGAAGGGTCGCGCACTTCGACGCACAGCGCGGTGCGCGTCAGCCAGGCGGCCGATTCAAAAGGCTTGGGCGCGCGGTCGTCCTGGGGCGCGGCTGCCTCGGGCGCGGCACCGGCCGGTTTGCCGTCCGCGCCTGGGGCGCCGTTCGTGCCCAGCGGGCGGAACTGCAGGATGCGGCTGGCTTGCGACAGCGCGGTGTTGCCGGCCATGTAGCGCGCCATGTACTGCGCGAGTGAACTGGCGCTGCCACCTGCCGAGGGCGCCACCGGCGTGGCGCCGCGGGCCGCGCTGAAGCTGCCGTTGTAGCGCGCGGCCAGCGCCGAAGCGGCCGGCAGCTCCTGCCGCGGCGCGAAGGGGTCGGCCTCGATCATGTAGGGGTAGTCGGTCTTGGACACCCAGGGCACGGAATCCAGCGGCAGGCGGTAGCCCATGGGCGAGTCGCCCGGCATCAAATACATGCGTTCTTCGCGGAAGAACCAGGGGCCTGTGGTCCATTTCGGGCCGGCCAGAGAGGGCGAGGCGCCGGCGTTTCGCTGCTTGAGCTGCTCCTTGGTCTGCAGCGGCAGCACATAGCCCACGACGGAATCCAGGCCCTGCATGAAGACGCGGCGCAGGCGCTCGCGCTCCATGGCGTCGTCCAGCTTCGAATCAAAGGGGTCGACGTTGACCGGCAGCCGGCGCTCGCGCCAGAGGTAGTACCAGGTGTCCTCATAGCCCGGCGTGATGTAGGTGGTGGCCAGGCCCAGCTTGCCCGCCAGCGTCTGCACAAAACGCTGCGCGTCGGCGCTGGTGTAGTTGCAGGGCTGGCGTTCGTCGGCGAACAGCGCCGGGTTCTGCCAGATCGGCTGGCCGTCCTTGCGCCAGAAGATGCTCAGTGCCCAGCGCGGCAACTGCTCGCCCGGGTACCACTTGCCCTGGCCGAAATGCAGGAAACCGCCTTCGCCGTATTCGGCTCGCAGCTTTTGCACGAGTTCGGTCGCGTAGCCGCGCTTGGTCGGGCCCAGCGCGTCGATGTTCCACTCGGCTGCGTCGCGGTCGGTGGTGGCCACAAAGGTCGGCTCGCCGCCCATGGTCAGGCGCACGTCACCGGCCACCAGGTCCTGGTCGACCTTTTCGCCCAGCGCCAGCACCTCCTGCCATTGCTCCTCGGTATAGGGCTTGGTCACGCGCGGCGATTCGTAAATGCGCTGCACCGCCATGTGGTGCTCGAACTCGACCTCGGACTTGTCGACGCCGCCTTCAACAGGCGCGGCGCTGGAGGGCTCGGGCGTGCAGGCCAGCGGGATGTGGCCTTCGCCCGCCATCAGGCCGGATGTCGGGTCCAGGCCCACCCAGCCGGCGCCGGGCAGAAAGACCTCGCACCAGGCGTGCAGGTCGGTGAAGTCGGCTTCGGCGCCGCTGGGGCCGTCGATCGATTTGACGTCGGCCTTGAGCTGTATCAGGTAGCCCGAGACAAAACGCGCGGCCAGGCCCATGTGGCGCAGCAGCTGCACCAGCAGCCAGCCGGTGTCACGGCAGGAGCCGCAGGCCAGGCGCAGGGTCTCTTCGGGCGTCTGCACGCCGGGCTCCATGCGGATGGAGTATTTGATGTCCGACTGCAGGCCCTGGTTCAGGCCCACCAGGAAGTCGATGGTGCGTTTGGGCGTGCGGTCGATTTTGTCGAGGTAGCGCTTGAGCAGCGGCGTCGCCGGCTGGGTGGCCAGGTAGGGCGCCAGTTCGCGGGCCTGCAGCGCGTTGTAGGTAAAGGGAAATTCTTCGGCAGCGGGTTCCAGGAAGAAGTCGAAGGGGTTGAACACCGCCATCTCGACGACCAGGTCCACCGTGACCTTGAACTCGCGCGTCGGCTCGGGAAACACCAGGCGGGCCTGGTAGTTGGCAAACGGGTCCTGTTGCCAGTTGATGAAATGCCCGGCGGGCTCAACCCTGAGGGAATAGGACAGCACCTGTGTGCGGCTGTGCGGCGCGGGCCGCAGGCGGACCACCTGGGGGCCGAGTTTCACCAGCCGGTCGTACTTGTAATGCGTGATGTGGCTCAGGGCAACGTGGATGGACAAGGCAACCTCGCTTTAAAAAATAACAGGGCGCTACACACCGCCGGAAAAATAA
Source organism: Polaromonas sp. LjRoot131 (assembly GCF_964252805.1). Taxonomy (NCBI): domain Bacteria; kingdom Pseudomonadati; phylum Pseudomonadota; class Betaproteobacteria; order Burkholderiales; family Comamonadaceae; genus Polaromonas; species Polaromonas sp. LjRoot131. The sequence continues at coordinate 2,008,925 of NZ_CAXUPF020000001.1, read as the reverse complement.
ATCCATCACAGGCCACCACATCATGCAGCCTGGACATTGGGACGCGTAGACAGCTTACCCGGATTTGACGGCATTTCTGAAAGCAAGAGCTGCGCCATATGCGGAGTTTGCATGGCTTGCTGTCGGCGCTTTGCCTGGGCCTCCCGTTAAACAGCTTCCTAAAAAAGCAAAAAAAAGAAGGGGAGGCGGCTTTGGAGCCTGCTGTATTCACGGTGCCACGGCGATACGCTGTGAGCCCGGGGCCTGTTCTGGCCGGTTTCATCGCAGGCGTGGCCCTGCAATTGCAGCAGCCCGCGCTGTGGCCGCAGCCAGGCTATGCCTTGTGTTGCCTGCTGGTTGTCGCGGCGGCCGGGCTTTTGTGGCGTTTCGGCAGGAGCGCGATAAAACCCCCATGGGGCAGGGCGATGCTCGCGTTTGCCCTGGCGGTGCTGCTGGGTTGGGGCTCGGCCGGCTGGCGGGCCTGTATTTTCCAGTCCACTGCCCTGGATCCGGCCCTGGAAGGCCGCGACATCGAGGTCACGGGCAGCGTGCTGGCCATGCCGCAGCCCGGCGAAGACGGCCTGCGCTTTCGCCTCGGCATCGAATCCGCCCGCCTGGACGGCCGCGATATTCGTTTGCCGCCGCAGATTCTGCTGGGCTGGTATTCGGGCTTTGCCGGGCGCGAGCCCCGCCCCCTGGCCCAGGATGCCGACCCCTTCGAAGCGGCGCTGGCCCTGCAGCGCCAGCCGCAGGCCCTGCGTGCCGGCGAACGCTGGCGCATGACGGTGCGGCTCAAGGCGCCGCACGGCAACAGCAACCCACCGCTTACCGGTTTGTTGTCAGGGTATGGACATGGCTAAAACGCCCCGTGGATCCTAGCGTTTCAGGAATTTCAGCCATGTCCATGGAGAACACAAGTTTTTAGGACAAATAGTCAATATTTTGTCCATAGGCGTTCGGCTTGCCTAGCTGCATGAGGCATTCCTTCAACTCTTTTTCTGAGTCATCAGGACATGGACCTCCTTTAAAACTTCATTAAGAAGCGCATCAGCGTTCTTGGGATGGTTGAGGTCAACATACAGCTGGCACTGGATCTTTCTGGTCAACCTGCCGATAGGCGCCGCGGTGTTTGCGCTGTGCGTCATGCTGCTGCCCGGCGGCAAGGGCCAGGCCGGTGATGCGAAGCTGGACGTGTGGGGCGCCATCACCGTTACTACCTCGCTGATGCTGGCGGTGTACGGCATCGTCAACGGCAATGAAGCGGGCTGGCTGTCGGGCCAGACGCTGGGCCTGCTGGGCGTGGCCGCCGTTCTGATGGCCATCTTCCTGGTCATCGAGTCCAAAGTGAAGACGCCGCTGGTGCCACTGGCCATGTTCCGCCTGCGCAATGTGGCAACCGCCAATGTGGTGGGCGTGCTGTGGGCGGCGGCCATGTTTGCCTGGTTCTTCAATCTATCTGGATGGTTCAAACTGTTAACGTTAGAACGACGTTCAGAGTCATTCTTGTTTTCGGCGACTGGAGGGTAAATCGCCCACCTGTCGCTTTTGGAGAAGTTGGGCGAAATCCATCAGCAATCGTTGATCCGCGATGGCTAAGCCGTCCATGATTGCCGTAAGCCTGCGAGCTTGATCGTTCGGCAGCGTGCTTGTTGCTACCAGCAGGTCGCTCATACCCACATCAAGTGCCTCCGCAATAACCCATAGGCGTTCAAGTGAAGGCATGGAAATGCCACGTTCAAACCGAGAGACGGTTTCTGCGTCGACCTCAACCAAGCCCGCAAGTTCGTCCTGAGTCAGCTTGCCTAGCTTGCGCCGCTCCGCAATAGCAGCACCCAATCTCCGTCGAAGGTCTTCAGGAAATTCCCTTTTCTTACGTTGCACATCACATCCTTTAATACGGATGAAAGTGTTGACAATCGACGTCGTATGTAGAATGATCTAATTTGTTGTAAGGCAACAAATTAGATCTATATTGCGATTGAAAATTGCAGGCCGGACCGCCTTGAGGAGGCTCTGCAACTGGCTGGACTGAATGCATTTGGGTATCTGGCGTGCTAGACCTTCCCGATAAGCCGGCTGTCTATATGGCCAAAACCCATGAATTCAACATGTTCGTTACTCACAAGCAGCACAAAGCGCCATTGAACCCTTTTGGGGATGGACTGACTCATTGGCGGGCCGCGGAGCTTGCCCTTCAACGACCCTGGTTCCTTGTGTCGATCAGTCAACCAGATTCCATTGACGATGACTCCTTCCGAGTCAGCCGAACGATATTGGTTTCCAACATTGCGGACGTGGAGGGGTTGGCTCAGATGGAAGTGACGAGTCAGCTGCAGCTTGACTCGGTATTCATCGTCACCCCCGGACACTTCAACGGCACCAGTCAATGGAAGATGGAACCTTTGCGGGCGATCTGGAGGGCTGAAGAGCCGTCGGAGCTTGGTCAGTTGGCCGATATTTACGAGACGGCAGAGGGTGTGACGTATGCCGACTCGATGCTAGCCACACCAGTCAAGCGGTTGCGCAAAAAAGTCCTCCACCACACCTTTCCTTTGCAGCAATAGCTTTGCGTTTCCCTATTCCCCCTGCAAACATCCGCATGAAAAAATCCTTCAAAAGCCGGTTTGTCGTTGCCCTACTGGCCGCAGCTTCTTTGTCCGTCACAGCCCAGGAGCTGTACGTTTCCAGCAGCGCCGAGCATCGTGCGTCAGCCGATGCGGTAACTGGCATGCCGCAAACCGCAACCCTGACGGCCGGCGGCTACCCCATCTGGCTGCCTGGCGAGGGCTGGACGCTCCTGTCTGCGACGCCGTCCAAAGGCTTACTGAATAGGGACAACCCGAGCACGGGTGAGTATGTTGTCAGTCGAACCAACTTTGTGCGCATTGAGCAAGGCGTAGTGCGTGAAGTTCAAAGCGTGCGGGTTTCCCACGCCGAAAACAAGAAGCACACATCCTGGACGAATCCCACCCCGTGCGGTGGGGGTGCCGGCGCGCAGGACATCTACGGCGTCGTGCTGAGTGCTGAACAGCCGACGTTCACCCGCGGCACCAATTGCGCATTTGTCTCCGTCAACAAATATCAGTCCGGAGCGACGCCCGATATCACGCAACCGCAAAATGCAGCACCTCTTCAGAAACAGGCCGTTCGTGTTGGCGTTCTTCGGGACAGCATGCACTCGAAGAAGCTCGACGTGACGTTTGACATCTTCCCGGACTCCGAAGGCTTCACGGGTGGTTGGAGCAAAGCGGAGATTGCCGCCGATCCCGCCAAGAGCCAATTCATTGCCCACCTCCAAAAGTGGGTGAAGGCCCTTCAGACTGCGGTCGACCAAGCGTACGAGGGAAAGCCTGATGCCTATAAAGGAATGGTGAGCTGGCGTATTGGCGCCATGCTTCCGAAGCAGTAGTTCAGAGCCATCCCAGGTTTTGCGAGCTCAAAGTGCTGTGAAAACCCCTGGTGATATCGTTTTGTTCTGCGGCGACCCGCACGGGAAGTTCGACGACATTCTGCGAGCCGCGGATGAGCTGCGTGCATCAGCGGTCATAGTGCTGGGGGACATGGAGCCGGTGCGTCCGCTGCACGAGGAGCTGGCATCGATTGTCGACAAGCTTTGGTACATCCACGGCAATCACGATACCGATAGCGAGCGCAACTGGAACCACCTCTGGGGCAGCCAGCTGGCAGACAGAAACTTGGACGGCCGGGTGGTGGCCTTGCCCAATGGGCTCCGGATCGCCGGCCTGGGCGGCGTATTCCGGGAAAGCGTCTGGTATCCCAGCCTGCCTACGCCGCCAAAATTTCGCAATCGCCAAGAGCATGTCCAGGCCACGCCCCAGCAGGACGGGTGGCAAGGCGGCGTGCCGCGCCAACACTGGTCAAGTATTTATCCGGACGAGCTGGATCGTTTGTCCTTGATGCAGGCAGACATTCTCGTCACCCACGAAGCTCCGGGCTATCACAACAACGGTTTTGAAATCCTGGACACCCTGGCACAGAGCATGGGTGTCAAAGTGGCAGTACACGGGCACCACCACGACAACTTGGACAGCTCCGATCGATGGGGCCAGCAGGGCTTCAAGAGTTTTGGTGTCGGCCTGCGAGGCGTCACTGCCATTAACGCGGCCGGAAACGCTACGGTGATCGTTCCCGGCGAGCTGGATGCGCAGCGGGACTTCCGGCAAAAGTACCTCGACGTTTTCAAGAACGCGCCGCCATGAGCCCGATTCTCTTTCTCGACTTCGACGGGGTGCTGCATCCGGAGCCACTTCAGGCTAAAAAAAAGCTGTCGCAGCTCCCCCTCGTGGAAGCAATCCTGCGGGACTTCCCTTCCGTCGAAATCGTCATTTCCTCAGACTGGCGCCTCGATTGGTTCAATGAAGGTGAAGCGGTTGCTGTATCGAACATGCGCCGGCATTTTTCCCCAGACATCGCCTCACGAGTCATCGGAATCACGCCATTTTTAGGCCGACGTGAATCGCGAGGTCTGGCTCCGCTGCCCTACCCGCGCGAGGCCGAATGCCTGAAATGGCTTAAATCGAATCGGCCAGCCTGGACTCCATGGATGGCTTTAGATGACCGCGCCTGGTGGTTCTCACCCGGCAGCGTCAACCTTATGCCGATCAATAAAGGCCTCGGATTCATGCCGTCCGATGAAGACGTGTTCCGCCAGCACCTGACGCGGATCACGAGACAACCGATGGACACCAGTAAGGAATATATGACCCTGTTTCTTGACTTCGATGGCGTCCTCCATCCAGACGTTTGCGATAGGGAGAGCAGGTTTTGTAACCGCGATCGGCTCCAGAAAATCCTGCGTGATTTCCCGGAAGTCGACATCGTGTTGACAACAACCTGGCGCCTTCGCTTTCCATTGGACTCTGCAGGCGACACCCTGAAGCATTATTTTTCTTACGACATATCCGAGCGCATCGTCGGAGTCACGCCTGACTCCAAGGATCTGGACCCTCGACAGTTTCCGGATGGCCTGGAGCTGTACCCGCGGGAATGGGAGTGCATGGCCTGGCTTCGTGCCAACCGGCCTTACAGCCAGCACTGGCTCGCACTGGACGACAAGGCGTTCTTGTTTCGCCCTTTCAACAGGAACCTGATGGTCATCAATGCAGCGACAGGGTTTGTCGACGCGGACGAAAGCCGGTTGCGCCAGCTGCTGTGCGAGCGAAAGGACATGTCATGACTGTGCCAGATCTCGAACCTCGCCCACCAACTATTGGCAACGAGGATCGTGGCCGCTTTGCGCACCTGTACGGCGTGCTGACAGCTCAGGAGATGGCAGATCATTTGAAGTGTTCGCCGGAGGCGGTTTATGAACGCGCGGTCGCCGGCGAATTCATTTTCCTTTCGTCGCCAGCCCGGGTCGATGACCGGCGTTATCCCGCGTTTCAGCTCAATGAACGCCTGGACAATTCCCTGCTGCGGCAAACCATTCAGAAATATCTCGAAGCCGATGTCAACTCGACGCTGCTCTGGAGTTTCCTGCGGAGCCCGCAGAAGATATACGCCGGGTTGACTCCCATCGAAATGCTGCTGGGCGGTATGCCGCCCGAATACGACACGCTAACGCCCGAGGAGAGGTCGGACGTATTCCTCGATGTGGTGGACGAAGAGATTTCGCGCGTGCGATGGTAGGGAATATCAAAGGTAATGCTTGCGAGCAAAGCCATGTATGAATTTGCTGCAATCGGATTGGCGGCGCGTACCCGTCGTTCCGACATGGGCTTAACCCAGGAGCGCGTTGCCGACCTGTGTGGCTTGTCGCCCCCTATCGTGGAGCAACTGGAAAATGGATCCATTGGCGAACTCGATTGGGCCCATGCAGTACGCCTGCTTTCGGTGATAGGGCTAAGTGTCCACGTTTCAAATCCACGGTCGACAAGGCGTCAGCGGGAGGGAGGAACGCCCGCGCTGGAGATTGCCGCACGCTCGGCGAGCACGAGCTTTAAAGAAGTACTCGATGCCGAGGACCTGCGGGCGGCGCTCCTCACTACAACTTACCCAAAGAACTTACGACCTTATGTGCGCACATTTTTGGAGGAGGCACCCATTTCTCTGATTGCTGACGTGATTGAGCAGTTACATCACGAGACCGGCGTCAATCGCGTCGAGTTCTGGCAGCACATGCGCGATATGGCCATAGCCGTGAATACTATTCGTGAAATTTGGCTGTGAGCAGCGTCCACTGCGTACCAGGGCTCACTTCAAATTCGACGGAGTTCAACGTCGCTAGACTACACCGAGGGGTAGTTTCTGTTCGGTGCTCAAGCGTGAGAGCTGAAGATTTGCATAGAGATACCAAGCGAACGAAGCAACAAAAAACCCTATTTGTATGCCAGGTGAACGGGTCACAAACCACACTGCGACCCGAATTAACACAGAGGGGTCTTTCACCTCGTCAGGGACGATCCTGAGCGGAAGCGCTTTTAGGATTTGATCCGCCCAAGATAAAGTGACTATCGCCATGAAGGCGCCCATCGCTAACAAATGATGCGCCCTGATTAGCGTCCTTGTTTGCCATCGCTGCTGCGGCTTGAGCACGTTGGCTCCTTTGTCATCGTCCATTGCCTACTGCTTTCAAATGTTCATACCGTAGCGCCGTTAGGAAAAGCTCACAGCCTTTAACCGCAACCTGTCGAGCTGGTCAGTTGTGGGATCAAATAGAACGCTATAGCGCGGCAAGACATAGGGGAGCTTCACCAGATCTGCACCAAGCTCTTCCGCCAATGTTTCCCACTTGACAACAAACGGCTGGTGGTCTGGACCGTCGCCAATCGCTCCTGGATCGACAAGTGCAACCAGTTCGGACTGAGGCAAGACAGTTGGCAGACGGAGACTCAAGGTTGAATAGGTCAGTACCTCGCCGCTTGCGCTTTTCACGGCCTGGAAGCTCGCGACGAATGCGTCATTGCCTTTTTTCTCAAACAACCGACAGAGTGCCTCTTTCTGAGCATCGTAGTCACCGGAGCGGTGCGATAGGCGCATGGTGCGGAGTTCATTGAGGTTCGAGCCTTCAGGCTGCCAGGAAGTCCATTCCGAACCTTCCAGGCGGAACATTTCCGGAGAAAGATGACGGGAGGTCGCTTCCATCCGGTCCTTGGCCAGCGCCATCAACAAAGCCAGACCAGTTTCGTCCTTATCGCCCGTGATCAACAGACATTCCCTGGTGGGGACCATTGCCACTGGATTGCCGTTCAGCTCCAGCTGCCACGCGAGTTCTGGAAGCAGTATGCGTGCGGCATCGTAAAGATCGCCATATTGGGAGACATAAGTTCCCGGAATGGCCTGCGTGAAAGATGGCGGCGCCTTGTGCCGGAGATTGTCTGTGGCGATAGCAAGTGCCTCATCGGCAGACACGCCCCAATCGGAGAAGGCCGTAGCTCCCACCTGTTGAACCACGGTTTCTGTATCGAAGGCGACGCCAATCCCCAAAATGGAGCCGAATGGGCGCATGTTCCAGGTATCCGCTTCCGCAAGCGCACAGTCCATCGCGTCCAGTACGGTTAGTTCCAGGCCCGGCATATACCGCAAGACAGGCAGCAGCTTGTCGCGCGCCTCGGCAAAATCACTCGGTATCGCGGGTACCTCAGCAACCTTGCTCAATCGAGACATCAGGTCGGCGCGGGCTGCTTTGTCGCTCTTCAAGAAGTCTTCGTAGAAATTGGTGAGGTACAGCGTCTGGCCGTTGTCACCGCGGAGGCAGAACTGCCCTTCGTCGTAGGTGAAACTTAGATGAGGGAGGTCTTGCCTGAGCCGTTCACTTGCCAGGTCGGCGAACTTGTTTCTAGTGGGTGGCTTGTTGAATATTTTTTCTAGACCGAACAAAGAATCTCTCCCCATAAGTGTTGGGCAACTCTAGCAGAGCGATTCAACGCGGATGACCTCCGGCCGTCGGAGAGTTTAAAAAAGCCTTTAAGGCGGCACTTACAAGGCGCAATACCGTTGCTGCTTCTGCATTACCAATCTTGGCCGTTAGGAGATAGCGACTTCTCTGAATGCCTTGGGTTTGCTCATTCCGGGAACACGGCAATCAATTCCAATTACTTTCAAAGAGTCGATCTCCTGGTGGCGTCCACAAAGGTTTAGCGCCTCTGAAGAGAGGAATCCAATCAATTCTGCAAAATTCGCTCGCTTACGCATTTTCGGAAGCGACCAGCCGCGGTTTTCTAACAAAAAAAGCACCAAAATGCCATCACGACTGTTTTGCCCACCTTTAAGGTAGCGTTCGATGAGCTGACTTTTTAAAGTCGTTCTCAATTGTTCTGCACTATAGCGCTGACGGTTCAACGGCTTGATCTCTATGCAGACTTTGAATCCCTTGGCGCTGACCTCGATATCTGTTCTTTTCTTTGCATCGACAACGGGCTCTCGATGAACAACAAACCGAGAGGAAAACTTCCTATTTGGGGTGTCGTTCAATCTTGCTGCAAGCCATAACTGCAGGTCTTCTTCTGAAGTTCCAGGTTTGAACAAGCATCTGTCACTAAACGGGCCATTTTCAATGTTCGCCGCGATGTGACTGATTCTTGCCATAACTTGTTGCAACAGCTCAGCCCCAGTAAGTGGATCACGACAGTATGCATCTCCTAGCGTTTGCAGCTGTGCCGGACTGTGGTTGGGTAGATTTTCAATTTCCCTAACGGCCTGTGAAACAACTGAAGAATGCAGCCAATGCTCCTCATCATCATTCAACGCAATTGACTCCAACTCAACAAGCGCGCTGTTGGCCAGAGGTCCAGGCAACCTTGCAATCAGAGCTGGTATGGCATTCCTTGCTTGTTCAACGGGGCGTCGTATGTGTCCGGCTCTTTGGGATTGTTCAAGCGGTAACGTTGCGTAAGGCGAAAGAAACTTGTATATCTCCATCAACGCTTGCATGGACTTGAGACTATTGATGGCCAGCTTGCTCTCGTTTGAACGAGAGGATAGGGCATTTGCGACGCACAACGCCACTTCTTCTTTTCGAATTCTGGAGCTCTTCAAATGGGATTTTATCCACCGCCAAGCAGAGCTTACGTCATGCTCCATCCAGACATTGAGCCAAGTCACCTTCGCTCCAACAGCAATGACCTCACGAGGTGCGCGTAGCATTTTCTGCACCCACGCACCCACAGCCTGATCATCCAATAGATTTAGAGCTAATGCCGCATCAAAAATTCTCTTCGACTGCCTATGGTTTGTAATGTCGTCTTGCGCTGCCAAACTCAAAGCATCGCGCAGAAAAGGTATCTTTGTCTCGGGCGGACTCTGATATACGAGTTCAAGAGTTCTCGGCATCTGAGTATTGTCTTGTCGCATTTGCAGTTCATGTTCCACCCAAGGACGCAAAGCACGAATAACGATGGACGGCCGGTTGCGTGAAGCTTCTGCGAACCACTCGGGTGGCTCATCCAACTCCCAAACACAAAAGCGGCACGCTTTCTCCAAGTCATCGTCAGATAGGGCAGGAATACTGAGCCCGCACGCGAAAGCGTGATTAAGGCTCGCCAATCCTATCAACCCGATCCAGGGGACTGAATTAGATTCGTACTCCAGAACATTCGGGGTGTCATTGAGCCTCCAGAATTTTTGAAGCCCTTGGCTGAATGCCTCTACAACCTTCTTGCCGAATTCTCCTTTTATAGACTCTGGATTGACGTTTGTGTATGACACACGAGAAGAGTGATTGGCGGATTTCTCTACTAGAAACTGCAAGGCATTGAAGTTTGTTCCGTCGCGCAGGCTGGAGATATCTGCAATCAGTCGGCGCTGATCGCTGGCCACTTGCTGAGCCCCGGCCTTCTCGCGAGCGAGGCGCTCAAACTCCCATTTCGTTTTTTGTTCTGTGCTCCTGCGGATGCGCCGTTGTTCTTCACTTATATGCGTTTTTCTTCCTTGCTTTTCCGCGCCGTCGATTCTCAGCAACTCATCCAATATCGCTTTCCGCTGCTTTGGCCTTTCGTCGAATGCTAGCTCGCTCGCAATCTGAAACCAAATATCACGTGTTACGACATCATTTGCGGTAGATGCCAACCTAACGGCATCCTTGATGTCTGCTGAGGTAATCCTTATTTGAGCACTTGATCTATAAAATAGTCGACTACGGAGCGTTGATACCGAGCCATTTCGAGCGATCGTTTCAATGAGAGTCCTGCGGTAGACGGGTCGAACTTCCGTTGCGCGAGCAATGCGACTCATCGCCTCCTCAGTTGCATGTGAGATATGTCGAATCTCTTCAATATAAAGAGCAGCATCAAACAGCACTTGAGGCGCGTTCTCGCCTTTTACGTCGAGTTGCTCTACCACACGTGCAAAACATTCTGGCAGGACATGAATTTTCCAACCATCCTTTTTTGCCACATCGCTTGTTAGAAGTCGCCGCCCTCTTGATACGGGGAGGGACGCTAGGAGCGATTTCAGAACTCGCACGGCCTCCATAAGAGTGCACACCTTCAACACACTGTCTACCGCACGTGCCATTGGACCGCCGCCGTAGTTTGATTCTTCTTCAGCAGTTTGGAAAAGACTGGTCAGCTCCACGCGACTCAGATTCGCAATGCCTATGACTTCCAGAGCTGCGGCAACATATTCATTCCCTTTAAGTCGCAAAGAGAGTAAATCCGACTTAATGGCATGCCGTTGCGGTGCCGTCGCTATCGCGGAAAGAACGTGCAATGCGTAAAGTCGTGACCGCGACTGACTCCCCTTGAGTTGATAAATCGCGAATACATCGTTGGAACAGTTCGCTTTACGGCCGTGATAAACCAGATTTAGAAGTTTGGGTGTAACTCGATATGAGTCGGGGTGGGCTCGCAGTAGATTGCTAAGAAGTGACGAGGGAATACGGCGTGCAACTCGGCGAAGTTCACTTAAATCATTCCACCAATCCGGACGAAATCCGCCCTCGAGTCGCCTCACATATCCTTGCAGCGCATCTGAAATTTCGGCGTCTGTCCATGCAAATGGGTCACCCTCAAACATCAGCATCTCTGGAAAATTCGCAATCACAAACTCTCTAACCTCTACATTTATTGCTGCCAACCAGCACAGGGTGGCGCGTGTGGAGTTCAAAAGAACGGACTCTCCAAAGGGGTTTCCCCCAAAGAGGTTTACCGCATCGGAGATTGGCAAACCTTCCTTTATCCGGCGATTCACCCAGTGGGCAGCAAGATACTCTCGGACCGAACGGTGGTTGAACTTAACTCTGCCATACGTCGCCTCATCAAAAATCGCAACTCCAAGCAGCCTTCTCTGTTCCTTGACATCCCACTCGGGTAGGGTGGCTACAACCTCGACATCAGAATCACCTGGATCTTCACCTGGAAAGCAAACGTAGTGTTTCTTGCAAAAGACTATTGCGGCCGCAATACGCTCCGCACCTATACGAAGCATCTCGTGGGAAAGTAATGCGCCAGCATCAATGTAGCCTTCGTTGCGCTCTGCAAGTCGTTGAGTAACCGCATCCTCAATGAGCTCGGTGTATTCACCAAGTTTTCTCAGCCTGGTCCATCTCTTTGCCAGCCATTCAACGTCTCTTGGTCGCCCCGCCATGTATTGGTAGTCCCCATCTTCTACATCGCGCCAAAAGTCGTCCACGGGGTTTGCTCCGTGTTCTTGAGCCAATCTCTTTGCCTCTTGATTCGACAACGGAGCCAGTCGGAAAACCTCCAACTGCACGTCCTGATTAACAGCAGAAGTTGCAATGCTTCTTGCGTTGGTCAAAGTTATTTCTTTACGTGACTTGGCTGCTTTCATAACAGAGCGAACCTGAGTGTCGACCAGATCTCTGACAACTGCTATTTGCCAATCAGAGATTCGTGATGACAGAAGTATTGTTATTCGCGCCGCGCGAGGGCGTAGCTGATCCATGATGACTTGAAGTGCGTTTTCCAGCACCGTGGTGCCGTTGAGTCGTGACTCGTCTACGGCATCCAAAAAGAAATGCGCCGTTTCATTTGAATGGACCCACTCTCTGTATGCTCTCTGTCGACTTGACAATGCTTTCAGAAAAGAAGCCACGGACGTGACCTTGGTGAGAGGTATGAAAAAGGCATGTTTACCTTCAAGGGCCAAGCGTTTCGCCTGATCCTCAAACTCCCAAGTTTTTCCTGAGCCGGCCTCACCTAAGACAACAACAAGTGGCTTGGCCATCAAGTCGTTCCAGTTGGTTACTTCTCGTGAAAAGTAGGACGAAAAGTCTTCGCCGAACTCTTCAATGTTGTCCGATGTACTCTCTGCTTTGCTTTTTAGAAAAGTGCGATGAAGATGCAAACGGACTGGCTTCAATTTTTACTCCCGCTTTTTACATTGCCATGCTCTCGGCACGACTTGCGATCGCAAGGCAGAAAAACCTTACGGTTTAGTTGCCGATTTGCACTATAGAGAATCGTTCTTCCCTGCAACTGAGACTCAAACCAGCCTATTTGAACCCAGGAATGATCATCTCGGGGTAGCAACGGCAAAAGCCTCGTTCGCCGCACGTTCCTTCTCCCGGATGACCGTGATCGGGTCGACTATCCAGTCGGAACTTCTTGCCTTCTCTACTTAGGCACGCGGCACAAGCACCGCCATTCAGCCCGCAGGATCGCCAACGATAGTGTGTGATGCCGGCAGCCTGCGCTCGAGAAAAGTCCCTTGAAATTCGCTTCTCTGCAAGATCGTGCATATGTGCCGCCAGACTTGAGCGCTCGGCTTCTAGCTCTTCGGGAGTTTTGCGCTTCCCCTTGCGCTCAGGCGGCCGCCTGGGTGGCGCCCAGCGGGTTAGGTCAACGCTTTCTAAGGGTGCGATAACTTCCGCGGGAGCCGCCTTTGAAGGGCTCAATAGATTGACGAAAAGCTTAATAAAACTCATAGAGCTTCGTTCCCAACGACGCAGAGTGCGTCAGGCTATTCAACCAAAAACGATTGTCGATTAAAGTCATTTTCGTCCTCCTGGCACCAATAAAGCTCGGCAGATGTAGTTGCGAGTATCCCTGTCACTAAGAGTTCAGAGCCTGTTTGACCATCTTCAGCCGCTCGTCGTCGCAGACATCGACCCACATCTTGCCTTCCTCGATGTCCGAGAGGAATATCCCAATCTGCCAAAGCACCCGCTCCATATGCTCCGACAGAGCGAGCATTTGGTCTACAGATGATGATTTACGGGTTAATGATTGGTGGTGTCGATTCAAGTCCCGCCTGAAGAGAAGCGCCCAATCCCAAAGCCCAGCGTGAACGAGGGGTTCGCAGGTGAGAGAAGTTTGCAATATCGGACGATTTTCAGAGTCATGTGGGTGCTGTCCGCAATATCCAGCAAGTGTCCCCAGCAGCATGTCAATCGCTGGGATAAGGTCCACCACCAGCGCATCTACATTCTTGTGCGATTGGAATTGATGGCGAGCGGTTTCGAGTGCAGCCAGGGCGGTGGTTACAGCATGACCAGAAAGAGGCTCGCCGTTGTGCAAGTCATTCTCGGTGGCCACCAGCGCAACCTCGACGGAGCCATAGTAAAGCGAGGTAAACCGCCGCATTAAGTTCAAGGCAATGTGCTGTCTCGCTGTAAACACACGCCCGTCCGCCAGAGGAGCGAGATAACTAAACCAGTGATCAAGGTAACTCACTCGCCCTAATAGGCGCCTGACTACCAAGGTAGCTGATTGCCTCAGGCTCTCGTCTTCGGCCAACAATAGGTGCCCAGTCGATTCCGGCAAGAGCAGGCGCAGCGTAAGGGGCGTCGTGCCAGGGATGAGTTCCACTGTTCCGGGCATAGTCACCGCCGCTTCATAAGGCCACAGATCCCGGCCGAAAAGACGTGCGACCTCTCCAGGGACATCGTTTGTAACGACGATCGATTCCAGACGATCCGCTTCACGTGCACCGCACTGCAGGGTAAATATCTGCCGGATCGAATCACTGATGTCTCTCATCGCGTTGGCGCCTGATCGGACGACTACCGGGACATTTCGTATGTCGGAGGCGCTTATCTCAACGACCGGCTTCTCAATTACAGGACGCACCGCGGCAAAGCTTTCCTCCATAAGGTCACGGGTCGCGAGTTCGAGTGCTTCGCCGATGTGCGTAGTGAGCGTTTCAATATCGGGCCTGAGGATCGAACTGACAAAGAATTCTATAGAACACTTGGCGAAATGCTCGTTCAGGTTCGATAATATTGGCGGTTCTTGCCCCCCGTATCCGACCAACACCTGAGTCGCACTAACGGGCATCGCGATCCAAGAAATTTCCTCATTTGGGCTCATGGCAACAGGCTGAAGCTGGCCGGAAGGCGCACATGCAACGGCAACGCAATCAGGCAGCACAAAATGATCTGGCGACTCAACTGCGAAGACTTTCCAATGCAGTTTTTTCAACGAATCGAGTCGCGCGGTGGGAACTAAGGACTGCTCCAAAGCCTTTGTGTGGCCTTGCACAACCATATTGGGAACCGCCTCCTCCAACATTGAGAGGTACTCGCGCATGACAGTGGCAGACTTGGGCATCTGCGCGCCGAGTTTTTCGCGTGCCCTGAAGTGCGCCATCTTTTCGAGTATTCCCCGCTCCTTTGCAGTTAAAGCTGCGCTCGGCAGTTCATCGAATGTCCTTTGAATTTCTTCTGCCAAAAGAGATTTTGGGCTCGTAGAGTCAACGCCAAATAACTCTCGGACGTGTTCTGGATTCTTCAGTATTTCATCGAATCGAGTGACCATCTTCCGTGCGAGATGGGCAAACGATCCACGAAGGTGCGCGGCCCTTATGGTTAGATGAACGACGGCGCTGGCCGCGTCCTCACTATCCACTGGCTCATTGGGTGGCGCGGTTCTGACTCGATCGAGAAACGGGTTAAAAATGGTACTTTCAAAGTCGGTGATGATGTCGTCCAGCGTGTCAGTGACTCCGTCGCCAGGTTGCGAATAAAAGTCGCGCTGGGCAGCGACACCTTCGGTTGAAGTCTTGTACGCTGTCGTCCCCTTCTTGTTAACAACCACTTGAGACTTCTTGCCAGTTCTCGATGCCTCAAAGCCTCGGAGCAGATGCTGCGGCAGGTAATGTTGCTTGCGTCCAGCCAAGTTGTCTTTCGGAGTTGTAGGTTTGCAGTTATACGGATCGCTTGATCATCTGTGCACTGTAGCCGGCCTTTTGTCTAATGTATGGGTGTGTTTATCTCGTTAGATCCCTGGCGTCTTATGGCGCCCCAGCCCTCGACCCACATAGTGACTTGTGGACTTGCTCGGCGCCCCCTCCAATTGGAGGAGATGGTCCCGAAACCGCCCCTGGCTGCTGAGTTCCACCAAAATTTGGCCTATGGTGGTACTACCCTGCTTGTTTTAAAAGCAGAGGGAAATTGGGAGTGATAAAACCTTAGGCAAGTCCAGCTATGGACGCGTGCGAGAGCAGCGACAGCTTATGAACAAATCAACTGGCCATGCCCTCGGTGACAAAAAGTAAGTGACTCGCAAGCTCAATTGAGCCACACTGTAGTTCCACAATTCCAAGTGCATGCCGATGGCCAATGCCGATGTTGTTCGTGCCCGCATTGACAGGCACATCAAGGAGGAAGCCGCCACCGTCTTGGCCGAGATAGGCTTGTCCGTTTCGGGTGCCATTCGGATGCCGTTGGTCCGCGTCGCGACGGACAAAGCCCTTCCTTTTGACATCAATCGTGCACCTCCCCGTGCTGATCGGAAGAAGCGATGACCGCATGTCAGACGCTCACAAGTGAGCATGTCTTTTATATCGAGACGCAGCGCTAGATGCCGACCCGAGACGTTGCCGACGTATTGCGGGATCACGGCCTGTTGCCGCCCGACTTGGAAATGCTGCGCCCAACCGAAAGGCGATACACCACGTTATTGATGCAACCTAGTGGCCCGATCTTCGCGAGCAACCAACGAATCGGCCCTTTTGAATCCGATGTGGCTTCAGCGAAGGGTCGAAATTTCCTAGAACTTGCTCGCGCAAGCGGAGCGCATCTTGCGGTCACGCCGGAATATTTTCTGCCCTGGAGGGCGCTGAAGGGCGCTATTGAAGGCGGATTGACTCCGGCCACCGATGCGCTATGGGTCCTCGGCAGCGAAAGCATCACGGAAGCTGGCCTTGAACAGTTTAAACAAGAAGTCGCCGGCCAGTGCCTGGTACTGCATGAACCATGGGCTGGTCTTGCGCTCGATCGAGCGCTCCTTGACCCGGTCGTCTTACTGTTTCAGGCAATCCGACAAGACCAATCGGTGCAGTTGGTTGCGCTAGTTCAGTTCAAGACATTTCCATCTCGCGACAACATCTTCTTCGAGGAAGGTCTGCTGCGACGGGGATCACTGATATATCGATTCAGGGGCAACACCGGGCACCTAACGGCAGCAGTCATCATTTGTTCCGACGCCTTCGCGCTGACTGACCAATGGCTAAGCGATTTCAATGATCGTTCGACGCTCATTCATATCCAACTCAATCCCAGTCCCAGGAACACCGCTTACCGGCGCTACCGCGCGACGACTTTTGGAATCGACGCAAGAGCAACGAACTGCCATATTGTCTGTCTCAACTGGGCACACTCGATCATTCAGCACGGCGATCCTGGAACTCCGATTGAAGCGTGGAACAACATCGCAGGGTCTACCTGGTACTGCCCTGCAGAAGAGTGCTCATCCGACGATGCGGTTGTCATTCCAAATCACAACCAAGGCTTGTATTACGCCTACATGAAGGAACGTCGTCACGCGCTTCTCTTTCACTATGACGAGGCCGTATTTCAACTTCTGGTTCCCAAACTGCTCACGTTGGGAAACGCGGTCATGGCCAACCGCAATGGCCCCGGCACAGTTCAGCGCTATGAATGGAATACAGCCACCACGACTTGGACACCAGAAGCAGCCGCACCCGAGACCGGCTTTAATGCCTTCGTCGCCGGCAATGTGCCAGCCCAGGTTGCATTAGCGCATGTACTGGCCGAGGCTGATCCGCTTGCCATCGAACGGGTACTTGCCTTGAGCGCGGGCGCCATTTCCGGGCGTGAGGCTTGGCACTCAATTCAGCAGATTGATTCGTGCCAGATCGCCGAAGATGAAGTAGTACGGCGGATTACTGTGGTCCAAGACGTTGCGGCAAACGGATTCAGGCACGAAAGGCTCACGCCCGTCGGACAGATTCACCATGAGCTGTTGAACGGCGACTATTGGCCACCGCAGGTCGTTGGCGTCGATGCAGGCTCAACCGTGAGATGGACAAGGGCCAATCCCCACTTCAATGTTCTCACCGTCGACAACCTGCCGACGCTAGTCGTCTATCTGGGAGAGTCGCCACCGGCGCGTGACCTGGAGAACAAAGCGGACATGTTGTATGAACTGCTCCGCCAAGCCGGCGGACCACACCAGACACGGCTGTGCATCATCTACCGCGAATTCGGCCAGCCCAGATTCGCCCCCATCGCAGCGCTTACTCGTTTCGACGACGCCATGGAAGACAAGACCGATTTCATGGCTGTTCCACCTTTAGAAGATACGGGAGATATTCATGGCTGATGCAGCAGAAACAGTGCGTCGTGCGATCAGCGAGAGACTTGCGGACGTCAAGGATCTTGGCAATGGCATCCTACGGGGTGAGCGCCACTACGGTGGCAAAGCCTACGCCACGGCATATGTCGATTTGTCGGATCACGTGGTTGAACGATGGCGCGAACTATCCAATTTCCAGGAACGTCTGCTCGGCACCGATTTCTTCAAGGCCGACGGTGACCAACGGTGGAACAGCTATCTGTATTTCTGGGCTGGACCGAACTCCCGCCAAAACGCGGAGTTCCTCAAGGCGAAGGCGCGAATCGAGGGAGACCGGCATTTCGCTCGAAAGTTTGTTCTCTCGGAAGAGGATCTGCTGGGCCGTCTAGACGATGTGTCGACGCGCGCAACGGCAGCGGACGTCAGCGACGACGCGAGCAGCCGATGGGCCGAACTTTTGCAGGCCGCATCGCTCGGCGTGGTGCTGGAGCAGCGCCCGCGCACGCGCATGCTAGAACTGATTGGTAGCGGAGAGGCATTCGTCGCCGAAACCAATACAGCCGCAAAAGTGACACCGGCATTGGATGACCCTCTTGGCACAGGCCTACTCAGAACTTTCCGCGTCGGAGAGTTTCGTCCCTCAATCAGTGGCCGGGTGTTCTCTTTTGGTGACGTCAATCTCATCTTTGGTCAGAACGGCTCCGGCAAAACTTCTCTTCTTGAATCCGTCGAGGCACTTTACTGTGGACGTGTTCGCAGAGATCCCGAAGCCGTCTTTCGCGATATTGAAGGCGACATCCTCACACCGACCGGCACTCTTGTACAAGTTAAGAGCACTACTGCTGCCGCGACTATCAAAGCACGTAACCTTGCTTGGTATGGCCGTTCCAATCAGCAGTCCAGCGCGATCACGCACGCATTTACACGTTTTAATTTTCTTGACACCGATGCGGCTTTTCGCCTCTCTAGTGAGACGAACGCCGAAAAGATTAAGGAAGATTTGAGTCTGCTGCTGGTAGGTCCGGAGGTGTCAACACTGTGGACCTACCTCACGAAACTTCTCGATGAGTCTTTGGCCAAGAGCCTTGGTGCTGATGAACGGGTTCCGATCCTGTTCAAGCAGACGGAGTTGTTGGGCAATGAGGTTAAGCGCCTCCAAGGAACGCCGACGGAGTCGACGGCTCTTGCTAAAACGTTTAGATCGGGTCTGCGCGACCTCGGGGCCAAATGGTCGCTTGCCGACGACGGCGCTCCTATGAATCAATCCGACCGCACTCATCTGGAATCCCTCTCCCGCGGCATTCGCCAAGCACTCTCTGTTTCTCCGTCCATCCCGACAACGGTGAAGGCCTTGCATGATCGGTCCGCGGTGCTCGCACGAACACTGTCAGCGATACGCCTTGTAGCCGAGGAGTACAGGATAGCGGGTGATGAACTAGTCGCCAGTGATGTGCTCGCAAAGGAACGCCAGGCATCACTTCAAGCTATCCAGCTTTGGGCATCCTACTGTGAGGCAGGCGTTCCCTCGCTGGCGGCATCACTTCAGAGTGTGAAGGCGGCAGTCGCGGCGACGCGTGCTGCACTTGGAGGTCAATCCCCGGATGCTGTCGTGGATCTACCAACGGAGTACGCATCACGCCCAATCCGCGATGCGAAAGAGGCCGTAGCAACAAACTTGGAGCTCGCCGAGCAACAAGAACGCACTGGCATCGAAAGCCTTCAGCAACGTGAGCGAATCGGTCAATCGCTCGCGGCTCTCCGAGTCGATCTTCGCGAGGTCGCCCAGTCCGTCATCGACCGGACGGGTGACTCAACACATTGCCCTGTGTGCGGAACATTTCATAGCGACGACGAGCTACTGCGCAAGATCAGTACGCTTGTCGCAGCCGAGGATCCCTCCTTGACAGATGGTTTGCGTCAGGCCGTTCAGGCATCTAGGCAGCGCGCCGAGCGCGAGCGTGATGCACTTGCATCTCTCAAATCCCTCGAGCGTTATGCCACTTCGAGCGGCGCATCCGATTTGGCGATTGCCGGCGAACTAAGGGAGCAGATGTTTGCCAAAAATACCGAACTTGCCTCCCTGACCGCTGAACTTGAGCGGCTTGAATCGGCGACCGATTCGCTGAGTCGATTCGGCACGGACTGGGTTGGATACGAGGACGTTCGCAACGCGGCCGCAGCCATTATCGGCTCCGAAGAGAACGTGGCCGAGCTGGACGTCGTGAACCGCCATCTTGAAGCGTGGCGGGCGGATTTGGAGAAAGATCAGAGCGCGAGTTCGGAATTGCGCGAACGCTTGACAGAACTGGCAAGCCGGGCGGCCCAAGCTGCTGCGGACGCGGGGATCGCGGCCGCTCAAGGAGTGGCTCCGGCTCAAGTGGTCACAACAGTGGACCGCGCATCGAGTTCGGTCAAGGCGTCGCTGGATTTCATTCGGGAGGCGGAAGAACTGATCAGTCTTGAGGTCGATCAGCCGTTCGAGACGCTTCAGCTTGCGATCGAGCAAGCCATCGAGGCCTTTGACCGTGCGCAGCACGCTGAACGCAGTGAGGTGACAGCGCGAACCGATCTGGGCAAGAAGACCGAGGAACTGCACGAAGCAACGGAGCAATTGCGAGACCTGTCCGCGCGCCGGGAGAATTTCTCAAAGGCCAATGACGTTCTGTCGCGCGTCATCCAAGAACACTCGCTGGAAAAGGCAACAAAGGAGGCGCTCGAATCCATTCGCGGGAATGTCAGCGACATCTTTGCGAGGATTCACTCGCCGGCCGAGTATGTCCTGGGAGATTTTCACGGAGAAGCCTTGCTGTCAACTCGCGAAGGGAATCATGACCGTGGCGTCAATCAGGTGAGCACAGGGCAACGAGCGGCACTCGCCTTGTCGATTTTCCTGGCGCTGAATCGCAGCGCCGAGCGTGCACCACCAGTGATGTTGATCGATGATCCAGTAGCCCACATAGATGATCTGAATGCTCTTTCGTTTCTCGACTACCTGCGCGATCTGGCAGTAGGGACACGCAAGCAGATCTTTTTTGCGACCGCCGATGCCAAGTTGGCCGCGCTCTTTCAAAGAAAGTTTGAGTTTCTAGGAGAAGATCGTTTTAAGAAGATCGTTCTTGCGCGCTGACGTGCATCGAGCTTCGTAGCGTCCCTGCGCAAATTGATATCGCGCAGATAGCTGATCGAGAGTGACTGTCCACATGCCTCCAAACATACTGATTGGCTACTTCTTCTTCAACTGTTCAAACAAGAAGTAGAGCCCTACGCTTGCGTCTTTTAGCGGGTTATCCCGACACCAGTTGTC
Source organism: Polaromonas sp. LjRoot131 (assembly GCF_964252805.1). Lineage (NCBI taxonomy): Bacteria > Pseudomonadati > Pseudomonadota > Betaproteobacteria > Burkholderiales > Comamonadaceae > Polaromonas > Polaromonas sp. LjRoot131. Next base: position 1,988,186 of record NZ_CAXUPF020000001.1, on the reverse strand, counting down.
CAGCCAAACATTTATCTGATCGAAGGACGTTATTTCACCTAGTGGGTCGCGGGCATTCGGATTTGCAGCAGCATATTGGAGAGAGAGACCACTTACGAAGCCGGCGACCCATGTTTTGTTAATCGCGTTTTGGTTCTTCACCCAACGTCCACAATCTACATTACCAAACATCATCTGTGCCTGTGTAGCAGTTGAAAACAGTGCGAACAGATAAAGCATCAAGATTTTCTTCATGGGTTATTCCTCCTTAAGGTAGCGGGAGCTCTATTGAATTACTCGTCGTCCGGTGGGCCGTAGTCCAGCTCGGCCTCAAATCCTTCTAGGGAGTAGCTGCCGTCAGCGATCTCGATTTCGGTGTCCCAGTCGTTCGGCTCGGTTTCCAGGTGCACGTCTGTGCAGGTCAGAAAGACCTCAACATCGACCACTGTCTCTGTGGGGAACTCTTGTGATCCAAGACTCAGCTCCTCTCTGTCGATGGAGTCCCAGGCAAAGAACTCAACGGACACGGATATGTTCGCCTTGACGCGTACCGTTAGTTCGGCGATCCACGTGGTAGGTTCACCCTTCGCAGACCAGACACTTATCTCGCCGTCGATGTTGTATTCGACAAGATTTGCCTCGTAGACATCCGCCTCGAGCCTGTGCGAGGAGCCTGTGTAGGCCTCCGAAGCGTCCCACTCCGCGTTAGCAATGTGTTGCCTAAGCGCGTTCGCGAGTTCGGTATCCAACGGCGACCCGCCGTCTTGCACCGCGGCTGCAATCTTCGCCTTGATGGATTCGGCGTGTTCGTTGGTCGCAACGAAGAGCGCCGCCAACTCGTCAATCGAACCAGCGCAGTACAGTGTTGCCGACTCGTCCGCATATTGCTTCCACCCTTTGTCGTCCGATGCGATGATCCCAATGGTGTCGTTATCGTTAGCGTACTGCTCTAGCTGCCATAGGCACATAGCATCCGGAAACTCTGACTTCTTTTTCTCGCTTAGGCCGAATGGCGGCCTCTGGGCGAAGTAGTCCGCAAACAGGCTTCTTACTGCGTCAGCACCCACCGTGGGCAAAACGGCGCCTCGACACAGGGCCGCATAGTCGTGAACCTGTTGGGTGAACTGCTGAGTGGCTACCTCAATGGCGTTGAGCTTGTCAACAGAGTTACGGACTTGTGAGACGTCAATTGTTGTCTGCCGATGCAGTTCATCAGCAGCACCTTGTAGCTGCTTGTGTGCCTTAAGTACCGGATCCATCCGATGCTTCACGATCTCGCTGACCACTATCTCCGGCAGCTGCAGTCCGATCGACTTGGGCAGTTGATTCGGCAGCTGATGTAGTGCGCCTTGCGCAAAGTTATAGCCTGCAGCCTGAATCAGATTAGTGTCGATCGAGAAGAAGGTGAGTTCTTCCCAAGCTTGGGCGGCGGTTGGTAAGTTTTTGGGCATACCGGATTCTCACCTGTCTCGGATAGCGTGTTGTTAAATACCGCTGACACGCCACGATACAACAGGCACATAAAGGCAGGCAAGTAGCCGCACCGTCAGGTCTGCGGTGGACCCGCCCTCGGCTGCCGCTTCCACGCCGGCGGCAATGCCCGCGCCAATTAACCGGGTTTCAAATGCCTCCTCTAATTAGATGAGGCCCAGGGATGGCGCGTGGGGTAGGCCAAGGGAGGATCTGCCTTCTGGGTGTCCATCGGACAAAGCGCTAGCTATCGATAATCGAACATTGTCGTTAGTTATCCATTACTATGAGTGCCATCGCGCTTAGGCAAAGGCACCAGCTATTTGACCAAATCTTGTGCGGATATCCATTCGCGAAGCGCGCCACTAAGGGCAGTGCGTGCTTCAGGCATTTGTAGATGACTCGGGGAGCGTTGGCGAAGACAAGAGGCTATTTCTGGCCGGTTATATCCATCGCGTAGAAACTTGGAAGTTGTTTAGCAGCGACTGGGCCGCGGCCTTAAATGAGGCGCCTCCATTGAAGTCGTTGCACATGAGCCAGTCATTTCATCGATGGTCTCCTGCAGCGCGGGCGGCAAAAATCGAACGCTTGGCTCAGGTAATTCAGAAATACAAACCGATTTCTGTCGAGTGCTCAATCAGTACTAAAGACTTCAAAGAAGTGTTGCAGCCGCATGCTCCGCTTGACCTGCAGCATCCCTATGGCTACTGCTTCCATCTTTTCCTAATTCAATCGGGAAGGTTGGTTGACTACTTGGGCTTAAAGGGCCCAGTTGATTTTGTCTTCGATGTGCAGGGAAACGTGGGGTCTAATGCAGCCATATGGTACGAGCCAATGAAGCAAATGGCCGCTCCATGGGTTAGGGCTGTTTTAGGTGGGCCGCCAATATTCCGGGACGACGAAGAGGTTTTGCCTCTGCAGGCGGCTGACATGCTAGCTTGGCACAGGCGAGCTGTCAGGGAGTCAAGCTGCACTGAAGAGCAAAAGCGTGTAGCAAATTCGATAATTTTTCAACATGCAGAGGCTGAAATCTCGCGCGACCTGCTTCAGCAATGGGCTGGTGACTTTTCGAAAGTGCCTGGCATTGACGAGGTAAAAAATAACTCGGTCAAAAAATCTGCGGCAAGCATAATTCAGGCGGTTCGGCCTGAGGACTTAGTTGGGGTGATGAATGCGCTGTCTGCGCGTGCCACACGTTGGCGCAGAGTCAAGGCCGTATTGAATTGGCTCGGTTTGAGACGGTTGGCCAAAAAGATCGGGAAAAGGAAAATTTCACTCTAGGTTCGCGTTTTTTTGAGGTCACGTCGCCTCCATGCGGTTTTCCTCGAGTAATCGTCTGGGCCGTCAGGCATTGAATATCTTTCGGCTGTGCCTAACGTTAGGCCTTTGCAACTGGGAGGTCGTCCCAGCAGGTTGTGTATTGCGGCGTCAGCAGGTTCTGTTTCATCTCGAAATCCCGCTGCGGTCCCTTCATACCTGCGCTAGCCACCACCACAGTCCCTCGACCATAGCGGTTGTTTAACTTGTCCAGCGCATCCATCAGATGACCGCGTGTCGGAGCCTCAGGTTGCAGCTCCAGCTCCCCTTGTTCCAGATTGCCGTCCTGCAGATCAAGCAGCATCACTCCCGCTTTGGAAAAATTAAAACCCGGGCGGTAGATGGCTTCAATGCCGCGCACCGCCGCATTGACTAACGCCACGGTGTCATCTGTTGGTCGCCGCAACGGCAGGATGAGGCTTCGGCTGTACTTTGGTCCTGGCCGGAAAGCGCTGGTGTGGGCGAATACCTGGAGCTGGCCGGCCTTACTGCCTTGGGCGCGCAGCTTCACCGCTGCACCGCTAGCGAAGCGTGTCACTGCGGCGATTAGGTCCGCTAACTCCGTTACCGCTCCGCCAAAGCTTCGGGTGAATGCAATCTCTTTCTTGGGTGCCGGTTGGTCTTCTAGAGTGATGCACCGCTGGCCTTGCAGTTCCCGCACAGTCCGCTCCAACACCACACTCCAGCGCCTGCGCGCGGTAGCGGGGTCTATTTGCACCAAGTCCAGCACGCTATGAACACCAGCCTCATTCAACTGAGCCGCGATGCGGCGCCCGACGCCCCACACCTCTGAAACTTCTGTAGCCTGAAGCACGGCATCAAGGTCCGCGGCCGGCAAGCTGGCCAGATTGCAGACACGGGCAAGCTCTGCGGGGTAGCTGCCAGCCTTGCGGTCAGCGCTCTTAGCGATGTGGTTTGCCAGTTTGGCAAGGGTTTTGGTGGGCGCAATGCCTATGCCTGTGGGGATGCCGGTCCATTGCAAAACGCGCTCCCGTACCCGCCGCGCCCGCGCCGTCAGATCGCCTTTGACCCCAGCCATGTCAATAAACGATTCGTCAATGCTGTATATCTCCTGGCCTGGGCCTAACCCACCCGCCACAGACATCATGCGGTCGCTCATATCTCCGTAGAGCACAAAGTTGGCCGAGAGCGCCACTACGCCATGCTCTTCTGCGAGCTGCCGGCATTCAAACCACGGCGCCCCCATACGGATCCCAAGAGCCTTTGCTTCATTGCTCCGCGCTATGGCACACCCATCGTTATTGCTCAGCACTACAACTGGCCGATTCTTCAAGTCGGGACGAAAAGCTCGCTCACAGCTCACATAGAAGTTGTTGCCATCGACAAGTGCAAACATGGCATCACTTGAAACGCTTGATGGTGGCGGAAACCACTCCGCATATGGTCATGGTTTGGCCGTCTCGGAAAAGAATTGGGGGGAAGGTGGCATTGGCAGCCCGTAGCTGGACCATCCCATTGCGGCGGTAGAACTGTTTCACAGTGAAATCGCCATCGATTTCCGCCACCACAATGTCGCCGTGCCTCGGATTTAGTGCCCTGTTGACCACCAGAATGTCACCATCTGCGATACCTAGTTCGATCATGGACAACCCGCGTGCCTTCCACATGAATGTTGCGGCGGGATGGGTGATCAATAGCTCGTTCAGATCGTGGCGTTTGACCGCAAAGTCTGCCGCCGGCGACGGAAATCCAGCCGGAACCGTGCCTTCTACCCAGGCCACGAGTAGGCTGGGGCCCTGCGTGAAGCAGACGGCATCTTGCGGCATAATACTGTACATGCATCCAGTATATGGCGAAGGTTAAAGTTTGACCATGTGCAGCAACTTTGAAGCTCTGCGAAACGCGGAAAAATACCGCACGGCCTTTAATGTTGAGCCGCCCCAAGAGCAGGGGAAGCTCGATATGTGGCCTGGTTACAAAGGTGTTTTCATCCGCAGGCCGAAAGAGGCAGGTAGCGGTGACGAAGCTGTGCCCGAACGCGAGGCGATTGCCGGGGTATTCGGGCTGCTACCCCACTGGGCCAAGGATGAAAAGCTGGCCAGAAACACCTACAACGCCCGCAGTGAGACGGTGACCGAAAAGCCGAGCTTTCGGGACGCCTGGCGCTCGGGCAAACATTGCATCATCCCTGCTGATGCAATCTATGAGCCGGACCACCGCGGCGGCAAGCCGGTCTCAACCCGCATTGCCAGGGCAGAGGGTGAACCCATGGGGATTGCGGGCTTGTGGTCGGTCTGGAAATCTCCGACGGGCGACTTGTACAGCTTCACTATGTTGACGGTCAACGCCGATGATCACGCGCTGATGAAGAACTTTCACCGAGCCGAAGATGAAAAGCGCATGGTGGTGATCCTGCCGGTTGGAGCCTACGATGACTGGCTACAGGCCGAGCCGAGCCAAAGCATGGACTTCATGCGACAGTACCCCGCCGACCGCTTAGTGGCCGCTCCAAAGGTTGTCGCTCCTAAAGCAGGCAGCATGCCGTTGCTCTTGTAGATATAGATCAAGAAAGTGAAAGTATGTCTGAATACGTCATAGGCCAAAGCCTGTACCAAGGCGGAAAGTTGATCGAGGTTACGATCCAGTGCCTCGATGCGCCTGAGCCACCGGATTACCACCTATACGAAGCTCACTCCATTGAACCCGAAGATGTGGTTGGGCTCATCAAAAGGGGGCATCGCGTTATGGCTTACCTGACTGAAAAGCCTGTCGAAGTAGAAGTAGTGCAACTTGAGGACGGCACCGAATCAGTGGAAGTTGTCCAACAGGAGCCGCCAAGTGGGCGCAGGTCTTTGGCTGACCTCCCGGAGTGTGAAACTTAAAGCGGCAAAAGGTTAGCTGAGCGGAAGCCTTGGCTGCATAGCGCAACACGATATACCTTGGTGATTAAGGAACATAAAACTCTTCACTGAGTTTCAGATTAAATCTCTTCGCCAAAGCACGCAACCCTCTTACAGTTGCCGCGCTAATAAGATTCCCCGACTCGTCTTGTACTTTGCAAAATCTCCCGGTTAGACCATCAGGGTCTGGATCAACCCATACTAAGCAGGGAACGGATTCTTCCTCGGTCCCCCATGGGGCAAGTCGCACAATTCCTTTGGTTGCGTCTTCACTGCTGATGCGAAGCATTCAATTTCCCTTATTAACTCGTTTGCGTCGAATGAACTGAAGGCTGGGACGAATTTGACATTGCGGCTCCTAGGTGAAAATTTATCGCTTAGCCTAATGTCAACTGACAATCAACTTATGTATCAAATTTGCGGGCGAGGCCGCTACAGTCGTTTCATTTTTCTGCCAGCCAAGTCCGTGACGTTGGATGGGGGTAACTTGGCCTCGAGCTCCAATACACGATTGGTGAGTTCAACAATTTTTCCATTAGCTTTGTTCAATAGACTTGCAAGATGATCTCGTTGAACAGAGGAATCGAAGATTTGAGCTTTTAAACCGCGTCGGTGCCTGCGCTGTTTCAGCATCACCTGACGCGCCGATACCGGTGTGTCGGCTCCATGCTCGGCGACATAGTGTTGTATCTCGGAGATTAAACTTGGAAAGCGTGATTTTTTCAAAGCGGTGGGATCAACACCAGCTTCCTTGGCGACGTTGTTCTGGCTAACTGGCGTATTCTTTGGTAGAACTATTGGCCTTCCCGTTTTTAAACGCTCGTAAGCGTTTCTAAACGCCACCTCGGCTGATTGCTTTCCCGCTCCCTTAGTTGGTTTGGATGACATGTTGATAGTTCTTCACAGATTTTTTCTGAGCTAGCAACGACTCCTGCAGCGGACTACCGTGCGGCGCATTTGCCAACCTCTCATCCAAGATGCGATCTAGCGCTTTGACCTTTGGTGCTTTGGCTTTGTCATACAAAACTTCAGCACAAGGTGCTTTGGAATCACCCCCTCCGCAGTGCGCCACCGAGTCGATACCGCCATATGGGCACGGCTCCTTTTTCATGCAGTACCCCAACAGAACTTCCCTGCATCCAATATGGCCCTTTTTTGCCAACTTGGTGAGTTCTTTGACCTCGCTTGGCTTAATGAGTCGTACGATTTCCACCTTACGTTTTTCCCCATGGGGACTCACAAAGCGATCCGTTAAAAGTCGAGCCAACTCTTTCCCCAAAACTTCGTACATGGCTTGCACATAGATCGTTCGCGCTGCATCATTCAGTCGCAAACGGGAGTACCCTTGACCGTAATACAAACTCATTGCTCTTGTCGCGTGTTTGAGAAGATACTGCAAGGAGGCATCTGAGATGAGGCCTGATGCCTGCATGTTGACTGCGCCAGTCCGCCGTAATTGGTGCCAGGCGAGAGGCCATACCTCACCTACAGCATACATTTTTGCATCTAGCGTTGGCGTAATGAGACGTGCGACCTGCAGGTCCGCTTCCGTGATGCGCAGTGTGTCTAAGTCGAAGAGTTTCGGAAAGCGAATGCTCAGGTCACAATATGCTTGCTTAGAAGGTTGGAAGCCAGAATAGTTCGGCGACGTTGGAGTCCAAGGCGCGGCGCATCGATTGATCAGGTACGGATCTTTCTTGTCTCTTGCTGTCAACTTCGCTTCAGAATGTGAGGTAGCGCAGATCAGTTGCAGGCGTGCGATGAACGCCATGGCGTCAATAGCAACCTTTGCTGACGGTGAGGTTGGCCATCTGGCGTCATCGTCTTGCGTCGTCTTGGTCGTAACACCAGATAGTATGTAGATGTCTCCAAAGCGTGGGTCGTTTTCAACGTCAAGGCAGTTTGCTCTAAGACTCATGCCTTCCGAGACTCGCATCAAGGAGAAGTTCATCAAATATGCCAATCCTGCTCCGCTCACCAAGGAAAAGTAGCTGGTCAGACTGCTCACCCTAAATTCTTGCTCGGTTCTTTCGACGGACCCTAACCAACGCAAAAGCAACTTATCGATGCCAAACCGTTTCGCTGTAAGCATGAAGGGGCCATGGAACTTGTAACCTAGTTGATGGGCATAGCCTTTTGGTTTCGAAAAAGGTATCCTATTTGTGCGATCTACACCGCCACTAGCTGCTTCAAGTGAGCCATAGTTTTCTAAGTAAGCAGCAACGCAAAATTTGAAACAACTTTCTATCTGATTACGATGCGCATGAAAATCATCCAGGCATTCGCGTAAACGGTTTACTTGGTACATCCAAATCCGTGGTGGGATATATGCGGTTTGTTTGTGTTCGTGACCCGGAATCTTTGCTTCCAGGTAAGTCAGCGCACCCCGGTCCAAAAGAGTAAAACCAAGAAATTCTCTTTGCTCATAGAGTTCATGCAGCAGTGTTAATGCACTGCTTCCATACGACGGCCCCAGCTCTCCCGCAATTTGCTCTGCCACCGCGGGAAAGCGAATCAAATCGGAAGCCAGAATGCCGTTTTTTGAACAGAGTGAAAACAATGGTCTGAGTTGGGTAAATTTTGCAGTCAGTGCTCCCGTGGTTCGCACCCCCTTGGGCCCCCAAATCCACCACGCCACAATTTGTCGCAGCAAGTCGGCATTCGGAATATCAATAGTTTCAGAGCCCTTCCTGACTCGACCATCGGAAAAATTTATACATTCTGCTTTTTTTGCCCAAGGATCGAGCCTCCAGATGGAATCTCCATATCGACTGACGATGTTTCCATCTTTGTCAATCATTACTGGCCAATCAGGCTTTGGCGGCCAACTTAATGGTCGAAAATTTAATGCACCTGGAACTGCCAGAGGTGATTCAATAGCTAGCCCAAAGTTTGCGAGATTAATCTTCACGTTCTCATATCCTGCAGTTGAATGAATCCATCCCAGTTTGGGTGGTAGTCTTCTTCAGTGACACGGGCTAGTGCTTCACGTACCCACAGCCCTCTTATTTCACTTGATGTTTCAAAAAATTTCAGCTTGCTAGTTAGTCGATCTACAGCTGCTGCGGCCGGTTGGCTTTGAGACTCTTCAATCACGTCTGGTGGACGATGGTTAGCCAGTTCCACTACCTTGAGATGACGAAAGCTCGCTAATGACCAGACGTGATCTTCACTATCGATATCGCGCTGATGATTGCAAAATAGGCATCCTGCGGCACTCACGCAATCGGGTTGTGTCGCATTTTTTGGGCTGTTCTCTAACGGTAATGGGGTGGGTGAGACGCACCACCCTGGCCCCGGTGGGGATATTGAGGGATCCGTGCGGTTGTGAAATCGCGCGATCTCAATCATCGCGATCTGCAGGTTGGGCTTTTGGTATGTCTGCAACAGCGTTTCGCTGGTGTGTTGTGCCATCTCAGCAGTCAGTGCGGGATCTTGGGATTGACGCAATAGCCAATTGACCCGCGTGTTGCGTAGTGCCCTTGGTCTGAAAAAGGGGACGTTAAGTTTCTTACAAACGACCTTTAGTCCATAAAATTTTGGTGGCGTACTTTCGCTTCTCCCTTTCGTTCTTAACAGGGGGAATAGCTGCCCGTCTAAGTCATCCGGAAACATGGTGTTGCGCCATGCAAGATAGCGTTCAAAAATTGTTCTATATTCGCTGTGAATATCAAACACCACTTCACCATGGCGTCGCTCTTTGTAACGTCGCACTTGATATCCATCGAGATGGCTTGTGTAATGAAATTGACCATTCCTGGCGCTGTGCGCTTGCGCGAGGTTCATACCAGTCTGAGAAATGAACACCAGCAGTTCCGCTTCAATTCGAAGATTCACAATTGGAGAACGTGTGCGGAATGAAAAATCAGCACTCCATGCATCACGAGCGTTTAACGTTCTACTTATTGTGTGACGATCCCTCCCACGTACTAACTTCTCGATGGCGACCAGGCCCGACCACAGCTCCAATACCTTGCCAGTACGCAAGGCGATTTTCACGGGGAGCGGAGCCCATATCGATTCAACAGCCAGACCATCGCATACGTCCAACAAGAAGTATCCAAACCTGAAGGTGTCCGTCAGATTTTGCTTGTCGATCTGGGGTGTACATGCAACTTTTTCGAACCGAGGTCCGCGAAGACGTGTTTCACTCAGTAGCTTGATGCGTCGTTGAAATACTTTGTCTAGCAAACGACCGACAGAACTAGCGACGGATTTAATTGATCTTTGGAGGACGTCTCCAATCACTCGTCGTCGCTCCAAAAGATGGTCTGTCCAGAGTTTGAAACTGTCTTCAACAGTATCTAGATTAAGTTTTTGCTTGTTCTTTTCTGCCCAAGTAAAAAATAGACGAAGAGCGGTGATCCTGGTTCTCACCGTACTAGCGGCACCACCCCCTACCAAATCTCCATTGATTTCGTCGTGCAGCTTCTTGACCAGTTCCAGTCGCTCTACGATAGGGGAGCCCAGTTGCCCTCGGTCGAGCAAATCGTTGACTTGGTCGGCGTGGATGCTCGCTCCTCCGAAATATAACAATGGGCGCAGATTCAATGGCGTTTGAAGCTTGCCGTATTCGACCGTTGGAAAAGTTAGGTCAGGCAGTATGGGCTTAGACATCAGGCGGCTTTTTTTTCTGACTCATGACCCCTAGAAACGCGGCAGTGAATGCATTGGCCATCGCTTCCTTCACAGGAGTATTTTTGACAAACTTTAAGTATTTAAAAGTTGTTGCTTCGTCCTTGTGAAGAAGGGCGTCCCGCACGAATGCGATCGCGCTGATGTCGTTTCCCACCCGGATCGCAATACTTGCCAACTCTGTGCCGAAAGTGCAACGTGATTGATGAAAATGGAAGTTACGCAGAACATGCAATCCACGTGCTGCGCCTTTCTTCCTAAATTCGCTCAACGTTACATTCAAGGCGCTGGATCTGTCGGAATTGCGACGGCTGTAAGGGTTGCCATAACGAGTCAGGAACAACAGATTGCTATGCTCTCCTGAGGCCTTCGCTTCCCTTTTCAGTCGACGCGGGCTGTAAGCGTATTCCCTCAACTCATTCAGGAGCTCTTGGGTTATCCATACCTGACCTGTTACTCCAAATTTTGTACTTACTGGCGGTGAGGCGCCTGGTCCGACTGCGAGGTGAAGCATTCCGGGCGTAGCAGGGTCTGGAACGGCGTGTTCAAGTGTTTGGATTCTTAAATCACACAGGGTTCCTAATCTCATACCGGTGAAAAAGCCAGCGGAAAGAAAAAGAAAAAGCTCTTCGTTCGCGTGAGCCCTTGCAAAATCAAGAATTTCGTCGCGGTCCACCGCTGATACTGGCAGCAGACCATCTTCTAATCGTTCGCCAGGACGCGTCCGGTTGGGTATTGACAGGTCGGTCGTAGTTCGAAGCAAGGTTCTTTCAAACCCAACAGCATCAAAGAATTTAATGTAAACAGGAATGTCTCTCCAAAGCCGGCACCCAGGGTTGAACAGCCCTTCGGCCTGCACCCATCGATAGAAAGCAATGACATAGCGCATCCTTGAGCTCACAGTTGAGGGGGCAAGGCCACCCCGATCTCGCTCTTTCTTCAGGAAACCTCGATATCGAACCAAGCAGCGATCTGCCTTAGTTGATGGAAATTCGAACCACTGTAATTCTCTGGACTCCAGAAACGCGGCGTAGTGTGCGAGGCCGCGCATGTTGACCTGCACAGTTTCAATAGTCACATCTCCGCTTGTTGCGCGATCATGCGCCCATAGGTTTGCCTCTTGCCAAGGGAAATGGTTCTCCCAAAAGATCTGAGGAAGTTTCTCGATGTTCTGGGCGTTGTGGCTCGATATATAGGCCACTTCGCCATTAATAACTTCACATCGGTGCGAGGTATGCAGGATGTGCTCAAGTGTTGCCATTGCTAGCCATATTTAAACGTTCTTCCAAGTACTGTTACCGGTTCGGTTCATTCACTGATCACTTGGTAGAAGACCTGAAAGGATCGATATGTGGAAATTCGCATGCGGTAGCTGACGCTGCATGTGGCTCATTGAAAAATACAGTTGATCGAATTTCCCAAGGTTTGACTAGTAAGGTATTGACCAGCTATTCACCCAGCAAACTCTTCACCTAAATCTTACATTGTTTCTATTTCAGGAATTATCGGCATATGAAATGGTGTATTAGATACTTTATAAGCAACAATAAAGTACCAGTTCAATTCAACTAAAAGCGAGAAACGTCGCTCAATTTCTAAGCTGTTTTCTTGCCATGGCGTTTTGACTTGCTATGCACAACCGAGTGAGTTGATTTCGAACCAGCAACCGAACTCTCTGTAGAAAAACGTTGCCTTTGATGAGTCAATCAGCCAAAACCGGTCTGATGTCTCATTTCAGAGGGTTGGTTATGTCCATACAGTGCAATATGTAGGGTGTCTGTCCATGCTATTTATCTTGCCGGTAGCATGGCTTCGACTACGAGCTGTGGCTGTGGGAGCAGGGCATACAGGCCACCGGCTATGTGCGTGCCGGCACGCAGGACGCGCCACCCGAAAAACTTTCCAGCAGCTGGCGGCACCCCATGGAGCAGGCCCGGCAGGCCGTGCGCGAGCGGATTTTTGAACGCGTGGAGAACCGCCAGTGGGCCGGCATCATCGCCGCGCTGGTGGTCGGCGACCAGAACGCCATTGAGCGCGCCGACTGGGACGTCTTTCGCGCCACCGGTGTCGCACACCTGATGAGCATTTCCGGCCTGCACATCACGATGTTTGCCTGGGCCGCCTCGCTGCTGGTTGGTGGCCTCTGGCGGCGTTCCGCGCGCCTCACACCCAGCCTGTGCCTGGCGCTGCCGGCCGCCGGCGCCGGTGCGCTGGGCGGGCTCATGCTGGCGGTGCTTTATGCGCTGTTTTCAGGCTGGGGCGTGCCCGCGCAGCGAACCATCTGGATGCTGGCCACGGTGATCCTGCTGCGCCAGGGCGGCCGGCAATGGCCGTGGGCGCAGACCTGGCTGCTGGCCATGGCCGTGGTGGTGGCCCTGGACCCCTGGGCGCTGATGCAGGCCGGCTTCTGGCTCTCTTTTGTGGCCGTCGGCGTGCTGTTTGCGACGGATGCGGGCGCCGGCCATGCGCGGGACGAAAGGACGGGCCCTTCGGGCGCGCCGCAGACGGGATGGCGGCGGTTCGGCCCGCGCTGGCTGGCCGGCCTGGCCCGCGCCCTGCGCGAGCAATGGGTGGTGACGCTGGCGCTCACGCCTTTGTCGCTGCTGCTGTTCAACCAGGTCTCGCTGGTCGGCCTGCTGGCCAATGCGGTGGCCATTCCGGCCGTGACCCTGCTGGTCACGCCGTTGGCCCTGCTGGGCGTGCTGTGGGCGCCAGCCTGGGCTGCGACGGCGGGCTGCGTCAGTGTGCTGGCGCTATTCCTGCAATGGCTCGCCGGCTGGCCTATGGCCTCCATCAGCGTGGCTGCGGCGCCCTTGTGGTGCGCCGCCGCGGGTGTGGCGGGCGGCGGTTTGCTGGCCACGCGCCTGCCCTGGCATTGGCGAGGGCTGGGCATTCCGCTGCTGTTGCCCGTGCTGCTCTGGCAGCCGCTGCGGGTCGCGCCTGGGCAGTTCGAGCTGCTGGCGGCCGACGTCGGCCAGGGCAATGCGGTGCTGGTGCGCACCGCGGCCCACAGCCTGCTCTATGACGCCGGCCCACGCTTTTCGCGCGAAAGCGATGCCGGTCACCGTGTGCTGGTGCCGCTGCTGCGCGCGCTCGGCGAGCGGCTGGACATCCTCATGATCAGCCACCGCGACATCGACCACATCGGCGGGGCGGCTGCCGTGCTGGCGATGCAGCCCGCGGCCCGGCTGCTCAGTTCGATTGAAGACACGCACCCCTTGCAGGCCCTGCGCAAGGCTGAGCGCTGCGTGGCCGGCCAACAATGGGAATGGGATGGCGTGCGGTTCGAGATATTGCACCCGGCTGCCGAGGCTTATGGCGCGGCCAGCAAACCCAATGCCATGAGCTGCGTGCTGCGCATCTCCAACGGCACCCGAACAGCCTTGCTGGTGGGCGACATTGAGGCGCCGCAGGAAGCCGCGCTCGTCGCCAGTGCGCCGGCCAGCCTCAAGGCCGACTTCCTGCTGGTGCCCCACCACGGCAGCAAGACCTCATCGACCACCGCCTTCCTCGACGCCGTGCAGCCGCAATGGGCCATGGCGCAGGCCGGCTACCGCAACCGCTTCGGCCACCCGGCCGAGGCTGTGGCGGCGCGTTACGAGGCACGCGGCATACGGCTCGTGAAATCCGCACCCTGCGGCGCGGCGCTATGGGACAGCCGGCATCCTGACGCCCTGCGCTGCCAGCGGGAAGAGGGCAAACGCTACTGGCATCATGTGCCTGTACGTTAAAAATAAAGTGGGCGCGCGCCGCCTTGGCGCATAACTTGCTAAGCTACGTCAAAACAATGCCCTGAGCAAATACTTGCTGGAGATCAAGCCAATGAGCCGACCGATGTTTGATGAAATGAATGCCACGGAAACCAGCGTCCGTGAACACTACCAGGGCTATCAGCGCTGGCTGGCCAAACAGCCGGCCGACGTGATGGAGGCGCGCCGCGCCGAAGCCGAGATGATTTTCCGCCGCGTCGGCATCACTTTTGCCGTCTACGGCGCCAAGGACGAGGACGGCGCCGGCACCGAACGCCTGATTCCCTTCGACCTGATCCCGCGCATCATTCCCGCCCACGAGTGGTCCAGCATGGAAAAAGGCCTGGTCCAGCGCGTCACGGCGCTCAACCGCTTCATCCACGACGTCTACCACGGCCAGGAAATCATCAAGGCCGGCGTCGTTCCTTCCGAGCAGATCTTCCAGAACGCGCAGTTCCGCCCCGAAATGATGGGCGTCGACGTTCCCGGCAACATCTATTCGCACATCAGCGGCATCGACATCGTGCGCGCGCCCAACGCCCAGGGTGAGGGCGAGTACTACGTGCTCGAAGACAACCTGCGCGTGCCCAGCGGCGTGAGCTACATGCTGGAAGACCGCAAGATGATGATGCGGCTGTTTCCCGAGCTTTTCAGCCAGAACCGTGTCGCGCCCGTCGCCCATTACCCCGACCTGCTGCTCGAAACCCTGCGCGGCATGGCGCCGCCGGCCACGGCCGAACCCACGGTGGTGGTGCTCACGCCCGGCATGTACAACTCGGCCTACTTCGAGCATGCCTTCCTCGCGCAGCAGATGGGCGTGGAGCTGGTCGAGGGCCAGGACCTTTTCGTCAAGGACAACTTCGTCTACATGCGCACCACGCGCGGCCCGAAACGCGTCGACGTGATCTACCGCCGCGTCGACGACGACTTCCTGGACCCGCTGGCCTTCCGCCCGAATTCCACGCTGGGCTGCGCGGGCCTGCTCAACGTCTACCGCAGCGGCAATGTCTCGCTGTGCAACGCCATAGGCACAGGTGTGGCCGACGACAAGTCCATCTACCCTTATGTGCCCAAGATGATCGAGTTCTACCTCGGCGAAAAACCCATCCTCAAGAACGTGCCCACCTATATGTGCCGCAACAACGAGGATTTGCAGTACACCCTGGCCAACCTCAAGGACCTGGTCGTCAAGGAAGTGCACGGGGCAGGCGGCTACGGCATGCTGGTCGGCCCGGCCGCCACCAAGGCCGAGATCGAGGAATTCCGCGCCGCCTTGCTGGCCAATCCCTCGGGCTACATCGCCCAGCCCACGCTAAGCCTTTCGACCTGCCCGACCTATGTCGAAAGCGGCATCGCGCCGCGCCACATCGACCTGCGGCCCTTTGTGCTGAGCGGCAAGGAAGTGCAGATGGTGCCTGGCGGCCTCACGCGCGTGGCGCTGAAAGACGGCTCGCTGGTGGTCAATTCGTCGCAGGGCGGCGGCACCAAGGACACCTGGATCCTGGAGGGGCCGTCATCGCCGGTGGCGTTCCAGTCCCAATCGCAGTCGCAGACCCAAGGAGGGAAATAATCATGTTGTCTCGTACTGCTGACCACCTTTTCTGGATGTCGCGCTACACCGAACGCGCCGAAAATACCGCGCGCATGCTCGACGTCAATTACCAGACCTCGCTGCTGCCGCAATCGGCGGCCGTGGTGCAGGGCGGCTGGCAAAGCCTGCTGAGCATCAGCGAGCTCAAGCCTTCCTATGCCGCCAAGTACGGCGACAGCATCAACCCGCGCGAGGTTATGGACTTCATGGTGCGCGACGAGCAGAACTCCTCGAGCATCGTCTCCTGCCTGCAGAACGCCCGTGAAAACGCCCGCGCCGTGCGCGGCACGCTGACCACCGAAGTCTGGGAAACCCAGAACCAGACCTACCTTGAAGTCATCCGCATGCTGCGCAACGGCGATTTCGAGCGCGATCCCGGCCAGTTCTTTGAATGGGTGAAGTTCCGCTCGCATCTGTCGCGCGGCGTCACGGCCGGCACCATGCTGCAGGACGAGGCCTTTCACTTCCTGCGCCTGGGCACCTTCCTGGAACGCGCCGACAACACCGCCCGCCTGGTCGACGTGAAATTCCACGCGGTGCAGAACGATTTTCTCGGCACCGACGGCGAGAAGGACCAGGAGTACGACTTCTACCACTGGAGCGCGATTTTGCGCAGCGTTTCCGGCTTCGAGGTCTACCGCAAGGTCTACCGCGACGTCATCAAGCCCGAGCGCGTGGCCGAACTGCTGATTTTGCGGCCCGACATGCCGCGCTCGCTGCTGGCCTGCCTCAACGAACTCATGAGCAACCTCGCCATGGTGACCAGCGACACGGCCAGCGAAACCCAGCGCCGCGCCGGCAAGCTGCGCGCCGACCTGCAGTACGCCCGTATCGACGAAATCCTCGCCACCGGCCTGCACGCCTTCCTGACCCAGTTCCTGGACCGTGTCAACGAGATAGGCGCGCACATCAGCCGCGAATTTCTTGTGCCGGCGACGCATTGAGCCCCCACGTTCGCTCGCTGCGCGTAGCTCTCGAGGCCTTGCAGGCCGCGGCTCGCGAGACGCTTCGCCCCTGTCGCCCGTCCAAGCCTGCGCAGGCAGGCTTGGAGCCGCGGGCTCCAGCCCCTAGTGGGCGCTGCGCCTGCGGCCCGGCAAAGCCGGTTCCGCGGCCCCTGCTGGCGAAAACCTCTCTCTCGGCGACGCTGCAGTGCGGCCGCGGTGCGTCCGATTCAGTATTTGCTCGAGTATGAAACTGCACGTCCGGCACATCACTGACTACCGGTATACCGAGCCGCTGCGCTACGCGCTGCAAACCCTGTGGCTCACGCCGCAGTCCGGCCCGGCGCAGACGGTGGACTACTGGAGCCTGGGCGCACCCGAAAAGCTGTTCACCCAGCGCGACGCCTTCGGCAACACCATCAGCTCCTACACCTTTGTCGGCAAGGACGCCGACAACGTGCGCTGGAGCCTGGTCAATGCGGCCGGCGATGTCGAAACCCTGGGCGTGGCCGAGTTCAACGATGCGGAAACCCTGCCGCACCCTTATTTCTTTTTACGCGCCACCCACCTGGCCGAGCCGCACTTTGAACTGGCTGAATTCGGCCGGCGTTTTATCCCGCAAAGCCTGGACGGCACGGCCGGCCTGCCGGCTTTGCTGGCCCTGAGCCAAGGCGTGGCCGACGCGGTGAGCTACCGCAAGAACAGCACCAGCGTGACCACCACCGCGCTCGAAGCCTTCAAGTCCGGGGCGGGCGTCTGCCAGGACCAGGCCCACGTGATGGTCGCCATCTGCCGCAGCCTGGGTTACCCGGCGCGTTATGTCAGCGGCTACTTCTACGCCGCCAACGAACCCGACCTGGCCAGCCATGCCTGGTGCGACGTCTGCCTGGACGTCGCCACGCGCCGCTGGGTCAGCATAGACGTGACCCACAGCTGCCTGATCGACCAGCGCCACGTGCGCCTGGCCATGGGCACCGACTACAACGCCTGCCCGCCCATCAAGGGCGTGCGCCAGGGCGGCGGGGATGAGTCCATGACGGTGGAGATCACGATCCAGCCGGTGTGAGTGGATGGAGGCGGAAGTGCTGCGGGTGATCGCTCTCCCGTCCTGCATATTTTTGCCACATGAAGTACGCTTCCGCCATGTCCGAAATCAAGCCCGCAAACTTTCCCGACGACCTTGAGCACGTTATCGCCATCCTTAGTGAGTACGTCGCCAGCCCCAGCGTGAGCCTGGCCTTCCAGAATTACGAGGCGGAATTCGCTGCCTTGCCCGGAAAGTACGCCGCACCTGACGGCTGCCTGCTTCTCGCGTGGAAAGGGCCGGCGGTGGTCGGGTGTGCCGCGCTTCGCCGCGTTGACGAAAGCACCTGTGAAATGAAGCGCGTCTACGTGCGCCCGGAGGCGAGAGGCGAAAACCTTGGCCGGCGGCTTATAGAACGCATCCTCGATGAAGCACGGGCCGCGGGCTACTCCCGCATATGCCTCGATGTCCTGCCTGAGTTCGCCGCCGCCCAGCGCATCTACGAGTCCCTGGGTTTTCAACCCGCGGCGCCCGTCACCTTCAATCCCGTTCCCGGTACCAAGTACCTGGCGCTTGAACTCTCCCCGTCACGGCTTGCGGATGCGGCCTGAGCTTTCCTGGATGCCCATTGCCCTCGCCGAAGCCGGCGTTCGCACATTTCCCGTGGGCCAGAGCAATCCCCGGGTCACCGAATACCACGCGCTGACCAATATCCGCGGTTATGACGACAAGGCCTCGTGGTGTTCTTCATTCGTGAACTGGGCTTTGGACCAGGCCGGCATTCCCGGCACCGGCTCAGCGCTCGCGCGGTCATGGCTGGAGTGGGGCGAACCGCTGGAGGCACCCGTGCCCGGTTGCATCGCCGTGCTGTCGCGTGAGGACCCGGGTGGCTGGAAAGGCCATGTCGGTTTTTTCCTTCGCGCCGATGCGGAGTATGTGTATTTGTGGGGTGGCAACCAGCTGGATGAGGTGCGTGAGCATTTCTATCCGCTGGCGGCGGTGCTGGCTTATCGCTGGCCGTCGCAGGAATCGTCCTGATCCATCCGTCGGCTCCTGTAGAACGCTAAAACCCTCGTGCCTGATCCACACACGCGTCTAAAGTCTTTGATCTTGGCCATTGCCAAGGCCGTGTCCATTTCATCGACCCTGCTGTTCTCGGTCCTCATCACGATTTATTTCAGCGGCAAAACCATCCCCGACCTCAGGCCACCGATTGCCCTGGAGGATGCTGGTTGGCTCGCGAATGGCGGCACCATGTGGCTCATGCTGAAAGATGCCGACGGCAAACAGTTTCTTTTGGGTGTCAATGGCAGCATGGACAGAGACAGGTCGGAGTTCCCGGTCGTTGTCCAGCGCTGGTATCCCTGGGTGCCGCTTGCAGTGACCTTGCCCATGCGAGGCTACGACGAGCGTGATCTTTTGAATGCTCTCGATCGCTGGATAGCCGGCGGCGACCCGGCTTCGATGGTGACGCAGTCACTTGGGCAAGTACGAGGGGTGCTGGCTCAGCGCCATCCCTGAAATGTTGCTAGGGTTTGACCCGCCGCCAGGCACCACACCGCCTAGATAACTCATCACCACCAAAAAATAATGGGTCGGGACTACGCTCGGAATCTGAGAATATCCCCCAGAGTTTGTTCGGGACAGCATTGCGCATCGTGGGAGATCAGGTCAGTCGACTTTCAACACACCAGACTGTTCGTCAAATCGTGCTTCCAGCGCGGTCATACCGCTCGCTGAATAACCGATGTACCGTATGTCCGTGCGACTCCCCGACCATCGATAACGATAGATGATTAGAGTGGTATAGGAGTAAGGTGGCGCTCTGAGAACGGAAGCGGCCCGAGCATGACCCTCTGTCCTGTAGGCCTGTCCGTAAATGATCAGGATAGCGATTCCGACTAAGGCTGCGATTAGCGGGTGGTTTTTGAGTGAGAGCTGCATCTCTTAAATTTTTAGTGCACGCCTTTTGCAGATTTGAGCGCTTCCCGTCCCTCTGGCGTAATGCAGACAACCTCCAAGACCTCGCCGCCGTGTTCCTACTCGGTGCCGCTGCATTGAATCAAGCCGTTCTTTGCGAGGCTACCTGACCCGCGCCGCCACTTCCCGCCCCAGTTCAATCACCGCCATCGCGTAGTAGCTGCTCCAGTTGTAGCGCGTGATGGCGTAGAAGTTTTCGGTGCCGGCCACGTACTGCGGCGCGTCCTGGCCGTTGAGCAGTTCGATCAGCGCGAGCGGGCCGGTGTGTTGCAGGGCCGGGCCTTCGAGCACCGCGCCTTTGGCGGTGAAGCTCTCGACGCTGAAGGTCGGCAGGATGTCGGGCGCCATCAGCGCGTCCATTTCCAGGCGGCTTTTGTCGAAGCTGACCGGGTAGTGCGTGGGCATGCCGGGCTGCCAGTTGAAGGCCTTGAAGTAGCTCGCGACGGAGCCGATCACGTCGGCGGGGCTGTTCCACAGGTCGACGTTGCCATCGCCGTCGAAATCGACGGCGTACTTGACCCAGCTCGAGGGCATGAACTGCGGCATGCCCATGGCGCCGGCAAAGCTGCCGCGCGCGTCAAAGGGGCTGGCTTCGCGCCGGCTTTGCAGGGTCAAAAACTGTTCGATCTCGCCCTTGAAGAATTCGCTGCGCTCCCTGGCGCGCGGGTGGCTGGCCGGGAAGTCGAAGGCCAGCGTGGTGAGGGCGTCCATCACGCGGAAGCTGCCGGTGTCGCGGCCGTAAATGGTTTCCACGCCGATGATGCCGACGATGATCTCGACGGGCACACCGTACTCTTTTTCGGCGCGCTCCAGGGTCTGCTGGTTCTCCAGCCAGAAGCGCCGGCCGGCTTCGATGCGGACCGGGTCTATGAAGCGGCTGCGGTAGACGCGCCAGTTTTTGACAAAAGCCTTGGTGGGCGGCTGCATGAGCCGCACGACGGTGGCGTTGTAGCGCGACTGGCCGATCGCGTCGCGCACCCAGTCGGGGTCCAGGTCGCGGCGCGCGGCCATGTCGTCGGCGAACTGCATGGCCTCGGGCCGCGTCGAATACAGCGGGCCCTGGGTTTGCGCGGCGTTGGCCGAGACTTTTTTCCGGGCGGGCTTGCTGCTGTCCCCGGCCCAGGCGGAGCAGGCCAGGGCTGCCGTCAGAAGAAGGGCAAATCCGGAGCGGTGAAGGAGCATGGCGCAGGCGATCAGGTGAGGGGGATAAAGCAAGCCCGATTTTAAGCAGGCCATGCCAGGCGCCGGAATTCTTCCCGGAGTGCCTGAAGTTGCGGCGGTGCTTTGCCCGCAGCCGCCGGCGCGGCGGCGTAGCGCTGCTGCTCCAGGCGCAGCAGCCAGTCGGCCAGGGCCTGCGCGGTGCTGCCGGGCTGCTGGCCGTAGCGGGCCAGCACCTCCTGGGCGAGCTGGCGCGGTGAGCTGGCCGGCGTGCTGGGAATGCCGGCCTTGTCCAGCCGCTTGCGCGCGCGGGCGAGCAGGCGCACCCAGGGGTCGTGCTGGGCGCGTTCCCACAAGGTCCAGCCGGCGCCGGTCAGCGCGGCCAGCACCAGGATGGCGATCAGGATGTAACTCAGGTCTTCCCAGCTCGGCGACTCAAAGCCGAGGTTTTTCAGCAGGTTGAGCTGCCGGCCCTGGGTGTAGTTGAGCACCCACTGGTTCCAGCTGTTGTTGGTCGCCTCCCAAAAGATGCGCAACTGGGCCATGAGCGTCGGGCTGAAGGTGCCCAAGGCGCGCGCGACCGCGCCTTGCGGCGCCGCCAGCCGCTCGAACTCGCCGATGCGCCCCGGGGCGACCACCGAGGTCGGGTCCACGCGCACCCAGCCGCGGCCGGACTCCCAGACCTCGGCCCAGGCATGGGCGCTGCTCTGGCGCACGACCCAGAAACCGTCCACGTTATTGAGTTCACCGCCCTGGTAGCCGGTGACGATGCGCGCCGGGACGTCCATGGCGCGCATCAGGATGACAAAGGCCGAGGCGATGTGTTCGCAAAAACCCTGTTTGCGGTCGAACCAGAACTCGTCCGCGCTGTGCTCGCCGTAAACGCCGGGCTCCAGCGTGTAGCTGTAGCCGCCGGTGCGCAGGCGCTCCATGGCGGCCTCCACCAGCTTGGCGGTGCCGGCACGCGCCAGGCGCGGGTCGTTGCGTATCTCGCCGGCGAGGGCCCGTGTGCGCGGGTTGAAGCCGGACGGCAGGTCGATGAATTCCTGCAGGCCGGGCGCGGCCTGCAGCGGGCCGTGCTGGAAGTCCGGATAACTCTGGGCCTTGTAGCGCAGCAGGTCGGTGATGGGGCGGTTGGCCAGCCATTGCAGGTCGGTCTGCATGGTGGCCTGGAAACCGGAGGGCAGCGCCGGCACTTGCGCCGCAGCCTCTATCACGAACAGCCAGGGGCGGTTGGTGGGCTCCAGCGTGACTTCGTAATTGACCGGCGCGCCGGCGACGGCCAGGTCGACGGTCACGCCGAAGCGCGCGGAGGTGTTCAGGCGCGAGGGCCGCCATTCGCGCCCGTCGAAATTGGACAGCACGGGGCCGCGAAAGTACATGTCCTGCTTGCGCGGCGGCGGGCCGTCGAACTTGATGCGCATGGCCACACTTTCGTCCAGCGCCAGGCTGGCGATGGTGCCCACCTGCATGCTGGCGCTCAGGCCGCTGCGCGCTGCCATGGTATCGCCGGGTATGCCCCACAAGGGCGCCAGCCGCGGGAACAGCAGGAACAGCACCAGCATGATGGGCGTGCCCAGCAGGGCCATCCAGCCGGCGGTTTTGGCGGCCTGCGACAGCGGCGGCCTGCCGACCGGCATGTGCGCGTTGACCAGCATGGTCAGCAGGCCCAGCAGGCCCAGCAGCATGTTGAAGGCCGTCAGCAGGGACTGGGAATAAAAGAAGTTGCTCAGCATGCAGAAGAAGCCGAGGAAAAAAATCACAAAGGCATCGCGCCGCGCGCGCAGCTCCAGGGTTTTAAGCGTCAGCAGCACCACCAGCAGCGTCACGCCCGCGTCGCGGCCCAGCAGCGTGCGGTGCGTGAGCCAGGTCGCGGCCAGGGTGACGGCCGTCAGCAGCACCAGCCAGAACCTGGTCGGCAGCGGCTGCGTCTTCACGGCCAGCCAGCCGCGCCAGAGCAGCACCGTGCCGGCCAGGGCGCTGCACCAGAGGGGGAGTTCGTTGACCTGCGGTAGGAGGATCCAGGCTATGACTGCCAGCAGGAATAGGGTGTCGCGGGCGTCGCGCGGGAGGGATTGGAGGCGGTTCAGCATGGGTTCTCCTGCTGGCCGCCTCTGGTGGGTGTGTTTGTTCTTGGTGTTGGGTTCTTTGCTGAGTTCTGCTGGCCGGGGGTTGCCCGGCAGCAAGTAACTTTCTTTTGCTTCGCCAAAAGAAAGTCACCAAAGAAAAGGCGACCCGCAGTCTGGGTCCCTACGCTTCGCTTCGGGCAACCTGCGGTGCTCGACTCCGGCGGGGTCTCGCGCAAACTCGCTTCGCTCAGACAAGCGCGATCCCTGATCCGCCTACGTCTGCGCTCCTCGGCCCAGCCAGGACGGGGCAAGCGGGAACGGGGACAAAATACAAAGAAAACCAAGACAAACAAGGACTCGCCTTGGCGAGTCCTTGTGGTTTTCATTATTTGGATTTGGTATTCCTCGTCCCCACCCCTTGTGGATGCGCCGAGGAGCGGAGGTCCAGACGGATCAGGGATCGCGTTGTTTGAGCGAAGCGAGTTTAGCGAGACCCCGTCTGGACCGAGCACCGCAGGTTGCCCGCAGCGAAGCGGAGGGACGCAGCAACCAGGGTCGCCTTTTCTTTGCTTACTTTCTTTTGGCGAAGCAAAAGAAAGTGAGTCGCATGCCGGGCGATCCCGGCCAACAACTCTCAGCAGAGGGCGCTCCCACCGAACAGAAACAGAACCCTTCAACATACCGCCAGCGCCTCCAGGCACAAGCGCCTATGTGCCTCCCCACTGGCAGGTTTGATCTCCAAAGAAGGCAACCTCAATCCATAGTCCAGCGACAGCTTGTCCGCCAGCAGCACCCAGGCGCACAACCTGGAAAGCTTTTGTTCGACGCCGGCGGAACCGGCCTGTGCAAAATCCAGCCAGAGTTCGTGCCGCTGCGCCTGCTGCGTGTCGCGCACCACCAGCCCGGTGCCTTGGCCGTCGTCTTTCGCGGCCTTTTTCCAGACCACCAGTTTCATCGGGTCGCCGCGCCGGTAGCCGCGCACGCCGTCGAATTCGCCGCTGTTCTGTGCGCGCAGGGCGGCTGCGGCGCCGCCGGAGCGGGGTTCGCCGGGGGGCAGGGGCGGCGGGTGGGTTTCGGGTGCGGGGTAGACCAGCACTTGCGCGGCGGGCCGCCAGATAGTCCAGACGCGGAAGGTGCCCAGCGGAAAGCGGGTTTCGGCGGTCAGCGTGGGCAGCCTGTGCAGGCCGCGCTTGGGCGGCGTGAAGGCCACCTGCACCACGCTGCTGCCCTGCGCCGGCACGTCGGTCCAGGCCCAGTGCCGCTCGCGGCCTTTTTCGGCGTCGACGTCCAGTGGGTTGAGCACGCTCAGGCCTATGCCGTGGCGCACCGTGCGCCGGGTGTTGGTCAGCTTGACCTCGAAAGCGGCGGCGGCGCCCACGTACTGGGCGTGCGGCGCGGCCAGGTTCATGGACAGGCCGCGCAGCGTGCCGTGGCAGACATGCATGCCGACGAGCGCGCTGCCGGCCAGCAAAAAGGTCAGCAGGTAGCCCAGGCTCAGCTGGTAATTGATGGAGGCCACCAGCAGCACCAGCAGGGTGACGCCCATCATCCAGCCCGGCCGGGTGGGAAGGATGTAAACGTTGCGCTGGGTCAGCGTCAGGCTGTCGGTAAAAGGCAGCCTGCTTTGCCACCAGGCGTGGAAGCGGCGATGGACGAAGGCGAAGGGACTCGGCCAGGCCCTCCGTGCCGTCGTGCCTGGCGACGTTTCGCGCGCCGGCAGGCCTTCGGCAAGCTCAGGGCGAACGGACGACGTGCTCATGGCAAGGGCACGGCTTCCAGCATGGCGCGGACCTGTTCCACCGAGCCGCGCCCGGCGTCGCTGACGGGAATCAGCCGGTGCGCCGCGGTCTGGGGCAGCACCGCGGCGATGTCGTCGGGCGCCACGTAGTCGCGTTTGCTCAAAAAGGCCTGGGCCCTGGCGGCGCGCATGATGGCGATGCCGGCGCGCGGGCTCAGGCCCTGCAAAAACCAGCGGCCCGAACGCGTGGCCGCCACCAGGTCCTGCAGGTAGTTGAGCAGCGGCTCCGAGGCGTGGACATTGGCGACCATTTGCTGCAGCTCCAGCAGGTCGTGCGGCGCCAGCAGGGCCGGCAGCTGTTCGACCATCTCGCGCCGGTCGGCGCCGCGCAGCAGCTCGCGCTCAGCGGCGCGGTCGGGGTAGCCCAGCGAAATCCGCATGTGGAAGCGGTCCAGCTGCGACTCGGGCAGGGCGTAGGTGCCGAGCTGGTCGTGCGGGTTCTGTGTGGCGATCACAAAAAAGGGCAGGGGCAGGGGGCGGGTTTCGCCTTCGACGGTGACCTGTTTTTCCTCCATGGCCTCGAGCAGGGCGCTCTGGGTCTTGGGGCTGGCGCGGTTGATCTCGTCGGCCAGCAGCACCTGGGCGAACACCGGCCCGGGGTGGAACACAAAACTTTCCTTCTGGCGCTCGTAGATCGACACGCCCGACAGGTCGCTGGGCATCAGGTCGGCGGTGAACTGCACGCGCGAAAACTGCAGGCCGAAAGAGCGCGACAGCGCATGGGCCAGCGTGGTCTTGCCGACGCCGGGGACGTCCTCGATCAGCAGGTGGCCGCCGGCCAGCAGGCAGGCCACGCAATCCTGCACCTGGGCCGGCTTGCCGACGATGACCGTGTTAAGCTGATTCAGGAGCGCTTGAAGTTTTTCTGTGACATTCATGCCTTCAACCATACCGTAAATTTTCGTAAAACATTCCCCGATGGTTTCCCGATGAACGCGACCGGTTATTTCAGCCATCCCGACTGCCGCAAGCATGAAATGGGGGCCGGGCACCCGGAATGCCCCGAACGGCTTGACGCCATCGACGACTGGCTGCTGGCCACCGGCGTCAAGGACGCGCTGGACGCCCGCGAGGCGCCGCAGGCGGCCCTGGGCGACATCGAACTCGCGCACGACCGCATGATGGTCGCCGCGCTGCGCGGGCTGAGCGACCACCTGGCCGACGACATCAAGGCGGGCGGGCCGGCCTATGCCCAGATCGACCCCGACACCGCCCTCAACGTGCACACCTGGAACGCCGCCCTGCGCGCCGCCGGGGCCGCGCTGGCCGCCACCGATGCGGTGCTGTCCGGCGAACTCGAAAACGCCTTCTGCGCCGTGCGCCCGCCGGGCCACCATGCCTGCCACAACAAGGCCATGGGCTTCTGCTTTTTCAACAACGTCGCCATCGCCGCGCGCTACGCACTGGAGCGTCACGGCCTCAAACGCGTGGCCATCGTCGACTTCGACGTGCACCACGGCAACGGCACTGAAGACATCCTTGCCGGCGACGAGCGGGTGCTGATGGTGAGCTTCTTCCAGCACCCGCTCTACCCCTACAGCGGCACCGAAAGCCACGCCGGCAATATGCTCAACCTGCCGGTGCCGGCCTACACCAAGGGCATGGACGTGCGCGAGCTGATCGAGATGATGTGGATACCGCGCCTGGAGGAATTCAAGCCCGAGATGATTTTCATCAGCGCCGGCTTCGACGCTCACCGCGACGACGACCTGGGCCAGATGGGCCTGGTCGAGCAGGACTACGCCTGGATCACCCAGCGCATCAAGGACGTCGCGAAGCGCCATTCGCAGGGCCGGATTGTCTCGTCGCTGGAAGGCGGCTACAACCTGAACGCGCTGGCGCGCAGCGTGGAAGCCCATATCCGCGTGCTGGCTGACCTGTAGGAGGTGTCCATGAGCGCCGTACCCGCTGATTCTTCGGCACCCGTGCTGCATACCCAGGACGCGCGCGGCGTGCACCGCCTGGTGCTGAACCGCGCCGCCAGCTTCAACACCCTCAGCGAGGACGTGCTGGCCGCCTTGCAGGCCGCGCTGGACGCGATCGCGGCCGACGGCGCGGCGCGCGCGGTGGTCGTCGCGGCCGAGGGCAAGGCCTTTTGCGCCGGCCACAACCTCAAGGACATGCGCGCGCAGCCCGAACTGGCCTATTACCAGAAGCTTTTCGCGCAGTGCACGCGCATGATGCTGAGCATCCAGAAGCTGCCGGTGCCGGTGATCGCGCGGGTGCAGGGCCTGGCCACCGCGGCCGGCTGCCAGCTGGTGGCGCAGTGCGACCTGGCCGTGGCGGCCGACGGCGCCAGCTTCGGCGTCAACGGCATCGACGTTGGCCTGTTTTGCGCCACGCCCAGCGTGCCGCTGGTGCGCAACATCCCGGCCAAGCAGGCCATGGAGATGCTGCTGACGGGCGGCTTCATCACGGCTGACGAGGCGCGTGTGCGCGGGCTGGTGAATCGCGTCGTGCCGCTCCAAGCGCTGGACGACGAAGTCGAAAAATTACTGCAGTCGCTATTGTCCAAACCGCGCGAGGCGCTGGCCATGGGCAAGGCGCTTTTTTACCAACAACGTGAAACCGGCATCGAGGCCGCCTACCAGCTCGCGGGCCAGTCCATGGCCCGCAACATGGCCCATGCCGTTGCACAGGAGGGCGTACAGGCCTTCATCGAGAAAAGGAAACCCCAATGGCCAGCGCCGGCGCCCTGACGACCCGTCCCCCCGCCCGTATCGACAACCTGGACGCCTGGTTCGCCGCACTGGCCCAGCCCACGACGCTGACGGAGCTGGCCGTGCTGGTCGGCTGCGCGCTGCTGGCCTGGCTGGTGGTGCGCGTGGCGGGCCGCGCGCGCATGGCGGTCGACGACAGTTCCATCCTGTTCGGGCGGCGCGTGATCGACGGTGTGCTTTTCCCCCTGTTGCTGCTGTTCCTGGCCTACGCGGCCAAAGCCTTGCTGGAGCGCATGTTTCCGGTGGCGCTCTTCAAGGTGGCGATTCCCGTGCTGGTCTCGCTCGCCGCGATACGCCTGGGCGTCAAGGTGCTGCAGGTGGCCTTCAAGGATGCGCCGCTGGTGCGGGCGCTGGAGCGCACCATCTCCTGGCTGGCCTGGATCGCCATGGTGCTGTGGGTCAGCGGCCTGCTGCCCGTGGTGCTGGACGAGCTCGACGACATCAAATGGAAGATAGGCAACAGCAACCTGTCGGTGCGCACCATGCTCGAAGGCGCGGTGACGGCCGGCGTGGTGCTGCTGATCACGCTGTGGATCTCGTCGGCCATCGAGTCGCGCCTGCTGCGCAAGGCCACCGGCAATGAACTGTCCCTGCGCAAGGCCGTCAGCAACGCGGTGCGCGCCGTGCTGATGTTCGTGGGCCTGCTGCTGGCGCTGTCTTCGGTCGGCATAGACCTCACGGCGCTCTCGGTGCTCGGCGGTGCGATAGGCGTGGGCGTGGGTTTCGGCCTGCAGAAACTGGCCGCCAACTACGTCAGCGGCTTTGTCATGCTGGCCGAGCGCAGCGTGCGCATAGGCGACAACGTGCGGGTCGACACCTTCGAGGGCCGCATCACCGACATCAACGCCCGCTACACCGTGGTGCGCGCGCCCTCGGGGCGCGAGTCCATCGTGCCGAACGAGATGTTCATCAGCACCCGCGTTGAAAACCTGTCGCTGAGCGACCCGCAGGTGCTGCAGTCCACCGTGGTCTCGGTGGGTTATGACAGCGACGTGGAGCTCGTGATGCGCCTGCTCAACGAGGCTGCGCTCAGGCAAGACCGCGTGCTGCGCGATCCGGCCCCCGGCGTCAACCTGACCAACTTCGGCGCCGACGGGCTGGAATTCACGCTCAACTACTGGATGGCGGACCCGGAAAACGGCCAGCAAAACCTGCGCTCCCGCATCAACCTGGCCATCCTGGAGTCCCTGCGGGCGCACAACATCGAGATTCCCTACCCGCAGCGCGTGGTGCACACCCGCGTCACGGTGGACGGGGACGCCGCCAAGCCTGCCTAAAAAGCCGGCTCGCCCCCGTGAAGGGCGCCGACTCCCGGGCCAATTGACGCCTGAAAGACACCTTTAGGACAACGGTTGGGCAGGATGCTCTAATTCCCCTTGTTCCGCCCTCTATAATGAAAAATAGAACGATCGTTCTTTTTCTGCCCGGCAGCGCTGGTTACCTTCCGGCCGCCGGCCCCGCAGCCCGCACCCGGCATGCCGCAGCATAGAATGCAAAGCTTACGTTTACGTCAACGTCAATCAATACGTCTCATCAACAACTCTGGAGTCCTCTCATGAAGGTCTTGGTTCCCGTCAAACGCGTTGTGGACTACAACGTCAAAGTCCGCGTCAAATCCGATGGCACTGGTGTCGACATCGCCAACGTCAAGATGAGCATGAACCCGTTTGACGAGATTGCCGTCGAAGAGGCCACCCGCCTGAAGGAAAAGGGCGTGGTCACCGAGGTCATCGCCGTCAGCTGCGGCGTGCTGCAGTGCCAGGAAACCCTGCGCACCGCCATGGCGATCGGCGCCGACCGCGCCATCCTGGTGGAAACCGCTGAAGAACTGCAGCCGCTGGCCGTGGCCAAGCTGCTCAAGGCCCTGGTCGAAAAAGAACAACCCCAACTCGTCATCCTCGGCAAACAGGCCATCGACGACGACTGCAACCAGACCGGCCAGATGCTGGCCGCACTGCTGGGCTGGCCCCAGGCGACGTTTGCCTCCAAGGTCGAGGTCGAAGGCGGCACCGCCAAGGTCACGCGCGAAGTCGACGGCGGCCTGGAAACCCTCTCGCTGACGCTGCCGGCCATCATCACCACCGACCTGCGCCTCAACGAGCCGCGCTACGTCACCCTGCCCAACATCATGAAGGCCAAGAAGAAGCAACTCGACAACATCAAGCCCGAAGAGTTGGGTGTCGACGTCAAGCCGCGCATCAAGACCCTGAAGGTCAGCGAGCCGCCCAAGCGCAGCGCCGGCATCAAGGTGGCCGATGTGGCCGCCCTGGTGGACAAGCTCAAGAACGAAGCCAAAGTTATCTAAGGAGTTGATTGAAATGACCGCACTCGTAATCGCTGAACACGACAACAACTCCATCAAGCCCGCCACCCTCAACACCGTGACGGCTGCCGCCCAGTGCGGCGGCGACGTGCACGTGCTGGTGGCAGGCAAGGGCGCCGAAGCCGCCGCCAAGGCCGCCGCCGCGATTGCCGGCGTGGCCAAGGTCATCCACGTCGAAGGCGAGCACTTCGCCCACGGCCTGGCCGAGAACATGGCCGCGCAAGTCGTCGCCATCGCCTCCGCCTATTCGCACATCCTGTTTCCCGCCACCGCTTCGGGCAAGAACATCGCCCCGCGCGTGGCCGCGACGCTGGACGTCGGCCAGATCTCCGACATCACCAAGGTCGACGCTGCCGACACCTTTGAGCGCCCGATTTACGCCGGCAACGCGATTGCCATCGTGCAAAGCCTGGACGCGACCAAAGTCATCACCGTGCGCACCACCGGCTTTGACGCCGCGGCCGCCAGCGGTGGTTCCGCCGCCATCGAAACGCCGGCCGGCGTGGCCGACAGCGGCAAGTCGAGCTTCCTGGGTTCCGAGATCGCCAAGAGCGACCGCCCTGAATTGACCGCCGCCAAGATCATCGTCTCCGGCGGCCGTGCGATGGGCTCCAGCGAGAAGTTCAACGAAGTGCTGACGCCGCTGGCCGACAAGCTGGGCGCGGCCCTGGGCGCCTCGCGCGCCGCCGTCGATGCGGGCTACGCCCCCAACGACTGGCAAGTGGGCCAGACCGGCAAGATCGTCGCGCCCCAGCTTTACATCGCGGCCGGCATCAGCGGCGCGATCCAGCACCTGGCCGGCATGAAGGACAGCAAGGTCATCGTCGCGATCAACAAGGATCCTGAAGCGCCTATCTTCAGCGTGGCCGATTACGGCCTGGAAGCCGACCTGTTCACCGCTGTGCCTGAGCTGGTCGCAGCTTTGTGACCTGTTAGTGAGTTAACTCCCTCCCCCACTGGGGGAGGGCGGGGGTGGGGGCCGGCGGCGGTTGAGCGAGCACTTTGCCACGGCCGCAAGCCCCCATCCCAACCTTCCCCCAGCGGGGGAAGGAGCAAGAGAAATCCGGAGACAAAAACATGACGTACAAAGCCCCTCTCAAGGACATGCTGTTTGATATCCAGCACCTGGCCAACATCGAACAAATCGCGCAGATACCGGGCTTCGAGGAAGCAGGCCTGGACACCGCGCAGGCGGTGCTGGAAGAATGCGCCAAGTTCAACGAAGGCGTGCTGGCCCCGCTGAACCGCGAGGGCGACATCAATCCTTCAAGCTGGAAGAATGGCGAAGTCACCACCACGCCCGGCTTCAAGGACGCGTTCAAACAATACGTCGAAGGCGGCTGGCAGGGCTTGCAGCACCCGGCTGATTTCGGCGGCCAGGGCTTGCCCAAGACCATAGGCGCGGCCTGCGGCGAAATGCTCAACTCCGCCAACATGAGTTTTGCGCTGTGCCCGCTGCTCAGCGATGGTGCCATCGAGGCGCTGCTGACGGCCGGCTCCGACGAGCTCAAGGCGGTCTACCTCGAAAAACTCGTGAGCGGCCAATGGACAGGCACCATGAACCTGACCGAGCCGCAGGCCGGCTCAGACCTCGCCATGGTGCGCAGCCGTGCCGAGCCGCAGCCCGACGGCACGTACAAGATTTTCGGCACCAAGATTTTCATCACCTATGGTGAGCACGACATGGCCGAGAACATCGTGCACCTGGTGCTGGCGCGTGTCACAGGCGCGCCCGAAGGCGTCAAGGGCATCAGCCTGTTTGTCGTGCCCAAGTTCATGGTCGGCAAAGATGGCGCCCTGGGCGCGCGCAACGACGTGCACTGCGTGAGCATCGAGCACAAGATGGGCATCAAGGCCTCGCCCACCGCCGTGCTGCAGTACGGCGATAACGGCGGCGCCGTCGGCTATATCGTTGGCGAAGAAAACCGCGGCCTCGAGTACATGTTCATCATGATGAACTCGGCGCGCTACGCCGTCGGCATGCAGGGCATCGCGATTGCCGAGCGCGCCTACCAGAAGGCCGTGGCTTTTTCGAAAGACCGCGTGCAGAGCCGCCCCGTCGACGGTTCCATCAAGGCCAGCGCGCCCATCATCCACCACCCCGACGTCAAGCGCATGCTGATGACCATGCGCGCCTACACCGAAGGCTGCCGCGCCATGGCTTCC
This sequence comes from Polaromonas sp. LjRoot131, assembly GCF_964252805.1. Lineage (NCBI taxonomy): Bacteria > Pseudomonadati > Pseudomonadota > Betaproteobacteria > Burkholderiales > Comamonadaceae > Polaromonas > Polaromonas sp. LjRoot131. The sequence continues at coordinate 1,956,405 of NZ_CAXUPF020000001.1, read as the reverse complement.
GTGGCCGCCGCGGCCTACGATGCAACGCACCACCATCCCGATGCCGAGGTGCGCAAGCAGAACCAGGCCTTCTACGAATTCATGGTGCCGCTGGTCAAGGGTTACAGCACCGAGATGAGCCTGGAGGTCACCTCACTGGGCGTGCAGGTGCACGGCGGTATGGGCTTTATCGAGGAAACCGGCGCGGCCCAGTACTACCGCGACGCCAAGATCCTGACGATTTACGAAGGCACGACCGCCATCCAGGCCAACGACCTGATTGGCCGCAAGACCTCGCGCGACGGCGGCCAGACGGCCAAGGCGATTGCCGGCCAGATAGCAGTCACCGAAAAAGAACTCCTGAAGCAGGGCAGTGCCGATGCGCTGGCCGTGGCCAAACGCCTCAAGGCCGCGCGTGAAGCTTTCATTGACGTGGTTGACTTTGTCGCCGGCAACACCAAGGCCAGCCCCAACGCGGTCTTCGCCGGTAGCGTGCCCTACCTCATGCTCGCGGGCAATGTGGTCGCGGGCTGGCAGATGGCGCGTTCGCTGCTGGTCGCGCAGGAGCAGATGGCGCAAGGCGTGGACACGGCCTTCATGCAGGCCAAGATCACCACCGCACGTTTCTACGCCGACCACCTGCTGACCAAAGCCCCCGGCCTGCGCGACAGCATCGTCGAAGGCGCCGACAGCGTGACCGCGCTGGCGCTGGAAGCCTTTTAAGGCGGCACGGCCTTTCATCTTTAGCTGCCCCCGCGCGGGCAGCGTGTTTTCCTGATCCCTGAACTTCGGAGCCACCATGTCCAGACTGCCCGGCGCATTGAACCAGCTGCCCCTGCCCATCATCGGCTCGCCGCTCTTCATCATCAGCAACCCCAAGCTGGTCATCGCGCAGTGCAAGGCCGGCGTGGTCGGTGCCATGCCCGCGCTCAATGCCCGGCCCGCGTCACAGCTCGACGAGTGGCTGGCCGAGATCACCGAGGCGCTGGCCGCCCACAACAAGGCCAACCCCGACAAGCCGGCCGCGCCTTTCGCCATCAACCAGATCGTGCACAAGTCCAACGACAGGCTGGAGCACGACATGGAAATGTGCGTGAAGTACAAGGTGCCCATCTACATCACCAGCCTGGGCGCGCGCGAAGACATCAACGCCGCGGCGCACAGCTACGGTGGCGTGGTACTGCACGACATCATCAACAACAAGTTCGCGCGCAAGGCGATTGAAAAAGGCGCCGACGGTCTGGTCGCCGTGGCTGCCGGCGCGGGTGGCCATGCGGGCGTCAAAAGCCCCTTCGCGCTGATCCAGGAAATCCGCCAGTGGTTCGACGGCCCGCTGGCGCTGTCGGGCGCTATCTCCAACGGCGGCGCGGTGCTGGCCGCGCAGGCCATGGGCGCCGACTTCGCCTACATAGGCTCGGCCTTCATCGCCACCGACGAAGCCCGCGCTGCCGACGCCTACAAGCAAGCCATCGTCGACGGCAACTCCGACGACATCGTCTACAGCAGCCTTTTTACCGGCGTGCACGGCAACTACCTCGCGCCCTCGATACGCGCGGCCGGCATGGACCCGGAGAACCTGCCCGAAGGCGACGTCAAGACCATGAACTTCGGCGGCGGCGAAGGCAGCAAGTCCAAGGCCTGGAAAGACATCTGGGGCTGCGGCCAGGGCATAGGCGCCGTCAGCAAGGTGCAAAGCGCCGCCGCCTTTGTCGAACAACTCAAGCGCGAATACATCGCCGCGCGCCAGCGCGTCTGCGCCTGACACACACCCGCAAGAAGCCATGAGCACGCCCCAGCGCCTCCAGGGCCTTGACGCCCTCAAAGGCCTGGCCTGCGTGCTGATCGTCTGGCACCACCTGGCGTTTTACGGGCCCATGTCGGACGTGGTGTATTCGTCCGCCCCCGGCCTCATGGACTGGCTTTACGGCTACGGCCGCATGGCGGTGCAGTTCTTCCTGGTCGCGGCTGGTTTCCTGGCCGCTGCTTCGCTGGCGCCGCAGGGCACGGCTGTGTTCGAGGCGCCGGGCACCTTGATGCTTCGTCGTTATGCGCGGCTCGTCAAACCCTATCTGGCCGCGCTCGCCGTCAGCGTGCTGGTGGCCGCACTGGTCAGGCCCTGGTTCGACCATCCCTCGGTGCCCGCGGCGCCCACGCTGTTCCAGCTGCTGGCGCATGGCCTGCTGCTGCAGGATGTGCTGGGCCAGGAGGCGCTGTCGGCCGGTGTCTGGTATGTGGCCATGGACTTCCAGCTCTATGCGATGACGGTGCTGGTGTTTGCCGCCGCGCGGCCGATGCGTGGCAGCATGGCGGTATCGGCGGGTGCCATGACGGTCCTGCTGATCGCGCTGCTCTCCTTGGGGGTGTTCAACCGGGACCCGTTGTTTGACATCAGCGCCCTGTATTTTTTCGGCGCCTATGCACTGGGCATGCTGGCCTTCTGGGCCTCGCGCGCAGCAGGTGCGCAACGCGGATTCTGGCTCGCCGCCATGGCGGTGCTGGGCGCGCTGGCCCTGGCGCTGGATTTCAGAGGCCGGCTTGTGGTGGCTTTGGCGAGTGCCTTCGGCCTGGTGTGGCTGGCAGGCCTTGCGCAAGGCCACTGGCTGCTGCGCGGGCTGCAGCAACGCCCGCTCCAGCATTTGGGCCGTATCTCGTACTCGGTGTTCCTGATCCACTTCCCGGTCTGCCTGCTGGTCAATGCCGTGGTCAGCCACTTCTGGCCTACGCAGCCGGCTATGAATGCGCTGGGTATGCTGCTGGCCTTTGCGCTGTCGCTGCTCGCGGGGCAGGCGCTGTATCGGTGGGTGGAATCCGCGCCCGCGCTTTTCGTGCCGGGACGCTTTCGACGCTTGTTCAGCCGCTGACGCAGCCGGCGCGCAAACTCATCAGCGCCTGAACATCTCCAGCTTCAGCTCCGCCGGCTCCCCCAGCCAGGAGGCGTGTGTGGTGTGGTCCGCCAGGTCGTCGCCTGTCACGCCGTGCACAAACACATCCAGGCCTTTGCGCTCGCTCTCCAGCCAGGGAATGATGCGTTCGAACTCCGCGCTGTCAAACGACAGCTGGCAGCTCCAGCGCGGGTGCGGCCCGACTTCGCGCTCATGCACGCGGCCCACGCCGACATGGAACAACTCACCGGCCCGCGTGGCCAGCGCGCGCGCCTGCTCGACGGTGTCGGGGCCGAAATAGAGGTGGGCATGGTAGCGGGCGTAAACGTTTTCGGGGCGCTGGATGGTATCGGGCATGGAGTTTGAGGATTAAAGCGATGGCAGTCTAGAAGCCGTCGAGAAAAGTCATCTCGGGCAGGGGTACATCGGGATTTTCGGCTCTAGCCTTCGCGTGCACCTCGCGCATGCGCTGCTTGCAATGGGCCAGATCCTTGACCTGGAAAAGAAACAGCACCTCGTCCGGCTTGTCCGCGTTCTGCCACAGGTGTTCGAGGTACATGCCTTGTTCGGCGTGCCCGGCGGCATCGTGCTCCAGCTCCTGCTTGACGGTGCCCAGCGGGGCGCCTGTGAGTTTTGCGAGTATGTGTGCCATGGAATGTCTCCCCTTGTCTCGGCGTTGAATCCATTATTGCGGGCTCCGCTTGAGGGGGTTTGCAAAAAGGGTTTTGCTTGAATATACTGTATAAAAATACAGTATATATTCGATGCCCAATTTCAATGGAACAGCATGTCCGACGCCATCATCCCCCTCCATGCCATCAAGGGCCGCGGCACCGCCACGCGCATGCCGCACCGCTTTGAGAAAGACGTGCGTGCGGCCTGGGACGATGGCTGGGGCACGCTGGAAGAAAGCGCGGCCGGCGAGGCGCCGCGGCTGGAGACCACGGTGACGATGGAGGATGCGCGCAGCGCCATCGTGCGCAACGATTCGCCGGACATCTTTTTTGACTACAGCATCAATCCCTACCGGGGCTGCGAGCATGGCTGCGTTTATTGCTATGCGCGGCCCACACACAGCTACCTCAATCTTTCGCCGGGCCTGGACTTTGAAACCAGGATCATCGCCAAGCGCAACATCGCCGAGGTGTTGCGCGCCGACCTGGCCAAGCGCAGCTATGTGCCGCAGCTGCTCAATATAGGCTCCGCCACCGATTGCTACCAGCCCGCCGAACGCGAACTGCGGCTGACGCGTGGCGTGATCGAGGTGATGCGGGACACCCATCATCCCTTTTCCTTGATCACCAAGTCCAGCGGCGTGGAGCGCGACCTGGACCTGATCGCCACGCTGGCGGCTGACAAATTGGCGGCGGTTTACGTCACCATCACCACGCTGGACGGTGAACTCGCGCGCAAGCTGGAGCCGCGCGCCGCGGCGCCGCACCGCCGCCTGCGCACCATACGGGCCATGGCCGAGCACGGCGTGCCTGTGGGCGTGAGCGTGGCACCGCAGATCCCCTTTGTGAACGAGGATATGGAGCAGGTGCTGGAGGCCGCCTGGGAGGCCGGCGCGCGATCGGCGTTTTACACCGTGATTCGGCTGCCCTGGGAAGTGGCACCCATCTTCAAGGAGTGGCTGGAGCTGCACTACCCGCAGCGCGCGGCGCGCATCATGGCGCGCATCCAGGAGATGCGCGGCGGCAAGGACTACGACAGCGATTTCGCCTCGCGCATGAAAGGCTACGGCCTGTGGTCCGACCTGATCAAGCAGCGCTTTGAGAAGGCCTGCAATCGCCTGGGCTTTAACCGCGAGCGCGTCGAGCTCGATTTGAGCCGCTTCAGGCCGCCGGGTGCCGCGGGGCAGGGAAACCTGTTCTGAACGTATAGTGCAAGCCGTGTTCTACAAGGAGTTCAGCGTGGCATTCGACTGGAAACATTCATCGGACGATGTGGATTGGGACGCGTTGTCGAATTTGTACCGGATCGCGCCGCTGGGCGAGAAGAAACCGGCCGACCTCAAAGTCGTTTTCTCCAACAGCCTGTTCAAGTGTTTTGTGTATGAGGGCGGCCAGTTGATTGGCGCCGGCCGGGCACTGGCCGATGGCATGGACTGTTCTTACATCTGCGACATCGCGGTGCACCCGGATCACCAGGGCGTGGGCCTGGGCAAGGACATTGTGGCCAAGCTGGTCGACCTGTCCAGGGGGCACAAGAAGATCATCCTGTATGCGGTGGCCGGCAAGGAGCCGTTTTACCGCAAGCTGGGCTTTCGGCGCATGCTGACCGCGATGGCGATTTTTGCGAACCAGGAGCAGGCGATGCAGAACGGGTTGGTCGGCGGCGACTGAATTGGTTTTGCTCCTTCTCCCTCTGGGAGAAGGCGGGGATGAGGGCCGTCGGCGCTGGATACTCGTTGGTTTATTTTGAAGCCGCTGGCCCTCACCCTAACCCTCTCCCAGGGGGAGAGGGGACAAACCGGGGAGAGGGAATAAACGCGCGACCGCCGGCTTCACCCTAGCGTAAATAGCTGCGATTGAGCCGCACTTCAAGCTTCTTCTGCAGCGTCTCAAACGACGCGCTCATGGCCCAGTAAATCCCCGCGGCCGCCAGGTAGAGCGGGAAGGGCTGGAAGGTGGTGGCGATCACTTCCTTGGTGGCCAGCATCAGTTCGCCGACGGCGATCACCGAGACCAGCGAGGTGTCCTTGATCAGGCTGATCAGGCTGTTGGACAGGCTGGGCACGGCCAGCCTCAGGGCTTGCGGGCCGATCACGTAGCGCAGGGTCTGCGCCTGCGTGAGGCCCAGGCTGCGGGCCGCGTTCCATTGGCCGTGCTCCACGCCGTTGATGGCGCCGCGAATCGTTTCCGACAGGTAGGCGCCGACGTTGAGGCTCAAGCCCAGGATGCCGGCGCTGATCGGGTCGAACTGTATGCCTATGCTGGGCAGGCCGAAGTAGATGACAAAGAGCTGCACCAGCAGCGGCGTGCCGCGCATGCAGCTGACGTACAGCGCCGCGAACTGCGACAGCCCGGGCACCTTGGCCAGCCGCGTGACGGCCACAACAGTGCCTATGATGGCGCCGAAGAAGACAGACGCCACCGCGAGCAGCAGCGTCCACGCCGCACCTTTGAGCATCAGCGGCAGGGCGTCGCGCAGCAGGGAGGTCAAGCCGGACAGGTCCATAAGGGTCTCCACAAATAAAAACCCCGGCTGCGAGCCGGGGTGTCAGGCGCCTGCCGAAAGCGGCGCGCGGCTGGATCGATGTTACTTCGCCACGGGCGGCTTGCTCACGTCGCGGTCAAACCACTTGGTGGAGATTTTCGCGAAGCTGCCGTCGGCCTGCAGGTCGGCCAGCGCCTTGTCGAGGGCGGCCTTGAACTTGGGGTTGTTCTTGACAAAGGGGATGCCGGATTTTTCGAGCTCGCCGACAGGCGCGCCGGGTTTGAGCGGCAGCTTGGTTTGCTTGACGATGTAGGGAATCAGCAGGCTGTCATTGAGCGCCGCATCGATACGGCCCAGGGCCAGGTCCTGCAGGTACTCTTGCGCGCCGGGATAGGTCTTGACGTCGATGCCGCCCACTTTTTTGGCGATGTCGGCGTAGTTGGTGCCCTGGCCCAGGCCCAGCTTTTTGCCCTTGAGGTCGGCCAATGTCTTGAACTCGCGCTTTTCATCCTTGCGGATGATCAGCTGCGGGGCCGAGATGGTGTAGGGCTCGGAGAAATCAAAGGTCTCCTTGCGTTTGTCGGTGATGCCGACCTGGTTGATCACCACGTCGTATTTGCCGGCCTGCAGGCCGGCCAGGATGGCGCTCCACTCGCTGGTCGAAAACTCGGCCTTCACGCCGAGCTTTTGTGCCAGGGCATTGGCCAGTTCCACTTCAAAGCCGGCGAGCTGGCCGCCTTCCTTGTAGTTGAACGGAGGGTAGGTGCCTTCGAGCGCCACCTTGAGCGTGCCGCGCTGCTTGACGGTGTCCAGCAGGTCGGCGGCGCCGGCGCTGAAAGCGAGTGTGAAAAGGAGCGTGGAGGCCAGAGCCTTGCGGATATTCATATTCAGCCCTTGCATAAGAGAGTTGTTATTGAGATGCAGGTTGAATATTAAATCCGTTCGCCATGCTGGTGCATGCCGCCCCAAAAAGGCCCTACAGGAAATCCGGATGCTGGAGCGAGGCTCTCAGGGCTTGGCGCAATGGGCGTAGATGTCGAGCGCGGGCTTGTAGACGGCGGTCTGCACATTCATCAGGCCCAGCACCGAGTGAAAGTAGTTGTCATGGCTCACGGGTGCATCGAGTTGCTGCTTGAGGCAGGCTGTCGTCAGCTTGCCGCGCTGCTCGAAGCCGGGCGACAGCCAGGTGATCCAGGGCACGCGTTTCTGCACGTCGGGTGCGATGCCGTAGGGCATGCCGTGCAGGTAGAGGTTGTTCTCGCCCAGTGATTCTCCGTGGTCGGCCAGGTAGAGCAGGGCGGGTGCGCTGTGCGCTTCCTGCGCCTTGAGCCACTGGATGGAGGAAGCCAGCAACTGGTCGGTGTAGACGATGCTGTTGTCATAGGCATTGAGCAGGCCTTCACGGCTGCAGCTTTGCAGCGCGTTGTCTGTGCACTCGGGCAAAAACTTTTTGAAGGCTTGCGGTGAGCGTTTGAAATAGGCCGGGCCGTGGCCGCCCATCTGGTGCATCACCACCACCACGCCTTTGGCGCGCCGCTCGGCCGGCAGCGCGGCGATGCGCTCATCGAGGCCGTGCAGCATCACTTCGTCAAAACATTCACCGCTGTCGCACAGGCCGGGCACTTTGAGCTGCACCGTGTTGACGTTGGGCACGCGGTCGCACACGCCCTTGCAGCCCGACTGGTTGTCTATCCAGAGCACGGCCAGGCCGGCGCGCTGCAGCACGTCGAGCAAGCCCTCGTAGTTGGCGGGCCGCGCGTCGTAGGCCTCGCGCCCGAAGTTGGAGAACATGCAGGGCACCGAGGCCGCCGTGCTGGTGCCGCAGGACCAGGCGTTGCGCTGGCTGGCGACGTTTTCTTTGGCGAGCAGCGGGTTGGTGGGCCGGCCGTAGCCGTTGAGCGAGAAGTTGCCGCTGCGCGCCGTCTCGCCCAGCACCAGCAGCAGCAGCGGTGGTTTGTTCTGCGCGGTGTAGCTGGCGCCCAGTTTCGCGTCTTCGCCCAGCGGCAGCACGACGGATTCGTCGCGCTGGAAGGGCTTGGCCGCGATGGCGCTCAGCGCGTAAAAAGAGTTCAACGGGTTGATCAGGTAGCGCACATGGGTGTAGTTGCGCATGACCGAGGCGATGCTCTGGAAGAACAGGAACACTACCAACACCAGCAGCACGGAGGTGCCGGCCAGCGTGGCGAAATTGCCGAGCAGCTGCCGCGCGGCGCCGGCCCGCCTGACTTTCTGCCGCCACAGCAAGACCAGCGGCAGCACCGCCAGCACCAGCACCGTGGCCAGCAGGCGCCAGTTCAGCAGGTCGCGGGTTTCGCGCACGTCGGTCTGTAGGGTGTTGACCATCATGGTCTTGTCGATGACCACGCCGTAGGCCATCATGAAGTAGGCGCCGAAGGCCGCCGAGAGCAGGAAGATCGTGATGGCCGGCTTGAGCGTCCAGTGCCAGGCCAGCAGGCTCAGCAGGGCCGTGGTGGCCAGCGTGATCACCAGCACCAGGGCAACGCTGATGACGGCGACCTGGCCGCCGCTGAGATCGGGCAGACGGGACAGCTCGCGCCACAGCGCGACGTTGCACACCGTGGCGATCCAGATACTGGCCAGCACCACCAGCCACAGCGGGCGCATGCCGCCGAGCTGTTGATCGGAAGGAGGGGAAAGGCTGGCGGCCTCGGGCTTGGGTTGCAGCGGCATAGCGCTGAATTGTATTGGCCGTGCCTTATGGCGAGCTTAGGGCCGCTTCAGGCGTTCACGGGCAAACCGAGTTGCCGTGCATGGTGGGTCAGGTGTTCGGCCATGAAGCTCGCGATGAAGTAATAGCCGTGGTCATAACCCGCATGGCGATGCAGCGCCAGCGGCTGGCCGGCCCTGGCGCAGGCGACCTCGAACAGCTCGGGGTGCAGCTGCTCGGCGAGGAATTTGTCGGCCAGGCCCTGGTCTATGCGTATGCCGCCGGGGTAGGGTGCCGCGGGCATGAGGCTCATCAAGGCGGTGGCGTCGTGTTCAACCCATCCTGACTCATCGCTTCCCAGGTAGCCCGTGAACGCCTTGCGTCCCCAGGGACATTGGCTGGGCGCGCAAATGGGCGCAAAGGCCGAAACCGACCTGAAAAGATCCGGATGCCTGAGCGCGAGTGTCAGCGCCCCATGGCCGCCCATCGAGTGCCCGAAGATGCCGATGCGCCCTGTATCGATCGGCAGCGCGTCCGCCAGCAGCGGCAGCAACTCCGCAGTGATATAGCTTTCCATGCGGTAGTGCGGCGCCCACGGGGTCTGCGTGGCATCAAGATAGAAGCCGGCGCCTACGCCGAAGTCCCAGCTGTCGGCCTCGCCGGCAATGCCTGCCCCGCGCGGGCTGGTGTCGGGCGCGACCAGGGCCAGGCCCAGCTCGGCCGCCAGGCGCTGCGCGCCGGCTTTGACCATGAAGGTTTCTTCATTGCAGGTCAGGCCCGCGAGATACACCAGGGCCGGGACTTTGTTGCCGGCCGCAGCCTGCGGCGGCAGGTAGACCGAGAAGCGCATGGGCAGGCCGATCTCGCGCGAATCGTGTTGGTAAAAGCGCTGCAGGCCGCCGAAGCAGCCGTGTTCGCTGAGGAGTTCAGGAGTGCTCGCCATGCCGCTCAATACAACACTACGCCGCGAATCGACTCGCCGCTTTTCATTAAATCGAAGCCCTTGTTGATATCTTCCAGCGGCATGGTGTGCGTGATCAGGTCGTCGATGTTGATCTTGCCTTCCATGTACCAGTCGACGATTTTGGGCACGTCGGTGCGGCCGCGCGCGCCGCCGAAGGCCGAGCCTTCCCATTTGCGGCCGGTGACCAGCTGGAAGGGCCGGGTGCTGATTTCGGCGCCGGCTTCGGCCACGCCGATGATGATGCTGCGGCCCCAGCCCTTGTGCGTGCATTCCAGCGCCTGGCGCATCACCTTGGTGTTGCCTATGCATTCAAAGCTGTAGTCGGCACCGCCGTCGGTCAGCTGCACGATGGCGTCGACCACGTTCTCGGTGTCCTTGGGGTTGATGAAATGTGTCATGCCGAACTTGCGCGCCATTTCCTGGCGCGCGGGGTTGATGTCGACGCCGATGATCTTGTCGGCGCCCACCATCTTCGCGCCCTGGATGACGTTGAGGCCGATGCCGCCCAGGCCGAAGACCACGACGTTGGCGCCGGCTTCCACCTTGGCGGTGAAGAGCACCGCGCCTATGCCGGTGGTCACGCCGCAGCCGATGTAGCAGACCTTGTCGAAAGGCGCGTCTTCACGGATTTTCGCCAGCGAGATTTCAGGCGCGACGGTGTAGTTGCTGAAGGTCGAGGTGCCCATGTAATGGAAGATGGGCTTGCCGTCCAGGCTGAAGCGGCTGGTGGCGTCGGGCATCAGGCCCTTGCCCTGCGTGCCGCGTATCAGCTGGCACAAATTGGTCTTGCGCGAGAGGCAGAACTTGCATTGCCGGCATTCAGGCGTGTAGAGCGGGATGACGTGGTCGCCCTTCTTGAGCGTGGTCACGCCGGGGCCGACGTCGACCACGATGCCCGCGCCTTCATGGCCCAGGATGGCCGGGAAGATGCCTTCCGGGTCGGCGCCCGAGAGCGTGTAGTAGTCGGTGTGGCAGATGCCGGTGGCCTTGATCTCGACGAGCACCTCGCCGAATTTCGGGCCTTGCAGGTCCACGGTTTCAATGGTCAGGGGCTGGCCTGATTTCCAGGCGACGGCGGCTTTGGTTTTCATGGTGCGGGTGCTTGCGTTAGGGGTGGGCGAAAGGGCGTTGCGCTGCGTAAGGCACTATAAGCCAGTCGCTTCGCCTGCGGCCCGCAAGATGTTTCATTTTGAGAAAACCCCGGGTGGCGCCGGTCCCAAAGAAAAAGCCGCCTGGCTCCCGGAAAAGGAGCTCAGGCGGCTGGCGCTGATTGAAAGCGCGACGGGCTTTAGCGGCCGGCTTCTTTCAGGTACTGCGTGCGCGCGGCGACAGCGGTGTCGGTGAAGTCGGTGAACACGCCGTCCACGCCGGCGCGGTAGAAGGCCAGGTACTCGGCCTTGGGGTCGCCCTGGTAGTCGGCGGCCAGGCGGCGCGACTCGTTGCGGAAGGTGAAGGGGTGCACGAAGAGGCCGACCTTGTGCGCGTCGGCCACCAGGCTGGTGGCGGGCTGCGAGTTGGAGTCCGCATCGTTGAGCTTGCCGTCGCGGTTGATGTCGACCTGCTTGCCGTCGGTGCCCAGGGTGCCCTTGGTGCTGATGATGTAGCGCTTCCACGGGCCTATGCCGTCGGCATAGGTCTTGATCTCGGCCAGGCCCGCGGGCGTGACCATGGCGTCGAAGAAACGCTTGTCGCCGGCCTTGGTCCAGTCATAGGGACGGTCGCTGGGCACGGCAAAGGTGACGCGGCCGGTCTTGGGGTCTATGCCGTCGCCGTCGATGAGCTGGATCAGGCGCGTGTTCAGGCCCTTGCTCTTCATGTACTTGAGGCTGCCGGGTTCGAAGGACTGCACGTAGATGGGCGCGGTCTTGCTGTTCCAGCCGGCGGCGTTGATGATGGCGATCAGCTTGTCTTCCATCGGCAGGCCGCGTTCGCGGAAGTAGGTCGGGTTCTTGGTCTCGGGGTAGATCGCGATGCTGCGGCCGGTCCTGGCGGACTGGGCCTTGGCCAGGTCCACGACTTCCTGGAAGGTCGGCACCTTGTACTGGCCGTTGAACTGCTGCGGGCGCTCGGCATCGGTCGAGATGGCGCCCAGGGTGCGGATTTCGGCCAGCGTGAAGTCGTCGCTGAACCAGCCGGTCTGCGTCTCGCCGTCGACCTGGATGGTCTTTTTGCGCGAGGCGAATTCAGGGTGTTTGGCCACGTCGGTGCTGAAGGCCAGGTTGGGGTCGTGGCGCGTCATCAACACGCCGTCCTTGGAGACGATCAGGTCCATCTCGATCACGTCGGCGCCGAGTTCAATGGCGCGCACATAAGCTTCCAGCGTTTCTTCGGGGATGTAACCGGAAGCGCCGCGGTGGGCGATGACCAGGGGCGCCTTGCCGTCGAGCGTGGAGAGGCCGGCTTGTGATGGCGTGCCCGAAGAGGAGCAGGCGGCCAGCAGCACGCTGCTGCAGACGAGGGCGAGCAAGGCGCCTTGCTTGAAGTTGAAGGCCTTGCGGGTCGATACGGTCATGGGTGCTTCCCTGAGTTAAAAGGCTGATCGTAGGCATGCGATGACGACAGGCCTGTGACAGTGTGTGCGGCGTTGTTGGCAAAACAACGCCGGGCCTTGCTTCATCCGGCAAAAAAAATGCCGGAACAAGTCCGGCATTTTGGGGTTGGAAGGATCAGGCCATCAGGCGCTGAAGAAACTCTTAAGCTTGTCGGCCCAGCCTTCTTCAGTCGGCGAATGTTTGGCGCCGCCTTTTTTCAGCGACTCGTCAAGCTCCTTGAGCAGCTTGCGCTGGTGTTCGGTGAGCTTGACCGGCGTTTCCACCGTGATGTGGCAATACAGGTCGCCGGGGTAGCTGGAGCGCACGCCCTTGATGCCCTTGCCGCGCAGGCGGAACTGCTTGGCGGCCTGTGTGCCTTCTGGGATGTCGATGGCGGCCTTGCCGGCGAGTGTCGGCACTTCAATTTCACCGCCCAGCGCGGCCGTGGTGAAGCTGATGGGCACGACGCAGTGCAGGTCGTCGCCGTCGCGCTCGAAGATGTCGTGCTTCTTCAGGCGGATCTCGATGTAGAGGTCGCCGGGCGGGCCGCCGTTGGTGCCGGGCTCGCCGTTGCCGGTGGAGCGTATGCGCATGCCGTCGTCGATGCCCGCGGGAATCTTCACTTCCAGCGTCTTGTTGTTCTTGGTCTTGCCCACGCCGTGGCAGGTCACGCAGGGTTCGGGGATCAGCTTGCCGGTGCCCTTGCACTGCGGGCAGGTCTGCTGCACGCTGAAAAAGCCCTGGCGCATCTGCACCACGCCGTGGCCGTGGCAGGTGGTGCAGGTCACCACCTTGGTGCCGGGCTTGGCGCCGCTGCCGTGGCAGGTGTTGCAGTCGTCCCAGCTCGGGATGCGGATCTGCGCTTCCTTGCCGTGGGCCGCTTCCTCGAGCGTGATCTCCATGGCGTAGCTGAGGTCGCCACCGCGGTAGACCTGGCGGCCGCCGCGCTGCTGGCCGCCGCGCTGGCCGCCGAACACGTCGCCGAAGATGTCACCGAAGGCCTCGGCAAATCCGCCGAAACCTTCCGCGCCGGGACCGCCGCGCATGTTGGGGTCCACGCCCGCGTGGCCGTACTGGTCGTAGGCGGCGCGCTTGTTCTCGTCCGAGAGCATCTCGTAGGCCTCTTTGGCCTCCTTGAATTTTTCCTCGGCAACCTTGGACGCGTCCCCCTGGTTGCGGTCGGGGTGGTGCTTCATCGCGAGCTTGCGATAGGCTTTTTTGATGTCCTCGTCACTGGCGTTCTTGGGTACGCCCAGCGTGTCGTAATAGTCTTTTTTGGTGGCCATGAGAGCTCAGGTCTTCGTTGATCGGATCGTCGGGTCAGTCAGCGGGCAGGCGGTCAATCCCGGGCATTCGCGGGCACCGGCAGATACACAAAAGCGGAAAGCCGGGATTGCTCCTGGTTTCCGCCTTCTGCGTCCGCCTGTGCCAACTGCCTCTGCATGCAGTTATCGCGCCAATGCGGGCTTCTTGCCTTCAGGCGCTTAGCCCTTCTTGACTTCCTTGACCTCAGCGTCCACGACATTGTCGTCTGCCGGCTTGGCCTCGGCCTGCGCGGCACCCGCGGCGCCCGCGTCACCGCCGGCTGCCGCCTGCGAAGCCTGCATGTCGGCGTACATTTTTTCGCCGAGCTTCTGGCTGGCTTCCATCAGGGCCGTGTTCTTGGCGTCGATGGCGGCCTTGTCGTCGCCCTTGAGCGCCTCTTCCATGTCCTTGATGGCGGTCTCGATCTTTTCCTTCTCGCCGGCTTCGAGCTTGTCGCCGTACTCGCCCAGCGATTTCTTCACGCTGTGCACCATGGCTTCGGCGTTGTTCTTGGCGGTCACGAACTCGACCTTCTTCTTGTCTTCTTCGGCGTTCAGCTCGGCGTCTTTCACCATCTGCTGGATTTCAGCTTCGGACAAACCGGAGTTGGCCTTGATGGTGATCTTGTTTTCCTTGCCGGTGCCCTTGTCCTTGGCGCCCACGTGCAGGATGCCGTTGGCGTCGATGTCGAAGGACACTTCGATCTGCGGCGTGCCGCGCGATGCGGGCGGAATGCCCTCGAGGTTGAACTCGCCCAGCGCCTTGTTGCCCGAGGCGATTTCGCGTTCGCCCTGGAACACCTTGATGGTCACGGCCGGCTGGTTGTCTTCGGCGGTCGAGAAGGTTTGCGCGAACTTGGTCGGGATGGTCGTGTTCTTCTTGATCATCTTGGTCATCACGCCGCCCATGGTTTCGATACCCAGGGACAGCGGGGTGACGTCGAGCAGCAGCACGTCGGTGCGGTCGCCGGACAGGACCTGGCCCTGGATGGCGGCGCCCACGGCGACGGCTTCGTCGGGGTTCACGTCCTTGCGCGGCTCCTTGCCGAACAGCTCCTTGACCTTTTCCTGCACCTTGGGCATGCGGGTCTGGCCGCCGACCAGGATCACGTCATGGATGTCGGCCGCGCTGACGCCGGCGTCCTTCATGGCGACGCGGCAAGGGGCCATGGTGCGCTCGATCAGTTCGTCGACCAGGCTTTCGAGCTTGGCGCGGGTCAGCTTGACCAGCAGGTGCTTGGGACCGGTCGCGGGGTCGTGCGCGATGTAGGGAATGTTGACTTCGGTCTGAGGGCTGTTGGACAGTTCGATCTTGGCCTTCTCGGCGGAGTCTTTCAGGCGCTGCAGGGCGACCACGTCTTTGGACAGGTCGATGCCGCTGTCTTTCTTGAACTCGGCCACGATGTAGTCGATGACGCGCTGGTCGAAGTCTTCGCCGCCCAGGAAGGTGTCGCCGTTGGTGGACAGCACTTCAAACTGCTTTTCGCCGTCGACATCGGCGATCTCGATGATGGAGATGTCGAAGGTGCCGCCGCCCAGGTCATACACGGCGATCTTGCGGTCGCCCTTTTCCTGCTTGTCCAGGCCGAAGGCCAGGGCCGCCGCGGTGGGCTCGTTGATGATGCGCTTGACTTCCAGGCCGGCGATGCGGCCGGCGTCCTTGGTGGCCTGGCGCTGCGCGTCGTTGAAGTACGCGGGCACGGTGATCACGGCGTCGGTGACGGGCTCGCCGAGATAGTCTTCGGCGGTCTTCTTCATCTTGCGCAGGATGTCGGCGCTGACTTGCTGGGCCGAGATTTTCTTGCCGCGCACTTCAACCCAGGCGTCGCCGTTGTCGGCGGCCACGATGGCGTAGGGCATCAGCGCGATGTCCTTCTGGACTTCTTTTTCGCTGAACTTGCGGCCGATCAGGCGCTTGACGGCGTAGAGCGTGTTCTTGGGGTTGGTCACGGCCTGGCGCTTGGCGGACGCGCCGACCAGCACTTCGCCGTCTTCCTGGTAGGCGACGATGGAAGGGGTGGTGCGCACGCCTTCCGAGTTCTCGATGACGCGGGGCGTGTTGCCCTCCATGATGGACACGCAGCTGTTGGTGGTGCCCAGGTCAATGCCGATGATTCTTCCCATGATGATTTACTCCTGCTTTTTTGATTCGTGAAAGATTGAAAGTGGGGTGGCCGGGGGTTTAAGCCTCTGGCCGCTGTGAACGACTATGTTGATAACTTGTGGGTAAGTTGATGGGCTTCAAGGGCCTCAACATGGTTTTGTGTTCGGTTTGTTGTGTTATTTGGGGGCTGCCACCGTCACCAGGGCGGGGCGCAGCACGCGCTCGGCGATCAGGTAGCCTTTTTGCAGCACGCTGACCACGGTGTTGGCTTCCTGGTCGGCCGGCACCATGCTGATGGCCTGGTGCTGGGCGGGGTCGAATTTGGTGCCGGCGGCGGGGTCGATTGCCACCACCTTGTTGCGCTCGAGCGCGCTCTTGAGCTGCTTGAGCGTGGCTTCGGCGCCTTCACGGATCTGCTCGGGCGAGGCGTCCTTGATGGCCAGGCCGGCTTCCAGGCTGTCGGCCACCGGCAGCAGGCTTTCGGCGAAGCTTTCGAGCGCGAACTTGCGGGCCTTGGCGACGTCTTCGTCGGCGCGGCGACGGGCGTTTTCGGTCTCGGCCTTGGCGCGCAGGTAGCTGTCGGCCAGTTCGGTGTTCTTGGCCTGCAGCGTGGCGACTTCGGCCTGCGCCACGGTCAGCGCGTCAAACTCGTTGGCGGCTTGCGCCGCTTCGAGTTCCTCGGGGCTGGGTTCGCCGCTAAGGGGTTGATTTTGTTCGGGTTGTTTGTTTTCAGACATGCGAAGCAACAGGGTTGGTGTTGGTAAGGTTCCCAACTGGGGATGGCAAAGCCCTTTTCAAGACAAGGGCTTCGATTTGGATTATGAAATTTTTGGCAGCGCGGGTACGGCGGCGGGATCGGCTTATGCGTCCTGGGCGGCCCATTCTTCTGCCCACTGGTGGAGCGGTTTGAGCTTGTGCAGCAGTCCGCTGCCGGTGGCGGTGAGGACGTAGCCGGCGCTTGCGAGTTCCACAAGCCGCGCCTCGCGCAAATCCTTGAGCCGGTCGTTCATGACCGAAGGCGACATGTTTCCGGCATTTGCTGCCAATTGCCGGAAACTTTGCGGCTGCCCATCGCGCAGTTCCCACAGCAGGCGCAGCGTGCCGCGCCGGCCCAGCAGGTCCAGCAAGGCCATCACGGGCCGGCCCGTGGCGGAGCCGCGAACCGGTTTGCCGGGAAGGGGGAGGGTGGACGTCATGCCCCGGATTGTAGGGGCTGCGCCTGTCGTGTCGGCGACGGTTGCTACGGAATGCGTAGCGATATAGTGGGCTATCGCTACGAAA
Source organism: Polaromonas sp. LjRoot131 (assembly GCF_964252805.1). Lineage (NCBI taxonomy): Bacteria > Pseudomonadati > Pseudomonadota > Betaproteobacteria > Burkholderiales > Comamonadaceae > Polaromonas > Polaromonas sp. LjRoot131. Next base: position 1,939,533 of record NZ_CAXUPF020000001.1, on the reverse strand, counting down.
TCCGTAGCGATTGGCGTCCCCTCAACCCAACCCCATAGAAAGCCTTGACCATGACCAACACCGTGGCACCTCTTCCCCGCATCGCGCCGCTGCAGCCGCCTTACCCACCCGAACAGGACGCGCTCCTCCAGAAGATCACGCCGCCCGCTGCGCCGGATGTGCTGGCGCTTTTTCGCGTGCTGGCCGTCAATCCCAAGCTGCTGGAGCGCATGCCCTCGTGGGGCGGTTACCTGCTGGGCTCCAGCGCCAGCCTGTCACTGCGCGACCGCGAGGTGGTGATCAACCGCGTCTGCGCGCGCTGCGGGGCGGAGTATGAATGGGGTGTGCACGTTGCCGCCTTCGGCCGGGCCGCGGGTTTCAGCGACGCCGACAACGCCGCGATTGCCGACCCGGCCTCGGACGGGCAGGGCCTGGCGCAGCGCGACGGCCTGTTGCTGCGGCTGGTCGATGAGCTGCACGACAGCAGCACGGTGAGTGATGCGCTGTGGCAGGAACTGGCCGGGCTCTGGCCGGCGCCGCAACTGATCGAGTTGCTGATGCTGGCCGGCTGGTACCACGCGATCAGCTATGTGTGCAATGCGGCCCGCGTGCCGCTGGAGCCCTGGGCGGCGCGCTGGGCGCGTTGATCAAAAAGCTCAGGCCGCGGCGAGCTTTTGCATGCGCGCCATCAGCTCGCGCTTGTTGTCGCGGCTTCGATGGGCGTGCTCACGCATCAGCGCTTCGGCGCGCGCGCCTTCACCGGCCAGCAGCGCGGCCAGCACGTCTTCATGGTCGCTCTGGGCGCGCTGGATGTAGCCGAACTCCAGCAGCGGCAAGGCGCCGTTCAGGCTCAGCGCACCGGCGCCGGCCATCGGGGTCTTGCTGACATGCGCCAGCGCCGATGCCAGCGTGCTGTTGCCGGCGGCTTCCACCAGCGCGGCGTGAAAACGCGCGTTCATGGGCACCCAGCGGGCCGCGTCGATCACGTGGCCGGCGGCCTCGGCTTTCTCCAGCAGCAAGCGGCCTTCCTCAATGCAGGCTTGCAGTCCGGCCCGGGTGTCGGGGCCGAGGCCGCGCTCGGCCGCCTGCCGCGCCGCCATGCCTTCGAGCACGCCGCGCACGTCGACCGCATTGGCGATTTCGTCCACGCTGAACTGGCGCACGCGAAAGCCGCGCGTCGGCAGGCGCTCCAGCAGGCCTTCTTTTTCGAGCTCGCCGAGCGCGATGCGTATGGGCGTGCGCGACACGGCCAGCTGGGCCGAAAGCTCCAGCTCCACCATGCGCTCGCCGGGCGCCGCCTGGCCGCTGAGGATTCTTCGCCTCAATTCGTTCGTGGTGTAGTCGATCTGTGAGGACATGCGGTGGATGTAAAGTTGGCTGATTATTGCATGCAATATTCTGGTTAATAAGGGTTAACTAGAGGATTGTTGAGACTATTGCGTGCAATAAAATAAGATCACTAAGAATTTTAGGCGCTACCGGCCTGGCCGGAACTGAAGCTTCGACGAGCGTTCACGGTGGTGCGCATTTCCCCAGGAGACACGATGAATTTACCTTTTTCCCATTACCCGCCCTCAGTGGCTTTCCCCCTGCGCCGCCTGTTGCTGGCCTGCGCCGCGGGGCTGGCCCTGATCGCCCCTGTCGCCCACGGCCAGCCGGCGGCGGCCTATCCCAACAAGCCCATCAAGCTGATCGTGCCTTTTCCGGCCGGCGGCGGCGGTGACACGCTGGCGCGCCTGGTCATGCTGCGCGCGGCCAAAGAACTGGGCCAGCCCATGGTGGTGGAAAACCTGGGCGGTGCAGGCGGCAATGTGGGCAGCGCGGCCGCAGCCAAGTCGCCGGCCGACGGCTACACCGTGCTCTACGGCACCAACGGCACGCATGCCATCAACCATGCGATCTACAAATCGCCGGGTTTCAGCGTGCGCGACTTCGAGCCGGTGACCCAGCTCACGCGCATCGCGGCCATGGTGGTGGTGCGGCCCACGCTGCAGGTCAATTCCATGGCCGAACTCACCAAACTGCTCAAGGCGAATCCGGGCAAGTACACCTTCGGCTCGGCCGGCAACGGCACGACCTCGCACCTGGCCGGCGAGATCTACAAATCGCGCGCGGGCCTGGCGGTGGTGCACATTCCCTACCGCGGCGGCGCGCAGGCCATGACCGACCTGATGGGCGGCCAGATCGACATGATGATCGAGGTGATGCCCAATGCCGCGCCTCAGGCCAAGGGCGGCCGCGTCAAGCCGCTGGCGGTGACGACAGCCACGCGGGTCGCGGGCTGGCCCGACCTGCCCACCATCGCCGAATCGGGCCTGGCCGGATTCGACGTCAGCGCGTGGGATGCGATCTTTGTGCCCGCCGGAACACCGCGCCCCATCGTCAACCGGCTTAACGAAGCAATCCACAAGGCGCTGGCCGATCCGGAGTTGCGCGCGCAGCTGCAGTCGCGCGGCGCCGAGGCCGCGCCCGGCACGCCGGAAGAACTCGCCAGGCACATCGCGAGCAACATGACGCTGTGGGGTGATGCGGTGAAGCGTTCGGGCGCCGCGGTGGACTAGGGCGCCGGGTCGGGCCATAAAAAAAGCGACCGAGGCGGTCGCTTTTTTTTGAACCGGTGACCGGCCTATCCGTTTCTCAGGGCTTGGGTTTTTTCGTCTGGCTGATCACCCATTTGCCGGCGAAGGCCTGCAGGTCGTTCAGGCGCTTGAGCAGGTCGGCGCCCAGCGTGGTGACGATGTAGCCGTCGCTGCCATGGCCGATCAGGCCGGCAGCGCGCAATTCCTTGATGCGGGTGTTGAGGGTGTTGGGCGTGATGTTGCCGACGCTGTCTTGTAGCAGGCGAAAGGTCTGGGGATGGCCGTCTTTCAGCGCCCACAGCACGCGCAATGCATAGCGTGCTTCCAGCAGTTCAAGTAGTTGACCTACCGCTGCATTTTCTTTGGCACTCATCAGCTCGTCTCCTCGGTCACAGTCCGGTCACAGGTGGTTATTAAGCAAAAAGCTCTATCGGCGGGAACCAAATATAACGCAATTTCCTGGCTGCTACGAGTTTTATAGCTGAACATGCCCGCCACGTCTGGACGAGGGACTATCCCCTTACATCACAGGAAGCAGTGCCGGCGGATGCAGGGGCACCGTGCCGCCCGACTGTGACGATGCCATGACGGCTTCTATCACCTGCTGCACGCCCAGTGCCGAGCGCCCCGTGACGGCAGGCGCCGTGCCGTTCTTCAGCGCGCGTATGAAATCCTGCAGCACCGTCCTGTGGGCCGCGTGGTCGAAGGCCATGGGGTCCGCGCCGCCGCCTGAGGCCTGGCGCGCGCCGGCGTTCAAGGTTCGGCCGTCCTGGAAAGCCGCCCGCATCTCGCCGCCTTCCAGCGTCGCGGTGCCGCGCGTGAAGTTGAGTTCGATGCGCTCCGGAAAGCCCGGGTAGGCGGCCGTCGTGGCCTGCACCACGGCTACCGCCCCGCTGTCATAGTGCAGCAGCGCGGCCGCGGTGTCTTCGCCTTCCATGCGGTGCACCGCGCTGGTACTCGCGACGCCCGTCACGCGCGCCGGCATGCCGATGAGGCTCAGCAGCAGGTCCAGGGTGTGGATGGCCTGCGTGATCAGCACGCCGCCGCCGTCCCGCGCCAGGGTGCCGCGCCCGGGCTCGTCGTAATAACTCTGCGGCCGCCACCAGCGTACGGCGGCGGTGGCGCTCACCAGCTGTCCCAGCTCACCCGACGCCATCAATGCGCGCAAGGCGACCGCCGCTTCGCGCAGGCGGTGCTGCAGCATGACGGCCAGCGTGACGCCGGCCTGCTCACAAGCCTCCACCAGCGCGTTGGCGCGGTTCAGGTCTGTCTCCAGCGGCTTTTCAACCAGCACGTGTTTGCCCGCGCGCGCGGCGCGCTGCACGAGCTCGAGGTGCGTGTTGGGCGGTGTCAGCACCAGCACGGCCTGGATGCTCGCATCTTCGAGGATGTCTTCCAGCCGCGTGGTCTTCTTTGCGCCGGCCGGCGTCTTTACACCCGCCAGCCGCTCGGCGCTGCGGCCGTAGACGTACACGAGTTCGGCCTCGCCGGCCAGGTCCTGCAGGCTGCTGAAATGGGGTGCGGACCCGAGGCCCGCGCCTATGACGGCGATGCGCAGCCGCTGGGATTGAAGTGGAGGCATGTTTTGTTCGAGAGGGTGGGTGCCGGCCGCAAGCGCGCGGCCGCTAACGGATTTGGAGCGGACTTGTTGAGTTCTACCGCACGCTCAATCGGCGGTGATGCGGCGGGTGTCTATCAAGGTTTTCCAGCGCGTCCACTCGCGCAGCTGGAAGGCCGTGAATTCCTCCGGCGTGCTGGCGACGATCTCCAGGCCCTGGTCGAGCATGCGTTTCCTCAACTCAGGATCTTGCATCGCGGCGATCACCGCATCGCTGAGTGCCTTCTTCGTGGCGGGCGGCAATCCCTTGGGCGCGGCCATGCCTTGCCACGAGTAGACCTCGGCGCCTTTCACGCCGGCCTCGGCCAGCGTCGGCACCTCGGGCAGCACGGGCGAGCGTTTGTCGCCGGTGACGGCGATGGCGCGCAGCTTGCCGGCGCGGATGTGCGGCAGCACGGCATTGACGTTCTGGAACGAGAAATCGACCTGGTTGCCCAGCAGGTCGTTGACCGCCGGCGCGCCGCCCTTGTAGGGCACGTGCACACCTTCGGTTTTCGACTGCTGCCAGAACAGCTCGGCCGAGAGGTGGTCGGACGAGCCGTTGCCTGAACTGGCAAACGAGACCTTGCCCGGCGTCTTGCGCAGCAGCGCCAGCACCTCGTCCACCGTGCGCTCGGGCCGCGCGACGTTGGCGACCAGCACGTTGGGCGCTTGCACCGGCACGCTGATGTAGTCGAAGTCTTTGGTGGCGTCATAGGGCACGCCCTTGAGCAGGTGCGGCGTGACGACAAACGCGCCCAGCGAGGACACCAGCAAGGTGTAGCCGTCGGCGGGCGCGCGCTTGACCTGGCCCGTGCCTATGGTGCCGGTGGCGCCGGGGCGGTTGTCGACCACAAAGCTGCCGCCCAGCCTTGTCTGCAGCTGCAGCGCCAGTGCGCGCGCCACCATGTCGGTGGAGCCGCCCGCGGGAAAGGGCACGACGATGGTCACGGGCCTGGCCGAAGGCCAGGCGCCTTGTGCCCAGGCGGGCAGTGCTTGAAGTGACAGCAGCGGCAGGGCGGCGACGGCAAGCGCTGACTGGAGGAGGGAACGGCGTTTCATGGTGTCTCCTGAACGCGATACGGAAATAAGGACGGATGCAAGGGCGGGCAGGGCAGCTGGCGCCGTCCTCTCGCTTGTTCGCTTGCGCTTACTTGATGGCCTGGATGCGCTCGTACAGGCTCTTGGGCCAGGGCGCATCGGCGGCGGTCAGCGAGGGCAGCACGGCTGCGGCGAAAGGCGCGCGGTCGACCTTGTTGACGGTCTTGCCCTTTTTCTCGAACTCGGCGACCAGGCGGTTTTCCGCATCGACGATGTCCTGGCTGGCGCGGCTGGAGGCTTCCCACAGCACCTGGTCGAAGATTTTCTTGTCGGCGTCGCTGAGCTTGGACCAGACCGAGCCCGATACGGCGGTGACCAGCGATTCGGTGATGTGGCCCGTCAGCGTGATGTATTTCTGCACTTCGTAGAACTTCTTGGCCTCGATGGTGGGCAGCGGGTTTTCCTGCGCGTCGACCGTGCCGTTCTGCAGCGCCAGGTAGACCTCGGCAAACGCGATGGGCGTCGGGTTGGCGCCCACTGCCTTGGGGAACATCACGAACAGCGGCGCATCGGGCACGCGCAGCTTGAGCCCCTTCATGTCCTCGGGCTTGAAGATGGCCTTGTTCGAGGTCATGTGGCGCAGGCCGTAATAGGTGTAGCCCGCGATGTGCTGGCCGCCGGTCTTGCCCGCATAACCCTGGGCCAGTTCCTGGAAGATGGGTCCGTTGCGGAAGGCCTGGAAGTGGTTGTAATCGCGGAACACAAAAGGCGCGGCGGCGATGGACAGCGGCGGATAGGCGCGGCCGGCAAAGGCGGCGCCGGTGTAGATGATGTCCACGGTGCCCAGGGTCAGGCCCTGGTTGATTTCGGTTTCCTTGCCCAGCGATGAAGCCGGGAAGACTTCGACGATGTAGCGGCCGTTGGTCTTCTTCTTGATTTCATCGGCGGCCCAGACGGCCTGCTTGTGAAAGGACTCCGACGTCTCGTAGACGTGCGCCCATTTGAGTTTGGTCTGGGCAGCGGCGCCGCCCGCGCCCAGCGTGCCGGCCAGCGCCAGGAGCGTTGCGCCCGCAAGGCTGCAAAGGGTTCTGCGTTTCATGTCTTGTCTCCAGATGTTTGTAGTAGTGGTGAACGGGTATCGCGGGTGGAAAAAGCGCCTGGGTATACCGCCCCTAGTCGCCTGCTGGGCCGCCGACGCGCCCCATGACAAAAAGCAAAAAGCCTCCGGGAGCCTCTAAATCCCGGGGAGCTGCCGGCTTTACCGGACCATGCAGGGCATCTTGTTGTTGAAGGTCCAGCCGGGGATCAGGTATTGCATGGCCACGGCGTCGTCGCGCGCGCCCAGGCCGTGCTTGAGGTAGAGCTGATGGGCTTTTTCCACCTCGTCCATGTCCAGCTCCACGCCCAGGCCGGGCTGCTTGGGCACGGCGACTTCACCGCCGACGATCTGCAGCGGCGCCTTGGTCAGGCGCTGGCCGTCCTGCCAGATCCAGTGCGTGTCGATCGCCGTGACCTTGCCCGGCGCGGCGGCGGCCACGTGCGTGAACATGGCCAGGGAAATGTCGAAGTGGTTGTTCGAATGCGAACCCCAGGTCAGGCCCCAGGTCTGGCAGATCTGCGCCACGCGCACCGAACCCTGCATGGTCCAGAAGTGCGGGTCGGCCAGCGGGATGTCCACCGACTGCAGGTGGATGGTGTGCGACAGCTCGCGCCAGTCGGTGGCGATCATGTTGGTGGCGGTCGGCAGGCCGGTGGCGCGGCGGAACTCCGCCATCACCTCGCGACCCGAGAACACGCCTTCGGCGCCGCAGGGGTCTTCGGCGTAAGCCAGCACGTCGCCGCGGCCCTGGCAGATGCGGATGGCGTCCTTGAGCAGCCAGCCGCCGTTCGGGTCCAGCGTGATGCGCGCCTCGGGGAAACGCTCGGACAGCGCGGTGATGGCTTCCATCTCTTCCTCGCCGCGCAGCACGCCGCCCTTGAGCTTGAAGTCCTTGAAGCCGTAGCGCTTGTAGGCCGCTTCGGCCAGCGCCACGATGCCGTCGGCGTCCATCGCGGCTTCATGGCGCAGGCGCAGCCAGTCGTCTTGCGCGTCGGGCTCCGATGCATAGGGCAGGCCGGTCTGCTTGCGGTCCGCGACGTAAAACAGGTAACCCAGCATGGCCACCGAATCGCGCTGCTGGCCGTCGCCCAGCAAGGCCGCCACCGGCACGCCCAGGAACTGGCCCAGCAGGTCGAGCAGGGCGCTTTCCACGGCGGTCACGGCGTGGATCGCCACACGCAGGTCAAAGGTCTGGTTGCCGCGGCCGCCGCTGTCGCGGTCGGCGAAGGCGGTGCGCAGGGTGTTGAGGATCTGGTTCCACGCGCCTATCGATTGGCCTTCGATGAGGGGCGTCGCATCTTTCAGGGTGTTGCGGATCTTCTCGCCGCCCGGCACCTCGCCCACGCCCGTGCGGCCCGAGCTGTCGGTCAGGATCAGGATGTTGCGGGTGAAGAAGGGGCCGTGCGCGCCGCTCAGGTTCAGCAGCATGCTGTCCTGGCCGGCCACGGGAATCACCTGGACGCGGGTGATGCGGGGCGTTTGCGAAGCGGCGGGTGGGGAAACAGAAGAGGCTTGGGAGGCTGGCATACCGGGCGTGTTGTAGAGGGTTGATAAAGTCGATTTATCAGTTATCGTACAACTCGTCGATTCTTTATGCAACCAGATTTGTACCCAGGGGATGGGCTAGCGGCGCTTGCGCGGGCTCTCCGGGCGGCTGCATGGTGTGCGCGTTATTGCCCCGGCGCAGCCGTTCGCGGCTGTTGGACAGGTGGGTGCGCATGGCGGCGCGCGCGGCCTCGGCGTCCTGGTTGCGGATGGCGTTGTAAATGCTTTCGTGCTCGCTGTTGACGCGCTGCAGGTAGTTGAAGCGCCCCTCGGGCGCGCTGTGCGCCGTGTTCACGCGGGTGCGCGGAATGATCATGGTGCCCAGGTAGGTCATCAGGTCGGCGAAGTGGCGGTTGCCGGTGGAGCGGGCCACTTCCATGTGGAACTGGAAGTCCGGCGGCACCGCGTCCGAGTCCAGGCTGATGGAGTCGTGGAAGGCGCGCAGGGCGTTTTCCATGGCCTTGAGGTTTTCCGGCGTCCGCCTCTGGGCGGCCAGGCCCGCGGCCTCGGTTTCCAGGCTGATGCGCAGCTCCAGCACCGAGATCACGTCGGCCACGGTGGCGAAGTCCTCGGCCGTGATCTTGAAGTTGCCGGCGCTTTGCGGCTGTAGCACAAAAGTGCCGATGCCGTGCCGGGTTTCCACCAGGCCCGAGGCCTGCAGCTTGGACAGCGACTCGCGCACGACAGTGCGGCTGACGTCGAAGCGGGCCATGATTTCCGCCTCTGTGGGCAGTTTTTCGCCGGGCTGCAGGCGGCCTTCGCGGATGCTGGTGGCCAGGCTTTCGACGATCTCGCCCACCAGTCCGCGGGGCCGGCGCAGACGCGGCAGCTCCTCGTGAAAGGCAGGCGTAAGGACTGCTTCCGGGCGACTAGGGGTTTTCCTTGAGTCCATTAAAAAACCATTGACAAGCTAGGGGGCGAAACCGAGAATTCTAAGTCATCAGACAACCTATGACTGATGCATTTGTAGGTTGACTTTAACAAACTCCAAAAAAAAGTCCAGTGTTTGTCGGCGTTTATGGCGACACCGGGCCCAGACGTAAAAAATGACCATCAAAGTTCATGAAAAACTGTTGCTGACCGGCGCGGCCGGCGGTTTGGGCAAGGCCTTGCGCGAGCGCCTGAAGGCCAATTGCTCCGTGCTCCGCCTGTCCGACGTGCAGGCTTTTGGCGCCGCCGCGGCCGGCGAGGAAGTCGTTCTGGCCGACCTGGCCGACTCCGCCGCGGTGCACACCATGGTCCAGGGCGTGGACGCCATCGTCCACCTGGGCGGCGTCTCGGTGGAAGGGCCTTTCGGCCCCATCCTGCAGGCCAACATCCTGGGTGCCTATAACTTGTATGAAGCGGCGCGCAAGAACGGTGTCAAGCGCATCGTCTTCGCCAGTTCCAACCACGTCACCGGCTTTTATCGCCAGGACCAGACCATCAACGCCGACCACCCGCCGCGCCCCGACGGCCTGTACGGCCTCTCCAAGGCCTTCGGTGAAGACCTCTCGCGCCTTTATTTCGACCGCTACGGCATTGAAACCGCCTGCGTGCGCATTGGCTCCTCGTTTGCCGAGCCCAAGGACCGCCGCATGCTGGCCACCTGGCTCAGTTTTGACGACCTGCACCGCCTGATCACCGCCTGCCTGACGACGCCGGTGCTGGGCCACAGCATCGTCTTCGGCATGTCCGACAACGCCGTGACCTGGTGGGACAACAGCCGCGCGCGCCACATCGGCTACGTGCCCAAAGACAGCTCCGACATCTTCCGCGAGGCGGTCTATGCCCGTACCCCCGCGCCCGACCTCAAAGACCCTGTCGCGCAGTACCAGGGCGGCGGTTTTGTCGTGGCCGGCCCCTTCGGCGACTGAGCATCTATATATATGAGTGAAGCTCAAGCCGAACTGGTCCTGGATGCGCGCAACGGCGTGGGCGAAAGCCCCGTCTGGGACGCGGCCGAACAGGCGCTGTATTGGGTCGACATCCCCGCGCGCCGGCTGTGCCGCTGGAGCGTGGCCGATGCCGCGCTGACCGAATGGCTGGCGCCTGAAATGCTGGCCTGCATAGGCCGCCTGGGTGCGAAGGACTGGATCGCCGGCGCCGAGAGCGGCGTGTTCCGTATCAGCCCGAAGGCCGGCGGCGAACTTGGCTTTGACCGGCTCGCCGGCGTGACCCATGCCCAGGCCGGCATGCGCTTTAACGACGGCCGCTGCGACCGGCAGGGGCGTTTCCTGGCCGGCACCATGCAGATGAACATGGCGGCAGGCGCGCGCGTCGGCAGCATCTACAGCTACCAGGGCAGCGGCCTCAAGGTGCTGCTCGAAGGTTTCATCACGCCCAACGGCATGGCCTTCAGCCCGGACGGCCGCACCATGTACCTGTCGGACTCGCACCCTTCGGTGCAGTCGGTCTGGGCCTTCGATTACGACACCCACACCGGCATCCCGTCGAACCGCCGCCTCTTCATCGACATGAACCCGCTGCCCGGCCGGCCCGACGGCGCGGCCGTCGACGCCGACGGCTGCTACTGGATCTGCGGCAACGACGCCGGGCTGGTCCACCGCTTCACGCCCGCCGGCAAGCTGGACCGCTCGCTGGCCGTGCCCGTGAAGAAGCCCGCCATGTGCGCCTTCGGCGGCGCAGGGCTTGACACCCTGTTCGTGACATCGATACGCCCTGAAGGTGTCGATCTATCTGACCAGCCGCTGGCCGGCGGTGTGTTCGCGCTGCGCCCCGGCGTGCGCGGACTGCCCGAAACCGCGTGCCTGTATTAAAAAATTTCTCACCACCAACCTGAAAATGAAGGAGACAACCATGACTTTCCGCAGAAAATTTATTGCCGCAGCTGTTGCGGCTGTTGCATTGTCCGCATCGTTCACCGCCTCGGCGCAGAACATCGTGCTCAAGGCATCTGACACGCACCCGGCGGGTTATCCGACGGTTGTCGCCGTCGAGAACATGGGCAAGAAGCTTGAGGCCCAGACCAACGGCCGCATCAAGATGCAGATGTTCCCCGGCGCGGTGCTGGGCCAGGAAAAGGAAACCGTCGAGCAGACCCAGCTCGGCGCCTTGCAAATCAACCGCATTTCGCTGGGCGTGATCGGCCCCATCGTGCCGGAAGTTGACGTGTTCAACATGCCTTTCGTTTTCCGCGACATCCCGCACATGCGCAAAGTAATCGACGGCCCGATCGGCGACGAACTGCTGGCCAAGGTCACTGCCAGCCCGGCGCGCCTGGTTGCCCTCGGATGGATGGACGGCGGCGCACGCAGCCTGTACACCAAGAAGCTGGTCAAGTCCCCCGCCGACCTCAAGGGTGTGAAGGTCCGCATGATGGGCAATCCGCTGTTTGTCGACACCATGAATGCCATGGGCGGCAATGGCATTTCCATGGCCTACGGCGAAGTGTTCAGCGCACTGCAGACCGGCGTGATCGACGGTGCGGAAAACAACCCGCCCAGCATGTTCACGTCCAACCATTACACCGCCGGTGCCAAGTACTACGCGCAAACCAATCACCTGATCATTCCGGAACTGCTGGTGATGTCCAAGGTGACATGGGACAAGCTGACGCCGGCCGACCAGGCCCTGGTCAAGAAGCTGGGCCGTGAGGCACAGCTGGAACAGCGTGTGTTGTGGGACAAGAGCGTCGAGGAATACTCGGCCAAACTGAAGGCCGCCGGTGTCGAGTTTGTACCGGTGGACCAGAAGCTGTTCTTTGACGCTACGGCGCCCGTGCGCGCCAAGTACGGCGTGAAGTTTGCTGACCTGATGAAGCGCATCGACGCGACCAAATAAGCGTTGCTACCGGGCTGGGCGTGCTGCCGACGCAGCACGCCCGGTCCATCCTCCCGTATTGCGGAAATAACATGAAACAACACACCCTTCGCTTCAACGACTGGCTGTACCTTGCGTGCATCTGGATCTCGGGAATGTCGATCTTTGCCATGTCGCTGATCATTCCCTGGGGAATCTTCACGCGTTACGTGCTCGGCACCGGTTCGCAGTGGCCTGAGCCCATTTCAATTTTGTTGATGGTGATCTTCACCTTCTTCGGCGCCGCTGCCGGCTACCGCGCCAACGCCCACATCTCCGTGGCTATGGTTACAGACCGCATGCCCGAACAAATGCGCAGCGTCGTCGCCTGGATGATGGACATCCTGATGGCCGCAGTTTCCGTATTCATGGCCTATTACGGCGCCAAACTCTGCATGGAGACCTGGGGCCAGCACATCGGCGAAATCCCGTGGATGCCGGTAGGCGCCACCTATCTTCCACTGCCTCTGGGTGGTGTGATCACGCTCATCTTCGTGCTTGAACGCATGGCGCTGGGCCACCAGGGCGGCCGCGAAGTGGTCACCTACGACCACGAAAAAATTGAAGGCGAGGCACTCTGATGGATGCGTTTGTTCTGCTGGGGTCTTTTCTCCTGCTCATGGTTCTCGGCCTGCCGGTGGCTTACGCCCTGGGCCTTTCTGCGCTGATAGGCGCCTGGTGGATAGACATTCCGCTCGACGCGGTGATGATCGCTATCTCCAGCGGCGTCAACAAGTTCTCCTTGCTCGCCATTCCGTTTTTTGTGCTGGCCGGCGCCATCATGGCCGAGGGCGGCATGTCCCGGCGGCTGGTGGCTTTTGCCGAGGTGTTGGTCGGTTTTGTGCGTGGCGGACTGTCGCTGGTCAATATCCTGGCCTCGACCTTCTTCGGCGCGATTTCCGGCTCGTCGATGGCCGATACCGCTTCCATCGGTTCGGTGCTGATTCCCGAAATGGAGAAGAAGGGCTACCCACGCGACTTCGCCACGGCCGTTACGGTCAGCGGCTCGGTGCAGGCCATCCTGATTCCGCCCAGCCATAACGCGGTGATCTATTCGCTGGCCGCCGGCGGCGGTGTGTCGATTGCGGCACTGTTTCTTGCAGGAGTGCTGCCGGGTCTGCTGCTTGGGCTTACGCTGGCCATCATGTGCCTGTTCATCGCCAGGAAGCGCGACTTTCCCAAGGGCCGCGTCATTCCGATGCGCGAGGCACTCAAGATTTGCGTGGACGCGCTGTGGGGCCTGATGACCATGGTGATCATTCTGGGCGGCATCCTGTCGGGTATTTTTACTGCCACCGAGTCGGCGGCCATTGCGGTGATCTGGGCCTTCTTCGTCACCATGTGCATCTACCGCGACTACAAGTGGCGTGAGCTGCCCAAGCTGGTGCATCGCACGGTCAAGACCCTGTCCATCGTGATGATCCTGATCGCATTTGCCGCGAGCTTCGGCTACATCATGACGCTGATGCAGATCCCGCAGCAGATCACCAGCTTGTTCACCAGCCTCTCCAGCAACAAGTACGTGGTGCTGCTGATGATCAACGTGCTGTTGTTGATCCTGGGCACGCTGATGGACATGGCGCCGCTGATCCTGATCATGACGCCCATCCTGCTGCCTGTGGTCAAACAGCTCGGCGTTGACCCGGTGCATTTTGGCATGATCATGATGGTCAACCTCGGCATGGGCCTGATCACGCCGCCGGTCGGCGGGGTGCTGTTTGTCGGCGCGGCGGTAGCAAAACTTCCCATCGAAAAGGTAGTGCGGGCGCTGTACCCCTTCTTTGGCGCGCTGCTCCTTGTGCTCTTCCTGGTCACCTACGTGCCGGCGCTGTCGTTGTGGCTGCCCAACCTGCTGCTCAAGTAAGTCATGTCCGCATTGAAGATCACCGCGGTCCGCATCACGCCCATTGCCTTTCGCGACCCGCCGCTCCTGAACGCGGCCGGTATTCACGAGCCCTGGGCGCTGCGGTCCATCATCGAGCTGGAAACCAGCACGGGCCTGGTTGGCATCAACGAAAGTTACGGCGATCTGCCCATGCTCGAGGCGATGGCCAAGGTTGCGCCTACGCTTGTGGGCCTGTCGCCCTGGTCGCTGGCCGGCATGGAGGCGCGCGTGGCCGCGCAGGTCACGCCGCCGAAGCAGACCGCCTCGGAGTTTCTCGGCCAGCAGGTGTCACTGGCTCCCGGAACTCATGTGTCCAAAACCGTGGCCAAGGTCATCAGCGCTTTCGAGGTTGCCATGCTGGACCTGCAGGGCCAACTGGCCGGCGCGCCGGTGGTGGACCTGCTGGGCGGCGCGGCGCGTGACCGCGTGCCGTTTTCGGCTTACCTGTTCTACAAATACGCAGAGCACATCGACAAACCCGCTTCTTCCGGATATCCGCCCGACCCCTGGGGCGAGGCGCTCACACCGCCCCAATTGGTGGCCCAAGCTCGCCGGATGATCGATCAGTACGGCTTTAAAAGCATCAAACTCAAGGCCGGTGCGCTTGAGCCCGATCAGGAAGCTGCAGGCCTGCTTGCGCTTGCAGCAGCTTTTCCCGGCTTGCCGCTGCGTATCGACCCCAATGCCAACTGGAGCGTGGCGACCAGCCTGAAGATCGTGGAAAAGCTGCGCGGCGTGCTCGAGTACTACGAAGACCCTGCGCCCGGCCTGGAGGGCATGGCGGCCGTGGCACGTGAATGTGACGTGCCCTTGGCCACCAATATGGTGGTGACCGATTTCGCTGAGTTCCGCCGCAACGCCGAGATGGGTTGCCCGGTCAAGATTGTGCTGAGCGACCACCACTACTGGGGCGGCCTGCGCGTCACGCAGCAGCTGTCCCGGCTGTGCAGCACCTTTGGCCTGGGCCTGTCAATGCACAGCAATTCGCATCTCGGCATCAGCCTGATGGCCATGACCCACCTGTGCGCCAGCGTGCCGCTGCTGACTTACGCCTGCGACACTCACTACCCCTGGCAGGACGAAGAAGTGGTGGAGGGCGGCCGCCTGCGCTTCGAGGGCGGCAGCCTGCGTGTGCCGACCACACCCGGCCTGGGCGTGACGCTGGACCGCACGGCCCTGGCCCGGCTGCACGACAACTACCTGAACTGCGGCATCCGCAACCGCGACGATCTGGCACAGATGCGCAAATACGACCCCGTGTTCACCGGCACGCAACCCCGCTACTGAATGACGCCCATCCTTAAGAGGACTTCAATCATGAAACAAGGACTTGCCATGCTTCCTGCCTCGTTGCGCACTTCGTTTCTGCTGCTCGCCGGCGCGGGACTGATCGCTGCCTCCAGTGCCGCCGGCGCGGCCACCTGGGTGTACGTTGCCAACGCCGACAGCCAGGACATCTCTGTGATGCAGCTGGACCGCGCGGCGGGTGCCCTCAAGCCGGTGGCCAGCGTACCCGTGGGCGGCACGGCCATGCCCATGGTGGTGAGCCGTGACAAAAAATTCCTCTACGTGGCGCTGCGCTCGCAGCCGTTTCGTGTCGTGACTTTTGCCATCGACGGGGCCACGGGCGGCTTGAAGAAGCTGGGCGAATCCACTCTGGCCGACAGCATGGCCAACATCGACCTCGACGCGACCGGCAAGTGGCTGTTCGGCGCCTCGTACGGCGGGAACAAGATCACCGTGAACAGCATAGGCACCGACGGCGTCGTGGGTGCGGTGCAGCAAATCGTGAGGACCGCGCCCAATGCGCATGCCATCCATGCCGACGCTTCAGGCAAGTACGTTTTCGCCACCAGCCTGGGCGGTGACAACCTCTCGAGTTGGAAGTTCGATCCGGCAACCGGCGCGCTTTCGGCCAACGAACCTGCGCTCATCAACGTCGCCCCGGCCAAGACCGGCCCGCGGCACTTCGTGTGGGACAAGCCGCAAAAATACGTTTACCTGCTCAACGAGCTGGACGGTGGCGTGGACGTGTTCAGCTATGACGCCGGAAGGGGCGCGATGAGCCATCTGCAGCGCAGCACCGTCGTGCCACCGGGCTTTGCCGGCAAGGTCTGGGCCGCCGATCTGCAGATTTCGCCGGACGGGAAATTCCTTTACGGCTCCGAGCGCACGTCGAGCACGCTGACCACCTTCAAGGTCGACCCTGCTACGGGCCGGATCGCGGTGGTCGGCCAGACACCGACCGAGAAGACACCGCGCGGCTTCGCGGTGGACTCGACCGGCCGCTTCCTGATCGCCACCGGCCAGGACTCTCACGGCGTGTCGCTGCATGCCATCGACCCTGCCACCGGCCTGCCGGGCGCGGGCAAGAGCCAGCCTGCCGGCAAGAACCCGAACTGGGTCGAGATCGTGGACTTCTGATGAACGCACCCGCCGTCCGTCCACCACTGTACATCCGCATGCACGATGCGGACAACGTCGCCATCGTTGCCAACGACGGCGGCCTGGCGCCGGGCGTGGTGTTTGCCGACGGCCTGGCGCTGGTCGAACGTGTGCCGCAAGGCCACAAGGTGGCGCTGGTCGATTTGCCCAAGGGCGCCGCGGTGCTGCGCTACAACGTGCCCATCGGTTATGCGCTGAAAGACATTCCCGCCGGCAGCTGGGTGCACGAGCGCCTGCTCGCCATGCCCGACGCGCGCGGCCTCGACGGCCTGCCGATCGCCACCGTCAAGCCGCCGGCACAGGCCCCGCTGGAGGGCTACACCTTCGAGGGTTACCGCAATGCCGACGGTTCCGTCGGCACCCGCAACATTCTGGCCATCACCACCACGGTGCAGTGTGTGGCTGGCGTGGTGGACTTCGCCGTCAGGCGCATCAAGGACGAGTTGCTGCCGAAGTTTCCCAACGTCGACGACGTGGTGGGGCTGGAGCATACCTACGGCTGCGGCGTGGCCATCGACGCGCCCGACGCCATCATCCCGATCCGTACCCTGCGCAACATCAGCCTGAACCCCAACTTCGGCGGCGAGGTCATGGTGGTGAGCCTGGGCTGCGAGAAGCTCCAGCCCGAGCGCCTGATGCCGCCCGGCACCATCCAGATCGTCGACGAACGCAGCGTGGCCGACGTCGGTGTCAACGCCGAAGCGCCGCTCGATGTGGTCTGCCTGCAGTCCGAGAACCATGTCGGCTTCATGTCCATGATTGATTCCATCATGCAGGCGGCCGTGCTGCACCTGGAAAAGCTCGATGCGCGCCGCCGCGAGACCGTGCCCGCCAGCGAACTGGTGGTCGGTGTGCAGTGCGGCGGCAGCGATGCCTTCTCCGGTGTCACCGCCAACCCGGCGGTCGGCTTTTGCACCGACCTGCTGGTGCGCGCCGGTGCCAGCGTGATGTTTTCCGAAACCACCGAGGTCCGCGACGGCATCGACCAACTCACCTCGCGCGCGACCACGCCGGAAGTGGCACAGGCCATGATCCGCGAGATGGCTTGGTACGACGCCTACCTGCAAAAAGGACTGGTCGACCGCAGCGCCAACACCACGCCCGGCAACAAGAAGGGCGGCCTGTCCAACATCGTCGAAAAAGCCATGGGCTCCATCGTCAAGTCCGGCAGTTCGCCCATCAGCGGTGTGTTGGCGCCCGGTGAAAAGCTCAAGCACAAAGGACTGACCTACACCGCCACGCCTGCCAGCGACTTCATCTGCGGCACCTTGCAGCTCGCCGCCGGCATGAATTTGCACGTGTTCACCACCGGCCGCGGCACACCTTACGGCCTGGCCGAATGCCCGGTGATCAAGGTCGCCACCCGCAGCGACCTGGCGCGCCGCTGGCACGACCTGATGGACATCAACGCCGGCCGCATTGCCGACGGCGAAGCCAGCATTGAAGACGTGGGCTGGGAGATGTTCCACCTCATGCTCGAAGTGGCCAGCGGCCGCAAGAAGACCTGGGCCGAACACTGGAAGCTGCACAACGCGCTGGTGCTGTTCAACCCCGCACCCGTGACCTGATTTTTTCATTCAAACACAAGGAGACATCACCATGCAACGCCGTACCCTGATTCACACTGCCATCGCCGCAGCCGCCGGCGGCCTGTCGGCCCTCTCCGCATTTGCGCAAGGCGCCTGGCCCACCGGCAAGGCCATCACCTATGTTGTGCCGTTCCCGCCCGGCGGCAACACCGACACGCTGGCCCGCCTGATCGCGCAGCCGCTGTCCACCGCGCTGGGCACGCCCATTGTCATCGACAACAAGGGCGGCGCCGGTGGCAGCGTGGGTTCGGCCATCGCGTCGCGCGCACCGGCCGACGGCTACACGCTGCTGGGCGGCACCATCAGCTCACACTCGATCAACATCAGCCTCTACACCAGCAACATCGGCTACGACCCTGTCAAATCCTTCGCCCCGGTCGCCATGCTGGGCGTGAGCCCGCTGCTGCTGGTGGTGCCCGCCAGCAGCCCGCTGCGCACCCTGGACGATGTGCTCAAAGCCGCCCGCGCCAAGAACGGCGGCCTGAGTTCCGGCTCGCCGGGCATCGGCACCTCGCCGCACATGGCGCTGGAGCTGCTGTCCAGCCAGTCGGGCGTCAAATTCACGCATGCGCCGTACAAGGGTTCGGCGCCCGCGGTGCAGGACCTGATAGGGGGCCAGCTCGACATGATGTTCGACACCAGCCTGATCGTGGGCCCGCACATCCAGAGCGGCAAGCTCCGCCCGATTGCCGTCACCGGCAGCCAGCGCGTACCTGGCTTTCCCGAGGTGCCGACCATCGCCGAGAGCGGCCAGAAGGGCTTCGACATGGTGTCCTGGCAGGCCATGTTTGTCCCCGCGAACACGCCGCAGCCCGTGGTCGACCGCCTGCATGCCGAAGTGATGAAGGTGCTGGCCCAGCCCGAGGTTCAGGCGAAGCTCAAGGTATTCGGCATGGAGCCGTCGAACATGACGCCGGCGCAGCTGCTCGCCTACCAGAAGGCCGAGGTCGACAAGTGGGCCAAGGTCATCAAGGCCGCCAACATCAAGGCCGAATAAGCCGGCCCCATTTTTGAGAAACAACCGCACACCACCATGACACAAACCACGCCCTACCAGTCCTTTCCCAACAGCTTTAAACGCGACCTGCTGGCCGGCAAGAAGCTGATCGGCTGCTGGTCGTCGCTGGCCAACGCCATCACCACCGAGGTGCTGGGTGTGGCCGGTTTCGACTGGATCCTCCTTGACGGCGAACATTCGCCCAACGACGTGGGCACCTTCATCCCCCAACTGATGGCGCTCAAGGACAGCCCCAGCGCGCCCTTTGTGCGGCCCACCAGCAACAACTCAGTGGAAATCAAACGCTTGCTCGATGCGGGGTTTTACAACTTCCTGGTTCCTTTTATCGAGAGCGCCGATGAAGCGAGGCAGGCTGTCGCCGCCACGCGCTATCCGCCACAGGGTATACGCGGCGTTTCGGTGTCCCAGCGCAGCAACCGCTACGGCACGGTGCCCGAGTATTTCAAGGGCATCAACGACCAGATCTGCGTCGCGGTGCAGATCGAAAGCAGCGCCGGTGTCGCGGCTTCGCGCGCGATTGCCGAGGTCGAAGGCGTGGACTGCATTTTTGTCGGCCCCTCCGACCTGGCGGCCGGCCTGGGCCACCTGGGCAACTCGGGCCATCCCGATGTGCAGAAAGCCATTGCCGCCGTGTTTGCGAACGCCAAAGCCTGCGGCAAGCCCACGGGTATCCTGGCGCCGGTGGAAGCCGACGCGCGGCGCTACATGGAGATGGGCGCCACCTTTGTGGCCGTGGGCAGCGACCTCGGTGTGTTCCGCTCCGCGACGCAGGCCCTGCACGACCGTTACCGCGCCTGAGGGCGCCATCGTTTCCGACTGAATTTTTGACTGGAGTATTTTGAAATGAGCAAGCTTGGATTTATCGGCCTCGGCATTATGGGCAACCCGATGGCGGCACACCTGATCGCCGCGGGGCACGAAGTTTTCATGACCACGCTGGGCAAGGTGCCCGCGGAACTGTTGACGGGCAAGGGCAAGGCCTGCGATTCCATCACCGACGTGGTAAAGCAGGCGGACATCATCTTCCTGATGCTGCCTGATACCCCCGACGTGGCCAAGGTGCTGTTCGGCGAAGGCGGCGTGGCCGGCGCGCTGACCAAGGGCAAGACCGTCGTCGACATGAGCTCCATCTCGCCGATGGACACGAAAGAGTTCGCCAAGAAGATCAATGCCCTGGGCTGCGACTACCTTGACGCCCCGGTGTCGGGCGGCGAAGTCGGCGCCAAGGCGGCCAGCCTCACCATCATGGTGGGCGGCCCGCAAGCGGCCTTCGACCTCGTCAAGCCGCTGTTCGAGCTGATGGGCAAGAACATCACGCTGGTGGGCGGCAACGGCGACGGCCAGACCTGCAAGGTGGCCAACCAGATCATCGTGGCGCTGAACATCGCGGCCGTCGGCGAAGCCCTGCTGTTCGCCAGCAAGGCCGGCGCCGACCCGGCCAAGGTGCGCCAGGCGCTGATGGGCGGCTTTGCCTCCTCGCGCATCCTGGAAGTGCACGGTGAGCGCATGATCAAGCGCACCTTCGCACCCGGTTTCCGTATCGGCCTGCACCAGAAGGACTTGAACCTGGCGCTCAGCGGTGCGCGCACCCTGGGCCTGGCTCTGCCGCAAACGGCGGGCGCCGCCCAACTGATGCAGGCCTGCGCCGCCAACGGCATGCAGGACCTGGACCACTCCGCACTGGTGCGGGCGCTGGAATTGCTCGGCAACCACGAAGTCGCTTAGACCACCCACAAAACCCTCCTGGCGTTGTTGCGCCGCCTTGCCGTGCTGGTGCACTGTCTGCGGCGACGCGCCTAGCCAGGACCGCTTCGCTGGGTTTTGTGAGCGGCTCTTGAGCCACAGTTGAAAAGGTGCGTACGAGAAGCCCGAGAGAGGCTTCCGGCGCGGCGGAGGGGTAACCGCTTTTGTGAACATTCAGGAGACAAGCATGGCTATCAATCGACGAGAACTTATTGCGGCTTCACTGGTCGTGGGTGTGGGCGCCGGGGCCGGCGCCGCCAACGCCCAGGCCGGATGGCCGTCCAAACCGATACGCCTGGTGGTGCCTTACCCACCGGGCGGCTCTTCGGACATCATTGCCCGCGCCATCGCGCAGCCTTTGTCGGAGGCGCTCAAACAACCCGTCGTGGTGGACAACAAGGCGGGCGCCAACGGCAACCTGGGCGCCGACATCGTGGCCAAGTCCGCGCCCGACGGCTACACGCTGCTGCTGTGCGACACCGGCGCGCTGGCCATCAGCCCTTCGGTCTATCCCAAGCTGAGCTTCGACCCGTCCAAGGATTTGCGCGGCGTCACCATGCTCGCGTATTCACCGCACCTGCTGGTGGTCCATCCCTCGGTGCCCGCCAGCAACCTCAAGGAACTCGTGGCGCTGTCGCACAAGTCAGACCTGAACTTCGCGGTGACGGCCATGGGCAGCGCGCCGCACCTGGCCGGCGTGGCGGTCGAGCGGGCCAGCAAGGCCAAGTGGCAGTACATCCCCTACAAGGGCGGCTCGCAGGCCGTCAGCGACACCATCGCCGGGCAAACCCAGATCCTGATGAACGGCATGCTGGCGACCCTGCCGCACGTGCAAAGCGGCAAGCTCAAAATCCTGGGCGTCTCCAAGAGCACGCGCATGCCGCTGATCGGCAATGTGCCGACGCTGGCGGAGCAGGGCCTGACCAACTTCGAATCCGGCACCTGGCAAGGCCTGCTGGTGGCTAACGGCACGCCGGCGGCGGTCATCAACCGCCTCAACGCCGAGCTGATCAAGATCATCCGCAGCCCCGACATACGCGCCAAGCTGGCGGGGCAGGGCGCCGAGGTCGTGACCATGACCCCGGCACAGCAGGACGGCTACTTCAACCAGGAGCGCAGCCGCTGGGCCAAGGTTGTGGCGGAAGCCAACATCAAACTCGACTGAAGAGCGTTTGCGTGAATTAGTGGTGATATCGCCGCCCGTCTTTCGGCGGCGGCGAGTCATCTGTGTGAACATCCGTACAGGGATTTAAACACTGAAAAAAATACGAGCTGGCCCGTCAGAGGCGGCCGTTTAGCCTTATCCAGGAGACAAAAAAATGCGTATTTCTTCCAAGGGGCTTTTATGCCTCTCTTTCGCGCTGTGCGCGAGCGCCGCGATGGCCCAGACCAAGCTGCGGGCCTGGAACATCCATCCCGACGGCTACCCGGTCTCGGAAGCCCTGAAGAGTTTTGTGGAACAGGTCGGCAAGAGCACCGGCGGCCGCTACAACATCGAGCTCTTCAACAACGGCTCGCTGGGCGACCAGCCCAAGGCGGTGCAGATGCTCAAGAGCGGCGAGATCGACGTCGCCGAGTTCAGCTCCGGACCTCTGTCGGATGCCGTGCCGGGCATCAAGGTGCTGAACCTGCCTTTCCTGTTCACCGATTCGGCCCACATGTTCCGCCACCTGGACGGCAAGCTGGGCGAACGCTTTTCCGCCAACCTGAAGGCCGCCGGCTTCGTGGTGCTGGGCTGGTATGACGGCGGCGGCCGTTCTTTTTACTGCGTTAAACCCGTCAATAACATTCGTGACCTGGCCGGCATGAACATCCGGGTGCAGCAGTCCGAAATCTACATCGAGATGGTCAAGCTGATGGAAGCCAAACCGGTGGCCTTGCCCTTCAAGGACGTGCTGGGCGCGCTGGAGCAGGGAAAGGTCGATTGCGCCGAGAACAACCTGCCTTCGTATGAATCCACGGGGCACTACAAGGTGGCCAAAAACGTCTACATGACCAACCACGTGATCTCTCCCGAGGCACTGGTGGTATCGACCAAACTCTGGGACAAGCTCAGCAAGGAAGACAAGGCCGCGTTCACCGAGGCCGGCGCCAAATCCGCCATCCTGATGCGCGAGTTGTGGAACAAGCGTGTCGCCGCGGCGCTGGAGACCACCACAAAGCAGGGTTCGCAGTTCGTCAAGGTCAGGGATGCCTCGCCCATGGTCAGGCGGATGGGGCCGCTGTACGGCAAGTACATGGCCGACCCGACCACGCGTGAAGAACTGCTGACCATCATTGCCAAGTGAGCGGCGCGGACTTTCCCCTGTTGCTCGATGCCGCGCGCTTCGCGCGCGAGATCGACGGCAAGCCCGTCAGGCTGTTCACGCTGAGCAACCGCAGCGGTATGGTGGTGTGCGTGACCAATTACGGCGCCAAGATCGAACAGCTGCTGGTGCCAGACCGCGAGGGCCGTTTTGACGACGTGGTGCTGGGTTACGACAGCATCGAAGGCGTGGTGGGCGGCTCGCCCTCCGTGGGTGCCTTTGTCGGGCGTTATGCCGGGCGCATAGAGAACGCACGTTTCAAGCTGGGCGGCCAGGAGCACCAGCTAGCCGCCAACAACGGCCCGCACTGCCTGCATGGCGGCCTGCGCGGCTCGCGCTTCCAGGTCTTCGACGCGGTGCAACACAACCCTTCCAGCGTGGAGATGCGTTATGTGTTCGCTGACGGCGAGGAAGGTTTTCCCGGAACACTGGCCTTGAATCTGACGTACAGCGTGACGGATGAGAATGAACTGGTGCTCGATTACGAGGCGGTGGCGCTGGATGCGCCCACCGTGGCCAACTTCACCACACATGCCTTCTTCAACCTCGAAGGCCTGAACAGCACGAAAAGCAACAGCGCGCTGGGGCATGAAGTCATGATCAACGCGAGCCGCTATTTCGGGATGACGCCTGAGCTGATCGCCACGGGCGAGCTGCTCCCGGTGCAGGGCACGCCGTTTGATTTCCGCCAGCCGGCGGTGCTGGATACGCGCGTGCACAGTCCGCAAGCGGCGGGCGGGGTTCTGGGCTACGACGACTGCTTCGCGATAGACCGCAGCACCGCCGGTGAACTGGCGCTGTGCGCGCGTGTGCGCGCGCCGGCCGGCGGCCGCGTGATGGAGGTCTGGTCCACCGAACCCACGATGCAGTTCTACACCGGCATGGTGGCCGGGGAAGCGCTGGCCGGCGGTCCGGGCAAGGGCGGCAGGCGCTATGTGCAGCAGCAAAGCCTGTGCTTTGAGCCGCAGGGCTACCCGAACGCGCCCAACATCGCGGCCTTTCCCTCGGCCGTCCACGCACCGGGGCAGGGCCGCCAGGGGCGCACGCTGTACCGCTTCAGCACCTCCTGAAAAGCTTGCGCATGTCAGAATGCTCCGTCAATCACAAGGAGCGGGACATGCAAGGGTGGAAACTGGGATGCTTGCTGGGGATGATGTGGCTGGCGCAGGTCACCGGCGGGCCCGCCTGGGCTCAGCAGTCCGAGCAGCGTGTACCGCCGCAGGTGGTCAAGCTGCCCCTGCTGGTCGACGGCAAGCAGTTTGAGGTCGTCACCCATGTCTACAAGCCCCCGGGCGAAGGCCCGTTTCCGCTGGTGATCTTCTCCCATGGGCGGGCCCCGTCGCGCGTCGACAGGGCCAGGCTCGAATACCCGGTGCTGGTGGGGCATGCCAATTACTGGCTTCACAAGGGCGTTGCGGTGATTGCCCCGGTGCGGCCGGGGTACGGCGACACCGGCGGCCTGGACCGGGAAGATTCAGGCGCGCGCTGGAGCGGCAATGTCTGCAGCGGCGAGCCCGACTTCGCGCGCGTGGCCAGCCGGGCCGGCCAGACAGTCGTCGCGCTGCACCAGTGGGCGCTGCAGCAACCCTGGGTGCGCAAGGACAGGTTGCTGCTCGAAGGGCAGTCGGTGGGCGGCATGACCACGGTGTCGGTGGCCGCGCTCAACCTGCCGGGGGTCGTCGGCGCCGTCAATTTCGCGGGCGGCTCGGGCGGCAACCCCGAGTCATCGCCGGCCAAAAGCTGCGAGCCTGGAAGCCTGCGCAAGACCTATGGCGAGCTCGGCAAGCTGGTCAAGGTGCCCAACCTGTGGCTGTATGCGGAGAACGATCAGTACTGGGGAGCCGAAGCGCCGCGCCAGTGGCACGAGGCCTTCAAGGCCGGTGGCAGCGACACGGAGTTCATCCAGACCGGGCCGGTGCAGGGGCATGACGGGCATTCGCTGCTGACCTACGGCGCAAAAATGTGGTTGGTGCCGTTGGATGCTTTTGTGCGCAAGGTGGGCCTGACCGCTCCTTGAGTTTCCTCCAGGCGTAAAAAAGCCCGGCGCCTTGCGGGGCCGGGCTTTTGAGTTGAACAGCGCGCTTACAGCGTGTCGATAAAGCTGCGCAGCTTGTCCGAACGCGAAGGGTGCTTGAGCTTGCGCAGTGCCTTGGCTTCGATCTGGCGGATGCGCTCGCGCGTCACGTCGAACTGCTTGCCGACTTCTTCCAGCGTGTGGTCGGTGGACATTTCGATGCCGAAGCGCATGCGCAGCACCTTGGCTTCGCGCGGCGTCAGGCTGTCGAGGATGTCCTTGACCACGTCGCGCAGGCCGGCCTGCATCGCGGCTTCCAGCGGCGCAGTGTTGGCGCTGTCCTCGATGAAGTCGCCCAGGTGCGAATCGTCGTCGTCGCCGATCGGCGTTTCCATGGAGATCGGCTCTTTGGCGATCTTCATGATCTTGCGGATCTTGTCTTCCGGAATCTCCATCTTGGCGGCCAGGATGCTGGCGTCCGGCTCGAAGCCGAATTCCTGCAAGTGCTGGCGCGACAGGCGGTTCATCTTGTTGATGGTCTCGATCATGTGCACCGGGATGCGGATGGTCCGCGCCTGGTCGGCGATGGAGCGCGTGATCGCCTGGCGGATCCACCAGGTGGCGTAGGTCGAGAACTTGTAGCCGCGGCGGTATTCGAATTTGTCGACGGCCTTCATCAGGCCGATGTTGCCTTCCTGGATCAGATCCAGGAACTGCAGTCCGCGGTTGGTGTACTTCTTGGCGATCGAGATCACCAGGCGCAAATTGGCCTCGATCATCTCTTTCTTGGCGTCGCGCGAGTTGGACTCGCCTTCGTTCATGCGCTTGTTGATGTCCTTGAGCTGGGCCAGCGGCACCACCACGCGGGCTTGCAGTTCGCCCAGCTTGGTCTGCAGTTCCTGGATGGGCGGCACGTTGCGGGCCATCACCACCGACCAGGGCTTGCCGGACGCGACCTGCTTTTCAACCCATTTCAGGTTCAGCAGGTTGGGCGGGAAATCTTTGATGAAGATTTCCTGGGGCATGCCGCACTTCTCGACGATGATGCGGCGCAGTTCGCGCTCCTTCTTGCGCACGTCCAGCACCTGGCCGCGCAGCATGTCGCAGAGCTTTTCAATGGTCTTGGCGGTGAAGCGCACGGTCATCAGCTCGTCGCTCAGGGCTTTTTGTGCCTTCACGTAGGTGGGCGTGCCGTAGCCTTCCTTGTCGTAGGTTTTGTGGACCTTCTCGAACAGGGTGGCGATCTTGTCGAAGCGGCTGAGCGCTTCTTTCTTGAGTTCCTCGAGCTTTTTGGTCAGGGCCTTGGAGCCGCCCTTGCCGTCGTCGTCGTCTTCCTCGTCGAACTCGTCGAAGTCTTCTTCGGCCACGTAGTCGTCGGCCTCGTTGGGGTTGGAGAAGCCGTCGACCACGGTGGAGATGACGATCTTGCCTTCGCGGATTTCTTCGCCCAGGCGCATGATTTCAGCGATGGTGGCCGGGCTTTCCGAAATGGCTTCCATCATCTTCATGAGGCCGCCCTCGATGCGCTTGGCGATTTCGATTTCGCCTTCGCGCGTGAGCAGCTCGACCGTGCCCATTTCACGCATGTACATGCGGACCGGGTCGGTGGTGCGGCCGAATTCGCTGTCGACGGTGGACAGCGCCGCTTCGGCTTCTTCTTCGGCTTCCTCTTCGGTCGCGACCGTGGGGCCGGTGTTGTTCAGCAGCAGGGTTTCGGCGTCGGGCGCCTGTTCGTACACGGCCACGCCCATGTCGTTGAGCATGTTGACCACGACTTCCAGGGTTTCAGCATCGACCAGCTTGTCGGGCAGGTGGTCGGAGATTTCGCCGTGCGTGAGGTAGCCGCGCGTCTTGCCGAGCTTGATCAGGGTCTTCAGGCGCAGGCGGCGCTTGAGCATGTCTTCTTCGGAGAGGACGGTTTCGTCCAGGCCGAATTCCTTCATCAGGGCGCGTTCCTTCGCCTTGCTGATCTTCATGCGCAGCGGCTTGACCTTCTCGGTCGTTTCCGCGACGGGCTCGCCGACCAGGTCGTCTTCAATGTCGGACAGGTCGAGGTCTTCGCCGTCCTTGGGCGCGGCGGTGGCGTTCTTGGGCTTGCGGCCGCGCTTGGCACCGGTGGTGGCGGCAGGCGTGCTGCCGTCGGCCGCCGGGTTCTTGGGCGGGCGGCCGGGTTTCTTTTTCACGGGCACGTCAGCAGGGGCGGCGAGGGGCTTGGATTCAGGGCTGGACTTGGTCGGCACGGCAGGAGCTTTCTTCAGGGGCAAATCGGAAATCGCGGATTTCGCGGTTTTCAGGGGGGCTTTGCTCACCAGGGCATTGGGTTTGCTGGGTTTGACAGAGATGGCGGTTTTTCCCGGTTTTTCAACCTTGCCGTTTTTGGCGGCAGGCTTGGCTGGAGGCTTGCCTGCGGGCCGGGCAGCGGCTTTGGGCGCTGCCTTGGCTTTGGGCTTGGCGGCGGCTTTGGGCTGCGCGCCTTGCGGCTTCTTGGACGTGCTCGGCTTTGTCGGCTTGGCAGTAGGCATGGGACCTCCAGTTATCGGGAAATTGTTTTAAATATCTATCAGCTACCAGTAAACAAAAATGCGCCTTGGCGCCTGTGCAGAGCACAGGCACGGTGACAAGGATTCAAGGTCAGGAACGGGAGAGCGGAAAAAAAGGCCGGGCCGCGCCAGAGGCACGTTGCGGTTTATTTTTCCGGGCAAGCTGTTTGGGCGAACATTTGGTGTGCAGTCCTTGCGGGATTCCCTGGGGGAAGTGGCCGTCTCATCTGTGAGTTCCCCGAAGTTTCGGGGTGGCCGGGCCGGAGGTGTTGCTGTCGCGCTTGCCGTCGAAAATCGGATTATACCCTGCTGCCTGTTTTTTGGGCGGTTTTTCGTACCCCAAAAACAGGTATTTTCCCTGTGCGGACGGGCTCAGCGGGCTGGTTCGGACGCGGCTTTCAGGCTGGCGGCCAGCTCCATGTAGCGCTGGCGGGCGGCCGGGTCGGTGGCGGCGCGGGCGGCCAGTTCGCTCATTTCCTGCTGGTGGCGCAGGCGCAGCAGCTGGTCCAGGATGCTGCGGACCTCGGTCCAGTCGCTTTCTATGCCTTCGGGGATTTGCGCGATCTGCGTCGTGGCATGTCTTTCATAAGCATGGCCGCGCAGGCCTTCGCGCAGGGCCGCCCAGGGCTGGGGCCCGTGTTCGTGGAGCTGGCTCTCCAGCCAGACGAACAGCGGGCCGTGGGGCTCGGGCAGTTCGACCAGCAAATGGTGCTCCTCGGTGCTGAGCCGGTCCCAGGTCTGGGCTTCGGTCAGCAGCAGCCTGAGCACGCGGTCTTCGCGGCTGGCCGGCAGGATGCGCCCGGCCACGCGGCGCGGCGCCCGGGTGCTGCCGCTGCGCTCACCAAAACTGCGCCCCGGGGCTGACGGGGGCGGGTAATAACCGGAGGGCTCGGAGGCGCTGTAGTCGCGCTCTTCGGGGTAATCGGGCGGGTAGCCTCCGGGGTCGGGCATGTCCGCGTGGTGCACGGGGGCTGGCGCGCCGTCCTGCCTGTGGCCCTTGCCGGATCCGCGCGGCCCGCCGCTGCCCTTGTTGCCTGATTTGTAGCCCGTGGCCGCCGGCTGCCACAGCTGCAGCAGCTCGCGGCTGTCGATCAGCACCTTGTCGGCGATCTCGGCCAGCAACTGGCGCTTGAGGGCGCCGTCGGGCATGAGATTCCACAGCGGCCGGGCATTGCTGGCCATGTGGGCGCGGCCCTCGGCGGTGTCCAGGTCGCAGCCCTCGGCGGCGGCTTCAAGCAGGAAGCGGCTTAGCGGCACGGCCTTGCTGACATAGGCGGCGAAGCCTTCCTTGCCGTGCTCGCGGATGTAGCTGTCGGGGTCGTGTTCGGCCGGCAGGAAGAGGAATTTGACGGTGCGCACGTCGGTGGCAAAGGGCAGGGCTGCATCCAGCGCCTTGCGGGCGGCGCGGCGGCCGGCGCTGTCGCCGTCGAAGCTGAAGACCACCGAATCGGTGAAGCGGAACAGCTTTTGCACGTGGTCGGCGGTGCAGGCGGTGCCTAGCGTGGCCACCGCGTTGGCAAAACCCAGCTGGGCCAGCGCCACCACGTCCATATAGCCCTCGGTGACCAGCGCGTAGCCGTGTTCGCGCAGGGCGCTGCGGGCCTCGAACAGGCCGTAAAGCTCGCGCCCCTTGCTGAAGACCGGGGTTTCGGGCGAATTGAGGTATTTGGGCTTGTCGTCGCCGAGCACGCGGCCGCCAAAGCCTATGCATTCGCCCTTGACGTTGCGGATGGGGAACATGACCCGGTCGCGAAAGCGGTCATAGCGCTTGGCCTCGCCGGCCTGGTTTTCCTCACCGGGTTCGCCGGTGATGACCAGCCCGCTTTCGACCAGCAGCGGGTCGTTGTAGTCGGGAAACACGCTGGCCAGGCTGCGCCAGCCTTCGGGCGCGTAGCCCAGGCCGAAGGTCTTGGCGACTTCGCCCGAGACGCCGCGGCCCTTGAAGTAGTCGATGGCGCGCTCGGAGTTGCGCAGGGCCTTGATGTAGGCGATGCCGGCCTTTTCGAGCACGCTGGTGAGGGTGGCCTGCTGCTCGCGCATCTGCGCGGCCCGTGCGCGGTCCTGCGGCGAGACGTCGTCTTCGGGGACCTGCAGGCCGTACTGCTGCGCCAGGTCTTTCACGGCCTCGACGAAGTTCATGCCGCCGTGCTCCATCAGAAAGCTGATGGCGTTGCCGTTCTTGCCGCAGCCGAAGCAGTGGTAGAACTGCTTGGAGGGGCTGACACTGAAGGAGGGCGACTTCTCGCCGTGGAAAGGGCACAGCCCCATGAAGTTGGCGCCGCCCTTTTTGAGCTGCACGTAGCGGCCCACGATGTCCACCACGTCGGCGCGCGCGAGCAGTTCCTGGATGAATGTTTGTGGGATGGCCATGGGGGAGAGGGGGGTCAATTTAGCACACGCGTCCCGGCGGGGGAGGCCGGGTGTCCCATGGCCCTGGAGGGGGATGGGCGCTGGGCTGACACGTATTGGCGGCATCCGGCGGCAGCCGGGCGCCCTCGGCAGCTCCCACAATGGACTTTTCCCAGCCGCCCCGGGAGCGGGGCCTTTCCATGACGCTTTCCCCCAATCTTGCCTATGTTGCCAGCCATCCCGGCGCCTTCGCGCTGCGGGTGCTCAAGGGTTTTCGCGCCAACCAGGGCTTGCTGCTGGCGGGGGCGGTGGCCTATTACGCGCTGCTGTCCGTCGTTCCGCTGCTGATCCTGGTGGCGATCGCGCTGTCGCATGTGGTGGACCAGCAAGCCTTGCTGCGGGCGCTGGGGCGCTACATCGGCTGGCTGGCGCCCGGCCAGGGCGGCTACATCACGGCCGAGCTGGCCAACTTCCTGGCGCATCGGGAGCTGCTGGGCTGGGTCCTGCTGGCCACCATGCTGTTTTTCAGTTCGCTGGCCTTCACGGTGCTGGAGAACGCGATGTCGGTGATCTTTCTGCACCGCGTGGCGATCCGCCGCCGCCACCTGCTGGTGTCGGCCATCCTGCCGTACTGCTACATCGTGTTTGTGGGCCTGGGCCTGCTGCTGGTGACGCTGGTGTCGGGCGGCCTGCAGGCGCTCGGTGAAAAAAGCCTGGACTTCCTGGGGCTGGAATGGTCGCTCAGCGGGTTTTCAGGCGTGCTGCTGTATTTGCTGGGCCTGGCGGGCGAAATCCTGCTGCTGACCTCGCTGTACATGGTGATGCCGGTGGGCCGGCTGCAATGGCGGCATGCGCTGCTGGGCGGCGTGACCGCCGCGCTGCTGTGGGAGCTGACGCGCCACCTCCTGGTGTGGTACTTCGCCACGCTGTCGCAGGTCGGCCTGGTGTACGGCTCGCTGACCACCGCCATCGTGGTGCTGCTGAGCCTGGAAGTTGCGGCCGCCTTGCTGCTGCTGGGCGCGCAGGTGATCTCGGAGTACGAACGCCTGGGCACGGCCCGGCAGGACCAGCCCGCCAAGCCGATGCGCCTGGATTAATCGCCCAGCACCAGCCCTTCGCGCCGCGGGTCGGCGCCGCCGAAGAAGCCCTCGGGCGTTTTCTGGATGGCTTGCAGGCCGCTGGTCATGGTCTGCTCGCGCACCTCGGCGCCGCGGCTGCGCAGCGCCTCGACGGTGGCCGGCGAGAAGCGTTTTTCTTCCAGGATGCTGGGGCCGTTGAGCGAACCGAAATTGGGCAGGTCGATGGCCTGCTGGGCGTTCAGGCCCCAATTGAGCGTGCCGTAAAGCGTCTTGGCCGTGAAATGGATGATGAGCGCGCCGCCGGGGCTGCCGCCGCTCATGACGAGCTGGCCCGAGTTCTTGTCGAACACCAGCGTGGGTGCCATGGACGAGCGCGGGCGCTTGCCCGGCTGAACCCGATTGGCCACGGGCTTGCCTTCGGCATCCGCCGGCGCGAAGCTGAAGTCGGTGAGCTCGTTGTTGAGCAAAAAGCCGCCGGCCTTGCCGGTGCCGCCGTCGGTCATCAGGCGCGAGCCGAACTGGTCTTCAATCGTGGTGGTCATGGCGATCGCGTTGCCGTAGCCGTCGACGATGCTGATGTGCGAGGTGCCGTACTCGGGCTGGTCGGGCATGGGCGCGTAAGCCGTCTTGACGGCGCCCGGCACGCCGGGTTTGGCGGTCTTCATGCTGGGGCCGGTGGGCTGTATCAGCTTGGCGCGCTCTGCCAGATAAGCCGGGGCCAGCAGGCTTATCCAGTTGCCGCCGGGCGGCTGCACGAAGTCCGGGTCGCCGAGGTACTGGCCGCGGTCGGCGAAGGCCAGGCGTGAGGCCTCGGTGTACAGGTGCAGCCAGTCGGCCGAGGGCGTGGGCGAGACCGTGCCGGGAACGCCGCCGCTGCCGCTGACCAGGCCCAGGGTGGCGGCCGGCGTGTTGTTCAGGATGCCGAGGATCTGCCCGACGGCAATTGCGCCGGAACTGGGCGGCGGCATGCCGCACAGGCGGTAGGCCTTGCCGGCGGCGCTGTAGTCGCTGCAGATCGGGTCGCGTTTTTTGGGCCGGTAGCCGGCCAGGTCGGCCAGGGCCAGCTTGCCGGGGTTGGTGGCGTGGCCTTGCACTTTGGCAACGATGGCCTGCGCGACCTGGCCTTCGAGCAGCGCGCTCGATCCGTTGGCCGCGATCCGGCGCAGCACCTCGGCCAGGGCCGGGTTGCGCAAGGTCGTGCCTACGTCCACAGGGCTGCCGTCAGGCTTGTAGAAGTAGGCGGCGGCCGTCGCGTCTTTTTTCAGGTGCACTTCACCCTTGAGCAGGGTGTTCAGGCGCGGGCTGACCTTGAAGCCGCCTTCGGCCAGCTGGATGGCCGGCGCGAACAGCTGGCCCCAGGGAAGCCGGCCGTACTGCTTGTGCGCCATCTCGAGCATGCGCACCGTGCCGGGCGTGCCGACGGAGCGGCCGCCGACCACCCCGTCGTAAAACGCCATGGGCTTGCCGTCGGCACCGATAAAGAGTTTTTCATCAGCGGCCGCAGGAGCGGTTTCGCGGCCGTCAAAGGCCTCAACCTTGCCGCCGCTGGCGTGCAGCAAAAATGCGCCGCCGCCTATGCCGCTGGACTGCGGCTCCACCAGCGTGAGCACCATCTGCACGGCGATCGCTGCATCTATGGCCGAGCCGCCAGCCTTGAGCACCTGGTAGCCGGCGTCGGTGGCCAGCGGGTTGGCGGCGGCCACGGCGAATTTTTTCGTGGCCCAGCCCGGCTTGGGCGTGAAGCCCGAAGAACCTTCGGGCTGCATGTACTTGGCGCCGCGCGCGACTTCGTCGGCCGGGACCTGGTAGGTGA
Organism: Polaromonas sp. LjRoot131; assembly: GCF_964252805.1. Lineage (NCBI taxonomy): Bacteria > Pseudomonadati > Pseudomonadota > Betaproteobacteria > Burkholderiales > Comamonadaceae > Polaromonas > Polaromonas sp. LjRoot131. The sequence goes on along the minus strand of NZ_CAXUPF020000001.1, from coordinate 1,907,111 downwards.
AGGAGGAGGGGCTGCTGGCGCAGGCGGCCAGCAGCGCGGTCGCCGCCAGTGCCGGGAAGGCGTGTCTCATGGGATATCCTTGAATGTCGTAGTTGTTGCTTGTCGCGGGGCCTGGGAACATCTCCTGCCCGCTGGCAAATATATCGAGCGGTCCCGCGCCCCACAATGGCGTTTCGGAGAAATCAGTCTTCCATGGAATTTGACAATCTCGATGCCCTGCGCGTGCTGCTGGCCACCGCGGAGACCGGCAGCCTCACGGGGGCGGGCAAGCGCTGCCGGCTGTCCACCGCGGCCGTCAGCGCGGCGATCAAGCGGCTGGAAACCTCATTGGGCGTGCGGCTCTTCGAGCGCACCACGCGCGCCGTGCGGCCCACGGCCGAAGGCGCGGTCATGGTCGACCATGCGCGCCGCGCCCTCGAGCTGGTGTCCGAAGGCCAGGCCAAGGTGCGCGCCGGCACCTTCGGCCTCACGGGCAGCATACGCATCACCGCCACGGCCATGCTGGCGCGCGAGATGCTCGCCTACTGGCTGGCGGAATTCGCCACCCTTCATCCCGGCATTGAGATCGACCTGCAGATCAGCGATGCGCGTGTGGACCTGGTGCGCGAAGGCATAGACGTGGCCCTGCGCAACGGCCCGCTGATGGATTCCACGCACTCGGCGCGCCTGCTGGCGCCGGCACGGCGCGTGGCCTGCGCCAGCCCCGACTACCTGGCGCGCCGCGGCACGCCGCTTGAGCCCTGTGAGCTCGCGCAGCACGACTGCCTGGTTTGCCACGTGCGCGAGCGCCGGCAGGACCAGTGGCAGTTCGAGCTGCAAGGGGAAGCCAGCGCGCCTTTCCAGGTGCGTGTGGCCGGGCCGCTGGCTTGCAACGACGCTTCGATCGCGCTGCAGTGGGCGCTGGAAGGGCGGGGCATCGTCTACCAGTCCGAGATCGACCTCATGGCCTCGCTGGCCGGCGGCAAGCTGGTGCGCCTGTTTGCGGGCCACCTGGGCGAACCCGCGCCGCTCTACGCCGTGGTGCCGAGCCGGCGTTATGTGCCGGCCCGCGTCAACGAGGTGATAGACCGGCTGTCGGCGCTGCTGACTGAACGGCTCGCCGCGCTGCACCCGTCCGCGGCCTGAACAAACTCAGCGCGGCGCGAGACGGATCGCGCCGTCCAGGCGAATCACTTCGCCGTTGAGCATGTCGTTTTCGATGATGTGTTTGGCCAGGCGCGCATAGTCTTGCGGCGTGCCCAGGCGGGAGGGGAAAGGGACGCCGGCGGCCAGCGAGTCCTGCACTTCCTGCGGCATGCCGAAGAGCATGGGCGTGCCGAAAATGCCGGGAGCAATCGTCATGTTGCGGATGCCGTTGCGCGCCAGGTCGCGGGCAATCGGCAGGGTCATGCCGACGATGCCGCCCTTGGAGGCGCTGTAGGCGGCCTGGCCGATCTGGCCGTCGTAGGCCGCCACGGAGGCGGTGGAAATCAGCACGCCGCGCTCGCCGGTGGCTTCGGGTTCGTTCTTGCACATCGCGTCGGCCGCCAGGCGGATCATGTTGAAGCTGCCGACCAGGTTGACTGTGATGGTCTTGCTGAACACGGCCAGGCTGTGCGCGCCGTTTTTGCCCACGGTTTTTTCGGCGGGTGCGATGCCGGCGCAGTTCACCAGGCCCATCAGCTTGCCCATGGCGACCGCCTTGGCCACCACGGCCTGGCCGTCGGCTTCCTGGCTCACGTCGCATTTGACGAAGGCGGCCTTGTCGGCGCCCAGTTCCTTGGCGATGGCTTCGCCCTTGTCGGCTTGCATGTCGGCGATGACGACCTTGGCGCCGTTGGCCACCAGCATGCGCGCCGTGCCTTCACCCAGGCCCGATGCGCCGCCGGTGACGATAAATACTTTGCCTGCGATATCCATAGTGTTCCTTGATGAAGAGTGGGAGAGATAAAAAAGGGTTCGTGTAAGTGCCGGCGCCAGATTCCAATTCCAGGTGGAGGCGACATGACGTTAACGTAAACGTCAATTATGGCGCATACGTGGGGCATGAAAAAAGCCCGGCGCCTTTCGGCGGCGGGCTTTCGCAAAAGAAGGGCGCTGGCTTACTTGTAGCCGACGCGGTCCAGCATCTGCTGTACCTTGAGCTGGTTGTTGCCCACGGCGCTGATCGGGATGGTTTCGGACTTGAAGCTGCCGTTGCCCGAAGGGCTCATGGCCTTCAGCGCCGGGTTGCTGACGCCCAGGCCCGGTACCGCGGCCCACTCGTTGTTGCCGTTGGCGAAGTATTCCTGCGCGCTCGGGCTGGCCAGGTATTCCATGAACTTGACGGCGTTGGCCGTGTTCTTGGCGTTCTTGGCGACGGCCGCGCCGGCGATGTTCACATGCGTGCCCCAGCTGTCCTGGTTGGGGAAGACCACGCCGACGCGATCGGCCACCACTTTGTCATCCGGCGCATTGGAACGCATGATGCGCGCCAGATAGTAGGTGTTGGTCAACGCGATGCCGCATTCGCCGCTGGCCACGGCCTTGATCTGGTCGCTGTCGCCGCCCTTGGGGTCGCGCGCCATGTTGGCCACCAGGCCCTTGAGCCATTGCTCGGCCTTGGCTTCACCGATGTGCTCGGTCACCGCACCGAAGAGCGAGAGGTTGTAGGGATGGGCGCCCGAGCGGGTGCACAGCAGGCCCTTGTTCTTCGGGTCGGCCAGCTTTTCGTAGGTGTCCACGTCGGCTTTTTTGACCTTGAGCTTGTCGAACACCACGACGCGGGCGCGGGTCGAGAAACCGAACCAGGTCGTGCCTTCGGCGGTTTCCTTGGCGCGCAGCTTGGCGGGGATCGCGGCTTCGAGGGCCGGCGATTTGATGGGCTTGAACAGGCCGTCAGTGTCGCCCTTCCAGAGGCGGGCCGCGTCGACCAGCAAAATCACGTCGGCGGGGGAGGCGGCGCCTTCAGCCTTGAGGCGGGCCAGGATGCCGGCGTCGTCCGCGTCCACGCGGTTGACCTTGATGCCGGTGGCCTTGGTGAAGTCGCTGTAGAGCTTTTCATCGGTCTGGTAATGCCGGGCAGAATACAAGTTGACCACTTGCTCCTGGGCTGATGCGAAGCCTGCCAGTAACAACAGCGACGAGAGGACCACCTTCTTGTACATAACTTTCCACTTCCTTACAGGTAATTTTTAAAGCCCGGCCATGATAAAGCAAATAAGAATCATTCTTGCCAGAGTCCCTACGTTGCACCAGCCTTCGCGTGCGCCGGGATGGCGGCCGGGCGCCTGCCTTGCCGTGGCGATGCTGCTGCTGGCCGGTTGCGGCACGCTGCCGACCGGCCCCGGTGCGCCTGTGTTGCCGCCGCCGGCCGAGGCCGCCAGAAAGCCGGTGCGAATAGGACTGGCGCTGGGGGGCGGCGCGGCGCGCGGTTTTGCCCATGTGGGCGTGATCGCGGTGCTGGAAGAAGCCGGGCTCAAGCCGCAGTTGGTGGTCGGCACCTCGGCCGGCAGCCTGGTGGCGGCGCTTTATGCCAGCGGCAAGACCAGCGCGCAGCTGCAGCAGACCGCGCTCAACATGGAAGAGGTGGCCATCACCGACTGGATGCTGCCCATCTTCGGCCGCGGCATGTTCCGCGGTGACGCACTGGCTCGCTACGTCAACGACCTGGTGGCCAATCGCACCCTGGAAAACATGGCGATTCCGCTGGGCATCGTCGCCACCGACCTCAACAGCGGGCAGGCGGTGTTGTTCCAGCGCGGCGACACCGGCACGGCGGTGCGGGCATCGAGCGCGGTGCCCGCGGTGTTCCTGCCGGTGAAGATCAGCGGCCGGGAGTACGTGGATGGCGGCCTGGTCTCGCCGGTGCCGGTGCGCTTTGCGCGGCAGATGGGCGCCGACGTCGTGGTCGCGGTCGACATCTCCAGCCCGCCGGAAAACAATCCCGCCGGCGACACGCTGCAAATCCTGCTGCAGACCTTTGCCATCATGGGCAAAAGCATCAACCAGTACGAACTCAAGGATGCCGACGTCGTCGTGCGGCCCTCCCTCACGGGCCTCAAAAGCGCCGACTTTTCGGCGCGGCAGCGCGCCATTGATGCGGGCCGTGCAGCGATGCTGGCAGCGCTGCCGCAACTCAAGGCCAAACTCGAAGCTGCGGCGCTTGTGGCGCACAAGTAGCGGCCGCCGCAAGCCGGTGCAGGCAAAAAAAAGCCCAATCTTGCGATCGGGCTTTAAGGGGTCCGTGAAAATGAATTTCGGAAAGGACCCGAGGAGACAACTGGCTTGAATCCCTGTTCAGTCAAACAGGCTTCGCGAAACAGGCTCCGTGACGGTAGCGCGCCAGGCGCGCCTTGATCAGCGCTTTTTGGCGGTGGTCTTGGTGGCGTTCACTGCGGAAGCGGCCACCGTGTTGAAGTTGGCTTCAGCGATGTCGCTGGCTTGCTTGACGGCCTTCTGGACCGACTCGAAAGCGTTGTTGGCGGCGGCAACGGCGCTCTTCAGGACAGCGACGGCGGTTTCGGAACCGGCGGGGGCGTTCTTGGCGGCGTTGTCGACCAGGCCGACGAATTTCTTCTGTGCATCAGCGGCCTGGCCTTCGAAGGTCTTGCCGAGTTCAGCGCCGGCGGCCGAAGCGATGTCGTACAGGTGGCGGCTGTAGGCGGCGGTCTTTTCAGCCAGGGGCTGGACCAGGCCGGCTTGCAGGGCCATCAGTTCTTGCGCGTCTTTCACGCCCATCACGGCTTGCGTGTGGTTGGCGGTTTCAGCCAGGGCGGCCTTGGTGGCTTGCACGTTCAGCTCGACCAGCTTTTCAACGCCTTCGAAGGCTTTGTGGGTCAGGCCAAACAGGGTTTCGATGTTGGCTTTGTGGGAAGCGAGGACTTGTTCAGCGGTCAGCATAATGAATCTCCAAAAATAGGTTTAGGTGAGGGCAGTAGTTGCTTTGCGCTGAATTGCTGCACTGCAACATAAGCCCAAGTATAGGGAATGGCTGCACCATTGCAAGCATTTTATGTTGCAGTGCACCAATTTAGAGGTCGACCTCTAGGTAACGGTCTGAAACAGCACTGAAAAGTACTCGGAAAGAGTTACTTTGGCCGCCCTGCATGCAACCATTTTTCTAAGTGCTGGGCGCAGGCCACAATGGCTCCAATCCAGATAGCAACACGCTCCCGACCTTGCAAGCCTTCTACGCCGACAACTTTGTTCTGCCACTGCCGCCAGGCCACCGCTTTCCGATGGCCAAATACCGCTTGCTGCGCGACCGCCTGGTGAACGAACGCCCGCAGGTGCGCATGGCGCAGGCGCCGGCCGCGACGGATGGTGAACTGGCATTGGTCCACACACCTGCCTACATTGCCGATATCAGCCACGGGACCCTGCCGGCTGCCGCCCAGCGCGAGATCGGCTTTCCCTGGAGCCCGGGCATGGCCGAACGCGCGCGCCGCTCGGCCGGCGCCACCGTCGCGGCGGCGCGTGTGGCCATGGGTTCACCCGGCTGGCCGGGGGAGGGGGTGGCCGCCAATCTGGCCGGCGGCACGCACCATTCCTATGCGCATAAGGGCGGCGGGTTTTGTGTCTTCAACGATGCGGCGGTGGCCGCCAGGCTGATGCAGGCGGAATGGGCGCGACAGCACCGCCACAAGCGCAAACCGCTGCAGGTCGCCATCATCGACCTGGACGTGCACCAGGGCAACGGCACGGCCAGCATCTTCGCCGGCGACGCCAGCGTCTTCACGCTGTCGCTGCACGGGCTAAAGAACTTCCCGTTCCGCAAGGAGGCCAGCGACCTCGACGTGGATCTGCCCGACGGCTGCGGCGACGCGGCCTACCTGCAGGCACTGGAGCACGCGCTGGACGAACTCGAGCGCCGCTTCGAGCCCGGCTTGATCCTCTTCCTGGCCGGCGCCGACCCGTACGAAGGCGACCGGCTGGGCCGCCTGGCCTTGAGCTTCGACGGCCTCGAGGCGCGCGACCGGCGCGTCTTCGACTGGGCCTGGCAGCGCCGCATCCCGCTGGCGTTTGCGATGGCGGGCGGCTACGGCATCAACATCGACGAGACCGTGCAGGTGCAGATGAACACCTACACGCTGGCGCTCGAATACTGGGCGCGCTGGAATCCCTGAGGCGTCTGCCGGGAGCGCGCCCTGCATTGCTGCTACATTGCCAGGGATTCGCCTCGGCGACCCCTGGACATAGAAGAGCAAAAACATGCCGCCGACCCCTCCCGATAGTCACGACGACCCCAAAAAACCTTCCTCGCTGCGTGTACTGGTTCTCGGCGGTACCGGCTTTATCGGCCGCCATGCCGTGGCGGCGCTGCATGCCGGCGGCGCACAAGTCGCGATAGGCAGCCGCCATCCCGAGCGCCACGAAATCGCCTATCCCTTTGCCGCCATGCGTCTTGCGCGCTTTGAGCAGCTGCTTCAGCCCGATGCCTGGTCCGCGCTGCTCAAAGACGTCGACGTGGTCGTCAACTGCGTGGGCATCCTGCGCCAGCGCCCTAGCGAGTCTTACGACCACGTCCACCACCGCGCACCGGCGGCCCTGGCTTTGGCCAGCGCCACGGCAGGCATCCGCTTCATCCACACCTCGGCCCTGGGTTTGCACGAGGGCGCCAAAAGCCGCTTCCTGTCGAGCAAGCTGCTCGGCGAGCGCGCCATCGCGGCCTCAGGCAGCGACTACGCCATCGTGCGGCCCTCGCTGCTCGACGGCGAGGGCGGCTTTGGCGCGCGCTGGCTGCGCGGCCTGTCGCGCTCTCCCGTGCATGGCATTCCGCGCGCCGCGCGCGGCGGCATCGCGGCGATGACGGCCGCGGACCTCGGCCTGGCTTTTGCCGTTCTGGCGGCCTTGCCTTCCCTGGCCGCCCATCGCGAAGTCGAACTGGGCGGCACGCGCCGATACGGCTATGCAGAATACCTGCGTGCGCTGCGCGCCGACTACACCGGCACCCGCGCCTTGCAATTGCCCTTGCCCAACTGGATGGCGCGCGTGGGCTCGCATGTTTGCGACGTGCTGCATTTCTCTCCTTTTTCTTATGGGCACTGGATCCTGCTTCAGCGCGACAACGTTCCCCGACCGAATCGGCTGCCCGAATTGCTGGGGCGCGAGCCTCACGCCATCGGGTCAAATATCCCTCCCGAGCCCGCCCTGGTCCGCGCTGGCAAAATAGGGCCTCATGACCTCCCCGACACGACCGCAAGCCGAAGCCCGTAGCGCCTATAAAGCTTTCCGTGACATCGGCACCCGCTGGTCCGACAACGACATCTACGGCCACGTCAACAACGTCGTCTACTACAGCTGGTTCGACACCGCCGTCAACGGCCTGCTGATTGAACGAGGCGCCATCGACATCCACACCGGCAGCGTGATAGGCCTGGTGATAGAAACCCAATGCAACTACTTTGCGCCGCTGGCCTTTCCCGAGCCCGTGGTAGCCGGGATCCGCGTGGCGCATGTCGGGTCGTCCAGCGTGCGCTACGAGGTGGCGCTCTTTCCTGGTAACGCCGGCGATGAACGTCAGCCCTGCGCGGCCAAAGGCCATTTCATCCACGTCTATGTAGACCGCGCCACGCGCCGGCCGGCGCCCTTGCCACCCGAACTGCTTTCCGTACTGGAGACCCTCCGATGACCCAGGCACCGCCCGTGCTTCCCTATATCACCTCCCGCCACGAGGGCGATGCGCGCAACGCGGTGGAAGAAGCCATCGTCAGCCGTCAGTCGATACGCCAGTTTCTGCCAAAACCGGTGCCGCGCGAGACCATCGCCCACCTGCTGGAAGTCGCCAGCCGCGCGCCCTCGGGCACCAACACCCAGCCCTGGAAGGCTTATGTACTCCAGGGCGCGAGCCGCGACACCCTGGTCGAAAAGGTCTGCCGGGTCCATGACGCGCTGCACGCCAACCCGGCCCTGGCGGCCGAGTACAAAGAGGAATACGACTACTACCCCGAACAGTGGGTCTCTCCGTATATAGACCGCCGCCGCGCAAACGGCTGGGGCCTCTACGGCCTGCTGGGCATCACCAAGGGCGACAAGGACAAGATGCATGCGCAGCATCACCGTAACTTCCAGTTTTTCGACGCGCCCGTGGGCCTGATGTTCACGCTGGACCGCGTGATGGGCCGCGGCTCGCTGGTGGACTACGGCATGTTCATGCAGAACCTCATGGTGGCCGCGCGGGGACTGGGCCTGCACACCTGCCCGCAGGCCGCCTGGAACGGCTACGCCAAAATCATCCTGCCGCACATTGGCGCGGGTGAGGATGAAATGCTGGTGTGCGGCATGGCGCTGGGTTATGCCGACGAGGCGGCGCTGGTGAATACCTTTCGAACCCCTCGCGTCCCAGCCTCCGAGTTCACCACCTGGCTGGACTGAGGGGATGACCTTCTCCGTGGTCCAGCTGCTGGGTGGCCTGTCGTACGCCACCACGCTGTTCCTGATGGCGGCGGGGCTCACGCTGATTTTCGGCGTGACGCGCATCGTCAACTTCGCGCATGGCAGTTTTTTCATGCTGGGCGCGCTGTTCACGGCGCACTGGGTCACGCACTGGTTTCCGGCCTGGGGCGAGAGCGCGCCGCTGTACCTTCTCGCGATTCTGATGGGCGCCACCTGCGCGGGCCTGGCCGGGGCCGCCGCTGAATTCCTGTTGCTCAGGCGCATGAGCGGCGCGCCCGAGCTTTACCAGCTGGTCGCCACTTTCGGCCTCACGCTGGCGATGCACGATGCGATGCAGTGGGGCTTTGGCCCCGACGAGGTGTTCGCGCCGCGCTTTCCGGGCCTCAAGGGGTCTGTGCAAATCGGCGACGAGTTCTTCCCCGTCTACCAGCTCGCGATGATCGCGCTGGGCCCGCTGGTCTGGCTGGGCCTGCATCTGCTGTTGCGGCGCTCGCACTTCGGCCAGCGCCTGCGCGCCGCCACGCAAGACCGTTCCATGCTTGCGGCCCTCGGCGTCAATCCGCGTCCGTTGATGCTGGGCGCCGTGGTGCTGGGCTGCGCGCTGGCGGGCCTGGCCGGGGCCCTGCAGCTGCCGCGCGAGCCCGCTCATCTGCAGATGGACATGAACGTCATCGTGGAAACCTTTGTGGTGGTGGTCACCGGCGGGCTGGGCAGCATAGGCGGCGCCTTTGTGGCGGCCCTGCTGATCGGGCTGGTCCATGCCTTCGGCATCAACGTGTTTCCGCAGGCCACGCTGGTCATCGTGTTCCTGACCATGGCCGTGGTGCTGGTGTTCCGGCCTCAGGGTCTCAACGGCAAGGCGGTCTCGGCGCAGGAGGCCGGCGGCGGCGTGCGCGAGGTGGCCCAGAAATTTCGTGGCCTGGCCATGGGCGCGGCCGGGTCTTCGGCCATCACCGCCGCCTTTGTGCTGCTGGCCGGCCTGGCATGGGCGGGCGGGCCTTACTGGCAGGCGCTGGCGGCCGATGCGCTGATCCTGATGATTTTCGGCATCAGCCTGCAGTCCATGATGGCGCTGGGCGGCCTGGTCAGCTTTGGCCATGCCGCATTCTTTGCGCTGGGTGCCTACGGTGCGGCGCTGTCGCACAGCCTCTGGGGTGCTTCGCTGCCGCTGGCGCTGGCAGCCGGCTGCGGCGCGGCCCTGGCGGTGGCCGCGGTGTTCGGCGCGGCGGTGGTGCGCAGCAGCGGTGTTTACCTGGCCATGCTATCGCTGGCGCTCGCGCAGGTGATCTGGGCCGGCGCCACGCAGTGGGTGGGCCTCACCGGCGGCGACAACGGCCTGATCGGGCTCACACTGATCAGCGACGAAGGCCGGCCGGTGTTTTACGCGCTGCTGGTGGCGCTGGCATTGGTGGCCGTGGCCGCGCTGCGCTTTCTGGCACGCTCGGTCATGGGCGCCGCGCTGCAGGCCCTGCGCGACGCGCCTTTGCGCGCCTCGGCCTCCGGGCTGGCGGTGGGCTGGCTCAAGTACCGTATTTTTGTGGAGAGCGCCGTGCTGGCCGGCCTGGCGGGCGGCCTGTTCGCCGCGCACAAGGGCGCGGTGTTCCCCTCGCTCGCGTCGGTCTCCACCTCGGTCGATGCCTTGCTGGTGGTCTTGCTGGGCGGCGTGCACCAGCTCTGGGGCGCGGTTGCGGGCAGCATCGTGCTGAGCTACGCCGGCGCCGAGCTGGGACGCGAAGTGACGTACTGGCGCGGCTTGCTGGGCGTCTTCATCATGCTGATCATGGTGGCCTCGCCCTCGGGGCTGCTGGGCCTGCTGCCGCGGCTTGCCGGCATCTGGCGGCGTAAGCACGGAAGGGGCGCCTGATGCTGCAGGTCCGGCAACTCGTCAAGCATTTTGACGGCCTGCGCGCCGTGGACGGCGTGAGCTTTGATGTGCCGCCGGGCCAGTGCGTGGCCCTGATAGGCCCCAATGGCGCCGGCAAGTCCACCACCTTTGCCTGCATCGCCGGCCAGTACCCGCTGACGGGCGGCGACATCGCCTGGAACGGCCAGGCGCTGCAGGGGCTCAGCCCCCAGGCGCGGCTGCAATTGGGCGTGGCGCGCACCTTCCAGGTGGCCCAGGTGTTTGAAGCGCTCACGGTGCTGCAGAACGTGCAGCTAGCCGTGCAGGCGCGGCTGGGCCTTCGGGCCGTCTCCGCTTTCAAGCGCTTGGATGGCCAGGCGCGCGAACCGGCTCTGGCCTTGCTGGCGCAAACCGGACTTGAAGCACTGGCGGAACAGGATGCACTGAGCCTGCCTTATGGCGCAAAGAAGCGGCTGGAGCTAGCAGTGGCTTTGGCGGCAAAACCGCAATTGCTGCTGCTGGATGAACCCGCCGCCGGCCTGGCCGGGCCTGAGCGCGCTGACCTCATGCAACTCGTAAAGCGCCTGGCGGGGCAGGGCATGGCGGTGCTCTATACCGAACACAATATGGACGCCGTCGCCGGTGTGGCCGACCGCGTGCTGGTGCTGATCGAAGGCCGGCTGGCCGCGCAGGGTTCATTCGACGAAATTTCGCGCGACGCCGTGGTGCGCAGCCGCTACCTGGGCCAGGCGGGCGGCGAAGGGGCAGGCCATGCTTGAGGTCGACAAACTCAATGCCTTCTACGGCCCGGCCCAGGCGCTGTTCGAGGTGTCGCTGCAAGTGGCGCCTGGTGAACTGGTGGTGCTGCAGGGTTTGAATGGGGCAGGGAAGTCCACGCTGCTCAAATCCGTGATGGGCCTGGAGGTGCGCACCGAAGGCCACATCCGCTACCGCGACCCGGCGGGAGCCCGGGGCGCGGACCTGGCCCCCATTGAACGCTGGGACACCCACCGCCGCGCGCAGGCCGGACTGGGTTATGTCGCCGAAGACCGACGGCTCTTCACCGAGCTCACGGTGCGCGAAAACCTGCGCATCGCGGCGGGCCGAGACATGGCGGCGCAGGAGGCCAGGGCGCTGGACCTGTTCCCCGCGCTCAAGTCCATGCTGGGACGCCGCGCCGCGCAGATGAGCGGTGGCGAGCAGCAGATGCTCGCGATTGCCCGCACGTTGATGACCGGTCCCCGCATCCTGCTGCTCGACGAACCCTGCGAGGGCATTGCCCCGGTGCTGGTGGAAGCGATTCGCGATGCGCTGCTGGCGCTGCGGCAGCAGGGCCTGGGCCTGCTGGTGGCCGAGCAGAACCAGTTGCTCGCTGCCCGTGCTGACAGGCTGGTTTTGCTGGTTGCGGGTAAAGTCAGGGGTTCCTGAAGAAAGACCCGTTTCGTTCCTTTCTTTCCCGTTTTTGCTTTTTTCCCCTCTTCTTTTTTAATCCTTCCATTTCCTCCAAAAGGACCTCTCCATGAGCAACATCACGACCACCCCCTCCGGCCTGCAGTACGAAGACACCGTGCTGGGCACCGGCGCCATCGCCAAGGCGGGCCAGAACGTCAAGGTCCACTACACCGGCTGGCTCTACAACAACGGCGTGCAGGGCGCCAAGTTCGACTCCAGCAAGGACCGCGGCCAGCCCTTTGAGTTCTCGCTGGGCGCGGGCCAGGTTATACGCGGCTGGGACGAAGGCGTGCAGGGCATGTCGGTGGGCGGCACGCGCCGCCTGATCATTCCGGCCGAGCTGGGCTACGGCGCGCGCGGCGCCGGCGGCGTGATTCCGCCGAACGCCACCTTGCTGTTTGAAGTGGATTTCCTGGGCTAAGTTGTGCCGCTTTAGGGGGCGCCGGGCACTTCCGGAAATTCAGCTTTTAGCTTCGACATAACTTGGGTACAAGTTAGTCTTCACTGCAACGTTGTTGTCGGGATGAAGTGCAAGGCGCACGGCGCGCAGCAACCGGAATGTACTTCGGTACATGAGGATTGCGAGCACCGGGCAACGCCGCAATTCGCCCGAAAAATGGATTTACGGAACTGCCCATGATCATTACCAGTTTGCTCGACACTGACTTGTACAAGTTCACCATGATGCAGGTGGTCTTGCACCAGTTTCCGGGTGCCGAGGTGGAGTACCGCTTCAAGTGCCGCAACGCCGGTGCACCAGGCATAGGCGATCTGGCGCCCTATGTGACCGAGATACGCGAGGAAATCCGCGGCCTGTGCGGCCTGCGTTTCCAGGATGCGGAGCTGGCTTATCTCAAGGCCATGCGCTTCATCAAAAGCGATTTCATCGATTTCCTCGGCATCTTCCGGCTCAATGAAAAGTATGTGGGCGTCACGGCACTGCCTTCGGGCGAGATCGAGGTGTCCATCAAGGGCCCCTGGCTGCACACCATCCTGTTCGAGATCCCGGTGCTCGCCATCATCAACGAGGTCTACTTTCGCAACACGCAGAAGAATGCCGACATCAGCGAAGGCCGCCGGCGGCTGGACACCAAGATAGGCCAGCTGCAGGCCGAGGGCCTGGGCGCGCTCAAGATCGCCGACTACGGCACGCGCCGCCGCTTCGGCAAGGCCTGGCACGAGGAAGTGCTGCGCACGCTGGTCACCCGCCTCGGCACGGGCGTGCAGGGCCAGCTCGCCGGCACCAGCAACGTGCTGTTCGCGATGAAGCTGGGCCTCACGCCCCTGGGCACCATGGCGCATGAATACCTGCAAGCCTGCCAGGCGCTGGGCCCGCGGCTGCGCGACAGCCAGGTCTTCGGTTTTGAATCCTGGGCCAAGGAATACCGGGGCGACCTGGGCATCGCGCTGTCCGACGTCTACGGCATGAGCGCCTTCCTGCGCGACTTCGACATGTATTTCTGCAAGCTGTTCGACGGCGCGCGCCATGACAGCGGGGACCCGTTCCAGTGGGGCGAGCGCATGCTCGCGCATTACACGAAAAACCGCGTCGACCCCAAGACCAAGACGCTGATCTTCAGCGACGGCCTGACGGTGCCGCGCACCATAGAGCTGTACCAACAGTTCAAGGGCCGCTGCCAGCTGGCCTTCGGCATAGGCACCAACCTCACCAACGACCTCGGCTACGAGCCGCTGCAGATCGTTATCAAGATGATCCGCTGCAACGGCCAACCGGTGGCCAAGCTCTCCGACACCCCTTCCAAAAACATGTGCGACGACGAAAAATACCTGGCCTACCTGCGCCAGGTTTTTGAGATCGCCTGAGGAGATGCAATGAGATTTTTTCGCAGCTTTGCCGCGGCGGCTTTGATGTGTCTGCCGGGCCTGTCGATGGCCGCTGATATCGACGGCAGCCGCTTGTCGTGGGCATGGGGTATTCCTTTTGCGGGCATCCTTCTTTCAATCGCCTTGATGCCTCTGCTGGCGCCTTCTTTCTGGCACCATCATTTCGGCAAGGTCGCCGCTGCGTGGACGCTGGTGTTTTTCCTTCCATTTGCCGCCGTGTTCGGCCCCACCGTGGCGGGGGCAAGCCTGGTTCACGCGCTGCTGGCTGAATACATCCCCTTCATCATTTTGCTGGTGGCGCTCTACACCGTGGCGGGCGGTATCTTCATCCGGGGCAATCTTCACGGCAGCCCGGCCGTCAACGTGGCCATCCTGGCCATTGGCACGGTGCTGGCCAGTTTCATGGGCACCACCGGCGCTTCCATGCTGATGATCCGGCCGTTGATACGCGCCAACGACAACCGGGTGCACAAGGCGCATGTCGTGGTTTTTTTCATCTTCCTGGTGTCCAACGCGGGCGGTTCGCTCACGCCGCTCGGTGACCCGCCGCTGTTTCTCGGGTTTTTGAAAGGTGTTGATTTCTTCTGGACCGTCAGCCATATATTCCCGGAAACCCTGTTCCTGGTGGGCAGCCTGCTGGCGATTTTTTACCTGCTGGACCGCTGGTACTACACGAAAGAGGGCGTGCTCCCTGTCGATCCGACGCCCGACACCCGACGCATCGGTTTTGACGGCGCGGTCAATTTCTGGCTGCTGGCCGCGGTGGTGGGACTGGTCCTGCTCAGCGGGTTCTGGAAAACGCCGCTGGCTTTCGATGTCTTCGGCACGCAAGTCGGCCTGCCTGGACTGGTGCGCGATGCCGGACTGATCGCGATCACATTGATCTCCTTGCGCATAACGCCATCGGATGTGTACCGCGACAACCAGTTTTCATGGGGCCCCATGCAGGAGGTCGCCAAGCTGTTTGCCGGCATTTTCCTGACCATCATTCCCGTGATCGCCATGCTCAAGGCGGGTGCGCAGGGGCCTTTCGGCGCCATCGTCTCGGCGGTGACGCGGCCCGACGGCCAGCCCGACCCGGCCATGTATTTCTGGGCCACCGGCGCGCTGAGCTCCTTTCTCGACAACGCGCCCACCTACCTCGTGTTCTTCAATACGGCGGGCGGCGACCCGGCCACATTGATGACTACGCTGGCACCAACGCTGGCGGCCATCTCGGCCGGTGCGGTGTTCATGGGCGCCAACTCCTACATCGGCAACGCGCCTAACATGATGGTCAAAGCCGTGGCGGAAGAGCGCGGCGTGGCCATGCCCAGTTTTTTCGGCTACATGGCCTGGTCGGGCGCCGTGCTGATTCCCCTGTTCATCATCATGACCTTCATCTGGTTCAAATAAGCTGTTCATCACAAGAAAGCGGACAACTCCCATGAGCAAACCCAAAATCCTCGTTGCGCGCGCCGTCTTCCCCGAAATCATCGCCCGCCTTGACCAGCATTTCGAAGTCGAATCCAACCAGGCTGACGAAACCTGGTCCAAGGCCCAATTGACCGAGCGCCTCAAAGGCAAGGACGGCGCCTTCACCACCGGCGGCGACAAGATCGACGCGGAAGTGCTGGCCGCCTGCCCGGGCCTGAAGATCTGCGCCAACATGGCCGTGGGCTACAACAACTTCGACATCGACGCGATGACGGCGGCCGGCGTGCTGGCCACCAACGCGCCCGACGTGCTGACCGAAACCACGGCCGATTTCGGTTTTGCGCTGCTGATGGCCACGGCCCGCCGCGTCACCGAGAGCGAACACTATCTGCGCGCCGGCAAATGGACCAAATGGAGCTACGACATGTTCGCCGGCTCCGACATCCACGGCGCCACCCTGGGCATCCTGGGCATGGGCCGTATAGGGCAGGGCATCGCCAAGCGCGGGGCCCATGGCTTTGGCATGAAGGTGATTTACCACAACCGTTCGCGCCTGGACGCCGCGCTGGAGGCCGAATGCAAGGCCAGCTACGTCGGCAAGGAAGAGCTGCTCAAGACGGCCGACCACCTGGTGCTGGTGCTGCCGTATTCGCCGGCGTCCCACCACAGCATCGCGGCGGCCGAACTGGCCTTGATGAAGCCGACCGCCACGCTGATCAACATCGCGCGCGGCGGCATTGTGGATGACGCGGCGCTGGCCGTGGCCCTGCGCGATAAACGCATCGCGGCCGCCGGGCTGGATGTGTTTGAGGGCGAACCCAAGGTACACCCCGACCTGCTGACCGTGCCCAATGTGGTGTTGACGCCGCACATTGCCAGCGCCACCATTCCCACACGCATGGCCATGGCGAGCCTCGCCGCCGACAACCTGGTCGCATTTTTCAGCGGAAAGAAACCCCTGACCCCGCTCAATCCCGCGGTGCTGGCCGGAAAATGAGCCCAAGCAGCAATCGGACAACGAACACATGATGCAAACCTGGCTGATCATTGCCTTGGGGCTGGCCAACCTGCTATTGCTGGTGTGGTTACTGATGCGCAAGCCCGCCGAGCCATCGGACACGGGACGCGTCGAGTTGCTGGCGAATATCGCGGCGGGCCACGACAAGCTCGAGCGCGAACTGCGCCGCGAGATCGGCGACAACTCGCGCAGCAGCCGCCAGGAACTGGCGACCACCTTCGCCACGTTCCAGCAAACGCTGGTGCAGCAAAGCGCTGAAGCGATTCGCACGCAGAACACGCAGATCGATGCCTTTGCGCAGCAGCTGACCTTGCTGCAAAAAACGCTGTCTGACACGCTGACCACGCAACTGCAATCCGTCAGCGAATCGAATGCCAGGCGCATGGGTGAAGTCCGCGAGACGCTGGAAAAACAACTCGCGCAACTGCAGCAGACCAACTCGGCCAAGCTTGACGAGATGCGCAAGACTGTCGACGAAAAGCTGCAGACCACGCTGGAAACCCGCCTGGGTGAAAGCTTCAAGCAGGTCGCCGACCGGCTTGAGCAGGTGCATAAGGGCCTGGGTGAAATGCAGACTTTGGCGCAGGGCGTGGGTGACCTCAAGCACCTGCTGACCAACGTGAAAACGCGCGGCATCTTCGGCGAAGCGCAGCTGTCGGCGCTGCTGGAGCAGGTGTTCACCGTCGACCAGTACGCGGCCCAGGTCGTCACGCGGCGCGGCGGCAAGAACCCGGTCGACTTTGCAATCAAGTTGCCGGGCCGGTCGGATTCGGGCGAGCCGCTGTGGCTGCCCATAGACGCGAAATTCCCGAACGAAGACTATGAGCGCCTGCTGGATGCGCAGCAGCGTGCCGACGTGCTGGGCGCGGAAATCGCCGGCAAGGCGCTCGAAGTGCGAATTCGCAATGAGGCCAAGTCGATCGCCGAGAAATACATAGATCCGCCGTACACCACCGATTTCGCCATCCTGTTCCTGCCGACCGAAGGTCTGTATGCCGAAGTGCTGCGGCGCCCCGGCCTGATGGAGTTCCTGCAACGCGACCACCGTGTCACGCTGGCCGGCCCGACCACGCTGCTGGCCATGCTCAATTCGCTGCAAATGGGCTTTCGCACGCTGGCGCTGGAAAAACGTTCCAGCGAGGTGTGGCAGGTGCTGGGGGCGGTCAAGACCGAGTTCGGCAAGTTCGGCGACGTGCTGGCCAAGGTCAAGTCGCAAACCGAAACCGTGCTCAACACGCTGAGCAGTGCCGAGCAGCGCAGCCGCGTCATGGGCAAGGCCTTGCGCAACGTTGAAGCCCTGCCCGAAGTCGATTCCGCCCGCCTGCTTCCATTGGACCCCCTTGACAAAGACCTGGACAACCCTTGATGCACATCGCATGAGCTCCGCCTCATGACGCCCGAACTCGCGCGCCTGATCCTGGCGCAGATCTGCCTGCATGCCTGCATGGCCGGCACGCGCATGGCGGCGCCCCTGCTGGCGCTGCGCGAAGGCTACAGCCCCGCGGCGGTGGGCGTGCTGCTCGCGCTGTTTGCCCTGACGCAGGTCTTCCTGGCATTGCCAGCGGGCCGCTTTGCCGACCGGCACGGCTTGCGCAAGCCCATCAGCTACAGCGTGTTCGCCGCCGTACTGGGAGCGGGGGCGGCGGTGGCTTTTCCGGTGTTCCCGGTGCTGTGCCTGGCGGCGCTGCTCACAGGTGGCGCGACCGGCGCGGCGGTGATTTCGCTTCAGCGCCATGTGGGCCGCGCGGCGGTCGGCGCGTTGGAACTGCGCCAGGTGTTCAGCTGGCTGGCCATAGGCCCGGCGGTGTCCAATTTCATCGGCCCGTTCTCGGCCGGCCTGCTGATCGACCACGTGGGCGCCATGCCCGGCAGTACCTCAGGGTATCGGGCAGCGTTTTTGTTGATGGCCATATTGCCGATGGCCAGCTGGTTCCTGGTGCGCAAGACACGGGAATTGCCGCCAGTGATCGCCGCCAGCGGCGGCCCGCAACCCAGGGCCTGGGATTTGCTGCGCCAGGCCACCTTCCGCCGCCTGATGCTGGTGAACTGGTTTCTGTCGTCCTGCTGGGACGTCCATACCTTTGTGGTGCCGGTGCTGGGTTTTGAGCGCGGCATCAGTGCTTCGGTGATTGGCACCATCCTGGGCTCCTTCGCGGTGGCCGCGGCGCTGATCCGCATGGTGATGCCGCTGGTGGCGGCCCATTTGCGCGAGTGGAAGGTGCTGGCGGTGTCCATGCTGGCGACGGCGGTGCTGTTCGGCATCTACCCGCTGATGCACTCCGCGGTCGGCATGGGGCTGTGCTCCATCCTGCTGGGCCTGGCGCTGGGCATGGTGCAGCCCATGGTCATGAGCATGCTGCACCAGATCACGCCGGAGGCGCGCCACGGCGAGGCGCTGGGCTTGCGGCTGATGGCAATCAATGCGTCCAGCGTGGTGATGCCCATGCTGTTCGGCACGGCCGGCGCGCTGGTGGGGATCGCCGGCGTGTTCTGGACCACCGGCATGATGGTGGGGGCCGGTTCGCGCGCGGCCTGGCTGCTCAAGGACTGCATGCCGGCCCATGGCGGGCACGGCGGGCTCAAAGACGATAAAAGTCCTTGATCAGGTCCCAGGCGACTTGCGAGTCGTCCACGTACTGGAGCAGTTTGAGATCGTTCGGCGAGATCACGCCTTCTTCCACCAGCATCTCGGTATTGAGCAGGCGTTTCCAGTAGCTGCTGCCGAAAAGAATGATGGGCACCGGTTTGGCCTTGCGCGTCTGCACCAGCGTGATGACCTCAAACAGCTCGTCCAGCGTGCCGAAGCCGCCCGGAAACACCACCAGCGCCTTGGCGCGCATCATGAAGTGCATTTTGCGCAGCGCGAAGTAGTGGAACTTGAAGGAGAGCTCGGGCGGCACATAGGGATTGGGTGCTTCTTCCATGGGCAGCACGATGGCCAGGCCCACGCTGAGGCCGCCGGCCTCGTGCGCGCCACGATTGGCCGCCTGCATGATGCCCGGGCCGCCGCCGGTGCAGATGAAGAGCTTGGTTTCCGGCGGCTTGTCATCGCTGTACTGCGCCACCAGCTTGCCGAAGGCGCGGGCGCTTTCGTAGTAGTGGGCATTGCGCGCGAGCTTCTTCGCGCGGTCTATCACCTCGGGGTCGCCGCCGGCTTCGGCCTCGGCCACCATCAATGCTGAATCCTCTTCGCTGCGAAACCGGGCACTGCCGAAAACCACCACGGTGTTTTCAATCCCGTGGGCTTGCTGCTCCAGGTCCGGCTTGAGCAGTTCCAGCTGAAAACGTATGCCGCGGGTTTCACGCCGCAGCAAAAACTCCGGGTCGGCGAAGGCCAGGCGCGACGCGTCGGCTTCAAGCGGATTGCCGTCCCTGGCATGGGCCTGAAGTTCAGCCCAGGCGTTGGCCAGGCGGCCTACGGATAAGTCTTGTTTTTGTTCCATGCGCCATTGTCAACGATCAGGGACGGGGCGTCTTTTCCGGGCCAGGTGAGCGGGCCCGAAAAGCAAAAAGGCCCCGTGAGGAGCCTTTTTTTTGCGGGGTGCCGAAGCAGTTTACACGCGCTTGCGGTATTCGCCGGTGCGGGTGTCGATTTCGACCACGTCGCCCTGGGCCACGAAGATGGGCACGCCGATTTCAAAACCGGTGGCGATCTTGGCGGGCTTGAGGACCTTGCCGGAAGTGTCGCCCTTGACGGCGGGTTCGGTCCAGGTGATTTCGCGCTGCACGCTGGTGGGCAGTTCGACCGAGATGGCCTTGCCGTCGTAGAACACGACTTCGAGTTCCATGCCGTCCTGCAGGTAGTTCAGCGAGTCGCCCATGTTTTCGGCTTCGACTTCGTACTGGTTGTACTCGGAGTCCATGCAGACGTACAGCGGGTCGGCGAAGTAGGAGTAGGTGCAGTCCTTCTTGTCCAGGACGATCTGGTCGATCTTGTCGTCGGCCTTGAACACGACTTCGGTGTTGAAGTTGGCGACCAGGCTTTTGAGCTTCATGCGCACGGTGGCGGAATTGCGCCCACCGCGGCTGTATTCGGTCTTGAGCACCACCATCGGGTCTTTGCCGTTCATGATGACGTTGCCAGCGCGTATTTCTTGAGCGATTTTCATAGCAGTTTCACTGAGGTAGGCCGCTAAACGCTTGCACCGGTGTGCAGGTTACGCGGCGGGTTGTGCGGGCCGCCCAGGTTGGGTCGATCTTCAGATTGATCCGCAAAGCCCATGATTTTAGCGTTTTTTTGCCACAAAGCCGAGCAATTGGGTCAACAGGTCGTCCTGGGCCATCAGCCGGGCACGGGCCGCCAGCGCCGTGGCCTGCCAGGCGGGCAGGTCGGCAGGCAATGGCGCGGGGGTTGCCCCGGGCTCTGCCTGGCTGTTCCAGGTCACATGAAAAGCGCGCAGGGAGGACGGCGCCTGCAGCATGTGCAGAAAGGCCTGCAGCTTGGCCTGGTGGGCGTCGCCTTGCTGGGGATAGATCTGCCAGACGAAAGGCTTGCCGGCCCAGATCGCCCGCACCAGTGAGTCCTCGCCGCGCACGAAATTCAGGTCGCAGGCCCAGAGCAGGTGGTCAAACTCCGCTTGCGCCAGCAGGGGCAGGTAGGAGATCGAGAGCTGCTTGTTTTCCTCGAAGGAAAGGGCTCGTACCGCGCCGGCGGCGCGCCCGGCGGCCACCAGCAGGCGCACGGGCCGGCCCTGCAGGCCATGCAGCGCCAGTTGGGCCAGGAGGCTTTGCAGCGCCGGGGGTTCATAACAAAACAGGGACATCAGCGCTTCGCCGTTCCAGCTGATTCCTTGGACTTTGAGCCAGCCGGCGCGGTCAAAACGGCTCTGCCGCTCCAGCAGGCCGGGTTCGCGTAGCAGCCCGCCGGTGTTTTTTGTAAAGCCAGGGTAGAAGAACCATTTGATCCAGCCCGCCGCCGGGCCGTTTTGCGCCGGCGAGGGCAGGGCATGGGAGCGCTCGACGTAATCCTCGGCGGACAGGTATTCGAGGTTGATCCAGACAGGTGGACGGCCGGTCTCCGCCGCCACCCGGGCGCAGGCCGCCACGAATTCAGGCGCGATCTCGCAGCCAAAGGCTTCGACCAGCACCTCGGGTGCCTGTTGCGCAAAGCCTGCGGCATCCAGGTCCAGCGGCGTGCCGTCCTGCGGCCAGGGCAGCACACGAACCCCTTCGCACCCGCCTGGCGCCATCCAGCGCAGGGCCGAGGCGTCATCGACCCAGACCCGCACCGTGTGGCCGCGCGAGGCCAGGTCGCCGGCCAGGCGCCAGCACACGCCGATGTCCCCGAAGTTGTCGATGACCTTGCAAAAAATGTCCCACTGCAGGCGATTCATGAAAGGATTGTCCACAATACGGGCAGTTGCCCCCATTTCAGCCCATGACCAAAGCCCACGAATTCGATTCCCAGCTGCTCAGCGAAGTCGCCGCGCTGCCCGCCTTGCCGGGCGTGTACCGTTACTTCGATGCCGAGGGCGGCGTGCTTTACGTCGGCAAGGCGCGCAACCTGAAGAAGCGGGTCTCCAATTACTTCCAGAAGAACCACGGCGGCACGCGCATAGGCCACATGGTGACCAAAATCGCCCGGATGGAGACCACGGTGGTGCGCTCCGAAGCGGAAGCGCTGCTGCTGGAAAACAACCTGATCAAGACGCTCAACCCGAAATTCAACATCCTGTTTCGGGACGACAAGAGCTACCCCTACCTCAAGCTGACCGGCGCGCGCGCGCCCGTGGAGGGCGAGGGGCCCGCGGCCGCGGTGTTCCCGCGCATCGCCTACTACCGCGGCGCAGTCGAGAAAAAGCACCGCTACTTCGGGCCTTACCCCAGCGCCTGGGCCGTCAAGGACACCATCCTGCTGCTGCAAAAGGTGTTCCGCCTGCGCACCTGCGAAGACACGGTGTTCAACAACCGCACCCGGCCCTGCCTGCTGTACCAGATCAAGCGCTGCTCGGCGCCCTGCGTGGGCCATGTGTCGCCCGAGCAATACGCGCTGGACACCGCCAACGCCGAGCGTTTCCTGCAGGGCCAGGCGCAGGACATCCTGACCGAGCTTGAGAAAAAGATGCTGGTGCATGCCGACCGCCTGGAGTTCGAGCAGGCCGCCGAGCTGCGCAACCAGATGTCGGCGCTGTCCAAGGTGCTGCACCAGCAGTCCATGGAGATCGGCGGCGACAAGGACGTCGACATCCTGGCGGTGAAAGTGCAGGGCGGCAAGGCCTGCGTCAACCTCGCCATGGTGCGCGGCGGCCGCCACCTGGGCGACAGGGCCTACTTCCCCAGCCACGTGGAGAACGCGACCGACGTCGCGGCGCTCGATGCCGAGATCGAGGCGGATGCCCGGCAGACCACGCAAGTGGAGGCTTCCAGCGAAAGCGTCTTGCCCGCGCCGCCTTCGCCGCCCGGAAAATCACTGGAGGCTCTGGTGCTGGAGGCCTTTATCGCCCAGCATTACATCGACGTGCCCGTCCCGCCCACCCTGGTGTGCAGCGAGCCGGTGGACAAGGAATTGATGGAGGCGCTGAGCGCGCAGACCGGCACCAGGGTCACGGCGATTCACCAGCCGCGCGAGCAGCGCCGGATCTGGCTGGAGATGGCGCAAAAAAATGCCGGCCTGCAACTGGCCCGGCTGCTGGCCGAGCAGGGCTCGCAGCAGGCGCGCACGCGCGCGCTGGCCGAAGCGTTGGACCTGCCCCTCGACAACCTGGACACCTTGCGCATCGAATGCTTCGACATCTCGCACACGGCCGGCGAATCGACGCAGGCCTCCTGCGTGGTGTTCCAGGAGCACAAGATGGTCAACAGCGAATACCGCCGCTACAACATCGAAGGCATCACGCCCGGCGACGACTACGCCGCCATGCGCCAGGTGCTGACGCGCCGCTACACCCGCGTGGCTGAAGCCGCGCGCAACGGCGAGGCCAAGCTGCCCGACCTGGTGCTGGTCGACGGCGGCAAGGGGCAGGTGTCGATGGCGCGCGAAGTGTTCGAGGAGCTGGGCCTGGACCTGGGGCTGATCGCCGGCGTCGAAAAAGGCGAGGGCCGCAAGGTCGGCCTGGAAGAGCTGGTGTTCGCCGACGGGCGCGACAAAGTCTATTTAGGGCGGGATTCGGCCGCGCTGATGCTGATTGCGCAAATCCGCGACGAGGCCCACCGCTTTGCCATCACCGGTATGCGGGCCAAGCGCGCCAAGGTCAGGGTCGGCGGCAGCAAGCTGGAAGACATCGCGGGCATAGGCCCCAAGCGGCGCGCCAGCCTGCTGCAGCGCTTTGGCGGCATACGCGGCATCGCCTCGGCCAGCGCGGAAGACATCGCCACGGTGGACGGCATTTCGAAGGACCTGGCCGAGGAAATCTACCGCGCCCTGCATTGATACGCGGCGTTGAAGGTCAGACGTATTTGAGCAACGGAAACCACCGTTTTGGTGCGCTTTAACCCGGTGCCCGGCAGGCTTGGTGCGGCTCATGCCAAAATCGGGTCATGTTTCTGACCATCCCCACGCTGATGACCTGGACCCGCATTGTTGCGATTCCGCTGATCGTGGGGGTGTTCTACCTGAACCTGGCGCCCACCGAGCGCAACCTGATCGCCACCGTGATGTTCGTGGTTTTCGCCGCGACCGACTGGCTGGACGGCTTTCTGGCACGCAAGCTGAACCAGACGTCCTCCTTCGGCGCCTTCCTCGACCCAGTGGCCGATAAATTCCTGGTCTGCGCCTCCCTGCTGGTGCTGGTACACCTGCAGCGCGCCGACGTGTTCGTGGCCCTCATCATCATCGGCCGCGAAATCGCCATTTCAGCGCTGCGCGAATGGATGGCCCTGATAGGGGCAACCAAAAGCGTTGCCGTGCACATGCTCGGCAAGGTCAAGACCACCGTGCAGATGATTGCCATCCCCTTTTTGCTGTTCGACGGCGTGCTGTTCGGCGTGATCAACACGCACGTGTGGGGCACCTGGCTGATCTGGATCTCCGCCATCCTCACGGTGTGGTCCATGATTTATTACCTGCAAAAAGCCATCCCGGAAATCCGCGCACGCGCCAAGTAGTCCCGCCGCTTTCCTGAATTGCCGTCCTTGAGTTCTCCTTCTTCCTTTCCGGGTATCTTGATCCGGGTCATGCCCGCCGTGTTCGTCGTGATCTGGAGCACCGGCTTCATCGTCGCCAAATACGGCATGCCTTACGCGCCGCCGCTGACCTTTCTGGCGATACGCTTTTTCCTGTCCATCGTGTGTTTTCTTGTCTGGATAGTCCTGGCCCGTGCTGCCTGGCCCAGGAGCCGCGCGCAATGGGGCCACCTGGCAGTGACGGGTGTACTGATGCATGCGGCCTACCTGGGCGGTGTCTGGATTGCCGTGAAGGCCGGCATGGGTTCGGGCCTGACGGCTCTCATCGTTGGCCTTCAGCCGGTGCTCACGGCGCTGTGGGTGTCCTGGGTGTCATCCGGCGACGACCAGGCGGCAAGCAAGGTCACAGCGCGGCAATGGGCAGGCCTGGTGCTTGGCCTGGGCGGCCTGCTGCTGGTAGTGTCACGCAAATTCGGCACGGGCCACGAGGTTACCGCGCTGACGCTGGCCTGTACCATCTTCTCCCTGTTCAGCATCACGGCCGGCACGCTCTACCAGAAGCGCTTCGTTAAACCGACTGACGTGCGCACCGCCAACGTCATCCAGCTGGCGGCCGCCTTTGTGGTGACCTTGCCGCTGGCCTTGCTCGAAACCGAGGCGATCAACTGGACTCCCCATTTCCTGGGGGCCATGGCCTGGTCGGTGCTGGTGCTCACGCTGGGCGGCAGTTCGCTGCTTTACCTGCTGATCCAGCGCGGCGCGGCGACCGCGGTGACCAGCCTGCTGTACCTCGTGCCGCCCACCACGGCCCTGATGGCCTGGGCGCTGTTTGGTGAATCCATCACCGCGGCCACCATCGTGGGAACGGTGCTTACGGCGCTGGGCGTGAGCCTCGTGGTGCGGTCCGCGAAGCCGCCGCCGGCCGCGTAGTTTTCCAGGGCGTGTCCTGGAACTGCGCCGCCAGGTGGTCTATCAGCAGGCGTATGCGCCGCGGCTGGTCGGTGCGGTAGGGCGCCAGCCAGTGGATGTCGGCGTCGGGCATGGAATAGGCCGGCAGCACGCGCACCAGCTGGCCCGAAGCCAGTTGCGGCGCGATGTCCCACAGGCTGCGCAGCATGATGCCGCGGCCTTCCAGGCACCAGTCGCGCACCAGTTCACCCGAGTTGCTGGCCAGCGGGCCGTGAACACGCACACGCGCCGGCGTTTTGTCGCGTTCCCGGTGCAATTGCCACACATCAAAGCGCTGGCCGGCGGCGTTGCCGTTCTCGCGCACGATCAGGCAGGCGTGATGCTGCAGCGCCTCCAGGTCGGCGGGCTCACCATGCTGCTTGAGGTAGCGGGGCGAGGCCACCAGCACGCGCTGGTTGCGCGCCAGCCGGCGTGACACCCATTGCGCGGCCTGCCGGCCCTGCACCGACCACAGCCAGATGGCGCCGTCAAAACCCTCGAGGGCCAGGTCGGGCAACTGCTCCGTCAGCTGCAACTGGATTTCAATGCGCGGATAACGTTCCTGGAAGGCGGCCAGCGCCGGCCCGAGCCAGAGTCGCCCGAAGCCGAAAGTGGCGGCCAGGCGGACCAGGCCCGTGGGTTCGGCCTTGCGTTCCTGCAACTCCGATTCAAGCGCCATAAAGCCCTGCAACAGAAGCTGCGCGCGTTCGCACACGGTTTCTCCCTCGGCCGTGGGGCTCACGCGCCGGGTAGTGCGCTGGAACAGGCGTTGCCCCAGCTGGGCTTCCAGCGCGGCGAGCCGTTTGGTCACCACCGGTGGCGCCACATCCAGGCTGAGCGCGGCAGCGGTGAGGCTGCCGCCGTCGCGTACGGCCAGCACCAGTTCAAGATCGCTGCGATCCATTCATGCCTTAACGGAAATAATTGATTGCCTGATTATTGCTTGAATCATAGCGGCATCTTCTACAGAATCAGTCCCGGGTAAAGGGGGCAGGCGGGCAGGCCGCAACTGCTCCCACCAGAATCAAGGCTGATCGATGTTCGAAGGATTTTCCTCACGCGATGTGCAAGGGCCCGCCGGCAGGCTGCGCGTTCTGCAGGGCGGCAGCGGCGCCCCCTTGCTGCTGCTGCACGGCCATCCGCAAACCCATGCGATGTGGCATGCGGTGGCCGGCGAACTGGCCAAGGTGTTCACCGTGGTCATGATGGACCTGCGCGGCTACGGGGATTCGGCCCGGGTCGCGGGCGACGCGGATCACCAGGCCTATTCAAAACGCGCGATGGCGCAGGACGCCATGGCTGTCATGCGGGCCTGCGGATTTTCGCGCTTCCAGGTGCTGGCCCATGACCGCGGCGCACGCGTGGCGCACCGGCTGGCGGCCGACCATCCGGATGCGGTGGAGCGCCTGATGCTGCTGGACATCGCTCCCACCCTTGCCATGTATGGAGCCACCTCGGATGCCTTTGCGCGCGCTTACTGGCACTGGTTCTTCCTGATCCAGCCGCCGCCCTTGCCGGAAGCGTTGATAGAGTCCGACCCGGTGCGCTATGTGCGCGGCGTGATGGGCAAGCGCCATGCCGGCCTCGCCGCATTCGCGCCCGCCGCGCTGGCCGAGTACGAACGCTGCGCGCAAATCCCCGGCACTGCCGCGGCCATCTGCGAAGACTACCGGGCCTCCGCCACGATCGATCTGGTCCATGACCGCGCCGACGTCGCCGCGGGCCAGCGGCTGGCGCAGCCGCTGCGTGTGCTGTGGGGCGAGCACGGCACGGTGGGCCAATGCTTCAAGGTGCTCGATCTCTGGCGCGAGCGTGCGCTGGACGTGTCCGGCATGGGCCTGCCTTGCGGCCACTACATTGCCGAAGAGGCGCCGGCATTGCTGCTGGCGCAGGCACTCGATTTTTTCAAACCCTGATCAACGTACCCAAAGGACCATCATGAGCAAGCACACCGGGAAAAAGAAAATCGCCGTCATCGCAGGCGACGGCATCGGCAAGGAAGTCATGCCCGAGGGCATACGCGTTCTGGAGGCCGCGGCCATCAAGTACGGCATCGATCTGCAGTTCGACCACTTCGATTTCTCGAGCTGGGACTACTTCGAGAAGCACGGCAATATGCTCCCCGACAACTGGAAGGAGCAGATCGGCGGGCACGACGCGATTTATTTCGGAGCGGTGGGCTGGCCCGACAAGATCCCCGACCATGTGTCGCTGTGGGGATCCCTGCTGCTGTTCAGGCGCGAGTTCGACCAGTACATCAACCTGCGGCCGGCGCGCCTGATGCCCGGCATCATCGCGCCCGTGGTGCGGCGCGACGGCAGCCCGCGCCAGCCGGGTGAAATCGATTTTTACATCGTCCGCGAAAACACCGAGGGTGAATATTCGAGCATAGGCGGAAAGGCTTTTCCCGGAACCGATCGCGAATTCGTGCTGCAGGAATCCGTGTTCACCCGTATTGGTGTGGACCGGGTGCTGAAATTCGCGTTCGAGCTGGCGCAGTCGCGGCCCAAGAAGCACCTGACGAGTGCAACCAAATCCAACGGCATTTCGATTTCCATGCCTTACTGGGACGAGCGCGTGGCCGAGATGGCGAAAAACTATCCGGGCATCCAACTGGATAAATTTCACATCGACATCCTCACCGCGCATTTTGTGCAGCGCCCGGATTTTTTCGACGTGGTGGTGGCCAGCAATCTCTTTGGCGACATCCTCAGCGACCTGGGGCCGGCGTGCACCGGCACCATCGGCATCGCGCCCAGCGCCAACCTCAACCCCGAGCGCAAATTTCCCTCGCTGTTCGAGCCCGTACATGGTTCGGCCCCCGACATCGCGGGACGCAACATCGCCAATCCCATCGGCCAGATTTGGTGCGGTGCAATGATGCTGGAGTTTCTGGGACACAAGGACGCGCATGATGGCATCCTCGCCGCGATCGAAAAAGTATTGAGTCCCACAAGTGGTGCGCCGCGCACGCCCGACCTGGGCGGAAAGGCCGGCACGGCCGATGTCGGCAAAGCCGTTGCCCAGGCTCTGGCGGGGGTGTAGGCCTGTTGGAAAGCCGCGTTTTGTCAAGCATGAAAATTACACATCATGCTTACGATTAAGTCGTGAAAGCGTGGAAAAAGCGTCTAGAATCCGCCTCCGCACGTTGTAAAAACTTGCTGCTGTATTGACAGGTTAGAAGTCCATGGCTCTAATTGGAAGCAGCAGAAAACCTGCACATGCCGCTCCCGCTGACACCATCACCACAGTGTCCCGGGAGATATTTTTTAGAGACAACCAGATTAACTTTTTATCAACGAGGGGCTCCTTGTGAACAAGACTGAACTGATCGAGCACATTGCCAAACATGCTGACATTTCCAAAGCTGCCGCTACGCGCGCACTGGAATCCACGATTGGCGCTGTGAAAACCACCCTGAAAAAAGGAGGCTCCGTGTCTCTGGTGGGTTTTGGCACTTTTGCGGTGGGCAAACGCGCTGCGCGCACCGGCCGTAATCCACGGACCGGCGATGCGATTAAAATCAAGGCAGCCAAGGTTCCAAAGTTCCGTCCGGGCAAAGCGCTCAAGGATGCTTTGAACTGACAGAACGTCTGACGTGGGGTGCTTAGCTCAGTTGGTAGAGCAGCGCCCTTACACGGCGTAGGTCGGCGGTTCGAGCCCGTCAGCACCCACCACCCACGAGGAAAAAGGCGAACGAGGTTCGCCTTTTTTGTTGGTGGCCCCGGTTTGTCCGTTAGCAGCAGTACAGGAAATTCGAGATGTTTGATTTCGTTCGCAAGCACACCAAAATCGTCATGGTGCTGTTGTTTTTGCTGATTCTTCCGTCCTTCGTGTTGTTGGGCCTTGACGGCTATAACAAATCCCAGGACCAGAGCGCGAAGGTCGCCAAGGTGGACGGCAGGGACATCACGCAGTCGGATTGGGACCGCGCGCACCAGCGCGAAATGGACCAGCTCCGCAATTCCATGCCCAACCTGGACCCCAAGCTGCTGGACTCGCCCGAGGCGCGCTATGCCTCGCTGGAGCGCCTGGTGCGTGAGCGTGTCGTTGCCGCCGCGGCCGAGAAGTTCAAGCTCACCACGAGCAACGAGCGCCTGGCGCGCGAGCTGCAGCAAAGCCCCGAGATCGCCTCCCTGCGCCGCCCGGACGGCAGCCTTGACATGGATCGCTATCGCCAGTTGCTGGGCGCCCAGGGCATGAGCCCGGAAATGTTCGAAGCCAACGTGCGGACCAACCTGTCGAACCAGCAAGTGATGGCGGGTGTTGGCGCCAGCGGTTTTGCTTCCAATTCGGCCGCCGACATCGCGCTGAACGCCTACTTCGAAAAGCGCGAGATCCAGCTGGCCCGCTTCAACGCCGCCGACTTCGCCGCCAAGCTGAACCCGACGGATGCCGACCTCGAGCAGTTCTACAAGGCCAACGAGAAGCTTTTCCAGGCACCCGAGCAGGCCAGCATCGAATATGTGCTGCTGGACATGGACAGCGTGGGCAAGAGCATCTCCGTCAACCCGGCCGACTTGAAAACCTATTACGAGCAGAATATCCAGCGCTTTGAAGGTGAGCGGCGGGCCAGCCATATCCTGATCGCATCGCCCCAGTCCGCCCCCGCGGCCGACCGTGAAAAAGCCAAGGCGAAAGCGCAGGAACTGCTGGCGCTGGTCAAGAAATCCCCCGACAGCTTCGCCGAGGTGGCGCGCAAGAACTCGCAAGACCCCGGCTCGGCAGCCAAGGGCGGTGACCTGGACTTCTTCGCACGCGGCTCCATGGTCAAGCCTTTTGCGGATGCCGCCTTTGCCATGAAGAAAGGCGAGATCAGCGATGTCGTTGAATCCGAGTTCGGTTACCACATCATCAAGCTGACGGACGTCAAGCAACGCGGCTTTGAAGAGCTGCGCCCGGAACTTGAAGCTGCCATGAAAAAGCAGGAAGCGCAGAAGAAATTCACGGATTCCGCAGAGATCTTCACCAATGCGGTGTACGAGCAGGCCGAGAGCCTCAAGCCGGCGGCTGACCGCCTGAAACTGGAAATCAAATCGGCGGCCAATGTGACGCGCCAACCCCAGGCTGGCGCAACCGGCGTGCTGGCGAACCCGAAGTTCCTCAATGCGCTGTTTGCCCCCGACGCGATCGAGAAAAAGCGCAACACCGAGGCCCTTGAAGTGGGGCCCAGCCAGCTGGCTTCGGGCCGTATCGTGCAGTACACCCCGGCGCATACACGCCCTTTGGCCGAAGTCAAAGACACCGTGCGCCAGCGCTGGCTCGCGCAGCGCGCCGCGGAAGAGGCCCGCAAAGAAGGCGTGGCCAAGCTGGCGGCCTGGAAGGCTGCACCCGCATCGGCAACCGGCCTGGCTGCGCCTGTCGTGGTGTCCCGTGAACAGACACAGAAATTGCCGGTTCCGGTGATCGATGCCGCGCTGCGCGCTGATGCCAGCGCCTTGCCGGCTTTTGCGGGTGTTGACCTTGGCAGCCAGGGTTACGCCATCATCAAGGTTGAGAAGGTGGTCCCTCGTGATGCGCCGGTTGAAGCCGCGGCCAAACAGCAGCACGACCAGTACGCCCAGTGGTGGACGTCGGCGGAAAGCCTGGCGTATTACAACAGCCTGAAGGACCGTTTCAAGGCGGAAATACTGGTCCCCAAACCCGCACAGGCCAAGGCGAACGCGGAAGAAGTCGTTACCCAATAAAACAGCGGCGGCTTTGCCGCTATAATGCAGGGCTCCGGTGGCTGTAGCTCAGTTGGTAGAGTCCAGGATTGTGATTCCTGTTGTCGTGGGTTCGAGCCCCATCAGCCACCCCACTATCTGAAATCCCGCGTGCCATTTGGTACGCGGGATTTTTTCTTTGGCGGCACGCCGGCCATCCGTTCCGATGAACGCCGGGGGTCACAATTCGAAACGTGCACGCTATCGATGTGCGGCAAGATACAGATGCCGGTAGCTGTTTCAAGCTGTTTGCCGGCCGTCCATCCAGGTTGCTCCTCGCCAATTCTCTGAGGAAAGCCGCCCTTCACGACAGGAATGCCTTGTTTCAGACACTAAGTCTTTTTGCTTCGGCCGTAGGGGCTCTCATCCGGCTGCCGGCCGTGTCCCTGGCGGCAGTGCTGGTGGCTGCAGGCGCGCATGCGGCGGATACCTGGCTTACCGTTACCGGCGATCCCGCCAATTCCGCGAGCCACTATGTTCAGGTCAACGTGGCCGCCATCGACATCAAGGATGACCAGCGGCGCATTCAGGTACGCATCAACCGCGCGACGCAATGGGCCCCCGCCGGCGAGGGCCTTCAGTTCCGCTCAGTGGCGACTGAGGTGCAGATCGACTGCACCCAGCAAATCGCCCGTTATGTGAAGGCGGCTTTTTATGCCTTGCCGGATTTTCGCGGCGAGCCTTTCCGAATCACCACTTATGCCGGTGATGACATACGTCCGATGATCTTCAAGGACACTGACGACGATCCCAATGCGCGCATCATCAAGGCCGCGTGCAGCGTCAAGAACGTGACAAGCAATTAGCGCGGCACCGCCGCAGGCACCGGGGAAAGTCAGTTGACCATGACCAGCTTGCCCTTGACACCGCGCGAGCCCATGTGGGCATAGGCGGCCTTGAGCTCGGCCATGGGCATGGTGCGGTCTATCACCGGCTTGATCTTGCCTTGTGCGTACCAGCCCGCGAGCTCGGCCATCATGGCGGCATTGGCTTTGGGCTCGCGCCTGGCAAAGTCCCCCCAGAACACGCCCACGATGGAGGCGCCCTTGAGCAGCGTCAGGTTCAGCGGCAGGGCGGGGATGGGGCCCGAGGCGAAGCCGACGACCAGGTAGCGGCCGCGCCAGGCGATGGAGCGGAAGGCGGGCTCGGCAAAGTCGCCGCCTACCGGGTCGTAGATCACGTCCGGCCCTTTGCCGTCGGTCAATGCCTTGATTTCATCGCGCAGGTTTTTCGTGCTGTAGTTGATGGTGGCGTCCGCGCCGATGGAGGTGCAGAGCGCGCACTTCTCATCCGTTGATGCTGCGGCGATCACGCGGGCGCCGGCGGCCTTGGCGATCTGGATGGCCGCCGTGCCCACGCCGCCCGCGGCGCCCAGCACCAGAACGGTCTCACCCGCCCTGAGCTGTGCGCGGTCCATCAGCGCATGCCAGGACGTGGCGTAAATCATGATGAATGCGGCGGCGTCCACATAAGAAAACCCTGCCGGCAGCGGCATGCACAGGGCTGCAGGCGCGATGGTATGCGTGCCGAAGCCGCCTGTGCCCGAGAGGCAGGCGACGTTCTGCCCGACCTGGAGGTGCTTGACGCCTTCCCCCACGGCCTGGACGATGCCGGCGTATTCGGAACCCGGCACAAAGGGCAAGGGCGGCTTGATCTGGTATTTGTTCTGCACGATCAGCAGGTCTGGGAAGTTCAGGCTGGCCGCCTTGATTTCAATCAGGACTTCGCCGGCCTTGGGTTGCGGCGTAGGTAGTTCTTTCCAGGTCAGGGC
This sequence comes from Polaromonas sp. LjRoot131, assembly GCF_964252805.1. Taxonomy (NCBI): domain Bacteria; kingdom Pseudomonadati; phylum Pseudomonadota; class Betaproteobacteria; order Burkholderiales; family Comamonadaceae; genus Polaromonas; species Polaromonas sp. LjRoot131. The sequence continues at coordinate 1,874,697 of NZ_CAXUPF020000001.1, read as the reverse complement.
GTCTACGCCGGTGGGATTTTCACAAAGCCAGGCTTGCATGGGAGGTCTCCGGTGAGGTGAGGGTGGGAAGGGGCGACGCCTTGACTGCATCATAGGCAAAGCAAGGGCGCACGCCAGTCGCAAATACGTCCGGGCTGTCACGGCCGTGACCGTAAAATCACCCCATGAAAATTCTCATCTGCAACGACGACGGTTACCAGGCTTCCGGCATCATCGCCCTCTACGAAGCGCTTAAAACCGTTGCGGATGTCGAGGTGGTGGCGCCCGAGCACAACAACAGCGCCAAATCCAACGCGCTGACCCTGCACTCGCCGATGTACGTGCAGACGGCGGCCAATGGCTTTCGCTACATCAACGGCACGCCGGCCGACTGCGTCCACATCGCGCTGACCGGCCTGCTGGGCTACCGGCCCGACCTGGTGGTCTCGGGCATCAACAATGGCGCCAATATGGGCGACGACACGATTTATTCCGGCACGGTGGGCGCGGCCATGGAGGGCTACCTGTTCGGCATCCCGTCCATCGCGTTTTCGCAGACCGAAAAAGGCTGGGCCCATATCGACGTCGCGGCCAGGCGCGCGGCCGAACTGGTGCAGCAACTGATCCCCTCGCTGGAAAACGTGGCCGAAGGCGCGGAGCCCACGGTGCCGCCATGGCTGCTCAATGTGAATATTCCCAACCTGCCCGACGATGAAATTCGCGGCGTGAAAGTGGCCCGCCTGGGGCGCCGCCATGCGGCCGAACGCGTCATCATGCAGACCAGCCCGCGCGGCGAAACCATGTACTGGATAGGCGGCGCGGGGCCCGCGAAGGAAGCCGGCGACGGCACCGATTTTTACGCTACCAGCCAGAAGTTTGTCTCCATCACGCCGCTACAGGTGGATTTGACCGACCACGAGCGCCTGCCCTACTGGGCCCAGACAGCCGCCAGGCTGACCGGGTCGCATTGAAGGCCTGACGCATGAAACCCAGCCTCAAGCCGCCTTTTAATCCTTCGGCCAAGGCGCTCAAGGCGCCTGAGGCGGTGCCGCGCCCGGCCTTCCCGGTACGCCTCAAACCTGATGCGGGTGTACCGTCGGCGACCAAATTGCCCGCTTCCAGCGCCCGGCCTGCGGTGGGGGCTCCCACCGGCCTGAAGAAAACCACGCCTCCCGCCCCAACGCGGCCAGGCGGTGTCGGTCTGGATTCGCAGGCCGTGCGCGCGCGCATGGTCGCCAAGCTCGCGGCCCAGGGCGTCAGCGACCCCCAGGTGCTGGCCGCCATGGGGCTGGTGGAGCGCCACCGTTTTGTCGACTCCGCGCTGGTCAACCAGGCCTACGAAGACACCAGCTTGCCGATAGGCCTGGGCCAGACCATCTCCAAACCCAATGTGGTGGCCCGCATGATTGAGCTGCTGCGCCATGGCGTGGCGGGCAACGCGGGGAAATTGGGCCGGGTGCTGGAGATCGGCACCGGCTGCGGCTACCAGGCCGCGGTGCTCAGCCATCTCGCTGCGGAGGTCTACAGCATCGAGCGTCTGCGAGGCCTGCATGACAAAGCCAGGGAGAACTTGCGGACTTTGCGGCTGCCCAATGTGCATCTGCTCTTTGGGGATGGCATGATGGGCTACGCAAAGGGCGCGCCCTATGCGGCCATCATTGCCGCGGCGGGCGGTGAAGCCATCCCTGCGGCCTGGATAGACCAGCTGGCCGTGGGTGGCCGGCTGGTGGCACCCATGCAGATCGCCGGCGGCGCGCAAGCGCTGGTGGTGGTGGATAAAACCCCGCAGGGCGTCCGGCAGACCTTGCTGGAGGCCGTCCACTTTGTGCCTTTAAAATCGGGAACAAGCTAAAGGCCAGGCCCCGGCAGGGCACAGGCAGGCATCCATGCGATAAGTCCGATAAACCAGACAAGCCCCGGGGGCCTTGTGGCCCCGGGCAAATCAGTCAAGATTGAAGACGAAAGAAGCAATGAATCAAACCGTACGGTCGAACAGGGCAACTGCCTTGGCTTCCACCCGCTCCAAACCCGGCAGGCTGGCGTTGTCTTGCATGCTTGCGGCCGCGCTGCTCGTTGCCGCGGGCTGCGCCTCACGATCTCCCACCAATGCACCGGTGGAAGATCGCGGGACTTTCGGCGCGCGCCCGGCACCGGGCGCTGTGGACCCCGGCAGCGTCAAGCAGCTGCCCGGCTTTGAGAACGCCGGCAAACCGGGCTATTACACGGTCAAGCCCGGCGACACCATGATCCGTATCGGCCTGGAGAACGGCCAGAACTGGCGCGACATCGTGCGCTGGAACAACCTTGAAAACCCCAACATCATTGAAGTGGGGCAGGTGCTGCGCGTCGTGCCGCCGACCAACGAAAACCCCTTGGTGGTGACCCGTCCGGTGTCGCCGGGATCTGCTCCAGCGTCCAGCACGGCGCCCGCACAGGCCGCCAGCGCTGCCGCGAAGCCCGCATCGGCGCCTGCCAGCGCCAGCCCGGCACCGACACCGGCCGCGACGGGTGATGAAGACATCGCCTGGATCTGGCCGGCGCAAGGCGCCATGGTGGCGGGCTTTGACGAAGCCAAGAACAAGGGCCTCGACATCTCCGGCAAGGCCGGCGATGCGGTGGTGGCCTCCGCCGACGGGCGGGTGGTGTATGCAGGTGCCGGCTTGCGCGGCTACGGCAACCTGGTCATCCTCAAGCACAACAACACTTTCCTCACGGCGTATGCGCATAACCAGACGCTGCTGGTGAAAGAAGACCAGAATGTCAAGAAGGGCCAGAAGATCGCGGAGATGGGCAACAGCGATGCGGATCGCGTAAAGCTGCATTTTGAAATCCGCCGCCAGGGCAAACCGGTGGACCCCGCCAAATACCTGCCTGCCAAGTAATCGACGCCTCAGACGACAGTCAAAGGAGCCCGGCGGCCGCCCGGCTCCTTTTTCTTTGCCGCGCCGTTTTCAGCCTTCAATGAGGCTGAAGAATCTCGTCGTAGCCGCGGCCCTTGAATTCCAGCAAATCCAGTCCGTGACCGAAAGGATCGGCCAGCCCGGCGATGCGTCCCCAGACGCGTTCGGCCACCGGCATTTCCAGCACCGCGCCATGCTGCTGCAGGCGCGCCACGGCGGTGTCGATGTCTTCCACGACGAAATCCAGGTGCACAGGTGTCCAGTGGCGGCTGTAGTTGCGGGTGGTTTCGCTGCCAGGCCCGCCGGCGATGGGCCGCGTGCCGGGTGCGTTGAAGAGCAGGTCGATGGGGCTGCCGGCGCCCAGGATTTCCACGAAGTCGCTCTTGAAGCGGCGGCCCACGCGCAGCCCCAGCCCCTGGGTATAAAACGCGACGGCGCGCTCCATGTCGTCAACGTCGATGCAGATGCGAAGTTCCATCGTCATTCCTTTGCGGGTGTCCGGAAAATGGTACCGCAGCCTGAGACAATTGGCATATGACAGAAGAAAGCCCCACCACCAAGCCTGCCGCGGCTGCGGACTACCCGCCGGACCTGCTCGAGGTCGAGTCGCTTGACATCGAGGCCCAGGGCATTGCCCACAGGCCCGACGGCAAAGTGGTGTTCATCGAGGGCGCATTGCCTTTCGAGCAGGTGACGGCCAATGTTTACCGCAAGAAAAGCAGTTTTGAAAAAGCCGTGGTGATGGTGATTCACCGCGAATCGTCCCAGCGCGTGCGCCCGGCCTGCCCGCATTTCGGCATGCACACCGGCGCCTGCGGCGGCTGCAAAATGCAGCATCTGCACGTGGGCGCGCAAGTGGCCGTGAAGCAGCGTGTGCTGGAAGACAACCTCCGGCACATCGGCAAGCTCAAGGCGGACGGTCTGCTGCGGCCCATCGAGGGGCCGGCCTGGGCTTATCGCTACCGCGCGCGCCTGTCGGTGCGCTACGTTCGCAAAAAGGGCACGGTGCTGGTGGGTTTCCATGAGCGCAAAAGCAGCTACGTGGCCGACATGAGCGTATGCCATGTATTGCCTCGCCACGTCAGCGACATGCTGGTACCGCTGCGCGAGCTGATCGGTGCCATGGACGCGAAAGAAACCCTGCCGCAGATCGAACTGGCTTGCGGCGATGACGTGACGGCGATGGTGCTGCGCCACATGGAGCCGCTCAGCGAGGGTGACCTGGCGCGCCTGCGCGCCTTTGCCGCGGCCCACCCGGGCCTGCAATGGTGGCTGCAACCAGGTGGGCTGGAGACGGTGAAGCTGCTGGACGACGCCGTCCAGGAACTGAGCTACGGCCTGCCGGAGTTCGGCATCACCATGCCGTTCAAGCCGACCGATTTCACCCAGGTCAACCCGCAGATCAACCAGGTGCTGGTCTCGCGCGCCTTGCGCCTGCTGGCCGTGCAACCGGATGAGCGGGTGATCGACTGGTTTTGCGGCCTGGGCAATTTCACGCTGCCTTTGGCTACACGCGCCCGCGAGGTGCTGGGTATTGAGGGCAGCGAAGTGCTGGTGGCCCGTTCCCGCGAGAATTTTGAGAGAAACAGGGCGGCATCGTCCGCCCGCCGGGCATTGGCCCCGACCCGGTTTGTGGCGCGCAATCTGTTTGAGATGACGCCAGCCATGCTGGTCAAGGACGGTGCCGCCGACAAATGGCTGGTGGACCCGCCGCGCGAAGGCGCGTTTGAGTTGTTCAAGTCGCTGGCGGCCCTGCAGCAGCAGATCGCCAGCGGCGTTCCCTGCGACGACGGCGAGCACCAGCAAAGCCTGGCCCTGGACGGCTGGACGCCGCCCCAGCGCATCGTTTATGTGAGCTGCAACCCGGCTACCCTGGCGCGGGATGCGGGCGTGCTGGTGGAAAGCGGCGTCTGGCGCTGCACCGCGGCTGGTGTGGTCAACATGTTCCCGCATACGGCGCACGTGGAGTCCATCGCCGTGTTTGAGCGGACATGAAAAAAGGAGCCCTAGGCTCCTTTTTTGTGTGTGGCGGATACTTCCCGCTTAATCTCTTTCGCCGCCGAAGATTCCCAGCAGGGCCAGCAGGCTCTGGAAGATGTTGAACAGGTCCAGGTAAATGGCCAGGGTAGCGCTGATGTAGTTGGTTTCGCCGCCGTCGATCACCTGTTTCAGGTCATACAGCAGGTAGGCGCTGAACACCGCGATGGCCAGGGTGCTGACCACCGCCGTCAGCATGGTCGAGCCGACAAACACATTGATGACGGCTGCCACCAGGATGACCAGGGCGCCGGCAAACAGCCATTTGCTCATGCCGCTCAGGTCGCGCTTGATAACGGTGGCCAGGCTGGCCATCACGAACATCACGCCGGCCGTACCCGCAAAAGCGGTCATGACCAGCGATGCGCCGTTACTGAAGCCAAGCACCATGTCAATCAGGCGCGAGAGCATCAGGCCCATGAAGAAAGTGAAGCCCAGCAGCACAGGCACACCGGCGGCCGAGTTTTTGGTCTTCTCAATGGCAAAAATAAAGGCAAATGCACCGCCCAGGAACACGATGAGACCCAATCCGCCTCTCAGTGAGCTGGTGATGCCGGTCGCCACACCCAGCCATGCGCCCAATACGGTGGGCAGCAGGCTCAGGGCCAGCAACCAGTAGGTGTTGCGCAGGACCTTGTTGCGTTGCTCGACGCTTGTGGCAACGCCATAGTCGAGGGTTTGAACATTGTCAGTCATGAGAGTCGTCTCCAGGGCGCCAGCAAATGCGGGCAAGATTATTTTAGGGTGCATTGCAGTTTCTCCAGCCCTCACTCCCTACTTTTTGTAAGGGTTCTATAAGCTAATTTGGCAGCAATGCGGGTGAGGAGCGGCCCCAAATTTGCGTATGCTCAGTATCTTTGCCACAAACTCCGGAATCCTGAAGACCATGAAATCCAAAGCAGTGCTTGAACTCGCCGACGTCAAAACCATCGCCGCCGCCGCCGAAGCAGAAGCTCTCAAGAACAATTGGGCCGTGACCATCGCCATCGTTGACGACGGCGGCCACCTGCTGCACCTGCAGCGCCTGGACGGCGCGCCGCCCATTTCCTCGCACATCGCCCCCTCGAAAGCCAACACGGCCGCCATGGGTCGCCGCGAAAGCAAGGTTTATGAAGACGTCATCAATGGCGGCCGAACCTCCTTCCTGTCGGCGCCTTACATTCACGGCATGCTCGAAGGCGGCGTTCCCATCGTCAAGGACGGGCAGTGCATAGGTGCCGTGGGCGTGAGCGGCGTGAAGTCCAGCGAAGACGCGCAGATCGCGCGCGTGGGCATTGCCGCTATCGGCCTCTGACCCGCGCCTCAAGGGGCATGAAAAAAGCCGACCAAGGGTCGGCTTTTTTGTTGGTGGGAAAACAGGGGGCATCCGAAAAAAAGCCTGGCTAAACAACTCCGGGGAGTCGGTGGCTGGCTAAAAACGACCTTGGGAGCTTGGTAGCCCCGGATCGCCCCACGATGAAACTCTCGATGAAAAAGAACGTATGTCGACGCTTTGCTGCGCGACCCTTATTTGGTCAGGATCAATTTGCCCAGGCGCGTGGCCTGCAGGCGATAGGTTGATCCGTTGTGGTTGATCTCGACGGCTTTTTGCCCGCGCAGGATTTCCGTGCTGTTGACGGTGGCAGCGGAACTGCCCTGGCCGCCCGCAGCGGTCTCTGTGTGCACGGGGGCGCGGGCAGGAAGGCTTAAGGTGTTGGAGGGCGGCAGTGCGATGGACATGATTTAAACCTGTTTGGGCTTCGTTAAGTTAATGATAACCATTCTCATTTGAAAGTCAAGCGAATTTGGGCTGTACGGTATTTTTTTACGCCAGGAAAAAAGCCTGCCAGCATTGCCGCCGGCAGGCTTGGATCAATTCTTCGGTTCCGTGATAAAGCCGATCTTGCGCAGGCCGGCTTGCTGCGCGGCCGCCATTGCCTGTGCCACGCGTTCGTAACGCACCGACTTGTCACCGCGGATGTGCAGTTCGGGCTGCGGGTTCTGGGCCGCCGCGGTCTTGAGCTGGGTGCCCAGCTCTTCATCGGTGATCTTGATTTCGTTGAGGAAATAGCTGCCTTCGGCGTCCACGCTGAGGCGAACCGTCTCCGGCTTGATGTTTTGCGCTTCGTTGGAGGCGCGCGGCAGGTCGATGTTGACGGAGTGCTTCATCACGGGGACCGTGATGATGAAGATGATGAGCAGTACCAGCATGATGTCCACCATGGGCGTCATGTTGATCTCGTTCATCACGTCATCGCTGTCGTCTTGGGTTCCAAAGGCCATGGTGCTTCTCGGTCACTGAAGAATAAGGGGCCTGGCTGCTTTTGGCGGCGAGGCCGGATAGGGGAAGGCGGTCAGGCCTTTTTCATCGGAACGACATTGGCCTGGCCGCCGGCGCTCACGCGGGCACCGGTCACGAAGTAGGCGTGCAGGTCGTGCGCGAAACGGCTGAGCTTTTGCAGCACGCCTTTGTTGCCGCGCACCAGCGCGTTGTAGCCCAGCACCGCGGGAATGGCCACGGCCAGGCCCAGGGCCGTCATGATCAGCGACTCGCCGATGGGGCCGGCCACCTTGTCGATGGTCGCCTGGCCGGCTGCACCGATGGACAGCAGCGCATGGTAGATGCCCCACACGGTGCCGAACAGGCCGACGAAGGGAGCGGTCGAGCCCACCGAAGCCAGAATCGCCAGGCCGGACTGCAGCTTGGCGGTGAATTCGTCGATGGCGTTGCGCAGCGTGCGCGTGACCCAGTCGCTGACGTCCAGGGCGTCATGCAGGTGCGCCTTGGTGTTGCGGTGGTGCAGGGTGGCTTCGCGGCCCTCCAGGGCCAACTGGCGGAAGGGGTTGGTGGGGTCGCCGCCCAGTTTGGTCAGGCCGGCTGCGAAATCCTCGCTGTGCCAGAAGTCTTCGGCCGCGCGGGCAATGCGCTTGTACTTGATGAGGTCCAAAGACTTGATGATGATGACCATCCACGAGGCCAGTGACATCGCCAGCAGCAGCACGGCCACGGATTTGGTGACGATATCGCCTTGGCTCCAGACGTTGGCAAGGCCGAATTGGGAATTCATGAATCAATACTCCACGGTTTCAGAAAAATTACTCTAGAACGAAATTGATGGGCACTTCTGACCACATCTCTTCGGCTACGCCGCCTCGCTTGCCTGGAACATAACGCCAGCGCATGGCGGCGGTCATGGCCGCCTGGTCGAGCCGGTCAAATCCGCTTGACTTGCGAATTTCAGCTTTCTTCGGCTGGCCGTCCACCCCTATGAGCACGCGCAAGAGCACCTTGCCCTGTTCGCCCAGGCGTCTGCTGATGGGGGGGTAAGGCGGTTTCGGGTTCTGCAGATAATCGGCGTCGCTGGAAGGCAGCTGCACGGCGGGAGGCGCGGGCGGCGCGACAGGGGCCACGGCGACTGGCGCAGGCGGCAACGGCGGCGTGACCACACCCGTCGGGGCATTCGGCGAAGGTGTGGGGTCCTGGATGGCCAGGGGCTGGGGCGCCGGTTTTACGGGCGCTTTGGCCACGGCCTTTTTCTGCACGGTCGGTGTAGGCGGCGTGGGCGGTACGGGCTCCACTTTGGGCGCGGGCGGGTCGATGAATTGCGTCAGGATTTCCGCGGGCACCACGATTTCAGCGGCGCGCATCAGCAGGCCGCTTTGCAGCGCCCAGATGAAGCCGATATGCAAGCCGACCACCACCAGGGCGATCACGGCATTTCGGCTCAGGGGCTGGCGCGGCGCGGGCGGGCGCGGGGCGGTGGAAAAGGCGGTGGCGGTCATCGGGAATGGGTGAGTATGTGAGGCCGCGTGCGTGCCGCGGGCCCAGTTCAATCAGTGTTTGAGCAGAATCAGCGGCGGAAGATCCACCACGTGGAAACTATCACCAGGAACAGGCTGGCGGGAAGCGCCGCAATCAGGCTTGAGCTGAGTGTTGCAAGATGTGCCATGGGCTGCCTTCCTGTGTATGGGTGGCGAGCTTGATGTTGGCGGTCGGGCAACTGGTGCTGCACTGCGCCACCACGTCACGGGCGCAGCCTTCGCATTGGCCGCATTGGGTGGCCACGCCGAGTTCGAACTGGATCTCGTCAAAGCCCAGGCCCGCACGGGCATGACGGGCGATTTCGCGGTCGGAGATTCGGCGGCAGACGCAAACAATCATGGATGGGCTTGGCTGGGGATTGATTCAATCGGTGTGCTGATTATAAATGCGAATCTATCGCATTTGCAATCGAGGAGGGTTTATTTCCGCAGCGGGCTGGCGCCAGGACCTTTGCCAGTCTCCGATCCCTCAGTCGGAAAATAGGGAATTCTCCATGTCAGGAATGGATATGGCGCTATGAATTTGGTAGTGCTCTGGGGCGAACCCCCCTGTGAGAGAAGGGGATGCTCAGAAGGAGCGCTAAACCTCAGCCCACATGCGCAGCAGGTTGTGATAGCAGCCGGTCAGGCGCACGACTTCCGAGCTCTCGGCGGCACCTTGGGCTGTGCGTTCCAGGTCTTTTTGGCGCAACGAGGTGATGGCCATGTCCATTTCGTACAGGAGGCGGCGCTGGGCATCGGAGCGGACCATGCTCTCGATCCAGAAAAAGCAGGCTAGCCGCTCGCCGCGCGTGACCGGCTCCACGCGGTGCACGGAGGTGCCCGGGTACATCACCAGGTCGCCAGCCTCGAATTTGATGCGTTGTTCGCCGTAGGTGTCCTGGACCACCAGCTCGCCGCCGTCATAACTGGCCGGATCGCTCAGGAACAGCGTGCAGGAGATGTCGGTGCGCACGTGGCGCGCGGTGGCGGCATGCGTGCGCACGGCGTTGTCGATGTGGTTGCCGAAATTGTTGGCATCGCCGCCGTAGCGGTTGAAAAGCGGCGGGTAAACCGACTTTGGCAGTGCGCCGGTGACGAACATGGGATTGCGGGCCAGCGCCACCGACACGATGTGGCGGGCCTGCTGGGCGGCCGGCAAGTCTTCGGGCAGTTGCCGGTTGTTTTTGACGGCGCCGCTCTGGCTGCCGGCGGTGATGCGGCCGTCGGCCCAGTCGGCGCCCAGGATCAGCTGGCGGACCTGCGCGAGTTCGTCCGGCTGGAGGGCTTGATGAATGCGGAGCAGCATGGAGAAATCTCCGGAAAGAGCGCTGAAATGAAAAAAGGCACCCGGAGTATCCCCCAGGTGCCTGAAACCTTGGAAAAAATTCTGTTTGAAATCAGAACTTGCTGGTCAGCGTCACGCGAACACTGCGTGCGTCGCCGGGCGCCACAAAGCCGCGGTACAGCGTGTTGTAGTAAACCTTGTTAAACACGTTGTCGATGTTGAGCTTGACGGTATTACCTTCGCTGATGCGATATTCCACCAGCGCGTCGGCCTTGACGTAGCCCGGTGCGCGGTTGGTGCTGGTGACACTGTTGGCCGGCTTGTTGGTGCTGACGCCGGTGAAGCCGCCGCCGATGCGCCATTTGTCGCCGATGCGGTAGGTGGTAAACAGGGTGGCCTGGCGGCTCGGGCTCAGGCCCGGGTTCTGCCCGACTTCGGCCTGGCCGGCTGCGTTGGAGCCCGACTTGTCGATCCTGGCCTTCAGGAAGCCAATGCCGGCAAAGACATCCCACTGCGGCGTGATACGGCCGGCGACCTCGAATTCGAGAGCGTCGGTGTGGCGCTTGCCGGACAACAGATACGAGTTGGTGTTGGTATCGATGTCGGTGTTGCGCTCGTTGTACTTCTCGGTGCGGGCAAGTGCTGCGCGCAGCGAAAGGTCGCCGCCGTAGAGTTCCCACTTGGCGCCGATTTCCATGTTGCGGCTGCTCTCGGGTGCCGTGTTGGCCGAGTTCGGGTCGAACTGGTACAGGTCGCCCGAAGTGTTGAACGACGTGCCATAGGCGGCGTAGTAGCTGACCTCGTCGGTCGGCTGGTACATCACGCCCAAGCGTTTGCTCAACAGGCTGTCGGACCTTGAGAGCCTTCCGTTATTGGGAGGCGTGCCGGTGGGGCGGTCATAGTCGGCCTTGAAGTTATCAACGCGCAGGCCGGCAACCAGCTTCCAGTAAGGCGTGAGGTCAATCGTGTCCTGCATGTACAGGCCCAGCGTGGTGGCCTTGAAGGACGTTTCCAGGCGCTGCGTGTAGTTGCCGCCGATGCCGGTGCTGATCGGGTTGCCCACCGTGGTGCCCGGTTTGGCACCCGTCAGGAGCGGGTAGCTGAGGCGATCTGAATTTTCGACCGCGTACTCGGCGCCGATCAGCAGGCTGTTCTTGCGTCCGAACCACTGGGTGGTGGTGAGGTAATCGGTTTGCAGGAAGGTGTGATGCTCGTTGCCCGCCTTGGCATTGCCGGCGCTGGTGTTGCCGCGGCTGACCAGGGTATTGGCGTTCAGGTTGGCCAGCGTGGTGCCGGCGGCGAAGCTGGCCTGCGTGGCGCGCAGCGTGCGGGAGTAGTAACCATCACGCACAGTGGTTTTCAGGCTGCTGCCGTCCGCCCAGCGGTGGGTGTGGCTCAGGGTGATGGCGTCGGCCTTGTCGTTCTGGAAATCGGTGTTAAGGCCGTACCAGAATTTTTCGGTCAGGGGCGCGGGGCGGCTGTTAAACCAAGCAAAACCCCAGTCGGGCTTGTCGTTGTAGTGCAGGTGGTAGTAGCTGACCTCGAATTCGTTGGCCGTGCCGATGCCGAAGCGGTAGTCCATCGCCAGGCCGCGCCGGTGGGTGGCGGCGCTGGCGTTTTCGCCGCGGCCGTCGGCATCCGTGGCCATGGCGTTGATGCGGAAAGCTGCGTCGTCGCCCAGCTTGAAGTTGAAGTCGCCCTGATAGCGCTGGTAGCCCTTGGTACCGACGGTGGCGTTCACCTCATGTTCGGTGATCAGGCGCGCCTGCTTGCTGACCTGGTTGATGATGCCGCCGGTGGAGCCGCGGCCGAACAGCATGGACGCCGCGCCGCGCAGCACTTCAACGCGCTCAACGTTGAACAAGTCGCGGTTGTACTGGGCGATGTCGCGCATGCCGTCGGAATACATGTCGCCGGCGGCGCTGAAGCCGCGCAAGCGGACGTTGTCGCCGACCCGGCCGCCTTCACCGGCTTCAAAGGTGATGCCGATGACGTTTTCGAGCGCGCTCTTGAAGCTGTCCTTGCCCTGGTCGTGAATCAGCTTTTCATTGACCACCGTCAGCGACTGTGGGATGTCTTTGGCTGGCACGGGCATCTTGCCGACGCTGGTGATGCCGCTCTGGTAGGTCTGGTTCGCGCGGTCGCGCGTGCCCGTGACGGTGACAGGCGCCAGGCTCTTGCCTTCGGCCGGCGTGGAGGCGGTGGTGCCTGCGGCGGCGGGGGCGGGTGTGACGCTTTGCGCCCAGCCGGACACCGAAACCGCCAGCATCAGCGCGCCCAGCGGTAGCAGGGCTATATCGGACGCTGGTGCAACGAGAGGGGAGATGCTGTTGTTAGTACCGGCATTGCGGTTTTTTTTATTGCGCGCAATTCGTGCGGCGCGAGCGGACGGGTGTGCCAAGATGGCCTCCAAGCAGGGTCCAGCCATGCGGGAGGCGGACCGGGTTCAAGAAAAATGCTTGGCTGGCTCGAAATCACCTGCTGGCGAGACGAGTTGGCTGGCGTGAAAAGTTCGCTCGAAGTGTATATCAAATGATAATGATTCGTAATATCTTGTTTCGAAATGATGAAGGAATGGGTGGGGAAGGATGTTTTTTTGTGGCAAAAATGCGAAAAAAAAGCGATCCCCGTGGCTATGGGCCGCTGTGAAAAGGATTTTCTGAAGAGGGGATAGATGCCTGTCGCCGTCATCAGTCATCAGTCCGCGGTCAAAGGTCCATGAACGACAACGGGGCCTGCAGGCCCCGTGTTTTGTATGCCGGGCGCTTGCCCGTATGCAGCATCGCCGCTTGGCTTAGCTGACGTCGCCCATCTGGCTTTGCAGGTAGTTCTGGATGCCGACCTTGCCGACCAGCTCGATCTGGGTTTCCAGGAAGTCGATATGTTCTTCGGTGTCGTCCAGGATTTCCTGGAGCAGGTCACGCGAGACGTAATCGCGAACGCTTTCGCAGTGGGCAATGCCGTCCTTGATCGTTGCCTGTGCACCGGTTTCGGCTTTGAGGTCGCAGTTCAGAGCCTCCAGCACGTCCTCGCCGATCATCAGCTTGCCCAGGTCCTGCAGGTTGGGCAGGCCGTCAAGCATGAAGATGCGGTCCATCAGCTTGTCGGCGTGCTTCATTTCGCCGATCGATTCCTCGTATTCCTTCTTGGCCAGTTTGTCCAGGCCCCAGTGCTTGTACATGCGGTAGTGCAGAAAGTACTGGTTGATGGCCGTCAGCTCGTTCTTGAGTTGCGCCTGCAGGTGAGCGATGACTTGTGCGTCGCCTTTCATGGGAATTCCTTATCGTTGTAGTGTGTGTCGGCCATTGTCACTGGCCGCAGGCGACAACTCAAGCATTCCCCTGCTCGCGCGGTCTGCTTGCGTTTGATTGTGAGAACTGTTCGTATTGCAGTGAATTGGCGCTCAGCGCTCGGCGAAGGCGCGCTCCACCACGAAGTGGCCGGCGTGCTGCATATTGCCTTCTTCCAGGCCCTGCGCTTCCAGCATGGCCTTGATGTCGCGCAGCATGTCGGGGCTGCCGCACAGCATCAGGCGGTCGTTGTCGGCCGAGAGCGCCGGCAGGCCGAGATCGCTGTAGAGCTTGCCCGACTGCATGAGTTCGGTGATGCGGCCTTCGTTGCGAAAGCGTTCGCGCGTCACGGTCGGGTAATAGAGCAAGCGCCCGCGCACCAGCTCACCGAGGAACTCATGCTCATGCAACTCGTGCTCGATCAACCCGCGGTAGGCCAGCTCGGCGCTGGTGCGGCAGCCGTGCACCAGAACCACGCGTTCAAAGCGCTCGTAGGTGTCGGGGTCCTTGATCAACGAGAGGAAGGGGGCCAGGCCGGTGCCGGTGGCCAGCAGCCACAGGGTCTTGCCGGGCAGCAGGTTTTGCAACAGCAGCGTGCCGGTGGGCTTGCGCCCCACTAGGATGTCGTCGCCGGGTTTCAGGTGCTGCAGCCGCGAGGTCAGCGGGCCGTTGGCGACCTTGATGCTGAAAAACTCCAGTTGGTCTTCATGGTTGGCGCTGGCCACGCTATAGGCGCGCATCAGCGGTTTGCCATCCACCGGCAGGCCAATCATGGTGAACTGGCCATTGACGAAGCGAAAGCCCGGGTCGCGCGTAGCGGTGAAGCTGAAGAGCGTGTCGGTCCAGTGGTGGACGGAAATAATGCGTTCGGTGTTAAAAGCGCTCATGTGAAAAAAAGAAGAAGGAAAGAAGGAAAAGTAATTTGAACGATGCAAGAGGGCAGGAGGCCCGCCGCGCACCCCTTCAGTCCAGGCCTTCAGATTGTGCGTGAGCAGCGACGTATTTTATCGCCTGCGCGAAGCGACGGTGTGCGTCCACCTGGCCGCCATGTCGGCCCCAAGGTTTCGCCCCGTTTCACTCAATGCCCGGCCGGCTTGCGCGGCACCCATGCGAACCAGGCCATCACGGCCACCGGTACGCCCAGGCCGAGCCAGGCCCACCAGTCGCCCCAGCCGTCGGATACCAGCGCCGTCAGCAGGCCGCTGGCACTGAGAAGGCCCAACACCAGCGGCCAGCCCCATATGTGCCAGAGAGTGACGTTTGTCTGTGCGCTCATGCGGCACCGCCCGATGCATCGTGAGAAAGAACATGCGATTCCTGCGCGGCCACGGACGTGGCCGGCTTCACCGCCGCAGCCGGGTTGCGGCGCTTGACCCAGAGATAGAGGCCGCTGCCGAGCACGATGATGGTCGCGATGTCCAACAGCGCCCAGAGGATTTGCATGGGCATGCCGCCGTAGTCGCCGAAATGCAGCGGCTGCGACACCAGCAGCGCCGTGAGGTACCAGGGTAGCGGCGGGCTGGCGGTGAGCGCGTTGGTGCCCGCGTCCACCAGCACCGGCTTGAGCAGGCGCGAGTTGAAGGGCTCGTTGCCGCGCAGGAACACCGTGTAATGGTGCGGGCTGGAAAAAGTTGTGCCCGGGAAGGCGATGAAGGCCATCTTCATGTCGGGCGCGAGCGCGGTGGCCGACGATGCCGCTTGCTGCACCGAAGCCAGGCGCGCCGGTGGTTTTTGTCCCTGGTAGGGCGCCAGCAGCGCGCTGAGCTGGTCGTACTGCCAGTACTTGATCAGCAGGTCGGCCCAGGTGTTGATCATGCCGGTGGCGCCCACGGTGAAGGCCCATACCAGCGTCACAACGCCCAGCAAGTTGTGCAGGTCCAGCCATTTGGCGCGCGGCCTGCTTTGCCGCACGGCGCCGAAGTCCAGCTTGCGCATGAAGGGCGCGTACAGCACCACGCCCGAGACAATCGCCACCAGCAGCAACAAGCCCATAAAGCCCAGAAAGAGCTTGCCGGCCAGCCCGGCGAACAGGTCCACGTGCAGCTTGAACATGATGTACATAAAGCCTTCGTCGAACTTTGGCTGGGCCAGCACCGCCGCGGTGCGCGCATCGACGGCCACGGTTTTGTTGCCGACCTCGGAGGTCGGCGTGTCGCCCAGCGTGACGTACCAGAAGCGGTCGTCGTCGATCTCGTGCGAGGCGAACATGGGCACTTTGCCGGGGTGCAGTGCCTGCGCCACCTGCATCACGCTGTCGAGGCTGGCGCGCGGCGTTCCCTTGGGCAGGTCGGGCGCTTCCACTTCTGTGCCCAGCAAGTGGCCTATCTCATGGTGAAAAATCAGCGGCAAGCCGGTCAGGCACAGCAGCAGCATGAAGACGGTGCAGACCAGGCTGCTCCATTTGTGGATCCAGGTCCAGGTTTTGATCCTGCGGCTGTTCATCGTGGTTCTCCTTGAGGGGCCTAGAAGCGGTAGGTGGCGCTGGCCACCACGTTGCGACGGGCGCCATACCAGCAGTCGCCGCGCGCCAGGCAGGTGCTGAAGTAGGTCTTGTCGGTCGCGTTGTTGATGTTGACGGCGTAGCGCCAGTTCGCGGTGTCATAGGCGAACATCAGGTCCAGCAGCGCGGCACTGGGAATCTGCGGGCCGTTGCCGCCGCCTTGCTGGTCGTTGAAGGCGCCCATCCAGCGCACCCCGGCACCGGCCGAGAAGCCGTTCACGCCGGCGATCGCAAAGCGGTACTTGGCCCAAACGCTGGCCTGGTGCTTGGGCAAGCCTTCGAGCTGTTTGTCCAGTTCGGTGTAGTTGTAGTGCGCGACCAGTTCCAGGTTGGGCGTGACGGGGCCCTTGACTTCGAGCTCCAGCCCCTTGGTGCGCGTGGCGCCGACCTGGGTGTAGACGTCGGGTAGCGGCGAGGCGATCTGGTTTTTCTCGCGCAGGTCATAGAGCGCGGCGCTGTAGGCCAGCGCGCGGCCCGCCGGTTCGTATTTCAGGCCCAGTTCCCACTGCTCGCCGCGCAGCGGCTTGAACAACCGGCCCTTGATGGCGGCCTGCGGCGTGAAGGATTCGCTGTAGCTCACATACGGCGACCAGCCCGAGGGGAAGGCGTACATCAGGCCCAGGCGCTTGGTCGTGGCCGTGCTTTCCTCTTCGGGGCTGCCTTCGGCGGCCGCGACGGCCTTGTCATGGCGCAGGCCCGCCGTGACGATCCAATGGTCCCATTTCATCTGGTCCTGCACATACAGGCCGGTCTGGCGCTGCGTGGTGCGCGGCAACGCGGTGCGATCCGGCACCAGCAGGTTGCCGTAGACCGGCGCGTAGGCGTCTATCTCGCTGACAGTCGCACCCGACCAGACGTTCTCGCGGTGGCGCGCGAAGTCCGCGCCGAACAGCAGCGTGTGCTGCAGCGCGCCGGTGCTGAAATGGCCCTCTGCATGGTTGTCCAGCGCGGTGATGCGGTTGCGCGTCAGCGAGCTGTCGTTGATGCGGCCCAGCCGCCGCTTGGTCACCGGGTCGGAGCCCCAACTGCCCGGGCTGGTGAAGAAGTCGCCGTAGTGGTAGCGGTTGTCGTTCTCGTTGCTCGAGACGCGGAAGTTCTGGCGCACCGTCCAGCTGTCGTTGAACTTGTGCTCGAAAAGCCAGCCGAGGCTTTTGCGTTCGGAGTTGTAGTAGTCGCCGGGTTCGCCGATAAAACGGTTCGTGGGCAGGCGGCCGTTGGGATTGGGCTGCAGCGTGCCTTCCCACGGAAAGAACTGCGAGGTCGAGCCGCTTTTGTCTTTTTGCCACAGCGCCTGCAAGGTCAGCGAGGTGGTGGCGCTGGGCCGCCATGTCAGCGAAGGCGCGACCAGGCTGCGGTCGTCCGGCACATAGTCCACCTGGGTGTCCGATGAGCGCTTGAGCGCGACCAGCCGGTACAGCCACTCGCCGTCCTGCGTCAGCGGGCCGGTCAGGTCGACCTGGACCTGCTTGCGGCCATGGCTGCCGTACTGCACGCCCACTTCGCGCTGGGTTTCGGCCTGCGGCCTTTTGCTGACCATGTTGATCACTCCGGCCGCCGTACCCGCGCCGAACAGCATGCCCGAGGGGCCGCGCAGCACTTCCAGGCGCTCCAGCGTGTAGGGGTCGGCGCGGGTGCGGCTGGTGTAGTAGCCGTAAGCCTCGCGCAGGCCGTCCAGGTAGGTGTCGGGGTTGGCGCCGCGCACCCGCACCGAATCGGTCCGCGAATCCAGCCCGTAAGCATCGGAGCGCACACCGGCGGCATAGCCCAGGGCGTCCTGCAGATTGGCGGCGCCCTGGTCGGTGATCTGTTGGCTGGTGACGACGGTGACGGCCTGCGGTGTTTCGGACAGCAGCGTGTCGGTCTTGGTGGCGGTGGAGGCTCTTTTGGCGCGGTAGCCGATCACCGGCCCGGTGGCGGTTTCTTCCTCCTGGTCGGCACTGACCCGCACTTCGCGCAGCGTGGTCTCGGCTGGGGCGGAGGTCTGGGCGTAGGCGCCTTGAAGCACGGCGGCTAGGGATAGGGCGGTGAACGGGGCCAGGCGGTATGTGGCGCGTCCGGCACGCGGCAGGTGCGAGGTGGGCAAGGTCAAAACTCCGGGGAGGATCGCCAGGAAACTGGCGTGCTCACTGGGGCCCGATGCGCCACGGCGGGTGGCGAAACTGCGGGGCCTCGTGGGCGGTTATTGGCTTGCTACAACTCGCAGCGAGAGCTGCTTTTGGTGTGTTTGGCTAGCGAAAAAGGGCGTTGCGAACTATACCATTTGATGAGAGTAATTCTCATTTGAAGACCCTTTCCGGCGCTGCGGTTTTGGGTCGGGTGGACCGGCTCTCGGTCAAAAAAAAGCCGCCCGGTCGAGGGCGGCTTTTGGGGCTTCACGGCATCACGGCATTACGCGGGAATAGGGCTGCGGATCAGGTAGTCGAAGGCGCTGAGGGCCGCCTTCGCGCCTTCACCGGCCGCGATGATGATCTGCTTAAAAGGCACGGTCGTCACGTCGCCGGCCGCGAACACGCCGGGCACCGAGGTCTGGCCCTTGGCGTCGACGATGATTTCGCCGTGCTTTGACAACTCGACTGTTCCCTTGAGCCAGTCGGTGTTGGGCACCAGGCCGATCTGGATGAACACGCCTTCAAGCTCCACGGTTTTCAGCTCGCCGCTGGTGCGGTGCTTGTAGACCAGGCCGTTGACTTTCTGGTCGCCGGTGATTTCGGTGGTCTGCGCGTTGGTGATCACCGTCACGTTCTGCAGGCTGTTCAGCTTGCGCTGCAGCACGGCGTCGGCGCGCAGCGCGGTGTCGTATTCGATCAGCGTCACGTGGCCGACGATGCCGGCCAGGTCGATGGCCGCCTCGACACCCGAGTTGCCGCCGCCAATCACCGCCACGCGCTTGCCCTTGAACAGCGGTCCATCACAGTGCGGGCAATAGGCTACGCCCTTGTTCTTGAACTCGTGTTCGCCGGGCACGTTGATGTTGCGCCAGCGCGCGCCGGTCGAGATCACGATGGATTTGCTCTTGAGCGAAGCGCCGCTTTCGAGTTGGACTTCGATCAGGTTTTTATCCGGCCCGCTGTTCGGGATCAAGGCCTTGGCGCGCTGCAGGTTCATGATGTCCACGTCGTAGTTGCGCACGTGTTCTTCCAGCGCGTGGGCGAATTTGGGCCCTTCGGTTTCCTTGATGGAAATGAAGTTTTCGATGCCCATGGTGTCCAGCACCTGACCGCCGAAACGCTCGGATGCGACGCCGGTGCGTATGCCCTTGCGGGCGGCATACACCGCCGCTGCGGCGCCGGCCGGGCCGCCGCCGACGATCAGCACGTCGAAAGCTTCTTTACCGTCAATCTTTTTGGCTTCGCGCTCGACACCGCTGGTGTCTATCTTGGCGAGAATTTCTTCCAGGCTCATGCGGCCCTGGCCGAACTCGGTGCCGTTCAGGAACACAGTGGGCACGGCCATGATCTGGCGTTCCTTGACCTCTTCCTGGAACATGCCGCCTTCGATCATGGTGGCGCGGATGCGCGGGTTTTGCACCGCCATCAGGTTCAGCGCCTGGACCACGTCGGGGCAGTTGTGGCAGGTCAGCGAGACATAGATTTCGAACTCGAAGTCGCCGTCGAGCGCGCGGATCTGGTCCAGCACGGCCTGCTCGACCTTGGGCGGGTAGCCGCCGATTTGCAGCAGGGCGAGGATCAGCGAGGTGAATTCATGGCCCATCGGCAGGCCGGCAAAACGCGGGCCGTGGTTTTCGCTCGGGCGATTGATGGAGAACGAGGGCTTGCGGTGCTTGTCGTCGCGGCTTTCGGTCAACTTGACCAGCGGCGATGCCTCAGCAACGTCCTTCAGCAGCGACAGCATTTCGCCAGAGCCTTCGCTGTCGTCGAGCGAGGCAACGATTTCAATCGGTTGCGTGGCGCGTTCGAGGTAACTTTTCAGTTGGGCTTTGGTGGCTTCGTCGAGCATGGCGGACTCACTTTCAAGGGCAAAACGGGATCAAAAGGGAACAAAAAAGCCCGGGACGGCACACATGTGCCGGGCCCCCGGGCCTTTGTCAGGAGGGCGGCAGGGCGCTTAGATCTTGCCAACCAGGTCGATGGACGGGGCGATCGTCTTGGCGCCTTCGTTCCACTTGGCAGGGCAGACCTGGCCTGGGTGTGCAGCGGTGTACTGGGCTGCCTTCAGCTTGCGCAGGGTTTCTTTCACGTCGCGTGCGATCTCGTTGGAGTGCACTTCAGCGGTCTTGATGACGCCTTCGGGGTTGATCACGAAGGTGCCGCGCAGTGCCAGGCCTTCTTCAGGAATGAACACGTCAAAGGCTTTGGTCAGCGTGTGGGTTGGGTCGCCCACCAGCGGGAACTTGGCCTTGCCGACAGCGGGGGAGGTTTCGTGCCAGACCTTGTGCGAGAAATGGGTGTCGGTGGTCACGATGTAAACCTCAGCGCCGGCCTTCTGGAATTCGGCGTAGTTATCAGCTGCATCTTCCACTTCCGTGGGGCAGTTGAACGTGAACGCAGCCGGCATGAAGATCAGGACCGACCATTTGCCCTTCAGCGATTCGTCGGAAACGTCGATGAACTTGCCATTGAGAAAGGCTTGGGTTTTGAAGGGCTGGACTTGGGTATTGATCAGGGACATCTAGATAGCTTCCTATAGGCTGGTTAAAAATGCTTGCGAAACGATAGTATAACTATTAAAAAAACCATTGTTCGATAGTTATTGGCTATTTATCGAATAGGCGTCGCGCGCCGGATTTGGCTGTTCATCCTCGTCATCCGCTGTGACCCGGACATGACGGACGGAGGCCGAGACGCACCAGCTGCGCTGCTCCCGGGACTATTTTGCATCCAAATGTTGCGAATGAGAACAATTCGCATATACTTCGGTCTTTCCAGAGCCAGCCACAAGCGACGGGAGCCGACAGGCCTCCACCGTTGCAGCAGCAAGCCCTCCAATTTTTTACTTTTGGGCTTGCACGTGACCTCCATCCATCCTCATTCCCGTCTTGATTCCCGTTTCGCGCTGCGCGAAATCTCCCTGTTGACCGCCCTGGCCTGTGGCGCCGGTTTTGCCGCGCAGGCACAAACAGTGGCACCTGCCGCGGTGCAAGTCGCCGCCCTGAAAGAAATCGTCGTCAGCGGTTCGCGCAACGAGCAGTCGGTGGAAGACATTCCGCAAACCATCGACGTCATCAACGCCGCTGACATAGAGCAGGGACAGATCAGGGACATCCGTGACGCGGCCAAAAACATTCCCAACGTGTCCGTGCGCCGTGCGCCCGCGCGTTTTGGCCTGGCGCAAGGCGATACCGGCCGCGAAGGCAATGCCGGCTTCAATATCCGCGGCCTCGACGGAAACCGTGTGCTGATGATGGTCGACGGCATCCGCATTCCGCGCAGCTATGCCTTCAGCCCCAACTCCTTCGGGCGCGACAGCCTGTCCATCGACCTCATCAAGCGTATTGAAATCGTCAAGGGCCCGGCCTCCGCGCTGTATGGCTCCGACGGCATTGCCGGCCTGGTCAACTTCATCACCAACGAGCCGGACGACTACCTGAGGGACGGCAAGTCGCTGGGCGGCCGCGCGTCCATCGGCTACAGCGGCGACAACAGCGAAACCGCCGTCAGCGGCACCATCGCCGGCCGCGTCAATGAGATGCTGGCCTGGCAGCTGAGTGTGGCCACCAGCAGCGGCAAGGAGCTGGAAAACCGCGGCGACAACGGCGGCACCGGCTTTACCCGCACCCAGCCCAACCCGCAAAAAGACAAGGCCAATTCCCTGCTGGCCAAAGTCGTGCTGAACCCGACCGCTTCGCAAAAACATGTCATCACCTTCGAGCACGTCGACAAGAAGAGCGATTACAACCTGCTGACCGCGCGCTCGGCCACGGTGCAGGACTCGTACTCGACCGGAAAGATGGACCGCGACCGCCTGACCTGGGATGCCAAATACAAGGTCGATACCATGTTGACCGACAACATCCAGACGGTGCTCAGCTACCAGGATGCGAAGTCCAACGACTACACCTATGAGCGGCGCACGGCGCTGCCGCAGGAGCGCGTGCGCGACACGACGTACAGCGAACGCACGCTGCAGGCCAGCATCCAGGCCGACAAGACCCTTCGCATGGGCGCCAACTCGGCGCAAAAGATCACTTACGGCCTGGACCACACCAGCGCGAAAATCGAAAACCTGCAGACCGGCCTGGTGCCGCCCGCCGGCGAAACCTTCCCGCTCAAACGCTTCCCCGACACCACGGAAACCGCCACGGCTTTTTACGTGCAGGACGAATTCATCCTGGGCGACTGGAGCGTGACGCCGGGCGTGCGCGCGGACAGCTTCAAGATCGACGCGGCGCAGGCCGGCTTCCCGGTGCCCGCCGTCTCGCTGTCGGGCTCGGCCGTGTCGCCCAAATTAGGGGTCCTCTACCGCGCCACGCCGCAGTGGAGTTTCTTCGGCAACTACGCCAGCGGTTTCCGCGCGCCCAATGCCGGCCAGGTCAACGGTTTTTTCCAGAATCTTGCCGGCGGCTACCGTACCGTGCCCAACCCCAACCTCAAGCCTGAAAAGAGCCGGAATGTCGAATTCGGCGTGCGCGGTCGCCTGGAGCAGCTGAGTTTCGACACCGCGGTGTTTTACGGCCGCTTCCAGGACCTGATCCAGGACGGCGCCATCGTGAGCGGCGCCTTCGGCAACCCGGGCAACCCCGCCGTGATCCAGTCGATCAACATCGACAACGCGACTATCAGCGGTTTTGAGATCAAGGGCGACATGAACTGGGGCAAGGTCGGCGACGGCAAGCTCAGCACGCCGTTCTCCTACGGCTACACCCGCGGCACCGTGAAGAACACCGGCAAACCGCTGGACACCATAGACCCGGCCAAGCTCAGCGTCGGCCTGAAGTATGAAACCGCGACCTGGGATGTGCGCCTCGATGCGAGCCACCATTCCGCCAAGAAGTTCGATGACATCAGCGCGCAGACCATTGCCGCCTCGCCGCCCGCGGTGCCTGTGGCGACCACGCAATTCGCCGTGCCGTCCGCGACCACGCTGGACCTGACCGGTCAGTGGCGTTTCAGCAAGACCTTGCGCCTGAACGCCGGCCTCATCAACCTGACGAACAAAAAGTACTGGAACTGGTCGGATGTCCGCGGTGTGGCGGCCAACTCCAGCTTCCGCGACGCCTACAGCCAGCCGGGCCGTTATTTCAACGTCTCGCTGGTCGCTGATTTCTGATGCAGTCCTGAACCTTTTTTGAACAACAAAGGAAAGCGCATGAGCCAGTTCTCCGACCACGGCGTCAACGACAGCGACACCGCTGCGGCCGACGCGCAGGGCCTTCCCCCCGCGGAAGCCCTGCTGGCCGGAACGCTGGCCCTGATGACCGGCCATGCACAGGCCTGCAGCGAAGGGCAGCGCGCCTTGCTCGCCAAAAAGATCATCGCCAACCTTTTCATGCTGTCGCGCCACCCGGCAGCGCCACCGAACTTCAGGGCCATTGCCGCCAACCTGCATCCCCTGTGGGTGCGGGTGCTGCAGCCCGGCCCTGAGCAGCCACAGCAGGGGCTCTGGCCTGCGGACCATTCTGATACCCATCGCGTGCTTTGGCACACAACCCCGGAGACCCTTCAATGAGCGCAGTCCTTCAAACCCAGACGCGGCCCGACGCCGCAAGCCAGGCAGATGCCGGCACTGCATCCCTGAACCCAGCCGCGCTGCGCGAGCGCTTCGCCGCCGCGCGCAGCAGCGGCAAGCGCGCCAAGGACGCGGCCGAGAGCATAGGCATCACTGAAGGCCAGGCCGTCGCCGCCCACGCGGGTGCGCACGAGCTTGCCCTCAAGGCCACGCCGCTCAAAGGCCCGTGGGTCGAGATACTCCAGGCGCTGGAACTGTGCGGGCCGGTCATGGCGCTCACGCGCAATGAATCCACCGTGCATGAAAAGACCGGCGTCTACCGCAACATCAGCGCGCAGGGCCACATGGGCCTGGCCCTCGGCGAAGAAATCGACCTGCGCATCTTCTTCAGCCGCTGGCATGCCGGCTTTTACGTCTTCGAGCCGGCCAACGACCCCAAGAACGCGGCTTCGGAAAGCCTGCAATTTTTTGACGCGCACGGTGTGGCCGTGCACAAGGTGTTCGCCCGGCCCGAGACCGACCGCGAAGCCTTCAGGGACGTGGCCAACCAGTTCACCGACGCCGACAAGGTTGACACCTTCACGCCCGCAGTGCCCAAGCCCTCGCCCAAGCCTGACGCGGACATCGACGCCGCCGCACTGGCCCAGGGCTGGAGCGAGATGAAGGACACGCACGAATTTTTCGGCCTGATCGGCAAGGCCGGCGCGGAGCGCCAGCAGGCCTTCCGCCTGGTCGAAGGCCGCTTCACCCAGAAGGCCGAGCTGACGATAGTCCGCAAGCTGCTCGACGAAGCCTCCATGGACGGCACGCCCATCATGGTGTTCGTCGGCAGCCTGGGCTGCATCCAGATCCACACCGGGCCGGTCAAGCGCATCGAACCCATGGTCACCCCGACCGCGCAGTGGATCAATGTGCTGGATGCGGGTTTCAACCTGCACCTGCGCGAAGACATGGTCAAGAGCGCCTGGATTGTCGAGAAGCCCACGACCGAAGGCCTGGTCACCTCGGTCGAAGTCTTCGACGGCACGGGCGAACTGATGGCGATGTTCTTCGGCGCGCGGAAACCCGGCGTTCCCGAACTGCAGGCCTGGCGCGACATCGTGGCGCGGCTGCCCAGGCTCAAGGAAGCCGCATGAGCGGTGGCGCAAACGGTTTCGGCGCGGTGGAGATCAAGGCCTTTGTGCCTGCGAAAGACTTCGTGCTGTCCAAACGCTTTTATGAAGAGCTGGGGTTTGAGATCCCCTGGTCGGACGACACCCTGGCCTATATGCGCCTGGGTGACACGGCTTTTTTCCTGCAGAACTTTTACGTGGCCGAACACGCCAGCAATTTCATGATGCACCTGATCGTGCAGGACGTGGAAAGCTGGTGGGCGCGGCTGCAGCAGGCGGACATCGCGGCCCGCTACGGTGTGCGCACCGTCGCGCCGCAAGACCAGCCCTGGCGCCAGCGCGACTTCGTGCTCTGCGACCCGTCCGGCGTGCTCTGGCGCATCGCGCAGAACATCGCATGAAGACTTCCTTGAGCAAAACACCCCCCCCACAAGGCTTCCCATGACAGCAGCCCTTTCTCGACTCCGCCGGCGCGACGCCTTGCGGTATTTTTCACTGCCGGCGGTTACCGCCGTCTCCAGCGTCTGCGGCCTGTCTGCGACTGCTGCGCAGGCGCAGGCGACGGCGAAGATGCCGCGCATCGTCTCGGTGAGCGGCGCGACCACGGAAATCGTCTACGCGCTGGGCGCTGAAAAGCAGCTGGTCGGCACCGACACCACCAGCCTCTTTCCGGCCGCGGCATTACAAACGCCCAAGGTCGGCTACATGCGCCAGCTTTCGGCGGAAGGACTGCTGTCGCTCAAGCCCGATGCCGTTATCGGAACGACGGAAGCCGGGCCCGGTGTGGTGATGGACCAGATCCGCAGCGCCGGCGTTAAGGTCGAGCTGGTCGAGGCCGACCACAGCTGGGCCGAGGTCCAGCGCAAGGTCGCCGCCGTCGGACGCGCAACGTCGCGCGTCGCGCAGGCCGCCGCGCTGCAGGCCAAACTCGATGCCCAATGGGCGGAAGTGCTGGCCGCGGTGGGCCGCAAGACCGGCCGCAAACCCCGCGCCGTGTTCATCCTCACGCATTCGGGTTCGCCCCAGGTGGCCGGCGAGAAAACCGCCGCGCATGCGATGTTTACCTTCGCGGGCCTGGACAACGCCTTGATTGCACCCGGCGGCAGTACCAATTTCAGCGGCTACCGCGCCATGACGCCCGAAGCCCTGGTGACATCCGCACCCGACGTGATCGTCACCACCACGCAGGGCGTGGAGGCCAGCGGCGGGCTCGAAAAATTCTGGCAGCGCCCCGGCTTGGAGCTCACGCCCGCCTACAAGCGCCGCGCCCTGGTGGCGCTGGACGCGCTCTACCTGATCGGCTTCGGCCCGCGCCTGCCGCAGGCGGTGGCCGAGCTGAACCAGGCCGGCCTGAAAGCCGCCGCATGAACGACCAGCCCATGAAAGCCGCCATGACCGAAGTCCTCTGCGCGCGCACGCCCGCCGTGCTGCACTGCGCCGATTTGCGCCGGGCACTGGCGTTTTACCGCGACTGCTGGGGTTTTTCCGTGCAGCACAGCGTGCCCGGCGTCATCGCCGTGCTCACGCGTGAATCGGTCCCGGTGCAGCTCTGGCAGCGCCGCGCTGACATGGCGCCGCAACACTTTGCCTGCCGGCTGTTGGTGGACAACATCGAACAATGGCACATGGCCCTGCAGTCGGCGCCCGGCCAGGCGCCGCATGCGCTGGCCGAGCAGGAGTGGGGCACCGAGTGGGGCGTCAGCGACTGCGAAGGCAACCGTCTGCAGCTGGTGCAGTCGGCCCCGCATGCCGCCAGGCGCAGGGCCCGCGCATGAAAGCCGCGTTGCACGGTGAGCACCGGCGCTGGCCGGCGGCGCTGGTGCTGGGCGCGGGCGTGCTGCTGCTGGCCCTGAGCTTTGTCGTCGGCAGCGCGCGCGGCGCTTACGCCATCAGCCCGCTGCAGCTGTGGAATGTGCTGCTCGACATGCTGGCGGGCAGCGGCCAGCCTTCACCCGAACACCTGGTCTTCATGAACATTCGCCTGCCGCGGCTGCTGCTGGGCGTGGCGGCCGGCGCGGCGCTGGGCATGTCGGGAGCCTTGATGCAAGGCTTGTTCCGCAACCCGCTGGCCGACCCCGGCCTCATCGGCGTCAGCAGCGGCGCGGCGCTGGCCGCCGGCATGACCATCGTGCTCGGCAGCCTGTGGTTTCCCGAGATGCCGCGCACGCTGGGCAGCTGGACGCTGGTGCTCATGGCCTTCCTCGGCAGCCTGCTGGTGACGGTGCTGGTGTACGCGCTGTCGCAGCAGGACGGCGCGACGCGCGTCGGCATCATGCTGCTGGCCGGCATTGCCGTCAATGCGCTGGCCGGCGCGGGCCTGGGCTACCTGACCTTTCTGGCCACCGACGAGCAGCTGCGCAACATCCAGTTCTGGCTGCTCGGCAGCCTGGGCGGCGCGCGCTGGAGCGCGGTGGCACTGGTGTTTTTGATTGTGCTGGCCGCGCTGGGTGCGGGCCTCACGCTGGCCCGGCCGCTCAACGCCATCGCGCTGGGCGAGGCACAGGCAGCGCTGCTGGGCGTGCCGGTCGAGCGCGTCAAGCGTTTTGCCGTGCTGGTGACGGCGCTGGCCGTGGGGGCTGTGACGGCCACGACGGGCATCATCGGTTTTATCGGACTGGTGGCGCCGCATTGCGTGCGCCTGGTGGCCGGGCCCGACCACCGCATCGTGCTGCCCGGCTCGGCCCTGCTGGGCGCGGCCCTGGTGCTGGCCGCCGACAGCGTGGCCCGTACGGTGGTCAAGCCCGCCGAGCTGCCGCTGGGCGTGCTGACCGCTTTTGTCGGCGTGCCCTTCTTTTTGCTGCTGCTGCGCCACTTCAAGAACCGGCTATGAACGCACGAAACATGCATGATTTTTCGCTCATCGCCGGCCTGCTCGAAGTGGTGGGCGTGGGGGTGGAGGTGCCAGGCCGGTCGCTGCTGCGGGCCGCCTCGGCGCAATTCGCGGCCGGGCAGGTCACCGCCGTGCTGGGCCCTAACGGCGCGGGCAAGTCCACGCTGATGTCGGTGCTGACCGGCCAGCGCCGGCCCATGGGCGGTGCTGTCTACCTGGCCGGCAAGGCGCTGGCCGCGTATGCGCCGCTTGAACTCGCCCGTGTGCGCGCCTCGGTGGCACAGGAAACCCAGGTCGCTTTTGAATTTACCGTGCGCGAGGTGGTGGAGCTGGGCCGCTACCCGCACCGCAGCCGGCCGGGCAGGCCCGAAGCAGATATCCCTCTGCAGGCCATGCAGGCCACCGCGGTCGAACACCTGCAGCACCGCGCGCTCAACACGCTCTCGGGCGGCGAGAAGGCGCGCGTGCACCTGGCGCGCGCGCTGGCGCAGGTGTGGGAGCCCGCGGCCGGCCCGGCAAGCGCCCGGGCCACACGCTGGCTGCTGCTGGACGAACCCACGGCCGCGCTCGATTTGCAGCACCAGCACCGCATGCTGCAACTGGTGCGCGCCTGGGCGACCGCGCAAGGTGTGGGCGTGGTGGCTGTGCTGCACGACCTGAACCTCGCGCTGCGCTACAGCGACCGCTGCGTGGTGCTGCAAGGCGGCGAGGTGGTGGGCAGCGGCGCCACCGCCGAAGTGCTCACGCCTGCCTGCATCGAAAAAGTGTGGGGTGTGGTCGCGCACCCGGTCGCACCGCAGGGCGGGGCGGCTGGGCCTTCGCAGTACCTGTTTGAGGCGCCGGTTTAAAACCTAGGTTGCCAGGGCGATCACGACAGCCGACTCGTCGACCCCGGCCTGCACCAGGGCCTTGGCCTTCAGGCCGCTGCCCGCCGCCGCAAAACCCACGAGCTGCAAGCCGCCGTCGAGCTGCAGCGACACTTCATCGCCGCTGGCACCGCGGCTGATGCGTACGGCTTGGCCCTTGAGGTTTTGAACGCCCGGCGGTGTGGCGCTTGGTGCGCTCACCGTCACCGCCGTGGCCTTGCACAGTGCCAGCACCGCTTGTCCCTTTTGCAAGCCCAGCAGTTCGGCGCTGGCCTTGGTGATGCGCGAAACCAGCGCGGCACCGCCGGCCAGTTGCAGGTGCACGCGGGCCACCTGGCCTCGCACTTCGAGCTTGTCGACGCGGCAGGGCAACTGGTTGCGCATGCTGGTGCGCACCCCCATGTAGGGCAACACCGGCAGCGCGCGGGGCAGCAGCAATTCATTGGACTTGAAGCCGGCCAGCACCTGGCTGCGGGTGTCGCTCAAGAGTCCCGCCACCGCCAGCAGCTTCCGGCCTGCCGGCGTGAGGGTGGCGCCGCCGCCGCCCGAGCCGCCCACGGCGCGCTCCAGCAGCGCCACGCCTGCCAGGTTGGTCAGGGTGTCTATGGCCTGCCAGGCGGCCTTGTAGCTGACTTTCGCCTGGCGCGCCGCCTGCGAGATCGAGCCGCTCTCGCCGACCAGGCGCAGGATGTCGATGCGCTTGTCGGCCGGTTCATGGCCTAAGGCGCTGGCGAAGGAGGGGGCAGGTTTTGTCATGGAAGGCCCTGGGACAGGAAGCGCTATTCTAAAATAGAATAACGATTGGGCCGGGATATCTTGGCCCTTCATCGATTCATCACTGGAGCTTTCCCATGCCCCCAACCACGTTGCGCTGGCTGCCGGCGCTGTGTATCGCGTTGGTATCGGTCCCGGCGCTGGCTGAAGACGTCCAGGTTGCGGTGGCGGCCAACTTCACCGGGCCCATGAAGCGGATCGCGGCGGACTTTGAAAAAGACACGGGCCACAAGGCTGTGCTGACCTTCGGCGCCACCGGCAAGTTTTACGCGCAGATCAGCAACGGCGCGCCGTTTGAGGTCTTCCTGGCAGCCGACGACGAAACCCCCGCCAGGCTCGAAAAGGAAGGCGCGGCCGTGAACGGCAGCCGCTTTACCTATGCCACCGGCAAGCTGGTACTCTGGTCGGCGCAACCCGGCATGGTCGATGCGCAAGGCGAAGTCTTGAAGAAGGGTGACTTCAAAAAGATCGCCATCGCCGCGCCCAAGCTGGCGCCCTACGGCGCGGCTGCCATCGAGGCCATGACCAAACTTGGTCTGCAGGCCGCACTGGAGCCCAAACTGGTGCAGGGCGAAAGCATTGGGCAGGCCTTCAGCTTTGTCTCCACCGGCAATGCCGAACTCGGTTTCATCGCGCTCTCGCAGGTCTACGAAGGCGGCAAGATCAAATCCGGCTCGGCCTGGATGGTTCCGGAGAGCCTGCATAGCCCGATCCGCCAGGACGCGGTGCTGCTGGCCAAGGGCAAAGACAGCAAGGCAGCGGTGCAACTGATGGCTTTCCTCAAAACCGACAAGGCCAGGGCGGTGATCCGCTCCTTCGGCTACGAGCCCTGAACCTGGTTGAACCATGCTCGACGATGCAAGCCTTCAGGCCCTGGCGCTGACTTTTCGGCTGGCGGCCACCACCACGGTGCTGCTGCTGCTGGCCGGCACGCCCCTGGCCTGGTGGCTGGCGCGCACGCGTTCCTGGCTCAAAGGTCCAGTGGGCGCGCTGGTGGCCTTGCCGCTGGTGCTGCCGCCGGTGGTGCTGGGCTTTTACCTGCTGGTGCTGATGGGGCCCAACGGCCCGGTGGGTCAGTTCACGCAGTCGCTCGGCTGGGGCGTGCTGCCGTTCACTTTTGCCGGGTTGGTGGTGGGCTCGGTGCTGTACTCCATGCCCTTTGTGGTGCAGCCGCTGCAAAATGCTTTTGAGGCGATAGGCGAGCGGCCGCTGGAGACTGCGGCCACCTTGCGCGCGTCGCCGCTGGACACCTTCTTCAGCGTCGTGCTGCCGCTGGCGCGTCCCGCCTACCTGACAGCCGCCGTCATGGGCTTTGCGCACACGGTGGGCGAGTTCGGCATCGTGCTCATGATGGGCGGCAACATCCCGGGCAAGACGCGCGTGATGTCGGTGCAGATCTACGACCACGTGGAGGCGCTCGAATACCGCCAGGCGCACTGGCTGGCCGGCGGCTTGCTGGTGTTTTCCTTCCTGGTGCTGCTGGCGCTCTATACCTTGCAGCCGGGCCGGCGCAAAGGGGAGGGCGCATGAAGGCCGCCGACACAGGCATTGCCGCGTCGTTCCGCCGCGCCTTCAGCGGTTTTTCGCTCGACGTGTCGCTGGCCGTGCCGGGGCGCGGCGTGACGGCCATCTTCGGTCCTTCGGGCTCCGGCAAGACCAGCCTGCTGCGCAGCATCGCCGGGCTGGAACGCGCCGGCAGCGGCTATCTCGCGGTCAATGGCGAGATCTGGCAGGACGATGCCGCCGGCGTCTTTGTGCCGGTGCACCGGCGCCCGCTGGGCTATGTGTTCCAGGAGGCCAGCCTGTTTTCCCACCTGGACGTGCGCCGCAACCTCGACTTCGGCCTGCGCCGCGTGCCGGCCGCGCAGCGCCGTGTCTCGCTGGAACAAGCCATTGAACTGCTGGGTCTGCAGGCGCTGATGCAGCGCATGCCCGGCACGCTCTCGGGCGGCGAGCGCCAGCGCGTGGCCATCGCGCGGGCGCTGGCCACCAGCCCGCGGCTGCTGTTGATGGACGAACCCCTGGCCTCGCTGGACATCGCCCGCAAAGCCGAAATTCTGCCCTACCTGGAGCGCCTGCATGACGAACTCGACATGCCCGTGCTCTATGTGAGCCATGCGCCCGATGAGGTGGCCCGGCTGGCCGACCACCTGGTGCTGCTGGACGCAGGCCGGGTCATGGCCTCAGGCCCTACGCGCGAACTGATGACGCGGCTGGACTTGCCGCTGGCGCACGGCGACGCAGCGGCCGCGGTGCTGGACGCCGTGGTCAGCGCCGTCGAACCCGGCTGGCATATGAGCCATGCCGAGTTTTCCGGCGGCAGCATCAGCCTGCTCAACCCCAGTTTGCCGGTCGGCCAGCGCGTGCGCGTACGCATCCAGGCACGTGACGTGAGCCTCACGCTGGAGCGCCAGACAGGCACCAGCGTGCAGAACATCTTTGCCGCCACCGTCACGGCGCTGTCCGCCGACAGCCCGGGCCAGGTGATGGTGGGACTGGACGCCGGCGGCAGCGCGCTGCTGGCCCGCATCACGCAAAAGTCGGCCGAGGCGCTGCAACTGCGGCCCGGCAGCCGCGTGTTCGCGCAAGTCAAGGGCGTGGCGGTGCTGGGTTAAGGCGTTCGGTAAGGCCAGATTCTCACCGCGCGCGGCTGCCGTGGGCTGGAGTGACTTGTCACCTGGCTGTGATGGCTGCGCCGGCGCATGCGGTCCGGCAGTGCTTAGCAGCTTAGCCGCTTAGTATTCGAGCCGCTCGGGCCGGATTTCCTGCAGGATGGTGGTCGAAATCTCTTCGATGGACTTGGTGGTGGTCGAGAGCCAGCGTATGCCTTCGCGGCGCATCATGGCCTCGGCTTCGTGGATTTCCTCGCGGCAGTTTTCCAGGCTCGCGTACTTCGAATTGGGCCGGCGTTCGTTGCGGATCTGCGCCAGGCGCTCGGGCGCGATGGTCAGGCCGAAGATCTTCTTGCGGTGCGGCACCAGTGCCGGCGGCAACTGGCGGCGCTCGAAATCTTCCGGGATCAGCGGGTAGTTGGAGGCTTTGAGGCCGTATTGCATGGCCAGGTAGAGCGAAGTCGGCGTCTTGCCGCTGCGGCTCACGCCCACCAGGATCACGTCCGAGCCGGCCAGGTCCCTGTTGCTCTGCCCATCGTCGTGCGCCAGCGAGAAATTGATGGCCTCGATGCGGTCGTCGTATTCCTTGCTTTTGGAGGCATCCGAAAACCGGCCCACGCGGTGGTTGGACTTGATGCCCAGCTCGCCCTCCAGCGGCGCCACGAACATGCCGAACATGTCCAGCAGCATGCCGTTGCAGTGGGTTTTGATGACGGCCAGGATTTCCATGTTGACCAGCGTGGTGAAGACGATGGGGCGTTTGCCCTCGACTTCCGCTGTGTGGTTGATCTGCCGTATCGCCTGGTGGGCCTTGTCCACGCTGTCGATAAAGGGCAGGCGGACGTGGCGCGGCTTGAATTCGAATTGCGCCAGGATGGCGTTACCAAAGGTTTCCGCGGTGATGCCGGTGCCGTCGGAGATGAAAAACACGGTGCGTTGGGACATGGTGGGCGTTTGGCTGATTGAAAGCTGGGTGAAAGGCTGACGCGGCACATCCGGCGGCTCGCCCCTACAATTGGGCCAATTATCCAGTTTGTCACGCCATGCCCCGCCACAACCCCCTCGAACAACAACAAGGTTGCCTGCCGCGCATGGTGAATTCCCCGGTTTTTAAACCTCCCGGAGTATTTTCATGTCCAATCTGTTTGAGGCGACCGCACTGGTCGTACCGTTTGAAAACCTGAGGATGACAGACGTCGAGGCCGTTGGCGGCAAGAACGCCAGCCTCGGCGAGATGATCTCGCAACTGCCCACCGGACCCCAGGGCGTGCGGGTACCCACCGGATTCGCCACCACGGCGCATGCTTTCCGTGTGTTCCTGGCCCACGACGGGCTGGACAAAAAAATCAACGGCGTGCTGGACACGCTCAACACCGACGACGTGCGCGCACTGGCCGAGGCGGGTGCCAAAATCCGCGCGCTTGTTGAAGCCCAGCCTTTTCCGGCCGACCTCGAAAAAGCCGTGCGAGACAGCTTCGCCGTCCTGAGCGCCGGCAACGCGCAAGCCAG
Source organism: Polaromonas sp. LjRoot131 (assembly GCF_964252805.1). Classification (NCBI taxonomy): domain Bacteria; kingdom Pseudomonadati; phylum Pseudomonadota; class Betaproteobacteria; order Burkholderiales; family Comamonadaceae; genus Polaromonas; species Polaromonas sp. LjRoot131. The sequence goes on along the minus strand of NZ_CAXUPF020000001.1, from coordinate 1,841,594 downwards.
TTTCGCGGTGCGCTCCTCCGCCACGGCCGAGGATTTGCCCGATGCGTCCTTCGCCGGCCAGCAGGAAACCTTCCTGAACGTGGTCGGCATCGAGGACGTGCTGCACAAGATGAAAGAGGTGTTCGCCTCGCTCTACAACGACCGTGCCATCAGCTACCGTGTGCACCAGGGCTTTGCCCATTCCGACGTGGCGCTGTCTGCCGGCATCCAGCGCATGGTGCGCAGCGACAAGGGCGCGGCCGGCGTGATGTTCACCATAGACACCGAAAGCGGTTTTGAAGACGTGGTCTTCATCACCTCCAGCTACGGCCTGGGCGAAACCGTGGTGCAGGGCGCCGTCAATCCCGACGAGTTCTACGTGCACAAGCCCATGCTGAAAGCCGGCAAGCGCGCCGTGATCCGCCGCAACCTGGGCAGCAAGCTGCTGCAGATGGAGTTCACCACGCCGGAAGAGAAAAAGTCCGGCGGCAAGCTGGTCAAGACTACCGACGTGCCGACTGAGCTGCGCAACCGCTATTCGCTGAGCGACGAGGACGTCGAACAACTCGCCCGCTACGCGCTCATCATCGAGGCGCATTACGGCCGCCCCATGGACATCGAATGGGGCAAGGACGGCACCGACGGCCAGCTCTACATCCTGCAGGCGCGCCCCGAGACGGTGAAAAGCCAGTCCAAAGGCAAGGCCGAGCAGCGCTACAAGCTCAAGGGCACCGGCACCGTGCTGGCCGAAGGCCGTGCGATCGGCCAGAAAATCGGCACCGGCCCGGTCCGCATCGTGCACGACATCAAGGACATGGACCAGGTGCAGGCCGGCGACATCCTGGTCACCGACATGACCGACCCGAACTGGGAGCCCGTGATGAAGCGCGCCAGCGCCATCGTCACCAACCGCGGCGGCCGCACCTGCCACGCGGCCATCATCGCCCGTGAGCTGGGCATTCCGGCCGTGGTCGGCTGCGGCGACGCGACCGAGACGCTCAAGGACGGCATGCTGGTGACGGTGAGCTGCGCCGAGGGCGACACCGGCAACATCTATGACGGCCTGCTGGAGACCGAGGTGACCGAGGTGCAGCGCGGCACGATGCCGCCCATAGACCTCAAGATCATGATGAACGTGGGCAACCCGCAACTGGCCTTCGACTTCTGCCAGGTGCCCAACCACGGCGTGGGGCTGGCACGGCTGGAGTTCATCATCAACAACAACATCGGCGTGCACCCCAAGGCGATCCTGGAGTACCCCAACATCGATGCCGACCTCAAAAAAGCCGTGGAAAGCGTGGCCCGCGGCCATGCCTCGCCGCGTGCCTTTTACGTCGACAAGGTGGCCGAGGGTATTGCAACGATTGGCGCGGCCTTCTGGCCCAAGCCGGTGATCGTGCGCCTCTCGGATTTCAAGTCCAACGAATACCGCAAGCTGATAGGCGGCTCGCGCTACGAGCCCGAGGAAGAAAATCCGATGCTGGGTTTCCGCGGTGCGGCGCGCTACCTGAGCCCGGATTTCGCCGAGGCCTTCGCCATGGAATGCGAAGCGCTCAAGCGCGTGCGCAACGACATGGGCCTGACCAATGTCGAGGTCATGGTGCCCTTTGTGCGCACCCTGGGCCAGGCCAAGGCCGTCACGGAACTGCTGGCCAAGCACGGCCTCAAGCGCGGCGAGCAGGGCCTGAAAATCATCATGATGTGTGAGGTGCCGAGCAACGCGGTGCTGGCCGACCAATTCCTCGAATACTTCGATGGCTTCTCCATTGGCTCCAACGACCTGACCCAGCTCACGCTGGGCCTGGACCGCGACTCGGGCCTGGACATCCTGGCCAAGGACTTTGACGAACGCGACCCGGCCGTCAAGGCGCTGCTGAGCCAGGCCATTGCCGCCTGCAAGCGTGCCAATAAATACGTCGGCATTTGCGGCCAGGGTCCCAGCGACCATCCCGACTTTGCGCTATGGCTCAAGGAGCAGGGCATTGGCTCGATTTCGCTGAACCCCGACACGGTCATCGATACCTGGAAGCAATTGGCCAGCTAAGCCGTCCTCGTCGGACTGACCGAGGGAAAACCCCCGGAGGCCGGCGCTGCTCGCGGCAAGCAATTGGCAGTGCCTCCGATGACAATCGGAAGCACTGCTTTTCCTTGTCTGCCATCAGCCATGCTTGCCGCCGCCACCACTGCCAAACTGCTTGCTGAAATTGCGCTGCTTGCGCTGGCCGGCCAATGGGTGGTGGGTTTGCTGGCCGGCGCGGGGCGCGACAGCAACCCCTTTTACCGCCTGCTGCAGCTGCTGGGCCGGCCCTGGGTGAGGGCGGCGCGCTGGATTTCGCCGCCCGTGGTGCTGGAGCGCCACCTGCCGCTGGTGGCCTTTCTGGTGCTGGCGCTGGTCTGGGCCGCGGCGGCCATCGTGAAGATTCGCATCTGCCTGGAAATCGGGGTGACGCTGTGCAAATGAGTTTGCAGGCCGCGCCGTTCTTGCACTATCACTTCCTGAAAGCGCAGGCCTTGCTGCTGTTGGCAGCCGGCAAGCGCACGGCCGCCTTGCCGAAGTTCGCGCAGATGCTGTGTCTGCGGCCTGCCGATCCTTATGCCCTGGCCAGCCGTGGCCATGTGCAGGCGCAACTGCATCTCACGCACGAGGCGATTGTCAGCCTGCGGCAGCTCACCTGCGCCTGGCCGCTACAGGCCTCCGGCTGGTTCAACCTTGGCTATGTGTTGCAACAGGCTGGCCGTCACGAAGAAGCCGGCCCGGCCTTCGAACGCGCGCTGGCGCTGGACCCGTGCCTGGACCGGGCCTGGTACGGCCTGGCGCTGGTCCATATCCACCAGCAGCGCTGGCGGGAAGCCGCCGAGGCGCTGGAGCGCAACACCGCGCTGCAGCCGCTGGGCCCCTATGGCTGGTACCGGCTCGCGCAGGTTTGGCTGGCACTGGGCGAGGCGGGTAAGGCGCGCAAGGTCATTGCCCACCTGCGGCGTTTCGAGCCGCACGTGGCCGCGCAGCTGGAGCGCGAAAACGCCGCGGCGTTGCAGGCGGGCAGGGCGTCCAGGAGCGAGGTGGTTCATGCAGCCGGCTGACAGTCACCGCCGCTACTGGCGTAAAAACCTGGTGGTGACGGCCGTGCTGCTGCTGATTTGGTTCAGCGTGACTTTCGGCGTGAGCTATTTCGCGCGCGCGCTGAGTTTCCGCTTCTTTGGCTGGCCTTTCAGCTTCTGGATGGGCGCACAGGGCGCTTTGCTGGTGTACTGCCTGATCATCGGTTTTTACGCCTGGTACATGAACCGGCTCGACATCGAACACGACGTGGCGGACGGGGACTAGATGGCCGGCTTCTTCGGTTCGCGCGACGGGATCCTGCTCTCCAGCCAGCAGTTCAAGGCGCAGCTCAACCGTGTCTACCGCTGGTACACCGTGGGTCTGGTGGCCTTTGTGCTCATCCTCGCGGGCCTGGAGCGCATGGGCCTGCCGCGCCTGTGGATAGGCACGGCCTTCCTGCTGGCTACGATCGGCCTGTATGCGGGCATAGGCATCATGAGCCGCACCACCGATGCGGGCGAATACTATGTAGCGGGCAGGCGCGTGCCGGCGGTCTACAACGGCATGGCCACGGGCGCCGACTGGATGTCGGCCGCGTCCTTCATCGGCCTGGCCGGCACGCTCTACCTCACGGGCTACAACGGCCTGGCCTTCATCATGGGCTGGACCGGCGGCTACTGCCTGGTTGCGCTGGTGCTGGCACCTTACCTGCGCAAGTTCGGCCAGTTCACCATTCCCGATTTCCTGGGCGAGCGTTATGGCGGCAGCCTGCCGCGCCTCATCGGTGTGGCGGCCGCCATCCTGTGCTCCTTCACCTATCTGGTCGCGCAGATTTACGGCGTGGGCCTGATTACCTCCTACCTGACCGGCATCGCCTTCGAACTGGGCATCTTCCTGGGCCTGGGCGGCATCCTGGTGTGTTCCTTCCTGGGCGGCATGCGGGCGGTCACCTGGACGCAGGTGGCGCAGTACATCATCCTGGTGGTGGCCTACCTGATCCCGGTGGTGTGGCTGTCGGTCAAGCAGACAGGCGTTCCGGTGCCGCAACTGGTCTACGGTTTCCAGCTTGAAAAAGTCAGCGCCAAGGAAAAAGAGCTGGCCGCGGACCCCAAGGAGTTGCAGGTGCGCGAGCTGTTCAGGCAGCGTGCCGAGGCGTTGTCCGGCAAGCTGGACCATCCGGCCGAATCGCTGGCCGCAGACAAACTGGCCGCCGCCAAACGCATGGAGCAGCTCAAGGGCGGCAATGCCTCTGTGGCCGAAATCAGTTCGGCGGCCAAGGCCCTGGCCACCATGCCCAGGGATGAGGCAGCGGCCGTCAAGGCCTGGACGGCCGCCAGGGCGGCAGCCGAGGTCAAGACTCAGCCGCTCAACGGCATGCCCGCGCATGCGGCGCAGTTCTCGGGCGACCCCGAGGGCACGCCCAGGGAGCAGGAGGCCTACGAAACCTCTCGCCGCAACTTCCTGGCGCTGGTGTTCTGCCTCATGGTGGGCACGGCCGCCTTGCCGCACATCCTGATGCGTTATTACACGGTGCCCAGCGTGCGCGAGGCGCGGCAGTCGGTCACCTGGTCGCTGTTTTTCATCTTTTTGCTGTACTTCACCGCGCCGGCGCTGGCCGTGCTGGTGAAGTACGAAATTTTCACGGTGCTGGTCGGGACGCGCTTTGACCAGTTGCCCTCCTGGGTCAGTGCCTGGAGCCGGGTCGACCCGGGCCTGCTGTCGGTGGCCGACATCAACCGCGACAACATCCTGCAGCTCAATGAAATGACCATAGGCGGCGACATCATCGTGCTGCTGACGCCCGAACTGGCGGGGCTGCCCTATGTGATCTCCGGCCTGGTGGCGGCCGGCGGGCTGGCCGCCGCGCTGTCGACCGCGGACGGCCTGCTGCTGACGATTGCCAACGCGCTGGGCCATGATCTCTATTACAAGATGATCGATCCCAACGCCTCCACCGTGAGCCGGGTGACGGTGTCCAAGATCCTGCTGCTCATCGTGGCCCTGTTGGCGGCCTATGTGGCGGCGCAAAAGCCGGCGGACATCCTGTTCCTGGTCTCAGCGGCATTTTCCTTCGCCGCCGCCTCCTTCTTCCCGGCGCTCAGCCTGGGGATCTTCTGGAAGCGCGCCAATGGCATAGGGGCCGTGCTGGGCATGATTTCCGGGCTGGGCGTGACCTCCTATTACATGTTCACCAACCAGCCCTGGCTGCGCGCCACCTTCGGCATCACCTCGCCCGTGCAGCTGTGGTGGGGCATAGACCCGATTTCGGCCGGGCTTTTCGGCGTTCCGGTGGGTTTTGCGGTGATCGTGCTGGTCAGCCTCGCCACCCGACCCCCCAGCCAGAAAATCCAGGAATTGGTCGAATACATCCGGTATCCGGACCTAAAGCGGCTCTAGAGCCGCCGAAATGTAACAGGCGATGGTCGGGGGATTCCCCATCAGCAGGGGCCGCGGAACCGGCTTTGCCGGGCCGCAGGCGCAGCGCCCCCTCGGGGGGCAGCGACCCACACAAAGTGAGCGACCGTGGGGGCGTGCTATACTCTTGGGCTTCGCCTTGCTGCACCCTTAACGACGCTGGGGCAGCTTCAATCAACCACAAGGAGAGTTTATGCGTCACTATGAGATCGTCTTGCTGATCCACCCGGATCAAAGCGAGCAAGTCCCAGCCATGCTGGAACGTTACAAGGGCATGATCACCGCCGGCGGCGGAAAAGTGCACCGTGTTGAAGATTGGGGCCGCCGCCAGCTGGTGTACCTGATCCAGAAACTCGCAAAAGCCCACTACCTCTGCATCAACATCGAAGCCAGCCAGGCCGTGATGGAAGAAATTGAACACGCGTTCAAGTTCAACGATGCCGTGCTGCGCCACCTGACCGTGGTCAAGAAAAAGGCCGAAACCGGCCCATCCCTCATGATGCGCAACGTCGAGAGGGAAGAAGCCCGTAAAGCCCAACAGCAGGAGTATGCGGCTTAATTGCCACCATGCTGTTGAACGCCTCGCTGCCGCGCAGCTGCCATTGAGCAAAAGCCCGCAGTGAACCACGTTGAACTGACCGCCTGTATCGCCGAGGCAAGCCCTCTTCGCTACACGCCCGCTGGAATCCCCGCCGCCAATTTCGTCCTCGAACACGAGTCCGAAGTCGTTGAGGCTGGAGTCACCAGGCAGGTCAAGTTGACGGTCAGGGCGGTTGCCTTCGGAACGCTGGCTGAGCAATCAGCCAAATCTCCCTTAGGCCAGCCCTTCAGGTTCACCGGTTTCCTCATCAATGCGCGCACCAGCAAAGGCGTTGTTTTCCACATTCAAGCTCTGCACAAGGTAGAGCAAGTACCGAACCCCATTTAAGGAGTCCATCATGGCCGGACCAAAACGTTTCAACAAAGACAAGCGCCCCAAGCGCAATACCCAATCCCTGCTGTTCAAGCGCAAGCGTTTTTGCCGCTTCACAGCCGCCGGCGTTGAAGAAATCGACTACAAGGACATCGACACCTTGCGCGATTTCGTCGCCGAAAACGGAAAAATCATCCCCGCACGCCTGACCGGCACGCGCGCGATTTTCCAGCGCCAGATCAACACCGCCGTCAAGCGCGCTCGCTTCCTCGCGATGCTGCCTTACAGCGACCAGCACCGTACCCTGTAAGGAGCGCGACCATGCAAATCATTCTGCTCGACAAAGTCGTGAACCTCGGTAACCTCGGCGAGATCGTCAAGGTCAAAGACGGCTACGCACGCAACTTCCTGATCCCTTCGGGCCGCGCACGCCGCGCCACCGAAGCCAACAAGGCCGAATTCGAAGCCAAGCGCGTCGAACTCGAAAAGGCTGCGGCGGCCAAGCTGGCCGAGATGCAAGCCCAGGGCGAAAAGCTGAGCGGCACCACCGTCAAGCTCACGCAAAAAGCCGGTGTTGACGGCCGCCTGTTCGGCTCCGTCACCAACCACGACATTTCGGCCGAGCTGACCAAGCAGGGCTTCCCCGTGCTGAAGTCGCAAATCCGCATGCCCAACGGCCCGCTGAAGGTTGTCGGCGACCACGCCGTGACCGTGGCACTGCACACCGACGTGGCAGTGGACATCACCGTCACCGTGTACGGCGAAACCGCTTAAGCGTTTTCTCCCTCACTTGAAAAGCCGCTCGCCGAGCGGCTTTTTTCATGGCCGCTCCCCGGCGCCGGCTACGCACAGGTTTCGGTCGCATTTACACCGAATTTCCAATGCTTATTCACAACTTTGTCCACAGCGGTTTTACACAGCGGGCTTAGTATTTCAGTCTCCCAAGGAAACCCATGTCCGCCGTACTTTCCACCTATGACGATCCCGGCTACAGCCCCGACCGCCAGATCGCCCAATTGCGCATTCCGCCGCATTCCATCGAGGGTGAATCCAGTGTCCTGGGCGGCCTGCTGCTCGACAACGGCGCCTGGGACCGGGTGGGCGACCTGCTGGTCGACGAGGACTTCTACCGCTCCGAGCACAAGCTGATCTTCGCCGCCGTCGGCGCGCTTATCAACGCGACCAAGCCGGCCGACATCATCACCGTCTATGAATACCTGCAGAACCAGGGCAAGGCCGACGAAGTAGGGGGCCTGAGCTATCTGAATTCGCTCGCGCAATACGTGCCCAGCGCCAGCAACATCCGCCGCTATGCGGAAATCGTGCGCGAGCGCTCCATCCTGCGCAAGCTGGTCTCGGCCTCCGATGAAATCGCCACCAACGCCTTTAACCCGCAGGGCAAGGACGTTGCCACCATCCTCGACGAAGCCGAGCAGAAGATCTTCAAGATCGGCGAGCAGGGCTCGCGCATGAAGGAAGGCTTCCAGAGCATGGACACGCTGGTCGTCAGCCTGCTGGACCGCGTCACCGAAATGGCCGAAAACCCGCAGGACGTCACCGGCGTGCCCACGGGTTTCAGGGACCTCGACCAGATGACCTCCGGTTTCCAGGCCGGCGACCTGGTCATCCTGGCGGCGCGTCCTTCCATGGGTAAAACCGCGCTGGCCATCAACATCGCCGAGCATGTTGCGCTCAACGAGGGCTTGCCGGTGGCCGTGTTTTCCATGGAAATGGGCGCCTCCCAGCTTGCCGTGCGTATCGTCGGTTCCATTGGCCGCATCGACCAGACCCATTTGCGCACCGGCGGCCTGACCGACGAAGAATGGCCGCGCCTCACCGAAGCGATTGAAAAGCTGCGCACCGTGTCACTGCACATCGATGAAACACCCGGCCTTACCGTGAGCGAGCTGCGCGCCAACGCCAGGCGGCTGGCACGGCAGTGCGGCAAGCTCGGCCTTATCGTGGTCGACTATTTGCAGCTCATGAGCGTCTCTGGCGGCATGGCCGACGAGAACCGCGCCACCGCCGTCGGTGAAATCTCGCGAGGCCTGAAAATGCTGGCCAAGGAATTGCAGTGCCCCGTGATTGCACTGTCGCAGCTCAGCCGCGGTGTCGAGTCCCGCACCGACAAGCGTCCCATGATGAGCGACCTGCGCGAATCCGGCGCCATCGAGCAGGACGCCGACATCATCATGTTCATCTACCGCGACGAGTACTACACCAAAGAGGCCTGCAAGGAACCCGGCGTCGCAGAGGTCATCATCAGCAAGCAGCGTAACGGCCCCACGGGCACGGTGAAGCTGGCTTTCATCAACCGCATCACCAAATTCGAAAGCCTGGCGCACGGCGCGTCGGGAGATTTCTAAGCCCTGCTGACGGGCGTCAAGGTGCAACACCCGTATCGGTGGGTGTGCGCCTTTTTTTGCGTATGACCGTCACCGGCTCGGCAGGATGCGCCGGCGCGAAGGCTTGCGCGGGCCTGGCCGCGTACAGGTGTTCGGCGCTGTAGATGGCGGCGTCCACGTCGGCACGGTTCAAGCGCTGGACCACCGAACCGTTGACCTGCAGATAACAGCCTTCACGCGTGATCGCCAAAAAACCGAATTCCATCCCGCGGTGGACAGTCCCGATCACGCGGTAGCAGTCCGATGGTGGAACCGCCCAGGGCGCCCTCAGGATTTTGTGCAGGCGGACCGTGAGGCGGTCATCCATACATCTTTCTCCCTCGATAGGGTGCTGGATGGTGCCAGACCCATCGGCCTCGGTGCCCGGTGCACGTGGTGCTTTTCCCGGTCGGGATTCCTTGCATCGTTCTCCCCTCCAAATTTTGATCACGCTCTGTACAGCCTGTGTCCGTAGTTTTTGCCGCGACGCATTGCGCTGCTTGATGAACTCTTGTGAAGACGTTGAAAGGTATTCGAGTTCATCAAGCAAGTTCGCGCGAATTGTCTGCACGCGGTAAATGTTTGTCGGATTTCCTGAACCCCGCTCCGTTAGGCCTGTTCTTTGCCGTCAAGACTGGCTAGCATCCGCCGGGACGGCAAGGTGTGACCTGCGTTCGTCCAGAAGCAAAACTTGTTTCGTCCGGTCGTCTCGCAAGTACCCGAACCGTCGCTTGAAGTGTGAAGTTGTTAACCAACCTATAAGGAAAAATCTTATGACTACCACCTCGAACAACGCGGAAGCCCACGCTTTGCCGCGTAACCTGACGTCCAATTTCAAAGGGGACGTGAACTCGCTCAACCAGAAGGTCGTCGAAGGCCGCATCCTGGAAACCGCCATCGCCCAGCTCGCCGGCCGCCCCGGATTCAATCCGGCAGCGATCAGCATCGTCTTCGGCCTGAAGTGGTAACAGCCGGCTAGCCGCCGCGGGGCGCGCGAGTCCGTTTCGCGTGCCCCGTCTCCGGCCCCGGTTTCATTGACTTTCACCATGTTTCGCTCGGCCATCGTCAAGCTGACCGCGGTGTGCGACATCGATTGCACCTACTGCTACATGTTCAACCAGGCGGACCAGACCTTCAAGCGCATGCCCGCGCGCATGCTGCTGCCCACCGCCTTGCGCCTGCTGGACCGCATCTGCGACTACCACCCGCAGGGCGAGCCCGAACCTTTCACCATCGTTTTGCACGGTGGTGAACCCATGCTCTGGCCCGATGCCGGTTTTGCCGCGCTGCTGGCGCAGGTCGCGCTGCGCCGCGAGCAGGGATGGAATCTCGACGTCGCGGTGCAGACCAACCTGGTGCAGCCGATCACCCCGGAATTGCTCGCGCTGTTCCGCGAGCACCGGGTGTCGCTCGGTGTCAGCCTGGACGGCCCTCGCGAGGTGAACGACGCCGCGCGTGTGGACAGGCGAGGGCGCGGCACCTATGAGCGCGTCATGGCCAACGTCAAGCGCATGCTGGCCGACGGCGACGGCGCCTTGATAGGCGGTTTCCTGTCGGTGGCCAACCCCTCGTTGCCTCCGGCGGAATTCCTCGCCTGGGTGCGCAGCCTGCCGGTTCCAAAGGTCGATGTGTTGTGGCCCATCGAATTCAACTGGCGGAACCCGCCCTGGACGCTGGGCGCTTCGCACGCTTATGCCGCCGAGCCGCGCTACGGCGCCTGGTATGCCGAATTGTTCCGCGCCTGGTGGGCGCTGGATGATCCGGGGCTCACCATACGGCTCTTCAACAACCTGCTGCATGTCTCGCTGGGAGGGCAGGGCCACATCGATGCCCTGGTGAACGACAGCTACAACATGTTTGTCGTCAATACCGACGGCAGCTACGAATACCCTGACTACCTGCGCGTGGCCGGCGACGGCTCGGCCAGCACCCCTTTTCATATCGACACGGACGGCATTGCCGTGCTGGCCGGCGACCCGCTGTTCGCCCGCCTGCTCGACTTGCGCGCCGAACTTCCCGCGAAGTGCGAGGGTTGCCGCCATCGCCGGGTCTGTGGCGGCGGTTTCCTGCCCGGCCGCAGTGACGCCAGGGACGGCATCGCATCGCGCGAATCCGTGCTGTGTGCGGACCAGATGCATTTTTTCGACGCCGCCCTCGGCCTCATCGAATCCTCACTTCAAAAGCGAGATACCCATGTCCACAGTGACCCAGCAAATGCCGCCACAGGCCTCCAGGCCTGAACTGCAGTCCGCCGATTTCGTCGAACTCGCCCTGATGCCGGATGCCGTCATCACGGCGGAACTGGTCGGCGCTTCGGCATTCGACCGCCTGGACGACTTCCGGGTCCTGGCCGACATCGTGCAGGCATCGCCGGCACTGGCCGCGCACCGCGAACGTTGGCAGCAGGCGGTGCTCGACCTCGACGCGCTGCTGGTGCATGAGCGCATCGCCATCGGCTCGTCCCCTCTGTACCGCCGCTGGCTGCACGCGACGGGGCGTGCGCTGATTGAGGGTGCCCCGCCGGCGGCCGTCGAGCCCTTGCTCGCGGCGGTCGCCAACTACATGCCGGGCTTCACCGAAATGTCGCGCAGCAGGGTACTGATGGCGCGCGGTGGCCGCATCGAGACCTGGGATTGCGCCAGCAGCGTCGAGCTGCCGGCCGGTTACCCGGACGGCGACTGGCAGTGCAGGCGCAAGGGTGCGTGGGTGCACCTGAGCCGCCCGTGCTCGGGCGTGCAGACGCTGAGTTCCTGCCTCGTCCCGACGGAGGCGGTGCTGCCCCGATCCAACATCGTGATCCGCAACGACTTGCCGGGCTTGCGGGTGTCGCTCGACGAGACACGCACACCCGAACGCGGAAGTGCCGTGCGCGAGCAGGAAACCGACACACGCGAGCGCTCCTATCCGCAGAGCCGCCATCGACCCGTCGTGGAGGCGGCGCAAGCCCTGCTGTCAGCCTGGCCCGAGGAGTACGAGGACTGGCGCTGCATGATGCGCGTCGTGGTGCCGCGCATGCCGCCGCCGGGTTGGCAGATGGAGGGATTCACGATCTCATCCATGCAAGGCGCGGCCTGGATACATCCGTCCAGCACCCTGCGCACCCTGGAGAGCCTGGTGCACGAGCACAGCCACGTCAAGCTGCGCTACGTCGAGGAGGCCGTTCCGCTGCTGCAAGCCGGGCAGACTCACGCGCGCTTCCGGGTCGGCTGGCGCACCGACCCACGCCCTGTCGTCGGCATCTTCGAGGGGGTGTATGTGCACCTGCACTGCGTCATGGCGCTGGTCCGTTACCTGGAGGGCAACGGCCTGGATGCCGCGGCGCGGTGTGAAGCCGCCGCCCGCCTGAACGAGTTGCGGGCACAGGCGCGCGAGGGACTTGAACTCTTGCAGGGGCATGCGCACTTCACCGAGGCAGGGCAGGGCTTTCTGCGCTGGGCGGAGGCCAGTTTGCGCGACACCTGAACGGCCGGCCCCCAGGCCGTACGGGGATCAAGGCCGAATCAGAGGGAGGCGTGGCTCAGCGCACGCACTCAAAACCGTACTGGCCTTCGGCTGGCTTGGTGATCAGCCGGGCGTGCTGGCCGCCGCGCTTCTGGCACTGGGTTTCGGCGATCTCCGAGGCGTCCGCGAGCTGCGAAGGGCGGCCTTTGACGATGATCAGTTTTTCGCTGTTGCTGAGCAATTCGGCGGCGCAACCGGAGAGCAGGGCGGTGGCCATCAGCAGGGAGGGCAGCAGGTAGGGCAGCAGGTAGGGTTTTTTCATGAGAATTTCCTTGATGGGATTAATGTAAAGCCTGGCTGTCCTGGTCCAGCCCCAGCGCCTTGTACACCCGCAGAGCGCCATAGGCGTCATTGGCCGCGTAGACGATTTGCGCTTCCGTGAGCCGTTCATTGGCCCAGTTGGAGGTCGCCGCTTTTTTGGACTTGAGGAAGCGCTTGTTGAACATCACCGCCACGGCGCCGCGCACGCCCATGTCCTTGCGGTAGCCGCGTTCACGGAACACCACGTTCAGGTCCAGCACACCCTGCAGGTCCACGCCCAGTTTGCGGATGATGCGGCGCTGGTCGTCGCCCAGGCCGAAGCCTGCCTTGATGACTGCGGGCGAACTGAGCACCAGCCCCACGGCGCGGCGGCATTCGGCGTCTTCAAGCTGGAATATCCAGGCCTTGTCGAGCGCCGAGAGCTGCACGATGTGCGGGCCTTCGGAGGCCTCATTCTTTGCGAAAGTGGGTTTGGACTCGGTGTCAAAGCCCAGCACGGTGGCGCCGGTGAGGTCCTTGAGCGCCTGCGCTGCCCGCGCGGGTGTGGCGACCACCTCGATCTGCTCCAGGCCCAGCCGCTCGAAGGGCTCCAGCAGGGCGATGGCTTCCTTGTCGGGAGTGGGATGGCGCTCGGTCATAAGGATCCATGCAAGAGAAAGAAGAAAGAGAAAAGACGAAAGAGGGAAGAAACAAAAAACGGCGGTAGCAGGCCCCAGAGCTTACAGTCCAGGGTAGCGCATTACACCTGGACAGCCCGCACCCACCCACACCATGGCAGCAGCACAAAGCATCACCACCGAGCATTACAAGCTCTTTCCGTCGCCGCGCAACCGGCACCGCACGATTTTCCTGCACCAGGTGTTTGTGCCGCATTCTTTCATGCTCATCGACCTCGAAAGCTACCAGTTCAAGGGCAAGTACAGCCTGTTCGGCGCCTGCCGGCTGGCCGACATGCGCATGGGCCAGCTGGTCACGCTGGAACTGCCCGAGGACGAAGCCACCTTCAACGCGAAATTCGTGCCGGACTGAGCGCCGTCGGGACCCTAGCGAATGCCGCTTACGCCGTGCAGCATTTCATGCACGTCGTGCGTCATCATGGCCAGGAAGACGGCCAGCGCCAGGTAATAAAAACCGTATTCAAAGCGTGTGGCCGTGCTGACCGCGTAATAGGTCCGGGCCTCCTCGCTGTCCGATTTGTAGCGTATCGCCTTGAGCAATTGCGGCGAGGCCAGCAGCGCCATCAGGATCAGCATGGGGCTGGGCCGCCAGAAGAACAGGGCCACCAGCACCGGCACTCCCAGGAACCAGATACGCGGCGACAGCACTGCGGTGATGCGCCCGCCGTCAAACGGCGACAGCGGGATCAGGTTGAAGAGGTTCAGGAAGAAACCGGAATAGGCGATCGCCAGCAGCAGGTTGCTGTCCTGGTCACGCGCGAGGAAATAGCAGGCCAGCGCCCCCACCGTTCCCAGCAGCGGGCCGCCCAGGCCGACGTAGGCCTCGGTTTCCGCGTCATGCGGCATGTCCTTGAGTTCCACCCAGGCCCCGACAAAAGGGATGAAGGTGGGCGCGCCCACATTCAGGCCGCGCTGGCGGGCCGCGATGTAGTGGCCCATCTCATGCACGAACAGCAGCAGCACAAAGCCCACCGCATAGCGCCAGCCGAACAGCCATGCGTAGGCGAACACCGAGACCAGCATGCTGCCGCCCGTCAGCAGCAGCTTGCCGAACTTGGCGCCGGTGAAAAGCAGCAGCAGGAGCTTGGTCATGCCGTTCCGCCCTTCATCAGGCCTTGGGCGGCGCGGGCGGCGCCCCGCTGCCCAGCGCGGCGGGCACGGTGTCCTGTTCAGCCCGGCTGGGCAGGGACACCGGCATGGGCTCGGCGGCCGGCTTGCGCTTGAAATATTTCATGAACACCGCGCCGAAACCGGCCACGGCCAGGAAGATCACCTTCGCGAACTTGGCGAAAAACAGCGCGATCACCGCGAAGAAGCCCAGCTTTTTTGCGGCCACACCCAGCACCAGCGCGGCCAGGCCGTACTCGGCGACCTTGTCGGTCTTGGAATTGAAGTCGGCGTAGCGCTTGCCCTCGTCGTACTGCAGCGCCGCCAGCAGTTCCGCCGCCGCCGGTTTGTCCTTGGGCAGGTCGTCCAGCGCCGTCACCAGGTTCAGGCTGAAATAGCCTTCGCGGCCCAGGGTATAGGTGTTGTAGTTCACGCCCTGCGCGGCACCGGCAGGCGCGCCGCGGTCCTTGCTGGACATGGCCCAGACCAGGCGGTGCGTGGCGGCGTTGTAGGCCGGCTTTTCAGCCCAGCCCACGATTTCCAGCTCCGGGAAACCCATTTTCTTGCGGTCGGCGTTCGAGGCCTCCGTGCCTTCGCGGTAGCTCTTGAGCAGATCGTCCGCGTTCCAGTCCTTGGCGTCGTCGTCCTTCACATAGCCGGCCGCCTCGTAGCGCACCGTCATGAACCAGGAATCGCCGGTGGCTGGGAACACCAGGCCCTGCAGGCGGGTATCGGTGCCCGGGTTGCCCATGGCATTGAGCAGCTTGCCCGCCTGGGGCTGCGGCACGAAGATGCGGCCGGCGGGCAGCTTGAGCACGGCCTGGCTCGCCAGCGCGATGTCCTGCGGCCCCTCCTTGGCGGCGGCGCGGCCTTCAGCCCAGATTTTCTCCGACTCTTCTTTCGACAAGGTCTGCGCCATGGCGGCGGCGCACGACAACAAAACAGCCAGCGCGCAAACGCGCGTCCAAAAACGGTTCATCAAGCCCTCCCTGTTGGAATAAATTTCCAGATATTCTGACACGGCTCCCGGCGGGAGCCGTCCGCCCCCTTGATGTAGATCAACAGCGTCGCGGGCGGCCGTCCCTATAGTCAAACCGGCGGCTCGGTTTCCGGTAGGTGCGGCCCGGCAGTTGTCGGGCCGGCCGGCAGGTGCTGCCGTTAACCAGGGGGAGATCCATGACCACTCATCACGCCATCCACCACGGCAAGCAAGCGTCCGCCTCGCCGGCCGCCGTGGGGCCCGCCGACCTGGCCTTGCCACTGTCCGGGTTCTCGCAATGCCACTTCGGCATTGCCTCGCAGCTGCAGGCCTTCGCGGAGCTGCCGGGCCTGCTGGCGGCCCAGGCGCAGGCCCACACCATCGCCACTCGCACCTTGAGCCTCTTCAAATACGCCGTGGCCGGGCATCATGCCGACGAGGAGGGCGAGCTGTTTCCCGCCGTGTTGCGCGCCGCCGTCAAGGGGGAGGAGGCGGACCGGGTCCAGACCATGGTGATGCGCCTGACCGCCGACCACCGCCGCATCGATGCACTCTGGAAAGCGCTGGAGCCCGCAGTGAAAGCGGTGGCCAACAACCGGCCCGCCGACCTGGACCTGGTGGCCGTCGAGGCGCTGGTGCAGGCTTACCTCGCCCATGCGCGCTATGAGGAAGAGTTCTTCCTTCCGCTGGCCGAAGAGATCCTGGGCCGCAACGACAAACGCATGGCGGCCCTGGGCTTGTCGCTTCACCTCAGGCACGCACCCATGGTGTGAGCCACCGGGGGAGGCCGGTTTTCGCCCCGGCTTGCTCAGCCCTGCAACTGCCGCGCCAGCAGCACCGCCACGTGGATGGCCTCGCGCTGCGCGCCGTCCTTGATCTGGTGGCGGCAGCTGGTGCCGTCGGCCACCACGATGGCGTCGGGCTGCTTGCGCACCGCCGGCAGCAGGCTCAGCTCGGCCATCTGCATGGACACCTCGTAGTGCCCGGCCTCGTAGCCGAAGCTGCCGGCCATGCCGCAGCAGCTGGATTCGATCAGCTCGGGCTTGGCGCCCGGGATCAGCTTGAGCACGTCCAGGATGGGGCTGACCGCACCGAAGGCTTTCTGGTGGCAGTGGCCGTGCAAAAGAATGGGCTGGGCCGAAGGCTTGAGCCGGACCTTGAGCATTTCGAGTTTGCCGTCGGCCGCCTCGCGGGCCAGGAACTCCTCCAGCAGCAGCGCATGGTCGCTGATGGCCTGCGCCGCTTCGCCCAGGCCCATTACCAGCATCTCGTCGCGCAGCGTCAGCAGGCAGGACGGCTCCAGGCCGACGATGGCGATGCCCCGTTCGGCGAAGGGCAGCAGGGCGCCCACCACCTCGCGCGCCTTGGCCTTGGCCTTGTCCACCATGCCGCTGGCCAGGTAGGTCCGGCCGCAGCACAGGCTTTTTCCGTCGGCCACGGTCTTGGCCGCCACGTGCACGGTGTAGCCGGCCGCCTGCAGCACCTGGAGCGCGGCCAGCGCGTTTTCGGATTCGAAATAGCCATTGAAGGTGTCCACGAACAACACCACGGGCCGCGTGGCGGCCAGCACTTCCTCGCGGCTGGCGGTGTGGATGCGGCCCTGCGGCGCCGCGCCGGCTTCGCCCGACGCATCGAGGCGCCTCCAGAACGTATTGCCGCTCCACTGCGGCAGCGTGCGGCGTGCCGACAGGCCCAGCAGCTTTTCGCTCAGCGCGGCCATGCCCGGAATCTTGTCGCGCAGGTTGAGCAGCGGCGCAAAGCGGCTGGCCCAGTGCGCGTAGTCGGGCAGGTGGGCGACCAGCCGGTCCTTCAGCGTGTAGCCGTGTTTGGCCTTGTAGTGGTGCAAAAACTCCACCTTCATCTTGGCCATGTCCACGCCCGTGGGGCAGTCGCGCTTGCAGCCCTTGCAGCCCACGCACAAATCCATGGCCTCCTGCACGGCCTCGCTCGTGAAGGCGTCTTCTGCTTTCAAGCCGTCAAGCTGGCCCGACAGCGCCAGGCGCAAGGTATTGGCGCGTCCGCGTGTCAGGTGTTTTTCGTCGCGTGTGGCGCGGTAGCTGGGGCACATGGTGCCGGCGTCGAACTTTCTGCAGTGGCCGTTGTTGTTGCACATCTCCACCGCCTTGGCAAAACCCTGGGCCGGGTCGCCGCCCGTGCCCGGCTCACTGGTCTGCTCGGTCACCGGGTCGTTCTGCACGTTCCAGGCGCTCCAGTCGAGTGCGGTCTTGATCGGGATGACTTTGTAGCTGGGCGGGAAGCGCATCAGCCGCGCGTCGTCCATCTTGGGCGGGTTGATGATGCGGTTCGGGCTCAGCAGGTTCAGCGGGTCCAGGTAATTCTTGATCTGCGCAAAAGCGTCGTTGATCTTCGGGCCGAACTGCCATTCGATCCACTCGCCGCGGCACAGGCCGTCGCCGTGCTCGCCGCTGTAGGCGCCCTTGTAGTGGCGCACCAGGGCCGAGGCCTCTTCGGCGATCGCGCGCATCTTGGCGCCACCTTCGCGCCGCATGTCCAGGATGGGCCGCACGTGCAGCGTGCCGACCGAGGCGTGCGCATACCAGGTGCCCTTGCTGCCGTATTTGCGGAAGACCTGCGTCAGCGCGTCGGTGTATTCGGCCAGGTGTTCCAGCGGCACCGCGCAGTCCTCGATGAAGCTGACCGGTTTGCCGTCGCCCTTGAGACTCATCATGATGTTCAGGCCCGCCTTGCGCACTTCCCACAGGTTTTTCTGCGGGGCGTCCTCAATCATCTCGACCACCGAACCGGGCAGGCCCAGGTCGCCCATCAGTTCGACCAGCTGGCGCATCTTGGGCACCAGTTCAGACTTTGACTTGCCCGAAAACTCCACCAGCAAGATCGCATCGGGCCGGCCGATCAGGGCGGTGCGCACCGTGGGCGCGAAAGCCGGGTTCTGCAGCGAGAGTTCGATCATGGTGCGGTCCACCAGCTCGACCGCGCTCAGCGTGCCGTCGCCGCCCAGCTGCACGATGTGCTGGGCCGTGTCCATGGCTTTGTAGAAGGTCGGGAAGTTCACCACGCCCAGCACCTTGGTGCGCGGCAGCTCGGCCAGCCGCAGTGTCAGCGACTTCGTCAGCGCCAGCGTGCCTTCGCTGCCCACCAGCAGGTGGGCCAGGTTGACCGAGCCGTCCTGGGTGTAGGGCTTCTCGTTCTGGTTGTTGAAGATGTCCAGGTTGTAGCCGGCCACGCGGCGCAGCACCTTGGGCCAGTGCGCCTCGAGTTCGGGCCGCAGCTGGTCGGACAGCGCTTTCACGTAGTCGCCCAGCTCGCGCGCCGCACCGCCTGCCTTGTCGTAGCGTCCCAGTTCCAGCAGGCTACCGTCGGAGCGCCAGGCTGTCGCGCCCAGCACGTTGTGCACCATGTTGCCGTAAGCGATGCTGCGGCTGCCACAGGAGTTGTTGCCCGCCATGCCGCCCAGCGTGGCCTGCGCGCTGGTGGAGACGTCCACCGGGTACCAGAGGCCGTGCTGCTTGAGCGAGGCGTTCAGGTGGTCCAGCACGATGCCGGGCTGAACCTCGGCCGTGCGCTCGCCCAGGTCCACGTCCAGGACGTTGCGCAGGTATTTGGCATGGTCAATGACCAGGCCCGCGCCCACGGTCTGCCCGCACTGGCTGGTGCCGCCGCCGCGCGGGACGATGGGCACCTGCAGGTCACGGCAGATGTCCAGCGCGGTTTTTACGTCGTCGTCGGTGCGCGGCACGAACACGCCCACGGGCGTGACCTGGTAGATGGACGCGTCAGTGGCGTAGCGGCCCCGGTCCGCCGGCGAGAACAGCACCTCGCCCTGGGTTTCGGCGGCCAGGCGCGCGGCCAGCCGGCCGGCGACTTCATTGCTGATGCGGGCCACGTCGTCATAGGCCTGGGCCGCGGCTTCGCGGCTGATCTTGAGGGGGAGGGGGGCGTTCATCGCGGCGTTTCGCCTTTTCTGTGGGGTACTGTTGTGGTGAGGGCGGCCCGGGCACCTGGCCCGGCCTGCCGCACTCAGGCCTTGGCGCTTTCGGTTGCGGCCGTGCGCAGCTGCTGCACCACGACATCGCGCTTGTTGGCCAGGTGGTCCAGCAGCACGCGGCGCATGGCGGCCGCGTCGCGCGCCTCCAGGGCTTCAATCATCTGCTCGTGTTCCTTCACGGCCGCTTTCCATTTTTCCTCGTCCTGGTTGGAGCGAAAGCGCAGCGCCTGCAGCCGCGCATTGACCTGTGCGTAGGTGCTGGCCAGCACCGGGTTCTTGGCCGCGGCGTTGATGGCGTTGTGGATCGCGGCGTTGAGCCGGTAGTAATTGGGCAGGTCGCGGCGCGTGTAGGCGGCCAGCATTTCGAAGTGCATGGCCTTGATCTCGGCCAGCTCGGCCGCGGTGATGCGTTCGGCGGCCAGCTCACCCGACTGCGCTTCCAGCCCGGCCATCACCTCGAAGGTGTTGAGCACGTCGGCTTCCGTCAGCGCCACCGCGATCGCGCCGCGGTTCGGCAGCAGTTCCACCAGGCCCTCGGCGGCCAGCATCTTGATGGCCTCGCGCAGCGGCGTCCGCGAGACGTTGAGCACCTCGCTGAGCTCGCGCTCATTGAGTTTGGCGCCCGGCAGGATGCGGTTTTCCACCAGCATCTGGCGCAGCCGGTGCGCCACCTGTTCATGCAGCGCCGCACGCGGGATAGGGATGATTTCAGCAGCCATGTGGAAATTTTGTATGCAAAAAATACCCCTGTCAAATCAATTTGTAGTCCTTTGGTGACTTGACAAATGAATTTTGTATGCAAAAAATAGGGGCTTACTTCAGGAGCAGACCGCCATGTTGACGCTTGACTTTCACCCCACGGGACGTCATTTCTTGCAGATTCCCGGCCCCTCGCCGGTGCCGGACCGCATCCTGCGGGCCATGAGCCTGCCCACCATTGACCACCGCGGCCCTGAATTCGCCGCACTGGGCCTGAAAGTGCTGGCCGACATCAAGAAGATCTTCCAGACCAAACAACCCGTCATCATTTATCCGGCGTCCGGCACCGGCGCCTGGGAAGCGGCCCTGTCCAACACCCTGAACCCCGGCGACCACGTGCTGATGTATGAAACCGGCCACTTCGCCGCGCTGTGGCAAAAGCTGGCCGCGCGCCTGGGCCTGAAGACCGAAGTCATCAGCTACCCCGGCGCCGACGTCTGGCGCCACGGCGTGCAGGCCGCGCTGATCGAAGAACGCCTGAAGGCCGACACCCAGCACAGCATCAAGGCCGTTTGCGTGGTGCACAACGAAACCTCCACCGGCGTCACCAGCAACATCGCCGCCGTGCGCAAGGCCATGGACGCCGCCAAACATCCGGCGCTGCTGCTGGTCGACACGATTTCCGGCCTGGCCTCGGCCGACTACCGCCACGACGAGTGGGGTGTCGACGTCAGCATCAGCGGCTCGCAAAAAGGCCTGATGCTGCCGCCCGGCATCAGCTTCAACGCCGTTTCCGCCAAGGCCATTGAGGCCAGCAAAAAAGCCACGCTGCCCAAGGCCTTCTGGGCCTGGGACGAGATCATCGAGATGAACAAGTCCGGCTACTGGCCGTCCACTCCCAACACCAACCTGCTGTACGCACTCAGCGAAGCCTGCGACATGCTGCTGGAGCACGGCCTGGAAACGGTGTTTGCGCGCCACCAGCGCTGGGCCGTCGGCGTGCGCGCGGCGGTCAAGGCCTGGGGCCTGCAGATCCAGTGCGCCGACCCGTCGGTGTACTCGCCGGTGCTGACCGGCGTGATGACGCCCGAGGGTGTCGACGCCGACGCGGTGCGAAAGATCATTTACGAACGCTTCGACTGCTCGCTCGGCACCGGCCTCGGCAAGGTCAAGGGCAAGATGTTCCGCATCGGCCACCTGGGTGACTGCAACGACCTCACGCTGATGGCGGCGCTGAGCGGCTGCGAAATGGGCCTGAAACTTGCCGGCGTCAAACTCGCCGGCTCGGGTGTGCAGGCCGCCATGGACCATTTCTCCAGCCATGCGGCCGTGGTGCCGCAGCGCAAGGCGGCCTGAAGAGCATCTGACAAAAGCCTGAAAAAGGCGCGCACCCACAACGCCAATATTCACGTCACGTTAACTTGCCAAACTGTCACCGAGCTTTTTTATATTACCGACCAGGAAGGGAAACCATGCAACGCAGAACCTTTATCAGCGCGACGGCGGCCACGGCCGCCATGGTGGCATCGCCCATGCTCAGGGCGCAGACCCTGCCGTCCGGGCCGGTCCGCATCGTTGTGGGTTTCCCGCCCGGCGGCGGCACCGACGCGCTGGCGCGTGTGGTCGGGCAAAAGCTCTCCACCATGTGGAACATCTCGGTGGTGATTGAAAACAAGGGCGGCGCCGCCGGCGTCATCGCGGCCGACTACGTCGCCAAGCAGCCCGGCGACGGCAACACCCTGCTCATGGCCCACATCAACAGCCACGCGCTGGCGCCGGCGCTCGGCATCAAGCTGGGCTACAACCCCGAGCGCGACTACGTGCCCATCAGCATGGTGGGCGTCACGCCCAACATGCTGATCTGCAATGCCGACCAGCCCGCCAAGACCGTCAAGGACCTGGTCGCGCTGTGCAAGGCCAAGCCCGGCCAGATCAGCTTCGCTTCGGCCGGCGGCGGCTCGGCCCAGCATTTCGCGCTCGAGATGTTCAAGCTGCAGGCGAAGATTTTCGCGCTGCACATTCCTTACCGCGGCTCCGGCCCGGCCCTGGTCGACCTGATAGGCGGTCAGGTCAACTACTGCTTTGAAACCATGACCTCGGCCACGCCGCACGTCAAGAGCGGCAAGGCCATCGCGCTGGCGCAGACGCGCCTGAAGCGCGCCAAAGGCCATCCCAACGTGCCCACCATGGCCGAATCCGGCTTTCCGGGCTTCGAGGCGACGGTGTGGTACGGCCTCATGGGCCCGTCCAAGATGCCGCCGGCCATGGTGCAGCGCATGAACGAAGACGTCAACAAGGTGCTGGCCATGTCCGACGTGCAGGAAAAGATGGAGCAGTATGGCGCCGAAGACGGCGGCGGCAGCACCGAGAAGTTTGCCTCCTTCATCAAGGCAGAGCAGAAGAAGTGGGCGCAGGTAGCGGAGCAAGCCAAGGTCAAGATTGACGCTTGATGAGGAGCTACTCAAAAACCCTCCTGGCGTTGTTGCGCCGCCTTGCCGTGCTGTAGCACTGTCTGCGGCGACGCGCCTAGCCAGGACCGCTTCGCTGGGTTTTGTGAGCAGCTCCAGACCGGCCCTGAGCCGGTTTTTTATGAACAACAATTTTTCAACAAGGGTAGGGATCGTTTCATGACAGTTGTGAATTTTTCAAGGGCCGGCCGTCTGCTGGCCGGTTTTTTCCTGTGCGCCGCCAGCGTGGGCGCCTCGGCCGACATCATCCTGGGCCACTCGGGCGACCTCTCCGGCACCAGCGCCGCGCTCACCACCGACTACGTGCGCGGCATGAATGCCTACTTTGACGACGTCAACAAAAAAGGCGGCATACGCGGCGAGAAGATCAAGCTCGTCAGCCTGGACGACGGCTTCAACCCCGACAAGACCGCCGACAACACCAAGGCGCTGATCGAGCAGAACGCGGTGGCCCTGGTGGGCTTTCGCGGAACCGCCAACATGCTGAAAATCGTGCCCATCGTCCAGGGCGCGGGCATTGCCCAGATCGGCAACACCAGCGGCGCCAAGTCGCTGCGCGATCCTTTTGTGCCCAACCTGTTCCACGTGCGCGCCAGCACCACCGACGAGATCGAGGCCGCCGTCAACCATGCCTGGACCATAGGCATCAACAAGATCGGCGTCGCCTACCAGGACGACGCCTTCGGCAAGGAAGGCCTGGAGGCGCTCAATGCCGCCATGCAAAAGCGCAATGCCGCGCCGGTCGCCGTGGCACCCGTGCCGCGCGGCACGGTGGACGTGGCCAAGGCGGTGGACCTGATCGCCGCCGCCCAACCGCAGGCCGTGATACTGATCGCCCAGGCCAAGCCGAATGCCGCCTTCATCAAAGCCTACAAGGCCAAGGGCGCGAGCGCGCAGTTCATGGTGCTCAGCGTGTCCTCGGGCCTGCACGCCGAACTCAAGGAGCCGGCCGCCGGTGTCATCGTCTCCCAGGTCGTGCCTTACCCCTTCACAGAACTTGGCAACGCCGCCGTGAAGGAATACCAGACCGTGATCTCGGGAACTGCCGACAAGAAGTTCAGCTACAACAGCATGGAAGGTTTCCTCAACGCCAAGCTGGTGGTCCGCGCGCTGCAGAAGACGCCGGCGCCCGTCACGCGTGCCAAGCTGATCAGCACGATGGAAGGCTTCACCAGTGAAGACCTGGGCGGCTATGCGATCACCTACAGCAAGCAGAGCAACCTGGGCTCACGATTCGTCAACCTGACGATGATTCGCGCCGACGGCACCTTCGCGCGTTAAGGCGAGTTCCCGTCAAGCAGCAGGCGGCGGCGTCTTCGGTTCGTAATCGCACCAGGGCGCCACCGCGCACTGCCAGCACAGCGGCTTGCGCGCGATGCACACATAGCGCCCGTGCAGGATCAGCCAGTGGTGCGCGTCCACCAGGTACTCGGTGGGCACGCGCTTGAGCAGGTTCATCTCCACTTCCAGCGGGTTTTTCCCGGGCGCCAGGCCGGTGCGGTTGCTCACGCGGAAGATGTGCGTGTCCACCGCCATCACCGCCTCGCCGAAGG
Organism: Polaromonas sp. LjRoot131; assembly: GCF_964252805.1. Classification (NCBI taxonomy): domain Bacteria; kingdom Pseudomonadati; phylum Pseudomonadota; class Betaproteobacteria; order Burkholderiales; family Comamonadaceae; genus Polaromonas; species Polaromonas sp. LjRoot131. The sequence goes on along the minus strand of NZ_CAXUPF020000001.1, from coordinate 1,817,651 downwards.
CCGAGTTCAGCACCACATTGGCCGTCTTGCGCCCCACACCCGGCAGGGCTTCCAGCGCCTCGCGCGTGCGCGGCACCTGGCCGCCGTGCTGCTTCACCAATATCTCGCAGGTCGCCAGCAGGTTTTTGGCCTTGGTGCGGTACAAGCCTATGGTGCGGATGTAGGACTCCAGTCCCTCGAGCCCCAGATCGAGGATGGCCTGCGGCGTATTCGCCACCGGGTAGAGCTTGCGTGTGGCCTTGTTCACCCCCACGTCGGTCGCCTGCGCGCTCAGCAGCACGGCGGCCAGCAATTCGAACACGCTGGTGTATTCAAGCTCCGTCACCGGCATCGGGTTGGCGGCCTTGAGGGTGGCGAAGAACGGGGCGATGGCTTCTTTTTTCATGCCCCGCAGTGTATCGGCCGCGGGTGGGTGCCGTCTCAGGCCGCCATGCGCGGCACGTCCCACACCGAGCTCGGCGGTTCGCCGGCGCGCTGGAGCTGCGCCTGCACCGCCTGCCAGATGGCATTGCAGTCATCGGGCCTGGCGGTGTCGGCGGCCAGGTAGGCCAGGTGCGCTGCCTGGGCCGCGGCCTGCATGCGTTCGTGGGTTTCGGCATTCGGGGCGATCCCCAGCAAGGTGGGCGTGACCGGCAGGCCCTCGCAGGCCGCGGTCATGCGGCCCATCAGCGCGTCGTCGAATTTGGGCGCGCCGCTGAACAGCATCACAAAATGCGGCCAGTCCGGCAGGAAGGCGCGGCGCAGCCCGTGGGTCAGGCCGTTGCGCGCCACCGCGATCATGCGGCACGGGTGCCCGCTTTCCATGAACTCCACGTACTCGCTGCTGCCGTCCATGTCCTGTTCGCCCGCGAAGCGCCGCTTGGCCACGGTCCCGCCGGTGCGCTGCGCCAGCCAGGCGACCATGGCGAAGGCCTCGTTGCCGCCGGCCGCGCAAATGCCGACCCGGTGAAAGGCATCGGGATCGGCCAGGCCCTGCGCCTGCGGCAACTGCATGGGCGCCGACAGGCGCCGCAGCACGGAGGAGGGCGCGTACTGCACGCCTTTTTCGAACTGCTCGCGCAGCGCCATCACGCGGCGGCCGAACTGCACGGCCGATTCGGTGGCCTGCGACATCACCATGGACCATGGCGTGGGCAGGATGCGCCGCCCCCGGCTCAGGTGCACGGTATGCGGCGAGTGGTGGCGCGGATCTTCGGCCACGCGCTGCAGCAGGGCGCGCAGCGCCGGCGAAGGGCCTTCCGCCCAATGAATGAACCAGCCGCTCTGGTACTGCAGGATCGCGTGGATGCCGTCCACCGCGTTGTGGCGCAGCGAGTGCGCGCGTATGTCCTCCATCTGCGCGTAGATGCCTTCCTTCATGTGGCAGATGCTGGCTGTCACCACACGCTCGACTTCCGCGTGTCCAGGGGTGGCCACGTAGGGCGCGATGCTGTTCACCATGAGGCCATCCTGCCCCATAAGCAAAATCTGCGTCAATCCCCGCCCCTAAAAGGTGCAGGTGAATAGTGGCAAAAACGCAGCGTCAACAGAGTGGCAACATTTTCTTGCAACTCGCTGGAACCATGCAGTGCATGATGCGCGGCCAATGGCGATGCGGCCGGCGCGGGTCATTACGGGGGTTGACGCGGCCTGAACTGCTTTAGCATCGCAGCCATGAAAGCTCACACTCTTTTACGCCTGCTGGCCGCTTCCCTGGCCGCCACATTGCTTGTCAGCTGCGCCGCCGCGCCGGGCAATGCGCCGCGCCCCAAACTGGTGGTCTTGCTCGTTGTCGACGGCCTGCCGCAGCGCCAGGTGCTGGACTACCGCGACCAGCTCGCGCCCGACGGCTTCGCGCGCTTCCTGGACCGCGGCGCCTGGTTCGCCAATGCGCACTACGGCCATGCCTTCACTGTCACTGCGGCCGGCCACGCGACCATGCTCACCGGCGCCTATCCGCATCGCACGGGCATCATCGGCAACGACTGGCGCGACCCGGTCACGGCCGAGCCGGTGTACTGCACCGGCGACACAGCCGCCACCTACATAGGCCACACGACCAACGCGCTCGACGGCACCAGCCCGAAAAACCTTAAGGCCGAAACCGTCGGCGACGTGCTGCGCCGCGTCGACGGCCGCTCCAAGGTCATCGGCATCTCGGGCAAGGACCGCGGCGCCATCCTGCCCGCGGGCAAGACCGGCATCGCCTATATGTATATGGGCGCCACCGGCCAGTTCGCCTCCAGCACCCACTACATGGCCGCGCACCCGGCCTGGGTCGATCGCTTCAACGCAGGCAAGCCGGCCGACCGCTACTTCAAGGCCGAATGGAAGGCCTTGCTGCCCGAAGCCGCCTACGCGCGCTCGCTGCCCGACCAGCAGCCCTGGTACGGCCCGGCGGGCGGCGGCCTGCCGGCGCTGTACGGTGCGAAGGACGACACGGCGCCCGGCCCGCGTTTTTACAACTCGCTGTTGCGCGGCCCCTTTGTCGATGCGATGTCGCTGGACTTCGCGCGCGCCGCCATCGCCGGCGAGCAGCTGGGCCAGGACGACATTCCCGACATCCTCTCGGTCAGTCTCTCCGGCCACGACTATGTGAACCACGCCTTCAGCGCCGAGTCGCGCCTCTCGCACGACCATTTGCTGCAGCTGGATCGCCTGCTGCAGGCTTTCTTCCAGGACCTGGACGCGCGCATCGGCAAGGACAACTACATCGCTGTTCTCACCGCCGACCACGGCTTCATGCCATCGCCCGAATACAACGCCAGCCAGGGCCGCGAGTCCGGCCGCATCAACGGCAGCCAGGTGCTGGCCCGCGTCAACGCCGGGCTGGAGAAACGTTTCGGCGAAGGCAAGTGGGCCGCGGGCTTCTCGGGCTCCAGCGTGCTGCTCAACAAACAGCTCATTGCGCAAAAGAAAGCCGATGCCGATGCCCTGGCCGAAGAAACCCGTGCGCTGCTGATGGCCGAGCCCGGTTTTGCCGCAGCCTATACCCGGCGCGAGCTGCAAAGCGGCAGCCGCGCCGGCGCGCCTTTCTTCGAGCAGATCCGAAAATCCTGGCACCCCGATGTTTCGGGTGACGTGCAGTATTCGCCCAAACCCGGCTGGATGTTCGGCAACACGGTTGCCACGCATGGCTCCCCCCATCCCTATGACACCCAGGTGCCCATCCTGGTCTACGGCCCCGCCTGGGTCAAAGCCGGCCGCGTCGATGCGCGCGTGGAGGTGGTGGACATCGCGCCCACGCTGTCGCGCGTGCTGCGCATCGCGCCGCCCTCATCGGCCGAAGGCAAGCTGCTGCCGCTGCCAGGCTTGTAGGGCAGGGCGCTCAGCCGCTCTTTTTCGCGGCGCGCTTGCGGGCCGGCGCCATGCCGTCGCCCGACTGGCGTATGGCGGCGATCAACTGCGTGGTGAAGGTCAGCACCAGCGGCGCCAGCGTCTGGCCCTCCAGCGACAGCACCTGCAGCACGCGCTGGCGCAGCTGCGGCTCGGCAAAAGGCACGGCGACCAACTGGCCCTGGCGTATCAGGTGCGCGGCCGTCAGATAGCCTGACAGCATGATGTCGCCGCTGCGCACGCTGGGCAGCAGCGCCGAGGAAAAATTACTGACCACCGAGGTTTGGTACTCCAGGCCCTGGATGCTGGCCACCATGTCGAAGAGCTGGCGGCCCGTCATGCCCTTGGCGCTGATGCCCAGCGGATATTTCACGACGGCGGCAGCCGTCACCGCGCGGGCCCGCGCCAGCGGGTGCGTGGGCAGCATCAGGGCGTAGATGGGCGCGGTGGCCGCATGCCGCACCGTCACGCCTTTTTCCGGCGCCACGCTGTATTTGAGTACCACGTCGGTCTCGCCCTGCAGCAGAAGGCGGCTGACAGCCTCGGGCGAGCCCACACTCAGTTCAATCAGCGCCTCGGGGTGGCTATGGCGAAAGCCGGTCATGACTTCCGGCATGAAGCCCGTCGCGAAGCCCTCGGTGCAGGCCACGCGCACGCGCCGCGCGCTATGGCCGGCCAGGCCGCGCACCTGTTCCATCACGCGTTCGGCGTCGTCGCTGCCCGCGCGCACGTGGGCCATCAGGCGTTCGCCCGCGTCCGTGGGCACCATGCCGCGCGCCTTGCGCTCGAACAGCGCGCAGCCCAACTGGTCTTCGAGTTTGCCGACCTGGCGGCTCACGGCCGAGGCCGCCACGTGCAACTGCGCCGCGGCCTGGCTGACCGAACCGGTGCGGGCCACCTCGAGGAAGTAGCGGATCTGTGTGCTGAAAAAAGAGGTTTTCATGCGGGGCGCCCCGGCGGTGAAAGCCATGATTTGCCAAAAAGGCAATGGCTTGTTGCTATATCTCTCATTGTAGTAAACCCCGATTCTTCCTACATTTGGTTTCATGCCGTGCTCCCCGTGCCGCGCGGCTTTTATAAAAACAGAAACATGCTGAGATCAGATTGCCTTGATGCCGCCGCGGCCTGGTTTGACGAGGGCCATTTTTTTGACGTCCTGCAAAGGCGCGTCGCGCTGCGTACCGAAAGCGACACCGGCCGGCCCAACCCCGCGCTGGCCGACTACCTGCACGGCGAGATGACGGACTCGCTGCGCGCGCTCGGCTTTTCCTGCAGCGTCGTGCCCAATCCGGTCGAGGGCGCCGGCCCTTTCCTGCTGGCGCGGCGCGTGGAAGATGCGGCGCTGCCCACGGTGCTGACCTACGGCCACGGCGATGTGGTCAGCGGTCAGGAAGGGCGCTGGCGCGAGGGGCTGCAGCCCTGGGACATCGTTCGCGAAGGCGAGCGCTGGTACGGCCGCGGCACCGCCGACAACAAGGGCCAGCACACCATCAACCTCGGCGCGCTGGCCAGCGTGATCAAGGCGCGCGGCGGCCGCCTCGGCTACAACGCCACGCTGCTGCTCGAGATGGGCGAAGAGGCCGCCTCGCCCGGCCTGCACGCTTTTTGCGAAAGCCAGCGCGCGCAACTCAAGGCCGACCTGCTGATCGCCTGCGACGGCCCGCGCGTGCATGCCGACAAACCCACGCTGTTTTTGGGCTCGCGCGGCGCCGTCAATTTCAGCCTGCGCCTGCGCGCGCGCGACAAGGCATACCACTCGGGCAACTGGGGCGGTGCCTTGCTCAACCCGGCCAGCGTGCTCGCCGGCGCCGTGGCCTCGCTGGTCGATGCGCGCGGGCGCATCCAGGTGCCGGCCCTCAAGCCGCGCATGCTGCCCCCATCCGTGCGCCGCGCGCTGGCCGGTGTGGACATTGGCGGCGGCGAAGACGACCCGCTGCCCGACGCCGGCTGGGGCGAGCCCGGCCTCAGCACCGCCGAACGCCTGATGGGCTGGAACACGATCGAAGTGCTGGCGCTGGGCGCCGGCTCGCCGCAGCGCCCCGTCAACGCGATTCCCGCCGAGGCCGTAGCCCATTGCCAGCTGCGCTTTGTGGTCGGCACGCCTTACCAGGACCTCGCCGGCATCCTGCGCAAGCACCTGGACCGCTACGGCTTCAACCGCGTCGAAGTCGAGATCACGCTCACCGGTGCGGCCACGCGCCTGGACCTGGACCACCCCTGGGTGGGCTGGGCGCAGCGCTCCATCACGCTGAGCAGCGGCAAGCCCACCGTCACGCTGCCCAACCTGGCCGGCTCCCTGCCCAACGACGTGTTCGCCGACCTGCTGGGCCTGCCCACGCTGTGGGTGCCGCACTCCTACCCGGCCTGCGCGCAGCACGCGCCGGACGAACACCTGCTGGCGCCGGTGGCGCGCGAGGGCCTGCGCATCATGGCCGGCCTCTACTGGGACCTGGGCGAGCCCGCCGGCTTGCCCTGGCATGCGGCGTCGGCCGCTGCCTGAGTTGTTATTGCCACCTACTGCTAACTATTGCCTCATTGGAGATGCCCATGCCTTCCGCTTCACGCCGGTCCCTGCTTCACACGGCCCTCCTGGTTGGCGCTGCCTGTTCGGCCCTCGCGCTTTCGGACTTGGCACAGGCACAGGCCTGGCCCACCAGGCCGATACGGATGGTGGTTCCCTTCCCGCCGGGTGGTGGCACCGATGTCGCGGCCCGCATCATCGGCGAGCGGCTCAGTGCCCGCCTGGGCCAGCCCGTGGTCATCGACAACAAGCCCGGCGCCGCCACGGCCATTGGCGTGGGCATGGTCATCGCGGCCGAGCCCGACGGCTACACGCTGCTGTTCTCGGGCTCCACCAGCTACACCGTCAACCCCGCGGTGCGCAGCAAGCTGGGCTACGACCCCTTCAAGCAGCTCTCGCCCATCGCCATGGTCGCGCGCACGCCGCTGGTGCTGGTGACTTCATCCACCGGGCCGTACAAAACGCTCAAGGACGTGCTGGCCAAAGCCAAGGCCGAGCCGGGCACCGTGACCTATGCCACCTTCGGCGCCGGCTCGGCGCCGCACCTGGCCGGCGAGATGCTGGCCAATGCCTCGGGCGTGAAGTTCTCCGCCATTCCCTATAAAGGCAGCGCCGAGGCCGATATCGGTGTGGTGCGCGCGGACGTGAGCATGGGCATAGACACCCTGGCGGCCGTGAATCCGCTGGTGCAGTCCGGCAAGCTGCGAGCCCTCGCGGTCGTCAGCGAAAAGCGCTCCGCCCAGATCCCCGGCGTGCCCGCGTATGGCGAGCTGCAGTTGTCGTCGGCGTTGCTGGACGGCTGGTACGCGATCGCCGCGCCGGCGGGTATTTCGCCTGCCGTGCGTGACCAGCTGCAGCAGGCGCTGACGGCCATCATCGCCGAGCCCGCGGTGGGCAGGAAGCTGCAGCAGCAGTCCCTGGAGCCGGCCTTCCTGGGCCCGCAGGCGCTGCGTGACTTGATGGATTCCGAGATCACGCGCTACCGCGCGACGGTGGCACGCGCCGGCATTCGCCTTGATTGAGCCGGCGCAGGCCTTATAGCGTCTTGACCGGAACGCACAGCCAGCAGCTGAAGTTTCCCGTTTTCGGGTCCATCACAAAGTCTTCTTCGTACAGTTCCAGCGCCGGTTTGTTGTCCGGCTGGTAGCCGCTTTGCGGCAGCCACTCGGCGAACATGTGCATCCAGGCTTCGTGCACCTCGTTGCCCGGCTTGCCGGTGAAGCGGCCGCAGGCATAGCGCCCGCCGCCGAAGTTTTGCACGCCTATCTCGCCTTGCGGCTTGAAGGCTTCATTCACCTCGATGCAGGCGTCGTAGCGGCACTTGTCGGCCGGCGTGATCTCGGGGTTGTCCTGGCTGATGCCGTACATCTTGGGGCGCGGGTTCATGTAGCCGTGCTGGCCGCACCAGGCGGCAAAGCGCTGCCACAGCTGCGCCACGCCGTCGCCGTAGGGCCCCGTGTTGCGCATATAGGCCAGGCGCATGGGGGGAAGGGTTTTGAGTTCAATGTGCATGGCAAGGGTCTTTTCGGATGAAGGTACCGGCCCGGCGGGCCAGAGGGTTCTATCTTTGAACAACGCCATGATGGAGTCTTGATTCGGCTTGTGATTGCCTTGATGAATCTTGCTAAGTTCAATCTGCCGGCGCGTCGCCCACTCGCGCCAGCCCCCGCGCCGCCAGGCCGTGGGCGTCATGCCGAAGTGGGCCCTGAAGGCGCGGCTGAAGACTTCCGCTGAAGCGAAGCCGGTGTCGAGCGCGATCTGCAGCGCCGTCTGCGGCGTAAAAATCAGGCGCTGGGCCGCGGCCTCCAGCCGCAGGCGGCGCACGCAGTCGGCCAGGGTTTCACCCGTGACCGCCTGGAACACCCGGTGAAAGTGCCAGGGTGAGAAGTACGCCACGTCGGCCAGCGCCTGCAGGTCCAGCGTGCCGGCCAGGTTGGCGCTGATGTGGTCCACCACGCGGTTGATGCGGGCGATGTAGGCGTGGCGGGCCGCGGGTTGAAGCTCAAGCTCTGTCATGAAAGTTCGGCCACAAATTTTTCGGCCTGCGCGAGCATGCCGTTGCGTATGGCCGTGAACACCGGCTTGGGGAAGTCCGGCGGCAGTTGTTCGGCCACGCGCTCCAGCGCGTCGGGCACCTGCAGCACCAGCGCCACCATCTGGTCGAAGGCGCCCGGCACGCCGCTTTGCCGCGCCAGGGCTTCCCAGTGGCGCGTGCGGATTTCGTGCAGGTGGTAGTGCGTATTCTTGTTGCGCAAGGCCATGGCCAGTTTGGCGCGGCGCGGGCTGACCTGGTTGGGACCGCTGCCAATGATGGGCCAGGCCGACAGCACGTCGTACAGCGGCGTCATGCGAAAGCTGCCGCCGCGCTCCAGGAAGATCGAGAAATTCTTGGCATGGCCGTCGGTGGCCCCCATGATCCAGAAGGCCAGCTGGACCTGCGCGAAATGCAGCGCGTCCGCGCGGGCATTGCTGCCACCGCCCAGCAAGTCCAGGCCCGCGCGTATGCCGGGGCCGCCGTCGCTTTCATACTTGAGGTCGCCGGGTGTCCCGGTGGCCTGGCAGAAATCCTCTTGCGGCAGCCGCGCGATCCATGCGCCGCCGTCCATCCAGCGCCTGTCGAAGCGCTCCACGATCAGCACTTTTCGGTTGCCGAAGCGGCCCATCTCCGTCGGCGCGACCTCAAACCCCAATTCGCCCAGCAAGGTAGCGCAGAGCCATTCGTTCTCCACCGAGTCCGTCATGTCGGCGCGCATATTGCCCACCAGGCCCAGTGGCAGCTTGAAGATGTGCGTGGTCGGTGTAGAGCCTGACGGGAGGTGCCAGCGCTGGCCAATGCGCAGCAGTGCTGTTTTTTCCTGCGCACCGGCAATCGAGATCCGGAAGTCATCCGCCAGCGAGGCGCCTTCCGCGCCGTCCCCGGTTATCTCGCCCAGCAACTTCTCCACCTGGTTGTCGCTCAGCGGCGTGCTGTCGATGCGGTCGTGCGGCGGTGGCTGCAGGCCTTGTGGCATCAACTGAAGCGCACCTACGCAATCGCGGCCCACGGCGGCCAGCAGGTCCGCCGCGCGAATGGAAGAGGTCCCGAAGCGCCGCCGTAGCCGTTCGCGGATGCGGCTGCTGTCGGGCAGCAGGTTGTCGAAGTAATGCTCGACCTTGGCGCCCATCACGTCGCCGCCGCCGGCCGGCATGGGGAGCGAGACCGACAGCGGACGCGCCTGGGGCGAGCGCAGCCAGCTCTCGTCGTAGCGAAAGCCCGGGGTGCCGGTGCGCGTCCAGAACCACAGGCCCACGTGCTGGCCGTTCATCCACACATCAAGATCGGCGAATGCCATGGGCCACCTTTTGAAACTGTCTCGTCATGATTTTCTCAAGCGCTTTCTCGGGCTACCAATCGGCTGTGGGGCTGTTTGCGGTGGGGGCGGATGGTGTGTCGGTCTCGGCATACCGCCGCAAGTCCGCCAGAAGTACTCGCGCGTCCAGCGCGTGCAACACCTGAAGCAACTGGTCGAGGCTCACCGCGCCGGGATTTTTTTCAATATCGGCCATGCGGACCTGCTTGACGCCTATGCGCTGACCCAACGCGGTCTGCGTCAGCCCGCGTGCTTTTCGCAGCGATTTCAAATGCACTGACAGCTGTGCTGATGTCTGAACGGGAAAGGTTTGAAGCGTGCTCATTGATACCACCTTTGAGTGATATTTGCACAATATCGTTTTTATACAATATTGTCAATATATCGTTCAAAGGCGATCAGATGGCCTGGCCTGTACGGTCCCGCCGGCACTGCGTTTTGTGAGGCCTGGCCTGTCAACAGTTCCTAGGCCGCTTTACGAATCGTGCCCTGCGCCGCGGCGCATAAGGTGCGCTCTTCCCCGCGCATCACAAAGATGTCGCAGCGGCACACTGCCTGCGTCTTGCCGCTGCCCACCACCGTGGCCACGGCCAGCAGGCGATCGGCATCTTTGGCCGGGCGCAGGTAGTTGATCTTGAACTCCGACGTGACAGAGTCGCCCAGCACCGAGCCGCCCGCAAACGTGAGCGCGTTATCCGCCAGGTAAGACAGTACACCGCCATGCACAAAACCGTGCTGCTGCAACAAGCCGGGCACCACCGGCACCGACAGCTCGGCACTGCCGGGCGAGAAGGCATCTAGCTGCGCATTCAGCATCGCGCTGAAGGGCTGCCGGCCCAGCATCTCGCGCGCCCACATCAACACGTCAGCGGGCATGCTGCCCCCGCGCGAACGGCGGCGCCGGCCGCCTGCCGCCCGAAGCCAGCCAGCGCAGCAGGCGCACGCGCGCCGTCCAGGGCACGGGCCGGGGCTCCAGGCCCAGCGAGAGCTGCGCCTGCGACAGCACGTCTTCCACGCAGACGTCGTGCAGCGGCCCAATCACCAGCGGCCAGTAGAGCAGGGCGGGGCCGCGCGCCCGCATCTCGATGCGGTGCTCCAGCACGCAATGCGCGGGTGTGGCGTCCAGCACTTCAAAGCCGTGCCAGCCCTCAAAGCCTTTGGGCGCGGTCAGGCGGAAGCGCACCGACTGGCCCGGCGTGTACGCCTCCACCGTATAACGGATCGGCCCATGCCCGCCAATGGCCCCCACGGCCAGCGGCCTGTCGAGCTTCATGCGCGGCCAAGCCTTTCCGGGCCACAGCGTATCGGCGGGCGAGCCCAGCGCATCGATGAGGGCGCCCACCCGTTCCGGGCTGGCATGCAAAAGGCGTTGATGAACGTTGACAACTTTCATGCAAGTACTCCTTGGTTGAAGGTGAAGAAGGTGGAGGGTTCAGGGCGCCACGGCCATCCAGGCCGCATGCTCCAGCGCGGCCCGCACCTTGGGCGCGACGGCCGGCGCCGGCTGGCTGGCCCAGCGCTGCGTCAGCGACATCGCCGGCGAAAACACCAGCGCCATCCACAGGTGAAAAGGCATGGCCCGCATCTCGCCGGCCTCCATGCGCTGCTCCATCCAGGCCTTCAGCGCGCCGAAGGCCTGTTCATTGGCCGCGTTGATTTCGGCACCGTCCGTCACGCCGCCGCCGCGCCGCAGCGCGTGCAGCAGCTGCGCCTGCTCGGGGTGTTGCAGCACCCACTGGATATAGGCCCGCAGCAGGCCCTTGACCCCGGCCTGCGCCGAGGCCTTGCCGGCAATCGGCGCCGTCAGCGCCGCATGGAAGTCGCGCAGCGTGTGCGCATACAGCGCGTCCGCCAGCAGCGCTTTGGTCGGGAAGTGGTGGTAGAGGCTGCCGTTGCTCACCCCCGCCTCCTGGCGCACCATGTCCATCGAGGCGGCAGTGAAACCCTGGGCCAGGAACACCTTGGTGGCGGCCTCCAGCAGGCGGTCTCGGGTGGGGGCAGGGGCGGAGGAAGGGGTGTCGGCGTCGCGCATGACTGGAGTATTACTCTAGATCAACACTCTGTCAACCACCCTCAAGAATGTCCTCCAGTCGCCCGGCAGCGCGCAACCCCCGCCCAAATTGGCGACAATGCAGCCCAGAAAGCGAGAAACCGAACATGCCCCTGCACTTTGCCGACCGCCTCAACAACGTTGAAACCTCCGCCATCCGCGAATTGTTCAAACTGCTGGGCAAGCCCGGCATCGTCAGCTTTGCCGGCGGCTTCCCCGACCCCGCCATGTTCGACGTGGCCGGCATCCAGGAGGCCAGCAACAAGGCCCTCAATGAAGAACCCGGCGGCGCGCTGCAATACGGCGCCACCGAAGGCTACGGCCCCCTGCGCGAACAGCTCAGCGCCTTCATGGCCACCAAGGGCGCCAAAGACGTCGCTCCCGAGAACCTTATCGTCACCACCGGCAGCCAGCAGGCGCTTGATTTGCTCGGCAAGACCATGATCTCCCCCGGCGACAAGGTCATCGTCGAAGGCCCCACCTTCCTGGCCACCATCCAGTGCTTCCGCCTCTACGGCGCCGAACTCATCAGCGCGCCGATAGACGCCCACGGCGTCAAGACCGACGAGCTTGAGCAGCTCATCGCCCAGCACAAACCCAAGTTCGTCTACCTGATCCCCACCTTCGGCAACCCCAGCGGTGCGCTGCTGAGCCTGGAGCGCCGCAAGAAGGTGCTCGAAATGGCCGTCAAACACCAGACCCTCATCGTCGAGGACGACCCCTATGGCGACCTCTTTTTTGGCGAAGCGCCGCCGCCCTCGCTGCTGGCCCTCAGCCCCAGCGTGCCCGGCAGCCGCGAGCTGCTCGCCCACTGCGGCTCCCTCAGCAAAGTGCTGAGCCCCGGCCTGCGCGTGGGCTGGATGGTCGCCCCCGCCGAGCTGCTGGCCAAGGCCACCATGTGCAAACAGTTCAGCGACGCCCACACCAGCACCTTCGCCCAGGCCACCGCCGCCCAGTACCTCAAAGCCGGCCGCATGCCCGACACCCTCAAGCGCGTGCGCAAGGTCTACGGCGAGCGCGCCACCGCCATGGGCAATGCCCTGAAGCGTGAACTCGGCGACGCGATTGAATTCACCCAGCCGCAAGGCGGCCTGTTCTTCTGGGCCCGCCTCACCGGCGCCAACGGCAAAAGCAAGGACGCCGGCGAGTTCGCGAAGAAGGCGATCGAGCAGCTCGTCGCCTTTGTGCCCGGTGCGCCGTTCTACGCGGCCAATCCCGATCTTGCGACCCTGCGCCTGAGCTTTGCGACGGCGGATGTGGCGAAGATTGAAGAGGGGGTGGGGCGGCTGGGCAAGGCCTTGTGATACGCAAATTACAGGCTGCCGGCTTGCTGGCTGTCTTGGCGCTGCTGGCGGCCGCGCCCGCGCAGGCACAGCCCGCCAAGCGCAATGTGCTGGAGGTGACTTACCTGATGCAGGCCATGCATAGTCAGGCGCTCGCGGTGCACAGCTATGCGCAGCTGTACGAAGCCTGCGCCCAAAAGACAGTGCCACCCGAACTCGCCGCCGCGCCCAATGATCCGGAGCAGGCGGGGCGTGCCCTGGGCCTGTTGGTCGTCGAGTGGCACCAGTCCCCGCAGGCCGAGGTCAACCGGCTGGCCCTGCAATGCAAACGCCGCATCATGAAACTCATGGGCCCGCGCGGCCGTTATTACACACCGGTGGAATTTGACCGGTGGCGCAAAGGCGGCCGTTTCGATCCGGGCCTGGTCGCGGTCCGCGTCGATGGCCGGTGGGTGGTGCGCGACACCGTGGCAGGCAGCCCCGCGGCGGCAGCCGGCCTGCAAGCCGGCGACGTGCTGGTCAACCTCGACGGCCTGCCGCTTGTGGACATGGGCGGCGCCGAGTTTTTTGAGCTTTTGTACCACTCCACGGTGGCCCCCCTGCAACTGGTCTCGCAGCGCCCCGGCGAGCCGCCGCAAACCCGCAGCATCGCCCGCGCCCCTTCGGTGTACGACAAAACCGTGGTGGTGGGGTGGGCGCCCGGCCACCTCTACATCCGCCTGGCCGCTTTTTTTGAAGACACGCCGGCCCGCCTCCTGGAAGGCTTGCGCGCGGAGCCTGCCGACGATAGCGGCGTGCGTGTGCTGGACCTGCGCGGCAACCCCGGCGGCAGACTGGATGTTGTCCAGTGGACGCTGGCCTTGCTCGGCAAGCATGGCGGGGCGGGCGCCTGGCAGCCCGTGCAGTACCGCCCCGGCAGCACACTGGCCCAGCCTTTTTCGGCCACCGACAGCGTGAATCGCATCAAAGGCCTGAACGCCACCGGCATGCTCGAACTGCGTGAATGGCTGGTGCCCGGGAAATGGCTGGTGCTGGTCGACGGCGAAACCGGTGGTGGCGCCGCCTGGCTGGCGGGCGCCTTGCGTGAATTCAATGGCGCGCAGCTGGTGGGGCAGCCGCCCGACGCATCCGGTTTCGGCATCGACGTGCTGGAATCCGTGGATGAGGCCGGCGGCATGGCCGGTGTCCGTTATGAGATCGGCATGCTCGGTCTGCCATCGGGCAAGGTCCTGACACCCGGCAACGCCGGCCCCGACGTCGTGTTGCCGGACCCGGGCGGCATCAGGCCCTTCCCCAAAAGCACCGCCGCCTGGTTGCAAGATCCTGTCTATACGCAGATCAAGGACAGCCTGCGGCCCTAGCTTTGCTATGGTGGGGCTGGTTTTCTTTTGTGCCCGCTAACCTGGAGCCTCATGATGCGCGAGATGTCAAAACAACAAACGGCCTGGCTGGCGGCAACGGCGCTGGCTTTTTCCGTCTTTGCCGCTTCTCCCGCCTTCAGCCAGCCCGCCACACCCAACGCGCCCCCACAGGCCGCGGCCAACCCCGAAGATGCCGCGCTGGAGCAGCAACTGATGGCCGGCGCCCAGCTGTTGCAGCTCCGCCAGCCCGCCCGCGCCATCACCGAGCACTTCGACAAAATCATCGCCGCCTATGAGCTGCGCTACAAGGACGAAAAATTCAGGCCCTACACCGGCCGCACGCGGGTTGAACAGCTGCTCTACCTTGTGAAGGCGGCCAACGCCACGGAAGAGCCCAAGCGGGGCGCCATCATCGTGCCGCAGGTCTGGTCAGACGCCTGGTACCTCAAAGCCTATGCGCTGATCGAACTCAAACGCCCGGCCGAAGCGCGCAGCGCACTCGAGGCCGCCCTGGCCCTGGCGCCCCGGAACTCGCAGTACCTGGGCGAGCTCGGAACCGTCTACCTCGGGCAACGCGACTGGCCCCAGGCCCTGAAAATTTTTGCACAAGCCGAATCCGCCGCCAAGGAGTTTTCGCCGCCCGAGGTCAAGAACAAAGAGCTGTCCCGCGCCTGGCGCGGCATCGCTTATGTCTATGTCGAGCAAGGCCGCTGGGACGATGCCGAAAAGGTCTACCTGCAGTGCCTGGAGCTCGACAAGAACGACAGGCGTGCCCAGAACGAGCTGAATTACGTCCGCACCCAGCGCCCCACGCAGCAGCGCGCGCCCGCCACCGCCACGCCCTGACGTGCTTCCTTGGATCGGCGTGGGAAAGTCAGCGCGTCCCCTTACTCGCCAACCTCCGCCTCCACCAGCTTGCCCAGCAGCACCAGCGACTGTTGCCAGCCCACATAACACTGGTCCGCGGGGATCACTGACGGAATGCCTTCCTGCACCACGTGCATTTCCACGCCGGCAGAGACTTTGGCCAGCGTGATGGTGGTGGTCATCTCGCCCGGCAGGTTGGGGTCGTCGAAGCTGGCGGTGTAGCGCAGGCGCTCGCCGGGCTTGAGTTCCAGGTAGGTGCCGCCGAACGAGTGGCTGTGGCCGTTGCTGTGGTTGGTGAACGACATCCTGTAATTGCCGCCGACCTTGGCGTCCATTTCATGAACGGTGCCGGTAAAGCCGTGGGGCGGCAGCCATTTGCTCATGGCGGCGGGGCTGAGGAAGGCGCGGTACACCCGGTCAGGGGTGGATTGCAAAACCCGGTGAAGCTTGACGGTATTGGTGCTCATGATGTGTTTCCTTTGTTCCTTTGTTCCTTGGTTCATGACAGGTAGAGAGGGCAGAGGACGGCCCTCTACCTGTACGACGAACGGCCCGTGGCGGAATCGACATGATTTTTGAGAGATTTTTAATATTTTTCTATGCGCCGCGCTCGCACACCATCAGCAACGCTGTCCCATCCGGCGTCTGCACTTCCCCCACCGCGCGAAACCCGGCTTTTTCATAACAGCGGATCGCGCGCGCATTGCGCGGGTCCGGGTCGGTCTGGATGCGGGTGACTTGCGGGTCGGCAAACAGCTTCGCCACCCAGGCCTTCACCATCGCCGTGCCCAGGCCCTTGCCCAGCTGCGCCGCGTCGGCGATCGACTGGTCTATGCCGCGCACGCCCGGGTCGGTTTCCGCTTCCCACCAGCCGCCACCCGAACCCATGGCCACATAGGACTGGATGTAGCCCAAGGGTTCACCGTCCAGCAGCGCGATATGCGGCTGCACCTGGGCCGGGTCGCTGATCCAGGCGCCGTATTCGGCTTGCACCTCAGCGAACGTAGGTGCCGGCCCCCACCACTCGGTCCAGTGCGGGCGCGACAGCCAGCTGTGCAGCAGGGGCAGGTCGCTCGTTTTTAAAGGCCGGAAGCTGATATTCACGGCCGCCGCGGCTTGGGGTGCGCGTGTTGCGCTGTCCATGGTGTCTCCTGGGCTTGTCGACCTGCCATTTTGCACAGGAGCGGCGACACATACAGCTTGCCCGCACGTTTCACAGGTGTTTGCCTACAATCCAACACAGCGTGGGTGCGTTGCCTGCTGCATCCTGATTCGGGCCCCTTCACTTCATGACTTCAGCCGCTGCGCCTGGCGCCACCCGCTCCTCCACTTCGTCGATTTCCCCCGCCACCCGCCGCTCCATCCTGCTGCTCTCGTGCGCCACCTTCTCGAGCATGGTGGCGCAGCGCATTTGCGACGCCATGCTGCCCGAGCTCTCGCGGGTCTTCACCGTCAGCCTTGCGCAGGCGGCACAGGTCGTCTCGGTGTTTGCCGTCACCTACGGCATCTCGCAATTGTTTTACGGGCCGCTGGGCGACAGGCTGGGCAAGTTCCGCATCGTGACCTTTGCCGCGCTGGGTTGCAGCGTCGGCAGCCTGGTGGCCGTGTTCGCCACCAGCCTCGACGTGCTGCTGCTGGCCCGCATCATGATGGCCCTGGGGGCAGCCGCGCTGATCCCGCTGGGCATGGCCTGGGTCGGCGACGCCGTGCCGCCCCATGAGCTGCAGGAGATGCTCACCCGCACGGGGCTGGGCAGCACGCTGGGCATTGTCTGCGGCCAGCTGCTCGGCGGGCTGTTGACCGATGCGCTCGGCTGGCGCTGGGCGTTTGCCTTCCTCGTGCTGCTGTTCGGCACCGTGGGCTCGCTGCTGTGGGGCGACTTGCGCCGGCAGCAAAAAGCGCAGCCTGTCGCAGAGGCCGTGCCAACACCGCAAGCGCCCGTGGTGCGCCCGCACTTCATCAAACAGGCTTTGCTGATCGCCAGCCGCCCCTGGTCGCGCACCATCCTGCTGCTGGCCGTGATCGAGGGCGCCATGGGTTTTGGGGTGCTGGCCATGTGGGCCTCGCACCTGCACCATGCCCTGGGTTTGTCGCTCTCGGTCTCGGGCGCCATCGTGGCGCTCTTCGGCCTGGGCGGCGTCGGCTACATGGTCGTGGGCCGCCTGTTGATCCCCCGCCTGGGCCAGCACGGCCTGGTGTTGTTGGGCGGCGCGCTGGTCGGCATCAGCGCGCTGGCGGTGGCCTACATCCCGCACTGGGGCCCGGCTATCCCGGCCAGCCTGGTGGGGGGGTTTGGTTTCTTTATGTTCCACAACGTCATGCAAGCCAACGCCACGCAGATGGCGCCCGAGGCACGCGGCACCGCCGTCTCGCTGTTCGCATCATTCCTGTTCCTGGGCCAGTCCCTGGGCGTGGTGCTGGCCGCGGCCCTGATTGATCGCATAGGGACCAGCGCCGTGGTGGCGCTGGGGGGCGGGGTGATGGCGGTGGAGGGGGCTTATTTTGGGTGGGCGTTGAGGCGGCGCTGTGGCAATTAGCGCTGTCAGGGACGGTGATCTGAGAGTAGGAACGACTCGCACAGGAAAGCGCTTTGCATGGAGATTCCCTTTACGAAGCCAGGTGTCACGCCAACGTCTGGTCAATTAATAGACATCTAGCCTGAAAGCTCCGCCTTCCTCACTTCGGAGGGTGACTGGCCGCGCTGGGGGCGATACCATACCTCACTGGCCTGCGAGTTCTTAAAGTCGACAACTTTGTGCTCAGCTTGGTGAAGAATTTGAATCAGTGAATAGATGGATGGGGGAGCAAAAATGAAAACTGCTTTCGAATTGTTATTGAGCGTGTGGCTTGGCTTGGTCAGCCTTGATGCTATGGCGTTAGGTGAACAACAAGCCGGTAGCGGTACTGAATTAACGATTGAGAAGAAGGTTTTTTGCCCTTCAACTCCCGAATTTCCGAGGGTGTTGAATTCCGTCGAAATCTGATCCAGTTAGCGCAGTAATTTCCATCCAAATCTGACCCACGTAGGCACTACCCTGCTTGTTTTAAAAGCAGGGGAATTCAGGAGTGATAGACGTGGCGACATTGAATGTCATCAGACGTTGGGCATTGAGGGATCAGATGTCCATCCGCGAGATCTCAAGGCGTACAGGCCTGGCTCGCAACACAGTGAAGAAGCACCTGCGATCGGAAGAGAGCGAGCCCAAGTACCCAAGACGGGTCAGCTCAAGCAAGCTCGATCCCTACGCCGAGAAGCTGGCCACCTGGCTGGTAATCGAGGCAACAAAATCGCGGAAACAGCGGCGCACTTTGAGGCAGATCCACACAGGCAAGTGTCTTTGGTGATGCAAAAATGACGACCGCTCTCTTGGATCGACTCACCCACAGATGTCATATCCTTGAGACTGGAAACGATAGCTATCGGTTCAAAAACAGCTCTGCAAAGACTCAGCCCAAAAAGGAGAAAACCAAGAACTTATCCACATCGTGAGCAGCTTCTGCTCACAAAGAGTGTGGGTCAAGATTCGATGGAAAACTCGGGTCAGACTTCAGTGCAATTCAACAGATTTCTTTCCAAGTAGCCATATGAATGCCCGGTGGAAGTAGCCCGTCCGCAGTGTGATTTGGGATCATGCGGATTATTTCAACACAACAAAATTGTTGTGAACAGCTGTATTTAAACACAGCTATACGAGGCTTGCAAGCCTAGGAGGGGGCGATTAATTCCAATTCAACCGCGGTACGTTCTTCTGTCCCTCACCCCGTCCTGATCACCGTCACAAACTCCGTCCCACTCTCAGGCAACCAGACCTCCCCGGGCCGTCCCAGAATCTGCCGCACCGCGGCATTGGCGCGCGGCAGGGGGATGGCTTCAAACTTTTCGCAGCCCGGGTCAAAACGCAGCATCGCGTTGTTGCTCCACTGCGAGACCCAGATGCGGCCCTTGCTGCCTGACCAGACTCTTCTCGCGCCCCGGCGCGGTGTGGGTGGGTCGACGATGCGGCACATCGACGGATAGTTACCAGTTCGTGCCTGGCACGGTATGCTGCAACGCTCGCGGCATCGCTTTCATAAATTTTTGGTCGGGACATAGATGAAACCTTGGATTTTTGGGCTGACCTGCGCGGTCCTTATCGTCGTTGGCGCTGTTGTGGCGCTTGCTGTGGTGCTTTGGTAGCTGATTCGTTACCCGTTACGCTTCGGCCGCGTAGTTGAAGGGTGCGATGGCGCGACCGGCCTTAACGGCTTCCTCGCAGTTGTTGATGTAGAAACCAGCAGCCCATGACGCTGGGCGATGAAGGAACCGGCCAGCGCGATTTCATCCAGGTCCTCATGCGCACAGGACCTGGTAACACCCAGCAACAGTCAGTGACTTGAGCCTGCGCGCCTTGAGGGCTCATCCCCTCGGCATTGGCAGCCACGGGAGCCATCGCTGCCCGGGTCAAAACGCAGCATCGCGTTGTTGCTCCACTCCGAGGCCCAGACGATGTCCTTGCTGTCGACGTGGAGCACACAGGCATGCGGGTCTGCGGTACCAACGAGCCCCTCAAATCCCCTGACCCCCGGATACCTCAATCCGCTGCGCATTGATCCAGCGGTTGTCTTCGGTCAACAAGCTCGCGATCATGGGGCCTATGTCGTCTGGCAAGCCTGCGCGGCCCAGGGCGGTGATGCCGGCGAAGATTTTGTTGATCTCGGGGTTGTCGCGCACGGCGCCGCCGCCGAAGTCGGTTTCGATGGCGCCCGGCGCCACGGTGTTGACGGCGATGCCGCGTGCGCCCAGTTCCTTGGCCATGTAGCGGGTCAGCACTTCCACTGCGCCCTTGACCGCCGCGTAGGCGGCGTAGCCGGGGTAAGAGCTTCGTGTCAGGCCTGAGGACAGGTTGACGATGCGGCCGCCGTCGGCCATCAGGGGCAGCAGGGTTTGGGTCAGAAAGTAGACGCCCTTGAAGTGCACGTTGACCAGGCCGTCGAATTGCGCTTCGGTCGTGTCGCCTATCAGGGCGTAGTCACCGTGGCCGGCGTTGTTGACGAGGTGGTCGAAAGTGTCGCGTTGCCAGGTGCCCTGCAGCGCGGCACGCAGGCGGTCGGCGAAGGGCGCGAAGCCGGCGACCTTGCCGGTATCCAGCTGCAGGGCCACAGCCTTGCGGCCCAGGGCCTGGATTTCTGCGACGACGGCTTGTGCGTCTTCGGCCCGGCTCTGGTAAGTGAGGACGACGTTGCCGCCGCGGCGGGCGATGCTGAGGGCGGTGTTGCGGCCCAGGCCGCGGCTGGCGCCGGTGATCAGGGTGATTTTGGTGATGTTGCTCATGGGCGGATTCCTTGTCTGCAGGCTTGGTGAATGAGGATTCCAGTGTCCGGCGGGCGGGCCGGGGCAGGTTGCCGGAAGCTCGGTGCTTCTTGCCTGATCCTCCAAATCTCAGCGTCGGGCTGGCCGCAACCGGCCGCCAGCGGTTAGGCTTGCGGCATGAGCACGCTTCCTTTGCTTCTGGATGTTGTCGGCCGTTATGCCGAGGCCCATGCCGACAAGGCGGGTCTGGCGCAGACGGCCATCCCGGGTCTCAGCCTGGTGCGCGCGACTTCGCCCAGCGGCCTGGTCCATGCGATATCGCAGCCGCTGGTCAGCCTCTTGTTGCAAGGCAGCAAGCAGGTGGCCATGGGCACACAATCCTTCGCGTTCAGCGCGGGTGAAACCCTGCTGATCACGGCGGACGTGCCGACGGTCAACCAGATCACGCGCGCCAGCCTCGCCCAGCCTTACCTCTCGCTGGTGCTGGAACTGGACCTGGCGGTGATTGCCGACCTGGTGCTGCAGATGAAGGACGGGCCGGCGGCCGACGCCGCGCCTGTGTGGGTGGGCGCCACCGAAACCGAGGTGGCCGATGCGGCGTTGCGGCTGATGCAACTGCTCGATCGCCCGGCGGCCTTGCCGGTGTTGCGGGCGCAACTGGTGCGTGAGATGCACTACTGGCTGCTGGCCGGGCGGCTGGGCGCGGCGATACGGCGGCTGGGCTGGCCGGACGGCCATGCGCAGCGTGTGGCGCGCGCGGTGTCGGTGCTCAGGGCCGACTTCGCGCGGCCCTTGCCGGTAGAACGCCTGGCGGCGGTGGCGGGCATGAGCCCGTCTTCATTTCACCAGCACTTTCGCAGCGTGACCTCGCTGTCGCCGCTGCAGTTCCAGAAGCAGCTGCGGCTGATCGAGGCGCGGCGTTTGATGCTGTCGGAAGGGCTGAGTGCGAGCAGTGCGGCGTTTACGGTGGGCTATGAAAGCGTGCCGCAGTTCACCCGTGAGTACGGGCGCATGTTCGGCTTGCCGCCGGTGCGGGAAACGGGCGCGACGCGCAGCAGGGCAGCGGCCTGAAGATCGCTGCCCTGCACCGCGCGCCTGGGGCTTGCCATTGCCGGGTGTTACCGGATGCTCACCCCGTCCTGATCACCGTCACAAACTCCGTCCCACTCTCAGGCAACCAGACCTCCCCGGGCCGGCCCAGGATCTGCCGCACCGCGGCATTGGCGCGGGGCAGGGGGATGGCTTCAAACTTCTCGCTGCCGGGGTCAAAACGCAGCATCGCGTTGTTGCTCCACTCCGAGGCCCAGACCATGTCTTTGTGGTCGACGTAGACCGCGTAGACGTGCGGGTCGGCGCCTGGGGCCTTCCATGTTTTCCAGCTGTTGGCGCCTGTGCCGAGGGCCGGGTCGTGCATGGAGAGGTTGCCGCTGCTCCATTCCGAAACCCAGATGCGGCCCTTGCTGTCTGACCAGACCCTGCGTGCGCCCTGGCGCGGCGTGGGCGGCTCGACGATGCGGGACTCGCCGGTTTTGGTGTCCAGGTGGGCGATGAAGGAGCCGGCCAGTGAACACCACCAGATATCGCCCTTGGGTGTGGCGCAGATGCCGTAGGGGCCGCGGCCGCGGGGGGAGTCTTTGACGGTCACCGTGCCGCTGCGCACGTCGACCTTGCCGACGTAGCCGCTCTGGCCGGTGAACCAGACATTGCCGTCGCCGTCGAAGGCGCAGGTGTTGAGGTTGGCATAGGGTGTGCCGGCGGGCAGGGGGAACACTTTCACCTGGCGTGAGGGCCAGGCCACGCGCACCATCGCGTTTTGCCCGCCGTCGGTGAGCCAGGCCGCGCCGTCGGGGCCGGCGATGACGCCGTGGGGCGATGAGCCGCCGCCCAGGGCGATCAGTTCAGTCTTGCCGCTGCGCGGGTCGAACCAGCCGAGGTGGCCGCTGCGCTGGGCCGAGAACCAGACGCCGCCGTCGGGCGCGGGCGCGATGTCGTGGATGCCGGTGGCGGCCCGGGTGTTGAGGGGCCAGGATTGCACACGGGGTGGCGTTTGTGCGCGCGCCAGGCCGGGCAGCAGCAGGGCGGCGGCGGGCAGGGCCGCGAGGGCGGTTCGGCGGGTGGGGTGGTGGTCTTGCTGCACAAGCATGGGAATGCCTCCTGCGCATGGCGAGTCTGTGCATGCGCCGCACGCGGCGAGGGGTCACCGCCCAGGCATTGTGGCGTGTATGGCGGCGGCCATCAACGGGGCTTCTCCCCACTTATCTCGCCCATTTTCTTGACGCGGTCTGCGTTGGTGGTGCTGCGGCTGCCCTTGAGGTGCAGCTCGACGTCGCTGGCCTTGTCGCCGACGGCGTCTATGGCCTCGCGCAACTGCTCGGGGCTCACATTGAGCTTTTCCGCCCAGATGCGGGCGGCGAAGGGGTCTTTGAGTTCAATACGGTCGGGCTCTGTGCCGGGCGCGGGGCGGGCTGCCGGGAAGCGGGGTGCCATGGCGGTCTCCTGGGCTGCGCTCAGCGGGGCTTGTCGGAAGCCTGTGACGCCGATGCAGATGCCGAGGGCCTTGCCCGGCCCGGCGAGGTATCGGCGCGGCTGCTGCCCCGGAGGTAGCGCTCGACATTGCTGGCGGTGTCGCCGACGGCGGCGATGGCGCGGCGCAGCTGGTCGGGGCTCACGCCGAGGCGCTGGGCCCAGCTGCCGGTGTCGGAGCGGTCATTGAGGTTGATGCGGTCAGGCTGCACATGGGGGTAATAGGGGATGAAGCTCATGCGGTCGTCTCCTGTTTTTCCTTATCAAATCCAGCTTAGGGCGGTGCCGGAGCGGCTGTTGTAGGCGTTTGCCGTGTTTTGGGATGGGCGGCGGCCGGTGCCGGGTGGCATGTTTCGGGGGCTGGAGGCGGTTTTTGCCCTGGCGAGGCCCTGTTTTTGCCGCGCCGCCGTCCTACAAAAGGGGTTTACAGCGCCGAATTAGACTTGCGGGTAATGAAGAACCCCTTCCAGACCCCATTCATGCGCTCTTTAGCCACCCATATCCGCGCATTCGCGGCCACCATTCCCGGCCGGCTGGCCGCCTTGCGCCACCCCACCTGGCGTGGTGTGGGCCTGGGGCTGGCGGCGATCCCGGTCACCCTGCTGCTGTACGTGGTGATCCTGATCCCCTTCACGCCCAGCATCAGCGACCTGCTCAAGGCCAAGACGGCCAAGCCCTCGGTGCTGATGTCGGTGGACGGCCAGGAGCTCGCGAGCTTCCAGCGCGCCAACCGCGACTGGGTCAAGCTGGACGCGATTTCACCCAACGTGGTGGCGGCGCTGATCGCGACCGAGGACCACCGCTTTTATGACCACCACGGCATGGACTTCCGGCGCACGGTGTCTTCGGTGCTGCTGACGCTCACGGGCCGCAAGCAGGGCGGCTCTACGCTCACGCAGCAGCTGGCGCGCAATATGTACCCCGAGGAGATAGGCCGCTCGGCGACGCTGTCGCGCAAGCTCAAGGAGGCGATCACGGCCTTCAAGATCGAGGCGGTCTACAGCAAGGACGAAATCCTCGAGAGCTACCTCAACACCGTGCCTTTCCTCTACAACGCCTACGGCATCGAGATGGCGGCGCGCACTTATTTCGACAAGTCGGCCAGCGAACTGGACGTGCTGCAAAGCGCGACGCTGGTGGGCATGCTCAAGGGCGCGAGTTATTACAACCCGGTGTCCAACCCGGAGCGCGCGCTGCAGCGCCGCAACATCGTGCTGATGCAGATGGTCAAGCACCAGAAGCTGCCGGAAGACAAGCTCGCGGCGCTCAAGAAGAAGCCGCTGAAGATCGACTTCGAGCGGCTGGAGCCGGAGTTCGGCGAGATGCCGCACCTGGCGCAGCAGCTGCGCCGCTGGCTGATCGAGTGGGCCGACCGCAACAACTACAACATCTATGCCGACGGCCTGGTGGTGCACACCACCATCGACTCACGCCTGCAGGCCATGGCCACCAAGGCGCTGGTGGCGCAGGGCGACCGCCTGCAGAAAATCGTGGCGGGCGACTGGCGCTTCAATTCGGGCTGGAAGGCCAAGAGCGGCGCGCAGCGCGAGCTGGCCCTGGCCTTTGTGCGCGACACGCCCGACTACAAGGCGGCGCGCGCCGCGGGGCAGACGGACGAGCAGGCGCTCAAGGCCTTGCTGGCCAATGCCGATTTCATGCAGGCGCTGAAGGACGACAAGACGCGGCTGCAGGCCGGCTTCATGGCGATGGACCCGAGCAACGGCCAGGTGCGGGCCTGGGTCGGCAGCCGGGATTTTGCGGACGACCAGTTCGACCACGTGCAGCAGGCGAAGCGCCAGCCGGGCTCGACCTTCAAGCCTTTTGTATACGGCGCGGCCTTTGAAGACGGCGCGCGGCAGAGCGACGGTTTTATCGACGGCGTGGTGGAAATCCCGCTGGGCAACGGCGCCTTCTGGCGGCCCACCGACGGCGGCGGCCCCAGCGGCGAGTTCATGAGCCTGCGCCAGGGTTTGATGTTCTCCAAGAACACCATCACCGCGCAGGTGATGCAGGTGGTGGGCCCGGCCCACGTGGCCAAGCTGGCCAAATCCATGGGCGTGCGGCAGAGCAAGCTCGAAGAAGTGCCGTCGCTGGCGCTGGGCACCAGCCCGGTGACGCTCAAGGAAATGGTCTCGGCCTACGGCACGCTGGCCAACGACGGCCGCTACATCGAGCCCATCATCGTCACGCGCGTGGAAGACCGCAACGGCAAGGTGCTGGAAGAGTTCCAGGCCAAGGTGCCGGAGACGGTGATGTCGACCACGGTGGCGCAGACGCTGCTGGACGTGATGCGCGGCGTGATCGACCAGGGCACGGGCGCGGCGATACGCAGCCGCTACGGCATACGCGCCGACGTGGCCGGCAAGACGGGCACGACGCAGGGCAACACCGACGGCTGGTTCGTGATGATGCACCCGCAGCTGGTGGCGGGCGCCTGGGTGGGCTTTAACGACAACCGCGTGACCATGGGCGACAGCTGGGGGCAGGGCGCACGCAGCGCGCTGCCGATTGTGGGCGAGTTTTTCCAGCAGGCGATCAAGGCCAAGGTGGTGGATGCGGAGATGCGCTTTCCCGCGCCGCAGGGCGGCGGCGTGACGGACCAGGAGCAGCAGCGCATCGAAGCCATGCTCAACGGCGCCGAGCCGCCGCAGGAAGGCCAGCCGGGTGAACTGCCGGCGGGCGTGGGCATGGCGAGCACGACTCCGGCCGCGGAAGGCGGCGCACCGCGCTGGCAGCCGGCGCCGGTGATCAAGTACGTGACCATCCAGGTGCCGGCTGAAAGCACGCCGCCGGCCGTGCAGGGCGGGGATTCGGGTGGTACGTCCCCCGGTGTGGTGCTGCAGCCGCCTACGCCTGTGCCTGTCGAGAAGCTGCAGGTGTTTCCGGGCGTAGTAGTCGGCGCGCCCATAGCGCCTCGCTGAGCCATTCTTTCCCCCACTCCCAGACTCTGCGGCTGCTTCTTGCTCCCTCTCCCTTTGGGAGTAAGAAACAGCCTGTGTTTCGGATTTACTCCCTCTCCCTCTGGGAGAGGGCAGGGGTGAGGGCTCGCGGCCTGTGCATGAGCGGTGGAGTGTTCAATCGTCGCTGGCCCTCACCCCAACCCTCTCCCAGAGGGAGAGGGGGTAATACCCTCCGCTTCTTGCTCCCTTCAAGGGGAAAGAGGGGTAATTCCAGTCTCAGTGCTTTTTCGCTGCCCGCTGCTTTTTAGTGGCAGCCGGCCCAGCCATATTCACAAAACTCGCATTCCCCAAGCCCGTGCCCACGGTCAGCACGGCCCAGCGCTTCACGCCCTGCATAAAGGGCAGCTCCGACAAACCCTGCACCACCGCATCGTTGTGCAAGCGCACCTGGATGTCGCGGCCGCCGAGTTTCGGCAGGCTTTCGCAGAGGTGCTGCGCGAGGTTGAAGCGCGGGCTCTCCCAGTTGCCGGGCAGGTTTTGTGCGCCGGAGGAGATGGAGCCGTCTTCGGCAATCATGCCGGGGCAGGCCACGCCGACAAAGGGCGCGAGCTTCAGGCCTTTGGCTTCGGCCTGTTTGATGAGTTTTTTGAGCATGGCGGCGATGCCCTGCACCAGGTCCTCGCGGCGGGTGGCGTCGGCGTCGCCGGCATGGCCCCATTTGCGCAGGCCGCTGACCCGGACGTCGGTGAGGTCGGGTGTCTTGTTTGCGCGGGGCCGCACGATGCCGCAGCGCACATTGGTGCCGCCTATGTCGACGGCGAGAAAAGCGTCGTAGCCGGACAGCACCTCGGGCGGCGCCAGGTGCACCCAGCCCATGAGGCCGGCTTCGTCGGGGTGGTGGCGCAAGGTCATCAGGTGCACGCGGCTGCCGCGCTGGTAGAGCAACTCGGCCGCGCGGTCTATCGCAAGCTCGCCGACCAGGCTTTGCCGGAAGCCGCCGCCGACCACGATGCGCCGCACGCCCTGCCATGAAGGATGGCCGAGGAAGCGCCGCACCACGCGGGCCAGCTGCCAGGCGTAGTCTTCCGAGGCGGCGGAGATGATGGCCGCGGCCTTGCCGTTGCGCCTGAGCAGTTCGTCGAGCCGTTTCTTGCCGATCTCGGCCGTGGGCTTGCGGCCCAAAGGGTCCAGCCCGCTGATACGGCGGTAAAGCTTGCGCCAGGTATCCAGCATCTCGCTGTAGGCCCTGCGGCTGACGCTGTCGCCGGCAAAACCTTCGCCGTCGTGCAACTGCAGGCTGTAGCCCTGGATGGTGACGTCGGGCCGGCGCAGGCCGCCGTGGGTCAGGTCGTCGGGCAGGGCGGGGGCGGAGGGGGCGGTTGTGCGAGAGGTTTTGCGGGCCATGGCGTCATGATGGGCGCCGCGCGGCAGGCGCGGCAGCGGCGAAGGCGCTACGGCCCCGTCAGCCAAAGCCTTAAGGCGCGCACAGCAAATCGGCCGGTGGAAACCGGCCGATTTGAAGATGCGCGAAGGCGCGAAAGCTTCAAGGCCCTGGGGGGCCTTTATTCATCAAGGCTTGAGGGGATCGCGCTCCATCTCCTTCTTCACTTCCTTGCTGGCGTCCTTGATGTTTTCCTTCACGTCACCGTAAGCTTTCTGGGCCTTGCCTTCGAATTCGCGGGCATGGCCCTTGGCCTGCTGCTCGGTGCTGCCGACCATCTTGCCGGTGTGCTCCTGCACTTCACCGGCGACTTCCTTGATCTTGCCTTTGACCTGGTCCTTGTTCATGGGAATACCTTTCAGGGGTTGGAGGGACATGGACTTTTCATGTCTTCACGGGTGATGAAGGGGGCATGAAAAATTCCATAGCTTCACCTTAAGTCCCACCCAAACCGGTGCGCGCAGGGAGGGGGCCCGGGAGCATGTCGGCTGCCGCCTACAACTTGCCGCTCCGGCTTCAATTTTGTGTGTAGGAAGATGTCTTTTGATGTGACAAGCCGTGTCGCCGAGGGTTAGACTGGCTTGAATGCGACATTGTGCAAATGCTGCAAGCGAGGGAAACATCCGGGAGCCGCGTCATCGCGGCGCCGCCGGGAATGGAGAACATCGAAGACCCGTCATCATGAAAAAGAACATTTTTTTCTGGGGCTTGCTGGGAGGCGCCTCCATGCTGCACGCGCAGGCCGCGTGGTTCACCGTGCTGGGCGACCCGCAAGACCCCTTGCTCAACACCATCGAGGTGGATCCCGTGCCGGTGTCGGTGCAGGGCGCGTCGCGCACCATGAAGATACGCGTGAGCCGCTCCAAGCCGCGCACCAGCTGGGACGGCGTGCCCTACCGCTCCTACACCTCGACGGTGCAGTTCGACTGCGCGCACAAAAGCGCGCGCTACCTCTCGCTGGATTTTTACCAGCAGCCGCTGTGGAAGGGCGAGCCGCACAAGACCTCGACCTATCCGGAGGGCGTGGTCAGGTACATGGCGTTTCGCGACGTGACACCCAACCCGACGCAGCGGCTGATCCGCGCGGCTTGCCGGAACACGGATACACCCAAGACGGATACGCCCAAGACTTAGCTGCCCTTGTGCCTTCGCGGGGCCGGCGCTACGATGAAGAGACCGCCGCGCTGGGAGTGGCGGCAACCCCGGAAGAAAGGCTTCTCCTCATGCCGCAACTCATTGCTTCGGTCGAAGGCGTCGAAATCAAGCATGTCTACCTGAAGAACGACCGCACCACGCTGGGCCGCAGGCCGTACAACGACATCGTGTTCGACAACCTGGTGGTCAGCGGCGAGCACTGCGTGTTTGAGCTCAAGGGCATCGCCGACGTCTACCTGCGCGACCTGGGCAGCACCAACGGCACCTACCTCAACGGCCACATGGTCAAGGCGCGCGAGCTGCTGCACGACAACGACATCATCAACATCGGCAACTTCAGGATCCAGTACCTGGCCACCTCCGAGCACGAGGTGCAGGCCGAAAGCCAGGAAACCACCGCGATGTCGCTCGATGCGATAGGGCTGCCCGGCACCACCGGCGCGCTGCAGGCCAGCCTCAAGGTGCTGTCGGGCTCATCGGCGG
Source organism: Polaromonas sp. LjRoot131 (assembly GCF_964252805.1). Classification (NCBI taxonomy): domain Bacteria; kingdom Pseudomonadati; phylum Pseudomonadota; class Betaproteobacteria; order Burkholderiales; family Comamonadaceae; genus Polaromonas; species Polaromonas sp. LjRoot131. The sequence goes on along the minus strand of NZ_CAXUPF020000001.1, from coordinate 1,789,112 downwards.
GCCTGGAAATGGCGGTGGTCAAGGCGGTCACCACCTTCGGCCAGCCGGGCGTGGCGGTGGTGTCGATCTCACACCGGCGCGACGGCTATTACGTGGCCCACATGGACGGCCAGACACCGTCGACGCTCAATGGCAAACCCATTGGTGCCAAGGCGACGCCGTTGGCGCACAACGATGTGCTGAACCTGGCGGGGACCGAGATGGAGTTTTTGCTCAAGGGCGCTTAGAGCTGCTCAAGGGGGTTACTCCCTCTCCCTCTGGGAGAGGGCGGGGGCTGAGCGCTGCGGCTCCAGATGCGCCTGCGCGCATCTGGACAGCGCGAAGAAGCCCAGGCTCAGCCTGGGCTGCGGTCTGCAAGACAGGGCCGACGGCGGACCAATATTCACTGCTTCACGCCAAGGCCGCTGGCCCTCACCCCAACCCTCTCCCAGAGGGAGAGGGAGCAAGAAAGGGCCACTCGGTTTCCCTTGGGCTTATCTCCCAGAGCGAGCAGGATCAAACAATCGAACTGCCGGGACTGGTACTGGCGTAGTGGATGTGCTTGTGCCGCGGCTCTTCGCCAATCAGGCGCAGGGCGAAGGCCCGGGCCAGTGACTGCAGCTTGAGGGTGGACTTCAAATGCAGCGGCGTGAGGCCGGTTTTGGTGAGGTCGGAGGCGTTGCTGGACACGCGCGAGAGCTGCGCCTGTTCGAGCTTGGCGGGGGCAGGGCGGCGGGCGCGTTCGGCCGTGGCGAGCTTGCCGGCTTCGCTGGTGGCGGCGCCCAGGAATTTTTCGCGCAGCAGCGCGGCGCTGGGCCGACGCTGGCTTTCGACGATCCAGTAGGGAAGGCCGGCGCGGGCCAGCAACTCGCGTTTGAAGGCATGGTTGCGGCCGGTCAGCTCGCCGCGGCCCAGCACGTCGATGCAGCCCAGCACCGTGCCATTCTGGTTGGCCAGAGCGCAGGAAAAATTCACCGTGCTCAGCAGCGCCTGCCAGTGGGCGTCGCCGCCACGCTGGTTGGGCTCGATAAAACCGGTAAAAGGGACTTTGGGCAAGATGCGGTGCTCGGGGAAGACCTCTTCCAGCCAGCGCCAGACCTGGAGTTCATCGCGGCTGGCCAGCGGTTTGGCGCGCAGGGTATGGTTGCGTGCCACTTTCTTGCGGTTGGACACCACATGGGACAACCAGCGTTCGTAACCGAGGGCGCCCAGGGCCACACTGCCGACAAAAATAAAAAAACCGATCAGAAAACTGCTGCCCGTCATTGTTTGCGCCTTGATAATCGCCCGGAGGTTGTGCTGGAGAAGAACGGGCCTGGCGCCTATCCCGGCCCCGTTTATAAGGTACGTTTTTGGCTTTTTGTGAACTAGTTCACAATTTTTTACGATCAATCCTTCTAAAACCGCGGCCTGCCGACTGGCGGCCTTCCCGAATGAAACAAATTCCCGCTGGCGGCCTGGTGTATTCCACCGAGGCCGGAAGAATGTGCCCCGGCTGCCGCCGGCCGGTGGCGGCCTGCGCCTGCAAGCAGGCCGCCGTGCCTGCGGCGGGCAGCCCTTTGCGCGTGAGCCGCGAAAGCAAGGGCCGGGGCGGCAAGACCGTGACCCTGGTCAAGGGCCTGCCACTGGACGCCATGGCGCTGGCGCTGCTGGGCAAGCAGCTGCGCGCCGCCTGCGGTTCGGGCGGCACCGCCAAGGACGGCGTGATCGAAGTGCAAGGCGACCATTGCGAGCGGGTGATGGCGGAACTGCAGAAACAGGGCTACGCGCCCAAGCGGGCCGGCGGCTAGCCCTCCCTCTCTACACATATATATAGATGAACCCCGACGACCTGCTCCTGCTGGTGACCCGCGAAATGCCTTTCGGCAAACACAAGGGCACGCTGATCGCTGACCTGCCGGGCAATTACCTGAACTGGTTTGCTCGCGAGGGTTTTCCCAAGGGGGAAATCGGCCGCCTGCTGGCGCTGATGCAGGAAATCGACCACAACGGCCTGAAGCCGCTGCTGGATCCGCTGCGCCGTAAATAAAACCACCGTTCTCCCGCATTTGCAGTATTGCCGCGGCGGGCGTTCCTGCGCAGAATCCTTGCACTCGCGTTGGCCGGCATGGGGCCGCGCACTGCGCGCAACGTTCGCACGAGGTGATCCGCATGGTTTACGAACTGCCCCTGGAAACCAGGGCCAGGCAAATGATGGCGCAGTTCCGCACCCAGGAGTGGCTGGGTCTCGCCGCGGGTTTCCTGATTTTTGCCGCCGCCGACCTGTTGCGCGCCTGGCTGGCGCCGCAGCTTCCGGCCTGGATGGTGCGGGGCTGGTTTTTCCCCATCATTGCGCTGGCCTCGGTGGCCGCGATCTACCTGTCGGTGTCCATGCACAGGGCGCTCAAGAAGCACAGCGCGGTCGACCCGCAGCGGCGGCGTGAGATGTGCCTGCTGTTCCTGCTGGGCTCGCAGGACCAGCAGGGGCTGAGGCTCATGAAGCGCTTTGCCATGGCGGCGAATATGCATGCGCTGAGTTTTGGGATGGCGCTTGGCTTATTGGTTTTCAGCCTGGTCCGTTTCTAGAGCCGCTCTTGGTTTTTCTCCCTCTCCCTCTGGGAGAGGGCGGGGGTGAGGGCCGGCGGCGGCCGATAGCCCACTGCTCCATACACAGGCCGCTGGCCCTCACCCCAACCCTCTCCCAGAGGGAGAGGGGGTTAGAGAGCAGCCGCCAGGCGGGTTCCTTGATCAATCGCCCGCTTCGCATCCAGCTCACCCGCTTCATGCGCCCCACCTATCAAATGTGTCTTGACGCCGGCCGCGCGCAGCGGCTCCAGCAACTCGCGCAGCGGCTCCTGGCCGGCGCACAGCACGATGTTGTCGACGGTGAGCACGGTGCCGTCCAGGCGCTTTTCGCCGAAGGTGATGAACAGGCCCAGGTCTGAACCCTGCTCACCTATGCGCTCGTAGTTGACGCCCGAGAGCATCTCGACGTTTTTCATTTTCAGCGCGGCGCGGTGTATCCAGCCGGTGGTCTTGCCCAGGCCGGCGCCCAGCTTGCCGGGCTTGCGCTGCAGCAGCGTGACCTGGCGCGCGGGCGGCGTGGCCTGCGGGCGCACCACGCCGCCGCGCACCTCGCCGGGGTCGGCCACGCCCCATTCGGCCAGCCAGGCGGGCAGGTCGAGCGCGGTGGAATGGCCGGCGGGCGTGACCAGGAATTCGGCGACGTCAAAGCCTATGCCGCCCGCGCCTATGAGGGCCACACGCTCGCCCACAGGCTGGCGGCCCAGCAGGACGTCGATGTAGCTGAGCACCTTGGGATGCTCCTGGCCGGGGATGCGCGGGTTGCGCGGTGTGACGCCGGTGGCGAGTATGACCTCGTCGAACTTGCCGGCGATGAGGTCTTGCGCGCTGGCGCGGGTGTTCAGGTGCAGGCGCACGCCGGTGCCGAGGATGCGCTGGCCGAAATAGCGCAGGGTTTCCTCGAACTCTTCCTTGCCGGGCACGCGCTTGGCGAGGTTGAACTGGCCGCCGATCTTGTCGGCCGCGTCATACAGGTCCACGCTGTGGCCGCGCAGGGCCAGCGTGGTGGCGGCGGCCAGGCCCGCGGGGCCGGCGCCTATGACGGCGACGCGCTTTTTGGCGGCGGTGATCTTGATGATGAGTTCGGTCTCATGCACGGCGCGCGGATTGACCAGGCAGCTGGCCAGCTTGGCCTGGAAGGCGTGGTCCAGGCAGGCCTGGTTGCAGGCGATACAGGTGTTGATCTCGCCGGCCCGGCCCTGGGCGGCCTTGTTGACGAAGTCCGGGTCGGCCAGGAAGGGGCGGGCCATGCTGACCATGTCGGCGCAACCGTCTGCCAGCACCTGCTCGGCGACTTCGGGCATGTTCAGGCGGTTGCTGGTGACCACGGGAATGGTGAGGCCGGCGGCGCGCAGGTCGGTGCGCAGTTTTTTGGTGACCCAGGTGAAGGCGCCGCGCGGCACCGAGGTGGCAATCGTCGGCACGCGGGCCTCGTGCCAGCCTATGCCGCTGTTGATCAGGGTGGCGCCGGCGGCTTCCACCGCCTTGGCCAGCAGCACGACTTCCTCCCAGCTGCTGCCGCCGGGGATCAGGTCGATCATCGAGAGGCGGTAGATGATGATGAAGTCGGGCCCCACGGCCTCGCGCGTGCGCCGCACGATCTCGACGGCCAGGCGCATGCGGTTGGCGTAGCTGCCGCCCCAGTCGTCAGTGCGCTGGTTGGTGTGGGTGACCAGGAACTGGTTGATGAAATAGCCTTCGCTGCCCATGATCTCGACGCCGTCGTAGCCGGCGTCGCGCGCCAGCATCGCGCAGCGTATGAAGGCGCGTATCTGCCGTTCGATGCCGCCCACGCTGAGTTCGCGCGGCGTGAAGGGCGAGATTGGGCTCTGGATGCGCGAGGGCGCGACGCACAGCGGGTGGTAGCCGTAGCGGCCGGTGTGCAGGATCTGCAGCGCGATCTTGCCGCCTTCGGCATGCACCGCATCGGTCACCTGCTTGTGGCGGCGCGCCGCGCCGGAGCTGGCCAGCATGCCGGCAAAGGGTTTGGTCCAGCCGGCGATGTTGGGGGCGAAACCGCCGGTGACCATCAGGCCCACGCCGCCGCGCGCGCGTTCGGCGAAGTAGGCGGCCATGGCGGGGAAGTGCTTGCGCCCGTCTTCCAGGCCGGTGTGCATGCTGCCCATGAGCACGCGGTTTTTGAGGGTGGTGAAGCCCAGGTCCAGCGGGGCCAGCAGGTGGGGGTAAGGGGACGGGCCGGAGGGGCCCGACGCAGGGTTGGAAGATGGGGTCGCGGCCAAAAGCGGGTCTCCTGTCAAAACTGCCTGCATCGTAGTCGCAACATGCGGCCGCAGAAAGCCCGCCGGGTACTCTAGGGGACAGTCTCTATGCTGGCTCGGTGCTTACCCTGAAGCCCTTGCGGTGTTGTCCGACACGCGAGGCCCGGCGGTACTGCTACCTTGAAAGCATGGCCAAAAACACCACCAGTCCCACACGCGCCAAGACCGGCGAAGGCGCGCCCGTGCCGCATCCGCCCCACAGCGAGCCCGACGATGCCGCCGACGGCAACGACGCCAGCACCCTGATCGAAAGACCCATGAAGCCCGCGGAGCCCGGCGTCGCCGGCAAGCTCAGGCAGCACAGCTTTCCCGACGGCGGCGGCAGCGGCGGCGCCGAGGCCTTCCGGCGCGCGCCGCGGGGAAAGCCTTCACCGGGCGTGTGACCGGCGCCTGATGAAGATCGCGAGCTTCAACGTCAACGGCATCAAGACGCGGCTGCCGCAGCTGCTGGCGTGGCTGGAAAAAGACGCGCCCGACGTGGCCTGCCTGCAGGAACTCAAGGCGCTGGACGGTGTGTTCCCGCAGCAGGCCTTGCGCGAGGCGGGTTATGAAGCCTTGTGGAAGGGCCAGCGCTCCTGGAACGGCGTGGCGATTCTGGCCAAAGGGCAGGCGCCGCTGGAGATACGCCGCGAACTGCCCGGTGACCCGGCCGACGACCAGAGCCGCTACCTGGAGGCGGCGGTGGACGGCATCGTGGTGGCCTGCCTTTACTTGCCCAATGGCAATCCGCAGCCCGGCCCGAAGTTTGATTACAAGCTGGCCTGGTTCAACCGCCTGCAGGCGCACGCAAAGGCGCTGTATGCCTCGGAACACTCGGTGGTACTGGCCGGCGACTTCAATGTGGTGCCGACCGACTTCGACATCTACAACCCCAAGTCATGGCGCAAGGACGCACTGCTGCAACCCGAAAGCCGGGCGGCCTATGAAAAGCTGCTGGCCCAGGGCTGGGTGGACAGCCTGCGCGCGCTGCACCCGGACGAGCGCATCTACACCTTCTGGGATTACTTTCGCCAGCACTGGCAGCGCGATGCGGGCCTGCGCATAGACCACATCCTGCTGAACGCCGCGCTCGCGCCGCGCCTGAAAGCCGCGGGTGTGGACCGCTGGGTGCGCGGGCAGGAACACGCGAGCGACCATGCGCCGGTGTGGGTGGAGTTGGGGGCCAAGGCGCGCGCGCCGCGCAAGGCCGCCGCAAAAAAGGCCGCGCCGAAAAAGCGCGCGCTACCTAAGGCTTAACGGCTCTTCTTGATCGCCTGCGCGGCCTGCGTGACCAGGTCCGGGCCTTTGTAGATCAGCCCGGTGTAGATCTGCACCACGTCGGCACCGGCCTGGATCTTGGAGACGGCGTCCGCGCCGCTCAGGATGCCGCCCACGCCGATGATGGGAAAGCCCTTGCCGAGCGCCGCGCGCAGCTGGGTGATGACGCGGTTGCTGGCCTCGAGCACCGGTGCGCCGCTCAGGCCGCCGGCTTCTTCGGCATGGCGCATGCCTTTGACGGCCTCGCGGCTCAGTGTGGTGTTGGTGGCGACCACGCCGTCCATGGCGTGGCGTTTGAGCGTGGCGGCGATGACGGCCACCTGGGCTTCGTCGAGGTCGGGTGCAATCTTCACGAAGATGGGCACACGTTTGCCGTGCTGCGCGGCCAGGGCCTCGCGGCGTTCGGCGATGCGGCCCAGCAGGGCGTCGAGTGCCTCGTCGCTTTGCAGCGCGCGCAGGTTTTTGGTGTTGGGGCTGGAGATGTTGACGGTGACGTAGTCGGCGTGCGGGTAGACGCCGTCCAGGCAGACCAGGTAGTCGTCGACCGCGTTTTCAATCGGGGTGGCGGCGTTCTTGCCGATGTTCAGGCCCAGCAGCAGGCCGCCCTGCGCGCCCGGCTTGCGCACGCTGGAGCGCCGCACATTGGCCAGGAAGGCGTCCAGGCCTTCGTTGTTGAAGCCCAGGCGGTTGATCAGCGCGTTGGCCTCGGGCAGGCGGAACATGCGCGGCTTGGGGTTGCCGGGCTGGCCCTTGGGGGTGACGGTGCCGACCTCGACAAAGCCGAAACCCATGGCGGCCAGGCCGTCGATGCAGCGCGCGTTTTTGTCCAGCCCGGCGGCCAGGCCGACGCGGTTGGGGAATTTGAGGCCGGCCAGCTCGATCGGGTCGCTGACGCGGCTGGACAGGTAGGCCAGCGCCAGCGGCGTGCCCTGGGTGCGCGCCAGCGAGGCCATGGTCAGCTCATGGGCGGTTTCGGCGTCCAGGCCAAATAAAAAGGGACGGGCCAGGGCGTAGGGGAGCAGGGACATTGGATAATTCGGTGGAGGTGGCTTGTACTGGCCCCGATTGTCGCAAAACCCGTTTCACCCCCCCGATTCCATCCCTCCCAACACTCCCATGACCCAAGACGAACTCAAAACCCTGGTCGGCCAGGCGGCCCTGCACTACGTCGAAGAAGGCAGCATTGTCGGCGTCGGCACCGGCTCCACGGTCAACAAATTCATCGACGCGCTGGCCACCATGAAGGACCGCATCAAGGGGGCGGTGTCCAGTTCGGTCGCCTCCACCGAGCGCCTGCAGGCCCTGGGCATCAAGGTCTTCGACGCGACCGAGGTCGACGAACTGGGCGTCTACATCGACGGCGCCGATGAAATCGACAACGCGGGCCACATGGTCAAGGGCGGCGGCGCGGCGCTGACACGCGAAAAAATCGTGGCCGCGCAGTCGCGCAAGTTCGTCTGCATTGCCGACGAATCCAAGCTGGTGCCGGTGCTGGGCAATTTCCCGCTGCCGGTCGAGGTCATCCCCATGGCCGCCAAGCGCATCGCGCGCCAGTTCGCGGCGCTGGGCGGCACCGCCGTGCTGCGCCTGAAGGACGGCAAGCCGCTGGTCACCGACAACGGCCAGCACATCCTGGACGTGACCGGCCTGAAGATCAGCGACCCGCTGGCCTTTGAGACCCAGGTCAGCCAGTGGCCGGGCGTGGTGACGGTGGGGGTGTTTGCCTTCCAGAAAGCCCATGTGTGCCTGCTGGGTGCGCCGGGCGGCGTCAAGACGCTGGTGTTCTAAGTTCGGACTTTGTCCGGAAAGCAAAACGCCGGGTTGATACCCGGCGTTTGCATTTGAGCGTTTAAAACAGCCTGCTTAGAACTTGATGCCGGCGGGGTTGCTGGCCTCGGGCGGCGGTGGGGCCACCGGTGCGGGCGCCGCGGCGGCGCGGGCTGGGCCGCTGCCCGTGGCCGATGGCGCGGCGATGGCCACCAGGGGCGTGGCAGCCGGTGGACGGTAGCTGGACGGCAGCACCGAGGCGGCGGGGTAGCCGGCGGCGTTCAGGAACTGGGTCCATTCGACGTCGGAAAAGCCCTTGAGCTGCTGGCTGCCGATGGTGGCAAAGGGCAGGGAGGTGTCGCCGCTGAGCCGCTGCAGCGCCTTGAAGTCCTCGCTGGTGATGACGGTGCGCTCGGAAAACGGGATGCCGCGGTTGGTCAGCATGGATTTGGCGGTAACGCAGGGCCCGCAGTCGTTGCCGGAATACAGGGTCACCGGGTATCTGCTGGCGATTTGCCGCAATTCGAAAGGCAGGCCGGTGGGGGCCGCGCCGCCGGGGCCGCCGGTATTGGCCGCGCTGACCTTGGCATTGGTGGCTGCGGGCGGCGGCTGGTCGGAGAAGGTCACCTTGCCGTCGGGGCCGACGATGCGGTAGACCTGCTGGGCTTGGGCCAGGGGCGAAAAAAGACTGCCCGCGGCGATTGCCAGGGCCAGCAAAGCATGGGGCGCGAGGGATTTCACGGCATTTGTTTTCATGGGTGTTCCAGTCGTCTCAGGTACGGGGTGGCGGAAATAGGGGCAAGCTTAACGCAGGCCCTGCAAGTCTCACAACGTTTTAGGCGTTTCGAGGCTGTCAGGCCATACCCTGATGACGCAGCAAAGCATCAATCGAGGGTTCGCGGCCCCGGAAGGCCTTGAAAGACTCCATGGCGGGGCGGCTTCCACCGGCCTCCAGGATGGCCTGGCGGTATTTCCGGCCGGTTTCCACCGTGACCGTGGTCTTGCCGCCATCGTCCCCGGCCGGCGAGGGCGCGGCTGTAGCCGTTTCCTCGAAGGCGGCGTAGGCGTCGGCCGACAAGACCTCGGCCCACTTGTAGCTGTAGTAGCCGGCGGCATAACCACCCGAAAAAATGTGGCTGAAGGTGTGCGCGGTGCGGCTGTAGGGCGGCGACGGGATCACGGCGACTTCGCGGCGCACCTCGTTCAAAAGGCCCATCAGGTCGTCCGCCGGCTTGTGCGAGGTGTGCAGCAGCATGTCGAACAGCGAGAACTCGACCTGGCGCAGCGTCTGCATGCCGCTCTGGAAGTTCTTGGCGGCCAGCATCTTGTCGAACAGCGCGCGCGGCAGCGGCGCACCGGTGTCGACGTGGGCCGTCATGTGCTTGAGCACGTCCCATTCCCAGCAGAAGTTCTCCATGAACTGGCTGGGCAGCTCGACCGCGTCCCACTCGACGCCGCTGATGCCGGAGACGTCGCGCTCGTTGACCTGGGTGAGCATGTGGTGCAGGCCGTGGCCGAACTCGTGGAACAGCGTGGTCACGTCGTCGTGCGTGAGCAGGGCCGGCTTGCCGCCCACGCCGTCGGCGAAGTTGCAGACCAGGTGGGCCACCGGGGTTTGCAGCTGGCCGGTGTCGGGGCGCAGCCAGCGGGCGCGCACATCGTCCATCCAGGCGCCGCCGCGCTTGCCGGTGCGGGCCGGCTGGTCGAGGTAGAACTGGCCGACGAGCTCGCCGCCGCGCTCGATGCGGTAGAACTCCACGCCGGGCTTCCACACCGGGGCCGAGTCCTTGCGGATGGCGACTTCAAACAGGGTTTCAACGATCTTGAAGAGGCCGGCCAGCACCTTGGGCGCGGTGAAGTACTGTTTGACTTCCTGCTCGCTGAAGGCGTAGCGCGCTTCCTTGAGCTTTTCGCCGACGTAGGCGTAGTCCCAGGGCTGGAGCTCGGCCAGGTTCAGCTGGCTGGCGGCGAAAGCGCGCAGGTCGGCGATGTCTTTTTCGGCATAGGGGCGGGCGCGGCGCGCGAGGTCGCGCAAAAAGGTGACCACTTCGTCGGGCGACTGGGCCATTTTGGCGACCACCGACACCTCGCCGAAATTGCGGTAGCCCAGCAGTTGCGCTTCCTCGAGGCGCAGCGCGAGGATCTCCTGCATGATCGCGCCGTTGTCGAATTTGCTGAACTCGGGGGCTGCCTGGTCGCTGGCGCGGGTGGTGTAGGCCTTGTACAGGGTTTCGCGCAGCTTGCCGCTGACGGCGAACTGCATGACGGGCAGGTAGCTCGGCATCTTGAGGCTCAGGCGGTAGCCGGCCTTGCCTTCGGCTTCGGCCTGGGCGCGCGCGGTCTGCAGCACGTCGGCCGGGATGCCGGCGATTTCGGCGTCGGTCGCGTAGTAGGCGAAGGCGTCGGTCGCATCCAGCGCGTTTTCGCTGAATTTCTGGCTCAGCTCGGCCTGGCGTTCCTGGATTTTCGCGAAGCGCTCGCGATCGGCACCCTGCAGCTCGGCGCCCGAGAGCACGAAGTTGCGGATGGCGTTTTTATGGGCCTGGCGCTGCTCGGTGTTCAGGGTGGCCACGTCGATGGCCTTGTATTTGGCGTACAGGCGCTCGTCGGCGCCCAGGCGGGTCCAGAACTCGGTCACGCGCGGCAGGGCGGCGTTGTAGGCGGCGCGCAGCTCGGGCGTGTCGGCCACGCTGTTGAGGTGGCTCACGGCGCCCCAGGCGCGGCCCAGGTTCTCGGTGGCGACGTCCAGCACGCCGGCGATGCCGGCCCAGGTGGCCGGGAAGTCCGGGGCGGTGACGGTTTCGAGCGCCGCATCGGCCTTGGCCATGAGCTCGTCGACCGCGGGGCCCACGTGCTCGGGCTGGATACGGTCGAACAGCGGGAGGTCGGAGAAATCGAGGAGGGGATTGGTCATGGCGGATAGCTGTGGGCGGAAGTCTCGAATCTAAAGGCTTGGGGCCGCGCGGTGAAGAAGAATGTGCCTATCGGGGCGATTGCCGCACGTTTCCCCAGGGGGTGCGTGGCGCCTGCCGGCGCCACGGGAAAGCGGCTCAGCCCTGGGCGCTTTTCTTGGCGCTTTTGAGCTGGGGCTTTTTGGCGCGCTTGACGGTGCCGCCCGGCGTGAGGCGCTGGTTGCCCAGCACGCGCAGGGTTTTGACTTCTGGCCGCTGGCCGTGGCGCGAGCTGTTCTTGAGCACCTTGACGTCGCGCGGGCCGGGCATGCGGTCTTCATTGACCTTTTTTTCCTTGGGCGGCATGGGCCGCCACAGCACCAGCAGCTTGCCGATGTGCTGGATGGGCGCGGCGTTGAGCTCGTTGGCCAGGGTCTGGAAGATCTCCTCGCGGCCGGCGCGGTCGTCCGACAGCACCCGCACCTTGATGAGCCCGTGGGCGTTGAGTGCGGCGTCGGTTTCCTTCTTGACGGCGGGGGTCAGGCCGTCGGAGCCGATCATCACGACTGCGTTCAGGTGGTGGGCATCGGCGCGGTGGTCCTTGCGCTGGGCGGGGGTAAGTTGTATTTGAGCCATGGCCCAATTATCGGGCGAGTCGGGGAGAGGACAATAGGCCCCATGAAAGTAAATGCCAAGACCGGTTTCAAGCCCGGCGTCCAGACCGACTCCAAGGCCGCCGCCAAGGCGGCCGGCAAGACCGCTGTAAAGGCCGGCGGCAAGGGAAAGGTCAACAAGGCGTGGCTGCACGACCACATCAACGACCCCTACGTCAAGCTCGCCCAGAAAGAGGGCTACCGGGCGCGCGCCGCTTACAAATTGAAGGAAATTGACGAAACCTTCGGCCTGGTGAAACCGGGCGACTGCGTGGTCGACCTGGGCAGCACGCCCGGCGCCTGGAGCCAGTACGTCCGGCGCCGGCTCTCGCCGACCGGCGCGGCGGCGGGCACGCTCAACGGCCGCATCATCGGCCTGGACCTGCTGCCCATGGAGCCCATCGAGGGCGTGACCTTTATCCAGGGCGACTTCCGCGAGGCCGAGGTGCTGCAAAAGCTCGAAGACGCCCTGGCCACGCCCGAGGGCCAGGTACGGGTGGACCTGGTGGTCTCCGACATGGCGCCCAACCTCTCGGGCATAGAGTCGGCCGACGCGGCCCGCATCGCCCACCTGATCGAGCTGGCCGTGGAGTTCGCCCAGAACCGCATGAAACCTGACGGCACGCTGGTGGTCAAGCTGTTCCACGGCAGCGGCTACGACCAGCTGGTCAAGCTGTTCCGGGACACTTTCAAGCTCGTGAAACCCCTCAAGCCCAAGGCCTCGCGCCCGGGCTCGTCGGAGACCTTTCTGATCGGCCGGGGGCTGAAAAAGTCTGGTCAGGCATCACAATGAGTACAAATGCGTGCATCCTGAGCACATCGCGGTGGCAAATGTCACAGTGTTGGTACCCCTAATCCCGCTTTAAACCAAGGGCCGGGACCGGAATACGCGGTTTTTGCCCTTGAAACGCCTAAAATCAGGCGCATGTGACTTTTGTTCTTACACCGGAGTAGTCCTTGAACAATCAGTGGTTTTCCAAAATTGCAATCTGGCTGGTGATCGCCATGGTGCTGTTCACCGTATTCAAGCAATTTGATACACGTGGCGGCGCCGGTTCCAACTACCTGGGTTACTCCGAGTTCCTGGAAGAAGTGCGCGGCAAGCGCATCAAGGCGGCCACCATCGCCGAAGGCCAGGGCGGCACCGAGATCACGGCCACCACCGTCGACGACCGCAAGGTCCGCACCACGGCCACCTACCTGGACCGCGGCCTGGTCGGCGACCTGATCGCCAACGACGTCAAGTTCGACGTCAAGCCCCGCGAAGAAACCTCCCTCCTCACCTCGCTGCTGATCAGCTGGGGCCCCATGCTGCTGCTGATAGGCGTGTGGATCTACTTCATGCGGCAGATGCAGGGCGGCGGCAAGGGCGGGGCCTTCAGTTTCGGCAAGTCCAAGGCGCGCATGCTGGACGAGTCCACCAACCCGGTCACCTTCGCCGACGTCGCCGGTTGCGACGAGGCCAAGGAAGAAGTCAAGGAAGTCGTCGATTTCCTGAAAGACCCGCAGAAATTCCAGAAACTCGGCGGGCGCATCCCGCGCGGCCTGCTGCTGGTCGGCCCCCCGGGCACCGGCAAGACCCTGCTCGCCAAGGGCATCGCCGGCGAGGCCAAAGTGCCTTTCTTCTCGATCTCCGGCTCCGACTTCGTCGAAATGTTCGTCGGCGTGGGCGCTGCCCGCGTGCGCGACATGTTCGAGAACGCCAAGAAAAACGCCCCCTGCATCATCTTCATCGATGAAATCGACGCGGTCGGCCGCCAGCGCGGCGCCGGCCTGGGCGGCGGCAACGACGAACGTGAGCAGACCCTGAACCAGATGCTGGTCGAGATGGACGGCTTTGAAACCAACGTCGGCGTGATCGTGGTGGCCGCCACCAACCGCCCCGACATCCTGGACGCCGCCTTGCTGCGCCCCGGCCGCTTCGACCGCCAGGTCTATGTGACGCTGCCCGACATCCGCGGCCGCGAACAGATCCTCAACGTGCACATGCGCAAGGTCCCGCTGGGCCAGGACGTGAACGCCAGCGTGATCGCGCGCGGCACGCCCGGCATGTCCGGCGCCGACCTCGCCAACCTCTGCAACGAAGCCGCCCTGATGGCCGCGCGCCGCAACGCCCGCACCGTCGAGATGCAGGACTTCGAAAAAGCCAAGGACAAGATCCTCATGGGCCCCGAGCGCAAGAGCATGGTCATGCCCGAGGAAGAGCGCCGCAACACGGCTTACCACGAGTCCGGCCACGCGCTGCTCGGCAAGATGCTGCCCAAGTGCGACCCGGTCCACAAGGTCACCATCATTCCGCGCGGCCGCGCCCTGGGCGTCACCATGAGCCTGCCGGCGCAAGACCGCTACAGCTACGACCGTGAGTACATGCTGAGCCAGATCAGCATGCTGTTCGGCGGCCGCATCGCCGAAGAAGTCTTCATGAACCAGATGACGACCGGCGCCAGCAACGACTTCGAGCGTGCCACGGCTCTTGCCCGCGACATGGTCACGCGCTACGGCATGACCGAGGCCCTGGGCCCCATGGTGTATGCCGAAAACGAAGGCGAAGTCTTCCTGGGCCGCTCGGTCACCAAGACCAACAACATGAGCGAGTCGACCCTGCAAAAGGTCGACGGCGAAGTGCGCCGCATCATCGACCAGCAATACGCCCTGGCGCGCAAGCTGATCGAAGAGAACCAGGACAAGATGCACGCCATGGCCAAGGCCCTGCTCGAATGGGAAACCATCGACATGGACCAGCTTGACGACATCATGGCCGGCAAGGAGCCGCGCCCGCCCAAGGACTGGACGCCGCGCAACTCCTCCGTCGGCGGCGGTGGCGGCCCCAGCGGCGGCACGCCGGCCGTCAGCACCGACCCGGCGCCCACGGTGGCCTGAGGCCGGTGACGAACAAAATGTGACTGCCAGGCAGTCGCCATAACCGGGGCCAGTCCCCGGTTTTTTATTTCCGAGGACGGACCATGATCTGGCAAACCTCCCGCTTTCAGATAGACCTGTCGAAGCCCCGCGTCATGGGCATCGTCAACGTCACGCCCGATTCATTTTCGGATGGCGGCAAGTACTTCAGCGAGGGCAGCGGCTTTGCCGGCGTGTTCGCCCATTGCGACAAGCTGCTGAAAGACGGCGCCGACCTGCTGGACATCGGCGGTGAGTCCACCCGCCCCGGCGCGCCGCCCGTGCCGCTGGAGGAAGAACTCGCGCGTGTGCTGCCCGTGGTGCGCCATGCGGCCACGCTGGGCGTGCCGATCTCCATAGACACCTACAAACCCGAGGTCATGCAGGCCGTGCTGGACCTGGGCGCCGACGTCATCAACGACATCTGGGCCCTGCGCAAGCCGGGTGCGGCCGAGGTCGTGGCCGCGCACCCGAACTGCGGCGTCTGCCTCATGCACATGCACCGCGAGCCGCAGACCATGCAGGTCGCGCCCATGGAGGGCGACGTGGTGCCGCAGGTGCTGGTTTTCCTCGAAGCGGCTGCGGCAGACCTGCAGGCCTTCGGTGTCGACCGGTCCCGCATCGTGCTCGACGTGGGCATAGGCTTCGGCAAAACCGTGGCGCAGAACTTCGCGTTGCTGGCGCGCCAGCAGGAGTTCCTGGCCGCCGGTTATCCGCTGCTGGCCGCCTGGTCGCGCAAGTCGTCCCTGGCCGCCGTCACCAGCACTTCGCTGGCGGCAGTAGCCCAGCTTGCCGTGGCCGATCGCATGGTGCCTAGCGTCGCGGCGGCCCTGCTGGCCGTGGACCGAGGGGCGCGCATCGTGCGCGTGCATGACGTGAAGGAAACCGTGCAGGCCTTAAAAGTCTGGGCCGCCGCCGGGGGAGCTCCATAAATCCGGTTCTCGGGCGCATGGCGGCGTTGCGCGGTGCTCGGAATCCTCATGCACCGCAAGTGCATGCCGGTTCCTCCGCTCCGGGCGCCTTGCCCTGCATCCTGATAACCGAATTTCTGAAGCTCCCCGGTTTTTTGGGTCTTTAAGCCAAGCTCTAAAATCGCTCTCACGGCATCCAACAACAAGCTCCACAGGGACAAACTCCATGACCAGAAAATACTTCGGCACCGACGGCATCCGCGGCACGGTGGGCCAGCCGCCCATCACGCCCGACTTCGTGCTGCGCCTGGCGCACGCCGTGGGCCGCGTGCTGCGCCGCACCGAAACCCGTCCCACGGTGCTGATCGGCAAGGACACCCGCATCTCCGGCTACATGCTGGAAAGCGCGCTCGAATCGGGTTTTAACTCCGCCGGCGTCGACGTCGTGCTGCTCGGGCCCCTGCCCACACCCGGCGTGGCCTACCTCACGCGCGCCCAGCGTGCCAGCCTGGGCGTGGTCATCAGCGCCAGCCACAACGCCTACCCCGACAACGGCATCAAGTTCTTCAGCGCCCAGGGCACCAAGCTCGACGACGCCTGGGAACTGGCTGTGGAAGCCGCTCTCGAAGAGTCCCCTGTCTGGGCCGACTCCGCCTCCCTGGGCAAGGCACGCCGCCTCGACGACGCGGCCGGCCGCTACATCGAGTTCTGCAAAAGCACCTTTGCCAACGACCTCACGCTCAAGGGCCTGAAGATCGTGGTCGACGGCGCCCACGGCGCGGCGTACCACATCGCGCCCATGGTGTTCCATGAACTGGGCGCCGAGGTCATCGCCATCGGTTGCGCGCCCGACGGCCTTAACATCAACCACGAAGTCGGCGCCACGCATCCCGATGCGCTGATCAAGGCCGTCAAGGCCAACAAGGCCCACTACGGCATCGCGCTCGACGGCGACGCCGACCGCCTGCAGATGGTGGACGCCGACGGCCGCCTCTTCAACGGCGATGAAGTGCTCTTCCTCATGGTCAACGAGCGCCTGGCGCGCGGCGAAAAAGTCCCCGGCACCGTCGGCACGCTGATGACCAATATGGCCGTGGAAGTCGCGCTCAAGAAAAAAGGCGTCGAGTTCGTGCGCGCCAAGGTCGGCGACCGCTATGTACTTGAAGAACTCGACAAGCGCGGCTGGCTGCTGGGCGGCGAGGGCTCGGGCCATCTGCTGGCACTCGACAAGCACACGACCGGCGACGGCCTCATCAGCGCGCTGCAGGTGCTGCAGGCCTGCGTGCGCAGCGGCAAGACCATTGCCCAGCTGCTCGGCGAGGTTGTGCTGTTCCCGCAGACGCTCATCAACGTGCGCCTCAAGCCCGGCCAGGACTGGCAAAGCAGCAAGCCCCTGGCTGAGATGAGCAAAATGGTGGAAGCCGAACTCGGCGACACCGGCCGCCTGCTGATACGCGCCAGCGGCACCGAGCCGCTGTTGCGTGTGATGGTCGAGGCGCGCGATGCGGCCCAGGCGAAGAGCTGCGCCGAGCGCGTGGCGGATACCGTGCGGTCCTGAGCCAGGCTCAGCGACCGAGGGCCTAAACAGCCTGCATCAAGCGGGCCCGCTCATCCGGCGTGAGCACCCTGGGCGATACGCGCGATATCCCCGTCTCCGGGTCAAAAAAGGGCGTGTTCTTGTAGCTGCCGTCCAGCCTTGCGCGTATCAGCCTGGCCATAAACCGCAAGATTGACACGGTGGTGCTGGCCGCCATGGCTTTGGGGTGGCCCTTGGCGCTCTTCATACCAACCCGCATGCGCACCGGGCCGAAAGCGCTGTCCAGGCTGGTCGACGAATCCTGCAGGCAGTTATGCAGCAGGCCCACATGCGAGACCTTGAAGTCCCGCGAAGTATTGCCGATCGGCGTGTTGCAGCAACTCGCATACCAGCGCAGCATGCCTTTGTCGCTAAGGGACATGCAGGTAAGTCTGTCCACGCCTTGAGTGAAGCTGACGTACTGCGGGAGTGTGGCGACCACATCAGACCCACCCATCTCATCGAGCATCTCATCGGCCTTACCCAGAAAGTGCGCAAAAGCCTGGCAGTCCTTGCAGTAGCAGACGCCGCGGCAGACGGATTCGGTGTGGCTGACGTGACCTCGTAGGGTGCCGCATTGGCATTGCAGGGGGTGATTCATGACGGGGAGCTTACTGCTTGTTGCCTTCGGAGACCAACTGGTTTGCTTGTGGACTGCTCCGCCGGATGCTTATGAGGGCGATGACTCCCAACGCTTGGGTAAGCACCATGGCCCATGGGTAAAGCAAGCCGACGCCCAAGGTCGCCACAATAAAACCGGCACTGGCGTAAAGCGTGGATTCGTGTTTATAGTTTGCGTGGAGGGCAAGGGCAATACCAAGCCCGGCAAGAATGAATGCAAGGCAGGTGAACCAGAGCACTGCATTGGCGTCATTCAAGGCGAAGATGCTGCTTGGTTTGAGTTCCGCAAGGTAGGTTTTTTCTTGTCGCACAAGGCCAAGCTGATTCAGCGCCCTCAATATATTGCCACCGAATAGCACTCCTATGCGGTTGATGCATGACAAGGCAAAAAACAACGCGAACGCGGTGAAGGCGCACGCAAACGACAACTTCCCAAAAGACATCCGCCTGATCAGAGTGTTAGTCATCTTCATATAGCGAGTGGATGATGGCGTATCGCTTGCAGCGGGCGCCGAGATTTTCCTGATCTTCGCAGAACGCCTTGTCGAGATCGTTTAGATCCACGCCGAAACCCGAATGGCTCATTTGTGTAAGGCGCTCGCCTTTGTCGAGTGAGATGCGCGCGTCACCGAAGAGTATTTGCTTGGCCTTTACCAGCTGCGCAGCGGATTCCTCCGCCTCCATTTCGAACAGGCCGTCGAGGGCGTAAGCATAGAGCGCTCCGCTGGAATTTGAGAAGAACTGATCGAAGCCGCCGTTATAAACCTCCCCGATGAGGACGGAAACCGAAAAGTAGGTTTTCTCCGGCGGCATGAGTTTCTCAAAACCGTTCGGAACGTCGTGCACTCGCTTCACCAAAGCTACCCAATGCTTGCGCTCGGCACTTTGGTCGTAGATGCGCTCCTGCTCTCTGCGCTTCTTGCCTGCTTCTATGTCCTTTCGGTAGCCTCCCATACATGGCATGCAAAGCCCGTTGTTCTTTGCTGCGGTGTCGGGATGGATGGATTCCCCGCAGGACTTACATGGCAGGCGGATGGTCATAGGGCGTCCAGATGTGGAGCAAGGACTTGGCCGTAGTCATGGGTGTTGAGCTTCTGTTTGACCACGGGCCAGGCGCAAGGCGAGCAGCCACAGCGCCACCGGCAGCAACAGTGCGGCAGCCGCCACCTCCGAAAGAATCGTGACATTGGCCATCAAGGGATGCAATTCCAGAGGCGCCACCGCATAGTGGCCCAGCCCGTCAAAACCCAGCGCCGCATAGATGGCCAGCAACAGCAGGCCGGCGGTCATGTATTTTTTGCGCATGAGCAGCAAACCCAGCGCGCCCACCGAGGTGATGGCGGCCCACACCGCATAAACCTGCGCGCGGGTCAGCCAGGCCGGGAGATTCGGGTATTCGCAGATGAATTCGGCGTTGTGGCTGAAGTGGCCAAGGCTGGTGAGGAAGTAGGCTGCCGTCAGGGCGAGAAGTATCTTTGGGACGTGGTTGAGTTGGAGCATGGGCGCACTCTTTCATGATCGACGTAGATGACGCGTAAGCTCGTGCGCCTATTTTCCGAAGCCGAAAAGCGGCATAGCTAACGCGAATGCGGACAAGAACAGCGCGATAAGGCCGAGGCGGCGAACCATGATGCGATTTTCGGTGATGCTTCCAGGCCGAAGCCTGGATTGAACTACCAGCCCCACGAGGAAAGCAGGGAAGGTCGCAACAGCCCCGCCAAACCACAAGCTTTCAAACCAGCGGGGAAACTGTGGAAACACCAGGCCGGCAAGTGCACCGGCAATCTGTGCGCCAAAGACGATCACTGCCAATGCGCGGACAGGCTGAAGGTCCGCCCACGAGTATTCGAAACCGAACTGAGATTCTTTCATGGGCGAGTCGGTAGTTGGATGAGCGACTGAAGGGTGATCTGACCGATTCTATGGAGCTTTCACTCGCATCAGATATCTCAGCGCTCTGCGCCGGCTGGCTGGCGCACCGTGTGCGACACGACCCTTAGAGACGATGCCGCGCCGGGCACCGTCGCTCTCTGTCATCCTCAAGCCAGCGTATACGCCGTCTTCACCGTGGTGAAAAACTCCTGCGCGTACTTGCCCTGCTCACGCGGGCCGTAGCTCGAGCCTTTGCGGCCGCCGAAGGGGACGTGGTAGTCCACGCCTGCCGTCGGCAGGTTGACCATGACCATGCCGGCCTGGCTGTGGCGCTTGAAGTGGGTGGCGTATTTGAGGCTGGTGGTGGCGATGCCGGCCGACAGGCCGAAGGGCGTGTCGTTGGCTGTCGCCAGGGCCGCTTCGTAGTCTTTGACGCGGATGATGCTGGCGACGGGGCCGAAGATTTCTTCGCGGTTGATGCGCATGCCGGCCGTGCTTTCGCTGAAAAGGGCAGGCTGCATGTAATAACCTTCGGCGCCGCTGCCGGTGTGGCACGGGATGCGCGCGCCGCCGAAGGCCAGGGTCGCGCCTTCGGCCTTGCCGATTTCGATATAGCTCAAGTCCTGCTCGAGCTGCGCCTGCGAGGACACCGGGCCCACGTCGGTACCCGCCGTGAGGGCGTCGCCCACCTTGATGCGGGCCATGCGTTCCTGCAGGGCTTTGACGAAGGCCGGGTAGATGCCGTCGGTGACGATCATGCGGCTCGACGCCGTGCAGCGCTGGCCGGTCGAATAAAAGGCGCTCTGCGCGCTGAGCTCCACCGCCTGCGTGAGGTCGGCGTCGTCGAGGATGACTTGCGGGTTCTTGCCGCCCATTTCGAGCTGCACCTTCTTGAGGTTCTTGGCGCAGGCTTCGGCGATGCGGCTGCCCACACCGACCGAGCCGGTGAAACTGATGGCGTTGACGCCGGGGTGGTTGACCAGCGCATCACCGATCACGCGGCCCGGGCCCATCACCAGGTTGAACACGCCGGCCGGGATGCCGGAGCGCGAGATGATTTCGGCCAGCGCCCAGGCGCTGCCGGGCACCAGGTCGGCGGGTTTCAGGACCACGCAGTTGCCGAAGGCCAGCGCGGGCGCGACCTTCCAGGCGGGGATGGCGATCGGGAAGTTCCAGGGTGTGATCAGGCCGACCACGCCGACGGGTTCGCGTGTGATCTCCACGCCTATGCCGGGGCGCACCGAAGGAATCGTTTCGCCCGACAGGCGCAGGCATTCACCCGCGAAGAATTTGAAGATGTGGCCGGCGCGCGTGGCCTCGCCTATGCCTTCGGGTTTGGTCTTGCCTTCTTCGCGCGAGAGCAGGGTGCCCAGCTCTTCGCGGCGCGCGAGGATTTCGGTGCCGATTTTGTCCAGCGCATCCGAGCGCGCCTGGATGCCCGAGGTCGACCAAGCCGGGAAGGCCGCTTGCGCCGCTTTTACAGCCGCGTCCAGGCCGGCCGCATCGGCCTGCGTGTACTCGCCGATCACGTCGCTCAGGTTGCTGGGGTTCAGGTTGGGGCTGTAGCTGTTGCCGGCCAGCCATTGGCCGTTGATGAGGTTGTCGTGTTTTGTGGTCATGGGTGTGCTTCCAGGAGTTGAACTTGATTCATGAATGACGAAAGGACGAGGTGGGCGCGCAGGCCGTTTCACAAAAGCGGTCTCACAAGGGCGGCGTCACATCAATCGCATAAAAACGCAGGGCGTTGGCGCACATCATCGCATGTTGCTGGTGACCCGGCAGGTGGGTCAGCATACCGGCCACACTGCCAACCAGGTCCGGGTAGCTGATACGCAGGCCGGCCACCGGAAAGTTGCTGGCGAACATGCAGCGCTGCCATCCAAAAATTGCAATCGTTTCATACACAATTCGCGCGTTCTCCTGGAGATCCCAAGGCCGGTCGCGCAGGCCGAATTCCGAGAGCTTGACGTGCACGTTCTCCTGCCGGGCCAGCGTTTCCATCCAGCCGCGCCAGCGTTTGAGGCCTTCTTCGCTGCGGTCCCAGGCAAAACCGTGGTGGTTGAGGACCATGGGCACCTTGGGGAACAGGGCTGCCACCTCGGCCGCCTCAGGCAGGTGCCAGGCCGGCACGCGCAGGTCCCAGCGCAAGCCGTATTTTTCCAGCAGCGAGAAGCCGCGCAGCCAGGCTTCGTCCTGCATGGTACCGGCTTGCCCCTTCACGCTGTGCGCCGGCGCGGCGGATGTCACCGGCTTGCTGCGTATGCCGCGCACCAGCGGGAAGCGCGACTGCGTGAGCAGGTGTTCCTCGCTGTCCGGCCGGTCAAACCAGGCATGGGCGACCACGGCGTTCGGGAAGCCGTGCGCCGCATGCACTTCGTGCAGCCAGGCGGTTTCGGCCAACTGCTCATCGCGGCTGCGCTCGGCCTCTACGTGCACCGTGGCAATGACTTCGCAGGGCCCGGTGGCGGCGCGGTAATCTGCTGCGAGGAAGTTGCGGCAGAGAGGGCGGTAGTCGCCCAGAAAAAAAGCCTCAGGGTCATAGGCTTCCTGCAGCCACGGGTAGTGGCCGCGCGACAGGTCCCACAGATGGTGGTGGGCATCGACGATGGGCATCGCCGGCATCATGGCCTCAATGCCGCCAGACGTAAGAAGAGTCGGGTTCGCGCAGGGTTGTGATCTGCTGCCCGAATTCAAAGCTGTCGAGGTCCAGGCGGCGCACCGTGTCGTCCTGGAAGGAGATGTAGACCGCGCGGTCCACCGGGTGGAAAGACAGGGCCAGCGGGTTGCTGGGCAGGGCGAAGCAGCGCTGCTCCTGCAGGTCGGTGCCGAAGACCGAGAGCGAATGTTCGCCCGAGTTGGTGGTGAGCAGCAGGTCCTGGCCCTGCGCGCCCTGGAAGCGGTAGACACGGTTGGGGTCGCGCCGCGTCTTGCCCGAGGCGACGATTGTCATGCTGGCCGTGTCGACGGCCACGATGCTGTCGTCGCCGCGGTTGGCCACGTAGAGCAGCGACTCGTCGGCCGACAGCACATTGCCTTCGGGCACCGGGCCGGGCACCATGGCCACAGGCGCGAAGGTCGGGTCGTTGGGTTTGATCTTGGTCACGGTGTTGGACAGCAGGTTCAGCGCGTAGGCCGTCTGCGCGTCTTTTGTCAGCGCGAACAGATGCGTCTTGTAGCCGCCCGACGGCACGGCCAGGTCAGGCACATGCACCTTGGCCGGGTCTGAAAAACGCAGCAGCAGGTTGTGCGCCTCCGACATCACGAACAGCCGCCCCTGTGCGTCCACCGCCAGGCCGTGCGGCCGGTAGTAAGGCCAGAGGTTCAGCGTGGCCACATGTTTTTGCTGAGCCAGGTCGATGACAAACACCGAATGCCCGCCCACGTCACCCAGGTGGCTGGCGGTCTCTATGCCGTAGTGGCCGACATAGGCCAGCCCGCGCGCCGCGTCCACCGTGAATTCATGCGGAAAATTCGGCAGCACGATGTGTTTTTCGGCGAGGCCGGTGGCGAGGTCGTAAAAGCTGAAGGTGTGGGCGCATTTCTGCACCAGCAAGAGTGTTTCCCGGAGGGGCATGGATGTCCTGAAGAGAGGGGGAGCCTGGAAGGAAACAGGGCTAAGCGATCAAGATGGCTGGATGGCCGAAGCGCCTATCTGCCCCAGCGTAACACCAGCGGGTCCAGCCGGCGCGCGGTGGCGAGCAGGCCTTTGCGCACCTCGGGGTGCATGGCGGGAAAGGGGTGGCGCGGCGCCTCGCAGGCGATCACGCCGCCTTCCTTCATGAGCGCCTTGGCCGTGAGGATGCCGCCCTGGCGGTTCTCGTAATTGATCAGCGGCAGCCAGCGCGTGTACTCGGCCGTGGCTTCCTCCCGATTGCCGGCGGCCCAGGCATCCATGATCTTGCGTATGCCGTCGGGGTAACCGCCGCCCGTCATCGCGCCGGTCGCGCCGGCTTCCAGGTCGGGCAGCAGGGTGATGGCCTCCTCGCCGTCCCAGGGGCCTTCGATCGCGTCGCCGCCCAGGCGTATCAGCTCGCGCAGCTTGGAGGCCGCGCCCGGCGTTTCGATCTTGAAATAGGCGACGTTGCGTATTTCCTTGGCCATGCGCGCGAGGAAAGTCGCCGGCAGCGGCGTGCCGCTCACGGGCGCGTCCTGGATCATGATGGGGATGTCGATGGCGGCCGACAGCGTGGCGAAGAACTCGTAGATCTTTTCTTCGGCCACGCGTATCGTCGCGCCGTGATAGGGCGGCATCACCATGACCATGGCCGCGCCCAGGTCCTGCGCGCGGCGGCTGCGTTCGGCGCAGACGCGGGTGCCGAAGTGCGTGGTCGTCACGATCACCGGCACGCGGCCCGCCACGTGCTTCAGGATGGCGGCGGTGAGGACCTCACGCTCCTCGTCGGACAGCACGAACTGCTCGGAGAAGTTGGCGAGTATGCACAGGCCCGTGGAGCCCGCGTCAATCATGAAATCGACGCAGCGCTTCTGGCTTTCAATGTCCAGCTCGCCCGCATCGGTGAAGGTGGTCGGGACGACGGGAAATACGCCGGTGTATCTTGCCTTCATGCTGCTCACTCGACGATGTTGAAGTCTTTGAGGAACTCGGTCTTCATGGTCAGGCCCAGGCCGGGCTTGTTGTCGTCAA
Source organism: Polaromonas sp. LjRoot131 (assembly GCF_964252805.1). Taxonomy (NCBI): domain Bacteria; kingdom Pseudomonadati; phylum Pseudomonadota; class Betaproteobacteria; order Burkholderiales; family Comamonadaceae; genus Polaromonas; species Polaromonas sp. LjRoot131. The sequence goes on along the minus strand of NZ_CAXUPF020000001.1, from coordinate 1,765,201 downwards.
GCTGCAGGAAGCCGTTCTCGGCCACGGGCTCACCGTCGAAGATGTAATAAAACAGCTCGTTGCCGACTTCCACGTCGAACATCGGGAAGTATTCGCTCATGGGCGAAGCGAGCGTGCTCATGGTCAGGTGGTAGTTGTGCATCTGGCCGGCGTGCGGCACCACCGGCACGCTGTAGGCCTCGCACAGCGCGTTGATCTTGTGCGCGGCCGTGATGCCGCCGACGCGGTTGGTGTCGTACTGCACGACGGAGACGGCTTTTTTGTCTAGCAGCTGCTTGAAGCCGTAGAGGCTGAACTCATGCTCACCGCCCGAGATCGGGATGCTGGTGAGCTGGTTGAGTTCGGCATAGCCGTCGATGTCGTCGGCGATCACCGGCTCCTCGACCCAGCGCGGCTGGAATTTCTCGAGCTTGGGCAGCATGCGTTTGGCGTACTCGAGGTTCCAGCCCATGTAGCACTCGAGCATCAGGTCGTTGTCGTAGCCGATCACTTCGCGCAGCGCTTCGACGGCTTTCAGGTTTTCCGCCACGCCCTTGGTGCCGTGCGCCGGACCGTAGCCGAAGCGCGACTTGAACATGGTGAAACCCTGGTCCAGGTAGGTCTGCGCCTCGTCCTGCATGGCCTTGATGTCGGTGCGGTAGAGCTTGGAGTAGTAGCAGGGAATCTTTTCCTTGGTGCGGCCGCCCAGCAGCTTGAACACCGGCTTGTTGACCGACTTGCCCAGGATGTCCCAGATGGCAATGTCCACCGCCGAGATCGCGGCCATGGCCACGCCCTTGCGGCCCCAGGCGTGGGTGCCGCGGTACATGCGCTGCCACAGGTATTCATAGTCCCACGGGTCCTGGCCCAGCAGCAGCGGCGTGAGGTACTGGTCGATGATGGCTTTGGCGATGTGCGGCGCCAGCGCCACGTTGCCCAGGCCGACGATGCCGTCGTCGGTCTCGATCTCCACCACCGTCCACGAGTGGAAACGGAAAGTGCTCATGGACTCGGTGTTGGAGTAGACCAGGTCCATGGCGTTGGAGCAGAAATTGCCCTGGGGCGGAACGGTCTTGCCCTTCCATTCGAACACGCGTGCGCGGACTGATTTGATTTTCATGTTGGTTCTCTTGTGTTGAAAAAGAAAAGGAAAAAGAGGAAGTTCAGGCAGCCGGCTTCAGCCGCGCCGCGCCCATGCGCTGGGCAATTTTGAAAGCATTGAGCGTGGCGTTGACGTCGGCCATACCTTTGCCGGCAATGTCGTAGGCCGTGCCATGGGCCGGCGTGGTGATGGGCACCGGCAGGCCGCCCTGCACCGTCACACCCTTGCTGAAGCCCATGAGCTTGATCGCGATCTGGCCCTGGTCGTGGTACATGGTGACGATGGCCTGGTAGAGGCCGTCGCGCGCCTTCAGGAAGATGGTGTCGGCGGGGAAGGGGCCGTCGACCGGCACGCCGGCGGCGCGCAGCTCGGCCACGGCCGGCGCGATGATGTCGATCTCCTCGCGCCCGCAGACGCCGCCGTCGCCGCCATGCGGGTTGAAGGCCGCCACCGCCACCTTGGGGCTGGTATTGCCGCTGGCCTGCAGCGAGGCGTAGATCAGCCGCGCCGCATCGACGATGCGCTGCCGGCTCAGCATGGCCGCCGCGTCCTTCAGCGGAATGTGCGACGAGACGCGCGAGGTCCACAAATCGCCCAGGGTGTTGAACTCGCAGAAGTAGCCGGTCACGCCCAGGTATTCGGCGAAGTGGTGCAGCTCGTCCTCGTGCTTCAAGCCGCCCAGCTTCATGGCCTGTTTGTTGAGCGGGGCAAAACAGATCGCGTCGACCTCGCCGCGTTTGGCGCCGTCCATGCAGAGGTTGAGTACCTGCAGCACGGCCGCGCCGCAGGCGGCCTGCGCCTGGCCGCGCTGCACCTGGGCTGACTGGATGGTGTGGGTCGCCAGGAAGGCCGGCAGGCGCGTATCGCTGCGGCCGCGCACTTCGGCCAAACTGGTGACGCTTTGCGTCGCCACGGTTTGCTGCGCCGTGAGCTGGCCCTGCTGCCAGAGCCAGGCATCGCCGACCAGCACGACGTTGGCGCCGTCGGTGATGCCGGGCTGGGCCAGCAGCCGGGCGACCAGCTCCGGGCCTATGCCGGCTGCATCGCCCAGCGTGAGGGCGACCACAGGCAGGGAGGCGGGCGGCGTGGGTGTGTTGCGCATGGAATCTGTCCAATCAGGGGGCGGTTGTCGAGTCGGGTGGCTCAGTCGATTTTGATGTTTTTCTTGGCAATGAGGTCGCCATAACGCTTGTTTTCATCGGCGTGGAATTGCGCGAACTGGGCCTGCGTCATCGGCGTCAAATCGGCGCCTATGGCGCTCAGGCGGGTTTGCGTCTCGGGCATGGCCAGCACCTTGGTCACCTCGGTGTAGATGCGCTCCTGCACCGCCTTGGGCGTGGACGCCGGCATGTAGATGCCGTACCAGGCACTCATCTCCACGCCCTTGAGGCCGGCTTCGGCCATGGTCGGCACATTGGGCAACTGCGGGTTGCGTTTGGCGCTGGCCACGGCCAGGGGCTTGATGCGGCCGTTCTTGATCTGGCCGATCACCGAGGGCATGGTGTCAAAGCTCAGCTGCACCTGGCCGCCGACCAGGTCTATCAGTGCCGGGCCGCTGCCGCGATAGGGGATGTGGGTGATGAAGACGCCGGCCTGGTCCTTGAACAGCTCGGCCGCAATGTGCTGGGTGCTGCCCGAGCCGCTGGTCGCGTAGTTGAGCTGGCCGGGCTTGCTTTTGGCCAGCTTGATCAGCGAGGAGACCGAATCGACCGGCAGTGCGTTGTTGACCACCAGCACATTGGGCACTGCGCCCACAAAGACCACGGGCACCAGGTCCTTGTTGTTGTCGTAGCCCAGCTTGAGCAGGTGCGGCGCGATCGCATGCGCGGTCGAGACGCCCATCAGCAGGGTGTGGCCGTCGGTGGACTTGGCCGTCACGTCGGCCGCCAGGGTGTTGGAGGCGCCGGGGCGGTTTTCGACCACCACGGGCTGCTTGAGCAGCGGGCCGAGACGGTCGGCCACGGCGCGCGCCATCGCGTCGGTGCCGCCGCCGGGGGCCGAGCCGACGAGGATGCGCACCGGCTTGCTGGGCCAGTCCTGCGCGAGGGCGGAAGGGGCGGCACTGAAGGCGCAGGCGGTTGCCAGCAGGGCAGGGAGGAATTTCAAGGATTTCAGGCGAGGCATTGTCTTTGTCTCCGAGTCATTGTTGTGGGGAAATCATGGAAAAAAGCCTCTGGGAAGGCTTGAACGAATGCCCTGATGGTAGGCACGATGACACTTAACGTAAATTGAAAATCCCTGATTATTTGATAACCTAGGGTGATCAATTGAATCCAGCCCCGATCCAGCCCTGAAGAGAGGCCCACCATGCCCGCTACATCCCGTACACCCCGCACATCTTCCATTCCCCAACTGCTCAACCGCCTGCGCATGCGCCAGGTCGCGCTGATCCTGGCCGTGGGCGAACACGGCACGCTGCGCAAGGCTTCGGCCGAACTCGGGATGACGCAGCCTGCCGCCACCAAGATGATCCAGGAACTTGAGTCCGCGCTGGGCCAGCGCCTGTTCGAGCGCGTGGGCCGCGGGCAGCAACTGACGCCGGCCGGCGCCAGTGTGCTGCGCTACTTTCGCGGCATGCGCGGCTCGGTCGAATCAATGACGCGCGAGCTGGCCGAACTGGAGCTGGGGGGCTCGGGCCGCGTCTCGGTCGGAAGCATCATGGCGCCGTCGCCCAATTTGCTCACGCAGGCCATCATCGCGCTCAAGAAAGCCTACCCGCTGCTCTCGGTTGACGTCACCATGGACACCAGCGACCGGCTGTTCGAGTTGCTGCGCGAAGGCGTGCTCGACGTCGCGATAGGCCGTATACGCGACGAGCACCGCGCCGACTACGCTTTCACCCCGCTGGAAAACGAGGCCCTGGCCCTGGTCGTGGGCGTGCGCCATCCGCTGGCGCAAAAGAAAACCGTCAAGTTCGCCAGCCTGCTCGACTACCCCTGGATACTGCAGCCCACCGGCAGCCCCATGCGCGAGGTGCTGGAGCAGGAATTCCGCATGCTGCAGGCGCCTTCACCCAAGGGCCTGATAGAAACGGCCTCCATCCTCACCACCACCAACCTGATCGCCGAGACCGAGATGGTCGGCGTGATGCCGCAGTCGATTGCCGACACCTACGCGCGCCACGGCCTGCTGGCGATACTGCCGTGTTTCATTCGCCACAAGATGGAGGCCTTCGGCAGCATCACGCGCAAGGACAGGCCGCTGAGCGAAGCGGCGCGGTTCTTCCTGTCGGCGCTGCACCAGGGCAAACTGCCGGTGACCGATGGGAAGCCGCGTTAGCGGAATCCCCGGCGGATCCAAACACAGGCTGTTTCCGTGAATGAACGCTCCATGACCTGGGTCAAGTCCTGGCGGCGAGCCATTGCTTAAGCTGGTGTTTTGCCAATACTGGAACACACATGCCGAATCTTCAATGGTCTGACGCCCTGGTGCTCGGACTGCCCCTGATGGATGACACGCACCGGGAGTTTGTCGAACTGCTGGCGCAGTCGGAAAACGCGGCGGACGATGCGCTGGCGGGCCACTGGCGCACGCTGGTGGAGCACACCGATGAGCACTTCAGCCGTGAAGACCGCTGGATGGCGGACACACGGTTTTCATCGACCAATTGCCATACCGTGCAGCACAAGGTGGTGCTGCAGGTCATGCGGGAAGGCCTGCTGATGGCGCAGGCCGGGGATTTCACGTCCTTGCGTCATATGGCCAAAGAGCTGGCTCTCTGGTTCCCGCAGCATGCGCAGACCATGGACGCGGCGCTGGCGCTGCACCTGCGCGGCATAGGCTACGACCCGCTGACGGGTGTGGTGAGCATGCCGGAGGCCTTGCCCAAGGACGCCATCCAGGGTTGCGGCAGCCTCAGTTGCTCCCCCGAGCGCCCAGCGCTTGAGCCCGCCGCATAAACGCGGCGCTTTATGGCTTGACCTGCCAGCCGCCGCCCAGCGACTGGATCAAGGCGACGGCCGTTGTCTGGCGGTCGGCCATGGCCTGCACCAGGGCGCGGCGCGCGCTGAGGGCCGTGGCCTGGGCGGTGATGACCTCGGTGTAGCCGACCTGGCCGCTGCGGTAGCGGTTGAGCACCTGTTGCTCGACCTGGTCTGCCGCCTCTGAGGCTTGGCGTCGCAGCTCCTGCTGGGTTTGCAGCACGCGAGTGGCCGCAAGCTGGTCTTCCACGTCCTGGAAGGCGACCAGCACGGTCTGGCGGTAGCGGGCCACGGCTTGTTCGTGACCAGCCCGCGCGCCGTCCACACGGGCGCCGGTGGCGCCGGCGTCAAAAATCAGTTGTGCGGCCGACAGGCCCAAAGACCAGACGCTGCTCGAGGCCTTGAACAGATCGGCCACGCGGCTGGCGCCGGTGCCGGCCGAGGCGCTCAGCGACAGGCTGGGGTAGTAGGCGCTTTTGGCGATGCCGATCTGTTCGTTCGCGGATGCCACGCGGCGCTCGGCCGCGGCGATGTCGGGGCGCCGCTGCAGCAGGGCAGAGGGCACGCCAACCGGCACTTCGGGCACCAGCGGGTTCCAGGTCGCCGGCGGCAGGCTGAAATTGCCGGGCGCTTCGCCGACCAGCACGGCGATCGCATGTTCAAGCTGGGCGCGCTGGCGCACCAGGCCGGCGTTGTCGGCCTGGGCATTGGCGAGCTGGGTCTGCGCCTGCAGCACGTCGGTTTTGGCGGCGATGCCGGCGGTGTAGCGGTTCTGCGTGATTTCGAGCGCACGCTGGTAGCCGGTGAGTGTGCTTTCGAGCAGCGCCTTTTGCGCGTCGGTCTGGCGCAGCGAAAAATAGTTGGCGGCGAGCTCGCCCTGGGCCGAGAGCTTGGCCGAGGCCAGGTCGGCGGCGCTGGCCTGTTCGCCCGCGGTGGCGCTGTCGACCGCACGGCCCAGCCGGCCCCAGACGTCGGGCTCCCAGCTGCCGCCTATGCTGAGCTGGTAGTTGTTGCCGACACGGCCGGTACTGCCGGTGGTCACGTTGCCGCTCGCGCGCGAGCGCGTGGCGCCGCCGTCCAGCGTGACAGAGGGGAACAGCGAGGCGCGCTGCTCGCGCACCAGCGCGCGCGCCTGCGCATAGGCGGCCACGGCCAGCGCGACGTTCTGGTTGGAGACGTCGACGCGGGCCTGCAACTGGTCCAGCACCGGGTCCTTGAACAAGCTCCACCACGGGCCGCGCTCCAGCGCATCAGCCGGCGCGGCCGGCACCCAGCCTTCGGCTTCCTTGAAGTTTGTGACTTCGGCGGTGGCCGGGAGTTTGTAGTCGGGGCCGACGGCGCAGCCTGTGGCGAGCAGAGTGAGCACGGCCGCGGCGATGTAGCGATGAGGTTTTGGGATGTGATGCATAAATTTTGCCTTTCAGGGCCACTTGTTCAGGCTCCTTCCCCCTCTGGGGGAAGGTTGGGATGGGGGCCTGCAGCGCTTGAGTCAATAGCCGGCTGTGAATCATGGGCCGGCAGCCCCCATCCCCGCCTTCCCCCAGCGGGGGAAGGAGAAAGAGGAAGAGTCGGGTGCAGTTCAGTCACACGGTTGTATATTGCCTGGACCATCGAAGGTAAATTCGAAAACGGCAGATTGGCAGGAAAGCGCAGCACTTCAAATCCGAGAGATTTGAAATAAGCATCACGCTCCGCGTCGTAGGCTTGCTGACCGACATGCTGCGACCCATCAACCTCCACAATCAGTTGGGGAGCCAGGCAGGCAAAGTCCGCCACATACGGGCCAACCGGATGCTGGCGCCTGAACTTGACGCCCAGTTGCTCTCCACGCAAGCGTTGCCATAACAGCCGCTCGCCGTCGGTCATCTCCCGGCGGAGGGATTTGGCGAAGGTCCTGGCGTTAGAGGTGGCTTGGTTTTGCATGTCGGGGAGCCCCCATCCCTGCCTTCCCCCAGAGGGGGAAGGAGAAAGAGGGAGAGCGAGGGTGGAGCTTGTTCATCATTGCGCTTGCGGTACCGCATCAGCCTCGCCGGGATGGCGGCTGAGCTGGCGCTCAAGAGGGCTGCGGCGGCGCAGCTTGTCCATCAGCACGTAGACCACGGGTGTGGTCAGCAGCGTGAGCAGCTGGCTGGCGATCAGCCCGCCGATGATGGCGATGCCCAGCGGCCGGCGCAACTCGGCGCCTTCACCGAAGCCGATGGCCAGCGGCAGCGCGCCCAGGATGGCGGCCAGCGTGGTCATGAGGATGGGTCGGAAGCGCAGCAGGCAGGCTTCGCGCACCGCCTCGGTGGCCGAGATACCGCGCGCGCGTTCGGCCTCGAGCGCGAAGTCGATGATCAGGATGGCGTTTTTCTTGACAATGCCTATCAGCAGGAAGACGCCGATCAGCGCGATGATGGAAAAGTCGAGCTTGAACATCAGCAGCGCGAGCACCGCGCCTACGCCGGCCGAGGGCAGGGTGGAGAGCACGGTGATCGGGTGGATCAGGCTTTCATACAGGATGCCCAGCACGATGTAAATCACCACCAGCGCGGCCAGAATCAGCAGCGGCTGCTGGCCCTGCGATTGCTGCGCGCTGAGTGCCGTGCCGGAAAAGCTGCCGCGCACATTGGTGGGCAGGCGGATGTCGGCCTCGGACTGGCGCACCGCCGCTTCGCCGTCGCTCAGGGTGAAGCCGTCGGCGAGGTTGTAGGAGATGGTGGTCGAGAGCTCGCCGTCCTCGTGGCTGATGGAGGCGGCCGTCGGGTTCTCGCTGAAACGCGCGATCGCCGACAGCGGCACCATGGTGGTGGCTGCGGTGCTCAGCACATTGCCGCTCGAGGAGTCGCGCAGGCCCGGGTTGGCGCTGATGGTGGGGGTGCTGCTGCCTGTGCTGCTACTGGATGTCGTGGTCCCGGTGGTGGCAGAAGAGGAAGTGGTGGCAGTCGTACTGGAACTGGTGTTGGTGGTGCTCGCGCTGCCCCCACCGGCATTTTTGGCCGGCACGTAGATGTCCTTGAGCGACTCGGGGCTGCGCGTGTAGCGCGGCGCGACCTCCATGATCACGTGGTACTGGTTGAGTTCGGCGTAAATCGTGGCCACCTGGCGCTGGCCGAAGCCGTTGTAGAGCGCGTTGTCCACGTCGCGCGAGCTGATGCCCAGGCGCGCGGCGCTTTCCTTGTCGACGGTGACCATGGTTTCCACGCCGTTTTCCTGCTGGTCGGTGTCCACGTCGGTCAGCGCTTCCTGGGTCTTCATCTGCTCGGCCAGGCGCGTGGCCCAGCGGCTCAGGTCGGCCGCGTTGTCGCTCTTGAGTGTGTACTGGTAGGTCGAGTTGGTCTGGCGCCCGCCGCCGCGCAGGTCCTGCACGGTGTTGAGGAAGAGGCTCACGCCCGTGACCTGCGCGAGCTGCGGCCGCAGGCGCGCGATCACGGCCTGGCCGCCTTCCTTGCGCTGGCCGACCGGCTTGAGGTTGATGAACATGAAACCGCCGCCGGCGCGCGAGCCGCCGGTAAAGCCGACCACGGTGTCCACCGCCGGGTCGGCGCGGATGATGTCGACCAGCTGCTTGAGCTTGGCCTGCAGCGCCTGGAAGGAAATGCTGCGGTCGGCGCGCAGGCCGCCGTTGATCTGGCCGGTGTCCTGCTGCGGGAAAAAGCCTTTCGGCGCTTTCACGTAGAGGTAGACATTGAGGCCCACCACGGCCGCCAGGATCAGCATCACCAGCAGCTTGCTGTGCAACGCCCAGTCCAGGCTGGTTTCATAGCTGCGGTGCACGCGCTGGAAGGCCGCGTCGAACCAGCGCGCGATGCGGCCGGGCGGTTTGCTGTGGGCGTCGGGCTTGAGCAGCCAGGCGCACATCATGGGCGTGGTGGTCAGCGAGATCAGCAAGGAGATCAGCACCGCCGCCGAGAGCGTGACGGCGAATTCGCGGAACAGCCGGCCGATCTGCCCGCCCATGAAGAGCAGCGGGATGAACACCGCCACCAGCGAAAGGCTGATGGACAGCACGGTAAAGCCGACTTCGCGCGCGCCCAGCAGCGCGGCCTTGAAGCGGTCCATGCCGGCCTCGATGTGGCGGCTGGTGTTCTCCAGCACCACGATGGCGTCGTCGACCACAAAGCCGGTGGCCACCGTGAGCGCCATCAGGCTCAGGTTGTTGAGCGAAAACCCCATCAGGTACATCACGCCGAAGGTGCCCAGCAGCGACACCACCGTGACCACCGCCGGGATGATGGTGGCGCGTGCGCTGCGCAAAAAGGCGCTGACCACCAGCACCACCAGCACGATGGAGATGATCAGCGTGATCTCGATCTCTTTCAGCGAAGCACGGATGGAGTTGGTGCTGTCGGAGGCGACCTGCAGGCGCACGTCCTGCGGCAGCTGGGCCTGCAGTTCGGGCAGCAGGTCGCGCACGCCGTCGACGGTTTCGATCACGTTGGCGGCCGGCTGGCGCGTGACCAGCACGATCACGGCCGGCTCGCCGTTGAACAGGCCCAGGGTGTTGACGTTCTCCACGCCGTCCTGCACGTCGGCCACGTCGCGCAGGCGTATCGCCGCGTTGTTGCGCCAGGCCACGATCAGGTCCTGGTAATCGACGGCACGGCGCCCGCCGCTGGCGGTGCTGGCACCGGTATAGATCTGGAAGCGCTGGCCGTTGCCTTCGATGGCGCCGCGCGGCCGGTTGGCGTTGGAGGCCTGCAAGGCGGCGCGCACGTCTTCCGAACTCACGCCGTAGCGGTTCAGCGAAAAGGGATTGAGTTCCACCCGCACCGCGGGCAGCGAGCCGCCGCCGAGTTCGACGTCGCCCACGCCCGGCACCTGGGCGATTTTTTGCTGAACGAGGTTAGAGACCTCGTCGTAGATCTGGCCCGGCGAACGCGTCTTGGAGGTGAGCGCCAGGATGATGACGGGCGCCGAGGCCGGGTTGGCCTTGCGGTAGGTCGGGTTGCTGCGCAGGCTGGCCGGCAGGTCGGCCCGCGAGGCATTGATGGCGGCCTGCACCTCGCGCGCGGCCGAATCGATCTTGCGGTTAAGGTCGAACTGCAGGCTGATGCGCGTCGAGCCGCTGCCGCTGTTGGACGTCATTTCATTGACACCCGCGATGATCCCGAGGCGCCGCTCCAGCGGCGTGGCCACGCTGGTGGCCATGGTGGAAGGGCTGGCGCCCGGCAGCGAGGCACTGACCGAGATCACCGGGAAGTCGACTTGCGGAAGTGGCGACACCGGTAATACGAAGAAGGCGCCTATGCCGGCGAGGGCCAGGCCAATGGTTAACAGGACGGTGGCTACCGGGCGGCGGACGAAAGGCTCGGAGAGGTTCATGCGGGGATTCCTTCCCCGCGCGGGCTGAGCGCGTCCAAGTCTTCGTTTGTTCTAACGGCTGGGTTCTCTTCTGGCTTCCGCTGGCCGGGGATTGCCCGGCAGCAAGTAACTTTCTTTTGCTTCGCCAAAAGAAAGTCACCAAAGAAAAGGCGACCCGCAGTCTGGGTCCCTACGCTTCGCTTCGGGCAACCTGCGGTGCTCGAGCCAAGCGGGGTCCGGCTAAACTCGCTTCGCTCAGACAACGCCGGCCCTGATCCGCTTGTCTCTGCGCTCCTCGGCCCAGCCAGGACGGGGCAATCGGGATCGGGGAGAGAAGGCAAACAAGGACTCGCCTTGGCGAGTCCTTGTTTCTTCAAGTATTTGGTATTCGGCTTCTCGGTATTCCTGTCTCCACCCCTTGTGGATGCGCCGAGGAGCGCAGGGCCAGACGGATCAGGGATCGCGTTGTTTGAGCGAAGCGAGTTTAGCGAGACCCCGTCTGGACCGAGCACCGCAGGTTGCCCGTAGCGCAGCGGAGGGACGCAGCAACCAGGGTCGCCTTTTCTTTTGCTTACTTTTCTTTTGGCGAAGCAAAAGAAAAGTGAGTTGCCGCCGGGCAACCCCCGGCCAGCCGCCCTCGGCAGAGAGCCAGAACTTCGAACGCGGGAGGATGAGGGAAAGGCCCTCATGCAAGAACCTCTTTCTTGCGCCCAAATCTCCGCCCTAACCGATCAAACCCAAGATAAATAACCGGCGTCGTAAACAGCGTCAACATCTGGCTAACAATCAAGCCGCCAAAAATCGACAAGCCCAGCGGCTGCCGCAACTCAGCCCCCTCGCCAAAGCCCAACATCAAGGGCACAGCGGCGAACAGCGCCGCCAGCGTGGTCATCAGGATAGGCCGGAAGCGCAGCAGGGCCGCCTGGTGAATCGCTTCCTGCGGAGACTTGCCTTCGTTGCGTTCGGCGTCGATGGCGAAGTCGATCATCATGATGGCGTTTTTCTTCACGATGCCGATCAGCAAGATGATGCCGATGATGCCGATCACCCCGAGGTCGGAGCCGCTGATCATCAGCGCCAGCAGCGCGCCGACGCCGGCCGAGGGCAGGGTGGAGAGAATCGTCAGCGGGTGGATGTAGCTTTCATACAGAACGCCCAGCACGATGTAGACGCAGATCACGGCGGCGAGTATCAGCCACAGCTGGTTGGACAGCGAGGACTGGTAGGCGCCGGCCGCGCCCAGGAAGTTCAGGGTCACACTGCCGGGCAGGGCGATGTCTTTGGCGGCCTGGCGGATTTCGTCGACGGCACGGCCCAGCGACATGCCGGGTGCGGTGTCAAAACCCAGTGTCGTGGCCGGGTACTGGGCCACGCGGGTGATCTGCAGCGGCGCGGGCTGCTCGCGGATGCTGGCAATCGCCGACAGCGGTGTGGTGCTGCCCGAGCCGGTTTTCAGCCGCAGCTCGCCCAGCGAGGCCGGTGTGGCCAGCGGGTCCGGCATGGCTTCGAGGATCACGCGGTACTGGTTGGTTTCGGTGAAGATGGTGGAGACGATGCGCTGGCCAAAAGCGCTGTAGAGCGCGTCGTCAATCGACGAGGTGGTGACCGACAGGCGCGAGGCGGTGTCGCGGTCGACGTTGATATACGCCGAGGCGCCGCTGGAGCCGGCGTCTGAAGCCACGTTGCGCACGCCGGGCAGCTGGCGCATGCGCTCGGCGAGCTTGTTGGCCCAAAGCACCACGGTGGCGTTGTCCGAGCCTTCGAGCGAGACGCGGAACTGCGTGGGCCCGGTCTCGGCGTCGATGGTCAAGTCCTGCGTCGGCTGCAGGTAGAGCGTCACGCCGGCCACCTTGCCGACGCGCTCCTTGAGCCTGTCCATGGTCTCTTGCTGACTGCCGCTGCGGCTGGATTTGAGGTTGATCAGCATGCGACCGGTGTGCAGCATGGTGTTGTTGGCCGCATCCACGCCGATGAAGGAACTCAGTGTTTCAACGTCCGGGTCTTCGAGGATGGCCTTGGCGGCCGCCTGCTGCAGGCCGGCCATGCGGGCGTAAGACACCGACTGCGCGGTTTCGATGCGGGCTTGCAACTGGCCGGTGTCCTGCGTCGGGAACAGGCCCTTGGGGATCAGCACATACAGCAGCACCGTGAGCAGCAGCGTGGCCAGCGCTACCAGCAGGGTCAGGCCCTGGCGCTTGAGCACCCAGGTCAGCCAGCGGTCGTAATGGTGGATGACCTTGTCGAAAAAGCGCTGCATGGACTGGCCGAAGCGGCCGCCTTCGACCTCGCCTTCGGGGTGGCGCGTAAGCCAGCGCGCCGACATCATGGGCACCAGCGTGAGCGACACCACGGCGGAGATCAGGATGGTGATGGCCAGCGTGACGGCGAATTCGCGGAACAGCCGGCCCACCACGTCGCCCATGAAGAGCAGCGGGATCAGCACGGCGATCAGCGACACCGTCAGCGAGATGATGGTGAAGCCGATCTGCGTCGCGCCTTTGAGGGCGGCGGCCATGGGCGCCTCGCCTTCCTCGATGTAGCGCGAGATGTTCTCGATCATGACGATGGCGTCGTCGACCACAAAGCCGGTGGCAATCGTGAGCGCCATCAGGCTCAGGTTGTTCAGGCTGTAGCCCAGCAGGTACATCGCGCCGCAGGTGCCGATCAGCGAGATTGGCACGGCCAGGCTGGCGATCACGGTGGCGCGCAGGCTGTGCAGGAACGCAAAAATCACCAGCACCACCAGCAGCACGGCCAGCACCAGTTCGATCTCGACGTGCAGCACCGAGGCGCGTATGCCGGTGGTGCGGTCGCTCAGCACGTCGACCTTGAGCGCGGTGGGCAGGCCGGCCTGCAGCTCGGGCAGGCGCGCCTTGATGGCGTCCACCGTGGCGATCACGTTGGCGCCGGGCTGGCGCTGCACGTTGAGGATGATGGCGGGTTTCAGGCCGCTCCAGGCGCCGAGCTTGATGTTCTCGGCGCTGTCGACGACTTGCGCCACGTCGGACACGCGGATGGCCGCGCCGTTGCGGTAGGCAATGATGAGGCGCTGGTAGTCGCTAGCTGCCACCAGCTGGTCGTTGGAGTTGATCGAATAGGAGCGCGTGGGGCCGTCAATGCTGCCCTTGGCGCCGTTGGCGTTGGCGGCGGTGATGGCGGTGCGCAGCGAATCCAGGCCCAGGCCGAAGGAGGCGAGGGCGCGCGTGTCGGCCTGTATGCGCACGGCGGGGCGTTGGCCGCCGCTCAGCGAGACCAGGCCCACGCCGTTGACCTGGCTGATCTTGAGCGCCAGGCGCGTGTTGACGATGTTCTGCACCTCGGTGAGCGGCAGCGTGTCGGAGGTGATGGCCAGCGTCAGCACAGGTGCGTCGGCGGGGTTGACCTTGGCATACACCGGCGGCGCGGGCAGGTCGGCGGGCAGCAGCGAGCCGCCGGCGTTGATGGCGGCCTGCACTTCCTGCTCGGCCACGTCCAGCGTGATGCCCAGCCCGAACTGCAGTGTGACGATGGAGACGCCGGCCGCGCTGGTGGAGCTCAGGCGCTGCAGCCCGGACATCTGGCCGAACTGGCGCTCCAGCGGCGCGGTGACGGTCTGGGCCATGACCTCGGGACTGGCGCCGGGGTAGAGCGTCTGCACCTGGATGGTCGGGTAATCGACCTGGGGCAGCGCCGACAGCGGCAGGAACTTGAAACCCACCAGGCCGGCCAGCACGATGGCCACCATCAGCAGCGAGGTGGCGACCGGGCGCAGGATAAAGGGACGTGAGGGGCTCATGCGGGAAGATCCTGGCGGTGAGCTGTCATTGCCGTTCGCCGCCCTGGCGTTTCTCCCTCATGCTGCGCCAGCGTTCCAGCGCGGCGGGGTCGCCGGCATCGAGGGCCGCGAGGAAGCGCTGGCGGCGCTCCAGGGCCGCCGGGTCGTCCTTGACCTGGTCCAGCATGCGCTTGCGCTGTTCGGGGCTCGGACCTTCATGGGCGGCTGCCGTAGTGGCGGCTGTGGTCGCGGGGCCGTCGGGTGCGCGGGCCGGCCTGGCGGCTGCACCGGGTGGGGCTGAGGCGCCTGCCGCGGGTGCGGACGAGGGAGCGGTCGGTGCGGAAGACCCGGCGCCCGGTGCGGAGGCCGCGCCGCGCTGCCGCTTGCCGCCGCCGGGGCCGCGCGCGCCGGCGGCGGGTGCATCGCCGGGCAGCACAATGGACGCGCCGTCCTTCAGACGGTCGGCGCCTTCGGTGATGACGCGCTCGCCTGCTTCCAGGCCGGACGCGATCACCACCTTGTCGACGGTGGCCTGGCCGCGCTTGACGGTGCGCAGCGACACGGTGCGCTCCTTGTCGTTCACCACATAGACATAGTCGCCGCTGCTGCCCATGCGCAGGGCCGTCACCGGCACCACGACGGCGTTTTCGATGGTGCGCACTTGCAGGCGCACGTTGACGAACTGGCTGGGGTAGAGATTGAGCTGGCTGTTGCTGAAGCGGGCCTTGGCCTTCACGGTGCCGGTGGTGATGTCGACCTGGTTGTCCAGCGAGGCGAAGCTGCCGGTGTCCAGCGTGACGGCGCGCGTGCGGTCGAGCGCGGTGACCTGCATGACGACGCCTTTGGCGGCGTTTTGCTGCAGTTCGCCGACGTGGTCCTGCGGAATGGCGAAGACCACGTCGATGGGCGTGATCTGGGTGATCAGGGCGATGCCGTTGGCGTCGCCGCTGCTCACCACATTGCCCACGTCCACGGTGCGCAGGCCGACGCGGCCGCTCACAGGCGCGACCACGCGGGTGTAGCCGAGGTTGAGCCGGGCCGCGCCTTCGTTGGCCTTGTCGATGACGACCGTGCCTTCGAGCTGCTTGACCAGCGCGGCCTGTGTGTCGACCTCCTGGCGGGCGATGGAATCTTGTTCCAGCAAGGTCTTGAAGCGTTGCAGCTGCACGCGTGCGCTGTCGAGCTGGGCTTCGTCGCGCTGGCGCTGGCCGGTGGCCTGCATCAGCGCCATTTCAAACTGGCGCGGGTCTATGGTGGCCAGCAGGTCGCCGGCCTTGACCATCTGGCCTTCCTTGAAGAGGACTTTTTGCATCACGCCCGAGACCTGGGGCGTCACCCTGACGGTGGCCTGCGGGGTGACGGTGCCCAGGGCGTCCAGGACGATGGGGATGCTGGCGCGCTCGGCGGTGGCCACGCCGACCGTGGTGGCCGGTGCGCCGCGCCTGCCGCCCATAAAGCCGCCCGCAGCGGCGTCGGCGGAGGGATGGGTCAGGTGCCAGGCCAGCCAGCCTATGCCGGCGAGGGCGACCAGGGCGATCACGCTGCCGATGATGGACGCGCGGCGGCTGATGCGTTTGCGGGCGGGGGTTTCGGCGCCGGTTTGCGGCGTTTCGGCTTTCGGGTCCATCGGCTGTCCTTGGGTGCCCGCCGCGCCCACCAGGTGGCCGCAGCTTTTTTTGTTTGTGATGGGGTCTTCGCCGCTGTTTGCGCCAAGCTCGAAGGCTTGTCCGAACAGCGCTCAGGAATTATCACTGCAAGCCCGCGGGCGCAGGTATACGGCCCGAAAGAGGCGCGTAAATGTCCGGTAAAGCGGGGTCCCGGCCTACACCGCGGCGGGCAGTTGCGCCGTGGCGGCTTTGCAGGCTACTGTTTTGATAGCGCCGCGACTTCGGCGTGGCGTGGGATGCCGTCTATGGCGCCGTGCTTCGTCACCGAGAGTGCCGCCGCCGCATTGGCCCATTGCATGGCCTCGGGCAGGGCTTCGCCGCGTGCCAGCGCGGCGGCGAGCGCGCCGGTGAAGGTGTCGCCCGCGCCTATGGTGTCGCGCACGGCCATGGGGCGGCCCGGTATCGAATATGGCGGCTGCCCCGCCTGGTAGAGGCGGCAGCCGGCCGCGCCCAGCGTGACCAGCACGGCGCGGGCGCCGCGGCTGAGCAGGCGCGCGGCGGCCTGGTCGGCCGAGCCGGCATGCGCCTCGCCGGCCAACAGATAGAGTTCACTCTCGTTGGGCGTGAGCACGTCCACCAGCGCGAGCAGCTCGTCGCTGAGCGGGCGCGCGGGCGCGGGATTGAGCAGGGTCAGGGCGCCGGCCGCGCGGGCCAGGCGAAAGGCCTCGAGCGTGGCTTCGGCCGGCACTTCGCAGGAGGCCATCACGACACGGCAGCCGGCCAGCAGCCCGGCAGCGGCCTGTGCGTGGCGCGCGCCCAGGCCGGCGCCGGCGCCGGGGTAGACGGCGATGCTGTTGTCGCCGTCTTCATAGACCAGGATCTGCGCGACGCCGCTGCGCTCGCCTGCCACGCGCTCGACGTGTTGGGTGGCGATGCCCTCGGCCTGCCAGAGCTCCATGCCCATGCGGCCGAAGTCGTCGTCGCCGATGCGGGCGATCAGCGCCACGCGCGCGCCCTGGCGCGCGGCGGCCACCGAGGCATTGCTGCCCTTGCCGCCCGGGCTGATGCTGAAGGCGGAGGCCATCAGCGTCTCGCCGCGGGCAATGGGGCGCGCTACCTGAGAGATCAAATCTGCGTTCCAGCTTGCTACGCAGACCACGTCGGCGGCTTCACCTGCCTTGGCTGTCATTTACTTGGCTCCGTAGCCCATGGTTTGTGGGAGCCAGAGAACGATCTGCGGGAAGCAGGTCATGGCCAGCAGGAGCAGCAGCAACATGACCAGGAAAGGCCAGCCTTCCTTCATCATCTCGCCGATAGGAATGCCGGTGAGCGCCTTGGTCACAAAAAGCAGCATGCCGAAGGGCGGGTGGATCAGGCCGATCATCATGTTGAGCACCACCAGCACGCCGAAGTGCACCAGGTCCACGCCCAGCAGCTTGGCGGCGGGCAGCAGCATGGGCACAAAAACCAGCAGCAGCACCGAGACGTCGAGGAAGCAGCCCAGCACCAGGAACATCACGTTCACCATCAGCAAAAAGCCGATCTGCGAAAAATGCATGCTGTCGACCCACATGGCCATGGACTGCGGCACGCCTTCAGCGGTGAAGGCGTAATTGAGCATGAAGGAGCCGGCGAGGATCATGGTGATCACGGCGCTGGCGCGCGTGGATTCCATGACCACCCCCCAGAAGCTGCGCCAGGTCAGGGCCCGGAACACCAGGGCCGCGAGGATGAGCGCGTGCAGCGCGGCCACGGCGGCGGCCTCGGTCGGCGTGAAGATGCCCGAATAGATGCCGCCCAGCAGCACGATGGGCATGGACAGCGGCAGGGCGCCGCGGAAGATCAGGCCGGCCCACTCGGAGCGCGGCACGGGTTCGTCGCGCGGCATGTTGCGTTTCTTGGCGATGACGGCAACCACGCCCATCATGAGCCCGGCCATCAGGAAGCCCGGCACCACGCCGCCCAGGAACAACGCACCCACCGAGGCGCCGGAGACCAGCGCGTAGATCACCATCGGAATCGAGGGCGGGATGATGGGGCCCAGCGTGGCGCTGGCCACCACCACGGCGCCGGCAAAGCCGCGCGTGTATTCCGGTTTCTTGAGCATCTGGCGGATCGTGACCAGGCCGGGGCCGGCCGCGTCGGCGATGGCGCTGCCGCTCATGCCCGAGAAGATCACGCTGACCAGGATGTCGACCTGCGCCAGCCCGCCGCGCATGCGGCCCACCAGGATGCGGCAGAAGTCAAAAATGCGCTCGCTGACCGTGCCCGCATTCATGATGTTGGCGGCGAACACAAACAGCGGCACGGCCAGCAGCACATAGCTGTTGTAGAGGCCGTTGCCGATCTGCTCGGCCACCAGGCCCACGTCCTGGCCCTTGACCACGAGGTAGCCGATGCCGGCCGCGATCATCGAAAAACCGATGGGCATGCGCAGCAGCATGCCGCCCGCCAGCACCCCAACCAATACCCAGATACCGCTTGTCATATGCGCAACTCCGCCTCAAGACCCTTGCCACGGATCGCGTTCCAGATCGCCCAGGCCGAGCGCAGCGCCAGGGCGGCGAGCAGCAGCACAAAAGGCATGAAGACCCATTGGAAGGACACGCCCAGCACGGGCGTTCCCTCGCGGGCCATGAAATGCACGTAGTCCCAGCAACCGGGGATGCCCCAGGCCGCCAGGCCGCCGACCAGCAGGTTGCCGGCGATGGCCATGGCCTGGCGCACGCGGTAAGGCATGTTGTTCCAGACCAGGTCGAACACCACGTGCTCGCGCTCGGGCACGACCACGGCGGCGGCCCACAGGATGACCCAGACATACAGGATCACGGCGGCTTCATCCGTCCAGGCCAAAGGCTTGTTGAAGAAAAACCGCGCCGTGATCTGGATCACGAACACGATGAACAGGGTCAGGAAGAGTCCGCCGCCAATCACATTGGCGGCCTTTTGGGGCCAGCTTTTCATGGGCGTTGTGGTGGTGCTTGCCGCGGGACTTACTTGGTCGCGTTGATGCGCTCAAGCAGGCCCTTGGGCCAGACCTTGGCGTAGTCGGAGTTCAGGTAGGTCGTCTGCACGGTCTTGCGGAAGGCGTCGACGTCGGGCGTGGTGACCTGCAGGCCTTCCTTCTTGAAGAAGTCGACCAGCTGGCCTTCTTCCTTGATGCGGTTTTCATTGTTGTAGACGGCCGCGGCCTGCGCCGCGGCCTTGACCTTGGTCTTCTGCGCCGGGCTCATGGCGTTCCAGGCCTTGTTGGAAATCGCGATGAAGATGCCGTCCACCAGGTGGCTGGTCATGACGATCTGTTTGGTCACCTCATAGAACTTGGCGGCGCGCACCGAGGGCAGGGGGTTGTCCTGGCCGTCGATGGTGCCGGTCTTCAGGCCCAGGTAGACCTCGCCGAAAGCCAGCGGCGTGGGCGTGGCGCCCAGCGCCTCGCCGAGGAACAGCCATTCCTTGGAGCCGGGCATGCGCAGCTTCACGCCCTTGAGGTCGGCCGGCACCTTGACGTTGCGGGCTTCACGCAGGTTGACCTGGCGCGTGCCGAGGTAGACGGTCGACAGCGGCGTGACTTCCATCTTTTCGGCCACGGTCTTGAACATCTCGGTGCCTATGGGGCCGGAAAACACCTTTTGCTGGTGGTCCGGGTCGCGCACGATGTAGCCGGCGGTGAAGATCGAAAACTCGGGCACCAGCTTGGCGATGTCGAAGGCCGAGATGGAAGAGAGTTCAAGGTTGCCGCGCGCCATGGCGGTGGGCTCGGTGCCTTGCTTGAACAGCGAGGCGTTCAGGTTGATCTGCACGTCGAATTCGCCGGGCGCGCTTTTTTCGAGGTTGTCCTTGAAGACCGTCCACATTTTGGCGTGCCAGTCGTCGGGCACCGCAGGCGTCGAAACGCGCAGCACCATCTTGTTCTGGGCCTGGGCCGCGGGCAGCAGCGCGCCCATCAGCAAGGTGGCGGAAGCGGCGGCCAGCAGGCTGCGGCGAAGGGTGGACGAGAGGATGGTGGAAGTCTTCATGGTTGTCTCCTTTTTTAGGTCAATCGTTTTTGGGGGTTGCCCCGGGTCAGCGTTCAACAGTCGTTCAGTCGTTCAGCAGTCACTCGGATTTTGTATCAATCCCGAAAGCGCTGATGGTTTTTTCCAGCGCCTTGTATTCTTCGGGGGTCAGGGCCACCAGCGGCGCGCGCACGCGCAGCCAGGCGGCATCGCCGCTCTGCATGGCCATGATGCCCTTGAGCGCGGGCATCAGCGAATAGCCGTCGAGCAGGCCGATCAGCTTGACCACACGTTCGCGCTCGGCCGGGGTGGCCGGCGCCTCGGGCTCGGTCACCAGGCGTTTGACGAGGCGCGGCACGAAGTTGGCCAGGCCGCTGATGGCGCCGGTGCTGCCGCGTTTGCCCATCTCGGGCAGGTCGGGTTCAAAGCCGACGTAAACCGTCATGTCTTTCATGAAGGCATTGGCCAGGCCCACCGAGTGTTCGGTGCTGCAGGCGCTGTCCTTGATGCCGACGATGGTCTCGGGGTACTGCTTCTTGAGCGTGGCGATCACTTGGTGCGACAGCGGCACGCCGGTGACTTGGGGGATGTGGTACAGGTAGAGCTTGAAGGGCGTACCGGCCATGCCGTCGATGACGTAGCGGTAGCTGTCAATGATGCCCTGGTCGGACACACCCTTGAGGAAAAACGGCGGCAGCATCAGGCAGCCGTGCACGCCGGCTTTCACGGCGTGGCGCGTGAGCTCCAGGGTCTCGGGCAGGGCGGCGCAGCTGGTGGAGACCATGATCTGCGCGGCGGGAATCCCGTTCTTGATCAGCTGGTCGATGGCTTCCTTGCGTTCGGCCAGCGAGAACGAGGGGCCTTCGCCCGTGGTGCCGAAGGCCGTCACGCCGGGGCAGCCGCTGGCGATCAACGCCTTGCAGTGGGCGGCGAACTTGGCGTGGTCAATGTCCAGGCCGGCCGTGAGCGGCGTCAGCAGGGCGGGCCAGATGCCGCGAAACGATTTTTCGGCGGCGGGAAAGGAACTCGTCATTCAGGGATCTCCAAAGACCACGGCATCTCGGGCCGCGGCAGGCCGAGCACGCGGCGGTGCGCGCTCTCGATGTGATGGCCCAGGCGGTCGACCACGGCTTGTGCGTCGCGCCGCTTGAGGGCATCGATGAACCAGAGGTGCTCTTCCATTGCGGGAATCAGCACATCCGGGGAAAGGGATGAGGCTTCGAGCTTGATCAGGCGCACCCGCAGGCTGTTGATGCGGTAGACCTCGGAAATCAGCTCGTTGCCCAGCGTGTCGATCATGAGGTCGTGCAGGCCCCAGTCCACCGTGGTGGCGTCTTCGAGCAGCGCGTCGTCGATGGCTTTTTTGCGCGCGCGCCTGACGATGTTCAGGTGGGCCTGCTCGATGGCGGCCAGGTCGCTGTCGGACACCGTGGTGACGAAGCGGCTGGCGGCTTCGCGCTCGAGCAGGCCGCGCAGCTGGAAGGCGTTGTTGATCAGCTTGAGGTCCACATGGGCCACCTGCAGGCCGCGCTGCGGCACCGTCTTGACCAGGCCCTCGGCCTCCAGCCGCGGGATCAGCTCGCGCACCGCGCCCAGCGGCATGCCCAGCAGCTGCATGAGTTCGCGCTGCGAGACAAACTGCCCGGGCCGGATGTTGGCGTCGACGATCTGCTGCTGGAAACTCTCGTAGGCTTGCGCGCGCAGGCTGATGGGAGCGGAAGGGGCGGCCGTGCTCATGGGCTCAGGCGGGATCGCAGGCGATGACGCCCTTGCGCAGCAGGATGTTGCCGTACTTGCGCCGCTCGCCGGTCTGCAGGATCAGGAAGGCGGCCTGCGCGCGTTCGTAAAACTCGAAACGCTCCAGCGACGCGGCGGGGCGTTCGCCCGCCTGGTGCAGCACGGTGGCGAACTCGGCGACCGGCGGGGGAACGGCGGAGGCATCGCCCACTACCTGCATGGTCCAGGCCGCGTCGGGCACATAGTCGTCGAGCGGCAACAGCCGCAGCACGGCCGCCAGCGCTTGCGGGGCGGTCACGCCCGCCAATTGCACCAGCTGGGCGCCGCTTTTGCGGGCCACCTGGGCGGCCGGGAAATTGGCATCGACAATCGCCACGTCATCGCCATGGCCCATGCTGGCCAGGGCATGCAGGGCGTCGGGCGTGATCAGGGGCGGAATGTTCTTCAGCATATATAAAGGAGTGGCGGCAACGGGGAGCCTGGTTTTTGCAAAACCTCGGGATTTCCCGCTGTCAATGACTGACATGTTAGTCGTAACATGGCTAAACTTTTATCAGGATTAACCCTGAAACCGAACCGAATATGACGATGACCCTGGACATGGCCCCTGTTTTTGCCGCTTGTGAAGAAAGCGGCCTGCGGCTGGGCCTGGGGGGCGCGCCCCTGGGCAACCTGTTTGCCGCCGTCAGCGATGCAGAGGCCCGCGCCCTGGTGGATGCCGCCTGGGCCGACGGCTGCCGGACTTTTGACACCGCCCCGCATTACGGCCATGGCCTGTCGGAGCGGCGCCTGGGCGACGCGCTGCGCGGCCATCCGCGGGACGCCTATGTGCTGTCGAGCAAGGTCGGCCGGCTGTTGCGGCCCGACGCAAACGCGGCGCGCGCCCAGCACGGCTATGTCGACATCCTGCCCTTCAACCAGGCCTGGGATTTCAGCGCGGCCGGCACCCGCCGCAGCGTGGAGGACAGCCTGCAGCGCCTGGGCCTGCCGCGGCTGGACGTGGTCTATGTGCACGACCCGGACGCGGCCTCGCACGGCGAACGCGCGCCCGCCGTGCTGCGGCAGTTGCTCGATGAAACCCTGCCGGCGCTGCGCGAGATGAAGCACGAAGGGCTGATACGCGCCATCGGCCTGGGCACCAACGATGTGGACGTGGTGCTGCAGGTGCTGCGCGAAGCCGGGCTGGACGTGCTGATGCTGGCCGGGCGCTACAGCCTGCTGGACCACAGCGCGCTGCCGGCGCTGCTGCCGCAGTGCGCGGCGCGCGGCGTGCGCATCGCGCTGGGCGGTGTGTTCAATTCAGGCATCCTGGCAACCGGCGCGCGCGGCGGCACGGCCAGCTTCAACTATGCACCCGCCGCCCGCGAGTGGCTGGAGCGCACGGCCCGCATCGAGGCGGTCTGCGCGGCGCACGGCGTGCCGCTGCGCGCGGCGGCGCTGCAGTTTCCGCTGGCCCACCAGGCCGTCGACATCGTGATGCTGGGCGCGCGCAAGGTCGCCGAATGGGCCGACGCGGTGGCGATGATGCAGCACATAATTCCAGCTGCCTTCTGGGCGGATTTGCGCGCCCAGGGCCTTTTGCCCCCGGATGCACCCACACCATGATGAAGATTGACGCGCACTTTCACTGCTGGGAACTGGCGCGTGGCGACTACGGCTGGCTCACGCCGGCCCTGGCGCCCATCTACCGCGACGTGGCCGTGGCGGACTGGCAGGCACAGTCGCGGCCGCATGGCGTGCGCGGCGGTGTGCTGGTGCAGGCCGCGCCCACCGAGGCCGAGACGCAATTCCTGCTGGCCCAGGCCGATGCCAACCCGGCCGTGCTGGGCGTGGTCGGCTGGGTGGATTTCCTGGCGCCCGACGCGCCGGCCCGCATCGAAGCGCTGGCCCGGCACCCGCGCCTCAAGGGCCTGCGGCCCATGCTGCAGGACATCGCCGACCCCGAATGGATATTGCAGCCCGCAGCGGCCCCGGCCTTGCACGCCATGGCCGCTTGCGGCCTGGTTTTCGATGCGCTGGTCAAGTCCGCGCACCTGCCGCACATCCTGACCCTGGCCGGCCGCCACCCTGAACTGCGCATGGTGATAGACCATGGCGCCAAGCCCGACATCGCGGTCGGCGAGTGGCAGCCCTGGGCCGACGCCCTCGCGCGCATCGCCACGGAGACCCAGGCCATGTGCAAGCTCTCGGGCCTGCTGACCGAAGCCGGCCCAGGCCCGGCGCCGGGCAAGGTGCGGCGCTGGTGCGAACATGTGCTGCAAAGCTTTGGCACCGATCGTGTCGTCTGGGGCAGCGACTGGCCGGTGCTGGAACTCGCCGCGCCTTACGCCCTGTGGTGGATCACCTCGCGGCAGTTGCTGGAGGGGTTGGACGAGCCGGCCCAGGCGGCGGTGATGGGCGGCAATGCCGTAAGGCTTTACGGGCTTCACCTGCCCCAGAAAAACAGCGTCCCTAAAATCAGCTGATGACCGAACTCGCTTCTTCCTCCTCTTCTTCCCTGGACGTCTGCCGCGCCGACTACGCCAACCCGGTCCACGCGCGCGCCCTCGTGCAACTGCTCGACAGCTATGCGCAGGACCCGGCCGGCGGCGGCAAGCCGCTCGGCGACTTCGCCAAGACCCATCTCGTCAAGGAACTCGCCGCGCGCCCGCAGGCTTTCAGCGTGCTCGCCTTCGACGGCGACAAAGCCGTGGGTCTCATCAACTGCATCGAAGGCTTTTCAACCTTCGCCTGCCGCCCGCTGGTCAACATCCACGACGTGGCCGTGCTGCCCGGCCACCGCGGCCAGCGCATAGGCGAAAAAATGCTGGCGCTGGTGGCCGAGATCTCGCGCGAGCGCGGCGCCTGCAAGCTGACGCTGGAGGTGCTGCAGGGCAATGTGGGTGCGGTCAAGCTCTACGAACGCGTGGGTTTTGCCGGCTACCAGCTGGATCCGGCCATGGGGCAGGCGCGGTTTTTTCAGAAGTGGCTGGACTGAGGCCTGGCCGAAGCAGGATCGTGCAGCAGCATCAAGGCCGCAAACGCCACCAGCCCCAGGGTGGCTGAAAACCACAGCGCGCCCGCACCGAAGCGGTCAATCGCCAGGCCGAACAGCCAGGGCGCCGTCGCCTGCGCAAAGCGCGCCGGCACCATCAGCAAGCCCTGGCGCGCGCCATAGTCACGCACACCAAACAGCACCAGCGGCAGCGTGCCCTTGGCAATCGTCAGCACGCCATTGCCGGCGCCGTGCAGCAAGGTGAAGACTGCGCCGGCCGGGACGCCGAAAAACAGGAAGGCCATCGCGCCCAGCGTGTGCAGGCTGCCGGCCACGCGCGCCGAGACCAGCGGGTGGATGTTGCGCAGCAGGCCGTATTCCAGCAGCCGGCCGGCCACCTGGGCGGGGCCGACCAGGCCGGCGAACACCAAAGCGGTGGCCAGCGGCACGCCGTGGGCTTGCAGCAGGCGCGGCAGATGCGAGGCCATGGCGGTGCTGATGAACCAGGTCACGGCAAACACCAGCGCGAGCAGCACGGCGGTGCGGGTGGCGCTTGGTGATGAGGTCGGGGCAGTCGCTTCGGGTTGAGCTGCATCCGTATGGGTTTCGGCGGGCGCCGGCGCGACGGGCGAAGCTGGTAAACGCCAGTTGAGCGGCAGGCCCAGCAGCACATGCAGCGCCGCCCAGGCCAGGCAGGTGGCACGCCAGCCCCATTCAAGCTCCAGCCAGGCCGACAACGGCCAGCCCACGGTGCTGGCAAAACCGGCAAACAAGGTGATGCCGGTGATGGCGCCGCGCGCGTCCTTGCCGTACAGGTGCACCAGCGCGGCAAAGCCCGCTTCATAGAGGCCGGCGGCCATGGCCACGCCCAAAATCACCCAGCCGGCGAACAGGCCCACCGGCCCCTGCGCCAGCGCCAGCATCACCAGGCCGGCGGCAAACACGAGGCTGTTGGCGGCCAGCACCGGCCGGCCGCCATGCCGGTCTATGGCTTTGCCCGCAGCCGGGCCCAGCAGCGCGGACACCACCAGCGCGGCAGAGAAAGCGGCAAACACCGTGGGCGTGCTGACGCCGAGGTCGCGCGCCATGGGCACGGCGAGGATGGCGGGCAGGTAGTAGCTGGAAGCCCAGGCCAGCGTCTGGGCGATGCCCAGTTGGACGATGGTGGCGGTGCGGCTTGGTGTCGATGTCACGTCGCTAGCGTAGCAAGAAAAACCGTCAGCCTTGGTCGTTTGCGGCCTGCGGCCCGCCCAGCGCGCGGTGCAGCGCCACACCCGCCAACGCCCCCACGGCTTGCGCCGCCACAAAACCCGCCGCGCTGGCCGGCGCGATGCCGGCAAAGCTGTCGGAGAGCATGCGGCCCAGTACGGCCGCCGGGTTGGCAAACGAGGTGCTCGCGGTGAACCAGTAGGCCGCGCCTATGTAGCAGGCGACCAGGGCCGGAGCCTTGGCCGCGGGCGCGCGCAGCACGATGAGGATCAGCCCGGCGGTCGCGACGGCTTCGGCCAGCCACTGGCCGCTGCCACTGCGGATCTTGTGGCTGAACTGCAGCAGGTTCATGTCAAACATCGCATGGGCCAGCCAGGCGCCGGCCACCGCACCCAGCAACTGACTGGCGATGAAAAGCAGGGTTCTGCGCGCGCGCTTGCCGGAGGCCTTGGTTTGAGACCCGAGCACCAGGGTCACCAGCGGATTGAAGTGTGCGCCGCTGACCGGGCCCAGCAGCTCGATGAGCACATAGAGCGCGAACACCGTGGCCAGCGTGTTGGCCAGCAGGGCCACGCCCATGTTGCCGGCCGAAAGGCGTTCGGCCATGATGCCCGAGCCTATGACGGCGCAGAGCAGGGCGGCCGTACCCACGAACTCCGCGAGGACTTGATGCTGAAGGCGGGGTTCCAGGTCTTGAGAAACTGCTGCGGGAAGGGCGGGCGGCGAAAGACTCATGAGCGAGCCAGGTCGCGCGCGCGCGTCTGCAGCATGAGCTTGTCGACCCCGGCCGGCGGCAGGTTGACCAGCAGGTCCAGCCGGCGCCGTATCGCATGCAGTGTCTGGCGGAAAGCCTCGCGCTTTTGCGCCTCCGTGCCGTCGCCTTCCGAGGGGTCCGCATAACCCCAGTGCGCCGTGGCCGGTTGGCCGGGCCAGAAAGGGCAGACCTCGCCGGCGGCGTTGTCGCAGACCGTGATGACGAGGTCCATGTGCGGCGCGTCGGGCTTGCCGAACGCATCCCAGGTCTTGCTGTGCAGGCCTTCCGTGGAAACCCCCGCGCTGCGCAGGACTTCCAGCGCCAGCGGATGGGGCTGCTGGTTTTGCCGCGGGCTGCTTCCGGCCGAGTAGGCCTTGAACCGGCCTTTGCCGATGTGGTTGAGCGTGGCTTCGGCCAGGATGCTGCGCGCCGAGTTATGGGTGCACAGGAAGAGGACGTTGATGGGTTGAGGGTTCATGGCGGGTGTCTCAGCAGCAGGCCTTGGTGTTTTGGGTTGGAGCCGCTTTGGCAAATGCCACGGGCTGGGCGCAGCAGGCTTGGGCCGCCGCGTTGTCGGGCGCCGGTTTTGTTTCGCTGAACACCGGGATGCTGCCCAGCGTGTGGAACTGTTCCCAGGCGATGCCTTGCGGGTCGGTGAGCCAGTATTTGTCGCTGCGGGCATAGCAGCAACTGGTGGGGCCTTCGTCGAGCAAGGTCATGTCGGCGCGGGTCGCGTTGGCCTTGAGGGCCTCCAGCTCTTCGGCCTGGTCGACCTGTATGCCCAGGTGGTCCACGCCGGGCGCGTCACCACGCGTGGAAATGGCGAAGTTGACCGGCGGGTCGCTCAGCATCCATTTGGCGTAGTCGGCTTCGGTGCGCGCGGGCTGCTGGTCGAACATGGCCGAATAAAAGGCGATGTTTTTTTCGAGGTCTTGGACATGGACGTGGACATGGAAGCGTTTCATGGGGCTCTCCTGGGGTGGTTGTGGTGATGTGTGTGGGAGACGGAAATGTGGTCAGCAGGCCGCGCAGTTGGCCTGCGGGTCCACTTCGCAGGCGCCGCCTTCACAGCAGTGCTCTGTCAGGTAGCCGAGCAGGGCGTTCATCTGGCTGAAATTCGCGCGGTAGATCAGGTTGCGGCCGCGTGCCTCGCTGCTGGCCAGGCCTGCGTTGGAGAGTTCCTTGAGGTGGAAAGACAGCGCGCTGGGCGCGATGCCCAGTTGTTCTGCGATGGCGCCCGGTGTCAGTCCCTCGGGGCCGGCGACCACCAGGGCGCGAAAGGCGCGCAGGCGCTGGGCTTGGGCCAAGGCGGCCAGCGCTTTGACGGCGGCGCTTTCATCGAGGCTGGCTGCTGGTAAGGTTTGCATTAATGATTCCACGATTCAAATATAATTGAATTATTGAATTGATGCAAACTATCTTCAAGCTATCTTTCAACGCCGCAGATTTACAGGAGCCAAAACGCATGCCATCCGCCCCCAAGGTCACGATCTTCCACAACCCCCAATGCGGTACCTCGCGCAATGTGCTGGCGCTGATACGCAACGCCGGCATAGAGCCCGACATCATTGAATACCTCAAGACACCGCCTACGCGCGAAGAACTGCAAGAGTTGATTGCCCAGATGGGCGTACCGGTCCTTGATGTGGTGCGGCAAAAGGAGGCCGTCTACCAGGAGCTCGGATTGGACGGGCAAGGCGATGACGCGCTGCTGGACGCCATGCTGGCCCACCCCGTCCTGATCAACCGGCCCATCGTCGTCACGCCCCTGGCCACGCGCCTGTGCCGTCCTTCGGAGGCCGTGCTCGACATCCTGCCGTTGCCGCAGCGCGGCGCCTTCAGCAAGGAAGACGGCGAGCAGGTCATCAATGAGCGCGGGGAGCGCGTGGCGGGCCGCTAGCGCACTGGCCGTGCTTAGCCGGCGGCCACGTCCACCACCACTTTTCCTTCCGCGGCACCGGATTCAACCCGCTGGTGCGCGGCCAGGGCCGAGCCCAGGTCGAAGCGATGCGGGTCGAGCCGGGGCGTGAGCCGGCCGGCTTCCACGAGTTTTGCGATCTCGCGCAGGATGTCGCCGTGATGCTCGCGGCCCTGGCCTGAGATCATGGGATAGAGCGTGAAGACGCCGGAGTAGGTCGCCGAGCGGAAGGACAAGGGCGCGAGTTTGTGGGTACCCCATCCGAGGATGCTGATCACATGGCCGCCGTAGCGACGCGCGGCGCTGAAGGAGGCGTCCAGCGTGGCGCCGCCCACCGTGTCGAACACCACGTCAAAGCCGGTCCCGCCGGTGTGGCGCGCGACATAGTCGTCGATGGTGCCGGCCTGGTAGTCAATGGCCACGGCCCCAAAGCCCTCGACGATGCCGAACTGCTCCTTTGCCACGGTGGTGAATACTTCGGCCCCGCGGGCACGCGCAAGCTGCACGGCGATATGGCCCACGCCGCCGGCGCCGCCCTGCACCAGCACCTTGTCGCCCTGGCCGATACCGGCTCGGTCCACCAGCCCTTCCCAGGCCGTGATGGCGGCCAGGGGCAGGGCGGCGGCCTCGCGCATCGTGAGGTTTCGCGGCTTGAGCGCGACCAGTCGCGCATCCACCGCCGCGTAGCCGGCCAGCGTGCCCTGCAGCCCGCCCACGCCGCCGGCCGCCCCGTAGACCTCATCGCCGGGCCGCAAGTTGCTGACCCCCGCGCCCACGGACACCACCACACCGGCCAGGTCCAGGCCCAGGACCGCCGGCAGGGGCTGCTGCGCGTGGGCGGCCTGGCCGGCGCGGATTTTGGTGTCCAGCGGATTGACGCCGCTGGCCACGATGCGCACCAGCACCTGGCCGGGCTGCGGCGCCGGGACGGGCAATTCCGTCATCACAAAATCGCCGCCAGCGGCCTGGACGGTCATGGCCCGCATGGTGAGGGGGACAGTGGTATCGATAGTCATCTGGAACTCCTTGAGTGAACGATGAGGCCAGTTTGATCCAAACAAAATTGAATGAAAACTAGAAAACATGCACGGAGTTCATGCGTTTTTGTATGATGGCGCGATGGATTGGGACGACATCAAGGTATTTCTGGCGATTGCCCGGGCGCGCTCCCTGGGCGGCGCCGCCGGCACACTGGGCCAGACGCAGCCGACCATGGGCCGCCGCCTGCGCGCGTTCGAAGAAAAGCTGGGCGTGGCGCTGTTCCAGCGCGGCAGCGAAGGCTTTGTGCTGACCGACGAGGGCGCGTCGGTGATGTCCATCGCCGAGCGCATGGAGCAGGAGGCGCTGGCATTCGAGCGGACCCTGGAAGGCGGTGAAACGGAGCTGGAGGGTTTGCTTCGCGTCTCCGCATCGGACTGGTTCGGGCTGCATGTGCTGGCCCCGGTGTTCGCGCGCTTCCAGGAGAAGCACCCGCGCGTGAGCATAGACCTCATCACCGAATCACGCTTGCTCAGCCTGGCGCGGCGCGAGGCGGACCTGGTGTTCCGGATCCGGCCGTTCGAGGAAAGCGACGTGGTGCAGCGGCGGCTCACCACCGTTCACTACGCGCTGTATGGGGCGTCGCAACTGGAGAAACCGCGAGCCGGCGACGGCCAGGGCACGCCGCTGATCACCATGAACAGCGCTTTCAGCACCATGCCCGACGTGCGCTGGCTGCAGCGCGTGCTGCCGAAGGCCCATGTCGTCATGCGCAGCAACAACCGTGAGGTGCAGACGGCGATGTGCGTGGCCGGCCGCGGCTGGGCCGTGTTGCCGGTGCTGCTCGGCGACCGCGCGCCGGGGCTGGTGCGCGCCGACCTGGGGGAAACGCCGCCCGGCCGCGACGTGTGGGTCGGCTTTCACCAGGACCTGCGGCGCCTGGCCCGCCTGCGCCGGCTTCTCGAGTTCACGGTCGAGGCCGTACCCGCGGCCTGATCCCCGAAATCCCGCGTCCTGCGGGATGTTGCCGTGGCTGCGCCGCCACGCGCGCCGCGCATTCTTTCCGTGTCACACAACTGCCATTGAACTGACACGAACGCGTCACCCCCTACTCCCAGAATCTCGTCATGACCAGCATGACTGAGCACCCGATGGGACTCCACTCACAGACATATGAACATGACAGGCAGGACGCGGGCGCGGTCCGCGGCCTGGGCGCCGGCATCCAGGATTTGAACAAGCAATGCCTGCGCATCCTGCGCTGCACGGCCCAGGCTTTGGCCAACAGTCCCGGCGGCCTGCGCTTCAAGGCCGGCACCCGGCCCTGGCTGGAAGGTTTGTCGAGCGCGCGGCCGGCGCTGATGGCCGCTGCTGATTGAGTGTCGAAGCCCCTTGATGGGGCTTTTTTACAGGCGGAAAAAACCGCGGGTCCGAGTGAGTCAGTGAGTGAGCTTGCCGAAGCTGGTCAAAACCGAAGTTGTCGAGACACCCCGAAACAAGGAGTTAGCCATGAAAGAACTGCCCAATCCCACCTTTGCATTGTCGCCCGTCGCAATGCCACGGGGGTCACTTCATCAAAGCGGTCATGCTGTCAGTCCAGCCCCTGTTCAAAGGGCTCCCGTGGGGAAAATCTCGGTCGGCTGGGCCCGGCACCAGGACGAGGTCCGGCAGGCGCAACGCCTGAGGTACCAGGTCTTCGCGCTCGAGATGGGCGCCACGCTGTCGAAAACGCTGCCCGGCCACGACGTGGACCTGTTCGACGACTACTGCGAACACCTGCTGGTGCGCGACGCCGACAGCCAGGAAGTCATAGGCACCTACCGCGTGCTCACGCCGACCCAGGCCAAGCGCGTGGGCAGCACCTACAGCGACACCGAGTTCGACCTGACGCGGCTGCGCGCGCTGCGCGAGCGCATGGTCGAGCTGGGCCGCAGCTGCGTGCACGCCGACCACCGCCACGGCGGCGTCATCCTGGCGCTCTGGGGCGCGCTGGCCGAATTCATGTCGCGCAACCAACTCGACACCATGATTGGCTGCGCCAGCATTCCCATGCAGCACAACGGCGTGTCCAACGGCCACGCGGCCGCCAGCATCTGGCGCCAGGTGCGCGAAACCCATCTGGCCGCCATCGAATACCGCGTCACGCCGCGCCTGGCCCTGCCGGTGGAAAAACTCGACGACACGCTGGACGTGGAGCCGCCCGCGCTGATCAAAGGCTATCTGCGCCTGGGTGCCAAGGTGCTGGGCGCGCCGGCCTGGGACCCTGATTTCAACTCGGCCGACCTGCCGATGATGATGCGCATCGCGGACCTGCCGCCGCGCTACCTCAAGCATTTCTCCGGCAAACCGCTGCCGGGCAACGCCGCGGAGGCCTGATGCGAAGCATGTTTGACGCCATGGGGGCGCTGGGCAACGGCTTCGGCGGGGGCGGTGACGACCACGACGATGACGACTCGTTGCGCAAGCGCTACCGCACCATCTTCATCTCCGACATCCACCTGGGCACACCCGGCTGCCAGGCGGCGGCCCTGCTGGATTTCCTCAAGGCCCACCCCAGCGACAACCTCTACCTGGTGGGCGACATCGTGGACGGCTGGCAGCTGCGCCGCCGCTGGTACTGGCCGCAGTCGCACAACGACGTGGTGCAAAAGCTGCTGCGCCGCGCCCGCAAGGGCTGCCGCATCATCTACGTGCCCGGCAACCATGATGAGTTTGCGCGTGAATTTATCGGCAACCAGTTCGGCGGCATCGAGGTCATTGATGAAGCCGTGCACACCACCGCCGACGGCCGCCAGCTGTGGATCATCCACGGCGATTACTTCGACGCGGTGGTGCAGTGCGCCAAGTGGCTCGCCTACGTGGGCGACAACCTCTATGAATTCACGCTCAAACTCAACCGCCACCTGAACAGCCTGCGCGCCCGCATGGGCCTGCCCTACTGGTCGCTGTCGGCCTACCTGAAGCAAAAGGTCAAGAGCGCGCTCAACTACGTCACCGACTTTGAAGAAGCCGTGGCCAATGAGGCGCGCCGGCGCGGCCACCAGGGCGTGGTCTGCGGCCACATCCACCGCGCCGAGATGCGCGAGATCAACGGCGTGCTCTACTGCAACGACGGCGACTGGGTGGAAAGCCGAACCGCGCTGGTCGAAAACTTCGACGGAACACTGGAACTGGTGCACTGGGCGCCGGCCCACGAGACCCAGGGCCGCGGCCACGCAGCCTCCACGGTGGTCGCATGAGGATCGCACTTGTCACCGACGCCTGGCAGCCGCAGGTCAACGGCGTCGTCACCACGCTGGTGGAACTGGTGCGCGAACTCGCGGAACTGGGCCACCAGGTGGAGGTGATACACCCCAACCTTTTCAAGACACGGCCTTGCCCGGGTTATGCCGGCATAGACCTGGCGGTGCGCCCCAAGCGGGGGCTGACCGAAAAGCTCGACGCCTTCCAGCCTGAAGCCATCCATATCGCGACCGAAGGCCCTCTGGGCTGGGCGGCTCGCGGCTACTGCCTCAAGCGCGGCCTGCGTTTCACCACGGCCTTCCACACCAAATTCCCGGAAATCCTGCATGCGGCGCTCAAAATCCCGCTGTCCTGGGGTTATGCGCTGTTCCGCCATTTTCACAGGCCGTCATCGGGCGTGATGGTGCCCACCCAGGGCGTGCTGCGCATGCTGGAGCAGCGCGGCTTCCAGAACCTGCGCGGCTGGACGCACGGCGTGGACACGGAGCTCTTCGGCTTCGAGCCGCAGCCGCGCCTGCATCCGCCCATGGGGACCTTGCTGCGCCCGGTGTCGCTGTTTGTGGGCCGGGTGTCTTACGAGAAAAACATCGAATCCTTTCTCAAGCTGGACATTCCGGGCACCAAGGTGGTGTGCGGCGTGGGCCCGCTGGAAGACTCGCTCAAGCAGCGTTATCCCCAAGTCCGCTGGATGGGTGTGCTGGCGCGGGACGAGCTGGCCAAGGTCTATGCCGCGGCCGACGTCTTTGTGTTCCCCAGCCGGTCGGAAACCTTTGGCCTGGTGATGCTGGAGGCCATGGCCGCCGGCACGCCGGTGGCGGCTTATCCGGTCGACGGCCCGCTGGAAGTGCTGGGAAAAGCCGATGGAAGCTGTCACGGCGGTGTCATGAACGAAGATTTGCAACAGGCTTGTTACGCGGCGCTGGCCGTGCCGCGCCACGAGGCGCGCCAGCGCGCGCTGGACTTCAGCTGGAGCCATGCCGCAGAGCTTTTTGAGTCTTTCCTCGTAACTGCTGGCCACAACAAGGTCATGGGCAGTACTTGCCAGCCTTTTCAGGCCGGTGCACCATCAGTCAAAAGTACTGTCACGCCACTGTCATGAAAGAAGTCAACACTGTGACTTACGTTAATGACATGTAACCACCTTGTTGATGCCCACTTCTCCCGCCTCGGTGGCCGCCGCCGCGCCAAGCGTCCAGTTCCTGGACCGCGACCACAGCATTCTTGCCTTCAATGAGCGGGTGCTGGACTGGGCCAAGCGCCCCGACGTGCCGCTGCTGGAGCGGCTGCGGTTTTTGTGCATTGTGTCGTCTAACCTCGACGAGTTTTTCGAGGTGCGCACCGCGCCCCACCTGACGGCGGCGCAGGCCGGCGAGCAGAAAGCGCCGTATTCGGTGCAGTCCTTCAAGGCTTTGTCGTCCGCTGCGCACGACATGGTGGCGCGCCAGTACTCCCTCTACAACGATGACCTGCTGCCGGCCTTTGAGCGCCAGGGCATACGCGTGGTCTCGCACGGCGAGCGCAACCCGGCCCAGCGGCGCTGGGTGAAAGAGTATTTCGAGCGGGAAGTGCGGCCGCTGCTGATTCCGGTCGGGCTGGACCCGTCGCACCCGTTTCCGCAGGTGGCCAACAAGTCGCTCAACTTCATCGTGCGGCTGGGCGGCCACGACGCTTTCGGCCGCGAGAACGACATCGCCATCGTCAAGGTGCCGCGGGTGTTGCCGCGGCTGATCCACATGCCGGCGCGCGGCCACCACAAGGAGGACAGGCTGTTCGTGTCGCTTTCCAGCGTGATACGCGCGCACCTGGCCGAGCTGTTTCCCGGCCGCGAGGTCGGGCAGTTTTCGCAGTTCCGCGTCACCCGCCATTCCGACCTGGCCGTGGACGAGGACGACGTCAAAAACCTGCGCACCGCCCTGCGCCAGGGCCTGGAGCAGCGCCACTACGGCCAGGCTGTTCGGCTGGAGGTGTCGGCGGGTTGTTCGGAATACCTGGCCAATTTCCTGCTGAAGCAGTTCAACCTGCCGACGCTGTCGCTGTACCGCGTGCACGGCCCGGTGAACCTGGTGCGGCTGACGCAGTTGGTGGACCTGGTCAACGACCCCAAGCTGCTGTTCCCCAGCTACCGCCCCTGCTACCCGACGCAGCTGCTGCCTGGCCAGTCCTTTTTCGAGCGGCTCAAGCAGGGCGACGTGTCCATCCACCAGCCCTTCGAGAGCTTTGACGGCGTGCTCGCCTTCCTGCGCGAGGCCGTCAACGACCCGCAGGTGCTGGCGATCAAGCAGACGATTTACCGCACCGGCGCCGATTCGGAACTCATGGTGCTGCTGCGCGAGGCTGTGCGGCGCGGCAAGGAAGTGACCGTGGTGGTGGAGCTCAAGGCGCGTTTTGACGAAGAGGCCAATATCAACTGGGCGGAGATGCTGGAGTCGATAGGCGCGCAGGTGGTGTACGGCGTGGTGGGCCTGAAGACACACGCCAAGATGCTGCTGGTGACGCGCCGCGAAGGCCGGCACCTGGTGCGTTATGCGCACCTTTCCACCGGCAACTACAACCCACGCACGGCGCGCCTTTACACCGACCTGAGCTACCTGACGGCCGACGCGCATATGACGGCCGACATCGACAACGTCTTTGTGCACCTGGCCAGCCAGAGCCGCCTGCCCAAGCTGCACCATTTGCTGCTGGCGCCGTTCCAGCTGCACCACAAGCTGATCGCAAAAATCGACGCGCTCGGCGAAGCCGCTTTGCAGGGCAAGGACACGCGCCTGGTCGCCAAGATGAATGCGCTGACCGACGAGGACCTGATGCTGGCGCTGGTGAGGGCAGGGCAGCGCGGCGTGAAGATAGACCTGATCGTGCGCGGCGCCTGCATGCTGCCGGCGCAGGTGCCGGGCGTGACCGACAACATCCGTGTGCGCTCCATCATCGGCCGCTTTCTCGAGCATTCGCGCGTGTTTTACTTCCGCTGCGCGGAGGAGGAAACGCTGCTGCTGTCCAGCGCCGACTGGATGAACCGCAACATGCTGCGCCGGGTGGAACTGGCCTGGCCTGTGACCGATCCGATGCTGCGCCGGCGCATCATCGACGAATGCCTGGTGGCCTACCTGCACGACGGGCGCGACGCCTGGGACCTGCAGCCCGACGGCAGCTACCTGCGTGTGAACCCACAAGGCGATCAGCCGCGCCACGGGGCGCAAGCGGCCCTGATGGCCCGCTACACGGCTCCCCAACACCAGGACAAATGACATGGACCTCATCTTGTGGCGTCATGCGGAAGCGGAAGACTGGCCAGAAGGTGACCCACAAGGCGGCAGCGACCTGGAGCGCTCACTCACGGCTAGAGGCGAGAAGCAGGCGGCCCGCATGGCCAACTGGCTGGACCGCCAGCTGCCCGAAGGCGCGCGCATCTTCGTGAGCCCGGCGCGTCGCTGTGAGCAGACCGCATTGGCGCTGGGACGCAAATACAAGATCAGGAAAGAACTGGCGCCCGATGCCACGGCCGCGCAGCTGCTGGAACTGGTGCAGTGGCCTTCGGCCAAGTCACCCATCCTGGTGGTGGGCCATCAGCCCATACTCGGCGAAACCATCGCGCAGCTGCTGGGCCTGCAGGCCAGCGATTGCCCCGTCAAGAAGGGCGCGCTCTGGTGGCTGCGCAGCCGCGACCGCGAAGGCCACAACCAAACCGTGGTGGTGACCGTGCAGTCGCCTGAAGTGCTCTGAGTTGTTCTGGGTCGGTAGGCCATGATCGTTAGGCGCCATAGAGCTGGCGCGCAGCGGGCACTAATAATAAGATGCGACGTTGGGCAGCCGTGAAAGACAGCCATGCATATTGAAGCCCACCTTCCCGCGACCGCCAGCACCGCATTCGACGCTTGGGTCGTCCCCAAGATGATGAGCCGGTGGCTCTTCGTTGGTCCGTCATGACGCTACCTTTTGAGTACCAAAATCCAACTCTTCAGTTCGAGCGCTTCATGGTCGACGCTCGCGACAGCGCGAGTCTGGCTACGACGAATATGGCCTGGAACATGGTGGTTGGTGTCTTGCACGCCTTTCGCCATCGCCTTTCAGTAAACCAGGCATTGGCCTTCGCCGCAGTGCTTCCACCCATGATTCGCGCCCTCTTCATTGAAGATTGGAACCCACAGCAAGCTGTCTTGCCCTTCGGCGAGCCGGCTGATTGGCTCGCTGATGTCCGCTCGGTTCGTCCCGAACACAACTTCTCGCCGCCCAATGCCGTCGTCTCGGTAGCGACTGCGCTGAGCAGGCACGTAGATACACAAGCTTTCGAAAGAGTTCTCGCACTCCTGCCAGAAGGAGCTCGGCGCTATTGGGAGCCAAGAAGCCAATCAGGTTCCGGGCCTGCCTCAGATGCGGCCTAAGGAATTTATGCCGTTGCTCAAGTCGTTTGTTGCCTGGCTAGTCATACTTGCTTTGGCCGTTGCCAATGGAGCGCTTCGCGAGATCGTTCTGATTCCTGCTCTTGGCAAGACCACTGGTCTCGTCGTGAGCGGGGTGCTACTCTGCCTTTTTGTGATGCTTGTGTCTTTCGCCTTTGTTCGTCTCAGCCACGGCATCACAATCTTGCAAGGTCTTTGCGTCGGCGCTTCCTGGTTGTGTCTCACACTGGTCTTCGAGTTCGTTTTTGGCCGCTACCTTCAGCACAAGTCCTGGTCTGAGCTACTCGAAGCGTATGCGTTCAAAGACGGCAATATCTGGCCAGTTGTGCTTCTCGTCATTCTTCTGGCGCCGCCGGCCTTGGTTCTCCTTCAGGAAAGATTTCAGCATGCAGGCGGTAGCGCCTGATCTATCCTTCAAGCTACCTCCCCACGGCAGGCCGCTTAAGCCCCGCGATGGAGGGCCATCGTTACCTGTTTTTGCGTGGCGGCGACCGCGAAGGCCACAATCAGACCGTGTTGTAACGGTGCAGTCGCCTGAAGTGCTCTGAGTTGCCGTGTGGGCGGCATCGCGAGGAAAGCATCTACAGCGTGTGCGCTCTTGTCGCGCGGATGCATCATGTGACTGTTGCGGCCGTGCCGGCGGACAAAAACCGACCCGGTACAGCTAAGATTTTCCAGCGCCGAGGCTATAGTGCAGGTATCGAAGATGCTCCAGGATCTGATTGCTGGTTCTGCGACACACATTACGTCAGGGATCTCATGGCACTGTTTTTAAAAGTCATCCTCCTGCTGTTCGGCCTCGCATTCATCGCCTCGGGCGTGAAGAGTGTCCTGCGCCGTGAAGCCAAATTCACGTGGCATGAAGATAGCGACAAACATCGTATCGTTGAAGGGCTTCCTGCGATCCTCGTCGGCCTGGGCGAGGTCGCCATGGGCTTGTGTTTCCTCTACGCCATGCGCCTTCCCGCTGCAAGCTGAGATTCACATCGGATCGCTTTGTCACTGCCACTGCCGGTGACGCATGATCTCTTCAAGCGGTGTTTAGGCACACGCACATTCTTTCTCCGTCAATGATCGTTTCCCACCGAAAACCCCAGGTTTGCATACTCGGCAGTGCCGAGCCCGGTTCCCGCGCCTACGAACTCGCCGGCGAGGCAGGCGAGGCGCTGGCCAAACTGGCCATCACCGTGGTGAGCGGATGCGGCAGCCCCGCAACCCGGGTTGCCGCCGAGCGTGCAATCCAAGCAAACGGCCTGGTGCTCAGCATCGTGCCTCCAGACGAAATGCCCGGGCCGGATTGGCCCGCCACGGTGGTGCTGCCTTGTGGCATGGGGGATGCCCGCAATCTGTTGATGGCCCTTGCCGGCGATGCCTGCATCGTCATTGGTGGCCGCGCGGGCACCAAATCCGAGGTTCACCTGGCCTGGCTGCATAAGCGGCCGCTGCTTCCGCTGGTTGGCTGCGGCGGGTGGTCCGATGAACTGCCGTCCAATCCACCCGACGAACGGGAGAACTCCCCGATCCTGCCGTGGAGCACCATCGCTGAATTGCAGGAGAATCTGCGCAGCCTTGGATTGGTCAAGAGTGCGGCTTGAATTGCGGCTAACTCTTCCTTCAAGCGGATCGGCCTGCAGCGGTCCGCTTAAATCAAACGTTAGATTTCACGGATACTTTCCAGCAATGAAAAACGCGTTAGACATCTCGACCACTACCCTCGCAACTGACCCAGGTAGCAGTCCTCCGGGCGCCTTCAATTGGCGCTCCGCATTTCTTGGTGCGGCTGTAGGCATCGCTGGCCCGGCGTATTTCGGCACCCTCTTCAGCAACATTGCCCTATGGATATTCATTGGGCAAGGACACACCGTGCGCGAAGCCTACGCCTACATATTTCAGTTCAGCCTTTCATTGCCGGTGCTCGCCCATCTTGC
Organism: Polaromonas sp. LjRoot131; assembly: GCF_964252805.1. NCBI lineage: Bacteria > Pseudomonadati > Pseudomonadota > Betaproteobacteria > Burkholderiales > Comamonadaceae > Polaromonas > Polaromonas sp. LjRoot131. Next base: position 1,726,423 of record NZ_CAXUPF020000001.1, on the reverse strand, counting down.
GGCCGGAATTTTCTTTGCCATTGCATGTGGATGGGTTTCCGCCGCTTATGGACGGGGCGCCACGATGCTGCAGGGCATTTCCGCAGGTCTGTTAGCGGTCTCCTTCCCCATCATCATGATGCTCAGTCCAACGGGCGGTGAAATGCCACTTCTCTTTCGGGCAATTTCCCTGTGTATTCCCGTCTTTGGCAGCGTTGCGGGGGCTTTCGTCTATGCGCGAAAGATCTAACTATTCCGCTGGGTTATCTTCAACCTTAGGCCTTACAGGCGGAGTTACATGAGAACCGCTCTTCGACAGGTTCTGACACTCGCCGTCCTTGGCTGTGCACTGGGCAATGCGTTTGGCCAGCCCGCGGCCGCTGCAAATACTGCCCAAAAGTCAAACCAATTCGTGGTTCAAGCCGAGGCCGCCTACAAAGGCCTGCTTGAAGCGGAGCGGGCTGGAAGCCTCGCGTCCTATCAAAAGTTCAGATCAAAGGCCGCCGTCAAGGAGACCCTTGAGAATCTGCGCAAAGCCGGGACTCCCGAGAATGAGGCTGGCGCCGCGTTGCAGCGGGTATCAAAGTACTCAACAAGCCTGGATGGCTTTGACTTTGTGAAGGCCGAAGGACGGGCCACCGTCGGGCGGCTCTTTTATCAAAAGCGCTGGAAGTCCAATGGTGAAGAAATGGTCGACTTCTTTGGCTACCTGGTGCGGCTCGAGGACAACGTGTGGAAAGTTGACTGTGTCGTGAATTCGACCGGAACAAAGCTCGGCATGGGCAAGTCGCGCAAGATTGAAGAACGAACCATTGATGAAGTTACCGAGCATCCATGCTTGAAGATGGGCTGAGGCCTGACCCCTCCCAAAGGGGCTCCCCCTCAAGGGCAAGGTGCCGACCGGTAAATTGGCTGGATGGAGGCGCGTCGTTCAGCCTGGCCTTCGGTCATCTCAAACCTTAAAGCATCAACCACAATGGATCTCGACGGCATATTTGCGCTCATTCTTCTTGTCTTGCATTGGCGCGTCGCCCTGTGCCTTGCCGGCAGTAGTGCGCTGGCAATTGCCCTGGTGTACCTGTTTCCCTGGCTGAACGGCTTGCAGGGGTTCGTCGTGGCCTTACTCGGTCTTGTTGCCGGAGCGATCTGGGAGGCCCAGGCCACTGCGCCGGAACCGGCGAACGCTGAGAAACCGCCTGAAACCACCACCGGTGTCGCCTGCGCGAGTGCGCTCATCGCCGGCGCCCTATGGGGAGTCTCCAGCGCGAGCTCGATGCATTCCTTTCTGGCTGGCGCGGTGATCTTCATCGCCGCCGCATGGGGGTGGGTCTGGTACGCGGGTATTGCGCAGCCTTCGGTAGCCAAGGATCGGGTTTATCTCTGCATTATTCTTGCGTCATTCGCATTTCCCATCGCGGCAGCGTTTGCTCACAATGCGTTCCAGGCGCGCCCTTAAGCGGATCCAACTTCGGCAGTCTGCTTAAGTAAAACCCTGGATTGCAAGTGCCAGGTATGTGGCGGCTTATGCCGTGGGTTTTACGCCCGACATAGATCAACCACAACAAGAAAGAATTCGCCATGCGTTACGTCCTCGCCCTGTCAACACTGCTTCTTTGCTCCGCCTGCAACGAAACATCGTCGCAACCCGCGGCCGTCATTCCGCCCGCAGCGCAAGCCGGAACACCCGCATTGCCCAATACACAAGAGGCCACCCAAGCACTCCTTGAGATGCTGGACATGAAAGAGTACAAAAATGCCGAGGCCAAGCTCGGCACCTGTATTCCAGCTCTTGAGGCCAAGTACCCAGGTCAAGTCGCTTGCACGGTGGCCTTGAAGATAGGTGCGGGAAGTTCGGAAACCCAGGCCGACTTTTACCGCCGCAATGGCAAATGGGTTGCCCAGCCGAGCAGCTCGCAGGATAAGCTGCCGTTTCCAGATCCCAAGCTTTGAGAGCTATGCCTGCAAATCGCTCAACGCCGGAAATTCGGCCATGAAAGCCGCACTTTTTATCGTCATCGGGTATTGCCTGGCGAGCTTGCTTGCCGCCGCTTTTTTACTGGCGTTGCAGCCGCCGCACGCGCATTTCCCGGTGCTGGTTGCGCTCGCGTTTTTTCCGCTCTACCCCTTGCAGTGGGTGGGCAAGGTATTCGAGGGGGCACTGACTCCCGTGGAGGCAATGGCACTCATGTTGTTTGTCTTGCTGATGGGAAGCAGTGTTTACCTGGCGCTCAAAGCTCGGCGGAAGGTGGCCCAATAAGCAACCCAGCACCCTTGCGGGTGCTGGAAGTTGCCTCTGTGCAGCTTAGCTGCCCAGCGTAGGCCGGCCGGTCTTGATCGCGGGAACCTGCTCCAGCGCGGTCAGGAAAGCAGCGTCGGAGATACCGGCCAGCAGCTTGATGCCGGCGCGCAGCAGTTCGCTTTTCTTCGCGGGGCGGGTCAGCCTGGCGGCGCGCTGCTTGAGCTCGTCGAGCACCACGTATTCGGCCTTGGGAATGGTGAAGCTGTCGCGTACCAGTTTCGGCTTTTTGGTTTTCTCAGGCTTGGCGGCCTTCACAGGTTTGGCGCTTGCCTGGGGCTTGGCTGCGGGCTTTTTGGCGCCGGCTTTTTTCACGATGGCTTTCTTGACCGCGCCTTTGCCGGCTGGGGCCTTGGCGGGGGACACCTTTTTCGGTGCGGGCTTGGTGGCGGCCTTCACAGGTGCCTTGGGCGTTGCCGGGGTCGGCGCGGCGGGTTTTGCAGTTGCTTTTTTGCGGGTAGCCATGGATTGATCCTTTTTGGGGTGCGGTCAAATAAACCGTATATATAGTTTATACGGTTTGATGAAAAGCGGTCAAGCCGCGGTCCTGCAGAAGCGGAGGGCAGGGCTCAGGGGCCGGGCACGACCAGCGTCCACGGCGTCTTCTGCCAGGCCAGCACTTCTTCCTGCAGCAGGTGGGCCGATTGCGGAAAGGCCTGGGCCCAGCCGGCGCGGCAGTTCAGCACAAAGATGCGGCCAGGCTCTGCGCCGCACTCGAGCTGCAGGCCCTTGAGGTCGGGGTCGCGGCGGGCGTGGCACAGGATGACCGCTAGGCGCAGGCATAGCAACTGCTGTATGAACACGCGGTCTTCGAAGTTGACCTCGAGCTTGCGCAGTTTGCCGCGGTGACCCAGCACCAGCAGGCTGAGGCGGTGCAGCTCGGGCAGGGCGAAGCCAGGGGCGTCGGCGTTGTCCAGGATGTAGGCGCCGTGCTTGTGGTAGTCGCTGTGGGAAATCTGGCTGCCGATTTCATGCAACTGCGCGGCCCATTCGAGCTTGCGCTGAAAGCGCGCCAAATCGGCGGCGGGCAGGCCGGCCCCTGCCATCACGAACAGGTGCTGCGCCACCTTGCTGACCCGCAGGGCCTGCGCAGCATCGGCGTTGAATTTGCCGGCCAGGCGCTGCACGGTGGTGGAGCGCAGGTCGGTCAGGTCCTGTTCGCGGTCCAGCAGGTCGTAAAGCACGCCGTGGCGCAGGGCGCCCTGGGCGGCTTCCATCTGCGAAATGCCGAGCAGGTCGAACACGGCGCGCAGCACGCTGACGCCGCCGCCTATGACGGCGCGCCTGTCGTCTTTCATGCCGTCGAGCTTCAGGCGCTCGGCGCTTTGCGCCTTGAGCAGGCGGTCCAGCAGCCAGTCCAGGCCGTCGCGCGTGACCAGGCCCGCGGGCCAGCCCGAGGCTGTCAGCACGTCGCTGACGGCGCCTATGGTGCCGGAGGATCCGTAGGCCGCATCCCAGGCGCCGGCGCGGTAGGCGTTGACGGCTTCGTCGAGCACGGCCTTGGCGGCCACCTCGGCGGTCGCGAAAGCGCGCGGGGTGAATTGCCCGTCGGGGAAATACTTCATGGACCATGCCACGCTGCCGACGCGGTAGGACTCCATGGTGCGCGCTTCCAGGCCCTTGCCGAGGATCATCTCGGTGGAGCGACCGCCTATGTCCACCACCAGCCGGCGTTCGTCGGATTGCGGCAGCAGGTGCGCCACGCCCTGGTAGATCAGCCGGGCTTCTTCGCGGCCGGGGATGACGTCGATGGGAAAACCGAGGATCTTGTGGGCGCGCACGAGGAAGTCCTCGCGGTTGCGCGCCTCGCGCAGGGTCTGGGTGGCGACCGCGCGGACCTGGTATTTCTTGAAGCCCGCCAGGCGTTCGCCGAAGCGCGCCAGGCAGTCCCAGCCGCGCTGCATGGCGTCCGGTGTCAGGTTGCGGTCGGCGTCCAGCCCGTTGCCCTGGCGGACGGTTTCCTTGAGGTATTCGGTGCGGTGTATGCGGCCGTGGTCAAAGCGGCCGATTTCGAGGCGAAAGCTGTTGGACCCCAGGTCCACAGCCGCGAGCAGCGTTCCATTTTGCATGCCTGAGTTTAAGGTCTCGGCGTAGTGTTCGCGAGGGACCCGCATGAGCATTTCGGGCCGCCTAGCCAATGAGCCGGCCGTCGACCGTCATCATGCTCTGGGTGACGTAGGTGCTGCTGCGGCGCTGAGGGCTGAAGCTCACGCTGAAGCCGCCCATGTTCATGGCGCCGCGGCGCTGGAAAGCGCCCAGGACATTCTGGCGGTTCAGCGTGCCGTCCACTTCACTGAGCACTTCATAGGTGTAGCGCGCGGCGATGAACCCGGCCAGGCTCAGTGGCGCGGGCGGCTCGTCAAACAGGCGCGCCAGCGTTTCGCGGTAGCTCCTGACGATCGGCAGGCTGGCGTTGACCAAGGGGACGGGCTGGGTGGCGATCACCGGGGTGTTGCGCGCCGCGCCCATCTGCAGCATGGTCTGCAGGTTGACGTCGGCCAGGGCCACGATGTAGCGCTGGCGTGCCTGTTTTTCGAGGCCCTGGGTGAATTCGGCGAGTTCGGGCGTCCCGCCCACAAAGAGCAGCACGGCGGGCGTGCGGGGCGTGAGCTTCTGGCCCAGCGCGCGCAGGTCGTTGGAGCCCTTGAAGGACTGCAGCTTGAGCGTCAGGGCCGCGGTGATGCGCTCGACGTCGGCATGGTAGGCGCTGTAGTCCTGGGCCGTCGCGTAAATCGCGCCCAGCTCCTTCAGGCCCATGGTCGAGAGGCTTTTGAGCGCATAGGCCATCTGTTCCTGGCGCGCCGCAAAAATCGGGAAGGTCTTGTCGTCGATCTCCAGGCTGGAGTTTTGCAGCCAGGGCGCCACGTGGGCCATGGCCAGGCCGCCTTTGTGGGAAAGGTCGACGATCTGGCTGGCCACGAGGTCGCCGACGCTGCCGGACAGGGCCACGCAGGCGGGGTTGTCCCTGACCGAGTCCAGGGCCGTCTTGAGGCTGGCCGGCGTGCCGTCGGTTTCCAGCGTCTGGTGCTCAATGCGGCGTCCGCGAATGCCGCCTTTGGCATTGATGTCCTGCCATGCGGCGCGCGAGCCGATCAGGAAATCCTTGGAAACGTCTTGTTGCGCCTGCGAAAAATCCACCACCTGCGCCACGATGAGGCTGCGCGAGGCGGATTTGGCGGGTTGTGCCCACGCGGGCGCCGCAACACCGGCCGCCAGCAGGCCGGCGTGCCGCAGCAGGCGGCGGCGGGGGAGGGTGGGAAAGAGGGGAAGGGATTTGGCTTGGGCCATGGCGGGTTCCTGGCGGTGTGTCCGTCCTCAGTTGTCAGACGAGGTGCGGCGAAATTGTGAAGGCCCCTGCTTTCCGGGAAAGACAGGGGCCTGGAGCTATGCAAACCAAGGTGCGAGACCCTGGCAGGTTCAGCGCATTCAGCGGGTTGGCGGGACCAGGACGGCGTCCACCACGTGCACCACGCCGTTGGTGGCGGAGATGTCGGCGATCTGGACCATGGCTTCCTCGACGGTAACGAATTTGCCGGCCTTGGAAAGCGCCACATTGGCACCGTTGACGGTCTTGCTGTTGCCGTTCTTGACGTCGGCGGCCATGACCTTGCCGGGAATCAGGTGGTAGGTCAGGACGGCCTTGAGTTTGGCCGGGTCCCTGGCCAGCTCGTCCATGGTCTTGGCGGGCACTTTGGTGAAAGCTTCGTTGGTCGGGGCGAACACGGTATAGGGGCCGGTGCCCTTGAGGGTGTCGGTCAGCCCGGCCTTGGCCACCAGGCCGTTGAACGTGCTCAGCTGGGACTGGGAGGCAATGGTGTCTGCCACGGAGACCGGGGTGGATGGGGTGGCGCAGCCGGCGAGGGCGGCAACAGCGGCGGTGAGGACCAGAAAGCGGCGGTTCAGCATGGGAAGTTCTCCTGATTAATCCTGGTAAAGACGAGGCCAAGCGTAGGAGTGCCCGGTGACAGATTCGTGACGAAAATTTGAAGCTTTTGTGACCTTCCCCAAGGGCGGATGCCGCCTGAGAGGCTGTCATATTTGTCACACCCTTGTCACACAAGGTTTCTACAGTCGTTACATCTCCCCTATCAATCCACTCAACCCAAGCAATCCCAACCCAAGAGGTGTTCTGATGAACCTGACTTTCAAAGCTTCCCTGACTGCCGCGATAGGCCTTGCCTTCGCCTCTTTTGCCACCCTGGCCACCGCCCAGGACGTAACCGGTGCCGGCGCCAGCTTCCCGGCCCCCCTGTATTCCAAGTGGGCTGCCGACTACAACAAGGCCACCAGCGTCAAGATCAACTACCAATCGGTTGGTTCCGGCGCTGGCATCAAGCAAATCGAAGCCAAGACGGTGGACTTCGGCGCTTCCGATGCGCCCCTGAAGGACGAAGAGCTCAAAGCCAAGAACCTGGTCCAGTTCCCCATGGTGATCGGTGGCGTGGTGCCTGTGGTCAATATCAAGGGCATCACTCCCGGCCAGCTGAAGCTGACCGGCCAGGTGCTGGGTGACATCTATCTGGGCAAGATCTCCAACTGGAGCGACCCCGCCATCAAGGCTCTGAACCCCGGCCTGTCATTGCCTGATGCAGCCATCGCCCCGGTCCGCCGCGCCGACGGCTCCGGCACCAGCTTCATCTTCACGAACTACCTGAGCAAGGTCAACGCCGAGTGGAAGACCAAGGTCGGGGAAGGCACGGCCGTCAACTGGCCTGTGGGCGCCGGTGGCAAAGGCAACGAAGGCGTCGCCGCTTTCGTGGGCCGCCTGCCGAATTCCATCGGCTACCTGGAATACGCTTACGTCAAGCAAAACAAGATGACCTTTGCCCAGCTGAAGAACGCAGCCGGCAACTTCGTGTCGCCTGACGACAGTGCCTTCAAGGCGGCTGCCGCCGGTGCCGAATGGACCAAGAGCTTCTACCAGATTCTGACGGAACAGGCCGGCAAGGATTCGTGGCCCATCACCGGCGCGACCTTCATTCTGATGCAGAAGTCGCAGGACAAGCCCGCCCAGGCCACCGCTTCCCTCAAGTTCTTCGAGTGGGCTTACAAGAATGGTGACAAGACCGCTGACGACCTGGACTATGTGCCCATGCCTGCAGCCGTGAAAGCCATCGTCGAAAAATCGTGGGCCGACATCAAGGACGCCTCCGGCAAAGCCGTTGCCTACAAGTAAGCCTCGCGCTTGAACGCTGTCAAAACCGCCAAGAACCAATAGGGGTTTCCCAACGTGTCCTCTACACTTCCCGCGAGCCGGGCCACTTTTGATCACCCGGTCAAAACGTCCGGACGCGATATGGCTACACCCCCTCCCCATAACCCGGTGCGCAGAAGCCCACTGGCAGACCGGCTCTTCGGCTGGGCTGCCCAGGGCGCGGCGCTGCTGACCCTGGGACTTTTGTTCGGCATCCTGGTCTCACTGGTCATCGGCGCATGGCCGGCGATCAGCAAGTACGGGCTGAGCTTCCTGACCAGCAGTGTCTGGGATCCGGTCAAGAACGAGTACGGCGGCCTGGTGATGATCTACGGCACGCTGGCTACCTCCCTCATTGCGCTGGTGATCGCCGTGCCCGTGAGTTTCGGAATTGCCCTGTTCCTGACTGAGCTGTCGCCGGCCTGGCTCAAGCGTCCGCTGGGTACGGCCATCGAGTTGCTGGCCGCGGTGCCTTCCATTGTCTACGGCATGTGGGGTCTGCTGGTCTTCGGCCCCATCCTGGCAACCTATGTGCAGCAGCCGCTACAGGACCTTCTCAAGGGCGTGCCTTACCTGGGCGCCCTGGTGTCCGGCCCGCCGGTGGGCATCGGCATCCTGTCGGCCGGCATCATCCTGGCCATCATGATCATTCCCTTCATCGCATCGGTGATGCGGGACGTGTTCGAGGTGACTCCGCCGCTGCTGAAAGAGTCCGCCTACGGCCTCGGTTCCACGACGTGGGAAGTGGTTTCCAAGGTGGTGTTGCCTTACACCAAGGCTGGTGTCGTCGGCGGCATCATGCTTGGCCTGGGCCGCGCGCTGGGCGAGACAATGGCCGTCACCTTCGTGATCGGCAACGCCAACCAGCTCGCCTCGCTGTCGGTGTTTGAAGCGGCCAACAGTATCACCTCGGTTCTTGCCAACGAGTTCGCCGAGGCCAGCAGCGACATGCACCGTGCGGCACTGCTCTACCTCGCGCTGGTACTGTTCTTCATCACCTTCGTGGTGCTCACGCTGTCCAAATTGTTGCTCAGCCGCATGAAGAAAAGCGAAGGGAAAAAATCATGAGCACCGCCAAAGCCCTGCTGGATGCCAAGACACTGGCAGAGACGCGCCAAGCCAAGTTTGCGAGCCGCGACCGCGTCAACAAGATTGCCCTCGCGCTGTCGTTTGCGGCCATGGCCTTCGGTGTGTTCTGGCTGGTCTGGATCCTCTGGGAAACACTGCGCCTGGGCGTGAGCGGGCTGTCCCTGTCGATCTTCACGCAGATGACTCCCGCCCCCGGTGACGAGGGCGGCCTGCTCAATGCCATCGCGGGCTCGCTGGTGATGGTGGGCATTGCCACTTTCATCGGCACGCCGATCGGCATCATGGCCGGCATCTACCTGGCGGAATACAACCCGCGCGGCTGGCTGTCGTCCGTGGTCCGATTCGTCAACGACATCCTGCTGTCGGCGCCATCGATCGTGATCGGCCTGTTTGTCTATGCCCTCGTGGTGGCGCGGTTCCAGAGCTACTCGGGCCTTGCCGGCGCGCTGGCCCTGTCCCTGATCACCATTCCCGTGGTCATCCGCACTACCGAGAACATGCTGCAGCTGGTCCCTCCGGGCTTGCGGGAAGCGGCTTATGCGTTGGGTGCGCCAAAGTGGAAAGTCATCCTGGCGATCACGCTGCGCGCGGCCCGGGCCGGTGTTGTGACGGGCGTGCTGCTGGCTGTCGCCCGCATCGCCGGTGAAACCGCTCCGCTGCTTTTCACGGCCCTGAACAATCAGTTCTGGTCTTCCGACCTGACAGCCCCCACGGCCAGCCTGCCTGTCACGATCTTCAAGTTCGCGATGAACATTGACCCGAACCTGCAAAAGCTCGCCTGGGCGGGTGTGTTCCTGATTACTGTCGCCGTGCTGGCACTCAACATCCTCGCGCGCATCCTGACGCGGGCCAAGAATTAAAAGGTAAATCACCATGGTCGCTACCGTTGCTACCCAGGCGCCTCGCGCCAAGATCGCCGTCAAGGACTTGAACTTCTACTACGGCAAGTTCCACGCCCTCAAGAGTATCAACCTCGACATCCCCGAAAACAAGGTCACGGCCTTCATCGGCCCTTCCGGCTGTGGCAAGTCGACACTGCTGCGCACCTTCAACCGCATGTTCGAGCTCTATCCGGAGCAGCGTGCCGAGGGTACGATCGCACTGGATGGCGAAAACCTGCTGACCAGCAAGCAGGATGTGGCCCTGATCCGCGCCAAGGTCGGCATGGTGTTCCAGAAGCCGACGCCGTTCCCGATGTCGATCTACGACAACATTGCCTTCGGGGTAAAGCTATTCGAGAACCTGAATGCGTCGGACATGGACGAGCGGGTCGAATGGGCGCTGCGCAAGGCCGCCTTGTGGACCGAGGTGAAAGACAAGCTCAACCAGAGCGGCTCCAGTCTGTCCGGCGGCCAACAGCAGCGCCTGTGCATTGCTCGCGGCATTGCCATCAAGCCTGAAGTGCTGCTGCTGGATGAACCCTGTTCGGCACTGGATCCGATCTCGACGGCCAAGGTGGAGGAGTTGATTGCCGAATTGAAGAACGACTACACGGTGGTCATCGTGACGCACAACATGCAGCAGGCCGCCCGCTGCAGCGACTACACGGCCTATATGTACCTGGGCGACCTGGTTGAATTCGGCGCTACCGAGGACCTGTTCTTCAAGCCAAAACGAAAAGAAACCGAAGACTACATCACCGGCCGTTTCGGCTGAACGTGCAAGGGAAAAACATGCTTGATAAACATTTGTCCACGCAATTCGATAGCGAACTCAATGGCGTCTCGTCGCGGGTGATGGAGCTCGGCGGCCTCGTCGAGTCGCAGATTCGCCTGGCCATCTATGCGCTGTCGCAGTTCAGCGCCGAGAGCGCCAACCAGGTCATCGAAACCGAATCGCGCGTCAACGCGATGGAAATCGATATCGACCGCGAACTGTCGTCCATCATCGCGCGGCGCCAGCCCACGGCCCGCGACCTGCGCCTGCTGATCGCGATTTCCAAGACCACGGCCAACCTCGAGCGCGCCGGCGACGAAGCCGAGAAGATCGCGCGCATGGTCAAATCCATCATCGAGAGCGGCTCGGCCCGGGCCCTGCCTTCGTCCGACCTGCGCATCGCGGCGGAGCTGGCTTCCGGCCTGCTGCGCAAGGCGCTGGACGCCTTTGCCCGGCTGGACACCGCGGTGGCGGTTTCCATCCTCAAGGAAGACGACCAGATCGACCAGGAATTCGACGGTTTTGTGCGCAAGCTCATCACCTACATGATGGAAGACCCCCGCACCATTTCGCCGAGCCTGGACCTGCTCTTCGTGGCCAAGGCCATTGAGCGCGTGGGCGACCACGCCAAGAATATCGCGGAGTTCATCATCTACATCGTTAAAGGGGCTGATGTACGACACACCCCTATGGAACAGATCGAATCTGCCGTAAAGTAAAACCGGAATGAAACACCTGCCACGCATACTGATCGTTGAAGACGAGCCGGCCATCGCCGAGTTGATTGCCGTCAACCTGCGGCATGGCGGCTTTGACCCTGTGGTGGCGGAAGACAGCGTGTCGGCCCAACGCGAACTCGACGCCGTGCTGCCCGACGCCATCCTGCTCGACTGGATGCTGCCGGGACAGAGCGGCCTGGCCCTGGCCCGCCACTGGCGCAAGCAGGCGCGCACCAAGAGCATTCCCATCCTGATGCTGACGGCACGCGGCGACGAGCCCGACAAGGTGGCCGGGCTGGACGCCGGCGCCGACGACTACATTACCAAGCCCTTTTCCACCCAGGAACTGCTGGCGCGCATACGCGCCGTGCTGCGCCGCCGCGCACCCGAGTCGGTGAACGACAGCGTGACGGTGGGCGGGCTGGTCCTGGACGCAGCCACGCACCGCATCTCTTACCTGGGCCAGGAGCTCAAGCTGGGCCCGACCGAGTTCAAGCTGCTGCACTACCTGATGAAGCACGCCGAACGCGTGCACAGCCGCAGTTCCCTGCTCGACAAGGTCTGGGGCGACCACGTCTTCATTGAAGAACGCACCGTCGACGTCCACGTCAAGCGCCTGCGCGAGGCCCTGGGCGCGGCGGGCACCATGGTGGAAACCGTGCGCGGCGCCGGTTACCGGCTGACGGCGATGGCTGCCAACAACCCGGTCGCTGCGGCACAATCCAGCGCATGATCAAGCGCTGGATTGTTTTTGCCGCCTGCATGATTGTTGGCGGCGGCTTGGGCTTTTGGGCGCGCACCGTCAACGGCCTGAGCTTCGGGCTGGGCATAGGCCTGGCGGTGGGCGCCTTGGTCTGGCTGGTGATCGACAGCTTCTTCGTCAATCGCCTGCTACGCTGGCTGCGCACCGAACAAAACAACGACACACCGGCCGTGATGGTGGGGAGCGCGCCCAGCCTGCCGGGCGTCTGGGGTGAGGTCGCGGACCGCACCCGCCGGCTGCTCAAGAACCGCGACCAGCAATACCAGGAAAGCCAGGCCCGCCTCGACGAATTCCTGGCGGCCATGCAGGCCTCGCCCAGCGGCGTGGTCTTGCTCGACGCGCAGGGCCGCATCGAGTGGTGCAACCAGATGGCCAGCCAGCATTTCGGCTTCGACGCCCAGCGCGACGTACTGCAGCACATCGCGAACCTGGTGCGCGACCCGGCTTTTAAGGCCTATATGGCGGCCGGCAACTTCAAGCATGACGTGGTGATTCCGGGCAGTTCCAGCACGCCGGCGCGCCCGGTGAAGCTGTCGGTCCACGTGCATTCCTACGGCAAGGACCGCAAGCTGCTGCTGTCGCGCGACATCACGGCGGTAGAACTGGCCGAAGCCATGCGCCGCGATTTTGTGGCCAATGTGTCGCATGAGATCCGCACGCCGCTGACGGTGTTGTCCGGCTTCATCGAAACCCTGCAGACCCTGCCGCTCAAGGAGCCCGAGCGCGCCCGCTACCTGGCGCTGATGTCGCAGCAGTCGCAGCGCATGCAGACGCTGGTCAGCGATCTGCTGACCCTGTCGCGCCTGGAAGGCAGTCCTTTCCCGGGCGCCAACGACTGGATGACGCTGGGCGCGCTGCTGGCCCAGTGCGAGCAGGAGGCCAGGGCCTTGTCGGCGGTGATCGCGCCGCAGGGGCACCGGCTGGAGTTTGATCCCGGACCGGCGTCGGAAATCGCCGGCGTGCAGACCGAGCTTTACAGCGCCATGTCCAACCTCGTGACCAACGCGGTGCGCTACACGCCCGAAGGCGGCCTGGTGCGCGTGAGCTGGACGCTGCTGGAGGACGGCCGCGGCGAATTCAAGGTCAAGGATACCGGCCCCGGCATTGCGCCCGAACACCTGCCGCGCCTGACGGAGCGGTTTTACCGGATAGACCGCAGCCGTTCACGTGAGACCGGCGGCACCGGCCTGGGCCTGGCCATCGTCAAGCACGTGGCGCAGCGCCACGGCGCCGAATTGCAGATTGAAAGTGAGCCGGGACAAGGCTCGTGCTTTTCCATCGTCTTTCCGGCCGCGCGCGTGCGCCGGGTTCAGCTGGCCCAGGCCGCTTAGGTCGTCAGGGCTACCGGCGCTGCCCGCAGGCTGCGCCTGACGGCGTGCCACAGTAAACCCAGGAAGCAGGCCGCCACCAGTGCGATGGCCACCGTGCTGGCGGCCCAGAAGCTGGCCGCCGATTGTGTGGCCGCATGGCCGGCGATGCCCTCATAAGCCAGGCGGTAGCCGCCCAGCAAGCCCAGGCCCCACAGCAGCACGCCGTAGAGCGCCAGCGGCACGATGGTGATGCGGTAGCAGCGCAGCAAAAAAGCGGTCAGCGCCTGCGTCGCGTCCGCCACATGGTAGAAGGCCACCCACACCAGCAGCGATGAAGCCAGCGCGACGATCTCCGGGCTGCCCGAGTACCAGCTCGCCAGCAAAGGCCCGGCCATGGAGACAAACGCCGCCAGCGTGAGCGCCGCCAGTCCGGTGAGCTTGAGGCCCAGCAGCACCACACGTTTGGCGTAGTCCGGGCGGCCAGCGCCTATCCAGAAGGACACGCGCGCGCTGCAGGCGATCGCCATCGACAGCGGCATCATGTAGAGCACCGCCGCCACGCTGGAAGCGATCTGGTGGCTGGCCGATGCGACCGTGCCCAGCCGCGCGATGAAGAGAGCCATCAGCGTGAACGAGGTCACCTCCACCAGGTAGGCCAGCCCGCCCGGAATGCCCAGCCGGGCGAAATTGCCGATCTGCGACCAGTCGGGGCGCTCCATGCGTTCCCAGAGGCGGTAAGGAGCGTACATCGGCCGTGTGCGAAGCATCAGCACGGCCAGCACCAGCAGCAGGTAGTTCACGATCAGCGTGGCCCAGGCGCAGCCCACGGCGCCCATGGGTTCCACGCCGGCGCCGCCGGCCACCAGCCAGATCGACAGCGGGATCTTGACGAGCAGGGCGCCGACCTGCAGCCAGGTGACCAGCAGCGGCTTGCCCAGCGCCTGGTTGAAGGTGCTGTAGATGCGAAACAGCAGGGAGGGCGCAAACGCGAAAGCCAGCACCGCGAGGTAGTGCTGGACTTCATCCCGCATCAGCTCGGGCACCTGGGCCCAGCGCAGCAGCGGGCCGGGAAACAGCATTGCGGCCATGCCCGCCGCCACGATGAAGGCGCACAGGTACATGCTTTGCCGCACGGAAGCACCGACGGCGTCATGGCGCCGCGCGCCCAGCATCTCGGACCAGATGGGCAGCAGCGCCTGCACGATGCCGATCAGGCCCACGTACACGCTGACATAGAGGGCCGAGCCCACGGAGAGGGCGGCCAGCGCCTGGTCGCTGTAGCGGCCGGCGATCACGGTGTCGGCGACGCCGAAAGCCATGATCGCCAGTTGCCCGACCAGCACGGTGCCCGCGTGCCGGCTGATGACCTTGAGTTCGCTCAAGGCTTGGCTTTGCCGTTGGCGCGGCGGGAAGGGGGCGGTGTTTTGGCCGGGGTGTCCTGGCTGACCCGCTTATAGAGCAGCACGTTCTCGGTCTTGTCGGTGGGCCGGCGCACCGTCGCCTGGAAAGCCCAGTCAGGCAGGTTGACCGTGCTGCTGAGTGTGGGCTGGGCTTCGACGTCGACGATCAGGTAGGGGCAACTGGCCTGCGCGCCGGCCTGGCGCAGCTCAAGCTTGCCGTGGTACTGCAGGGCGGCGGCCTGGGCGCTGCCGATGCCGTAGATTTCGACGCAGGCGTTTTTGTCCACCAGGCTGGCGATCTGGCGCGACAGGGGCGCGAAGCTGCGCGCATAGTCGAGCAGCGGCATCCAGAGCGTCATCAGCAGCAGCCAGCACAAGGTGGCGCCACCGGCCGGCAGCACCAGCGATTTCCAGACGGCTGCGCGTTGTGCCCCGGCGCGCCACTTGACGAGCCAGGTCCAGGCCAGGGTAGCGGCCAACGCGAAGAAAAAGGCCAGCCAGGAAAAGCTGGGCTCGAAACCGGGCGCGAGCTTGGCCACGTTGGCGGCGGGCTGGCGCGGCACGCCGGTCTGCATGGCGATCCAGACCACCCAGATGATGATGCCGCAGCCGGTGAAAAACAGCAGCGTGAACCAGTCGATCAGCGAGGCCACGCTGCGCTTGAGCGTGGGCAGCGCGAAGGCGGCCAGCGCGGCCAGCGGGGGCAGGCTCAGCAGCAGGCTGCGGTCGGAGGCGGTGGTGGTCAGCGTGGCGGCCACGGCCATGGCGGCAAACCACAGCGGCAGGGCGACGTGGCGGCTGGCCAGCTGCCGGCGCCAGCGGTAGAGCGTCCACATCGCCAGCGGCCAGGCCGGCCAGGTGAACCACAGCAGCAGGCGTCCCAGGCTGCGCCAGTCCCGCCAGGCGGAGGCGTCGTCAGAACCCGGCAGGTGGATGCGCCAGCGCCAGAGGTCCAGCCCGTAGGCCAGCAGCGAGACGCCCAGCGTGATGCCGGTGATCAGCAGTACCCAGTGCCAGGACTGCTGCTTGGCCGCGGGGTCTTTTTGGTCGGTGCCCCAGTGCATGTGGGTCCATTCCACCAGCGCGCCGCCCATGCCCAGCAGCAGGGCCAGCGTGGGGGCGCCGCTCAGGGTGAGCCCAGCCAGGCCGACCAGCAGGCCGAAGGCCGGCCCGAGGATTTTGGTCGCGCGGCGATAGGGGCTGGCCGCCATGGCGTAGAAGGCCAGGGCCGTGAAGCCCAACTGCGCCAGCGCCGGCGTGGTTTCGTGGGAGAGCTGTGCCAGGCCCAGGCTGGCGATCAGCGCCAGCAGGCCGGCATCGGCGATTGCCCGGGCGTAGTCGACGGGGCTGGCCTCGCCGCCAAAAGCGAAGGCGACCGGCTGGGCCAGCGGGCTGCGGGCCAGGTAATAAACGGCGTACCAGGTGGCCAGCAAGGTCAGCACCAGCAGGCCCACGAACGGCACCCGCACCGCCAGGGCCGGGTCCAGGAAAGGCAGCCATTTGATCGCGATCGCGCCCAGCCAGTAGGGGGCCAGTGCGTCAAATTCGGTGGCCCGCCCCAGCAACTGCGGCTGCAGCCAGTTGGCCACCGTGGAGGCCAGTTCGCGCATCACGCCGAAGGCCGCGATGTCTTCGTTCTTCCAGGGTCCGCGCCCCAGGAAGCCCGGCAGCACATAGGCTGCGCAGAACAGCAGCAGCGCAAGCCGCGGCAGGCGGCGCACGGCGGACTGGGCAATGATGGCGGGTGAAGGTTTGTTCAAAACGGTTCGGGTCGGCGAAAGGCGAGGGTGGCAGGAACGACCGTCAGTCCGGCATCCAGGGCCAGCGCTGATTTTGCGTCAAACCGGGCCGCGGGGTTTTGCGGTTCCCGGCAAATTTTGCCGAAAAAAAAGCAGCCTGAAATTCAGGCTGCTTTTTGCAGGCTGGCGAAAGGATTCGCAGCTTACTTCGCAGCTTCGGGCGCGGCCTCTTTGGCGGCGGCGGTGGTTTTGCCGAAGCGGTTGCGGAATTTCTCGACGCGGCCGCCCATGTTGTCCACGGATTTTTGCGTGCCGGTGTAGAAGGGGTGCGATTCGCTGGACGTATCGAGCTTGTACAGGGGCAGTTCGCGACCGTCGTCCATTTTCACCATTTCTTTGGTGTTCACGCAGGAACGGGTGACGAACTTGAAGTTGTTGGACAGGTCCAGGAAACAAACTTCGCGGTAATTGGGGTGAATGCCTTCTTTCATGATCTTTCCTTGTTCGATGCGGGAGCCACACAAGCCAGTCCTGGGCACTTTCCGCTAAGCCGCACATTATCGCATAAAAGCCGGGGCACCAACAAGGTGCTGGTTTGGCGCCTGGCAAGGCGTTTTGCCGGGCGCCAGCACCGATGTCGCTCCAGGGGCTATTCGGTGCTTTGGTAAAACGAGCTGACTGCCGTGAAATTACCGCCGTTTTGCTCGACATCCACCTGAAAAGGCACGCTTTCCCCCGGCGCGATGGCCGGCAGGTTGTCGACCCGCCTGAACCCCGTCAGCCGGCCGTCGCGGTCGCGCAAGCTGATCCAGACCCGCGGCTTGCGCACAATGGCGGTTCCGGCGTTTTTGACGCTCCCTTTGACCTCGACATATTTGTAGCTGAAGCGTTGGCTGAAATTGAGCAAAACGCTGCCGGTCTGCGCGCGTGTTCCTTCGACCTGAACCACCAGCGGCGTGCGCGAGCCCGGTAGCGAGCCCCGGCGTGAAGGTTTCCATTCGACGCGGGTTTGCGTGATCCGGCCGGTTTTTTGGGGTTCCAGCCGGATGGGAAAGCGTTCGCCGGGATACAGGTAGGCGATCTCTTCCATGGAAACGGAGCCGCCAGCCTGGCTGCCGTCGTAATGCGAGATCACGCCGCCGGGTGCCACGACGATCACGTCCTTGCTGCGGTTCACCACTTCGGTCAGGTACAGAGGCCGCTGGATCTGGCTCCGGCCTGCCACAAGCGGCAGCAATTCAAGCTGGCCGAGGTCAAAACGTTCGCTGTCTTCGGCCAGCAGGTCCTCGGTGCTCATTCGCAAGCCGGC
Organism: Polaromonas sp. LjRoot131; assembly: GCF_964252805.1. Taxonomy (NCBI): domain Bacteria; kingdom Pseudomonadati; phylum Pseudomonadota; class Betaproteobacteria; order Burkholderiales; family Comamonadaceae; genus Polaromonas; species Polaromonas sp. LjRoot131. Next base: position 1,708,969 of record NZ_CAXUPF020000001.1, on the reverse strand, counting down.
GCCAAAAAGCTCGGGTGCGCCGTTGGTGCGTATCACCCGATCGGCGCTGACGACCGGTGTGCGGCTGCTTTCGTCGGTCTTGACGGCGTAGCTGATGCGGTAATCCCAGGCGGCAACGGCCGCGGCGCTGCCGCCAAAACGCGGGATACGCACATCCACGGCCGTCCGTTCGCCGGGTTTGACTTCGCCAGACTGCGCGTAGCCGCGGCCAAATCCGATGACGGCCCCGGTGTCGTCGTAGGCCGTCACGAGCACTTCGCACGCCACCAGCGTCACGTCCTTGCGCGTGTTGACGATGCGGCCCGCCAGGCGCAGGTCGCTTTTTCCATCCTGGACAAGCCGGACGCGCGAAAACGCCAGGCGCGGCCCCTGGACCGAGCGATGGGGCGCGCTCAGGCGCTGCACCTGCAACTCGTGGCGGGTGACCGTTTTGTCGGCCGGAAGATCGATCAGCACCGGTGCGGTTTCACCCGCGGCGAGCAGGCTCGCAGGCAGGGTTTCGCTGGCGGTGCCGAGCTTGTTGCCGCCCTCAGAATAAAGAACCGCCGTGATGCCGGGGCGCTCCAGCGGCTTGCCGGTCTCGTTGCGGGCGATCACCAGCAGCTTGGCTTTTGCCGAACTGCCGCTTCCGACCAGTACCTGGCGCCCATCGTCGAGCTTCAGGCCGTCAACGGGAATGGTCCGGTCCGGCTCCGGGGCGCTGGGGCGCGAACCGTCGGCGATCTGTTCCTTCGTGCTGAACTGGTTCACGGCGAAGAAAAACAGGCTCAAGCCCACGACCACCGCAACCGTGATCAAACCATATTTGAAGAGTTTCCCGGCCGATACCTTGAGGTTGCGCGACTGCTCAGCCGCGAGGCGTTCGGCCGCGGCGTCCTTGACCTGTTCAAGGACACGGTCCAAACGGTCGGAAACGCCGTCCTCGATGACCGACAGCGCGCCGCAGTGCTCGCAAACGTACTGGTTCAAACCGGTGCGCCGCAACGCACCGCTGCCGCATTCCGCGCACTTAAGCGTTTGGAGAGAAGTGGTCATGGCGTCGCCTTGCAAGCCGTGATCGTAAAGCGGCCCGCAAACCGGCAGGCTACAGCCGGGGGCCGGTCAGGTGCCGCAATGGCATGCACTGCACGAGGCTGTTTAGCCGCCCCGACGCATCATGTCGAAGAACTCGTGGTTGTTCTTCGTGGCTTTCATGTTCTTGAGCATGAGCTCCATGGACTCGATTTCGTCCATGTTGTACATGAATTGGCGCAAAATCCGCGATTTTTGGAGGATTTCGGGGGCCAGCAGCAGTTCTTCCTTGCGGGTACCGCTGCGGTTGAGGTGGATGGCCGGGAACACGCGCTTTTCGTAGAGGCGGCGGTCCAGGTGGATTTCGCAGTTGCCGGTGCCCTTGAATTCTTCAAAGATCACCTCGTCCATACGGGAGCCGGTATCGACCAGTGCGGTGCCGATGATGGTCAGGCTGCCGCCTTCTTCAATGTTGCGTGCCGCGCCGAAAAAGCGCTTGGGGCGCTGCAGCGCATTGGCGTCCACGCCGCCAGTCAGCACCTTGCCGGAGGAGGGCAGCACATTGTTGTAGGCACGGGCCAGGCGGGTGATGGAATCCAGCAGGATGACCACGTCCTTGCCGAGTTCGACCAGGCGCTTGGCGCGCTCGATGACCATTTCGGCTACGTGCACGTGGCGCGCGGCGGGTTCGTCGAAGGTTGAGGAGATCACCTCGCCGCGCACGCTGCGCTGCATTTCGGTCACTTCTTCAGGGCGTTCGTCCACCAGCAGCACCATCATGACCACCTCGGGGTAGTTGGCGGTGATGGCGTGGGCGATGTTCTGCATCATCACGGTCTTGCCGGACTTGGGCGGCGCCACCAGCAGGGCGCGTTGGCCCTTGCCGATGGGCGAGACGATGTCGATGATGCGGCTGGTCAGGTTTTCTTCGCCCTTGATGTCGCGCTCGAGCTTGAACTGCTCGCGCGGGAACAGCGGGGTCAAGTTCTCGAACATGACCTTGTGCTTGTTGTCCTCGGGCAGGCCGTCATTGACCTTGTCGAGCTTGTTCAGCGCAAAGTAGCGTTCGCCGTCTTTCGGGGTGCGCACTTCGCCTTCGATCATGTCGCCGGTGTGCAGGTTGAAGCGGCGGATCTGGCTGGGGCTGATGTAGATGTCGTCGGTGGACGCGGTGTAGCTCGAATCGGGGGCCCGCAGGAAGCCGAAGCCGTCGGGCAGTACTTCCAGCACGCCGTCGGCCACGATGGTCTCGCCGGTTTTTGCACGCTTTTTGATGATGGCGAACATCAGTTCCTGCTTGCGCATGCGGCCGACGTTTTCGATCTCAAGGGCTTCGGCCTGCTTGAGGACTTCAGACACGTGCAGTGCCTTGAGTTCGTTTAAGTGCATGGAATTACTCCTTGCGGAGTTCATTGATGGAAAACGGGGGAGGTTTGAAAAGAAGCCGCAGAAGATGGCTTACAAACCGGGAACTCGAACCGTGCGGCGAGGCGCCGACCGGTGAATAAAGCACATTATGACAGGAAATTCAGGCGGGAAATCGCGGCTGTTTTCCGGGACCCGGACCCCGGCCGGCGGGGGGCTGCGCGGGCCGGGAAGCGGCGTGGGCCATGCTTCCCGGTCAGCGCGTGAAGGTTCAGGCCAGTTGCTGGTCGATGAACGCGGTCAGCTGGGCCTTGCTCATGGCGCCGACCTTGGTGGCGGCCAGCTGGCCGTCCTTGAACAGCATCAGCGTGGGGATGCCGCGAATGCCGAACTTGGCGGGGATGTCGCGGTTTTCGTCGACGTTCATCTTGGCGATCTGCAGCTTGCCGTCGTAGCCGCTCGCCACTTCGTCAAGGATCGGAGCGATCATCTTGCACGGACCGCACCATTCGGCCCAGTAATCCACCAGCACGGGTTTGGTGGATTGCAGCACGTCGGCTTCGAAGGTGGCATCGGTGGTATGTTTGATCAGTTCGCTCGCCATGGCGGCTCCTTTGTCTGGTTAGGATGGTTACGATACGGTACGGGGCTAAAGTTGCAGTCATTGTGGCAGAAAGCAAGTAGCCGGGTCGGGCGGGCAGGGGCTATCACCCTGATAGCCACCCGCTCAATCCGCCTGCGGCCCGCCCCGACTTTCCCCTCTTGCCCGTCGCACAACCCTGTCCATGCCATCTGCCCACACCGACGCCTCCGCCGCTCCGCCCGACGCGCTCTGCTGGCGCCAGGCCATGGCCGGGCTGGCCGAAGCGATAGCGGCGCGCGGCGTGCACCCGGCCGAAGCCGTCGTGCTGCTGCCCTATGCCCAGCTGATCCAGCAGGCGCGCCAGGCCTGGGCCGCGCAGGCCGGCGACACCTTTTTTGTCCCGCGTTTTGAGACCACCATGAACTGGGCCGGCGGCCTGGGCGGCACTTTGGGCCTGTTCACGCCCTCGGGCGACGATTTGCGCATGGACGTCGCCGTCGACATGCTGACGGCCGCCTCGCTGCTGGACCGGGCCGGGCTGGGTGGCCAGCAGGATGCGCTGGCCGCCCGCCTGGTCGAGGCCGCCTGGAGCCTGGCCGGCGTCGCTTCCGCCGTCATGCCGGCGAGGCGCCGGGCCTGGAGTGAGCAGCTCGCGCTGGCCCTGGGCGCAGGCATCGATTCGCCGGTACTCGCCCTCGAGGCCGCCGTGGGCCGCATTGCGCTGGCCTGGGCCGCGGCCTCGGCCTACCCCACGGACCGCCTGTTCCAGGCCCAGCCCTCGCTGTTCGCCGTGCTTGAGGGCTTTCAGGCCGACCCGCTGACCGAGGCCCTTAAGGCGCATTTCGGGGAACGCTCGCTGTCGATCCCCTTGTGCATTCCCTTTGAAGCCAACCCCCCGCCCGCGCTGCATGCCGCCCAGGATGCCGAAGACGAAGCCGGCCGCGCTGCTGCTTGCGTGCTGGCCCATCTGGCGCAAGGGCGCAGCCCGGTCGCCCTGATCGCGCAGGATCGGCAGCTGACGCGCCGTGTCGGCGCCATGCTGGCCGAGCGCGGCATCGCCATGCGCGACGAAACCGGCTGGAAGTTATCCACCACGCGCGCCGCCGCCGGCCTCATGAGCCTGCTGCGCGCCTTGCCCTGGGATGCATCCACCGACGCCGTGCTCGACTGGCTCAAGAACGCACCGGCCTTTGAACCCATGCTGGTGACGGCCGCCGAGACCGAGCTGCGCCGCGTCGGCGTGCGCGCCTGGCGCGACCTGCCGGCCTTCGCGGCCGAAGACATCGTGCCGCCGGCCTTTCTGGCCACCCAGCCGCTGGCCCTGCAGGCCAATGCGTTGCGCGCGCCCCTGGCGCGCGCCCGCCCGCTGGCCGTGTGGCTGCGCGACCTGCGCGCCGCGCTGCAGGCGGCCGGCCAGTGGGATGCGCTGGCGCAGGACGAAGCCGGCCAGGCCGTGCTCGAGGTGCTGCGGCTGTACGAAGGCGCCGAGGCTGAATTCCAGGCCTCGCCGGTGATGCGCCTCAACAATTTCACCCAATGGGCCAACCAGGCACTGGAAGGCGGCAAGTTCGCGCCGCCGCATCCGCCGGCCGAGCAGGTCGTGATCCTGCCGCTGCCGCAGTTGCTGGGCCGGCCCATGCGCGCCGTGGTGCTGCCCGGCTGCGACGAGATCCGCCTGCCGGTGTCGCCCGAACCCGCCGGCCCGTGGACACCCACCCAGCGCAAACTGCTGGGCCTGCCCTCGCGCGAAACCCTGGCCGCCGCGGCCCGCCAAGCCTGGCGCTACGCCTTGCAGGCGTCGCGGGTCGATGTGCTCTGGCGGACCAGCGAGTCGGGCGAGCACCTGATCCCCAGCGGTTTTGTGCAGGAGCTGTTGCTAGAACGCGATGAGGCTCCGGAGGCAACGCCGCCCGCTGCCGACCCGCGCAGCCTGCGCGCCGTGGAGATCGAGCCCACGCCGCACCCCTTTCCGACCGGCGAGGCCTTGCCCCTCACGCGGCTCTCGGCCAGCGCCTACGAAGACCTGCGCCGCTGCCCCTACCGGTTTTTTGCGCTGCGCCAGCTCAAGCTGCAGGAGCCCGAGGAGCTTGAAAGCGAACTCGGCAAGCGCGACTTCGGCAACTGGCTGCACAGCCTGCTGCGGCATTTCCATGAGGCGCTCAAGGCGGCCCCCACGGACGACCCGGCCGCGCGCGTGCTCATGATCAATGCGGCGGCCGATCGGGCCGCGCAGGAACTGGCGCTCGGCGAAAGCGAGTTCCTGCCCTTTGCCGCCGCCTGGCCCGGGGTGCGCGAGGGTTACCTGACGTGGCTGGCGGGGCATGAAGCCACCGGCGCCGCGTTTGACGAAGCCGAGGTCTGGCGCGAAATGCCATTGGGCGAACTCACGCTGCTGGGCAAGCTGGACCGCATAGACCGCCAGGCCGATGGCCACGCGCTGCTGATCGACTACAAGACCGAGCCGCGCGCTACCACGGCCGAGCGCATCAAGAACGGCCAGGAAGACACCCAGCTGGCCTTCTACGCCGCGCTCATCAGCGACGACACCCTGGCCGCGGCCTACGTCAACCTTGGCGAAAAAGAACCGACCAAAACCTATGAGCAAGCCGAGATCGTCGGCCTGCGCGACGAGCTGATCGACAGCATCCTGACCGACATGGCCCGTATTGCGCGCGGCGCGGCGTTACCGGCGCTGGGCGAGGGCAAGGCCTGCGACTACTGCGCCGCCCGAGGCCTCTGCCGGAAGGACTTCTGGACTTTGGACGAGGAAGCCACGGCCGGGGAGGAGGGCGCATGACCCCGCCGGCCAACACGCTGATCGCCCACGCCGCCGCCTACGAATGCAACGGCGAGTCGGTCTCGGCCGAGGCGTTTTACGCGATTGCCTGTGACCCGCGCCGCAGTGTCGCGGTCGAGGCCTGCGCCGGCGCCGGCAAGACCTGGATGCTGGTGTCGCGCATCGTCCGCGCCCTGCTGGACGGCGCCACCGCCGCGCCCGGTCAGCAGGTCTTGCCGCATGAGATCCTGGCCATCACCTTCACCAAGAAGGCCGCCGGCGAAATGCGCGAGCGCCTGGACGACTGGCTCAAGGCCTTCGCCCATGCCGACGACGCCACCCTGCAGCGCGAGCTTGAAATGCGCGGCGTGCGGCTGGACCTCGGCAGCGCCAAAGGCCGCAACGCCGCTCAGCAGGTGCGCGAGCAGTTGTCCAGCCTGTACCGCTCCATCCTCGCCAGCGGGCGCTCGGTGCAGATACGCACCTTCCACAGCTGGTTCGCGGCCTTGCTGCGCAGCGCGCCGGTCGCGGTGCTGCAGCGGCTCGAGCTGCCCGTCAACTACGAACTGCTGGAAGACGACGCGCCCGCGCGCGCGCTGGTCTGGCGGCGCTTTTACGCGGCGGTCGCGGCCGATGGCGCGCTCAAGGCCGACTTTGAATCCGTGGTGCTGGCGCACGGCCGCTTCCAGGCCGACAAAGCCCTGCAGGCCGCGCTCGACAAGCGCACCGAGTTCACGCTGGCCGATGAAAAAGGCGTGATCGCCGCCTCGGTGCAGCCCTTCACGGCGCAGTTCACCGAATTCGGCGGCCTGGATGAACCCGAAGAGCTGCTCAGCAGCAACCGCTTCCACCGGCAGACCCTGAGGGACGCGGCCATCGCGCTGGGCCGCGCCAGCGCGCCGACCTTTTCGGCCAAGGGCGTGGAGCTCGAACAGGCGCTGACGGCCGGCGACATCCCGGCCGCCATCGCGGCCCTGCTGACCGAAAAAGGCACGCCGCGCAAGTTCGGCGAAAAAATCATCGGCATCGAACAGGTGCGCATTGCCCAGGACCTGGTGCTGCGTGTGGCCGCCGCCCGGCAGCAGCACGACGCCTGGCAATACCAGCAGCGCCTGGCGCGCCTGACCCGCGTGCTGATCGCGCAGTTCACCGCCCTCAAGCGCGAACGCGGCTGGGTCGACATGAACGACGTCGAGCGCGCCGCGCTGCTGATGCTGGCAGACCCTGTGCTCTCGGGCTGGGTGCAGGAGCGCCTGGACGCGCGCATACGCCACCTGATGATCGACGAGTTCCAGGACACCAACCCGCTGCAGTGGCAGGCCCTGTATGCCTGGCTTATCGGCTATTCGGGTGCGGGTACGGCACCCAGCGTGTTCCTGGTGGGCGACCCCAAACAAAGCATTTACCGTTTCCGCCGCGCAGAGCCGCAGGTGTTCCGCGCCGCGCAGGCTTTTGTGGTGCACGGCCTGGGCGGCGATTTGCTGAGTTGCGACCATACGCGCCGCAACGCCGAGGCGGTCATCGACACCGTCAATGCCGCCATGGCCACGGCGCGCGAGGCCGACGGCTATGACGGTTTTCGCGAGCACACCACGGCCTCGGGCCTGGCCGGCGCCGTGGGCCGGCTGCCGGCCATCCCGCGCAACAAGGATGAAGAGGAAGCCTCGCCGCTGGCCGCCGGCTGGCGCGACAGCCTGACCATGCCGCGTGAACTGCCCGAGGAAACCCTGCGCACGCGCGAGGCCCGGCAAGCCGCAGCATGGATATCAGAGCAGATCGCCGGCGGGCTGCGGCCCCAGGACGTGATGGTGCTGTCGCGCAAACGCGCAGGCCTCTTGCCGTTGCAGGACGAACTGCGGGCCCTGCACATCCCCGCCCAGGTAGGCGAAAAAACCGAGTTGATCGACTGCTGCGAAGTGCTGGACATGGTGGCGCTGCTCGACGTGCTGGTCTCGCCGCAGCATGATTTGTCTTTGGCGCGCGCGCTGCGCTCGCCGCTGTTCGGTCTGGCTGATCAGGAATTGGTGCAACTCGCGCTGCTGCAGCGCGAACACGGCGCTCCCTGGTACGAGTTGCTTCAAAAAGAAGAACTGCTGACGCCCGAACTGCAAGGCCTGGGCGAAATACTCGCGCGCTGGAAAAGCTGGCTCGACAGCCTGCCGCCGCACGACGCGCTGCAAGGCATTTATGACGACGGCGACGTGCTCGCGCGCTTTGGTGCCGCGGCGCCGGCCGCGCAGCGTGGCGCGGTGCTGGCCAATTTGCGCGCGCTGCTCGGTGTGTCGCTGGAGCTTGACGGCGGCCGCTACGCCACCCCCTACGGTTTTGTGCGCGCCCTCAAGGCCGGCGGCACGCAGGCGCCGGCCACCGTCAGCAGCGAGGCGGTGCGCCTGTTGACCATCCACGGCGCCAAGGGCCTGGAAGCCGACGCCGTGTTGCTGCTGGACACCGACACCGTCGAGCGCAATGCCGACAGCATGGGCGTGCTGGTCGACTGGCCCGGCGAGGCGACCGAGCCGCGCAAGTTTGTGTTCCTGGTCAGCGAAAGCCGCCCGCCGGCCTGCGCCGCCGACACCCTGGCCGCCGAACAGGCCGCGCGCAAGCGCGAAGAACTCAATGCGTTGTATGTGGCCCTCACGCGCGCGCGCCACACCCTGGTCATCTCTTCCATAGAACCCTACCGCGCGACCACCGAAAGCTGGTGGCAGCGTCTGCAGGGCCTGCTGGCCGAATTGCCCGCGCCTGTGGCTGACGAAAGCGCGGGCCTGCGCCCCGAGGCTGCGGATGCCGGCGTGTTCTACCTGCCGGAATTGCCCGAGCTGCCCGAAAGCCTGATGCCGGATCCCCCCGCCTTTGAGCATGTGGACGAGGATTCCCTGAAAGCGCGCATAGGCAAGGGCATGCACCGTTTGCTCGAATGGGGCGGCGCGCTGTCGCCCGAACAGGTGGCGGCTGCGGCCCGCGAGTTCCGCCTGAGCCCGGCCCAGGCCGCGCAGTCGGCTGTGCTGGCCGGCCGCATCCTGGCGGGCGAGGGCGCCTGGGCCTGGCGGCCCGAGGTGCTGGCCTGGCAGGGCAACGAGGTCGACCTGGTCTACGCCGGCCAGGCGCTGCGGCTGGACCGCCTGGTGCAGCGCAAGGACGCCGGCCATGAAGGCCACTGGTGGGTGCTCGACTATAAATCGGCTATCGCCCCGCAGCGGCAGCCCGCCCTGGTCGCGCAGCTGCAGGCTTACCGCGCCGCAGTCCAGCGCATTTACCCGGGCGCGCCGGTCCAGGCGGCTTTTCTGACGGGGCAGGGAACTGTGGTCGTGGTGGCGTGATCTCACCGAGCCTGCCCGGCACCCATGCCGATCGGAAGGCACCCATGTTCAAGTTCAAGCATCTGACGGTTTCACTGGCCTTGCTGGCCGCCATTCCCCTCGCGATGGCGCAGGCGCCCGCCAACCCCACGCTGCGCCTGCGCGCCACGATTGAAAAAGTCGACGCCACCAGCCTCACCGTCAGGGAACGCAGCGGCGAAGTCATCACGCTGGTGCGGCCCGCCGCGATGGATGTCTCGGAGGTCTACCCGCTGGCGCTGGCCGACATCAAGCCCGGCAGCTACATAGGCACGGCCGCCATGCCGCAGGCCGACGGCAGCCAGCTGGCACTCGAAGTGGTGGTGTTTCCAGAGGCCGCGCGCGGCACCGGCGAAGGCCACCGGCCCTGGGACTTGCGGCCCGAAAGCACCATGACCAATGCCACCGTGGCCGACCTGGCCGCCGCGCCCTCCACGGTGCCCGGCGGGCAAAAGCTCACGCTGCGCTACAAGGACGGCGAAAAGACCGTGATCGTTCCGCCAGGCGTGCCCGTGGTGTCCTTCAAGCCCGGCAAGGCCGATGAGAGCGTGTTGCTGGTGCCCGGTGCCAAAGTCATGATCACCGCGCAGGAGCAAGACGGCAAGCCGACCGCGTTGCGTGTGATCGTCGGGCGCAATGGTTTTGCGCCACCCATGTAAACAAAGCGCCTGAAAAGCCGGTCAGGTCAACAGCCGGCCGTCGAAGCCCACCACGCCCACGTCGACAAAGGTGCTGCCCACGCGGTGGCCGTTGCCATAGCTGACGCGCATGCCGCCCAGGTCGAAATTGGTGATGCCGTCCAGCGCGGTGATCAGCGAGTCCCGCGTCACCTTGGCGCCGCCGCGGCGCAGGCCTTCGGCCATCACGCGGGCGTTGACGTAGGCTTCCAGGCCGAACAGCGTGTAGTCCTTCCAGCCGCTGGCCTGCATGTCGGCCTGGTAGCTGCGCACCAGCGTGTTTTTGTTGGACATCGGCGAGGGCACGATGATGGCGAAACCCACGCCGCGCCCCTTCTCGCCCATGGCCGCGATGTTGACCGCGCTGGCTGCGTTGGACAAGCCGTAGACCGTGCTGGTGCCGCCCGCGTCGCGCAGGGCTTTCACGAACAGCGGCGCCACGCCCGACAGCACCATGATGACCACCTGCGGCTGCACCTTGGCGATGGCCTTGGCCGCGGGTTCCACGTCGGTGCTGGTGTTGGTCGGCGTGGTGGCGATGATCGCCGGCTCCAGCTTCACCTCGGCCATGACCTTCTGGAAGGATGCCAGGATGGACAAGCCCAGCGGGTCCTTGGGGTGCACGATGCCGATGCGCGTGGTGCCCAGCGTCACGGCGGTGTGGATCAGTTTTTCGATTTCGGCGTCAAAGGTCGCGCGCACCCAGAACACATTGGGCGGGCTGTTCTTGCGCACCGCCGCGGCGCCGGCGACCGGGCCCACCACCGCGAAATCGCGAATGGTTTCCACAATGGCCGCGCAAGGGCGCGTGCCCAGCGGGCTCAGGATGCCGAGCACTGAGTTGTCGGCCTGGAAGGCCAGTGCATTGGCCTTGGCGAGGTCCGGCTTGAACTGGTCGTCCGCCGTGACCAGCTCGACCTTGGCGCCGTTGATGCCGCCGGCCTTGTTCAGGGCGTTGAAATAGGCTGTCGCGCCTTTCACCAGGTCGCCGCCTATGCCTTTTTCCAGGCCGGTCTGGTCCACCGTGGTGCCCAGGCGCAGCGTGCGGGACTGGGCCCAGGAAGGCGCCGCGAAAACCGCCGCGGCCGTCCCGCATTGCTGAAGAAAACGCCTGCGGGCGAAGGGAAGAGCGGTCGGCTTGTTCAATCGGGTCTCCGGTTTTTGAGGACGCGCGATTTCCGAGATGGTAAGCACGCTTATTAATCCTAGCATGGGGTATGCGGCGCTTTGGTGAGGACCGCGAGCTTCATCCAACAATTTTTCGGCCCAGTCTCAGATTTTGAGATTTGCTTAAGTTGTTCGTACTAAGCGCGTGTGGTTTTGCTGTCCGCACCTGTTGCGAAGAAATCACGGAGCACCTTTGCCAGGCCTTTCTGGAGAGGCCTGATCGCACGAAATGTGCGCACACAATGCCATCCCCGGCAAGCCTTTGTCGCGCCCCTGTAATAATCAGGCCATCCCTGTTCCGACCCGGCGCGTCCGCCCTTGACGCTTTGCCCTTCGCCACCGCGAACGTTCCGCTTTTTTTCTTCTCTGTTTAACCTGTGACCGCTGCACGCGGAACCCCCTTGACACCTGGCACCACCCCTCCTGAATCAACACCCGCCGCCGCACTGCGCGTGGCCGTCATCGGCGGCGGCCCCGCCGGCCTGATGGCCGCCGAGGCGCTGGCCGGCGCCGGGGCTGCCGTGTCCGTGCAGGTGTACGACGCCATGCCCTCGGTGGGCCGCAAGTTTTTGCTGGCCGGCATAGGCGGGCTCAACCTCACGCACTCCGAGCCGCCGCAGATTTTCCTCAGCCGCTACGGCGAGCGCGCCGCACAACTGCAGCCCTTGCTGGCCGCCTTTGGTGCGGCCGAGCTGCGCGCCTGGGCCGAGGCCCTGGGCGTGGAAACCTTTATCGGCAGCTCCGGCCGCGTGTTTCCCAAGGACATGAAGGCCGCGCCGCTGCTGCGCGCCTGGCTGCAGCGCTTGCGCAATGCCAGCGTGAAATTTTCCATGCGGCATCGCTGGCTGGGCTGGGCCGGCGACGGCGCGCTGAAGTTTTCAACACCCACCGGCGAAGTGCTGGCGCAGGCCGATGCCGTGGTGCTGGCGCTGGGCGGCGGCAGTTGGGCACGGCTGGGGTCCGACGGCGCCTGGGTGCCGCTGCTGGCCGCGCGCGGCGTGGCGGTCGCGCCGCTGCTGCCTGCGAACTGTGGCTTTGACGTCGCGGCGCGCCCCGACAGCCCCGCGCAGCTGCAAGAGGCGATCACCGAGACCGGCGAAACCCGCCGCGAATTTTTACAGGAGCTCATAGGCAAAAGCCCGCAGCCCCACACCGGCTGGACCGAACACTTCGCCAGCCGTTTCGCCGGCCAGCCCTTCAAGTCCGTCGCCATCCACTTCACCGATTCACGCGGCCGCAGCTTCAGCCGCAAGGGCGAGTTCATCGCCACCACCACCGGCGTCGAAGGCAGCCTGGTCTATGCCGCCTCCCATTTGCTGCGCGACGAGATCGCCGCCCACGGCAGCGCCACCTTCATGCTGGACCTGCTGCCCGACAAATCCGCCGAGCAGGTGCTGGTCGAGGTGCGCCACCCGCGCGGTTCGCGCTCCCTCTCCAGCCATCTCAAAAGCCGGCTCAACCTGGACGGCATCAAGGCCGCCATGCTCTACGAATTGCTGGGCAAGGACGCCATCGCCGACCCGGTGCGCCTGGCCGCCGGCATCAAGGCCCTGCCGGTGCGTGTCACCGCCGTCCGGCCTTTAGACGAAGCCATCAGCACCGCGGGCGGCGTGATGTTCGAAGCCATGGATGCGACATTGCAATTACAAAAGCTCCAGGGCCCGGGCCAGCCCGTGTTTTGCGCCGGCGAGATGCTGGACTGGGAGGCGCCTACGGGCGGCTACCTGCTGACCGCCTGCTTCGCCAGCGGCCGCGCCGCGGGGCAGGGCGTCATTGCGCACTTCGGCCTGTAGCCTGACAGGCGCGGGACTCAAGCGCTACTAATTAGTGAGGCGTCTTTGCCTTGCTCGCCTTGGGCATCACCAGGGTGGTGCAAAGCCCTGGTTTGGATTGGTATTACATTCGCTATAACTTAAAGGCGTATGCCATGCACACCCTCAAATTGACTCAAATTGGCGATGCCATCGGCTTGATCTTGCCGCGTGAGGTGCTGGAGCGGCTCAAGCTTGAAAAGGGCGATTCCGTGTTTCTTACGGAAACGCCGGACGGTTACGCCATCACGCCTAACAGCCCCGCTTTGAACGAGCAGATCCAGGCCGGCCGTGAATTCATGCGTGAACACCGCGACACCTTCCACCAGCTTGCCAAATGAGCCGGCGTTGAGTCGACAAGCAGACCTTCGACCCGGAAAAAAGTGATGTCGCCAATAAAAAGGAGCTTGCCATGATTGTCCGTTTCAGCATCGAACCCATGATGCAAGAGGAGTTCGAGTACCGCGTGAGCTACGAAGGCGAAGAGCTCTTCGGCGACGCCGGCCTGGACAGCGTCGAAGCCTGCATCATTGCCGCCACCGAAGGCCTGGGTCAGGACGCCATCGCGGCCGAAGTGGCCTACAAAGGCATCATCAGCGGCACTTACGCGCTCGCCTCGCTGGCATTGGCCTCGGCGCAGATCGCGCAGCATGCGCTGCAGACCACCGAGGCGATTGAAGAGGCGGCCCGGTAGGTCCGGCTAGCCCCCGGGTAGGCCGAAATGCCTCCCGGAGCTGCTACGCAAGCGACCGCAAGACCTACGCGCAACTGCTGCACTGACCCATGCTTAGCCTGTGTGCGGCACCGCACAGACGGGCCGCTACAGGCCGCCTACAAGAAGACAGGTGATCGCCGGCCCCAGCAGGGACGCATCGCCCGTCCATTGCCGCAGCGCCGTGCGGCACCCATATTGAGCGAGGGTTGCCATGATCCGACTTGCTTCCTCACCTGCCCCCCATCCCAAGCTGCTGGCGCATTCAGCACTGGCCATGCTGAGCGCTCCCGAGTTCCTGAAGGAATCCCGACGCGACTCGCCCACCACCAGCGACTCTGTGTTGGACGTCCTGCGCGATTGGGCCACAGGCGACGGCGTGAGCGCCGAGGACGCCCATCTTGCTTCGGGTACCGCACGGCAGTTCGAAGCGCCCCTGGCCGACGATCCGCTGGACATCGCGATCGCCGATTGGGACGCGCTGTTTCGCGCCGTCATGGTCAGGCTCATGCTCAGCGTCGGCGAAAAACTCGCGTCCGCACCCAAGTCGCAGGCCGGCGAAGCCGCTGAACTGGTCCAGTCCATCGTGCTGGAGTGCGTCGGCGCCTTGCACCAGCTGCATCTGGCGCTGATGCGGGAACGCCGCCAGCGCGATCATCACCCGGCGACAGCGGCGCCCGGCATGCAAGCCACCGGGCGGGCCGCCCCCGGTTGAGTTCTCTTGGAGGTTTGGCGTCAGGCCCGTCAGACTGGTTTTGGCGCGACCGGCCGGACAGGCGGGGCGGCAACCTAAAATGGCCCGATAGATCAAAGGCCGCGGGGTTGAACTGGCAGGGCAACGTTGCGGCCCACACCCGTTAAATGAAACCTTATTCCGTCCTCTTCGTCTGCATGGGCAATATTTGCCGCAGCCCCACGGCCCATGGCGTGTTTCAGCACAAAGTCATGGCGCGTGGCCTCGGCGAACAAGTGCAGGTCGACTCGGCCGGCACACATAACTACCATCCCGGCAACCCGCCCGACGAACGCTCCCAGGCGCATGCATCCAGGCGAGGCTACAACCTCTCAAGCCTCAGGGCCCGGCGGATTTCGGATGCGGATTTCGAGCGCCACGATTTGATCCTGGCCATGGATTGGGACAACCTGGCTCTGGTCCAGGAGGAGTGTCCCGCTGAGCATCTTCACAAAGTGCGCAGGCTCACGGAGTTTTGTTTAAAGCACGACAGCCCGGTGGTGCCCGATCCCTACTACGGCGGCAAGGATGGCTTTGAGCAGGTGCTGGATCTGGTGGAGGATGCTTGCGAGGGGTTGATGCGCCACGTTGAGTTGCGGCTGTAGCGGGACGGCATCTGGGCTAGCCGGATTTGCAATCTGGTACATAAGCGCTTTGTTACCGCTAGACCTGCGAGAGGTTTCGAACGTCGCTCTGGGAATGAAACCCGCAAGAAACGCGGATTCGAGATGAATAAGGTGACGAGCCTTGACCCCGGCACTGGCTCCACAGTTAGGGCTGCTTGGTTCCCCACCTGACCCGGTTGGCCGCTTTACCATGCGGGAAGGCCCGTCACCTCCGATTGTAAGGGACTTGGGAATGACCCTTGCATCGTGGGGAACATAGTCTGACCAACACCCCCGAAACACGGCATTCCGCAATTTAGAATGTGGCGGATATGTCCTATCTCGTCCTAGCCCGCAAATACCGCCCCAAAAATTTCTCGGAAATGGTGGGGCAGTCGCATGTGGTGCAGGCCTTGGGCAATGCGCTGGCGACCCAGCGTTTGCACCATGCTTACCTGTTCACCGGCACGCGGGGCGTGGGCAAGACGACGATTTCGCGAATTCTGGCCAAGTCGCTGAACTGCCTGGGCCCGGATGGGCAGGGCGGCATCACGGCCACGCCCTGTGGTGTGTGCCAGGCCTGTACCGACATCGACAGCGGGCGGTTTGTCGACTACACCGAGCTGGACGCGGCCTCGAACCGCGGGGTTGATGAAATCGCCCAGCTGCTCGAGCAGGCCGTTTACAA
This sequence comes from Polaromonas sp. LjRoot131, assembly GCF_964252805.1. Lineage (NCBI taxonomy): Bacteria > Pseudomonadati > Pseudomonadota > Betaproteobacteria > Burkholderiales > Comamonadaceae > Polaromonas > Polaromonas sp. LjRoot131. Next base: position 1,693,503 of record NZ_CAXUPF020000001.1, on the reverse strand, counting down.
ACCCGTCGTGGGCCGCTTCAAGGTCTTCATGATCGACGAAGTTCACATGCTCACGAACACGGCCTTCAACGCCATGCTCAAGACGCTGGAAGAGCCTCCCGAATACCTGAAGTTCGTGCTGGCCACGACCGACCCGCAAAAAGTGCCGGCCACGGTGCTGTCGCGCTGCCTGCAGTTCAACCTGCGGCCCATGGCGCCCGAGACGGTGCTTGAACATTTGACGCAGGTGCTGGGCGTCGAGAACGTGCCGGCCGAGCCGCAGGCGCTGCGCCTGCTGGCGCGCGCGGCGCGCGGCTCCATGCGCGATGCGCTGTCTTTGACCGACCAGGCCATCGCCTTCGGCTCAGGCTCGCTCGAGGAGGCCAGCGTGCGCACCATGCTGGGCAGCGTGGACCGCAGCTATGTGTACCGCCTGCTCGACGCGCTGGCGCGTGGCGACGGCAAGACCGTGGTGGAAACCTCGGAGGCGCTGCGCCTCAACGGCCTGAGCGCGGCCTCCACGCTCGAAGAAATGACCACGGTGTTGCAGCGCATGGCGGTGCTGCAGGCCGTGCCGGAGATGGGCGAGGGCGGCGACGATGCCGACCCGGACATCGCCGAGACGGCTCGGCTGTCACGCGCGCTGCCGGCCGATGAAACCCAGCTGCTCTACAGCCTGTGCCTGCACGGCCGCGGCGAGCTGGGCCTGGCGCCCGACGAATACGCGGGCCTGACCATGGTGCTGCTGCGCCTGCTGGCCTTCAAACCCTCGGCTTCTTCGGCCAGCACCCATGTGGGGGGTGCCGCCGAGCCTGGAAAAAAGCCTCAGCCTGAGGTCGCGCGGGCCGCTACGCCCGCGCCGGCCGCCGCGCCTGCGACGGCAACGCCGGCCCCGGCGTTTGAAAGGCGGCCGCCTGTGGCGCCTCCGGCCGCCCAGGCCGAGCGCGCGCAGGCCGCCCCCCATGTCACCGCGAGCGCCCCGGCCATGCCGGAGCCGCCGCCTGTGCAGGCGGCGCCCCCGCAGCAGCCACATCGCCCGCCGGCCAGCGCGCCTTCGACCACGCCCCCACCGTTGGTGCCCGTGCCCCTGGGCGAAGCCTGGGGCCAGACGGTCAACCAGCTGGTCGCGGCCGAGGCCGTGGCGGCTCTGACGCGCGAACTGGGCCTGCAGTCGGAATTGCGCAGCCAGGACGGCGCGCTGTGGACGCTGCGGGTGGAGCGCGAGTCGCTGAACCAGGCGGCCGCGCGCGAAAAGCTGCAGGCCGCCTTGCAAACCCATGTGGGCGACCCGGCCCTCAAGCTGGTGGTGGAGGTCGGCCCGGTCACCGACACCCCGGCCCGCCGCAATGGCGCCGCCGCGGCCGAGCGCCAGCGCGCGGCCGAGGAACTGATACAAAACGACCCGCTGGTGCAGGACATGATGCGCGACTGGGGGGCGAAAATTGTCCCCGGCAGCATACGGCCGCTGGCCGCCAAGTCGATATGATCAAAGACAATTCGTAAGTACGCATTCCAGGCCTCCGACACTGCCTCAACACTCCCCAATTTCACGATTCAAAAGGAAGACTCCATGTTTAACAAAGGACAACTCGCAGGCCTCATGAAGCAGGCCCAGGCCATGCAGGACAACATCAAGAAAGCCCAGGACGAACTGGCTTTTGTCGAAGTGACGGCCGAGGCCGGCGCCGGCCTGGTGAAGGTCACCATGACCTGCAAGCACGACGTCAAGCGCATCGAGATCGATCCCAGCCTGCTGGCCGACGACAAGGACATGCTCGAAGACCTGGTGGCTGCGGCCTTTAACGCCGCCGTGCGCAAGGCTGAGGAAGTCAGCCAGGAAAAGATGGGCAAGCTGACAGCCGGCCTCCCACCCGGCATGAAGCTGCCGTTCTAAAACGGCTCGCTTGGGCTCATGGCGGCTCATACCCGGTTTTGGGTCCCGTTCAGGTCATCCTCATGCACCTCAAGTGCATTCCGGTGGCCTGACACCCGCGCCTTGCCCTGAACCCGCTCGCTACGCCTTTTTTCTTTATTCACTTCAGACTGCTTGCTCTCCACATGGCCGACTCCAACGCTCTCGAAGGCCTGACCCAGGCGCTGCGCAAGCTGCCGGGCGTGGGCGCCAAGTCGGCGGCGCGCATGGCCTTTCATTTGCTGCAGCATGACAAACCGGGCGCCTTGCAGATCGCGCGCGCACTCGAGCATGCGGTCGGCAGCGTGCGGCACTGCAGCCTGTGCAACACCCTGACCGAGCAAGCGCTTTGCACCACCTGCGCGAACCCGCAGCGCGACCGCAGCAAGCTGTGTGTGGTCGAGACGCCGGCCGACCAGGCGGCGCTGGAGCGCACCCTGGCCTACAAGGGTTTGTATTTCGTGCTGATGGGCAAGCTCAGCCCGCTGGACGGCATAGGCCCCAACGACATCGGCCTGCAAAAGCTGTTCGACCGTGTCGTGCCCAAGGACGAGCGCGGCGAGGCGCTGCCGCCCGAGTCGCGCGAGGTGCAGGAAGTGATCCTCGCGACCAACTTCACGGCCGAAGGCGAGGCCACGGCGCATGTGATCGCCCAGGCGCTCAAAAGCCGCGGCGTGCAGGTGACGCGCCTGGCGCGCGGCGTGCCGGTGGGCAGCGAACTTGAATACGTGGACCTGGGCACGATTGCCCATGCGCTGGTGGACCGCCGCTGAGGGGCGGCTTTTTTTAGATTCCGGCAAGCAGTAAAAAACGGCCGCGACGACACAACAACAAACGAAAGGAACCCACCCATGACATTCGCACGCTTCACCATTGCCTATTGGTGTGTCCTGATCGCGGCGCTGTTGCCGATCGCCTGCGCGGCGATCGCCAAGTACGGGATGATGGGCACGCCGCGGCGCGACGGCGGCTTTGACAACCACAACCCGCGCGGCTGGCTGGCGCGGCAAACCGACTGGCGCGGCCGCGCCAATGCGGCCCAGCACAACACCTTTGAAGCGCTGCCGTTTTTCTTCGCGGCGGTGATCATTGCGCACCTGCTGCAAGCCGGGCAGACGCGCCTGGACATCCTGGCCCTGTTGTTCGTGTTTCTGCGCATCGCCTACATCATGATGTACGTGGCCGACCTGGCGAAAGCGCGCTCTGCCATCTGGGCCCTTGCGCTCTTCATCAACATCTGCATCCTCTTTTCAGGCTATCGCTGAGAGAAGAGGCGTGCATCAACCGCGGTAACCTTTGGTAACCTCGGGCACGTCATTTTTGGTAAAAACCCGCACGGGATGACCCCGATGCGGGTTTTTTTACGTCTCGATAAGCTTGTGCCATCCACAAGAAAAGAGGCTTTGCATGAACCGCCATCCCCTGATTTCACGCCGCGGCTTTGCCGGCGGCACTGCGCTGGCCGTGGCGACGCTGGCATTCCCGTCGCTGCGCGCCCAGCCCAAGCTTGAGAAGAGCAAGATCGCGATTGCGGTCGGCGGCAAGGCCGCGTTTTATTACCTGCCGCTCACGATCTCCGAGCAGCTGGGCTACTTCAAGGCCGAGGGCCTGGACATCGAGATCAGCGATTTCGCCGGCGGCGCGCGCGCGCTGCAGGCCGTGGTGGGCGGCTCGGCCGACGTGTGTTCGGGCGCGTTTGAGCACACCATCAACCTGCAGTCCAAGAACCAGATGTTCCAGGCCTTTGTGCTGCAGGGCAGGGCGCCGCAGATCGCCTTCGGCATCTCGACCAGGAACATGCCCAACTACAAGAGCCTGGCCGACCTGAAGGGCAAGAAGATCGGCGTGTCGGCGCCGGGCTCGTCGACCAACATGATGGCCAACCTGGTGCTGTCGCGTGCCGGCCTCAAACCCGGCGACGTGAGTTTTATCGGTGTGGGCACGGCGGCCGGCGCGCTGACCGCGCTGCGCTCGGGCCAGATCGACGCGATGAGCAACACCGATCCGGTGATGACCATGCTAGAGCAAAAAGGCGAGGTCAAGATCATCAGCGACACGCGCACGCTCAAGGGCACGGTGGAAGTCTTCGGCGGTTCCATGCCGGCGGGTTGCCTGTATGCGCCCCTGGAGTTCGTGCAAAAGAATCCCAACACCTGCCAGGCGCTGGCCAATGCCATCGTGCACGGCCTCAAGTGGCTGCAGACGGCCGGCCCGGGCGACATCATCAAGACCGTGCCGGAGAGCTACCTGCTGGGCGACCGCGCACTCTACCTGGCGTCCTTCAACAAGGTGCGCGAGTCGATTTCGCTGGACGGCATCATTCCCGACGACGGCGCGCGCACGGCGCTCAAGGCGCTGGCGAGCTTTGACCCCACGGTCAAGGCCGACAAGATCGATCTCGCGAAGACCTATACCAACGAGTTTTCACGCCGGGCCAAGGACCGATTCAAAGCCTAGGCCTGGAGCCCCCACGCTCGTCACTCCGAGCCTGCGGCGCGCTGTCCCTTTCCTGCGTATTGGGGCGCTGCGCCTGCGGTCTGGCAAAGCCAGTCCCGCGGCCCCTGCTGGTGAAGATAGAGTCCCTTGCGCAGGCAGCGTGCTATAAGCTCCTCCCATGTCCGAACCTGACAACACCTACGCCCTGGAGCTGATCGACATCAGTTGCACTTTTCGCTCGCGCGACGATGCGGGCCAGCGTTATACGGCGGTCAGTGACACCACCTTGCGCATACGGGCGGGTGAATTCGTGTCGGTCGTCGGGCCCACGGGTTGCGGCAAGTCGACCCTGCTCAACATAGGCGCCGGCTTGCTCGAGGCCTCGTCGGGCGAGGTCAAAGTCTTCGGCCAGCCGCTGGCCGGCATCAACACACGTGCCGGCTATATGTTCCAGACAGAGGCGCTGATGCCCTGGCGCAGCGCGCTGACCAACGTCATGATGGGCCTGCAGTACCGTGGCATTCCCGACGCCGAGGCGCGCCGCCAGGCGCAGGCCTGGCTGGAGCGCGTAGGCCTGGGCGGCTTCGGCGACCGCTACCCGCACCAGCTTTCGGGCGGCATGCGCAAACGCACCGCGCTGGCCCAGGTGCTGGCGCTGGACCCGGACATCATCCTGATGGACGAACCCTTCAGCGCGCTCGACATCCAGACCCGTCAACTCATGGAAAACGAGGTGCTGGAACTCTGGGCCGCCAAGAAGAAGGCGGTGCTCTTCATCACCCACGACCTCGACGAGGCCATCGCCATGAGCGACCGCGTGATCGTGCTGTCGGCCGGCCCGGGCACGCATCCCATGGGCGAGTTTGCGATCGACCTGCCGCGCCCGCGCGACGTGGCCGAGGTGCGCCACCAGCCGCGTTTTGTCGAGCTGCACACGCAGATCTGGAACGTGCTGCGCGATGAGGTGCTCAAGGGTTACGCCCAACAGCTCAAGAAAGCCGCCTGAGCATGTTGCACCATCTCAAACCTTCCGAAAAAAACCTGCGCGCCTGGCAGATTGGTTTGCTGGTCGTCATCCTGCTGGTCTGGCACGCGGCCTCGCGCAACCAGAAGACCGCGTTTTTCCTGGGCGAACCGATCAAGGTGGCGGGCCGCGTCTGGAGCTGGTTCATGCCCTTCGGCTTCGGCCCCAGCGCATTGTTTCCCGACGGGCTGCCCGGCAATGCCGACATCTATTTGCACCTGGGCACGACCTTGCTGGAGACCGTGCTGGCTTTTGGCATAGGCACGGTGCTGGGCCTGGCCTGCGGCCTGTGGCTGGCGCTGGCGCCTACGGCCAGCGCCATCCTGGACCCCTACATCAAGGCCGCCAACTCCATGCCGCGCGTGATCCTCGCGCCGATTTTTTCGCTGTGGCTGGGCCTGGGCATCTGGAGCAAGGTGGCGCTGGCCGTCACGCTGGTGTTTTTCATCGTGTTCTTCAACGTCTACCAGGGCGTCAAGGAAGTCAGCCCGGTGGTGCTGGCCAATGCGCGCATGCTGGGCGCCAACCAGCGGCAGTTGCTGCGCACGGTGTATTTGCCCAGCGCCACGAGCTGGGTGTTCTCCAGCCTGCATACGTCGGTGGGCCTGGCTTTTGTCGGCGCGGTGGTGGGTGAATACCTGGGCTCGGCGCGCGGGGTAGGCTACCTGATCCTGCAGGCCGAAGGCACCTTCGACGTCAACACCGTGTTCGCCGGCATCGTGGTGCTGACGGCCTTCGCGCTGGTGCTGGACGGCATCGTCGGCCGCCTCGAAAAACGCCTCATGAAGTGGCAGCCGCGCAGCGGCGAGACGGAAAAGCTCTGACGCTTTTCGCGTCTCCTTTCCCTGTAGCGCAATTTCCTGTCGTCCTACAGTCTCCGGCGGCGCGCCTGCTTACAGTCAGGGCTGGACTTGCGCCATTCCGTGCCAGCTTGCCGCTGCGCAAGGAAAGGCGGGGCAAGCCGGCATCCAAAACTCCAAGGAAAACGCCATGAACCTTTCTCTCAGCATTGGCCCGCTTGTCTCCCTGATCGCGGGCGTCCTGATCCTGATCATTCCGCGCCTGCTCAATTACATCGTGGCGATCTACCTGATCGTCATCGGCCTGATCGGCCTGTTCGGCGTCGGTAGCCTCAAGCTTTAGCGGCAGGCCCTTGGCGGGCCGCACTGTCGCTGCCCGTGATGGCGGCAATTTTGGCCGCGCTGCGCCTGAGTTGGACTGCCAGCGCCGGAATGCGCCCCGGCGGTATGCGCGAGGAAATCGCCGACACGCTGAGCGCCATGCAGGGGCGCTGGTAACTTCCGGGCACCGCCATGCCCACCGCCGTCACGCCCTCCATCACCGCATTGACCCCGACTGAATAGCCCTTGTCGCGCGCCTCGCCGACGTGGCGGGCCACGTCTTCGGGCGTCATGCGGCAAAACTCCGGCAGGTAGGGGCTGTTGGCTGCAATCAGTCCGTTCGACTCGGCTTCGGGCAGGGCCGCCAGCAGGCACAGGCCCGCCACGCTGGCGCCTATGGGGCGGCGGTCGCCCAGAGCCACCACATTGGCCTTGATGGGGTAGGCGCCCTGTGCCCGCCACAGGCACAGCACGTCATCGTGGCTGCGCAGCATCAGGTAAACGGTGTCTTCGGTGGCCGCGGCGAGTTCTTCGACCACGCTGCGCACCTGCGGAAACTGCGCAACCGGGTTGGGCGCTGCCATGCCCAGTTCAAACAAGCCGCTGCCCAGCGCATAGCGTCGGGTCTCCGGGCTTTGCCGCACCAGGCCGGCCAGCTGCAGCGACCGGAGGATGCGGTGCGCCGTGGGCCGGCTCAGGCCGGTCGCATGGCACAGGTCCAGGATGCGGACGCCGCCCACGCCGGTGCGGGCAATTTCGCGCAGCAGTTCGCAGGCCCTGTCGACGGTCTGCGCGCCGGCGGTGCTGTCCGTGTCGGTGGTTTCGTGCTTCATGGGGGGAGCATAAAGGGCGGCTGCTAAAAAGTCCAAATATCGTACGAAAAATCACTTTCTCTTCAAAATTGACCAAGCGAGGCCGGCTTTTGTTTGGCCGTGCTGCTGTGGATTTTTAGAATTGAGGCCGAAAAGTAAGTTCATATACAGGACTTACTTGGATGAAAAGTGACCCACACCGATAAAACCAGGAGACATGACATGAATTCAGGACGCCGTTTGACCCTGCTGGGCGCCATCGCCGGCCTTGCCTTTGCGGGCGCCGTGCAAGCGCAGGGCTACCCCACCAAGCCGATCCGCATTGTGTTGCCCTACAGCGCCGGCGGGCCCGCCGACGTGATGGTGCGCGCCATCAGCCAGAAGCTGGGCGACAGCTGGGGCCAGCCCTTTATCGTCGACAACAAGCCGGGTGCCAACGAAATCATCGCCGCCGACATCGTGGCAAAAAGCCCGGGCGACGGCTACACCTTCCTGGTAGCTTCCGACGGCGCCTACAGCCTGAACCAGAACCTCTATCCCAAGATTCCCTACGACCCGGTGAAGGACTTCGTGCCGGTCGCCAAGCTGGCCGTCGGCAACCTGATGCTGGTGACGCGGCCGGACTTTCCGGCCGCCAACGTCAAGGAGTTCATCGACTACGTCAAGCGCAACCCGGGCAAGCTCAACTACGGCTCCATAGGCGCGGGCGGCGTGAACCACCTGGCCTCGGCCTGGTTCAACAGCATCAACGGCCTGCAGATGGAGCACGTGGCCTTCAAGGGCCTGCCGCCCGCCGTGCAGGAACTGATGGCCGGCCGCATCGACGCGATGTTCGCGGTGACGGGCGGTGTCGCGCCTTTCCTGGAGACGAACAAGATCAAGGCACTCGCGGTGTCGGGCCGCAACCGGCAGCCGGCCGCGCCCAATGTGCCGACCTTCGCCGAGGTCGGCTACCCGACGTTTGACGCGTCCTACTACTTCGGTGTGGTCGCGCCCAAAGGCACGCCGCCCGAGATCAGTGCCCGCTTCGCGCGCGACATGAGCAAGGTCATCAACACCGCCGAGTTCAAGAGCAAATACCTGCAGCCGCTGGGCTTTGAGGCCGTGGGCGACACGCCCGAGCAGTTCGCGGCTTTCCTGAAATCCGACCGCGAACTCGGCGCGCAAAAGGTCAAGGTTTCCGGCGCCAAACTCGAATAACCCCGCTGTCCCTGGGAACCCCACGATGAAAAAAAACACCGAACTGCGCTCCGACATTGCCTGGACCACGCCCGACGCCATAGGCGTGCACGGCTACGACCTTTGCCATGACCTGATGGGCGAGGTCAACTTCGGCGACATGGCCTTCCTCGAAGTCACGGGACGCCTGCCCGACGCGAAGGAGTCGCGCATGTTCAATGCCATCCTGGTCACGCTGGTGGAGCACGGCATCGTGCCCTCCACCCTGGCTGCGCGCATGACCTACGCGGGCGCGCCCGAAGCCATGCAGGCGGCCGTCGCGGCCGGCCTGCTGGGCCTGGGCAGCGTGTTTGTCGGCTCGACCGAAGGCTCGGCGCGCATGCTGGCGGCCGCCTTGCCCGAGGGCCGGGGCGGGCAGGGTGCGGCCGCGGATGCGTCACTGGCCGGCCTGGCCGAAGGGATTGTGCAAAGCCACAGGGCGGAGAAAAAAATCATTCCCGGCCTGGGCCACCCTATCCACAAGCCGGTGGACCCGCGCACCTTGCGCTTGTTTGCGATTGCGAAACAGACCGGTTTCCATGGCCGCTACGTGGCGCTGATGCAATGCGTGGCCGATGCGGCCGGCGTGGCCTATGGCAAGCCGCTGCCCGTCAATGCCACCGGCGCCATAGGCGCGCTGTGCTGCGAGATGGGCCTGTCCTGGAAAGTCTCGCACGGCCTGGGCGTGATGGCCCGCGCCGTCGGGCTGGTGGGCCACGTGCTGGAAGAAGCCCAGCAGCCCATGGCCATGGAAATCTGGCACCGGGCGGAGGACGAGGCCACGGGGCATGCGCGCGGCAAGCTTCGCGATAAAGCCGATGGCACAGCTGGCGGCAAGGGTGATTGACCCATGCTGTCACCGCTTGAAGTTCTGAGGCTGTACCCGCCGCACGGCGGCACCCTGGCCTCCTTGCTGCGAAGCCGGGCGGCCGTTGCCGGCGACCGCGAATTCATCGTCTACCAGGGGCGCTCCTTCAGTTATGGGCAGGTCCTCGAAGAAGTGCGGCGTGCCGCGGCCGTTCTCGCCTGCAAAGGCGTGAAGGAGGGCGACAGGGTCGGCGTGATGTCGCTGAACCACCCGTCCAGCGTATTCGCGTTTTTGGCGCTGGCCGGGCTGGGCGCCATCATGGTGCCGGTCAATCCCGACTACGGCGTGGAGGAGGCGCGTTACGTGCTCCGGCACGCGGAGGTCTGCGGCGTGATCTGTTCAGAGGCCGTCTTGCCGACTGTGCAGGCCGCCTGCACAGGCCTTGCCGGCACACCCTGGTTGATGCTGAACGAAACCGGTTTTGTGGACGCGCCGGCCGCGGCCGCCCCGGAGCCGCTGGACAATCCTGACGCCACCTGCGTGTTCATCTACACCTCGGGCACCACGGGTTTTCCCAAGGGCGTGATGCACAGCCAGCGCAGCCTGCTGACGGCCGGCGAGGGTTTTGTCGCGCGCATGTACCTGCAGCCCGACGACAGGTTGCTGTGCGTGCTGCCGCTGTTCCACATCAATGCGATTTTTTATTCGCTGGCCGGCTCGCTGGCGGCGGGCGCGACGCTGATCCTGGAGCCGAAATTTTCGGCGTCGAAGTTCTGGCAGACCGTGAAGGACACCGGTGCGACCGAGGTCAACACCATCGCGGCGGCCAGCAGCATTTTGATGCGGCGGCCGCGCAGCGAATACGTGCCGGGCCACAGGCTGCAAAAAATTTATGGCGCACCGTTCGACGAGGAAACCTTCCGGGTCTTCCAGGACGAGTTCCATGTGCCGACCCTGATCGAAGGCTACGGCATGTCGGAAATCCCGGGCGCGCTGAACAACCCTTTTCCCGGGCCGCACAAGGTGCGCAGCATGGGCCGGCCCAGCCGGCATCCGGACCCGGCGGTGTCGCTGGCCGAGCTGCGCATCGCCGGCGACGACGGGCAATTTCTGCCGCCGGGGCAGGTGGGTGAGCTGGTGGTGCGCACGCCCATCGTCATGCAGGGCTACTTCCGCGACGAGGCGCAGACACGCGCGGCGTTTCGCGACGGCTGGTTCCTGACGGGCGACCTGGCCTATGTCGATGAAGACAATTTTTTCTGGTTCGTCGCGCGCAAGAAAGACATCATCCGCAAGCGCGGTGAAAACATCTCCGGCGCGGAGCTGGACCGTGTGATCGGCAACCACCCCAGTGTGCTGGAGGCGGCCGCCATCCCGGTGCCGTCTGAACTGGGCGAAGACGAGATCCTGGTGGCCGTGGTGCTGCGCCCCGGCATGGCGCTGGCGCATGAGGAGATTGCCCAGTGGTGCCGCGAGAGGCTGGCCGCGATCAAGGTGCCGCGCTATGTGGCGTTGGTCGAGTCCCTGCCGCATACGCCGACGCACCGCGTGGCCAAGTTCAAGCTGCGGGAAGATGCTTCACTCAGGGCGAAGGCCGTGGACCTGCAGGCCGCAGTCTCTTGAGGTTCCGAAGAAGCCTTAGCGCTTCTTCGACTTCACGACGGGCTTGGCCGTGCTGCGCTTGACGGCCTTCACGCTGCTTTTGCCTTTGCCGCGGCCGGCCGAAGCGGCATGGCTTTTGACCGGCAGGAACACCACGACCTGGTGGCCCACTTTGAAAGCGCTGGAGGCGCTGACGTTGTTCCATTCGGCCACACTGGCGGCGCTCAGGCCGTAGCGCTTGGCGATGGTGGCCACCGATTCGCCCTTGCGGGCCTTGACGGTGGTGCGCCGCGTGACGACTTCGGGCGCGAAGGACACCTGGGCGGTATCGGCGATGTGCGAGGTGACGTCGTTTTCAACTTTGGCCGAGCGCGGCACCAGCAGGGTGGAGCCGGCCTTGATCAGCATGCGCGGCGGGATGTTGTTGACGCCGCGCAGGTCGGCTTCGCTCATGCCGGTGCGGCGCGCCGCTTCGGCCGGGTTCATGGTGCTGGGGGCTGTCCAGGCGGTCCAGCTGGCGTACTGGCCCTGGGTGTAGGCCTCGAAGTTGCGCTGGAACACCGTGGCGTTGTCCCAGGGCAGCAAAATTTGCGGCGTGCCGGCGGCAATGATGACGGGGCGGTGCGCCGAAGGGTTCAGCGCCTTGAAGTCTTCGATCTTGACGTCGGCCAGGCGCGCGGCCAGGGCCACGTCGATGTCGCGCGTGATCTGTACCTGCTGGAAGTAGGGATGGTTTTCGATCAGCGGCAACTCGGTGCGGAAAGCCTGCGGGTTGGCGACGATGTTTTTGACGGCCTGCAGCTTGGGCACGTAGAGCCGGGTTTCGGCGGGCATGTTGAGGTCGGAATAACTCGTGCCCAGGCCGGCCTTCTGGTTTTTGGCGATGGCGCGGCCCACGCTGCCTTCGCCCCAGTTGTACGCGGCCAGCGCCAGGTGCCAGTCGCCGAACATGCCGTAGAGCTTTTGCAGGTAGTCCAGCGCTGCGCGAGTGGAAGCCAGCACGTCGCGGCGGTCGTCGCGGAAGGCGTTTTGCTTCAGGTCGAAATACTTGCCGGTGGCCGGCATGAACTGCCACATGCCGGCAGCCTTGGCGCTGGAGACGGCCTGCGGGTTGAAGGCGCTCTCGATGAAGGGCAGCAGGGCCAGCTCGGTCGGCATCTGGCGGCGCTCGAGTTCTTCAACGATGTGGAACAGGTATTTGCTGGAGCGCTCGGTCATGCGCTGGATGTAGTCGGGCCGGGTGGCATACCACTGCTCACGGTCGGTCACCAGTTCGTTTTGCAGGTCGGGCATGGCAAAGCCGCGGCGTATGCGATCCCAGAGCTCTTTGGGCGGCTCGGTGGAGGCGACATTCTGGTGCGAGCCGGCCTGGCCCGGCGTGATGGCCTGCAACGGGCCGCTGGGCAGCAGCGGTTTGGCGGCGGGGCCGGCGCCGGTGGTCAGCACCGGGTCGCTGGGCAGGCCGGGGGCCTGCTGCGTGGCGCAGCCCGCCAGCAGCGCCGTAACGAGGACGGCGGCCAGCGAAACAAGGCGGAAAAAAGAAAAGGAGGAAGAGGCTGAAGCGGCAGTGGTTCGGGAGTGTGGCGTCATTTGAATTGGTTTTTCCACTGCCGGATGGCGGCAAATACGGTGGTCTCGTCACGGGCCGACGCATCAATGTGCCGGGCAGCCTGCATGATAGTGGCTTGCCGGGTTCGCAAAAAGGGGTTAACCAGCAGTTCCTGCGCAATCGAGGTCGGCAGGGTAGGCCGTCCCTGCTCGCGCAGGCGCACGCAGCGGGCCTGGTAGGCCGCGAGCTCGGCATTGCCGGGTTCCACGGCCATCGCAAAACGCAGGTTGCTCAGCGTGTATTCATGGGTGCAGCAGACCACGGTGTTGCCGGGCAGGGCGGCGAGCTTGTCGAGCGAGGCCAGCATCTGTGCCGGCGTACCTTCAAACAGGCGTCCGCAGCCGCCCGAGAACAGCGTGTCGCCGCAGAACAGCAGGGGCTTGCCGTCCACGTCCGGCGTGTAATAAGCAATGTGGCCGGCTGTGTGGCCGGGTACGTCGATGACTTCGAAGCCGAGGCCCAGGGCTTCGGCCGTATCGCCGCCCCTGAGGTGTGTGTAAGGCTGCGGAATGCGTTCGGTGGCCGGGCCCCAGACCTGGGCGCCCGTGGCTTCGCGAAGGGCATCCACACCGCCCGTGTGGTCCGCGTGGTGGTGCGTGACTAGAATCGACTCCAGTTGCAGTGCGTGCTCGTCCAGGGCGCGCAGCACCGGCCCGGCATCTCCCGGGTCCACGACCAGGGCGCGCGTGCCGTCATGCAACAGCCAGAGGTAGTTGTCGTCAAAGGCGGGGATGGGAATCAAATACATGCGGTGTCTCGATGAGCTCTGAAATTATAGGTTTGACCGACTGGCTGAAGACGCCGCCCGGCGCTTATCTGCTGGGCTGGGAGCGCACGCATTTCGACGAGGCCGTGAGCGACGTGTTTGGCTACCACGCCCTGCAACTGGGCCTGCCGGAACTCGATGCCCTGCAAGCAAACCGCATGCCGCACCAATGGCTCGCGCTCGAGTCCCTTCCTGCCGCCACAGCGCCTTCGCCGGCTCCTGATGCGACCGCCGCCCCCGCGGCAAGTTCCCGGCGCGCGGCCTTGCTGACCGACTCGGGTGCGCTGCCGTTCCCGGAAAGCAGCCTGGACCTGGTGGTGCTGCCGCACACGCTGGAGCTCAGCCGCGACCCGCACGCCACGCTGCGCGAAGTCAGCCGGGTGCTGGTGCCCGAAGGCCGCGTGGTCATCAGCGGGCTGAACCCCACCAGCCTCTGGGGCCTGCGCCAGCGGCGCGGCCACCTGTACCAGCGCTGGGGGTACGACAAGCTGTTTTTGCCCAGCACGGGCGAGTTCATCGGTTACTGGCGGCTGCGCGACTGGCTGCGGCTGCTGGACTTTGAGGTAGAGTCGGGGCGCTTCGGCTGCTACCGCCCGGCGCTGACCAGCCAGGCCTGGCTGGACCGCTTCGAGTGGATGGACGCGGCGGGTGAACGCTGGTGGCCGATTTTCGGTGCCGTGTACTTTCTCGCGGCGGTCAAGCGCGTGCGGGGTGTCCGGCTGCTGGAGCCCGCCTGGAAAACCCGCAAGGCCCCGGCGGCGGCGCCGGCCGCGGTGGCCAACAAGGAGCCGGCTGTCCGCTTGCGGCCGCCGGCCTGAGCTGATTTTTCTTTTTCACCGCCGGGCACTGGCCCGGCGTTTTTCGTTTTTCACAAGCACACACACAACGCATGACCGATTCATCCACCAGCCCAGCCGCCCCATCCCAGCCCGTCGTGATCTACACCGATGGTGCATGCAAGGGTAATCCCGGGCCCGGCGGCTGGGGCGTTCTGCTGTCCCAGGGCGGCACCGAAAAAGAGCTGTTCGGCGGCGAACTCGGCACCACCAACAACCGCATGGAAATGATGGCCGTCATCGAGGCGCTGGCGGCGCTCAAGCGGCCCTGCAGCGTGACGCTGTACCTGGACAGCGAGTACGTGCGCAAGGGCATCACCGAGTGGATCCACGGCTGGAAGGCCAGGGGCTGGCGCACGGCGGCCAAGGCGCCCGTGAAGAACGTCGACCTGTGGCAGCGCCTGGATGCGCTGGTGAGCACCAGCGGCCACAAGATCGACTGGCGCTGGGTCAAGGGCCATGCCGGCGACCCCGGCAACGAGCGCGCCGATGCGCTGGCCAACAAGGGCGTGGAACGCGCGCTGGGCCGCTTGTAACCGCGACTGGGGCGGGCCGGCGACGGCCGCGGGAACATGTGCGCAAAAACAGGCACCAAGCAGGGATGGCCGGCGCACAGCCCCCGTGCCCGGGCACGCACCATAAGCGTACGTAGCATCCACGGCTTCGCGGCCGCGCCGGCCGCTTGGTAAAGCCGTTGTAAAGCTACCGCGCTTGCCCCTGCCACGGGGTGGAAAAGGCTGCGCGCGCCATGGTGTCCTGCTACATTGGAACTTTGTATCTCTTTGTATAACAAGTTTTCCTCCCCATGGCATCAAAAGTAATCTACACAGCGGTCGCCGTCGCGGGCATTGCGGTCGCATCGGGAGCTGCCTGGTGGCTCCAGAAACCCAAGGCGCCGGGGGCTGTCGATGCCGCGCCTTCGGCTGCCGGCGGCGGCAATGGCGCCAGTTCGGGGAAACCAGTGACGGTGGAAGCCGCCAAGGTGGAAGTCGCCAGGCTATCGGACGACACGCAGGCCGTGGGCAGCCTGCGCTCTCGCCGCGGTGTGGTCTTGCGGCCCGAGGTCAGCGGACGCATCACCCAGCTCAATTTCACCGACGGCCAGCGTGTGCGCAAAGGCCAGGTGCTGGTGCAGTTCGACGACCAGCTGCCGCTGGCCCAGGTGCAGCAAAGCCAGGCCGAACTCTCGATCGCCAGGGCCAACCAGAAGCGCAACCAGGAACTGGTGGCGCAGAACTTCATCAGCCAGCGCTCCCTCGATGAAAGCGCGGCCAACCTGCAGGTGGCCGAGGCCAAGCTGTCGCTGGCCAAGGCCACGGCGGCGCGCCTGAAAATCATCGCGCCCTTTGACGGCATTGCCGGCATACGCCTGGTCAACGTCGGCGACTACCTCAAGGACGGCGCGGACATCGTCAACATAGAGGACATCGAGGCCATCTATGTCGACTTCCGCCTGCCTGAGCGCTTCCAGAACAAGGTCAGGCGCGGCCAGACGGCGATGCTCGACATCGACGCCTTGCCCGGCCGCAAGTACAACGCGCAGATCCAGGCCATCGACCCTTTGATCGATGCCAACGGCCGCTCCATCGGCATTCGCGGCTGCATCGACAACCGCCAGCTGCAGCTGCGCCCCGGCATGTTCGCCCGCGTCAACACGGTGTTCGGCGTGCGCGAGAACGCCCGCGTGATACCGGAGGAAGCCATCATTCCGCAGGGTAACCGGCAGTTCGTCATCAAGCTGCTCGAGGGCCCGAACGAGCAGACCCGCACCACCAGGCGCGTGGAAGTCAAAGTCGGCCTGCGCAGCCCGGGCAAGGTCGAGATCCTCGAAGGCCTGGAGTCCGGCGACGTTGTGGTCTCGACCGGCCAGCAGCGCGTGCAGCGCGACGGCACGGTGGTGACCGTGATGAATGTCGCGGGCGCTGATCGCCCAGCCGCCGAAAAAGCCGCGGGCACTGCTGCGGCAGCCCCGGCCTCTGGTGCTTCTGCTGCCTCCACGGCGGCGGCCTCGGCTGCACCGGCATCGAAGGCTCCGGATGCTGCCGCCAAGGCGCCGCAAGCCGCATTGGCAGGCCCCAATCCTTGCGGTGTGGTGGTGTCGGAGGCCCCGGCCATGGTGGTGCCGGTTCGCAGCATCAGCAAGCCCGAACGCAGCCCGGCCACGCCGCCGGCGCGCGACCCGGCCTGAGCCCCGGGCAGCGCCACCGACCCGACGGACCTCCATGCAACTCGCTGAAATTTCCATACGCCGCCCGGTCTTCGCCACCGTGCTGTCGCTGCTGATCGTGCTGATAGGCGCGGTCAGTTTCAACCGCCTCACGGTGCGTGAGTACCCCAAGATCGACGAACCGGTCGTGACCGTGAGCGTGCGCTATGTGGGTGCCTCCGCGGAAGTGATCGAATCCCAGGTGACCAAGCCGCTGGAAGACTCCATCGCCGGCATCGACGGCGTGGACGTGATCACCTCGATCAGCCGCGCCGACCAGGGCCAGATCAGCGTGCGTTTCCGCCTCGAGAAAGACGCCGACTCCGCCGCCGCCGAGGTGCGCGACCGTACCTCGCGAGTGCGCAACCGCCTGCCGCAGGCCATCGAGGAGCCGGTGATCGCCAAGGTCGAGGCCGATGCTTTCCCGGTGATACAGATCGCGTTTTCCAGCGAGTCGATGACGCCGCTGCAGATCAACGACCTGGTGAACCGCATCGTCAAGCCGCGCCTGCAGACCGTCACCGGCGTGGCCGACGTGCGCATTTTCGGCGAGCGCAAGTACGCCATGCGCGTCTGGCTGGACACCGACAAGCTGGCCTCCTACCGCCTCACCACGCAGGACGTGGAAGACGCCATCCGCCGCAGCAACCTGGAACTGCCGGCCGGCCGCATCGAGTCGCAGCAGCGCGAATTCAGCGTGACCTCGCAGACCGACCTGGTCAGGCCTGCCCAGTTCAGCGACATCGTGGTCAAGAACGTCAACGGCTTTTCGGTGAAGGTGCGGGATGTGGCCCGGGTGGAAGAGGGCGCCGCCGACGAGCGCACGGCCGTCCGGCTCAACGGCCGTTCGGCCGTGGCGATCGGCGTGATACGCCAGGCCACCGCCAACCCGCTGGATTTGTCCAAAGGCGTGCGCGAGGCGATTCCCAAGCTGAAAGCCGATCTGCCGCCCGACGTGCTGATCGACATCGCCAACGACAACTCGGTGTTCATCGACCGTTCCGTGAAGAACGTCTACCGCACCATCGCCGAGGCCATCATCCTGGTGGCGCTGGTGATTTTTGTGTTCCTGCGCACCATGCGCGCATCCATCATCCCCATCATCACCATCCCGGTGAGCCTGATCGGCACCTTCTCCCTGATGGCGCTGGCGGGTTTCACCATCAACACGCTGACCTTGCTGGCGCTGGTGCTGGCCATCGGCCTGGTGGTGGACGACGCCATCGTGATGCTGGAGAACATCTTCCGCCACATCGAGGAGGGCATGGACCCGTTCTCCGCCGGCATCAAGGGCGCGCGCGAAATCGGCTTCGCGGTGATCACCATGACGGCGACCCTGGTGGCCGTGTATGCGCCGCTGGCGTTCACACCGGGCCGCACCGGGCGGCTGTTTGTCGAATTTGCGCTGGCGCTGGCCGGCGCGGTGGTGGTGTCGGGCTTTGTGGCGCTCACGCTCACGCCCATGCTGTGCACGCAGCTGCTCAAGCACAACCCCAAGCCCAACCGCTTTGACCGCACCATGGAAACGGTGCTGACCAGCATCTCCGACCGCTACGGCGATGTGCTGCGCTGGATCGTCACCAAGCGCTGGGAGCCTTCGGGCGACACCCCGGGCTGGGGCCAGAAGCTCAGGGCCTTTGCCTTCCAGGCGCGCTGGATTGTCATCGGCGTCATGGCGCTCAGCGCACTGGCCATCGCGCTGGTGTTTCCCGGCATGAAGCGGGAGCTCTCGCCCATGGAGGACCGCGGCGTCATCCTGGCCAATGTCACCGCGCCGGACGGCGCCACGCTGGACTACACCAACCGCTATGCCAAGGCCCTCGAAAAAATGGGCCAGCCCTTTCCCGAATTCGACCGTATCTTCGGCAACGTCGGCAACCCGACCGTGGCCCAGGCCAGCGTGGTCTACCGCACCGTGGACTGGGACAACCGCAAACGCTCGACCATGGACATGGCGCGCGAACTGCAGCCCAAGTTCAATGCCCTGCCGGGCGTCAACGTCTTCACCATCACGCCGCCGTCATTGGGCCAGGGCTTTCGCGACCGCCCGGTCAACTTCGTGATCCAGACCTCCGACAGCTACCAGAACCTCAATGCCGTCACGCGCCAGATGCAGGACGAGATCGCCAAGAACCCCGGCATCGTTTCGGTTGATGTCGATTTGCGCCTGAACAAGCCCGAGCTTCGCATTGAAGTCGAGCGCGACAAGGCCGCCGACCTCGGCGTGAGCGTCGAGGTGGTGGCCAAGGCGATCGAAACCCTGCTGGGCGGGCGCAACGTGACGCGCTACAAGCGCGACGGCGAACAGTACGACGTGATCGTGCAGACCCAGGCCAGCGGCCGCACCACACCCGACGACATCGACCGCATCTATGTGCGCGGCCGCAACGACGCCATGATTCCGCTGTCGGCGCTGGTCAAGGTGCGTGAAAGCGTCTCGCCGCGCGAACTCAACCACTTCGGCCAGCGGCGCTCGGTCTCTTTCACCGCCAGCCTGGCGGGCGACTACTCGCTGGGCGAAGCGCTCAAGTTCATGGACCAGACCGCCGCCAAGGTGCTCAAGACCGGCTATAGCACCGACCTCAACGGCACCTCGCGCGAGTTCCGCAACTCGCAGGGCGCGCTGGCCATCGTGTTTGTGCTGGCGCTGCTGTTTATTTTCCTGGTGCTGGCCGCGCAGTTCGAGAGCTTCGTCGACCCGCTGGTGATCATGCTTTCGGTGCCGCTGTCCATGCTCGGCGCCTTGCTGGCCTTGAAGTGGTCGGGCGGCTCGCTCAACGTGTATTCCCAGATCGGGCTGATCACGCTGGTCGGCCTGATCACCAAGCACGGTATCCTGATTGTCGAGTTCACCAACCAGCTGCGCGGGCAGGGCATGGAGATGATCGACGCCGTGGTCAAGGCCTCGTCCCAGCGCCTGCGCCCCATCCTGATGACCACCGGCGCCATGGTGCTCGGCGCCTTGCCGCTGGCCCTGTCGCACGGCGCCGGCGCCGAAAGCCGCATGCAGATCGGCTGGGTGATCGTGGGCGGCATGTCGCTGGGCAGCTTGCTGGCCGTGTTTGTCGTGCCCACCATGTACACCTTGTTTGCGCGCAAGGCCATTCCGGGCGCGAACAAGACGGTGGCGAAAGAGGAGCCGGATGCGCACCATGACCATCCGGAATATGTAGCCAAATAAAGCCCTGCGCTTTCAAAGCAAAACGCCCTCTCACGAGGGCGTTTTGCTTTAAGTCAGATCCCCGCTCGTTGTGCCTACTGAACTCTTAAACCAAGCCTGAGCCGCGGAACCGGCTTTGCCGGGCCGCAGGCGGGCGGCCCCCTCGGGAGGCAGGAAGCGCCACGCAGTGCGCGACCGTGGGGGCTCTATATGACGCCGTCAAACATCAGCACATCAAGCTCGTCGCCGACAGCAACGTTGCCTTGCGCGTGATGCAGCACGATCAAGCCATTGGCCTCGGCCATCGAGCGCAGAACACCCGAGCCCTGGCTGCCCGTGGTTTTGACCTGCAGCGAGCCGTCGACCGCGGTGGAAACCCAACCGCGCTGGTATTCGGTGCGACCGGCTTTTTTGCGTATCGCTTCCGTGCTGCGGGCCTTGAGCAGCGGCGGCGGCGCGGCGCCGGCGCCCATCATCTGCAGCAGGGCGGGCCGTACAAAGGCCAGGAAAGTCACCATCACGGCGACCGGGTTGCCGGGGAGGCCGAACAGGATCGCACCGTTGGGATTGCCGGCCTGGCCGCTCGCGGGCGGGATGCGCCCCACGGCCATGGGGCGGCCGGGCCGCATGGCGATGCGCCAGAAGGCCACGTCGCCGAGCTTTTTCATCATGGCCTTGGTGAAGTCGGCCTCGCCGACGCTGACGCCGCCCGAAGTGATGATGGCATCGGCTCGCGCGGCGGCCTCGGTGAAGGCCGCTTCGAGCAGGGCCGGGTCGTCGCGCACCACGCCCATGTCGATGACCTGGCAGCCCAGGCGGCTCAACATGCCGAAGACGGTGTAGCGGTTGCTGTCGTAGACCGCGCCTTCGCGCGGTGCTTCGCCCAGCGAGAGGATTTCATCGCCGGTGGAAAAGTAGGCCACGCGCAGCGGCCGCCAGACGGGCAGGGTGGGCAGGCCCAGGGAGGCCGCGAGGCCCAGCCGGGCCGGCGTGAGGGTCTCGCCCTTGCGCAGCGCCGGCAGCCCCTGTGCCAGGTCTTCGCCGCGCAGGCGGCGGTTGTCGCCGGCGCGCAGCAGGCCGGGCGGAATGCTGATGCGCGTACCGTCGGCGCTTTCGTGGAACTTGACGAATTCCTGCGGTACCACGGTGTCCAGGCCGGGCGGCATGATGGCGCCCGTCATGATCTTCACGCATTCGCCGGGCTGCACGCTGCCTTGCCAGGCCTTGCCGGCCAGCGCCGTGCCCTCGGCCACCCGCAGTTCCAGCGCCGCGCCCGGGACCAGCCGGCCGCCGTCGAAGGCAAAACCGTCCATCGCCGAGTTGTCGTGGGGCGGAACGTCGAAGGGGGAGACCACGTCTTCAGCCAGCACCCGGCCCAGGGCTTCGAACAGCGGCAGGCTGACGGCGTCCTGGACGGGCGCCACGAGCCGGGAAAGGAAATCCAGCACCTGGCCGGCCGACAGGGCTTGCGGGTCGTAGCCCTGGAGCTCCGCGGCGATCTGGTCCAGCGTCTTCACGGCAGGCGCGATTCGAGCTGGTGCAGCTCGGCCAGGGTATTGGCGTTGAAGAAACCGTGGGCGTCGTCGCCGGGCCGGTCGAAGGGCACGGCCACGGTCTTGTGCTGCGCCGTCCACGCGTCTATCTTGCGGCCGCCTGCGTGCGTGAAGCGCACCAGGCTTTCGAGCATGTGGGTGCCCATCAGGCAAAACACCGGTTGCGGCCTGAGCTGGCCGTCTTCCTCGGGCGCGGCGGCCACGGCGAAGTCGGCGCCATCGCGCACATAAGCCTCTGCCAGGCGCGCCACCAGGTCATCGGGAAACAGCGGCGTGTCGCAGGGCACGGTCAGCAGGTAGGGCGTTTCGCAGCGTTCCAGGCCGGTGAGAAAGCCCGCCAGCGGCCCGGCGAACTCGCCCAGGCCGGTGCTGTCGGGCCAGACCGGCACGCCGAAAGCTTCGTAAGCGGCCAGGTTGCGGTTGGCGTTGACCATCACCTCGCCGACCTGCGGGGAGAGCCGCATCAGCGTGTGCAGGGCCAGCGGCACGCCGTTGAAATTCTGCAGGCCCTTGTCGACCCCGCCCATGCGCGAACCGCGCCCCCCGGCCAGGATCAGGCCGGTGATGGCTTCGGCGTGCAGTGAGGCGTTGTGGCTGTTGGTCGTCAAGTCAGCCTCCTATGTAGCTCATCTCAACGCGCTTGCCGTTGGCCTCGGGAGAACTGGTATCGGCCGGCAGCGCGGCGCGCAGCTCCGAATAATGGTCATCGCGCCCCTGCCAGATGTGGGCCACGGCCGCGGCGATCTGTTCGTCGGCATAGCCGCCGCGCAGCAGGGCACGCAAATCCTGTCCCTGGCTGGCGAACAGGCATAAAAACAGCTTGCCCTCGGTGGACAGCCGCGCCCGGTTGCAGTCGCCGCAAAAAGCCTGGGTCACGCTGCTGATCACGCCGATCTCGCCCGCGCCGTCGGCGTAGCGCCAGCGCTCGGCGGTTTCGCCGGTGTAGTTGGGGTCGATGGCGCTGAGCGGGAATTCGGCGTTCAGGCGCTCCACCACCTGGGCCGAGGGCAGCACCTCGTCCATGCGCCAGCCGTTGGTGGCGCCGACGTCCATGTATTCAATAAAACGCAGCACGGCGCCGGTGTGGCGGAAATGACGGGCCATGGGCAGGATTTCCGCATCGTTGGTGCCGCGCTTGACCACCATGTTGACCTTGAGCGGCGCCAGGCCGACTTTTTGCGCGGCCTCAATGCCTTTGAGCACGTCGGCCACCGGGAAGTCCACGTCGTTCATGCGCCGGAAGGTGGCGTCGTCCAGCGCGTCCAGGCTCACGGTGACGCGCTGCAGGCCGGCATCCTTGAGCGACTGGGCTTTTTTGGCGAGCAGCGAGGCGTTGGTGGTCAAGGTGATGTCCAGCGGCTTGCCCTGCGGCGTCTGCAGCTTGGCCAGCATTTCGACCAGCACTTCGAGGTGCTTGCGCAGCAGGGGCTCGCCACCGGTCAGCCGGATTTTCTCGACCCCATGCGCCACGAACACCTTGGCCAGGCGGGTGATTTCCTCAAAGCTCAGCAGCGAGGTCTGCGGCAGGAAAGCGTAGTCCTTGTCGAAGACCTCGCGCGGCATGCAATAGCTGCAGCGGAAGTTGCAGCGGTCGGTCACGCTGATGCGCAAGTCCCGCAGCGGCCGGCCCCGCGTGTCGCTCAACAGGCCGGTGGGCGCTGCCAGCCGGGCAGGGATATGCGGCACGCGGCTTGCGTAGCGGATATCTGCCAGCGGAATGATTTTTTCAGTCGTCATCGTGAGGGGCCCAAGGGGGGAATTTACTCCATTGGCCCGCCCGAAGCGCTAAAAAGAGGCCTTATCCCCAAAGAGCGCGCGTTATTGGCCAGGCCCGAGAAGGCTCTTTAACCAAGCAGGGGCCGCGGGACTGGCTTTGCCAGACCGCAGGCGCAGCGCCCCCTCGGGGGGCAGCGAAGTACATGAAGTGACGAGCGTGGGGGCTCTACACACAGCGGGCTCCATCTACCTCTATGCATACTCCGCTAATGAAGTCTGCTTCATCGCTGGCCAGGTAAAGCGCCGCATTGGCGACGTCCAGCGCAGTCGAAAAGCGTCCCAGCGGGATGCTGGCGCGAAAGCGCGCCTTGCGCTCTTCGTCCAGCGGGCCGCCGGCGAAGTCGGCTGAGAGGCCGGTGTCGGGGTTGAACACCGGGTTGATGCAGTTCACACGGATGTTGTCGGGGCCCAGCTCGGCCGCCAGCGATTTGGAGGTGGTGATGACGGCCCCCTTGGAGCCGTTGTACCAGGTGAGGCCCGGGCGTGGGCGCACGCCGGCCGTGGAGGCGATGTTGATGAAGCTGCCGCCGCCCAGGCTGCGGAACACCGGCGTGGCGTGGATGGTGGCCAGGTAAATGCTTTTGACGTTGATGGCGTAGCACTTGTCGAAGTCGTCTTCGCTGACGTCGAGCGCGGGCTGGTTGCGGTGCGTCCAGCCGGCATTGCTGACCATCACGTCGAGCCGGCCGTAACGGTCCACGGCGGCCTGGACCAGTGCTTTCACTTCGGCGGATTTCGTCACGTCGGCAGCGAAGAAGGAGGCCGTGCCGCCGGCCTTGACGATGGCGGCCACGACTTTTTCGCCCAGGGCGACGTTGATGTCGTTGACGACGACCTTGGCGCCCTCGGCCGCCAGCCGCCGGGCGATGCCTTCACCGATACCGCCTCCGGAGCCGGTGACGATGATGGATTTGTCTTTGACCCGCATGGGTTTGTCTCCAGGTGTTTTGATTGATTGAACTGATATGTGAGCTTATTACATCCCCGGCCCTGGGTCGTGCCGATGGAGGCCGGATGGGGTGCTCAGCCGTGGCGCACCGCCACGGTCTTCAAGGTCGTGAAACCGTACAGCGCCTCAAAGCCTTTTTCACGCCCGTAGCCCGAGGACTTCACGCCGCCGAAGGGCAGCTCGACGCCGCCGCCGGCGCCGTAGTTGTTGATGAAGACCTGGCCGCTTTTGACTCTTTTGGCCATGCGGAACTGGCGCGCGCCGTCGCGTGTCCAGATGCCGGCGACCAGGCCGAACTGGGTGGCATTGGCGAGTTCCACGGCGTGGTTTTCGTCCTTGAAGCTCATGGCGCACAGCACCGGGCCGAAGACTTCTTCCTGCGCCAGCCGATGCGTGGCCGGCACGTCGCGCAGCAGGGTGGGGGCCTGGTAAAACCCCGTCTCGGGCGCTTCGTCGACGATCTGGCCCTGGGCCACCATGGCGATGTTGGCGACGTGCGCGTCGCTTAAGAAATCCCAGACGCGCTGCTGCTGGCTTTGGCGGATCAGCGGGCCTACGTCCAGGTCCATGGCGGCGGGGCCGACGCGCAGGTTTTCAAAGGCATGGCCCAGGCGCTGCAGCAGCGGCTCGTAAATTGCCTGCTCCACCAGCAGGCGGGAACCCGCCGAGCAGGTCTGCCCGGCGTTCTGCACGATGGCGTTGATGATGGCGGGAATCGCGGCGTCCAGGTCGGCATCGGCAAAGACGATTTGCGGGCTTTTGCCGCCCAGCTCCAGCGTGACCGGGCAGTGGCGCTCGGCGGCCACCTGCTGGATCAGCGTGCCCACGGTGGGGCTGCCGGTGAAGCTGATGTGGTCTATGCCTTTGTGGCGCGCCAGCGCGTCGCCGACCTCATGGCCGTAGCCGGTCACGATGTTGATGGCGCCGGCCGGAAAGCCGACCTCGGCGGCGAGCTGCGCCACGCGGATCAGGGAGAGGCAGGCGTCCTCGGCCGGCTTGACCACGCAGACGTTGCCCGCGGCCAGCGCGCCGCCCACGCTGCGGCCGAAGATCTGCATCGGGTAGTTCCAGGGGATCACATGGCCGGTGACGCCGTGCGGCTCGCGCCAGGTCATCACGCTGTAGCCGTCGAGGTAGGGGATGGTGTCGCCGTGCAGCTTGTCGCAGGCGCCGGCGTAGAACTCGAAATAGCGCGCCAGGGCCGCCGCGTCGGCGCGCGCCTGTTTGGTCGGCTTGCCGCAGTCGCGCTGCTCCAGCTGGGCCAGCTCCTCGGCATGCTCGGCCACCTTGGCCGACAGGCGCATCAGCAGGCGCCCGCGCTCGGCGGCGTTGAAGCGGCTCCACACCAGCTCCAGGCATTCGCGCGCGCTGCGCACGGCGGTGTCGATGTCGTGGGCGTTGCTGCGCTGGATTTCGTCAAACACCTGGCCGTCGGACGGGTCGATGACGGGAATGGTCTTGCCGGAGACGGAGGGGAGGGAGGCGTTGGCGATGTAATTGAGCTGCATCGCCTGATTTTGCTTGAAACCGGGCGTGGGGGCGCCGGACAGGCGCCTCGCGGCCGGCCGAAGGTAACGGTTAAAAAAAGCGTGTGTTTTTCACGTCTGGATGTGGTGCGGCGACGCCCCGTTTACAACATTTTTGCTGTGGGGAAATGGGCTTTTCTGTAGGATTGAACCTACAAACGCACCTCGCCAATTCCTACAAACGGGAACGGTGCCTACATTGCGCCCCAGCGGGTGCAGGACAGCGGCAGCAGCCGGCAACTGCGGGCCGCAATCTGGATACACACTGCGATGACCGATCCCACCTCATGCGCGACCGATGCCGCTCCCGCCGGCGATGCCCCCACCGCCGGCTCCGGCGTGCAGGCCTGGCTGAAAGCCCTGGCGGCCCGCCTGCGCGACTGGCTGGCAATCCAGACCCTGGGCATGAAGCTGGCCGTGCTGGGCGTTGCCTTGATGATTCCCGCCAGCGGCTACTACGCCTGGTCCACCTTGCAACGCCAGGAGAGGCTGAGCCTGGAGGTCAAGGCGATGGCGGCGGCGGGGCAGGGCGCAGAGGCGGCCTGGGCTTACAACGCCGCGTTGCCGGTGGTCTTCGGAAGCGGCTCGGTGCTGAGCTTTCTCGAGACCCACCCAGTCGCGCGCATCACCATCATTTACCGGCCGATTCTCTGGACTGTTTCCGAGCGCTTTGTGCTGGTCGAGTCGGAAGGCCGGCAGTACGCCTACTACCCCTCGGACATGGAGACCAAGATACTGGCCGACAAGGCCGTGACGGCGCCCTGGGGCGGCAAGCTGACCTTTGTGCCCCAGGCCGCGCTCGACGGCGCCAGCAAGGACATGCTGGCACGCCTCGAGCAGCGTTTCGGCGAGGCGCGCCCGCAATCCGAACAGGATGCCTGGAAAGGCGGTGCCAGCGCGCTGGTGTCCGCCGCGCTGACCGTGGGCCTGCTGGCCTTCCTGTGGTTCCAGGTGGGCGGACAACGCAAGTCCCTCAAGTTCATTTCCCCGCAGCAGATCAGCGGCGACCTGGAAGACCTGGTCGGCATGGACGACATCAAGGCCGAGGTCGCGCAGATCCGCGACCAGTACGAACGCCGCCTTGAATACGCCGCCTACGGCGTGAACAAGCCCTTCAATGTGATGTTCAGCGGCCCGGCGGGCACCGGCAAGACCAAGCTGGCCAGCTACCTGGCCAAGGAACTGAACCTGCCGATTCTTTTCCATTCGGCCGCCAATCTGGAGACCGGCTACGTCGCCGGGGGCTCCAACACCTTGTCGCGCATCCTCGCGCTGGCCACGCGGCGCAAGCGCTGCATCGTGTTCCTCGACGAGGCGCAAGACCTTTTCATGCGGCGCGGCGGCAACCGCAAATACGACGACGACACGCAGAACATGCTGCTGGCCATCCTGGACGGCGTGCGGACCAAGTCGGATGCCGAAATCATCTGGATCGTGGCCTCCAACTTCAATTCGGCCAACCTGCAGATGGACGAAGCCATGCTGCGCCGCTTCCAGATGAAGGTCGACTTCCGCATGCCCAACCAGCAGGAGCGCCTGGCCATCACCGGCCACTACCTGCGCCAGCGCGCGGACAAGGTGTTGCCGGACATGGACCTGCGCCATTTTGTCGAGCTGACGGAAGGCTGCAGCCCGGCCGACCTCGAGACCATGGTCAACCAGGCCGGCATCATCGCCGTGCAGTCGGGCCAGATGATAGGCGCGCATACCTTGATGCAGGCCGCCGAGCGCGTGCTGGTGGGCAACGTCAACGACAACACCACCAAGGAGCGCGAACGCGACCGGCGCATCATCGCCGTGCACGAGTGGGGCCACTTCCTGATGGACTTTCACCACCAGCGCAAGCTGGCGGGCGGCGACTGGAACGCCCTGCAAGCCGACATGAACACCATCAAGATTTCATTGAAGGCCAACCCGCGCAACAACGCGCTGGGCTTTGTGCTGCACAAGCAGGACAGCAATCTCCTGAAGACCAAAGGCGACATGGAGCATGAAGTCCGCGTGCTGCTGGGAGGCATGGCCAACGAGGAGCTCTTTTTCGGCGAAGACGGCACGACCAGCGGCGCCCACAACGACATCACGCGCGTAACGCGGCTGCTGCACCACGCGGTGGCAGAAATGGGCATGTACCGCAAGACCCGGCTGAACTATGCGGCGCTTGTCAAAGATGGCAGCAATGCGCCACCGGACGAAGAAACGCGAAGCATCATGGAAGCCCAGAGCGAACGGCTTTTCAGTGAGACCAAGGCTGTGCTGGCGGAATACACGGCGCTGACGGAGCACCTGACCGGATGCCTGATGAGGTCCGGCGAAATGACGCTCAGTGAAACGCTGGGCGAGATTCGGCGCTTTGAATTCCTTGCGGCACCGGCGTTGCTGGAGGCTGGGCAAGGGGCGGGCCAACTGATGCCGGCTTGACCGGCTGGCGGCCAAGCCGCCGTGCTCTTGCACGCACGCACAAAGAAAAAAAGCCCTGCGTTGCAGGGCTTTTTGCTTGGGACGGCCGTTTGGCCGCTTTAGCCGCTTAGCGAGAGGCAGGCGCGGCCGGTGTCGGCGTGGCCGCAGCATTGGGCGCCTGCGTGGGCGCAGGTGCCGGCATGGCGGGCGCCATCGGGGTGGCGGCTGGTGCGCTCACGGCGGCGGGTTCGGCCATGGGGGTGCTGGGCGCGGCCTGCGCCGGACCGTGGAACTTCATCACCAGCGGCACGATCAGCAGCGCCACGATGTTGATGATCTTGATCAGCGGGTTGACGGCTGGGCCGGCGGTGTCCTTGTAGGGGTCGCCCACGGTGTCGCCGGTCACGGCGGCCTTGTGCGCCTCCGAGCCCTTGCCGCCGTGGTTGCCGTCTTCAATGTATTTCTTGGCGTTGTCCCAGGCGCCGCCGCCGGTGCACATGGAGATCGCGACGAAGAGGCCGGTCACGATGGTGCCCATCAGCAGGCCGCCCAGGGCTTGCGGGCCGAGCGCCAGGCCGACCACGATGGGAACGACAACGGGCAGCAGGGACGGGATCATCATTTCCTTGATGGCGGCCGTGGTCAGCATGTCGACAGCAGTGTCGTACTCGGGCTTGCCCGTGCCGTCCATGATGCCCTTGATGTCGCGGAACTGGCGGCGCACTTCAACCACCACGGCGCCGGCGGCGCGGCCCACGGCTTCCATGGCCATGGCACCGAACAGGTAGGGAATCAGGCCGCCGATGAAGAGGCCGACGATGACCAGCGGGTTGCTCAGGTCAAAGCTGATGGTGGTGCCGTAGGCGTCGAGCTTGTGGGTGTAGTCGGCAAACAGCACCAGTGCAGCCAGGCCGGCGGAGCCGATGGCGTAGCCCTTGGTCACGGCCTTGGTGGTGTTGCCCACGGCGTCCAGCGGATCGGTGATGTCGCGCACGCTGCTGGGCAGTTCGGCCATCTCGGCGATGCCGCCGGCGTTGTCGGTGATGGGGCCGTAGGCGTCCAGCGCGACCACGATGCCGGCCATGCTCAGCATGGAGGTCGCGGCAATCGCGATGCCGTACAGGCCCGCCAGCTTGAAGGCGGTCAGTATCGCGATACAGACAAAAATGACGGGCCAGGCGGTGGAACGCATGGACACGCCGAGGCCGGCAATGATGTTGGTGCCGTGGCCGGTGGTGGAGGCCTGTGCGATGTGCTGCACGGGCTTGTATTGCGTGCCGGTGTAGTACTCGGTGACCCAGCAGAGCGCGCCGGTCAGGACCAGGCCGACCGCACAGGCGCCGAACAGGCGCATCTGCGTGCCGGTGGCCGTCACGGCGTTGTCGGGCATCAGCCACATCGTGACGAAGTAGAAGGCGATCAATGACAACACGCCGGCGATGGCGAGCCCTTTGTACAGGGCAGGCATCACGTTCTTCATGCCAGGCGAGGCCTTGACGAAGAAGCAGCCGATGATGGAAGCAATGATGGACACGCCGCCCAATGCCAGCGGGTACACTGCGGCCGTGGCGCCTGCGCCGGACAGCAGCAGGGCGCCCAGCACCATGGTGGCGATCAGCGTGACCGCATAGGTTTCAAACAGGTCGGCGGCCATGCCGGCGCAGTCGCCCACGTTGTCGCCGACGTTGTCGGCAATCACCGCCGGGTTGCGCGGGTCGTCCTCGGGGATACCGGCCTCGACCTTGCCCACCAGGTCGGCGCCGACGTCAGCGCCTTTGGTGAAGATGCCGCCGCCCAGCCGGGCGAAGATGGAAATCAGCGAGGAGCCGAAGGCAAAGCCGATCAGCGGATTCAGCAGGTTGGCCAGCTTGAGGTCAGGCGTGTAGTTGCCGTTGCCCACCAGGAACCAGTAAAAGCCGGTCACGCCCAGCAGGCCCAGGCCCACCACCAGCATGCCGGTGATGGCGCCGCCGCGGAAGGCAACGTCCAGCGCGGGGCCGATGCCCCTGGTGGCGGCCTGCGCGGTGCGCACGTTGGCGCGCACCGAGACGTTCATGCCGATAAAGCCGCAGGCGCCCGAGAGCACCGCGCCGACCACGAAGCCGATGGCGGTCTTGCCGTCAAGGAAGAAGCCGATGAGTACCGTGAGGACGACACCGACGATGGCGATGGTTTTGTATTGCCGCGCAAGGTAAGCGGCAGCGCCGGTCTGGATGGCGGCTGCAATCTCCTGCATGCGCGCATTGCCTGCGTCCTGGGAAAGAATCCAGCTGCGTGCCCAGATGCCGTACCCGACGGCGATCAGTCCGCAGACCAGCGCAAGAATGAGCGCCGAGTTGCCTGTCATAGCTGACATTGAAATTCTCCTACGTTGTTTTTCGCTTGGAGGGGGTGCCACGCGAGCGGTGCCCCCGCTGCGTTGCTTCCTCGTTGCTTGTGTCACGCTTGGAGACAAGGTCGATTGGCCAACTCGCGAAATTTAACGCGAAAACATGACAAGTTCGCGATGCGTAAGCCCTGAATCAGTAAAATGAGGGTAAATACCGAGCTTCCGGTAGCCGCAGAGTATTAATCCCGGCGCTGTTGCGCGGTCATCCATGTGGGCTGAAGCCTTTCATTTCATCTCTTTCCCTTCAACACAAACCTCAAGCGACCATGTCCCTCGATAAAGTTTCTCCCGGTAAAAACGTTCCCGAATCCTTTAACGTGATCATCGAAATCCCGATGAACGCCGACCCGGTGAAGTACGAGGTGGACAAGGAGTCCGGCGCGATCTTTGTGGACCGCTTCATGAGTACGTCCATGCACTATCCGACCAACTACGGTTATGTGCCCAAGACCATCAGCGGCGACGGTGACCCGGTCGACGTGCTGGTGATCACGCCCGTGCCGCTGATCCCCGGCGTGGTGGTCACCTGCCGTGCCATCGGCATCCTGAAGATGGAAGACGAAGCCGGCGAAGACGGCAAGGTGTTGGCCGTGCCCATCGACAAGAAATGCTCGCTCTACACCCAGTGGCAAAAGCCCGAAGACATGAACCCGCTGCGCCTCAAAACCATCTCCCATTTCTTTGAGCATTACAAAGATCTGGAAGAAGGCAAGTGGGTCAAGGTGCTGGGCTGGGAAGGCCCGGAAGCCGCCAAGAAGGAAATCACCGACGGCATCGCCAACTACGCCAAAGGCTGAGGCTTTCGGGCTCCAACAAAAAAAGCGCCTGCAGGTTTTCCTGCAGGCGCTTTTTTCATTCCGTCGCCGCGGTTTTAAGTCGCCTGCGCCGGTTCCGGATAAACCAGGCCGTGGAGCCGGCCCTTGTCCTCGCGCGCGAAGGGCTTCCATTGGCCTTCGGGCTGGGCCAGCCGGTCGGCCACGGCCCACCAGGCGCTGGGGTTCACGCCCATGCCGATGTGGCTGGCCAGCACTTCAATGTTTTCGGTCTCCGGGTTGGCGGCGCTGGGCGCCTGGATACTGGCCTGCCAGGCCACCACGCCGTCGCTGCGTGAATAGATGCTGGTGGTCGGAACGGGCGGGGCGGCGGGCAGGTCGTAATTGTCGGATTCACGCTCCACGCTGCGGCCGCTGGTGAGTTCATAAATGCGCCAGGCATTGGTGGCCTTGTGCGAGCCCGCGAAGGGCGTGCCCAGCGTGATCACGCAGCGCACCTTGTCCGGCATTTCCTTGGCCAGCTCGCGCGCATAGACGCCGCCCAGGCTCCAGCCGATCAGGCTGACCTTGCGGCCTGTGGCCTCAAAGGTGCGGCTCAGGCTGTCGCGGGCTTCTTCGAGCACGCCGGCGCGCGGGCCGAAGTTAAAGCCCTGCTCCCAGCCCCAGGGCTTGTAGTTGAGCGATTGCAGGTAGTGGCGCAGCGGCACGGTGGTGGCGTCGTTGGCCGAGAGGCCGGGAAACACCATGACGGCATGGCCGTCGCCGCGCGGCGCGCGGGCCAGCAGCGGCCAGGCGGGCAGCAGGGCGCCGAATTCCCAGACTGCGCGCAGCTCGAGCGCAAGCAACCAGGCGCTGGGCGGAACATCGTGCGGGATGGGTTTTTTGGGGTCTTGAGAGGCGGAAGAATTTCGCTTGGATGACGGGCTTGCCATGGCGTGGGGCATTGATTGTCTTTTGGAGTTCTGACTCAAACAGTATGGAGGCGCTTACGCTTGTTTACAGAGGGAGGCACCTCTAACTTTGACGGCTGTGCGCGGGATTTCGTCACGTTCGTGACAGCGGCCTTGCGGGTTTTTACCGGGACTGCCTTGCCGGTGGTCTTTTTCGCCGCGGGTTTGGCGGTTTTGCTGGGCGCGGGTGCGGCCGGCGCCGCGCCCGCCATCAAGGACTGCGCCTCGGTGAAGGCATCCTCGATCGCCTTGGCGAGGTCCTTGGCGTGCGGCAGCGCTTTCTTGTCGGCAATGATGCCGAAATCCACATGGCCGGCGTAGGTCTGGATGGTGATGTTGAGCGCCAGGCCGTGCAGGATGATGGACAGCGGGTGGAAGGTCAGGAACCTGGCGCCGGCCAGGTACAGCGGCACGGGCGGGCCCGGCACGTTGGAAATCGCCAGGTTGGCGACCATGGGCAACCGGCTGGCCATGCCGCTCTTGCCGTAGGCATTGAGCGCCATTTTGGCGGCGCCGCCTACGAGCCAGGGCGCCAGCAGCGAAGGGTAATCAGTCGGTAGCAGGCCCTTGAGGCTTTGCATGGAGGTCTTGACCTTGGCGGTGGAAGCCATGATGGCGTTCATGCGCTTGAGCGGGTGCGCCAGGTGCGTGCCGAGCTCGACCAGGCTCATGCTGACCTGGTTGCCCAGGTTGCTGGCATCGGTGGCACCGGCTTCACGCAGCGACACCGGCATGGCGGCCACCAGCGATTTTTTCGGCAGGCTGTGGTGCTGCGTGAGGTAGTTGCGCAGCGCGGTCGAGCAGATCCACAGCACCATGTCATTGAACGAGCCGCCCACCGCCTTGCCCATGGCTTTGGTCTCGGCCAGCGGGATGGTGGCGGTGACGAACACGCGCCCCGTGCCTATGCCCGCGTTGAAGGGCGTAGGCGGCGCCAGTTTCATGGGCATCTTGGCTTTTACGCCGGTAGCCGAGCTGCCCATGGACTGTTTGGCCAGCGTGCTGCCGAAGGTGCTGGCCGCGGCAGGCAGCGACTTGGCGACCTTGGCCAGTTGGCCCAGCGAGCTGGAAAACACCGAGCCGATCATCTTGCCCAGCTTGAGGTCGGACTCCAGCTTGCGGGACCGTTCGGGATCGGGGGGCGCCACTTCACGCGGCGTCGGGCTCAGGTCCAGCATGGCATTGGCCAGCATGACGCCGCCCTTGCCGTCGAGCGCGGCATGGTGGATCTTGGAGAAAAAGCCCGCCACGATGCCGCCGCCCTGGGTCTCCGGCAGCTGGATGCGATCAAAGATATAGAACTCCCAAAGCGGGTAGTCGCGGTCTATGACTTCGCCGTGCAACTGGGCGCAGAGCTTGTGCACCTCGGCCAGCGTCATCGGTGCGGCGCCCTTTTTGGTCGGATCGGCGCGACGGATGTGAAAGTCGATGTCGACCGAATCAGCTTCCACCCACAGCGGGTGGCCCAGGTCCAGCGGCATAAACACCAGCTTGCGGCTGAATACCGGCGCCAGGTGCATGCGTTTGCCGATGTGGGTTTTGACGGCCTTGTGGAAGCTGCCCTTGAAGCCGGCCGGCAATTCGCACAGGTTGAGCGAGCCCACGTGCATGGGCATTTCAGGGGTTTCGAGGTAGAGAAAGGTCGCGTCCAGGCCGGTCAGGGATTTCATGGTTATTGTCTCCGTGGGGAGACCTTAACCGAGCGGGCGCAGGCGCGGCACTAGGGTTTGCCGTAGCAGAGCGTGTCGCGCGAGGCTCAGCACGCGGGCGCGACAAGGGTCAAGCTTCGCAGTCGCCCAGCATGCCCTGCTCATCCTCGGTGAGCCCGGCCACAGGCGTCGCCTTGGCCAGCGCCATCCAGACGCCCAGCGGCAAGGACTGCCGCGCACGGCGCGGCGCGGCGCGAACGACGGCGAGGCGATGGTTTTCCATCAACATCACGCCGCACTCCAGCGGGATTTCATCAGCCGCGCCTATGGGCCGGCCCTTGGCATCGCAGCCCAGCACGTACCAGCATTCGCCGCCCAGGTCCAGGTAGGCCGCGCGCTTTTCGGGGCGGCGCAGGTCGCCCAGCAGGTCGGAGCGATGCACTTTGATCTCATGGACGATGGGGTCCACGTATTCCTGCACCGTGGTGTTGCGGATGGAAAACACGTCGGGCCGGACGATGCCCCAGCGCGCCTTGCCGCCTTCGGTGTCCGGCGGCAGTTGCGCGCGCAATCCCAGACCGCGCCAGGTGATGCGGCCGGCGCGCACCATTTCGCAGGCCACCTGCTCGACCAGCGCTTCATGCTTGGACAGGGCCGAGCGGTTGCGCAGCAGCGTGGCCGCCAGGTAGGCGATGCCCGCGTCGGTGACGCGCAGGGTCTCATGGCCCGCGGGCCCGGCCACGCGTTGCAGCATGCCGGTGGCAAGCAGTTCGATCTCCAGCAGGTCCTGGCAAGGCCAGCCGGCGGAGCGGTAGACCTCGCGCAGGCGGCGGGCGTGGGGACGGCCCAGGGATGGCGGGTTTTCAAGGCCGCTGTCGTTGGCGGCGGGTGCCGTGTCTATCGGGGCGCTTGAAAGCGGGATTGCGGCGCTGCTCATGGTGCGGGTGTCGGCGGGCCGGGATTCAGAGAGGAAGAATCTCGAAGCGCGCGTTGTCCAGGTTGTCGCCCAGCGGCCGCATGGCGGCCAGGATCGCGTCGGTTTCGGCGTGCTGCCATAGCGCGATGACCTGCTCTTCCGCCTCGGAGGCTCCCTCCAGCGGCAGGCCCTCGTTTAAGGTCTGCGCCAGCATATAGGCCTGCAGCGAAGGCAGCACGTATTCGGGCCCGCCGACGGCGAATTCAAGTGCCATGCGAAAGCGCAGTTCGGCGGCGGCACGCTGTTCGGCGGTGAGGGTAGGGCATTCGACCAGGTTGACCTTGTACTGGCTCTGGAATGCGGAGTTTGTGTTGCTCATGGGAGGTTCCTTTTGGGGGATTTATAGCACCGCTTGCCCCAAGGACGTCCACACGGCAGAAAGACCCTGCGGCGCTGGCAACCGGTGTATCTTTTCAGGCTGGAGCGGCCGGTGCGGCGCGCTTGAACGGGTTGCGCCGTTCCAGGTCGTCCATATAACTTTCTATGCCGGCCCCCTCGCGCTCCAGGAAGCGCTCGACCGCGTCGGCGAACGAGGGATGGGCCAGCCAGTGGGCGCTGGTGGTCTTGACGGGCAGCAGGGCGCGGGCCATCTTGTGCTCACCCTGGGCGCCGCCCTCAAAGCGCAGGTAGCCATGCGTGATGCACCATTCCAGCGGCTGGTAATAGCAGGCCTCGAAGTGCAGGCAGTCGACGCGTGCCAGGGCGCCCCAGTACCGGCCGTAGGCGGTCAGTGACGTGATGTTTGCGCCGGTCGGCTCGGTCGTCGGTGCTGCGCTGACCGCGATCAGGCTGGCCGCGATGGGCTGGGGTTTGCCGCCGTCGGCCGTATGTTCGGCGATGAACAGCAGCCAGTTCTCGGGCATGGTGTCCTGCATGCGCTGGAAGAAATCGCGGCTGAGGTAGGGCGCGTTGCCGTGTTCGTAATAGGTGCGTTCGTAGCAACGGTAGAAAAAATCCCAGTCGGCCCGGCTGATGTCCTTGCCCAGCGACCAGCGGAAGGTGATGCCGGCATCGTGGACTTTGCGGCGCTCCTGGCGGATTTTTTTGCGCTTTTCCTGGTTGAGTGACGTCAGGAAATCGTCGAAATTGCGATACGCGTTGTTTTTCCAGTGGAATTGGACTGTGTGGCGCAGCATCAGGCCGGCCTCCTGGCAGGCCGCCACATCCTCATCGGCGGTAAACAGCAGGTGCAGCGATGAAAGCTTTTCCTGCCCGCACCAGGCGAGCAGTGCCTGCACCAGCAGCGCGCGTTCGGCGGGGTTGCGCGCCAGCAGCCGGGCGCCGGGGACGGGCGTGAAGGGCACGGCGGCCACGGCCTTGGGGTAGTAGTCCAGGCCGTGCTGCTGGTAGGCATTGGCCCATGCCCAGTCGAACACGTATTCGCCGTAGGAATGGGCCTTCAGGTACAGCGGGCAGGCGCCGGCCAGCGTGTTGCCCTGCCAGAGGGTGACGAAGCAGGGCGTCCAGCCGGTGTCGGGGCCGGCGCTGCCGCTTTCGTGCAGTGCGGCCAGGTATTCATGGCGCATGAAGGGGTTGGCGGCCTCGCCCGGGCTTTGCGCCGCCAGCAGGGCGTTCCACTCGGATGCATTGACCTTCAGCGGCGAATCCAGCACGCGGATGACATAATCGTTTGAGTCGTTTTTCACGTGTTTTTCGGGGTTTTACTTCTACATGCCACTCAAAATCTGCGTTGCCCAGCTGAACTATTGCGTGGGAGACATGCCGGGCAATGCGCAAAAGATCATCGAGGCGGCCCGTGCCGCCTACCAGGACGGTGTGCGGCTGGTGCTGACGCCCGAGCTGGCGATTTGCGGCTACGCGGCCGAAGACCTGTTTTTGCGCCCCTCTTTCATCCAGGCCTGTGATGATGCCGTGAATCAAGTGGCCCGCGAGCTGGCCGGGTTAAAAGGCCTGACGGTGGTGGTGGGCACACCCACCCACGGCGACAACGGCAAGGGCCTGCGCACCAGAAGCGTGGAAGTGCAGCAGCGCCACAACGCGGCGCGGGTGCTGCGCGAGGGCCGTGTCATCGAAAGCTACGCCAAGCGCGAACTGCCCAATTACCAGGTGTTCGACGAGCGCCGCTACTTCACGCCCGGCCAGGGCACTTGCGTGTTCCAGGCCGGGGAGGGTGACGAGGCCATCAGCATAGGCCTGCTGATCTGTGAAGACGCCTGGTTCGAAGAGCCCGCGCGCCTTGCCAGGGAAGCCGGTGCCGAACTGCTGGTGGTCATCAATGCTTCGCCTTTCCATGTGGGCAAGGGCGGCGAGCGCGAGCAGATGATGCAAAACCGCTGTCTGGCCACCGGGCTGCCGCTGGTCTATGCCCACCTGGTGGGCGGGCAGGACGAAATCGTGTTCGAAGGGCGCTCTTTTGCGCTGCAGGCCGATGGCTTGCTGGCAGGGCGGGCTGAAAGTTTCAGGGAAAAGCTGTTTGCCATCCGCGCCGAGCGCGTGAAGGACGCTGTCACCTTGATGGCGGATACGGCGCCCGAGCGCAGCCACGAGGCTGATTTGTGGGACGCGCTGGTGCTGGGCGTGCGCGATTACCTGGGAAAAAACGGCTTTCCGGGCGCTATTTTGGGCCTGTCGGGCGGTATCGATTCGGCCCTGGTGCTGGCAATCGCGGTGGATGCGCTGGGCGCCGACAAGGTGCGCGCGGTGATGATGCCCTCGCCCTATACAGCCGACATCTCCTGGAAAGATGCGCGCGAGATGGCCGAACGCGTGAAGGTGCGCTACGACGAGATTTCCATCGTGCCCGAGTTCGAAGCTTTCAAGGCCTCGCTGGCCGGCGAGTTCAAGGGCCTGAAGGAAGACACGACCGAGGAAAATATCCAGGCGCGCATACGCGGGGTGTTTCTGATGGCCTTGTCCAACAAGTTCGGCTCCATCGTGCTGACCACCGGCAACAAGAGCGAGATGGCCACCGGCTATTGCACGCTCTACGGCGACATGGCCGGCGGCTTCGCAGTCATCAAGGACGTGCTCAAGACCTCGGTGTTCCGGCTGGCGCGCTGGCGCAATGCCAATGACCCGTATGGCACCGGCAGCAACCCGATCCCCGAGCGCATCATCACGCGCCCGCCCAGCGCCGAACTGCGCCCCGACCAGACCGACCAGGACAGTCTGCCGCCTTACGAGGTGCTGGACGCCATCCTGTCGCGCTACATGGAAAACGACGAAAGCGCCGAGGGCATCATCGCCGCCGGCTTTGACCGCGCGGTGGTGGAGCGCGTGGCGCGCCTGATCCGCATCAACGAATACAAGCGGCGGCAGGCGCCGGTGGGCATCAGGGTCACCCACAGGAGCTTTGGCAAGGATTGGCGCTATCCTATTACCAGTAGATTTAGACAGTGACGGCCCCCACGCTCCCCCACTTCGAGCCTGCGGCGCGCTGCCCCTTTTCCTTACGCATGGGGGCGCTGCGCCTGCGGCCCGGCAAAGCCGGTTCCGCGGCCCCTGCTGGTTGGGGGGCTCCCTGCAGACTTCAAGTGCTTTATGACGAGATTTAAAACCAACGGAGATATTCAGTGAAACAAATTACCGCCGTCCTCAAGCCTTTCAAGCTCGAAGAAGTCCGCGAGGCGCTGGCCGAATGCGGCGTGACCGGGCTGACCGTCACTGAAGTCAAGGGTTTCGGCCGCCAGAAAGGCCATACCGAGCTCTACCGCGGCGCGGAGTACGTGGTCGACTTCCTGCCCAAGGTCAAAGTCGAAGTCGTTGTGAAAACCGAGGATGTGGAGCGCTGCGTGGACGCCATCGTGCGCGCGGCGCGGACCGGCAAGATCGGCGATGGCAAGATTTTCATCACCAGCGTGGAGCGTGTGGTGCGTATCCGTACCGGTGAGGAAGACGAAGCGGCGGTTTAGACGCGCCCCCACGGTCGCTCACTTCGTGTAGCTCCCGAGGCCTTGCAGGCCGCGGCTCGCGAGACGCTTCGCCTCTGTCGCCTGTCCAAAGCTGCTCAGCAGCTTTGGAGCCGCAGGCTCCAGCCCCTCGGGGGCGCTGCGCCTGCGGTCTGGCAAAGCCAGTCCCGCGGTCCCTGCTGGTGAAGACATAGTGCGGCCGGCGCCTGGCTAGCCTGAACCGCAAGCCGAATGGGTGGTTTAGATCTGGTCCAGGCGCGTTGCGGTTGGCGTCGTGCCGGCTGCCTGCACCAGGGTTTCGAGCAGGGGCTCTGCCTCGCTGTCGGTGCGTATCAGGTCCATCAGCCAGTCGTTCATGAAACCGGCTTTGACCGATGAGGCCAGGAAGGCCAGCAGGCTGTCGTAATAGCCGCCCATGTTGAGCAGCCCGACCGGCTTGTCGTGGTAGCCGAGCTGGCGCCAGGTCCAGACCTCAAAAAACTCTTCCAGCGTGCCTATGCCGCCCGGCAGGGCCAGGAAGGCATCTGCCTTCTCGGCCATGATGCGTTTGCGTTCGTGCATGTTCTCCACAATGTGCAATTCGGTGCAGCCGGTGTGGGCCCATTCCTTTTCCACCAGCGCCTTGGGGATCACGCCCACGACCCGCGCGCCCGCCGCCAGTGCGGCATCGGCCAGGATGCCCATGAGGCCGTTGCGGCCGCCGCCGTAGACCAGTTGCCCGCCGTGGGTGCCTATCCAGGTGCCGACGAGGGCCGCAATCGCGGCAAATTCGGGATTGGCGCCTGTGCGGGAACCGCAATAAACGCAAAGGGAGAAGGCGGGCTTGGCGGTTTCTGTCACTGCGGTGCTGTCGTTGTTCATGCTGAGAATCGTTGAAAGAGCGCCAGGGCCCAGGTGCCGGCGCAGAGCAGCAGGCTGAGCAGGACGGCGGCGCTGCCCATGTCCTTGGCGCGCTTGGAAAGGTCGTGCCACTCGGGGCCTATGCGGTCTATGGCGGTTTCGATGCCGGTGTTGAGCAGTTCCACGATCATGATGAGGATGACCGTGCCGGCCAGCAGCACGGTTTCCACCCAGTTGCGGCCCAGCCAGAAGGCGGCGGGGATCAGCACGATGGAGGCAATGGCCTCCTGGCGGAACGCGGTTTCATGCCAGCCGGCGCGCAGGCCGGCGATGGAATAGCCCGTGGCATGCCAGACGCGGCTCAGGCCCCTGCGGTGTTTCTGGGGATTGACCGGCTCATCGAAGGGGATCGGGGAGGCGGTATTGGCGGAGGCTGGCGCGGAGGCGGAAAGCGGGACTTGTTCGGGCATGGGGCGATTGTCGCGCAGCTTTATGGCATGTTGATGTTAGGGCTGCTCGGCCACATCATTGCCAGCTGTGGCTTTCGATTTTTCCTGGCGGCGGGGCTTTTCAGGTGCCACCCAGGTGATCAGCCGGGTACCCGCCCAGGCATCGTGCCAGAACTGCTTCTGCGGATGAAAGCGCGCCAGGATCGCCCAGATGGCGACCCAGCCCAGCGCCAGCACGGCGCCTTCGCGGCCCGGTAGCGCCAGCGCCCAGCTGACGGCCAGCGGCGGCAGGAACCACAGCCAGCTCAGGACGTAGCGCAGCAGGGCGCGTTTCTGGGAGATGGGCGCGCCATGGACATCGACCACGCGGATATTCCAGGTTTTCATCGCCAGCGTCTGGCCTTTGGCCCAGAACCAGACGAAGTAGATGCCGAAGATCACAAACACGAAAGCCTGCAGCGCATGGCGGTTGTCCAGCGCATTGCGGGTCTGGCTCAAGGTGCTGAAGAGGTAGCCGGCCAGGAAAACCACGCCGAACATCAGCATGCCTTCGTACATCCAGCAAGCCATGCGCCGAGGGATGGACGGTATTGAGGGGGTATCGGTGACGGTCAAAAGTGTTGCTCTTCAATGCTCGCTGGCAGGGGACTGCCGGAGCGGCCAATAAATCCGGCCGGCTTGCCCAGCCGGCGGTATGTCAACGCTGGGGTGTAGCGCTTGGGCCGCTGGCAGGCAATGCAGCAGGCGCGGCTGCCGCCGGGATCGAAGCCGTGATTTTAGGCGCAGCTTTGCTGCTGGCCTTGACGGGGTGCGGCGGAACGGGGGCCAGCTTCTGGGGAGCCACCGGTTTGACGGCGGTTGCAGCTCCGGCGGGCTTGGGGCTGGCCTTGGCCGCCAGCTTCTGCTTTTCTTCAGGGCTGAGGGCTTGGTAGCTCTCCCATTTGGCCTTTTTCTCTTCCGGCGTGAGCTGCTTGGAGAGTTCCTTGGTCTTGGCGAAGTTCAGCCGTGCCTGGGCGCGCTGCTGGGGACTCAGCGTGACCCATTCGTTCATGCGGCTATGCAGGTTGGCCTGTCCTTCGGGGGGCAGCGAAGGATAGTTTTTGGAGATTTCCAACCATTTGCGTTTTTGCGGCTCGCTGATGTTGGTGTTCCAGCTTGAGGCAAGAGGTGCGAGGGCCTGTCGCTGCATGGGGCTGAGCTCAGCCCACGTGGGCCTGGAGACAGCGGCTTTGGCAGGTGCGCTTGCGGCCGGTTTGGTGGCGCCGGGGGTGCTGGCTGCGGTTGCGGGCTTGGCCGGCTGGGCAAAACTCAAAGCCGGCAGTGTCAGCAGGGTGGCCGCCACGAGTCCAAGCAACAGCCATTGCAGCTTCAACCGGGTTGAAGGGTCAAGGGGCAGGGTGATGCGTCGGGCAGCTGCTGGGCGGCTCATTGGACCGTAGGCGCTTGGCGAGTCACTTTGAGGTACTGGACAAAACCGGGATCGGCAAAGGCAGCGGGCGGGAGTTCGTCGGTGAGCAGGGCCACGTCGACTTCGGCCACTTCCTGGGCGCGGTTGTCGTTCTGGATGGAATTGATGACCAACAGACCCACGACCAACGCAACAAGCGGAAGCACCGAACCGATGCGACCCCACCAACCCAGTCCGTCGTCGGCCCCCCAGGTGAGGGCTGCGCTGGCACCGTTGCCGACGACACCGCCGGCAGTTTCGGTTTTTGCGATCTTGCGGGTGGAGACAGCCTGGAAGCGCGCGGCGCGCAGGCGCTCGGAAATGTCGTAAGGCAGGTCTGCCGCGCCTGCGGACAGGTAAGAGGCGGTTTTCAGGCCAAAGCGGTCCTGCAGGATGTCGGCTCTTTTTTGTAGTGAATTAGTCATAGTTTTATACCTTTGGCGCTCAGGGCTTTGCTGAGAGCGTGAACTGCGCGTGAGCAGTGCGTTTTGACACTACCCT
Source organism: Polaromonas sp. LjRoot131 (assembly GCF_964252805.1). Taxonomy (NCBI): domain Bacteria; kingdom Pseudomonadati; phylum Pseudomonadota; class Betaproteobacteria; order Burkholderiales; family Comamonadaceae; genus Polaromonas; species Polaromonas sp. LjRoot131. The sequence continues at coordinate 1,651,970 of NZ_CAXUPF020000001.1, read as the reverse complement.
CCGAGCAGCCCATGGCGGCTGCTGTTTCAGCGACGTCCATTTCCTCCCAGTAACGCATCAGAAAGGCTTCCCGTTGACGGCCCGGCAATTCCTTTACCTGCAGCTCGATCTCATGCAATATCTGCGCCCGCTCCGTAGCATCCTGGGCGCTCTCCGTACCTTCTGAGTTGGTCAGGGTCTCTAAAGTTTCCAGAAGGTCGAAATCTCCGTCTTCCCCGGACGATTCGAAGTCGCTCATGTTGGAAAAAAGCGCGTTGCGGGTCTTGCGGCGGCGAAACCAGTCCAGCGTAGTGTTGGCCAGGATGCGCTGGAACAGCATGGGCAGCTCGGCGGCAGGCTTGTCGCCGTAGTGCTGCGCCAGCTTCATCATGCTGTCCTGAACGATATCGAGAGCAGCCTCTTCGTCCCGGACGTGGTAAATGCTGCGCTTGAAAGCCCGTTTTTCAACGCTTTTCAGGAAATCCGAGAGTTCTTGTTCAGTTGCCAACGGTGTGGGGTCCGGTTCGTCCAGCACTTCAGGGATGGCCGCGGTCTTCGCCGAGCCTATGCCGATCAGCATGCATCCTGGGATGCCGCTGGAAAATTATCGCATTACAGCCGGTGTCGGCCGACCCTTTTTGGGCGCCTGCGGCCATTGCGCAACGCGAAATGTCATAATATGCCCTGCAATTCAAAAGGCAAACGGGTCATGACTCGGCGGTTTATGTTTCCGCTTATGGTTCTGGCCTCAAGTCTCAACGCCGCTTCACAAGAGTGGGCGAAGAGGCACCCAAGGTATTTCGTTAGAGAAATTCACAAAGGTTCATCATGGAAATCTCCAAGGCGGAAATCGCTTCCGCGGCAGCAGCGTCTGCACACACAAATTCCCAGGAACTCCGCGGCGCGGAAATCCTCATCAAGTCGCTTCAGGCTGAGGGCGTCAAGTACGTCTGGGGCTATCCCGGCGGTGCGGTTCTGCACATTTACGACGCCTTCTACAAGCAGGACTCGATCCAGCACATCCTGGTGCGCCACGAACAGGCGGCCGTGCATGCTGCTGACGGTTATGCTCGCGCCACGGGCGACGTGGGCGTGGCCCTCGTTACTTCCGGCCCGGGCGTGACCAATGCGGTAACCGGCATCGCGACGGCCTACATGGACAGCATCCCGATGGTGATCATCACGGGCCAGGTCCCCACCCACGCCATTGGCCTGGATGCCTTCCAGGAATGCGACACGGTCGGGATCACCCGGCCCATCGTGAAGCACAACTTTCTCGTCAAGGACGCGCGGCAGATGGCCGACACCCTGAAGAAGGCCTTCCACATCGCCCGCAGTGGCCGGCCAGGCCCGGTGGTCGTGGACATTCCGAAGGATGTGTCCTTCAACAAGGTTCCCTACAGCGGCCATCCGCAAACCGTGGAGATGCGCTCGTACAACCCGGTTCGCAAAGGCCACGGTGGGCAGATCCGCAAGGCCCTGCAACTGCTGCTGGCGGCCAAACGGCCTTATATCTACACCGGCGGCGGCGTGCTGCTGAGCAATGCCTCGCAGGAGTTGCGCACGCTGGTCGACATGCTGGGCTATCCCTGCACCAACACGCTGATGGGCCTGGGCGCTTACCCGGCCAGCGACAAAAAATTCCTCGGCATGCTGGGCATGCACGGCACCATCGAAGCCAACAACGCGATGCAGAACTGCGACGTGCTGCTGGCTGTCGGCGCGCGCTTTGACGACCGCGTGATCGGCAACCCCAAGCATTTCGCGCAGAACGAACGCAAGATCATCCACATCGACATTGACCCTTCCAGCATCTCCAAGCGCGTGCGGGTCGACATCCCCATCGTGGGTGACGTGAAGGACGTGTTGACCGAACTGATCAGCATGATCAAGGAGTCCGGCCTCAAGCCCGACGCCAACGCGCTGGGCGGCTGGTGGGAGACGATCGAAGGCTGGCGCAAGCGCGACTGCATGAAGTACAGCATGGGCAAGGGCGACGTCATCAAGCCCCAGCACGTGGTCGAAACCCTCTGGAGCCTCACCAAGGACGCCGATGCCTACATCACGTCGGACGTGGGCCAGCACCAGATGTGGGCCGCCCAGTACTACAAGTTCGACGAGCCGCGCCGCTGGATCAATTCGGGCGGCCTGGGCACCATGGGCGTCGGCATTCCCTACGCCATGGGCATCAAACTGGCCAAGCCCGACTCGGAAGTGTTTTGCATTACGGGCGAAGGCTCGGTGCAGATGTGCATCCAGGAGCTTTCCACCTGCCTGCAGTACAACACGCCGATCAAGATCGTCTCGCTGAACAACCGCTACCTGGGCATGGTTCGCCAGTGGCAGGAGGTCGAATACGCCGGCCGCTACAGCAGCAGCTACATGGACGCGCTGCCCAATTTCGTGAAGCTGGCTGAGGCCTATGGGCACGTCGGCATGCTGATCGAAAAGCCGCAGGACGTGGAGCCGGCGCTGCGCGAGGCGCGCAAGCTCAAGGACCGCACGGTGTTCATGGACTTCCGCACAGACCCGACCGAAAACGTGTTCCCGATGGTGCAAGCCGGCAAGGGCATTACCGAGATGCTGCTGGGGTCGGAAGACCTCTAGGCCTCAGGCCGCCGCACACCCATTCATTCACCGTCACCTGACGAATCTATTGCCCGCCGAGCCTGCGCATTACCGTGCGCGGGGGAGGGCGGCGAAAAGAGGAATCTTCTTATGAAACACATCATTGCAGTTTTGCTGGAAAACGAGCCGGGCGCTCTTTCCCGCGTAGTCGGCCTGTTCTCGGCGCGCGGCTACAACATCGAAAGCCTGACCGTCGCACCGACCGAAGATCCGAGCCTGTCGCGCATGACGATACAGACCACCGGCTCCGACGACGTCATCGAGCAGATCACCAAGCACCTGAACCGCCTGATCGAAGTGGTCAAGGTGGTCGACCTGACCGAGGGCGCCTACACCGAGCGCGAGCTCATGATGGTCAAGGTGCGCGCGGTCGGCAAGGAGCGCGAAGAGATGAAGCGCATGGCTGATATATTCCGCGGGCGCATCATCGACGTTACCGAGAAAAGCTACACCATAGAGCTGACCGGCGACCAGTCCAAGAACGATGCCTTCCTGGAGGCCATAGACCGCAGCGCGATCCTGGAGACGGTGCGAACCGGCTCCAGCGGCATCGGCCGCGGCGAGCGGATTTTGCGGGTTTGATTTAAGTCGTCCGTGCGCGCGTTTCGACAGGCTCAACGCGAACGGATTTTGAGTGGCGATATGCGTTTACCGTTCGCCCTGAGCCTGTCGAAGGGCATTTTCGCCAATACCTATTCTGGAGAGAAAAATGAAAGTTTTTTACGACAAAGATTGTGATTTGAGCCTGATCAAGGGCAAGACGGTCGCCATCATCGGCTACGGCAGCCAGGGCCATGCCCATGCGCAAAACCTGAACGACAGCGGCGTGAAAGTGATCGTCGGCCTGCGCAAGGGCGGCGCTTCCTGGCCCAAGGTCGAAAAGGCCGGCCTGAAGGTCGCCGAAGTCGCCGACGCGGTCAAAGCCGCCGACGTGGTCATGATCCTGCTGCCCGACGAACAGATCGGCGCTGTCTACAAGAACGACGTGGCCCCCAACATCAAGCAGGGCGCTTCCCTGGTGTTCGCCCACGGTTTCAACGTGCACTACGGCGCCGTGATTCCCCGCGCGGACCTCGACGTCTGGATGGTCGCCCCCAAGGCGCCCGGCCACACCGTGCGCAACACCTACGCCCAGGGCGGCGGCGTGCCCCACCTGGTGGCTGTGCACCAGGACAAGTCCGGCAAGGCTCGCGACCTGGCCCTGAGCTACGCCATGGCCAATGGCGGCGGCAAGGCCGGCATCATTGAGACCAACTTCCGCGAAGAGACCGAAACCGACCTGTTCGGCGAGCAGGCCGTTCTGTGCGGCGGCACTGTCGAGCTGATCAAGGCCGGCTTCGAAACGCTGGTGGAAGCCGGCTACGCGCCCGAAATGGCGTACTTCGAATGCCTGCACGAGCTCAAGCTGATCGTCGACCTGATTTATGAAGGCGGCATCGCCAACATGAACTACTCGATCTCGAACAATGCCGAGTACGGCGAGTACGTGACCGGCCCCAACATCGTGACTTCGGCCACGAAGGACGCCATGCGCAAGTGCCTGAAAGACATCCAGACCGGTGAATACGCGAAGAGCTTCCTGGTGGAAAACCAGGCGGGCGCGCCAACCCTGCTGAGCCGTCGCCGCTTGAATTCCGAGCACCAGATCGAAATCGTGGGCGAAAAACTCCGCGCCATGATGCCCTGGATCGCCAAAAACAAGCTGGTGGACCAGACCCGCAACTGATATAGGTGCCCGTCAGGGGCCTTGTCCTGCAAAAAGCCGCGCAAACTTCCTGCGCGGCTTTTTTACGGGCGGGCGCAAATTCGGGAGTGATTCGCGCCACGCTGACATTTTGCGGCGCCGATCTTGGTATCCTTGGCGCCTTGTGCCGGCAATTGCCTGCCCCAGGCGGGGCCGGCCGGCTCCTCGGTGGTGTCCTCGGATGCTATGAATTTAATAGCTTTTTGCGCGCACCAGTTGTGCTTCAGGAGTATTTTTATGCATGATGGCGAAGAATCCGCGGGCAACAACCCGGCGGTGATGGTACGCAAGCGCCGCAAGGGCATTTATATATTGCCGAACCTGTTTACGCTGGCCGCCTTGTTTGGCGGGTTCTACGCCATCGTCATGGCCATGAACGGGCGCTTCGACCAGGCCGCCATCGGCGTGTTTTGCGCCATGGTGCTCGACAGCCTGGACGGGCGTGTCGCCCGCATGACCAACACGCAAAGCGCTTTCGGCGAGCAAATGGACTCGCTCTCGGACATGGTGTCTTTCGGCGCCGCGCCGGCCCTGATCGCCTACGTCTGGGCCCTGACCAGCCTGGGGCGCTGGGGCTGGATAGGCGCTTTTGTGTACTGTGCCTGCGCCGCGTTGCGCCTGGCCCGTTTCAACGTGAACACGGCAGTGGTCGACAAGCGGTTCTTCCAGGGCCTGCCGTCGCCCGCGGCGGCTGCCCTGGTGGCCGGTTTTATCTGGCTGATGACCGACGCCGGCATCAGCGGGGTGGAAGTGCGCTGGGTCACCTTCGCCCTCACGCTGTATGCGGGTCTGACCATGGTCACCAACGTGCCGTTCTACAGCTTCAAGGACGTGCAGATGAAACGCAGCGTGCCTTTCGCGGCCATCGTGCTGATCGCGCTCGGGATCGCCGTCATCAACATCCATCCGCCGACCGTCATGTTCGGCCTGTTTGTGCTTTACGGCCTCTCGGGTTACGTGCTGTATGGCTGGCGTAAGGCCAAGGGCCAGCAGACCAGCGTGATCTCGACCTCCACCGACGAGCCGGACGAGCGCGGCCTCCACAAATAATTGTGGTACATTGAACAAATGAAACAAATTTCGCTAGCACTACTGCTATCTGCCAACGGGCGGAGACGGTAGCGCACGCGTACACCTGATTCAACGGCCCGTTTGCACCAGCAACGGGCCGTTTTTGTTTTTGGGTTGCTGGTTTTTTGTAATCTTTGGGGTTGACGAAATGACCATGTTGAAAACACCTTCCAGCAAATACCCATCCTTCGCGCCAGTCCGGCTGGCCGACCGCACCTGGCCCGATGCAGTGCTGACGCAAGCGCCCATCTGGTGCAGCGTGGACCTGCGGGACGGCAACCAGGCGCTGATCGAGCCCATGGACATTCCCCGCAAACTGAGGATGTTCCACACCCTGGTGAAAATCGGCTTCAAGGAAATCGAAGTCGGTTTTCCGTCCGCCTCCCAGGTCGAGTTCGACTTTCTTCGCCAGCTGATCGATGGCAACCTGATCCCCGATGACGTGACCATCCAGGTACTGACGCAGGCGCGCGAGCCGCTGATTCGCCGCACGTTCGAATCACTCAAAGGCGCCAAAAAAGCCATCGTCCATCTCTATAACGCCACCGCTCCTGTCATGCGCCGCGTGGTGCTGGGCATGAATGAGGACGAGATCGTCCAGCTCGCGACCGACAATGCGCGGCTCTTCCAGCAGCTGGCCGCGGCGCAGCCTGAAACGCAATGGACCTTCCAGTACTCCCCCGAGATGTGGTCGGGCACCGAACTGGCTTTTTCCAAGCGCGTGGTCGATGCGGTGACCGAGGTCTGGCAGCCGACGCCTGAGCGCAAATGCATCATCAACCTGCCGTCCACGGTAGAGCATTCAACGCCGAATATTTTTGCCGACATGATGGAGTGGATGCATCGCCACCTGGCCCGGCGCGACGCCATCGTGATTTCTGTCCATCCGCACAATGACCGCGGCACGGGCACTGCGGCCGGCGAGCTGGCCTTGATGGCGGGCGCCGACCGGATCGAGGGCTGCCTCTTCGGCAACGGCGAACGCACCGGCAACGTGGACCTCGTGAACATCGCGCTCAACCTCTACACGCAAGGCGTGTCTCCCGGACTGGACTTCTCTGAGATCGACGAGATTCGCCGTACGGTGGAGCACTGCAACCAGTTGCCCGTGCACCCCCGCCATCCCTATGCGGGAGATCTTGTCTACACCTCGTTCTCGGGATCGCACCAGGACGCCATCAAGAAAGCCTTTGCCGCGCGCAAAGAGGGCGATGTATGGGACATGCCCTACCTGCCCATCGATCCCAAGGACCTGGGCCGCAGTTACGAGGCCGTGATCCGCGTCAACAGCCAGTCGGGCAAAGGCGGCATCGCCTACCTGCTGGAAAGCGAGTTCGGCCTGGAGCTTCCGCGCCGGCTGCAGATCGAGTTCAGCCAGGTGGTGCAATCGGTGATGGACGCGACCGGCAAGGAGTTGACCGGCAAAGACATCTTTGCGCTGTTTGAAAAGGAATACGGTGTGCAGACCGTTGCCGCGCCGCAGCGCCTGGTGATTGAAGAGACCGGCAAAAGCGGTGGCGAATCCTTTCACATCAAGGCCGAGGTCCAACTCGGTGGATGCAGCCACCCGGTTGAAGGCACGGGAACCGGCCCTATCGACGCCTTTGTGTCGGGCCTGGCCGAGGCCACGGGGCACAGCGTCCGTGTTCTGGACTACCACGAGCACGCCATCGGAGCCGGGGCGAACGCACAGGCGGTGGCTTACCTGGAACTGCGCATCAATGACCAGACGCTGTTCGGCGTCGGCATGGACGGCAACATCGTCTCCGCATCGTTCAAAGCCATTGTCTCGGGCCTGCAGCGCAGCAAGGCCCGCCAGCCCACGGGCGTTGCTACCATTAGCGATTAAACCGATTCAAGCCACCTAAAACACAGAGCGCCCCGCGCGCCAGGAGCCCACCATGACCGACAAACTCATTATTTTCGATACCACCTTGCGCGACGGAGAGCAGTCGCCCGGCGCATCCATGACCCGGGATGAAAAGCTGCGGATCGCCCGTCAGCTGGAGCGCCTGAAGGTCGACGTGATCGAGGCCGGTTTTGCCGCAAGCTCCAACGGCGACTTCGAATGCGTCAAAGCCATTTCGGAGGTCATCAAGGACTCCACCGTCTGTTCGCTGGCGCGCGCCAACGACAGGGATATTTCCCGCGCCGCCGAGGCCCTGAAGCCGGCGGCCTCCGGGCGCCTGCACCTGTTCCTGGCGACCAGCGCCTTGCACATGGAAAAGAAGCTGCGCATGACGCCCGACCAGGTGTTCGAGCAGGCCAAGCTCTCGGTGCGCTTTGCCAAAAACCTGATGGGCGACATCGAGTTCAGCCCTGAAGACGGTTACCGCTCCGATCCCGACTTCCTGTGCCGTGTGCTGGAAGCGGTGATCAAGGAAGGCGCGACCACCATCAACGTGCCCGACACCGTGGGCTACGCCATCCCCGAGCTCTACGGCAATTTCATCAAGAACCTGCGCGAGCGTATCCCCAACAGCGACAAGGCCGTCTGGTCGGTGCACTGCCACAACGACCTGGGCATGGCGGTCGCCAACTCGCTGGCCGGCGTGAAAATCGGCGGCGCGCGGCAGGTGGAATGCACCATCAACGGCCTGGGCGAGCGTGCCGGCAACTGCTCACTGGAAGAAGTGGTGATGGCCGTCAAAACGCGCAGGGATTATTTCGGCCTTGACCTGGGCATAGACACGCAGCACATCCTGGCGGCCAGCCGCATGGTAAGCCAGACCACCGGTTTTGTGGTGCAGCCGAACAAGGCCGTGGTCGGCGCCAATGCGTTTGCGCACGCCTCGGGCATTCACCAGGACGGCGTGCTCAAGGCGCGCGACACCTACGAAATCATGCGCGCCGAGGACGTGGGCTGGAGCGCCAACAAGATCGTGTTGGGCAAGCTGAGCGGGCGCAACGCCTTCAAGCAGCGCCTGTTGGAGCTCGGTGTGGCCATGGAAAGCGAGGCGGACATCAACAACGCCTTCGCCAAGTTCAAGGAACTCGCGGACCGCAAGAGCGAAATCTTCGACGAAGACATCCTGGCGCTGGCGAGCGACGAAAGCGCTTCCCACGACAACGAGCAGTACGGCTTTGTGTCCCTGTCACAACACAGCGAAACCGGCGAACGCCCCCAGGCCAGCGTCGTGTTCACGGTCGCCGGCAAGGAAGTCAAAGGCGAGTCCGACGGCAACGGTCCTGTAGATGCCTCCCTCAAGGCCATCGAATCACACGTCAAAAGCGGTGCCGAGATGGTGCTTTACTCCGTGAACGCCATCAGCGGGTCGACGGAAAGCCAGGGGGAGGTCACGGTGCGCCTGCAGAACAGCGGGCGGGTGGTCAATGGCGTGGGTGCCGACCCGGACATCGTGGTGGCGTCCGCCAAAGCCTATTTGAGCGCCCTGAACAAACTTCAAAGTAAAGCCGACCGGGTCGCCGCGCAGGGATAATGTAACAAGTCGGAAAATAAAATCCTTTATATTCAACGACTTGGCGTTGGGTCTGAGTGCGGATAGGGCTTTGGGCGTTAAAAATCGCACAAAGTGAGTGTGTTTTTAGGAAAGTCACGCAAGTTTTTGATATTGCGTGACTTTTTCTATTTGTATACACTCCAGCCATCCCACCCATTGCAATCCCCACGCAGGCAATATTCACCATGTCTCATCAGATTTTCAATCGCGCATTAAAAATCGTTGGATTCGTGGCTCTGATAGCCGCCTTTGCAGTGCCCGCCGCCAATGCGGCGACCGCCAAAAACACCATTGTCAAAAAGCAGCACGCTTCGTCCAAGGCGTCCGCCTCCAAAAAAGTTGTCTCCACGCGCAAGAGCGTACGTTTTGTTGCAGGTACCAAGCGCCGCAGCATCATCCGCGTCTCTGTGCCTCCCAAACCTTCCTTCGGCCAGATCGCCGGCCTGCACAGCGCCCAGGATCCGCTGGAGCTCAAGTCCAGCGTGGCGCTGGTGATTGACCAGGACACGCGCGAAGTGCTGTTCAGCAAGAACGACCATGCTGTGCTGCCTATCGCATCCCTCACCAAACTGATGACCGGCGTCATCATCAGCGGCGCCAAGCTGCCCATGGATGAGCTGATCACCGTGACGCAGGATGACGTCGACACCGAAAAGGGCAGCAGCTCGCGCCTCAAGGTTGGTACCACGCTGACCCGCGGCGAACTGCTTCACCTGGCCCTGATGTCCAGCGAAAACCGCGCGGCACACGCCCTGGGCCGCACCTATCCCGGCGGCATGGGCACCTTCGTGAGCCTGATGAATGCCAAGGCCAAGATGCTGGGCATGACCGACACCAGCTATGTCGAGCCCACCGGCTTGTCCAGCCGCAACCAGTCGAGCGCGCAGGACCTGGCGACGCTGGTCAATGCCGCCCATGGCGACCCCATGCTGCGCGAGCTGTCGACCTCCACCGGTTACCAGGTGGCCGTTGGCAGCCGCACGCTGCAGTACAACAACACCAACCGCCTCGTGAAGAATCCCGAGTGGGACATCGGCCTGCAGAAGACCGGCTACATCTCCGAAGCCGGCCAATGCCTGGTCATGCAGACCAAGATCGCCGGCCGCAAGCTGATCATGGTGTTCCTGGATTCCGCCGGCAAGCTGAGCCGCCTCGGCGATGCTGAGCGTGTGCGCCGCTGGGTGGAGTCCAACCCCGTGAGCGCCGAGCCCAAGCTCAACGTCAGCGCCTCCGCCAAGCAGGCAAACGGCTGATTGCCGGCCGTTGCGGCCGCGCCCAAAACTGTCGGTTTTTTATTTAGGCCTGTAGCCCAGCGCCGCTGAAATCTCATTGGCCGTTGCCTGCAGCTTGGGCAGCCAGTGCTCATCAAGCCGGTCTGCCGGTGCTGAAATCGACAAGCCCGCCACCAGCTTGTTCTGGTCGTCGTAAATGCCGGCGGCCATGCAGCGCACCCCCAGTTCCAGTTCTTCGTTGTCGCGCGCGATGCCGTACTGGCGCGCCTTGGAAAGCTCGCGCTCGAGCACAGGCAATTGGGTGATGCTGTTGCGCGTCTGCCCCGAAAGCCCGGTGCGCGTCGCATAGGTGCGCAGGCGCTGGGGATCGTCAAAAGCCAGGAACAGCTTGCCGACGGACGTCAGATGCAGCGGCGCGCGGCCGCCGATGGCGCGCACCACCTGCATGCCGGAGCGCTCGCTGTAGGCGCGCTCCACATACACGATCTCGTCGCCCTGGCGCATGCTCAGGTTCACCGGCTGCTGGGTGATCTTGTGCAGCTCGCGCATGGGGATCAGCGCCGCGTCACGCACGTCCAGGCGCGCCTTGACGAGGTTACCCAGTTCCAGCAGGCGCATGCCCAGCCGGTAGCTGCCGGCGGCAGGGCGGTCGACAAAACGGCCGGTGGCCAGGTCATTCAGGATGCGGTGCGCTGTGGAAGGATGCAGGCCCGATTTTTCACTGATTTCCTTGAGTGACAGCGCTTCCTCGCGATTCGCCAGGATTTCAAGCAGTGTGAACATCCGTTCAATGACCTGGACGGTCGGTGTGGCGGGGAGGGCGGAATCGGGCTTTTTCATGTGCAGGCTTTCTGCTGCAAATTTTACCCTGTGAAATGCAAAAGCGCCTGATGATGCTTGCGAAGACTCAGGCCTGAGCGGGGTCGGGGTTGCCGGTGGTGCAGCCTGAAGTGGCCACGGAAGGCGTTGAGGACAGCACCCAGCGGCCGTCCATCAGCACTTCATTGGGTTTGAACCCTGCCTTGTAGTTCATCTTCGGGCTTTCGGCGATCCAGTAGCCCAGGTAGACGTAAGGCAGTTCCAGGCGGCGCGCCTGCTCGATTTGCCAGAGCACGCTGTAGTTGCCGTAGCTCGCGCGGGCGTCCGGCTCATAAAAAGTGTAGACCGCCGAAATGCCGTCTTCCAGGACGTCCAGGATAGAGACCATCTTGAGCGCGCCCGGCTCGCCGTTGGGCAGGGTTTCGCGGAACTCCACCAGGCGCGAGTTGACCCGGCTTTGCAGCAGGAACTGCGTGTACTGGTCGATGCTGTCGTGGTCCATGCCGCCGCCGGCATGGCGGCCGTTCTGGTAGCGCAGGTAGAGCTGGTAATGCTCGGGCATGAAGCAGAGCTTGAGGATGCGTGCATGCAGCGTGTGGTGGCGGTTCCAGGCGCGGCGCTGGCTGCGGTCCGGGCTGAAGAGCTGAACCGGCACCCGCAGCGGCACGCAGGCCTGGCAGCCGTCGCAGTAAGGGCGGTAGGTGAACATGCCGCTGCGCCGGAAGCCGTTGGTCACCAGGTCCGAGTAGGCATCGTTGTGAATCAGGTGGCTGGGCGTTGCGACCTGCGAGCGGGCCTGTTTGCCCGGCAGGTAGCTGCAGGGATAGGGCGCCGTTGCATAAAACTGCAAGGTTTGCAGGGGCAGGTCTTTGAGGTGCGTCACGGTAGGTCTGTCATTCCCGTCGTCAGAAGCTGATTCCAGTATACGGGTTTGAACTCCCAGAGTGGAGGGGTTTTGCCCACGTTCCGGTCAAGGTGGGAGACAAATTCCTGTCGGCTGATTTCGCCCGCCCCCAGAGACGCCAGGTGCCGGGTGTTCTGCTGACAATCGATCATGCCAATCTCATGGGCGAGGCAAAAAGCCACCAGAGCCGCCAACGCGATCTTGGAGGTATCGGTCTGGTGGGCAAACATCGATTCGCCGAACACCATGCAGCCAAGATTGACGCAATAAAGACCGCCGGCCAGTTCGCCGTCCACCCAGGTTTCCACGCTGTGGGCATAGCCCGCCCTATGAAGGCTGGTGTAAGCCTGGACCATATCGGGAACAATCCAGGTCCCCGGTTGGCCGGCGCGCGGCTTGCTCGCGCAGGCCTGGATGACGCGTTCGAAGGTACTGTCAAAGCGGATTTCACAACTGGGCTGATCCCGAAAGCGGGTTAGCGTTTTGCGCAGCGAGTGATGCAGTTTGAAATGTCGGGTCTGCAAGACCATGCGGGGATCGGGGCTCCACCAAAGCGGGGGCTGGCCCAGGCTGAACCACGGGAAGATGCCGCGGGAATAAGCCTCGATCAGCGTGGGCACGTCCAGCGTGGCGCCCGCGGCAAGCAAGCCGGGGGCAGGGTCGTGATGGCTCCACGCTTCCTCCAGCGGCGGAAAGTTTTCGCCGGCGGCAAGCCAGGGCACGGGGCGTGGGAGTTTTCCCATGGCTTAAAAGCGCATCGGCATGAAACGGTGGAAGCGGCGGGCCGGGAAGGGCATGCGCACATGGTAGCCGAGCGGATTTTGGCAGCAAGGCCGGCGAGCGATGGCGCGGCCTGATGCTCCGGCTTTGCGTGTTCCGGCGGCACAAAAAGAAATGGGCACTACAAGAGTGCCCATTACCGGAATTCACTGGCTCCTCAACCTGGGCTCGAACCAGGGACCTACGGATTAACAGTCCGGCGCTCTACCAACTGAGCTATTGAGGAATACAGCCTTAGATTATAGCGTCAATTTTTACGCTTTTTTAAGCCCGAGGTATTTCTCCCGATGACTTCCTTGTTTGTTATCGCGGTTCGGCCCTCACGACGTACTGCAGGGGCATGGCATCCTCCACCGCGGTTTGTGGATCTGCGCCCGCCAGCTTTGCGAGTTGTCCAATGACAGGAAGGAATTGCTCCCTCGCGGGTTCCGGGAAGATTCTGGGGACGCATTCGGTGACCGTGAAACCCGTATCGTTGAACATTTCCAGGATGGTTTGCTTCGAGAAAAAGCGCAAATGGGTCTTGTCCAGCAAGCCGCTTTCTGCATAGCGGAAATCCCCAATGCTCAACCGGGCCTGGAGGGACCAGTGCTGCGCGTTGGGAATGCACGCTGCAATGGCTGCTCCCGAAGGCATGGCCTTGCGTACCTTACGCAGGACGGTCCAGGGATCCCTCAGGTGCTCAAGGCAGTCGCCGAAAATCCAGCAGTCCCTGTCCGCATGCTTGTTCCAGAATGCATCGTCGGCATTCTCGATGTCCATGACCAGGGTCTCGTTGCAATAGCGGTCTGCCAGCTTTGCGTAGGCCGCGTCTATCTCGATGCCGAAGTAGTGGCAGTCCGGCGATATTTTCTTGAACTCTCTTGCCAGGGCGCCTGAGCTGCACCCGACCTCAATCAGTTTGCGGGCCCCCCAAGGGATGACTTCCAGAAGATCCTGGTTATGGGAATCGTGAACCGGGGTTTGACTCATGGGTTTGCGCTGAAGAGCGGGTTGGATTCGAAAAGCACAACGCAGGCCGTTGCGGAAATTCATTCTAGGCGCCCGTCCCGGTTTCGCAGATGGGATGGGCCCGAATCGACAAAAAAAATCCGGGAGCCGGGTGATCCTGTGGTGCGAAAACGGCGGCTCCTCCCGCCATGCGTCATTCCGCGATAATTGCTTGGCGCTTTCTGGCTCTTCACCGGCGCAGGCCTGACTCCCTTCCGACGCGCGGCCCGTCAGTACCATCATCCAGAGTAAACGCACATGGCTTCCAACCTTTCCGCTTCAGATCTCTGGTCGGACCTCATGGCGGTCCGCGAGCGTTCGCCGCTCGTGCACTGCATCACCAACCTCGTGGTGATCAATTTCAACGCCAATGTGCTGCTGGCGGCGGGCGCCTCGCCCGTCATGGCGCATGCGCATGAAGAGGTGCGTGACATGGCGGGCATCGCCCAGGCGCTGGTGCTCAACATCGGCACGCTGGATCCCTACTGGGTCGAAAGCATGAAGCTGGCCTTGGCCGCTGCCACGGCACGCGGGATTCCCAGCGTGCTCGACCCGGTGGGCGCGGGCGCGACGCCTTACCGCAATGCCGCGCTGGAGAGCCTGCTCGCCGTCGCCGCCCCCACTGTCATTCGCGGCAACGGCTCTGAAATCATGAGCACGGCCGGTGCCGCCGTGAAAACGCGCGGCGTCGACAGCAGCGCTAAAGCCGGTGATGCGCTGGACGCCGCGCGGGCGCTGGCGGCGCGCACCGAGGGCGTGGTCTGCGTGAGCGGCGAGACCGACCACATCCTGGATGCAGGCCGCCGCTGGGCCCGGCTCTCCAACGGCCATCCGTGGATGGCACGCATCACCGGCGTCGGCTGCTCGGCCACCGCGCTTGTGGGTGCGTTTTGTGCGGTGCAGCCCGATGCCTGGCGTGCCACCACGGCGGCCATGGCGTTTCTGGGTGTGGCCGGCGAAGTGGCGGCGGAAAAAACGCAGGCACGCGGCTTGGGCGTAGGCAGCATGGCCGTGCAACTGCTGGACGAATTGCAATTGCTGGACAAAGCCACGTTCACGGCTCGTCTGAAGCTGGAACTGGCAAGCGGGTGAGGGACAAGGCATGGCACGCTTGAACCCCGATGCCTTGCGGCTCTACCTGGTCACCGACCAGGCGATGATGCGCGGCCGGCCGCTGGCCGACGTCGTCGCCGCGGCTGTGCAGGGCGGGGTCAGCTGCGTGCAGCTGCGCGAAAAGCAACTGGGCACGCGCGAGTTCCTGGCCCAGGCCCTGATCCTGAAGGCGCTGCTGGCGCCCCTCGGCATACCGCTGGTCATCAACGACCGCATCGACATTGCGCTGGCCTGCGGCGCCGACGGCGTGCACCTGGGCCAGAACGACCTTCCGGCCGACGAGGCACGCAAGCTGCTGCCTCCGGACGTGTTCATCGGATGGTCGGTCGAATCCATGGACGACGTGCAGCAAAGCGCGGCGCTGCAGGTTGACTACCTGGGCGTGAGTCCCATTTTTTCGACCCCCACCAAAACCGATACCAAAGATCCCTGGGGCTTGGAAGGGCTGGCCGTTGTGCGGGCCGCCACGCCCTTGCCGCTGGTGGCCATAGGCGGCATCCATGCCGGCAATGCGCGCGAGGTGCTGCGCGCGGGTGCCGACGGCCTGGCTCTGGTGAGCGCGCTGTGCGCCGCGGACGACCCGCGAAGCGCCGCCGCCACGCTCAGGTCCCTGTGCGGCAAGGCTTGAGGCCAAGGACAAACGAATGACTGACACTCTCTTTGACCACGAATACCCCCGCGTGCTGAGCATCGCGGGTTCCGACAGCGGCGGCGGGGCCGGCATCCAGGCCGACCTCAAGACCTTCGCCGCACTGGGCTGCTACGGCATGACGGCCATCACCGCGCTGACGGCCCAGAACACGCGCGGTGTGCGCGCCATCCACGGCGTTCCGCCGCAGATGCTGAGCGACCAGATAGACGCCGTCATCGAAGACATAGGCGCCGATGCGGTGAAGATAGGCATGCTGCATGCGCCCGACATCGTGTTGACCGTGGCCGGGGCGATTGACCGCCACGCGCTGCCGAACGTGGTGCTGGACCCGGTCATGGTCGCGACCAGCGGCGCGGTGCTGATCGACAACCCGGCGATTGCCGTCCTGGTGCGTGAGCTGTTTCCGCGCGCCGTCCTGGTCACCCCCAACCTCGATGAAGCCTCGCTGCTGGTCGGCCGGCCGCTGGCCGATGAACAGGCGATGCAGGCCGCCGCGCAGGAACTGCTGGCCAAAGGCGCGCGCGCCGTGTTGCTTAAAGGTGGGCATTTGCCCGGCGACGTGGTGAGCGACCTGCTGGCCACCCAAAGCGGCGAGCTGCACTGGATGCGCGGGCCGCGTATTCCCAGTCCCAACACCCACGGCACCGGCTGCACGCTGTCGTCCGCGATTGCCGCGCACCTGGCACTTGGAAAGCCCCTGCTGGAGGCCGTACAGCTGGCGCGCGACTTTGTGCGCGCGGCGATGGCGGCCGGTGCCCGGGTGCGCACGGGCGCCGGCAGCGGGCCGTTAAACCACGGCTACGCGCCTATCGCAATGCGGCTCAAGCCGCTGCGGTAATTCCACCAGGGCTGGCGCGGGTGATTCGCGCCAAAGCAAAGGTCAACACCAGCGTCGGCAGCGCAGCGCCCCAATCCGGCGCGAACTTCGCGCACAGGTGGTAGCAGGCAATGCCCAGCAGCCAGATCGCGACGGCGCTGGCATTCACCTTGCGCCCGGCCACCAGCGAGGCGATGTGAGGCGTGCCGGCCAGGCGCGCCAGGATCACGCCGTACAAGGGAACGAACACCGAGCTGAGCATCAGCAAAAACGGCTCCAGGCTGTGCATGGGCAGTACCAGCGCCAACGCGGTGCACAGCAGGGCCAGGCCCACGCCCCAGCGGCGCACGCTCCAGGCCGGCTTCAGGCTGTGGCCGGCCACCGAGCCCGAGTACAGGTCGCCGTAAGCGTTGTCGACTTCATCGATCAGGATCAATCCCAGCGCGACCAGCCCGCCTTGCGCCAGCAGCAGCGCGGCGACCAGGTCGGTGCTGGGCGTCGTGACGGCCACCAGCACGCCCAGCGCGTAGCACCAGATATTGGCGATGGCATAGCCCAGCCAGGTGCCGCGCAGGGCGCTGTTGCCGTCACGCCCGTGGCGCGCGAAATCCGCCACCAGCGGCAGCCACGAGACCGGCATCGCGATCACCAGGTCCAATGCTGACAAGGTGCTCATGCCGCCTGTGCCGGGCCGATTCCAGAGCGCGGCCAGCCCCTGCGCATCGGCTTTGACGAGGAACTGCCAGCTCAGCCATAGCAGCGAGGCGATGACCAGCGGCAGGCCGTAGCGGCCTATGAATTTGCGCACCAGTTTGACCATGGAGCCCGACAGCAGCGCCAGCAGCACCGCGCCCCACAGTAGCGTGGCCAGCAGCGGCCACAAGGCACCGGCAAAGCTGCCGGACTGGCGGGCGATGGCAACGGTGCCGTCGCGCATCACCACGAGTTCGAAGGTGGTCCACCCAATCAGCTGCACGATGTTGAGCAGCACCGGCAGGCGTGCAAAGCTGCTGCCATAGGTGGCATGCATCAGCCCCGCGCTCGAAAGACCGCTGTCGCAGCCGATTTTGGCCGTCCAGGCCAGCAGGCCCGCGCCCAGGATGGAGCCGCAGACGATCACCGCCAGCGCCGTCTGTGTGCCCAGGGCCGGCACCAGGTAAGCGCCTATCTGCATTACCAGCAGGCCCACGCCCAGGCTGAGCCAGAGCGCGGCATGGTCGCTCCAGCCGAACAGGCGGTCACCCGCGGGCAGGGGCGTGAGCGCGGTGTTGTCCGCGGTTGCAGAAGTGGATGTGGTGGTCATCAACGGTTCCGATCGTCGTCAATGCGAGGTCGGCCTGCCTGGAGCCCCGCAAGACAGCGGGACTACAGAACATGCTTCCCTGCGCGAGGATTACCTCAATCAGGTTCAAAGGGACTTTCTCAGCCGCCGCCGTCCGCGCTTGCGAACCACAGCAACACCCCCAGCGAAAGCGCCCTTGCGGGCACTGCGCAAATTGTAGGCGGATTCATTCTGGTGGTCTTGACTGCGCCCCGACAGGACACGGCCGCGTGGACAATCAGGCCCATGCATTTTTGCCAACACATGCCATGGCCGCGGTGAAACGCCAGCCCCCGGTGCCGGGCCGGTTTCGCCCGCGCCTCACGCTGCAGACTCTCACGCGGGGCGACGGCTTGCTGGGCATGAAACCCGCCGGGCCCTTCGGCCCGCGCGGCGACAGCGTCACCGTGGCGCGCGTGGACTGGACCTATGCCACCGAAGGCGGCCTGCGCTGGGAAACGCCGGCCCCCAAGACGGTGCTCAACAGCCGCGCCGCGCCCCTCCAGGCCCTGGACGACGCCCAGGGCAGGGAAGTCCTCATGCAGCGCGACCTGGCGGCCGAGGCCGAGGCGCTGGACAGCCTCTGGACACTCGGCCTTCATCCTGTGCCGGCCGACACCTTGCAGTGGCGCAGCGAGGAGGCCGCCACCGGCCACGAGCAGCTGTGGTCGCTGTTGCAGGAGGATTTTTTCGGCGATTTCTGGGCCGAGCGACTGCCTGCCCTGCAGGCCCAGGGCTGGGCCGTCGTCGTCCGGCCGGGCTTTGCGCACGAGAGCGTGCCGGTGGACGCCTGGCGCCTGATCGTCAGCCCAGACACCGGCGAGGTGCTGGGCAAGGAGGTGGCGGCGCCCCTGCGCGGCCGTGCGCCGGTGGTGACCGGCCTGGGCCTGCCCGCGCGCGAAGGCTCATGGCTGCTGACCTTGGGCGTGGAAGTCGACGGCCAGACCCTGGACCTGGCGCCCATGCTGGCCGACCTGCTGCGGCGCGACCCGCGCTGGCTCAATGCCCGCCAGGTCTTTGCGATTGACGACACGGCCGTGATCCTGCTGCGCGCACCCGGCGGCAAGCGCATCGAGGCGCCGGCCGCCCTGATCAAGGGCATTGTGGGCGCCATGCTGGATTTGCTGACCGACCCACAGCGGGGGCAAGGGGAGGGGCCGCTGCGGCTGTCGCCCTGGGACGCCTGGCGTCTTGACGCCCTGGACACCGGAGCCGGGCGCGCCGGCCTGCAGGGCGCCTGGCAGTGGCAAGGCGATGCCGGGCTGCGCACGCTGGCGTGGCAACTCAAACAAGCGGGTGAGCCGCAGCCCGTGCCGGCGCCGGCAGGCCTGGGTGTCCGCTTGCGGCCCTACCAGCTGGAAGGCCTGGCCTGGCTGCAATATCTGCGCGCCCAGCAACTGGGCGGCATCCTGGCCGACGACATGGGCCTGGGCAAGACCGCGCAGGCCCTGGCGCATCTGCTGCTCGAAAAGCAGGCCGGCCGCATGGCGCAGCCTTCGCTGGTGGTGGTGCCCACCTCGCTGGTCTTCAACTGGCAGGCCGAAGCCGCCCGCATGGCGCCCGGCCTGCGCGTGCTGGTCTTGCAGGGCCCCGCTCGGGACACGGCGTTTTCACGCATGGCCGAACACGACCTCGTGCTGACGACCTACCCGCTGCTGTGGCGTGACGTGGAGGTGCTGGAACGCCAGCGCTTTCACCTGCTGGTCCTCGACGAAGCCCAGTGGGTGAAGAACGCCGCAGGCCGTAGCGCGCGTGCCTTGCGCCGGCTGAACGCCCGCCACCGCCTGTGCCTGACGGGAACCCCGCTGGAGAACCACCTGGGCGAACTCTGGACGCAGTTTGATTTCCTGATGCCCGGCTTCCTGGGCGATGCCCGCAGCTTTGCGCGCCAGTGGCGCAGGCCCATAGAAACCAACGGCGAAACCTTGCGCGCCCAGTTGCTGGCCCAGCGCGTGCGTCCCTTTATCCTGCGCCGGCGCAAGGAAGAGGTCGCCGCCGAATTGCCTCCGCGCACCGAAGTCATCAAGCGTGTGCAGCTGCAGGGCCGCCAGCGCGAGCTGTACGAAAGCGTGCGGGTGGCGGCAGACATCCAGGTGCGGCGCGTGCTGGCCCGCAACAGCTTTGCCGGTGGGCAGATCACCATCCTGGATGCGCTGCTCAAGCTGCGCCAGGTTTGCTGCGACCCCTACCTGCTTAAAGGCGTGAAACCCGTCAGGACCATGGGGCGCGCCAAACTCGAACTGCTGCGGGGCATGCTGCCCGAACTGGTCGCCGAGGGCCGGCGCGTGCTGGTGTTTTCGCAGTTCACCGGCATGCTGTCGCTGATTGAGGCCGAGCTGGACGCCCTGCAACTGCCCTGGCTTTCACTGACGGGAGATACCTCGCCGCAACAGCGCGGCGCGCTGGTGCGCAAATTCCAGGCGAAGACTGTGCCCATCCTGCTGGTCAGCCTGAAAGCCGGCGGTGTCGGGCTGAACCTTACCGCCGCGGACACTGTGATCCATGTGGATCCCTGGTGGAACCCCGCGGTCGAAGCCCAGGCCACGGCCCGCGCCCACAGGCTGGGGCAGGATCAGCCGGTGTTTGTCTACAAGCTTGTGGTCGAAGGCAGCATCGAGGAACGCATGCTGGAACTGCAGGCGCGCAAGGCGGCCCTGGCTGAAGGCGTGCTGGGTAGCGACGCGGCCGGCGCGGTCAAGTTCACGCCAGAAGATTTGCAAGCGCTGCTGGCGCCGCTCGATCCGGCCGGCACCTTTCCGCTGTCTTGAGGGAACGTTAAAGAGGAGAGCTGCTCACAAAACCCAGCGAAGCGGTCCTGGCTAGGCGCGTCGCCGCAGACAGTACGCCAGTACGGCAAGGCGGCGCAACAACGCCAGGAGGGTTTTTTGAGCAGCTCTCAGTCGTCGAATACCGGAGACTCGACGCCGAGCACCTTGTGCAGTTTCGGGCTGGTCGTGGTGTATTGCAGGTGGATTTTTTTGTCCGGGAAGATCAGGGGGGCCGCGCCGAAGGCCGCCAGTGCGCACTCGTGGAAGCCGCTGAGGATCAGTTTTTTCTTGCCGGGGTAGATGTTGATGTCGCCCACCGCGAAGATGCCGGGAATGTTGGTGGAGAACTTCTCGGTGTCCACCTTGAGTTGCTTGCGCTCAATGTCCAGGCCCCAGTCGGCGATGGGCCCGAGCTTGGGCGACAGGCCGAAGAACACCAGCAGCACGTCCAGCGGCACCACGCGCGTCACGCCGTCCGGGCCGGTGACCTTGGCGCCGGTCAGCCGGCCTTCTTTTTCTTCGTAGCCGGTGACCTGGCCCACGATGAACTGCATCTCGTAGGCATCGCAGAGCTCGCGCATTTTGGCCACACTGGCGGGTGCCGCCTGGAAGCCGTCGCGGCGGTGGATGAGGATCACGCTCTCGGCCTTATTCGGGCCTTCAGCGGCGAAATTCAGCGCCCAGTCGAGCGCGGAATCGCCGCCGCCTACGATCACCAGGTTTTTGCCGGCAAAGTCGGCTGGGCTCTTCACGCGATAAAACAACTGGCTGTCGTCAAACTTCTCCAGGCCGTCAACGCGCAGCAGCTTGGGCTGGAAGGCACCCACACCGGCCGCGATAAAAATGGTTTTGGTCAGGAAGCGCGTGCCCTTGGAGGTTTCGACAAAGAAGCGACCGTCCTGCTGCTTTTCGACCACGCTGACTTCCTGGCCGAAATGGAAGGTCGCGCCGAAGGGCTCGATCTGCCTGAGCAGGTTGTCGGTCAGTTCCCTGCCCGTGCACATGGGCACGGCGGGGATGTCGTAGATCGGCTTGTCGGGATAGAGCTCTATGCACTGGCCGCCGGGGTAGGCCAGCGAATCGATCACATGGGCCTTGATCTCCAGCAGGCCCAGTTCGAACACCTGGAACAAGCCCACCGGCCCTGCGCCCACAATGACCGCATCGGTTTCGATCGGGCCGTCGTGCTGGGCTGCGGTGTTGATCACTTCTTGGTTCAGTTGGGGTTCCATGGTTCCTGGGGCGCCTGTCGACGCGCGTGGCGGCCCGGGAAGGGCCAGGGGCCGGAGCCCCGGGTCAGCGGACCAGTTCGGACAGTTTGCCCGTCTTGTCTTTCCATTCCTCGGCGTCCGGCAGGGCGTCCTTGCGCTTGGTAATGCTTTTCCAGCCCTCGGCGCGGCTCAATTCCACATTGAGCTTGATGAAGGCGATCTGGTCGGCCGGAACGTCTTCCTCGGCATAGATGGCATTGACCGGGCATTCGGGAATGCAGACCGCGCAGTCAATGCATTCATCGGGATCGATCACCAGCATGTTGGGGCCTTCGCGGAAGCAGTCCACGGGGCAGACGTCCACACAGTCGGTGTATTTGCATCGGATGCACGCTTCGGAGACGATGTGAGTCATGTTTTTTATGCTAATCGGTGGAAACCCTCGATTTTAAGAGGTTTCCGACAACAGGGTTATCAAGAACGCGAAGCGACGGGCGCCCCGCATGAAAGCCGGCTCAAATGACCAGCGCCGCGCCCGAGGTCCTGTGCGAGGCGGTATCCACCAGCACCAGCGAGCCCAGGATGCGCGAACGCGCGTAGGGCAGGGTGGCCAGCGGCTCCTGCAGGCTTAACTCGATGTGGCCTATGGCATTGGGCGGCAGCTCGCTGGCGTCTTCTTCGGCCAGGGTGTTCACGTCGAGCTTGTGCACGATGCGCTTGACCTTGGCCTTGACCCAGCGGTGGCCGTGCAGTGTCCAGTAGACACGGCCTGCCACCAGCGGCTCGTCGTCCATCCAGGCCACGGTGGCCGAGATTTCGCGTGAGGGCTCGAAGCTGTCCACGGCCAGCAGCCAGTCGCCGCGCGACACGTCGACTTCGCGGTCCAGCACGATGCCGGCGCTGTGGCCGGCCAGGATGGTCCTGGGCTCGCGGGTGTGGTCCAGCACCTGGGCCACCACCGCCGTCTTGCCGCTCGGCAGTATGGTCACGCTCTGGCCGGGTTGCACGCCGCCGGTGGCAACGCGCCCCCAGAAGACGCGGCGGCCCTGCGAGGTGTCGGACGAAGACGAGAATTTCTCGACCCACTGCACCGGGAACGAAAAGGCTTCGGTGCTCTCGGCGCTCGTGGCCGGCAGGTGCTCCAGCAACTGCAGCAGCGACAGGCCTTCATAGCCGCACCAGCCGGGTTTGGCGTCGACCACGTTGTAGCCCTTGAGGGCCGACACCGGCACGGTGGCCTTGACCGGGATGCGCGCGGCCTGGGCGAAAGCTGCCAGCG
Organism: Polaromonas sp. LjRoot131; assembly: GCF_964252805.1. NCBI lineage: Bacteria > Pseudomonadati > Pseudomonadota > Betaproteobacteria > Burkholderiales > Comamonadaceae > Polaromonas > Polaromonas sp. LjRoot131. The sequence goes on along the minus strand of NZ_CAXUPF020000001.1, from coordinate 1,629,201 downwards.
CCGCGGCGATGTTCCTGAAGGCCAGCACCGGGTCTTCCACCGCGTCGAGCTTGTTCACCGCGAACACGATGGACGGCACGCGCAGCAGGTTGACCAGCAGCGAATGGCGGCGGGTTTGCTGCAGCAGCTCCAGCGCGGGGTTTTTCCAGTCGAGCTTGGTGGCGTCGACCAGCACCATGGCGGCGTCGGCGCTGGAGGCAGCCGTCACCATGTTGCGGGTGTACTGCTCATGGCCGGGCGCGTCGCCGATGATGAACTTGCGGCTTTCAGTGGCGAAGTAGCGGTAGGCCACGTCGATGGTGATGCCTTGCTCGCGTTCGGCCGACAGGCCGTCGGTCAGCAGGGCCAGGTCGGTCTCGCCGCCGCGCTGCACACCGGCCAGGTGGTCCTGCAGCACCGCGCGGCTGTCCACCAGCAGGCGGCCGATCAAGGTGCTCTTGCCGTCGTCGACCGAGCCGCAGGTGATGAATTTCAGGGCCGGCTTCAGGTCGTTCTGGCCGGGAACCGTTGCGAGCTTGGCGTCGCCGGCGATCAAATCAGTCGTGCTCATCAGAAATACCCGTCTTTCTTGCGCTTTTCCATGGAGGCGTCGGACGTCTTGTCGTCCATGCGCGTGGCGCCGCGCTCGCTGACGTCGGCGGCCAGTGTCTCGATCACGATCTCGGCGGCCGTCGCGGCTGGGCTGTCGACCGGGCAGGTGCAGGTGATGTCACCCACGGTACGAAAACGCACGGTCTTTTCCACCACCTGCTCGCCGTCGCGCGCGGGTGTGAGCTCGGTCACTGGCACCAGCAGGCCTTTGCGCTCGACCACCTTGCGCTGGTGCGCGTAGTAAAGCGAAGGCAGCGCGATCTTTTCGCGCTCGATGTACTGCCACACGTCGAGTTCGGTCCAGTTGGAGATCGGGAACACGCGAAAGTGCTCGCCGGGCTGCAGACGCGTGTTGAACAGCGTCCAGAGCTCGGGGCGCTGGGCCTTGGGCTGCCACTGGCCGAAGCTGTCGCGGTGCGAAAAGATGCGCTCCTTGGCGCGGGCTTTTTCCTCGTCGCGGCGCGCGCCGCCAATCAGGGCGTCAAAACGGAATTCGTCAATCGCCTCGAGCAGCGTGACCGACTGGTGCACATTGCGCGACTCGCCGGGATGGGCCAGGCGCACGGTGCCGCGTTTCATCGAGTCCTCGACGTTGCGCACGATCAGCTCGGCGCCCAGTTCTCTCGCGCGCAAATCGCGGAAGTCGGTCACCTCGTGAAAGTTGTGGCCGGTGTCTATCATCAGCAGCGGGTAGGGAATGCGACCCACGCCGAAAGCTTTTTCCGCGCACTTGAGCATCACCAGTGAATCCTTGCCGCCCGAAAACAGCAGGGCCGGGCGCTCAAAGGCGGCGGCCACTTCACGCAGGATAAAGATGGTTTCTTCTTCCAGCGCATCGAGGTGGGAGTTGGACAGCCGCGCGATGGAGGTCGACGGGTCGGCTGGCAGCAGGTGGGAGGGGGTGCGGGCGTTCATAGGTCAGTCAGTGCGCAAGGTGCAGGCCGCATTCGCGGTTGTCTTCGCCCTTGGTAGGGTCCACATAGTCAAAGTTGTTGGGCAGGCCGTTGATTTCACAGTACTGGTAAAGGTCCTTGGACGACCAGTGCAGCAGCGGCGCGACCTTGATCAGGCCGTCGGGGTTGACGCTGACCGGGTCCATCTGCGCGCGTACCGCGGTGTCGGTGGCGCGCAAGGCCGTGAACCAGACCTGGGGCGCGGTTTCACGCAAGGCCCGGGCAAAGGGCTCGAGTTTCACTTCTTCCGTGAAGGCTGTATGGCGTGGATCGTCCAGCGACGGGGTCGGGCCTTCCACGGCCTCGCGGTGCGCACGGGAGCGGCGCGGCAGGTAAATATGCAGGTCCAGCTTGAGCAGCTTCGTCACTTCGTCGGCGAAGCGGTAGGTGGCCTCGGTGTTGTAGCCGTTGTCCATCCAGACCACGGGCACGCGGGGATTGGCGCGCGTCACCATGTGCAGTATCACCGCCTCGAAGGGGCGGAAATTGGTGGTGACGATGGCGGGGCGGCCCAGTCCCACGGCCCAGCCCACCAGGCCCTGCGCGTTGTGGCCGAGTTCTGCGTTGATCTTTGCAAGGTCGAGGCTCATGGTGTTCAGGCGGTAGCCGCTTCCTTGAAGTGGGGTTGCACGTCTACGGCATCGCCCTGGTATTTGCCCGCGCTGTAACCGGGGTAGCTGGCCAGCACGCGCTGCGCGACGCCCAAGTCCTGGTCGGCGCGCAGCACCGCGGTGTCAAAGCCGCTGCGCTCCATTTGCGCCAGCTGGTCCACCAGCACGTCGCCGGTGGCGCGGATTTCACCCTTGAATTCGCGGCGGCGGCGCAGCAGGAAAGCCTGGCTGTAGGCGCGGCCGTCGGTGAACTTCGGGAAATGCAGGTCGATGCGCGTGATGCCGTCCAGCGAGACTTCAAAGGGATCGCTGTCGTTGGCCAGCGTCAGCACGCCGGCCTGGTCGGCGCCATGGTGTTCGGCGAAAGGCAGTAGTTTCATCGTGGCTCCTTTCAGTGCGCGACGGTGTTGGGGGCAAAGCGCGCGGCCTTGGCGGCGGCCTTGTAGGGTTCGATGCCGACGCGGCGGAAGGTGGCGATAAAGGTTTCGCCGTCCTCGCGCAGCTGGCGGTAGGTGTCCAGCACCGCTTCAATGACTTCGGGCACTTCGGCGCCCGTGAACGAAGGGCCCACCACCTTGCCGGCCACCGAGGCGCCGCTCAGCGTGGAGCCGTCGGAGCCGCCCAGCGAGACCTGGTACCACTCCAGGCCGTCCTTGTCGACGCCCAGGATGCCGATGTGGCCGCTGTGGTGGTGGCCGCAGGAGTTGATGCAGCCGCTGATGTGCAGGTCGATCTCGCCCAGGTCGTGCAGCTCGTCCATGTCCTGGTAGCGCTCGGTGATGGCCTCGGCGATGGGGATGGAGCGCGCATTGGCCAGCGAGCAGAAATCGCCGCCGGGGCAGGCGATCATGTCGGTCAGCAGGTGGATGTTGGGCCTGGCAAAACCGGCCTTGCGGGCGGCGCGCCAGAGTTCGGGAAGCTCGTCGCAGCGCACCCAGGGCAGCAGCAGGTTCTGGTCGTGCGTGACGCGCACCTCGCCGGCGCTGAACTGGTCGGCCAGGTCGGCGGCGATGTCGAGCTGGTCGGCCGTCGCGTCGCCCGGGGCCTGGCCCAGGCGCTTGAAGGACAGCGTCACGGCGCGCAGGTCGGGGTTCTGGTGCGGCGCCACGTTGCGCTGCAGCCAGCGGCCGAACTCAATATCGTCCTCGGCGGCGGCGCGCAGGATGTTGGCGATCTTGGCGTCGGCGCTCTTGCGGTCGCAGTTGAGCGTGGGCGGCACGAAGGAGGCCGTCACGCGGTCCAGTTCTTCCTGCGTGATGGTGTGCGGCGCACCGTCGTGCTCGAGGATCTGCTTGTACTCGGCCTCGACGTCGTCGATGTAGCGCTGGCCTTCGGCCTTCACCAGGATCTTGATGCGGGCTTTGTAGATGTTGTCGCGGCGGCCGTAGCGGTTGTACACACGCACCACGGCTTCCAGGTAATTCATGATCTGGTTCCAGGGCAGGAACTCGCGGATCACCGTACCGATGACCGGCGTGCGGCCCATGCCGCCGCCCACCAGCACCTTGAAGCCCAGCTCGCCCTCGGCGTTGCGCACCAGGTGCAGGCCCACGTCATGCCAGGCCGTGGCGGCGCGGTCTTCGCGGGCACCGCTGATGGCGATCTTGAACTTGCGCGGCAGGAAGGCGAACTCGGGGTGCAGCGTGCTCCACTGGCGCAGGATTTCGCCGAAGGGACGCGGGTCGGCGATCTCGTCGACCGCAATGCCGGCGCGCTCGTCGCTGGTGATGTTGCGTATGCAGTTGCCGCTGGTCTGGATGCCGTGCATGTTGACGCTGGCCAGCAGGTCCATCACGTCGGCCGATTTGTCCAGCGGAATCCAGTTGTACTGAACGTTCTGGCGCGTCGTGAAGTGGGCATAACCGGTCGTCAGCTTGGAACTGACCGACAGGCCGCTTTTGAGGTTGACGGGGCCGAGCTGGTCCTGCTTGGCCTGGGCTTCCTTGAACAGCGCGGCATTGGGCTGGTCGTATTCACGGGCGATCTTGGCCAGCACGCGCACCTGCGCGCTGGAGAGTTCACCGTAAGGCACGGCCACGCGCAGCATGGGCGCGTAGCGCTGCACATACCAGCCGTTCTGCAGGCGCAGCGGGCGAAATTCGTCTTCGGGCAGCTTGCCCGCCTGCCAGCGGCTCAGCTGGTCGCGGTATTGGCCGGCGCGGGCCTTGACGAACTCTCGGTCAAATTCTGTGTATTGGTACATGGCTGTCGGGATTCAAACGTGGGGATTTTTATTCAGGAAAACAGTTTCAGGCGGCCCGGATCAAACTCAGATCGAGATCAGCTTCACGCCGGCATAGGCCAGCAGCACCGAAAGCAGCGAGCGGATCACGCGGTCCGGCGTCTTGTGCACCAGGTGCGAGCCCAGCCAGATGCCGGGCAGGGAGCCGGCCAGCAGCTTGATCAGCAGCGACCAGTCGACCGAACCGATGGAGGCATGGCCCAGGCCGGCCACCAACGTCAGCGGCACGGCATGGGCGATGTCGGCCGCCACGATGCGCGGCAGGGGCAGGGTGGGGTAGAGCAGCATCAGCACGATCACGCCGATGGCGCCCGCGCCGACCGAGGTCAGCGTAACCAGCGTGCCGATGACCGCGCCGAACAGCAGCGGCAGCGCCCAGTGGCGCGAGCGCGTGGCTTCGACGATTTGTTCTGGGGCGATGGTGGTGGGGGCGGTCTTGCCGCGCAACACCTTGTAGAAAGTGGCGCCGGCCGTCAGCAGCAGCGCCAGCCCGAGGGTGGTGGTCATGATGGCCTGGGTGCCCGGATTCGCCGGGCCCAGGCGCTGCAGCATATAAAGTGTGGCGAGCGAGGCCGGGATGCTGCCCGCGGCGGTCTGGCCGACGATTTTCCAGTCGACCACCCTGGCGCGCGCCAGGCTCACCGTGCCGCCCATCTTGGTGAAGGCGGCGAACAGCAGGTCGGTGCCTATGGCCAGGTGCGGCTTGATGCCGAAAAAGAAGATCAGCAGCGGCGTCATCAGCGAGCCGCCGCCCACCCCGGTCAGGCCGACCACCAAACCCACGGCAAAGCCGGCAAATACGAAGGCAAATTCATGCATGCCGGAAAATGTAAATGCGCTGCTTATAAAAACAAACTACACATTTGTTCTGCCGTTATCTGGATAAGCTTATTCGCAAGCATCCATGCGGATTTCCTGTGAATTTGAGGCGTGAGCGGCTTAAAGGAAGTCCACAATCGCGCATCCAGGCGTCCCGGTATTCACAATGCACTGGTACAGTCCCTGCTTTTCCCGGCTGGCAGCCCCGCAGGCGCCAGCTTGACGGATGGCATCGCTCAATTTTGGAGAAAACCGTGAAATTTGCGAAATCTGCCCTGCTGGGCGGTTTGTTCCTGGCTTTGACGGCCACCCTGGCGCTGGCGCAGGGCGGCTCGAAAGCGCCCATCAAGATCGGCGAAATCAACAGCTATTCGACCATCCCCCAGTTCACCCAGCCCTACCGCCAGGGCTGGCAGCTTGCCGTGGAAGAGATCAACGTCACCGGCGGCCTGCTGGGCCGCAAGGTTGAGGTCATTGCCCGCGACGACGCCGGCAAACCCGAAGAAGCCCTGCGCCACGCGATTGAGCTGACCTCCAAGGAAAAGGTCGACGTGCTGGCCGGCGGCTTTTTGTCCAACGTCGGGCTGGCGCTGGCCGACCACGCCCAGAAGAACAAAAAGGTGTTCATCGCCAGCGAACCGCTGACCGATGCCCTGATCTGGGACAAAGGCAACCGCTACACCTTCCGCCTGCGCCCCGGTACTTATATGCAGGCCGCCATGCTGGTCGAAGAGGCTGCCAAGCTGCCGGCCAAGCGCTGGGCCGTGATCGCGCCTAATTACGAATACGGCACCAGCGCCGTCGCGGCCTTCAAGGAACTGCTCAAGGCCAAACGCCCCGATGTGGAGTTCGTCGGCGAGCAGTGGCCCGCGCTCGGCAAGCTGGACGCCGGCACCACGCTGCAGGCCACCATGCAGAGCAAACCCGACGCCATCTTCAACGTGACTTTCGGCGCCGACCTGGCCAAGCTGGTGCGCGAAGGCAACCAGCGCGGCATCTTCCCGAAGACGCCCGTGGTGTCGCTGCTGTCGGGCGAGCCTGAATACCTGGACGTGCTCAAGGACGAGACGCCCAAGGGCTGGATCGTGACCGGCTACCCCTGGGACCAGATCGACTCGCGCGAGCACGCCAGCTTCGCCGCCAACTACTACCGCCGCTTCAGCGAATACCCCAAGGTCGGCTCGGTGGTGGGTTATGCCACCATGCAGGCGATTTTTGCCGCCATCAAGAAAGCCAACTCCACTGACAACGAGAAGCTGGTGGCGGCGCTGCGCGGCCTGAAGTTCTCCACCCCCTTCGGACCGGCCGAATTCCGCGCCATCGACCACCAGTCCACCATGGGCGCCTATGTGGGAAAACTGGACCTGCGCGGCAACAAGGGCACCATGGTGCAATGGCGTTATGCCGACGGCAAGGCCTATCTGCCGAATGACGCCTATGTCAAGGCCCGCCGTCCGGCCGAAGCCATGAAGTGACCTTTTGGCAACGCGCACGCCAATTTCACGGGAGTCATGAAATAGGGCGTGCCGAATCCCCGCATAATCAGGCCCAATGACGAATACGGGTGGTGAGGCTGTCAAGCGGATTTTTGTAAAAGTGTTTGGGTTTGATGACGTCGAGCGTCACGCCCTGAACACAGTGTTTCGCCTGTCCGAAACCCGGCACACGGCCTACGCCTTGTGGACCGCCGCGGCGCCTGAAGAGGCCGACATGGCCCTGATAGACGGCGACAGCTGGGAAGCCACGCTGGAGCTGGCCAACCCCGCCCATGATGACCTCAAACTGATCTGGATAGGCGACAACGCGCCCGCCCGCGCCCGCCTGGTGGTCAAGCGCCCGCTGCAGTGGGCGGCCGTGATCGAAGGCATGGACCAGTTGCTCGCGGCCGACCTGCCGCAAACCCCCGGGTCCGACCTCGACCTGGACCTGTTGTCCGAATCCACCGCGCTGCTGGACCTGGACCTCGACTTTGATTCCGAAGCCCCCACCGCGCCCTCGCCACTGGAGGGGCCCGCAACCGAGCCGCCCGAGCAGGCCCAGGTTCTGGTGGTCGACGCCGACCGCGATGCGCGCCTTTACCTGCGCGCCCGGCTGGCGATGGCCGGGATGCTGCTCGTCGATGAAGCCACCACTGGCACCGAAGCGCTCAAGCTCATGGATACGCGGCTTTACAAACTCGTCATCCTCGACATGGACCTGCCCGATATGGAGCGCTGGGAGATGGTCAAGCGCGTGGCAGCCTCGCAACCGCCTGTCGAGTTCCTGATCCTGACCGGCAAGCAGCTGTCGCCGCTCGATGCGGTGCGCGGCTGGTTTGCCGGCGCGCGCGGCAGCCTCAGCAAACCCCTGCACCCCGGCAAACTCAAATACCTGCTGCGCAGCGCGCGCGCCAGCTACTAACCGGCGGGCACGCGCTGCGGCGCCAGCGCATCGGCCAGGCGCTGCTCCAACGGCAAAGGCTCCGCATGCAGCTTCGCTGCCAGCAATTCCCCGCACAGCGCGGCAAACGTCAGCCCGCGCGAACCCATGCCGCTGCAGACCCACAAGCCCGGCGCCAGCGGCCCCAGCGCGGGCAGGCGGCTGGGCGTGGCACAGCGCACACCGGCCCAGCTCTGGACCTGTCCAGCCTCAAATTGCGGGGCCAGCGCCTGGGCCGCCTGTGGCAGCAGGGCCTGTAGCCGGCTGAAGTTGTGCTGGTCGTCTTCCGGCCGGGTCTCGGGCCTGGCGTTGTCGCGTTCAAAGCTGGAGCCCATGACCCAGGCCAGGCCGCCGGCTTCACCCGGCAGCGGCACCGCGGGCGCCAGGCTGCCATGGCCGTTCACCGGAAAGGCGGGCAGGGCAGCGGCCGTGCCGGGCTCATGCCGGCCCCAGCTGACCTGGCCGCGTATCGCTTGCAAAGCGAGCTCGCCGCCCTCCACATCGGCACCGGCGGCCATCGCGCGGCTCGCAAAACCGGCCGCCAGCACGACCAGCTCGGCGCGGGCCAGTTCCTGTCCCTGCGCATCCAGAGCTTGCCACTGGCCCGCGGCGTGGCTCAGGCGGCTCACCGTTGAGCGGCCCAGCGATTGCACACCCGGGGCTGCCAGCCAGGCGTCGACCAGGGCGGCCGGCCGTACCCAACCGGCCCGCGCATGCCACAGCGCGGGTGTACCCGCCGGCAGGCCGCATTGCGCCAGCTGCGCCGAATCGGCGGGCCGTGACCAATGGCCGGCGGCATCGGCCCATTCCGCCTGCCAGGCCTCGGGGCGTTTGCGCGGGTGCTCCACTTCATGCTCGAGCACGCCGGTGCGGCCCCAGTCGCCGGCCGGCAGCACGGCCTCCGCTTGCTGCAGCGTGGCGCGGATGCCGTGGCGCGACAGGCGCGAGAGCAGGTTGTCGTCGGGCGAGACATGCGGCGCCAGCAGCCCGGCGGGCAATCCGGATGCGCCGGCGGCCGGCTCTTCGGCGGCATCGAGCACCCGCACCTGCCAGCCCCGGCGCGCCAGGCTGGCCGCCACGGCCGCGCCGGCCAGGCCCGCGCCTATCACCACGCAGTTGGAGGGCGCGCGCCGCTGGGGAGAGGCCTGCGCTTTTTTGGGTTCCCAGGCCGGGTTGAACTCGCCCTGCAGGTTGTCGCGCTTGGGCGGTATGCCCGGCACCTTCTTCACCACAAAGCCGCATTGCGCCAGCGCGTCGCGCACGCTGCGCGCAATCGTCCAGGTCGCGATGCGCGTGCCGCGCCGGCAGCAGCGCGCCACCGCCTTGAAGGTGTGCAGGTCCCAGATGTCGGGGTTGCGCTGCGGGCTGAAGCCGTCCAGGTAGACCGAATCGGCCTCAAACAACTGTTCGCGCAGCATGGCCTTGGCGTCGCCTATGCACAGCGTCAGCAAGACCCGGCCGCCTTCAAACACCAGGCGGTGAAAGCCCGGCAACAGGCCCCAGAGCTGGGCCTGCAGCTGTTCGGCAAAGGGGACCAGTTCAGGATGCGTCTGTGCGCTGCGCAGCACGTCGGCCGCGCTGGCCGGGAAGGCCTCGGTCGAGACGAAATGCAGCAGGCGGGGGCGGTCCGGGTCGGCCTTCCAGGCGGCCCAGGTGACGAGGAAGTTCAGGCCCAGGCCAAAGCCGGTTTCCAGCACCGTCCATTGCGGCTGGCCGCCCCAGGCCTCGGGCAGGCCGCAGCCTTTGAGGAAGACCTCGCGGGCCTGGTCCAGCCCGCCGAGTTCGCTGCGGTAGCGGTCGCCAAAGCGCGGGCTGAAGGGACTGCCGCCGGCCGTGCCGTCGTCCAGCCACTCAATGCGCTCGGGCATGCCGCCGGATCAGGGGGCGGGGGTAGGGGGGACGTAGCCTTGTACCGCGTCGGCCCCGTCACCGAAAAAGTGTTTCTCCATCTGGCGCGCCAGGTACTGGCGGGCGCGGGCGTCGGCCAGGTTCAGTCGGTTTTCATTGACCAGCATGGTCTGCTGCTTCATCCACTCCGCCCAGGCCTCCTTGCTGACCTCTTCCCAGAGGCGTTTGCCCAGGGGGCCGGGGTAGGGGGGAAAGTCCAGGCCTTCGGCTTCTTTACCGAGCTTGATGCATTTGACGAGGCGTGCCATGGCGAGAGTTCTTTCGTGTATCGGGGGGATTTAGGGAGTCTAAGGATGTTTACAGAATAAAGAACTGAGTTTTTATTCGTTCCGGTTTTCAAGTGCTGCTTCCAGAATCCATTTTGTTCGCATTTACCTGCATTTTTCTGGAAAAGAGAGCAACCATGACTTCACGCCGCAACTTTATCAATGTTTCCACCCGAACCGCCGCCGTGCTCGGTTTGGGTTTGACGCTGGCAGGGTCACTGCTGACGGCCCAGGCCCAGCAGCCGCCCAAGCCGCCCGTCACGCTGCTCAATGTCTCTTACGACCCGACCCGCGAGCTTTACGTCGAATACAACGCCGCCTTCGGCAAATACTGGAAGGCCAAGACCGGCCAGGACGTGACCATCAAGCAGTCGCACGGCGGCTCCGGCAAGCAGGCGCGCTCCATCATTGACGGCCTGGACGCCGACGTCGCTACGCTGGCCCTGGCCGGCGACACCGACGCGCTGGTCAAAAACGGCGGCTGGCTGGCTGCCGACTGGCAAAAGAAGCTGCCGCACAATTCCTCGCCCTATATCTCCACCATCGTGCTGGCCGTGCGCCAGGGCAATCCCAAGGGCATCAAGGACTGGGACGACCTGGTCAAGCCCGGCATCAACGTGATCACGCCCAACCCAAAGACCTCGGGCGGCGCGCGATGGAACTACCTCGCGGCCTGGGAATTCGCCAAGCGCAAATACGGCAGCGACGCCAAGGCCAAGGAGTTTGTCGCCAAGCTCTACGGCAATGTCTCGGTGCTGGACACCGGCGCCCGCGGCTCCACCATCACTTTCGCCCAGCGCGCCCAGGGCGATGTGCTGATCGCCTGGGAAAACGAAGCGTATTTGCTGGAGAAGGAATTCGGCGCCAAGTTCGACGTGGTCGCACCTTCGCTGAGCATCCTGGCCGAGCCCGCCGTCGCCGTGGTCGACAAGAACGTGGACAAAAAAGGCACGCGCGCCGTCGCCGAGGAATACCTGAAGTACCTGTATTCCGAAGAAGGCCAGGACATCGCCGGCAAGAACTTCTACCGCCCGGCCGTCTCGCAAAAAGCCATTGCCAAGTACGCCAAGCAGTTCCCCAAGCTGAACCTCTTCACCATCGACCAGGCCTTCGGCGGCTGGACCAAGGCGGATAAAGAGCACTTTGCGGACGGCGGCTCCTTCGACCAGATCTATACAAGGAAATAAGCTCCCCCCGAAGCAGCCTTGGCCGCCTCCCCCCAGGGGACGCCCACTGCGGCCCGGCTGAGCCGGTTCCGCGCCGGCACTCGTAGGGAGACCTTGTACACATCGCTTGGCCGCTAAGGCAGATCAGGAAGAACTCTAAAAAATGTCCGCACAACGCCGGTGCACGGCGTGCGCTGGGCGGCCTGAGTTTTCCCCTTCAACGATTTTTCAACCCAGTTCCAGGAGAATCTTTATGTCCATCCAAGCCATCAACGTCCGCAACCAGTTTCGCGGCAAGGTCAAGGAAATCATCCGCGGCGACGTCGTGTCCGAAATCGACGTCGAAACCCCGTGGGGCATCGTGACCTCGGTGATCACGACACGCTCGGTTGACCAGCTTGAGCTGGCCATCGGCAGCGAAGTAGTGGCGCTGGTCAAGTCGACCGAGGTGTCGATCGCTAAACTTTAGTCTCCAAGAAGTTATCCGCAGATGACGCAGATGGACACAGATAAAATCCAAACTCAATTGGATGTTCATCTGCGCTAATCTGCGTCATCTGCGGATGGAATGCAGTTTCCGGCTTGTCCGGTTTAGGGCTTACTGCAGTTCCACGCCCGCTTTTTTGACCAGCTGGGCATACTTCGCCATTTCGCTGCGGAAGTACAGCGCCGCGATTTCGGGCGTACTCGGGTTGATGGTGTTGCCCTGTTTGGCCATGGCCTCTTTTACCTCGGGTGTTGCGTAGGCGGCGGCCACGGCGGCCTGGATGCGCCTGGCTTCGGCCATCGGCAGTTTGGCCGGGCCGATCACCGCGAACCAGCCTTCCATGTTGTAGTTGGGCAGGCCTTGTTCCGCAATGGTCGGGATCTCGGGTGCTGCTGGCGAGCGGGCGCTGCCGCCGACGCCGATGGCGCGCAGGGCACCGCTTTTCAGGTGCGCCTGCACGGCGGGGAGCGCCAGCACGCCCAGGTCCACCTGGCCGCCTATCATGTCGGCCACCATGGGGCCCACGCCCTTGTAGGGAATGTGTTTGGCCTTGACCTGGGCTTCGTCGAGAAACATCTGCGCGGCCAGGTGCAGGATGGTGCCGTTGCCGGACGACGCATAGTTGTACGCATCGGGTTTGGCCTTGAGCAGCGCGACCAGTTCCTTCACATTGGTGGCCGGCAGCTTGTTGGGGTTGACCACCAGCACCATGGGCGTGCTGCCGATCACGGTGATGGGCGTGATGTCGTTGATCGGGTCAAACGGCAGCGATTTGTAGACGCTGGGGTAGATCACGTGGTTGTTCGACACCACGCTCAGCGTCATGCCGTCGGGTGCCGATTTGACCAGCGCCGAGGTGCCGACGATGCCGCCCGCGCCGGGCTGGTTTTCAATCACGACCGGGTGGCCCAGCGTCTTGCCCAGGGCCGCGCCGGCCGCGCGGACGATGGTGTCCACGCCCGAACCCGCGCCCACCGGCAGGATAAAGCGCACGGCGCGTTCGGTGGCCTGGGCCAGCAGGCGGCGCGGCGCCCAGGCCAGGCCGCCGCCCAGCAGCAGCGCGCCCAGGCCTTGCAGCGTGCGGCGGCGTTGAAGCTTGTGAGGGTTGATGAGGCTTATTGTTGTGGGGTTCATGCATGTCTCCTTTGTCGTGAGTCGTGGGAAGCGAAAATCCTATGACACTGCAGCCTCGCGGTGCAGGCGTTCAATCTCGGCCGCGCCGTAGCCCAGGCCGGCGAGCAACTCGCTGGTATGTTCGCCCAGCGACGGCGGGTTCAGCCTTACCTTCAGGCGCTGGCCGTCCATGGTGAAGGGCAGCAGCGTGGTCTTGGCCGTCTGGCCGGCGCGCTCGCCGTCGGGCAGCGTAATGTCGGCCAGCCCGCCGGTGGCCAGCAGGTGTTCGTCGTCGTAGAGCTCTTCGGGCCGGCGTATCGGCGCGAAAGGCAGGCCGGCCGCTTCAAACAGCGCCACCAGCTCTTCGGCGCTGCGAAGCGCCAGGCGTTCACGCAGCAGCGGCAGCAGGGTGGGGCGCTGGGTGACACGCTGGTTGTTGCTTGTGTAGCGCGTGTCGGCCTTGAGGTCGGCGAAACCCAGCGCGTCGCAAAACGTGGCCCATTGCGCGTCGCTGACCGCCGCCAGGAAGATCTGCTCGCCGTCCTTCACGCTGAACACGTCGTACACGCCCCAGGCCGAGATGCGGTCCGGCATGGGTGCGGCCGGCTGGCCGGTAATCGCGTACTGCAGCATGTGCTGGCCGACCAGGAAGACGTTGTTCTCGAACAGGGCCGATTGCACCTCCATGCCCTTGCCGCTGATGCCGCGCTGGATCAGCGCGCCCAGCACGCCGATGGCGCCGAACATGCCGCCCATGATGTCGTTGACGCTGCTGCCGGCGCGCAGCGGGTCGCCGGGCCGGCCCGTCATATAGGCCAGGCCGCCCATCATCTGCACGACTTCGTCGAGCGCGGTGCGGTGGTCGTAGGGGCCGGGCAGAAAGCCCTTGTGGCTGGCGTAGATCAGGCGCGGGTTGGCGACGCTCAGCGCGGCGTAGTCCAGGCCGTATTTCGCCATGGTGCCGGGCTTGAAGTTTTCGGCCACCACGTCGGCGCTGGCGCAGAGCTTGCGCGCCACTTCGGCGCCGGCCGCATCGCGCAGGTCAATCCCGATGCTCTTCTTGTTGCGGTTGAACAGCGGAAAAAATCCCGAGCCCGCGCCCAGCAGGTGGCGCGTGCGGTCGCCGTCCAGGGGCTCGACCTTGATGACCTCGGCGCCCATGTCGGCCAGCAGCATGCCGCAGGTCGGGCCCATGACCATGTGGGTGAACTCCACGACGCGCAGGCCGGCCAGCGGCTGGGGTGGGGTGGAGGAAGCGGTGTGTTGCATGCGGTGTTCAGGTGAGGAAAAGCAGAGCGTTTGCCGGCTGGGCCAGCGTTGAGTTTAGGCCGTAGCGGCGGACGGCCGCATGGTTTTGGGCAGGCCCGCGCGCCACAGCGTGCCGTGCAGGCTTTCGCCTTCAAGCCAGCCCGCGACCTGGCCGCGCAAGGCCATCAGCTTGTCGAAGTCAATGCCGGTCTGGATGCCCATGCTCGCGAACATATAGGCCAGGTCTTCGCTGGCCACGTTGCCGCTGGCGCCGGGCGCGTGCGGGCAGCCGCCTATGCCGGCCAGGCAGGCGTCAAAACGCGTGATACCGGTTTGCAGGGCCGCATACACATTGGCGATGCCCATGCCGCGCGTGTCGTGAAAGTGGCCGCAGTTGAGCCGCTCGCCGGCGATAGCGAGGGCCTGCTCGAACAAGGCGCGAACCATTTCCGGGTCGGCGTAGCCCACGGTGTCGGCCAGGCCCACGCAGTCGGCGCCGGCGTCCAGCACCGCTTGCAGCAGCCGCAGCACCTCGGCGGGCTCGACGCGGCCTTGCAGCGTGCAGCCGAAAGCGGTGCTGAAGCCCACTTCGATGCGGATGGCGCTGCCCGAGGCATCGCGCAGGTCGCGTATACGGGCGATCTCCGCCACCACCTCATCGGGCGTCTTGCGCAGGTTGGCCAGGCTGTGGGCGTGGCTGGCCGAGATCGGCAGCAGCATCAGGTGCGCGCCGGATTCGATGGCGCGCTCGGCTCCCTTGAGGTTGGGCACCAGCACCGAGGTCGTGAGGCCGGGCAGCGTTTTCGCAAAAGCCACCAGTTCGGCGGTGTCGGCCAGTTGCGGCAGCAGCCGCGCGGGCACAAAAGAGCCGACCTCGATCTCGCGCTGGCCGGCGTCGTAGGCTCGCCGGATCCACTGCAGTTTGTGGGCGGTGGGCATGACGGCGGCAATGCTTTGCAGGCCGTCGCGCAGGCCGACTTCGCGGATGCTGACGCGCTGGGGCAGGGCGGGTGCGGTATTCACTGGGCTTGTCTCCGAAGAATGCGGGGGTTCTGCAGGGTTCTGGGGCTGTGCCTCAGTTTAGAATTTCCAGAAACGTTTGGTTTGGCAATTTTGGAAGCAATGGTGTTCCCGTTAGGAATACCTGATCGCCGCAAAACATCAGGAGACAAGGCATGAGAGACCTCGACATGACCACCCTGCGCCTCTTTGCCGCCGTGTGCGACGCCCGCAGCATCGCCCGGGCGGCTGAGCAGGCCAATATCGTCGGCTCGGCCATCAGCAAGCGGCTGGCCCAGCTTGAAGACACGGTCGGCACGCCCTTGCTGCTGCGCCGCCGCCACGGCGTGGAGCCCACACCGGCCGGCGAGAGCCTGCTGGAGCACGCGCGCGCGATACTCGCCAGCGCCGACCAGATCGAGCGCGACATGGGGGCTTATGCGCTGGGCGTGCGCGGCCAGGTGCGCATCCTGGCCACGGCATCCGTCATGGCCGAATCGCTGGCCGACGACGTGGCGGCTTTTTTGCAGGTCCAGGCGCACCATGACATCCGCGTCACCATGGAAGAGCGCGTCAGCCCCGATGTGATTCGCGGTATCAAGGAGGGCGTGGCCTCCATCGGCATCTGCTGGGACGCGGCCGGCCTTTCGGGCCTGCAATCCTGCGGCTACCGCCACGACCACCTGGCCATCGTGGCCCATCCCTCGCACCCGCTGGCCGGCCACGAGGTTTTGAGCTTCGAGCAGACGCTGGACCACGAACACGTGAGCCTGCCGGCGCACAGCGCCGTGCAGGTGCTGCTGCAGCGTGCCGCCGCGCTCCAGGGCAAAACCGTCGTGCACCGCGTCATCGTCTCCAACTTCGAGGCGGCGCTGCGCGTGGTGCGCGCCAACCTGGCCATCAGCGTGGTGCCGCGCGAGGTCGCCGAGCCCTATGCCCGCACCTATGGCCTGCGCGTGATCCCGCTGGGCGACGCCTGGGCCAGGCGCCGTTTCGCCATCTGCTTTCGCGACGAGGCAGGCCTGTCGGCCGCGGCCAGGCTGCTGGTCAGGCACCTGGCGGATACCTCGTTGGCCTGAGCGGCGCAGGCCCCTAAAACCCCCTCTCAAGGGGCGGTGAAAGCGGCCGGCCTTCTTTTGCGTTAAAATAAGCCTCCAACCCACGGCAGACAAGCGTCACCAGCTATAGAAAATATAGCGTGCAGGGCTGATCCAGGCTAGGCCCAAACGGGCCTGGCAGCCGCCGCAAGGCCGGCGTCCTGGCCGGCCACGGCGCTTGATTTTGGGGAAGGAAGCCCCAAATTCACTGCATGAACGCCACCCATTCCCATCCCCACAAGACCGACCTCACGGTCACCCACGTGTTGGCCGAGTTGCTCGAGCGCCTGGAGCACAGCGCGGTGCCTGTCGGCGCCGAGCAATACCGCTCCGTCGTGCTGCACCTCGTCAGCGAACTGGGCGACGTGGAGCCGGGTACGGCGCTGGGCGCGCTGCTGGACACCCATCCGGCCGCCGCCGAGCTGTATGAAAACGTGAACTACCAGTACGCCGGCCTGTGCCGGTCCGCGCTGGATGCCTCGCTCGCCGCCGAGCAGCAGGCCAAAGCGGCCATCGACAAGGCCATGAACCGTCAAAACCCCCAACCGAAGGAAGATCCACACCATGGCAAGAGCTGACGCCAAAACCGCTGTCCTCGCAGACGGCCTGCGCTACAAGTCCAAGGTCTCGGGCTCCCCGTTCGCCGCCACCACCTCGTTCGGCGCGGCCACCATGTCGTGCTTTATGTGCGGCAAGCACCGCGCCCGCTCCCTGATGGGCACGCGCAAGGTGCTGGGCAAGTCCCAGGCCGTGTGCTCGCCCTCCTGCAAGGCGCTCGACGAAGCCCTCGAGAACGCGGCCAACCAGGCCTGATACTCACAGTCCGTTTCACCCTTCTTTGCCCGCGTCTTGATCACGTCACGGCCGCGGGCGCATACTGTCTCAACCCATCCTTGAACAGTTGACGAAAGGTGATTCCATGGCTTCCCTGCCCACGCCGGACCCGGTCCTCGAACCTGACGAGGCCATAGACCACATCCGCGGACGCGCGTCCGCCCCGGTCACGCTGGTTGAGTACGGCGACTTCGAGTGCCCCTCCTGCTTCCAGGCCCACTCGGCCCTCAAGGTCATGCTGCCGCACTTCGGCCAGCAACTGCGTTTTGTCTTCCGGCACTTTCCGCTGCGCGAGGTGCACCCGCATGCCGAGCTCGCCGCCGAAGCGGCCGAAGCCGCCGGCGCCCAGGGCAAGTTCTGGCCCATGCACGAGCTGCTCTTCACCCACCAGCAGCACCTCAAGGACAAAAACCTGCTCGACTACGCCACCCAGGTCGGCCTCGACATGGCGCGCTACCAGAACGAGATGAGCGACCATGTCTACCTGCAGCGTGTGCAGGAGCACATGCAAACCGGCCGCCACCTGGGCGTGCGCTCAACGCCGGCGTTTTACGTCAACGGCGTGTTTTGCGATGTGTCGTTCGGCTTGCAGCATCTGCACGAAGCCATTGATAAAGCCCTGGCCCAGTCCGCCCAAGCTTAGTGTTTAGCCGTCGACCGGCTGCAGCGGCGTCTTTAAGGTCTTCTGCAGGAAAGCCAAATCCAGCCAGCGGCCGAATTTAAAAGCCGCCTGTTTGATCGTGCCGCAGTGCTCAAAGCCCAGGCGCTTGTGCAGTTCGATGCTCGCGGCGTTGTCCAGGTCTATCGCGCCCACCAGCAGGTGCATGCCTTGCTCCTCGGCCTTGGCGACGATGGCCTCCAGCAGCCTGCGCCCCAGCCCCTGGCCGCGGCTGTCTTTCTCCACATAGACGGAATGCTCCACCGTGTACTTGTAGGCCGGGAACGCGCGAAACGTGCCATAGCTCGCAAAACCCAGCAGCTTGCCAGCGTCGTCCTCCAGCCCGATCACCGGAAAACCGTTCGCGCGCTTGGTCGCGAACCAGGTCGCCATGCTTTCGGGCGCGCGCGGCTTGTAGTCGTAGAGCGCCGTGGAGTTCACGATGGCCTCGTTGAAGATGGCCAAAATCTGGCCGGCATGGCGCTCTTCGGTGCACAGGACGGGATGCATGGGAAACTCCTTTCGGGAAGGGGAAAAAGATTCGTCTACTATAAGAGATTATTAATCCCTTATGATGGACGTTAGATTTTTACCCAAGGACCGCCATGACGATTGACGCCCTGATTGCCTCCCGGCTGCTGGCCCTGCGCCAGGCCAAAGGCCTGAGCCTGGCCGCACTGGCCGAGGTCTCGGGCGTCAGCAAGGCCATGATCTCCAAGGTCGAGCGCGCCGAAAGCAGCCCCACGGCCATGATCCTGGGACGCCTCGCCGCTGGCCTGGGCGTGCCGCTCGCGCAACTGCTCACCGAAGAAGACAAAGAAGCCGGCCGCCGGCTGCGCAAAAAAGCCGACCAGGAAGTCTGGCGAGACCCCGAGGCCGGCTACCTGCGCCGTCAGGTCGCCGAGCGCGGGGCCGGGGAGGGCGCCGAGATGGTCGAGGTTGAACTGCCGCGCGCCACCCGCGTCGCCTACCCGAGGTGGACAGGCCAGCCTTACCGCCAGCGCCTCTGGCTGGTCGAGGGCGGGCTGCGCATCGACTACGGCGACGAGGTCTTTGAACTCGAGCCCGGCGACTGCCTGGACTTTGGCGTGGACCGGCCGCTGGTGTTTAAAACCCTGGGGCGAGGGGGCTGCCGCTATTTGCTGGTCATCAACCACGGCTGATAAAAGGAATTCATCCGCAGATTTGCGCAGATTAGGAGAAAGAATTTGCACTCAGGACTTCGTTCTTATCTCCCATACGCTGGGCACACGATGTTGCCTCGCGTTTGGCTTCATCTGTGGATAAAGGCTTAAACCGCAGCCGACCCCGGTAGCGACACCGCTTGCGCCGCATGGCGCGCCCGTATGCGCCGCACCTGCAGCGTCGCGCCAACGATGTAGAGCAGCAGCAGCACACCCGTGGCCGCCTTGAGTTCGGGCGCATCGGCATTGGGCAGCAGCGGCGCGCCCAGCGGCAGGCGGGTCGAGGTCTCGGTGATCGCCGGGATCATGTGGAACAAAAAAGTGATCGAATAACTGAGCGTCTCCACATAGGCCGAGGCACGGCCCAGCACCTTGGTGTTGCCCGCCACCCAGGCAATGCCCAGCACCAGCAAGGTGATGATGCCCAGCGCATGCGGCTTGCCGAAGCCGCCATGCTGGAAGATGCCAAAGCCCGTGAGGCAGGTCAGCACCGTGGTCCAGATATACACCTTGCCCAGCGTGGACGCGGCGATGATTTCCTTGTCGCGGAAAAAGGCGATCAGCGCGGCTGCGACGGCCACCAGGCTGATGGCGGTGTGGATCACACCGAGATAGGTCAAACCATAGATCATTGGAATCTCCTGGTGCCCGGCAAGGCCTGGGCCGTGGGTTGAACAAGCTGGCGCTTTTAACAAGCAAACGCCATGCCGCGCAGATTGTGGCCCGCGGCACCGCTTTTGCCTATGGTTTTGCGGGCCATGCGGCGACGGCCCGATAATCGGTAGCATCCCGTGGCCGCAGTGCGCCACTCATTGACACCAAAGTACTATGAAAAAAACATTCCAGCTCAAGGTCGAAGGCAAGAACCGCGAGCGCCTGCTCGAAGCCGCCAAACACGACATCCGCAAATACCTCAAACGCGAACGCGCCAAGGCACTGCCCAAGGGCATCGATTTCTGGGACTTCGATTGCAAGTCGGGCTATAGCGAAGCCTCGGCGGCCGTGGTCTCCGTGGCCGACCTGATCAAGTCGATTGACGAGATCGTGAAAGACGGCGGCGAGCAGTTTTATGTGGAGGTGCTGGCCAAGGGCGGGGTGAAGGTGCCGCGGGTGCGGAATGAGGGTGAGGACGATTTCGCAGACGTCGAATAAGCATGCGCAGAATCTTTGCACTTCTACTGATGGTGCTATCCATGGACATTCACGCTGGAAATTTCTTCCCACCCGACTACAAGACCTTTCCTTTCAAGGAAGGCGACCTGCTCGCCAGCCAAGGAGGCAACGGAAAATTTTCAGTGAACAAAGTGCTGAAGATAGACCGCGTTGCCCTGAAGAAGGGTGAGTCCATCAACATACAGGGAAAATCCTTTGCGGCCACCGAAGACGACTACCTGCTGGTCGTCAGTTGCTCCTACGGGGCTTCGGAATTTAATACGCTTGAAGAAGCGCGTGCCGCGGCCGCAAAAGGGAAATGGACGGTCCAGATGGGGCACGCTCCAAATCGTTCGCCCGGTGCCGCAGCGGGACAAACCCGGATTGGGAACAGTTCGGTGACCGACAGCGAATTGGCCGGTTACAGGGAGTGGCGAAGCGCGTTCGATAAGGGTCATGCAGGTGTTTTTTAAAGCACGTGCGCTTGCTTGGTAGCCTATGGACCGAGACCCCGAAGCTCCTTTAGGCCCTTTCCCCGACACCTTCAAGCAGGGCGACATATTCTGGATTGAGCCTGACCCCTCACGCGGCTCCATCCCGGGCTCCCCGCATCCCCATGTTGTCGTGCAGGACGACGTATTCAACCGCTCGCGCATCAGCACCGTCATTGTTTGCGCGCTGACCTCCAATCTGAACCGCGCGACGGAGCCGGGCAATGTCTTGCTGGAGCCTGGTGAGGGGAGTCTGGAAAAGCAGAGTGTGGTGGTCGTGTCGCAGGTATCTTCGGTTTACAAGACACGATTGGGTGCACACATAGGGACGTTGTCGGATGAACGGGTTCAGCAGATACTGGCGGGGATGCGCTTCTTGCAGGCGTCTTTTCATAATCGTTAGTCTCAGGCGCATCCCTGCAAACAACTCCCGCCGCCCGCGTTCATGTCTGACACCTGAAGGCCAACACCATGCCAGCACCGGGTTCCTCCACCCTCACACTGCTTGTGCTTCTTCCGCTGGTCGCGTGGCGTGTTTACGCCCGCTTTCGGCGCATGGTGGGGCGCCAGCGCCTGTCGAGGATTCGCCCCTGGATCACGCTGGCCATCTTTCCCGTCCTGATAGGCCTGCTTGGCCTCGCCGCGCATGCGCATCTTGACCGGCTGTTCTGGCTTGCCGGCGGCCTGGGCCTTGGCGCTTTGCTCGGCACCTTCGGACTGCGCAAGACGCGCTTTGAGCCGACGCCCGAAGGCCTGTTTTACACGCCCAATGCGCACCTGGGAATTGCGCTTTCACTGTTGTTCGTGGCGCGCATTCTTTATCGCCTGTTCGAGGTCTACCTCATCGCACCGGGGATGCCGAACGGCGTCGGTGATTTCGCGCGGAGTTCGCTTACGCTGGCTGTCTTTGGCTTGCTGGCGGGTTACTACATCCGCTACGCCATCGGCCTTGTTCGGTGGCGGTTTGGTGTTCTGCGGGCCAAGAGGGAACGCGAAGCGTTAGGGCGAGATGCTTAGATTTGCCAATCTCGTAGATTGACTCGGACACCACTTTTAAGCGTCGTCGCAATTCGTCCCCTGCAATCGCAGACGTAAGGATCATCAAAGCGCGTTGCCTCAGGCCCCTCGCCGTAAATCAAAGACGACTGTTAACAGCGTCAACGAGAGCGCCAACATCACAAGCGTACACGCCCGCAGAGTTCGCCGAGTTCAACTCAATGATCTTCATCTGCCCGCCAGTGATCGCAACATCAATAGTGAATGCCTTGTTGGGCATCCAATCATCTACACAGGCTTGTGCGAATTCCCTGACGGCAGACGGTACTTCGCTGGAGACCGAGAGGTGTTCGCCGACCTTGTAGCGTGACCCAGTCACGATTACTCCATCGATAGCAAAGAGGCGGAACTCAACCTCGATCTCGGTCAACGGAGCCATCACCACGCGGTCGCCTGGAAGGAGCGTTACGTCAGGAGCATTGGAAACTCGCGCCACACCGTCGCGAAATTCTTCCAGCTCTTGCCACGTCATGACTGTGCCTGCGAAAGACTTGCTGTCCAACGTTGGCCGAATGAAGAATCGATCCCAAGTGCGCGGCAACTCGGCTAGCGAAGCGCAAATAGCCGACGAGTTTAGAGCTCGGGAACCGTACATGTTCAGCAGGAGTTCATAGTCCAGGTTCGCGTCGAAGTAACCAGGCTTCCATCCGCGTGCTTTCGCCACGTTGCCAAGTCCTGTGCTGCCATAGACAAAAATCCCTTCTTCAGGAAGGTCGCCCGGTTCGGAGACGAGTTCGTGAAAAAAGGGAACCAAGCTAACCAGGCTATAGGCCGTGCCGCGGGCCTCCAGTGCGTGCTCGAAGCGACTGAGATCTGCTGGGTTGATGAGGTTCCGCTGTAGTATCCAATGCATGGGTCGCTAACGATGTGACGAGACGGTTGCAGCGATCGATTCTAGACTCGTGCTACGGAGTTCTGTGCCAAGATGACCTTCGCCAAAGGCGCCAAGGTAGACGATCCGTCAGGCCTCTTCAACTCCAGCCTCGAAGGCAACACCCGCCGCGTGATTGATTTTCATGAGGGTGACGAGATTGATGAGAAGGCGTTGAAGGTGCTGGTGCGAGCGGCTGCAGCGTTGAACCGGGCCTAGCCGATCTCCTCAAATGGAGGCGATTCCTTTGCTAACCGCGACGCCTATAAGTTACCAAGCTCGCGAAGCAATTCATCAGATTCGGATGGTTTATTATTTTCCAACCACTGCAACCTAAACTCGACGGCTTTTTGTCCTTTGGGATGGCAGTCTTTGTGGACAGGTACAGCATTTTCAATAATGGTTTGGCCTCCAGCTTGGTGCTCTTCAATATGATGAACTTCAAGGTCTTGCCAACGAATTTCCTGTTTGCACACTGCACATCGCTTTTGGTCGCGGTAGTAGACTATTTCCCTCTCTTCATTGCCAAAAATTCTGTTCGTATCCAAAAGCAGTGGGTTAAGTTCTCGCATCATGTGCTGAACGAAAAAAGCGTGTCTGCGCTGAATGGTTCGCCCCTCCGCTGACTGCGTTTGTGTCAGTGCACCATATTCGAACCAATACTCACCACTGCGTTGTTTTTTGTCGTTTGCAGCTTTTGCTTTGAACGAATCATAGGCTCGGATGAAATTGGTTTTCCAATTGGGGGCGTATTCATATATCAAGCTGTCAAGTAGCAAGATCACATGAATGGCTTCATGCCCCTTCAATTTCGGCGATGTTTGATTACTAAAAAGTTGAACTGCAACATCAAGAGCTTTTAATAGTCGTTTAACAAGTGGGGAGTCTATGTCGAACCCAAGATTTCTATAGTAATAATCGTCAACTTTTTGGGTGCCGATGTCAGACCAATTGCCATGCTCTAGCCGCTCGAAAAATAGCATACAGATTTGAGCGCACAGTTGTCTTACTTCACCTCTATCCTTGGAGTTCTTGCTGACATGGCGATTAAAAAAATCATGACCTTGATGCCGAGTAATCTCTGGTTTTCCTCCCAGCTTTAAGACAAGTTCAGTAAATCCACCTGGCCAAGCATCACGTTTCTCTTGAGCATTTAGCGGAAGTCCGGCCTGTAGCCTTATGAAGAGGTCGCGAGCTTCATCTTCGATGTCCGTTGTGACCTTTACGATAAATATCTTTGTAGTCAAGAAGCGTGTCTTTAGGTCATCCGGCAAGCTGAGGAAGTCGCATCTAGCCCAAGAGCACGGCGTGTCCTTAATGAAGCTGGGGAATCTAGCCACCTTGTCATCTTTAACAGGGTCAAAAAGTTTTAATGCGCTTTCACCAAACCTGTAAAGCGCATTTATTCGTTGCTGGCCATCTATGATTTCAAGGCCCTCACTCTGCATACCCGCGATGACCCTCTTTTTGTGGTGAAGGTAAATCAGTGGTAACGGGTACCCGCGCAACACACTATCGATAAGTTTTTTTTGCTGATTTTCCGACCAAACCGCAGCTCGTTGGTATTCCGGATTCACTATTAGCATGCTGTTTTTCTTAAGCTCCAGCAGTTCTTTGATAGTTATCTTGTCAGATGTCAGGTCCATGCAATCTCACTTAGTTAATTGGTCGCACTGCGGCAATCTGTTCTGGCCAAGAGGAGGCCCTTTCGCCCCGCGCTAGTAACACTAGGGCGATAAAAACAATAGCCACATATTAGAGACCTTGCTGCGAACTGTCACTCATATAGATTGAGTAGGCATCAAGATTCACCGGCATGCGAAGCGGTTTTTGCAGCCCGCAACTTATCCTTCTTGCTAGGCCGCTTCCCCTTGACCCCACCCGTCCCCGCGGGATCGACCGGGTTCACCTCCGCCACCTCCACCCGCTCAAAACCCGCGACCTGCTCGCGCGCGACTTGGATGCCCAGGCGCTTTTCAATCAGCTTGAAATGCGCCTCGGTGTCCGCGCTCACAAAACTCACGGCCACGCCCGCTTCCCCGGCCCGGCCGGTGCGGCCTATGCGGTGGGTGTAGTCGGTGACGGATCGCGGCAGGTCGTAGTTCACGACCACCGGCAGTTGCGCGATGTCTATGCCGCGCGCGGCGACGTCGGTGGCCACCACGACTTGCACGGCCTTGATCTTGAAGTCCTGCAGCACCTGGGTGCGTTTGCCCTGGCTCAGTTCGCCGTGGAAGGGTTCGGCTTCGATATGGACCTTGCGCAGCTTGTCGGCGACGATTTCGGCGGCGTGTTTGGTCGCGACAAAGACGAGGACTCTTTCCCACTTTTCGGTCTGCACCAGGTGGCGCAGCAACTGGGTGCGGCGGGGTGCGTCGACTTCAATCGCGCGCTGGGCAATGTCGGGCACGGCTTGCACCACGGGTTCGACCGCTATGCGCAGCGGATCGCGCAGCAGGCTTTCCGCCAGGGCTTCAATTGCGGGCGGGAAGGTCGCTGAAAAGAACAAGGTCTGGCGTTTGGCCGGCAGCAGGGCCAGGATGCGATTGAGTTCTTCGCCAAAGCCGAGATCCAGCAGGCGGTCGGCTTCGTCTAGCACCAGGCTTGTGGTGCCCGCCAGGGTCAGGGCGTTGTGGTCAATCAGGTCGAGCAGGCGGCCCGGCGTGGCGACCACGATGTCGGCGCCGCCGCGCAGGTTCATCATTTGCGGGTTGATCGATACGCCGCCAAAGACGACGGCGACTTTGATGCGCTGCGGCAAATACTTGGCAAAACTTACGATGGCCTCGCCGACCTGCGCGGCCAGTTCGCGTGTGGGCACCAGGATGAGCGCGCGCACGGGCAGGTGGCCGGCGGGCGCTGCGCTGGTGGCGAGGCGCTGCAGCAGCGGCAGCGCAAAGGCGGCTGTCTTGCCGGAGCCGGTCTGGGCCGAGGCGACGATGTCGCGGCCTTGCAGCACGGCCGGGATGGCGGCCTGCTGGATGGGCGTGGGGGCGGTATAGCCTTTTTCGTCCAGGGC
This sequence comes from Polaromonas sp. LjRoot131, assembly GCF_964252805.1. NCBI lineage: Bacteria > Pseudomonadati > Pseudomonadota > Betaproteobacteria > Burkholderiales > Comamonadaceae > Polaromonas > Polaromonas sp. LjRoot131. The sequence goes on along the minus strand of NZ_CAXUPF020000001.1, from coordinate 1,604,018 downwards.
GCGCAGGAGCAGGGGCAGCAGCGCGGGCGAAATACCCAGTGAGGAAAATGGCATGGGGTGGTGTGGAGGAGGGTGGGAAGACGCGGGGTTGGCGCGGTGTGGGCCGCGTGGGGCGGGCCCGGCAGGGCTGCCTGACGCCCCAAGTTTAAGGCCGCGCGCTTTTGGCCCTGGCGGGCGCCAGAAACAGCAGCGCGCAGGCCGAGGCGCCCAGCGCGCACAGCACACAGCCCAGCACCACCCAGCGGAAGGCCGCGACCAGCAATTCGGGCGGGGCCGATTGCACCGGCCCGCGCAATGCGGCGGCAAACACCACGCCCAGCAGGGCCACGGCCAGCAGGCCGGCGACGCGGGCGACGGCGTTGTTGATCCCCGAGGCGATGCCGGCGTGCGTGGCGGGCACGGCGTTCATCACGGTGGTGGTCAGCGGTGCGACGGCAATCGTCATGCCCAGGCCCAGCACCAGCATGGCGGGGAAGAAGCCGGCCCAGTAAGGCCAGCCCACGCCGGGCAGGGCCAGCAGCGCAAAGCCCGCGGCGGCCAGGGCCGGCCCGGCGATCAGCATGGCACGCGCGCCGAAACGTTCGGTGAACTTGGCGGTGGCCGGCGACAGGAAACCGAGCAGCAGGGAGAAGGGCAGCAAGGTGGCACCCGCGGCGGTGGCCGAATACTTAAAAGCGCCTATCAGCACAAAGGGCAGAAAAAACAGTGCACCGCTGAGTGCGAAATACAGTAGCAGCGTGAGCAAATTGGTGCCCACAAAATCGCGTGACTTGAACAGGCCCAGCGGCATCATGGGCGCGCGTGTGCGAGCCTGCACATAGACGAATGCCAGCAGCAGCACCGCACCCCCGGCGATGGGGCCCAGCACACTCAGCACCTGCCAGCCGCGCTCGGGCGCCAGCGTGAGGCCGTAGGTCAGGCCGCCCAGGCCGCTTGCCACCAGCAGCACGCCGGGCCAGTCGAGCTGCTGGGGCGCGTCGGGGTCGCGGCTGTCGGGCACGGCGTAAAGGGCCAGCCATACGGTGGCCACGGCCATGGGCACGTTCAAAAAGAAGATGGAGCGCCACGACACCGCATCGACCAGCCAGCCGCCCAGCACCGGCCCGGCCGCGCCGGTGATCGCCGCCCAGGCGGCCCAGGTGCCTATCGCCTTGCCGCGCGCCTCGCCCTCAAACACGTTGCCGATGATGGCCAGGCTGGCCGGCACCAGCAGGGCCGCGCCCACACCCTGCAAGGCGCGCGCGGCGATGAGCGCCAGCGGCCCGGGCGCCAGGCCGCAGGCCACCGAGGCGGCGGTGAACAGCGCGATGCCGATGATGAAGATCTTGCGCCGGCCGAAGCGGTCGCCCAGCGAGCCGCCCACCAGCACCAGCGAGCCCAGCAACAGCAGGTAGGCATTGATGACCCATTGCATCTCGGCCAGCCCGGAGGCCGAATCACCGGCCAGGTCGCGCTGGATGGCGGGCAGGGCGATGTTGACGACGGAGCCGTCGATAAAGGCCATGGAGGAGCCCAGCACCGTGGCGGCCAGCGCCAGCTTGGGGTGCGCCGCCTGGCCGCCGCCGCAGGCCTGGGCGCGGATGATGCCTTCGTCACAAGGGGCGTGCGGGCTGGCGGGCATGGGGTCTCCTGCGGTCGCGGGTGTGGAGGTGATGCGGTTGTTTGACAAATTGTCTGATAATGGATAATATTTCCAGATGACGACACAAGCCGCGCAGCCACCCATGCCCCATCCTGCCAGTTCTCCGCCGTCCAAGGCAAGCAGGCCGGCGGATGCCCAACTGCTGCTGCTGGACAAACACGCGGTCGAGGCCATGCTGCTGCCCGCCGACGTGCTGGCGGCCACGCGCGAGGCCTTTGTGCTCCACAGCCAGGGGGAGGGCCGTGTGTTCTCCCTGGTGCGTGAGAGGCTGGCCACCGGCGGCGTGTTCGGCATCAAGTCGGGCGATGTGGGGGCGCAGTCGCTGCTGGGCTTCAAGGCAGCAGGTTTTTGGCCCGGCAATCCCGCGCGGGGTGCCGACGCCCACCAGGCCACCATCATGCTGATTGACCCCGCCACGGGACGGCCGACCTGCCTGATCGACGGCAATGCCGTCACCACCGAGCGCACCGGCGCCGCCGGCGGCCTGGGCCTGGAGCTGGCACGGCCTGAGAGCCGCACGGTGTGCGTGTTCGGCACCGGCGTGCAGGCGCAGGCGCAATTGCGCTTTGCCCTTCGGCAGCTGCCCGGGCTGCGCCAGGTGTTTTACGCCACGGCCGACGGTTTGCCCAAGCCCGCGTTTGAAGCGGCGTTTGCCGGCCTGTGCACCATCACGCATGCGGCGGACGTGAATGCCGCCGTGGCGCAAAGCGACGTGGTGATCACGGCTACCACCGGCAAGGGCCCGCTGTTCGACGCGGCCGCCGTCCAGCCCGGCACCCACATCAATGCGGTGGGCAGCGACACAAAAGGCAAACGCGAGCTGCCCGAAGGCCTGCTGGCCAGGGCACGCGTGTTTGTGGACGATGCGGCCCAGTCGCGCGGCATAGGCGAGCTGCAATGGGCGCCTGACACCGCCTGCACGGAAATCGGCGATGTGTTGTCGGGCAAGGCCGCCTTTGCGCGCGGCGCCGGTGACATCACCGTGTTCGACATGACCGGCATCGCCTTGCAAGACCTCACGGTCGCGCGCATGCTGGAGCAGCGCGCGCGACTTGACGGCAAGGGCCAAAGCATTGCCTGGCCCTGGTGACCGGTTTGAAGCCATTGACTAAAGTTCTGGAGATTCCCTTGACCGCCACGACCCAATCCCACCCCCTGGCCGCCCTGGACACACCGGCCGCCGTGATCGACCTGGCGCGCATGCAGCGCAACATAGCACGCATGCAGCAGCGCATGAATGCGCTGGGCGTGCGCTTTCGCCCGCACGTCAAGACCAGCAAATGCACACCGGTGGCGCGCGCGCAGCTGGCCGCCGGGGCGCAGGGCATCACGGTTTCCACCCTCAAGGAAGCCGCGCAGTTTTATGCCGACGGTTTTGGCGACATCCTCTATGCGGTCGGCATGGTGCCGGCCAAGCTGCCGCAGGCGCTGGCGCTGCGGCGCCAGGGCTGCGACCTCAAAATCATCACCGACAGCGTGGCCTCGGCCGCGGCGATTGCCGCTTTCGGCCGCGAGCACGGCGAAAAATTCGAGGTCTGGATAGAAATCGACAGCGACGGCCACCGCTCCGGCATCAAGCCCGGCGAGGCCGCCTTGCTGGAGGTGGCGCGCGCGTTGCATGAGGGCGGCATGCGGCTGGGCGGCGTCATGACGCATGCCGGCTCCAGCTACGACCTCCACACGCCCGAGGCGCTGGTGGCCATGGCCGAGCAGGAGCGCGCCGCCTGCGTGCAGGCCGCCGAACGCCTGCGCGCCGCGGGCCTGCCTTGCGCGGTGGTCAGCGTGGGCTCGACGCCGACGGCGCTGTCGGCGGCGCAGCTCGAGGGCGTGACCGAAGTGCGCGCCGGCGTGTATGTGTTCTTCGACCTGGTGATGCACAACATCGGCGTCTGCGCGACGGACGACATCGCGCTCAGTGTGCTGACCACGGTGATAGGCCACCAGGTCGACAAAGGCTGGGCCATTGTCGACGCCGGCTGGATGGCCATGAGCCGCGACCGCGGCACACAAAAGCAGGCCCACGATTTCGGCTACGGCCAGGTCTGCGACACCGAGGGTGAGGTGCTGGCAGGTTATGTGCTCAGCGGCGCCAACCAGGAGCACGGCATCCTCTCGCGCGAAGGCGCACCCGACACCGACATCGCCGCGCGCTTCCCGGTCGGCACGCAGCTGCGCATTTTGCCCAACCACGCCTGCGCGACCGGCGCGCAGCATCCTGAGTACCACGCACTCGCCGAGAACGGCGAAGTGGCGACCTGGCGCCGGCTTTACGGCTGGTGAAGGTCATTTTCAAGGGCTTTGAAGCGCCTGTTGGTATTCTGAAAATACAGCCAACGTACCGTTCTGGTTGAGTTTGGCCTGTCCTGCGCTTGATGAGCGATCGAAGCCCTTCGACAAGCTCAGGGCGAACGCATGTGAGTAGCCGCGATTGAGCAAAGCCGTCGGAAAAGCACTGGGTGTGGGGTTGGCGGGGTTTCGCTCCCTCTCCCTCTCCCTCTGGGAGAGGGGGTAAAACAATAGCGCCACGTGCGTTGTATGTGGTTCTTAACGACACATGCTGTAGCCGCCGGTCTCCAAATGAAAGTGGTCTTTGTGCACCGCGTTGTAGTCCGGGCCCAGCACACCTTTGAAATATTTGCAGGCGCCCTCGTGGGCCTCGCGCAGCAGCAGCTCCCTGGGCTTGAGCGGCGTGGCGGCGTCTTCGCCGGCCCAGTCCTTGAGCACCGTGATGCGCTGCCCGTCGGCCAGGGTCAAGGCCGAGATGTCCAGCGCATTGGCCGTGGCGTGGCGGCTGCGCGCGCGGGCCGGCGCGTTGGGCGGCGCGCCTTCGCCGCGGTTCACGTTGCGGCAGGCATAGCTGCCCAGATGGTCCATGCCCGCCACGCGCTGGCCCATGTGCTTCTGCGCCGCGGGCTGCAGCGCATGCCTTTCCCACATGAAGAAGCTCAGCGCCATCGGGCAGCTGAGCGGAAACGGTGCGCCCATGCGCACCGCCGCCGTGCGCAGCCGCACCGCGTTCTGGAAGCCGCAGCCCTCGCCGGTGCTGCGGTTGGGCAGGACGTCGTACTGCATGCCGGTGGTGGCCAGCGCGGCCTGGCAGCGCTCCGCGTCGTTGCGCGCACGTGAGAGTTTGTAGCGGGTCAGCAGGCCGGGCGGGGCCATCACGTCCAGCGGCGCCCAGGGGTTCAATTGCGGGGGAATCCGGATCACGTCGGTGTAGACGCCGTAGATACCGGTGGCGAGGGCGCTCCACAGCAGCAGCGCCAGCCAGCGGCCCCAGCGCACGGGCCTGGCTGGCGATGGGTCCGGCGCGGGGGGAGGGTCCAGGGGCATGCCTGTTTATAGCCGAGGCGCCCCAGGCCGGCCCGGCAGGCGAAAAAGTTTGTAGCAATCGCCATGCAACTCGCCAATCCCCCGCCTGATCCGGCATCATGCGGGCATAAGCATTGCATCCCCTCATGTTCCCCTTCGCACCGGAGTTTTGATGGCTGACGACCCCACCCCCGCACCCCCGCCGCTGGCCGAGAGCCGGCGCCACCAGATGTTCCCCGTGCTCAGCGCAGCGGAGATTGCGCGCATACACCGCTTCGGCACGGTGCTGCATTTCCGTAAGGGCGACAGGCTGTTCGCCGCTGGCGAGCCCGGCCCCGGCATGTTCGTGATGCTCAAGGGCTCGGTCACCATCACGCAGCGCGACGGCCTGGGCCATGTGCTGCCCATCGTCACGCAGGGCCCGGGCCAGTTCCTGGCCGAGGTCGGCCAGCTCTCGGGCGCGCCGGCGCTGGTCGACGGCCATGCCGAGGACGACGTCGACGCCCTGCTGGTGCCGCCCGGCCAGTTGCGCGCATTGATCATTGCCGAGGCCGACCTGGGCGAGCGTGTGGTGCGCGCGCTGATTTTGCGGCGCGTGGCGCTGATCGAAGCCGGCGCCAGCGGCCCGGTGCTGATAGGCCGGCCGCAATCGGCCGCCGTGGTGCGGCTGCAAAGTTTTTTGAACCGCAACGGTGAACCGCATCACGTGGTGGATATTGCACAAGACAGCGATGCCGCCGCGCTGATGGAGCAGTACGGCGCCGCCGCCGGCGACGTGCTGGCGGTCTGCCCCGATGGCTCGGTGCTGGTGAACCCCGGCGAAAACCAGCTGGCCCGCTGCATGGGCATGGTCGATACGCTGGAGCACCCCGAGCTCTTCGACGTGATCGTGGTTGGCGGCGGGCCCGCCGGCCTGGCGACCGCGGTGTATGCGGCCTCGGAAGGCCTGCAGGTGATGGTGCTGGATTGCCGGGCCTATGGCGGCCAGGCCGGCGCGAGCGCGCGCATCGAGAACTACCTGGGCTTTCCCACTGGCATCTCCGGCCAGGCACTCGCCGGCCGCGCCTACGTGCAGGCGCAAAAATTCGGCGTCGAAATGCTGATCCCGGCGCAGGCCCAGTCGCTGGACTGCGCGGCCAAGGCCATCAAGGGTGAGCTGCATGTGAAGCTGACCGACGGCCGCACGCTGCGCGCCAAGACCGTGGTGGTGGCCAGCGGCGCGCGCTACCGCCGGCCCGAGGTGCCGCGCCTGGCCGAGTTCGAAGGCCGCGGCGTCTGGTACTGGGCCTCGGCGCTGGAAGCCAAGATGTGCAGCCAGACCGAGGTGGTGCTGGTGGGCGGCGGCAATTCAGCCGGGCAGGCGGCGGTGTTTTTGTCGCAGCACGCGGCCAAGGTCAACATGCTGGTGCGCGGCCCCAGCCTGGCGGCCAGCATGTCGCGCTACCTGATAGACCGCATAGGCGCCACACCCAATATCGAGCTGTTGCCGCAGACCGAGGTGGTCAAGCTGCATGGCGACGGCAACGCCGGCCTGAGCGCCGTCACCTGGCGCAACCGCCAGCGCGGCACCGAGCATGACGCCGAGGTGCGTAACGTGTTTCTTTTCGTCGGCGCCGACCCGGAAACCGGCTGGCTGGACAGCTGCGGCGTGGCCATAGACGCGCACGGTTTTGTGCGCACCGGCGAAAGCGTCACCTGCAAACATTCCGACTACAAACCCGCGCCGCTGGAAACCAACATCCCCGGCCTGTTCGCCGTGGGCGACGTGCGCAGCGGCTCCGTCAAGCGCGTGGGCGGCGCGATAGGCGAGGGCGCCGCGGCGGTCGCGATGATCCACCAGCACCTGGCGGCCATGGAACGCGCCGCCGCTGTCGCCTGACGATTGAAGGAACTCATCCCATGCGAATCAAACCCTGCAGCCACGTCCCCGCTGAAATCCATTCACCGAATGCCAGAGGCTGCGAAGAGTGCCTCAAGATGGGCGACACCTGGATGCATTTGCGCCTGTGTGTGCATTGCGGCCATATCGGCTGCTGCGACGACTCCAAGAACCAGCATGCGAGCAAACACCATGCGGCGACCGGGCATGCGGTGATCCAGTCGTTTGAACCCGGAGAGAGCTGGATGTGGTGCTATGAGCACGAATTGCAGGTGGGTTAGGGCGCGGCAGCCGGCGGTGGCGCCGCCTTGGTGGCCTTGGTGAACTCGGTTGTGGCCACCATCACCGGGCTCGATCTGGGGCTGCGCTGCCAGTGCTCGTCGGCGGCTTTTTGCACTGCGTCCTTGTCGTAGTGGCCCTTGGACAGGTCGGCCCAGACATGCACATAGGTTTTGCACCAGGCGTCCCGAGCTTCGTTGATTTTTTCCTCGGAAAGCTCGGGGGTGGATTCCGGGTCGGGGGTGGGGTCGGGGGCCATGCAGCCATCCTAACGGGCGAGGGGCGGTGAGTCCAGCCCGTCAGCCGCTCTTCGCCTTCAGCGCTTGAGAAGCGTGGAATACATCTCCAGGACCGCCCCGAAATTCTTGCAGGGAACGCCCTTCCTGGCGATGTTGTCCTGCGCCAGCTGTCTCTGGTTCTCAATTGCCGCCGCGAGCACGTCGTCCTGTTCGGATTTGGTCAAACCTCTTTTGGCGCCTTCCGAACGTATCGCCTCCGCTGACTGGCGATAGAGCGGCATGGTCTGCTGCTGCCAGCCGGCAAGTGCGGGGCGGACGGACACATTCTGTTTCTCGCAGTGCTCGGCGCTGAGTTTTGCATGCTCGAAGTACAGCAGGTTTTCTCCTGCGTCCTTGAGTGACAGGGCGAAGGCGGCCTGAGTGCTTGCGGAAAGAAGCGCGATGGCGATGATCCGGTTTTTCATGCTGCTTGATCTCCTGAGGGATTCGGTTGTGCCGGTGGGACTTTAGCGGGAAACGTAGGTGATGTCGCTGTGCGGCGCCGCGGCGAATTCGGGCAACTGCTCGGCCCGCGCCGAAAACTCGCGCAAGGCCGGGAAGTCCGCCGCGTTGACCACCTCGGGCAGCATGGCTTGGGTGAAGTGCCAGGCAATGCCCGCGGTCACGCCGTCCTGGCCCATGGTGTCGCTGGCCACGGCCAGGGGTTTGCGTTGCAGCTGCGCTTCAAGTTCGCCGTAAGCCGCCAGCAGCTGGCTGGTCACGCGCGACACCCAGGGCTGGTGCAATTTTTCGGCGGGGCGCAGGTGGCGCTCGTAGACGATCTGCACGCTTTTTTCGCAGGCGGCCAGGGCCAGACCGATGACGCGCAAAGCCTGCTGGCGTTCGGCCAGCGTGGAGGGCATCAGGCTTCTGCCGGCCGGCGCCTGTGCGGCCAGCGCTTCGGCGTAATCGATGATCAGCGTGGAGTCCATCAGCACCGTGCCGTCGTCGCAGACCAGCGAGGGGGCTTTGACCACCGGGTTGATGGCGCGGAATTTCTCAAAGGTGCTGAACACCGAGATTGATTGGTGCTCGAAGCGCAGGCCTAGCAGTTGCAGGGAGATGGCTACGCGGCGGACGTAGGGGGAGTCGAGCATTCCGATCAGTTTCATTTGGGGTCCTTTTGAGGTGCGCCTCGGGCTGGGGGGCTATCGTATCAAGGGTTTCGGATGTTGGTCGGGTCTTGCGCCGGCGGCGCGCCCTCTGCTGAGGGTTGCTGGCCGGGAGTCGCCCGGCATGCGACTCACTTTTTTTGCTTCGCCAAAAAAAGTAAGCAAAAAAAGGCGACCCGCAGTCTGGGTCCCTGCGCTTCGCTCCGGGCAACCTGCGGTGCTCGACTACGGCGGGGTCTCGCTAAACTCGCTACGCTGCGCTTCGCTCAAACAACGCGATCCCTGATCCGCCTACGTCTGCGCTCCTCGGCCCAGCCAGGACGGGGCGAGCGGGAGCGGGAGCGGGAACCGAAGACAAAATGCAAGGAAGATAAAGAAAACAAATACAAACAAGGACTCGCGTCGCGAGTCCTTGTTTCTTCAGTATTCGGTATTGGATTTTGTATTCCTCGTCCCCACCCCTTGTGGATGCGCCGAGGAGCGCAGGTTCAGGCGGATCAGGGATCGCGTTGTTTGAGCCGAAGGCGAGTTTAGCGAGACCCCGCCTGGACCGAGCACCGCAGGTTGCCCGTAGCGCAGCGGAGGGACGCAGCAACCAGGGTCGCCTTTTCTTTTGCTTACTTTTGGTGTTTGCGTAACTTCGCTTCGCGAAGTGAGCAAACCCCGCGCGCGGAGCGCGCCTTTTGGCGAACAAAAGAAAACCCGCTTTGCGGGTTTCGATAAAAGTGAGTAGCTGCCGGGCTACCCCCGGCCAGCAACCCTCAGCAGAGAGAACAGAAAGCCCCAACGGTGATGACTTACGGCAATTTGCCGGGAACGGTTTGCGGGGAAGGCGGGCCGGCGCGCCGTGGCAACAACAGCGCCCCCAAAAGCCGTTGCCGCCGCACAAACTCCAGCAATAACAAGGGCAGCACAACCCCGGCAACAAAACTCGCCACACCCACCAGCACCTCATTCCGGCTGAAGTGAGATAACACCAGAAAAGTTCGCCCTTGCACGACGTAGTGGAACAGCAGGATGAACAGGCTGGCCGCGCCTATGTAGGCCAGCGGGCGCTGGACGGCGGCAAAGCGCTGCAGCAGCGACGAGGCGCTCAGGGCGAGGTAGATGCCGAGCGCGGCCTGCAGGGTGGAGACCAGGGGGTTGCCATACACCCGCAGGTTCAGGTCCATGGCCTCGTCAAAAAAAGCGTGCAAGGCGGCGAAGGCGAGGGCAGCGGCGCCAAACCACAGGAGGCTGAAGCGCATCGCCGCCACCGGCCTGGCGAGCAGGAAGCCGAAAAGGATGCAGGGCGTGCTGATGAACAGCAGGTCCAGGCTCCAGGGAAGGCCGGGCAGGCGGTCCAGGCCCATGAAGTGCAAGGAGGCCGCGGTGTCGATTTGCCAGAACCGGCTGATCGAGGCAATGCCGGTTGCCAGCAGCGCGCAGGCGATCACAAAAAGCCAGGCGGGGCGGTTCGCCAGCGCCCGGGTGGCGCGCAGGATGGCCAGGGAGAAAACCGTCGCGACGAAGAGGTGGGGCAGGAACCACAGCGGTGTCCAGGCGATGGTGGGCGCGGTGGCATAAAGAACGCCGGAAAAATACGCCAGTGGTGTGGTGCCGGCGACCGGAACCAGCTTCGGGGCCAGCATCTCGGCGATGCCCAGCAGCACCAGCACGACGGCATAAGGCTTCAGCAGTGCATCGGCGCGCGACAGCGCGAAGTCTCCCAGGCGGGCGGAATCCTTCAGGAACAGGCCTGACAGGAAAAAGAAGAGCGGCAGGTGAAAGGAATAGATCACCCGGAACAGCTCGCCCCTTTCGTGCAGCACGATCCAGTTGTGCCCGAGCACGACCAGGATGATGCCAAGGCCCCTGGCGATGTCGATGGTGGGGTTGCGGCGGGTCAAGGCGTGCGGTCTGGTCATCGATGCGGGGGTGTCCTGTGGCTGGCGCCCCGTCGCGGCAATGGAGAAGGAGATCGGTGCTCGCACCCATGGTAGCAAGGCTTCCGGAGGGGTCTGTGACAAAGCGCACTGGAGATTGATTCGCAAAATCTGACTTCAAATCTCCATCTACGGACAATTGCCCGGAATCCCCGCCGGGAAATGGAATATGGTCCGGCATCGGCGATCCCGGGGAGCTTCCCGGTCCGCCATCCGCCCGCCGCCCATCAGAGGAGACCACCATGGCATTTGTGATCAAACCCGTTGCCCAGGATGTTTTTGATTCGTTCTGGACACCCGACGTGAAACGTAACATCGGCGAGTTCGTCCATTCCCGCGACGACGTCTCCGCGGAGTTCCAGCAGCAGACCTGGGCGATCGATGAAGCCGTCAAGGCCTGCCTGCTGCCTGTTTCCCTGGCCGGCACGCCGGATGCCGCCTCGTGCTACGCCTTTGTGATGCAAGGCGAGTTTGCCGTGGTGCGGCATGAAAGCTATTGCGTCTATTCCTTCGTCGGCATATCGCCGGGCTTGCAGGACAAGCTGGACGCGGTGAAACGCCTGATCGCGGAGGCGCTGCGGGTAGGCGGGGAGTTCCTGGACGGCAGGGCCGGCGACGACGGGCTCTTCGCCGTGCCGGACGCGCAGTTCATGCGCTGCTAAGGAAGCTGCCCGCCGCCTTTCTTTCTTTACACCAGCCGCCGTATCGATTGTTTCTTCCACACCAGGCGGTAATACGCCGTCTGCAGGCCCAGCATCGCGACAAAGGTGACGGGGTAGGCGATCCAGATGCCGTTGACGCCGATGCGCTGGCTCATGACCCAGGCAACGGGCACCTCGACCAGCGCGATGCAGAAAATCGAAATGCCCATGGGCACCCATACCGTGCCGCTGGCGCGCATCACACCCGAGACCACACCCTGCATGCCGAAGACCACGCTGCTCCACAGCATGATGTGCAGCAGGGTTTGCGACAGCTCGATCACCGGCTCGCTGGTGATGAAAAGGCCCATCAGGTGGCGCGAGAAAAGATAGCCCAGCAAGACCAGCACGCCGGTCAGCGCCAGGTTCATCTGCAGGCCGGTGCGGGTGATGGTGCCCAGCTTGTCGGTGCGGCCCGCGCCTATGGCCTGCGCCCCGAGGATGGAGGCGGTGATGGCGATGGAAATGGCCGGGAACTGCACATAGGCCACTACCTGGTTCACCGCGCCATAGGCCGCCGTGGCGTTGGAGCCGTAGCCGTTGACCAGCGAGAGCAGCGCGATCTCGGCGAGCGAGATGACGACCAACTGCACGCCGGTGGGCACACCGACCCTCAGCACGGTCTTCAAGATGGCGGGGTTCACGCGCAAGTGGCGCCTGAACTCGGCGTCAGGCGCCAGCGGGCTCTTGATGGCGTGCAGGCGCCGGGCCAGCCAGCCGGTGGCGACGAGGAAAGACAGTATGGTGGCCACCGCGCTGCTGGCGACGCCCAGCTTGGGCAGGCCGCCCCAGCCCAGGATGAGCGCAGGCGTCACGAGCAGGGCGCAGGCGGTGGAAATGCACAGCGTGTAAAGCGAGCTCACCGTGTCGCCCACGCCGCGCAGCATGGAGGTCGACAGCAGGAAGACGAACAGCCCCGGCATGGCGATCAGCATGATGCGGGCATAGAGGGTCGCATCGGCCAGGATGTCGGGCGGCGTGCCCAGCGCCTTGAGCAGCGGCGCGGTGAAGGCGCCGCCGAAGACGGCAATCGCCAGGCCGAAGCTCGCGCCCACCGCCAGCGTGGTGCCGGCCACGGCCTTGACCTTGCCGGTGTCGCGCGCCCCCCAGGCCTGGCCGATCAGCACCGAGGCGCCCGCGCCCAGCCCGATGGTGAAGGCAATGAAGAAAAACATGATGGGGAAAAAGCTGGTCACGGCGGCCAGCGCCCCGACACCGATCATCTGGCCGATGTAGATGTTGTTGATCGTGCCCGAAAGCGATTGCAGGATGTTGCTGAGCAGCATGGGGCCCAGGAAGGCCGCGAAGGTTTTCCACATCGGCACGGTGTCGCTCAGCGCTTTCGTGGCGGGCGGCGTCATTCGGCGCTCCAGCCGCCGGCGGCCAGTTTCGCCAACTGCAGGCGAACGTCTTCGGGCCATGGCGCGACAAGGCCTTCGAACTTCAGTTTGTCGCCGGCGAACAGCGCGCGGCTGGCCTCTTCAAAGCCCGGCAGGTCGCCGGCCATCTCGCTCATGAAGCGGTAGGCGTTCTCGCGCGAGGCACGCACGCTGACGCGGCCTTCGTTCGCCTTGCGCGATTCGTCGACCAGGCGGCGCAGGGTGACGGAAGCGCCGCCGGGCTGGCTGCCCAGCCACTCCCAGTGGCGGGGCAGCAGCGTGACTTCACGCGCCACGACACCGAGCTTGGGCCGGCCGACCGGGCGTGCGGCGGAGGCTTCTGCCGCGGGTGCTTGCGCGGCTGCGGTGGGCGAGGGCGCGGCCTCCGCCTCGGGGCGCAGGTCCAGGTCTATGCGTTCGCCGGTGGCGTCGTTGAACACGCGGAGCAGCGTCTCTTCGGTGGCGGGCAGCTTGCGCAGCGCGCTGACGACCTGTGCACGGTCGCCTGCGGCGACTTGCCGGAAGCCTGCGAAGGCGACCAGGCGCGGGGAGGGTTCGGGAGAGGACAGGGATGGCATGGGAAGGGCTCGCTCAACAGTAAAAAGAAGTGAAAAGGATGGATTGTTTCATCCGGGTGAATTGATTCTATAACACCCGGGTATAAAAATGATAATTTGTTTTAAATCCGGGTGTAATTATTTGTATAGTCTGAATTCATCTAATTAACTTATTTAATATTCTTTTGAGTTTGAGCTTCAAGCTTCTACATTCGCTGTCTGTTCACAAAAGGGCTGGCGTGCTTCCACAAGAAGGGCGAAGGCGACAAAGGCTTGGCGGGATTTCATGATCGAACTCAAAGGTATTTTTCAGACCTACAAGGGCTCCACGGGCCCGGTCGAAGCGCTCAGGGGCGTCGACCTCCACATCCAGCCGGGCGAGGTCTACGGCATCATCGGCCGCAGCGGCGCGGGCAAAAGCTCATTGGTGCGGGTCATCAACCTGTTGAACCGGCCTTCCGCCGGCCAGGTGCTGGTCGGCGGCCGCGAACTGACGGCCCTCAATGGCGACGCACTGCGCGTGGCGCGCCGCGACATCGGCATCGTCTTCCAGCACTTCAACCTGCTCTCATCGCGCACGGTCTACAGCAACGTGGCCCTGCCGCTCGAAATCGCCGGGCTGCCGGCCGCGGAGATCAAGGCCCGCGTCGAGCCCTTGCTGGACCTCGTCGGCCTCAGCGCCCTGGCGGACCGCTACCCGGCGCAGATCAGCGGCGGGCAAAAACAGCGCGTGGGCATTGCGCGCGCGCTGGCGAACCGGCCCAAGGTGCTGCTGTCCGACGAGGCGACCTCGGCGCTGGACCCGGAGACCACGCGCTCCATCCTGGGCCTGCTGCGCCAGATCAACAGGGAATTCGGCCTGACCATTGTGCTGATCACCCATCAGATGCAGGTCATCAAGCAGGTGGCCGACCGTGTGGCGGTGATAGACGCCGGCCGTATCGTCGAAAGCGGGCCGGTGATCGACGTCTTCACGCGCCCGCAACATGAAACCACGCGCAGCCTGATCGCCGAGATCGTGCCGCAGGACCTGCCGGACAGCGTGCTGGCGCGCATACGCACCCTGATGAGCGCCGAACATCCCGAAGAAGGCCAACTGCTGCGCCTGGCCTTTGCCGGCGATGAATCGGACCGGCCGCTGCTGTCGGACGTGATACGCCGCTTCGGCATAGACCTGTCCATCGTGCACGGCCAGGTCGACGAGATCCAGGGCAAGCCTTTCGGTTCGCTCGCAGTGTTCGCGCGCGGCGCGCGGGCGCAGCTCAATGCGGCGGTCGCGCATCTGCGCGGTGCCGGTGTGCACGTCGATGAGGTCGGCGCAGATCTATCCCGAGGGCTGGCTCATGTTCAGTAATTTTTCGCAGGCCTTGCTGGCGCTGTTTGTCAGCTCACTCTGGGAAACCATCGTCATGGTCGGCATCTCGGGCCTGGTTGGCGCGCTGATCGGCATTCCGCTGGGCGTGTTTTTGCGGCTCACCGACGAAGGCGGCGTGCTGCGCAATGCCGGCGCCAACCGTGTGGTGGGCGGCCTCGTGAACGCCGTGCGTTCCACGCCTTTCATCATCCTGCTGGTGGCCATCATCCCGCTCACGCGCTTTTTGACGGGCTCGTCCATAGGCACGGCGGCCGCCGTGGTGCCGCTCACGATTGCGGCCGCGCCTTTTGTCGCGCGGCTGGTGGAGGCTTCGCTGCGCGAGGTGGACCACGGGCTCATCGAGGCGGCGCAGGCCATGGGCGCGACCACGCGGCAGATCGTGCTCAAGGTATTGCTGCCCGAAGCGCTGCCCGGCATCGTCGCGGGCCTGACCATCACTTTTGTGAGCCTCACCGGTTATTCAGCCATGGCCGGTGCGATCGGCGGCGGCGGGCTGGGCGACCTGGGCATCCGCTACGGCTACCAGCGTTTTTTGCCGGAAGTCATGCTGGCCGTGGTGCTGGTGCTGATCCTGTTCGTGCAGGCGGTGCAAAGCCTGGGCGACTGGGCTGTGCGCAGGTTGAGCCACAAATGAGGGTGATCCCCGGCCCTGGTGTTCAGCAGCGATGTTGATTCCCGATTTCCTTCCTCTCCCTCTGGGAGAGGGCAGGGGTGAGGGCTGGCGGCGGTCAATCCGCCACTACCGGTGCCAACGCCGCCGGCCCTCACCCTAACCCTCTCCCCAGGGGGAGAGGGGACAAAACTTTCTTAATTCATTCCAAAGGAAACACCATGAACAAACGCAGCCTCATCCAATCCGCCGTCGCACTCGCGCTGGCCGTATCCTTGCCCGCCGCCGTGCTCGCGCAGGACAAGCCGCTGAAGATAGGCGTCACCGCCGGCCCGCACGCGCAGATTTTTGAGCAGGTCAAGAAGATCGCCGAAAAAGACGGCCTGAAAATCCAGGTCGTCGAATTCAGCGACTACATCCAGCCCAATGCCGCGCTGGCCGCCGGCGACCTGGACGCCAACAGCTACCAGCACAAGCCTTTCCTGGACCAGCAGGTCAAGGACCGCGGCTACAAGATCGTCAACGTGGGCTATACCGTCAACTTCCCGATCGGCCTGTATTCCAAGAAGGTCAAGAGCCTGGCCGAGCTGAAGGAAGGCGCGCGCTTCGGCATCCCGAACGACCCGACCAACGGCGGCCGCGTGCTGCTGGTGCTGCAGGACAAGGGCCTGATCAAGCTCAAGCCCGAGGCCGGCCTCAAGGCCACGCCGCTGGACGTGATCGACAATCCCAAGAAGCTCAAGTTCGTGGAGCTTGACGCCGCGCAGCTGCCGCGTTCGCTCGACGACCTGGATGCCTCGGCCGTCAACACCAACTACGCGCTGTCGGCCGGCCTGAACCCCAAGGACGCGATCGCGCAGGAAGCGGCCAAGTCGCCTTACGTCAACCTGCTGGCCGTGCGTGAGCAGGACAAGGACAAGCCCTGGGTCGCCAAGCTCGTGAAGGCCTACCACTCGGAAGAGATCCGCAAGTTTGTGCAGGCCGAGTTCAAGGGCGCCGTGCTGGCCGGCTTCTAAACCGCAGCGCCAGGGCGCTTTCCGTCCTGGCGTCCTACAGCAGGTGGCGCCGGATTGGTTTACAACGTGAGTTGCCTGGCGCGCTTGTGCCTGCCAGGCGCCCAATTCCGCTCATTCCCGCCCCATCCACCACTTCCTGGAGAACCCCATGGCCCAATACAAGATCGCCGTCGTCGTCGGCAGCATCCGCAAGGACTCATTCAACAAGAAGCTCGCGAGGGCGCTGGAGAAATTATTCCCCGCGGACTTCAGCTTCACCCATGTGCGCATCGACGACCTGCCGCTCTACAACCAGGACGATGACGGCAATCCGTTGGCCCAAGTGACCCGGCTCAAGGGCGAGATCAAGGCCGCGCAGGGCCTGCTGTTCGTTACGCCCGAATACAACCGCTCGATTCCCGGCGTGCTCAAAAACGCCATCGACCATGCCTCGCGGCCTTACGGCCAGAGCGCCTGGGACGGCAAGCCGGCCGGCGTGATAGGCGCGTCAGTCGGTGCCATCGGCACGGCGCTGTCGCAGCAGCACCTGCGCAACATCCTGGCCTATTTGAATGTGCCGACGTTGGGCCAGCCTGAAGCCTTCATCCATAACAAGGAGGGGCTTTATGAGGCGGACGGCAGCCTCGGTGAGGGGAGTCGGAAGTTTTTGCAAAGCTGGGTGGATGCTTATGTTGCTTGGGTTAGGAAGCACGCCTAATTAGTTTGGCCGGTCTTGCTCCGGGCTTTGCGCTCTCTGCTGAGGGTGGTTGGCCGGGGTCGCCCGGCATGCGACTCACTTTTTTTGCTTCGCCAAAAAAGTAAGCAAAAAAAGGCGACCCGCAGTCTGGGTCCCTACGCTTCGCTTCGGGCAACCTGCGGTGCTCGAGCCAAGCGGGGTCTGGCTAAACTCGCCTTCGGCTCAAACAACGCCAGCCCTGATCCGCTTGTCTCTGCGCTCCTCGGCCTAGCCAGGACGGGGCAAGCGGAGGCGGGGAAAAATGCCAATACCAAACCTTATTGCTCCCTCTCCCTCTGGGAGAGGGTTGGGGTGAGGGCTTGCGGCCTTGGCGTTGGTAACTGCAGGTCGACCACGACTCGTCAGAACGGCGTGTCACCCTCAATCGTGGTGCGGTAGAGCTTGCGGCGCAGGTGGTCGGGAGTGCCTGCTGCCAGGTGGGTGACGGAGCGGTTGTCCCAGAACACCATGTCATGCGGCTGCCACTGGTGGCGGTAGATGAGTTCGGCGCGGGAGGTGTGTTCGAACAGTTCCGTCAGCAGTGCCAGGCTTTCGTCTTCGGGTATGTCGAGGATGCGGGTGGTGAAATGTTCGCTGACGAACAGCGCTTTGCGGCCGTTCTCGGGGTGGGTGCGGACCACGGGGTGGACCACCGGCTTGACCTCTTCAACCTGTTCCTGTGTGAGCTTGGGGCGCCAGGGGTTGCGGCTGCGCAGCTCTTCGTATTTGGCGAGGTAGGTGTGTTCGGCGCGCAGGCCCTCGATGGCTGTCTTCAGCGCGTCGGGCAGGGTGTCCCAGGCGGTGTGCTGGTTGGCGAACAGGGTGTCGCCGCCTTCCGAGGGGAGTTCCTGCGCGTGCAGCAGCGAGCCCAGGCTGGGTTTGTCCTTGTACGACAGGTCGGAGTGCCAGAAATGGCCGGCGTCGCCCAGGCCTATGGGTTCGCCGTTTTCCTTGATGTTGGAGACGATCAGGATTTCCGGGTGGTTCTGCAGCTGGAAGTTTTTCAGCACGTGGATCTGCAGCGGGCCGAAGCGGCGGCTGAAGTCGACATGTTGCTGCGGCGTGATGCGCTGGTCGCGGAACACCAGCACGTGGTGGTCCAGGTGGGCGCGGTGGATGCGGCTGAAATCGGCGGGGCTGAGCGGTTTCGAGAGGTCCAGGCCCAGCACTTCGGCGCCCAGCGGGGCATCAAATGGCCGGATCTCGATGGAGGAGGGGGTGTGCTGTGTTGTTGTTGCCGCATGTGCGCGGTCGTCCGGAGCCAAAGTCGCTGTCATCGTCATTTTTCCTGTTGCGCCCTTCAGCGGGACAAGCGCTGAATGTAGGGATGCGCCGGCCCAAAGTGAACTACCTATTAGTCATTTAGTAATTACCTGGGACGGCCGCAGTGTCCGCTATTTCGTGAATGCCATGAAAAAAGCCCGCGGCTGCGGGCTTTTTGGGTGCGTGCTGCGCCGGGATCAGGCGGCCAGGGCGGCTTTTTCCTGGTTGGCGGCGGGCGCCTGGGTGTGCGTCACGATTTCAATCTGCGCGGCGGCCAGTGCGGCCTCCTTGGCGGCTTCGCCCATGGCCAGGCCTTCGGCGCGCACAAAACGCACGTCGGTGATGCCGAAGAAACCGAACACCACTTTCAGGTAGCTTTCCTGGTGTTCCAGGGCCGTCATGGCTTCGCTGGTCGAATACACGCCGCCGCGGGCCGAGGCCACGATCACGGTCTTGCCGCCGGCCAGGCCGACAGGGCCTTTTTCGGTGTACTTGAAGGTGCGGCCGACTTGCGCGATGCGGTCGATCCAGGCCTTGAGCTGGCTGGGAATCGCGAAGTTGTACAGCGGTGCGCCCACCACGATCACGTCGGACGCCAGGAACTGGCTCACCAGGGCTTCGGACACGGCGTTTTCGCGCTTCTGCACGTCGCTCAGGTCGGCGCCGGCGGGCATGCGGAAGCCCAGCGATTCGGCCGAGAGGTGGGAGGGCGTGTCGGCGGCCAGGTCCAGGTAGCTGACCTCGGTGCCGGGGTGGCCGGCGCGCCAGGAGGCCACGATTTGCGCGGTGAGTTGACGGGAAACCGAGTTGCCGCCCAGGATGCTGGAGTCGATGTGGAGGAGCTTGCTCATGATGGGATTCCTAAAAGTGAGGTTGTTGAATCAGGTTTTCAGGCCGTATTCACCTTGAATCGCAGCCATGGATAGATTGTGCGGATGAGTCGATTGATTGATAAGTCGTTAAAATTGCGATAGATTGTTCTACCTGCAGGACAATAATTCGCAAACCTGGCCCATTCAGGCAGGTATCCAGAAGGACGGCTCCCCATGCAAGACCTCAATGACATGCTGTATTTCGCCGAAGTGGTGGAGCGGGGCGGCTTTGCCGCGGCCGGCCGCGCGCTGGGCCTGCCCAAATCACGGCTGTCGCGCCGCGTGGCCGAGCTGGAGTCGCGGCTCGGTGTTCGGCTTTTGCAGCGCACTACGCGTAAGCTGTCGCTCACGGAAGTCGGCGAAATTTATTTGCGCCACTGCAGCACCATGCGCGACGAGGCGCTGGCCGCCTCTGAGGCCGTGGCGCAAATGCAGGTCGAGCCGCGCGGCACTGTGCGCATCACCTGCCCGGTGACGCTGGCGCAAGGCTCCGTGGGCTATCTGGTGCCGCGCTATATGGAGCTGTACCCGCAGGTACGCATCGATATGCGCGTCACCAACCGCGTCATCGACCTGGTGGAGGAGGGCATAGACATCGCGCTGCGCGTGCGCCCCACGCTGGAAGACAGCGGCAGCCTGGTGATCAAGAACCTGGGCTCCAGCGGCGGCCACCTGCTGGCCAGCCCGGCTCTGCTACAGCGTCAGGGCACACCCGAGAAACCCGAAGACCTGCTCAAGCTCGACACGGTGTCCATGTCCTGGGCCGACGGGCGCGCGTCCTGGCGGCTGTTGGGCCCCGGCGGAAAGGAGTTCGTGCTGCAGCACCAGCCGCGCTACGTCGCCGACGACCTGCAGACCCTGAAGCTCGCCGTGCTGGCCGGCACCGGCATGACTTTTTTACCCGACTCCATGAGTGCGGCCGAGCGGCAGGCCCAGTTGCTGGTGCCCGTGCTGCCGGACTGGGCGCTGCCCTCCGGCGTGGCGCATGCGGTGTTTACTTCGCGGCGTGGGCAGGTGCCGGCGGTGAGAAGTTTTCTGGATTTTCTGGGGGAGAGGATGAGAGGGGATTCTTTGGTTTGAGGTTTTGGCCTCAAAGGCCATTTGTGTCTGTCTGTTCTTGTTCCGACGGGGTGCTCTTCTCTTGGTTCTGCTGGCCGGGGGTAGCCCGGCGGCTACTCACTTTTCTTTTGCTTCGCCAAAAGAAAAGTAAGCAAAAGAAAAGGCGACCCTGGTTGCTGCGTCCCTTCGCTTCGCTACGGGCAACCTGCGGTGCTCGGTTCAGGCGGGGTCTCGCTAAACTCGCCTTCGGCTCAAACAACGCGATCCCTGATCCGCCTGAACCTCCGCTCCTCGGCGCATCCACAAGGGGTGGGAGCGGGGAGAAGAAATCCAAACAGCCGAATACCAATACCGAATACCTGAAGAAACAAGGACTCGCCTTCGCGAGTCCTTGTTTGTCTTGGTTTGTTCTTTGGTATTTGCCTTCTGTCCCCGTTCCCGATTGCCCCGTCCTGGCTGGGCCGAGGAGCGCAGAGGCAAGCGGATCAGGGCTGGCGTTGTCTGAGCGAAGCGAGTTTAGCCAGACCCCGCTTGACTCGAGCACCGCAGGTTGCCCGAAGCGAAGCGGAGGGACCCAGACTGCGGGTCGCCTTTTCTTTGGTGACTTTCTTTTGGCGAAGCAAAAGAAAGTTACTGGCCGCCGGGCCACTCCCGGCCAGCGAACCTCAGAAGAAACCCAACAGCCAGAACAACTCCAAACCCCTCCGTTATGCACAAATCCAAATAAATTAAGAGAAATATATTCTTTTGAGTTTTAACGCCCGCTCCCCACAATGCTTTGATCAAGCAACCTCAAGGAGCAAACCATGGCCACTCTCAGACTCGGCGACACCGCCCCCGACTTCACCCAGGACTCCACCGCAGGCAAGATTTCCTTCCATGAATGGGCCGGCGATTCATGGGTTGTGCTGTTTTCGCACCCCGCTGATTTCACCCCCGTCTGCACCACCGAACTCGGCAAAACCGCTGCGCTGAGCGGCGAATTCGCCAAACGCAATGTCAAACCCATCGCGGTCAGCGTCGATCCGCTGGAATCCCACGGCAAGTGGGTCAACGACATCAACGAGACGCAGAACACCACGGTGAACTTCCCCATCCTGGCCGATGCCGACCGCAAGGTGGCCGGCCTTTACGACATGATCCACCCGAACGCCTTGAGCACCGGCCCCACGGCCACTGTGCGCAGCGTGTTCATCATCGACCCGAAGAAGGCCATCCGCACCACCTTCACCTATCCCGCCAGCACGGGCCGCAACTTTGACGAAATCCTGCGTGTCATCGACTCGCTGCAACTGACCGACGGCTACAAGGTGGCGACGCCGGTGAACTGGAAAGACGGCGACGACGTGATCATCGTGCCCAGCCTGCAGGACCCGGCTGAACTGGCCCAGCGTTTCCCCAAAGGGTTCAAAGCCGTCAAGCCCTATCTGCGCATCACACCGCAGCCGAACAAGTAAATGACCCCCACGCTTTTCGCTTCGCGTAAGGCGCTGCCCCTCGAGGAGGCCGTTGCGCCTGCGGCCCGGCAAAGCCGGTTCCGCGGGCCCGGCTTGCACACGGCGGTGTCGTTGTCCGCAATGGCGCCTGGCGTCGCTCGCTTTGCCTGAAACTCGCTGAGGACACCACTTTGCGCTTCATCATCGTTCCCGGCTGGCGCGACTCCGGTCCCGGCCACTGGCAAAGCCTGTGGGCCGAACGCCTGGGCAATGCGGTGCGCGTGCGGCAGGACGACTGGATCACGCCTTCGCGCAAGGCCTGGGTGGCGGCTATCGCCAACACCATCCAGTTGCAGAACGAGCCGGTGGTCATCGTGGCGCACAGCCTGGGCTGCATCGCGACGGCGCATTTGCCGCCCGAGGCGGCTGAACGCATCCAGGGCGCCTTGCTGGTGGCTCCGGCCGACCCGGAACGCCGCGCCGTCTTGAGCGACTTCGCGCCCGTGCCTTACCAGAAGCTGCCTTACCGCAGCGTGCTGGTGGCCAGCAGCAACGATCCATTCTGTCCGGTGCGCCTGGCCGGCGCTTATGCCCGCGC
This sequence comes from Polaromonas sp. LjRoot131, assembly GCF_964252805.1. Classification (NCBI taxonomy): domain Bacteria; kingdom Pseudomonadati; phylum Pseudomonadota; class Betaproteobacteria; order Burkholderiales; family Comamonadaceae; genus Polaromonas; species Polaromonas sp. LjRoot131. The sequence continues at coordinate 1,582,010 of NZ_CAXUPF020000001.1, read as the reverse complement.
CTGGGGCAGCGAGTTTGTGCGCCTGCAGGACGCGGGGCACATCAATGTCGAATCGGGCCACGGCGACTGGCCGCTGGGCATTGCCTTGCTGCAGTCCCTGGCCGGTGACGCTTCGCTTTCGGCGCCGCGGCTTGATTTTTCTTCCCCGCAAATCTCTTCCTCTTCTTCTTTCGGATCCCTGGAACCGGCATGACTTCCTCAAAACTCAAAATCGCACTTGCGGCCCTGGCGCTGGCAACAAGCGGTATCTCCCTGGCGCAAACGCAAACACTGCTCAACGGTTCTTACGACGTGGCGCGCGAGTTCTACAAGGACTACAACGCGGCCTTTATCGCCCACTACAAGAAAACCACCGGCAAGGACGTGAAGGTCGACCAGTCTCACGCCGGTTCCAGCGCTGTGGCGCGCTCTGTGGCTGACGGGCTTGATGCCGACGTGGTCACCATGAACACTTCGACCGACGTGGAATTCCTGGCGAATGCCGGTGTGGTCGCCAAGGACTGGGCGAAGAAGTTCCCCGACAACGCATCGCCCACCACCTCGACCATGCTGTTCCTGGTGCGCAACGGCAACCCCAAGGGCATCAAGGACTGGGACGACCTCATCAAGCCCGGCATCCAGGTCATCGTGGTCAATCCCAAGACCGGCGGCAACGGCCGCTACGCCTACCTGGCCGCCTGGGGTTACGCCAAGAAGAAGGGCGCGAGCGACGCGCAGGCCGCCGAATTCGTCGGCAAGTTCTATAAAAACGTGCCGGTGCTGGGCAAGGGCGGGCGCGATGCAACCACCGTGTTCCTGCAGCGCAATATCGGTGACGTGTTGATCACCTTCGAGTCCGAGGTGCTGTCGGTCAATCGGGAATTCGGCGAAGGCAAGGTGGATGCCATCTACCCGACCATCAGCATCCTGGCGGAAAACCCGGTGGCGGTGGTCGAGCGCACCGTGGCCAAGAAGGGCACGGCAGATCTCGCCAAGGCCTACCTGAACTACCTCTATTCGGAAGAAGGCCAGGAGATCGCCGCGCGCCACGCGCTGCGCCCACGCTCACAGGCCGTACTGAAAAAATACGCCAGCACCTTCAAGCCGCTGCAGCTCTTCACGGTGCAGGAAGTCTTCGGCAGCCTCGGTGAAGCGCAAAAAGTGCACTTCAACGACGGCGGCCAGTTCGACAAGCTGTACACCGTCAAATAAGCCTCGCCATGACCGCTTTGTCTTCTGTGGCGCCGCCTTCCGCGGTGGCGCCGGGTGTTCCTGCGGGCAGCAAAAGGGCCGCCAGGCGCGTGCTGCCCGGATTCCGGCTGACGCTGGGCTACACGGTCTTGTACCTGAGCCTGATCGTGCTGATCCCGATCTCGGCGCTGTTCTTCAAGACCTTCACGCTGAGCTGGGAACAGTTCATCACCGCCGTGACCTCGCCGCGCGTGCTGGCGTCTTACCGGCTCACCTTCGGCGCCTCGCTGATCGCGGCGCTGGTCAACCTCGTCTTCGGCCTGCTGCTGGCCTGGGTGCTGGTTCGCTACAAGTTCTTCGGCAAAAAAATCGTCGATGCACTGGTCGACCTGCCTTTTGCGCTGCCAACCGCCGTGGCCGGCATTTCACTGACAGCCCTGCTGGCCGGCAACGGCTGGATAGGCCAGTACCTGGAGCCCATGGGCATCAAGCTGGCCTTCACGCCGGCCGGCGTGGTGATCGCGCTGATCTTCATCGGCCTGCCGTTTGTGGTGCGCACGGTGCAGCCGGTGCTCGAAGATGCCGAGAAGGAGCTCGAGGAAGCCGCCACCTCGCTGGGGGCCACGCGCCTGCAGATCTTCACCAAGGTCATCCTGCCGCACATCACGCCGGCCTTGCTGACCGGCTTTGCCATGGCGTTTGCGCGGGCGATTGGTGAATACGGTTCGGTCATCTTCATCGCCGGCAACATGCCCATGATCTCTGAAATCACGCCGCTCATCATCATCGGCAAGCTGGAGCAGTACGACTATGCCGGCGCCACCGCCGTGGCTGTGGTGATGCTGCTGGTGTCTTTTGTGCTGCTGCTGGTCATCAACGGGCTTCAGGCCTGGCAACGCCGCAATGCGGGAGCTCCAACATGAGTGCGGCTTCCCCCATCAACCGCCGCGTCCGCGCCGGCACCACCGAAGCGCCCTGGGTGCGCTACACGCTGGTCACCGTCGCGTTGCTGTTTGTGCTGCTGTTCCTGGTGCTGCCGCTGGCGGCCGTGTTCACCGAGGCCTTGCGCAAGGGCTTTGGCGCCTACCTTGCCGCGCTGCGCGAGCCTGACGCCTGGTCGGCCATCAAGCTGACCCTGATCGCCGCTGTGATCGCCGTGCCGCTGAACCTGGTGTTCGGTGTGGCCGCGGCCTGGGCGATTGCCAAGTACGAGTTCCGCGGCAAGTCGGTCCTGACGACACTGGTCGACCTGCCGTTCTCGGTCTCGCCCGTGGTGGCTGGCCTGATCTATGTGCTGATCTTCGGCGCGCAGGGCTGGTTTGGCCCCTGGCTGCTGGCGCACGACATCAAGATCATTTTTGCCGTGCCTGGCATCGTGCTGGCCACCGTGTTCGTGACGTTTCCCTTTATCGCGCGCGAGTTGATCCCGCTGATGCAGGCGCAGGGCAACGACGAAGAGCAGGCCGCCATCGTGCTGGGCGCCACCGGCTGGCAGACTTTCTGGCACGTCACGCTGCCCAACATCAAGTGGGGCCTGATCTACGGCGTGATTTTGTGCAATGCGCGGGCCATGGGCGAGTTCGGCGCGGTGTCGGTGGTCTCGGGCCACATCCGCGGGCAGACCAACACACTGCCGCTGCACGTCGAGATCCTTTACAACGAATACCAGTCGGTGGCCGCTTTCGCCGTGGCCTCGCTGCTGGCCATCCTGGCGCTGGTCACGCTGGCCATCAAGTCGGTGGCCGAATGGCGCCATGAGGCCGAGATGAAAGCCGCGGCGGATTTGCCGCCTGAACGGCCGCAGGCCATCGCAGCCGCCCGCTAAAGGAATACACACCATGAGCATCGAAATCCGCAACGTCAGCAAACATTTTGGCGACTTCCAGGCGCTCGGCGACGTCAGCCTGGACATTGAATCGGGCGAACTGGTCGCCTTGCTGGGTCCCTCGGGCTGCGGCAAGACCACCTTGCTGCGCATCATCGCGGGCCTGGAAACCGCCGACCGCGGCAGCATCCTCTTCAGCGGCGAAGACACCACCGACGTGCACGTGCGCGAGCGCCAGGTCGGTTTTGTGTTCCAGCACTACGCGCTGTTTCGCCACATGACGGTGTTCGAGAACGTGGCCTTCGGCCTGCGCGTCAAGCCGCGCGGCCTCAGGCCCAGCGAGGCGCAGATCAAGGAAAAAGTGCACTCGCTGCTCAACCTGGTGCAGTTGGATTGGCTGGCCGACCGCTTTCCCTCGCAGCTGTCGGGCGGCCAGCGCCAGCGCATCGCCCTGGCGCGCGCTCTGGCGGTGGAACCCAAGGTGCTGCTGCTCGACGAGCCCTTCGGCGCCCTCGACGCCAAGGTGCGCAAGGAGTTGCGCCGCTGGCTGCGCCGCCTGCACGATGACCTGCACGTCACCAGCATTTTTGTGACGCACGACCAGGAGGAAGCGCTGGAGGTGGCCGACCGCGTGGTGCTGATGAACGCCGGCAAGGTTGAGCAGATCGGTTCGCCGCAGGAGGTCTGGGACCATCCGGCCAGCCCCTTTGTCTACGGCTTCCTGGGCGACGTCAACCTGTTCCACGGCCGTGCCCATGAGGGCGAGGTGCAGCTCGAAGGCCTGAGGCTCAATTCCCCCGAGCATGCCGGCGCGCAGGACGCCAAGGCCTTTGCCTATGTGCGCCCGCACGACCTGGAAGTGCAGCGTTATGCGCCCGGCGCCGAAGGCATCGTCGCCCACCTGGAGCGCGCCATCGTCATCGGCCCCATCGCGCGGCTGGAACTGATCCCCGCCGAAGGCTACGAGCAAAAAGGCAATGTCCCGGGCGACGCCATCATTGAAGCCCAGATGCCATCGCAGCAGTTCAAGGACATGGGCTTGCGCGAAGGCGACATGCTGGTGGTGACGCCGCGCAAGGCGAGGGTGTTTGTAGAGGGGTAGTTGCGGGAGTGGGGAAGCTGCTTATGCAGATCGAATCTTGCCCGACTTCAACCTATATGCTGCTGCAAACCTTCGACCAGTGCGTCGAAGGTTACACGGCAGCGCGGGCTGTGGCGCAGGTCTTCGTGCATGGTCAGCCAGGTTTCGAGTTTGAAGGACAACTCGCCAGGCAGAACCCGCACCAAAGCGGCATCACGCGCCGCCAGCGCTGCCTGGCACACGCCAATGCCGGCGCCGGCACGTATCAGTGCCAATTGTGCGAGGTCGCTGTCGGTACGCGTGGCAAACGCCGTCCGTTTCCATGCGGGAAAGGCTTTGCGCGCCGAACGCAGGAAGGGTGTCTCTTCGTCAAACCCAATCAACGCATGCTGCGCCAGGTCCGTTGATGACTGCGGCGTGCCGCGCGCGTCCAGGTAGTCGCGGCGTGCGTAGAGACCCAGTTCCACTTCGCCCACGCGGCGAGCGATCAACAGGTCCTGTTTGGGCTGTGTCATTCGCACGGCAATGTCGGCTTCGCGTTGCAGCAGGTCCTGAACGCGGTTGGTCAGCACCAGTTCTATGGTCAGGCCCGGGTGCGTGCGCTGCAGTTGCGCGACGATGGGCGGCAGCACTTCGACACCGATGACTTCGCTCACCGTGACCCGCACCGTGCCGCGCACACCGTCACCCTGGCTCTCGGCGGCGCGGCGCAGGGCGGCTGCGGCGCTGGCCATTTCCTCGGCGAAGGGCCGCAGTTCCAGCGCGGCTTCGGTCGGCGCAAAACCGGTTTGTGAGCGCGTGAACAGCGCCAGGCCGAGCGACTTTTCGAGCGAGGCGACATGGCGCCCGACCGTAGGCTGTGCCACCCCCAAAGACCGTGCCGCACCTGAGAGCGAACCCTCGCGCAGCACCCCTAAAAACGAACGGTAAAGCTCCCAGCCAGCATCTTCTTCCATACAAAAATGTATAGCCGATGCCCTGCTTTAGTCAATTCCATTTTGATGCCCCAGAGCCCAGAATTTCCCCATAACAACTTTTTGGGGAAGTGATATGAGCAGCAAACAAGACAAATCAGGCACCGCACTTGTGCTGGGCGCAACCGGTGGCATCGGCGGTGAAGTCGCGCGGCAATTGGAGGCGGCGGGCTGGCAGGTTCGCGCGCTTCGCCGTGGCGAGCCGCAGCCGGGCGAGCAACGCGGCGGCATCACCTGGCTGCGTGGTGATGCGATGAATTCCGGTGATGTCATGGCTGCAGCACAAGGCTGCGGCGTGATAGTCCACGCAGTCAATCCGCCCGGCTATCGTCGCTGGGGCGAACTGGTGCTGCCCATGCTGGACAACACGATTGCGGCCGCCCGGGCGCAGGGCGCGACCGTCGTGTTGCCCGGCACGGTCTACAACTACGGGCCAGACGCATTTCCCAGCCTCCGGGAGGATTCACCGCAACACCCGCAAACTGCAAAAGGTGCGATTCGCGTGCAGCTCGAGCAGCGGCTCAAAGACGCGACCAGCGACAGTGGCCAGGGTTGCTGCCGGGTGATCGTCGTGCGCGCGGGAGATTTTTTCGGGCCGAGAGCCGGTAACAGCTGGTTCTCGCAAGGCCTGATCCGGCCGGGCGCTCCGGTGCGCAGTGTGAAGCTCCCCGGCAAACCCGGCGTCGGTCACCAATGGGCTTATTTGCCGGATGTGGCGCGTACCATGGTCGCCTTGCTGGCACGGCGTGACGTTCTGCCCGCATTTGCAACCTTCCATATGAACGGCCAGTGGGACGCTGACGGCCGCCAACTGGCTGAAGCGATCTGCCGTGTCGTCGCACGGCGCGGTGGCCCTCGGCCGTCCATCAAATCCTTTCCCTGGTGGGCGGTGACGCTGGCCGCGCCCTTTGTTGAGACCCTGCGCGAGCTGCGTCGGATGCGCTACCTCTGGAACACGCCGGTACGCATGGACAATGCCTCCCTGGTGGCGGCGCTCGGTGCGGAGCCGCACACGCCGCTAGACATTGCGGTGAAGGAAACATTGCAAGGGCTGGGCTGCCTTGGTAAGCCAAGCTCAGCCTTTTGAGGTCGTCAAACGCTTTCGGTTAGGCGAGGTCGACTTGGGGGTGCGTCCTGGCTACTGGCTCGTGCCGAACCTCAGTGCCGACCTGGCGCGCGCCCGTTCGGCTTCCACTTCCCGATTGCGCGGTTCGGCGTTGGTTACCAATGTCCGGATCAGAACTCGTGCCGAGGCCGCTACCTCTTCCACAGCGCGATCAAACGCGGCCTCGTTAGCCTTGGATGGCACGTTGAAGCCGCTGAGCTTTCGGACAAACTGCAGCGAAGCGTCGCGGATTTCCAGCTCCGTGGCCGGCGGTTCGAAGTTGAAGAGGGTTTTGATGTTGCGGCACATGGCGGCTCCTTGAGGCGAAAGACCGGGAAATCATTCCACGGCGCATTTTGCCGCCAACCGCAGCCCTTCGCCCGCTTGTCCGACCTACTCAGCAGGCCTGATCACGACCGACTCAGCCGAAGCCACAAAGGGCCCGTGGTAAACCGCCTCGATGTTGTTGCCGTCCGGATCCAGCACAAAGGCGGCGTAGTAACCCGGGTGGTATTTCCGTTCGCCCGGCGCGCCGTTGTCCGTGCCTCCGGCGGCCAGGGCCGCTTCGTAAAAAGCTTTGACCTCCGCGTGGTCCTTGGCCCGGAAGGCCAGATGGACGTGCGAGGTCGGGCCGTCGGCCTGGTCCATCCACAGTTCGTCAGCCGAAAAATGGTCGTCGGCTTCCTGGATGGCGCTTTCCTTGTTCAGTGACTTGAGTACGGCGCGGTAAAAGCGCTTGCTGGCCGCCAGGTCATGGGCGCGCAGGTGGACATGGTCTATGAGGCGCCCGCGGTGTATTTCCATGGTGAGCTTCCTTGTTAGGGAGTGAAGGATCTGTTCAGCGGATGACGCCGGGCATCAGGGCTTCGGCGATCGCGATGTGGTTGCCGTCGGGGTCGGTGATCATCACCGTGCGGACCTTGTCGCTGGAGGTTTTCTGGCTGGTGTCTATGCCCAGTTTTTCCAGGTGCTCGATTTCCGGTTCCAGGTCGTTGACGGCCAGGGTCAGCGAGCCTTCGCCGGCGCGTTCGGGCAGTTCATAGACCTGCAGGCCGCCGCCGCGCTGGAACTGCCATTCGCCGACTTCGGGCATGGGGCGGCTGGCTTTGGCGTCCAGCAGTTTTTCGTACCAGGGCAGGGACGTGGCCAGGTTGCGGACGGCGACGCTGGCGAGGGCGTTTTGCACCATCATGATGGGTCTCCGGGAGTTTGCGGTCCTGAAAATCTACGCCCGCCGGGGCGCCCCTGCTGTAGGACAAATGCTGGCAAATAATGCTGAAGAGGCAGCGAAGATTTTGTCCCGCATGAATCATGCAAGGGAACTTATCCCGCCCCGAACGCCCGAACCCCTGGACCATTCATAATCCACCCAGAAAAAAGAGGGACCCTGATGTTTTTGACCTATTTCGACGCCATGCCGCGCCGCCTGCTGGTGCTGGTCGCCGCGGCCTGTGTGGGCATGCTGGCTTTTGGCCTTTACCTGCAGCATGTCGTCGGGCTGGAGCCGTGCCCCATGTGCATCGTGCAGCGTTACGCGCTGGTGCTGGTGGCGGTGGTGGCGGCAGTGACCGCCATCGCCAAAAGTCGCGGCTTCCTGATGGCCGGTTCGGGCCTGATGGTGTTGCTGGCCGGCTTTGGCGCTTTTGTCGCGGCGCGCCAGAGTTTCCTGCAGTGGTACCCGCCTGAAATCGCCTCTTGCGGCCGCGATTTTTACGGAATGATCGAAACCTTTCCGCTCAAGCGCGCTATTCCCATGATCTTCAAGGGCAGCGGCGATTGCACCAAGATCGACTGGACCTTTCTGGGCGGCTCGATTGCCAACTGGTCCTTTGTCTGCTTTGTGGTGATTGCATTGGTGGGCCTGCTGTTGATCGCCCGCCTCGCGCGCAGGCGCTAGACCCACCGGAATCACCTGGATCACGCGATGGTCAGGCCACCGTCCAGGATGAACTCACTGCCGACGGCATAAGTTGATTCATCCGAGGCCAGGAACACCACGGCCTTGGCGATTTCCACGGGCGAGCCGAAGCGGTGCAGCGGGATCACGGCCGTCAAGCCATCCTTCATTTGCTGCAGCGCGTCGGCCGGCATGCCCAGCTTGCCGTAGATGGGCGTTGTCACCGTGCCCGGGCTGACGGTGTTAAGCCGTATGCCCCTGGTAGCCAGTTCCCCGGACAGCGTTTTGGCCAGTGAGATCAAGCCGGCCTTGGTTGCCGAATAGACGCTGGAGGCTGGCATGCCCAGGTGTGCATTCACCGAGCCGTTGAAGATGACCGAAGCCGGGTTCGCGAAAGTGCCCAGCAAAGCCTGCAGCAAAAAGAAGGGCCCTTTGAAATTGACGGCCATGGAACGGTCAAACGCCGCCTCGTCCCAGGCTTCAAGCGGCATGAAAACCCCTATGCCCGCATTGATGAAGGCCACGTCGAGCAGCCCGAACGCATCGCGCACCTGCTGCGCCAGTTTGGCCTGCGCCTGAAGGTCGCCCGCGTCGGTTTGCGAGAAGAGGGCATCGCCGCCTAGTTGCCGGCGTGCCTCAGCCAATGATTCGTCGCTGGAGCCGGTCACCATGACACGCGCGCCTTCGGCCAGAAACTGTTTGGCCGTTTCAAGGCCTATACCCGAGGTGCCGCCTGTCACCAGCGCGCGTTTGCTGTGCAATCTGTTCATCAAAATTTTCCTGGAATGTGAGGTAGCAAGTACCGGTATTCCAAGAGTAGGCCTGGCGGGCATTCAGGGCTCGCCGGTTCCGGACATGCGTTTGTGGTTCGCCGGCGCTAGCCAGACGTTCACGAAAGAGGGGATATCTGGCGCTTACCCGAACCACTCGGCCAGCTTCTTTTGGGTTTCTTCCCGGACCGTGTCATCGATGTGCAGGCCCACCATCCCGAACGCGGCGGCCAGTACCCCCAGGTCATCGACGTAGCCGACAACCGGCGTGATGTCGGGAATGGCATCGACCGGTGAGATGAAGTAGACCAGTGCGCTGTAGATCACGGTCCGGGCCCATGCCGGCGTATCCGGCCGCTGCGCGGCGTAATAGAGCCACAGGGCCTTCTCAATGACGTTGCGCCCGGCGCGCAGGGCGAAGTTCTTCACTTTTTCCCAAAAATTTGCATCGAAATATGCACGGGCTTCCATGGTTCGTCCTTGTGTTTTGGTAGGGCCAGGCTTGCCGTTGGTGCCTGGTTCATCAGCGCTCCTGAAACCCCCCGAGTGAGCCGACAAACCGGGGAAGACAAATTTACTGCTGCGACGCTGCACAAGCCATTACGGGGGATTACGCGGCTTCTTCCGGGAAATCAGGATAGGGCCAAGGTGGGTTATCCCGGCGGATGTGGGGTTTTGCTGGCACGGGGGCCGATCACCTTCTATACTGTATATAAATACAGTCATTGGTCTTACCTGATTTGAGCCTGCCCCATGCTTTCCCCGATTCCTGCAGACCGTGCTTCGCCGGACCTGGGCAGCCTGTCCCAGGTCTGGCGCGCTGGCGAGCTGGGCAGTGCGAGCCTGCAGACCGTCGGCACCGGCTATGCAGGGCTTGACCAGGTGCTGCCCGGGGGCGGCTGGCCGCAGGGGGCCTTGATCGAGTTGCTGCAGCCCCAGGCGGGCGTGCATGAATGGGGCCTGGTGGCGCCGGCGCTGGCGGCCCTGCAGGCAGAGGCGCCCGGCGGACTCACCGTGCTGGTGGGCGCGCCCTGGCTGCCCTTTGGCCCCGCGCTGGGTGCGCGCCGGCTCAACATGCAGCGATTGCTCAGCGTGTACGGCAAGCCCGGCGATGCGCCCTCACTGCTCTGGGCCACGCGCGAAGCCCTGCAATGCGCCGACGTGCACTGCGTGCTGGCCTGGCTGCCCGATGCGCGCAGCGCGCACCTGCGCCGCCTGCAGATAGCCGCGCATTCACACAACAAGCTGTTGTTTGTTTTTCGCCCGCCGCGGGCGCAGCAGGAGTCGTCGCCCGCCCCGCTGCGCCTGCTGGCCGAAGGCACCGTGAACGAAGCCGGCAACCTGCTGGTGCATGTACTCAAGCGCCGCGGCCCGCCGCTGGCTGCGCCGCTGCTGCTGGACACCCGGCCGGCCCGGCTGGCCGCGCTGCTGGCGGCCAGCCGCGAAAGGGCGCGGCGCCAGCGCGAAGAGGCCGGTATTCCCCTGCTGCTGCCTTCGCTGGTGTCGCTTCCCCTCAGTTCACCCCGGAGTCCCATCCATGCGCTGCTGGATCGCATTGCACATCTCGACCATCACTGAGTCGGGCGCCGAGGGCCGGCCGGTGCTGGATGCCGCCGCGGTGCAGCGCACGGTGGCCAGCCTGGCGCTGGGCCTGACGCCGCGCGTGGCGCTGGTCGACGAGGCGGTGCTGATGGACGTGACGGGCAGCCTGCGCCTCTTCGGCGGGCTGGCGCGGTTGATGCAACTGCTGGCGCAGCGCCTGGCCGCTTTTTTTGACGAGAACGGGCTGCAGGCCGAAGTGGCAAGGGCGCAGGGCGCGACCTCGCTGATCGCGCTGGGCCGCTTGCGGCAACAGAGGGAGCAGGAACAAGGCCGCGCCGCCGGCGTGAAAAAGCGCGTCGCCGACTTGCCCATGCACACCTTGACGGCCGTCCGCCCGCACCTGGGTGTGCTCGAGCGCGTAGGCTGCCGCACCTGGGACGACCTGCTGCGCCTGCCGCGCGACGGCGTGGCCCGGCGCTTCGGCGCCGAGCTGTTGCAGGCGCTGGACCGCGCCCGCGGCAGCGCGCCCGACGACTATGAGTGGCTGGTACTGCCCGAGCACTTCGAGGAAAAGCTCGAGCTCAATGCGCTGGTCACCCATGCCCCCGCGCTGATGGCCGGCGTGGATCGGCTGCTGGTGCACCTGCATGCCTGGCTGCTGGGCCGCCAGAGCGGGCTCTGCGCCCTCAAAATCACCTGGCACCTGGACAAGCGCCGCGACGTGCCGCCCACCGGTGAGCTCGAAATCCGCACGGCCCAGCCCGCGCAAGACCTGCGCCACGTGGCGCGCCTTATCGCCGAGCACCTGGCGCAGCAAAAACTGCCGGCACCGGTGCACAGCCTGACCTTGCAATCGCTGGCTACCGAGTTGCTGGCCGACTCGGCCGCCGCCACCGGCAGCCTGCTGATGGAAGCGCGCAAGCAGGGCGACAGCGTGGTGGAACTGGTCGAGCGCCTGAGTGCCCGCCTGGGCGATGCGCGGGTGCAGGCCTGGCAGCCTTGCGCGGACCACCGGCCCGAACTGATGCAGCGCTGGGTGCCGGCCCGGGGCGTGATGGCATCGATCAGCGCGCAGCTGAATCCCGCCCGGCCCGGCCGCAAGCGTTCAAAAGCGGTGTCAAACACCTCGCTCCCTGAAACCAGAACCGAAGCCCTGTACCCGGCCTGGTTGCTCCCCGAGCCCATCAAGCTCGCCACCGCCGGCAACAACCCGGTCTACCAGGGCCGGCTGCGCCGCCTGGCCGGGCCGCAGCGGCTGGAGGCCGCCGAATGGCTGCTGGCCGACAGCGAGGCCGCGCGCGGCGCCGGTTTGTCTGAAAAGCCGTGGGCGTTGCGCGACTACTTCATCTACCGCAGCGAGCAGGGCGGCCTGCTCTGGGTTTACAGCGAGCGCCTGGGCGCCACCCCCGAAGCCGCGCGGCAGCGCGCCTGGTACCTGCACGGTTTTTTTGCCTGAGGCCGCACGCATGTCCGTCCACGCACTGCCCGATTACGCCGAGCTGCATGCGCTGAGCAACTTCAGCTTCCAGCGCGGCGCCTCGCATGCCGAGGAACTGGCCGAGCGGGCCTCCGAGCTGGGCTACCAGGCGCTGGCCGTCACCGACGAATGCTCGGTCGCCGGTGTCGTGAAGGCGCATGAGGCGGCTCGGGCCCACGGGCTCAAGCTGCTGCCGGGGGCGGAATTCCTGGTGCAGGCGGCTTATGCCTTCAGGCTGGTGGTGCTGCCGCGCAATGCTGCGGGCTGGGGCAACCTCTGCGAGTTCATCACCGAAGCGCGCCGGGCCGGCGATGAGATCGAAAAGGGCAGCTACCGCGTCGCGCTGGCTGAAACCGATTTTTCGCGGCTGGCCGATTGTGAAATCCTGCTCTCGCCTTTGCCCGATGCCATTGATGTCCAGGCGCTGGCCGCGCACGCGGCCTGGGCGGTCGGGTTGTTCGGCCCGGGCGCCTGGCTGGCCGTCGAACTGCAGCAGGGCCTGGACGACGCGCTGCGCCTGCAGCAGCTGCAGGACGTGGCGGCGCGCACCGGCATCCGCCTGGTGGCGGCCGGCAACGTGCTGATGCACAAGCGCTCGCGCAAGCCGCTGCACGACGTGATGACGGCCATCAAGCTGGGCCGGCCGGTGCATGAATGCGGCTTTGCGTTGCAGGCCAATGCCGAGGCGCATCTGCGCCCGCGCATGCGGCTGGCCGGCATTTACCCGGCCGCGCTGCTGCGCGCCACGCTGGAGGTGGCGGCGCGCTGCCGGTTCAACCTCGACGAGATCCGCGACCTGTACCGCTACCCCCGGGACGACATGGTGCCGCCGGCCGAGACGCCGGCGCGCTGGCTCAGGCGGCTGACCTGGCAAGGGGCCCACACATGCTATCCGCGCGGCATTCCCCACAAGATCCGCAGGCAGCTGGGCTTCGAACTGGCGCTGATCGAAGAACTGGAATACGAGATGTTCTTCATCACCGTGCACGACATCGTGCGATTTGCAAGACAAGAGGGAATCCTGTGCCAGGGCCGCGGCTCGGCGGCCAATTCGGCAGTATGTTTCTGCCTGGGCGTCACGGCCATCAACCCGGCGGAAAGCAAGCTGCTGTTCGAGCGTTTCATCAGCCGCGAACGCCGCGAGCCGCCCGACATTGACGTGGACTTCGAGCACGAGCGGCGCGAAGAGGTCATCCAGTACATCTACGGCAAATACGGCCACGACCGCGCCGCCATCGCCGCCACCATCATCAGCTACCGCCCGCGCAGCGCGATCCGCGACGTCGGCAAGGCGCTGGCGATGGAGCCCGAGCTGATAGACCAGTTCGCCAAAGAGCATTTCTGGTTTGACGGCAGCGAGGTGCTGCAAGAAAAGATCCGCCAGGCCGGCCTGGCGGGCAGGGAAGGGCCGGTATTGCAGTGGCTGGACCTGTCGGCGCAGCTGATCGGCTTTCCGCGCCACCTGAGCCAGCATGTGGGCGGCTTTGTGCTCACGCAGGGCAAGCTCACGCGGCTGGTGCCGGTGCAGCCGGCCTCCATGGTGGATCGCCGCATCATCCAGTGGGACAAGGACGATCTCGAGGCCATGGGCCTGCTCAAGGTCGACGTGCTGGCACTGGGCATGCTGTCGGCCATACGGCGCTGCCTGGCGCTGGTGAACCAGGTGCGCGGCAGCCAGTTGGAGATGCACCAGGTCAAGCCGGACGAAAAAACCTACGACATGATTTGCGAGGCCGACACGGTGGGCGTGTTCCAGATCGAGAGCCGCGCGCAGATGTCCATGCTGCCGCGGCTGCAACCGCGCAGCTACTACGACCTGGTCGTCGAGGTCGCCATCGTGCGGCCCGGCCCCATCCAGGGCGGCATGGTCCACCCCTACCTGAAGAACCGCGAAGCCCTGAGGCGTGGCGAAACAATCGTTCCCGAGTACCCGGCGCTCAATCCGGCCCTGGAGCGCACGCTGGGCATCCCGATTTTCCAGGAGCAGGTCATGCAGATTGCGATGATCGCGGCCGACTTCACGCCCGGCGAGGCCGACGACCTGCGCCGCTCCATGGCGGCCTGGAAGCGCAAGGGCGGGGTCGAGCGTTTTCACGGCCGCCTGGTCCAGGCCATGGTCAAGAATGGCTACAGCGCCGAATTCGCCGAACGCATCTTCAGCCAGATCCTCGGTTTCGGCGACTACGGCTTTCCCGAAAGCCATGCCGCCAGCTTCGCCAAGCTGGTCTATGTGAGCTGCTGGTTCAAATGCCACGAACCGGCCTGCTTCCTGGCGGCCATGGTCAATTCGCAGCCCATGGGGTTTTACACACCCTCGCAGCTGGTGCAGGACGCCATTCGCCATCAAGTGGAAGTGCGCCCCATCGACGTGATGCACAGCCACTGGGACTGCACGCTGGAGCCTGAGGGTTTGCTGCCCCAGGGTGTCCAGCCGGCGGTGCGCCTGGGCCTGCGCCTGGTGGCCGGCCTGCGCGAAGACGCCGTGACCCGCCTGGTGGCGGCGCGGGCGCAAGCACCTTTCACCTCGACCGAAGACCTGGTGTCGCGCGCCGGGCTGGGCACGCTCGAAATCAACGCGCTGGCCGCCGCCGATGCCTTGTTGCCACTGTCGGGCCACAGGCGCCAGCAGGTGTGGGACGCCTCGGCCATCAAGCCGGCGCCGCGCCTGCTCAAGTCCGTGCCCACGCATGAGACGCCGCTGGCACTGCCCGACACGCCCGAAGGCGAGAACATTTTGTTCGACTACCAGGCTACCGGCCTCACGCTGCGGCGCCACCCGGTCGCGCTGCTGCGCGAGAGGCTGGCGCGCAAGGGCCTGCTGAGCGCGAGTGAGCTCAATACCCTGCCCGACGGCGAAGAGGTGGCCGGTTGCGGCATCGTCACCGTGCGCCAGCAGCCGCAAACCGCCAAGGGCACCGTCTTCGTCACGCTGGAGGACGAGACCGGCCCGGTCAACGTGATCGTCTGGAAGTCCCTGCGCGAAGCCCAGCGCGCCGAACTGCTGCATTCGCGCCTGCTGGCGGTCTACGGCGTGTGGCAGCGCAGCGAGGAAAGCGGCACCGCCAAAGGCTACGGCGCGGTGCGCAACCTGGTGGCGCACCGGCTGGAAGACCTCACGCCGCTGCTGGGGCGGCTGGGGACTTCCAGCCGCGATTTCCATTGACACCTTGCGAATATCCACATTCGCTGTGGGTTAAATCAGGCGAGCGTTTCAGCCCGCTATGTTCGATAACGAACACATGAAACGCTGCCAAACGCCTACACTGGCAGGTGATGCAAGACCCTTCCCGGTAGTGCCCCGACGCCAACCCGACTGGGACTTTCCTGATGGCCATTTCCGCCCACGCCACCGCTTCCAAATCCCTGCCCCGCGACAACCAGTTGCTGGCAGCCCTTCCCGCGGCCGAGCTCAAGCGCTGGCTGCCGCAGCTCGAATGGGTCGAAATGCCGCTGGGCCATGTGGTCTATGAGTCGGGCAAGGTACAAAGCCACGTTTACTTTCCGGCGACGGCCATCGTGTCGCTGCTCTACGTGCTCGAGAACGGCGCATCCGCCGAGATCGCTGTGGTCGGCAATGAAGGCCTGGTCGGTGTATCCCTGTTCATGGGGGGTGGGTCCACACCCAGCCGGGCGGTCGTGCAAAGCGCGGGCCAGGGCTTCCGGCTGAGTGCCCACGCGATGAAAGAGGAGTTCGACCGCGCCGGGCCGGTGCTGCATTTGCTGCTGCGCTATACGCAGGCGCTGATTACGCAGATGGCGCAGACCGCCGTCTGTAACCGCCACCATTCACTCGACCAGCAACTGTGCCGCTGGCTGCTGCTGAGCATGGACCGCCTGCAGGGCAGCGAACTCGTCATGACGCAGGAACTGATCGCCAACATGCTGGGCGTGCGCCGTGAAGGCGTGACCGAGGGGGCCGCCAAATTGCAGCAGGCCGGGCTCATCAAATATTCGCGCGGGCGCATTTCAGTGCTGGACCGTCCGGGTCTGGAGAAACGTACCTGCGAGTGTTATGCGGTGGTCAAAAAAGAATACGACCGCCTTCTGCCCGAGAGAAAAACCGTTTAGTTGCGCTCGCATGATGGCTTTGTGTCCTGACGAACAGGCAGGCCACTCCCGTTCCTATAGACTCAGGCACCTGCCAAAACTGCCATCGACAGCAGCCGGGCCGTGACGCAGCCTCCCGCCCCGGGAGGTCGGCAAGCACACCTGGGAACGCCCGTGAAACCTGTCGACAACCACCTGATCTCGCTTTTGCCGCGTCAGGATCGCGCACGGCTGCTCAAGCAATGTGAACCCGTGGAACTGGTACTGGCGCAAGTGCTGTCCGATCCAGGCGAACCGACGCGCCACGTCTACTTTCCCACCCACGGTTTTATTTCCCTGATCGCCATCGTCAAGGGCAGCCCCGGTGTGGAGGTTGGGATGGTGGGCCGCGAAGGCATGCTTGGCGTGCAGCTGGCGCTGGGCGTGGCCACCGCGCCGCTGCATGCGCTGGTGCAGGGCGCCGGTACCGCCTGGCGCATCGGAAACCGGGCCTTCAAGGCCGAACTCGCAGCCAGCGCCCCCCTGCAGCGCAGCATGAACCGCTACCTCTATGTGTTGATGGCCCAACTGGCCGAATCGACAGCCTGCGTGCGTTTTCACCAGATCGGCCCTCGCCTGGCGCGCTGGCTGCTGATGAGCCAGGACCGTTCGCAGGCTTCCAGCTTCGATGTGACGCAAGAGTTCCTGGCCTACATGCTGGGTGTGCGCCGCGTGGGCATCACGGCGGCGGCGGGTGAGTTGCAGCGCAGCGGGCTTATTGCCTACAGCCGCGGCAAGCTCACGGTGCTGGACAGGCAAGGGCTGGAGGCAGCCTCCTGCGGCTGTTATGCGGCTGACCGGAAGGCGTACATGGAACTGCTGGTCAAGTAGGCGGCCAGGCCACAGAGCCTGGGCTTCAGGGCCTGATGAGCGTGTTCTACCGATGCGCCGGCGCCTGGCGGGCAAGGCCATTGGCACTTTTTGGGGCCGGCTTCGCGTTAACTGCCGGCTGCGGGTCTGCAGCGGCTTGTTGAACGGCCATTTCCAGCAGCTTGCTGTAGTTGTCGAGCTTCTTGTACAAAAGCCGAACTTCGAGCATGTTGTGGATCCGCGTCCTGACCTCCACCAGGTCAAATGGCTTGCTGATGAAGTCCTTGGCACCGGCCTGCAAGGCACGCAGCTTGTGGGCCGGCTCCGCCGTCAGCACGATGACAGAGAGGTATTTGTCGTGCTTGTCTTCCTTGAGCGCCTCCATCACCTGAAAGCCATCCATGCCGGGCATCTTCAGGTCGAGCAGGATCAGGTCGTAGCGGTGCTCCGCGTGCAGCGCGGCCACCTCGAACGGATTGGTGGTGGAGCTGACCTGGGTGTAGCCCGCGCCTGCCAGCAGTTGCTCAAGCAGTTGCACATTGACGGGCTGGTCGTCCACCACCAGGATGGTGCCGTTCAGGATGTCGAACTCGGTTTTCATAAGATGGCCTCCTTGATGGGCACGGGATCGGCTTTGGCCTTTGCCAGCTTGAGCACCAGGTCCAGGGTTTCCATGAACTCGTTGATCTTGATGGGCTTGGTGAGGTAACGAAAGAAGCCGGCCTCCAGGCCTTTTTCGATGTCGCGAGGCATGGCATTGGCGCTGAGCGCCACCACCGGAATGTGTTTCGTCAAGGGGTCTTCAGAAAGGATCTTCATGGCTGTGATGCCACTGATGCCGGGAAGGTTGATGTCCATCAGGATGAAGTCCGGCAGAGAGGCCTTGGCAATGGCGATGCCGCTCAGGCCGTCACGCGCGGACAGCAACCGCAAGTCCGGGCGTCTGGCAATCAGGTCCTCCACCAGCATCAGGTTGGCGGGGTTGTCTTCAACATACAACAAGGTACGTGCATGCGGATCGGCCGGCACCTGCGTCTGAAAGCCGTGTGCAAGATTCAGCGGGTCCGCTGGAAGTTTCTGCTCGGTGGTGATGTTCATTTCGATCCAGAACATGCTGCCCTTGCCGACCATGCTTTCCACGCCAATCACGCCGCCCATCAACTCAACCAGCCGTTTGGTCATGACGAGGCCAATGCCCGTGCCCTGCTCGGTGTTGGCTTGCTGCCCGAGGCGGTTAAAGGGCTGAAAGAGCTGGTCTATCTTCTCTTCTGTCAGGCCTTCGCCGGTGTCTTTCACGCAAATCCGGATGTGCCCTGACGGCGTGTCGACACACGTGACCGTCACCTTGCCGTGTTCGGTGTTGTATTTGATGGCGTTGGACAGCAGGTTGATCAGCACCTGCTTGAGGCGGGTGCGGTCTGCACTGACGAAGCGGGGCGAGCCGAACTCCGGGAATGCCACGCTGATACCGCGCTTGTCGGCCTGCGATTCGATCATGGTCTCGCATTCGCGCATCACTTCGGCCAGCAATACCGGCTCCAGCGATAGGGAGAGCTTGCCGGATTCGATCAATGCCAGGTCCAGGATTTCATTGATGAGGTCCAACAGGTACCAGCCGGCCTGGAGGATCTGGTCGACGCTGCGTTTTTGCGAAGGCGTGGGCTGCGGCGTGCCGGACTCGATCAGCTGCGCAAAGCCGAGGATGGCGCTGAGCGGCGTGCGCAGCTCGTGGCTCATGCTCGACAGGAAATCGGACTTGGCGAGGTTGGCCTTCTCGGCCACGGCCATCGCCTCGTTCAGCGCGATTTCGACCTGCTTGCGCACCGAGTTGTCGGTGCCTATCAGCAGGTAGCCAATGACGGTGCCGAAATCGTCACGCAGCGCGGTAATCGAGACGATGGCCGGAAAGCGGCTGCCGTCCTTGCAGATGTAGGTCAGCTCGTAGATATCTTCAATGCCGCGCGAGGCCTTGAAAGCCAGCGCTTCAAAGCCCGGCGTGATGGGGGTGGCGAGTTCCAGGCTCAGCGCCTGGGCCCGCGCCATGACCTCTTGCGGGTCGTGGATGTCGCTCGGGTTGATCTTGTTGACGACCTCGGCCGCCATATAACCCAGCATGCGCTCGGCACCGACGTTGAAAAGCTGGATGATGCCTTTTTCGTCGGTCGCGATGATCGAAAAGTTCTCGCTGGTGAGAATGGCGGTCTGTAGTGCGCCGGTTTTGAGCAGGGCTTCCTGTCGCTTGACTTCTATGCCGTCTGCTCGGGCAATGGCGTCAAGAACGCTCAGGCTGGAAATAGGTGACATGGGCCATGTTTCTGTAGAAGTAACGACGATGCTGCGAGGCGCCGGCTGTGCGGCGGCGCGTCCAGGATCCTGGCCGGGGTGTGAAGTCTTTGGAAAGACTCCGGGAGTATGACAGGACGGGTTTTTGGCGGTCTGTTCGCCAGCGAACATAGGGGGCCGCGCAGGCCCGGGACCGCCTAGCTGTTGGCGCGTCGGTAAAACGCCAGCGAACCGGCCAGCGCCAGCAGCGCGCCGCCGCAGGCGCGGTCTATCCAGCGTGTGGCCGAGGCTTTGAGCAGGCGAATCGCCTTCGCGCCGACAAAGGCATAGCCGAACATGACGGAAAAATCGATGCCGGCGAACACCAGTGCAATCGCGAGGTACTGCGGCGCCTGGGCGGCGGCCGGGTCTATGAACTGCGGCAGCAGGGCTGAGCAGAAAAGGTAGCCTTTGGGGTTGGTCACCGCCACCAGGAAGGATTTCATGAAAATCGCGCGGCCGCCGTGCTGCGTGCCGGCAGCGCCTTCGGTGGGAATTTCAAACCCGCCGCGCGAGCGCAGCAGGCGCAGGCCCAGCCAGGCCAGGTAGGCCGCACCGGCCCACTTGAGCACCGAAAACCAGAACTCGGAAGCGGCCAGCAGCGCGCCCAGGCCCAGGGCCACCGCGCCCACCAGCACAAAATCAGACACCACCGCGCCCAGCATGCCGGGCACGGAGCGGCGCACGCCGTAGCGTGAGCCGTTGGCCAGCGCCAGCAGGACCGTAGGGCCGGGCGTGGCGATGGCCACCAGCGCGACGACGGAAAAAAGCAGCAGGGTGGTGGTGTTCATGCCGCGGCTCCGCAGCCCTCGGGCTTGTAGACGCGCTCGGTCGAGGGCGGGTATTTGGCCAGCTTGCCGGCCGGGCGGCGCGGCCGAACGGCGAATTCACCCCCGCAATTAGGGCAGACGCCCTTGAGTTTGGTGTCGACGCAATCGGCGCAGAAGGTGCATTCGAAAGTGCAGATGCGCGCGTCGGGCGACTCGTTGGGCAGGTCGCGGTTGCAGCATTCGCAGTTGGGGCGGAGTTGGAGCATGGGGTGTCCTGTTTCGGTGAGAGTTGACTCGATGCTAAAGAAAAACTCGTGCGAGGGAAAGTCCGGTATTACTCCTTCCCCCGCTGGGGGAAGGCAGGGATGGGGGCCCACGGCGCTGGACGTTGCGCTGCGCGTATTCAAAGGCCGCAAGCCCTCACCCCAACCCTCTCCCAGGGGGAGAGGGAGCTTTAGGCTCAGCTCAGCTTCTTGACCAGCACCTGGCTCTTGCGGTCCCAGTTGTACTTGCGCTTGCGGCCTTCGGGCAGCCAGTCCGGGTCTACCTGCACAAAACCGCGCTTGATGAACCAGTGCATGGTGCGGGTGGTGAGCACAAAAATGCTTTGCAGGCCGGCCGCGCGGGCGCGCTGCTCTATGCGTTTCAAGATTTTCTCGCCGTCGCCCTGGCCCTGGCTTTGCGGCGAAACCGTCAGCGCGGCCATTTCGGCGGTTTTGGCTTCGGGGTAGGGGTAGAGCGCGGCGCAGGCGAAGATGACGCCGTCGTGCTCGATGATGCTGTAGTTGGCGGCGTCGCGCTCGATCTCGGTGCGGCTGCGCTTGACCAGCGTGCCGTCGTTTTCAAAGGGCTCGATCAGCTGCAGGATGCCGCCCACGTCGTCCTCGGTGGCTTCGCGCAGCTCCTCGAGTTTCTCGTCGATCACCATGGTGCCTATGCCGTCGTGCACATAGATTTCCAGCAGCAGCGAGCCGTCCACCGCGAAAGGCAGGATGTGGCTGCGCTCCACGCCGGCCTTGCAGGCCTTGACGCAGTGCTGCAGGTAAAACGCGGTGTCGGTGGGGCGCTCGCCGTTGGGCAGGGTGGCCAGCAGCTTTTCGGCGGCGGCCAGCGGCAGCTCGGTGTCTATGGGGTTGTCTTCGCTCTCGGGCTGGTCGTGGTGTATGCGTATGCCCGGGATCTCGGTCAGAAAGATCAGCTTGTCGGCCTGCATGGCGATGGCCACCGAGGTGGCGACCTCTTCCATGGTCAGGTTGAAGGCTTCGCCGGTGGGCGAGAAACCGAAGGGCGAGAGCAGCACCATGGCGCCGAAGTCCAGCACCCGGCCTATGGCGGCGGTGTCGACCTTGCGCACCAGGCCCGAATGCTTGAAGTCCACGCCGTCCAGGATGCCGACCGGCCGCGCGGTGATGAAGTTGCCCGAAATCACCCGCACCGTGGAGCCGGCCATGGGGGTGTTGGGCAGGCCCTGGCTGAAGGCCGCCTCGATCTCATAACGCAGCTGGCCGGCGGCTTCCTGGGCGCTGTCGAGCGCGACCTCGTCGGTGATGCGCATGCCGTGGGAATATTTGGCCGCATGGCCTTTGGCCTTGAGCTGCTCGTTGACCTGCGGGCGAAAACCGTGCACCAGCACGATCTTCACGCCCATGCTCTGGATCAGCGCCAGGTCCTGGGCGATGTGCTGCAGCTTGCCGGCGGCGATCGCCTCGCCGGCCAGGCCGACCACAAAGGTTTTGCCGCGGTGCGTGTGGATATAGGGCGCGACCGAGCGGAACCAGGGCACAAAGGTGAAATTGAAGACGGCGGACATGGGCGCGCTTTCGGGTGCTAAAGGGCGGGGCGGGAGCAGCCGGGGCGGGGCGGTCGGAGGCGAAACCCGGCCTCCCGGCGCTGCTTTACCCGGCAAACGGAAAAGTCCAGTGAGTGTAAGGGAGACGGGGCGCGGCATGAAGGCACGGCCGGCGAGCGGCGTACTCCTTTTGGGGCTGGCGAAACCGGGTCCGGCAGGGTATGGTCAGGGGGTCATGGATAAATACGCGATCGGGTTCTGGGGCTGCTATTTCGGCTCGGCCGGCCTGATGCTGGCCGGGTCGGTGTTTGCCTATATCCGGTCCCTGCGGCGCATTGCCGTCAATGCCGCCGCTTCGGCCCTGGCCTCGACCTTTTTTGTGGTGGCCTTCCTGGGCGGCCTGCCGATCGCCGACGCCGCCACCCTGGAGCGCTTCCTGGCCCATGTGGCCAGTCTGGTGTCGGTGTTGCTGGCCTACCTGCTGTTTTCGATCCTGGGCATTTTGCGCAGCCCCGCGTCCCAACGGCGCGCCTTGCTGCTGCTGGCGGGCGTCGCCGGCGGGGTGATTGCGCTGGGCTGGGCGCTGAGCCCGCAGCAGTCCCTGATGCTCAGCCTGGCCGGGGCCGCGCTGATGGGCTGTGCGGCGCTGGTCCTCAGCCTGCGCAGCGCGCTGCGCGGCGACCGCCTGGCCTGGGTGGCGGTGGCCGGCGTGGTTTTCATGCTGATTGCCATCGCCGGCCTGAGCTGGGCGGCACTGGACCGCGCCCACGTGCCCTGGCAGGCGCATGCCGTCAGCGCGCTGGCGGGCACGGCCTACCTGGCCACCATGGCCTCGGTGCTGTGGATCCGCTACTCCTACCTGATCGAGCTGAACCAGGCCCTGGCCTACGGCCCCAGCTACGACCCCGTCACCCGCATGCGCTCCAACAGCGAAACCAACAACATGCTGAACACGGTGTTCAGGCACTACCGCGACCAGCCGGTGCCTATGGGCGTGATCGTGGTGTCCGTCGCCAACCTCTACGTGCTTGAAAAACTCTATGGCCTGGCGGCCGTCAACCATGCGCTGTTTGTCTGCGCGGGGCGGCTGCGCCGCACCGTGCCGGCCCACGTCGAGATGGGGCGCCTGGGCGAAGACGGCTTCCTGCTGCTGATGCGCAACTGCCACCGGACCGGCGACCTGATCCACCTGGCGCGCCGCGTCCAGGCCGCCCTGGCGCGCAGCGTGACGCTCAACACCGGCGCGGAAGCCGGCACGGCGGCAGGCCAGCAGACGCGCTGGGAGGCGGAAGCCGGGATTGGCGTGCTGCGGGTGTCCAAAAGCGACGCGCGCGCCTCTTCGGCGGTGGGCCTGGGGCGCGGCATGTCGCGTGCGGCGCTGGGCTACCCGAGCCGCATCGCCTGGTTTGACGAAACCAGCGGCGAAATCGTCGACATGCCGGTGCTGGCGGCCTGACCGGGCCGGTACGCCGACCCCGCGGCCGCTGCGCCTTCCGGAACAGCCGATAATTGGCGGCTTTGGCCGTCCCGGCCTCCGGCCTTATTTCCTGCTTTCCGCTTTGCCTCCTGCTTTGACCCCCCTGACCATTACTTTCCCCGAATCGCTGCCCGTCTCCGGCAAGCGCGATGAGATCACCGCCGCGATGGCGGCCCACCAGGTCGTCATCGTCTGCGGCGAGACCGGCTCGGGCAAGACCACGCAGCTGCCCAAGATCGCGCTGGCCATGGGGCGCGGCAAGCTCAATTACCCGCCGGGGCAGGGCCGGCTCATTGGCCACACCCAGCCGCGCCGCATTGCCGCCTCCAGCGTGGCCAAGCGCATTGCCGAAGAACTGAAAACCCCGCTGGGTGACGTGGTGGGCTACAAGGTGCGCTTCCAGGACCGGCTCTCGCGCGACGCCTCCGTCAAGCTCATGACCGACGGCATCCTGTTGGCCGAAACGCAGACCGACCCGCTGCTCAAGGCCTACGACACCATCATCATCGACGAGGCCCACGAGCGCAGCCTGAACATCGACTTCCTGCTGGGCTATTTGCGCCAGCTGCTGCCGCGCCGGCCCGACCTCAAGGTGGTCATCACCTCGGCGACCATCGATGCGCAGCGCTTCGCCGACTACTTTGCGTCTTCCAAAGGCCCGGCGCCGGTCATCATGGTGTCGGGCCGCATGTTTCCGGTCGAGCAGCGCTACCGGCCGTTTGAGGAGTCGCGTGAGCATGACCTGAACGACGCGATCGCCGACGCCGTCGACGAGCTCTGGCTCAGCCCGCACAGCGCGGGCGACATCCTGGTGTTTTTGCCGGGCGAGCGTGAAATCCGCGAGGCGGCCGACCATTTGCGCAAACACCTGGCGCACCAGCCGCTGACGCGCAATGCCGAGGTGCTGCCGCTGTTCGCGCGACTGAGCCAGGCCGAGCAGGACCGGATTTTCGACGGCCACAGCGGCCGGCGCATCGTGCTGGCGACCAACGTGGCCGAAACCTCGCTGACCGTGCCGGGCATCCGCTACGTGATCGATGCCGGCACCGCGCGCGTCAAGCGCTACAGCTTTCGCAACAAGGTCGAGCAGCTCATGGTGGAGCCGGTGTCGCAGGCCGCGGCCAACCAGCGCGCCGGCCGTTGCGGCCGCGTGGCCGACGGCATCTGCATACGCCTGTACGACGAGAAGGACTTCCAGGGCCGTCAACCTTTTACTGACCCTGAAATCCTGCGCAGCTCACTGGCCTCGGTGATTTTGCGCATGAAGGCGCTGCACCTGGGCAATGTCGAGGAGTTCGCCTTCATCGAGCCGCCGCAGCGCCGCGCGATTGCCGACGGCTACCAGCTGCTGGCCGAACTCGGTGCGGTGGACGAGGACAACGAGCTCACCGGCGTCGGCCGCACGTTGGCCAAGCTGCCGCTGGACCCGCGCGTGGGCCGCATGATTCTGGAAGCCAAGGACCGCGGCGCGCTGGACGAGGTGCTGGTGATCGCCAGTGCGCTCAGCGTGCAGGACGTGCGCGACCGGCCCATGGACAAACAGGCCCAGGCCGACCAGCAGCACGCCAAGTTCGACGATGAAAAAAGCGAATTCAGCGGCTACCTGAAGCTCTGGAAATGGCTGGGCGATGCGCGCGGCGGCCACGGCACCGACCACAAGCTCTCGAACCGCCAATACGAAAACCTGCTGCGCGAGAACTACGTCAACATACGCCGCGTGCGCGAATGGCGCGACATCCATTCGCAGCTGCACACGGTGGTGGGCGAACAGAAATGGGTTCTGAACGACAAGCCTGCCAGCTATGAGCAGCTGCATCTTTCGATGCTCTGCGGCCTGCTCGGCAACATCGGCTGCAAGAGCGACGAGGAAGATTGGTACCTGGGCGCGCGCGGCATCAAGTTCTACCGCCACCCTGGCGCGCGCCTGAGCAAAAAGCCGGGCCGCTGGATTGTGGTGGCCGAACTGGTGGAAACCACACGCCTCTTCGGCCGTGGCATCGCCAACATCGACCCGGCCTGGATGGAGCAGGTGGCCGGCCATTTGCTCAGCAAACAGCTGCTGGATCCGCACTGGGAGAAAAAAGCCGCGCAGGTGACGGCGCTGGAGCGTGCCACGCTCTACGGCCTGGTGGTCTACAACGGCCGGCGCGTGAATTTCGGCCGCGTCGACCCGGTGACGGCGCGCGAGATTTTCATCCGCGAGGCCTTGGTCGCCGGCAACTGGGACACCAAGCTGCCTTTCCTGGCGGCCAACCAGAAGCTGATCCAGCAGGTGCAGGACCTGGAGCACAAGGCCAGGCGGCAGGACGTGCTGGTTGACGAGGAACTGATCTACGCCCTCTACGACCAGCAACTGCCGGCCGAGGTGCACAGCGGCGCGAGCTGCGAGCACTGGTACAAGGAAGAGTCCAAAAAGCAGCCCAAGCTTTTGTTGCTGACCCGCGAGGAGTTGATGCGCCACGAGGCGGCCGGCATCACCACGCAGTCTTTCCCCAAAACCCTGCGCATGGGCGGCGTCGACTGCATGGTGACCTACCTGCACGAGCCCGGCGACGCGCGCGACGGCGTGACCGTCGATGTGCCGCTGTTCGCGCTCAACCAGGTCAACGAGGAACGCTGCGAGTGGCTGGTGCCCGGCATGCTCAAGGACAAGGTCCAGGCGCTGATCAAGACCCTGCACCAGCGCCCGCGCTCGCGCCTGGTGCCGCTGCCCGACACCGCCGCCCGCATGACGGAGCAACTGCTGCAGCCCGAGGTGTTCGGCAGCGGCTCGTTGACGGATGCGGTGCTCAAGCTGGTGCGCGACGCGACCTCGCTGGATGTCAAGCGCAACGACATGAAGCTGGACATGCTGCCGCCGCACCTGTTCATGAACTTCCGCGTGCTGGACGAGCATGGCCGCCAATTGGGCGCGGGCCGCAACCTGGGCGCGCTCAAAGGCGAGCTCGGATCACAGGCGCGCGGTGCATTCCAGGCGCTGGCCGGGCTCAAGAATCTGGCAAAGGCGCCGGAGCCGGCCGCCAGTCCCGATTCGAACCGGCCTGCGGCCCAGGCAGGGCGCGCACAGGCCGCACCTGAAAAGACGGCGGTCAAGGTCGCGGAGCGCTACACGGGCTGGAGCTTTGGCGAGCTGCCCGAACTCATGGAAATCCGCAAGGGTTCCCAGACACTGATCGGTTTTCCGGCGCTGATCGACCTTGGCGACGCGGTCACGATAGAGGTGTTCGATGAACCCGATGCGGCGGCGGCCAAGCACCGCGCCGGTTTGCGCCGGCTGTTCGCGCTGCAGATCAAGGATGCGCTGAAGTATCTCGAGAAAAATCTGCCGGAGCTGCAGAAGATGGCCACGGCTTATATGCTGGTGGGGCGCGCAGCCGACAACTCCGGCGGCGGCACCCTGGAAGAGTTGCGCGAGCAGATCATCGAGGTCGCGCTGGACCGCGCTTTCCTGCTCGATCCGTTGCCTACGAATGAGGGCGAGTTCAAGAAACGCATAGACGACGGCCGGGGCCGCCTGACGCTGATCGCCAGCGAGGTGGCCCGGCTGGCCGCGGGCATCCTCACCGAATTCGCCGTGGCCCAGCGCAAGATCAAGGACAGCAAAAACGCCGCCGAGGCCGCGGGGGACGCCGCCCAGCAACTGCAGCGCCTGGTGCCCAAACGCTTCCTGACGGCCACGCCTTATACGCAACTGCAGCACTTCGCGCGCTACCTGAAGGCCATCACCTTGCGGCTGGAAAAATGGCGCGCCGACCCGGCACGCGACACCGCGCGCCTGGCCGAACTGCGGCCGCAGGAGCAGCGCTACTGGCGCCTGGTGGCCGAACGCAAGGGTGCGGTCGATGCGCGCATGCAGGAATTCCGCTGGCTGCTGGAAGAGTTGCGTGTGAGCTTTTTTGCGCAGGAGTTGCGTACGCCGCAGCCTGTCAGCATCAAACGGCTTGAAAAAGCGTGGCAGCAACTGAATAGTTAAGCCCAGAGCGTCTGAGCGGACAAAAAAATGGCCTTGCAACGCAAGGCCATTTTTCCTGGTGAATCACCAGCGAAGATGCGGACTGTTGACTAGATGCGTCCCATCAGCAGCAGGATGACCAGAATCAGCACCACGAGGCCGACACCGCCGCTGGGCCCGTAGCCCCAGCTGCGACTGTGGCCCCAGGTGGGCAGGGCGCCGACCAGGATAAGGATCAAGACAATCAGCAGGATGAGCGAAATGGACATTTGGAAGCACTCCTAGTTATTAATGTGCCTTGATTCTTGCCCGGTACCGGGCGCAAACAAGCAGGAGGAGGGCGTGTCCAACCGTCGGCAAGCACTGACAGCCTGCGCCTACAGGTCTACAGTTTTGCGAGGCGCTGCAGCGCCGTGTTCAAGGTCTCGTCTTTTTTGGCGAAGCAGAAACGCACCACGCGCTGGTCGAAGCCGTTGCCGTAGAAGGCTGACAGCGGAATGGCCGCGACGCCGATCTCGGTGGTCAGCCATTTGCAGAACTCGGCCTCATCGAGGTCGCTGACCTCCGAGATGTCCACGCACTGGAAGTAGCTGCCTTCGCTGGGCAGCAGTTTGAAGCGGGTTTTGGCCAGGCCGTCCCGGAACAGGTCGCGCTTGCGCTGGTAGAAAGCCGGCAGGCCCAGGTAGGGCTGCTCATCGGCCATGTAGGCGGCCAGGCCGTATTGCACCGGCGTGTTGACGGTGAAGACGTTGAACTGGTGCACCTTGCGGAACTCGGCGGTGAGGGGTGCGGGCGCGGCCACATAGCCGACCTTCCAGCCCGTGACGTGATAGGTCTTGCCGAAGCTGCTGACGATGAAGGCGCGTGCGGCCAGGCCCGGGAATCGGGCTGCGCTCTGGTGGATGCGGCCCTGGGCCGCGTCGAACACCATATGTTCATAGACCTCGTCGCTGATCAGCAGCACCTCGGTGGGCGCCAGCAGGTCCTGCAGCGCAAGCATGTCGGCCTCGCTCCACACCGTGGCGCTTGGATTGTGCGGCGAGTTGACGATGATGGCGCGCGTGCGCGGCGTGATGGCCGCGGCGATTTTGCCGAAGTCGGGGCGGAAGGTGCCGGGCGTCAGCGGCACGCGCACGACCTTGCCGCCGGCCAGCTCGATGTTGGGCACATAGCTGTCGTAGCAGGGCTCCAGCACGATGACTTCATCGCCGGGATGGACCACGGCCAGGATGACGGTGATGATGGCCTGGGTCGCGCCGGCGGTGATGGTGATCTCGCTGTTGGCGTCGTAGCGGTGGCCGTAGAGCTTGGCGACCTTGGCCGAGATGGCTTCGCGCAGCACCGGCACGCCCGTCATGGGCGGGTACTGGTTCAGGCCCCGGGTCATGGCGCCGGTGACGGCATTGACCAGCTGCGGGTCGCATTCAAAATCGGGAAAGCCCTGGCCCAGGTTGACGGCGCCTTTTTCGGCGGCCAGCGTGGACATGACCGTGAAAATCGTGGTGCCGACGGCGGGCAGCTTGGTTTCCAGCTTTGGAGTGCGTTCGAGGGTGTTAGTCATGATTGCATAGTGAGGGTTTTTTCAAGCAGCCGCCGCGGAACCGGCTTTGCCGGGCCGCCAGCGGCGCCCCTTGAGGGGAGGCGGCCGCAGGCCGCTTCGGGGAGAACTAAATTTCGTAGTCGTTGACGCGGCCGGCCATGGCTTTCGTGATCAAAGCGCGGTCCAGCTTGTCGCTGAGCAGCTCGGCGAATTTATAGACAAAGTTGCGCAGGTAGGCGCTGCGCTTGAAGGCCACGCGCGCCACGTTGACGCCGAACAGCGGGCCGGCCGGGATGGCGATCAGGTCGCTGTTGGTGCCGTCTTCCTTGATGGCCATCTCGGCCACGATGCCGACGCCCAGGCCCAGGCGCACATAGGTCTTGATCACGTCGGAGTCGATGGCTTCCAGCGCGATGCGCGGCTGCAGGCGTTTGGCGGCAAAGGCCAGGTCTATCTTGGTACGCCCTGTGAAAGACGGGTGGTAGGTGATCAAGGGCTCTTCGGCCAGGTCTTCCAGCGAAATGTTTTCCTTTTTGGCCAGCGGATGGTCCACGGGAATCACCAGCATGTGCTGCCATTCGTAGCAGGGCAGGGTCACGAGGTCGTCGTACTGCGTCAGCGATTCGGTGGCGATGCCGATTTCGGCGACTTCGTCCAGCACCATGCGCGCCACCTGATCGGGCGAGCCCTGGTGCAGGCTGACGTTGACCTTGGGGAAGGCTTCGCGCAGCTTGGCGACCGGCTGCGGCAGCACGTAGCGGGCCTGGGTGTGGGTGGTGGCGATGGACAGCGTGCCGCTGTCCTGGGCCGAGAACTGCTCGCCGATGCGGCGCAGGTTGCCGACCTCGCGCATGATGAGTTCTATGCTTTTGAGGACGTGCTCGCCGGGCTCGGTGACGCGCTTGAGGCGTTTGCCGTGGCGCGCGAAGATTTCCACGCCCAGTTCTTCTTCCAGTTCGATGATGGCCTTGGACACGCCGGGCTGCGAAGTGTGCAGCGCTTTGGCGGTCTCGGTAAGGTTCAGGTTGCGCCGGATGGCCTCCTGGACGAATCGGAATTGGTGAAGGTTCATATCGAATTCAGGCTAATCATTCACTTTATTATGCCTGTATTGCGCTAAAGCGGCAGGACCGGCGGGCGTCAGGCCAGGGCGATCGCCGCCATCAAGGCGGTCAGTTCGGGGGACTCCCCGGCGGTGGGCAGCAGCTCCACGGCGATGCCCGGATGGCTGGCCTGGACCTGCCCGACCAGCAGCGGCAAGTCCTCGCGGGCATGCTTGCCCACACCGAAGAACAGCGGAAACACCCGGATGGCGTGCACGCCGTCGGCGGCCAGTGCGGCCGCGGCTTCAGGCAGCGTGGGCGCGCAAAGCTCGAGGTAGGCGCAGCGCACGGGCGTGCCGGGCGCGCTGGCGCGTATCCGCGCGGCCACGGCCTCGATGGGCGCGCGCCACAGGGGGTCGCGCGAGCCGTGGGCCAGCAGGATGATGCCGCGGGGGGGCGTGGGGCTGGTCATGGGCATGCGCTAGCGCCGCAGCACCAGCCAGCCGAAAGCGCCCAGCGAGACGGCCATGTAAAGCAGGCCGGGCGTGGCGGCCGCCAGCCAGGGCATCCAGTTACGCAGGTTGCCGATATAGCCGAACACGTTGTTGAGCAGGAAGAAGCTGATGCCTATCATGACCCCGGCAAACACATAACCGGCGATGCCGCCCGAGCGGAAATGCAGGTAGGCAAAGGGCAGGGCCAGGATCACCATCACCAGGCAGCTCAGCGGGTAGAACACCTTTTTCCAGAATTCGATTTCATAGCGCTGGGCCGTCTGGCCGTTGGCGTCCAGGTGGCGCACGTAGTTGAAGAGGTCTATGGTGCCCATGCGCTCGGGTTTGAGCAGCGCCACAGACACCATCTCGGCGCTGATTTCGGTGGGCCAGCGGAAGCTTTCAAGCACCGCGCGGTGGACCTTGGCGCTCTCCTGCGCCCTGGCCGCGCCGTTCGCGCCGGGCGTGCCGCCGACCTCGAACTCCGCGCGCGTGGCCTGCTGCAACTGCCAGGCATCGCCGGCGCCAAAACTCGCCAGAGGCGCCTGGGTGGTCGAGACGATCAGGCCCTTGCTGTTGAACTCGAACACCTGCACGCCCTGCATCTCGTTGTCGGGGGTGAGGGCCTTCACGTTGACCACATAGGTGTTGTAGGCCTGCTTTTCCTTGAGCCAGGCGCCGGTCTGGCCTATGGTGATCTTGCTCTGGTAGCGTGCCTTGAGCAGTTGCGCGGCCCGCTCACTGGCGGGCGCCACATAGTCGCCGACCACGAAGCTGAACACCACAAACAGCGCGCCCAGGGCCAGCAGCAGCTTCAGTGCGCGCCAGGGGCCCAGGCCGCTGGTCCGCAAAATGGTGTACTCCGAGCTTTGGGCCAGCCGCGCCATGACGAAGATCGTGCCGATCAGCACCGAAATGGGCAGCAGCTCGTACAGGTGGTTGGGCACCAGCAGGCCCACGTACAGCAGCGCATGGCGGATCTGGTAGATCTCGCCGGCATTGATGCCGTTGCTCTTGCCGAGGTATTGCAGTTCGTCGACCAGGTCGAAAAAGAAGAACAGGGCCAGGAAGCCGAGCGCCACCAGGGCGATGGCGGCCAGCACTTCTCCGTAAATCAGGCGGCGTATGGTTTTCATGGCAGCTCGCTGTCGGTGTTGCGCACGGCCATGGGCGCGCGCCTGAGGGGCCGGGCGGGCCTGAGCACCCAGTTGAACTGCCGCTTGGACAGCCAGGCCAGGCCCAGCAGCAGTACGCCGCCGTGCAGGGCCAGCAGGAAGTTGCTGAAGCTGATGAGGCCGACAAAAATCCAGCTTTGCCCGAGGTTGACCAGGTTGTTGTAGACGACGAAGGTCAGCAGCACAAAAATCATGTTGCCGCTGCGCCCGCCGCGCGGGTTCACGCTGGCCAGGGCTACGGCCAATACGACGAAGTTGATGGAGGCCAGCGCCAGCCCGACGCGCCAGGCCAGTTCGCTGAGGTTGCCGCGTGTGGGTGTCTTGATGAGGTCGCGGGTGGACAGCAGTTTGGCTTCCGGCGCGTTTTCGCTGAGCGGGTTGGCGTCGCCGGTTTTGGTGCCGTACTCCTCGAAGTCGCTGATCTTGAGCGCCGGCTGGCCGATCACGTTTTCCAGGCGCTGCCCGTTTTCCAGCATGAGGAACTGGGCGTCGTTCAGGGTCTCGATGCGGCCGGACCGCGCGGTGGTGATGGAGTTTTTGCCTTTTTCGGTGGCGGCGATGAAGACGTTGTTGCTGGAGCGCGCGCCCGCCAGGTCGCGGTCTATGAAGAACACGCGGTTGCCGCTGGAGGACTCCTGGAACTGGCCGGGGGCGATGCGGTCAATGTCGCCGCGCTGCTCGTAGCGGCTTTGCATGTCCTTGGTCTGCTGGTTGGTCCAGGGCCAGACGAAGAGCGCCATCAGCGTGATCACCAGCAGCACCGGCCAGGCAAAACGGAACAGCGGCCGCAGGAAACCGGCCAGCCCCTGGCCGCTGGTGAACCACACCACCATCTCGCTGTCGCGGTACATGCGGGACAGGGTGCTGACCATGGCGATGAAGAGCGAGAGCGTGAGGATGGTCGGCAGGCGGCCCAGCGCGGAGTAGGCCATGAAGAGCATGACGTCCTGCGGATTGATGAAACCGCGCGAGGCCTGGCCCAGGGTGCGGATCAGCACGATGGTCATCACGATGGTGACCAAGACCACCAGCGTGGCGCCGAAACTGCGTGCCAGCTCTTTGCGAATCGAGGATTGGAATAACATTGACTGAAATCTGCTTTGCTTTATTTTTGTTTTACTTCGGTTTATCCACCAGACCCTGAATTATGGACTTTGAACTCAAAACACTGACCCGCGCCCGTATTTGCAGCGAAAAAACCGACGCACTGCTGGTGCTCGTACCCCAGGATACGGGGGCCGGCAGCGACCCTCTGTCGGCGCTCACGGCGCTGGCCATCAAGTCCGGGGACTTCGAAGCCAAGCCGGGCAAGCTGCTGGCCGCCTACCGCGCGCCCGGCATCGCCGCCACGCGCCTGGTGCTGGCCGGGGTAGGGGATGCCAGCCCTAAAAACATCCGCACAGCCGTTGCCGCGGCCCTGGGCGCCGTGAAAAACGGCAACACGCAGCGCGTCGTACTGTGCCTGGACCTGCTGGACGCGCTGCAGGCCGAGGCCGTGCGCGCCGCCGTGACGGCTTGCGGCGATGTGACCTACGTTTACACCACCACCAAGTCCAAGGCCAGCCCCTCCAGGCTGCAGCGCGTGCTGATCGCCGTGGGCGATGCCGCGAGCGCCAAGGCGGCCAAGGCCGGCCTGGACAAAGGCACGGCCCTGCTCAAAGGCGTGGAATTCGCCAAGGAATGGGCCAACCGGCCGTCCAACCATGCCACGCCGACGCTGCTGGCCGGTGCCGCCAGGGAACTGGGCAAATTGCGCAACATCAAGGTCGAGGTGCTGGGCCCGAAAGAGGTCGCCAAACTGGGCATGGGCTCCTTCATGGCCGTGGCCCAGGGCACGGCCGAGCCGCTGCGCTTCATCGTGCTGCGCTACGACGGTGCTGCCAAAACCGTGGCGCCTGTGGTGCTGGTCGGCAAAGGCATAACCTTCGACACGGGCGGCATCTCCATCAAGCCCGCTGCCGAGATGGATGAGATGAAGTTCGACATGTGTGGCGCCGCCAGCGTGCTGGGCACCTTCCGGGCCCTGGCCGAACTGCAGCCGGCGCTCAATGTGGTGGGCCTGATCCCCGCCTGCGAAAACATGCCGGGCGGCCGCGCCATCAAGCCGGGCGACGTGGTCACCAGCATGAGCGGGCAGACCATCGAGATACTGAACACTGATGCCGAAGGACGCCTGGTGCTGTGCGACGCGCTGACCTACGCCGAGCGCTTCAAGCCCAGGGCCGTGGTCGACATCGCCACCCTCACGGGCGCCTGCGTGATCGCGCTGGGCGGCGTGCGCAGCGGGATGTTTTCCACCGACGATGCCCTGGCCGGGGCGCTGGCCCAGGCCGGCGAATCGTCGATGGACCTGTGCTGGAGGATGCCGCTGGACGACGACTACGCCGAAGGCCTGAAAACCAATTTCGCCGACGTCGCCAACGTGGCCGGCCGGGCCGGCGGTGCGATCACCGCCGCCAAGTTCCTGCAGCGTTTCGCGGCCAGTTTTCCGTGGGCCCACCTGGACATCGCCGGCACGGCCTGGAAAGGCGGCGCCGCCAAGGGCGCCACCGGCCGTCCCGTGCCGCTGCTGCTCGACTACCTGCTGGGCCAGGTGGCCTCCAGCCGGCCCAAGGCAGCCGCAAAACCCAAGGCCTCGGCAAAACCCAAGGCCGCCGCCAGAACACGGGCATGACCGAGATCGCTTTTCACTTCAACGTGCCGGACAAGCTGGCCTACAGCTGCCGGCTGCTGCGCAAGGCCTACCTCAGCGGGGCCCGCGTGGTGGTGACGGGCGAGGCCGCGATGCTGGCCGAACTGGACCAGCTGATGTGGAGCTTTTCGCCCGCCGAGTTCGTGCCGCACTGCCGGGCCGGAGCGGCTGAAAGCACCCTGGCGGCATCGCCCGTGGTGCTGGCCGAATCGCTGCAGGCCAGTCCGCACCATGGCGTGCTGGTCAACCTGGGCCAGGGCATCCCGCCCGAGTTCGAGCGCTTTGAACGTTTTATCGAAGTGGTGGCGCAGGGCGACGAAGACCGCCTCGCCGCGCGCAGCCGCTGGAAGCATTACACCGACAGGGGTTATGCGATGAAACGGCATGACCTGGCCACGGCCGGGGAGGGCGCATGAGCCGCCCGCCGCCTGCGCCGCCCCGTTTTGTGCCCACGCTGACGGAAGTCGTGCGGCCTGTCGCGGCCCCCATGCCGGCTTCGGGCCCGGCCGGTGCAACGCCAGTGTCCCCGGCGGCGGCCGCAGTCACCGCCATGGCAGTACCGGCGGCTTCGCCGGACTTGCAGGAGCAGATGGTGCAGCGTGTGCTGCAGCGGGTCGACCTGATGCTGGACCGGCGTTTGCGCGAAGTGGTGGGCCAGCTCATTCTTGAGCACACGCAAAGCCTGGCGCCGCGCCTTCGCGAAGAAATCGAGGACGTTGTGCGCCAGTCCGTCAGCCAGGCTTTCGCGAATGAAAACACGCCACCGGCGACCGGCGGATAGGTCGCAGAGGTGGCTGTTTGGGTTCGCGAATTTTTCTCGCGCGGCACCATCGCGGAGACTGCTGGAACACTTGCTCACATAAGCCGATCTGCTCCCCGGGTAAACCCCCTTATCAGAAATTAACCTAGGGACGTTGCTATGGTGCGGGCCCGGAAATTGCGTTATGTTCGGCCCCGTTGAGTAAAAAAATTCGTTCTCAACCTTTAACGGTAATTTCCTAATCGGAGTGTTTTTATGCAAATGAAATTAAAACTGACAGTAGTGGCTGCCCTCGCTGCGGTGGCGGGTTTTGCTTCTGCCCAAGACGCAGTCGTCAAAATCGGCCACGTGGCACCGCTGTCCGGCTCGCAGGCCCATTACGGCAAAGACAATGAAAACGGCGTGCGCATGGCCATCGAAGACCTGAACGCGCAAAACGTGGTCATCGGCGGCAAAAAGGTCAAGTTTGAAATTGTTGCTGAAGATGACGCTGCTGATCCAAAACAGGGCACCGCAGCTGCACAAAAACTGTGCGACTCCAAAGTCGCCGGCGTGGTCGGCCACCTGAATTCCGGCACCACGATTCCTGCTTCCAAGGTTTACAACGATTGCGGCATTCCCCACGTCACGGGCGCTGCAACCAACCCCAACCTGACCAAGCCAGGCTACAAAACCACCTACCGCATCATCGCCAACGACAACGCCCTGGGCGCTGGCCTGGCTTTCTATGCAGCCGACGCGCTGAAGCTGAAGAAGGTCGCCATCATCGACGACCGTACCGCTTACGGCCAAGGCGTTGCTGAAGTGTTCAAGCGGACGGCCCTGGCAAAAGGCATGACCGTGGTTGACGAACAATTCACGACCGACAAAGCCACCGACTTCATGGCCATCCTGACCGCGGTCAAAGCCAAGGCTCCTGACGCCATCTTCTTTGGCGGCATGGACCCACAAGGCGGCCCGATGCTGCGCCAGATGGAACAGCTCGGCATGGGCAACGTCAAGTTCTTCGGCGGCGACGGCATCTGCACGGCCGAGCTGGCCAAGCTGGCAGCCGGTGCCAAGACCATCGGCAATGTGGTCTGCGCTGAAGGCGGCGCTTCCCTGGCAAAAATGCCAGGCGGCGAAGCCTGGAAAAAGCGTTACGACGCCAAGTACCCCAACCAGTTCCAGGTTTACAGCCCGTACACCTATGACGCGACTTTCGTCCTGGTTGACGCGATGAAGCGTGCCGGTTCGTGGGATCCAAAGGTCTACACCGCCAAGCTGCCTGAAACCAACTTCAAGGGCGTGACCACCACCATCGCTTTTGAACCCAATGGCGAATTGAAGAACCCCGCCATCACCCTGTACGTCTACAAGGACGGCAAGAAATCCGCCCTGAACTGATCGTTCACCGCAGATAAAAAAAGCCACCGCAAGGTGGCTTTTTTTTGGCCGGCGCACGGCGTCAGGCGCAAAACGGAAAGTGGCGAAAGGTGGAGCGGGCACAAAAAAGCCCAGACTGGCTGGGCTTTCAGGAGTTTTTGCCACCGTGTGGAAACTCACGGCAACTTGACTATTTGGCGGAAGAGGCGGGATTCGAACCCGCGGTAGGTTTAACCCTACGCACGCTTTCCAGGCGTGTGACTTAAACCGCTCATCCACCCTTCCGCGAAGCCTTTGATTATAGCAGCGCCCAGGCCTGCCGGCCGGGAAATGCCTCACAAATGCATGTCCTAGTGGACCGCGCCCTGGAAGCGGTGTTTCTCTAGTTGGGCCAGGGTGACAAATTCCAGTGCCTTGCTGTGGGTGGACTCAAGGATGACGGGCGGCGCAAAGCCGGCTTCCAGCGCTTCCCGCCAGCGATTGGCGCACAGGCACCAGCGGTCGCCGGGTTTGAGTCCGGCGAAGCGGTGACTGGGCCGCGGCGTGCTCAGGTCGTTGCCGTGCAGGGCGGAAAACGCCAGAAATTCGGCAGTGACCCGCACGCAGACCAAGTGGGAGCCGAGGTCCGAGGCGTCCGTGTTGCAGCAGCCGTCACGGAAGTAGCCGGTGAGCGGGTCGTAGGAGCAGGGCACCAGGTCCGTGCCCAGGACGTTTTTTGTTGTCATGGCTATTTCCCCCGGCAGACCCGCATTACACCTTGTTGGCCTGCACCATCTTCATGGCCGAACTGATCAGGGAACCGACTTCGGTCATGTTGCTGGGCACGATCAGGGTGGTCTTGGCGTCCTTGGCCACCTTGGAGTAGGCGTCCACCGCTTGCTGGGCGACCTTGAGCTGGACAGCCTGCTCGCCGCCGGGCTGGCGGATGGCGGCGGCCACCATTTCGATGGCTTTGGCGTTGGCGTCGGCGACGGCCATGATGGCGGCCGCTTCGCCCTGGGCATTGTTGATGGCGGCCAGTTTTTCGCCTTCGGAGCGGGCGATGAAGGCCTCGCGCTCACCGGTGGCGATATTGATCTGCTCCTGGCGGCGGCCTTCCGAAGCGGCGATCAGCGCGCGTTTTTCACGCTCGGCGGTGATCTGCGACTGCATGGCGTGCAGGATTTCCTTGGGTGGCGTCAGATCCTTGATTTCATAGCGCAGGACCTTCACGCCCCAGTTCAGGGCCGCTTCGTCAATGGCGGCCACGACCTGCGCGTTGATGATGTCGCGCTCTTCAAAGGTCTTGTCGAGTTCCAGCTTGCCGATGACGGATCGCAGCGAGGTCTGGGCCAGCTGCGTGACGGCCACGATGTAGTTGGACGAGCCGTAGCTGGCGCGCATCGGGTCGGTGACCTGGAAATACAGGATGCCGTCGACCTGCAGCTGGGTGTTGTCGCGCGTGATGCAGACCTGGCTGGGCACGTCGAGCGGGATTTCCTTGAGGCTGTGCTTGTAGGCGACGCGGTCCACGAAGGGAATCAGCCAGTTCAGTCCGGGCGTCAGCGTTCCGGCGTATTTCCCCAGGCGTTCCTTGACCCAGGCATTCTGCTGGGGCACGACCTTGATGGCGCGGATGACGAAGATCATCGCGACGATAAAAACAATAAGTGCTACATAAGACGACATGGTGATTCCCTCAGATTTTTTCGACGACCAGTTTGCTGCCAATGACTTCCCGGATGCGGTGCGGGCCTGCGGAGGGCGTTCCGCCGGCGGCCTGCACGACCGCCCATTGCGCGCCGCGGTAGCGCACCAGCGCCGTGCCGTCGGCTTGCCAGTCGTCGACCTGCACGGTCTCGCCGACATCCATGTTGACGTCCGGGTTGGTCCCGGGCGGCAGGGCTTCAGGGCCCCGGCCGCGGACAAAATGGGCAATACCAACGGTGGCCGAACCCACCACGGCCGCGGTGATCAGCTGCACGGACATCGACGCGCCCAGGTAGGCGGCGACGGCCGCGGCAGCCAGCCCTACGGCCACCATCAGCAGGTAAAACGTTCCCGTCGCCAGCTCCACCGCGACCGCCACGCCGGCCAGCAGCCACCAGATCGTCGATTCACTCATGCATCCTCCTTTTGTAGGTCATCCGCTACATTTTGGGGCAATTAGACCCCAAGACAAGCGTAGCGCAACAATATGTCCTTACACTTCGCTGCTTGAATCGCCGCTCGGGCTCAACCTGTCTATGCCTTTTGAGCGTTCCCCATGCCCTCCGACAGGTTCAGGGCGCCCTTGAACTGCTCTCCCCGTCATGAAATTCCGCTTTCCCATCGTCATCATTGACGAAGATTTCCGTTCCGAAAATACCTCCGGCCTGGGGATTCGCGCGCTGGCGCAGGCCATCGAGAGCGAAGGCTTCGAGGTCCTGGGCGTCACCAGCTACGGCGACCTTTCGCAGTTCGCCCAGCAGCAAAGCCGGGCCAGCGCCTTTATTTTGTCGATCGACGACGAAGAGTTCTCACCCGGCCCGGATCTCGACCCCGCCGTGCTGAACCTGCGCACCTTTATCGAAGAAGTGCGCCGCAAGAACCTGGACGTGCCGATCTACGTCTACGGCGAGACCAAGACCTCGCGCCACATCCCGAACGACATCCTGCGCGAACTGCACGGCTTCATCCACATGTTCGAGGACACGCCCGAGTTCGTGGCGCGCCACATCCTGCGCGAGGCCAAAAGCTACCTGGAAGGCGTGCAGCCGCCGTTTTTCAAGGCCTTGCTGGACTACGCCGAGGACGGTTCCTATTCCTGGCATTGCCCCGGCCATTCGGGCGGCGTGGCTTTCCTCAAAAGCCCGGTCGGCCAGATGTTCCACCAGTTCTTCGGCGAGAACATGCTGCGCGCCGACGTCTGCAACGCGGTCGAAGAGCTCGGCCAGCTGCTGGACCACGACGGCGCGATTGGCGCCAGCGAACGCAATGCCGCGCGCATCTTCAACGCCGACCACTGCTTTTTCGTGACCAACGGCACTTCCACCAGCAACAAGATGGTCTGGCACCACACGGTGGCGCCGGGCGATGTCGTGGTGGTCGACCGCAACTGCCACAAATCCATCCTGCACTCCATCATCATGACGGGTGCGATCCCGGTGTTTTTGAAGCCCACGCGCAACCACTTCGGCATCATCGGGCCGATTCCGCAGAGCGAGTTCGAGCCGGACGCGATCCGCGCCAAGATCGATGCCAATCCGCTGCTCAAAGGCGTGGACAGCAGCAAGGTCAAGCCGCGCGTGCTGACGCTGACGCAGTCGACCTATGACGGCGTGCTCTACAACACAGAGACCATCAAGGGCATGCTGGACGGCTACATCGACAACCTGCACTTTGACGAGGCCTGGCTGCCGCATGCGGCCTTCCATCCCTTCTATGGCACCTACCATGCGATGGGCAAGAGCCGTATCCGGCCGAAAACCGCCGTGGTCTATGCCACCCAGTCGATCCACAAGCTGCTGGCCGGTATCAGCCAGGCCAGCCACGTGCTGGTGCAGGATTCGCAGAATGTGAAGCTGGACAGGCACCTCTTCAATGAGGCCTACCTGATGCACACCTCGACCTCACCGCAGTACAGCATCATCGCCAGCTGCGACGTGGCCGCGGCCATGATGGAGCCGCCCGGCGGCACCGCGCTGGTCGAGGAAAGCATCGCCGAGTCGCTGGATTTCCGCCGCGCCATGCGCAAGATCGACCAGGAATACGGCGACGACTGGTGGTTCAAGGTCTGGGGGCCGGACAAGCTGGTGGAGGAGGGGATCGGCGAAGCCCAGGACTGGATCATCAAGGGCGAATCCCGCAGCGCCAAGACGGCCAGGAACGGTGCCAACAACTGGCACGGCTTCGGCCAGATGGCCACCGGCTTCAACATGCTGGACCCGATCAAGTCCACCATCGTCACGCCGGGCCTGGACCTGAACGGCAAGTTCGCGAAGACCGGCATCCCGGCCAGCATCGTGACCAAGTTCCTGGCGGAGCACGGCGTGATCGTCGAGAAAACCGGCCTCTACAGCTTTTTCATCATGTTCACCATCGGCATCACCAAGGGCCGCTGGAACACGCTGCTGACGGCGCTGCAGCAGTTCAAGGACGACTACGACAAGAACCAGCCGATGTGGCGCATCCTGCCCGAGTTCTGCCAGAAGTACCCCAAGTACGAGCGCATGGGCCTGGCCGACCTGTGCCAGCACATCCACACGCTGTATGCCAAATACGACATCGCGCGGCTGACGACCGAGGTCTACCTCAGCGACCTGGCGCCCGCCATGAAGCCCAGCGACGCCTATTCCCACATCGCCCACCGCACGACGGAGCGGGTCGAGATCGACCACCTGGAAGGCCGCATCACCGTGGGCCTGGTCACGCCGTACCCGCCGGGCATTCCGCTGCTGATTCCGGGCGAGGTGTTCAACAAGCGCATCGTCGACTACCTGAAGTTCTCGCGCGAATTCAACGCCCAGTGCCCGGGCTTCGAGACCGACATCCACGGCCTGGTCGAAGAAGTCGACGCCAAGGGCAAGACCCGTTATTACGCCGACTGCGTCAAGAAATAAGCGCTGAACCGCCGGGGCGGCCGCTCCGGCCGGGGTATGCGGGCGGCCTTAAAGGGCCTCGTCCCGCACCCGCATGAAGCTCGCGAAGCGCGGGATGCCGCTGTCGTTCAGGCCGCGAAAGCGGTAGGTGACGGTGCTGCCCACGGGCGGCGGGTTCTGGCGCAACTCGTCGCTGAGGCCGCTGCCCAGCTTGAAACGTTGGCCGGCCTTGCCGCCCGCGCCCGGAATTTCCACCAGCAGCGCACCCACCATGCCCGCGTATTTCCCCCGGCCGGGGACGTGCGCCACCACACGGGCCTCGTTGTCTTCATGCGGCTTGGCCTTGAGCAGGTCGTCGCTGCGCTGGCCTTTGTAAAACGACGCACCCCGGTGCAGCATCAGGCCTTCGCCGCCGTGTTTGACGGTGGTGGCCAGCAGGGCCCGCAGGGCCGCATGGCTGGCTACCTTGGATTGCGCCACGGCCTGCACCCAGGGCTGGTCGATACGGCTGACCACCCCATTCAGCGCGGGGATGCGTTCGCTGAACGGGCCGCCTTGCGCCGGCAGGTCGAACACCATAAAACGCATGGCCCGCCAGGCCGCCGCGTCCGGGCTTTGCTGGCGCACGGTGGACACCGCCCGGGAAAACTGCCCGTGGCCGGCCCACAGTTCGCCGTCCAGCGGCACTTTGGGCCAGCCTGCGGTGAACCATGCCGGCGCGGCAATCCGTTCCCCGCCACGGGTCAGCAGCTTTTCGCCGTCCCAGTAGCCGCGTACGCCGTCGTATTTTTCGCTGACCCGGTAATCGGCCATGGAGATACCCGGGCGGTAGACCTTGGCAAGCATCAACTCCGGCGCCTGCGGGACGGCCGCCACTGCCAGGGCCGAGGTTGGCAGGGCGGGTGTCAGCATGCCCGCGAGGACCAGCAGCAAGTGCAGCGCCTTCAGGCGGAAAAATGCCGCTGGGGCCGAAGCGCGGGAGGCGGGGGGTCGGGATGGATGCTGGGTCGCCATGGTGTGTTGACTTTGAGCTGTATGAATGTACAGTCTATAGTCCCGTGCCGGACGCTGCAAGCGTCCCTTCAGCAACTGTTGAGGGCGCGCCACATGAGGGTGGTTCTCTTCCAGATCATTGAGAAAAAAGGATGCAAAACATGACTCACCAAGGAAGCTGCCATTGCGGAAGGATTGCCTTCGAGGTTGAAGGCGAACCCGCCAGCGCGCTGGCCTGCAATTGCTCCATGTGCTCGCGCAAGGGATCGCTGCTCTGGTTTGTTCCGCACGACCAGTTGCGCCTGCTGACCCCCGACGAGAACGCCAGTACCTATTTGTTCAACAAGCACGTCATCCGCCATCGGTTTTGCCCCACCTGCGGCATCCACCCCTATGGAGAAGGCACAGGCCCGGACGGCAAGCGCATGGCTGCCATCAACCTGCGCTGCGTGCAGGACGTGGACCTCGCCGCCATTCCCGTTCAGCACTACAACGGGCGCGATTCCTAGCCAATAATCAACAGTCCCTCGACAGACCCGAAGCCACCTGCGCGCGGGCGTTGTCCCGTGAATTTTTCATTCTGAGGAACCATGACTTCCAGCGATATCGAATCCATAGAGCGGGCCACCCTGGCCGCGGTGTCTCCCGAAGCCGTGGAGGAATTCCAGGGCTGGCTCCTGCCTTTTGACAGCGGCACCGTCAGCCGGGCCCACAGCGCCGTGCCGCTGCGCCATGTGCCGTCTGACGAGGGCCTGGTCGACCAAATCGAAGCGCGCTACCGGGCGCGCGGCCTGCGTACGGTATTTCGCCTCGCCAATGAAGCCTGCTTCGACAGCCTGCGGCAGGAACTGGCGCGGCGCGGCTACCAAGCCGGCAAACCGGTGCTGGTGCAGGTGGCAACTGTCCAGGCCATGCGCGCGGTCTGTGCGGCCGCACCAGCGGAAACCGACGATGCGCCCGATGCCGCGTGGGCGGCGCTATTTTTGGCCGAGGGTTTTGACCCGGTGGACGGCGCCAGCCGCGTCAAGGCCTTGAGCCGCGCCCGCGGCTCGGTCTATGCCAGCGTCCGCGAGAACGGCAAAACCGTGGCGGCGGGCGCCGGTGCGTTCAGCCATGGCTGGTCCAGCGTGCACGGCATGCGCACCGACCAGGCTTGCAGGGGCAGGGGACTGGCCGGGCGGGTGCTGGCGGGGATCGCCGGGGTGGCCGAACAGCGCGGCATCACGCGGGCGTTTTTGCAGGTCGAAGACGTCAATGCCGCGGCGCTGGCGCTGTACCGGCGCGCGGGTTTTACCTCCGTCTGGAGTTACGACTACTGGCGGCA
Source organism: Polaromonas sp. LjRoot131 (assembly GCF_964252805.1). Classification (NCBI taxonomy): domain Bacteria; kingdom Pseudomonadati; phylum Pseudomonadota; class Betaproteobacteria; order Burkholderiales; family Comamonadaceae; genus Polaromonas; species Polaromonas sp. LjRoot131. Next base: position 1,539,018 of record NZ_CAXUPF020000001.1, on the reverse strand, counting down.
GCCCTGAACAGGCTCATTCCGCCAGGTCAGTTTCAAGCCGCTTCGGCCGGCTCGGCGATGCCGCCCACGACGTGGCTGAAACCGCCGTCGACATAGGTGATCTCGGCGCTCACGCCGCCGGCCAAGTCGCTCAACAGGAAGGCCGCCACGTTGCCCACGTCCTCAATCGTCACGTTGCGTCGTATCGGCGAGGCCTCGGCGACCACGCTCAAAATCTTGCCGAAGCCCTTGATACCGCTGGCCGCCAGGGTTTTGATGGGGCCTGCGCTGATGCCGTTGACGCGCATGCCCTTGGGGCCCAGCGACTCGGCCAGGTAGCGCACCGAGGCTTCCAGGCTGGCCTTGGCCAGGCCCATGGTGTTGTAGTTGGGCACGGTGCGCACCGCGCCCAGGTAGGTCAGCGTGAGCAGCGCCGATTTCGGGTTCAGGTAGGGCAGGGCGGCCTTGGCCATGGCCGGAAAGCTGTAGGCGCTGATGTCGTGGGCGATCTTGAAGCCTTCGCGCGACAGGCCGTCCAGAAAATCACCGGCGATTGCCTCGCGCGGCGCATAACCGATGCTGTGCACAAAGCCGTCAAACGTCGGCCAGGTCTGGGACAGGTCGGCGAACAGCTTGGCGATCTGCGCGTCGTCGCCCACGTCGCAGTCAAAAATCAGCTTGGAGTCGAAGTCGGCGGCGAATTCCGTGATGCGGTCCTTGAAACGCTCGCCCACGTAGCTGAAAGCCAGCTCGGCGCCCTGCGCATGGCAGGCCTTGGCGATGCCGTAGGCGATGGAGCGGTTGGACAGCACGCCCGTGATCAACAGTTTTTTGCCAGTGAGGAATCCGGTGTGTGTCGCCATGCAGTTGCTCCAGTAAATGTGCTGAGGGTGGGTCGGCAGAGGCGCGAGATTTGCGCGCCGGAAATTAGCCGACCTAAGTAGTGCAGAATTGTCGCATGCGGGATTTGTCTTTTTTGCGGGCCGTGCTGCTTGCCTTGTTGGCGTGCGCAGCCCCGGCGTGCCGGGCGGCCCATGCCTACGCCCAGTTCGGCGACATCAAGTATCCACCGGGCTTTACCAACTTCAGCTACGTTAATCCGAATGCGCCCAAGGGTGGTGAAATCCGGATGGTGCCTCCCACGAGGCCGACCAATTTCGACAAATTCAACCCTCTAACCCTTCGTGGCACCGCGCCCTACAACATCGGTGGCCTACTGCTGGAAAGCCTGCTGACAGGCAATTCTGAAGAGCCCACCACGGCCTACGGCCTGCTGGCCGAAGATGTCGAGGTGGCGGCGGACAAGCTTTCGGCGACCTTCCGTCTGAACGAGAAAGCGCGGTTCCACAATGGCAAGCCGGTGCTGGCCGCCGACGTGGTGCATTCCTTCAAGACGCTGATCAGCAAGGAAGCGGCACCGCAGTTCAAGACCATTTACGCCGAGGTCAAGGGCGCCGTGGCGGTGTCCGAAAGGGTGGTGCGCTTTGACTTTGCCACGCCCAACCCCGAACTGCCGCTGGTGGTTGGCGGCATGGCGGTCTTCAGCCGCGACTGGGGCGTGGTCGATGGCAAGCGCAAGCCCCTTGACCAGATCGTGTCCGAGCCGCCCATTGGCTCCGGTCCGTACAAGCTGGCCTCGCTGGCCATGGGCCGCGACATCACTTACGTGCGCGACCCGAAGTACTGGGCCGTTGACTTGCCCACGCGCAAGGGATTTTTCAATTTTGACCGCGTCACCTACAAGATATATCTCGACGAAACCTCCAGGTTCGAAGGCCTGAAGGCCGGTGAGTTCGATTTCCTGCGCGAATTCATCTCGCGCAATTGGGCAAGGCAGTACACCGGCAAGCAGTTCACCTCCGGCGATCTGGTCAAGCGGGCCTTTGAAAATAAGAACCCGGGTGATTTCCAGGGCTACATCTTCAATCTGCGCAGACCTCAGTTCCAGGACATTCGGGTGCGCAAGGCCATCGGCTTGGCGATGGATTTCGAGTGGATGAACCGCCAGCTGTTTTACGGCATCTACAAACGGGTGAACGGCTATTTCCCAAACAGCGAATTCCACGCCGAGGGCCTGCCCAAGCCCGATGAGCTGGCCTTGCTGGAGCCGCTGCGCAGCAAACTTCGGCCGGAGGTGTTTGGTGAAGTCCCGGTGTCGCCCAGCACCACCCCGCCGGGCAGCCTGCGCGAAAACCTGCGCCAGGCCCAGGCCCTGCTGAAAGAAGCCGGCTGGACCTATCGCGATGGTGCCCTGCGCAATACCAAGGGCGAGGCCTTCGTCATGGAGTTTCTCAACGACCAGCCGGGATTGGTCCGCATTGTCGGGCCCTTCCAGAAGTCGCTGGAAAAGCTTGGAATCACCATGACCTACCGGGCGGTGGACTTCTCCCTGTCCAAGCAGAAGATGGATGCCTTTGACTTTGACATCACCACGACCCGCCTGCCCGGCAGCACCGCTCCAGGCGGCGAGTTGCTGGACCGTTGGGGCTCCGCGGCGGCCAAAACGCCGGGTTCATCCAACGTTTGGGGCATTGCTGACCCGGCCGTTGATGCGTTGCTGCAAAAAGTCGTCACTGCCAAGACGCGGCCCGAACTGGGGGCCGCGATGCGCGCGCTGGACCGGGTATTGACCCATGGCTACTACTCGGTGCCGCAGTACTATGGCGACGCATTCCTCATCGGCTATCGGCCACGCCCTTTTGTGCTGCCACCCGTCATCCCGCCGTATTACGAAGCCGATACCTGGGCGATGAGCACCTGGTGGGCCTCGGAAAGCAATAAGTAGGCGGATCAACATGGCCAGCTACATCCTCAAACGCCTGCTGTTGATGATTCCAACGCTGTTCGGCATCCTGCTGATCACCTTTGCGATGGTGCAGTTCGTGCCCGGCGGGCCGGTCGAGCAAATGGTGGCCCAGCTGCAGGGCCGGGATTCAGGCGGCGAGAGGGCCGCCTCGTCGGGCGCCGGTTACCGCGGCAGACAAGGTGTGGATGCCAAACGCATTGAAGAAATCAAGACGCTATACGGTTTCGACAAGCCGGTGCATGAGCGCTTCTTCCAGATGCTGGGCCAATTTGCGCGCTTTGACCTTGGCAACAGCTTCTATCAGCACAAGGACGTCTGGCAGCTCATCAAGGAAAAGCTGCCGGTTTCCATCAGCCTCGGCCTCTGGACCTTTTTCCTTAGCTATTTGATCGCCGTGCCGCTGGGCGTGGCCAAAGCGGTGAGGGCCGGCAGCCGTTTTGACTTCTTCACCACGCTGGTCGTACTGGTGGGGTATGCCATCCCGGGTTTTGTGCTGGGCGTCGCGCTCCTGGTGGTCTTTGGAGGGCAACTGCAGTGGTTTCCCCTGCGCGGACTGACTTCGGCCAACTGGGATTCCTTGAGCTGGGGGGCCAAAGTCACCGATTACTTGTGGCACATCACCTTGCCCGTGGTCGCCATGGTGCTCGGCAGCTTCGCGGTGACAACGGCGCTCACCAAGAATTCCTTCCTGGAGGAAATCCGCAAGCAGTACGTGCTAACAGCGCGTGCCAAAGGGCTCAGTGAGCGCCAAGTGCTTTGGAAGCATGTGTTTCGCAACGCGCTCATTCCGATCATCACGGGCTTCCCTGCGGCCTTTGTCGGCGCTTTCTTCACCGGCTCATTGCTGATCGAAACGCTGTTTTCACTCGATGGCTTGGGTCTGTTGAGCTATGAAAGCGTGATCCGGCGGGACTACCCGGTGGTCCTGGGAACGCTTTACCTTTTCACGCTGATTGGCCTGGCGACCAAACTGATCAGCGACCTCTGTTATGTGTGGGTGGACCCTCGCGTGAAGTTCGATTGAGCATGAACAGCCCCGTCCCACCCCTTGTCCCTTCTGTCACCCCGCCCTCGGTATCGCCCTCGGTTCGCGCCTGGCGCCGTTTTCGCCGTAACAAGCTTGGTTACTGGAGTCTGCTGGTTTTCAGCGTGCTCGTGGTTTTGAGCCTGTTTGCCGAGGTGCTGTCCAACGACAAGCCGCTGGTGGTCAGCTTCAATGGGCAGTATTACTTTCCGTTGGCCAAGGATTATCCCGAGAAGACCTTCGGCGGCGACTTTGAAACCCCCACGGACTACCTTGATCCTTTTATCCGCGACAAGTTGAACGAGGGCGGCAACTGGGCAATTTACCCACCCAATCCCTATGGCCCGAAAACCATCAATTACTTTGCCAAAGAGCCCAACCCGTCCGCCCCGTCACGTGACAATCTCCTCGGCACGGACGACCGCGGCCGCGACCTGCTGGCGCAACTGATTTACGGCTTCAGACTCAGCGTGCTGTTCGGCGTCGTCTTGACCGTGATTGGCGTTATCGCCGGTGTGCTGGCGGGCGCCATTCAGGGCTATGCGGGCGGTAAAACCGATCTCGCATTCCAGCGCTTCATCGAGGTTTGGGGGTCGATGCCGCAGCTGTACCTGTTGATCATCTTCAGCGCCATTTTCACGCCCAGCGTTCCTCTTCTGATCGTCCTGCTCAGCCTCTTTGGCTGGATGGGACTTTCAGCCTACATCCGGGCCGAGTTCTTTCGAAACCGCCAACTGGACTATGTCCGGGCCGCAAAGGCCCTGGGCGTCAGCAACCTGCAGATTATGTGGCGGCACATCCTGCCTAACAGCATGACACCCATCGTCACCTTTATGCCCTTCGAAATGGGCGCGGCCATCCTCGCGCTGACCTCCCTCGACTTTTTGGGCCTGGGGGTGCCGCCCGGAACGCCGTCGCTGGGTGAATTGCTGAACCAGGGTAAAGCCAACATCGATGCCTGGTGGATATCAATTTCCACTTTTGCCGTGCTGGTCGTCACATTGCTGTTGCTGACCCTGATGGGGGACGCGCTGCGCGACGCCCTGGACCCGCGAAAGGCCGACCAATGACGACTCCTTTGCTGAAGGTCGAAGGCCTCAAGGTCTCATTTGGCGGCAAGGCGGTCGTCCACAGCCTTGATTTCTCCATCGCCCCCGGCGAAAAACTGGCCCTGGTCGGCGAATCCGGCTCGGGCAAGACCGTGACCGCGCTCAGCCTGCTGCGGCTGGCGCAAAACGCCGCAGTCGGCGGAAAAGCCGTCTTTACCGGCGTGGACGCGGCCGAACGCACGGCCAGCGGGGCGCCGCCCAAGGCGCCCGTGGATTTGCTGTCCCTGCCCGAGGCATCCTTGCGCGGGATTCGCGGCCGCGACATCGCGATGATCTTCCAGGAGCCCATGACGGCGCTCAACCCGCTCTACAGCGTGGGTGACCAGATTGCCGAAGTGCTGCAAGTTCACAAAGGCCAGACCCGGGCCGAGGCGATGCAGGGCGCGATCGCCTTGCTGGCCGATACCGGCATTCCGGAACCCGAGCGCCGCGCCAATGCCTTTCCGCACCAGCTCTCGGGCGGGCAGCGGCAGCGGGCCATGATTGCCATGGCGCTGGCCTGCCAGCCCCGGCTGTTGCTGGCCGACGAACCCACCACCGCGCTGGACGTCACCCTGCGCGGCCAGATCCTGGACCTGCTGGGCGAGCTGCAGCAGCGCAACGGCATGGCCGTGCTGCTGATCACCCACGACCTGAACCTGGTGCGCAAGTTCGCCGACCGGGTGGCAGTCATGGAAAACGGCCGTATCGTGGAGCAGGGCGCTGTCGCCGAGGTCTTCGCAAGGCCCCAGCATCCCTATACCCGCAAGCTGATCGACAGCAAGCCGCAGCGCGACGGGCTGGCGGCGGCCGGTGCCGATGCGGATGCCGCCGTCACGATGAAGGCAGAGCAGTTGCGTGTGGCCTATCCGGTGCCCATTCCCGGCATCCGCGGCTGGTTCCGGCGTGGCGAATTTGTGGCGGTGAAAGAAGCGAGTTTCCAGATCCCGGCCGGCAGGACGCTGGGCGTGATCGGCGAATCGGGCTCGGGCAAGTCCACCCTGGCGCTGGCCAGCCTGGGCTTGCTGCCTTTTTCGGGGCAGCTGCAGGCGGCGGGCCAGGCCTGGAGCAAGGAGGCCGCGCGCAACAAGGCCATGCGCCGCGCAGTCCAGGTGGTGTTCCAGGACCCTTTTTCCTCGCTGTCGCCGCGCATGACCGTCGAAGCCATCGTGGAGGAGGGCCTGCGCGTCCATGAGCCCGGCCTGTCCGCCTCCGGCCGGCGCGAGCGCGCCTTGCAGGCGCTGGCGGACGTCGGCATGACGGAGGCCCTGTTTCCGGGCCTGCTGCAGCGCTACCCGCACGAGTTTTCAGGTGGGCAGCGCCAGCGCCTGGCGATTGCCCGGGCACTCATCGTCAACCCCAGCCTGCTGGTGCTGGACGAACCGACCAGCGCGCTGGACGTGACCATCCAGAAACAGGTGCTGGGCCTGCTGCAAAGGCTGCAGCGTGAACGCGGCCTCAGTTATTTGCTGATCACGCACGATGTTGACGTCATCCGCGCGATGGCGCATGAGGTCATGGTGATGAAGGATGGCGACGTGCTGGAGTCCGGCTCGCTCGGCGAGGTACTGGATTCGCCGCGCCATCCGTACACGCGGGTCCTCGTGACGGCGGCCTGAAGAGGTCGATGAGTAACTTGATAAATTACTTTAAATAAATAGAAAATCTAGTTGATTTAAAAAGAGAATTTAAAACCCATGGGGTGCGCATTGAAAATCGGGATGCCGTGCCCATCTTTTTAAACATCTGCTGTTTTCCCTCATGCGCGACCTGCGGCCCAAGGCATGGCGGCGCGATGCAGAACCCAATGAAAAAGATGACCCGGAGGCCCTGAGCAGGTTTCCGGCAACGGTGCTCGTTTCAGGCACGGAAATTGTTTGCATCGAAGGGCGCAGCACGTTACAATAAGAGCTTCACGACCAAATGGGCGGGTTTTCACCGCCCATTTTTTTTGGGCGTTTGTTTTTGAACTATTGACTTAAAAACGGGTTTTAGAAGACTGAATGGCATTGCAAGAGACGATTGAACAAACTGTGACAGGACTGGGCTACGAGCTGGTCGAGATCGAGCGCACCGGCGGCGGTTTGCTGCGTGTCACGATCGACATGCCCTACGTCCAGGGTGCCGAACGGTTCATCAATGCCGAAGACTGCGAAAAAGTCACCCGCCAGCTGCAGTTCGTGCTGGAAGTCGAGGGCGCCGAATATGCGCGGCTGGAGGTCAGCTCCCCCGGCATCGACAGGCCCCTGCGTAATGAAAAGGATTTTGAGCGTTTTGCCGGCGAACTCGTCGACATCACGCTGAAGGCGCCGATTGGCGTGGCGGCCAGCGCCGGTTCGACGGTGGCGGCCAGCCGCAAGAAATTCCGCGGCACGCTGGAGCGTGCCCCTACCGGAACTGCCGGCTGGCAGATCGTCTGGAGTGACGAGCCCGCCGCCAAACCCGGCCAGAAGATCAGCAAGAAGAGGATTCCCGCACCGTTGCAGGCGCTGGGTTTCACGCTCGACGAACTTCACCAGGCGCGCCTTGCGCCCGTGGTGGACTTCAAGGGCCGCAAACCCAAATCAGCCCCCGGTACCGGACCCTCGACAGAGAATTAAATTTCAAGAAATGAAGAAAGGCAGGCTTGTGAAATGAATCGCGAACTGTTGATGTTGGTTGATGCCATCTCGCGTGAAAAAAATGTGGAACGCGACGTCGTTTTCGGCGCCGTTGAGCTCGCGCTCGCCTCGGCCACCAAAAAGGTGTACGAAGGCGAAGTCGACATCCGCGTGGCCGTCGACCGTGACAGCGGCAATTACGAGACCTTCCGCCGCTGGCTGGTGGTGCCCGACGAAGCCGGCCTGCAAAACCCCGAAGCCGAAGAGCTGGTGAGCGATGCGCGCGACGAAATCGCCGACATCGAAGAAGGCGACTACATCGAAAAGCCGGTTGAAAGCCTGCCTATCGGCCGCATCGGCGCGCAAGCGGCCAAACAGGTCATCCTGCAGAAAATCCGCGACGCAGAGCGCGAAATGCTGCTCAACGACTTCATGTCGCGGGGCGACAAAATTTTCGTCGGCACCGTCAAGCGCATGGACAAGGGCGACATCATCGTCGAGTCCGGCCGCGTCGAAGGGCGCCTCCGTCGCGGCGACATGATCCCCAAGGAAAACCTGCGCTCCGGCGACCGCGTCCGCGCCATGATCATGGAAGTCGACACCACCCTGCGCGGTGCGCCCATCATCCTCTCGCGCACCGCGCCCGAGTACATGATCGAGCTGTTCCGCCAGGAAGTCCCTGAAATCGAGCAAGGCCTGCTGGAAATCAAATCCTGCGCCCGCGACCCCGGTTCGCGCGCCAAGATCGCCGTGCTGTCGCACGACAAGCGCGTGGACCCCATCGGCACCTGCGTCGGCGTGCGCGGCACCCGTGTCAACGGCGTGACCAATGAGCTCGCCGGCGAACGCGTCGACATCGTGCTGTGGAGCGAAGACCCGGCCCAGTTCGTCATCGGCGCGCTGGCCCCGGCCAACGTGTCGTCTATCGTGGTCGACGAAGAGCGCCATGCCATGGACGTCGTCGTCGATGAGGAAAACCTGGCCATCTCGATCGGCCGCGGCGGCCAGAACGTGCGTCTTGCCGCCGAGCTGACCGGCTGGAAGATCAACATCATGACGGCCGACGAGTCGGCCCAGAAGCAGGCGAGCGAAACCGACACCAGCCGCAAGCTTTTCATGGAAAAGCTCGACGTGGACGAGGAAATCGCCGACATCCTGATCTCCGAAGGCTTCACCAGCCTCGAAGAAGTGGCCTATGTGCCGCTGCAGGAGATGCTGGAGATCGAATCCTTCGACGAAGACACCGTCAATGAGCTGCGCACGCGCGCCAAAGACGCTCTCCTCACGATGGAAATCGCCAAGGAAGAAAATGCCGAAGGCGTTTCGCAGAACCTGCGCGACGTCGAAGGCCTCACGCCAGAGCTGATCGCCAAATTGACCGAAGCGGGCATCACCACCCGCGACGACCTGGCCGACCTGGCTGTGGACGAACTCACCGATATCACCGGCCAGTCTTCGGACGAGGCCAAAGCCCTGATCATGACCGCTCGCGCGCATTGGTTTACCGATGAGCCCGCTGCCGCTGACACCCCTGCACCCGCAGCGGCCCAAGAGCAATGATCATGAAAGGCCTGCAGGAAAAAAACATATGTCCAGTACCACTACCGTCGCTGAATTCGCAGCTGAACTCAATAAATCTCCCGCCACGCTGATCGAGCAATTGACCAGCGCGGGTGTCGCCAAGGCGCAAGCCAGCGACCCCCTGTCCGAGGCGGACAAGCAAAAGCTCCTGGGCTATTTGCAGGCCAGCCATGGCACCGTCACGGCCGAGCGCAAAAAAATCACGCTGGTGAAAAAATCCACCAGCGAAATCAAGCAGGCCGATGCCACCGGCAAGGCGCGCACCATCCAGGTGGAAGTCCGCAAGAAGCGCACCTTCGTCAAACGCGACGACGGTTCGGACCAGCCCGTCGAAGAAGTTCAGCCCGAAGTGGCCGCACCGCCGCCGGCGCCCGTCATCGATGACGCCGAACTGATCCGCCGCGAGGAAGAAGCCAGCCGCCACGCCGAACTGTTGCGCCGTCAGGAGCAGGAACTCGCCGAAAAACGCCGCCTGCGCGAAGAGCAGGAGGCGAAGGACGCCGCGCGCGAACAGGAACGCCTGGCCGCCGAGCAGACCGCCCAGGCGGCCGCTGCCGCCGCCGATGCCGTGAAGAAGGCCAAACCCGCGACCGGCAAGGCCGCCAAGGAAGCCGCACCGACGGCCGCTGCCACCAAGGCCGCCGAAACCGCCGCCGCCGAACAGGTCACCAAAGCGGCTGATGCAGCCGCCGCGGCCGCCGCAGCCAAAGCCAAGGCCACCGCTGAATTCCAGGCCGACGCCGCCAAGGCGCAGGAACTGCAGGAACGCCGCCGCAAGGCCGAGGCTGAAGCCGCCGGCATCCGCGCCATGATGTCCGCGCCCAAGCGCGTGCTGGTGCCGCACGTCGATCCCAAAGCCGCCATCAAGGGCACGCTGCACAAGCCGGCCGGTGCGCCGGGCGCAGCCGCCAAGCCGGGCGCTCCCGCCGCCGCGGGCGCACCGGGTGCCGCCGGCAAGAAGGAAGTCAAGTCGGAGAACCTGTCTTCGACCTGGAAGGACGACGCCGCCAAGAAAAAGGGCATTCCGAGCCGTGGCGCGCCTGTCGTGCCCGGACGCGGCAATTTCCGCAGCGGCCCGCGCGGCCGCCGCGGCAACGACCGCGAGGCACGCCCCGAATCCAACTTCGTGGCGCCGACCGAGTTCAAGGTCATCGAAGTGCATGTGCCCGAAACCATCACTGTGGCCGAACTCGCCCACAAGATGAGCGTCAAGTCGTCCGAGGTGATCAAGCACCTGATGAAGCTCGGCCAGATGGTCACCATCAACCAGCCGCTGGACCAGGACACCGCCATGATCGTGGTGGAAGAAATGGGCCACAAGGCCGTGACGGCGTCGCTGGACGATCCGGAAGCCTTTGCCGACGAAGATGTGCAGGGCCAGCAGGCAGAGCTGCTGCCGCGTGCGCCTGTCGTGACGGTCATGGGCCACGTCGACCACGGCAAGACCTCGCTGCTCGATTACATCCGCCGCGCCAAGGTGGCATCCGGCGAAGCCGGCGGCATTACCCAGCACATCGGCGCCTACCACGTGGAAACCCCGCGCGGCATGGTGTCCTTCCTGGATACCCCGGGCCACGAGGCGTTTACCGCCATGCGTGCCCGCGGCGCCCAGGCCACCGACATCGTGATCCTGGTGGTGGCGGCCGACGACGGCGTGATGCCGCAGACCAAGGAAGCCATCAAGCATGCCAAGGCAGCCGGCGTTCCGATCGTCGTGGCGATCAACAAGATTGACAAGCCTGGCATCAACCTGGAGCGCGTCAAGGGCGAACTGGTCACCGAAGAAGTGATTCCCGAAGAGTTCGGCGGCGACGTTCCTTTTGTCGGCGTCTCGGCCCATACCGGCGCCGGTGTCGATGCCTTGCTCGAGCAGGTGCTGCTGCAGGCCGAAGTGCTGGAACTGAAGGCTCCGGTGGATGCGCTGGCCAAGGGCCTGGTGATTGAAGCCCGCCTCGACAAGGGCCGCGGCCCGGTCGCGACCGTGCTGATCCAGGCCGGTACGCTCAAGGCCGGCGACGTGGTGCTGGCCGGTTCGACCTATGGCCGCGTTCGTGCCATGCTGGACGAGAACGGCAAGCCGATCAAAACGGCGGGCCCGTCGATCCCGGTGGAAATCCAGGGTCTGACGGAAGTGCCGCAGGCCGGCGATGAGTTCATGGTCATGCTCGACGAGCGCCGTGCCCGTGAAATCTCCACCTACCGTGCCGGCAAGTTCCGCAACACCAAGCTGGCCAAGCAGCAGGCCGCCAAGCTGGAGAACATGTTCTCCGACATCGGCGCCGGCGAAGTCAAGATGTTGCCCATCATCATCAAGGCCGACGTGCAGGGCTCGCAGGAAGCGCTGTCCCAGTCGCTGCTCAAGCTCTCGACCGACGAGGTCAAGGTCCAGCTGGTGTACTCCGGCGTGGGCGGCATCTCCGAGTCCGACGTCAACCTGGCGATTGCCTCCAAGGCCGTGGTGATCGGGTTCAATACCCGTGCCGATGCCCAGGCCCGCAAGCAGGCCGAGAACAACGGCGTGGACATTCGTTACTACAACATCATTTATGACGCTGTGGACGAACTGCGCGCCGCGATGTCGGGCATGCTGACACCGGACAAAAAGGAAGAAGTCATCGGCAATGCCGAGATTCGCCAGGTGTTCAAGGTCAGCAAGATCGGCTCGATCGCCGGCTGTATGGTCACCGCCGGTGTGGTCCGCCGCACGGCACGCCTGCGCCTTCTGCGCGAGAACGTGGTCATCTTCACGGGCGAACTCGATTCGCTCAAGCGCTTCAAGGACGACGCCAAGGAAGTCAAGGAAGGCTTCGAGTGCGGCTTGAACATCAAGAACTACAACGACATCCAGGTTGGCGACATCCTGGAGTTCTTTGAAATCAGGGAAGTGGCCAGAACGCTGGAAGCCTGAACCACGTGAATCCGCCCGCAGCCCACCCGGCTGCCGGCCCTCACACCAAAGGCCTCAACACTTTTTGACATGCGCAAGAAATCCACCACCCCCAACCGCGGTTTTCGCGTTGCCGACCAGATCCAGCGCGATTTGACGGAGCTGATCGCGCGCGAACTCAAAGACCCGCGGGTCGGGATGGTGACCGTCCAGGCCGTCGAGGTGACGGCCGACTACGCGCATGCCAAGGTGTTTTTCAGCGTGCTCGTGGGCGACCCGAAGGAGTGCGAAGAGGCGCTCAACCAGGCCGCGGGCTTCCTGCGCAACGGCCTGTTCAAGCGCCTGATGACGCACACCGTGCCGACCCTGCATTTCCATTTCGACCGCACGACCGAACGTGCGGCCGACATGAACGCCTTGATTGCCAAGGCGGTCTCTTCCCGCGCTCAAGACGACTGAGTTCGCGCCGTTCCCCTTGATGACAGGTTCAGGGACAACGGCGCTAACGAAGCGCCCGGTTTGTCCCGTGCGCTGAGCCTGTCGAAATTTATGACGCAAACTTCTTCTCATCGCCAGAAAATCCAGCGACGTCCCGTGCACGGCGTGCTGCTGCTCGACAAGCCGCTGGGCCTGTCGAGCAACCAGGCCTTGCAGAAGGCCAAATGGCTGCTGCGCGCCGACAAGGCCGGTCACACCGGCACGCTGGACCCGCTGGCCACCGGCGTGCTGCCGCTGTGTTTTGGCGCGGCCACCAAGTTCAGCCAGATCCAGCTCGACGCCAACAAGACCTATGAGGCCGTGCTGCTGCTGGGCACCAAGACCAGCACCGCCGATGCCGAAGGCGAGGTCATCGAAACCCGGCCCGTGCCCGAGATCACGCCGGCCCTGCTGCAAGACCTGACGGCGCGCTTCACCGGCCCGCTGGCGCAGGTGCCGCCCATGTACTCGGCGCTCAAGAAGGACGGCAAGGCGCTCTACGAATACGCCCGCAAGGGCCAGGAAGTCGAGCGGGAAGCCCGCCACATCACCATCTTCAAGCTGGAAATGGCCGTGGTCCACGACGAGCGCGCGCCCGCCGCCATCAGGATCACCGTGAGCTGCAGCAAGGGCACCTACATCCGCACGCTGGGCGAAGACATCGGCGAGGCCATAGGCTGCGGCGCGCACCTGGGTTCGCTCAGGCGGCTGGAAACCGGCGGCTATACCACGCAGCAATGCGTGAGCCTGCCGGCCCTGGAGGCCATGACTGAGCCCGAGCGCGAAGCCTGCCTGCTGCCGCCGCAGACCCTGGTGGCGGCGTACCCCTCTGTCACATTGGACGCCGACAATGCAGGGCGGTTTTTAAGCGGCCTTCGCCGCCGGGGCGCACCCGGCCAGTGGGGCGCCGATGCGCCGCTGGTGCAGGTCTACGGTCCCGCGGCCGGGGCGGGGCAGGGCGGCGAGGCCCCGGCCTTCCTGGGCTCGGCCCACATCACGGCCGATGAGCTGATTCCGCAGCGCCTGCTGAGCCCGGTCGAGATCCAGGACATCCTGGCGGCCGCACAGAGTTCCGGTCATGCCGCGCCCGCGGGTGCGGCGGCCCTTGTTCACCATTAACCGTTTTTTTTGCCAGTTTTGACGTTTTAAAGTTCCCAGAAAGCCAACCATGAGCCACAAACAGATCCGCAATATCGCCATCATCGCCCACGTTGACCATGGCAAAACCACCATGGTCGACCAGCTGCTGCGCCAGTCCGGTACCTTCGCCGAGCACGAAAAAGTGGTCGACACCGTGATGGACAACAACGCCATCGAAAAAGAACGCGGCATCACCATCCTGGCCAAAAACTGCGCCGTGACCTGGGAAGGCACGCACATCAACATCGTCGACACCCCGGGCCACGCCGACTTCGGCGGTGAAGTGGAGCGCGCGCTGTCCATGGTCGACGGCGTGGTGCTGCTGATCGACGCGCAGGAAGGCCCCATGCCCCAGACGCGCTTCGTGACCAAGAAGGCGCTGGCCCTGGGCCTCAAGCCCATCGTGGTGGTCAACAAGGTCGACAAGCCGGGCGCCAACCCCGACAAGGTGGTCAACGCCGCCTTCGACCTGTTCGACAAGCTGGGCGCGACCGACGAGCAGCTCGACTTCCCCGTGGTCTATGCCTCCGGCATCAACGGCTGGTCCTCGCTCGAGGAAGGCCCTCCCAACGAACAGTGGGGCCCCGACATGTCGGCCCTGTTCAACACCATCCTCAAGCACGTGCCGTCCCAGAACGGCGACCCGGCCGCGCCGCTGCAGCTGCAGATTTCCGCGCTCGACTTCTCGACCTTTGTGGGCCGCATCGGCGTGGGCCGCATCAGCCAGGGCACCATCAAGCCCATGATGGACGTCGTGGTCATGGAAGGCCCGGACGGCAAGGCCGTCAAAGGCCGCGTCAACCAGGTGCTGACCTTCCAGGGCCTGGAGCGCGTGCAGGCCACCGAAGCCGGCCCCGGCGAGATCGTGCTGATCAACGGTATCACCGACATCGGCATCGGCGTGACCATCACCGACCCAACCAACCCGGCACCGCTGCCCATGCTCAAGGTGGATGAGCCGACGCTGACCATGAACTTCTGCGTCAACACCAGCCCGCTGGCCGGCCGCGAAGGCAAGTTCGTCACCAGCCGCCAGATCTGGGACCGCCTGCAGAAAGAGCTGCAGCATAACGTGGCCCTGCGCGTCAAGGAAACCGACGAAGAAGGCATTTTTGAAGTCATGGGCCGCGGCGAACTGCACCTGACCATCCTGCTGGAAAACATGCGCCGCGAAGGCTATGAACTGGCCGTGTCCAAGCCGCGCGTGGTGTTCAAGGACGTCAACGGTGAAAAGCACGAGCCTATCGAGCTGGTCACCGCCGACATCGAAGACCAGCACCAGGGCGGCGTGATGCAGGCCCTGGGCGAGCGCAAGGGCGAGCTGGTGAACATGGAGCCGGACGGCCGCGGCCGTGTGCGCCTCGAGTACCGCATCCCGGCGCGCGGCCTGATCGGCTTCACCAACGAGTTCCTGAACCTGACGCGCGGTTCCGGCCTGATCTCCAACATCTTCGACAGCTACGAAGCGCACAAGGGCGACATCGGCGGCCGCAAGAACGGCGTGCTGATCTCCATGGACGACGGTGAAATCTTCACCTACGCCCTGGGCAAGCTGGACGACCGCGGCCGCATGTTCGTGCGCGCCAACGACCCGGTGTATGAAGGCATGATCGTCGGCATCCACAGCCGCGACAACGACCTGGTGGTCAACGCCACGCGCACCAAGCAGCTGACCAACTTCCGCGTCAGCGGCAAGGAAGACGCGATCAAGATCACGCCGCCGATTGAGTGCACGCTGGAATACGGCGTGGAATTCATCGAGGACGACGAACTGGTCGAAATCACGCCAAAATCCATCCGCCTGCGCAAGCGCCACCTGAAAGAAAGCGACCGTAAACGCGCTGGTCGTTCTTGAAATAAGGCCGATCCGGCCGCATGATGCGGCCGGAAATTGTCAAAGGCCGCTGCGCGCAAGCTCCAGCGGCCTTTGCTTTTATGTCCGCACAACAGCCCGAATCGATTGCCATCCCATGAAACTCACGCATTCCCGCGCCGTCTTCCTGATGATCCTCGTGACCATGATGTGGTCTATCGCGGGCGTCGTGACGCGCCACCTGGAGTCGGCCCGCAGCTTTGAGGTCACCTTCTGGCGCAGCTTTTTCACGGTGGTGTCGCTGCTGGTCATCCTGCCGTTTTTCCAGGGCAGGGCGGTGTTCACCAAGATACGCAACGGCGGCTCGGCCTTCTGGTTGTCGGGTGTCTGCTGGAGCGTGATGTTCACGGCCTTCATGGTCGCGCTCACGATGACCACCGTGGCCAACGTGCTGGTGACCATGGCGCTCAGCCCCTTCCTCACGGCCTTGCTGGCGCGCGCCTTCATCGGCCACCGCATTCCCGCGCGGACCTGGCTGGCCATTGCCATGGCGGGCGCCGGCATTGCCTGGATGTACGGCGGGCAGATGGACCTTTCCAGCCACATCGGCGGGACCCTGGTCGCCCTGATGGTGCCGCTGGCCAGCGCCAGCAACTGGACGGTGGTGCAGCACAGCCGCGCCCACGGCAAGAATGTCGACCTGGTGCCCGCGGTGCTGCTGGGCGCGGTGATTTCGACGCTGGCCACCTTGCCGCTGTCGCTGCCGTTTTCCGCCACGGCGCACGACATCGGCTTGCTGGCATTGCTGGGCCTGGTGCAACTGGCCATCCCTTGCGTGCTGTCGGTGATGTGCGCCGGCGTGCTCAAGGCGCCGGAAGTCGCCTTGCTGGCGCTGCTGGAAGTGATTTTCGGGATCCTGCTGGCCTGGTTCGGCGCGGGTGAAGTGCCCGGCGCGAGTGTGCTGACGGGCGGGGCGCTGGTGATAGGCGCGCTGGTGGTCAATGAACTGGTCGGATGGAGGCAGCGGGCATGAGCGATATGAATACGAATACGGAAACCAGGGCCGAGGTGCTGCTGGAGCGGCACGGCAATGCCGGGCTGATCACGCTGAACCGGCCCAAGGCCCTCAACGCGCTGTCGCTGCCCATGATCCGCGAGCTGTCCGCCGCCTTGCTGGCCTGGCGCGACGACCCGGCGGTCCACGTGGTGGCGATACGCGGCACCAACAAAAAAGGCCAGCCCGGCACGCCCGAGAGCCTGTTCGGCGGTTTCTGCGCGGGCGGCGACATCCGCTTTTTCCACCAGGCGGCGCTCGCGGGCGATTCCGCGCTGGAAGACTTCTTCACCGAGGAGTACGCCCTCAATCACCTGATCCACAGCTATCCCAAACCTTACATCGCCTTCATGGACGGCGTTGTGATGGGTGGCGGCATGGGAATCAGCCAGGGAGCCCGCGTGCGCATCGTCACCGAGCACACCAAGATAGCCATGCCCGAAACCAACATCGGCCTGTTTCCCGATGTCGGTGGTGGTTATTTCCTGGGCCGCTGCCCTGGCCACGCCGGCGAATACCTGGCACTGACGGGTGAGGTGATCGGCGCGGACGAGGCGCTGGCCTACGGCCTGGCCGACATCAAGGTCGACGCAGCCCGCTTGCCGGCGCTGTGGGACGCGCTGAGCAGCCAGGCTTTCGGGTCGGTCGCCGCCGCCGAGGCATGGATTGCGGCGCAATGGACCTCAGAGACCCGGCCGGCACAAGCGGACAGCCGGATCGACGGCTATTTTTCCCTGCAGCGTGTCAAGCACATCGTCGATGCGCTGGAAGCTTCGGGCGACCCCTGGGCCGCCAAAACCGCCTCCACCTTGCGCAAACGCTCGCCGCTGATGCTGCATGTGGCGCTGGAGCAGATCCGCCGTGCGCGCGGCATGAGCCTGGCCGACGACCTGCGCATGGAACGTGACATGGTCTACCAATGCTTTCACCTGCGCCCGGGAACGGCCAGCGAGACCGTCGAAGGCATACGCGCCCTGGCGATCGACAAGGACTACAAGCCGCAGTGGAACCCGGCCCGCATCGAGGACGTCAAGCCCGGCATGGCCGACGCGTTTTTTGCCAGCCCCTGGACACCTGAGACACACCCCCTGCGCGGCCCGAAGTAGGCAAACCGAGGTTTAGAGCTGCTGGTACACCAGCTGCGCCAGCTTCATCAATTCGTCGCGCGACACGGCCCCGCTCAGCGCATAGCCGAAGCCCTGGTCCACCCAGTAAAACGAGGGCACCGGGCCGTCGCCGCTGTAGCGGAAGGCGGTTTCGGGGTTCGGCTGGGGCCCCGCCTTGGCGGAGGACGCCGGCAGGGCCGTATCGATGGCACCCAGGTACAGCGTCAATCGCAAGCCAGCCGCATTCTGGAACATGAACTGCGCGCGGGCCCCGCCGTCACCGGACAGCAGCCTGCCGCCGACCAGCTCATAGCCTTCCGCCGCCAGCACCGGTACCTTCAGCGGCCGGCCCACGCGCTTGGACAGCCACTGCACCAGGTGGTCCTGCTGCGCGGCCGTGACTTCTACAGGGTGGCGCACTTCGGGTGAGAACACGGCATGCGCCAGCGAAGCCTGGTGCACAAAGGATTGCGCCGAACGCGCAGAGGCGAGTTGCTGCGGCGCGGGGCCGCCGAGCTGCCCGTGCGCCAGCCAGCCCACGCCAAAAGCCAGCATCACGGCCGCTGCCATGCCGCCCCAGCGCCGCCATTGCTCGACTTGCCGTCTGCCGGCCTGGCCGCGGCGCGCGGCGGCCAGCAGGGCGTCGGGGATGGCCTCCTCCAGCAGCGGGCGGTGCAGGGCGCGCAGGGCCTCGCGCTGGGCCTTCCAGGCCTGCAGGGTCTCGCGGGCGGCGGCGTCTTCGCCCAGTTGCGCTTCGAGCTCAGCCTGCCGGGCGGGGGGCAAGCGGCCATCGACCAGGGCATTGATCCGGTCGTGCAGGAGTTCGCCGTGGGGAGCGCGCGTTGTGTCGTGGGTTTTTTCCATGGAGGTCCTGCCTTTACTTCAGGCGCCTGAGCTGGGCCGGCGCGCCGGCGGCCACCGGGGCCGGGCCGTCCATCAATTCGCGCAGGCGGCTGCGCGCGCGCGACAGGCGGGACATGACCGTCCCGACCGGCACGCCGGTGATCTTTGCGACCTCTTCATAGCTGAGGTCTTCGAGGCTGACCAGCAACAGCACGGCCCGCTGGTCTTCCGGCAGGCGCAGCAGGCAGCGCTGCAGGTCCAGGGCCTGGGCCATGCCCGCCTCCGGCGCCGCCAGTTCGTTCTCGACATCCTCCACGTTGACCGTGGCGCCCGCGGCCGCCTGCCGAAGGGAGCGGCGAAGCTGGTTGACGAAGATGTTGTGCATCAGCGTGAACAGCCAGGCGCGCAGGTCGCTGCCTGCCAGCCACAGCCGCCATCGGGAGCAGGCACGCTCCAGCGTGTCCTGCACCAGGTCGTCGGCCGCCCAGGCATCGCCCGTCAACGCGCGCGCATAGCGGCGCAGGCTGGGGATGTGCTCGGTCAGCGGAAAGTGGGTCATGCGTAGTGCAAAGCCTGCTGCCATCGTAACCAGGCCGGCCCTGAAAAAAGGGCCGGGCGGGCGGCAGGCATCACGGCGTCAGGGTTTGACGACGTGCCAGACGGTGCCCACGTTGTCGCCGGTCTTGTCGCCCGGCTTGGTGTCTTTAGCCCAGTAGTACAGCGGCTTGCCTTTGAGGGCCCACTGCTTTTTGCCGTCGTCACGGGTGATGATGGTGTAGTCGCCGGCGGCCTTGTCGGCGTCCGCGGCCATCAGCGGAGGCCAGTTGGTGGCGCAGCCGCCGTTGCAGACCGATTTGTCGGCGGTGTCCTTGTCAAACACGTACAAGGTCATGCCGTTGGGGCCGACCAGCACGCCGTCGGCGGTCTTGGCCGGGCTTTGGGCGCTCGCGGAGGCGCTGAGGCCGAGCAGGCCGGCGGTCAACAGGGCAATGGGTAGCAGTTTCATGGAAATCTCCAGTGGTGTTCAGGCAAAAGTGGCCTGCACTGGAGTAAACAGCCGCGGTGGGCGGTTTATTCCATGGCACCGGAAATTTTTTAAGGACGGGCCCCGGAGGGCCGGCGCTCAGCGGTTGCGGGACTTCATGGCGCGTTCGACCTCGCGCTTGCCTTCGCGGTCCTTGATGGTGTCGCGCTTGTCGTGCTCGCCCTTGCCCTTGGCCAGGCCGATCTCGCATTTGACCTTGCCGGCCTTCCAGTGCATGTTCAGCGGCACCAGGGTGAAGCCTTTTTGCTCGACCTTGCCGATCAGCCTGCGGATCTCTTCCTTGTGCATCAGCAGCTTCTTGGTCCGAACCGAGTCGGGCCGCACGTGCGTGGAGGCTGTGCCCAGCGGGTTGATCTGGCAGCCGATGATGAACAGCTCACCGCCGCGCACCACCACATAGCCGTCGGTGAGCTGCACCTTGCCTTCGCGCAGGGACTTCACTTCCCAGCCTTCCAGCACCATGCCGGCCTCAAAGCGCTCTTCGATGTGGTAGTTGAAGAGGGCTTTTTTGTTGTCGGCAATACGCACGGCCGCCGCCGCGGCCTTGGGGGAAAGGTTTGCGGAAGGCGTTGCGGCCGTTTTTTTGGAGGAGGATGCTTCTTTGGTGGCCATGGATAAAAGATAGGGGCGAAAACCGGAAAGTACAGTGCCAATACAATTGCGCCCAGCCCTCGATTGTATGAAAACCGTTCACAAGTCCGTTTTAATCTGGTACAGCGCCGCCGAGATGTATGCCCTGGTCATCGACGTCGCCCGTTATCCCGAGTTTTTGCCGTGGTGCGACCAGGCCTCCGTGCTGGAGGAAGATGCGCACGGCATGACGGCAAAGATAGGCCTGTCTATCGCCGGCCTTTCGCAAAGCTTTACCACACGCAACACCCACGAAAAAGACCGCAAGGTCAGCCTGAAGCTGGTCGATGGGCCGTTTTCCAAACTCGACGGCCACTGGGATTTCACGACGGTGGGCAAAGGCAGCGAAAGGGCTTGCAAGGTCGAGTTCAGCCTGCGCTATGACTTCGACAATGCCGCGCTGGCGGCGCTGGTCGGGCCCGTGTTCGACAAGATCGCGGGCAGCCTGGTCGACGCTTTTGTCAAAAGAGCGTCGGACGTCTATGGCGAGCCCTGAGGGCGGCGCGCCGCTCACCATCAGCCTGGTTTATTCACCCGCGCCGCGGCAGGTGCGCGAATGGTCGCTGCAACTTCCGGCCGGCGCGACGGTGGCGCGGGCGCTGGCGGCCAGCGGGGTGCTCGATGAATTTGCGGAACTGCGGGCCGGCCGCCTGGTCCTGGGCATCTGGGGCCGCAAAACCACGCCGGGATATGTATTGCGGGACCAGGACCGGATTGAAATTTACCGAGGCCTGCGGGTGGACCCCAAGGTGGCGCGCCGCGAGCGCTTTAACCGGCAGGGCGCCAAGCGTGCCGGGTTGTTTGCCAAAACCCGGGCCGGCGCCAAGGCCGGGTATTGAAGAAGGCAGGAGCGGCGAGAGGCGGGCCTGCGGCCCAAGCCTTCTGCCTATTTGCAGTCGCCGCTCACAATGCCCTGGGTCCGCTTGATTTCCGCGGCCCTGGCGTTGTCATCCATATAGTCGCGCTCGCCCTTGGCATTGGTGATGGGGACGCGCTGGCCTGACTGCAGGCCTGCCAGCGACTTTTTCGCCCGCTCGCAGTTGTCGGCCTTGGCTTTGGCGACTTTCTCTTCGTCTGCCTGCTTTTTGGCGGCCGCTTCGTCTTCGGCCTGTTTTTTCTTGGCTTCGAGCTGCGCGTCCTTGCCGGTCAGCTTGGGGACGTTGGCGGCGGTTTTGGTGGCCGGCGCGGAGGCCGCTCCAGCGGAAGCCGCCGCAGGGTCGTCAACAGGCGTCACCTCCACGGATTTGCCTTTGGCGCCGCGCGGCATCTTCAGGATGTTTTTTTCGGGGATGTCGGACGGCGGCGATCGGTCGCTGTAGACCTTGCGGCCGTCCTTGTCTATCCATTGCCATTGCGCCAGGGCGGTGGCCGAAAAGGCGCCGCCGGCCATGGCCAGTATGAGGGTTCTTGAGACGAGTTTGAGGTCCATTTCGCCAGTGTAGCGCTGTGTGGCGCGGTTTCGGCTTATTCCGGAGGCAAAGAGCCGGCAAAGAGTCCGCAAAGCGGGCTTTTTACAACCTTGGGCGCTACAGCGGCCGGACAGGGCGGCAGAGGGGTAGGGGTTAGTACCGACGGGTCTTTGCGACAAGGGTACAATCGTGTTTTTGGAGCCATCCCTATGCGCCTACTCGGCAAAGCGCTCACCTTCGACGACGTATTGTTGGTGCCAGCGTTCTCCCAGGTCCTGCCCAAGGACACTTCACTTTCCACCCAATTTTCCCGAAACATCCGCCTGAACCTGCCGCTCGTGTCGGCGGCCATGGACACGGTCACCGAAGCCCGGCTGGCCATCGCCATCGCCCAGGAAGGCGGCATAGGCATCGTTCACAAAAACCTCACGGCCCAGCAGCAGGCCGCTGAAGTCGCCAAGGTCAAGCGCTACGAAAGCGGCGTGCTGCGCGACCCGGTCGTCATCACCCCCACCCACACCGTGCGCCAGGTCATGGCGCTCAGCGAACAGCTCGGCATCTCCGGCTTCCCGGTCATCGACGGCGGCCGTGTCGTCGGCATCGTCACCGGGCGCGACATGCGCTTCGAATCGCGCATGGACGTGCCGGTCAGCACCATCATGACGCCGCGCGAGCGCCTCATCACCATTTCCGAAACCGCCTCGCTGTCCGACGCCAAGGCGCTGCTGAACAAGCACCGCCTCGAGCGCGTGCTGCTGGTCAACGACAACTTCGAGCTCAAGGGCCTGATCACCGTCAAGGACATCACCAAACAGACCACCTTCCCGAACGCCGCGCGCGACTCGCACGGCCAGCTGCGCGTGGGCGCCGCCGTCGGGGTGGGTGAGGGCACCGAAGAGCGCGTCGAAGCCCTGGTGAAAGCCGGCGTCGACGCCATCGTTGTCGATACCGCCCACGGCCACAGCAAAGGTGTGCTCGACCGGGTGCGCTGGGTCAAGCAGAACTACCCGCAGGTCGACGTCATCGGCGGCAACATCGCCACCGGCGCGGCCGCGCTGGCGCTGGTGGAAGCCGGCGCCGACGGTGTCAAGGTCGGCATAGGCCCCGGCAGCATCTGCACCACCCGTATCGTCGCCGGCGTCGGCGTGCCGCAGATCATGGCCATCGACAACGTCGCCACCGCGCTGCGCGGCACCGGCGTTCCGCTGATCGGCGACGGCGGCATCCGCTACAGCGGCGACATCGCCAAGGCCATCGCGGCGGGCGCCAACACGGTGATGATGGGCGGCATGTTCGCCGGCACCGAGGAAGCCCCGGGCGAGGTCATCCTGTTCCAGGGCCGCAGCTACAAGAGCTACCGCGGCATGGGCAGCATAGGTGCCATGCAGCAAGGCAGCGCCGACCGCTACTTCCAGGAATCCAGCACCGGCAACCCGAACGCCGACAAGCTGGTGCCTGAAGGCATTGAAGGCCGGGTGCCTTACAAGGGCTCCATGGTCGCCATCGTGTTCCAGATGGCCGGCGGCCTGCGGGCCAGCATGGGCTACTGCGGTTGCCCGACCATCGAGGACATGCGCGACAAGGCCGAGTTCGTTGAGATCACCTCGGCCGGCATCCGCGAAAGCCATGTCCACGACGTGCAGATCACCAAGGAAGCGCCGAATTACCGGGCTGATTGAGCCTGAAACCGGCCCGAGGCGCCTGATAAACCAGGCGCCTTTTTCTTTTTTTGCCTTGGAGTAACACCCTCATGCAGCACCAGAAAATCCTCATCCTCGATTTCGGCTCCCAAGTCACCCAGCTGATCGCGCGCCGCGTGCGCGACGCCCACGTCTTCTGCGAAGTCCACCCCTGCGACGTCAGCGACGAATGGGTCCGTGAATATGCCAAGGACGGCACGCTCAAGGGCGTGATCCTCTCCGGCAGCCACGCCAGCATCTACGAAGAGACCACCGACAAGGCGCCGCAAGCCGTCTTTGAGCTGGGCCTGCCGGTGCTGGGCATCTGCTACGGCATGCAGGCCATGGCCCACCAGCTGGGCGGCAAGGTCGAAGGCGGCCACAAGCGTGAATTCGGCTCCGCCGACGTTCGCGCCCGCGGCCACACCGCGCTGCTGAAAGACATCGCCGACTACACCACGCCCGAAGGCCAGGGCATGCTCGACGTCTGGATGAGCCATGGCGACAAGGTCACCGAAATGCCGCCCGGCTTCAAGCTCATGGCGTCCACCGATTCCTGCCCCATCGCCGGCATGGCCGACGAAGAGCGCCGCTTCTACGCGGTGCAGTTCCACCCCGAGGTCACGCACACCAAACAGGGCAACGCCATCCTCAAGCGCTTTGTGCTCGAGATTTGCGGCACGCGCCAGGACTGGGTCATGGGCGACTACATCAGCGAAGCGGTCGAGAAGATCCGCCAGCAGGTCGGCGACGAAGAAGTCATCCTGGGCCTGTCGGGCGGTGTCGATTCATCGGTGGCCGCGGCCCTGATCCACCGCGCCATCGGCGACCAGCTGACCTGCGTGTTCGTCGACCACGGCCTGCTGCGCCTCAACGAAGGCGACATGGTCATGGAGATGTTTGTCGGCAAGCTGCACGCCAATGTGATCCGCGTGGATGCCAGCGAGCAGTTTCTCGGCCACCTGGCCGGCGTGAGCGAACCTGAAGCCAAACGCAAGATCATCGGCCGCGAATTCGTTGAAGTGTTCAAGGCCGAAGCCGCCCGCCTCAAGGCCGGCACCGGCGGCCACAAGGGCGCCAAATGGCTGGCCCAGGGCACGATTTACCCCGACGTGATCGAATCCGGCGGCGCCAAGAGCAAAAAAGCCGTCACCATCAAGAGCCACCACAACGTGGGCGGCCTGCCCGAGCAACTGGGCCTGAAGCTGCTCGAACCCCTTCGCGAACTGTTCAAGGACGAAGTCCGCGAACTCGGCGTGGCGCTGGGCCTGCCGCACGACATGGTCTACCGCCACCCCTTCCCGGGCCCAGGCCTGGGTGTGCGCATCCTCGGCGAAGTCAAGAAAGAGTACGCCGACCTCTTGCGCCGCGCCGATGCGATCTTCATCGAGGAATTGCGCAACTTCAAGGACGCGGCCACCGGCAAGACCTGGTATGACCTCACCAGCCAGGCCTTCACCGTCTTCCTGCCGGTCAAAAGCGTGGGCGTGATGGGCGACGGCCGCACCTACGACTACGTGGTGGCCCTGCGCGCTGTGCAAACCAGCGACTTCATGACGGCCGACTGGGCCGAACTGCCTTACGCGCTGCTCAAAAAAGTCTCCGGCCGCATCATCAACGAAGTGCGCGGCATCAACCGCGTCACCTACGACGTCAGCAGCAAGCCGCCGGCGACGATTGAGTGGGAGTGATTGGCGTAGAAGCCTGAGCCATGACCGGGCAATCCTCCTTACCCGGCTTTGACGACGACGCCAAGCTGACGGACAGGCTGTTTTTCGCGCTCTTTCCCGACGCGCAGGCCGCAGGGCGCATCGCCGACTGCGCCCGGCAACTGCGGGCGGAGCACGGCTTGCACGGCACGCCGCTCAAAACCGAGCGCTTTCACATCACGCTGCATCACCTGGGCGACTACGCCGGCCTGGACCAGGGCATCGTCGACATGGCGAGCCGGGCTGCCTCGGCAGTCAAGGCTTCGCCGTTCTCCGTCACCTTTGACTGGGCTGCGAGCTTTTCGAGCTCCCCGCGCAACCGGCCCTTTGTCTTGCGCGGCGACGCCGGCCTTGCCCAACTGATGGTGTTCCAGCGGACATTGGGGCTGGAGATGATCAAGGCCGGGCTGGGGCGCTGGGCGAAACCGGCTTACACCCCTCACGTCACCTTGCTTTACGACGACCGCGCGGTGGCCGAGCAGGCGGTCGAGCCCATCACCTGGACGGCCGGCGAGTTTGTCCTGGTGCGCAGCCTGATCGGCCAGACCTTGCACATCCCGCTGGCGCGCTGGCCCCTGCGGCCCTGAACCTTTGGCCTGGGAAATCCCCGCCGTTTTGGCCTATGCTTCAGGCCATGTACCTGCCACCCCAATTCAAAGGCGACCGCGCCCAGGCCGCGGCGCTGATCACCGAACACCCCTTCGCCAGCCTGATCGGCATCGACGATGCGGGCCTGCCCTATGTGACCCATCTGCCGCTGCACCTGGAAGAGCGCGGTGAGCAGATGGTGCTGCTGGGCCATGTGGCCAAGCCCAACCCGCACTGGCGCTACCTGCAGGCGAGGCCCCAGGCCGTGGTGACCTTCCTCGGGCCGCATGCCTACCTGTCACCCAAGGTTTACCCCGACCTGGCGCGGGTGCCGACCTGGAATTACGTGGCCGTGCATTGCACCGTGCAGGCCACCCTGGTCGAAGACCCGGCGGCCAAGGACAAGCTGCTCAAAAAACTCATAGGCGACCATGAACCGCCCTATGCCCAGCAGTGGCGCGACCAGGGAGAAGAATTTGCCCACAAGATGCTGGCCGGCATCGTCGGCTTCGAGTTGCTGGTGACCGACCTGCAGTGCAAGGTCAAGATCAACCAGCACCGGCGGGAAGCCCATGCCGCGATGCACACCCTGTACGCCGCCGGCAATGAAAACGAACAGGCGCTGGCCGGCTGGATGACCCGCCTGGGCATGGCGGCGAGCAGCGACACCCCAAAGGAGGCTTGATATGCGCGGTATTTTCAGCATCGTGGGCTTGCTGGTCACATTGGCCATCGTGGGTTTGCTGGTCAAAAAACAATTGAGTACCCAGGTCACCGTACCGCCAGCGCCCGGCATGCCCGCCGTTTCCGCCGACGCACCGCCGCAGGTGCGCAGCCAGCAAGCCCAGCAGCAGGCCAAACAGGCTGTGGAGGGCGCCCTGCAGCAGGCGCGCCCCATGCCGGAAGAAAAATAAGGCCGGCGGCGGCCCCTTCCATTGCCATTCCGATGAGCGACGAGATTTTCATGCAGCAGGCCCTGGCCGAGGCGCGCCGGGCCGCCGCCGCGGGCGAAGTGCCGGTGGGCGCGGTGGTGGTCCGGCGCGGCGAGGTCATCGCCAGCGGCCGCAACGCGCCGGTGGACGGCCATGATCCGACGGCCCATGCCGAGGTCGTGGCCCTGCGCGCCGCGGCGCAGGTGCTGGGCAACTACCGGCTCGACGACTGCGAACTCTTTGTCACGCTGGAACCCTGCGCCATGTGCAGCGGCGCCATGCTGCACGCCCGGCTCAAACGTGTGGTGTTCGGCGCGGCCGATCCCAAGACCGGCGCGGCCGGCTCGGTCCTCAACCTGTTCGCCGAATCCCGGCTGAACCACCAGACGGCCTTGCAGGGCGGTGTGCTCGCGCAGGAGTGCGGCGAGCTGCTGCAGGCCTTCTTCCGGCAGCGCCGGGCCGACAAGCGCGAAGAATCACGGCTCACCCATCCGCTGCGCGATGACGCGTTGCGCACGCCCGACGCGGCTTTTGACGACTTGCCGGGCTATCCCTGGCAGCCTCGCTACGTCAGCGACCTGCCGGCACTGGGCGGGCTGCGCCTGCATTACCTCGATGAAGGCGGGGGCGGCCAAGGAGGCGAGGGCGGCCTGACGTACCTGTGCCTGCACGGCAACCCCGCCTGGAGTTACCTCTACCGCAAGATGATCCCGGTGTTGCTGGAAGCCGGGCACCGTGTGGTCGCGCCCGACCTGATCGGTTTCGGCAAAAGCGACAAGCCCAAAAAAGACAGCTCCCACAGCTTCAGCATCCACCGCCAGATCCTGCTGGAACTGGTCGAGCGCCTGGACCTGCAAAACGTGGTGCTGGTGGTGCAGGACTGGGGCGGCCTGCTGGGCCTCACGCTGCCGATGGAGGCGCCGCAGCGCTACCGGGGTTTGCTGGTCATGAACACCACGCTGGGCACCGGCGACGCGCCGCTGCCCGCCGGCTTTGTGGCCTGGCGCGAGATGTGCGCGAAAAACCCGGAGTTCGACGTGGCCCGGCTGTTCGCACGCGGTAACCCGCAGATGAGCGCTGCCGAGTGCGCGGCCTACAGCGCCCCTTTCCCGGACAAGGGCCACCGCGCGGCCTTGCGCGCCTTTCCGCCCATGGTGCCGGACAGTCCCGGGGCCGACGGCGCCGCCGTCTCGCGGCAGGCGCGCAGCTTCTGGCAGAACGACTGGGCAGGCCGCACCCTGATGGTGGTCGGCGCGCAGGATCCGGTGCTGGGCCCACCCGTCATGCGTGAGCTGCAGGCGATGATCCGCGGTTGCGGCGAGCCGACCGTGCTGGCGCAAGCCGGGCATTTTGTGCAGGAACACGGCGAGCAGGTCGCACGCCAGGCCTTGGCATTTTTCAGCCCGGCAGCTTGAAGACCGGCAAATGCCAGCCCATGAAAATGGCGCTGAGCCGCAGCGCCACCACCGCCGCCAGCCCGATGCCAAAGGCCCATGAAGGCCTGAGTCCCAGCGCCTTCAAGGCCAGGTACAGCGCAATCCCGGCGATCGCCGCGCTGGCGTAGATGTCCTGGCGCAGCAACAGCGGCACCTGGTTGCTGCAGACGTCGCGCATCAGGCCGCCCGCCACGCCCGTCATGGTGCCCATCACCACCACGATGACCGGCGACAGCCGCGCGGCTTCCGCCAGCTGCGAGCCCGACAGCGCGAACAGCGCCAGCCCGAGCGCATCGGCCACCAGCAGCGCCTGCGACGGAATCGGCAGCACCTGCACATAAAGCATGGTGCCCAGGGCCGCTGCGGCGATCACCAGCAGGTAGGCCGGCCTGGCCATCCAAAACACCGGGTGGCGGTTCATCAGCAGGTCGCGCAGGGTGCCGCCGCCTATGGCGGTCAAAGCCGCCAGCACCAGCACGCCCAGCAGGTCGAGCTGCAGGCGCCCGGCCGCCAGCGCGCCGCTCACGGCAAAGACGGCAACGCCCAGGAGGTCCAGCACATACAGCATCATGGTGGCCCATTTATACCTGCAGCCATGGCGGCAAGGGTGGAGGGGCGACAGTGGGATACTTGCAGCCGTGAAAAAACATATCTACATCTACTCCCCCTCCAGCGCGGTGCGCGACAAGGCCGCTTTCAAGCGTGGTGTGCAGCGCCTCACCGCCCTGGGCCATGAAGTTGAAATTGATCCCGACGCACTCGCGCGCCACCAGCGTTTTGCCGGCGACGACGACACCCGGCTGGCCGCCATCCACCGCGCGGCCACCAGCGGTGCCGACGTGGCCCTGATTTCGCGCGGCGGCTACGGCCTGTCGCGCATCCTGCCGGGCATCCAGTACAAGGCGGTGGCCAAAGCCATTGCGGGCGGCACGCGTTTCGTGGGCCTGAGCGATTTCACGGCCTTCCAGCTGGCGGTGATGGCCAAGACCGGCGCCGTGACCTGGGCCGGCCCCGCGCTGGGCGAGGATTTCGGCGCCAAGGCGCCGGACGACATCACCGAGGCCTGTTTTGACGACCTGATCACGGGGCAGGGCGAGGGCACGGGCTGGCAACTGCCCAAACCGGCCGCGGATGCGAAGCCGGCGGCTGATTTCATGGTCAAGGACGCGGTGCTCTGGGGCGGCAACCTGGCCATGCTGTCCTCGCTGGTCGGCACACCCTACCTGCCGGCCGTCAAGGGCGGCATCCTGTTCATCGAGGACGTTGCCGAGCATCCCTACCGCGTGGAACGCATGCTCACGCAACTGCTGCACGCCGGCGTGCTGGCGCAGCAAAAAGCCATCATCTTCGGCCAGTTCACCAACTACTCCCTGGTGCCGCACGACAAGGGCTTCAAGCTGGCGTCGGTCATCGCCTGGCTGCAAAGCAAGGTCAAGGCGCGTGTGCTGACCGGCCTGCCTTTCGGCCACGTGCCGACCAAGGTGATGCTGCCGGTGGGCCTGAAAACCACGCTGGCGGTGGAGGGGCGCGATGCCTTCGTGCTCTGGGGCCACCTGCACGGCGCGCACGAAGCGCATTGAGCGGAGAGGCTGGCGCGCCCGGGCGCCGGCGCGGGCTGCGAGCGGACAAAAATAAACCAGCTAGAAGCTGGTTTAAAAAGTTGCCTTGGAGGCCAGGAAGAAACTAGAGGAAACTGGAGAAGAAAAAGAGCCGAACGAAGGAAAAAGTTACGTGGTGAGCGGGCTGGACCGCGAACTCAGGCCGCGGGGCAGCATGCCCTTGAATTTGTCGCTGATGCGGCTGACTTTTTCACGGGCGATGGTCTCACCGTGCATGGCCGCCAGCACCGCCATCACGTCACCGCGGGTGTACCAGAGGCCCTGGATGTCCTGGGCGTAGCGCACGCGGCGGGTGATCTTGGGATAGTGCTTTTCGCCGAACTCGCCGAGCTCGTCGAGGATGAATTGGCGGATGTCTTCGGTGCGGTCTTCCAGTATGGAAGGGGTGACCTCGCCGGAGCCTAGCAGCGCCATGAAGCTGCTCTTCAGATTTGGTTTTAGCCAGCGCATGTGTTTCACAACTTTCTACCGGAGCATCCCGTGGGGTATTTGTCTGCGTTCCCATGGAACGTCGTCTTCTGTTAGATTAAGACGACATCTAAGGATATGCAAGGTGTTTTGTGTGAAATGGTTAACGCAAAACAACAAATGAATCAAGGAGTTAGTAACCAGATGTCATGTCGATTCTGGAATTGAACATTGTTTAAATCTTTAGGCCTACAGCGAATTTCGCCTGTGAGTCGAAAGTCAGCTCCGGCCTTTTTCGGCATTATTCACCTCTTTTTTGGGCCTTTTCCAGGCCCTTTCCAGGCCTTTCCCAGACCCCCAAGACCCCCAGACCGCCATGAGCACACCCATGACCGCAACAACTGTTTACCCTGCGCACTACATCAACGGCCAATGGGTCAAGGCCCAGTCCTCCGAAACCCTGCCTGTCCATGACTCCAGCACCGAAGCCCTGATGGCGACGGTGCCGGCCGGCACGGCGGCCGAGGCCGAAGCCGCCGTGCTGGCGGCCCGCGCGGCCTTTGACGGCTGGGCGGCCCTGCCGGTCGAAACACGCGCCGCCTACCTCGACAAGGTGGCGGCCGGCGTCAAGGCCCGCACCGATGACCTGGCCCTGGCGATTGCCCGCGAGGTTGGCATGCCCCTGAAGATGGCGCGCGCCGTCCAGGTCGGCGGCCCGGCCTGGCACTGGGGCAATTTCGCCAAGGTGGCGCGCCAGTTTGAATGGGAAAAGACCGTCGGCAACTCCCTGGTGGTGCGCGAGGCCATAGGCGTGGTCGGCTGCATCACGCCCTGGAATTTCCCGCTGAGCCAGATCACGTTGAAAATCGCGCCGGCCATGGTTGCCGGCTGTACCGTGGTGCTCAAGCCCAGCGAAATCGCCCCGGTCAACGCCATGATCCTGGCCGAGATCATCCATGAGGCGGGCCTGCCGCCCGGCGTGTTCAACCTGGTCAACGGCATGGGCCCGGTCGTGGGCGAGGTGCTGGCCACGCACCCGGAAGTCGACATGGTGAGCTTTACCGGCTCCACCCGCGCCGGCAAACGCGTGGGCGAGCTGGCCAGCCAGTCCATCAAGCGCGTGGCGCTGGAGCTGGGCGGCAAGTCGGCCAGCGTGGTGCTGGATGACGCCAATTTCGAGGCCGCCGTGAAAGGCACGGTGTCGGCCTGCATGCTCAACAGCGGCCAGACCTGCTCGGCCCACACCCGCCTGCTGGTGCCGGCCGGCCGCTATGAAGAAGTCAAGGCGCTGGCCCAGGCCGCCATCGCCAAGTTCAGCGTCGGCCCCAGCCTGGAGGAGGGCAGCAAGCTCGGCCCCCTGGTCAGTGCCTCCCAGCGCGACCGCGTGCTGGGTTTCATCCGCACCGGCATCGAAGAGGGCGCGGACGTGATCGCCGGCGGCGCCGAGGCGCCCGCCATCGCCAAGGGCTATTTTGTCCAGCCCACCATCCTGGGCATCAAGCCGACCGACACGCTGGCCCAGGAGGAAATCTTCGGCCCGGTGCTGGTGGTCATCCCTTACAAGGACGAAGAAGAAGCCGTGGCGATTGCCAACAGCACCATTTACGGCCTGGGCGGCGCCGTGTGGGCCGGCACCGACGAGCACGCGATGAAGGTCGCGCGCCGCCTGCGCACCGGCCAGGTGGACATCAACGGCGGGCCTTTCAACGGCCAGGCTCCGTTCGGCGGTTACAAACAGTCGGGCAACGGCCGCGAAAACGGCGTGTACGGCTTTGAGGAGTTCCTGGAGTTCAAGGCCATGCAGCTCAAGCCCAGCGCGAGCTGAGTTTCGGGCCCATTCCAGCGGACGCCCCGGCCAAGGCCGCCGTGCCGTCCGCCCTCTGTCATAAGTTCCGTGTGTACTTATGTTTTAATGGCGCCAGAACTACAAGCAGTTACATCGATTTATGGCAGAAGTTACCGTCGTTTTTGCCGATCTCACAGGAAGCACCGGGGTTTTTGAATCGCTGGGCAACGCCAAGGCCACGCAGGCCATCACACGCCTGACCCAGTGGATAGGCAAGGTCTGCCAGGCCTACCGCGGCCACGTCGTCAAATACCTCGGCGACGGCGTGCTCGTCGTGTTTCCCGACAATGCCGACGCCGTCGATGCCGTGACCGAACTCCAGCGGGTGCATCGCGACCGCATCCGCAACTGGCCCGACCAGCTCAAGATGCGCCTGCAAACAGGCGTGGCGCGCGGTGAAATCGTCGAACAGGACGGCGACTGCTTCGGCGACGCCGTCAACCTGGCCTCGCGCCTGAGCGACCTGTCCGGCCCGGACCAGATCCTGGCCACCGACGCCGTCATCCAGCACCTTCCTTCCGACACGCTGGTGCGCTCCCGAAGCCTGGGCGCGCTGGAAATACGGGGCCGTACCGAAGCCTGCCTGGTGCACCGCATCGAATGGCAGGCCGAGGTCATGTCCGAGTCCTTCACCGTGCCCGCCACCCTGACGGAGCCGCTGCCCGACCGGCCGGCCGCCGCCCTGGCCTTGATAGAGCTGTGCTGGCTGGACATCAACACGGCCTTCGCCTCGACCGAGCTGCCCATCTTCCTGGGGCGCGACCAGGACGCGCATTTTGTGGTCCAGGACCCGCGCGTTTCCCGCCGGCACGCCAGGATTGAATGGCGCGCCGGCCAGTTCTTCCTCGAAGACGTCAGCAGCTACGGCACCTGGGTGCGCTTTTCCGACAGCGCGGCGGTGGTCGCGCTGCGCCGGCAGGAATGCGTGCTGCTGCTCGAAGGCGAGATCGCGCTGGGTGCGCCTTTTGAAGATTTCACGGTACCCACCGTCAGTTTCAAGTTCGCCGACGGCAAAATGCACTTGCAGACAAAATAAGCTGCATTCATCCGGCCGGGTGCAGGATGCAAAAGGGAAAAGGGCCCGCCACGGGCTCGTCGCCTTGGCCGTCGATACGCACGGCGACTTGATGGGAACATGATCTTGCTCTGGTTCAAACGCGTTCTTGCCGCCTTGGCCGCGCTGCTGCTGATCGCCGCGGCGGCCGCCGGCATCTATATCTACCGCGCCACGCCCGCGCTCGATGGCGAGCTCCAGGCAGCCGGCCTGCGGGACCGCGTGAGCGTGGCGCGCGATGCGTCCGACGTCACCCACATCAAGGCCCAGTCGCCGCGCGACGCCTGGTTTGCGCTCGGCTACGTCCATGCCCAGGAGCGCGGCTGGCAGCTGGAATTCAACCGGCGCGTGATGCACGGCGAACTCTCCGAGGTGTTCGGCCCGGCCACGCTGGACACCGACAAGCTATTGCGCACCCTGGGTGTGGCGCGTGCCGCAGAGCGCCAATGGCAAACCCTGCCCGCCGAGGGGCGCGAAGCCATGCAGGCCTACAGCGAGGGGATCAACGCTTTTTACGCCGGCTCATCGCAGGCCTTGTCCCCCGAGTTCCACATCCTGGGCGTCGAGCCCGGCGGCGCTTCCGGCACGGCCTGGTCGCCTTCCGACAGCCTGGCCTGGTCGCTGATGATGGCGCTGGACCTGAGCGGCAACTGGGGCACCGAATTCGCCCGCCTGTCCGCCGCCCGGGTGCTCAGGACCCCCGAACTGTGGCAGCTGTTTCCGCCATACCCCGGCGAGCAGCCGGCCTCCAGGGTGGATTTCAGCAAGCTTTACGCCGATCTCGGGGTGTACCGCGCCGACCTTCCCGCCACCCAGAAAGTTTCGGCCACCCAACCGGCTCCCGTAGCGCTCGCCATGGCCCAAGGCATCAATAGCTGGGCCGGGGCGCTGGGCGAGGTGGAAGGCAAGGGCTCCAACAACTGGGTGGTGGCCGGTGCGCACAGCGCGAGCGGCAAGCCCCTGCTGGCCAACGACCCGCACCTGGGCCTGTCGGCCCCGGCCGTCTGGTATTTCGCGCGGCTGCAGGCGCCCGCCGGCGGCAGCGGCGCCGGGCTGGACGTCATAGGCGCGACCTTGCCCGGCCTGCCGTTCGTGGTCATGGGCCGCACCGAAAAAATGGCCTGGGGGTTCACCAACACCGCGCCCGACGTGCAGGACCTGTACCTCGAGCAGGTCAATCCCGCCAACCCGCGGCAGTACCGCATCCCGTCGGCCGACGCGTCCAGGGCCGAGGCCTGGGCCGATTTCGAGACCCGCCGCGAAACCATCAAGGTCAAGGGCCAGCCCGACGTGGTGCTGGACGTGCGCGAAAGCCGCCACGGCCCGGTGCTCAGCGATGTACAGAAATCGCATGCCGAATTGATCGACACCCGCAAATACGTGCTCGCGCTGCGCTGGAGCGCGCTCGACGCCGACAACCAGACGGTGCTGGCCGGCCTGCGCGCCAACCGCGCCCAGTCGGCCCAGGAACTGGTGGACGCCTTCGCGGCCTACCACTCGCCGATGCAGAACGTCGTCACGGCCGACGTCGCGGGCGGCATGGCCTTCAAGGCCGCCGGCAAGGTGCCGCTGCGCAAGCCCGACAACGATATTCGCGGCATCGCCCCCTCGCCGGGATGGGATGCCCGCTACGACTGGGCCGGCTGGCTGCCTTATGCGCAAACGCCCGAGGCCAGCCGCGCTGCTATCGAGGCCAAGGGCTGGTGGGCCACCGCCAACCAGCGCATCACGCCGCCGGCTTACCCTTTCTTCATGGGCCAGGACTGGACCGTGCCCTACCGCTACGACCGCATCGCGCAACTGCTGGCCGCCACGCCGAAGCACGACCTCGCGTCCATGCAAAAAATCCAGGCCGACCAGCTTTCACCGGCCACGCTGAAGTTGCTGCCTTTCCTGCAAAAAACACTGGCGCAGCCGGTGCAGCATCCGCTGGCCGATGCCGCGCGCAAAGCCGTGGCCGGTTTTGACGGCGTCATGCGCGCCGACCAGGCCGCGCCGCTGCTGTTCGCCGCCTGGGCCGACGAACTCACGCGCGGCATCGTCGGCGGCAAGCTCGGCGAGGCGGTGTTCAGGCCGCTTTACGGCAAGCGCCATTTCAGGAGCACGCTGGAAGACGTGCTGGAGCGCCAGGACGGCAACTGGTGCGAGGCGGCCGGCTGCGAGGCGCAATCGGCGGCGGCGCTGGTTCGCGCGCTGGACCGCCTGCAGGGGGCTTACGGTGCGGACGTGGGAAGCTGGACCTGGGGCAGGGCGCATCCGGCGCTGTCGGCGCACAAGCCCTTCGGCAACGTGGCCTGGCTGGCACCGTGGTTCGACGTGCGCGTGCCCACCGGGGGGGATCCCTTCACCGTCAACGTGGGCCAGTACTGGGCCACGGGCGATGCCACGCCCTTTGCCAACCGGCAGGCCGCATCGCTGCGCGCGGTGTACGACATGGGCGACCCGGAGAACTCGCGCTTCATCTACCAGACAGGGCAGAGCGGCCTGGTGTTTTCCGGCCGCTACCGCGACATGCGGGACGACTGGGCCGCCGTGCAATACCGGCCCTTGCGGATGAATCCGCTGGCTTTCCCGCACCAGCTCACGCTGCGCCCGTAGGCATCCGCCTTACGCCGGGATGGCGTCCACGTTGAGCCGGTCCCAGTGGCGGTGCAGCGCAATGGCCGCCAGGAAATCATGCGACACCTGGCCGTCCATGACCTTGCGCGCATCGGCAATGATGACGCCGGGCGTGGGCACAATGACGGCCTCCGGGTCCTTGCCCAGGCTGAAGCCCAGGGTGGCCAGCAGCTGCGCGCCGTCGTTGACCGCGCAAATCGTCTTGCAGTGCTTGTAGGCCTCCAGCACAAAGTGCACCGCCTCGCCCATGGCGGCCAGGGTGGCAACGCTTTCGCTTCCGCCCGGAATCAGCACGGCGTCGAACATCACCGAGGGCATGTTGGTGAAGGTGTGGTCCACCGCGAGCTGCCGGCCCGATGAGGTGCTGACCGTGCCCAACTGCGGCGCCACAAGTTTGCACAAAGCACCCGCGTCCAGCAGGTCCTGCTGCAGGCGTTTGAGCGCGGCGGCCTCCACCCCGTCGGCCACCAGGATGGCCACCTTGCGCGTCTTGGCGCTGCCGCCCGGGCGGCCCACCATGCGCAGGGCCGGGTCTTCCTCCACCTTGGCCTCGATGCGGTGGTCGCGAAAGCCCAGCCTGCCGGCCGCGGCCTTGGCGTCCGGCGGCTTGATGCCCAGCGGGGCCGCCACGCGCGTGGCCAGCTTCAGGTCCACATGGGCCAGGTTGTCCACCATGCGCTGGCGGATGTCGGGCACCTCCACCTTGGACAGCTCAAAACGGAAGGCCGCCACGATGTGGTCTTTTTCCGGCGCGCTCTGGCTGTTCCAGAACAGCGCGGCCTGCGAAAAATGGTCGTCAAAGGAAGGGCTGCGGCGGCGGATTTTCGGCGGCTCCAGCTGCTCCGGGTAGGACTGGAATCCCTGCGCGCCGCCGTCCACCCGGTACTCGGCGCCGCTGGCCAGCGTGTTGGGCTCATAGGCGACCCGGCCCTTGGCGATGGCCTGGCGGTGCATGCCGTCGCGCTGGAAGTTGTGCATGGGGCAAACGGCACGGTTGATCGGGATCTCATGGAAGTTGGCGCCGCCCAGGCGCGACAGCTGGGTGTCGGTGTACGAGAACAGCCGGCCCTGCAGCAGCGGGTCGTTGGAAAAGTCGATGCCCGGCACCAGGTGGCCGGGGTGGAAGGCCACCTGCTCGGTTTCCGCGAAAAAATTGTCCGGGTTGCGGTTGAGCACCATCTTGCCGATGGGCTGCACCGGCACCTGCGCCTCGGGGATCAGCTTGGTCGGGTCCAGGATGTCGAAGCCCAGCTCGCCTTCCTTGCCCTCGTCGACGATCTGCACGCCCAGCTCCCACTCCGGGAAGTTGCCGCTGTCAATCGCCTCCCACAGGTCGCGCCTGTGGAAATCCGGGTCCTTGCCGGCGATTTTCTGCGCCTCGTCCCAGGCCAGTCCGTGCACGCCCAGCTTGGGTTTCCAGTGAAACTTCACAAAAAAGGATTCGCCGCGCGCATTGATGAAGCGAAAGGCATGGACGCCGAAACCCTCCATCATGCGAAAGCTGCGCGGCACGGCGCGGTCCGACATGGCCCACATCAGCATGTGGGTGGATTCGGGCATCAGCGAGGCGAAGTCCCAGAAGGTGTCGTGGGCGCTGGCCGCCTGCGGCATTTCGTTGTGCGGTTCCGGCTTGACCGCATGGATCAGGTCCGGGAACTTGATCGCGTCCTGGATGAAGAAGACCGGGATGTTGTTGCCGACCAGGTCGTAGTTGCCTTCGGCGGTGTAGAACTTCACGGCGAAGCCGCG
This sequence comes from Polaromonas sp. LjRoot131, assembly GCF_964252805.1. Classification (NCBI taxonomy): domain Bacteria; kingdom Pseudomonadati; phylum Pseudomonadota; class Betaproteobacteria; order Burkholderiales; family Comamonadaceae; genus Polaromonas; species Polaromonas sp. LjRoot131. Next base: position 1,501,897 of record NZ_CAXUPF020000001.1, on the reverse strand, counting down.
CACGTCGCGCACCGTGTCGGCCGAGCCGCGGGAGCCGGCCACGGTGGAAAAACGCACGAAGACCGGCGTCTCCACGTCCGGGTCCTGCAAAAAACCGGCACTGGTGTACTGCACCATGGACTTGTAGGGCTTGAAATAGCCGTGCGCGCCCGCGCCGCGCGCGTGCACCGCGCGCTCGGGTATGCGCTCGTGGTCGAAGTGGGTGATTTTTTCGCGGAGGATGAAATCCTCCAGCAGGGTCGGGCCGCGCACGCCCGCCTTCAGCGAGTTGTGGTTGTCCGGGAACTGCAGTCCCTGGTTGGTCGTGAGCACCGGGGCGACGCCGGCGGTGAAGCTCTCGAGCTGGGTCTTCTTGTCTTTGGCGCCGTCCGTGTTCCGGTGAGGGGGAGAAATGGTGCGCTTGGAGGGCGGCATGAAAAATCCTTGTTGTAAAAAAGAAATTCCGCCTGGGGCTTGGGGCCGCGGGCGGTTACAGGACGTAAAGGGCGAAATACCGGGAAACGCCGGCCCCGCGTGGCGGTCAGTTGTCGAGCAGGCCTTCCAGCACCTTCACCGAGGCCAGCAGGCCCAGCGCGGCGATCGTGCCGGCCAGGCACCAGGCCATGAACTCCTGCAGCACTTCCGCGATGCTGTCCGGCAAGGCCATGGACACCAGGAACAGGCCCGCCGCGCAGACCAGCACCGTCAGGAAAGCGTGCAACAGGTCGATATCGCGGGGATGGGCATGGATTCGCCAGGCGGTCAACAGCCCCGCGGCCATGCCTGTCAAAAGTCCGGCCATCAGCTTCATGGTGGTGGTTTCCTGTGGTGGGTGAAACGTGGTCAGGTGGTGCATGGACGATAGGGGCGCCCGGCCGCCGGGCTGGTAGCCCGATGCCGGTGGGTGGTGTAAGGCCTTTCTGCTCCTGGCGTAAGACGCCGCTTACCGCCCGCGGAAACCCGCGTTCGCTCCCGGTCCGCGCGCGCCGGTTGGCCTTTCTCCTACATGGGCATGCTCACCCTTCCGGCATCGGGGCAGGGCCCCGCCGCGTAAATTGATGAACATTCCCACCCTTATTTGCCGCTGTTGCGGATTGGCACCCATCATGAAAATGCGAACCTACCTCGTTGAGGACAATCCCACCATCCGCGACAACCTGCTCAGCACGCTGGAAGAACTGGCGCCCGTTGAAGCCGTCGGCACCTGCGAGACCGAAGATGAGGGCGCCGAATGGCTGACGCAGCACGAGGCCCAGTGGGACCTGGCCATCGTCGACCTGTTCCTCAAACAGGGCAGCGGCCTCCGGATCCTGGAGGCCTGCCGCGACCGCAAGCCTTCCCAGAAGATCGTGGTGTTCAGCAACTACGCCACCCGCGAGATGCGCATGCGCTGCGCCGAACTGGGCGTGGATGCGGTCTTCGACAAGTCCACGGAAATCGATTGCCTGCTGGCCTACTGCCTGACCCAGAGCCGCAAGCTGGATCCCGCCGCCAACGACGATTCCAGGGACTCCAGGCTGCAGTCCGCGTGAGCCGCAAACACCGTATTCATCAGGACCGGACCATGAACATGCCCACCGTTGCGCCCCTTGATACCGGACCGCGGCGCCTCGACGACGACGTTTTCCAGACGGCGGAAGAGGCGGTGCGGGTGGAAGGGCAGGGCAATGGCTTCGCGCTGCCGCCCTCCGGCCCGGCCGCCGCCAAAGCCCGCCGTGGCGGGTCTTCATTCGCCCAGGCCATCGGCGCCCACGTCGCGGCCCGGCCCTGCCAGTCGGCCCTGCTGGCCGCCGCGGCGGGCGCGCTGGCCATGCTGGTCCTGCGCTCGCGCTTGCGCGGCCGGATCCCGCCTTTGCGGCCGTTCCGGCTGAAATGATCCCGGGCGGACGTCCCCGACTCAAGGAAATTTTTATGCCCCTGCATCTTCACGTTCCCGTTCCCCAGCCTCCGCCCGGCACACCGGGCATTCACATACCGAACGAGGTTCCGCCGCTGATCATTCCGCCTGAGCCCGGCACACCACCTGAGATCACCGATCCCCCGCCGCCCGAACCTACGCTGCCCATTCGCGAACCAGGCACCAACGTGCCGCCGCAAGCCGTCAGATAACAGGAAGGTCAGGACGCCTGCTGGCGCTGGTACTCGGCGCGCTTCATGGCCAGGTAGCTTTCCTTGTCCACCTCATGGAGCTGGCGGGCGTATTGCTCGGTCGCGTCGAACCAGTGCTGCAGCCGCGCCTCGAGCTGCCGCGCCGGCGGCTTGTCGAGCGAAGCCAGGTAGGCCTCGATGGCCAGGTAATAGCGCATGGTGTTGCGCTCCACGGTGCCGCGCATGCCATCGACATACCCGGCGGTGGAGCCGCGTTGCACCCGCGTGAAGCCGACCTTGCCGCTACCGGCCGTGGCCAGGTAGCCCTGCATCGCCAGGCGGCTGGCGATGCTGTAGCCGTAGGAGTAACGCAGGTGCATAAAGGTCTTGCCGCCCGGAAGCGGAACGGCCTGCAATTCGATGCGGTAGTTGTTGGTGCCCAGGGGGCCTTTGTCCGATCTCAGGTTCGCCACGAGATAGTCGGCTGAACTGGCGGCCAGCTGGTACCTGAACTGAAGCGCAAACGCGTCCGCCAGTTCCTGCTCGGTCTTTTTCCCGATGTGCACGTTCAGCGTGCTCGGGCTCTCGTTGACGCTCGCGCGGCAGTACTTGGTGTTGAGGTGCAGGATCAGCATCTCGCACCAGCGGTTCGGGCTTTTGAAGGCCTCGCTGACGGTGGCAAAGGGGGAGTTCAGCACCGCGTAGGCGCTGCCGCTCACCGCGTTGGTCCCGTCGGTGGACTCCAGGAACAGCGGCCTGCGGTAGGCATTCTGCGCAAGCTGCCCGGCCAGCGCCGCGTGTTTTTCGAGCAGGGCCGGTGCGCCGGATTCCGCGCTCGCGGCGGGCGCCTGCTGTGCCTGCACGGCAACCGGAAACGTGGCGAAAGGGGCGGCGCAAACCACCAGGCCGCACAGCAGCGCAAGACGCCCAAGACGTCGTCGAAAAGGATTCATGGCCCCAGTTTGCCAGCGCAAACAAGGCCTTCCTCACAGATGCTCCCTCGTCCTACATGCAATCGCCGCAAGCGTGAAGCGAAGGGGAAAACGAAGGGAGACACGGGAGGCAAGGGCGCGAAGCTTTCAGGCTTGCACGGTCTCCGCCAGCGTCTGCGGGTCGGTCGCGGCGGAGGCCTCGAATTGCAGCGTGAGCCGGTTTTCACCGCGTGTCAGGCGCACGGATTCCTGCTGGGCCAGGGCTTGCACGTCCTGCCAGTCGAGCAGGCGATAGGGCGGCTTGTCCATCGCGCGCACGGGCTCGGGAACCTCGGGTACTTTGAGATCGACGTGTATGGAGAGGACGCCCTCGGCGAACCCGGCGCTGATGAGCAGCTTGCCGGGCGCGGCCGCCGCATCGGTCAGGCCTATGAGCGCGGCGGTCAGCACAGTGCGCAGCACCGACTGGGGCAGCTGCGCGGCGATGCTGCCGCTGTTGTCGGTGACCGAAAAGCCCCTGAACGAGAGCTGCGTCACCACCATGCCCACACATTCCGCGATGCCCGCATCGGCCCTGACGGGGCGATTGTCCTTGGGCGCGAGCCAGCCCATCAAATCGACACAGGAGGCGGCCGCCTCTTTGGACAGCGCCACGATGTCACGCGCGTTTCTGAGCAGCGCTTCGGGATCGGGGTCGGCTTTTTGCAGGCGCCGCTCCAGCATCGCCGCCACCATGGCGATCGGTTGCAGCGTCCCCGCCATGTTGTGGCGTATCACCGGTGCCAGCCGCCGCAGGAGTGCGTAATGCGCCGCTTCCGCCTCGCATCGTTGCAATCCGCTTGCCTGTTCTGCCGTGCTGCTGGACTGAGCGCTCATGGTGCTGGTGCCAATGAAAAGGGTTCACGAAAACTGCAGCCGAATCTGCAGGGCCCACGCCGCGCAGCGAACACATCTGGCTGCGATATTTTCAAGGCGTAACCACAAAATATACAGCGGTCAAAAAAGAATTTGTGTAAGCCAAAGCCTACAGTTGTGATGCTGTGACGGGGGCGCCGCAGATTGTTTTCCGCGTTAAGTAAATAGTGCGTGATTTGGTTGTCATTCTGAATCTTCGCGAGTAATCTCGGCACCCGTTTCTACAAAAAGTTACCGCCAATACAGGATGAATGATATGGAGGCTCTCGCCAAGCTTTCGGTGATCGAGCGCGACACCGAATTGAAGTCCATTCTCAAATCTCTGAGCGCGCTCAGACGGGGTGAATCCGGCGTCACACTTCCAACGGAGTGGGACGGCATCTATGGAAAGATCGCCGCCGAATTCAACCAGCTGTCAGCCATGACGACGGCGACCACCAGCCGCTGCAAAGGCCTGGCATCCAAGTCCCGCCTGTCAACACGCGCCAGCCGGCGCCTGCCCGAGGAAAAACTATCGGGCTTCTGGTTGCAGAACGCGATGGCCATCAACACCGTGCTCGACGAAGCCGACACGGTGACGGAGCAGACCAAGGTGGTGTTGACCGCATTGACCGACCTGAAAAAAGGCGACGCGCGCGCATCCCTGCCGCAAGACTGGACCGGCGTGCCCGGCAAGGTGGCCGATGCCTTCAACGACGTGGTTTCCGAAAACGTGCGCATGGCGCGCGAGCTTGAACGCCTGAGCCGCGTGGTCGGCAAGCAGGGCCGGCTCAAGGAGCGCGCCTTTGTGCCCGACGCCACGGGTTTCTGGCGTGACTCCGCGGAGTCCATCAACTCGCTGATCGCCGACCTGGTCCACCCGACCAGCGAAGTGGCGCGCGTGATCGGCGCCGTGGCCCAGGGCGACCTGTCCAAGAGCATGGCGCTGGAGGCCGAAGGCAGGGCGCTGGAAGGCGAGTTCCTGCGCACCGCCATGATCATCAACAAGATGGTGGAGCAGCTCGGCACTTTCTCGGCCGAGGTGACGCGGGTGGCGCGCGAGGTGGGCACCGAAGGCAAGCTGGGCGGCCAGGCCGACGTGCAGGGTGTGGCCGGCACCTGGAAGGACTTGACCGACTCGGTCAACTCCATGGGCTCCAATTTGACCGCTCAGGTGCGCAACATCGCCGAGGTGACGACGGCCGTGGCGGCCGGCGACCTGTCCAAAAAGATCACGGTGGACGTCAAGGGCGAAATCCTGGAGCTCAAAAACACCATTAACACCATGGTGGACCAGCTGCGATCCTTTGCGTCTGAAGTGACGCGGGTGGCGCGCGAGGTGGGCACCGAGGGCAAGCTGGGCGGCCAGGCCGATGTGCAGGGCGTGGCGGGTACCTGGAAGGACTTGACCGACAACGTGAACTTTATGGCCGGTAATTTGACGTCCCAGGTGCGCAACATCGCCGACGTGACCAAGGCCGTGGCGGCAGGCGACCTGTCCAAAAAGATCACGGTGGACGTCAAGGGCGAGATTCTCGAACTCAAGAACACCATCAACACCATGGTGGACCAGCTGTCCTCTTTCGCCTCCGAGGTGACGCGGGTGGCGCGCGAAGTGGGTACCGAAGGCAAGCTGGGCGGCCAGGCCGACGTGCAGGGTGTGGCCGGTACCTGGAAGGACTTGACCGATTCGGTCAACTCCATGGGCTCCAATCTCACGGGCCAGGTGCGCAACATCGCCGAAGTGACGACGGCCGTGGCGGCTGGCGACTTGTCCAAAAAGATCACGGTGGACGTGAAGGGCGAGATTCTCGAACTCAAAAACACCATCAATACCATGGTGGACCAGCTGTCTTCTTTCGCATCCGAAGTGACGCGGGTTGCGCGCGAGGTGGGTACCGAAGGCAAGCTGGGCGGCCAGGCCGACGTGCAGGGCGTAGCCGGCACCTGGAAGGATTTGACGGACTCAGTGAACTCCATGGGTTCCAACCTGACCGGCCAGGTGCGCAACATCGCCGAGGTGACCAAGGCCGTGGCGGCCGGCGACCTGTCCAAAAAGATCACGGTGGACGTGAAGGGCGAAATCCTTGAACTCAAGGCCACCATCAACACCATGGTGGACCAGTTGCGATCCTTTGCGTCCGAGGTGACCCGTGTCGCGCGCGAGGTGGGCACCGAAGGCAAGCTGGGGGGCCAGGCCGACGTGCAGGGTGTGGCCGGCACCTGGAAGGACTTGACCGACTCGGTCAACTCCATGGGCTCCAACCTCACGGCGCAGGTGCGCAACATCGCCGAGGTGACGACGGCCGTGGCGGCCGGTGACTTGTCCAAAAAGATCACGGTGGACGTGAAGGGCGAGATTCTCGAACTCAAAAACACCATCAACACCATGGTGGACCAGCTGCGATCATTCGCGTCTGAAGTGACGCGGGTGGCGCGCGAGGTGGGCACCGAAGGCAAGCTGGGCGGCCAGGCCGACGTGCAAGGTGTGGCCGGCACCTGGAAAGACTTGACCGACTCGGTCAACTCCATGGGCTCCAATTTGACCGCTCAGGTGCGCAACATCGCCGAGGTGACGACGGCCGTGGCGGCCGGCGACTTGTCCAAAAAGATCACGGTGGACGTCAAGGGCGAAATCCTCGAACTCAAGAACACCATCAACACCATGGTGGACCAGCTGCGATCTTTCGCGTCTGAAGTGACGCGTGTGGCGCGCGAGGTGGGCACCGAGGGCAAGCTGGGCGGCCAGGCCGACGTGCAGGGTGTGGCCGGTACCTGGAAGGATCTGACCGACAACGTGAACTTCATGGCCGGCAATTTGACGTCCCAGGTGCGCAATATCGCCGACGTGACCAAGGCCGTGGCGGCGGGTGACCTGTCCAAGAAGATCACGGTGGACGTGAAGGGCGAAATCCTCGAACTCAAAAACACCATCAACACCATGGTGGACCAGCTGCGATCGTTTGCCTCCGAGGTGACCCGTGTGGCGCGCGAGGTGGGCACCGAGGGCAAGCTGGGCGGCCAGGCCGACGTGCAGGGCGTGGCCGGCACCTGGAAGGACTTGACCGACAACGTGAACTTCATGGCCGGCAACCTGACCAGCCAGGTGCGCGGCATTGCGCGTGTGGTGACGGCCGTGGCCAACGGCGACCTGGAGCGCAAGCTGACCGTGGAGGCCAAGGGCGAGATCGCCGCGCTGGCCGACACCATCAACGGCATGACCGACACGCTGGCCACCTTCGCCGACCAGGTGACCTCGGTGGCGCGTGAGGTGGGCGTCGAAGGCAAGCTGGGCGGCCAGGCCAAGGTGCCCGGCGCGGCCGGTACCTGGAAAGGCCTGACCGAAAACGTCAACCAGCTGGCCGCCAATTTGACGACCCAGGTGCGCGCCATCGCCGAGGTGGCGACGGCTGTGACGCAGGGCGACTTGACGCGTTCCATCACCGTGGAAGCGCTGGGCGAGGTGGCTGCCTTGAAAGACACGATCAATGAAATGATCCGCAACCTCAAGGACACCACCCAGGTTAACACCGAGCAGGACTGGCTCAAGACCAACCTGGCCAAATTCAGCCGCATGCTGCAGGGCCAGAAAGACCTGGTGGCCGTGGGCCACCTGATCCTCTCGGAGCTCGCACCCGTGGTGGGCGCCCAGCAGGCCGAGTTCTACGTGCTGAGCTACACGCATGAAAGGCCGCGCCTGCGCCTCATGGCCAGTTATGCCTCGGACGGGCAGGGCGCCTACGGCAAGGAAATCGACCTGGGCCAGGGCCTGATAGGCCAGTGTGCTTTCGACAAGCAGAAGATATTGCTGACCTCCTCGCTGCCGCAGGGCCTCAAGATATCGTCGGGCCTCACCGAAGTGGCGCCCATGGACATCCTGGTGCTGCCCATCATCTTCGAGGGCCAGGTCCGGGGCGTGGTCGAACTCGCCTCGGTCGAGCGCTTCAATCCCACGCACCAGGCCTTCCTGGACCAGCTCACGGAAAGTATCGGCATCGTGATCAACACGATCGAAGCCAATATGCGCACGGAAGACCTGCTGACCCAGTCGCAGTCCCTGGCGCAGGAGCTGCAGAGCCGGCAGGAAGAATTGCAGCAGACCAACGAGGAATTGCAGGAAAAAGCCCACCTGCTGGTCCAGCAGAACGACGAGGTGGAGCGCAAGAACCAGGAGGTCGAGCAGGCCCGCCAGGCACTCGAAGAAAAAGCCAAGCAGCTGTCGCTGACCTCCAAGTACAAGTCGGAGTTTCTGGCCAATATGTCGCACGAGCTGCGCACGCCGCTCAACAGCCTCTTGATTCTGTCCGACCAGCTGTGCAAGAACTCCGAAGGCAACCTGACCGCGAGGCAGGTCGAGTTCTCCAAGACCATCCATTCCTCCGGCAACGACCTGCTGATGCTGATCAACGACATCCTGGACCTGTCCAAGATCGAGTCGGGCACGGTGGTGGTGGACGTCAACGAACTGCGCCTGTCCGACCTGCAGATGTATGTGGAGCGCACCTTCCGCCACGTCGCCGAGGCCAAGAGCGTGGACTTCCTGATCACCACCGGCCTGCAGCTTCCGGTGTCCATGGTGACGGACGTCAAGCGCCTGCAGCAGATCCTCAAGAACCTGCTGTCCAACGCCTTCAAGTTCACGCACCAGGGCCACGTGGCCCTGGCCATCGAAGAAGCCTTCACCGGCTGGAGCCCGGACAACGAGGAACTCAATCGCGCCCAGCAGGTGCTGGCGTTTTCCGTCACCGACACCGGCATCGGCATTTCCGCCGACAAGCAGCAGATCATCTTTGAAGCCTTCCAGCAGGCCGATGGCAGTACCAGCCGCAAATACGGCGGCACCGGCCTGGGCCTGGCCATCAGCCGCGAGCTCTCGCGCCTGCTGGGCGGCGAGATCCGCCTGTCCAGCGCGCCCGGCGAGGGCAGCAGCTTTGTGCTTTACTTGCCGCTGGTCTACGCCTCGCCGCGCGGCGCGCGCAAGCCCGGCGGTAGCGCCGAACAGCGCATCGAAGCCAGCGTGCCCATCAGCCGGCTGGGCTTCGAGAAGCTGGAGCCGGCTTTTGATGAAGCCACCCTGGCGGCGGACACCAGTGCGCTGGCCAACGAAGCCGGCGATGACCGGCACGCCATCCAGCCCGGCGACTTCGTGCTGCTGATCGTGGAGAACGACCTGGCCTTCGCCGGCTTCCTGCTCGACGCGGCCCGCGCCAAGGGCTTCAAAGGGTTGGTGACGCCACTGGGCGCCGGCGCGCTGACGCTCGCGGCCGAGTTCAAGCCCTCGGCCATCACGCTGGACATGCACCTGCCCGACATGGAAGGCTGGCGTGTGCTCGAGCGCATCAAACAAGACGCCAGCGTGCGGCACATCCCGGTCTGTGTCATCTCCACCGACGACTCCAAGGACCGCGCCTACCGCTCGGGCGCCATGGCCTTCATCGAAAAACCGATCCCGTCCAAGGAAGTGCTCGACGAGATGCTGGAGCAGCTGCACCGCTATGTGTCGCGCTCGGTCCGGCACATGCTGGTCGCCCTGAAGGACGATGTCTTGCGCGGCGAGGTCACCGGCATGCTGCAGCACAGCCATGTGCAGTGCACCGCAGTGGCCTCGCTGGCCGGCGTCAAAGCCGAAGACCTCACCCGCTTTGAATGTGTCGTCACCGACGATGCCTCCCTGACCGAGAGCTTCGAGGGCCTGCGCCGTGCCGCGCCGGAGCGCCGGGCGCTCGGGCCGCTGCCGGTGGTCGTCTGGCGTGAAGGGCCCATCGACGCGCTGCACCAGCCGGCCTGGCAGTCGCGCGACGGCTTCCTGTTCCGCGAGGCCAGGTCCATCCCCCGGGTGCTGGACCAGGCCATGCACGCCCTGCACCTGGGCGAAGCGCGCATGACCGAAAAGCAGCGCGGCACCCTGAGGGCCCTGCACGAGGCCAACAAGTCGCTGGCCGGCAAAAGGGTGCTGATCGTCGACGACGACATGCGCAACATCTTCGCCCTGGCCACCGTGCTGGAAGAAGAGGGTATGGACATCGTCTGGGCCGATAACGGCCACGACGCCATTGCCAAGGTGGCTGCCGACCCGCAGCTCAGCGTGGTGCTGATGGACATCATGATGCCCGTGATGGACGGCCTGGTCACCATGCAGGAGATCCGCAAGCTGCCGGCCGGCAAGAGCCTGCCCATGATCGCCGTCACGGCCAAGGCCATGAAAGGCGACCGCGAGAAATGCATAGAGGCCGGTGCCTGGGATTACCTGTCCAAGCCGGTCAATACCGAAAACCTGCTGGCCGTGCTGCGTGCCTGGTTGCCCCGATGAGCGCTGTCCTCGAGCCGCAGGAGCCGGCGCAAATGCTCAATCCGGACCCCGTCAACATCCTGATCGTTGACGACCTGCCCGAAAAGCACGTCGTCATGCGCAGCATCCTCGAGGAGCTGGGGCAGAACCTCGTCAGCGCCCGTTCCGGCCGCGAGGCCCTGCGCCTGATCCTGCAGATGGACTTCGCCGTCATCCTGCTCGACGTCAACATGCCCGACATCGACGGCCTGGAAACCGCCAGCCTGATCCGGCAGTACAAGAAGACCTCGCAGACGCCCATCCTCTTCATCACGGCCTACGTGGACGAGGTGCAGGCCGCCAAGGGTTATGAGCTGGGCGCGGTCGACTACATCTCGACTCCCGTCGTGCCCGGCGTGCTGCGCTCCAAGGTAAAGGTCTTCGTCGACCTGCACCGTATGCACCGCCAGCTGCAGCAGCAGGCGGTCGAGCGCGAGGCGCTGGCGCGCGCCGAAGCGGCCCGCACCGCGGCCGAGGAGGCCACGCGCCGCGCCGCCTACCTGGCCGAGGCCAGCCAGCGCCTGTCCATGTCGCTCAACATCGACGCCACCGCCCATGCCCTGGCCGACATCGCCGTGCCCGGCCTGGGCGCCATGGCCGCCGTCGCCTTGCTGGACGACCATGGGGAACTGCACTGCCGCTGCCTCAAGATCGTCGGCGAGGCCGACCCTACCCTGGGCCCGGTCTTGCTCGAATGCCACCGCGAACTGAGCCCTTCCATGGCGGCGGTGGTGCGCGGCGCCATGCTTTCGCGCGACCTCCAGTTCCTGCCCGCGACCGAGCTGTGCGCGGCGCCGGCCGCGTCCGCGCCGCCGCCTGAGTGGCCGGAGCTGCCGCCGGACCACGAGGAGATGGCCGTCTGCCCGCTGGTCGCCGGCGACCAGCAGCTGGGCGCACTCATCCTCTTCGGCAAGGCCGGCGGTTTTGCGCAGGCCGATGCCGCGCTGCTCAGCGAGGTCGTGGGCCGCGCTTCCATCGCCATGGAAAACGCCAGGCTCTACACGCTGGTGCAGGAGGCCGACCGGCGCAAGAACGAATTCCTCGCGATGCTGGCGCACGAGTTGCGCAACCCGCTGGCGCCGATACGCAACGCGGTCCACATCATCCACGGGGCCCAGGTGGCCGACCCGACGGTGGCCTGGGCGCGCGACGTGATCGCCCGCCAGGTGGACCATATGTCGCGGATGGTCGACGACCTGCTCGACGTGTCGCGCATCGTGCGCGGCAAGGTGACCGTCCACATGGAGCCGCTGCTGCTGGCGACCCTGTGCGAGCGCGCCGTCGAAGCCAGCAGCCCCCTGCTGGCCGCGAGGCAGCAGCGGCTCACGGTAGCCCTCCCGGACGAGGCCGTGGTCCTGCGGGGCGACCTGGTGCGCCTGTCCCAGGTGCTGTCCAACCTGCTCAACAACGCCTCCAAGTTCACCGACCCGGAAGGGACCATCACCCTGGATGCATCGCTGAAGGGCGACAGCCTCTGCATCACCGTCTCCGACACCGGCCAGGGCATAGAAGCCGAATTCCTGCCGCACATTTTTGACCTGTTCGCCCAGGGCGACCAGGCGCTGGACCGCGCCCAGGGCGGGCTGGGCATAGGCCTCACGCTGGTCAAGCACCTGGTGGAGCTGCACCAGGGCACGGTCGAGGCCTATAGCGAAGGCCGCGGCAAGGGAAGCCGCATCAGCGTGTCCTTCCCGGCCGGGCTTGCCGCGCAGGGCGCGGCCCTTCCCGCCGCCGCAGCGCCGAAAGCCGCCAGGCCGGCACCGGCCGCCTCCCGCAAAATCCTGGTCGTCGACGACCTGCCGGCCTCGGCGGACACGTTGAAGGTCTTGCTGGAACTCGAAGGCTATGTGGTGAGGATCGCGAACGACGGCGCGCAGGCGCTCACCGTGGCCCAGGAGTTCGGGCCCGACGTGCTCATCCTCGACATCGGCCTGCCCGGCATGGACGGGTTTGAAGTGGCGCGCCAGTTGCGCAGCCGGCCTGAATCCAAAGATGCGTTGTTGATTGCCTTGACGGGGTATGGGGAGGCGGAGAGTCGCTTGAGGTCGCAGCGGGCCGGGTTTGATCATCATGTGGTCAAGCCGGCGGATATCGATTTTCTGTTGTCGCTTGTTGGGCAGCCGCCCGGGGTTCGGAACTTGGTGGAGGGGGTTTAGTTCTTTGGATGTTCTGGGCGCTGATGTTGGTTTGGGTTCCGGGGCCGGGGTTGCCGGCGGCAACTCACTTTCTTTTGCTTCGCCAAAAGAAAGTAAGCAAAGAAAAGGCGACCCGCAGTCTGGGTCCCTACGCTTCGCTGCGGGCAACCTGCGGTGCTCGAGCCAAGCGGGGTCCGGCTAAACTCGCTTCGCTCAGACAACGCCGGCCCTGATCCGCTTGTCTCTGCGCTCCTCGGCCCAGCCAGGACGGGGCAATCGGGAGCGGGGACAAAAGACAAAGAAACAAACCAAGACAAACAAGGACTCGCCACGGCGAGTCCTTGTTTCTTCAGGTATTCGGTATTTGAATTTGGTATTCCTTCCCCACCCCTTGTGGATGCGCCGAGGAGCGCAGGTTCAGGCGGATCAGGGATCGCGTTGTTTGAGCCGAAGGCGAGTTTAGCGAGACCCCGCCTGAACCGAGCACCGCAGGTTGCCCGTAGCGAAGCGAAGGGACGCAGCAACCAGGGTCGCCTTTTCTTTTGCTTACTTTTCTTTTGGCGAAGCAAAAGAAAAGTGAGTAGCTGCCGGGCTACCCCCGGCCAGCAAGCCTATGCAAAGGACGCGGGCGCGCAAGCCGGCGCAAGACCCGGCCACGTCACCGCTACCTGGCCGCCAGCGCTTCGGGCTCCGGGGGTTGCCAACCACCACCGAGCGCCTTGAAAGCCGCGACCGCCGCCCGCGCGGATTCGGTTTGCGCCTGCGCCCGCAGATCGGAAGCGCGCAGCAGGTTCTCGTCGGCCTGCAGGACTTCGACCAGGCTGACGACGCCCTTCTGGTAGGCCGCGAACGAAGCCCCTCTCGCCCGCCCGAGGGAATCCACGCCCTGGGAGAGCAGGGCGGCCTGGTCTTCGCGCTTCACGAGGGACGAAAAAGCGTTCTCCACGTCTTCGGTCGCGCGCAGCACGGCAAGCCGGTAGGCGGCCAGCGCCTCGGCTTCCTGGCCCTTGGCCAGGGCTATCTGCGCGTTGATGCGGCCGAAATCGAACAGGCGCCAGCGCAGGCCCAGCACGCCGGCGGCCTGGCTTGAGTTGTTGATGAACAGCCTGCCGCCGGGCACCGAGGTCGCGCTGCCGACCAGCCCGCTCAGGGAGAGCTTGGGGTAGTACTCGGCGATCGCCATGCCGATACGGGCATTCGATGCGGCCAGGCGGCGCTCGGCCACGATCAGGTCAGGCCGGCGCCTGAGCAGCTCAGCCGGTGAGCCGGTTGCGGCGAACTGTGGGGCGGCCGGAACCGGGACGGCATTCTCCAGTTCCTTGCGGTGCGTACCGGGCGAGGTGCCCAGCATCACGTCCAGCGCATTCATCGCCGTTTCCAGTCCGGCTTCGAGGACCGGCACCGATGCCCGCACCTGGGCCAGCGCGCCCTCGGCCTGTCGCAGCTGGAGCTCGGCGGCCAGGCCCTTGCCGTACAGCAACTGGATGATGGCCAGCTGTTCCTGTTGCGTCTGCGCTTGCCTGCGTGCAAGGTCGGCGCGGGTTTGCAATCCGCGAATGCTGATGTAAATGTCGGCCGTCTGCGCCGCCACCGCGAGCCGCACCGCCGCCGCGCCGGCCTCCGAAGCCTGGTAGTCGGCCAGCGCCGCTTCGCGTCCGCGGCGCAAGCCACCGAACAGGTCCAGCTCCCAGCTTGCGCCGAGATTGGCCTCATAAGACCTGCCGTTGCGGTCGAAACCGGGCCGTGAATTCAAGACTTGCCCCAAGGGCGTTTCAAGCGACTGGTAGGCGCGCGTCCCCTGGGCACTGAGGTTGCCGGAAGGCAGCAGGGCGGCATCGGCCGCCCCCAGCCCTGCGCGGGCCTGGGTGACGCGAGCGGACGCCTGCGCGAGATCCAGGTTCTGTGCCAGCGCAAGCGTGACGAAGCGGCTGAGTTGTGCATCGCCAAAGCCTTCCCACCAGACGATGGCATCTGCGACGGCGCCGGCCTGGCGCTGCTCAAGCGCCTTCTGGCCCAGGTAGCGCTCCGGCAGGGGCGTCTCGGGACGGACATAATCGGGGCCGACAGCGCAGCCCGCCGAGAGACTGGTGATGGCCAGCAGGATGAGAGTGCGTTTGAGTAGCATGGGGCAGCTTCCGCAAAGTGGAAAAGGGGAGTTTGGGGAGAAACTAGATGTGACTATATTACAATATGGTCACTCGTTGTGCAAATCAATGCCAAGAGGTAAGCTGTGGACATGAGTAAAGAAAGCACCCATCCGGCCCCGGCCCGAGGCCCGGCCGACCATGACGTGCGGGACCAGATCGTTTTGGCCGCGACCCAGCACTTCCGCCTCTACGGCTACGAAAAGACCACGGTTTCCGACCTCGCCAAGGCCATAGGCTTTTCCAAGGCCTACATCTACAAGTTCTTCGAGTCCAAGCAGGCGATTGGCGAACTGATCTGCGCGAACTGCCTGCGCGAGATCGAAACCGATGTCAGGGCCGCCGTCGATGCCGTCGACGGCCCGCCGGAGAAGCTGCGGCGCATGTTCAAGACCATTGTCGAGTCCAGCCTTCGCCTGTTTTTTGAGGATCGCAAGCTCTACGACATCGCGGCCTCCGCCGCCACCGGGCACTGGGAAGCGGTGCGTGCCTTTGAGGGCCGCATCCAGGCCCTGCTGCAGGACGTACTGCGCCAGGGGCGGGAAACCGAGGAGTTCGAGCGCAAGACGCCGCTCGACGAAACGGCCGCCGCGATCTACCTGGTCATGCGCCCCTACCTCAACCCGCTGCTCCTGCAGTACAGCTTTGATTACACCGAGGACGCGCCGGCGCAGCTGTCCAGCCTGGTGCTGCGCAGCTTGTCCCGCTGATTTGCGCTATCTTGATTGTGACTATTGACAATATTGGTCACTAGTATCAAAATGAAATCCTGTCTGTTTTTGATGGGATTTCCATGCGCCGCCACCTCGTTTTCCTTGCCGTCCTGCCCGCACTGACGCTTGTCCTGGCAGCCTGCGGCGACAAAAAGCCTTCCGATCCCCGTAGCGAAACGCCGCTGGTACGCGCCGCCACCATCCGGGACGCGGCCCTTGCGTCGCGTTCCTTCACCGGGACCGTGGCCGCGCGGGTGCAAAGCGACCTGGGCTTTCGGGTCTCCGGCAAGGTCCTCGAGCGCCTTGTCGATGCGGGCCAAAGCGTCAAGCGCGGGCAAACGCTCATGCGCATGGACCCGGTTGACCTGAAGCTCGCGGCGCATGCCCAGCAGGAAGCGGTCGCCGCCGCCCGGGCACGGGCCCAGCAAACGGCGGAGGAAGAGGCCCGCTACCGCGACCTGCGTGGAACCGGCGCGATATCGGCTTCGGCCTACGACCAGGTGAAGGCCGCGGCGGATGCCGCCAAAGCCCAGCTCAATACGGCCGAAGCCCAGGCCGAAGTGGCGCGCAACGCGAGCCGGTATTCAGAACTGGTGGCGGATGCCGATGGCGTCATCATGGAGACGCTGGCCGAACCCGGCCAGGTCGTCTCCGCGGGGCAGGCCGTGCTGCGCCTGGCGCGTGCCGGACGCCGTGAAGCCATCATCCAGCTGCCGGAAACCTTGCGCCCGGCGGTCGGTTCAAGCGCCACGGCCTCGCTCTTTGGCAGGGAGGGGGCGGCCGTTCCGGCCAAGCTCAGGCAGCTCTCGGATGCCGCGGACAGGCTGACGCGCACCTTCGAAGCACGCTATGTGCTCGAAGGGGAACTGGCCAACGCGCCCCTGGGCACCACGGTCACCATCCATATCCCGGAGACGGATGTGCCTGCCGCTGCGCAAGGCGGTCTGTCGGTGCCGATCGCCTCGCTGTTTGATGCCGGCAAGGGGCCGGGCGTCTGGCTCATCCAGGGCGAGCCGGCCAAGGTGTCCTGGCGGCCGGTCACGGTCCAGCGGCTGGACGGCGACAGCGCGCGCATTGCGGGCGCCTTCAAGCAGGGCGACCGCATCGTCGCGCTCGGCACGCACCTGCTGCGCGAAGGCGAGCCGGTCCGGGTGGCGGGCGAAGCCGCCGTCGCTACCGCCGCCGCGGGAGCGCGGCCATGAACGAAGGCCGTTTCAACCTGTCGGCGCTCGCCGTGCGCGAGCGCTCCGTCACCTTGTTCCTGATCGCCCTGATCTCCCTGGCCGGGCTGGTGTCCTTCTTCAAGCTGGGCCGGGCCGAAGACCCGGCCTTCACGGTCAAGGTGATGACCGTCATCACCGCCTGGCCGGGCGCCACGGCGCAGGAAATGCAGGACCAGGTCGCCGAGAAGCTGGAAAAGCGGCTGCAGGAACTGCGCTGGTACGACCGCAGCGAAACCTACACCCGGCCGGGCCTGGCCTTCACCACCCTGACCTTGCTGGACACCACACCGCCCTCGGAAGTGCAGGAGCAGTTCTACCAGGCGCGCAAGAAAGTCAGCGACGAAGCCGGCAACCTTCCGTCCGGCGTGATCGGGCCCATGGTCAACGACGAATACGCCGACGTCACCTTTGCCCTGTTCGCGCTCAAGGCCAAAGGCGAACCGCAACGCCTGCTGGTGCGCGACGCCGAGACACTGCGCCAGCGGCTGCTGCGTGTGCCCGGCGTCAAGAAGGTCAACATCGTAGGCGAGCAGCCCGAACGCATTTTTGTCGAGTTCTCGCATACGCGCCTGGCAACGCTGGGCCTGAGCCCGCAGGACGTGTTCAGCGCGCTCAACGGCCAGAATGCCTTGACGCCCGCCGGCTCCGTGGAAACCAGGGGGCCGCAGGTCTTTATCCGCCTGGACGGCGCTTTCGACGAACTGCAGAAGATCCGCGACACGCCGGTCGTGGCGCAGGGGCGCACCCTGAAACTGTCGGACATCGCCACCGTCAAACGCGGTTACGAAGACCCGGCGACCTTCATGATCCGCAACGGCGGCGAAGCGGCGCTGCTGCTCGGTGTTGTCATGCGCGACGGCTGGAACGGACTGGACCTGGGCAAGGCGCTGGACAAGGAACTCGCTGCGATCAACGCCGAGATGCCGCTAGGCATGGGCCTGAGCAAGGTCACCGACCAGTCCGTCAACATCAGCTCGGCGGTCGACGAGTTCATGGTCAAGTTCTTCGTCGCGCTGCTGGTGGTCATGGTCGTGTGTTTCGTGAGCATGGGCTGGCGCGTGGGCATCGTGGTCGCCGCGGCCGTGCCGCTGACGCTGGCGGCCGTTTTCATCGTGATGGCCGCGACCGGAAAGAATTTCGACCGCATCACGCTGGGCTCGCTGATCCTGGGACTGGGCCTGCTGGTGGACGACGCCATCATCGCCATCGAGATGATGGTGGTGAAGATGGAGGAGGGCTACAGCCGCACCGCCGCGTCCGCCTATGCCTGGAGCCACACCGCCGCGCCCATGCTCTCCGGTACGCTGGTCACGGCCGTCGGCTTCATGCCCAACGGCTTTGCCCGCTCCACAGCGGGCGAGTACACCAGCAATATGTTCTGGATCGTCGGCATCGCCTTGATCGCCTCCTGGGTGGTCGCCGTGGTGTTCACGCCTTACCTGGGCGTCAAGCTGCTGCCCGAACTCAAAAAAGTCGAAGGCGGGCACGACGCGCTTTACGACACGCCGCGCTACAACCGCTTTCGCCGCATGCTCACGCGCGTCATCGCCCGCAAGTGGCTGGTCGCCGCGACGGTGATGGGCCTTTTCACCGTGTCCGTGCTGGGCATGGCCGTCGTCAAGAAACAGTTCTTCCCGATCTCCGACCGTCCCGAAGTGCTGGTCGAGGTGCAGATGCCGTATGGCACGGCCATCGTGCAGACCAGCGCCGCCGCGGCGAAAGTGGAAGCCTGGCTGGCAAAGCAGCCGGAAGCGAAAATCGTCACCGCCTACGTGGGCCAGGGCGCGCCGCGCTTCTACCTGGCCATGGGGCCGGAGCTGCCCGACCCCTCGTTCGCCAAGATCGTGGTCCGCACCGACAGCCAGGAGGAGCGCGAGGCCCTGAAAATCCGGCTGCGCACGGCGGTCGCCGACGGCCTGGCCCCCGAGGCGCGCGTGCGCGTCACCCAGCTGGTGTTCGGCCCGTATTCGCCGTTCCCCGTCGCCTACCGGGTCACCGGGCCGGACCCGGACACGCTGCGCAAGATCGCGGCCGAGGTGCAGCAGGTCATGGACGCCAGCCCCATGATGCGCACCGTCAACAACGACTGGGGCACACGCAACCCGACGCTGCACTTCACCCTGCAGCAGGACCGCCTGCAGGCCGTGGGCCTGAGCTCCAGCGCCGTGGCGCAGCAACTGCAGTTTTTGCTGAGCGGCGTCCCGCTGACCGCCGTGCGCGAAGACATACGCACGGTGCAGGTCGTGGCCCGTTCAGCCGGCGATACCCGGCTGGACCCGGCCAGGATCGCGGACTTCACCTTGACCGGCACCGCCGGGCAACGCATCCCGCTGTCGCAGGTGGGCAAGGTCGAGGTGCGCGCCGAAGAGCCGGTCATGCGCCGGCGCGACCGCATGCCGACCATCACCGTGCGCGGCGACATCGCCGAAGGCTTGCAGCCGCCCGATGTGTCCAGCGCCATCACCGCGCAGCTCAGGCCCCTCATGGACAAGCTGCCGGGCGGCTACCGCATCGAAGAGGCCGGCGCCATCGAGGAATCGGGCAGGGCAACCAAAGCCATACTGCCGCTGTTCCCCATCATGCTGGCGATCACGCTGCTCATCATCATTTTCCAGGTGCGCTCGATCTCCGCCATGGTCATGGTCTTCCTGACCAGCCCGCTGGGCCTGATCGGCGTGGTGCCCACCCTGATCCTGTTCCAGCAACCCTTCGGCATCAATGCGCTGGTCGGCCTGATCGCGCTGTCCGGAATCCTGATGCGCAACACGCTGATCCTGATCGGCCAGATCCACCACAACGAGCAGGCGGGCCTGGACCCTTTCCGTGCGCTGGTCGAGGCCACCGTGCAGCGCTCGCGGCCCGTGATCCTGACCGCGCTGGCGGCCATGCTGGCCTTTATCCCGCTGACGCATTCAGTCTTCTGGGGAACGCTGGCTTACACGCTGATAGGCGGCACCTTCGCCGGGACCGTCCTCACGCTGGTGTTCCTGCCGGCCATGTATTCCATCTGGTTCGGGATCCGCCCGGCGCCGGAAGCTGATCCGCGCTGATGGCGCTTCTTCCCCATTTACCTGTCGAAAGATCTGTCATGTCGAAATCCATCGTTGTTGTTGTGACCGGGGTGTCGTCAGGCATCGGGCGCGTTACCGCGGAAAAGTTCGCCAAGCTCGGATGCCGGGTGTTCGGCACCGTGCGCAGCATTGCCAGAGCGACACCACTGCCCGGCGTCGAACTGGTCGAGATGGACGTTCGCGACGACGCTTCCGTTCAACGCGCGGTCCAGTTCATCATCGGCCAGGCCGGCAGTGTTGACGTGCTGGTCAACAACGCGGGAGTCAACCTGATAGGCGCGGTGGAGGAAACCACCCTCAGCGAGGCTGCATCCCTGTTCGACACCAATGTGTTCGGCATGTTGCGCACCACACAGGCGGTGCTTCCGCACATGCGCGCGCAAGGCTACGGCAGGATCGTCAACATCAGTTCCGTGCTCGGCTTTCTCCCCGCTCCCTACATGGGGCTTTATTCGGCCTCCAAGCATGCAGTGGAAGGGCTGTCCGAAACCCTGGACCATGAGGTGCGCCAGTTCGGCATCCGCGTGACGCTGGTCGAGCCAGCCCACACCAGGACCCGGTTCGAAGCCAGCTCGGCTCAGGCGAAGTCAAAAATCGCGGACTATGACCGTGAGCGCGAGATTGTCTCGCGCGCTTTCGCCGCGAACGTCAACGACGCACCCGAACCCTCGGACCTGGCAGACACGATCGTCGAAGCGGCGCTTGGCTGCTGGTATATGCGCCGCACGCCGGCCGGGCGGGCATCCCTCCTGAGCAAACTGCGCCGTTTTGTGCCTGCAAGCTTTTTTGATGCAAGCCTGCGGAAGTCATTCGGGCTCGGCTGAAAATCCGGTCTGGCATCCGGGACGAGGTGCGTCCGGCTCGCTACCGCGGAGGAACCCGCCTCCGGGCCGCGACGGCCAAGCGCTGGGCCGCAAGCGGAACGAGGCGGGCGATCTCCGCATCGAACTCATGGATCTTCGCGCCGGCCTCCTCAATGGAATCGAAACGCAGCGGCGTGGGTACCGTCGGAACCCTCCAGAGATTGGGTTCGAGTACAAGCAGCCCCCCGTACTTCTGGGTGGGCCCGGGCGCCGTCTCGACCTCCGTCGAATTGAGGATGTACCGGATGCAGGGTGTGATCTGGTAGACCGTGCAGCTGCCCATGTCCAGCTTCAGATAGAAGGATGGCGGCTCTTTGGGAATCTTTGCCAGGTCTTCCAGTGTCGGCCGGTAGAAAGCGCGATCGTGGTTCAGGGCCCTGCGCTCGTAGGGCAGCGGGATCACCGTGGCAGTGATGCCCAGTTTGGAAAGCTCCTGGACCAGCGCGGCGACAAAGACCGGGCGATAGTCATTGGCGATCTTTTGTTCAAGAGCCTTCTGGTTCAAGGTCTCGTGGATGTAGTCCAGCTTGTGCTGCACCGCCAGCGAGCCCAGCATGACGGTTGCGAAGCCGGCCCCGACAATCGGGCTATCCGGGCTCACGGGAGGGGTGTACTCAAAGGGTGCTTTCTCGACGATCAGGTTGATCTGCGTGGTCCTGTCGTGTTCAAGCTGCTGGAACATGGGTGTCGCCGGCGCGCAGCCCGTGATCAGTACCGCGCCGCAAGCCAGGCATAAGCCCGCCGCGATTCTGGATACCGCCGTTGAGAAAGCCTTCATGGAGTGTCCCTCTGTAGATTGTTGTTGCTTGCTGCCCAGGCGGCTTGCAGCCTCTGGAGCCTGGGCGCAGCGCTAGTTTATCCACGTGGACGGCTTTTATGGCCAGCACGAACCATCCGCGCATTCAATTGGAAAAACCGGCGCGATGGAGTCTAATCGGCCAGGATGCCATCTTCCCTGTCCGGAATCGGCAAGCAAGTTCACTTCAAGGACGCTGCACCATGATCAGACTGTTCTACATCAGCGACGCCAAAGAAGGCATCAATGAAGACGCCGTGAACGGTGTTTTGAAAAGCGCGGCAAAAAACAACCCGCCCCTGGGCATCACCGGCCTGCTGGTTTTTGGGGGCGGCGTGTTTGCCCAGATACTGGAAGGCCCGGAGCAGGCCGTGCTACGCAAGTATGTGCAGATCGCAAGCGACATGCGGCACAACAATTGCCGCATCGTCTACATCACGACCACGGAAAAACGCATCTTCCAGGACATCTCCATGGCCGCGCTCGAAGCGCAGCCCATGGAGCTGGAGCACATCGCCGAGCTGGACGCCCGCCGGCACGAAACCGTCCGGGCGGATGCGTTCACGGACTTGATGCAGGTGTTTTTTTCAAGGATACAGGCGCTTCCTTGATTCGAATGGGGTACGGCTGCGGGAGCCAAAAAAACAAGCATGAAAGGGAGTCATGACAACTGAGGCCAAAGATGAGTCCACTGAAAAGGTGATTGGGTGGCGCTACTTCGCGCTGTGTGGATTTGCAGGCCTCGCACCTTATGGCCTGCTGATGGCATGTTTGCCGCTCTTCCGCCACTTCAATTGCAGGCTTTCCTGGCGGACGGTATGTGATGGCCATTCGTGGGTGGTAACTCTGGCCGATGCGGTGACGGGATTTTCTTGGCTCGTCATACTGACGTTTCCACTGAGCGCCATCTTTCTGATGGGTGGCCTGGCCATCAATTTCAATCGGTGGACTTTCAGGGGGCGGTGAAGGGCCCAGCTTGGTGCTTTAGCCGTTGTTCTGCCTTTGCCGCAGATGCGCGCTGCCGGACACCGAACAGAAAGTCGTCGATGTCCTTGGCTGCAAAGCCCCCCGCATCAACTTCGCCTTGCGCGAATAGCGCCAGGCAACGCTTCGTCAACTGCTGCAACTTCACCAGATCCTGCGAGTCTTGAGTCCATGCTGCGGCCAGGACATCCAGCGCCTTGGCGCACCGCTCACGATACTCCTCCGGGGTACCGACCCAAGTCTCCTGCGGGAGGAGGGCATTGGCGCCCATACCTGACAGGTTTTCTTCAAACTTGCGCATGAGTTCCAGGAATGATCGACTCATTTCACCTCCTCCATTATTTTCTGAACGCCTTCTATCCTTGAGAAAGAACCACCCAGCCCACCAAGACCGCAGCGATCACCACCACGGCGACGTACCCCAGAACGCGCCGGCTCTTATGCTGGCTTTCCACACACGACAGGCAATAGAGAAAGGTGTCGCCCTTGTAGTGCGGCACCGGAAACAGATAGCCGTTGGAGTCGCAGGCATAACAGCGCATGGCCAGGTTGCGCTTCTTTCCGCGTGAGTCCCGGTACACCTGCACAACCAGGGCAATGACAGGGAAGGCCCCGAGGGCGGCAATCACAAAAAAACCGACGGCTATTTCCATACGCCGTTATTAGAACCTCTGCCGCGCGCTCCCTGTTGGAAAAAGTTGCGCTTCGGTGCAATCAATGTTCTGTCCAGCCTATACATTAGGCAGTCGCTCCCAGCCAACTCCCGTAAAAACCATTGATGAACATGCAGAAGACTCAAAAGACAGCCGCCTTCATTCAAACCATCCTCTGGAGCTGCCTGCTCACGGCCTCGCTCAGCCATGCGCAAACCCAGCAACTGGTCGCCCCCAATGCCTCCGTCGGCGGCATGTCGCAAGAAGAATGGTCACGGGCCTGGTGGCAGTGGGCCGGATCCTTCCCGCGGCAGGACAGCCCTGTTGCGGACCGCACGGGCGAGTTGTGCGGTGAAAAGCAAAAGGGGCCGGTCTGGTTCCTGGCGGGTACCTATGGAACACAGCGCACCATACGGAATTGCCGCGTGCCAAGCGGCAAGTACCTGTTCTTTCCCCTGATCAACTACGTCGTCATGCCCAGCCAGGATCGCTCGACGACCTGTGCCTTAGCCATGGAGACGGCGAGAAGAATCACCGACGATCCGGCCGCGCTTGTTCTTGAGGTCGACGGTGTACGCGTCGCCAATCTCGCCACGTCCCGGCAGGCGACAAAAAAATGCTTCGACATGGGCGCGTTGACGGAGGCGCAGTACAAAATCTTCCCCTCGGCGGCCAACGGCTATTACGCGATGCTCAAGCCACTTCCGCCCGGGACGCATGTCCTCAATTTCGGCGGCGCGCTGCCTGGCATGCTGCAGGCTGTGACCTATACCTTGATCGTCGATTGAGATCCGGCGAAAAACAGCAATGACGACTTGCATGGATTGACAGGAACCGCAGTAAAGGACGTTTATGAGAGACCTTGTAGCGATCGGCGGACTTTTCACCTGGCTGCTTTTGGGCCTTGCCTGGATCACACCGCTCAAACTCAAACTGATGAAGTTGCATGGCGCCGACAAATCGCCCAGATTTTTCATAGCGCTGGCCAGGCAAGGGGATGCTCTGGCCAAGACCGTGGTGTTTCGCACCAAGGTTTTTATGGGCGTCGGGATTGTCGGGGTCTTTCTTCTGTCCATCAGCAAAGCTTTCGCTTCCTGAAGAAGGGGAGGGCCCCAATGGAAGGCGGCTACCTCTTTTTCTTTGGCGCCGCATCCAGGGGCGCCGGCGGCCTGGGCTACAACTATCCGGCCAGGAATTTGGTTGCCGTCGATTCAACCCTGGCACGCATCGCCGAGCGGTCAACGCTCGCCATCCGAAACCATCTTGGCAGTGGCATATTGGAGCCGTTGCCGGAAACGGTTGCAAATAGTGAGGAAGCTTTCAGATGCCCGTGATTTATTCCATGCGCCGTTTCGTCCAGGCCGCGCTATTCCTGATCCCGCTCGCTGCCGCGGCGAACCCTTTGTATATCGAGGGCTTGATGAACCAGAAAAACAAGTATCCGGCCTCCGCTGCGCTCAAGGGCTTTATGGCGAATGAGGAAAAGGAAACCCTGAAGTTCTGCCTTGAAGATCCGGAACGCAAGCTGGGCCGTGCTGAAAATTTCTTCGCCGCAAAGCGCATACCGCTAGGCCAACCCGCTGGTGTTGCGATTTACATGGTTTTCCCCACGCAATACTGTCCTATGTACTTTGGCGCCAGTTCCATGCCTTATTGGCTGGTGAAGGAAATGCCGGACAAACAGTTTTCCGTGTTGCACTCCGGCACGACGCATGTCGTGCACTTGTTGCCGGAGAAATCTCACGGGCTGAACGCCATCATGGAGCAGTACGGCAGCACCGAGAAAACCTACTTTTATTTTGACGGGGTGAAATTTCGCTTGCGCTGAAGTTGCCTGCGAATCACTCGAGGCGTCACCCGCCTCAGCCACTTGCTTATGTCCTGCCGGCCGCCGGCAGCAAGGCTTCGCGAAGGCATCTTTCCAAAGACTGGATGACCAGCCGGCGCGGGCTCATGCCTTTGCGCAGGATGCCGATCTCGCGGTAGAAAGTCTGCTCACCCAGGGAAATGGCGCGCACCCCGGCCGGCAGGGGCAGGTAGGCCTCGACCATGGGCACCAGCGCCACGCCCAGGCCTTCGGCGACCAGGTTCATCAGGCCTGAAATCTCGTCGAGCTCTATGCTGTCCCGCACTGCCAGGCTGTTGTCGCGCAGGAAGCCGGTCACCAGGCGTCCGCCGAAGGAGCTGCGTTCGTAGCGCAGAAACGGTTGCGACTCGAGCAGGGCGCGCCAGTCCCGTCCCTTGGTGTCCTTGTGCACCAGCAGCTTGAACGGCTCGCGCATCAGGGTCTGCCAGCTCATCTCGGGCAGGAGGCCGAAGGGCGGCCTGATCATGATGGCGGCGTCGATCTCGGCGCTGTCTAGCTGGTCCATCAGTGCCATGGACACGCCCGGCGCGATGTTGACCAGCAGCCTGGGACTCTCCTTGCGCAAGGCGGCCAGCGCACGGGGGAGGATCATGGATTGCACCGAGGCGATGGCCCCTATGCGCAAGGTGCCGGCGAGTTCGTCATCGGTCGTCGCATCGCCGAGTTTGGCGAACAGCGCCACGATGTCTTCCGCGCGGGCCAGCACCCTGGCGCCGGCCTCGTTGAGCACGGCGGAGCGTCGCGTGCGGTCGAACAGCACCAGGCCCAGGGATTCCTCGAGCCGCTGGATCTGGCTGCTGACGGCGGACTGGGTCAGGCCGATGTGGCTGCCGGCCGCGGAAAAACCGCCGTAACGGACGACGGCGATGAAGGTTTTGAGTTCGGTAATCACATGTGGGTTTGAGGGCAGGGCGCTTGGGTTGAGATCAATTGATCGATTTTATTGATTCTCAGAAAGAATATATATCGTTTTTAAAAGTCAATCAATCCTCCTAAAGTCCGGGCTTCCACGACTCCACGAGGCCCCTGATGACGACGCACAGCGTAAACACTCCCGCCAAAACCCTCCCGCCATTTCACCTGGCGTTTCCCGTCCACGACCTGGCCGTGGCGCGCCGGTTTTACGGCGAACTCCTGGGTTGCCCCGAAGGGCGCAGCTCCAGCGAATGGGTCGACTTCAACTTCTACGGCCACCAGATCGTGGCCCACCTGGCACCGGACGAATGCGGCCACCGCCAGACCAGCGCCGTCGACGGCCACAACGTTCCCGTTCGCCATTTCGGCGCCATCCTGTCGCTGCCCGAATGGGAGGTCCTGGCCGAGCGCCTGAAGGCCGGCGGCACGAAATTCGTCATCGAACCCTATGTGCGCTTCAAAGGCGAGCCGGGCGAGCAGGCCACGATGTTTTTCCTGGACCCGTCGGGCAATGCCATCGAGTTCAAGGCCTTCGCCACGCTGGACAGCCTGTTCGCCAAATAAGGAAAACACCATGATGAAATCCATCGCGTACACCGGCATAGCCGCGGCTTTCACGCTGGCAGCTGCCCATGCCGCGGCGCAGCCCGCCGACACGCTGAAAAAAATCAAGGACACGGGCGCCGTCACCATGGGCGTGCGCGAAGCCTCGGGGGCCATGTCCTATACTCTGGGCGCCGGCGAGTACACGGGCTTTCATGTAGACATCTGCAAAAGGGTGATCGCGGACATCCAGAAGCAGCTGGGCCTGGCGAAGCTGGAAGTGCGCTACCAGTCCGTGACCGCGCAAAACCGGATCCCGCTGGTGCAGAACGGCACGGTCGACCTGGAATGCGGCACCACCACCAACAACGCCGCCCGCCAGAAAGACGTGGCCTTCGCGCCCACGCTCTATATAGAAGAGGTGCGCGTCGCCACCAAAACCAGGACCGGCATCACCAGCCTGTCCCAGCTTGCCAACCGCATGGTGTCCGCAACGTCCGGCGCCACGGCCGTGCAGCTCATACGCAAGCATGAACGCGCGGCCGGCGTCGACTTCAAGGAGGTCTACGGCAAGGACAACAGCGAAGGCTTTTTGCTGCTGGAGAACGACAGGGCCGACGCCTTCGTGGCGGACGGCCAGATCCTGGCCACCATGATTTCCCAGTCCAAGCAGCCCAAGAACTACGTTGTGCTCAAGGAAGTCCTGAGCGTCGAGCCGATCGCCATCATGCTGCCCAAAGACGATGCGCCTTTCAAGCGCGCGGTGGACGCCAGCATTGCCGGCATGGTGAAAAGCGGGGAGGTGGCCAAGCTGTATGACAAATGGTTTGTGCAGCCGATACCGCCCAACAAGGTTCGCGTGGGCCTGCCTGCCTCTGAGCTGACCAAGGCCGCCTGGGCCAAGCTGAGCGACAAGCCGCTGGAGGACTACGCGAAGAAGTAGATAACCGCAGATTGAAAACGAAGGGTCCGCAGCCATGGATACAAGCTATCCGCAGATTACGCAGATTTACACAGATTGAAGATAAAACATTTGCGGCCATGACTGCATCCCTCTCCACAAGGGTTTTTCGTTCCGCATTTGGTTTTATCTGCTTAAATCTGCGTAAATCTGCGGATATGAATCGTCGTCCGTAGATTGGGCGGTCACCAAACGGGAACAAAGGACATGACACATTTCAAAGAAGTCGCCCTCCAGCACGCCAGCCGCCTGGTCAACCACGGCCCCACGGTCCTGGTGACCAGTGCGCATGGCGGGGCGCGCAACGTGATGGCCGCGGCCTGGTCCATGCCCGTGGAGTTCACGCCGCCGCGCATCGCCATCGTCATCGACAAAAAAACCTACACACGTGAACTCATCACCGCCAGCGGCGGCTTCGGCGTCTGCCTTCCGGGCATGGCGCTGGCGGCCCTGACGCATGCGGTCGGCAGCGAGTCGGGCCGCACGGTCGACAAATTCGCGCACTACGGCTTGGCGCCCCGTACCGGTCCCGTCCTGGGCCTTCCCTTGCTGGAGGAAGGCTGCGCGGCATGGCTGGAATGCCGGCTGATCCGCGAGCCGCACACCGAAGACGCCTACGACACCTGTTTTGCCGAAATCGTCGCGGCCGCTGCCGATGAACGTGTGTTCCAGGCAGGGCACTGGCATTTCAACGACGGCAACACCGAACTGCAAACCATCCACCACCTGGGCGGCGGCAACTTTGTCAGGCCCGGTGGAATGTTTTATGCAGGTGATGCCGCGATGGCGAGGCCGCAGTCCGGGCCGGCCTAGCCTGCCGGGTGAGCGCCGCCCTCCGGGTCCGCGCCGCGCACCACCAGCACAGGCACGGGCGCCAGCCGCAAGATCTGTTCCGCGCCGCTGCCCAGCAGCACACGCCCCAGGCCGCGCCGGCCGTGGGAGCCGACCACCACGAGGTCGGCGCCCCAGAGCTTGGCGGCTTCGGCGACGGCTTCGCCCAGGCGCTTGCCCGGTTCCTCAAGCAGAACCTGGCTGGGCTCCACGCCGGCCGACTGGGCAATGGCCGTGGCGTCGGCCAAAACCTTGGCGCCGCTTTCGCGTGCCATGCCCACCAGGTCGCCCGACCAGGTGCCATCAGGCGCCATGCCGCCCACGTAAGCCATTTCGTTGAGGGCATGCAGCAGCCGCACGCTGGCGCTGGTCTCGCGCGCCATGCTCAGGCCGGCGACCAGGGCCTTGTTGGAGGTGTCGCTGCCGTCCACGGGGATCAGGATTCGTTTGAACATGGCCAATACCTTGGTCTGGAGTTGCGATAGTGAGAGTGTTGGCCGATTGGGGAAAGGCGCTATTGACGTGCGTCAAGCAGCGGGAGGATGAGGGCGGGTTGACCCAGTTTGGCTGGTGTCTTTGCGCTCAGCCAAGCACGGCCGACTCCAGATAGCATGGAATCCTGCATTCCCAATGCAGCTCGCGTTCGATGCGCTGGCGCATGGCGTCTGCCGCTGCCGGCTCGCCGTGGGTGATGAAGGTCTGCCTGGGCGCGGACTTGAAGCCGCGCAGCCAGCCCATGATCTCGGCGGCATCCGAATGGGCCGAGAGGTCGTCCAGCATGGCCACTTCGGCGCGCACCGGCACCTCCTGGCCATGGATGCGCACCGTGGGCGCGCCGCCGGCGATGAGCGCGCCGCGCGTGCCGCCGGGCTGGAAGCCGGCGAACACGATGGTGTTGCGCTTGTCGGGCGCGAAAGCCTTGAGGTGGTGGACCACACGCCCACCCGTGGCCATGCCGCTGGCGGCAATGATGACCATGGGGCCGTGTTTGGCATTGAGCAGGCGGGACTCCTCGGGCGACTCGACGATGTGGGCGGTATGCGCCATGGCTTCGCACTCCGCGGAGCTCAGCCGCAGTTCGGCCTTGTGCTTGAGGTAGACCTGCGTGGCCTTGGCCGCCATCGGGCTGTTGAGGTAAACAGGCAGTTTGCGCGCAATCACGCCCTGGGTCTTGAGAACCTCGATGCAGTGCAGCAGGCTTTGCGCGCGCCCCACCGCGAAGGCCGGGATCACCACCACGCCGCCGCGAGCGGCTGTGCGGTTGATGACCTGGCCCAGCGCCAGCAGGGGGTCGGAGTCCTTGTGCAGGCGATCACCGTACGTGGATTCGACCACCAGGTAATCGGCACCGTCCATCTGCGAAGGCGGTTTGAGCACCAGGTCGTTGGGCCGGCCTATGTCACCGGAAAACAGGATGGAGCGCGAACCGTTGTCCAGCCGCACAAACGACGAGCCCACCATATGGCCCGAAGGCGTCAGGCTGGCGTTCAGGCCCGGCGCCGGGTGCCAGTGTTTGCCGATGGGCACCGGGTGCAGCAGCTTGAGGCAGCGCAGCGCGTCCTCGCGCGTGTACAGCGGCAGCGCCGGCGCGTGCTTCGAAAAGCCGTGCCGGTTGGCGTATTCGGCTTCTTCTTCCTGCAGGTGGCCGGCGTCGGGCAGCAGGATGCGGCACAGGTCCGCCGTGCCCGGCGTGCAGAACACCTTGCCCTTGAAGCCCTGGCGCGCCAGCAGCGGCAGGTAGCCGCTGTGGTCGATGTGGGCATGGGTGAGGATCACCGCGTCGATGTCTGACGCAGCGACCGGCAAGGGCGACCAGTTGCGCAGGCGCAGCGGCTTGTAGCCCTGGAACAGGCCGCAATCGACCAGCACGGTGGAATCGCCGGACCGGACCAGGTATTTGGAGCCGGTCACGGTGTCGGTGGCACCCAGGAATTGGATCTTCATGGCCTCAGCTTAGGCCCGGCGTAAATCGGTGTATTTGATGTAGCGCAGACATGATGAATTTAATGTTCCGCGCAATTAAAGGCGTAAACACGGGCCTGGTATCTGGCACCTGAACCTGGTCGGTGGTTTTTTGGCAGGCCGGCATTGCGCGAGGTACGGCCCGGCTGGTCCAACTGGCGACCGATGAATCGTGGTCACCCCGCCATTGTGTCATTGGCCTGGACCTATTTGCACTTTTCGTGCATTGCCTGCGCGCGCTGGCGCATTTCCGGCGTCATTGACTTCATGTTCTCCTGCATCATCGCCTGCTGCTCTGCGGGAGGTTTGCCGCTCATCATCTTTTTTTGCATCTCGCACGTGGCTTGCATGTCCATTGCGCCCGTGTCCTGGTGAGCATGGGCGTCACTCCTTTGGGGCGCAGCACAGCCGGCCAGCACTACGGCCAGGAGCGCGGACAAAACCAACGGAACTACTCGTGAAATCGGTGTCATGGGACTTCCTTTACAGGTAACTGCGGACTCGAATGCCGGAACTCCACATTACGCGTGCGTCCAGCCAGCCAATTGACGTGGATCAAGGTGAGAGGAAGCAGATGCGCTTCGCGGGTAGCAGAAAAAAAAGTGCTTGACCTTGACCCTGTGGGAAGGTTCATAGTTGCTTCATCACTTCAAAAGGACATGCCATGCTTACCTTCCAAGTCAACGATATGACCTGCGGGCACTGCGCGAGCACCATCGCCAAGGCGGTCGCCGCAGTGGACAAGTCCGCGCGCGTTGAGGTCGACATCCCGCGAAAACGGGTGCGCGTCAGCGGCGCAGCATCAGCAGCGGATCTGACCGAGGCCATCCAGGACGCCGGGTATACGCCGCAAGAAGTCCAGGCGGAGCCTGCCGCGGCTGCCCGAACGGCAAGCGGCTGCGGTTGCGGCTGTGGTCCCCAAAAACCCGGCTCGGTTGACGCAGGTCAAGCGCCTGCATCAGCCGCCGGCTCATGCTGCCGGTAACTCAGGAGGCCACTATGGACCAGCATCACGCACGCCCTTCATTCTGGAAGACGCCCTTCGGCATCGTCTCCACCATCGTCGCCGTGGTTGCGAGTGCCTACCTATGGGTCGCGCACCGGGATCACCTGCTCGCCTTGCTGCCCTTTGCCTTGCTGGCCGCCTGCCCGCTGATGCATATGTTCATGCACCGCGGACACGGCCAGGGCGGGCATTCGCACGCCGAGAGCCAGGACAACAATGGCCCGCGCAACGGCTAAGGCGGCCGAGCTCGCTTCCGGCCTGGGCGCCGTCGTTCTGGGCGCCGGCCTGGCCTTGCTGGTGCCGGACGTCTTTCGCGGATTCACGATCCCCATCCTCGTGGCCGGGATCCTGGTACACGGGGCGGGCATGACCCTCAAGCACAGGCTGGAAACAGCCGAGCGCGAGCCGCTGCGCTGGGAGCGGGCACTCTTCTGGTTGTGCTGGCTGTGTCTGGGTGGATTGGTCGCCTGGATGCTCGTTCGGCTGTCCACGATCTGAGTCCGCTCACTCGACGTCCGGATCCAACTGAAATGAAAAAGCAGGAGTAAGCATGCAGCATCAACACTCGTCTCATGGGCATGGGCATGGACATAGTCACCCGGCGCAGGACGTAGCCACCCCGGCTCCGGTCGGCGAATACACCTGCCCGATGCATCCGCAGATCCGCCAGATGGGACCGGGCAGCTGTCCGATCTGCGGCATGGCACTCGAGCCCGTGGTGGCAAGCGGCGACACGGGCGACAGTCCCGAATTGAGGGACATGACCCGCAGGTTCTGGATTGGCCTGGTGCTCGCCTTGCCTGTTTTCGCGCTGGAAATGGGCAGCCATCTGCTCAACATCGGCCATTGGGTGCGGCCCCAGACTTCGAACTGGATACAGATGGCACTGGGTACGCCTGCCGTGCTGTGGGCGGGATGGCCTTTCTTCGTGCGGGCCTGGGCGTCGGTCCGGAACCGAAGTCTCAACATGTTCACGTTGATCGCACTCGGCACGGGGGCGGCCTGGATCTACTCGATGGTGGGCACGCTCGCGCCCGCACTGTTTCCGGCTGAACTGCGGGGCGATCATGGGGCGGTCGCCATCTACTTTGAAGCCGCCGCAGTGATCACTGTGCTGGTACTTCTCGGCCAGGTGCTTGAGCTGCGCGCCCGCGAGAAGACGTCGGGCGCCATCAAGGCCCTGTTGGACCTGGCACCCAAGACCGCGATCCGCGTCCGTGCCGATGGATCAGACGAAACGGTTCAGATCGACACAATCCAGGCCGGTGAGCGGCTACGGGTTCGTCCCGGCGAGAAGGTGCCGGTTGACGGCGAACTCATCGAGGGTAAAGGCACCGTCGACGAATCGATGGTGACCGGCGAACCCATGCCGGTATCCAAAGCGCCGGGTTCCAAAGTCACCGCCGGAACGATCAACCAGACCGGCGGCTTTGTCATGCGTGCGGAAAAGGTGGGCGCCGACACGCTGCTCTCCCAGATCGTGCACATGGTCGCGGCCGCACAGCGCAGCCGCGCGCCTATTCAGCGCATGGCCGACCAGGTCGCCGGGTGGTTCGTCCCGGCTGTGATCGCGGTGGCCTTGGCCACCTTCGCCGTGTGGCTGCTGTGGGGCCCCAGTCCCGCGCTGTCCTATGCCCTGATCACTTCCGTGGCGGTGCTTATCATCGCCTGTCCTTGTGCGCTCGGTCTCGCGACGCCCATGTCCATCATGGTGGGGGTCGGGCGCGGTGCGCAGCATGGGGTGCTGATCCGCGACGCCGAGGCGCTGGAGCGCATGGAGAAGGTCGACACCCTGGTGGTCGACAAAACCGGTACGCTGACCGAAGGCCGGCCCAAGGTTGTGCACATCGAGCCGGCGGCGGGGTTTGAACCTGACGACGTTCTCCAGAAGCTCGCGAGCGTCGAACGCGCCAGCGAACATCCGCTCGCGATGGCCGTCGTGGCCGCAGCCCAGGATCGCAAGCTGGCCTTTGCGGAGGTGACCGATTTCGACTCTCCGGTCGGCAAAGGCGTTGTCGGCCGTTTGGGCGGGGTCCAGCTTGTGAGCGGGGCGGCCAAATTCCTTGCCGAGCACCACATCGACGTGTCGCCGCTCCAGGCGGCGGCAGAGGAACAGAGGAGCCGTTCCGCCACGGTGATCTTCGTGGCGTGGGATGGCCGGCTGGCGGGCTTTGTCGCCATCGCCGATCCGATCAAGCAGACCACGCCTGCCGCCCTCCATGCGCTGCGCGAAGCGGGCGTCAGAATCGTGATGCTGACAGGCGACGGCAAAACCACTGCCCTGGCGGTGGGAAAGCAGCTCGGGATCGACGAGGTTGTGGCGGAAGTTTTCCCCGAAGACAAGGCGAAGATCGTCCAGCGCCTGCGCAGCGAGGGACGCATCGTCGCGATGGCGGGGGATGGCGTGAACGACGCGCCCGCGCTGGCCGCCGCGGAAGTCGGCATCGCCATGGGCACCGGCACGGACGTCGCCATGGAAAGCGCGGGGGTGACGCTGCTAAAGGGCGACCTCATGGGCATTGTGCGCGCGCGCCGGCTCTCGCGTGCCACCATGCGCAACATCCGCCAGAACCTTTTCCTGTCTTTTGTGTACAACGTGGCCGGAGTGCCTCTGGCTGCCGGGGTGCTCTACCCGTTTTTCGGCTGGCTGCTATCACCCGTCATCGCGGCTGCAGCCATGGCGCTCTCGTCCGTGAGCGTCATCGCCAACGCCTTGCGGTTGAGGACGGTCCGCGTGGAAGAGGACTCACGCAGCTCCGAAAAATGAGCGCCACGCCTCACCTGGACCGGCCCTCGAGGCCCGTCGCCGCCTGGGCACCCTCCTGGTCATGGTGCCCTTTTGCGCACAACCTTACCAGGAGCAGAAGCATGTCCCGGCAAGATACTCATTTTTTGGAAGCCGGAGGGGACGGCCTTGGCGTGGATCAAGGCACCAGCACGGCGGCCCCGTTGAGCCGGCCGGCCCGCAGGTCGGCCAGCGCCTCGTTGGCGTGCTCCAGTGGGTAGATGGTGGTTTCGGCGTGCAGCGGGTGCGCGGCAATGAAATGCAGGAAGCCCGCCGCATCGGCGCGTGTGAGGTTGGCGACCGACACCAGTTGCCGCTCCTCCCATAGCAACTGGTACGCAAAGGACGGAATGTCGCTCATATGGATGCCGCCGCAGACGACGCGGCCGGCCTTGCGCACCGCGCGCAGCGCCAGGGGTACCAACTCGCCCACGGGCGCGAAGATGATCGCGGCGTCCAGGCGTTCTGGCGGCGCCTCCCGTGAGCCGCCGGCCCATACTGCGCCCAGCGAGCGCGCGAAGGCCTGGGCCTGCGTATCCCCATCGCGCGTGAAGGCATAAACCTTTCGGCCCTGCCACCGCGCGACCTGCGTGATCAGATGCGCGGCGGCCCCGAAGCCGTAGAGGCCGAGCTTGTCCGCGTCGTCACCCGCCATGCGTAGCGAACGCCACCCGATCAACCCGGCGCACATCATCGGTGCCATACGGACAGGGTCCGCCGATTGCTCCAGGGGAATGCAAAAAGCGGCCTCGGCAAGCGCATGGGTCGCGAAGCCGCCGTCGCGGCCGTAACCGGTGAATGTCGCGTGGTCGCAAAGGTTTTCACGTCCCAGGCGGCAGAAGGGGCAGTCGCCGCAGGTATGCGCAAGCCAGGGCACGCCAACGCGATCACCGGTATGCAGGGTGTGCACGCCTTCGCCGAGGGATTCGACGATGCCGACGATCTCGTGGCCGGGCACCAGCGGCAGGCGCGGCAGCGCCAATTCACCGTCCACGATATGCAGGTCGGTGCGGCAGACCGCGCAGGCTTCGATGCGCAGCCGTACTTCGCCGGGCGCCGGTTCGGGAATCAGGCGTTCCTCCAGGCGCAGCGCCTGACCGGGGGTATGCAGAACCATTGCGCGCATCATGGCTTGGTTTCCTGTGGGGGCGTTTCCAGCGGAGTGCCGGTACCCGCTGGATAGCACTTTAGGCGCGCGCACGGATCACGCATTGCGCTGCGTCAAATACATGGCGAACAGTCCGCTGGCCGATTTCTTCGCATAGCACCGCGTTTTGATGCAAGTCAAAGACCGCCGCGCACAGGCCCGCAAAAATGGCGGCTACCCCAAGGAGAAGCCATGATGCGTCACCCCACCGGATTCATACACTCGACGAGCCGGCCATGCGTCCATTGAAACGCGCGACGGCCACCGCTTTCCTGCTGGCCTTTCATGGCGCACAGGCGCAGGATATGCAGGCCGGCGGCGACCTTGCCGCCGCCTTTCGCGCGGAAGTGGACCGGCGCCTGGAGGTTCCCGCCGCCGAATTCGCCGGCTACGGCAGGCTTGCCGAATCGGCATTGGCCGAAGCGGGCATCGTGTTGCAGGGGCCGCAGTACATCATGGTGGTGGACCGCCATCCCTATGTCCAGGCTTCCTTCCTGATGCTGCGGTCGGTGGTCGGCGAGTGGTCGAGCATAGGCGCAACGCCCGTCTCGACGGGTATGCCCGGCAGCTTCGACCATTTCGAGACGCCGCTGGGCGTCTTCGCGCACAGCCTGGCCAACCCTGATTTCCGCGCCGAAGGCACCTTGAACGCCAACGGCATACGCGGCTACGGGGCCAGGGGCATGCGGGTCTTCGATTTCGGCTGGCAGCGCGTGCCCAAGGGCTGGGGCGACGGCAAGGTGATGGAGATGCGCCTGCAGATGCATGCCACCGACCCGGACGTGCTGGAGCAGCGCCTGGGCAGCGCGCAGTCCAAGGGATGCATCCGCATTCCGGCCACGCTCAACACCTTCCTGGACCGCCGCGGCATCCTGGATGCCGACTACCAGCAGTCCGTGCGGGAAGGCCGGCAGCTCTGGGTGTTGCGGCCGGACCGCCAGCCGGTTCCGGAGCCGGGGCGCTACCTGGTGGTGGTCGAATCCACGCGCGAAGACAGGCCCCTCTGGAGCCCGCCGCCATTCCTGCCGCACCGCAAGGCCGCGCCCCTGCCGCACGAATAGGGCCAATACGAATCGGGAAAGCTGGGGTTGCGGCGGGTCACCCAGTTGCGCTTACGGCACGCGGGTCCGTACACGGGTTCCGTCCCGCACCTCCGCCGCCGGATAGAGCACGACTTCCTGGCCTTCGGCGAGGCCTCCCCGCAGCCATGCATCGCTGCCATTGCGTGCCTGCACGTCAATCGCCTGTACATGGGCCCGCCGGCCTTCGACGACGTAAACCGCCATCCCGCCGGCATGGGGAAACACGGCGCCCACCGGCACCATGAGCGCGCCGGAAGCGCTGGCCGTGACGATGCGCACATTGACGCGAAAGCCGTCGCCCACGGCGCGCCAGGCATCGCCCGCGTTCTGCACCTCAATCACGGCGTTGGCGCGCTGCTCCTCGATTCCCAGGGCGGACACCTTCGTGAATGCGGCCGGCTCTACCTGCCGGATGCGTCCTTCGAGCGGGGGGCCGCCCCAGCGGTCGATGATGACGCGCGCGCCCTCGCGCGCCTGGACGGCATCGGCGGTGAGAAGCTCGCTGACGACTTCGAGCTGCGTCGCATCCCCGATTTCCAGCAACGGCGTGCCGGCGGCCAGCGTCACCTCGCTGGGCTGCGCAACCCGCAAGATCCGGCCGGCGACGGGGGCCCGCAAGACTATCGGCCGACCCGCGCGCCCGGGCTCGGACGGCGCGAGCGCGGCGCGCGCGAAATCCTGCTCGTGCACGGCGGCTTCCTGCGCTGCGAGTGCGGCGTCAAGCGCGCGGCGACCCGCCGTGGCCGCCAGGCGCGCCGTATCCATGCGCGACGGCGACACGAAACCCACGGCCGCCAGTTGTTCGGTCCGCTTCAGGTCCAGCAGGCTTTCATCCAGCGCCACCGTGGCCTGGGCTGTCTGCGCTTTCGCGCGCGTGAGCGCCGCGTCCGCCGCGCCCAGGCGCGCCACGGCTTGCTGCATCGAGCGGCCGTCCACCAGGGGCGACATGACGGGGAGCAGTTCGGCCACCACATCGCCCTGGGTCACGATGTCTCCGGCGCGCAAAGTGATCCGGGTCAGCCTTGCGGCCAGCGGCGCCGAAACGGTGTAGCGGTCCTTCAGCCTGGT
This sequence comes from Polaromonas sp. LjRoot131, assembly GCF_964252805.1. Lineage (NCBI taxonomy): Bacteria > Pseudomonadati > Pseudomonadota > Betaproteobacteria > Burkholderiales > Comamonadaceae > Polaromonas > Polaromonas sp. LjRoot131. The sequence goes on along the minus strand of NZ_CAXUPF020000001.1, from coordinate 1,464,927 downwards.
GCGCCCGTCTTCTTCCACCGCCTGCTCGAACAGCCCAACGCGTGTGCGCGCGGTCTCGACTTCGACAGGGCGGGGCGCGAAGGCCCATGCCAGCGCCGCCGCAAGGGAAAGCGCCACCGCCGCGTACGCCAGATATTTCCTGTGTTTCATCGGGGCCGCCCAACCGCGCCGTACCCGGCGGAAATTGCGCCCGTGAGGCGGGGCGCCGGAAGCTTGAACCCGGCCGCCGTGCGCATCACGCGGCCGGCGGGACCTTGGTGAACTTTCATGATGATTTTCTCGATGCTGGACATAAAGTCATAAGGGGCGGGTGCGGCAAGGGTAGGCGGATCTGGCGGTTCCCGGCCTGATCTGGATCAAGGCGTCAAGCATGCGTGCCGTCCTATTCCCGCGTTTTCAGCGCGGCCACCATGTCCAGCGCGTCTATGCGCCTGCGCACCACGAGCGCGCTGGCCAGGCCCGCGGCCACCACGCACAACGCGGCCCAGGCGTAGGTGCGCGGCCTGATCAGCACGGGAAAATAAAACTGGTCTGAGCGCATCAGCTCAACGATGCCATGCGTCAGGGCCCAGCCCAGCGCCATGCCGAGCGGCAAAGCGACGCCGATGCCCAGCGCAAGTTCGCCCAGCAGCAGCAGGGAGACTTCGGTGCGCGTGAAGCCCAGAACGCGCAGGCTGGCGAGTTCCCAGGTCCGCTCGGACAGCGCGATGCGCGCGTTGTTGTAGACCACGCCGACGGCGATCACGGCCGCGAAGGCCGTGAGCACGCTGCTCATGATCAGGATGTTTCGCGCCGTGACCTCGCGCATGTTGCGCAGCATCGTCGCCTTGCTGAAGGACCCGGCCACACGCGGCATGGCCTGCGTGGCCTGGAGCACCGCGGGGGCCGCCCCGCGCTCGACATACAGGCTGAACAGCGACGCGACGTCGCCTTCCCCGAGCAGCCGGTTCAGCGCGCGGCGGTCCATGTAGGCGTTCAGGCCCATCATGTCGCGCACGATGCGAGTGACTTTCACCTCGCGGACCGGTCGCCGGCCTTCCCGAACCTCCACGGTCACCGTGTCTCCCACGCGCAGGCCGAGTTTGGCCGCGAGCCGGTCGCTCATCAGCAGGCCCTCCTGCGCCGGCACCACCTCATGCTGGTCCACATTGATGACCCGGCGAAGTGAAGGCGGCTGGGCATAACCCTGGATCGAACCCGTTTCCCGGCGCTGGCCGTGCACAAAGCGCACCGCCGCGCCGCGCCCCGCCTCGACCTGAAGAACCCCCGGCACGCGCGCCAGCAGCCGCGCCGCGCCGGCATCCACCGGGTCCGTCGTCCACACGGCGACATCCGCGCGCATGGCGAGGTTGAAGGAGGTGTCGACGATCACCTCCATCGCATCGCGAAAGAAGTTTCCCATGATGACGATGGCCACGGCGGCCGCGACACCGCCCGTCGTCACCGCCGCCCGCAGCGGCCTGCGTTCGACATTGCGCAGGATCATCCGCAACGCCGGACCGGGCCGGATATGCGGCACGCGTTCGATCAGCGAACGCCGGAAGCGGCCGGGCGCCGGAGGCTGCATCGCCTCCGCCGGCGCAAGGCGGACCGTCGCGGCAATGGCGGTAAGGATGCCCAGCGCGGCCGTCACCGAGACAATGACCAGGCTGACGACGACCAGCGGGGGCTGCACGACGTGGTCAAAGCCCGGGAAATGGAAGGTCTGCATGTACAGCCCCGTCAGCATCACGCCCAGCCATTTACCCAGGGCCAGCCCGGCCAGCCAGCCGCCGCCGACCATGGGCGCCATGAGCTTGAGGTAGTGCAGCGCGATGCTGCCATTGCCGTAGCCCAGCGCCTTGAGCGCCGCGACCTGCTCGCGCTGGGTTGCCACCAGGCGCGCGGCCACCACGTGCAACAGGAATGCCGCCACGGCCAGGAAGATCAGCGGAAGCACGGTTCCCAGGATGCGCTGCTCATGAATCTCGTTGTCCAGCATGGCGTGCGAGGTCTGCTCGGCCCGCCCGTGCGCCGGCTGCCCCCCGCGGCCCGACAGCAGCGCATCCACCGCCTCGGCCACGGCGGATTCCGACGCGTGGGGCGCCAGCTTCAGCGCCACGTGATTGAAGGCCCCCTCCATGTCCATCGCGGCGGCCAGCTCGTCCTTGTCCACCCAGAACACACCGAAGGCGCGCAGGTCCGGCATGCCCCATAGCCCCGCGAAGATGTACTCGGGCGACAGCGCGATGCCGGTGATGCGGAGCACCCGCTGCTTGCCGTTGACGAGCGCCGTCACCTGTGAGCCCGGTTCCAGGTGGTGCGCCAGCGCGAACCCCCGCGAAACGGCGGCCTCGAGGGCGCCCGCGCGCGACCCCGGCTCCGGCAGCCGGCCGGCGTGCAGCGTCACGAGATTGAGCCGCGGCGGCCGGCGATGGTCCAGCCCGATCAGCTGGCCCACGACCGGCTCCGTGCTGCCGGGCACCGTGACGCGCGCGGCGGCCTCCACCGTCGCCTGGACGTCGATCACGCCCGGCAGCGCGGCCAGGCGCAGCGCCAGCTCCTGGGGGGCGCGCCGCACGACCGCAAAGACGTCGGCGAAATGGCCATCGGCATAAAAGCGCTCACGCGCGAGCGACAAGGTGTCCACCGCCGAAAGGCAGGCGACAAAGCCGCCTATGCCGCTGGCAACGACGAGCGCGATCGTCACCGCCTGGCTCCACAGCAAGCGCAGGTCCCGCAGCACTTTTCGGTCGAGCGCCTTCATGCCGTCACCATGACAGTTCCGCGGGCGTCAATTTACGCGCGGGGGTCTCGATGCCCGCGATGCGGCCGTCCACGAGCCGCACCACGCGGTCCGCCATGCCCGCGATGGCCGCGTTGTGCGTGATCACGATGGCGGTGGTTCCCAGGCCGGTGTTGATTTGCGCGATGACTTCGAGAACCAGCTTGCCGGTCGCATAGTCCAGCGCCCCGGTGGGCTCGTCGCACAGCAGCAGGCGCGGCCGCTTCGCGATGGCTCGCGCAATGGCCACCCGCTGCTGCTCGCCGCCCGAGAGCTGCGAAGGGAAGTGGTCGCGCCGGTGCGACAACGCCACCAGGGCCAGCGCTTCGTCCGCGGCCATCGGATTGGCGGCGATGTCGGTCACCAGTTCCACGTTCTCGCGTACGGTCAGGCTGGGTATGAGGTTGTAGAACTGGAAGACGAAACCTACGTGCTTGCGCCTGTACCCGGTGAGTTCCGTATCGCCGGCGTCGTTGAGCGCGTGGCCGTCGAATTCAAGCTCGCCGCTCGTGGCAACGTCCAGCCCGCCGATGATGTTGAGCAGCGTCGATTTCCCGCTGCCCGATGCGCCGAGCAGCACGATGAACTCACCGGCCTGAACCTCCAGGTTCACGTCGCGAAGTGCGTGCACGGCCGTCTCGCCCGAGCCGTAGGTCTTGCAAAGCTGGCGTACGGAGAGTACCGCTGGGCTGGACATAGGTACGGCGCCTGGTTCAAGCGCCCGCCGGGTAGCCGACGGTCTGGGACAGCAAGACCTGCTGGTCGTGCGTGAGGCCCAGCGCATCGGCGATCGCCGCGCGGTTTATCCATGCGCGTATCACCGCGCCCAGGCCGCTGCTGGCGGCGTAGAGGTAGACGTTTTGCGCCATGGCCCCGGCCGCGACATGCGCGTAGGCTTCGCGACGGCCGGCAGGGATGAAGCCCATGCGCGCATGGTCGACGACATAGACCAGGTCCAGCGGCGCATCGTCGACAAAGTCCTGGTAGCCGGTGACGCGCCTCAGGTCGGCGCCGGCGGCCAGATGCAATTCATGCCTGGCTGCGTCGTAGCGGTAGGCGCCGCCCGGCAGGGTCACAAAAATATCGATTTCATGCGTGCCCAGCGCCGAAGGCGCCGTGCGCCCGCCGTCGTCGCGGTTGACGCCGCCGGCCGCCCACAGCAGGCTGGACAGCAGTTGCAACGGCAACGCGTCCGGCTTGTAATCGCGACGGGAGCGGCGCGCGGCCAGGACCTCCATCAGCGGCAGGCCTCCCTGCCTGTCGGGCGGCGGCAGGGTGATCACGGCGGCCGCGCCGCCCAGCGCGGGCAGCGGCCGCAGCCTGCCCATCAGGCCGAGGGCGATTTTGCTCATGGTTGTCATGGGATGTCTCCTGGGGTGTTGGTGGGGTCATGGGCTTCAGCCCGGACGGATTCCTGCGTCCGCGGTCGCGCTGAGCTGGCGCACGGCGCGGGCCAGCAAAGGCGCCATGCGGATGGCGTTGGAGGGGTGGGCAACCGTGTCGCATGTCAGCACGCGTGACACGCCGCCTTCGAGCAGGCGGCGATGGGCCTGCGCGTCAAACAACGCATGCACGGCGATGCACACGGGGGCGCCCAGCCCGGCTTTGACCAGCAGGCGTGTCGCGGCGAGCATGGTTTCGCCCGTGGAAATGATGTCGTCAAGCAGCACCGGAACGCGCTCCGGCCAGCGTTCGCGGCCCGCCAACCTCACGCCCACGTCCCGGTCGCCGCGCCGCGTTTTGCGCAGCACGGTCCAGGGGGCGTTGGCCAGCCCGGCTACTTCGGCTACCCACTGCGCGCTTTCCTGGTCGGGTCCGATCAGCCAGGGTGATGCGACATGGCCGCGCAGCCAGCGGGCAATCAGCGGGGCGGCGGCAACGACCTGCGTGCGGATGGGGTAGATATCGCCCAGGCTGTGCACGCGGTGCAGGTGCGGGTCGACGGTCACCAGGAAGTCCAGCGACGCGGACAGCAGCCGCGCATAGCTGCGCGAGGTGACGGCTTCGCCGGGATGAAAGCGTTTGTCCTGCCGCATGTAGGCCAGGTAGGGCGCCACCAGGCCTACTTGTGCCGCGCCCAGTTCGCGCGCCGCGTCCGCCGCAAAAATCAGGGGCAGGGTCTTGACGTCCGGCTGGTCCAGGCTGCCGGCGAGCAAGACGCGGCATCCCTGGACCGGGGCGGCTATGCGCACGCCGGTTTCGCCGTCGGGAAAGTGGTGCAGCGCCAGCTCGCTCCAGCCGCAGCGCAGGCTGCGCGCGAGCGCCTCGGCCAGCGGCGCGCCGCCGGGCAGGGCGAGGACCAGCAGGGGGCCGCGTTTCATCGCGCGTCCTCCATCACATGCACGGCTTCGGCCTGCGTGGTGGCGTATTCCAGGGTGTAGGCCAGTTCGCCCGGTGAGGCGGCGTGCAGCGTGAACAAAGGCTGGCCGCGCTCCACGACCGCGCCCAGCTGCACATTCATGTCGATTCCGGCGCAGGCCGAGGTGGGCGCCCCCGCGAGTTTGGCGATGCGGGCCAGGCGCCGGTTGTCGATGGCGATCACGCTGCCGGCGCGCGGCGAAGGAACGGGCTGCCGGCAGGCGGCGACCGGGGGTTCGCGCAGGCCGCCCTGGGCTTCGCAAATTTCCTGGAATTTCTTCCAGGCGCGCCCGTCCTCCAGCACGGCGGTGGCCAGCGCGATGCCGCCGCCGGCCGGCGCAGCGCCGCCGAATTCAAGAATCTGCCCGGCCAGGTGCAGGGAGCGCTGCGCGAGATCAGCCGGCGCGCCGTCCTCTCGGCGCAGTACCGCCAGCACGTCGCGCGCTTCGAGGGCGGGACCGATGCCGCGGCCCACGGGCGCCACACCGTCCGTCTGTACCACGCGCATCCGCAGGCCCAGGGCCTGACCCACTTGCTCAAGTTGCCGCGCAAGCTGGTGGGCGGCATGTGCGCTGCGAACCTTGGCGGTCAGGCCGACGGGCATGTCGATCAGCACGTGCGTGGCGCCGGCCGCCGCCTTTTTTGAAAGTATCGATGCGACAAGCTGCCCCTGGCTGTCGAGGTCCAGCGGGCGCTCAACGCGAATGAGCACATCGTCGGCCGGGCTGAGCCGCACGGAGCCGCCCCAGACGATGCAGCCGCCGGTGCGCTCGACCACGCGGCGTATCTGCGCCACGTCCAGGTCTACCGGCGCCAGCGTCTCCATGGTGTCGGCCGTGCCGGCGGGCGAGGTGATGGCGCGCGACGAAGTCTTGGGCATGCGCAACCCGCAAGCCGCGATGATGGGCACGATGACCATGGTGGTCCGGTTGCCCGGCAGCCCGCCCACGCAATGCTTGTCCATGACCAGCCCTTCGCCCCACTGCATGCGCTCTCCGGCATTGACCATGGCGCGTGTGAGGGCGATGGTTTCGTCGATGTCCAGGTGATCGCCCGCGCAGGCGGTGACAAAGGCCGCAAGCTGCAGGTCCGAATAGCGGCCCGCCGCCACGTCCCCTATCACGGCATCAATGGCCGCCTGGCCCAAACGCTTTCCATAGACCTTGGCGCGCACATGGCCCAGCGATTCGAGCGGCGCGGGGTGGTGCAGCGAAACCTCGGCATCCGGCCGCGCGCCGAGAAGGCGCCACGCGGCCTCGGAAAGGCCGGCTTCATCCGGCGGCAGGAAATCGCCGCTGACCACATTGAGTGTGGCGACGATGGTGCGGCCGTCCAGCCGCAACTCCACTCGCGACTGCGCCTCAAAGCCCTCCGAGCGGCAGACGGGGCAGTCGCGGTGCATGTACAGCACCGGTTCCTGGTAGGTGTCTATGCCCAGCCTGCGCAGGCGCAAGCGATTGGCGGTAGCAGCGTGGAGCGGTTCTTGCATGGCAGTCCTTCTTGCCACTGTAGGTGCGGCAAGCGCCTTCAGCCTTGATAAAACGCAAGTCCGGGCCAGGTACGTCACCCGGCGGGGAGCGCCTGGACGAAAGCGCGCTCCCGCGCGGACAGCGGTTCCGCCGTTTTCCGCAAACTTTCCAGCACGGCGGCGTCGGCTTCGGAGGCATCGCCGCGGCGGGCCAGCAGGCGCGCGCGCAGCACGTCCAGGGGCGCTTCGCAGTCCACGATGCAAAACGGTAGCCGCATGTCCAGCGCCAGCGCATGCGCCTCCTCGCGTTCGGCGCGGCGCAGGAAGGCCGCGTCGAGTACCACCGGGTACCCCGCGCGCAGTGCCGTGCGCGCCATCGCCAAAAGGTGCGCATATGTGCGCGCCCCGGCCTCGGCTTGGTACAGATCCACGCCTTTGGCGCGCGAATCCTCCAGCATGCCCAGGCCGTGCAGGCGTTTGCGTTCAACGTCGGAGCGCAGGCGAATCGCGCATTCCCGCTCGACGATGCGCTGCGACGTGAAAGTTTTGCCGGACCCCGGCAAACCATGGGTGATGAAGAGCCGGACGTTCGAGCGGGCATCTTCGGGCGCGGCCCAGGCAAGCGCGGTATCCAGATAGCGGCGCGCGGCAGGGCCGCCGGCATCGCGCAGCTGCTCCACCTGGGCCCGGACCAGCGCCCGGTAGATCACGGCAAAGCGCAGCGCCGGCAGGGCGCCGTGGTCGCCCGTCCGGTCCAGCCAGGCATTGAGAAAACGGAAACACAGGTCTTTTCGCTGATGGGCCCAGAGATCCATCACCACGAAGGCGATGTCGTCAAGAACGTCGATCCAGCGCAGCGCCGGGTCGAACTCGATGCAGTCGAAGGCCGCTACACCGCCATCGAGGCTAACGATATTGGCCAGGTGCAGGTCGCCGTGGCATTCGCGCACATGGCCGTCCGCCTGCCGCGCGGCCCACAGCGGCGCGAGGGCCGCCGATTCTGCCTCAAGCCAGGCTTTGAGCTCTCCGTACGCGGCTTCGTCCATCAACGGATGGGCGCCGTCAAGCGCGGCCAGCGCCGCCTGCCGGCGTTGCGGTGCGCCGGCGAAACCGGCGGCGGCCTGGGCACGCGGCGCGCTTTCATGGAAGCCGGCCAGCAGCGCGGCGAGTTCGTCGATGTCGCTCGCACCCAGATCGCCCGCGGCGGCCTTTTCGCTGAACAGCGCGCCCGGCGCAAAGCGGCGCATGCGCACCGCGTATTCAAGCACCGGCCCCTCGCCATCCAGCTCCGGTGAATGCGGCGCCCCCGTGATACGCGTAACCCCCAGGTAAAGCGAAGGGGCGAGCCGCCGGTTCAGGCGGACCTCTTCTTCGCAAAACCGCAGCCGGGCTTGCAGGCTGGCGTAATTGACGAAAGTAAGATGCACCGGTTTTTTGATCTTGTAGGCAGTGTCCTGCGCCAGCAGCACCCACGAAATGTGCGTCTCAATCACCCGTGCATGCAAAACACCGGCCAGCGCATGGACCCGTTCACGGGCGGACAAAAGGGCATCGTCTGCGGTGTGCATGGGAAAAGGATAGACCGGGACCTGGAATTCCGTTTGATTCCGGTCAAACGGGCGTATCAAACACGGTCGGCGCCGCATGCGCCCGCAATGTCGGGCACAGCGTATCCCGCTTAAGAAAACCCTAAGGACGGCGCAACATCATGAAGTCATTCAAAGCAAGAGGTGTCCCCCATGTACTTTTCGTCACCGCCCCCATGCCGCAGGGGTCTCTGTCTCGCAATCGCCGCGGCCTGCCTCGCCGGCACGGTATATACGCAGGTCGCCCAGGCAGCCACGCCGGCGGAGATGTTGGGCGGCTACACCGCCCAGGCCGGTGCGCCTGCCGTGCCGGCCCGGGGCCAGCAGCTGTTCACCGCACGACAGGGCCGCGAATGGAGCTGCGCCTCCTGCCATGGTGCAGTGCCCACGCAGGCCGGCAAACATGCATCCACCGGCAAGTCGATTGGCCCGCTAGCGCCGGCCTTCAACCCAGAGCGTTTCACGGATGCAGTGAAAACCGAAAAATGGTTCCGCCGCAACTGCAACGACGTGCTGGGCCGCGAATGCAGCGCGGCCGAAAAGGCCGACGTGCTGAGCTGGCTGCTCACGCTCAAGCCCTGACGCCGGCAACACCCTCCTGAAAGGAAAACACATGATTCGCCGCCTTCGTTCCCGCTTCTGCAAATACTGCGCGGGCCTGCTTGCCGCAGTCGGCGTGGCGCACACCGCGCTGGCCGATGGCGGGCGTCTGGTGCCGCTGCTGCCCAAGTACCAGCAGGAATGCGCGGCGTGCCATGTGGCTTACCCGCCGGGCATGCTGCCCGCCGCGTCGTGGCGGCGCGTGATGGGCAACCTGAAGAACCACTACGGCACCGACGCTTCGCTGGACGCCGCCACGGTCAAGGACCTGTCCGTCTGGCTGGACACCCACGCGGGTACCTATAAACGCGTGACGCAAGAGCCGCCGCAGGATCGCATCACCCGTTCCGCGTGGTTCATTCGCAAACACGATGAGGTGGCGCCCGCCACCTGGAAACTGCCGGCGGTCAAAAGCGCAGGCAACTGCATCGCCTGCCATACACGAGCTGACCAAGGAGAATTCAATGAGCGCGACATCCGCATCCCCCGCTGATCCGGCGGGCGCCCCTTCGGCTGAAATACCCGCCCAGGCCCAGGGTACGGGCAGGGTACTTGTCTGGGACGCTCCGGTGCGTGTTTTCCACTGGTTGCTGGTGCTCAGTTTTACGGGGGCCTACATCACCGCCGAAAGCGAAAGCTGGCGACTGCTGCATGTCACGCTGGGCTACACCATGGCCGGTTTGGTGATCTTTCGTGTGCTCTGGGGCCTGATCGGCACGCGTTACGCGCGCTTTTCCAGCTTTGTGCGCGGACCGCGCGCGGTGGCAAGCTATCTGCGTGCCCTGCTGCTGCGCCGGCCGGAGCACCATATCGGACACAATCCGGCCGGCGCGATGGCCATCGTGGCGCTGCTGGGGCTGGCCGCGCTGATCGCGGCGACGGGCTGGGCCACTTACAACGATTTTGGCGGGGGCTGGCTGGAAGACCTGCATGAGCTGGCCGCCAACACCATGCTGGCGGTGGTGGGACTGCATATTGCCGGCGTGCTGGCTGCCGGCTGGTTGCACCGTGAGAACCTGGTGTGGCCCATGGTCACCGGCTACAAGACCGGCCGCCCTCAGGACGCTGTTGCACGGGCCTGGCGCAGCGTGGCAATCCTGATGCTCGTGGCGGTGCTGGGCTTCTGGTGGCTGCAATGGCAAGGCGCTCCCTCCGGCCGCCTGACGGACCGGCCCGCAGCAGCGGCGAAAGCTGCCGGCCTGGAGGGGGATGACGACTGAGCGTCCCCATGGAACAAATGGGAGAATTGCCTCATGCGCATCCTGCTTGCTGAAGACGACATGCTGCTTGGTGACGGCCTGCAGTCCGGCCTGAGGCAGCTTGGCTTTCAGGTTGACTGGGTTCGCGATGGTGCGGCCGCAGAACGCGAGTTGCGCGCACAGGTCTATGACGCAGCCGTGCTCGACCTCGGATTGCCGCGCAAGGACGGCCTGGAGGTTCTGGGCGGCATTCGGCGGGCGGGCTTCGTGACGCCTGTGCTGGTACTGACAGCCCGAGACGCGGTGCCGGACCGCATACGCGGGCTTGATGTAGGGGCCGACGACTATGTGGTCAAGCCGGTCGATATGCAGGAGCTGGCCGCCCGCCTGCGGGCGCTGGTGCGCCGGGCGCACGGCCAACCGCAGGAGTGCCTGCGTGCGCAGGATGTCGTGCTCGACCCGGCCGCCCGCTCCGTGCACCAGGCCGGTCAGTCCGTCACCCTGTCTACCCGCGAGTTTGACCTGTTGCAAGCGCTCATGCTCAGTGCCAACCGTGTCCTTTCCCGTGAACAGCTTGAGCAGCAGCTCTACAGCTGGGGCAAGGAGGTGGAGAGCAACGCCGTGGAAGTTCATGTCCACAACCTGCGGCGCAAGCTGGGCAGCACGCTGATCCATACGGTGCGTGGTGTCGGTTATATGTTGCAACGCGACGCGCCGAAATCGTGATGATGCGGCCGCGCTCCCTGCAGGGCCGCCTGACGGCCATGGTGCTTTCCGTGATGCTGGCGGTCTGGCTGGCGACCGCGGCGCTGACATGGCTGGATGCGAGCCATGAGCTTGACGAACTGCTTGACGGCCACCTGGCCCAGGCCGCCGCCCTGCTGGTGGTGCAGCAGGCACAGGAGCTGGAGGAGGGCGACCGAGGCGTTGATACGCCCACACTGCACCGCTACGCGCCCAAAGTGATGTTCCAGGTGTTTCATGAGAACCGGCTTACGCTGCGTTCTGCCAACGCACCTGTCACGCCCATGGTCGAGCGCAGCAAACAGTTCAAAACCGGCTTCACCACCGTGCAGATGGCCGGTTCAGCGTGGCGGGTGTTTGCCACCTATGGCGCGGAGGACGACGTGCAGGTGTATGTGGGGGAGCAAACGGGCTCCCGCAACGACATCTTGCTGGCGGTGCTGCGCAGCACGCTGTGGCCCATGGCGCTGGCTCTGCCTTTGCTTGCCCTGGCGCTGTGGTGGGCCGTGTACCGCGGCGTTGCACCCATGCGCCGGCTCGGCCACGCGCTGGCCGAGCGGCAACCGGCGGCCGTACTGCCGCTTGCCCTGAACGACGTGCCATCGGAGATGGTGCCCATGGTTGATGCCCTGAACGCCCTGTTTGTGCGCATAGCGACGCTGCTGGAGTCTGAACGGCGCTTTACCGCCGATGCCGCCCACGAATTGCGCACACCGATTGCCGCCATCCGGGCACAGGCCGAGGTGGCGCTGGGCGAAACCGCCGAAGGCCCGCGAAGGCACGCGCTGCACAACACGCTCGAGGGCTGCGACCGGGCGGCCCGGCTTGTGGAGCAACTGCTGACCCTGTCGAGGCTGGACGCCGCCGCACTGCCGGCGTCTGCGTCAGTGGACATGAGTGCACTGGTGCGGCGCGTGGTCGCAGAGCTGGCACCCAAGGCCATCAGCAAAAACCAGACGCTGGAGTTCGACGCCGCGGAATCCTGCCATCTTCAGGGCGACGAAATCCTGCTGGCCGTGCTGGTGCGCAACCTCGTAGACAACGCGGTGAGATACAGCCCCGCGATGGCGCGCGTGAAAGTGTCGGTTCAGCTGCAGGATGGACGGGTGGTTTTGCGTGTGGAAGACAGCGGCCCGGGCATGACCGAAGGCGAACTCCAGCGGCTCGGTGAGCGGTTTTTCCGGGTGACCGGCAACACCGAAAGCGGCAGCGGCCTGGGCTGGTCCATCGTGCGGCGCATCGCGGCCGTGCATGGGATGCAGTTGCAAGTTGAAACTTCGACCGGGCTGGGCGGTCTTGTGGTGCGGGTGCTAGGGCCGCAGGCATCGAGCCTGCTTTAAATGGCCGCGAGGATTCCGGTTGTTGGACCTGACAGTGTTGAGTCCCGTGGTGCAGTCCGGGGGGGCACGCCAGGCATGTATCAACCTCTTCACTTTTTCGCCACAAGTCTGGACAACTCCACCACGCCGACCGGCGGACGGATCAGCCAGGGCAATATGAAGACCCGTTTGGCCAGTCCGCCGGCCATGCGATCCATCTGCTTGCGCTCACCGGCAAGCCGCGCCGCCAGCAAGCGGTCCGTGGTGCCGGCCGCCAGCACGCTCTTGTTGAGCACCCACGCATAGGGCTCGATGCCGGCGCGTCGCAGGTCGTCCTGCAGGGCGGCGGCCTGTGAGACCGGGGTTACCTCCGGCAGGGCCACCAGAATGATTTTTGTGTAGGCCGCATCCTGCAGCCTCATCAATGGCGTGACAACGCGCGTTGCGCCCCGGCCTTCGTACTCCCGCATCATCTGCCGGTGGTAGGCGCCGGTGGCGTCCATCAACAGCAGGGAATGGCCGGTCGGTGCGGTGTCCAGCACCACAAAGGCACTGCGTCCTTCACTGACAACGTGCGAGAAGGCGTGAAACACGGCCACTTCCTCGGTGCACGGCGACTGGAGGTCTTCCAGCAGCAGGGCCTGCTCCTGCGCATCCAGGCCGGGTGACCTGGCCGCCATGATCTTGTCGATGTAGCGCTGCGTTTCGACTTTGGGGTCTATGCGGTCCACCCGCAGGCCCGGCACTTCGCCCCCTATCGTGCCCGCAAGGTGGGCCGCCGGATCGGTGGTGCTCAGGTGCACGGTTTTGCCGCGCTGGACCAGTCCAAGGGCCAGCGCGGCGGCGACTGTCGTTTTGCCGACGCCACCCTTGCCCATGACCATGATCAGCCCGTGTCCGCTCGCAACCAGTTCGTCGGCCAGGGCGTCCAGACCCGGGAAAGGGCCGACGGGCTTTGCCGCAAGCGTCTTGCCGGCCGCCATGCGACCGGAGTCTGCCGCAAGAAGCGCGCGCAGGGCCGGCAAGCCGACGGTGTCGAACACCCTCAAGGGCACTCTGTCCTGCGGCAGTGCGCGCAGGGAAGAAGGCATTTCTGCCAGGGCCTGCTGCCCGACAGCCTCGATGGCCGCCGCCACCGCATCGGCTGCATCGCTGGCGTGAAACTCGCCATTGACCACCAGCCGCTGGTTGTTCAGGCTCAAGGCCCGGAGTTCCCCAGAGGTGCGTGCCGCCTCGGCAATCGCGCCCCGGTCCGGCCGGGTAACCAGAAGCACAGTCGTTTTAGCCGGGTCGCCCAAAGCCTCCAGCGCCGCCTTGAACCGCGCCTCCTGCATCTTCAGGCCCGAGTGCGGGCCCAGACAGGATGCCCCGTGGTCGTTGCCATCCAGAAACCCGCTCCATGCCTTGGGCAGGCTGAGAAGGCGCAAGGTGTGTCCCGTCGGCGCGGTGTCAAAAACGATATGGTCGAGGTGGTTCGCATCGTCGGCCAGCAGGGATGCGAACTCGTCGAAAGAGGCGATTTCCGTGGTGCAGGCGCCTGACAACTGCTCACGAACCGCTGAAAGTTCCGCTTCGCTGGCTTGTGGGCTCATCTGGGCCAGCACACGTTGCCGGTAGGACTCTGCAGCCGTGTCCGGGTCGATGTTCAATACCGACAGCCCCGGGGCGCCGGGCACCGGTGTGGGGATGTTGCGCAACTCGATGCCCAGCATTTCGTCGAGATTCGATGCTGCGTCGGTACTGACCAGCAAAACCTTTTTCCCGGCGTCGGCCAGCGACAGCGCCGTGGCGGTGGACAGAGATGTCTTGCCGACCCCTCCCTTGCCGGTAAAGAAAAGATATCGCGTCGGCATCTTGAGAAAGCCCATGGCCTCGGGCTGCAGCCGCCCATGTGCTTCGTCATGCGTGCGGATGACACCGGCATGCGCGATGCCGTCAGTGCTGATGGTGCTGTGCGTGAGCATCTTTGATCGACCTTACAAGTAGCATGGACTTTTATCCGGTTTTGCTCGGGTGGCGGCAAAAGGAAAGGCAGCGGCCCGGAGACTGTATTCGGCCGTTCGACATTCCCCAGTCTGAAGCATCGCCAGTTCAGCGCTTTGCCCTGGATCAAGGCAATACCGATTTGGCCAAGGCAAGCGCTCCCGGAACCGATCGCAAACATCCCAGACCGTTCGCTAACGTATGCAGACAGCGCCCGGCGCAAAAGCGGCGCATGCGCACCGCGTATTCAAGATGTGCGTCTCCATGATCCGGGCGTGCAAAGCATCGGCCAGCGCGCGGACCAAGGCACTGGCAGAAGGAAGGGACTTAATCTGATCCGTAGTTCTCCCCCTACGAAACCGCGCTGCGGATCACCAGGACCGCTACAGGCGCATGCCGCAGGATCTGCTCCGCGCCGCTGCCCAGCAGCACGCGCCCTATGCCGCGCCGGCCGTGGGAACCGACCACCACAAGGTCGGCGCCCCACAGCTTGGCGGCTTCGGCGACGGTTTCGCCCAGGCGCTTGCCGGGTTCATCGAGCAGCGCCTGGCTGGCTTCGATGCCTGCCGACTGGGCGACTGCCATGGCATCGGTCAATACCTTGGCACCGCCTTCGCGCATCATGCCGGCCAGGTCGGCCGAGTAGGTGCCATAGGGGTCAATACCGCCCAAGTAGGCCATTTCATTGACGGCGTGCACCAGCCGCACGCTGGCGCTGGTTTCGCGCGCCATCTGCAGGCCGGCCACCAGGGCTTTGTTGGAGGTGTCGCTGCCGTCCACGGGGATCAGGATTCGCTTGAACATGATAGGTACCTCATGGGGGTTGAAACATCATCCATGGTGGCGATTTTTGGGCACGAAGTGTTGATGCCGATCAAGTGCGGGTGGATTGGCGGTGCGCGGCCGGTGCTTGCTCGTCCGCGGCCTGGCAGGCCACACAGAGCGCCGCAGACGGCAGCGCTTCAAGGCGGCGCAGGTCCATTGGCTTGCCGCATTCTGCGCACCGGCCGAATGTCCCCTCCCGCAAGCGACGCCGGGCCGCAAGCACCTGGGAAAGTTCCGTCGCAATGCGCTCCGCGTCCAACGCCGCCATGTCGGATTGCGACTCCCGCTCGGCCAGGTCCTTGAAGTCCCGCACCTCCCCGTTGTCGGCCTGTTCATCGGCAAGCTCTTTTTGGTTGCCTGTGTCCAGGGCGGCCCTGAGTTCGGCTTCGCGCGAGGCCAGGAGCTTGCCGAAGTGTTCCGCGAATGAATTTTCGTAATGTGTCATTGGGATGCCTGAAATGGGTGGATGGGCTTGGGTCTGCTTGAACCGCGATTTTCACGGCGCTTGCGCAAGCCGGTATTGATCTTGCGCAAGCAGGGCCAAGCCTGCGTGCAGGCAGGAGTGCGCGCCGCTTGCGCCAGATCAAGTAGCTTGCCGCCCGGCCTGGCCATCATGGATACCTCCAACTCTGTCGAAAGGTAGACCATGAACACGAGGACTTTTGTGATCGCCGCGGCCTTCGCCGCATGTGCGGCGGGTTACGCAGCCGATGAAGCCAAGGCGCAGGCGCCTGGACAAGCCCAGGCGCCTGCCGGAGCCTCCAGTGCGCCGGCAGGCGTGGCCGCGCGTTCAAAGGCGGCCGCGCAGAAAGCCGCGCAGGAAGCGGCCGATTCCGCCCGCGCGGCGGCCGACCTGGTCAAGCTCACGCTGCAGCTGGCCGAGACCGCCGCCCAGGACGTTTCGAAGCGGACCGCCGCGAATATCCGCGAGCAGGCGCTCAAGGCGGACGAAGCCGCAAGAAAGGCCCGTGAGAAGGCCGAGCAGGCCGCTGCGACGGCCACCGACGACATGAAAAAGCTCACGGCGAAGGCGGCAGAGGCGGCCAGGCGCGCCGCATCCGCCGTGCGCGCGGCGTCGGGGCGCGCCGGGGAAGCGCTGCGCAAGGCCGGCCAGTCTGACCAGGCGCAAACGCAGAAAGCCATGAAGGCAACGCAGGATGCCTTGAGAAGCGCAGACAAAGCCGCACAGGAATCGGCCGAGGCCGGCAAACGGGCGGCGGACAAGGGCGCGGATTCCGGTGCCAAAAAATAGGTGGCGGGCTGTACGGATCGCGCCGAAACCATGAACACCGCAGCCCGAGCCGATGAATTGCCGCGCGCGCCGCTGCCCGGGGTCCAGGGACTGAGCAGCGAGGAAGCCGACGCGCGGCTGCGTGCCGACGGGCCCAACCTGCTACCCGGAAGCGAACCGCAAAGCTTTGGGTGGATCGCACTGGGTGTCGTCAAGGAGCCCATGTTCCTGATGCTGCTGGCGGCGGGCACGGGTTACCTGGTGCTGGGTGATACGGCCGAGGCCACGTTTTTGCTGGCCTCGGTCTTGCTGATCGTCGCGCTGACGCTGTTCCAGGAACGTAAAACACAGCGGGCGCTGGAGGCCTTGCGCGAGCTGTCGGCACCGCGCGCGCTGGTCCTTCGGGACGGCAGGGAGCTTCGCATCGCCTGCCGCGAAGTGGTCTGCGGGGATGTGCTGGTGCTGCGCGAGGGCGACCGTATTGCCGCCGACGCGGCCTTGCTGGAGGGCGCCCTTGAAGTCGACGAGTCGCTGCTGACCGGCGAATCCGTGCCCAGGCCCAAATTGCCGGAGCCCGCGCAGCGGGACGGCCTTGAACCCGATGGCGAAAGCGGCGCATCGGTTTACGCCGGCACGGTGATCACGCAGGGCACGGGACTCGCCAGGGTGTGCGCCACGGCTGGCCGGACCGCGATGGGCCGCATCGGCGTGGCCCTTGCGACGACGCAGGCCCCGGCCTCCAGGCTGTACCGGCAGTCGCGGCGCATCGTGCGGGGATTCGCGGGCGCCGGGCTGGCAGTCGCCGCGCTGCTGGTGCTGCTGGCCTGGCTCAGGGACGGCCAGGGCTTTGTCGCCAGCCTGCTGCCGGCGATCGCCTTTGCGATGGCGGTGCTGCCGGAGGAGATTCCCGTCGTCCTCGCGGTGTTCCTGGCGCTGGCGGCCTGGCGATTGTCCCGGCAGAAAATCCTCACGCGCCGGGTCGACGCAGTCGAGGTTCTGGGCGCGATCACGGTGCTGGCCGTGGACAAGACCGGCACCCTGACGCAGAACCGCATGGCGCTCGTTGAGCTGGCGGGTGCGGATGCCGTGTTCAAGGCCGGCAGCGATGCGCAGCTTCCTCCTGCGCTCACGGAACTGCTCGAATGCGCCATGCTGGCCACGCCGCTCAAACCGTTCGATCCGATGGAAAAAGCCATTCGCGCCGTCGGGGACGCACGCCTGGGCCCGGACTCGAGCGCGCGCCTGGGCGCCGAGCCGGCGCAGCAGTACCCGCTCACGCCGCAACTCCTGGCCGTCACCCACGCCTACGGCGGCGAGATCCCGGGGCGTTATTTTCTGGCCACCAAAGGCGCGCCGGAGGCGGTCATGGACTTGTGCCGGCTCCCGGGACCTCAACGCGAGGCGGTACAGCAGCAGGTGCAGGACATGGCGGCAAGAGGCCTGCGCGTCCTCGGCGTGGCGAGCGGTGAATGGACAGGTGCCGCATTGCCCGAAAGCCAGCAGAACCTCACGCTGCGCTTTGCCGGCCTGCTGGGCCTGGCCGATCCGCTGCGGCCCACGGTGCCGCAAGCCGTCCAGGATTGCCGCGAGGCGGGCATACGCGTGATCATGATGACGGGGGACCACCCTGTGACGGCCAGTGCGATTGCCCGGCAGGCGGGCCTGCCCAATCCCTCCGACGTGCTGACCGGTACGGATATCGATGCGCTGGACGATGCCTCGCTGCGAAGCCGCTTGAGGAACACCGCCATCTGCGCGCGGCTCAGGCCCGAGCAGAAGCTGCGGCTGGTGCGCGCGCTGCAGGCCGACGGCGGCACGGTGGGCATGACGGGCGACGGCGTCAACGATGCGCCGGCGCTCAAGGCCGCCGATGCCGGGATCGCCATGGGCGAGCGCGGGACCGACGTGGCGCGCGAGGCCGCGGCCCTGGTGCTGCTCGACGACAGCTTCGCCAGCATCGCGAATGCCATACGCCAGGGCCGCCATGTCGACGACAACATCCGAAGCGCGGTTCGCTTCATCTTCGCGGTACATGTGCCCATCGTTGCGCTCGCGCTGGTGCCGGCCTTGCTTCGCTGGCCTGTGCTCCTGCTGCCCGCGCAGATTATTCTGCTCGAACTCATCATCGATCCGGCTTGCTCGATATTGTTTGAAGCGCAGCCGGCGGACCCGGCATTGATGCGCCGCCCGCCCAGGCCGGCGACAGATTCGCCGTTCGCCTTGCGCAACATGGCCTACGGCCTGTTGCAGGGCCTGGGCCTGGCATTGGCGCTGCTCGCGGCCAACGGCTGGATGCTGGGGCAGGGCTGGCCCGCGGCCGAGATCCGCACGGCGCTGTTCGCGAGCCTGGTCGCGGGTTTGTTTCTGCTGGTGCTGGTCCATCGCCATTCGGTGAATATCCTCAAGAATCCCTGGCTCCCGCGCCTGGCCGCCGGTGTCGCTGTGCTTCTTTCCTTGGTGCTGTGGCAGCCCTGGCTGCGCGGGGTCCTGGGCTTTGTCGCGCCATCCGGGCGGGGCGCCGCGGGGCTGTTGCTGATCCTGGGCGCCATGACGCTGTGGCTGCTGGCCTTGCGCTACCTTTCAGCAGCCTCGCAAGGCGCGGCCGACGACGGGCGCCTCAGGCAAGGCCGCCGGCTTTGATTTACGTCAAGCGGTGAGCCCGCCGCCCGCCATACCCTTCGCTGGTGGCCGGTGTCTGCCCAGCGCCCGACCGACCGCAGCTTGTTGCATGCAACCTTACAAGGAGCAGAACCATGTCCGACAAAACTCTCATCGTTTGTTATTCCAACACCGGGACCTCGCGCCGCGTGGCCGATCTGCTGGCCAGCCAGTTCCAGTGGCAGCGCGGCGAGGTGCGCGAAACGCGCTCGCGCGCCGGCACTGCCGGCATGCTGCGCTGCGTGGCCGATTCGCTGCTCAGGCGCCATCCCGAGATTCGCTACGAGGGACCTGACCCGCGCGGCTTCGAGACGGTGGTGCTGATCGCGCCGATCTGGCTTGCCGAGCTGGCCGGGCCCATGCGCAGCTTTGTGCGCGACCGTGCCCCCAGCCTCAAGCGGGTGGCCGTCATCTCGGTGATGGGCGGCAAGGGTGCCACCAATGCCTTCGCCGAGATCGACCGGATACTGGGCCGTCCGCCCATCCTGTCGACCTCGTTCACCGCGCGCGAAGTGGACGACGGCAGTTACGTCACTGGCCTGAACGCCTTCGGCACCGCGGTTCGGGACCATGCGAAGAAGGACGATGCGGTGCGGCCGACGGACCTGTCGCCCAGCGCCGTGTGAGCGCGTTCCTTCCTGTCGCGGCGCCTGCCATTTTTTAACCACCGGAAACCGGACCATGCCCGCCGAGCCGACCATTGCGCCCGCCGGGCCCGCGCCCGCGGATATGCCACTGCAGCTTTTACTGGCCCGCATGGCCAACGGTATTTCGCCCGCGTCCGTGTTGCTGGCGCAGGCCGACTGGCTGAGCCACCTGGCCGCATCGCCGGGCAAACAGGCGGAACTGGCCGCCAGCGCCTGGCACAAGCTGCTCCGGTGGGTGCAATATGCCGGTCCTTCCTGCTACGCCGATTGTCCCGGTTGCATAGAGCCCGAGCCGCGCGACAAGCGGTTTTCCGCGCCCGAGTGGAGCCTGCCGCCCTACAAACAGCTGGCGCAGGCATTCCTGCTGCAGGAGCGCTGGTGGGCCGAGGCCGGCGAGGGCGTTCGCGGGGTGTCGCGCCACCATCAGGAGGTCGCCGCTTTTTCGGTGCGGCAATGGCTTGACATGTGCGCGCCTTCGAATTTCGTGCCCACCAACCCCCAGGTGCTGGGAAAAACCATGCGCACCGGCGGCGCAAACCTCGTTGGCGGGTTCTCGAACTGGTGGCGGGACGCCGTCACGCTGCTGGGCAACGGAAGCCCGCGCGGCATCGAGCGCTTTGCGGTCGGGCGCGATGTGGCGTGCACGCCGGGGAGGGTGGTGATGCGCAACCGGTTGGTGGAACTGATCGAATACCAGCCGACCACCGCACGGGTGGACGCGGAACCCGTGCTCATCGTGCCGTCCTGGATCATGAAGTACTACATCCTGGACCTCACGCCGCAGGACTCCCTGGTGAAATACCTGGTGGCCAAAGGCCACAGGGTCTTCATGGTGTCCTGGAGGAACCCGGACTCCGGCGACCGTAACCTGGGCATTGAGGACTACCTGCAGTTGGGCGTTGTGGCTGCGCTCGAGGCGGTGCGCAAACAGGCCCCCGGACGCCGCGTGCATTGCGCCGGCTACTGCCTGGGCGGCACCTTGCTGTCTATCGCAGCGGCAGCGCCGCAAACAGGTGTGCCGGCCGCCATGGCCACGCTGACCCTGCTGGCGGCCCAGACTGATTTTGCGGAGCCGGGCGAGCTGGGCCTGTTCATCGATGAAAGCCAGATCGCGTTTCTCGAGAACCTGATGGCCGGCCGGGGCTTTCTCGACGGGCGGGAGATGGCCGGGGCTTTCGCCTTGATCAACTCGCGCGACCTGGTCTGGTCCAAGCTGGTCCATGAATACCTCATGGGCGCCGAAACACCGATGACCGCGTTGCGTGCCTGGAATGCGGATGCCACACGCCTGCCCGCGCGCATGCACAGCCAGTACCTGCGGGGCCTGTACCTCCACAACGACCTCGCGGAGGGCCGCTTCAGGGTGGAGGGCCGGCCGGTCAACCTCGCCGACATCAGCGTTCCGCTTTTTGCGCTGTCCACCGAGCAGGATCATGTCTCGCCCTGGGCCTCGGTGTACAAGATCCACCACTTGGCCGCGGCGCCCGTCACCTTTGTGCTGGTCTCGGGCGGGCACAACGCCGGCGTTGTGAGCCCCGCGTCGGGGCCCGGGGCCAAGCCACAGGCCCATTACCGGATCGCGACGAGCCACGCAATGGGTGCGCCCACCGAGCCGCAGCAGTGGAGGGACGGTGCGCCGGTGGTGCAGGGCTCGTGGTGGCCGGCCTGGCATGCCTGGCTGCGCGCGCATTCTTCGGCACGCGTGCCCGCCGTGCCTGTCGGCAGGGCGGCCGGCGGCCTTGGCGTCGTCGAGGCGCCGGGCACCTATGTCCACCGGCGCTGAGCCGGGCGGGCCGGCCCGCCGCCTCAATGCGCCGCGGCCTTCAGGGTGCCGTTGACGGCATTGGCCAGGGTGGCCTTCCAGGCTTCAAGCGCCGGCTTCAGGGCTTCGCCGGGACGGCTGTCCGCGACATGCGTGACGCAGGCCATCAGCTCCATTTCGGTTTTGAGCATCGCCGCTGCGATGGCCTGCCAGTATTTCGCGGAACCCTGGAGGTCGAAGTTCAGCAGGTCGGCCTGCATGGCCATCAATTCGGTGGGCGTGCAGTTATCACGCAGCTTCTGCGCCACCGTTTCATGGCGCTCGGTCGCCTGTTGCGCGGCTTGTTGCTGGATGTAGCGAATTTCCTCGGAGCCGCGAAACAGGATGGCGGCGGTATTGGTTGCAAAAGCCATCTGCTGCCGACCCGCGTCGGCCAGCAGGGTCGGGACGGCGATGTCGGATGTGGCGGCTTCGGGCGAAGCGGACTTCCGGGCGTTTCGGGTGCTCATGGCATGTCCTTTCAGGGATGAATGAATAGATGGATGGGTGGCTGGAACACCCAGTGTGCGACGGCCAGACGCGGCCTGGTTTGATCTGGCGCAAGTGCGCATGACGATGCGGGCATTAGTCTGGCGTATCGCATGGCGCCGGCCATGCTGCTTTGGAGCCAGCCATGAGCGTGCGAAACCTGGAAGCGTTGTTTCAACCCCGTTCGGTCGCCTTGATCGGCGCGTCCGATCGCCCGAACAGCGTGGGCGCAGTGGTCCTGCGTAACCTGAAGGCGGGCGGCTTCAAAGGCCCGCTCTGGCCGGTCAACCCGAATCACGCGCGCATAGGCGGGGAGCAGGCCTGGCCTGACGTGGCGTCCCTGCCGGGCACGCCCGACCTGGCGGTCATCTGCACGGCGGCCGCAAGGGTTCCCGGTATCGTCGCGGAACTGGGCAGGCGCGGCACGCGTGCGGCGATTGTCATGTCCGCAGGCCTGCGGCAGGCACGGGAGGAGGGCGGGACCTGGGAGAGCGCCATGCTCGACGCCGCACGGCCGCACCTGCTGCGCATCGCCGGGCCGAACTGCCTGGGCATCCTGGTGCCTGGAATAGGGCTGAACGCCAGCTTCGCGCCCGGCAAGGCCTTGCCCGGCAACATCGCCTTCGTCACCCAATCGGGTGCGCTGGCCACGGCCATGCTCGACTGGGCCAACGGCCGGGGCATTGGGTTTTCGCATTTCATCTCGCTGGGCGATGTCGCCGACGTGGATTTCGGCGACGTGCTCGACTACCTCGGCAGCGACCCCGGGACCCGTGCCATCCTGATGTACATGGAGTCGGTAACCTCGGCCCGAAAGTTCATGTCGGCCGCGCGCGCCGCGGCGCGCAACAAACCGGTGATTGTCGTCAAGGGAGGGCGGGCACCCGCCGGTGCCCGCGCGGCCGCCTCGCATACCGGGGCGCTCGCCGGGTCGGACCTGGTGTTTGATGCGGCGGTGCGGCGCGCCGGCATGCTGCGCGTGGACACGCTGGAGGACCTGTTCGGCGCGGCCGAAACCCTGGCGCACAGGCAGGTCTGGCTTGGCGACAGGCTTGTCATCCTGACAAATGGCGGGGGCGCCGGCGTGCTGGCGGCCGATGCGCTGGCACTGGGCGGCGGCAAGCTGGCCGAACTCGCGCCAAATACGTTGGCCGCGCTCGACGCCTGCCTGCCTCAGGCCTGGTCCCATGGCAATCCCGTGGACATCGTGGGTGATGCGCCGGTGTCGCGTTACCAGGACGCGCTGCGCATACTGCTGGCGGCGCCGGAAGTTGACGGCGTGCTGTTCATGCATGCGCCCACGGCCATCGTGCCGGCGCCCGACATCGCCGCGGCCTGCCTGCCCTTGATCACGCGCCGCAAACCCGTGCTGTCATGCTGGCTGGGCGCGCCCTCGGTGGCGGCGGCCCGTGCCGCGTTTTCGGCCGCCGGCGTGCCTTGCTTCGACACCCCGGAGCGCAGTGTCAAGGCGTGGCTGCAACTCGCGGCCTACGCCCGCAACCAGGCGGCATTGCGCGAGTTGCCGGGCCTGGGCGGGCAGGCCGGCGCCCCGGACACGGTGCGGGCGCGCGAAATACTTCAACAGGCCGCGGCCGCCGGGCAACGCTGGCTGGACGCCGTACAGGTCCAGCAGGTCCTGCAGGCTTATGGCATCCCTACCCTGGCGATCGAGCGGGCCCGGGATGGGGTCGAGGCCGCGGCGCTTGCGCAGCGCATCGGGTTCCCGGTGGCCCTGAAGGTCATGTCGCCCGACATCATTCACAAGTCGGATGTCGGCGGTGTCGAGATCGGGCTCACCTCCGCCGATGAAGTGCTCGCGGCGGCATCGCGCATGGGCGAGAGCGTGGCGCGGCGGGCGCCGCATGCGGTGTTGCAGGGTTTTGCGGTGCAGGCCATGGCCGACAGGCCCGGCGCGCAGGAGCTGATTGCGGGCATTGCCACCGACCCGGTGTTCGGGCCGGTGATCCTGTTCGGCGAAGGCGGCACGGCGGTCGAACTTCACACGCGCCACGCCGTCGCCCTGGCGCCCGTCAACGACGCGCTTGCGAAGGACCTGGTATCGCGCGCCGGCATGGACACGCTGCTGGGCGGCTACCGGGGAGCCAAGCCGGCCGACACGGCCGCCGTGCGCGACGCCCTCCAGAAGGTTTCACGGCTGGCGTGCGACCAGCCCCTGCTCGCCGAGCTCGACATCAATCCCTTGCTGGTGGACGGACACGGCGTATTGGCGCTGGATGCCCGGATAGGCCTTCGCGCCCCCGGCGCCGCGCCGTTGCCGCCCTCCATCAGCCCTTACCCGGCGGAGCTCGAGACACAGGTCAAGCTCAACCACATCAAGCTTTTGCTGCGGCCTATCCGGCCCGAAGACGGCCGGCGGCTGGCCGCTTTTTACGCGCGGGCCACTCCGGCCGACATGCGCCTGCGATTCTTCATGTCGCGCCGCGAAGTTCCGCATTCGGAACTGGCCCGCTACAGCCAGATCGACTACGACCGCGAGATGACCTTCATCGCGCTGTCGTCCCAGGCCGGTGCCGGGCCGGAGATGGTGGGCGAAGTTCGCGCCGTCTGCGACCCCGACAACGAGCGCGCGGAGTTCGCGATACAGGTCGCCGCGCCGTGGCAGGGAAAAGGGCTTGGCCGGGTGCTGCTGGACAGGCTGCTGGACTACCTGCGCGGGCGCGGCACGAAGGAGGTGGCCGGGCAATGCCTGCGCGAGAACGCCGCCATGGCCGGGCTGGCGCGTTCGGCCGGCTTCGAGGTCGCCATCGACAACGGTTCAGACACGTTTTCAATGCGGCTCGCATTGAATCCATTCCCAACCGCGCCGCCGGCGCAAGGAGTAACACATGGCCTCAGTACAGCAAATACTTGTTCCGGTTGACGGCAGCCCGACTTCGGTCAAGGCGCTGGAGACCGCGATTGAACTGGCGCGCCTGAACAAGGCCCGCCTGCGACTGCTTTACGTGATCGACGAGCTCGATTACGTCAACGGCTTCGAAACTGCCAAGGCCTATTACGAGCAGACGCTGCCCTTTATGCACACCGACGGCGAAAGGTTGCTGGCGCAGATGTGCAGCCTGGCTGAGGCAAAGGGCGTGGTGTGCGACAGCGTGCTGCTGGAATCAGGCGTCGATCGTCTTTGCGATGTGGTGGCGGAACACGCCAGGCAGGTCCACGCCGACATGATCGTGCTGGGCTCGCACGGGCGCCGCGGCCTGAACCGTGTCCTGATGGGCAGCGACGCCGAGCAGATCGTGCGACATGCGCCTGTTCCGGTGCTGGTGATCAAAGGCTGAAGCCGCCTGGCGCGGCCCGGGCGGTGCGCCCATGCTCCGTGCTCAGTCGCCGCTGATGCGCATCACGACCCGGCCTTCTATCGCGCCGCGGCGCATGCGGTCCAGAATGCCGTTGATGTTGTCCAGCCGGTCTTCGGTGAAGGTGGTGCGCACCTTGCCCTCGCCGGCGAAGGCCAGCGCTTCCTGCAGGTCCTTGCGGGTGCCGACGATGGAGCCGCGCACCGTCTTCGCGTTCAGCACCACGTCGAAAATGGGCAGCGCGAAATCCCCGGGCGGCAGGCCGACCAAGGACATGGTGCCGCGCTTGTGCAGCATGCCCAGCCCCTGCGAGAAGGCGCTGCGTGAGACCGCGGTCACCAGCACGCCATGCGCGCCGCGTACCGCCTTCTGGACCTCCTGAACCGGGTTTTGCCTGGCGGCGTTGACCACCATGTCCGCGCCCAGGCTTTCGGCCAGCTTCAGTTTCGCGTCGTCGATGTCGACGGCGATGACGTGAAAGCCCATGGCCTTCGCATACTGCACCGCCAGGTGGCCCAGGCCGCCTATGCCGGAAATCGCGACCCAGTCGCCCGGCTTGCATTCAAGAACCTTCAGGCCCTTGTAGACCGTCACGCCCGCGCACAGCACCGGCGCGATTTCGCTGAAGCCTACGCCGGCCGGCAGGTGGCCCACATAGCCGGGGTCGGCGAGCACGTATTCGGCGTAGCCGCCGTTGACGCTGTAGCCGGTCATCTGCTGGCTGTCGCACAGCGTCTCCCAGCCGGTGATGCAGTATTCGCAATGCCCGCAGGCCGTGTGCAGCCAGGGGACGCCTACGCGGTCTCCCTCCTTGACGGTGGTGACACCCGCCCCGACCGCGGCGACGTAGCCCACGCCCTCATGGCCCGGGATGAAGGGCAGGGAGGGCTTGACCGGCCAGTCGCCGTCCGCGGCGTGCAGGTCGGTGTGGCACACGCCCGAGGCCACGATCTTGACCAGTACCGTGCCCGGCGCCACGGCGGGCACGGGGACTTCCTCGATACGGAGCGGTTTGCCGAATTCATGGACAAGCGCGGCTTTCATGGTTTGCATGGAGAGTTCCTGAAAAAATGCGCGGCCGGCCGCCGCGCCGGTCTGGTTGGGCAGTTTCCAGTTTAGGCAGGCAAAGCGCTCGCGTCTTGATATTTCGCAAGCCCCGTGCAGAGCTAGAGAGGCCGGACGCCGCGCTGAGATCTAAAGAACTACATGCGCGGCACGCGTTAGGGCGGAAGGCCAAACGGCTTGCCGGAACAGGTCGAGCTTGTTTGAGCCAGGTCAACTTGCGGAGGCCGAGAACATTCAATACTGGGCCTTCCATCCATCATTGAAGGAGAACGCCATGTACCAACGTATCCTGGTTCCCATCGACGGAAGCCCCACGTCCAAACACGGCCTGCAGGAGGCCATCCGCATGGCCAGGCTGACCGGCGGCAAACTGCGTTTGCTGCATGTCGTGGACGACACGTCCATCGCGCTGTCATTCGACGCCTATGCGGGTTACCCCAGCGACTGGCTTGAAGGCCTGCGGCAAGCCGGCGAAAGCCTGCTTGCCGATGCCAAGGCCGTCGCCGCGGCCGCAGGCGTAGGGGTGGAAACCGTGCTGCGCGACAATTTCGCGCTTCCGGTGCATGAACTGATCGTCACCGAAGCCGCTGCTTGGCCCGCCGACCTGATCGTGCTGGGAACCCACGGCCGTCGCGGTATCGGTCGCGTCATGCTGGGCAGCAGCGCCGAAAACGTCCTGCGGCGCGCGCCGGTCCCCGTGCTGCTGGTGCGTTCGCCGGAACCTGCGGCAAAGCAGGACGCAGCCGGGGATAACGCTTCGGTCAAGACGGTGCGCGTCAATCTCCCTTCAGGCGCGCTGTCCGTCGAATGACGCGGATCGTGCTGGCGGCGTCATTGCCGATCGGACCCAAGGCAAATGCCGTCACCCGGAGCCCCGCATGAAGTACAAAGACTATTACGAGATTCTCGGCGTGCCGCGCGACGCTGATGAGGAGACGATCAAAAAAGCCTATCGCAAACTGGCGCGCAAGTACCACCCCGACGTTTCCAAGGCGCCGGACTCGGAACTGAAGTTCAAGGAAGCTGCGGAAGCTTATTCGACCTTGAAGGACGCCGAGAAGCGGACCGCCTATGACCAGCTGGAGCAGCGTGGTGCGGGCGAGGAGTTCACACCTCCGCCGCAATGGCGCCAGGCCTACGCATCCAGCGAGCACGCTTTTGACGACATCGATCTCTCGGACTTGCTGGCCGGGCTCGCGGGCCGGCGCGGTGGCGGCCGGACGACTGCGCACGGTCGCGACTACGAGGCCGCCGCCCGTATCAGCCTGGAGGACGCCCATCGTGGAACTACGATCAACCTCGACGTGGTGCACGAAGACGGTTCACGCACACTGGCCGTCACAATCCCGGCGGGCGCCTGTGAAGGACAAAAACTGCGCTTGCGGGGCAGGGGAGGAAAGGGCCGCCACGGCGGTGCTGACGGGGACATCTACCTTCATATCAACCTGATACCGCACCCTGTCTGGCGCGCGGACAGGCATGACCTTTACTTCGATCTCGCCCTGTCACCCTGGGAAGCGGCGCTCGGGGCAGAGGTGGAAGTGCCTTCGCTGGATGGTCCGCTGATGCTGACGGTTCCCGCCGGCACGCGGTCCGGACGCAAGCTGCGCCTGCGCGGCCGCGGCATGGCCACGGGCCACGGGCAGCGAGGCGACCTGTACGCCGTCGCACATATCGATGTGCCGGCCGCCCTGACGCCGCCGGAGCGGGCGCTGTTCGAGCAACTGCGCGCGGCATCCCATTTCAACCCTCGCGCCATCGCCAACAAGGAGAAACTCCATGAATCTGCAAGTGCATGAATCCCTTTGGCTGAATGGGCGGAACACTGTCGACATGCCGGAATTGAGCCGGATCTGTGGCCTCAGCACCGGCGAGCTCCTGGAACTGGTGGATTACGGCGCACTGGCGCCAGTGAACGCCCAGGCCCAGCTGCCGCTCTTCAGCGACAGTTGCATCGCTCCCTTGCGCCAGGCAATGAGCATTCGCAGCGACTTCGACCTGGACATCTTCACGGTTGCCGTCCTGCTGGGCTATATCAACCGAATCGCCGATCTCGAAAGACAGCTGCGCGCGCTGCGCGCACAGGCGCCATCGCATTCGCATTCACATGGCCAACGGGAGGGCCCGGCTTCGTGGCATGAAGCGCATGCGGGTGACGAGACACCATAGAGACGCCAGGTTATCCGCGTTCCCGTGTTCTCGACTCGCCGGTCCGGCTCGCTACCGGAAGTTTGGGCGAAAGTCCGCGGGTGGGCAGACGAAGCAGGGGCGCATGGCGCTTATGGCTTCGCGGTGGGCAACGCGTTCAGCGGAATGCGCAGATAGGACACACCGTTGTCATCCGGCGGCGGAAGCTGTCCCGCGCGCACGTTCACCTGCAGGGAGGGCAGGATCAGGGTCGGCATTTCGAGGGTGGCATCCCGCGCCGTGCGCATCCGGACGAACGCATCTTCGGTGACCCCGTCATGCACGTGGATGTTCTTCTCGCGCTGTTCACCGACGGTCGTTTCCCACGCGGGCGCTCGCGCCTGCGGCGGATAGTCGTGACACACGAACATCGTCGTCTCCCGCGGCAGTTCCAGCAGCCGGCGGATGGAACGGAAAAGCTGGTGCGCATCGCCGCCCGGAAAGTCGGCGCGTGCCGTACCCACGTCGGGCATGAAGAGCGTGTCGCCGACGAAAACAAGGTCCTCCACCGCGTAGGCCATGTCAGCCGGCGTATGTCCGGGCACCAGCAGCGCGGTGACCTCCAGCTGTCCGATCCAAAACCGCTCGCCGTCCTTGAACAGGTGGTCGAACTGGCTGCCGTCGGGCAGGAAAGTGCGTTCCAGGTTGAAGAGCTTCTTGAACACCGCCTGCACCTGGCGGATGTTCTCGCCGATCGCAATCTTTCCGCCGACAGCCTGTTGCAGGTAGCGGGCCGCCGACAGGTGATCCGCGTGCGCGTGGGTTTCCAGTATCCATTGCACCTTCAGGCCTGCGGCCACAAGGTGGGCCAGCACCTGGTCCGCCGCCCGGGTATGCGTGCGACCCGATTTGAAGTCGTATCCGAGCACCGGATCGATCACCGCAGCGTTTCCCGTCGCCGGGTCTGACAGGACATACGACACGGTCCAGGTTTCCGGGTCGAAGAAAGCTTGAATACGCGCTGTACGGTTCATGGGATTTTCTTTCAAGGGTGGCGGGGCATCGGCCGGTGGCTCACAGGCTTCGGCTCGGGTCGGCGGGGCCGGAGCCGATCTGGTCCATTCTCCACAAAACACCCAGAACGATCGCAGCCGCAATCGGGCCCGCCGCAGGATGAAGGATGAAGGCTACCACCGGGGCAACGAGCAGGAGCTGCCTCAAACCCCAGCCATAGAGCACGCCGGCCCTGCGCACATACTCGATCCCCGCCGGGGTCCACTGTTTCCTGGCGTCTGAACCGACGGGCATGCCCCCAATGAAGCCGGCATGGTTGTAGTAGCGCACCGCCATCACCGAGGAGACCAGCGATGCGAACAGCAGGGCCAGCAGGACGAGTTCCATGACCAGCCAGGGCTCGAAGGAAGCATGCCAGCGGGGATTGCCGCTCAGCTTCTCGCGCAGCGCGGGCACGGCCAGCGTCAGCGTGCCCATCAACGCAAGCGCGGCCGTGGATGCGGTCATCGACGCCGACATCAATGCGTTGCGAAGTGTCTGCACGGCCAGGATCTCGGAGCCCTGCTGCATGGAGACGGCGGCAAACCATTGCTCACGCAAGCTGGCATGTGCCGCGCGGGCCAGTTGCTCCGGCCTGCGGCGCTGGGCGAAGGCAAGCGTTGCCTCGTAGAAGAGCAGCGCAACGCCGGTAACGCAGGCGGCCAGCCAGACGAGCATCGCCTCCATGGGGTCACCCTGCCTTCGGATGTTGGGGATTGCCCCGCCGTTCGAGCAGTTCGAACGCACCCATTCCCGCCAGCATGGCCGCGACAAAGACGAGGGCCTTGCCTTGGCCCATGCCGAGCGCGACGAGCGCCGGGCCCGGGCAGAAGCCGGCGATACCCCAGCCGACTCCGAACAGCAGGCTGCCGGCGACCAGCCGGCGATCCAAGGTACGGGAGGAAGGAAGCTTCATTTCCTGCCCCATGAGGCTCAGGTGGCGGCGACCTGCCACCCCGAATGCAATGGATGCGACGGCGATGGCCCCTGCCATGACCAAGGCCAGCGAAGGGTCCCACGGGCCCGCCAGATCCAGGAATCCGAGTACTTTGGCGGGGTTTGCCATGCCGGAGACCAGCAGGCCCAGGCCGAAGACCGCGCCGGCCAGCAGGGAAAGGAGGTTGTACATGGTGACTTACCCCAGAACAAAGGCATGACGCACGAGGAACACCGTGACGAAGCCGGCCAGCATGAAGGCGGCCGTGGCAACCAGTGAACGCGGCGACAAGCGCGAGATGCCGCAAACACCGTGTCCGCTGGTGCAGCCGGAGCCGTAGCGCGTGCCCAGCCCGACGATGAATCCGGCTGCAATCAGGGTTCCGTAGCCGGCATCAATCTGTGGCCGAGGCAGTTGGGCGAACAGGGCAAACAGCAGCGGGGCGCCCACCAGTCCCGCCACGAACGCGACGCGCCAGCCGATGTCGCCGCGCACGGGACGCAGCAGGCCACCCAACACGCCGCTGATGCCGGCGATGCGCCCGTTGAGCAGGACAAACATCGCCGCCGCCAGGCCGATCAGGCCGCCGCCTGCCAGGGCCGTCCATGGTGTGAACGCATTCCAGTCGATGTACATGAGTCGCTCTTTCCGTTAACAGAAATTCAAGGCAAGGTCCGCAGTTCGAAGTATCCTTGTTCCGCGCCGTTCAGGGCCGAAACCTTGCGCAGGCATCGTGGCGAGGGCCCGGCATCGCGACGCCCCGCGCTTTGGCGCGCTCGGTCATCTGCTTGTGGTGTTCGTCGCGGATCTGCCGACATTCTTCAACCGACTTCGCATTCAACATCTGCTGCCGATGGGCGTCGCGCTCCGCGCGGCTCATCATCGTCCAGCCGGGTGTGAAGCGGTGTCCGATACCAGGGCCCATGCCGGCCCTGGGGCCGGGCCTGGCCGCGGACGCAGCCTGTGCCGCGGACGGCGCCGCCTGCTGTGCCACAGCGGTGCCCGCCGCAAGGAAAGCCAAGGCAAAGGTGAAAAGGTGAGCTGAGCGCATGCATTTCTCCTGGATAAAGGGTAAAAGGTAAAAGGTAAAGCAACGATAAGTTTTTTCCAGGCCCCGTGCTTTGCGCTGGATCAAGTCGCGTAGTCGCGCTGTATTCGTGGATGCGGCGGTGGCACCCTAAAGATGCGCCATCGCTCTGTGCCTTGGCCGGCGGCTCGCCGACATTCGGGCGTAAAAGAAGCGCTTGGCAGCTTCGGCCAGTCCCAGGTAGGCGACCACCATCACCAGCAGCCAGGCAAAAAAGGCCGCAGGCGGCGGCTCGAAATGAAAGAGGGGACCCAGCGGCGTGAGGGGCAGCAGCAGCGCCACGACCACCACGGTCAGCGAGGCGGCCGTCAGCACCGCGCTGGGGCGACTGGCCCAGGGCCTGCCGCGTGTGCGGATCACGAAGATGACCAGCACCTGGGTCACCAGCGACTCGATGAACCAGCCGGTGTGGAACAGTAATTCGTCCGCATGCAGCACGCGCAGCAAAATCCAGAACGTCAGCAGGTCGAAGGCGGAGCTGACCAGGCCGAACAGCCACATGTAGCGCCGGATGAAGGCCATGTCCAGCGCCCGCGGGCGGCGCAGGTCGCCGGGGTCGACCCTGTCCAGGGGGATAGCCGCCTGCGACAGGTCGTAAAGCACGTTGTTGAGCAGGATTTGCGACGGCAGCATCGGCAGGAAAGGAAGGAACAGCGAGCCGGCAGCCATGCTCAGCATGTTCCCGAAGTTGGAGCTGGTGCCCATCATGATGTACTTCATCACGTTGCCGAAGGTGCGCCGGCCTTCGAGGACGCCTTCGTGCAGCACCGCGAGGTCATGGTCCAGCATCACCATGTCGGCCACTTCCCGCGCCACGTCGGCGGCGGAATCCACCGTGATGCCGACGTCGGCAGAGCGCAGCGGCGGTGCGTCGTTGATGCCGTCGCCCAGGTAGCCGACCACGTGGCCGCGCGCCTTGAGCGCAAGAATGATTCGGTTCTTCTGGGCCGGGTTGACGCGGCAAAAAAGCGTGGTTCGGCCGACGCGCGCGCGCAGCGCCGCCTCGTCCATGTGTGCGATCTCCTGGCCTGTCAAAACGCCCTTGACCGGCAGCTTGAGCAGGCCGCACAGGTGCTGGGCGACCAGCTCGCTGTCGCCGCTGACGATCTTCACGGCCACGCCGCTGCGCGCCAGCGCGGCCAGCGCGGCGCCGGCGCCGGCCTTGGGCGGGTCGATGAAGGCGGCAAAACCGGCGAAGACCAGCTCGCGTTCGTCGCGGACGTCGGCATGTGGATGGTCCTTGGGCACCTCACGCCAGGCGACGCCGAGCACGCGCAGGCCCTCGCGCTCCAGGGCGTGGCAACGCGCGCGCAAGCCCTCACGCGCGGCCTCGTCCAGCGGCGCCAGCGCGCGGCCTTCGTCCCGCTCGCGGCGGTTGCACAGCGCCAGGACGTCCTCGGGCGCCCCCTTGACGACCAGCCAGCGCGTGTCCCCGCGGTCGGCCAGCACCGATACGCGCCGGCGCTCGAAATCAAAAGGCACCTCGTCGATCTTTTGCCATTCAGAGACGTCCACCTTGCGCGCGAGGATGGCCTCATCCAGCGGACTCCTGAGGCCGCTTTCGAAGGCACTGTTGAGGCTGGCCAGCATCAGCACGCGGGGCGCGTCGTGGCCGTCCACGTCCACGCAGCGCTCAAGGCTGATCTTCGCCTCGGTGAGCGTGCCGGTCTTGTCGGTGCACAGCACGTCCATGGCCCCGAGGTTCTGTATGGAAGCCAGGCGCTTGACGATCACGCGGCTCGCCGCCATGCGCATTGCGCCGCGCGACAACGTGACGGAGACGACCATGGGAAGGAGTTCCGGCGTCAGGCCGACCGCGAGTGCGACAGCAAACAGGAAGGAATCGAGCAGCGGCCGGTGCAGCGCCAGGTTGACCAGCATGACGAACAGGACCAGCAGCAGCGTGATCCGCATCAGCAGCACGCCGAAGTGGTGCATGCCGGTTTCGAAGGCGGTGGGCGGCGGGTCGGCCTGGATGCTGTGCGCCACCTCGCCGAGTGCCGTGGCGGGGCCGGTCGCCATGACCTGCATGCGGGCGCTGCCGCTGACCACGGTGCTTCCCATGAAGGCCGCGTTGAGCGCTTGCTGCAGCTCCACGGCGCCGCCATCCAGCGCGCCGGGGCGTTTTTCGACGGGATAGGACTCGCCGGTCAAAAGCCCCTGGTTGACGAAGAAGTCGCGGGCCTCGACGACGCGGCCGTCGGCCGGCACGCGGTCGCCGGCGGACAGCAACACCAGGTCGCCGGGCACCAGCGCCGACACCGGCACCTCCTGCACACGGCCGTCCCGCAGGACGCTGGCGCGCAAGGCCACCGAGTCGCGCAGCGCGTCGGCGGCGCGGCCGGCGCGGTGCTCCTGCACGAAGTCAAGTGTGACGCTCAGCAGCACCATCAGCATGATGATGGCAAAGTTCGCTACGTCGCCGGTGGCGGCGGAAACGGCGCTGGCCGCCAGCAACACGAGGACCAGCGGGTTGCGAAAGCGCGCCAGGAACTGCAGCGCCAGCCATTGTTTTTTGCTCGCCTCGAAGCTATTGGGGCCCAGGCGCGCGAGGGCCTGCTGCGCCTGAAGCTGCGACAGGCCGGGAGTCTCTGACGGCGCCGCCTCCAGCCACCAGGGCCGGGTTGCCCGGGTGGAGGCTGCGGCCCCGTCCATCACCGGGGTGCCGTCAATGGCCGGTGACCAGGCCGGCGGCCGCCTGGTGCCGCCGCTGCCGGCCCAAGGCCAGCAACTGGGCCTCGCTCGGGTGGTCCACGGTCTCCCAGCCGGCGATACACGGCGCCAGGGCAGGGCGATGTTTGTCGACGTAGCGGCGGAAGTCGGCCTGTGCCGTGTGCCCGCCCGTCACCAGGACGGACTCCATGCCATCGAGCGCATCGCAGATATCGCCGAAAAATTCATGCTGGGTGCGCACCTCGCTGCCGTGCTGGGGCGTGGCATGGGAATGCGCGTGAAGCTTGCGCGCCTCGGCCTGTTCGGCGTTGAACTGGATCAGCTGGGCCTGGTGATGGTCCAGCCAGACCACGGCATGAAGAAAGGGCATGGGGGTACTCCTGAAAAAAATGGGCGGAAACAGGCCACCGCTTCAGGCGGCGACTTCGAGCTTGTTGACGATGCTGGTGACGCCCCTGGCGGCGAATGCCGCGCCGGAGGCCGCTTCGCGCTCGGCCAGGGAGTGCACCTTGCCGTGAAGGGTGACGACGCTGCCTTTCACATCGATCTGGATGTGCCGGGCTTCGCGGTCGGCCTGGCGCTCGAGTGCGGCGGAAATCTCGGCCGCGACGTCCCGCGTGCTGACGGTGGGCTTGACGACGATGTTGTTGGACAGGCCGCGCACGCCCACCAGGCCGCGCACGCATTTTTCGGCGGTACTGCGCTGGTAGGCCCAGTCGACGTCGCCGGTGAGGGTGACCCAGCCTTTTTCGACCTCGACCTTGATGCGGTCGGGCGGCAACAGCACGCTCCAGCGCAGCGCGGATGCGGCGACAGAGGCGATTTCGGAGTCGCTGCGGTGATGGGCGGCGATCAGTTTCACGTCCAGCTCGATCGCCAGCCCGCGCACACCGGCCACGCGGCGCACCGCGCGTTCCGCCGCGACTTTTTCGGCGAAGGTGTTCAGGTGCCCTGTGAGCGTCACCACACCGTCATTCACGAGAACACCAATGCCGGCTGAATTGACGGCCGGCTCCCAGGCCAGTTCGGCGGTGACATCGGCCTTGAGCTGCATATCGGTTTTCATGGTTTTTCCCCTTGAATGTGTTCATCATCCGCACAAAGCGGGTATGTCACTGTAGGCAGGCGCGGACGCGCTTGCCTTGACATTCGTCAAGCAGCGGCGTTACGGGCCGGGATACGCTGGACGCCGGATCAAGACACCAGGACGTTGTTATGAAATACAGGATAGGCCCCATCGAAAGACGGCTTCGCATCGCAGCCGGCATCTTGCTGCTGGCGCTCTTGTTCGCGCTCGACGGAAATGCCCGCTGGTGGGGCTTGGTGGGCCTGATTCCGCTGTTGACAGGCTTGTTCAATTTTTGCCCGCTTTACTGGGCTATTGGTTTGGACTGAGCGTCTGTTCCAGCATCCACCTGGCGCCTGATTGCCGCAGGAATGCGCAGCGGAACATAGGCCGTGTTCCCGTCCCGCAGCACCAGCAGCGCAATGCTGGAACCTGGCTCCAGGCGGGATAACGCGCGGTCAAAGTCCGCCACGCTGTCCAGCCTTGATTCGTTGGCGGCGATCAGTACGTCCCCGGCCTGTACGCCTTCGCTGCGCGCCACTCCGGTGGCCCGACGCACCAGCAGGCCGCCATCTATGCCCAGTTGCGCCTGCAAGTCCTTCCCGGACTCGGCCAATGCGAGACCCAGACGAGGGAGATCCCCGACGGCCTGCGCCGCCAATGGGCGCGGCGCGCCGGCGGGTGCCTCCGCCAGCAGGACGGTTGCCGTTTTTCTACGGCCCTCGCGCCATATCTCCAGCGTGCCCGGCGTGCTCGTTCCATGGTCGCTCATCTGCAATGCCAGGCTGCTGAAATCCCGTACCTTGGCGCCGTTGAAGGCGGTGATGATGTCGCCGCGCAGCAGGCCGGCCTGTTCGGCAGGCCCCCCGGGCGTGACCTGCACGACCAGCGCACCCGTGGGGTCGCGCACCCCGAAGGACTGCGCGAGCGCGGCGGTCATGCCCTGCAATCTGGCTCCCAGCCAGGCGCGCCGTATCTGGCCCTGTGACCGCAGGCGCCATGCGATGTCCACCGCCAGGTTGATGGGTACCGAGAATGACACGCCCATGTAGCCACCGCTACCGCTGTAGATCAGCGAGTTCAGGCCGACGATCTCGCCGTCTGCATTGAAGAGCGGGCTGCCTGAACTTCCGGGATTGATGGCCACGTCGGTTTGCAAAAAAGGGGTTTCGCCGCTGCCGGAAAGAGCGCGATTTTTTGCGCTGACAATGCCCGCCGTGACGGAACCCGGAAAACCAAAGGGCGAACCGATCGCAGCGACCCAGTCGCCGACGGCGAGTTTGGAGGAGTCGCCTATCGGTGCGGGTGACAGTCCGGTGGCATCGATTTTGAGCAGGGCCACGTCCGTGATGCGATCCAGCCCGACAAGCCTCGCGGCAAAATGCCGGCCGTCCTGCAGCCGCACCTGGGCCTCTTCCGCGTCCCAGAGCACGTGCGCGCTGCTGACGATGTAGCCATCAGCCGTGAGCACAAAACCCGAGGCCAGGTCACGCGCTTCGCCGCGTGCAAGACCGATGGGCTGCGGCCTTGCCAGCTGGTCGCCAAAACTGTCCAGAGGGGCAAATTCGGGTTCCGGGTCGCCGCTGCCGCTGGGCACCCATGCGTTGATGGTGCTGATTTCCACGACTCCGGCGCCGCGGCTGGCTACGATGGCGCCTGCCGATAGAGAGGCTCTACGGGGCAGCGGGTCGGAATGCGCCCCCTCCGAAGCCAAGGCGGCGCACGCCACCAAGCCGGCAAGTAGAAGGCTGTGAGGTTTCATGCGGCCATTGAACATGGCGCCGGCATCAGGCCACTTGAGCCACCTCAAGTTCGCCTCAATAAGAAAGCAGAACTGTCCCGATTTATGCGGCCGTGCTACCTTGGGGGCTGAACTCAGTGCCGGCGCGGCCCGCCAGCATCTCCTCGATCCCGGCGAGCGAGCCTATCAACGCCTTCTTGCCGGTCTTCTGGACGAAGCCGGTGGCGGCTTGCACCTTGGGCCCCATGGAACCCCCTGGGAAGCTATGGCCCAGCAGTTCCTTTGGCGTGACTTTTCCCAAGGCGCGTTGCGACGCTGTTCCCCAGTCCAGGTAAACGGCGTCCACGTCGGTGGCAATCACCAGGCGGTCGGCGCCCAGTTCCTGCGCGAGCAGGGCGCTGCTCAGGTCCTTGTCGATCACGGCATCAACGCCCTGCAGGGTGCGCCCGTCGGCCGCGCGCACCACCGGGATGCCGCCGCCGCCTGCGGCGATGACCACGGCCTCGTGCTGCAGCAGCCAGCGGACCGGGTCCACGCCCAGCACACGTGTCGGCAGAGGCGAAGCTACGACTCGCCTGAAACCCGCACCGTCTGGCGCGACATGCCAGTGCATGGCTTGCGCAATCCGCTCGGCTTCTTCTTGGGTATAGACGGGCCCTATCGGTTTGGTGGGCTGCCCGAAAGCCGGGTCGGCGGGATCGACTTCCACGCGCGTGAGCAGGGTGGCCACGGAACGGCCGGGCGGAAGGTGGTTGGCGAGTTCCTGCTCCAGCAGGTAGCCGATCATGCCCTCGGTCTGCGCGCCCAGCACGTCGAGCGGGTAGGGCGCCACTGCGGCGTAGGCCGAATTCTGCAGGGCCAGCAGGCCGATCTGCGGCCCGTTGCCGTGCGTCACCACCAGTTCATGGTGCAGCGCGACGCGGGCCAGCTGTGCCGCCACGCCCTGGATGTTTTCCAGCAGATGCTGCGCGCTGAGCGACTGGCCCCGGCGCAGCAAGGCATTGCCGCCCAGCGCGATCACCAGCTTCATGCGAGCGTGGCCACCAGCACGGCCTTGATGGTGTGCATGCGGTTTTCCGCCTGCGTGAACACAATGGACGCGTCGGATTCAAAAACCTCGTCGGTCACCTCGATCTCGCTGAGGCCGTAGCGCTCGTGGATCTGGCGTCCCACTTCAGTGTCCAGGTTGTGGAAGGCCGGCAGGCAATGCATGAAGCAGGTTCGCGGCTTGCCGGTGGCCTTCATCAAGGCGCTGGTGACCTGGAAGGGCAGCAACTGCTCAATCCTGAGCTTCCAGGTTTCATCGGGCTCGCCCATGGAGACCCAGACGTCGGTGTAAAGAAAGTCCGCGCCCTTGACGGCTTCGGCCGGATCGCTGCTGAGGGTGATGCGCGCGCCCGTCGTTTTTGCCAGTTCACGCATTTCAGTGACCAGCGCCGGCGGCGGCATCAGCGCGGCGGGCGCGGCGATGCGCACGTCCATGCCCATCTGCGTGCCGCCCACCAGCAGTGAGCAGCCCATGTTGAAGCGGGCGTCGCCGAGGTAGCAAAAAGACAGCTCGTGCAGCGGCTTTTCGCCGAACTCCTGCATGGTCAGCAGGTCGGCCAGCACCTGGGTGGGGTGGGCCTCATCGGTGAGCCCGTTCCAGACCGGGACATGCGAAAACCGCGCGATCTCTTCGACCACCGTCTGGTGGAAGCCGCGGTACTCGATGCCGTCATAGAGCCGGCCGAGCACGCGGGCCGTGTCCTTCAGGGACTCCTTGTGCCCCAGCTGCGAGCTGACCGGGTCGATGTAGGTCACATGGCCGCCCTGGTCGTGCACCGCGACTTCGAAGGCGCAGCGCGTGCGGGTGGAGGCTTTTTCAAAGATCAGCGCGATGTTTTTCCCCTTAAGGCGCGCCAGTTCATTGCCCGCGTATTTGGAGCGCTTGAGCTCGGCCGCCAGGTCCAGCAGGAAACGGATGTCCCGCGGGGAGAAGTCCTTGAGGTCCAGCAGGCTGCGGTTGTGAAGGTTGAAGCTCATGAGTAACCGTCTTTCGTGGATGCCTCAATGGCGGAAGAGATCAGGCATCGCGCTCAATCGGGCAGGACATGCAGTGGCTGCCGCCGCGGCCGCGCCCCAACTCGCCGCTGGGGATGGTGATGACCTCGACGCCGGCCTTGCGCAGCAGGGTGTTGGTGTAGGTGTTCCGGTTGTAGGCCATGACCACGCCGGGTGACAGCGCCAGCACGTTGTTGCCGTCGTCCCACTGTTCGCGCTCCACCTCGTAGGCATTGCCGCCGGTGGCGACGACTCGGAGCTTCTGCAGCCCAAGGGCCTGCGCGAGGACGTCAAGAAAGGGCCCGTTTTCCGCCCTGACGTCCAACGTGCCGGCTTCATCGCCGGGCCTGAGGCTGAACACGCGTACGGCTTGCACGATTTCCGGGAACACCGTGACCAGGTCGCGGTCGCAAAAAGTCAGCACCGTGTCCAGGTGCATGGCGCCGCGCGACTTGGGCAACTGGGCGGCCAGCACCCGGGTCGCGGCGCCGTGGGTAAAAAGGCTGCGCGCGAGCTGGGTCACGGCTTGCGGCGAGGTCCGCTCGCCCATGCCGACCAGCACCAGCCCATTGCCCAGGGGCATGACATCGCCGCCTTCCAGCGTGGCCTGCGGGTGCGGCTGGCCGGGGTCGCCCCACCATTCGGTGACCTTGCCCGCGAACGCAGGGTGAAAGCGGTAGATGGCCGCCATGAGCAGGCTCTCTCGCCGGCGCGCGGGCCAGTACATGGAGCCCAGCGCCACGCCGTCGCCAATCCAGCAACTGCTGTCGCGTGTGAAGAGCGTGTTGGGCAGGGCGGGAAGCAGCAGGTCCGAGGGGCTTGCGCAGGAGGCCGTGAGGCCGGGCAGCTTGAAAGGCAGGTCCGCCGGCGTCAGCCCGCCGATCAGAAACTCCGCCAGGCGGGCAGGCGGCAGTTCCTGCAGCCAGGGCCTCAGTACACCCGCGGCTTCAAAGTCGGTGCCGGCCAGTTCTCGGTCCAGCAGCTGGTCTCGCGCCAAAGGGTTGCCGACCGTGGCCGTGAGAAGGTCGTGCAGCTCCAGCACTTCCACGCCTTGCTCCGTCATGGCGCTGGTGAACGCATAGTGGTCGTTCCTGGCCTGCGCCACCCACATCACGTCGTCGAACAGCATGTCCCGGCAATTCGCCGGCGTCAGGCGCATGTGCGCCAGGCCCGGCCTGCAGACCAGCACCTTGCGCAACCGGCCCGTTTCTGAATGGACGCCGGCCATCACAGGCTCAACTGGCCGGTAGCCAGCATCCAGCCCGCCACCACTGCGAGCCCGAGCACCGCCGCAAGGATGACCTTCTCGCCTGCGGTAAAGGGCTGCTTGCGGGCTTGCCGTTTGGCGATGAAATACAGGGCCGCACCCGGGGCGTAGAGCAGGGCGCTCAGCAGCAGGTATTTAGCGCCGGCCGCATACAGCAGCCACACGCAGTACACCGAGGCGAGTGCGGCCACCGGCAGGTCCAGCGGTCCGCCAACGCCTTCGGGCGCGCGGCCCGCAGCCTTGCCCTCACCTGGCAGCAGCACCTTCAGGCCGTAAAGCGCGCTGAACAGATAGGGCAGCAAAATCATCGCGGTCGACAGCGAGATCAGCGCCAGATAAGAAGCCTTCGACACCAGCGTGACGACGAGAAAGACCTGCACCATGGCGCTGCTCAGCCATAAGGCGTTGGCCGGCACGCCCTTGGCGCTCTGGCGGCCCAGCCATTCGGGCATCACACCATTGTTGGCCGGCGTAAAGAGGGATTCGGCGGCCAGCAGCGTCCAGGCCAGAAAACCGCCGCCCACGGAAACGATCAGGCCTATGTAGATCAGCACGGCGCCCCAGGTGCCGACGGCTTTTTCAAGGACGCCGGCCATGGAGGGGTTCTTCAGCCCGGCCAGTTCCGGCTGCGTGAAGATGCCCAGGGACAGCAGGGAGACTGCCATGAGAAGAGCCAGACAGATCAGAAACCCTATGACAGTGGCCTTGCCGACGTCCTTGCGTTGCCGCGCGCGCGCCGAGTAGACGCTGGCGCCTTCGATGCCGATGAAGACCCACACCGTCACCAGCATGGTGCTCTTGACCTGGTCGAGCACGGAGCCGA
Organism: Polaromonas sp. LjRoot131; assembly: GCF_964252805.1. Taxonomy (NCBI): domain Bacteria; kingdom Pseudomonadati; phylum Pseudomonadota; class Betaproteobacteria; order Burkholderiales; family Comamonadaceae; genus Polaromonas; species Polaromonas sp. LjRoot131. The sequence goes on along the minus strand of NZ_CAXUPF020000001.1, from coordinate 1,424,059 downwards.
GCTTGGCGCCGCCCCAGAAATCCAGGCTGAAGGTGGGCGCCTGGAAAGCGGCCGCCGCCAGCACGATGAACAGCAACAGGGGAATGACTTTGGCGACCGTGACCACGGCATTGACCCAGGCCGCCGTGTTGATGCCTCGCAGCACCATGGCATGCACGACCCACAGGACGGCTGATGCGCCAGCAATGGCCGCGGGCGTGTTGCCCTCGCCGAAAGCCGGAAAGAAATAGCCGAGCGCACCGAAGGCGGCCACCAGATAACCGACATTGCCTATCCACGCGCTGATCCAGTAACCCCAGGCGGAGTTAAAGCCGACGTACTCGCCCGACAGCGCGCGGGCATAGGCGTAGACGCCGTTGTCCAGCTCGGGTTTGCGCAGGGCCAGTGTCTGGTAGACGCGCGCCAGCACCAGCATGCCCAGGCCGGTGACCAGCCAGCCGATCAGGATGGCGCCTGCGCCGGCACCGGCCGCCATGTTTTGCGGCAGGCCGAAGATGCCGCTGCCGATGATGGAACCCGTCACCAGCGCCACCAGCAACCCGAGACCCAGGCTGCCTTGCGACTGCCGGGTGGTGGGAATTGCCCGCTGTGCCGACGAGGGAGATGGAGTCGTTGACAGTGTGTTCATGGGATTCTTTCAGAATGGTTTTCCGCATTGGCATTCGTGGGGCGAACCGGGGTAATCGGAGCCGTATGCCTACTGGACCAGCAGCACCGGCACGTCGACGTCCGCCACCACGCGCTGGGCGACGCTGCCGAGCAGGGCGCGGCCGAACAGTCCGAGGCCATGGGTGCCCATGACCACCATGTGAACTTTTTCGCGCTTGGCCGCCTGAACGATTTGTGTGGCGGGTGTGCCTGCGACCCAGGAGGCCCGGTAGTGGACACCGTGTTGCTTGAGGAAACGTTCGATCGGATGCAGCACTTTTTCGGCCTCTTCCTTGTGCCAGGCGCGCACGGTGGCGGCGCCCAGCATGGCCTTGGCGCGCGGGCTAACGGCCATTTGCACATTGAGCACGATGAGTTCCGCATCGGGGCCCATCAGGGTTTCATGCGTGACCAGGAAGGCCAGCGCTTTCTTGGTGAACTTGCTGCCGTCAACGGCCAGAAGGACTCTCATGGTGTTCTCCGTAAATGGTGGATTCAGCGCAGGACGAGCACGGGAATGGTGCTGTGCGTGAGCACCTGCTGGGTCTCGCTCCCGAGCAGGATGCGGGAAATGCCCTTGCGGCCGTGCGAGGCCATCACGATGAGGTCGCACTTGTTCTTTTTGGCCGCGGCCAGGATGGAATTGGCGACCAGGTCGGACTTGGTGATCAAGGCCTTGGCCTTGACGCCGGCAGCCTCGGCGGACTTCTGCACCGCGTCGGCGATGGCCTGGCCCCGGTCGGCCCAGTCTTTTTCGATACGCCCGACTTCCTGCGGCGAGACGGTGGCGCCGCCTTCAAAGTAGCTCATGGGATAACGCGGGACGACGTTGAGCACCACGAGGGCGGCCTCCAGGGATGCCGCAAGGCCTATGGCCTCCTTGACCGCTTTTTTGGAGAGCGTCGAGCCGTCGGTGGCAACAAGAATGCGTTTGTACATGATGGTTCTCCTGTGTTGATGTGCCGCAGTCTAGGAGCGGCGCGGCGGTCCTGGATTGATCCATGTCAAGGGTGCGGCACTCTGCCCGGGGGCCCTGCGTGATGCAAACCGGCCTGCGGGCTGGAGCGCGCCGGGCGCGTCGCGGCATATGTGCGGATGCGGGCAAAACCGCATCCATCCGGAAGATGTCCGGGGCGGCTTCAGCGCGCGGCGGAAAGCCCCTGTGCCGGGCAGGACAAGCCGAGGCCGGAGCCCGGTGTGCGCGGATAGTGATAAACCGTGTCATTCAGGTAAGCGGCCACGTCCGAGATGTCCGCCTCATCCCACCGCAGCCCGCTGTTGCCCTGCCACAGGCGAACCTGCGCGTTCAGGCTTTCCCAGTCGCGCGCGCGGCGGTTGTCGCGCCAGTGCATCTCCGAGCTGTGGCAGGCAATGCAATGCGTTGTGTACAGCAACTCCCCGCGGCCGGGTACCGGCGTTGCCTGGGCATGTGCCGCCATGCCGGCGAGTGCCACGGCGGCCGACACAAGGCAGCGGCCCGAAAACCTTGTGGGCGATAGCCATGGCGATGTCATGGTATCCATCAATTCACTGCGGCACCGCTCGTGGGAAGACGGGCCCGCAAGCGTGTTCCTCTACCCGGCTCCGACTCCACGATCAGCGTGCCGCCGCACGCTTCAATCCGGTGTCTCATGCCGATGAGGCCGTGCCCGAAATTCCGGTCGGTATCGGCATTGAAGCCGACGCCGTCGTCCTCCACTTCGACTTGCACGCCATCGTTGGCTTCAAGCAGGGAAATGGAGGAACGGGAGGCGCCTGCGTACTTGCCGATGTTTGTCAGCGCCTCCTCGGCAAGCCTGTAGACGGCGAGCTGTGCGGAAGCGGGCAGGACAACATCGCCCAGGCTGGTCGTCACCTCGATTCCGGATGCCGACGAAAAATCCTGCGCCAGCCGCGCGACGGCTTTGGCCAGCCCTTGGGTCAGAAGCGGCGGCGGCTCCAGGCCGTCGATGATCCGGCGCTTGAGCGCCATGGCCTGATTCAGGATGTCCGTCAGATGGTGGAGATGCGCAGAGGCCGCCGGTGAAATCCTGGTCAACTCCGGCTGTATGCAGGCAATATCAAGCTTGGCAGCCATGAGAAGGCTGCCAAGCGCGTCGTGCAACTCCCGTGCGAGATGCTGGCGCTCCTGGACGCGAACCTGTTCCTGGCAGCTACGGCAGGCGGGGAATCGCGACGAGACCGGATCGGAGAGTCCCCCGGAGGGTTTCATTCGTATTTCGGTGGCCATTTGAGTACTTCCTGGTTGCGTGGCTTACATAAGGCTTCGGCAGGAAACAACGAGGTCAAAGGAGGCTGGCGGGCCGCCGCCCCACCAGGGGCATGGCGTCACTTTGCGCGCCGCATCCGGGGATGTCTGTTCGTCGGCGAACTTATACGGCGGCCCCAAACAGCGCGCCCACACCGGCGGTAACGCCCATGGCCAGCGCGCCCCAGAAGGTCACGCGCCACGCGCCCGGCAGAACTGCCGCGCCGCCCGCCCGCGCGGCCATTGCGCCCAGGGATGCCAAAAATACCAGGGAGGTTCCGGACACCCACCAGATCAGCGTGTCGCCGGGCGCCACCGCGGTGACGACCAGCGGCAGAAAGGCCCCAAACGCAAAGCTGGCCGCCGACGCGAGCGCGGCCTGTAGGGGCCGGGCGGCCATGCTGTCGGAAATGCCCAGCTCGTCACGCGCGTGCGACCCCAGGGCGTCGTGGGCCATGAGCTGCTGCGCGACCTGCCGGGCAAGCGCGTCGTCCAGTCCGCGCGCGACATAAATGGCGGTCAGTTCGCGGTGTTCGGCCGCCGGATCCTTCTCCAGTTCGGCGCGCTCCCGGCTCAGGTCGGCCTTCTCGGTATCGGACTGCGAGTGCACCGACACGTATTCGCCTGCAGCCATGGACATCGCGCCGGCCGCCAGGGCCGCCACGCCCGTCATCAGCACATTGCCGTGTGTCGCGTTGGCCGCGGCAACACCCACGATCAGGCTGGCGGTCGATACGATGCCGTCATTGGCCCCCAGGACGGCGGCGCGAAGCCAGCCGATGCGCGAGGTTCTGTGCCATTCAAGGTGTCTCATGCATCCATCCTTCGTTCCAGGGTCAGGGCCGAATCAACGGCGGCCCGCAAGCATGCGGGTCAGGGTGTTGTCACGCAACAGGTAGTGGTGGTACAGGGCCGCCAATGCATGCAGGCCCACCACGAAATACCCCGCAGTCGCTCCCGCTTCATGGACTTCCTTGATCCAGCCTGCGGCATCCTTGTTGCCGGCTATCAGCGCGGGCAGTTGCAGCCCGAAAAAAGGAATGGGCTGGCCGCGGGCGCTGAGTAGCAGCCACCCGGCCAGGGGCAACCCTATCATCAGCACATAAAGTCCCGCCTGCACCAGCCGGGCCAGGCGGGTTTGCCAAAGCGGCGGCGCGGGGTTGACGGGTGGGGCGCGATGCCGGAGATTGACCGCCAGGCGAAGCCAGGCCAGTGCAAACACAGACAGGCCCAGCATGTAGTGCCAGGTCCTCAGTCCGCTTCGCATGTCGCTGCCCTTGGGGAAAGCGTCGCTGATCTCCATGCAGATGTAGACCGCCGCCAGCAGGACCAGCATGAACCAGTGCAGGCCGATGGAGAGCGGGCCGTAGCGGTTTTCCGGGTGGGGTTTTAAGGTCATCGTGTTCTCCCGCTGTTGTCCAGGTGAGCGTTCATCGCGGGCCCGCGCCACGGTCGTTTGGCGCGCCCACACACCTTGGCCAGGACAAGACAATACCGCACCGCACCAGTCCGGGCTTGATCCATGTCAAGGGCGCGGCACTCCGCGCTGGCTAAGCTGTTGCCATGCAAGCCACTCCCTTCCTGCTTCCCGCCGGCCCGGTGCAGCCCGCCGTGCGCGACGCCGCCGCATGGATCGCGATGGACGAGCCGGCCGAATGGGAAGGTTTCAGCCGGCCGGTGCCGGGGCGCGAGGGCTGGTGGGAGTCATGCCTGGCGCTGGAAGGCATGCACTGTGCGGCCTGCGCGCTCACGGTCGAGGAGGCGCTGCGCAGGCTACCCGGCGTGGACACGGTCGAAGTCAACGGCGTTACCGCCACGGCGCGGCTTCAATGGCAGCCGCAAGCCACGCGGCCGTCCCTCTGGATGGCGGCCTTGCGCCAGGCCGGCTACGGCGCTTTACCGGCGGGCGACCTGCTGCTGGCCGGCAACCGGCTTCGGGCCCAGCGCCTGATGCTGTGGCGCTGGCTGGTGGCCGGCTTCTGCATGATGCAGGTCATGATGTATGCGGCGCCGGCCTACCTGTCGGCGCCCGGCGAGATCACGCCCGACATCCAGGCCTTGCTGGGCTGGGCCTCCTGGGTGCTGACCTTGCCGGTGCTGCTGTTCTCGTGCTGGCCTTTTTTCGCGGCGGCGCTGCGTGACTTGCGCAATGCGCGCATCGGTATGGACGTGCCGGTGGCGCTGGGCGTGCTGATTGCCTTCAGCGCCAGCACGGCCGCGACCTTTGACCCGGCCAGTCCCTGGGGCCTGCATGCCTCGTATGACTCGGTGCCTATGTTTGTGTTTTTCCTGCTGTCGGGCCGGCTGCTGGAGCAGCGCCTGCGCGACCGCACCGCCGGCGCGCTGGAGGCGCTGATGCGGCGGCTGCCGGACAGCGCGGAACGGCAGGAGGCCGACGGCAGCTTCCGCGCGGTGGCCGTGCGCCGTCTCATGCCCGGCGACTTGGTGCGCGTGCTGCCGGGCCAGGCCTTTCCGGCCGATGGGGACGTGGAGGGCGGCGAGAGCCGGGTCGACCAGTCGCTGCTGACCGGTGAATCCAAGCCCTTGCTGCGGCGGGTGGGCGACGGCGTGATTGCCGGCAGCCACAACCTCACAAGTGTCCTGCTGGTGCGCGTTCAGCGGGTCGGGCCACAAACCCGCTATGCCGAAATTGTGGCCCTGATGGAGCAGGCCTCGGTCGAAAAACCCGGCCTGGTGCAACTGGTGGACCGCATCGCCAGCCCTTTTCTCGTGGCCGTGCTGCTGGCCGCTGCCGGCGCGGCCTGGTGGTGGTGGCCTTTTGGCCAGGCGCATGCGATGGCCGTCGCGGTCTCGGTGTTGATCGTGACCTGCCCCTGCGCTTTGTCGCTGGCAACCCCGGCGGCCATGCTGGCGAGCGCGGGCGCCCTGGCGCGGCGCGGCCTGCTGGTGCGCAGGCTGCAGGCGCTGGAGGGCTGCGCCGCCGTGGACACCGTGATCTTCGACAAGACCGGCACGCTGACGGAAGACCGCATGGACGTTGTGATGGCCCATGTGCCCGCCGGCGTGAACCGGGAGGAGGTGTGCGGCATGGCCGGTGCGCTGGCCAGTCACTCGCTGCACCCGGTCTCACGCGCCATTGCCGCGCACTTTCCCGTGGAGGCTTCCGCATCCGGCTGGGTCGCCAGCGAGGTGGAAGAGGTTACGGGCCGGGGTTTGCGTGGCAAGGTCGCGAAGCCGGACGGCAGCGGGGCGCGATATCTTTACCTGGGCTCGGCCTCTTTTTGCCGCGCGCCCGCGGGCCGTGAAGGGCCGGTGCTGCAAGCCCATCTGTCGGACGGTGAGCATTACCTGGCGGGCTTCGAGCTTGACGAGGCGATACGGCCCGACACGGCGCAGGCGGTGGCGGCTTTGCTCAAGCTCGGCATCCGGGTGCAGCTGCTTTCCGGCGATACCGGGCAGGCCGTGGCCCGCCTGGCGCGCCGGGCCGGCATTGAATGGTGCTTCAGCGAATGCACGCCGGAGGCCAAGCTGGAACATCTGCGCGGCCTGCAGCGCGAGGGCCACCGGGTCATGATGGTGGGCGACGGCATGAACGACGGGCCGGTGCTGGCCGCGGCCGACGTGTCCATGGCCATGGGCCAGGCCGTCCCGCTGGCCCAGGCGAAGGCGGATTTCATCATGGCCGGCAACCGGCTTCTCACCGTCGCGGCGCTTGTCGAACAGGCGCGGCGCACCCGCTCGGTGGTGCGCCAGAACCTGCTGTGGGCCGCGATCTACAACGCCGCCTGCGTGCCGCTGGCCATCATGGGCTATATGCCGACCTGGCTGGCCGGCTTCGGCATGGCGGCGAGTTCGCTGCTGGTGGTCGCCAATTCCGCCAGGCTGGCGCGCGCTGTGCCGGAAAACTGACATGGACATTCTGAGATGGACATCCTCTTCCTGCTGATCCCGCTGTCCGTTGTGCTGGCGCTGCTGATCATCGGCGCGCTGGGCTGGGCCGTGTGGCGTGGGCAATTCGAGGCATTGGAGCAGGAAGCCGAGCGCATTCTTCACGACGATTGACCTGTATCAAGTGCCGCGCCGCCCGCCGCGCCGACACTTTCAAGCATCAAGACAAAAGGTGCTTCATGAACCAAGAAACGACGCAAGGGATCGCCTATCACGACACGGTGGTGCGCCAGTTCTCGCTGGCAGCCGTGCTCTGGGGTGTGGTGGGCATGGCGGTGGGCCTGTTCATCGCGTCCCAGCTGGCCTGGCCTGAACTGAACTTCGGCATCCCCTGGCTCAGCTACGGCCGGCTCCGGCCGCTGCACACCAACGCGGTGATCTTCGCCTTCGGCGGCTGCGCGCTCATCGGCAGCAGCTACTACGTGGTCCAGCGCACCAGCAGCGTGCCGCTGTTCGCGCCGCGGCTGGCCGCCTTCACCTTCTGGGGCTGGCAGCTGGTCATCGTGGCCGCCGCGATCAGCCTGCCGCTGGGCTACACCACCGGCAAGGAATACGCCGAACTCGAATGGCCCATCGACATCCTGATCACGCTGGTCTGGGTAGCCTACGCGGTGGTCTTCTTCGGCACGCTGGGCGTGCGCAAGGTCAGGCACATCTACGTGGCCAACTGGTTTTACGGCGCCTTCATCCTGGCGGTGGCGGTGCTGCATGTGGTCAACAGTGCGGAGATCCCGGCCGGCTGGATGAAGTCGTATTCGGCCTACGCGGGCGTGCAGGACGCCATGGTGCAGTGGTGGTACGGCCACAACGCCGTCGGCTTCTTCCTGACCGCGGGCTTCCTGGGCATGATGTATTACTTCATCCCCAAGCAGGCGGAGCGGCCGGTCTACAGCTACCGCCTGTCCATCGTCCACTTCTGGGCGCTGATCTTCACTTATATGTGGGCGGGCCCGCACCACCTGCACTACACGGCCTTGCCGGACTGGACGCAATCGGTCGGCATGGTGTTCTCGCTGATCCTGCTGGCGCCCAGCTGGGGCGGGATGATCAACGGCGTGATGACGCTGTCGGGCGCCTGGCACAAGCTGCGTGACGACCCCATCCTGCGTTTCCTGATCGTCTCGCTGTCCTTCTACGGCATGAGCACCTTCGAGGGCCCGCTGATGTCCATCAAGACCGTCAACGCGCTGTCGCACTACACGGACTGGACCGTGGGCCACGTGCATTCGGGCGCGCTGGGCTGGGTGGGGCTGATCTCCATGGGCACGCTGTACTACCTGATTCCCCGCCTGTTCGGGCAAAAGCAGATGTACTCGGTGCGCGCCATCGAGGTGCACTTCTGGACGGCCACCGTGGGCATCGTGCTCTACATCGCCGCCATGTGGATCGCCGGCGTGATGCAGGGCCTGATGTGGCGCGCCATCAACGCCGACGGAACCCTGACCTACACCTTCGTCGAAGCCGTCAAGGCGACCTATCCCTTCTACGTGGTGCGCTTCTTCGGCGGCGTGCTGTACCTGGGCGGCATGGTGCTGATGGCCTGGAACGTCTGCATGACCGTGGCCAAGGGCCGACCCGTCCGCGTGCCGGTGCCGATGCTGGCCCACGCCTGACAAGAGCAAAGAAAGAAAGCCATCCCATGAAAGACGACAACACAAAGGCCGCCGGCTTCTCGCACGAGAAGATCGAGACCAACAACTTCCTGATGATCATCCTGATCCTGCTGGTGATCGCCGTCGGCGGCCTGGTGGAAATCGTGCCGCTGTTCTTCCAGAAGTCGACCACCATGCCGCTCGAGGGCGTCAAGCCCTACGGCGCGCTGCAGCTGGCCGGCCGCGACATCTACCTGCGCGAGGGTTGCTACAACTGCCACTCGCAGATGATCCGGCCGTTCCGCGCGGAGACGCTGCGCTACGGGCATTACTCGGTGGCCGGCGAGTTTGTCTACGACCATCCCTTCCAGTGGGGCAGCAAGCGCACCGGCCCCGACCTGCAGCGCGTGGGCGGCAAGTACACCGACGAGTGGCACCGCATTCACCTGAACAACCCGCGCGATGTGGTGCCCGAGTCCAATATGCCGGCCTACAGCTGGCTGGAAAAAACCGCCGTCGACCCCGCCGACATGGCGCCGCGCATGAAGGCGCTGCGCAGGGTGGGCGTGCCCTACACCGACGCCGAAATCGCCGAGGCCGCGGCCGTGGTGAAGGGCAAGACGGAAATGGACGCCCTCGTCGCCTATCTGCAAATCATGGGCAAGGCCCTGAAATAAAGGAAAACAGCCATGGACGTCAACACCCTGCGCATCGTCGCCACCCTGCTGTGCTTTGCCACTTTCATCGGCCTGCTGGTGTGGGCCTATTCCAGCCGCAACCGCAAACGCTTCGAAGAGGACGCCAAGATCCCCTTCCTGCAGGACTGAGGGCCTCCAGCCATGCAAATCCTCTTCACCGGTTTTTTATTCACCGCACAACACATCGGGTGTGAGCCATGAGCGATTTCACAGACAACTTCTGGTCCTGGTATGTGGCCGCGCTGACCCTGGTCGGCATCCTCGGCGCGCTGGTGCTGCTGTGGGCCACGGCCCGACAAAAAGTGGTACCCAGCAGCGACAACACGACGGGCCACGTCTGGGACGAGGACCTGCGCGAGTCCAACAACCCCATGCCGCGCTGGTGGATGTGGCTGTTTGTGATCAGCGTGATCTATTCATTGCTCTACCTGGTCGCTTACCCGGGCCTGGGCGCCTACAAGGGTGAAATGGGCTGGAGCACGCGCGGTGAATACGATGTCGCCATGGTCAAGGCGGACAAGGAGCTGGCGCCGCTGTACACCCAATTCACCGCACAAAGCCCGGAACAGCTTGCGGGCGACGCCAGCGCGATGGCGGTGGGCGAGCGCCTCTTCATGAACAACTGCGCCCAGTGCCACGGCTCGGACGCGCGCGGCAGCAAGGGCTTTCCCAACCTCGCCGACAGCGACTGGCTGCACGGTGGCTCGGCCGACAAGATCAAGGAAACCCTGACCGGGGGCCGCAAGGGGCAGATGCCGCCCATGGCCGCGGCCGTGGGGACTCCCGACGACGTCAGGAATGTGGCGCAGTACGTGCTGAGCCTGTCGGGCGGCCCGCACGATTCGGTGCGCGCCCAGCTCGGCAAGTCGAAATTCACCGCTTGCGCGGCCTGCCACGGCATGGACGGCAAGGGCAATACCGCGATAGGCGCGCCCAACCTGGCCGACGACATCTGGCTGCACGGCTGGGGAGAGCAGGCCATCGTCGACATCGTCAACAAGGGCAAGACCAACGAGATGCCCGCGCAGGCCGGCAAGCTCACGGAAGCGCAGATCCACGTGCTGACGGCTTACATCTGGGGGCTGTCCAGCAAGGCCGCCGCGGCAAAACTTTGAGGCGACGGTGACTCAACCCGCACTGCGAAAAATCATTCCCATCGTGCCGGTGCAGCCGGCCGGGGAGTCCCTGTACGAGGCGCAAAAGAAGATCTACCCGCGCTCGGTGAGCGGGCTGTTCTCTCGCTGGCGCTGGGCCTTCGTGATCCTGACCCAGCTGTTTTTCTACGGCATGCCGTGGCTGCAGTGGGGGCAGCGCCAGGCCGTGCTGTTCGACCTGGAGGCGCGGCGCTTTTACCTGTTCGGTTATGTGCTCTACCCGCAGGACTTCATCTACCTGACCGGCCTGCTGGTGGCCAGCGCCTTGTCGCTGTTCCTGTTCACCGCGGTGGCGGGCCGCCTGTGGTGCGGCTTTGCCTGCCCGCAGACGGTGTACACCGAAATCTTCCTGTGGATAGAGCGCAAGGTGGAAGGCGACCGCACGGCCAGGCAGCGGCTGGACGGCGCGCCGTTCTCGCTCGAAAAACTGGTCAAGAAATGGTTCAAGCACATCCTCTGGATAGGCGTGGCGATGTGGACCGGCTTTACCTTCGTCGCCTATTTCGTGCCGGCCCGCGAGCTGATCCTGCAGTTCCTGCAGACAAAAATGAGCGGCTGGGAAATCTTCTGGGTGCTGTTCTACGGTTTCGCCACTTACGGAAACGCCGGATTCCTGCGCGAGCAGGTGTGCAAATACATGTGTCCCTATGCGCGTTTCCAGAGCGCGATGTTCGACAAGGACACGCTGATCGTGAGCTACGACCCCGCGCGCGGCGAGCCGCGCGGCGCCCGGTCACGCCATGCCGACGCCGCCGCGCTGTCGCTGGGCGCCTGCGTGGACTGCACCCTGTGCGTGCAGGTCTGCCCGACCGGCATCGACATCCGCGAGGGCCTGCAGTACGAGTGCATAGGCTGCGCCGCCTGCGTGGACGTGTGCGACGGCGTGATGGACAAGATGGGCTATGCGCGCGGCCTGATCCGCTTCACCACGCAGAATGCGCTGGCCGGGAAGTGGAACGCCTCGCGCATGCTGCGCCGGGTGCTGCGGCCGCGCGTGCTGGTCTACACCACGCTGCTGGGCGTGCTGTGCCTGGCGCTGCTGTGGAGCCTGGTGGCGCGCATGCCGCTGAAGGTGGACGTGGTGCGCGACCGCGCGGCGCTGTCGCGCATCGTGGCCGGCGGGCGGCTGGAAAACGTTTACCGCCTGCAGATCATGAATGCCACGGAGCAGGCGCAGCGTTACACCATCGCGGCGGCCGGGCTGGAAGGCCTGGCGGTCGCTTCCGAGGCCGAGGTCAGGGTCGGCCCCACCGAATCGCGCTGGGTCGCGGTGCGGCTGCAGATTCCTTATGGCTCGGCGCAGGCCGGCTCGCACCCCATCGTGTTCCGCATCGCCGATGAAAGCGGGCGCGCCCACGTCGAAGAAAAATCCGTGTTCCTTGTTCCGCGATGAATCGCGACGAAAGGCCTCTCATGAATATCCTTCCCACCCAAACCTCTCCCTGGTGGAGGCACGGCCATGTCTGGCTGGTGATCTCCGGGCCCGCGCTGGTCGTCGTGGCCGGCGTCGTGACGGTCTTCCTGGCCATCAAATACCCTGACGCTGTGATCATCGGCCCAAAGCCGGCGGGGGCCTCTCGCACCGGTGAGCTGCGCCAGCCCAGGGCCCTGGCCCCGGCCCTGGAAGGTCGAAACCACGCGGCCACCCCCGACAAGTCCCCGCGGCCCTGATCGCTCCAACCAAAAAAACAAGGAGGCCATGTGATGTCAGCCAACAAGATACTGGGCATTGCCTGGCCGGCCTTTCTGGCGGCCTGCCTGCTGGAACTGCTGCTGTTCGGGCTGTTCGACCCTGAGGAGATGCTCAGGAACGGGCAGCCGGCCGGGCTTTCGCGGCTGGCGTTCCAGACCGCCGTTTTTTTTGTGTTCTGGTTCGCCTGCGCGGCATCCAGCGCCTTGACGGTGCTGCTGACCGGGCCCGCGCCGGTAGTGGGGACGGCGGCCTCACGCCGGACACGGCTGGAGCCGGCCGATCCGCCGCATCCGCCGAATGAGGACTGAGGCCGGCCCAGGCGCGCCGGTTTCCGGACCGGGGGAGGGCGGTAAGATCGGGCCTTCACTCCCGAACTGCGCCATGTCCCTCTTTCCCCACATTGGTGATGCGGTGCCCAGGCGCCGGCGCTCCACGGCCATTGTCCTGGCCGTGATGGCAACCCTCACGCTGCTGGCCGCTGTCCATCTGGCGTCCAACCCGCAATCTCTGCCGGGCCTGCCGCTGGTCGCGGCGCTGGCCGCCGCCACCTGCGGCATGGCCTGGCTGCTGGCCGGGCGCGACGCGGCGCGGGACCGTGCCGGCAAGCAGGCGCTGGAAGGCGCGGACGCCAGGCTGGCGGGCCTGCTGGACTCGGCCATGGACGCCATCATCACCGTCGACAGCCAGCAGCACGTGATCCTCTACAACAAGGCCGCCGAAAAAATCTTCGGCTGGCCCACGCGCGAGATGCTGGGCCAGCCGCTCACGCGCCTGATCCCGCAGCGGCACCAGGGCGCGCACGGCGAGCAGCTCAGGCGTTTCGGCCAGACCGGCACGACCTCGCGGCGCATGGGAGACGGCACGGTGCTTTACGGGCTCAGGGCCAGCGGCGAAGAGTTCCCGCTGGAGGCCTCGATCTCGCAGCTGGACACCGCACACGGCAAGCTCTACACCGTCATCCTGCGCGACGTGACCGAGCGCGTGCGCGCCGGCGAGGAACTGAGCGCCTTCGCCTCTGCGGCCCACGCCATCCGTGAAAGCGAAAAAACCCGGATTGCGCGCGAACTGCATGACGAACTCGCCCAGTCTTTGACGGCGATCAAGATGGACGCCACCTGGATCCGGGAGGCTATGCCGCGCGATGCGAATGCCGTGCGGGCCAAGCTCGACGACATGCTGGGCCTGCTGGACACGACGGTCGCCGCGACACGGCGCATCGCCTCGGACCTGCGGCCGCTGCTGCTGGACGACCTGGGCCTGGTGCCGGCCATCCAGTGGCTGACCCACAACTTCAGCCAGCGCTACGGCGTGCCGTGCCGGCTCTCGCTCGATGAAGAAGTGGAGCTGGCCGAACCCTATGCCACGGCGGTGTTCCGCATCGTGCAGGAGTCGCTGGTGAATGTGGCCAAGCATGCCGGTGCGTCCCAGGCCGAAGTGCGCATCGAGCGGACGGCCGCGGCCGTGGTCCTCGAAGTGGCCGATGACGGCGCCGGCTTCGCGGCGGACGCGCCGCGCAAGGCCAGCTCGCTGGGCCTCATGGGCCTGCGCGAACGCGCCCGGCTGCTGCAGGGGACGGTGGAGATTGACACGGCGCCGGGCCGCGGCACCCGCATACGGGTGATGATCCCGGTGCCTGAAACAGGCCGGACAGACGAAGTAGCCGAAACTGGAGACATCACATGATCAGGATCGTGATGGCCGACGACCACGCCATCGTGCGCGAAGGGCTCAAGCGCATCGTGTCGTCGATTGAAGGCATGGAAGTCATCGGCGAGGCCGGCAACGGCACGGAAGTCATGCAGCGCGTGCGCGAGCTGGCCTTCGACGTGCTGCTGCTGGACCTGTCCATGCCCGGCCGCAGCGGCATGGAGCTGATCAAGCTGATACGCGCCGAAAAGCCGCAGCTGCGCATCCTGGTGTTAAGCATGCACCAGGAGCTGCAATACGCGGTGCGCGCCATCAAGAACGGCGCCAGCGGCTACCTGACCAAGGAAAGCGCGCCGGCCCAACTGGAGCAAGCGATACGCAAGGTGGCCTCGGGCGGCGCCTTCATCAGCGCCGAGGTGGCCGAACAGCTGGCGCTGGGCGCAATGCCCGGCAGCGAAACGGTTCCCCACGAGAGCCTTTCCAACCGCGAGTTCGAAGTGCTGCAGTTGCTGGCGGCCGGCGTCTCTCTCACGGACATCGGAACGCGGCTGAACCTGTCGGTCAAGACCGTCAGCACCCACAAGACCAACCTCATGCAGAAAATGGGCTTGCAGAACCAGAACGAGCTGATCCGCTACGCGCTCAAGCACGGGCTGGCCGAACCGCTGGACAGCTGAACGCTGAAAGCGGCCGCGCAAAGCGCATGATGTTGACGAGGGTCAATACGGCCATGGGTGCATCTGCCTACAGTCAGGGTATCCAAACTCTGCACCCGGAGGTGTTCCATGAGCGATGAACTGAAACAGCTGCTGGTCCACGCCGATGCTTCGCCGCAATTCGCGCAACGCCTTGAATTTGCCTGCCGGCTCGCCGCCCGGCACGGCGCCGGCATCACCGCGCTGTATGCCTCGCCTTCGGCTTCGGAGGCGCTTCCCGTCGCCTCCGGCATGGGCCCGGGCCTGGCCGTGAAGCGCGAGAACGTGCAGGACACCGAGCTGGCGCGCGCGAGATCGGTATTCGAGCAACTCAGGCCCGCGGGGCTGCCGGCCGCCTGGGCTGAAATCCATGATTTCCCGCTGGCTCCGGCTTTCGCGGAGCAGGCACTGTACGCGGACCTGCTGGTACTGGGCCAGCACGGCCCGGGTGAAGGCTGGTCCACGCTGATGCCGGCGGATTTTCCGGAAACGGTGATCGCCCTGAGCGGGCGGCCCGCGCTGGTGCTTCCCTATACCTCGGTCAAGCCCGGTTTGCCGGGACGTGTGGTGATCGCCTGGAAGCCCTGCCGCGGGGCCGCGCGTGCCGTGGCGGCGGCACTGCCCCTGCTGCGCCAGGCCAGCGCGGTGCACGTACTGAGCTGGGGTGGCGACACGGTGGCTGCCGCTGGAGGAGGACCGAACATCGTTTCCTATCTTCAGGCCCATGGCATCCAGGCCAGCTGGCAGCGTGAAGATGCGGAACCCGAAAACCTCGGCGAGCTGCTGCTCTCGCGTGCCTTCGACCTGCAGGCGGACCTGCTGGTGATGGGCTGTTACGGCCGCACCCGTGCCTATGAATGGGCGCTGGGCGGCGCATCCCGGACCGTGCTCAAAAGCATGACGCTGCCGGTGCTGATGGCGCACTAGGCGTCCGGGCTCCTGGGAACTCCTAGGAAAATTCCGATCCGGGCTAGGAGCGAGGGCCCCGGCAAACCAGCCTTATCCGAGCCGGGCTTTCAGCAAAAGCCGATGTTCCGAAAGCGCCGGGTGCGCGACAGTAGGGGCATGCAACACAGCGCTTCACCCCCCCGGGTCTTTCTGGCCGACGACTCCGCGCTGAGCCGCAGCCGCGTGGCGGCGATGCTGCTCAACGAGGGCATGGAAATCGCGGGACAGGCCGATACGCCGGAGCTGGCGATTTCAGGCATCCTGGCGACGCAGCCCGATGTGGCGGTGCTCGACGTGCAGTTCGAGAAGGGCACCGGCATGCGGGTGCTGCAGGCCGTTCGCAACGCCGCGCGGGATATCCCCTTCATCGTCCTGAGCAACCACGCCGAGCCGGCCTATCGCGCGCGCTACCTGGCTGCGGGCGCCGCCTGCTTTCTCGACAAACACGCCGAGTTCTACCAGCTTGCCAGCCAGGTGAAAGCCGTAGTCCTGCTGTCGCCGCGGCGAACTTTTCAACCATCCGTTTCATCTTCTCAACCCAAGGAGCCGTCATGCCCTTAACTCTTTCAACCGCCAGCGATACTTTTTCCGCCGCCGCCATCCCGCCGCTGAAGACCCACTGCTCGAACTGCAACCTGCGCGACCTCTGCCTGCCCTGCGACATGAAGCCCTCCGACGTGGACGGCCTCAAGTTTGGCCGCACCAAGGTCAAGGCGGGGGAGGCGCTCTACCATGAGGGCCAGGCGTTCCACAACATTTACGCGGTGCGCATAGGCACCTTCAAGTCCAGCCTGACGCTGGCGGACG
This sequence comes from Polaromonas sp. LjRoot131, assembly GCF_964252805.1. NCBI lineage: Bacteria > Pseudomonadati > Pseudomonadota > Betaproteobacteria > Burkholderiales > Comamonadaceae > Polaromonas > Polaromonas sp. LjRoot131. The sequence goes on along the minus strand of NZ_CAXUPF020000001.1, from coordinate 1,408,020 downwards.
GCCGCGAGCAGGTTAGCAGCTTCCAGATGGCCGGTGAGCTCATGGGCCTGGACGGCATCGCCAACGGCTCCTATGCGAGCAACTCCACGGCGCTGGAAGACACCGAAGTCTGCACCATTCCCTACGACCAGATCAGCGGCCTGGCCGCGGCCAGCGCCGGCATGCAGCAGGCCGTCAGCCGGCTGATGAGCCGCGAAATCGTCAGGGAGCACAGCCTGATGATGCTGCTGGGCAGCATGAACGCCGAGGAGCGCCTGGCCGCCTTCCTGCTCAACCTGTCGCAGCGGCTCAAGCTGCGCGGCTACTCGCCCAGCGAGTTCCACCTGCGCATGTCGCGCGCCGAGATCGGCAGCTACCTGGGCATGAAGCTGGAGACCGTGAGCCGCACCTTCTCCGCTTTCCTGCAGCAAGGCATCCTCGAAGTCGACAAGCGCCACATCCGCATCCTGGACCAGGCCGCTCTGCAGCGCGTCTTCGACACCCGCGTTCATTGACACTTTCACCCCTGGGGTGAAACGGCGCTGGCCATCGATTCCGAGGTCGGCTTGCCGGCAAAATCCGTCCACTGCCGCCGTTCGAAGTCATAAAGCTTGCAGCGGCGTGCCGTGTCGAAATACCAGCGCCAGGAAAACGGCTGCACCACGATGTGGCCGGGCAGCCTGGCTTCCAGCATGGCCTGGGCCTGCTTGAGGCGATACAGCGGCACGCCCATGTCCACGTGGTGGGCGGTGTGCTCCATGATGTGGTGCAGCGCTGCGCCGAAAAACGAGTTGAAGGTCAGGTGCACGGTGGTGGAGACAAAAGGGTTGGCATCGGACCAGCTCTTTTTGTTGTCATACCAGGCGATGCTGGTGTGCGTGTGATGCACGTAGACCACAAACCCGATGAGGCCGTTCCATACCAGCAGCGGCAGGAAAAAACCAACGGCCAGAAGCCAGGCCGCCGATTGGCCGGTAGACCCTGCCGCGACCACCAGGCCTGCGACCCAGACCGCCGCAGCCGCGCTGACCAGCAGGCCGTCGGCCACAAAAATGCCGCGCCGCGTGGGCATCACGGCCCTGGACGGAAAGTACAGCCGCTTCCACCAGATTTCCACGAGGTAATACAGCCATGGCGCCCAGCCGCTGCGCCAGGCGCGCTCCAGCGCCCGCTTCCAGGCGGGCATGCTTTCATAGGCCTGCAGGGTCGCGGGCTGCCAGACGAAATCGAAACCGCTGAGGTTGGTATAGCCGTGGTGCACGATGTTGTGCCCCACGTCCCACAGGCTGTAGGGCGTGAGCGAAGGCAGGAACAGCAGCCGGCCCAGCCAGCGGTTCAGCCTGCGGTGCGGCGTGAAGCTCTGGTGGCAGGCGTCGTGGCCGAGGATGAACAGCCTGGCGATCATGAAGCCGGCCAGCAGGCCCATGAGCAGTTGCACGGCAGGATGGCGCGCGAGCACCGCGCCGGCCATGCAGGCGGCGAACAGGGCAAGGTCCGCCACGGACATCGCCAGGGCGAGGCCGGTGTTTTTGGTGGAGATGGGGAGAAGCCAGGAGCGGAGGATTTTCCGGTGGGGAAGAGGCGTTGCTTGAATTGCAGGTGACAGGGACATGGGTGATGAAGGGTTGGTAGCCGGGGGCCGTCAACCCAGGGCAATGGGGAAGTCGCCAGCTTACGGCGAGCCCTTCGCGGCGATTTGACGCAGGTCAAGCACAGGGTAAACGCGCCGCAGCGGCTCACACTTTTGCGCTGCGTTGATCCACATCAACGCGGCCGGAGCGGCGTGGCGGCACAGTGGAGGCCTCACATTCCGCAAGCCCACCATGCCCGCTGTTCTACCCCAGGCCCTTCGACGGTTCGACATCTCCGGCCCGCGCTACACCTCCTTCCCCACGGCGGACCGTTTTGTCGAGGCCTTTACCGCCGCCGACCACGCCCGTGCGCTGGACGACAGGCGCGTGCGGGCCGAGACCTCGGCGGCGCCGCTGTCGCTGTATGTGCACATCCCGTTTTGCGAATCGCTGTGCTACTACTGCGCCTGCAACAAGATCATCACCAAGCAGCACAGCCGCGCCACGACCTACCTGGGCTACCTGGAGCGTGAAGTGGCCCTGTACACGGCGCGCCTGGGGCAAGGCCAGCCCGTCAGCCAGCTGCACCTGGGCGGGGGCACGCCGACTTTCCTGTCCGACGCGGAGCTCGCGCAGTTGATGGACATGCTCAGGCGCAACTTCGACTTCGCGCCCGGCGCGGAAATGGCCATCGAGGTGGATCCGCGCACCGTGGACAACACGCGCCTGGCCGCGCTGGCAGCCCTGGGCTTTAACCGCCTGAGCTTCGGCGTGCAGGACTTTGATGCCGACGTGCAGAAAGCCGTGCACCGCGTCCAGCCCGCCGAACAGGTGTTCGCGCTGGTTGCGCAGGCGCGCGCGCTCGGCTTTGAATCCATCAATGTGGACCTGATCTACGGCTTGCCGCGGCAGACGCAGACCTCTTTCGCGCGCACCATCCGCCAGATCGAGGACCTCCGGCCCGACCGCATTGCCCTGTACGCCTACGCCCATCTGCCGGAACGTTTCAAGCCGCAGCGGCACATCGCGGCCGCGCTGCTGCCGGCGGCCGAGGACAAGGCCGCCATGCTGGCCGAGGCCATGGCGCGTTTCCAGGGCGCGGGCTACCGCTACATCGGCATGGACCACTTCGCCCTCGAAAACGATGCGCTGGCCGTGGCCTGCCGCGAGGGCCGGCTGCACCGCAACTTCCAGGGCTACAGCACCCAGCCCGACCGCGACTTGATCGGCCTGGGCGTGTCGGCCATAGGCGCTGTCGGCGCCACTTACAGCCAGAATGCCAAGGACCTGGAGGAGTACTGCGACCTGCTGGACCAGGGGCGGTTCCCGGTCACGCGCGGCCTGGCGCTGAGCCGGGACGACCTGGCGCGCCGCGCGGTGATCATGGCCATCATGTGCCAGGGCCAGGTGTGGTTCGAATCGATAGAGCTGGCCTGGATGCTGGACTTCAAGGCTTACTTCGCGGCGGAACTGGAGCGCCTGCGCGAACTGGAAAGCGCCGGCCTGGTGGTGCTTTCCGATGCCGGCATAGCGGTGACGCCCGAAGGCCGGTTTGTGCTGCGCGCGGTCGCCATGGTGTTTGACCGCTACCTGCAGTCGGACCTCAACCGCAGCCGCTTCTCGCGCATCATTTAGGCGGCTTGAGGCCCGCGCCACCATGACTTATGCGCTCACCATGACGGCCCTGCTGATGGGCCTGGCCGGCGGCCCGCACTGCGCCGTGATGTGCGGCGCGGCCTGCGGCGGACTGCGACGCATGGGGCGCATGGGCACGCAGCCGCAGTCGCCGCTGGTCTTCCAGGCCGGGCGGCTGGTGGGCTATTCCACCGCGGGCGCGGCGGCAGCCGCGGCGGTGCAAAGTTTTGCCTGGATGACGGAGCAGGCGACGGTGGTCAAGCCGCTCTGGGTGCTGTTTCACCTGGCGGTGCTGGGCTGGGGACTGATGCTGGTGGCCAAGGCCAGCCAGCCGGCCTGGGCGGATCGGGCAGGGCGCTCGGCCTGGTCCCGGGTGGGTGCGGTGGCCGCATCGCGCGGCGGCATGTTTTCGGTGGGCGCGCTGTGGGCTTTTATGCCCTGCAGCCTGCTGTATTCGGCGTTACTGGTGGCCTCATTGAGCGGTGGGCCGGTGCAGGGCGCGCTGGCCATGGCGGCTTTTGCCGTGGGCAGCGGCATCTCGCTGCTGCTGGCGCCACGCTTGCTGGCCGGGCTAAGGCGTGCCGGGAACGGCCTGGGCGGGCAACTCGGCGTGCGCCTGTCCGGCGGCGTGCTGGTGCTGGCGGCCGTGTTCGGCCTGTGGGGCGACATGACGCATCGCATCGCGCAGTGGTGCGGACTGGCGTGATCCGCCAACGATTGCGGTGTTGACGACACCTACGCTGCGCAAGATCAATAAAGATCAATGAAAGATCGGTCTCAGCGGCGCAACGGAAGCACCAGCGTCACGCAAGTTCCGCCTGCGCCGCTGCCGATGCGGACCTCGCCCCCCAGCTTTTGCGCGCGCAGGCGCATCGCCGCCAGGCCGCGCTGGGTCTTGCCTGGGGCGGGGGTGGTGCGGGTGTCAAAACCGCAGCCGTCATCCATCACGGACAGCTCCAGGGTTTCCGCGGTTTCCTGCGCGCGCACGGTGATGGTTTTGGCGGCGCCGTGGCGGACGGCGTTGTTGATGGCTTCCTGCAGCGTGCGCAGGATGGACAGGCCCGTCTCGGGGGTCAGGTAGTCCATCTGGGGCAAGGGCCCCACCTCCCATTGCAGGCCGACGCCTATGGCGTTGAGGCGGGGTTCGAGCCGGTAGCGCAGGTTGGCCAGCAGGGGCAGCAGGTCGCTTTCTTCCAGGTCCAGCGAGTCGATGATGAGGCGCATGTCTTCCAGGGAGTCCTCGATCACGCGCGCGACTTCTTCGCGCGGCACTTCGTCGCGGCGGGTCATGCGCAGCGCGGTGATCAACTGGCTGCCCATGCCATCGTGCAGGTCGTGCAGCAGCCGCGTGCGTTCGGCGGCGATCACGGCCTGGCGCTCTTCGGCCTTGCGGCGGTCGAATTCCGCGCGCATTTCCTCGAGGGCCTGGCCGTGCGCGGTGCTGACGCCGGCGACGGCAAGGTTGATTTCTTCTTCGGCGCTGGCCCTGTGCAGCGCCAGGCCCTCGAGCGTGCGCGCGACCAGGGTGGCCAGCACCAGCAGCGCGGCCACCGGGGCCATGAAGAAGCTGTCGAAGGCGTTCAGGTCGGCCGGAATGGCCAGGTCCTGCAGCACGGCCGCCCACCAGAAGACCAAAGTCACGGCCAGGAACACTTCGTTGCGCCGGCGTGTGCGCCAGGCCCTGTGAACCTGGGCCAGCACCACGGCGATGGTCAGGGCGAAATACGGGCAGTGCAGCACGGCCACGACGTTGGGCCGCATGTTGCCCTGCAGGTAGGCCACGACGCCGGCCGCGAAAGACAGCGCGATGACGCCGTAAAGCACTTTGAGGTAGCGCTTCCAGGGCGGGCTGGTCCAGTGGCTGTATTCCAGCAGCAGCATGATCATGAGCGTGTTGGACACCAGGGTGCTGGCCAGCGCGAACAGCAGGGATTCCGGCCCCGGCGGCCCGGCTTCGGGCGCAAGCATCACCAGCGCCCGCGGCATCCAGCTCAGGCACAGCAGCACGAACAGCAGGTGGATGTAGCGGCGGGTCTTGAACCACAGGGGAATGGCGCCGAACAGGCAGATGGGCACCGCGAACATCAGCATCGTGGGGGCGATGCTTTGCAAGAAACGGCGCACCTGGAAGGCCGGCCCCACGGCCGCCGTAGTCCCCAGGCTCATGCGCGAAAGCCCGCCGCGGGTGTCGGCGCTGCCGCTGACGCGCACCTGCAGCAGGTTGCCTGAAGGCTTGAGCATGTGGCCTCCCAGGGGCACCCACAGCGCACGGTTGCGGGTAAAGCCGTTGCCCGTGCCCAGGTCCAGCCGCTCGCCGTTGAGCCAGAACTCGCCAAGATCGGCCACGCGCGGCACGACGAGCACAAGCTCTTGCTCCGGGCCGGTGGCGCCGGCCGTCTTCAGGGGCGCATCGAGCGCGATCGAATACCAGGCGACGCCGTCGAAGCCGGGGCGGCTGCGGCGCCAGTTGTCGGGCAGGGCGACCGGGGACGCGGCGCTGAAATCGGCGTCGGCCGGGCGGCCGGCATCATCCGTGACCACCACCGCATGGTCCAGCGTGACCGAGGGCGCGGCCTGTGAAGGGGCCGCAAGCAGCAATGCGGCGCAGGCGCACAGTGCGGCACAGGCAAACCGCCGGAACGGCATGGCGGGCATGCTCAGATCAATCCCCGCGCGCGCGCCTGGTTCACCGCTTCAACCCGCGAGTGCACCGCCAGCTTGCCGTAGATGCTCTTGATGTGCGCGGCCACGGTGGAGGGCGCGACGTCGAGGCGGCGCGCGGTCTCGGGCACCGACAGCCCTTGCGAGACGGCCATGAGCACGTCTTTTTCGCGGGGGGTCAGCGGCTCCACCAGCCAGCGCTGTGCATCTACGCGCGGCGCGGCGAAGCTGCGCAGCAGGTAGCGCGCCACCTGCGGCGACAGCGGCGCCGCGCCCTCGCTCACGGCGCGTATGGCGCGGCCGAATTCCGCCGTGGGCGTGTCCTTGAGCAGGTAGCCGTGGGCGCCTGCCTGCAGCGCGCGCACCACATGGGCCTCGTCGCCGAAGATGGTCACCACCAGGATGCTGGTGTGGCGCGAACGGCGGGCCAGGTCGGCGATCAGCTCGGTGCCGTCGCCGTCGGGCAGCCCAAGGTCGATCAGCGCCACGTCCGGCTGCGCGAAGGAAAAGCTGCGCCGCGCCTCGGCGCAGGAGCCGACCGCATCCAGCAGCTTGAGGCCGACGTCTTCACCCACCATTCGCGCGAATTCCTCACGTATCGGTGTGTCGTCTTCCACCAGGGTCACGGTCAAGATGGACATGGATGCTTTCGTATTCCTTCGTTGTTGTCGGGCCGGTGAATCCCGGCGTGAATCTTAGTGGGTGCCCCTATTTGACCAAAAAAAAATTCGCAATGTCTCCCCGAATCAGGGGAGGCGACGGCCTCCTTGCCTCGACACCATACGCGGCATGCAAACCACTTCCCGTTCCACGACAGGTCGGCCACGGCCGCGGCGCCTGGCCTTTCCCGCGATCTCCGCCAGTCCCGTGTGCCGCGCCGCGGCGCTGCTGTGCGGGGCGGCCTGCCTGGCCGGGCTGGACCCGGCCGCCGCCGCCGGCCCGCCCGATGCCGGCAGCGTGCTGCAGCAACTGAGGCCGCCGCCCACGGCCGTCCCGCGCGAAGAAGCGCCGGCCGTGCTGCCCGCCGCGCCCGAAGCTGCGCCGGCGGTACCCGCATCCCCAGGGGACGCCGCAGCCCGGGTGCGGGTGGCGCAGATCAAGATTTCGGGTGCCAGCGTTTTTGCGGAAGCTGAACTGCTCGCGGTGCTGCAGGACGCCATAGGGCAGGAGCTCGACTTCGCCGGCCTGGAAGAACTGGCCGCGCGCCTGAGCCGCTTTTACCGCCGGCACGGCTACACGGTGGCGCGCGCCTACCTGCCGCCGCAGGACATCAAGGACGGCGTGGTGGAGATCGCTGTGGTGGAAGGCCGCTACAGCGCCATCACCGTGAAGCCGCAGGGCGAGTTGCCCGCGCCGCTGCCGCTGGCCGCGCTGGCGCCGGGTGAACTGGTCAATGACGCGGCGCTGGAGCGCTCGCTGCTGCTGGCCGCCGACGTGCCCGGCATCGCGGTGCGCTCCACCCTGCAGCCGGGCGCATCGGTAGGCACCAGCGAGCTGGTCGTGGAGGTCGAGCCCGGGCCGGCCGTCACAGGCGTGCTGGAGGCCGACAACTTCGGCAGCCGCGCCACCGGCCGCGAACGGGTGGGCGCCAGCCTGTACTTCAACAACCCGGCCGGCCTGGGTGACCTGCTGTCGCTGCGCGCCTTGAGCGCGGGCAAGGGCCTGAACTACGGGCGCCTGGCCTGGCAGCTGCCGGTGGGCGGTGACGGCACGCGAGTGGGCGCCGCCGTCTCGGCGATGGACTACCGCCTGGGCCGCGAGTTTGAAAGCCTGGACGCGCACGGCACGGCTTCCATCGTGACGCTGTTCGCCGCCCACCCGCTGCTGCGTTCACGCGCGCGCAACCTGAACGTCCAGGCCAGCGCCGAGCACAAGCGCCTGCGCGACCGCATAGACCTGGTCGGTACGGCCGACGACAAACAGCTCAGCCTGCTGAACCTCGGCATGTCGGGCGACGTGCGCGACGACTGGGGTGGCGGCGGCGCCTGGAGCCTGTCGGCCACCTACACGCGCGGCCGGCTCAACCTGGACAGCGCAGCGGCACGCGCCATCGACGATGCCACGCTGCGCAGCGCCGGGGATTTCGACAAGGTGAGCCTGCAGGCCGTGCGACAGCAAAGCGTGGGCAGGGCCACCTTGCTGGCGGCCTACACCGGGCAGTGGGCCGGCAAGAACCTGGACTCGTCGGAGAAGCTGCCGCTGGGCGGCGCCGGCGCCGTGCGCGCCTACCCGCAGGGCGAGGCGCCCTCGGATCGCGCCAGCCTGCTGACGCTGGAGCTGCAATACCCCCTGGGCGACGGCTGGCAACTGGCCGGATTTTTTGACGCCGCCGTCGGCTACGCCAACACCGACCCTCTTCCTGGTGGCGCGGCCAACCGGCGCAGCTTGTCGGGCGCCGGCCTGGGCCTGAACTGGGCAGGCGCCCAAGGCTGGTCGGTGCGTGTTTTTTATGCCCGCAAGCTGCACGGCGGCCCGGCCACCGCCGAGCCGGACCGCGGCGAGCGCGTCTGGCTGCAAGCCGCCAAAAGCTTTTGACAGGCCGGAGTGCCGCGTCACGTGTCACATGCCGTGCCCACATGCCCACATGCCAATGCCGCAAGCCGCATCAAGGCTTGCAACCCGTTTGATTCACAACCTGAGTGAGGGAAATCGCCATGAACCACATCTACCGCATCATCTGGAATGACGCCAGCGCCTGCTTTGAAGCCGTGGCCGAGACGGCCGGCGCCAAGGGAAAACGCAGCCTGGGCAAACGCGAGCGCGGCGTGCGCGCGCTGGCCCTCGCCGCCGGGCTGGCCGCGGCGGCGCAGGCGCTGGCTGCGCCCGCGGGCGGGCAAGTCAGCGCAGGGCAGGGCGGCATCGCGCAAAGCGGCAGCACCACCACCATCACGCAGGCCTCACCCAGACTCGCCATCAACTGGCAGAGCTTCGGCATCGCCGGCAACGAAAGCGTCAACTTTGTGCAGCCGGGCGCGAATGCCGTCGCGCTGAACCGCGTGCTGGGCACCGAGGCCAGCCAGATCATGGGCCGGCTCAACGCCAACGGCCAGGTCTTCCTGCTCAATCCCAACGGAGTGCTGTTCGGCCAGGGCGCGCAGGTCAGCGTGGGCGGGTTGGTGGCCTCGACCCTGGGCATGAGCGACGCCGATTTCATGGCCGGACGTTATGTGCTGCGCGCCAACGGCAGTGGTGGCGGCAGCGTGCGCAACGAGGGCACGATACGTGCGGCGGACGGCGGCAGCATTGCGCTGGTGGGCGGCGAGGTCAGCAACACCGGCACGCTGGTGGCCAACCTGGGCACGGTGGCGCTGGCCGCGGGCAAGCAGGTGACGCTTGATTTTTCCGGCGACGGCTTGCTGAAACTCGCGGTGGATGAAGGCGCGGTCAATGCGCTGGTGCACAACGGCGGGCTGATGCAGGCCGATGGCGGCACCGCCCTGCTCACCGCCAAGGCCGCCGATGCCCTGGCCGGCACCGTGGTCAACAACACCGGCGTCATCCAGGCGCGCACACTGGAAAACCGCGGCGGCGTCATCAAGCTGCTGGGCGGCTTTAACGGCGGCACGGTGCAGGTCGGCGGCACGCTGGATGCGTCCGCACCCAACGGCGGCGACGGCGGTTTTATCGACACCTCGGGCGCGCATGTCAAGGTGGCCGAAGGCACACGCGTCAGCACGCGCGCCGCGCAAGGCAAAACCGGAACCTGGCTGATAGACCCCGCCGACTTCACCATCGCCGCCAGCGGCGGCGACATCAGCGGCGCCACGCTGTCCGCCAACCTGGCCAACACCGACGTCACCATCCTGTCCAGCAGCGGCAGCAACGCGGCGGGCAACGGCGACATCCACGTCAACGACAACGTGAACTGGAACGCCAACACGCTGACGCTGACCGCCGCGCGCGACATCAACATCCGCGCCGTGATGGACGCCACCGGCAGCTCGGCCCTGGTCATGAACACCGGCACCGCCAACGGCGCCGATGCGGGCGTTGCCGGCGGCAAGGTCAAGGTGGCGGTGGACCCGGTCACGGGTTTTGCGGGGCGGGTCAACTTCGACCGCGCCGGCACCGGATTTTTAACCATCAACGGCGAGGGCTACATCGTCATCAACACCCTCGGCACCGAAGGCTCCACCGACGGCCTGCAGGCCATCAATGTCGACGGCGGCCTGCGTTATGCACTGGGCGCGGATATCGACGCCAGCGCCACGGCCACCTGGAACGGCAACCAGGGCGCGTCGCCGCTGCTGGGGCTGGGCGGCACCCTGGACGGGCTGGGCCATAGCATCACCGACCTGAAGATCAGGACAGTGAACAACGGCGGGCTGTTCGCCGGCATCAACGGCGGCACGGTGCGCAACCTGGATTTGGCCGGCGTGACCGGTGGAGTGGACGAGTGGTACGGCACCCTGGCTGGTTCCGCCAACGGCGCCACCTTGCACAACCTGCGTGCGTCCGGCACGCTCACGGGGCCCGGCCACGACGTCGGCGGGCTGGTCGGCCTGATGACCGGCGGGACACTGCAGGACGCGCACGCCAAAGTCACGGTCAACATGACAAGCGCCGGCAACAGCGATATCGGTGGCCTCGTTGGCACTGCTCTCAACACGGCTATCCGCGATGTCTCGGCTTCCGGCGATGTCACGGCGACGGGCTACAACCATGTGGGGGGGCTTATTGGCCGGATGCAGGGAGGCTCCCTGGAGAATGCGCGCGCCACAGGCAAGGTCAAGGGAGCGGCAGACGTGGGCGGCCTGATTGGCGCCAATGGCAATCCCACGGCGGCAACGTCCGGCGCGAACCTGGTCAACGTCAGCGCCGCCGGCGAGGTCACCGGCATCGGTTTTGGTTCCAGCGCCAACCGCAACGTGGGTGGCCTGGTCGGCTGGAACTTCGGCAACATCAGCCAGGCCAGCGCGGATGGCGAGGTGCTGGCCGATGGCCTCAATCTGTACAGCTACAGCGGTATTGGCGGGCTGGTCGGCGTCAACCATTCCGGGTCGATCAGCAACTCCCACGCCACCGGCGCCGTCACCGCCACGAACCTGGTCGGCAAGGCCCAGTACGTCGGCGGCCTGGCGGGGAGCAGCACGGGTGACATGACTTCCGTTTACGCCACCGGCGATGTGAAGTCCAATGGCGACTACACGGGCGGCCTGGCGGGGAGCAGCACGGGTAGCCTGACCACCGTCTACGCCACCGGTAACGTGACTTCAGGGGGCAACTACACCGGCGGTTTGGTGGGCAAGAACATCGGCGCCGTGACGGATGCACGCTCGGAAGCCGCGATCGCTGCGACCGTGGAGGGCCCTGGCAACTACACCGGCGGCCTGATCGGTGACCACAGCGGCGGTGATATCCAGAATGCAAGGTCCAACGCCAAGGTCACCAGCCAGGGCCAGCGCACCGGCGGCTTGATTGGACGCTCGACCGGAGCGGCGCTGACCAATGTTCGCGCCAGCGGATCGGTGACGAACACCGGTACCGGCGTGGCGTCGGCCGGGCATTGGGTCGGCGGGTTGGCCGGGGAATTGGTAGGCGGCAGCCTTACCGATGGCCAAGCCAGCGGGGCCGTGACGGGCTACTACGAAGTCGGCGGCCTCGTCGGGGTGTCGTCCGCCATCATCGACAACGCGAAAGCGACGGGCGACGTGACCGGCCTCAACTGGTTCATTGGCGGCCTGATCGGCAGGTCCCGGGCCGCCATTTCGAACGTCGAAGCCAGCGGCAACGTCACCGGTGCCCAGTATGTCGGCGGCTTGATCGGCCGCACGCAGCTGGATGTCACCAACGCCACCGCCCGCGGCAATGTGCAGGGCGACTCCTTTGTGGGCGGCCTCATCGGCGAAGCCGGGCCGCTGATCGTCGTGCGCAACACCCGCGCGGAGGGATCGGTCACGGCGACGAATGCCGGCGACAGCGATGCGGGCGGACTGATCGGTTCCTCGCAGGCGCTGGTGGTGAACAGTTCCGCCGCGGGCCGGGTCGATGCCGCGGGCAGCCGCGTCGGCGGCCTGATCGGCAATGCCTTTGACTACGGGGAGAGCGCCACGCTGGGTTTCATGGAAAACCTCTACGCCACGGGGAATGTCAGCGGGGCCGGCAAAGTCGGCGGGCTGGTGGGCGCGGGGGGCTTCCTGAACCCGGGATGGGTCGCAAAGGAACGATTCCGCGCCGTTTACGCCACGGGCAACGTGACGGGCACGGGCGACGCGGTGGGCGGCCTGATCGGTTACGGCGGCGCGGCGAGCCTCACCGATGCCTATGCCACCGGCAGCGTCACCGGCGCCGCCCGGGTCGGGGGCCTCATCGGCGAACACATCGTCGGTTCGCTGAACCGCACCTACGCGACGGGGGCGGTCACCGGCACCAGCGCCACGGGCGGGCTGATCGGCGTCACCGTCGGCGGCGTCACGAACAGCTACTGGGACACCGTCAGCACGGGGCAGGCTACCAGCCCCGTCGGCACCGGCAAGACCAGCGCCCAGATGAAACAGGCCGACACCTTTGCCGGCTGGAGCATCGACAACCTGGGCGCAACCGGCAGCACCTGGCGCATTTACGAAGGCCAGACCGGCCCCTTGCTGCGCAGCTTCCTGGTGGCGCAAAACGTGGCCAATGTGAACACGGTTTACAACGCGGCGTCGCAGTCGGGCAGCGCCGTGGCGCCTTCCGGCACACGCACCGGCACTGCCGCCAGCGGCCGCAACGTCGGCACCTACACCGCGTTTTCCGACCAGCAGGGGCTGGACATTGTGGGCGGCCTGCTGACCATCACCCCGGCGGCACTCACCGTGAGCGGCGTGACGGCGAGCGACAAGGTCTACGACGGCAACACCACCGCCGCGTTGAATACTGGCGCGGCCGCGTTGTCTGGCGTGCTGGGCAGCGATAACGTTGCCATCAATTTAAGCGGCGCCACCGGCAGCTTTGCCGACAGGAATGTAGGCAATGCCAAGGCAGTGACAGTCAGCGGAGTGGGCTTGTTGTCGGGCACCGATGCGGGCAACTACAGCGTGAGCAGCCCGACGGCCGTGGTTGCCAGCATCACGCCCAAGGCCCTGACCGTCAACGGCGTCACCGCCGCCAACAAGGTCTACGACGGCAATGCCACCGCCACGCTGAACACCGGCACGGCCGCGCTGTCGGGGGTGGTCAGCGGGGATACCGTGGCGGTCAACCTGAGCGGCGTCACGGGCAGCTTTGCCGACAAGAACGTGGGCAATGCCAAGGCCGTGAGCCTGAGCGGCTCCGGCCTGCTGTCCGGCACTGATGCCGGCAACTACAGCGTGAGCAACCCGGCCGGGCTGGTGACCGACATCACGCCCAAGGCGCTGACCGTCAGCGGCATCACGGCCGGCGACAAGGTCTACGACGGCGGTACCACCGCTGCGTTAAACACCACCGGCGCAACTTACACCGGCCTGGTTGGTGGCGACAACCTCACGGTCAGCGCTACCGGCAGTTTTGGCGACAAGAACGTAGGCAACGGCAAAACCGTCACGCTGGCCAGCAGCTACAGCGGTGCCGATGCCGGCAACTACAACATCACCGGCCAGGCAACGACCACGGCCAGCATCACGCCCAAGGCGCTGACCATAGGTGGCATCACAGCCGGCGACAAGATTTACGACGGCGGCACCACCGCTGCCGTGAACACCAGCGGCGCGACTTACACCGGCCTGGTCGGCGGTGACAACCTTACGGTCAGCGCCACCGGCAGTTTTGGCGACAAGAATGTGGGCAATAGCAAAACCGTGACCCTGGCCAGCAGCTACACCGGCACAGACCTCGGCAACTACAGCATCACCGGCCAGGCCACGACCACGGCGAACATCACGCCCAAGGCGCTGACGGTAGGCGGCATCACGGCCGGCGACAAGATCTACGACGGCGGCACCGCCGCCACCGTGAACACCAGCGGCGCGAGCTATACCGGCCTGATCGGCGGCGACAACCTCACGGTTAGCGCCACCGGCAACTTTGGCGACAAGAATGTGGGCAACGGCAAAACCGTGACGCTGGCCAGCAGCTACAGCGGCGCCGACCTCGGCAACTACAGCATCACCGGCCAGGCCTCCACCACGGCCAGTATTACGCCCAAGGCGCTGACGGTCAGCGGCATCACGGCCGCCGACAAGGTCTACGACGGCGGTACCACCGCTGCGGTGAACACTAGCGGCGCGAGCTATACCGGCCTGATCGGCGGCGACAACCTCACGGTTAGCGCCACCGGCAACTTTGGCGACAAGAATGTGGGCAACGGCAAAACCGTCACGCTGGCCAGCAGCTATGGCGGCACCGACGTGGGCAACTACAGCATCACCGACCAGGCAGCGACCACGGCCAGCATTACGCCCAAGGCGCTGACGGTCAGCGGCATCACGGCCGGCGACAAGGTCTACGACGGCGGCACCGCCGCCACCGTGAACACCAGCGGCGCGAGCTATACCGGTCTGATCGGCGGCGACAACCTCACGGTCAGCGCTACCGGCAGCTTTGGTGACAAGAACGTGGGTACCGGCAAAACCGTCACGCTGGCCAGCAGCTACGGCGGCACCGACCTCGGCAACTACAGCATCACCGGCCAGGCAACGACGACGGCCAGCATCACGCCCAAGGGCTTGACCGTCAGCGGCGTCACGGCCGGCAACAAGGTCTACGACGGCAGCACCGCCGCCACTGTCAACACCGCGGGCGCGGCCTACAGCGGGCTGATAGGCGGCGACGACCTGACGGTCACCGTCACCGGCACTTTCGCCGACAAACACGCGGCCACCGGAAAAACCGTGACGCTGGCCGGCAGCTACAGCGGCGCCGATGCCGGCAACTACGCGATCACCGGTCAGACTTCAACCACGGCTGACATCACGCCCGCCACGTTGACGGTGACGGCGCAGGCGGACAACCGTGTCTACAACGGCACCACTGCTTCTTCGGTGGGCCCGGTCGTCACCGGCACACTCTACGACGCGGTCGGCAGTGCGGCGACGCAAAACTTCGACAACAAAAATGCCGGCACCGGCAAGACCCTGAACGCCGCCGGCTTGGTGATGAACGACGGCAACGGCGGCAACAACTATGCCGTCAGCTACGTCGCCAACACCGGCGGCGTCATCACGCCGGCGTCGCTGTCGGTGGCTGCGGACAACCAGTCCAAGCCGGCCACCACCGCGGACCCCTTGCTGACCTACACCACAGGGCCTTTCGCGGCGGGCGACAGCGCCGCCTCGGTGCTCAGTGGTGACCTGCAGCGCGCAGCAGGCGAACAGGTCGGTACGTATGCGATCAACCAGGGCTCGCTGGCCTCCAACGGAAACTACCTGATCGCCTACACGCCGGGCAGCCTGCTCATCACGGCCACACCGGTGCCAGGCACGAAGCTGGCGGAGGCGGGCAGGCAAAAGCCTTTGCCCGTGCCTGACAGCCGGCAGCTTGCCGCCTGCGCCGCATCGAACGGCCGCGGCAACTGCGCGGTGGAGTTGCCGATCAGGATCGTGGATGAAGGCTTGCGCCTGCCGGCATTCGCCCGCGGCCCGGGCGCCGGCCCGCGCGAAGCCGCGGAGTAGGGGCCCAGCGGGGAGGGCCTGCGTGAGGTACCGGCCACATGACTATCCGGGCCGGGGTTGACATACCAATAACCATCGGGTTATGCTTTCGGCATGCCAACAGCAAACGTCGCGGACGAAGTTTTCAAGGCGCTTGCCGACCCGACACGGCGGGCGATTTTTGAACGCCTGGCCCGTGACGGGGCGCAGACCGTGCGCGCCTTGACGGATCGCGCGGGTGTGTCGCAGCCCGCCGTGTCCAAACACCTGCGCGTCCTGAAACAGGCGCGGCTGGTGAACGACAGGCGCGACGGGCGCGAGACGCACTACAGCGCCGAACCGCTGGCGCTCGCGCCGCTGCGCGACTGGATGAGCGTCTACGGTGCGTTCTGGCATGACCGTTTTGATGACCTCGAATCATTGTTGAAAAGGATGGACCAATGACTGCAACCCAAACCCCAATCCGGACTTCCGCTGAAACCCGCTCCGTCGTTGTCGAGCGCGAGATCCCATATCCGCCGCAAAAGATCTGGCGCGCGCTGACGCAACCGCAGCTGATCGCGGAGTGGCTCATGAAAAACGACTTCCAGCCCGTGGTCGGCCACGGCTTCAAGCTCAGCGCCGACTGGGGCGCCGTCGACTGCCAGGTGCAGACCGTCGAGCCCGAGAAAACGCTGTCCTATACCTGGGCGGCCTATGGCCTTGAAAGCGTGGTCACCTGGACGCTGACGCCCACAGGCACGGGCACCCGTTTGCGCATGGAGCAGGCAGGCTTCCGGACCGACCAGGAACAGGCCTACCAGGGCGCCAAACACGGCTGGCAGCAGTTCTTTGCCCAGCTGGAGCAGGTCCTGGCACGGGCCGCCTGAGTTTTAAGGCGAGGCCCGGAAATGAAAGCCATGGCCAAAAAGACCGCCGGCGCGCCGGTCCTGCTCTCAGGCGGCAACCCGCAGATCGCAAAAGGCGAGGGCGACGTACCGGTGCAAGCCTATATCGCGGCCATGCCGGGCTGGAAAAGCGAGGTCGGGCGCCGCCTCGACGCGCTGATCACGCGCACCGTGCCCGGCGTGCACAAGGCCGTCAAGTGGAACTCACCGTTCTACGGCCTTGAAGGCCAGGGCTGGTTCCTGAGCTTTCATTGCTTCAGCAAGTACATCAAGGTGGCTTTCTTTCGCGGCCTGTCGCTGCGTCCGGTGCCGCCCGTCGAATCGAAGAGCCAGGACACGCGCTACCTTCACATCCATGAGGACGGCCAGTTTGACGAGGCCCAGCTGGCCGCCTGGATCCAGCAGGCCAGCGAATTGCCCGGCGAAAAAATGTGAATGGCACAACCCTGAGAAAGGCAACATCACCATGAAAAAAGCAACGGCCAGCGATGCGGCGCAAGACAAGGAAGGCGGCTCCGCCTCCGCGCAGATAGACGCCAAGATCAAGGCACTCGACGACTGGCGCGGCGAGACACTCGCGCGCATCCGCAAGGTCATCCAGCAGGCCGTGCCCGAGGTGGTTGAGGAAATCAAGTGGCGCGGCGTGCCGGTGTGGTCGCACGGCGGCATCCTCTGCACCGGCGAGACCTACAAGAGCGCCGTGAAGATGACCTTCGCCAAGGGCGCCAGGCTCGAGGACCCCGCAGGCCTTTTCAATTCCAGCCTCGAAGGCAACACGCGGCGCGCCATCGATATCCATGAGGGCGACAAGATCGATGAAAAGGCCTTGAAGGCGCTCCTACGCGCCGCCGCGGCGCTGAACAAGGCATAGCGCCAACCGTCTCCTCTAATTGGGGGATGCGGTGTAGGCCAAAAGGTAGCAAAGTCGCGTCACCGGATGCATCCGGGTCAGAAGCAGGCCCGGTACCCCTCAATGTCCCCCCGAAGGGAGAAATGTGACGGCTTCGCAAGATCCTCCAACAGCCACCGCGGGCAAGCGCATCAGCTTGCTGGACCCGCTTGCCGTGCGCCGCTGGTGCGCCGAACTGCAATGCACGGAGCTTGAGCTGCGGGCGGCGGTCTACGCCGTGGGGAGCGCACCCGACGAGGTCCGCAATTACTTTGACCGCGGCCGGAAAACGCCGGCAGCGATCAGGGGCTGAGGAAGGCCTCAAGGCCTCAGTATCGGGAATCGTCCCGCACGTCCGGCGACCACTCGGGGATGCCGGATTCGAGCCGGCGCAACGCGAGGCGGTGCTCCACGTCTTCGCACCATTGCTGGAATTCCTCGGGCTCGGGCGCGGGTCCCGCCCCCGTCTGGAAGTTTGCCATCTTTCGCATAAACGCCTGGTAGCGCCGCGTGCGTTCGAGCTCTTCATGCTGCTCGACGCTCACAGCGGCGCGCAGCGTTTCCATGATTCTGGAATCAGCCATACGCCCCTCCTGGGCAGTCAAGAAACAGATAAGAAACAGTTAAAAGAAAACACCGATGGAATTGGGATTTTCTGGAGAGGGTCAATAGGCTTGCAAGCGCGAAATTGTGAGAAAGTTTTTCTTTCTATGGGAAACGGCTCCTCCATTTGGAGGGTTTTTTTGTAGGTTCCGGCTGAGCCTGTAAAACGTTTTTCGCCGACAAAACGTACTACTTTGTTTTGCGAATGATGCGGCATGAATACCTTACTCCAACCCCCTGTGATCGAGGTCCCCGCGCCCGAGGAGCAGCAAGAAGCGTCCAGCACCGCTGAACTGCTTTTAGCCCTGGCGTTGGGTGTGTGTGCTCTCGCGGCGGTACGCCTGGCGGGGCTCGCGGCATTTGCCATCGCGCAGCTGCTGGGGCAGCTGTGGGGCCGAAGTTAGGGATCAAAAGTCATCGACTGCCAGTCCGAGGAGCCGGATGCGGCTTTTTCCTACAGGCCGCGGCCCGGGTGCTGGCTATATTGGGTTGGCGATTTGATCCGATCGCACTCTCATTTGGAATGAGAAATTTCCGGCCCGGACCATCCGGGCTTTTTTTTGGGCGTCAGGCCGGAGCAGCCATGCAGGTTCACGGAAGTTGCCATTGCGGGGACATTCGCTACGAAGCCGAAGTGGACCCCGAAGAGACGGCGATCTGCCATTGCACGGATTGCCAGAAGCTCACGGGTTCCGCCTACCGGGTCTCCGTGCCCGCCAAAGAAGGTTCATTCCGGCTCATCGCGGGCGAGCCCAGGATCTATGTCAAAACCGGCGACAACGGCGCCCGGCGGGCCCAGGCCTTCTGCCCGCGATGCGGCTCGCCGCTTTACACCTATGCGGCCGACGATCCCGGGATTTACGGGCTCAGGGTCGGGTGCATCGCCGAGCGCCAGGCGCTGGTTCCGACGGTGCAGAGGTGGTGCCGCTCGGCCCTGCGATGGACGGAAAACATTGCGGGCCTGCCAGGGCGGGAAGGGGACTAGGCCCTGGATGTCCAGGGCCGTGCCGGTGTTATTTACAGCGCTGCCACGACGATGATTTCCACCAGCAGTTCCGGTGCCGCCAGCTTGGCCTCGCAGGTGGCACGCGTGGGCACCGCGTCGGCCGGAACCCAGGCTTCCCAGACGGCGTTCAGGCCGGCGAAATCACGGGTTATGTCCTTGAGCCAGATCTGGGCGCTCAGGATTTTTTTCTTGCTGCTGCCGACGCCGGCCAGGCGTGCATCTATGGTGTCGAGCACGCTCTTCGTTTGCACCGTGATGTCGCCGTCACGCACGGCGGAGGTGATGCCGGCAAGGTAGACGATGTCCTTGTGGACGACGACGCGGGACAGGCGGGGCGTGGATTCGTGGCGCTGGATATCGGACATCTGAAAAATCTTTCTAGGTAGTGGATGAGAAGGGAAACGAAAGCAGGGGGCGTTTAATGCATGGCGGCCGGCGCGAACCGGTCCACCGCAAACGGCGCGATCGGCAGGGTGCTGCGACCATCGAGCACCAGCTCGGCCACGATCTGCCCGCCTATGGGGCCAAGCTCGAAACCATGGGCCGAGAAGCCGAAGGCATGCACCAGTTGCGGCGCGTGGCGGCCCAGGCTGATGACGGGAATCTCGTCGGGCATGAAGGCCTCGACGCCGGCCCAGGCGCGCACGATGTTGATGCCGGCCAGGTGCGGGAACAGGTCGGTCACGGTCTGCGCACTCGAGGAAAGCTTGAGGAAATCGACCTCGCCGTGGCGGCGCACCACGTCGGCCGGGCAACGCAGGCCGCCGCCTATAAGCACGGTGCCGTTGGCGAACTGCTTGAAGGACAAAGGCCGGCCGGCCGCGCCCAGTACCGGGTCGACAAAGTGCGGCACACGCTGCGTGATCATCAGCATGAGCCCGCCGGGCTGCAGGGGCACCGTGTCGCCGGCCTGTGCGGCGAAGTCGCCGGACCAGGCGCCGGCCGCATTGACCAGCCAGGGCGCGCTGAAGACGCCGCGCGGCGTGCTGACCCGCCACTGGCTGCCGATGCGTTCTATGGTTTGTGCCGGCGTGGCTTCATGAAACTGCGCACCCAGGCGCTGCGCCGCATGGCGAAAGGCCGTCACGGCGCGGTAAGGCACGGCATGGCCGTCGTCCTGGACCCAGATGCCGCCGACGACGTGCTGCGCCAGGCGCGGGGCGATCTCCCGCACCTGCTGTGCATCGACGATAACTTCGTGCGTGAAGCCGAGCGCATTCAGCTCGGCTACGCGATGGCGCAGTTTGTCCAGCTCCTGTGGTGTTTCGGCGATCTGCAGCTGGCCGCTGGGCACAAAGGAGCCGTCTTCGCCGACCAGTTCGGGCAGGCGATGCCAGAGCGCCAGCGAGGCGCGGGCCAGCGGTATCTCGGCAGGGTGGCGGCCCAGCGTGCGCACGCCGCCGGCATTGACGCCCGAGGCGTGGCGCGCACAGTACTCGGCCTCGAGCAGCGTGACTTTCGCGCCGCGGCGCGACAGATGGAAGGCGCTGGAGGTGCCGTGAAAACCGCCGCCGATGACGATGACGTCGCTGCCCTCAGGACTCATGCGCCAGTTCTCCGAGCGTGATCGGCTTGATGGGCGGACGGATGCGGAAATAGCCGATCTCGGCGGGCGGCAGGCCGCGCGCATCGGCGATCACTTCGGTCACCGTGAGGCCGCACTGCCGGCCCTGGCAGGGCCCCATGCCGCAGCGGCCGAAGCTTTTGGCCTGGTTGGGGCCGGTGCAGCCGATGCCGACATAACCGCGGATGTCGCCGGCGGTGACTTCCTCGCAGCGGCAGACGATGGTGGCGTCGGCCGGGACGCGGTTGGCCTTCTTGGGGCGGTACAGGGCGTCGAGAAAAGGCCGAATGAACAGGTGCCCGCGCATCTCGGCGCGCAAGGGCGCGGCCAGGCTGTCCCGCGTGGTGGCGGCCAGCTTGCCCAGTTGTGTTGCGGCGGCCAGGCCGGCGAGTTCGCCCTGCAGCGCGGCCACGCGGGCACCGCCTATGCCGCTGCTGTCTCCCGCGACGAAGATGCCGGGAACGTCAAGCTCACCCCAGGCGTCGGTGACGGGCGACCAGCAGAGCTGGGCTTCGTCCCATACATGTTTGGCGCGCAGCGACCAGGAAAACTGGGTGTTGGGCACCACGCCCTGGTGCAGCAGCACCAGCGGGCTGTCTACCTTGCGCAAGGCGCCGCCGCTGGCAAAACCCAGGCCGCTGGCCTTGCCGTCGCCCAGCACGTGCAGCCCGGTCGCGCCTTTGTAAAAGGGCACGCCGGCCTTCCTGAGCGCGGCCATCAGCGACAGGCCTTTCTGCAGGTAACGCCAGCCGGCCAGCGCGCCGCCCGCATGGCGAATCGCGCGGCGGTAGTCGGCGCCGTCGGTGGTGTCGACGATGGCCGCGATGGGCACACCGGCGCGCACGTACTGCCAGCCGAGCAAATAGAGCAGCGGGCCGCAGCCGGCCAGCACTACGGGCTGCGTGGGCGCCATGCCGGAGCCCTTGAGCAGGATTTGCGCGGCACCGGCCGTCAGCACGCCGGGCAAAGTCCAGCCGGGGATGGGGAAGGGCCGCTCCATGGCGCCGGTGCACAGCAGCACGCAGGCGGCCTGGACGGAACGCACACCGCCGTCCTGCAGGTAATGCACCTGGCGTTCGGCCGTGACCTGCCAGACGGCGGCGCCGCTGAGGTGGCGGGCGCCGCTGGCGGCGAAGTCCCCGGCAAGCGCCGCGCCGGCGCCATAGTCGGGGCCCAGGATGTCCAGGCGCGCGGCGGGCGCTTGCGTGATGCCGCGATAGATCTGGCCGCCGGCGGCGGGCTGTTCATCGAGCAGCACAACACTGGCGCCGTGTTTGCGCGCGGCGATGGCCGCGGCCATGCCGGCGGGGCCGGCACCGATGATGGCGACGTCGACCGTATCAGCCGGTCGTCCGGTGGTTGCCTGGGGGGATGCTTCAAACGCCATGGGGAGCCTCCATCGCCTGGGCGATCGCCAGGGCAGGGTCCTGGGCTTCGGCGAGCAGGTCGCGCATGCCGTCCTGCGTACGTATGGCCATGCCGGCGGCCAGCGGCACCAGGCAGCCCTGGCGGTTGGGCACGCCGTCGATCTCCAGCAGGCATTCAAAGCACACGCCCATCATGCAGTAGGGCGCGCGGCCTTCGCCGGAGACCGGCGAGTTGCGAAAACGCCTGACGCCGGCGGCCAGCAGGGCGGCCGCAACGCTGGAGCCCGCGGGCACCTGCAGTGGCTTGCCATTGAGGGTGACGGCGACGGTCGCCGCGGCGGAGGCGCCGGCCTGGGCCAGCGGTTGGAACAAAGAATCAGTGGGCATGGCTGGGACGGTAGTGGGGGTTCAAAAAGCGCTCGCCCTGGAAGACGGCGATCTCCTGGGGCCGCGGCGCGCCGGCCACCCAGGGGGCGAGGCGGAAGGCGTGCGCGGCCGCGAGCGTGACGCCGCTGTGGCAGGTGGTGACAAAGGCGCCGGGATAGCGGGACGACTCGTCGTAAATCGGAAAACCGTCGGGACTCATGACGCGCAGTGCGCCCCAGGCCCGCACCAGGCGCAGGCCGGCCAGCACGGGGAAGGTGCGCACGCCGCGCTGGGCGATGTTGGCCAGCACGCCGGTCGTGACGTTGTCGTTGAAGCCGACCTCTTCCATCGAGTCGCCGAGCTGGATGGTGCCTTCGTCGGTCTGCCGCACGTTGAGCGTGGGGTAGTCCAAAAAGCGCGCGGCGCGCTCGCCGATGAGAACCTGGCCGCGGTTGGGCACCACGGGCGCATGCAAGCCGAGCTGCTCCGCGAGGCCGGGGTTGCCGAGGCCGGCGGCCAGGACCACGCGCGGCGCCTGCCAGCGGCCTTCGACCGTGAACAGGCTGCCGCCCGCGCGCGGCTGAGCGGCCAGCGTCTTCACCGCCTGCCCGCTGACGTAGCGGACGCCGCGTTTGAGGTTGGCCGCGTGCAGGGCGCGCAGCAGCTTGAGCGGGTTGACGTGGCCGTCCATGGGCGTGTAGCTCGCGCCGGTCACCGCGGGGCCCAGGGCCGGCACGCGGGCGACGGCCTCCTGCCGGTCCAGCATCTCGAAGGGGTAGTCGCCCGCGAGTTCATCCTGGATGGCCTGCATGCGCTGGCGGCGCTCCTCCTGCTCTTCGTCGGAGAAGGTGAAGCAGAAGCCGCCGGGCTGCTCCAGGCGCACGTCGACGCCGCTGTCCTCGCGCAGGGCCTGCGCCAGTTGCGGCCAGAGGCCGGCCGAAGAGCGCGTCCAGCGGGCGTAGGGCGTCATGCCGAAACCTTTGCCCTGGACCCAGACCAGGCCGAAGTTGCCGCGTGAGGCGCGGAAGGCCTGGTCGCCTTCGTCGAGCAGGGTCACCTGGGCGCCCTGGCGCGCCAGGCCGTAGGCCACGGCGCAGCCGACCAGGCCGCCGCCGATGACGATGGCATCGCTGCCGCTGGAAATAGTGTTGGTGTTCGACATGCGGGTTTCAGTTCTTGCCGATCAGCACGCGGTCCAGGCCGACGAGGCGGTCCATGGCGACCATCACGAGCAGCGTGCCGACGATGAGCACGGTGGCCACCGCGGCCACCAGCGGGTCTATGGTCTGGGCGATCTGGTTGTACATGGCGACCGGCAGTGTGGTGGTGCCGGGCGTGGCGACGAAGACCGTCATCGTGAGTTCGTCGAAACTCTGGATGAAGGCCAGCATCCAGCCGCCGGCCACGCCCGGCAGGATCAGCGGCAGCACCACGCGCCGGAAGGCGGTGAAACGGGAGGCGCCCAGCGACAGCGCGGCGCGCTCGGCGTCGCGGTCCAGCCCGGTGGCGGACGACAGCACCAGCCGCAGGGCGTAGGGAATGATCACGATGACGTGGGTGGCGGCCAGCCAGAGGAAGGAGCCGGTCACGTTGATGGTCGTGAAAAAGCGCAGGAAAGCCACGCCCAGCACCACGTGCGGGATCATCAGCGGCGACAGGAAAAAGCCCATCAGCACGCCGCGGCCGGCGAAGCGGTAGCGGGTCAGCGCCAGCGCCCCCGGCACGGCCAGCGCGATGGCGACGCTGGCCGAGGCCAGGCCCAGCCACAGCGAGAACCAGAACGCGCGGATGATCTCGGTCGAGTCGAGGATGGCGCGGAACCAGCGCAGCGAAAAACCTTCGCTGAAAGGCATGGAGATAAAACCCTTGCTGGTGAAGGACACCAGCATCACCACCACCAGCGGCGCGATGATGAAGCCGATGAACAGGGCGTGGTAGAGCAGGGAGAAAAAACCGTTTTTACGCATAAAAATCCTGTTCTCTTATTGCAGTGCGCTGAAGGTGTGAAGAAACCGTAGCGAGCGCTTCGAGCCCGGTACTAGGACCGGAGCCGTACATGCGTACGGTGAGGACCGCAGTGCCGGGATCGGAGCGCACAGTAGGTTTATTCATAGCTTCAGGAATCAAAAACTTGGCTGAAGCGCCGCTCCACCCAGCGGTTGGCGCCCAGGATGATCAGCACGTTGGCCAGCAGCAGCAGCATGGCGATGGTGGCGCCCAGCGGCCAGTTCAGCGTGTTGAGGAACTCGTCGTAGGCGGCCGTGGCCACCACCTTGAGCTTGCGCCCGCCCAGCAGGGCGGGGGTGGCGAAGGCCGATGCCGACAGGGCGAAGACGATGATGCAGCCGGAGAGGATGCCGGGCAGCAGCTGCGGCAGCATCACGCGCCAGAACACCTTGCGCGGCGGGGCGCCCAGCGAGAGGCCGGCGTTTTCCACCTGAGGATCGAGCTTTTGCAGGTTGGCCCAGACCGAGATCACCATGAAGGGGATCAGCACGTGGGTCAGCGCGATGGCCACGCCGGTCATGCTGAACAGCAGGCGCACCGGTTCGCTGGTGATGCCCAGGCCCATCAGCGTGTTGTTGATCAGCCCGTTGTTGCCGAACAGGATGGCCCAGCCCAGCGTGCGCACCACCACCGAGATCAGCAGCGGGCCGAGGATGACGATCAGGAAAAGCGCGCGCCAGGGGCTTTTCATGCGCGCCAGGATCAGCGTCTCGGGCACGCCGAAGACCACGCACAGCAGGGTCACGCCCAGCGCCAGGCCGCCGGTACGCAGGAAGATCTCGTGGTAATAGCCGTCGGAGAACACCTCGAAGTAGTTGCGCCAGGTGTAGTCGGGCAGCACGCCGCGCGTGCCGTCAAAGGCGTGGAAGGACAGCAGTGCCGTCAGCAGCAGCGGCACCAGCAGCAGGCCGATGAACAGCAGCAGTGCGGGGGAGGCCAGCAGCCAGGGCGCGGCGCCCGCGCCTTCGGTGGATTTTCGGCGCGGCACAACGCCAGCCGTGGACATGGCGGCAAGCGCTTCAGCCATGGGCCACCTCCTGCCGCGGCAGCACGCGCAGGTCGTCGTCCGACCAGCTCAGGCCGACGCTGCTGCCTTCGGCCGGCGGCACCTCGCCGATGTTGGGCAGGCTCACGCTCATCAGGCCCATGGCGGTGTCAACCTGCAGCATCCAGTGGTTGCCGAGGAAGACGCGCGTCTTGACCTGGCCGGGCAGGCCGGCGCCGGCCGCGCCCAGGCGCAGCTTTTCGGGCCGCACGAAGACATGCACCTCGCCGTCGAGGCTGCGGCCGCCGTGCGGGATGTGCAGCTGGCGCTCGTTGACGTTGACGACGGCGCAGCGCTGGTTGTTGTTGACGACGCGGCCGCTCAGCGAATTCGTCTTGCCGAGAAAGGCCGAGGCGAAGGGCGAGCCGGGCTGCTCGTAGGCTTCAAAAGGCATGGCCAGCTGGACGATCTTGCCGCCGTGCATGACGGCGATGCGGTCGCTCATGGTCATGGCCTCAACCTGGTCGTGCGTCACCAGCAGGGTGGTGATGCCCAGGTGGCGCTGGATGGCGCGCAGCTCGATGTGCATGTCTTCGCGCAGCTTGGCGTCGAGGTTGGACATGGGCTCGTCGAGCAGCAGCAGCTGCGGGCGGATGGCCAGGGCGCGGGCGATGGCCACGCGCTGGCGCTGGCCGCCGGAGAGTTCGCGCGTGAAACGCTTGCCCAGGCCGCCCAGCCGCACCAGTTCCAGCGTCTCGCCGATGCGCTGGGCGCGTTCGCTGCGGCCCATGCCGCGCATCTCCAGGCCGAAGCCGACGTTGGCTTCGACCGTCATGTGGGGAAACAGCGCATAGCTCTGGAACACCACGCCCATGCCGCGCTTTTCAGGACGCAGCGCGGTGATGTCCTGGCCTTCGAGCACGATGCTGCCGCGCGTCGGGTTGACAAAGCCCGCGATCATCTGCAGCGTGGTCGTCTTGCCGCAACCCGAGGGGCCGAGCAGCGAGATGAACTCACCGCGCTCAATGTCCAGGTCCAGCGATTCGACCGCGACAAAATCGTCGAAGTGCCGGGTCAACTTTTGGAGGGAGAGAAAGGTCATGGTGTGCTCAGGTGGCTAAGGGCTGCCGAAAAAAGGTCGCAGGATGAAGACGTGGCCAGGAAACTGAAGGGCGGGAGAAACCGTAGCGAGCGGGCTCAGCCCGCGCAGTAGGTTTATCCCCCTTCAGCGTTCGATCGTGCGGTTCCATCTATTGGTCCATTCGCCGCGCTTCTCGTTGACCACAGCCCAGTTGGTCGGCAGCAGCTTGCCGATCTGCGCCGGGCCGTAGGGAACCTTGGCGGCGATGGCCGGGTCGAGCTTGACCTTGCTGTTGACCGGGCCGAAGCCCTGGGTCTCGGCCAGCAGGACTTGCACTTCAGGCGTCATCAAGTACTGCAGCAGGGCCTGGGCGTGCTCGGGCACGTCGCTGTTGACGACCGGGCAGGCCGCGATCAGCAGCGCCATCGCGCCTTCCTTGGGGTAGACGAACTCGATGGGGAAACCGGTGGACCTGAAGGACTCGGTGCGCCCGCTGCCCCAGACCGCGAGGTTGACGTCGCCGTTCTGGAACAGCTCGGTCATCTTGCCGGGCGACGGCTCCCAGGCCAGCACGTTGGGTGCGACTTCCTTGGCCATGGCGTCGAAGCCGGCGTCTATGGCTTTTTCGCCGCCGCCGCGCATCCTGGCGTACATGATCAGCGTCTGCAGGCCGTAGGTGTTGGAGATGGGCGGGATGGCCAGCTTCTGCTTGAACTTCTTGTCGGTGAGGATTTGCCACGAATCGGGCTTGGGCAGGCCGGCCTTCTTGAAGGCTTCGGTGTTGTAGGCCAGGCCGGTGGCGACGGCGCCTATCGCCATGGAGCGGTCGTCGATGCGGGCCAGCGGATACAGGTCTTTGTAGATGGGCGCGTCCTTGACCTTGTCGCAAAAGCCGAACTGCACGGCCTGCTGCATCGGGCCGTCGTCGAGCAGCACCAGGTCCAGCTCCTGCTTGTCCTTCTGCGCCTGCAGCTTGGCCAGGGTGTCGGTGGAGTTGCCCGCGACATAGACGATCTTGACCTTGCGGGCCGCCTCGAAGGCCGGGATGATTTTTTCCTTGAACGCTTTTTCGGTGGAACCGCCGTAGGCGCCGACGTAGAGGGTAGGTACGGATTGCGCCTGGACCAGGCCGGCGCAGGCCAGGGCGACGGCTGCGGCAAGCGGTGCGCTCAGGAATTTCGCTTTCATCGGGTTTCTCCATAAGGGTGCATCCGGCCCACTCTGGGGCACGCTACGCACTAATTTGACACACCAGGTTATGGGATGATAATCACCGCACAACCCGCTACTACACTGACGAATTGAATGGTAGATGGCAGTCTGATGTAAAACCAATACAATTATTTTTTCCATCCATAACACTGTGTTATGGATTTATCGGGGTTTTCCCTTGCGCCTCAGACAACTCGAAGCCTTCCGCGCCGTCATGCTGTGCCAGACCGTCACACGCGCGGCCGACATGCTGTTCATCTCGCAGCCGGCCGTCACGCGCCTGCTTGCCGACCTGGAGGAAAGCGCGGGTTTCCCGCTGTTCGAACGCGCGCGCGGACGCCTGCACCCGACGGCCGAAGCGCAGCTGCTGTATGAAGAAGTCAACCGCTCGCTGGTCGGCGTGGAGCGCATCGCGCGCCTGGCCCACGCCATCAAGACGCAACAGCGCGGCGCGCTGCACGTGGCCGCGCCGCCCTCGATCGCGCTGTCCTTCCTGCCGCGCGCGATCGCGGGTTTCCTGAAGGACCACGGCGAGATCAAGATCATGCTGGGGGTCTACGACTCGCGCACCATCGTCGACATGGTGATAGGCCAGCGCTGCGACGTGGGCATCGTCAACCTCTCGATCAGCAACACCGGCACCCACGGGGACACACTTCTGTCGGCCGCGCACGTGTGCGTCGTGCCCGTCGGCCACCGCCTGGCCGGCCGCGAGGTGGTGGTGCCGGCCGACATCGAAGGCGAACTCTTTATTGCGCATCCGAACAACATCGCGACGCGGCTGCTGATCGATGCCATGTTCGCGGCCCACGGCGTCAAATACCAACTGGCCCAGGTGGAGGTCCAGGTCTCGGCCGCGATGTGTTCACTGGTGGCGGCGGGGCAGGGCATTGCACTGGTGGATGCGATCACGGCCATGGAATACAAGGGCAGCGACCTGCGCTTCATCCCCTTTGAACCGTCGGTGCCGCTGGAGTTTTCGGTGCTGACGCCCCTGCAGCACACGCCGCCCAAGCTGGTTGACCCGTTTATCGCGTATGTGCGCAGTTTCGCGATTGCCGAACTGGATCCGCGGCTTGTGCTGTGACCAGCAGCTGCCGTGGGGCAGGGCGGTTTAGCGCAACAGCTTCACCAGCGCCTGCACCCCCGCAGCCACCTCGTCGTCGCCGATCAGGCCCAGCCCGAAGGTCAGGCCGTTGTAGCGCAGCCGCCGCTGGCCGGAGCGGTCCAGCGCTTCAAGCGCAATCCCCGCTTCGGCGGCCATGCGCGCCGTCTCATAGGCTTCGAAGGGCGGCGCGAGCATCGCGCTGACGTGCAGCCCGGCCGCCGACGGCAGCGGTATCAGGAGGCCTTCCGCATGCTGTTCGATGGCCTGCAGCAGGGCGTCGCGCCGCCCGGCATAGATGCGCTGCATACGCCGCACATGCCGTGCGAGATGCCCTTCGCGGATAAAGGCGGCCAGTGCCAGCTGGGTCAGCAGGGGCGGCGCGCCCTGGGTGGCGTGCAGCGCCGCGGCGAGCCGCTCCCGCGCCCAGGGCGGCGCCACCACGAAGCCGACGCGCAGGGCAGGGAACATCACCTTCGAAAAAGTGCCGACGTAGAACACCAGGCCGTGGTCGTCGAGCGAATGGAGGGCGTCGAGCGGACGCCCGCCGAAGCGGAATTCGCCGTCGTAGTCGTCCTCGATCACGATCGCCTGGTGTTGCCGCGCGTGTTCGAGCAGTTGCGAGCGGCGGGCCAGGGACATCGCGGTGCCGACGGGGAACTGGTGCGAAGGCGTCACGCAGATGACTTTGGCCTGCGGCGGCAGGCGGTCGACGCGCAAACCTTCGTGGTCCAGCGGTACACGCTGCAGCTGCGCGCCGCGAAACGCCATGGCCGCATGCAGGGGCGCATAGCCCGGGTCCTCGACGGCCACCACCGTGGCCTGCGGCGTGACCAGCACGTCGGCCAACAAGGCGAAGGCATGCTGGGCGCCCGAGGTGATGAGCACGTCGGCGGCGCTGCAGGCCACCGCGCGCGACAGGGACACATGGGCGGCAATCGCTTCGCGCAGCAGGGGGTCGCCGGCGGGGTCGGTGTAGGCCCGGGGCGCACGCGCGAAATCGTGCTGGGCGCGGACGCAGAGGCGGCGCCAGGTGTCCCAAGGCAGCTGCGAGTGGTCCGGCAATCCGACCCGGAAGTCGAAACGCGGCCCGGCGGACATGGCCTCGGTGGACCAAGGCGTCACCTTTCGCCAGGCGTCGGGCAGGCCGGCCCAGGCCAGGGCAGGTGGGCCGGAGGGCTGCGCTGCGGGCCCGCGCGGCGGCATGGCGGCCGCGACAAAGGTGCCTGCGCGCTGGCGGGACAGCAGATAACCTTCGCTCACCAGCTGTTCATACGCCGCAACCACGGTGTTGCGCGACACGCCCAGCCTGGCGGAAAGTTCTCGCGTGGTGGGCAGGCGCAGGCCTGCGGCCAGGCGGCCGTCGATGATCGCGGCCCGGATCTGGCGGTGCAGGGCGGCGAAGCGGTCCCGCGAGCCGGCCGCCGGCATCTCGATGTGGAATTCCATGCGTGTTCTGGACCTTATAAATCTCAGGATTGTGGATCTTGAACGGTACCATATTGACTGCCATCCTAGCTCCCCAACAAGAAAGGTGATGCGTTGATGGATACCGCGCTCGTCCTGCTCTCGCTGTTCGTGATCGACAGCCTGGCCATCGTCAGTCCCGGCCCGAACATCCTGCTGGTCGTGCATGCGGCCGCCGAACGTGACCGGCGCGGCGCCTTGCTGATTGCCGTCGGCCTGGCCAGCGCCGGCGCGATGTGGGCCCTGGTGGCCGTCACGGGCCTGACGGCGGTTTTTGAACTGGTGCCGTCGCTGCAGACGGCAATCCGGATCGCCGGCGCGGCCTACCTGCTTTACATTGCCGTCCGCCTGTGGCGCTCGCACGCAGGGCCCAAGCCCACGGTGACCATTTCCGGGCGCGAGGCGGAGCCGGCGCACAAGGCGCTGCTGCGCGGTGTGGCCACCGGCCTGCTGAACCCGAAATCGCTGGCGTATTTCGGCAGCATCTTCGTGCTGCTGGTGCCGCCCGATGCCGGCTGGCCGCTGCGCGCCGCAGCGGTCGCGCTGGTGCTGTTTGATGCGCTGCTCTGGTACAGCCTGGCCGCGTTCCTGTTCTCGACGCCGCGCGTGATCGAGGGCTACATGACGCTGCGCCGTCCGATAGACCGGGCCTGCGCGGCACTGATGGCGGCCTTTGGGATCAAGCTGATGCTGTGAGCGATCCGGAGTACGGGCCAGGGTAGCGAGGCCCGCTCACTCGAAGAACACGGTGCAGGCCGACCAGTTCACCACTTCCGGGCTGGAGGGAGCCGGCGCAGGCGCGCCGACCAGCGACGTCAGGTGCAACACCGGCCATTTCGAGCCGGGAAGGGCTTGCCCGTGCACCTTGGCCACCCGCATCAAGCGCTTGCCGGGGTCGTCGCCAACCGTCGTTTCGTTGTAGTCAAAGCGGCCAAGGGGGCGTGAATCAGACGGCTGGCCTGCCGGGCGCCGGAGTTGCTGAGACAGGTTCCTGCCGGCGCCTGCATCGTAGCTGGACGAGCGCCCGTGTTCCAGAACATGCCCGGCGAGGCGCAGATCGCCAGGCTCACGCACCAGTGGCCTGGAATCCACAAGCCAGAGCTCCTTGGGCGCATCGCGCAAGAGATTTGTCGCGGAGTTCGGCGAGGCCGCGTGCAGCCTGAACACGCCCTGGGCCGTTCCCGCATAACTCACGGTAAAGGGCATGCGGCGAATCGTGACCGACGCCCCGTTCGACTCCACGGGACGGTCGTTCTGGCTTAGCTGAAGATCACCGCAGCGCGTGTTGACTGGCGTTTGGGGACCAGAGGCGCAACCGGCAATAAGCACCGCGCAAACAGCGACCAGGCTCGCCGTCCTGCCAGGAAACGCGGCCATCTGTGCCGGCCAAAGTAGGGTGCGATTTAATGCGGATCTTTTGTGGGCGTGGGTTGTATGTCGCATGGATATCCTGGTGCAACTATTAGTTAACATAATATACATCGTAGAACCTAAAGGAATGCGCAAAGGCTTCACCCAAAGGCCTGTCTACGGCTTGGACCTGGCTGGCTGGCCATGGCCTTGCCTGTCGGCACGTATCACTGCGGCGCGCTTGCGGATCGAGTGGACGCAGGCGAAAACGCCCCCTATGGCCAGAAAGAACTGGAACCAGAAAGCGAACCAGAACCAGCCGGGATCGCTGGCAAGGCGGATGATTTCAGGCAGGCGTAGCCCAGCCAAAGCACCGCGGCCAGCACGACCAGGTCGCCCAGCATGGCCAGGGCCTGCCGCCACTTCATCGCCAACTCACCATTGCCCGGCAGGCCGCTTGTTCCGGATGGCGGCGGCCAGGGCCTCGGCGGAGTCCGGGCGATTGCCGCGCTGGGCGAATTGCAAGGCGGTCAGGCCTTGCTGGTTCTTGAGCTGCGGGTCGGCGCCTTCCTGCAGCAGCAGCTTGACGGCCGCGGCCGTGCCGTACATGGCGGCCATCATCAGCGGCGTTGTCCCGTTGGGCGATTCGGCGTCGATGTAGGCGTTGTTCTCCAGCAGCAGGCTGATGAGGGCCAGGTGGCCGTTGGTGGCGGCGTAATGCAGCGGCGCCCAGCCGGTCTTGTTGACGTCGGCGCCCTTCTTGATCAGCTTTTCGGCCAGTTCCTGGTGGTCCTTGAGCGCGGCCAGCATGAGGGCGCTTTCGTCTTTGCTGTTGAGGGTGTTGACGTTGGTCTTGGGCCAGTTGACCAGCACCTCAGCAGCCTTGAGCGAAGGCTCCTGCAAGGCGATGAACAGGCCGGTCTGGCCGTTGGGGTCTACGGTATTGGGGTCGAACCCGCGCTGCAGCAGGTTCTGGATGAAGGCGGCGTTGTCCTGTTTGATGGCCTGGAAGAAATCTTCGTAAGAGCCGGCGCTCGCCGAAGAAAATCCAGCAATAACAAGAAGATAAATTGCCTTCTTAAAGTAATGGATGAGATTTTTCATGGTGCGTTGACCCCCTTGAACAGTTGCTCGAAGTTGCGGCTGGTGGCCTCGGCGATGGTCTCCAGCGGCTGCTGCGTCAGTTCGGCGATCTGTTTGGCGACGAAGGGCACGTAAGAAGGGTTGTTGGTTTTGCCGCGGTAAGGCATGGGCGCCAGGTAGGGGCTGTCGGTCTCTATCAGCATGCGGTCCAGCGGGACGAACTGGGCAACCTCACGCAGGTCGGCCGCATTCTTGAAGGTCAGGATGCCGGAAAACGAGATGTAAAACCCGAGGTCCAGCGCCGCGCGGGCGACGGCCAGGGTTTCGGTGAAGCAGTGGAAAACACCGGTGGCGGCGCCGGCCTGCCCCCCATTTGCCATGTTGCCGCCCTCCTCCTTGAGGATGGCAATCGTGTCGTCGGAAGCGCTGCGGGTGTGGATGACCAGCGGCTTGGCGGTCTGCCGGGCCGCGCGTATGTGCACCCGGAAGCGCTCGCGCTGCCATTCCATGTCGGCCACGGTGCGCTCGCCCAGGCGGTAGTAATCGAGCCCGGTTTCGCCGATGCCGACCACCTTGGGCAGGGCGGCGCGCTGCAGCAGGTCGTCCAGGCTGGGCTCGCGCACGTCCTCGTTGTCGGGGTGCACGCCCACGGTGGCCCAGAAGTTGTCATAGCGCGTGGCCAGGCCGTGCACGGTCTCGAACTCTTCCAGGGTGGTGCAGATGCACAGCGCCCGGTCAACCTGGGCGTCCTGCATGGCCTGGCGGATCTGCGGCAGCTGGGCCTGGAGCGCGGGAAAGCTTAAATGGCAGTGGGAGTCGGTGAACATTCCGGAATGGCTCCAGGCTCTGGATAGGTGCTGCTGCTCCTCTATATATACAGAGGGACAGAGTTTGAATGCATGGAAACCGGGGCGGCGGGTGCAACCGCCGGCTGGCTTAAATCGTTTGCGTGGGCCGGTCGGAGGCCAGGTGCGCGCCGAGGATTTCCTCGATCTTGATCTTGAGCAGGCGGGATTTTTCGTCGGACGGGAAACGCACACCCACACCCTGGGTGCGGTTGCCGGCCGCCCTGCCGGGCGTGACCCAGGCGACCTTGCCGGCCACCGGGTAGCGCTGGGTGTCTTCGGGCAGCGTCAGCAGCACGTAAACGTCGTCGCCGAGCTTGTAGTCGCGGGCTGTGGGGATAAAAACGCCGCCTTCCTTGAACAGCGGGATGTAGGCGGCATAGAGCGCCGCTTTTTCCTTGATGGCCAGCTGGACGACGCTGGGCCGGGCGCCGGCGGCTGCGGGGGAACTGGCGGGGGGCAGTGTGCTCATGGCTTTAGTTTATCGGTTTGGGAAGGGCGATGTCTGGAATTTGCAGCAAGAATGGCCGGCTTTATTTGGCGTTGAGTGCCAGCCGGGCGCGGCTGACCAGGGATTCGAGCATCAGGCCGGGGTTGTAGGGATGCTCGACGGTGCGGGCAATGGCCGCCAGTTCGCGCGACCAGCTGGCCAGTGCATACAGCCCGGCGCCGGCCTTGCCGGCCGCGGCGGACAGGTCGGCGGCATTGAAAAACCGTGGCGCGGCGCCCACGCGCACGGCCAGCACGTCGTGGCAAAGCTTTTGCAGGGCATCGACCGCCTGCGCGGGCGCCCAGTCCGACAGGGCGCTGACGTCGCCGCGCGCCATGGCCTTGGGCAGGGCTTGCCAGTGCTGGGCGGATTCTCCGGGCGGGCTCTCCTGCGCCCAGGCCAGCGCATCGGCCGGGCGCCCGCCGGCCGCGACCAGCAGGGTTTGCAGGTCGGCCGGTTTGGGTGCGGGCGCGGCCTTTTTGGGAGCGCCGCCGCCCTCGCCCGCCTGGCGGGTTTCCTGCTGGAGCCAGCCCAGTGCCAGCTCGAAGTCCGGCCAGACCATGGTGTGGCCCAGGCAGCGGCTGCGTATGGTGGGCAGCAGCTGGTGCGCCGCGTCGGTGGCCAGGATGAATTTGACGGCGCCGGGCGGCTCTTCGAGCGTCTTGAGCAGGGTGTTGGCCGTGACGTTGTTCATGCGTTCGGCCGGGAACACCAGCACGACCTTGGTCGTGCCGCGCGAGCGCGTGAACTGGGTAAAGGACACGGCTTCGCGCGCGGCGTCGACCTTGATTTCCTTGCTGGGCTTGCGCTTTTTGGCGTCGAGCTCATCCTGGGTTTTTTCGTCCAGCGGCCAGCCCAGCGCCAGCGACAGGGTCTCGGGCATCAGCATGCAGAGGTCGGCATGGGTGTGCACGTCGACCGCATGGCAGCTGCCGCAATGGCCGCAGGCGCCCTGCGGCGTGGCTTCTTCGCAAAGCCAGGCGCGGGCCAGCGCCAGCGCCAGTTCGAACTGGCCCAGGCCGGACGGCCCGCTGAGCAGCCAGGCGTGGCCACGCTGGACCAGCAGGCTTTCAAGCTGGGTTTGCAGCCAGGGCGCCAGCGGCGGGTTGTTGGATTCGGCCGGGGCGTTCACGGTGTCGGTATCGCTCATGGCAGCCAGCCCTTGGCCATGAAGACCTGGCGCACCGCCTGCCAGACCTCGTCGCGGCTTTTGGCGGCGTCGATGCGGGCAAAACGCTCGGGGTGGTTTTTCTGCCGGTCGGCATAACCTTGCGCCACGCGGCGGAAAAATTCCACCGGCTGGGCCTCGAACTTGTCGGGCACACGCGCGCCGGCCAGGCGCAGCGCGGCTTCTTCAGGCGCCAAATCGAACCAGACCGTCAGGTGCGGCTCGATCACGGTTTCCACTTCAGGCTTCATGGGCGAGTTGCCGGCCGGGTCGCCCAGCAGGCCTTCGTCGGACTGCACCCATTGCTCCAGCGTAGCCAGCAGCTTGAGGTCAAAGCCGCGTCCCGCGCCCTGGTAGGCAAAGGTGGCGTCGGTGAAACGGTCGCACAGCACCACGTCGCCGCGCAGCAGCGCCGGGGCGATCACGTTGACGATGTGGTCGCGCCGCGCCGCGAAGATCAGCAAGGCTTCGGTCAGCGGGTCCATGGCGTCGTTGAGCACCATGGCGCGCAGCTTCTCGGCCAGCGGCGTGCCGCCGGGCTCGCGCGTCAGCGTCACCGCCCTGCCCTCGGCCTTGAAAGCCTCTGCCAGGCCGGCGATGTGCGTGGACTTGCCGGCGCCGTCTATGCCTTCGAAGCTGATGAACAAGCCACTCAGAGGTCTATTGGTCATGATCTCATTCGCTCAAACGCTTGCCGAACTGTGGTGCAAGCAGGTGCCGCGGAACCGGCTTTGCCGGGCCGCAGGCGCAGCGCCCCCTCGGGGGCAGCGCATTACACGAAGTCGAAGACGCAGTGAAAAGCGTGGGGGCCATATTTACTGGCCTCTTATGTATTTGTTGACGGCGCGGTTGTGCTCATCCAGGCTGGCGCTGAAATGGCTGCTGCCGTCGCCGCGCGCCACAAAGTAGATGGCCTTGGTCGGCGCCGGCTGCACCGCGGCCAGCAAGGCGGCCCGGCCCGGCATGGCGATCGGCGTGGGCGGCAGGCCGGCGCGGGTGTAGGTGTTGTAAGGGGTGTCGGCCAGCAGGTCGCGCTTTCGCAGGTTGCCGTCGAACTTGCTGCCCAGGCCGTAGATCACGGTGGGGTCGGTCTGCAGCAGCATGCCCAGGCGCAGCCGGTTGGTGAACACGCCGCCGATTTGCGCCCGGTCCGAGGGCTTGCCGGTTTCTTTTTCGACAATGCTGGCCAGGACCAGCGCCTCGTCGGGCGTTTTGAGCGGGGTGTCGGGGTTGCGCAAGGCCCAGGCGGCGTCCAGGCGCTTGTCCATGGCGCGCGCCGCGCGCTTGAGCACGGCCAGGTCGCTGGAGCCTTTGGCATAGGTATAGGTGTCGGGGAAAAAGCGGCCTTCGGGGTGCACGCCCGGCTTGCCGAGCTTTTCCATGATGGCTTCGGGCGCCAGGTTGAGCGTGTCGGGCGACAGCTGTTCGGCCTTTTGCAGCGCCGCACGCACCTGGTTGAAGTTCCAGCCTTCGACCAGCGTCACGCTTTTGAGGGCTTGATCACCGCGCACCAGCATGCTGAGCAGTTTGCGCGGCGTGGTGCCGGGCACCAGTTCGTAGCTGCCGGCCTTGATCAGCCGGGCCTGGCCGGAAAAGCGGAACCAGGCGTGGAGCAGGACCGCCGGCACGTCGGCGCCGCTGGCGACGATGACCTCGGCCACGCCGCTGGCGGGGGTGCCGGGCTCGATTTCCAGGTCCACCACCTGGCTGCCGGGCGGCAGGCGCAGCGGAATCGGCTCGTGCAGCCACCACAATCCCGCACCGAACAACAGCAGGGCGCCGGTAAATACCAGGATCAACAGACTTGTAAAGACACGACGCACAACCCAGCTACCTTTTCAGTACAGAACGCAAAAGCTCAGGCCTATGATAATTCAGCCCATCTCCCCCTTGACCGCGAACACCCCATGACCCTGTCCAGCACCGCTACTTCGCCATCGATTTCCGGCATCACCGAACTGACGCACCTGGGCGTGATCCGCGTGGCCGGCGACGACGCCGTCACCTTTCTGCAGGGCCAGCTGACGCAGGACGTGGCACTGATGGGCACGCACGAAGCGCGCCTGGCCGCCTTTTGCAACGCCAAGGGCCGCATGCAGGCCAGCTTTGTGGTTTTTAAACATGGCGCCGACCTGCTGCTGGTCTGCAGCCGCGATATCCTGCCGGCCACACTCAAGCGCCTGTCGATGTTTGTGCTGCGCGCCAAGGCCAAACTCAGCGATGCGAGCGCCGAATTCGCCTTGTACGGCGTGGCCGGAGCCGCCGTGGCCCAGGTCGCGGGCCGCGCCGGTGCACTTTGGGAAAAGATGGATCTGGGTGACGCCAGCCTGGTCTTTCTGCACCCCGGCGCCGGCCAGGCGCGCGCGCTGTGGTGCGCGCCGGCCGGGTCGCCCGCGCCCCAGGCCTCGCCGATCAGCCTGGCCGACTGGCAATGGCTGGGCGTGCAGTCCGGCATCGCGATGATTACCCAACCCATCTTCGAGGCCTTTGTGCCGCAGATGCTCAATTACGAATCCGTGGGCGGCGTGAACTTCAAGAAAGGCTGCTACCCCGGCCAGGAAATCGTCGCGCGCAGCCAGTTCCGCGGCACGCTCAAGCGGCGCGCCTATGTGGCCCATACCGCCGGCACGCCCACGGTCGGGCAAGAAGTGTTTCATGCCTCCGATGCCGGCCAGCCTTGCGGCACGGTGGCCGCGGCCGCCCCCAACCCGGCCGGTGGGTTTGACGCCATTGTGTCCATGCAGACCTCCGCCGCGGCCGATGCAGGGGACGGCCGCCTGACCTTGGGCAGCGCTTCCGGCGAAGCCCTGGCACTGCTCCCCCTGCCCTACGCGCTGCTCGAAGACATCTGATCGTGTGCCTCGTCGCCTTCGCCACAGGCGCTTCCGAACGCTGGCCGCTGGTGATCGCGGCCAACCGCGATGAATTCCTGGAGCGGCCCACGCTGCCGCTGGCCCGCTGGAAAACCGCCTCGGGTCAGGAAATCATCTCGGGCCGCGACCTGCGCGGCGGCGGCACCTGGATGGGCATCACGCCCGCCGGCCGCATCGCTTTTCTGACCAATGTGCGGCAGGCCCAGCCCGAGGCCGCGCCGCGTTCGCGCGGTGAACTGGTCACGCGCTGGCTGGAAGGCGACAGCCCTGCGCTGGATTTTGTGGCGGCGCTTGAGGGCAATGGCGCGGCCTTTGGCGGCTTTAACCTGGTGGTTGGCGACTTGCGGCGCAACGCCTGGACCTGGATCACCAATCAATATGAAGGTGCGCCGGCCTTGCATGCCCAGGCTTTGGCGCCCGGCTTGTATGGGCTTTCCAATGCCGGGCTGGACACGCCCTGGCCTAAAACCCTTGAATTGAAACGCGTGCTGGCGGCCGCCCTGCAAACCGGCGATGGCCGGGAAGGTTTGCAAAAACTGCTGTGGACCGCATTGGGCAGCCGGCAGCGCGCCTTGCCCGCGGAGCTTCCGCACACCGGCGTGCCGCTCGACCTGGAAGAAGCGCTCTCAAGCGCCTTTGTGGAAGTGCCGGGCCGCGCCTACGGCACGCGCTGCAGCACCGTGCTGCTGGCGACGGCCCCCGGCATCGGTTGGAATATCGAGCTGGAAGAGCGCACCCATGGCCGCGAGGACCCGGCCGCCGCCGCCGTACGCCGCGAGCAATTCAACTGGCAGCCGTCCGCGCCCGTCTAAGGTCGCTCAGGGCGCCTTGACCATCTCGATGTGCGGAATGCCGACTTCCTCAAACGGTTCGCCGCGCGGCAAGAATCCAAGGCGCTGGTAAAAGCCCTCGGCGCTGCGCTGGGCGTAGAGCATCACTTCGCCGTCACCGCGGCTGCGGGCCGCTTCCATCAAGGCATTCAGGATGTCGCGGCCGACGTTGGAGCCGCGCAGCGCATGGTGCACCGCCATGCGGCCTATCTTGCCCACGCCGTCCGCGTGGCGGACCAGCCGCCCGGTCGCAATGCCCTGCCCCAGGCCGTTGTAGGCCACGGCATGCAGGGCCGTGCTGTCGGCCTCGTCCCACTCCATCTCCATGGGAATGCCCTGCTCCCGCACGAAGACAGCGGTGCGCACCCTGCCGGCGTCGGCGCCCAGCGCGGCCCAGTCGCCGGTCTTGACCTGCAGCATGGCCTCGCCGGCTTCATAGCCTGTCAGCACGCGGCGCAGCACATCGGGAACGGGTTTGGAGGTTTGCGAGGCCGGGTCGGCAAACACATAAACCAGCTCGCAGCTGATCAGCAGTTGGTCGCCGCGGAAGATCGCGCCTGAAAACGCCATGGACGAATTGCCGATGCGCGCGCACTTGAGCGCCACGTCGATCTGCTCGTCAAAACGCGCCGAGCCGTGGTATTCCACGGTCGCTTTCTTGACGTAGAGGTCACCGTCCAACTGCACCATGGCCTCTTCATACGGCAGCGCCAGCGCGCGCCAGTAGTCGGTGATGGCCGTGTCGAAGTACATCAGGTAGTGCGCGTTGAACACGATTTTTTGCATGTCCACCTCAGCCCAGCGCACGCGCAGGCGGTGAAAAAAGCGGAAGTCCTGTCGTTTCATGCTTGTCGTCCCCTTTTTTATGAATCCAGCCCGAAGGCGCCGCGCAGCGCCGCCGCCGCATCGGCATGGGCGCGCCTGGCTTCGGGAATGATGCGGCCCATCTTGATGAATTCGTGGGTGACGCCGCGGTAAATCTCCAGGTCCACCGCCACGCCGGCCGCGCGCAGTTTGTCGGCATACATCACGCCCTCATCGACCAGCGGGTCGCATTCGGCCAGGCCCACCCAGGCCGGGGCGGCGCCGTCCACGTCGGGCGCGTTCAGCGGCGCGAAACGCCAGTCGTCGCGGTCCGCCGGGCTGCGCACGTACTGGCTGAAGAACCAGGTGATGTCGGCCTCGCTGAGTACAAAGCCTTCGGCGAAAGTTTTGTGCGAAGGCGTGTCCTGGTGGGCGGTGCAGCCCGGGTAAATCAGCAACTGCAGGGCCAGCGGCAAGCCGGCGTCACGCGCCAGCACCGCGCACATGGCGGCCAGCGTGCCGCCCGCGCTGTCGCCGCCCACGGCGATGCGCGAGGCGTCCAGGCCTTGGTCCGCGGCGTGAGCGGCGAGCCACTGCAGCGCGTCCCAGGCATCATTGGCGGCCGTCGGAAACTTGTGCGCCGGTGCCAGGCGGTAATCGACCGAGACCACGGCAATGCCGGCCAGCAGGCTCAGTTGCCGGCACAGGATGTCGTGCGTGGCAACGCTGCCCACCGTGAAACCGCCGCCGTGGAAGAACAGCAGCACCGGCAGGGCCTGGTCCGACGGGGCGTAGAGCTGCGCGCCCAGCGATTCGCCGTCGCGCGCGGGAATGCGCAGGTCCTGCACGCGGGCCAGCGCGGGTTTGGGGATTTCCAGCACACCGGCGCCGGCCTCATAGGCGGCCCGGGCCTGGTCAGGGCTCAGGCTGTGGAACGGTGGGCGATTGGCGCGGGCGATGCGGCTCAGCACATCGCGCATGGCGGGGGTCAACAGGGTTTGCGGGTTGGGCGGCATCAGTGAAAGGCGGGGATCAAAACGCGGGCGCTATCACCGAGGTGACGGGAATCGGGGTTGGCGTGCGGGGGATTCGGGCGGAATGCCTTGAAAGCCATTAAAGTCAGCGCAAGGACCCGCATCCCCCCACATCGTACAACGCAGAAAGACAGCCCGCATGGCCTTCATTTATTACGTCACCCAGATCCAGTTCGAATTCGGCGCCGTGAAACTGCTCAAGCAGGAATGCGAACGCGTGGGCATCACGCGCCCGCTGATCGTGACCGACCCCGGCGTCAAGGCGGCCGGCATTTTGCAGAAAGCGCTGGACGCCCTGCCGGGCATGAAGGTCACGGTGTTCGACCAGACGCCCTCCAACCCGACCGAGGCTGCGGTACGCGCCGCGGCCGAGCTCTA
Organism: Polaromonas sp. LjRoot131; assembly: GCF_964252805.1. NCBI lineage: Bacteria > Pseudomonadati > Pseudomonadota > Betaproteobacteria > Burkholderiales > Comamonadaceae > Polaromonas > Polaromonas sp. LjRoot131. The sequence continues at coordinate 1,367,232 of NZ_CAXUPF020000001.1, read as the reverse complement.
CAAATCCAGCGGCTGCGACGGCCTGATCGCCGTGGGCGGCGGCTCGGCAATCGACTGCGCCAAGGGCGTGGCCATCGCGGCCACGCATGAAGGCCCGCTCACCACCTACGCCACCATCGAAGGCGGCTCCCTCAAGATCACCGACCGCGCCGCGCCACTGATCGCCGTGCCCACCACCAGCGGCACCGGTAGCGAGGTCGCGCGCGGCGCCATCATCATCGTGGACGACCACCGCAAGCTGGGGTTCCATTCCTGGCACCTGGTGCCCAAAACCGCGATCTGCGACCCCGAACTCACGCTGGGCCTGCCCGCCAAACTGACGGCCGCCACCGGCATGGACGCCATCGCGCATTGCATGGAAACCTTTATGTCGGCGGCCTTCAACCCGCCGGCCGACGGCATCGCGCTGGACGGCCTGGAGCGCGGCTGGGCCCACATCGAGCGCGCCACCCGCGACGGCAGCGACCGCGATGCGCGTTTCAATTTGATGAGCGCCTCCATGCAAGGCGCCATGGCCTTCCAGAAAGGCCTGGGCTGCGTGCACTCGCTGAGCCACAGCCTGGGCGGCGTGGACCCGCGCCTGCACCACGGCACGCTGAACGCGATGTTCCTGCCGGCGGTGGTGCGCTTCAACGCAGAAGCCGAGTCGGTGCAAAAAGACAAGCGCCTGGATCGCATGGCGCGTGCCATGGGACTGGCCTCAGGCGGCGACATCGCCGAGGCCATCCGCGACATGAACGCCCGGCTGGGCCTGCCCACCGGGCTGGCGGCAATGGGCGTTCAACGTGAGCAGTTTGGGCAGATCATTACCGGCGCGCTTGCAGACCATTGCCACAAGACGAACCCGCGGATTGCCAGCGCGGAGGAATACGAAAAGATGCTGGCGGCTTCGCTCTAGCGTCCCGCCGCCCCGCCCTGTTCTGTCTCCGCTGCGGCAAGCCGCAGCGCCCTCGCGCCTGGTGCACCCCGGCCGCGCCCCTATTCCGTAGCGAAGTTTTCAGCCGCAAACGGATTCTGAATGAAACCCCGAATATGGTTACGTCTCATAACCATAAACGGGCGACTTGGCAAGAGTCTATTTACTTATCTTTTATAACCAAAATCCCGTTACGCTTGGCCCGTGGTTAACGATTTCCACGCAATCGGCTGCGGCGGGTTGCGGGGCGCAGGGATCCGGGAGGGCGCCAGGTCGGTAAGCACGCCAGATCAACAACATACAGGAGACATCATGAAAACCCAATTGTTCGCACTCTCGGTGCTGTCGGCGGCCTGCTGCACGGCCCAGGCCCAGAGCTCCGTCACGGTCTATGGCGTGCTCGATTCCTTCCTCGAGCTGGCGTCCGCGGGCAACGGCACGGTGACGCGCATCTCCAGCGGCGGCGCCATGGGCTCGCGCTTCGGCTTTCGTGGCTCGGAAGACCTGGGCGGCGGCCTGAAGGCGAACTTCATCCTGGAAGCCGGCCTCCTGCTGGACACGGGCGCCAGCACCGGCACCGCCACCGTCCCGACCAGCACCGTCCCGACGGGCGCCTCCTATATGTTCCAGCGCCTGGCGACGGTGGGCCTGAGCGGCGATTTCGGCGCCGTCAACATCGGCCGCCAGTACACGCCGCACTTCGGCACCATGGCGGCGTTCGACCCGGCCGGTTTCACCATGTCGGGGGCCTTGAACTACTACGCCGGCCCCGGCGTGGGCATCAACGGCGGCTCACTCGCCGACGCCACTACGCGCCGCGACAACTCCATCCAGTACACCACGCCGACCTGGAGTGGGTTCAAGGCCAATGTGTTTTACGCCTTCGGCGAATCGACCGGCGTGGGCCAGCCCAAATCCACCGGCAACACGCTCAACATTGCCGCCGGCTACGCCAGCAGCACGCTGTCCGCGCAAGTCAGCTACCTGACGGAAAAAACCATTTACATCGTCGGCAACACCGACAAGTACACCGATTTTGCGATTTCCTACGATTTCGGGGTCATCAAACCTTCCGCCATTTTTGTGCGCCGCCGCGGTGACGCGGCCGCCGCGCCCGCGCTCGATGCCTACCAGATCGGCGCCTCGGCTCCCCTGGGTGCGGGCAAGCTGATCGCCACCTACGGCCAGCTCAAGAACAAGACCACGGCCAACTCGAACTCCAAGGCCATCGGTGTGCGCTACGACTATGCACTGTCCAAGCGCACCACGCTCTATGGCGGCGCGACCAAGATCAGCAACCAGGCCGGTGCCGGCTACACCATCAGCGGCGGCGGCGGCAGCTCGCCGGGCCTGGCCCTCTCAGCCGTCGGCCAGAGCCCGAAGTCGGTGTACGCGGGTATCGCGCACGTGTTTTAAGCGTTTAAGCGGCAGCGGGCGCGCTTAGCTCACAGCGCGCCCAGTTGCCCCAGGTCCGGCCGCGCCAGCCATTCCTGCCATTCCTCGGCCAACTGGGCGCTGGCGGCGGTGGCCGCGCTCCATGCCTTTACCCGAGCCTGCAAGTCAGGCCCATAGCGTACAAAGTCCGTGCGGTCGGGCAGCTTGCCGTTGGGCAGCTTTTGTTTGATCCACTCCGGATCCGGCGCCAGCAACACCATGTTGTCGAGGAAGTGCGTGGCCTTGTGGCGCCACTTGAGGCCTTTGTCCAGCCAGCCGGGCACCACCGATTTCTGGAAATGCGGGTAGAGCACCAGGCCCGCCCCGTCCGCTTCCTCTTTGCCGCCGTAATTGAGGTGCAAGTGGTAGTCGGTGATGCCGCCATCCCAATAGGCGCCGGGCGGCCCGCCGGGCACGTTGTGCACCGAGCGCAGCACAAAGGGGATCGAACAGCTGGCTTGCAGCGCGAGCTTGAAGTTGTCCTCGCTGAGCTCGACCTGGCGTGTGCGGTAGTCGCTGGTGGCGAACGGCAGTTTCGCCTCGGGCGTGGAAAACACCACACGCTCCAGCCAGGCGCCCATGGCCTTGCGGTGCAGGCTGTTGGTGAGGAAGGCGCCCAGGTAACCCAGCGGCGTGGCCAGCTTGTGCTCGCGGCCCAGCAGGTGGCGCCCGCGTGAGGTCACGATGTGCAGCCTGTAGCGCGGGTGTTGCAGCACCTCGTGCACGCGGCCGCCGTAAAACTCTTTGAGGCTCTGGCCGAACTGCTCGCTCACGAAATCCGCGGTCGGCCGTTTCTGGCCGGGCTGCAGTTCGTAATGCTGGTGGATGTAGTCGTGCTCCAGCCGCGTAAAACCCGCCGCCGGGTCGTTCAGGCAGGCCGTCGCCATGCGCCAGGCGCCTATCGAGGCGCCCACCAGGTGCACCGGGTGGTCGGTTTTTGCGAGCCAGTCGCCAAAGATAAAACGGTCCAGCGCGCCCAGGATCAAGCCTTTGGGGCCACCGGCCGCACCCGGCACCACGCCGATGTCTTTGGGCCGCAGGCCGTGCTGTTCGATGTGCCGGCGCGCCTTGGGGCCGGCGTAAATGCGGAGGGCTTTCATGGGAGGTCCTGAGCCGCTCAAAAACCCTCCTGGCGTTGTTGCGCCGCCTTGCCGTACTGGTGTACTGTCTGCGGCGACGCGCCTAGCCAGGACCGCTTCGCTGGGTTTTGTGAACGGCTCTTAAAGCTGATGGCAAATGATGAATGAGAGCGTATTGGACCATCGGGTCTAGGGAGCGGCTGTCCTTTATGGGACCGCGCCCTCCCCGCCTACTTCTTGAGCGCTGCCAGCTTGCTGAAGGCCGATTCCATGGCCGTGGCGGCCGCCGGTTGCGGCGCGCCGCTGCGCCCGCCGCCGTAATTGCCGCCGCCGCGGTTCTGCCCGCCGGGCGGCCGCGCGCTTTCAAAGCGGTTGTCGCGCGGGCCGTCGCGGCGCGCCGGCGCGGCGTCCAGCTTCATGGTCAGGCCTATGCGCTTGCGTGCCACGTCGACCTCGGTCACGCGCACTTTCACGATGTCGCCGGTCTTGACGACTTCACGCGCGTCGTTCACGAACTTGTTGGCGAGCTGGCTCACATGGACCAGGCCGTCCTGGTGCACGCCGATGTCGACAAAGGCACCGAAGGCCGCGACGTTGCTGACCGTGCCTTCCAGCGTCATGCCTTCCTTCAGGTCCTTGATGTCTTCCACGCCGTCATTGAAACGCGCGACCTTGAAATCCGGGCGCGGGTCGCGGCCGGGTTTTTCGAGTTCGGTGAGGATGTCCTTGACGGTGATCACGCCGAACTGCTCGTTGGCGAACAGCTCGGGCTTCAGGGTTTTCAGCATCTCGGCGCGGCCCATGAGCTCAGCCACTGGCTTGCCGGTATGCGCCATGATTTTTTCGACCACCGGATAGGTTTCGGGGTGCACGCCCGTCATGTCCAGCGGGTTGCTGCTGCTGCGCAAGCGCAAAAAGCCCGCGCTCTGCTCAAAAGTCTTGGCGCCCAGGCCGGTCACCTTGAGCAAATCGGCACGCGAGGCGAAGGCGCCGTTGGCATCGCGCCAGCGCACCACCGACTTGGCGACGGTCTGCGACAGGCCCGAGACGCGCGCCAGCAGCGGCACGCTGGCGGTGTTCAGGTCCACACCCACGCTGTTCACGCAATCCTCGACCACGGTGTCCAGGCTGCGCGCCAGGTCGCTCTGGTTCACGTCGTGCTGGTACTGGCCCACACCGATGGATTTGGGGTCTATCTTCACGAGTTCGGCGAGCGGGTCTTGCAGGCGGCGCGCGATGCTGGCCGCTCCGCGCAGGCTCACGTCCACGTCGGGCATTTCCTGCGAGGCGAATTCGCTGGCCGAATACACCGAGGCGCCGGCCTCGCTGACCACGACTTTTTCAATCACCTGCTCGACCTTGGCCATGCCCTTGATCAGGTCGGCGGCCAGCTTGTCGGTTTCGCGGCTGGCCGTGCCGTTGCCGATGGCGATCAGGTTGACGCCGTGTTTTTCACAGAGCTTGGCCAGCGTGTGCAGCGAGCCGTCCCAGTCCTTGCGCGGCTCGTGCGGGTAGACGGTGGAGGTTTCCACCAGCTTGCCGGTGGCGTCGACCACCGCCACCTTCACGCCGGTGCGGATTCCCGGGTCCAGGCCCATCACCACGCGCGGGCCGGCGGGCGCCGCCAGCAGCAGGTCGCGCAGGTTGTCGGCAAACACCTTGATCGCGACTTTTTCGGCCTCTTCGCGCAGACGCGTGAAGAGGTCGCGCTCCAGCGAGAGGCTGAGCTTGACGCGCCAGGTCCAGGCCACGGCCTTGCGGATCAGGTCATCGGCCGGGCGCGCCTTGTGGCTCCAGCCCAGGTGCAGGGCGATCTTGCCTTCGGCGATGCTCGGTTTGCCGGGTTCGGCCTGCTCGGGCAGCAGCAGCTTGGCATCCAGGATTTCCAGGCCGCGGCCGCGGAACACGGCCAGCGCGCGGTGCGAAGGCACGCGGCCGATAGGCTCGTCATAGTCGAAGTAGTCGCGGAACTTGCTGTTGTCGGCGTGGTTCTCGTCCTTGCCGGCCACCAGCTTGGAGCTGAACAGCCCTTCGCTCCACAGCCAGTTGCGCAGCGACTGCACCAGGCCCGCATCTTCGGCCCAGCGTTCGCTGAGGATGTCGCGCACGCCGTCCAGCACCGCCTGCACGGTGGTGAAGTCGTCGCCACTTTCGTTTTTCTCGGCCTTCACAAAGGCCGCGGCCTCATCGGCCGGCACCAGCGACGGGTCGGCGAACAGCTTGTCGGCCAGCGGCTCGATGCCGGCCTCGCGCGCGATCTGGCCCTTGGTGCGGCGTTTGGGCTTGAAGGGCAGGTACAAGTCTTCCAGGTCCTGCTTGGTAGCGGCGAACTCGACCGCCGCGCGCAGTTCGGGCGTGAGCTTGCCCTGCTCCTCGATGCTTTTGAGCACCGCCTCACGGCGCTCTTCGAGCTCGCGCAGGTAGCCGAGCCGGTATTCAAGTTCGCGCAGCTGGATGTCGTCCAGCCCGCCGGTGGCCTCCTTGCGGTAGCGCGCGATAAAGGGAACGGTGGCGCCGCCGTCGAGCAGCTCCACGGCCGTCTTGATCTGGTGTTCCTGGACTTTGATTTCTGCCGCGATCTGGCGGATGATTTTTTGCATGTCGGAAAAAAGGGCTGAAAAGCTGGAAAGAATGAAACAGGAGTGAGCGGCCAGGGCGCGGGGTTTCGCGAACCCACAAACTGACGCCAAGGGTCGGCATTGTCCCACAGGCAAAACGCTCGCCGGCTCCCAATAATGGCCAAGGCTGAAAAGCAATTTCTTACATTTATTCAAGGGGAGACGGACATGAGAATTCGCACGATATTGCTGGTGGTGGGCATCCTGCTGCTGTCGGGCCTGGTGGCCCTGAACCTCGACGAGTTCACGCGCGTGAGCATGCTGAGCCTGGGCTTTACCACCGTGCAGGTCTCCCTGGGCCTGTTCATGTTGTTGCTGCTGGTGATCGCCACCGTGGTCTTCCTGGCCACCACGCTCTATATGCAAAGCAACCACCTGCTGGAAACCCGCAAGTACTCGCGTGAACTCAACACCCAGCGCGAGCTTGCCGACAAGGCCGAAGCCTCACGCTTCACCGAGTTGCGCAGCTACCTGGAAGTCCAGGCCTTGGCCGCGCAGCACCGCGAAGCCGCCGCGGCCACCGTGCTGGCCGAACGTTTTGCCCAGCAGCAGCAGGCCTTGCTGGCGCGGCTGGAGCAAATCGACAACAGCGTGGCGGCCCATGTGGGCCAGCTGGAAGACCAGTTGGAGCGCCGCACTGGCATGGGCAGCGCGCAAAAAGACCACCGGACCATGCCGCTGGTGTAAGAAACGCCGGCAGCGGGCGACCAATGGCCATCTGCAGGAGGCCGCACTTTCCGGGTGCGGCGCCTGTTCAACGCCCCTGGAGACGCCCATGCCAACCCGTTCAAACCCACGAATCCATTCGATTACGGCTCTCACCCTGCTGTCCATGAGCTGCGGCGCGTTTGCGGCACAAGATGCCTGCAGCGCTGCGTCAGGCCCGGCCATCACCCCGGTGATGGAGCTCTACACCTCCGAAGGCTGCAGCTCCTGCCCACCTGCCGACAAATGGCTGTCTTCGCTCAAGGGCTCCGGCATGGTGGTGCAGGCTTTTCACGTCGGTTATTGGGACTACATCGGCTGGGTCGACCGTTTTGCCGCGCCGGCCTACACCAAACGCCAGCATGAAGTCGCCGAGCGCAACAAGCTGCGCAGCGTCTACACCCCGCAGGCCGTGCTCAACGGCCAGGACCTGCCCGCCTGGGGGCCCAGGCCGCCCGGCGGCAAGGAGCCGGCGCGCGCCGCCATCGTGCTGACGCGGCTGGGCGCCGACCAGTTTGAAGCGCTGGTGACGCCGGTGGCCGGGCGGCAACTGTCGCCTTCGTGGTCGGCCTACTGGACCGTTACCGAGCACGGCCACAATTCCAAAGTGCAGGCGGGCGAGAACACCGGCGCCTTCCTCAAGCACGACTTTGTGGTGCGCCAGTACACCCAGGCCGGCGACTACAAAAGCGAGGACGCGTCGCCGCAAAAGCTGGTCTTTCGCAGCATCGCCGCCACGCCCGGCCATGAACGCCAGGTCAACCTCGTGGTGTTCGACCCCAAAAGCGGCAAGACCCTGCAGGCCGTGAGCCTGCAATGCCCGGCCTGAAGAATTTGTGATCAGGTTCCGGCGGGGCTGCCGCACAATGGCGCAATGGATTCCTCGCCCCCGCCCTCTTCTTCTGCACCGCCAGGCCTGCGCCCACCCGAGGCCGCCGATTACCTGGCGCTGGGGAGCTGGGTCAAGGACGCCGACACCTGCCTGCGCTGGGCCGGCCCCAGGCTGAAATATCCGTTCAAGCCGGCACGGCTCGCGCAACTGCTGGCCGAGCCCGGCGCCCACAGCTTTGTCATGAGCCGAGGCCCGGCAGCACCGGCCCTGGGTTTCGGGCAGTTCTGGGTGCGCGATCCCGGGGCGGCGCACCTCGCCCGCATCATCCTGGCACCGCAGGCACGCGGCCAGGGCCTGGGTACCACGCTGTGCGAACTGCTGATGGCCGAGGCCGCACGCGCCACCGGCGCAAGCGCCTTCACGCTGCGCGTCTACCGCGACAACGACCCGGCGCTGGCGATCTACGAACGCCTGGGTTTTGGGGTGGTTCCGGGCCTGTCGGATGAGCGGGTGTTTGCCATGCGCAGGGAATCCTAGGCGCTGCCACCGTTCGCTAAACTCGGTATCCGCGCCTCGCTGACGGTGACACTGGCATAGGTAGCCATGGATGCCGGGCTGGAGCCGCACCTATCCCACATGAAATGAAAGCAGCATGAACAGGCTCAAAAAAATACTGCGGGGATTGCTGCTGGCGCCCGTCGCGCTGTTCCTGCTGTTCGAGGAATGGGGTTGGGAACCGCTGGCCGCTGCCTTCGCGGCGCTGGGCCGGCTGCCGTGGTGGGGCCGGCTGGAGCGCTTCATCACCCGCCTGCCGCCCTGGGCCGCGCTGCTGGCCTTCGGCGTGCCCGTGCTCGCGCTGATCCCCATCAAACTGCTGGCGCTTTACCTCTTCGGCCAGGGCCACATCACCACGGGCCTGGGCTTGATTCTTGCTGCGAAGCTGGCAGGGACGGCGATGGCGGCCCGCCTGTTCCAGCTCACGCAGCCGGCGCTGATGCGCATGGCCTGGTTTGCCCGGCTCTACACACCCTGGAAGGCGTGGAAAGACAAGGTCATCGCGCAGGCCCGGGCCTCCTGGGCCTGGCGTGCGGCGCGCCGCTTGAAGAGCCGGGTCAAGCTGGCCGGCGCCAGGCTGCTGGCGGCGCTCAAAGCCGCGCTGTCATGATGAAAATTCAAGCTCACTGAAACTTTTCGCACCATGTTCGACCTCTTCAAACCCCCACTGTACATACGCCTCTCGCCGTTTCGCCTGACGGTGCGCAACGTCAAGACCGGCGAGTTCATCTCCGAAGTGCCCGAAATCGCCATCTCGCGCGGGCCCAAGCCCAAGGTGCTCGGCGCCGGCGACGAGGCGGCGCCGCACAAGTCCAGCAAGTCGGCGCAGGTGCTCAACCCATTCAGCCACCCGCGTTCCCTGGTGTCCGACTTCACGGTGGGCCAGCAGGTGCTCAAGGCCTTTGTGAAGAAGCTGGCCAAAAGCCACGCCCTCGCCGCCGCCCCTCGCGTGATGTTTCACCCCCAGGGCGATCCGGCCGGCGGCTTCACGCAGATAGAAATCCGGGCCCTGCACGAGATGGCCCTGGGCGCCGGCGCCTCGGAAGTCACCATCTGGCAGGGCCAGGATCTCACCGACGAACAGGTGCTGTCGCGCAACTACCCGCCCACGGGCCGGGTGCTCGAGTGAAAGCCGGGCCCGCGGACCTGCGCACGTTGACCCGCACATTTCCGCATGCAGGCCGGCTGGAGCGGATTTTCCTGCGGCCTGATCGGCGTGTTCCGGTGCTGGCCGTGGAAAGCGCCCTGGCGATCACGGGCCGTGGCCTGGAGGGCGACCGCTACGCCATCGGCGCGCAGGACGGCAAACGCCAGGTCACCCTGATACAGGCCGAACACCTGCCCGTACTCGCCTCCCTGGCCCGGCTGGAGGCGGTGGACGCCGCGGACCTTCGCCGCAATCTCGTGGTGGCCGGCCTGAACCTGCTGGCCGCCAAGTCGCTGTTCAAGGACCAACCCATGGAGCTGCGCATTGGCACCGTGGTGCTCGAGGTCACCGGCCCCTGCGAGCCCTGCTCCCGCATGGAGGAAGTGCTGGGCGCCGGCGGCTACAACGCCATGCGCGGCCATGGCGGGCTGATGGCACGCGTGCTGCAGGGCGGCTTGCTGCGGGTGGGCGATGTGGTGGTTTGCGAGCGGCCTGAACAAAACCGCTAGCCGGATCGGCCCAAACCGTGTGCCGGTATGGGTATTGGGCATAGGTCATACTGACCTTCCATCCACTCCTTGCCCTGCCGCCTCCATGAACAAAACCTCGGTCGACAAGCACAAAATCAAATTCCTGCTGCTCGAGGGCATACACCCCTCCGCCGTGGAAGTTCTCAAGGCCGCGGGTTATTCGAATATTGAAAGCCTGTCCGGCGCCTTGCCCGATGACGAGCTCAAGGCCAAGATCGCCGACGTGCATTTTGTCGGCATACGTTCGCGCACCCAGCTCACGGCCGAGGTGTTCGCCCAGGCCGGCAAGCTCGCCGCCGTCGGCTGCTTTTGCATAGGCACCAACCAGGTCGACCTGGTCGCGGCCCGCGAGCGCGGCATCGCGGTCTTCAATGCGCCGTTTTCCAACACACGCTCGGTGGCCGAGCTGGTGCTGGCCGAGGCGATCTTGCTGCTGCGCGGCGTGCCCGAAAAAAGCGCGGTCGCGCACCGCGGCGGCTGGCTCAAGTCGGCCGAGAACGCTTATGAGATCCGCGGCAAGACCCTGGGCATCGTCGGCTACGGCTCCATAGGCACGCAGCTCTCGGTGCTGGCCGAGGCGCTGGGCATGCACGTCGTGTTTTTCGACGTGGTGACCAAGCTGCCGCTGGGCAATGCCCGCCAGGTGGCCCAGCTCAAGGACCTGCTGGCCCAGTCCGACGTGGTGAGCCTGCACGTGCCTGAAACCCAGGCCACGCAGTGGATGATGGGCGCGGCCGAGATCGCCGCGATCAAGCCCGGCGGCGTGCTGATCAACGCCTCACGCGGCACGGTGGTCGAGATCGAGCCGCTGGCCCAGGCCCTGAAAAACAAACAACTGCTGGGCGCCGCCATCGACGTCTTCCCGGTCGAGCCGCGCAGCAACAAGGACATTTTCGAGTCGCCCCTGCGCGGCCTGGACAACGTGATCCTCACGCCGCACGTGGGCGGCTCCACCATGGAAGCCCAGGAAAACATCGGCATCGAGGTCGCCGAAAAACTCGTGAAATACAGCGACAACGGCACCTCGACCTCGTCCGTCAACTTCCCCGAAGTCGCGCTGCCGGCCCACCCCGGCAAACACCGCCTGCTGCACATCCACCGCAACGTGCCCGGCGTGCTCTCGGAAATCAACAAGGTATTCGCCGGCAACGGCATCAACATCGCCTCGCAGTACCTGCAGACGAACGAGGCCGTGGGCTACGTCGTGATCGACATCGATGCCGCGCATTCCGACATGGCACTGGCCAAGCTGGCCGAGGTGCCGGGGACAATCCGCAGCCGGGTTTTGTTCTAGTCGGCGCCGCTCAAAAAGCCCTCCTGGCGTTGTTGCGCCGCCTGGCCAGGACCGCTTCGCTGGGCTTTGTGAGTGGCTTTAAGTATCAGATTTATTGTCCCGGCGCTTGCAAACCCAGCAACTCCGCCAGCGCGGCAGTCGGCAAAGCGCCTTCGCGCGAGACCACCGCACCGGTCTGCGCGTGGGTGCCGACGATGCTGGGGATGCCACTAAAGCCCAGCCGGGTCATCAGCGCGGTATTTTTGGCGACGGCGTCTTTTTGCGGGTCTATGCTGCTGGCGGCACTGATGCCACCGCGCCCTGCTTTCATGGAAGCCTCATGCTCGTCCATGGCGGCCACGGGGTCGCCGGAGGCCAGCAAGGTGGCGCCTTGCGCGGTGCTGGCGGCGTTGAGGATGCCGACGGGAATCCAGACAAACTTGGCCTGGGACTTCAGCGGCTTGGCCGCGTCCCACAGCACGGCGCAATGCGGGCACTGCGCGTCGAAGAAAACGTAAACGGTGCGCCGGCTCATCTGCGAGCCGACGACAAAACCTTTGGCCTCGGCCGCGATGGCTTCTACTGAAATGGGTGCAGCCGCTGCTGCAGCCTTTGGTGCACCGGCTTCGGGGGCGTCATTGCAGCCGACGAGCAGCAAAGTGCAGGCCGCCAGCGCGGCGGTGATAAGTGAGGGCAAGGATTTGGGCATGGTGGCGGCCGTCGGTGAACGAAAAGCCAAGAATAGCCCAGTAGCGCTACTTCGACAGCGCTTCCACCAATTCCCCCGCCAGCATGAAGAATTCCGGCGAGCGCAGCACCGACACATGGGTGGCGTTCATCGCATAGGTCACGCGGGTCTTGAGGCCGCGGGCCTGCAGGGCCCTGACGTAGCTTTCGCTGAACAGGGGCAAGGTGTTTTCGTCCTTGTTGCCGACCACCAGGCTCACCAGCGTGCCGGTCGGCATTTTTCCGGCCTCGGCCAGCGGCGAGAGGCTGGTCCAGGCGCCCTTCTTGCCGGCTGAGCTGACGCGCCACTGCCGCCATGCGGGCACGTCGCAAGGGCAGGCGGCCAGCAGGTAGGCGTCAGCGCTGCCGGGAAAGCGGCCGGCGAGCAAGGCTGCCATGGCGGCACCGCCCGAATGGCCGACCAGCAAGATCTTCTTGCCGGGATTCAGGCTGCGCAATTGCAACAGGGCTGCGGCGACGATGTCGAGGTTCTGCGGCGTGTAGTCGTCATCGCCGGGGCCGGACTGGCCGTCGGACGCACCCAGATCGCTGCGATAACCGGGCCGCTGCATGGCTACGGTGACGGCCTGAATTTTTTCCGCGAGCATGGCGGCAGCGCCGCTATCGGCTTTCAGTTCGGTGCGCCCGCCGTTGTCGCCGTGCAGGAAGACGACCAGCACCTTGGGCGTGACGCGGGCCGAAGCCTGCGCGGGCGCCAAGGTGCGTATGACCAGGCAATGCCGGCTGTCCCCTGCCCGCTCCACGCCGTCGGCCTTTTTGCCGTCAGGGCATGTGGCTTGTTGCGCGAAGGCGTTTGCCCCCGCCAGGCCAAGCAGCAGCAGGCCGGCAAGGGCCAGGATGCGCCGCATCAGGCGCCGCGCAAGGCGGCTTTCAGTTGCTGGCCGATCTCGGGCTTGTCGGCAAACGGGTCGGTCGGGTTGCGCGCCTGCAGCACGTCTTCGAGGCGCGTCTGCACAGAGTTGATCGCTTTGGGGTGGCTGTAGATGTAGAACTGGTTGTTCGCGATGGCGTCGAAGACCAGTTTTGCCACGTCGGCGGCGGTGACCTTGCCGGAGCCCACGGCCTTGCCGGTCATGGCCTGCTGGATCATCTGGCTCTTGGTGGGCTTGTCGCTGGCGAGTTCGGCCGGGCGGTTGCGGTGGCTCATGCCTATGCCGGTGGCCACAAAGAAGGGGCACAGCACCGAGGCGCCGACCTGGTCGGTCACCAGGCCCAGGTCCTGGTACAGGGTTTCGCTGAGGGACACGACGGCGTGCTTGCTGACGTTGTAGACGCCCATATTGGGCGGGTTCAGCAGGCCGGCCATGCTGGCGGTGTTGACGATGTGGCCTTGCCAGGCCGGGTCTTTGGCGGCGGCTTCCAGCATCATGGGCGTGAAGATGCGCACGCCGTGCACCACGCCCATGACGTTGACGCCCATCACCCATTCCCAGTCCTTGAGGCTGTTTTCCCAGATCAGGCCGCCCGCGCCCACGCCGGCGTTGTTGAAGACGAAGTGCGGCGCGCCGAAGCGCTCGAACACGGCCTTGCCCATGGCTTCCATCTGCGTTGCGCTGGAAACGTCGAGCTTGAAGGACAGCACCTGGGCGCCGGCGGCCTTCATCTCCTCTGCGGCTTTGTCCAACGCGTCCTGCTGCACGTCGGCCAGCACCAGGTTCATGCCCAGTTTGGCGCCCAGGCGCGCGCATTCCAGGCCGAAGCCCGAGCCCGCGCCGGTCAGCACTGCCGTTTTGCCTTTGAAGTCCGTGATCATTGCGTGTCTTCCTTGATGTCTTGAATACGAAAATTGTCCATGAGACACATGCTTGCGCGTGTCACCCAGGCAACTCTGGCCAATCAGGCTACGCGCAGCATTTCAATGTGCGGTATGCCGTCTTCGATATAAGGTTCGCCGTTCTGCACAAAACCGTGCTGCTGGTAGAACTTTTCGAGCCGCGCCTGGGCGCCTATGCGTATGGGCTGCGGGCCCCAGTGCGCCTGCAGGCGCTCAATCGCCTCTTTCATCAGCACATGGCCGATGCCGCCGCCGCGCGCCGAGGCGTGCGTGACAACGCGGCCTATGCTGGCCTCGGCGAACTTGGCGCCGGCGGCAAAGCAGCGTGCGTAAGCGGCCAGCCTGCCGTCCCGCACGCCGAGCAAATGCATGGCCTCGGTGTCGGCGCCGTCCAGGTCCTGGAAGGCGCAGGCCTGTTCGAGCACAAAAACCTCGCTGCGCAGCTGCAGCAGTTCATAAAGCTCCAGCGTGTCCAGCGCGCTGAAGGGCAGAAAACGCCAGGTGATGATGCCGCTCATTCGGGGGTGGCGGCTTTCAGCGAATAGCCTATGCGCGGGAAATGCACGTGCACCGTGCCGGCGCGCGGGTCCATGCGGCGCAGCGTGTAGTGCATGCGGGTCGCGGCGATCAGCTCGCCTTCGGTGGGCTCGGGGCCGAAGCTTTCGCTGCTGATACGCACCAGCGTGCCCAGCGGAATGCCGTGCTCGTCCTGGAACAGCTCGTCTTGCAACGGCGCCGGGGTGGCAGCGGCGGCCACAGCGACGGCGTCGCTGGAACTGGATTTTTCAAAACTGCCGTGGTCTATGGCGGCCATGCGGTCCATCCAGTCGAGCACGGCCGGCGTGAGTTTGAGGATGCCCGCGAGCACCGGGGTTTGTGTGCGCGTGAACCACAGCGGGTGGTACATCGCAAAGTCGGCGATGCAGGGCACGTCGCCCAGCACAAAAGGCCTGTCGTCCAGCATGTCGGAGATGCGCCGCAGGTAGGACTTGTAGGCCGCCGCGGCGTCGCTGGAGCGCAGGCGCGGCATTCCGAAGCTCATGGCCTTGCGGTCTTCACCGAAAGCGCGCGCGGCTTCGGGCGGCGCTTTTTCAAAAATCTGCGCCACGCCCTTGGGCTGGGTGTTGAAAGCCATGGAGGTCCAGAACAGCGTGTTGTCGGCCCAGTGCGCCAGCGTGCGCGCCAGGCCCTTGCTGGGCTCGGGGTAGACGCTGGGCAGGGGCTGCAAATGCTCGAGCACGTCGCTGATCAGGGCGGTGTCGCAATAAATGTCGGCGCCGATTTGCAGGATGGGCGTCTTGCGGTAGCCGCCCGTGAGCGCGACCACGTCGGGCTTGGGCATGATCATCGGGATGATGACGGACTTCCAGGCCAGGTTTTTGTAGCCCAGCATCAGCCGCGTTTTTTCGGCGAAGGGCGACGAGGGGTAGTGGTGAAGAATCAGCTCGCTCATGGGTGTCTCCAGGATGTTTTTGTGTTGATTCAGCGGGGCATGGCCCGGGCGATGATGGCGTCGAAATCCGTGCCCGCACCCAGTGTGCCGAAGGACTGGCCCCAGTTGCCGGCCAGGCGCGAATCGCAAAAGGCGGCAAAAACGGCCGCGGGCGCCGTCTGCAGCAGCAGCGCGGCCTGCACGGCCAGCGCCACGTCCTGCGCGAGGCGGCGCGCCTCGACTTCGCTCGCCATCTCTTCGATGCGCGTGGGCAGCGCGGCGGCCAGTTTGTCCAGCGCCGGGTGCGCGCCTTTGGCGGCGGCCAGCTCCTGCGCCAGCGCGGCCACGGCGTCGGCCTTGCGCAGGGCGCGCAGCAAGTCCAGCGCCATGATGTTGCCCGCGCCTTCCCAGATGGAATTGAGTGGCATCTCGCGGTAGACGCGGGCCATGATGCCTTCGCCGCCCTCCTCCACATAGCCGTTGCCGCCCAGGCATTCCATGGCCTCCTGCGCGAAGTGGCTGCCGCGCTTGCAGATCCAGAACTTGGCGACCGGCGTCAGCAGGCGCGCCATGGCGGCCTCGTGCGCGTCGCCCGGGCGGTCGAAGGCGCGGGCCAGGCGCATTGCCAGCGCCGTGGCGGCTTCGGATTCGAGTGCCAGGTCGGCCAGCACGTTGCGCATCAGCGGCTGGTCCACCAGCAGCTTGCCGAAGGCCTTGCGCTGTGAGGTGTGGTTCAACGCCAGGGCCAGCGCCTGGCGCATCAGGCCGCTGGTGCCCAGCGCGCAGTCCAGCCGCGTCATGGTGCCCATCTCGAGGATTTGCGGGATGCCGCGGCCTTCGCCGCCGACCAGCCAGGCCTGCGCGCCTTCAAATTCCACCTCGGAGCTGGCATTGGCCTTGTTGCCAAGCTTGTCCTTGAGGCGCTGGATGCGGATGGCGTTAAGGCCGCCGTCGGGCAGCACGCGCGGCAGGAAAAAGCAGCTCAGGCCGCTTTGCGTCTGGGCCAGCACCAGGAAGGCGTCGCACATGGGCGCCGAAAAAAACCATTTGTGGCCGGTGATGGCATAACGCTCACCCCAGCCGTCAAGGCCTGCGGGCTCGGCCCGTGTGGTGTTGGCTCGCACGTCGGAGCCGCCCTGCTTTTCGGTCATGCCCATGCCCATGGTGAGACCGGCCTTGGCCTGCCACGGCTTGAGTTCCGGGTCGTAGGCGCGGCTGGCCAGCCTGGGGCCCCAGTCGGCGTAAATGGCTGTGTTGCCGCGCAGCGCGGGCGTGGCCGCGTAGCTCATGGAGATGGGACACAGCGTCGACGGTTCGAGTTCGGTGAACAGCATGAAGCCCGCGGCGCGCCTGACATGCGGGCTGGCGTCTTCATCGCTCCAGGGCGAGCCATGCAAACCCGCGCCCGTGGCCAGCTTCATGAGCTCGTGATAGCTCGGATGAAACTCCACCTGGTCCACCCGCCGCCCAAAGCGGTCATGGCTGTGCAGCACCGGCCCATGCACATTGGCCAGGCGCGCATGGGTCTGCATCGCGCCGCTGCCCAAGGTGGCGCCGAGCTGCCTCAGCCCGGTGGTGTCCAGTGCAGGTGCGTTGAACTTCAGCGCATCACGCAGCGGCCGGTTGGTCTCGAACAGGTTGTAATCAGCCAGCGGTGCGGGCTGGTTGAAGACTTCATGGGTGGAGTTCATCGCAAACCTCCTGGTGGGCAAGCCTAGATCAGTTTCACCAGTTGTTTGCCGAAGTTCTTGCCTTTGAGCAATCCGAGGAAGGCCTCTGGCGCCGATTCAATCCCCTGCGCCACGGTTTCGCGCGGACGCAGCTTGCCGGTGCCCACCAGCGTGCCGAGTTCCTTGAGCGCTTCGGGCCAGACTTCCATGTGCTCGGCCACGATAAAACCCTGCAGCTTGAGGCGGGCGGTCAGGATCAGCGCCGGGTAGGCCAGCGGCATGGGCCGGCCGTCGTAGCCGGCGATCATGCCGCACAGCGCGATGCGGCCGAAGGCATTCATGCGCGGCAGCACGGCGTCCAGCACCATTCCGCCGACGTTTTCGAAATAGCCGTCGATGCCGTCGGGGCAGGCATCGCGCAAGGCCTTGGACAGCGAGGCCGCATCAGCGTGCAGCTTGTAGTCTATGCAGGCGTCAAAGCCGAGTTCGTCGACCGCGTATTTGCATTTGTCGGGCCCGCCCGCGATGCCCACGGTACGGCAGCCGCGCGCTTTCGACAATGCGCCAAAAGCGCTGCCGACGGCGCCGGTGGCGGCGCTGACCACCATGGTCTGGCCGGCTTTGGGTTCGATGATTTTGACCAGACCGTACCAGGCGGTCACGCCGGGCATGCCGACCGCGCCCAGGTAATGCGACAGCGGCACGTGCGTGGTGTCGACCTTGCGCAGCGCACCGGGCTGGTCGGCATTGACCACGCTGTACTCCTGCCAGCCGCCCATGCCGACGACCTTGTCGCCGGGCTGGAATTTGGGCGAGCGGCTTTCGACCACTTCGCCGGCCGTCCCGCCCAGCATGACCTGGCCCAGCGGCTGCGGTGCGGCATAACTCTTGGCGTCGCTCATGCGGCCGCGCATATACGGGTCCAGGCTCAGGTAGTGGTGGCGCACCAGCACCTGGCCGTCCTGCAGCTCCGGCGTGTCGCTGGAGACCAGCATGAAGTTGCTGGCAGTGGCCTCGCCGGTGGGCCGGTTGTCGAGGAGGATTTGCTGGTTGATGGGCATGGAAGTCTCCTGTTGTGTATTGGGTGCCGCGGCTGCGGCATGACTGCGGGTATCAGTCCGTGGAAATCGCGCCGCCGGAGGCATCCGGCTTGTCGGCCGCGGGCTGGCGTTTGACGTATTTAAAAGTGCCGGTCGAATGCGCACAGGCCTGGCCCAGCACATCGTAAAGCGTGGCTTCGGTGAAAGCCATGGTGGCGGTGCGGTGCATAAGCCGGCCCTTGGCCGTCAGCCGGCTGCCGTCGCCGGGCGCCGGCCGCATGAAGCTGGTCTTCATCTCGATGGTGACCACGCCCATGTCTTTTTGCACGCTGCGCGCGGCCGTGGCCATGGTGACGTCCAGCAGCGTCATGATGGCGCCGCCGTGCGTCACGGCGAAAGAGTTGAGGTGCTCGGGCTTGGGCGTATAGCCTATGGCCGAGGCGCCGCCCGTGAACAACTCGAGCTCAAAGCCCAGGTGCTTGACAAAGGGGATGTCGGCGCCGAAGTCCATCAACTCTTCCCAGCCCATTTGTGTTTAACCGCCCGTGACGACGGACACGCCACCGTCCACCGCCAGCCACTGGCCCGTGATGTGTTTGCCGGCGTCCGAGGCGTAAAGCACGCACAGGCCCTTCAGGTCCTCGTCGTCACCCAGGCGGCCCAGCGGCGCGTGCGAGGCGAGTTTTTCCTCGCCCAGCGCCTTCAGCGTGCCCACGGTCATCTTGCTCGGGAAAAAGCCCGGGCAGATGGCGTTGACGGTGATGTTGTACTTGCCCCATTCGCAGCCCAGCGCGCGCGTGAAGTTGACGACGGCGCCTTTGGAGGTGTTGTAGGCCACGGTGGTCATCTCGCGCGGGTTGCCGCCCAGGCCGGCAATGGAGGCCACGTTGATGATGCGGCCGGACTTGCGGGCGATCATGCTGTGCTTGGCGATGTGCTGGCTCAGGATGAAATAGCCGCGGATGTTGAGGTTCATAACCTTGTCCCAGGCTTCCACCGGGTGGTCTTCGGCGGGCGCGCCCCAGGCGGCGCCGGCGTTGTTGACCAGGATGTCGACGTGACCCAGGCGCTTGATGGCCTCGTCGGCCAGCGCGCGTATGTCTTCTTCTTTCGAGCAGTCGGCGGCGATCCAGTCGACGTCGATGCCGGCGGCTTTCAGTTCGGCGGCGGATTCAATGAGGTCTTCGGCCTTGCGCGAGCTCAGGATGACCTTGGCGCCGGCTTCGCCCAGCGCCTGGGCCAGTTGCAGGCCCAGGCCGCGCGAGCCGCCGGTCACGAGGGCGGTCTTGCCTTTGAGGTCAAACAATTGCTGGATGGTACGGGTCATGGGTGGTCTCCTGAATGTGTTGTTGATACTTCCCCTTGCGCCGCACGGGCGGGCTGCACAGGGGTGTTGGGGTTGAGAATAGGGGTGGTGTCAGGCAGCCGCGGCTGCGGTGTTTTCAGGTGTGTCGGACTTCGCCATATTGGCACAACATTGAAGCTGTTGCAGTCCCTTCTGTCGTGGCGGCGACCTGGCTCCGGGCGCCGCTCAGGGCCCGACGTTGATACGCGAACGCACGTAGATCAGCACAAAACCCACCGCCGCGATCACGCCGCCGGCGACCACCATGGACCAGCCGATGGCATCGTCCACGCGTTCGACCGACAGGCCCAGCACCAGCGTCAGCAGCCCGCCGTAAATCAGCACCCAGATCAGGGCCTGCAGGCGCGCCACGTTCTTGTTGGAAACAGGATCGGCGGACGGTTTGAAAAATGCCATTAAAAAGCCTCCTCGGGCAGCTCGGCGCAGGTCAGGTCGCGGTTTTCAACCACCTTGAGCCAGGCGTCGATCTTCGGTAATTCGTAATGATAAAAGTAGCGCATGGCCCCCATTCTTCCCGCATGCGGCGCATCCGGGGGCAATGAAAGGCTGGCCAGCGCCACGTCCAGCCACAGCCACGCCAGCACGGTGTGGCCGAAGGCCTGCATATAGGGTACCGCATTGGCCAGGGCCTCGCCGGGTTCGCCCGTGGCCCAGGCCGCCTTGGTGGCGCTGCCCACGTGCTGCAGCGCCTTGCCCAGGGCGTTGGCGTGCACCGCGAGTTCGGGCCGCTGTATGGCTTTTTCAATCGTGGCGTTGATGCGCCCGGCCAGCAGCTGCAGTCCCCTGCCCCCTTCCATCAGCACCTTGCGGCCCAGCAGGTCCATGGCCTGGATGCCGTGCGTGCCCTCGTGGATCATGTTCAACCGGTTATCGCGCCAGTACTGCTCCACCGGGAAGTCGCGCGTGTAGCCGTAGCCGCCGTGCACCTGGATCGCCAGGGAATTGGCCTCCAGGCACCATTCGCTGGGCCAGCTCTTGGCGATCGGCGTCAGCACCTCGAGCAGCAGGCGCGCATCGTCGGCGGCCTGGCCGCCGGCCGTATGGTGCTCGTCGACCAGGCGCGCGCAGTACAGCTCCAGCGCCAAGGCGCCTTCGCAATAGGCTTTTTGCGCCAGCAGCATGCGCTTGACGTCGGCGTGCTCGATGATGCGGATCTGCGGCTGGGAGGCGTCCTTGCCGCCCACGCCGACGGGCCGGCCCTGCGGCCGATTTTTGGCGTAGTCGAGGCTGGCGTAATAACCCGCCATGCCCAGCATGGTCGCGGCCGTGCCCACGCCTATGCGCGCCTCGTTCATCATGTGGAACATGCAGCGCAGGCCTTCATGCGGCTTGCCCACCAGGTAGCCGACGGCGCCGGCCCGGCCGTCCACCGGGTATTTGCCTTCGCCGAAATTGAGCAGCGTGTTGGTGGTGCCGCGCCAGCCCAGCTTGTGGTTCAGGCCCGCCAGCGCCACATCGTTGCGCACGCCGGTGAGCTCGCCCTGCGTATTGACCATCTTTTTGGGCACGATGAACAGCGAGATGCCGCGCGTGCCGGCGATCAGCTTGCCGTCCGGACCCGGTATCTTGGCCAGCACCAGGTGGATGATGTTCTCGGTCAGCTCGTGCTCGCCGGCCGAGATCCACATCTTGTTGCCCTTGAGGCGGTAACGCGCACCCAGCGGGTCGGCCTCAAAACCTTCGCCATCGGGCACGGCGCGCGTCGTCACGTCGCTCAGCGAGGAGCCGGCCTGTGGCTCGGACAGGCACATGGTGCCCGAGAAGCGGCCCGAGAATTCGTTCTTCGCGAAGACTTCTTTTTGCGCATCCGTGCCGTGCACCATCAGCAGGTTGGCATTGCCGGTGGTCAGCAGGCCCGAGCCCATGCTGACCGAGGCCATCGCAAAAAAGGCGTTGGCGGCAGCCTCCACGGTATAGGGCAGCTGCATGCCGCCGATTTCATAGTCCTGCGCGGCGCTGAGCATGCCGGATTCGGCATAGGCCTTCTGTGCATCGTGCGTGGCCTGCGGCAGGATCACCTTTTCGCCGTCGAAATGCGGCTCCTGCGTGTCTACCGTGCGGTTGAAAGGTGCGTATTTTTCGCGCGCGATGCGCTCACAGGTGTCGAAGACCGCGTCAAAGGTCTCGCGGGAATGGTCGGCGAAACGCGGGCGCTGGTTCAGCGACTCGGCGTCCAGCCAGTGGTAAAGCAGGAAGTCGAGGGTGGGCCTGAGGCTCATGACGGCCTCCCCGGCACAAGGGCGGGCATCAAGGCAGGAAACGCCTGCCCTTTCTGAAGGAGCAGGGTTTCATTCATGGTGTTCGCCCGGCTTAGAGGACTTCGTAAATGCCGGCCGCGCCCATACCGCCGCCGATGCACATGGTCACGCAGACGCGCTTGGCGCCGCGGCGTTTGCCTTCGATCAGGGCATGGCCCGTCAGGCGCTGGCCGGTCACGCCGTAAGGGTGGCCGACGGCGATCGCGCCGCCGTTGACGTTGAGTTTGTCCATCGGAATGCCCAGCTTGTCGGCGCAGTACAGCACCTGCACGGCGAAGGCTTCGTTGAGTTCCCACAGGTCGATGTCGCTGATCTTCAGGCCCAGCTTGGCCAGCACCTTGGGAATCGCGAAGACCGGGCCAATGCCCATTTCGTCGGGCTCGCAGCCGGCGACCGCAAAGCCGAGGAAGCGGCCCAGGGGCTTGAGGCCCTTCTTTTCCGCGAGGGTTTCGTTCATGACGACCACGGCACCGCCGCCGTCGGAGAACTGGCTGGCATTGCCGGCCGCGATCACACCGCCGGGAATGGCCGGCTTGATGCCGCTGATGCCTTCCTTGGTCGTGCCTTCGCGGATGCCCTCGTCCTTGCTGACGGTGACCTGTTTGGTGGTCAGGCCCATGACCTTGTCGGCCACGCCGGCCGTCACGGTGATGGGCGCGATTTCGGCTTCAAACAGGCCGGCGGCCAGCGCGGCCGTGGCCTTTTGCTGGCTCAGCGCGCCGTATTCGTCCATGCGGTCGCGCGAGATGTTGTAGCGCTTGGCGACCTGCTCGGCCGTCTGCAGCATGTTCCAGTAGATTTCGGGCTTGTTCTTGGCGAGCCAGCTCTCCTGCAGCATGTGGGTGTTCATTTCCTGCTGCACGCAGGAGATGCTTTCGACGCCGCCGGCCACGTAGATGTCGGCTTCGCCGGCGATCACGCGCTGGGCCGCCAGGGCGATGGTCTGCAGGCCGGACGAGCAGAAACGGTTGACCGTCATGCCCGAGACGGTGACGGGGCAGCCGGCGCGCAGCGCGATCTGGCGCGCGATGTTGGCGCCGGTCGCGCCTTCGGGCGTGGCGCAGCCGATGATCACGTCATCGACTTCGGCCGCCTCGATGCCGGCGCGCTGGATCGCGTGCTCGACGGCGTGGCCGCCCAGGGTGGCGCCGTGCGTCATGTTGAAGGAACCCTTCCAGCTTTTGGCCAGGGGGGTGCGTGCGGTGGAAACGATGACTGCTGAGCTCATGAAATTCTCCGGAATCTGGGACGTTGATCTGTGCGGACCTGAGGGGATCAGGTGGACTGGTTGAAGGTCTTGCCTTCGGCGGCCAGCTTGGCCAGCAGCGGCGCGGGCTTCCAGAATTTGGCGTCGTCCAGCGGGTTCTGGGCGAAGCGGTTCATGCTTTGCACCACGTTGAAGAGGCCGAGCTGGTCGGCGTACAGCATGGGGCCGCCGCGGTAGACCGGGAAGCCGTAGCCCATGATGTAAACCATGTCGATGTCGCTGGCCTTGGAGGCAATGCCCTCCTCCAGGATGTGCGCGGCTTCATTCACCAGCGAGAACACCAGGCGCTGCACGATTTCCTCGTCGGAAATCTTGCGCGGCGTGATGCCCAGGCTCTTGCGGTGGTCTTCGATCATCTTGACGACCTCGGCATTCGGGATCGCGTCACGCTTGCCGGGCACGTAGTCGTACCAGCCGGCGCCGGTCTTCTGGCCGAAGCGGCCTTTTTCGCAGAGCAGGTCGGCGGTCTTGCTGTACTTCATGTCGGGCTTTTCGGTGTAGCGGCGCTTGCGGATGGCCCAGCCGATGTCGTTGCCGGCCAGGTCGCCCATGCGGAAGGGGCCCATGGCAAAGCCGAATTTTTCGATGGCCTTGTCGACCTGCTCGGGCGTGCAGCCCTCGTCGAGCAGGAAACCACCCTGGCGGCCGTACTGCTCGATCATGCGGTTGCCGATAAAGCCGTCGCAGACGCCCGATACCACGGCCGTCTTCTTGATCTTCTTGCCCATTGCCATCACGGTGGCCAGCACGTCCTTGCCGGTCTTGGCGCCGCGCACCACTTCGAGCAGCTTCATCACGTTGGCGGGGCTGAAGAAATGCAGGCCGACCACGTCTTGCGGGCGCTTGGTGAAGTCGGCGATTTTGTTGACGTCGAGCGTCGAGGTGTTGGAGGCCAGGATGGCGCCGGGTTTCATCACACGGTCCAGTTCCTTGAAGACCTTTTCCTTGACACCCATCTCTTCAAACACAGCCTCGATCACGAGGTCGGCGTCTTTCAGGTCGTCGTAGCTCAGCGTGGTGCTGAGCAGGCCCATGCGCTGCTCGTACTTATCCTGCTTGAGCTTGCCCTTCTTGACCTGGGCTTCGTAGTTCTTCTGGATGATGCCCAGGCCCTTGTCCAGCGCTTCCTGCTTCATCTCGAGGATCTTGACGGGGATGCCGGCATTCAGGAAGTTCATCGCGATGCCGCCGCCCATGGTGCCGGCGCCGATCACGGCGACCGACTTGATCTCGCGCTTGGGCGTGTCTTCCGGCACGTCGGGGATTTTCGAGGCGGCGCGTTCAGCCATGAAGATGTGGCGCAGCGCGCGGCTTTCGGGTGTCCACATCAGGTTGATGAAGAGCTCGCGCTCAAAGGCCATGCCGTCTTCGAACTTCTTCTTGGTCGCGGCTTCCACGGCGTCCACGCATTTGAGCGGCGCGGGGTAGTTTTTGGCCATGCCTTTGACCATGTTGCGGGCGAACTGGAAGTAGGCGTCGCCGTTGGGGTGCTTGGCGCGCAGCTCGCGTACCAGCGGCAGCGGCCGGGTGTCGGAAATCGATTGCGCGAAGGCCAGGGCTTCCTGGGCCAGCGATTCGGGCGAGGCGGCAAGCTTGTCGAACAGCTTCTGGCCGGGGATTTGCGCGAGCAGTTCGCTTTTGACGGGCTCACCGCTCACGATCATGTTCAGGGCCGGTTCCACGCCTAGCACGCGCGGCAGGCGCTGCGTGCCGCCGGCGCCGGGCAGCAAGCCCAGCTTGACCTCAGGCAAGGCGATGTTGGTGCCGGGCGCCGCGATGCGGTAGTGGCAGCCCATCGCCAGCTCCAGGCCGCCGCCCATGCAGACCGAATGGATGGCTGCGACGACGGGCTTCGCGGAATTCTCGACCGCGCGGATCACGCTGAGCAGATTCGGCTCGGACAGCGCCTTGGGCGTGCCGAACTCCTTGATGTCGGCGCCGCCCGAGAAAGCCTTGCCGGCGCCGGTGAGCACGATGGCCTTGACGGCCGTATCGGCATTGGCTTTTTGCAGGTTGTCGGTCAGGCTCAGGCGCGTGGCATGGCCCAGGCCGTTGACGGGAGGGTTGCTCAGGGTGATGACGGCCACGCTGCCGTGAACTTCGTAAAGGGTGGTCATTGCTGCTTCTTTCCTTGATGGGAGTTTCAGTGGTTCAGTTGTCTCGGCTGGCGCGTCAGGCCTCTGCATGCCCTGGCGGCCGTAAAAAAGTACGACCGTTCTTTTTCCATTGTAGGGGGCGTTTGTGACGGCACAAGTCCCGGGTTGGACTGTTTGGTCTATTTTTGTCCCAGCGGTGACATGCCCACCGCAATCCACACGGTTTTTTACACCTCGAGCCATTCCTTGCGGATGTAGGCATCGGCCCGCAGGCTGTCGGGCGTGCCGTCAAACACGATGCTGCCGTGGCCCATGACCAGAGCGCGGTCGGAGATCGCCATGGCAATCGTCAGCTTCTGCTCGATCAGCAGCACGGAAATGCCCTTGGCCTTCAGCGTCTGCAAATACTGGCCCACCAGTTCGACGATCTTGGGCGCCAGGCCCTCGGTGGGCTCGTCGATGATGATGAGGTCGGGGTCGCCCATCAGCGTGCGGCACAGCGTGAGCATCTGTTGCTCGCCGCCCGAGAGCACGCCGGCCTCGGTGTGCTGGCGTTCGCGCAGCCGGGGGAACATCTGGTACATGTCTTCAAACGACCAGCGCGAGCCCTTGCCGGATCCTTTCTGGCCCAGCAGCAGGTTCTGGTGCACCGTGAGCTTGGGGAAGATGTCGCGGTTTTCGGGCACATAACCAATGCCGAGGTGGGCGATCTGGTAGGCCTTCTTGCCGACAATCTCCTGCTTTTTCCAGAGGATGGAACCCTGGCAGTCGACCAGGCCCATGATGGCCTTGGCCGTGGTGGAGCGCCCCGAGCCGTTGCGGCCCAGCAGCGCGACGATCTGGCCGGGCTGCACGTCGAAGTGCACGCCATGCAGCACATGGCTTTTGCCGTAGAAGGCGTGGAGGTTCTGGATATGCAGCATCAGTGGCCTCCCGCCTGTGCGTCGGCAACGGACGAGCCGAGATACGCTTCCTGCACACGCTGGTCGGCGCGCACGGCCTCGGGCGTGTCGTAGGCAATGATTTCGCCGTAGACCACCACCGCGATCTTGTCGGCCAGGCCGAAAACCACGCCCATGTCGTGTTCTACGGTCAGCAGGGTCTTGCCCACGGTGACTTCCTTGATCAGGTTGATGAAGCGGCTGGTTTCCGAGCGGCTCATGCCGGCCGTGGGTTCGTCGAGCAGGATGACGTTGGCACCGCCGGCGATGGTGATGCCGATTTCGAGCGCGCGCTGCTCGGCGTAGGTCAGGTTGGTGGCCAGCACGTCGCGTTTTTTGTCGAGCTTGATCATGGCCATCAGCTGTTCGGCGCGCTCGTTGGCGTCGTCGAGGTCGGCCAGGAAGCGGAAGAAAGTGTATTTGTAGCCCAGGCTCCACAGCACACCGCAGCGCAGGTTTTCAAACACGCTGAGCTTGGGGAAGATGTTGGTGATCTGGAAGCTGCGCGACAAACCCAGCCTGTTGATTTCAAACGGCTTTTTTCCGTCTATGCGCTGGCCGTTGAGCAGCACTTCGCCGCTGGTGGGCTCAAAGCGCCCGCTGATGAGGTTGAACAGGGTGGACTTGCCCGCGCCGTTGGGGCCGATGATGGCGACGCGCTCGCCGGCCTGCACCTGCAGGTTGGCGCCGCGGATGATTTCGGTCTTGCCGAAGCTTTTGCGCAGGTCTTTGAGTTCAAGCGAACAGGTGGTTGCACTCACAACAGTTCCCTCCGCTTGATTTCTTTTTCGATGTCATCTTGTATCTGGCCCCATTGCGTGAGGAATTGCCTGCGCGTGAGTTCGAACAGGCCAAGGCCCGTGGCCAGCACAAAACCCGCGCCCAGCCAGCTGTTGAGGTTGGTTGCATTGAGGCGCAAGCCCATGAAACCGAGCTCGGGGCCCAGCGCCGCGTTGAGCTGCAGGTGGTAGACCATCTCCACCATGGCGGCGGCGCCGGCCAGCGCCGCGAAGGCCGTCACGGCCAGGCCCAGGTAACCCACCCACAGCTCCCTGAGCTTGCCGAAGGAGGCCACGCGCAGGTTCATCATGATCAGGCTGGCGATGCCGCCCGGCGCATACATCACCATGAAGAGGAAGACCAGGCCCACGTAGAGCAGCCAGGCCATGGACAACTCGGACAGCAGGATCAGCGCCAGCACCAGCAGGCCGGCGCCGATGATGGGGCCGAAGAAGAAGGTCGCCCCGCCCAGGAAGGTGAACAGCAGCAGGCTGCCCGAGCGCACGCCGCTCACGACCTCGGCGGTCACGATCTCGGAATTGATGGCCGCCAAGCCGCCGCCTATACCGGCGAAAAAGCCGGCGATGATGAAGGCGTAGTAGCGCACGCGCTGCGTGTTGTAGCCGATGAACTCCACGCGCTCGGGGTTGTCGCGCACGGCGTTCAAAATCCGGCCCAGCGGCGTGCGCGTGAAGGCGAACATGGCCGCCGTGCAGATGAAGCAGTAAAACGCGATCAGGTAATAAACCTGGATCTGCGGGCCGAAGCCGATGCCGAACACCGGCTTGCCGTAAGCCCGGTTGGTGGTGATGCCGCCCTCCCCGCCGAAGAACTCGGGGAACATCAGCGACATGGCGAACACCAGCTCGCCCACGCCCAGCGTGATCATGGCAAAGGTGGTGCCGGCCTTCTTGGTGGTGACGTAGCCGAACAGCACGGCGAAGAACAGGCCCGACAGGCCGCCCACCAGCGGGATCAGCGGCAGCGGGATGTAAAAGCTGCCCTTGGCGGCCAGGTTCATCGCATGCACGGCCAGGAAGGAGCCCAGCCCGGCATAGACCGCATGGCCGAAACTCAGCATGCCGCCCTGCCCCAGCAGGATGTTGTAGCTCAGGCAGATGATGACCAGGTAGCCGGCCTGCGATAGCATGGTGAGCGCCAGGCTGCTCTTGAACATCATGGGCGCGACGATGAGCAGCAGCGCGTACAGCGACCACAGCAGCCAGCGGCCGACGTTATAGGGTTTGAATTGGTGGTAAGCGGTAGACATGTGGCGACTCATCCTTCCCGCGTACCGAGCAGGCCCTTGGGCCGGAAGATCAGGATCAGCACCAGGAACAGGAAGGGCAGGATGGGCGCCACCTGCGAAATCGTGAGCTTGAGCAGCGGGTAGCCAAAGGTCTCGGGCGTCACCACGTACTTGAAGTGCCCCAAAAGCGTGATCAGCGACTGGTCCATCTGGATCGCGAAGGTCTGGATCAGGCCTATCAGCAACGAGGCCAGGAAGGCGCCGCTCAGCGAGCCCATGCCGCCCACCACCACGACCACAAAGATGATGGCGCCGACCGAGCCGGCCATGGCGGGCTCGGTGATGAAGGTGTTGCCGCCTATGACACCGGCCAGGCCCGCGAGCGCCGCGCCGCCGCCGAAGACCAGCATGAAGACGCGCGGCACGTTGTGGCCCAGCGCCTCCACGGTTTCAGGATGGGTGAGTGCGGCCTGGATGACCAGGCCTATGCGCGTGCGCGTCAGCAGCAGCCAGATGCCGGCCAGCATGGCCAGCGAAATGAACATGATGAAGGCGCGCGATTTCGGGAAGTTGGTGCCGAACACCGTGAACAGCGGCCCCTGCAGGCCTTCGGGCAGCACGTAGTTGACGGCCGAGCGGCCCCAGACCAGTTGCACCAGTTCCAGCAGCAGGTAAGAAAGCCCGAAGGTGACCAGCAGCTCGGGCACGTGGCCGAACTTGTGCACCTTGCGCAGGCAAAAACGCTCGAAAGCCGCGCCCATCACAAACACCAGCAGCGGCGCCACCAGCAGCGACCACCAGAAGCCTATGACCTGCGAGGTGCTGTAGGCGATATAGGCGCCGACCATGTAGAAGGACGCGTGCGCGAAATTGAGCACGCCCATCATGCTGAAGATCAGCGTCAGGCCGGAACTGAGCATGAACAGCAGCAAGCCGTAGCTGAGGCCGTTGAGCATCGCGATGGTGAAGGATTCCAGATTCATCGATAAGCGCCTGTTGGAAAAAGCCGGATGAAAAAAAGGCCCGAACTCGGATCGGGCCTGTGTCCGTCAGCGGGACGCCGGGATCACCCCGGGCGCTTCATCTGGCACGAGGTGGGCGTGCTGGCCACATAGGGCTCATAGTATTTGACCGGCACAAAGGTGTAGCCCGTGTTCTCGGCATCGTAGGGGTATTTGCCGCCGGCTTTCTCCCATTTGTCGATGTAGAGGCCCTGCTGCAGCTGGTGGTCGGTCTTGCGCATCTCGACGTCGCCGTTGAAGCTCTTGAAGCGCATGCCTTCCATGGCCTTGGCCACCGCGGCCGGCTCGGTCGACTTGGTCTGCGCCATGGCTTCGGTCAGGATGGTGAAGGCGTGGTAGATCGCGCCGGTGTAGAAGTCGTCGTTGAACTTCTTCTTGTAGTCGGCCTGGATCTGCTGGATCTCGCCGCCCATGTTCAGGTGGTTGTAGGACACCATGTAGACCCGGCCGGCCGAGGCCGCGCCCAGCGCGGTCGGCGTGCCGGTGACGCCGGCGTAATAGGTGTAGAACTTGACGTTGTTCAGGCCCGCCTCGTTGGCGGCCTTCACCAGCAGCGAGAGGTCGGAGCCCCAGTTGCCGGTGATCACGGTGTCGGCGCCCGACTGCTTGATCTTGGCGATGTAGGGTGCGAAGTCGCGGACCTGCGCCAGCGGGTGCAGGTCCTCGCCGACGATCTGGATGTCGGGGCGCTTGCTGGCCAGGTTGGCCTTGGCAAACTTGGCGACCTGCTGGCCGTGCGAGTAGTTCTGGTTGATCAGGTAGACCTTCTTGATGTCCTGCTGGTCCTTCATGAAGGCCGTCAGGGCTTCCATCTTCATGGAGGTGTCGGCGTCAAGACGGAAGTGCCAGTACTCGCACTTGCTGTTGGTGAGGTCGGGGTCCACCGCGGCGTAGTTGAGGTAGACGACTTCCTTGCCGGGATTGCGTTCGTTGTACTTGGACAGCGCGTCCATGATGGCCAGCGCCGGGCCCGAGCCGTTGCCCTGCACCACATAGCGCGCGCCCTGGTCGATGGCGGACTTCAGCGCGTTGGTGGTTTCCTGCGGGCTGAGCTTGTTGTCGATGCCGATGATCTCGAACTTCACGCCGGCCTTGTTCTTTTTGCTGAACTGCTCGGCCAGGAACTGGAAGCCCTTGAGCTGGTTGGTGCCGACGGCGGCCATCAGGCCGGACAGCGGGTCCAGCCAGGCGATCTTGACGGTCTGGTTCAGGTTGACCGCGCCGCCGGCGGCGGGCGCAGCGGTGGCGGCCTTGGCCGGTGCGGCGGCTTTGGCTGCAGGTGCCTGGGCCAGCGTCATGCCGCTGTAAAGCATGGCGGACACCGCCATGGCGACGCCGGCATGCCGAGCGAAAAATCGGGTTTGGGTTGTCATCCCTTGTCTCCTGAAAATTATGAATTTGCGAACGAAATCTAACGGGGAACCGGCAAAGGTTAGGGTAAAAAATGCTGCACTGCGTCAGGGAATGCCCTAGCGCCTTGTCACAGATGTGACCCCCACGCTTCTCGCTTCGCGTAGTGCGCTGCCCCCCGAGGGGGCCGCTGCGCCTGCGGCCCGGCAAAGCCGGTTCCGCGGCCCCTGCTGGGTTAATACCGCCCCACTCTATGGCCGTACTTAGGCTTGTGGCAATTTGTAATCTTTTAGTTGTTCGCGCAGCTTGGTCTTGAGCATCTTGCCGGTGGCACCCAGGGGAATGGCGTCGACGAAAACGACGTCGTCGGGGATTTGCCATTTCGCGGTCTTGCCTTCGTAGAAGCGCAGCAACTCATCGCGGGTGACGTCCATGCCGGGCTTTTTGACCACCGCGACGATGGGCCGCTCGTCCCACTTGGGGTGCGCCACACCTATGCAGGCGGCCATGGCCACGGCCGGATGCGCCACGGCGATGTTCTCGACGTCGATGGAGCTGATCCATTCGCCGCCGGACTTGATGACGTCCTTGCTGCGGTCGGTGATCTGCAGGTAGCCGTCGGGATCTATGGTGCCGACGTCGCCCGTGGGGAACCAGCCGTCGACCAGCGGGTCGCCGCCCTCGCCTTTGAAGTATTCGCGCACGATCCACGGCCCCTTCACGTAGAGGTCGCCGAAGACCTTGCCGTCCCAGGGCAGCTCCTTGCCATCCGGATCAACAATCTTCATGTCGACGCCGTAGAGGGCGCGCCCCTGCTTGAGGCGTATCTTCATTTTTTCGGCTTCGGGCAGCGCATCGTGCTTGTTCTTGAGCGTGCACAGCGTGCCCAGCGGGCTCATCTCGGTCATGCCCCAGGCGTGCAGCACTTCGACGCCGTAGTCTTCGCGGAAGGCATTGATCATGGCCGGCGGGCAGGCCGAGCCGCCGATGACGGTGCGCTTGAGCGTGGAGAACTTCAGGCCCGCGGGCCTCATGTGGGTCAGCAGCATCTGCCACACGGTGGGCACGCCGGCCGCGTAAGTGACCTTCTCGGCCTCGATCAGTTCGTAGATCGACTTGCCGTCCAGCGCCGGGCCCGGGAACACCAGCTTGGCGCCGGTGAGCGCGGCCGAATACGGGATACCCCAGGCGTTGACGTGGAACATGGGCACGACCGGCAGGATGGCGTCGCGCGCGGAGATGCACATGACGTCGGGCAGCGCGGCCGCATAGGCGTGCAGCGTGCTGGAACGGTGGCTGTAGAGCGCGGCCTTGGGGTTGCCCGTGGTGCCGCTGGTGTAGCACATGCTGGAAGCCGTGTTCTCGTCAAAGCTGGGCCAGTCGTAGTCGGCCGCCTGCGCGCCTATCCAGCTTTCGTAGCTTTGCAGATTCGGGACGCCGGAGTCGGCCGGCAGCTTGTCGGCGTCGCACAGCGCGATGTAGTGCTTGATGGTCGGGCAGCGGGCGTGCACGGCCTGCACCAGCGGCAGAAAGCTCAGGTCGAAGCACAGCACCTGGTCCTCGGCGTGGTTGGCGATCCAGGCGATCTGGTCCGGGTGCAGGCGCGGGTTGATGGTGTGCAGCACGCGGCCCGAGCCGCTCACGCCGTAATACAGCTCCAGGTGGCGGTAGCCGTTCCAGGCCAGCGTGGCGACGCGGTCGCTGAAGGCCAGCTTGAGGCCGTCCAGTGCCCTGGCGACACGGCGCGCGCGCTGGCCCAGGTCTTTGTAGGTGTAGCGATGCAAGTCGCCTTCCACGCGGCGCGAGACGATTTCGGCGTCGCCATGGTGGCGCTCCGCGAACTCGATCAGCGATGAGATCAGCAGCGGCTGGCTTTGCATCAAACCTAACATCGTCAGTGTTCCTTTCCTGCCCGGCGGGCGTGTGGGTGAATCAAATGTCTCCGCGGCCATGGTACCCCTCGGGCCGGCACGCAGGCCTCGGGAAAGTCCCCAGCCGCGTTGCCTTGGCGACAGCGCCGCCGGGGGGGCGCGAGCCGCCCGTGGGGACGCCGCATACCCCCAGCCCGGCACAGCCGCCGGGTCGATAGCACAATAAGCCCATGACCTCTGCCATCGCGATAGACAGCCCTGCCACCAATACCTCCGGCCTGAACTGGGTCAACAGCTTTGCCGCCCTGGGCCCGGACTTCTACACCGAGCTTCAGCCCACGCCCCTGCCCGCGCCCTACTGGGTCGGCAAAAGCCGTGCGCTGGCGCGCGAGCTGGGGCTCGAAGACCATTGGCTGGAATCGGCCGATACCCTGGAAGCCCTCACGGGCAATCGCCTGTTGCCGGGCTCCGGGCCCCTGGCCAGCGTCTACAGCGGCCACCAGTTCGGTGTCTGGGCCGGGCAGCTGGGCGACGGCCGCGCGCTGCTGCTGGGCGAAATAGACAGCCCGTCCGGGCCGCAGGAAATGCAGCTCAAGGGCGCGGGCCAGACGCCCTATTCCCGCATGGGCGACGGCCGGGCCGTGTTGCGCAGCTCGATCCGTGAATTTTTGTGTTCCGAGGCCATGCACGGCCTGGGTATCCCGACCACGCGGGCGCTGTGCGTCACGGGCTCCGATGCACCGGTGCGGCGCGAAGAGATCGAAACCGCCGCCGTCGTGACCCGCACAGCGCCCAGCTTCATCCGCTTCGGGCATTTCGAGCACTTCAGCTACACCGGCCAGCACGCCCAGCTCAAGGCCCTGGCCGATTACGTCATAGACCGCTTCTACCCCGCCTGCCGCGAGGCGCCGCAGCCTTACGCGGCGCTGCTGGAGGCCGTGAGCGAACGTACGGCACACCTGATGGCGGCCTGGCAGGCCGTGGGCTTTTGCCACGGCGTGATGAACACCGACAACATGAGCATCCTGGGCCTGACCATGGACTACGGCCCCTTCCAGTTCCTGGATGCCTTCGACCCCGGCCACATCTGCAACCACTCGGACGCGCAGGGCCGCTATGCCTACAACCGGCAGCCCAATATGGCCTACTGGAACCTGTTCTGCCTGGGCCAGGCCCTGCTGCCGCTGATCGGCGAGCAGGAACTGGCACTGGCCGCGCTGGAGCCCTACAAGACCCAGTTCCCCGAGGCCCTGTACGCCCGCATGCGCGGCAAGCTGGGCCTGGCGGACGAACGGCCCGAGGACAAGGCCCTGGTGGACGACTGCTTCAAGCTGCTGGCCGCCGGCAAGACCGACTACAGCATCTTCTGGCGGCGCCTGAACGGCTTCACGCCGCAAAGCGGCCATGAACCGGTGCGCGACCTGTTCTTCGACCGAGAATCCTTCAATGCCTGGGCCCTGCAGTACTCTGAACGGCTGGCCGGCGTGGACGCCGAACTGCGCGCCGGCCTGATGCACCGGAACAACCCGAAATTCGTGCTGCGCAACCATCTGGGCGAAGAAGCCATACGCGCCGCGAAACTAAAAGACTTTTCGGGTGTCGATACCTTGCTTGCCCTGCTGCAGTCCCCATGTGAAGAACATCCCGGGCATGACAGCTTTGCCGGTTTCCCGCCGGACTGGGCTTCATCGATTGAAATCAGTTGCAGTTCGTAACATCAAAGTCAAAATTCCAGGACACACAACATGAGCGCCAAGATCCAGAAAACCGACGCCGAATGGAAAGCCCTGCTGGCCGAAAAAGGCGCCGAGCCGGCCGCCTT
Organism: Polaromonas sp. LjRoot131; assembly: GCF_964252805.1. Taxonomy (NCBI): domain Bacteria; kingdom Pseudomonadati; phylum Pseudomonadota; class Betaproteobacteria; order Burkholderiales; family Comamonadaceae; genus Polaromonas; species Polaromonas sp. LjRoot131. The sequence goes on along the minus strand of NZ_CAXUPF020000001.1, from coordinate 1,333,458 downwards.
TGAAGTCACCCGCCACGCCGCCACCGAGCGCCCCTACACCGGCAAATACGAGGCCGTCTGGGCCGACGGCAGCTACCACTGCATCTGCTGCGGCGCCAAGCTCTTCGAGTCGGAAACCAAATTCGACGCAGGCTGCGGCTGGCCCAGCTTCTCCGAAGAAGCCGTGCCGGGCGCGATCGAGGAAATCGTGGACCGCAAGCACGGCATGGTGCGCACCGAAACGGTGTGCGCCAGCTGCGGCGCGCATCTGGGCCATGTGTTTCCGGATGGGCCAACCCCTACCGGCCTTCGATATTGCATGAATTCCGCCTCCCTGGACTTCAAGAAAAAATAGGGCCCCCACGCTTTTCACTGCGTCTGCGACTTCGTGTAATGCGCTGCCCCCCCGAGGGGGCGCTGTGCCTGCGGTCTGGCAAAGCCAGTCCCGCGGCCCCTGCTTGCTAATACGGGGATGTAACGCCAAGCCAGCTCTTTTTGTCCCTTTTGCCCCGCGATAATCTGTCCATGAAAATTCTTTTCGACTTTTTGCCGATTGCCCTGTTTTTCGGCATGTTCAAGTACGCCGAAGGCCACAAGGACTGGGCCGCCGCCACTGCCACCGAATGGCTGGGCTTTATGGTCTCGGGCGGCGTGGTGGGGGCCTCCGAAGCGCCGGTGCTGCTGGCCACTGTCGTGGTGATCATCGCCACGCTGGCACAAATCCTCTGGCTCAAGGCGCGCGGCAAAAAGGTCGACACCATGTTGTGGGTCAGCCTGGGGCTGGTCACCGTGCTGGGCGGCGCCACGATTTATTTCCACAGCGAGGCCTTCATCAAATGGAAGCCCACGGTGCTCTACTGGGTCATGGGCACGGCCCTGCTGGTGGGCCAGCTGGTCTTCAAGAAAAACGGCATCAAGTCGCTGATGGGCGCGCAGATGGCGCTGCCGGATTCGATCTGGCGTGTGGTCAATTTCAGCTGGGTCGGCTTTTTTGCCGTCATGGGCATCCTCAACCTGTGGGTGGCCTTCACCTTCCCCACCGCCACCTGGGTCAACTTCAAGCTCTTCGGCGGCCTGGGCCTGATGGTGGTGTTTGTGCTGGCGCAGGCGGTGTACCTCAACAAACACATCAAACCCGGCACCACGCCATGACCGCAGCCCCTTCCGGCGTTCTTTCCAGCGCCCTGCCCGTGCGCACCGCGGAGATCGAGCGGCAGCTCCAGGCGCGGCTGCAGCCTACGCGGCTGGAAGTGCTCGATGAAAGCGCCGCCCACGCCGGGCATTCCGGTGCCAACGCCGAAGGCTTCGGCACCCATTTCCGTATCCGCATCGCCAGCCCGCTCTTTACCGGCCAAAGCCGGGTGGCGCGGCACCGGCTTGTGTATGATGCACTGCAAAATTTCATTGACCAGGGGCTGCATGCCCTGGCGATCGAGATCATCGAGTCACCCTGAAACCTGGCGGCGCCCCCGGAACTTCGGCCGCGAAGGCCGGGCATCATCCTGACACTAACAAGCATTCATCAAAGGACTGCAAGACATCATGAAGAAACAATTTTTACTGGCCACCGCCGTCGCGGGCCTGCTGGCCCTGGGCGCTCAAGGCGTGATGGCGCAGAACGTCGCCATCGTCAACGGCAAGGCCGTTCCCAAAACCCGCCTGGACTCGCTGGCCCAGCAGGTCGCCAAGTCGGGCCGTCCCGTGACGCCGGACATGGAAGCCCAGCTGCGCGAAGAAGTGATCGCGCGCGAGGTTTTCATGCAGGAAGCTGAAAAGCGCGGCCTGTCGACCAGCGACGACGTCAAGGTGCAGATGGAACTGGCGCGCCAGACCATCATGATCCGCGAGCTGTTCGCCGACTACCAGAAGAACAACCCGGTTACCGAAGACGAGATGAAGGCCGAGTACGACAAGTTCGCCGAAGCCAACGGCGGCAAGGAATACAAGGCCCGCCACATCCTGGTGGAAAAGGAAAGCGAAGCCAAGGACATCATCGCCAGCCTGAAAAAGGGCGGCAAGTTCGACGACATCGCCAAGAAGAAGTCCAAGGACCCCGGATCCGGCGCCAAGGGCGGCGACCTCGACTGGGCCAACCCCTCCAGCTACGTGCCGGAGTTCACCCAAGCGCTGGTCAAGCTCAGCAAGGGCCAGACCACCGACACCCCGGTGAAGACCGAGTTCGGCTACCACGTCATCCGCGTGGACGACATCCGCACGGCGCAGCTGCCTTCGTACGAGGAAGTCAAGCCGCAGATCGCCCAGCAGATGCAGCAGCAAAAGCTGGCCGCCTTCCAGACCGACCTGCGCAAGAAAGCCAAGGTCGAGTAAGCGCCACCGCACCGGTTCAAAAAAGCAGCCTTTTGGCTGCTTTTTTATTGGGCGCGCTCCCATCCGGGGGCGATTTGCGCGAATTGCCGATTGACGAAGGTGGCGGGGGCCGTTCCAATGGCTCACATCCTTCAGGAGGTCCCATGCCAAACCGCCTTGCAAACCGCCTTGCTTTGATCCCCTTCTCTTCATTTCCCGCCCCGCTGCTGCGCGGGCTGCTGCTGGGCGTGGCCCTGCTGCTCGGCCTGCCGGCCTTCGCGCAGAACGGCAAAACCGAAGTGCTCTGGCTCGGCCAGGCGGCCACGCGCATCACCACACCCACCGGCAAGGTCATCATGATCGACCCGTGGCTCACCTCCAACCCCAAGACGCCCGCCAACTTCCGCGCGCTGGAGGCGCTGGGCAAGGTGGACCTGATCCTGGTGACGCATGCGCACTTCGACCATTTCGCCGATGCGCCCGCACTGGCCAAAATGCACAACGCGCCCATGTACGGGCCCGCCGGACTGAACCAGACGGTGGCCACGCTGGGCATACTGCCCGCCGAACTCGCGCCGCGCTTCGGCAAGGGCGGCACCATCATGCCTTTCGGCCCCACCGGCGTGAAGATCACGGCCGTGCATGCCGAGCATTCCTCCGAGCTGGCCTACAAGAACCCGGCCACCGGCAAGGATGAGGTGCAGCCCGGAGGTGAACCGGTAGGCTTCATCCTGGAGATGGAAAACGGCTTCAAGCTCTGGCACATGGGCGATACCGCCGTCTTCGGCGACATGCGGCTGATCGGCGACATGTACCGGCCCGACCTGGTGCTGATTCCCATAGGCGGCCATTTCGTGATGAACCCGGTGGATGCCGCCATGGCGGTGCGCGAGATGATACGGCCCCGCTTCGCGCTGCCCATCCATTACGGCACCACGCCCGTGCTGCGCGGCACGCCGGCCGAATTCAACGCGGCGCTCGGGAGCGCACCCGGCACGGCCCGCATGGTGGCGCTGGACCCAGGCCAGAAACTGGACTTCTGAGCACCATGGCCGGTTTCGATCCTCTTTCCACCCCTCCCGCCCCCGCCCTTCCCCAGCCCGTGCAGGAGGCCCTGCAGCGCGGCAACCTGGTCGAAGCCATCAAGCTGATGCGCGCCGGCACCGGCCTGGGCCTCAAGGAAACCAAGGACGCGCTGGAAGCCTATATGCGCGGCGAGCCGCCGGCCGGCGGCTTTGCCCCCAAGGCTTTGGCTACCGGCGCGCCCCTGCCCGCGCAGGTGCAAGAGGCACTGGACCAGGGCAACAAGATAGAGGCTGTACGGCGCTTGCGGGGCCTGACAGGCATGGGGCTCAAGGAAGCCAAGGATGCGGTGGAGGGTGTGGGCGATGACGCGGGACCGGGCGCGAGCGAGGGACTGTCTCCCGGCCAGGTGCGCGGCTCGAACGGCTTGTGGTGGTGGCTTGTTGCACTGGCCGTGCTGGGGCTGGCTGCGTTTGTGCTGCTGGGCTGCGCCTCCACGCCGCCGGCGCCCGTCGCCGAACTGGCGCCTTCGGGCAGGCTCAAGGCCGCCATCAACTTCGGCAACCCCATCCTGGCGGTTCGCACGCCGGACGGTTCACCGCGCGGCGTCTCGGTGGACCTGTCCAAGGAGCTCGGCAGGCGCCTGGGCGTGCCGGTTGACCTGGTGACTTTCACATCGGCCGGCAAGGTGGTGGAAGCGGTGAAGGATGCGCAGGTGGACATCGCCTTTGTCGCGATAGACCCGGTGCGCGGCGCCGACATGCTGCAGACGCCGCCCTACGTCATCATCGAGGGCGCCTACCTGGTGCGCCAGGACTCGCCGATACGCCGCAACGAGGACGTGGACCAGGCGGTGAACCGCGTCGTGGTCGGCAACGGCAGCGCCTACGACCTCTACCTGACCCGCGAACTGAAAGCCGCGAAGCTGGTCAAGGCCCCCACCTCGCCGGCGGTGACCGACGTCATGGTCGCGCAAAACATCGAGGTCGCGGCCGGCGTCAAGCAGCAGCTGGAAGCCGACGCGAAACGCGTGCCGGGCCTGCGCCTGCTGCCGGGACGTTTTATGGTGATCAACCAGGCCATGGGCTTGCCCAAGGGGCGCGAGGCCGGCGCGCGTTACCTGGCGGCTTTTGTCGAGGAGATGAAGGCCTCGGGTTTTGTCGCGCAGGCCTTGGCGCGGCATGGGATCGAAGGGGCGGCTGTCGCGCCGCCCAGCCGCTAAGGCCCTAAGGCCGGGAAATCAATCCCGTCGCAAGGATTGCAGCATCTGCAGCGCGGGCCCATTGACCGCCGCTGCGTCGCCATTGCTCAGGATGGTGAAGCCCACGTGCAGTTCACCGATTGCCACCATGCCCTGGGTCAGGTTGCGGTATTCACCGGGCTTGGGCGCCTTGTCGGTGGCTGAAAAGTAGGCGCCGAACAAGCCCTGGCCCGGTAAGTCACGCACCGGAAGGTCCGCCTCAACAGCCTGCGGCCTGGCATTTTGGGCTGCGGCGGCTACCATCGCCCGCAGGGAGTCCGGCGTCAGTGGCTTGGCGTCGGCGCTGCGCAGCCAGATCGGCGTGATCATGACCGTGAAGTTCTTCTCGGTGATGGACGACAGCATGATGGTGGGTGGCAGATCAGGTACAGCGCGCCTAACCTGGCCCCGCCAGCCCACAGGAAGCGGGATGACCAGCGCCGGCCGATCGGGCAGCGCCACGCGCATGTCGGCGGCGAAAGCGCCGCAGGCGAGCAGTCCGGTGAGGACGGCGATGAAGGCGCGTTTGAGTAATCGATTCATGGTCACCCTCCCCAGGTTTGCGTAGTTGTTCAGCCCACCCACTTGCGCGCGTTGTGCCATAGGCTCATCCACGGGCTGCGCTCGCCGGCGTTGCCCGACGTCCAGCTTTTCTGGATGTTGCGGAACACCCGCTCGGGGTGCGGCATCATGGCCGTGAAGCGGCCGTCAGCCGTGGTCACGGCCGTCAGGCCGCCGGCGCTGCCGTTGGGGTTGGCCGGGTAGGCTTCCGTCGCCTTGCCGTGGTTGTCGGTGAAACGCATTGCGGCAATCGCCTTGGACGCATCGCCGCGGAAGGAAAAATTGGCATACCCCTCACCGTGCGCGACCGCGATCGGCAGGCGGCTGCCGGCCATGCCCTGCAGGAAGATGCTGGGCGATTCCAGCACCTCGACCATGCTCAGGCGCGCCTCGAAGCGCTCGCTGCGGTTGGTGGTGAAGCGCGGCCAGGCTTCTGCGCCGGGAATGATGTCGGCCAGTTCGGCAAACATCTGGCAGCCGTTGCACACGCCCAGGCCGAAGGTGTCTTGCCGTGCGAAGAAGGCCTTGAACTCCTCGGACAGCACCGGGTTGAAGGTGACAGAGCGCGCCCAGCCTACGCCGGCCCCCAGCGTGTCGCCGTAGCTGAAACCGCCGCAGGCCACGATGCCCTTGAAGTCGGCCAGTTTGGCGCGGCCGGTCTGCAGGTCGGTCATGTGCACGTCGCAGGCTTCAAAACCGGCTTCGGTGAAGACGTAAGCCATTTCCACATGCGAATTGACGCCCTGCTCACGCAGCACCGCGACGCGCGGGCGGGCCGACAGGTTGAGCGCGGGGGCGGCAGGCAGCTTGGCCGGGTCAAACGTCAACTGCACATGCAGGCCCGGATCGGCGGGGTTGCCGGCGGCCGCGTGCTCGGCGTTGGCGCAATCGGGGTTGTCGCGCTGCTGGCAGATCTTCCAGCTGACGGAGTCCCAGACCTGGTGCAGGTCCTGCAGCTTGGCCGAAAACACCGCCTTGGTGTCGCGCCAGACCTGGATCTCGCCCTTGCCGACCTCGAGCGAGGCGTGTTGCGGACGGGTCTTGCCGATGAAGTGGCTGAATTTGGACAGGCCGTGCTCACGCAGGGTCTGCATGACTTCATTGCGCGCGGCGGTGGCCACCTGGATGACAGCGCCCAATTCTTCGTTGAACAGCGCCTTGAGCGTGAGTTCTTCGCGGCGCGCACCGACCTGGCTTGCCCAGTTCTTGCTGTCGCCGGTGTCCATGCGGCTGTCGGAAATGCCGTCGCCTTCGACCAGCAGCATGTCGATGTTGAGCGACACGCCCACGTTGCCGGCAAAACCCATCTCACAGACCGCGGCGAACAGGCCGCCGTCGCTGCGGTCGTGGTAAGCCATCAGCTTGCCTTCTTTACGCAGCGCATTGACGGCGTTGACGAGATTGACCAGGTCTTTCGGGTCGTCGAGGTCGGGCACCTCACCCTCTTCCTTGTTGAGCGTCTGCGCGAGGATGGAGCCGCCCATGCGGTTTTTGCCCTTGCCGAGGTCGACCAGGATCAGTGTGCTGTCGGCCTCTTCGCGGTCCAGTTGCGGCGTCAGCGTACCGCGCACGTCGGGCAGCGTGGCGAAGGCGCTCACGATCAGCGAGACCGGCGAGGTGACCTTCTTGCCGGCGTCGCCCTCGCTCCACACGGTGCGCATGGACAGGGAATCCTTGCCGACGGGAATCGACACGCCCAGCGCCGGGCACAGCTCCATGCCCACGGCCTTGACGGTTTCGTAGAGCGCGGCATCCTGGCCGGGTTCGCCGCAGGCGGCCATCCAGTTGGCCGAGAGCTTCACGCGCGGCAGTTCAATCGGTGCGGCCAACAGGTTGGTGATGGCCTCGGCAACCGCCATGCGGCCGGAGGCGGCCGCGTTGACGGTGGCCAGCGGCGTGCGTTCGCCCATGCTCATGGCCTCGCCGGCAAAACCGCTGTAGTCGGCCAGCGTGACCGCGCAGTCAGCCACCGGCACCTGCCAGGGGCCGACCATCTGGTCGCGGTGCGTGAGGCCGCTCACGGTGCGGTCGCCGATGGTGATCAAAAAGCGCTTGGAAGCGACCGTCGGGTGGCCCAGCACGGCGATCGCGCTTTGCTGCAGATCCACGCCGGTCAGGTCTATGGGCTTGATCGATTGTTTGACGGACTTGACGTCGCGGTGCATCTTGGGCGGTTTGCCCAGCAGCACGTTCATGGGCATATCCACGGGAGCGGCCGCATCCTTGTCGGACAGCACCAGCTGCTTCTCTTCGGTCGCCACGCCGATCACGGCGAAGGGGCAACGCTCACGCTCACAGAAAGCCTGGAACTGCGGCAGCGATTCAGGCGCGACCGCCATCACGTAGCGCTCCTGGCTCTCGTTGCTCCAGATTTCCTTGGGCGAGAGGCCGCTTTCTTCGAGCGGCACGGCACGCAGATCGAACTTCGCGCCGCGCCCGGCGTCGTTCACGAGTTCGGGGAAAGCGTTGGACAAACCGCCGGCGCCCACGTCGTGGATCGCCAAAATCGGGTTGGCCGCACCGAGCTGGGCGCACTGGTTGATGACTTCCTGGGCCCGGCGCTCAATCTCGGGATTGCCGCGCTGCACCGAATCGAAGTCGAGCTGGGCCGCGTTGGCGCCCGAGGCCATGGAGCTGGCCGCACTGCCCCCCATGCCGATGCGCATGCCGGGGCCGCCCAGCTGGATCAGCAGCGTGCCGGCCGGGAACAAAATCTTTTTGGTCAGCGCCGCGTCAATCGTGCCGACGCCGCCCGCGATCATGATGGGCTTGTGGTAACCCCAGCGCTGGCCGCCCACGGTCTGTTCGTATTCGCGGAAGTAGCCGTTCAGATTGGGACGGCCGAACTCGTTGTTGAAAGCCGCGCCGCCCAGCGGGCCTTCGGTCATGATCTGCAGCGGGCTGGCGATGTGTTCGGGCTTGCCGTAGTCGCCGTCAAACAATTTGGAGACCGTGAAACCGGTCAGGCCGGCCTTGGGCTTGGAGCCGCGACCGGTCGCGCCCTCGTCGCGGATCTCGCCGCCCGCGCCGGTGGAGGCGCCCGGAAACGGCGAAATCGCCGTCGGGTGGTTGTGCGTCTCGACCTTCATGAGGACGTGCATCTGCACGTCGTCGGTGGCGCTGTAGGTCTGGCGACCGGTGGATTCAGCCGGTTTGGCGTAAAAGCGCTGGGTTTTGTAGCCTTCCATGACGGAGGCGTTGTCCGAATAGGCCACCACCGTGTGCTGGGGGTGCAGCTTTTCGGTGTTGCGGATCATGCCGAACAGGCTTTTTTCCTGCGGCACGCCGTCAATCGTGAAGTCGGCGTTGAAGATCTTGTGGCGGCAGTGCTCGCTGTTGGCCTGGGCGAACATCATGAGTTCGACGTCGGTCGGGTTGCGCTTCAGTTGCGTAAAGGCGTTGACCAGGTAGTCGATCTCGTCGGCGGCCAGGGCCAGGCCGAACTCGGCGTTGGCTTTTTCGAGGGCGGCCTTGCCGCCGGCCAGCACGTCAATCGTTTGCAGCGGCGCGCCCTGCAGCTCGGTGAACAGGCCCGCGGCTTCCGCGCGGTCGAACATCACGCTTTCGGTCATGCGGTCATGCAGCAGGCCGGCGACCTGCTCGCGCTGGGCGGCGCTCAGGGCTGTCTTGCTGAAGAAGCCGGTTTTCAGCGTGACGCGGTATTCGGTGATGCGTTCGACGCGCTTGACGGCCAGGCCGCAGTTGTGGGCGATGTCCGTGGCCTTGGAAGCCCAGGGCGAGACGGTGCCGAAACGCGGGGAAACGATAAAGGCCAGGGCATCGCCGGCCTTGCCCTCGGCCGGCGGGCAGGGTTCGCCGTAAGTGAGCAGCGCCGCGAGCTGGGTTTTGGCGGCCTCTGAGGGCGGCGACTCGGTCGCCACCAGGTGCACAAAGCGGGCGCTGATACCCACGATCTTGTCATGGATGGCTTGCAGGCGGGGAAGGAGTTGCTGGACGCGGAAGTCGCTGAGGGCGCTGATCCCGTGGGGTTCGCCCTCAAAAGTCGTCAGGTGCAGGGTCACGGTAGCGGTGGCCTTGTAGTGGGAAGTGGGCAGCTCATGGCTGTTTTGGGGGGGTTAACACCGCCTGCAAGCGCCTGGTGGGGCCGGGTTTTGCGGGGTACGCGTTAACCCGTAATTTTATCAGCGACTGGGGGCTTGCCGCGCCTGCCGCACATCGTCAACGAGCACTTTCGCGCTTCATTCGGGCCAAAAACGCAAAAGCCCTTGGCCCCATGCTGAAAATGCATGCCTGTGGGCGCGGTGGGATAATCGGGGCCATGAGTATTACTTACAAAGATGCTGACGGGATCGAAGGCATGCGCCTGGCCGGCAGGCTGGCTTCCGAAGTGCTGGACTACCTCGCCCCCTTCGTGAAACCGGGCGTGACCACCAATGAAATCGACCGCCTGGCCCACGACTACATGACCCAGGTCCAGGGCACCATCCCCGCCACCCTGGGCTACGGCCCCCCGGGCTATGTGCCCTACCCCAAATCGCTGTGCACCTCGGTCAACCATCAGGTCTGCCACGGCATCCCCAACGACAAACCGCTGAAAAAGGGCGACATCGTCAATATCGACGTGACGGTGATCACCAAGGACGGCTGGCACGGCGACAACAGCCGCATGTACCTGGTCGGCGAGGCCTCGATTGCCGCCAAGCGGCTGTGCCACATCACTTACGAAGCCATGTGGCAGGGCATCATGCGCGTCAAACCCGGCGTGCGCCTGGGCGATATCGGCTTCGCGATCCAGGCTTTCGCCGAAAAGCAGGGTTTTTCGGTGGTGCGCGAATTCTGCGGCCATGGCATCGGCAAAAACTTCCATGAAGAACCGCAAGTGCTGCATTACGGCCGCCCCGGCACGCTCGAAGAGCTGGTGCCCGGCATGACCTTCACCATCGAGCCCATGATCAACGCCGGCAAGCGCGACATCAAGGACGGCCCGGAAAAAGACGGCTGGAGCATCGTGACACGCGACCATTCGCTGTCCGCCCAGTGGGAACACACCATCCTGGTGACCGAGACCGGCTATGAGGTGCTGACCCTGTCCGCCGGCAGCCCGCCGATTCCGGCCTTTGTGCCGCAGCAAAGCCAGCTCCAGGCCACGGTCAGCGCCTGAGCGGGGCACCAGTGCCCGTACCGCGCGCGTCCCCTGACACGGCCGACCTGGCCCCGCTGCGCGAGCAGTACAAGGCCGGCAAAGCCGCCCTGCTGGCTTCGCTGGCCGCCAGCGGTGCCTCTTCGCGCGGCATCCACAGCCTGCTGCAAAAATTCGCCCGCCACGCCGACGCCACGTTGCAGGCGCTCTGGGACGGCGCCGGCTTTCCGGCCGCGGCCTGCCTGGTCGCCGCCGGTGGTTTCGGCCGCGGCGAGCTGTTTCCCCATTCGGACGTGGACGTGCTGCTGCTGCTGCCGGACAACGCCGACGTCGACGCCGACCCGGCCCTGAAAGCCAAGGTCGAGCGTTTTATCGGCGCCTGTTGGGATGTCGGCCTGGAAATAGGCTCCAGCGTGCGCACCGCTTCCGGCTGTGTCGAGGAAGCCTCCAAGGACGTCACGGTGCAGACCTCGCTGCTGGAAGCGCGCCTGGTCGCCGGGTCCAAAAAGAACTTCCAGCAACTGCAAAAACGCCTGGCCACCGTGCTGGACCCGCAGGCCTTTTACGTGGCCAAGACCCTGGAACTGCGCCAGCGCCACAACAAGTTCGAGAACACGCCCTACTCCCTGGAGCCCAACTGCAAGGAATCGCCGGGCGGCCTGCGCGACCTGCAGGTGATCCTCTGGGTGGCGCGCGCCGCCGGCCTGGGCAAATCCTGGGACGACCTGGCCCGCAAGGGCCTGGCCACGCCCTTTGAGGTGCGGCAGATCAAGGCCAACGAGGCACTGCTGAGCCTGATACGCGCCCGCCTGCACCTGATCGCCGGGCGCCGCGAGGACCGGCTGGTGTTCGACCTGCAGACCGCCGTGGCCGAATCCTTTGGTTATTCGGCCGAGGCCGACGACGGCAGCAAGCTGCCGCGCCGCGCCAGCGAGGCGCTCATGAAGCGCTACTACTGGGCCGCCAAAGCCGTCACCCAGCTCAACCAGATCCTGCTGCTCAACATCGAGGAGCGGCTGAACCCCAACACCTACCCGCTGCGGCCCATCAACGAGCGCTTTTGCGACAAGGCCGGCATGCTGGAGGTGGCCAGCGACGACCTGTACGCGCGTGAGCCGCACGCCATCCTCGAAACTTTTCTGGTCTACGAGACCACCGTCGGCATCAAAGGCCTGTCGGCGCGCACCCTGCGCGCCCTCTACAACGCCCGCGGCCTGATGAACAGCAAGTTCCGCAGCGACCCGGTCAACCGCGACACCTTCCGCCGCATCCTGCAGCAGCCCGAGGGCATCACGCATGCGATGCGGCTGATGAACCAGACCTCGGTGCTGGGCCGCTACCTCTGGATCTTCCGCAAGATCGTCGGGCAGATGCAGCACGACCTGTTCCACGTCTACACGGTGGACCAGCACATCCTGATGGTGCTGCGCAACGTGCGGCGCTTCTTCATGGCCGAGCATTCGCACGAGTACCCGATGTGCTCGCAGCTCGCGGGCGGCTGGGACAAGCCCTGGATCCTCTACATCGCCGCGCTGTTCCACGACATTGCCAAGGGCCGCGGTGGTGACCATTCCGAGCTGGGCTGCAAGGACGTGCACATTTTCTGCCGCCAGCACGGCATCGCCGCCGAAGACGCCAAACTGATCGAGTTCCTGGTCGGCGAGCACCTGAGCATGAGCCGCATCGCGCAAAAGGAAGACCTCAGCGACCCGGAAGTCATCGCGGCATTCGCCAAACGCGTGGGCAACGAGCGCTACCTGACGGCGCTCTACCTGCTGACGGTGGCCGATATACGCGGCACCAGTCCCAAGGTCTGGAATGCCTGGAAAGGCAAGCTGCTGGAAGACCTGTACCGCTACACCCTGCGCGTGCTGGGCGGCCGCGCACCCGACGCGGACGCCGAAGTCGAGGCCCGCAAGCGCGAGGCCCTGACCACCCTGGCCCTGCACGCCGAACCCTTCGAGGCGCACAAGGCGCTGTGGGACACGCTGGACGTCAGCTATTTCATGCGCCACGAGGCCTCCGACATCGCCTGGCATGCGCGCCAGCTTTCGCGCCATGTCGGCAAGGCCAAGGCCATCGTACGCGCGCGGCGCTCCTCGGCAGGCGAAGGCATGCAGGTGCTGGTCTACACGCCCGACGCACCCGACCTGTTCGCGCGCATCTGCGGCTACTTCGACGAAGCCGGCTTCAGCATCCTGGACGCCAAGATTCACACCGCCCAGAACGGCTATGCGCTGGACACCTTCCAGGTCGTGAGCCCGACGCTGGCCGACCACTACCGCGAACTCGCGGCCATGGTGGAGGCCGACCTGGACCGCACCATCGAGGAACCCGGGCCGTTGCCCCCGCCCGGCAAGGGCCGTGTGTCGCGCCGCGTCAAGAGTTTCCCGATCGCGCCGCGCGTGGACCTGCGGCCCGACGAAAAAGCCCAGCGCTGGCTGCTCAGCGTCTCGGCCAGCGACCGCGTGGGCCTGCTCTACCGCATCGCGCGGGTGCTGGCGCGCCACCGTATCAACCTGCAGCTGGCCAAGGTCAGTACCCTGGGCGAGCGCGTGGAAGACACTTTTTTGATCGACGGACCCGAGCTGCAGCACAACAAGGCGCAGATTGCGATCGAGACGGAATTGCTCGAAGCGCTCAATACCTGAGCGTCAAAGAACCGGTTCGCGCAGGTAGCGCAGCAGCCGCCCCTTGTAGCTGCCGCCGGCCGGCAATTCGGTCACACGCGTCTCGGTGCGTGAATAGCCCAAGCCATCCATCCTGCGGTTAAAGCTCGCGCGGTTGCCCCGGTCCGGATCCACGATCAGCACCTCGGTGTGCGGCAACGCATGCAGTTCGATGAACTGCGACAGCACCTCGGGCTGGCCGCGGTCGTAGAGCACGTCACTGCCGATGATCAGGTCAAAGCGCTCCAGCAGCGGGTTCGCGCGCGACCAGTTGCCGGTCTGGTATTTCATCGCCGGCAAGTGGTTGAGTTTGAGGTTCTCGAGCAGGAACTCCGCCGCCAGCGGATGGCAGTCGCTGGCGGTGATGTTGCCGCCGCGCCTGTGCACGACCAGGCTGGCCAGCGCCAGGCCGCAGCCCAGCTCCAGGATGCGCTTGCCTTCTAGCTCGAAGGTCAGCATGGCATGGGCCAGCACCCGGCCCGAGGGCCAGAGCAGCCCGAAGATCGGCCAGGCCGACGAAGAAATTCCTTCGCGTTCGGCTTCGCCCAGGGGATCATGGAATTGCTGGCGATCCAGCAGCGAACGCAACTGCAGGTCGTCGCCGCTGCCGCTCACGGTTTCATACTTGAGCAGGTAAGGCGGAGGGGAGGCAGCTCCGGTGATGGGAACTGCTCCCGACGCGGGAGCGAGCAACATCCGGAAGACTTTCCTTGCGTACAACACGCTCAAGCGGGGCGAAATAGCCCTCAACCAGGGCCAGTGTACGCCTCGGGGCGCAGGCTTTAGTCGTCGTCCGACGCGTCCAGCCCTGGGAACAGCACTTCGGTAAAGCCGAACTGCGTGAAATCGCGGATGCGCATGGGGTACAAGGTGCCGATCAGGTGGTCGCACTCATGCTGCACCACACGCGCATGAAAGCCCTCCACCGTGCGTTCTATCGCATCGCCATACTGGTCGAAACCCGCGTAGTGGATGCGCGCATACCGCGGCACCACGCCGCGCAGCCCGGGCACCGAGAGGCAGCCTTCCCAGCCGTCCTCTTCCTCGGGGCCCAGGGGCTTGATCACCGGGTTCAGCAGCACCGTGCGCGGCACCAGCGGCGCGTCGGGGTAGCGCGGGTTCACCGCATCGGTGCCGAAAATCACCAGTTGCAGGTCCACGCCGATCTGCGGCGCCGCCAGGCCCGCGCCGTTGACGGCGCGCATGGTGTCGAACATGTCCGAGATCAGCAGGTGCAGCTCGTCGGTGTCGAAAGCGGTGACGGGCTGGGCGACACGCAGCAGCCGCGGGTCACCCATCTTGAGGATTTCGCGAATGGTCATGCGCCGATTATGGCGGCGCGAAGCCTTTTTGGCTTAATGCCAGCGCCTGTAGCCCCAGCCTCGGTAATAGCCGGGCGCGGGCACCACCACAACGGGGGCGGGTTCGACATAAACGGGACGGGACGGGTAAACCGCCACGGGAGGGCCGACGGGGGCGACGACGCAGCCGGACAGCAAGGCAGCCAGGCCGGCGGCCGCCACCAGGGCGGGCAAACGTTTGTTATTCATGGAAAAGCTCCTGTGTGTACAGGTCTTTTCAACGCTTGGCGCGGACGTCCGGCCTGACGTCCCGTGTGCAAACCCCGGTAACGCCCTGTAAGCCGAAGCCGGCGACAGCTACTCGGTGGCGCTGGCCTCGCGGCAACCCTGGCTCACCGTTGGGAAGATCGTCAGGGAAACGTCATTCTGACGGGCCGTCCAGCATGGCCAGCAGCGCCGCCTCGTCAATCACGGGCACGCCCAGCGTTTGCGCCTTGACCAGCTTGCTGCCGGCCTCCTCGCCGGCCACCACGTAATCGGTCTTCTTGCTGACCGATCCTGCCACCTTGCCGCCGGCGGCCTCGACCTTGTCCTTGGCCTCGTCGCGGCTCAGGCTCGGCAAGGTGCCGGTGATGACAAAGGTCTTGCCCGACAGCGGCTGCGGCGCCCGGGCGGCCGGCTCGCCCTCCTCCCAGGTCACGCCGCAGGCGCGCAGTTGCTCGACCACTTCGCGGTTGTGCGGCTGCTCAAAGAAGGTGCGAATGCTTTGCGCGACGATGGGGCCCACATCGCTGACTTCCAGCAGTTGCTCTTCCGTCGCGTCCATGATGGCATCGAGCTTGCCGAAATGCCGCGCCAGCTCCTTGGCCGTGGCTTCCCCGACGTGGCGTATGCCCAGGCCGAACAGGAAGCGCGGCAAGGTCGTCTGCTTGGATTTTTCGAGTGCTTCGAGTAAGTTGTTGGCCGATTTTTCGGCCATGCGGTCCAGCTCGGCCAGTGCCGTGAGGCCCAGCTTGTAAAGATCGGGCAGGGTGCGGATGATGTTGGCGTCCACCAGTTGCTCGACCAGCTTGTCGCCCAGGCCTTCGACCTCGACGGCGCGCCGGTGCGCGTAATGCAGGATGGCCTCCTTGCGCTGGGCGCCGCAGAACAGGCCGCCGGTGCAGCGGTAGTCGGCTTCGCCTTCCTCGCGCACGGCGTCCGAGCCGCAGACCGGGCACTTGCGCGGCATGCTGAACTGCGGTGCGTCCTGCACGCGTTTTTCAAGCAGCACGCTGACGACTTCGGGGATCACGTCGCCCGCGCGGCGCACGATCACGGTGTCGCCCACGCGCACGTCCTTGCGGCGCGCTTCGTCTTCGTTGTGCAGCGTGGCATTGGTCACGGTGACGCCACCCACGAACACCGGCGCCAGCTTGGCCACCGGCGTAAGCTTGCCGGTGCGCCCCACCTGCACCTCGATGGCCTGCACGGTGGTGAGCTGTTCTTGTGCCGGGTATTTGTGCGCCACGGCCCAGCGCGGTTCGCGCGAGACAAAGCCCATTTTCTTTTGCAGCGCCAGGCTGTTGACCTTGTAGACCACACCGTCGATGTCGTAAGGCAGGCTGTCGCGCTGCTTGCCCATGGCCTGGTGGAAGGCAATCAGCTCGGGCGCGCCCTGCGCCAGCTGCGTCTGCGTCGCCACCGGGAAACCCCAGGAACGCAGCGTCAGCAGCATCTGGAAATGGCTCTCGAAGGCCGGGCCGCCCTCTTCCGCCGGCGTGACCTCGCCCAGGCCGTAGGCAAAAAAGCTCAGGCGCCGCCGCGCGGCCAGGGCCGGGTCCAGCTGGCGCACGCCGCCGGCCGCCGCATTGCGCGGGTTGACAAAAGTTTTTTCGCCCTTGGCGCCTTGCGCGATCTTCTCGCGCTGCTTTTCATTGAGCGCTTCAAAATCCGCGCGGCGCATGTAGACCTCGCCGCGCACTTCCATCACCGGCGGTGCATCGGCAGGAAGGCGCAGGGGAATCTGGTTGATGGTGCGGATGTTCTGCGTGACGTCCTCGCCGACTTCGCCGTCGCCGCGCGTGGCGGCCTGCACCAGGATGCCGTTCTCATAACGCAAGCTCATGGCCAGGCCGTCGAACTTGAGTTCCGCCACGTACTCCACCGGCGGGTCGGACTCGGCCAGGCCCAGTTCCTTGCGCACACGGGTGTCGAAGTTCTGCGCGCCGGTGGCCTCGGTGTCGGTTTCGGTGCGTATGCTGAGCATGGGCAGCTTGTGGCGCACGCTGGCGAACTGGTCCAGTGGCTTGCCGCCCACACGCTGGGTCGGCGAGTCCGGCGTCAGCAGTTCGGGGTGGGCGGCTTCGAGTTCCTGCAGCTCCCTGAACAGCTTGTCGTACTCGGCATCCGGGATCGTGGGCTCGTCGAGCACGTAATAGCGGTGCGCATGCAGATGCAGCTCCGCGCGCAGGGCAGCGGCACGCGCCGCGGCGGAAGTTGGCTGCGGCGACGGTTGGGGCTGCGCAAACAGGTCTTTGGTGGCCATGGAAACACTCGAAATGGGGCGCGAGGCCGGGGAAAATCAGGAAAAAAGCCGCCGTCCCAGCACCGAACCCGCCGACAAATCACGGCTGTCCAACGTGTCGTAGAGCTGCTCGAGGTCGGCGTGTATGACTTCCATGGCCTCGGGGCGTATCAGGTTGCCGTTGTCGTCGATGATCACGCCGTCCATGTTGGCGGCCAGGGCCAGCGCGGCTTCGCACATGCGGGCGAAGGGCTGCTCGGAGCGCAGCACCTGCGGCACGTCCAGCGACAGCGTGAGTTCGCGCAAAGCCGTCTGTTCGGGGTCTTCGGCCATGGCGGCCTGGGTGTCGAAGGCCAGGCCCAGGATGGGCGCGTGGCCTTGCTGGCTGGCCGGCAGCACCATGCGGCCGGGGATGGAACCGGCGACAAAACCCAGGCGGGCCGCGCTTTGCTGCACATAGCCCGGGCTCCAGGCGGTGTTGACCGCGCGCAGCGTGAAACTCAGCTGCGCGTCGTGGGCGCTGGCGAACTGGTCGAGTTCGCGGGCACGCGCGACTTCGTCGAGCATTTCGGGAAACTCGGGTTCGCCGCCCACGGCGTCGGCAAAGGCCTGGGCCTTCATGACGAACTCGGAGTATTCGATCTGATTGAGGGCGCCGGTGCGGTTGGCCAATTGCACACCGCACTGGAAGGCGCTGTAACGGTGGCCGGCCGTGGGGAACTCCCATTCGCCGGTGATCACGCTGAGGCCTTCGACGCCGAAAGGCTTGCTGCCGGCGCGGCGCGTGCTGGGCATGGCGGCCAGCGCGGCTTCGCCCGAAACTACACCGTCCAGGGCAACGGCCGCCATGGCATCGATCAGGATGTCCAGCCCGGGCTTGC
This sequence comes from Polaromonas sp. LjRoot131, assembly GCF_964252805.1. Lineage (NCBI taxonomy): Bacteria > Pseudomonadati > Pseudomonadota > Betaproteobacteria > Burkholderiales > Comamonadaceae > Polaromonas > Polaromonas sp. LjRoot131. The sequence goes on along the minus strand of NZ_CAXUPF020000001.1, from coordinate 1,315,890 downwards.
GTTCGGGCGTGGTGAGCCGGGTCAACGAACTGAGGGAGGCCAGGCCCGAGTCGGCGTCGAAGCTGGGCTCCAGACGCTCTGGCTCGCCTTCCGCTTCGGCGGTCGAGCGGTCTACCGGCATAGCCGTTTCAGGCGTAGGCACGGCTTCGGGCGTGGCGCGCTTGGGCAGGTTGCGACGCGACGACCAGGCGCTGTGCGCCACCACACCGGCCAGCACCAGCCCGCCCACCACTGCCAGACTGATCTGCAAAGTGCTCATTTTCGGATCAGGCTGCTTCTGCGAAACCGATGGCGGCTTCCATGTCCACCGCCACGATGCGCGAAACGCCCTGCTCCTGCATGGTCACGCCTATCAGCTGCTCGGCCATTTCCATGGCGATCTTGTTGTGGCTGATGAACAGGAACTGGGTTTCCTTGCTCATAGAGCGCACCAGCTTGGCGTAGCGCTCGGTGTTGGCGTCGTCCAGCGGCGCGTCGACCTCGTCCAGCAAACAGAAAGGCGCGGGATTCAGCTGGAAGATGGCAAACACCAGCGCAATGGCCGTGAGCGCTTTTTCGCCGCCGGACAGCAGGTGGATGGTCTGGTTCTTCTTGCCGGGCGGCTGGGCGATCACCTGCACGCCGGCGTCGAGGATTTCCTCGCCGGTCATCATGAGCTTGGCGTTGCCGCCGCCGAAGAGCTCGGGGAACATGCGGCCGAAATGGCCGTTCACCGTCTCGAAGGTGCTGGAAAGCAGATCGCGCGTTTCGATGTCGATCTTCTTGATCGCGTCTTCCAGCGTGGTCATGGCTTCGTTCAGGTCGGCGGACTGCGCGTCGAGGAACTGCTTGCGTTCGCGCGCGGTGCTCAGTTCGTCGAGCGCGGCCAGGTTGACGGCCCCCAGCGACTGGATTTCGCGATTGATGCGGTCGATCTCGCCCTGCAGGCCGGTGAGGCGCACATTGCCGGACTGGATGGACTGCTCGACGGCGGCCAGGTCGGCCTGGGCGTCGGTCAGCAATTGAGCGTATTGCTCAAAGCCCAGGCGCGCAGCCTGTTCCTTGAGCTGGAATTCGGTGATGCGCTGGCGCAGCGGGTCGAGTTCGCGCTCGAGCTGCAGGCGGCGCTCGTCGCTGGCGCGCAGCTTGCTGGTCAGGTCGTCGTACTGGCTGCGCTTGGCGCCCAGGTCGGCCTCGCGTTCGAGCTTCACGCTCAGGGCGCTTTGCAGGCCGGCCTGCGCGGCGGCGTCGGTCAGGCGCGTGAGCTCTTCGCGGGCCTGCGCCTCTTCGCTGGCGATGGAGGCGGCCTGCTGCGCGGCGATGGCTATGGAGCGGGTCAGTTCCTCGCGGCGCGAGGCCAGGCTGCGCAATGCAAACGTGGCTTCCTGGGCCTGGCGCTCCAGCGTGCGCTGCTGCTCGCGCGACTCGCCGAGCTTGCGTTCGGTTTCGATCACGCGGTCGTCGAGTTGCGCATGGCGCTCCTGGCTGTCGGCCAGTTGCATGTCGAGCTCTTCAAAGCGGCCCTCGGCCGTGACCTTGCGCTCCTGCAGCTCGCCGAGCTGGGCTTCGATCTCGGCCATGTCGGCCTGGATCTGTTCGCTGCGCGCGCGGGTCTGTTCGGCCAGCTGCGTGAGGCGCAGTACTTCGACCTGCAGCTCGTGGGTGCGGCTCTGGCCTTCGGCGGTTTCACGGCGGGCCGTGGCCAGGCGCTGGGCGGCGTCGGCGTAGGCGGCTTCGGCGCGCACCAGGGCAGAGCGAGCCTCTTCGCTGATCAAGGCCTGGGCCTTGAGCTGCTTGTCGAGGTTTTCGATTTCCTGGGCGCGGGCCAGCAGGCCGGCCTGCTCGGAATCCTGGGCGTAAAAACTCACGCTGTGGTGCGTCACGGCATGGCCGCTCTGCACAAAAATCACCTCGCCGGCCTGCAGCTTGTCGCGCGCGGCCAGGGCGTCGTCCAGGCTGGCGGCGGTATAGCAGCCGTTGAGCCAGTCGCCCAGCAAGGCCGATTGCCCGGCGTCGTTCAGGCGCAGCAACTCTGTCAGCGGCTTGAGGTTGATGGCGGCATTGATGCGCGCGGGCGCGGCGGCGCTGGGTGGCGAATAAAACGCGAGCTTGGCGGGCGGCGTGCCCTGCCCGTCGCTGCCGGCAAAGCCGCGCACCATGTCGAGCCGGCTGACTTCGAGCGCGCCCAGGCGTTCGCGCAGCGCAGCTTCCAGCGCATTCTCCCAGCCTTGTTCGATGTGGATGCGGCTCCACAGGCCCTGCAAGCCGTCCAGGCCGTGCTTGGCCAGCCAGGGCTTGAGCTTGCCGTCGGTCTTGACCTTTTCCTGCAAGGCCTTGAGCGCTTCCATGCGCGCCGACAGATCGGCGCGCTTGGCGGATTCGGTGTTGACGGTGTGCTGCAGCGTGCGGCGTTCCTCGTCGAGCTGCGGCACGCTGTCGGTCAGGTCGTGCAGGCGGGCTTCAGCTTCGGCCTGGGCTTCCTGCGCGGCGGCGAACTGGGTGTTCAGGTTAGCCAGGCGGGCTTCGTCGGGCGCGTTGAGCGCGTTGCGGTCGGCGGTGAGTTTTTCAAGCCGCAGGCCCAGGCTGCGCGATTGCTCTTCGATGTTGCGCTGGTCGGCGGCCAGCACCTGGATCTGCTGCTGCACCTGGCCCACGCTGGCGCGCTGCTCGTTGGCCTTGGCCTGGGCCTGGCGCAGTGCGTCCTCGAGCGCGGGCAGCTGCGTCTGGTGCTCTTCGGTCTGCGCGGCCAGCAGTTCGGCCTTTTCCTCGGCCTCGATGGCTTGCGCGGCCAGGCTTTCGGTTTCGACGGCGGCGTCTTCCTTGCGGGTGGCCCACTGCGCGGTCTGTTCCTTGAGCTGGTTCAGCCGCTGCTCGACGCGCTGGCGGCCGTCGACCACAAAGCGGATCTCGGCTTCCAGCCGGCCGACTTCGGCACTGGCTTCATACAGCTTGCCCTGGGCCTGGTTGACCTGGTCGCCGGCCGAATAGTGGGCCTGGCGAATGGTTTCCAGGTCGGCCTCTATGTGGCGCAGGTCGGCCACGCGGCTTTCCAGGTCGTTCACGGCTTTTTCGGCATCGGCCTTGACCTTGGCCTGGTCGGCCTCGCTCTCGGCGCGCTTCAGGAACCACAGCTGGTGCTGCTTGAGGCTGGCGTCGGCGTGCAGGGTGTTGTAGCGCAGGGCCACTTCGGCCTGCTTTTCGAGCCGGTCGAGGTTGGCGTTGAGTTCGCGCAGGATGTCTTCGACGCGGGTCAGGTTCTCGCGGGTGTCCGACAGGCGATTGGCGGTCTCGCGGCGGCGTTCCTTGTACTTGGAGACGCCGGCGGCTTCCTCGAGGAAAAGGCGCAGCTCTTCGGGCTTGGACTCGATGATGCGGCTGATGGTGCCCTGGCCGATGATGGCGTAGGCGCGCGGGCCCAGTCCGGTGCCCAGGAACACGTCCTGCACGTCGCGGCGGCGCACCGGCTGGTTGTTGATGTAGTAGCTGGAGGTGCCGTCGCGCGTCAGCACGCGCTTGACGGCGATCTCGACAAACTGGCCCCACTGGCCGCCGGCGCGGTGGTCGGCATTGTCGAACACCAGTTCCACGCTGGAGCGGCTGGCCGGCTTGCGCGTGGTGGTGCCGTTGAAGATGACGTCCTGCATGGACTCGCCGCGCAGTTCGGAGGCCTTGCTCTCACCGAGCACCCAGCGCACCGCGTCCATGATGTTGGACTTGCCGCAACCGTTGGGGCCCACCACACCCACCAATTGGCCGGGTAACACAAAATTGGTGGGCTCCGCGAATGACTTGAAACCTGATAGCTTGATCGAATTGAGACGCACGGCTGTCCCTGTTTTTATGAGCTTGAGCGTAGCCCGAGGCTAACTCGTTGATTTTTATAGTGTTTTTACCGCAAACACTGACATATCGGGTGCCACTTTCGGCAAGCGGCACGGTCCGCCATGTTACCCGAGCGGGCCAGGGATTTTGCCGGGAAAAAGGCCCTTGACGGGCCCAGGGTGAAACACTTTGCTTCGCCTGACCGGGCAGATCCGGCCCTTGGGCCGCATCCGGACGCAGGCGGGCCCGAAAGCGCCTCGCGAAACTGGCGCCAGGTCCCTGTGCAGCCTGAGTTTCAAGCTATGGGTTTTGTAGCAGGAGCCACCGCTTTCGGCCGGATAGCCGGGAAGCCGGCGGCAAGGGGCCGGCGCGAGGCTGGATAATCCGGGTATGAATCCCCTGCTTTCACGCCTCCAGCCCTATCCTTTCGAGCGGCTGCGCCAGCTGCACGCCGACGTTACCCCCAATCCCGCCTTCAAAGCCATCAGCCTGGGCATAGGTGAACCCCGCCATGCCACGCCGCAGCTGATCAAGGACGCGCTGACGGCCAGCCTCAGCGGCCTGGCCAGCTACCCCGGCACCCTCGGCGAGCCCAAATTGCGCCAGGCCATGGCCGACTGGGTGGCCCGCCGCTATGACCTGAAGCTGGACCCGGCCACGCAGATCCTGCCGGTCAACGGCTCGCGCGAAGCGCTGTTTTCACTGGCGCAGACCGTGCTGGACGCCGGCAAGCCCGGGGCTACTGTGGTCTGCCCCAACCCCTTCTACCAAATCTACGAGGGCGCGGCCCTGCTGGCGGGTGCCCAGACCTGGTTCGCCCCCAGCGACCCGGCGCGCAACTTCGCGGTCGACTGGGCCGGCGTGCCCGAGGCGGTCTGGGCCAAAACCCAGCTGGTGTTTGTCTGCTCGCCGGGCAATCCCACGGGCGCCGTGATGTCGCTTGGCGAATGGAAGCTGCTGTTCGAGCTCAGCGACCGCCACGGCTTCGTGATCGCCTCCGACGAGTGCTACAGCGAGATCTATTTCCGTGACGAGGCGCCCCTGGGCGGCCTGCAGGCGGCCGCCGCGCTGGGCCGGCATGACTTCAAGAACCTGGTTTCGCTGACCAGCCTCTCCAAACGCAGCAATGTGCCGGGCCTGCGCAGCGGTTTTGTGGCCGGCGATGCCGCCCTGATCAAGCCTTTCCTGCTCTACCGCACCTATCACGGCAGCGCCATGAGCCCCGTGGTGCAGGCGGCCAGCATCGCGGCCTGGAACGACGAGCAGCACGTGGTGGCCAACCGCGCGATGTACCGCGAAAAGTTCGCCCAGGTCACGCCCATGCTCTCGGCCGTGATGGACGTCGCCCTGCCCGACGCGGGCTTTTACCTGTGGGCCGGAATCCCCGAGGCTTTCAAGGGCTCGGACACCGCGTTTTCGCGCGAGCTGCTCGCTCTCTACAATGTCGTGGTGTTGCCGGGCAGTTACCTGGCGCGCGACGCGCAGGGGCACAATCCCGGCGCCGGCAGAATCCGCATGGCACTGGTGGCAGAAACCGCCGAATGCGTGGAAGCGGCGCAGCGCATCGTTCAGTTCATCCAATCCAAAGTTCACTGAAAACAAGACCGAAACCAACATGACACAAGACAACCTGCAAAGCACCATTGACGCGGCCTGGGAAAATCGCGCGAACCTCTCGCCCCAGTCGGCTCCCAAGGAAGTGCTGGACGCCGTCGACCACACCATCGCCCAGCTCAACAGCGGCAAGCTGCGTGTGGCCACCCGCGAAGGCGTGGGCCAGTGGACCACCCACCAGTGGATCAAGAAGGCCGTGCTGCTGAGCTTTCGCCTGAAGGACAACGAACTGATGCGCGCCGGCGACCTGGGCTTTTTCGACAAGGTGCCCACCAAGTTCGCCCACCTGAGCGAAGCCGAAATGCGCGCCACCGGCGTGCGCGTGGTGCCGCCCGCCGTGGCGCGCCGCGGCAGCTACATCGCCAAGGGCGCGATCCTGATGCCCAGCTACGTCAACATCGGCGCCTGGGTCGGCGAAGGCACCATGGTCGACACCTGGGCCACCGTGGGCAGCTGCGCGCAGGTCGGCAACAACGTCCACCTCTCCGGCGGCGTGGGCCTGGGCGGCGTGCTCGAACCCCTGCAGGCCAACCCCACCATCATTGAAGACAACTGCTTCATAGGCGCGCGCTCCGAAGTCGTCGAAGGCGTGATCGTGGAAGAAAACTCGGTCATCTCCATGGGCGTCTACATCGGCCAGAGCACGCCGATTTACGACCGCGAAGCCGACACCGTCACCTACGGCCGCATTCCCGCGGGCTCCGTCGTGGTGTCGGGCAACCTGCCCAAGGCCGGCGGCAAGTACAGCATGTACTGCGCGGTGATCGTGAAGCGCGTGGACGCCAAGACGCGCTCCACCACCAGCCTGAATGACTTGCTGCGTGACTGAACACGGCCTTCGGGCTTGATGACACATATTGAATTGACTGGGAGCGGACTATGAGCACGATGGAAAGAATCCTTCGCTTGATGGCGGACAAAAAAGCGTCGGACGTTTACCTGTCGGCACATTCGCCCGCCCTGATCAAAATCAACGGCCAGGCCATTCCCATCAATGCGCAAATCCTGCCGCCGGACGCGCCGCGCAACCTGCTGGCCGAGGTGGTGCCGCCCGAGCGCATCGAGGAGCTGGAGGAAATCGGCGAGCTCAACATGGCGCTGCCCATTGCCGGCCTGGGAAATTTCCGGATCAGCGCCTTCCGCCAACGCAGCACCTATGCCGCGGTGATCCGTTTCATCCCGACGGAAATCCCGGCGCTGGACAGCCTGAACGTGCCGCCCATCCTGGCCGACCTGATCATGGAAAAGCGCGGCTTGCTGCTGATGGTGGGCTCCACCGGCGCCGGCAAGAGCACCACGCTGGCCGCCATGATGGACCGCCGCAACGAGATCGCGCTGGGCCACATCCTCACCATCGAGGATCCGGTCGAGTTCCTGTTCACCAACAAGAAGTCGGTGGTCAACCAGCGTGAAGTCGGCAGCGACACGCAATCCCTGCAGGTGGCGCTGAAAAACGCGCTGCGCCAGGCGCCTGACGTGATCCTGATCGGCGAAATCCGCGACCGCGAAACCATGTCGGCGGCCATTGCCTATGCGCAGTCGGGCCACCTGTGCCTGGCCACCATGCACGCCAACAACAGCTACCAGGCGCTCAACCGTATCCTGAGCTTTTACCCGGTCGAGGTGCGCAGCACCATGCTGGGCGACCTGGCCGCGGCCCTCAAGGCCATCGTCTCGCAGCGCCTGCTGCGCACGCAGGACGGCGGCCGCACGCCGGCGGTGGAGGTCATGCTCAACACCAAGCTGATCGCCGAACTGATTGAAAAAGGCGACTTCTCCGGCGTCAAGGAAGCCATGGAAAAATCCATGGCCGAGGGCTCGCAGACCTTCGAGCAGGACATCGCCAAACTGATCGTGGACGGCACCGTCACCCGCAAGGAAGGCATTCTCTACGCCGATTCGCCGACCAACCTGATGTGGCGCCTCGAAAACGACTTCGCCGTCAAGGCCAAGGCGCTGGAGCCCGAGGAAGACCCGGATGACGAACCGTCCTTCACCGAAATCACGCTGGACGTGAAACACTGATCAAAACACGACGGCGCTCGTCTCTTCGGGCCGACTCGAACGCGACTGAACGACCATGTCCCGAACCCTGCACCTTGCCGAGCAACTGATTGCCCGCCCTTCCGTCACGCCCGATGACGCCGGCTGCCAAGCCCTGCTGATGGAGCGCCTGGCGCCGCTGGGCTTCGAGTGCGAAACCATTGCCGGCGGGCCCGAGAGCTTTCGCGTGACCAACCTCTGGGCCAAACGCGCCGGCAAGGCCTCCGGCCCCGCGGCGCCGGCCAAAACCCTGGTGTTCGCCGGCCACACCGACGTGGTGCCCACCGGCCCGCTGGACCAGTGGCTGAGCCATCCCTTCACGCCCAGCCACCGCGGCGGCATGCTCTACGGCCGCGGCGCCGCTGACATGAAAACCTCCCTCGCGGCCATGGTGGTGGCGGTCGAGGAGTTCATGGCCGCCCATCCCGACCCGGCCCTGTCCATCGCCTTTTTGGTCACCAGCGACGAAGAAGGACCGGCGCTCGACGGCACGGTCAGGGTCTGCGAGCAGCTCAAGGCGCGCGGCGAGGTACTGGATTACTGCATCGTGGGCGAACCCACCTCGGTCGCCCAGGTGGGCGACATGATCAAGAACGGGCGGCGCGGCACCCTCAGCGGCAAGCTCACCGTCAAGGGTGTGCAGGGCCACATCGCCTACCCGCACCTGGCCAAAAACCCCATCCACCTGTTCGCGCCAGCGCTGGCCGAACTGGTGGCCACCCAGTGGGACGCGGGCAATGCCTTCTTCCCGGCCACCAGCTGGCAGGTGTCCAACATCCATGGCGGCACCGGCGCGTCCAACGTGATCCCGGGTGACCTCGTGGTGGACTTCAATTTCCGCTTCTGCACCGAGTCCACCCCCGAAAGCCTGCAGCAGCGCGTGCAGGCGCTGCTGAGCCGGCACCAGCTTGACTACGACCTCAAGTGGACGCTGGGCGGCCTGCCCTTTTTGACCACACCCGGCACCCTGGTCGACGCGGTGCGCGGCGCCATCGAGGCTGAAACCGGGCTGCAGACCGAGCTCTCCACCACCGGCGGCACCAGCGACGGCCGTTTTATCGCCAAGATCTGCCCGCAGGTCATCGAGTTCGGCCCCCTCAATGCCACCATCCACAAGATCAACGAGCATGTGCCCGTGAGTTCGCTCGACCCGCTCAAGAACATCTACAAGGGCGTGCTGGAACGGCTGGCCGCGGCATGACACAGGCCGCGACACCCCTGACGGTGCTGGCGCTGGTCGAACAGATGGCGGCCAGGCTGGACGCCGCAGGCCTGAGCTTTGCCGACGGCTTCGGCCAGGGCACGACCAACGCCTTTGACGAAGCCGCCTGGCTGGTGCTGTGGAAGCTCGGTTTGCCGCTGGACGACCTTGACTCGGTCGAGACCCGGGCGGTGAGCCCTGAAGAAGAAGCCCAGGTCACCGCGCTGCTGGACGCGCGCATCAGCACCCGCAAGCCGGCCGCTTACCTGGCGAACGAAGCCTGGCTGATGGGCCTGCCTTTTTACGTCGACGAACGCGTGATCATCCCGCGCTCCCTGATCGCGGAACTGCTGGCCGACGCCAGCATAGATCCCTGGCTGGGCGAACACACCCATCGCGTGCTCGACCTGTGCACCGGCAACGGCAGCCTGGCCGTGCTGGCCGCCATCACCTATCCCGACGTGGTGGTGGAAGCCGCCGACATCAGCCTGGACGCGCTGGCGGTGGCCCGCATCAACGTGGACCGCCACCATCTGGACAGCCGCATCACGCTGCTCGAATCCGACGGCCTGGCCGCCTGCGCGGGCGAGTACGACCTGATCCTGTGCAACCCACCCTACGTCAACGCGGCCAGCATGGCCGCCCTGCCCCCTGAATTCCGCGCGGAACCGGGCCTGGCGCTGGCCGGCGGCGCGGACGGCATGGACTTCATCCGGGGCCTTTTTCAGAATGCGGCCCGCCATATGAGCGAAAATGCAGTCCTGGTGCTGGAAATCGGCAATGAGCGCGAGAATTTCGAGCGCGCCTTCCCGACGCTTGAACCGCTGTGGTTCGAAACCAGCTCGGGTGCCGACCAGGTCTTGCTGCTGACGCGCGAACAACTGGCTTGATGCCCAGGCTCTTTGCCTGGTGACTGGCGCGGCGCTTGCATGGCAAGCCGTGCAACACCCTCGCCGCCCGATTAATTTTCCTGAAGTTTCCAATTCAATGATTACCCTCAAAAACGTCGTGCTGCGCCGCGGCGCCAAAGTGATTCTGGACAGCGCGTCCGTCACCCTCAATCCCGGTGAAAAAATCGGCCTGGTGGGCCGAAACGGCGCGGGCAAGTCCTCGCTGTTCGCCATGCTCAACGGCACGCTGCATGAGGACGGCGGCGATTTTTCGATTCCCGCCCAGTGGAGCATGGCGCAGGTGGCACAGGACATGCCCGAGACCGACCAGAGCGCGACCGCCTTCGTGGTCGAAGGCGACGTGGTGCTGCTGGCGGCGCAGGCCGAGGTCGATGCCTCGGAAGCCAGCGGCGACGGCGACCGCATGGCCCACGCCTACATGGCGCTCTACGACGCCGGCGCGCACGACGCGCAGGCCCGCGCCCAGGCCCTGATCCTCGGCCTGGGTTTCAAGGTCAGCGAACTCGACAACCCGGTCAACAGTTTTTCCGGCGGCTGGCGCATGCGGCTGCAGCTGGCGCGCGCGCTGATGTGCCCCTCCGACCTGCTGCTGCTCGACGAACCCACCAACCACCTGGATCTGGACGCGCTGGTCTGGCTGGAAGCCTGGCTGAAAAAATACCAGGGCACCATGCTGGTCATCAGCCATGACCGCGAATTCCTCGACGCCGTGACCGACGTCACGGTGCACATCGAAAGCGCCAAGCTGACCCGCTACGGCGGCAACTACAGCAAGTTCGAAGACCTGCGTTCCGAGCAGATGGCGCTGCAGCAGACTGCCTTCGCCAAGCAGCAGGACAAGATCGCCCACCTGCAGAAGTTCATCGCCCGCTTCAAGGCCAAGGCCAGCAAGGCCAAGCAGGCGCAAAGCCGCGTCAAGGCCCTGGACCGGATGGAGAAAATCGCGCCGCTGCTGGCCGAAGCCGACTTCACCTTCGAGTTCAAGGAACCGGCCAACCTGCCCAACCCGATGCTGTCGATGCAGAACGCCTTCTTCGGCTACCCGCCGCCCGAAGACGCGCCCGAAGGCACGCCGCCCACGGTCATTGTGCAGAACGTCAGCAAATCGGTGCTGGCCGGCCAGCGCATCGGCATCCTGGGCGCCAACGGCCAGGGCAAATCGACGCTGGTGAAAACCGTGGCGCGCGCATTGGCCCCCATCAGCGGCGAGATGACCGAGGGCAAGGGCCTGAACATCGGCTACTTCGCCCAGCAGGAACTCGACGTGCTGCGCCCGGCCGACACGCCGCTCGAGCACATGATCCGCCTGGTGAAGGAAGTCACGGCCGCCGGCAAGATCAGCGGCCAGCAGACCCGCGAGCAGGATTTGCGCAGCTTTTTGGGCATGTTCAATTTCGGCGGCGACATGGTCAAGCAGGCCGTGGGCAGCATGAGCGGCGGCGAAAAAGCCCGCCTGGTGCTGTGCATGATCGTCTGGCAGCGACCCAACCTGCTGCTGCTCGACGAGCCGACCAACCACCTGGACCTGGCCACGCGCGAGGCGCTGTCCATGGCGCTCAACGAGTTTGAAGGCACGGTGATGCTGGTCAGCCACGACCGCGCCCTGCTGCGCGCCGTCTGCGACGAGTTCTGGATGGTCTCGCGCGGCGGCGTGGCGCCCTTCGACGGCGACCTCGACGACTACCAGCGCTACCTGCTCGACGAAGCCAAGCGCCAGCGCGAAGAGGCCAAGAAGGCCGGCAATGCCGGCCCGGCCGCTACCGCCAAGGCCGCCGCGCCGGCCGTGGCGGTGGAAGAGAAAAAGCCCGTGCCCCGCGAAACCCCCGAGCAGCGCAAGCTCGACGCGCAGCGCCGCCAGCAGCAGGCCGAGGCCACCAAGCCGCTGCGCAAGGAAATCGAAAAAATCGACCTGCGCATGAAGGCCCTCGGCACCGAGCAGGCCAGCCTGCAAGCCCTGCTGGGCACCACGACCGCGCCGGCGGAACTGGCCCAGGCCGGCAAGCGCCTTAAGGCCATCGAAGGTGAAATAGGCATGCTGGAAGAACGGTGGCTGGAGCTGACCGAGCAGATCGAGACCGCTGCGGTATAAAGGAAGCTGGGCGGGCCAATCCGGCCCCTCACCACCTCACTGACAGGGAGTTCGCAGCATGCTATCCATACTCGGAACCATTGTTGTCGGTTTGATCGTCGGCCTGATTGCCCGTGCCCTGAAGCCGGGCAACGACAGCATGGGCTTCATCATGACTGTCCTGCTGGGCGTTGCCGGCGCCTTCGCGGCCAAATACGCGGGTATCGCCACCGGTTTCTACAAGGAAGGCGATGTCGTCGGATGGATTGCCTCCGTCGTCGGTGCCATTGTGCTGCTGCTGATCTACGGACTGCTCACCAAAAAGAGCAGCTAGTCGCGAAAAGGGAACGTCATGCCCACGGCCCTGCAAATGGCATCCGGCGACGCCGCCCTCGCGGCCGCCGTCAAACGCAGCCGCAAGCTGCTCAACCGGCGTGCCATGGTCGCGGCCGCAGCGAGCGCCGTGCCCGTCCCCGGCCTCGACTGGATGGTGGACGCGGCCATGCTGTCCAGGCTCATTCCCGAGATCAACCAGGAATTCGGCCTCACGCCGCAGCAGCTCGACCAGCTGGAGCCCAACAAACGCGACCAGGTGCAAAAAGCCGTGGCCCTGGTGGGTTCCGTGCTGATCGGCAAATTCATCAGCCGCGACCTGGTTATCAAGGCCGCCACCAAGATAGGCGTCCGCCTGACGGCCAAACAAGCCGCCAAATACGTCCCGCTGGCCGGCCAGGCCGTCGCAGCCGCCGTCGGCTACGCAGCCATCCGCTACTTCGGCGAAGAGTACATGAAGGACTGCATACGGGTGGCAAGGCAGGCGCAGCTGGATGTGCCGGCGCTGGGGTATTCGGCCTGATTGCGGGCCGCGCGATTTTCCCGCGCCCTCAAAACAAAAGGACTTGGCCTTTCGGCCAGGTCCCTGAGAATGTTGGTGGTTCTGAGAGATTCGAACTCTCGACCTATGGTTTAAAAGAGGAATACCGCCGGACTCAATTCAGCGGCTCCGCCAGCCTGTCAATATAGCTCGCCAGCCAGTCTTTCGAAAGCACAAAGCCAGGGGGCACCACTTCAAGGTCGACTTCCCAGCCGCTGCCCTGTGGCGTCAGTTCCATGGACGCACCGAACCATGTCAGCCAGGCAAGCCAGGCTAGCGCTTCGGCTGGCGGTCCTTCATTCGTTGCGCCCTCCAATACGCCGTACAGCATCTTAGGCTGGAGAATGCGCACGCGGGTGCCCTCAAAATGGGCCTGTCGTGGGAGAGCCTTGGCCAGCGCCGCCGCCGCCGCAGTTGGCGATCTGTTCATCCCGAACTCGTTATGCCACTTCGCCAATTGCTGGCCGATGGCGATCTCGCGCAGGGCTTCGGCCTGCATAAGATCGGAATAATCCAGTACGTGCCAATTAACCTCCGAGGCGCGGCAGCCCAACTGAACAGCGCCATCCAGGTAGGTGTGCAGGCTTTCGTCACAGTTTTTGCCGATGAAGCCGGCGCACATCACTGGCAACTGGCTCACGCGTTGCGCCAGCAGCTGCTGCTGAAGAATCAGCATTTTCTCGTGCAACAGGCTATCGCGCTCGCTGCGCAGGTCGGCCAGTTCCAGCGCATTCTTCAGGTCCGCCCGCAGGCTTCCAAGGTCCCAGGGCTTGGTGATGTAGCGGTAGATTTCGCCTGAATTGATAGCCTCGATTGCCAAGCCAAGCTCCGAATACGCAGTCGTGAGCATGCGAACGACCAGTGGGTGGCGCTCCCTCGCGTAGCTCAGCAGTTCATTGCCGTGCGCACCGGGCATTCGCTGGTCCGTCACCAGGACTGCGATCTCGCCGGCTCTCTGATCCAGCAGAACTTTTCCTTCCTCCACCGATAGCGCGGTGAGCACCGGCGCCATGGGGCTCACCAGGCGCTCGAAGTATTTCAAAGCCATGGATTCGTCGTCAACGTACAGGATTTTGTCGGGTTTCATGCAATTGCCTCTTCTAGATTGGCTTCTGTGAAAGGGTAGAAATACAGGGTCACCACGGTGCCGCGCTGTGGTTCGGAAGCGATGTCAAGCGTGCCGCCTATGGATTGCACCACCCGGCGGCAAAAAAGAAGCCCCATGCCGGTGCCGCCGGAGCGGGTTTTCACGGGCACTTTGGTGAGGCGGGCCAACAGCTTGGGTTCAATACCCGGGCCGTTGTCCTCAAATTTGATCCACTGGCGCGGGCGGCCCCGTACCATGTCGGTGCCCACAGCGGCGACAAGCTTGCCGCCCGGCTTGCCGCGCAAGACCTGCAACGCATTCTTTGTCAGCGTGCACAGCACCAGGTACAGCAAATCACGCCGCCCAGGCAGCAGGAAGTCCTGCTCGACATGGATGGACAACTGCGCCCGCTCGTCTTCGTGCTCAAAAGGGTATTCATCCAATAGCGCCCTGACAAGCGACGAAGCCGCGACGGTTTGCGGCCGCGCATCCGGGTAGGCATCGCGCGCCGACTCCACGAAGGTCGATACCAACGAATTGCAATGCAGGGCGTTACGCTCCACCGCGTCCAACTGGGCTGCCACCTGGCCCGGCCGGTCTTCTTTGAGGGTTAGCGAACCTGTCCCCGCGTCAACGGTGGGCAAGCGCCTCTTCAGCGCTTCGATATGGCCGCGCACGATGGCAAGAGGGGTGTTCAGTTCGTGGGCCAGGAAGCCCAGCGTTTCACGCATCGCCGCGGCGCGGCCCTCGTTCATGATCTGCCTATGCGCGCGCTGTTGGTAGAAGGCCAATGCCGCTCGCAGGGCCGCGCGTGTTGCTTCCTCGTCCAGGGGCTTTTCCAGGATGCGGAACACCAGCCCCTTGTTAACGGCGGCAATGGTCACGTCCTTGTCCGCAAAAGCGCTGAGCAGCAAGCGCACCACGTGGCGATGGTTTTGCTGCACGGCGCCCAGCAACTCCAGGCCGTTGCGTTGGGGCATGCGGAAGTCCGTCACCAGCACGGCGATTTCATCGGAATGCTCACGCAGAACATCCAGCGCCTGGTCAACACTGCCGGCCATGAGCACCGTGAATTCGCGGCTGAAGCTGCGCGCGAACCACTTGCACGCCATCGGCTCATCGTCCACGACCAGGATGGCGCGAGCTTCAGTCGGTATGCGGCCCGTCATGTCCATGGATCAGGCCAGTTGGTGCGCCAGCGCCAGGTCGAAGGAAAACTCGGTCCAGAGGCCCTCTTCGCTGGCCACGGTGAGTACGCCCCCGTGGCGCTGGATGATGGAATAACTCATGCTCAAACCCAGACCCAAGCCCTGCCCCACATCGCGAGTGGTGAAGAAGGGCTCGAAAACGCGGTTCAGGTTTTCCGGCTTGATCCCCGCGCCGTTGTCCCGGACATGCACGCTCAGGCGGCCATTGCCGCAGTGCGCCGTGACGTCGATGCGCGGTCTCTGGGGCCTGGACGCGCGCGTCGCCAGGCCGGCATTGCTGAACAGGTTGATGAGCACGCCGATGATGGCCGGCTCGTCCCCCAGCACATGCGTGTCTTGCGGCAAGCCCAGTATTACCTCGATGCCCTTGAGTTCATAGCCTGTGAGGCGAAGTGCCGACTGGACGACTTTCTCCAGCAGGAAGATGCGGTTGCTGTGATCATCGCCCGGTTTTTGGTAGGCAAAGGTCTTGAGATCCGTCACGATGCTCTGTACGCGCTGCATGCCCTCCTTGGCATCCGTCAGACTCTCTTTGAGCGCGGGGTTCTGCGCGGTTTCCGGCTCCTGCAGCGCCATATTCAGGGCCATCAGGCTGTAGTTCACCGGGTTGTTAACCTCATGCAGCAGGCCTGCCGACAGCGTGCCCAGCGCCGCCATCTTCTCTCGCTGCAGCAACTGGCCCTTGACCTGTGCCAGTGCGTCATTCGTGCTTTGTAGCGCCGCATTTTTCTCGGCCACCTGCCTTTGCAGGCTGAACAACTTCAGGCGGCCTCGCTCATTGAAGTATGTGCAGAACGAGCTGATGGTCACAGAAAACAGGATGAATAGCGACGTACCAGCGAAAGTGTTGAAGTCCTGCAAGCCGCTGGGGTGGAAGTAGCAGGCGAGGAAATAAAGCATGTAGCTAAACAGACCAAAGACCAAGTTTTCGAGAAACTCGATCGGCAAAATAATGCCTGTGGCGTATAGCGCCAAGTGCAGTCCCACAAAATAGATCGAACCTGTGCCGTCCGTAGCCCAGATCATCCAGGCGATCATCACTTGCGGCAGCGCAAGCCACAGCAGTGTCAATGGCCGGGCCCAGCGCAGACCGTACGACGAATACATGACCCAAATGATGATGAGAGTGAGCACCATCGTCAGCGCGCGCGCACCGATCAGCATAGGTAATTGCGAACGGTAAAGCGAATAATCCAGTCCCACACCTATCAGCACGAGCAAGACAGAGACGATGGCACCTCCCTTGCTATAGGCCAACCGGAACGCGCCGAGTTCCTGGTGGTAAGGCGAAAACGTAGTCTCAGACATGAAGTCGGGCCGATTTATGCAATTTTCGGCACGTGAAATTCGGCAAAGACGTTAGCCCCTGTCTCGTCGGTAAAGAGCCTGGTTCCCTGGCGCGGTTCGGGCAATACAGCCTCAAGCCCGGCCTCATCGCGGTAGATCAGGTGCCACTCCAGCAGGTGCTCCATCACGTATTTCTGTGGATTGCTGGTGTGGACATTGGTCACCATCACCGAGCCGCCAGGCCGGGTACGGGCAACGAAGTATTTCAGCAGACGAGCGCAGACCTTGTCGGAAAGGTAGTCGAACAAGCCCGCGCAATAAACAAAGTCAAATACGCCGCTGTCGAGGCTGTCCTCATGCCTGGTGGAGCGCTTTAGCAACTGGTGCACCGAATCATTGACGAATTCCATGTCGACTTTTTTACCGGTGCGCTGGCTGACCTCGGCAATGCACGAACGTGTGTAGTTCAGCGTCGGCTCGCTGAAATCCAACAATGTGAAGGCCAGGCTCGACGGATGCAGGTCCTGCTCGATGAAACGTTGAATTTCGACGGCGGGCCCACAGCCAACGTTCAGGATACGCACCTGGCGATTTTCCTTGCGCCCCACTTCAGCCGCGCGGCCAAGGTAGTCAACCAGGATGTCGATGCGGTTGCGGTGAGCTTGCGCAACCGCCGACTTCAGGAAGAATGCATTGATGATTTGGAAGTAGGTGTTGTTGCCTTGGCGCGGGTCGGCCAGGATTTGATTAACCATCTCGTAGTCGCCCGCGTATCCCATCGGCTTGGCAAAAGTACGGTACACAAAGGGCGCTCGCAACAACAGGGGATGCAGCGCAGCTTGGGCGAAGTCACGGTGGGCTATGGACTCTTCGCCCACTATGGACTTAGCCTCATCTTCGAGCCAGACCAGGTATTCCTGACCCTTACGCATTAAGGGCGTGGCCAGTTCGTCGAACACATCGGCGCGGATCCGCCCATCCGGTTCATGCGGCAGAGCTTTGGACATATCGGCCTGGTCGGCCCAGCGCGAGGCTTCCGTCAGGAAAGCACGAAATTCGCTGATCATCACCTGATAGCTAGGGCGGATGCGAAAACGCGCATCCCATTCGTCTATGAAGCGCTGAGATTCAGAACCCACCCGCGTTAAGTCACTGCGAATGACGTTCAGGTCGTCCCATTCGTCGATCAAGGTCACCGACACCAGCGCCATGAGGCCGGTGTTGATCAAGGTCACCACCACGGCTTTGCCTTGATAGATACTCTGGTCGCCAGAGCGTATGGTCAATTCGCTGAGGACCTCGCTGATCTGGATGATGGAATACGGGTTGTAGATCTCCATAACCAGTGATCGACGCTGAACGTTGGTCAAGGTGCCGCGCACGGCATCGCCTTGGCTATTGCGGAATGTAACGACGGGGTCGATTGGCCGGAGAGGTTGCACGGGCGATGGGCAGGGGGAGCTGCGTTAATAAACCAAAATGCATCGGGCCCGCAGGGTGGGCCCGATGGAGATGGACTATGCGGAACAATTCAAGGCCTTCCAGGTGAGATTGTCCGCAGCCGAACAATCTTTATCGGAAATTTGGAAAATAATGGACATCACCTGCCCGCGACACAGAAAGCCTCGCTCCATCGGAGGAGAAAAACACGGCCGGCCTTCAGGCGCGCTCACCGCCGGGCTGCCCGTCTTTGCCGCAAGAGAGCACATCAAAATCACCGCCTGCGGAAGGAAGTGCGTGGACATACGACCGGTCCCGGGGATTTCCCAATGGGCCTGGCCCGAGGCGGCGAGAGAACATCTCGCGGCTGCGGCGACTCGGATTGAGGGAGTGCGTACCCATCATGAAGGCAACGCATTCTTGGCACAGCGACCAAAACAAAAGGACTTGGCCTTTCGGCCAAGTCCTTTGAAGGGCTGGTGGGTTCTGACAGATTCGAACTGTCGACCTACGGATTAAGAGTCCGCTGCTCTACCAACTGAGCTAAGAACCCGGAAATTCTGGTGGGACCAGCGGGGGTCGAACCCACGACAAACGGATTAAAAGTCCGCTGCTCTACCAACTGAGCTATGGTCCCAAGAAGGTATCTCGCGATACATCCCGGTTTTTACTGCTTCGAGGGCAGCAAAGCCTTGAATTATAGCGTGGTTTTTCAGCGCTCCGCAAAACTCAGGCGGCAATTTTGTCGAGCGCCCAGCCGGCCGCGCACAGGCCGAAGGTGGAGGTCACGCTGACGACCGATCCATAACCGTGGCAGTTCAGGCTGCCGTCGCTTTGGTCCGTGGCGGCGGGCTGCAGCACGGCCTCGCGGCTGAACACGCAGGCCACACCGATCTTGCCCTTGCGCGCGGCACCGTGCTCTTTGCGCAGCCGGTAGCGCAACTGCGCCAGCAAGGGGTCGTGCGTGACCAGGGACAGGTCGTCAATGTCCACGCGGTGCGCCAGCCGCTTGCCGCCGGCCGCGCCCACGCTGACCAGGTTCACCTTGTTGGCGATGGCCCAGGCGGCCATGGCGGTCTTGGCCTTGACCTGGTCGCAGGCGTCGATCACGGCCAGCTGCTTGCGGTCAAAGCCGCCTTCCAGGCCCAGGATGCCCGGCCAGTTGGCGGCATCGACAAACTCTTCAATGCCGTCCACGCGGCAGCCCGGGTGGATTTGCGCGATGCGCTCGCGCATGGCCTGCACCTTGGCCTGCCCCAGGGTGCTATCCAGCGCATGGACCTGGCGGTTGATGTTGGATTCGGCGATGTGGTCGAGGTCTATCAGGGTCAGCCGGGCCACGCCGCTGCGCGCCGCGGCCTCGGCCGCCCAGGAACCGACGCCGCCCAGGCCCACGACCACGATGTGCGCCTCGCGTATGCGCTGGGCGCCCGCCGCGCCGTAGAGGCGCGCCAGGCCGCCGAAGCGGCGCTCCAGGTCGGCGGGGAGGTCTTCAAGAATGGACGTCATGGACTGTGAACGGATGCGCGCCTCAGGCCGCGCGCTCAAGCCGCCAGATCTGGTATTTCAATCCCGCCACACAGCCGGCGAGGATGGCTGCGAGCGCCACAAAGCTCGTGAGGCTCAGGGTCGAGATGCCGGACAGGCCCTGCCCCACGGTGCAGCCCATGGCGCAGACGCCGCCCACGCCCATCAGCGTGGCCCCCACCAGGTGGTTGGCGGTGTCTTCCGCGTCGCGAAAACCTTCCCAGCGGAAACTGCGCGACAGCAAGGCATAGACGGCCGAGCCGGCCACCACGCCAAACACCGACACGATGCCCAGCGTGAGCACCTTGCTCTTGTCGCTGAAGAACATCAGCCAGTCCACGGTATAGGCCACGGGTGAGACAAAGCTCAATGCCTCGGCCCGGCCCGAGTTGGTGGCGATGAAGGCTTCCTGCAAGGTTTCCGGATGTTCGGCGACGTAGCCGAGATGCCCGCTAACCCACCACATGGCAGCGATGACGCCGCCTATGCCCAGGCCGGCCAGCAGGTTGTCGAAGCGGCGGAACTCCTCGCCGAACAGCGCCCAGACGATCAGGCCCAGGCCGATGAGGATTGCCAGGCCAATGCCGGCGGCGGCCGGCGTGATGCCGATGGCACCGGCCACCCAGTTCGGCAAGCTTGCGTTGGCGGTGAAATCCAGCGCCACCTTGTCGACGGTGGCCACGCGGACCACGGCGGTGATGCCCTTGAGCGTGGCGAAAGCGGCGATGCCCATCACGGCAAACACCACGACCGACTTGAGGCTGCCGCCGCCTATGCGCACCAGCGTCTTGCTGCCGCAGCCCGAGGCCAGCACCATGCCGAAGCCGAACAGCGCGCCGCCCACCAGGGCCGAGAGCCAGATAAAGCGGTTGGAGGCATAAAGCGTCTTGGCGGGATCGATGACGCCGGCCGCGGCCATCGTGAAGAAACCCAGCATGGCCACGCCTATGGCCATGCCCCACATGCGCATGCGGGTCCAGTCGCCCATGTTCACGATATCGCTGACGGCGCCCATGGTGCAGAAGTGCGTGCGCTGGGCAATCGCGCCAAAAACCATGGCCAGAATAAAACCGGCCCAGAGAACCTGGACCGTGAGACTGTTGAGTGCGGAGATATCCATCGCCCGATTTTAGGGCGGAATGCTTGCAGCGCCCGGGCGTGCCGAATGGCCTGCCCGGGTGCGGCTTACTTCAGCTTGGCCAGCCGTTCCTTGGCGACGGAGGCCGCCTCGGCCTGGGGATAGGCCTTGACCAGGTCTTCCAGCGTCTTGCGGGCCGACTTGGTGTCCTTGAGCTCCACCTGGCAGTTTGCCATGGAGAGCATGGCTTCCGGCGCGCGCATGTGGTCAGGCTCGGCCGTCACCAGCGAGCGGAAATTGGTCACTGCATCACGGTAATTGCGCAAGGCGTACTGCGCATTGCCCAGCCAGAACAGGGACGAAGCGCGGTAGCCGGTCTGTGGGTAACGTTTCAGGAAGGCCACGAAGCCGGTCTGCGCGCCCGCGAAGTCGCCTTTGCGAAGCGTGGCCAGCGCGGTTTCGAACTCCTGCTTTTCGGCGGGATCGGCGACAAACTCCTTGCCGTCCACGTTGACCTTGCCCGGCTCGAACTTGCGCAGGCGCTCGTCCACGCCCGTCGTCAGGTCCTTCTGGGTGCGTTGCATCTCGGCGACGCTGCGCGCAAGGTTTTCGTTCTGCCCGCGCATGGTGGCCAGCTCGTTGCGCAAGGCTTCGATCTGGTTGGACAGGTCCAGCAGGCTACGGCGCAGCTGGGCATTGTCTTCGGTGGTCCTGCGCAGCTCCTCGGCCGTGCGGGTTTGCGCCGCGTCGACTTTCTGGCGCAAATCGAGGATCGCCCGGCGAGCCTCGTCGTCTTCAAACAGGCCCGCATGCGCATTGAACGCGAACAGGCCGGCCGCGAGGGCCGCGGCGATCCGGAAGGTCTTCACGGTCGGTATCCGGCTTAGCGGTAGTTCAGTTCAGCGCGGCGGTTCTTCGCCATGGCTTCCTCGTCGGAGCCGGGAACCGCGGGTTTTTCCTTGCCGAAGCTCACGGCCTCGACCTGCGCATCCGACACGCCCAGCAGGCCCAGCGCGCGGCGAACGGCTTCGGCGCGTTTCTGGCCCAGGGCCAGGTTGTATTCACGGCCGCCGCGCTCGTCGGTATGGCCTTCAATGGCCATCTTGCGGGCTTTGTTGGCGGTCAGGAACTTGGCATGGGCCTCGATCGCGCCCTGGAACTCGGGCTTGACCACATAGCTGTCGAAGTCAAAGTAGATGATCTTGGCCACATTGGCCGGGCCCTGGCGCGACGCATCGGCCCCCTGGATCTCCACGGGCGCGACGCCTCGGCCGGTGGCGCCCGACGGGTCGCCCTGCGTAGTCTGGCCGGTGCGGTCTTCGACAGGCACGTCGTTGAGCTTGACGTTGGAGCCGCAGGCCGTCAGCGTCGCCGCCAGGATGAGAGAGGAGATGATGGAAAAAACGGTGCGTTTCATGGAGTACCTCTGCAAAAAATTAAAAATGGGCCGGGTTGACGATTGAAAAAATGACCGCTGCCGATCAGCGCTGGAAAGGGCCCCAATCGGGCTCGCGAATGTCGCCGCTGGCGCCGGACAGCTTTGCCTTGATCTTGCCGTCCAGCGTGGTGGTCATCAGCGCTTCCCTGCCCTGCTGCTGGGTGGCGTAGACGATCAGCCGGCTGTTGGGCGCAAAGCTCGGGCTCTCGTCGGCCGAGGTTTCGGTGATTGGAGTGACCGTGCCGGTGGCAAGTTCCATGACGTGCAGCTTGAAGGCGCCGCCCACCCGGGAGATATAGGCCAGCCAGCGCCCGTCGGGGCTGACCGCGGGGGAGATGTTGTAGCCCCCGGTAAAGGTGACGCGTTCGGCATTGCCGCCGCCCGGGCTCATGCGGTAGATCTGCGGCGCGCCGCCGCGGTCGCTCACGAAGTAGATGTAGCGGCCGTCGGGCGAAAAGGCGGGCTCGGTGTCAATGCTCGATGACTGGGTCAGCCGTTTCGGCTCGCCGCCGTTGAGGCCTATGGCGTAAAGCTGCGAGCCGCCGTCGCGGCTCAGCGTCGCCACGAGCTGCTTGCCGTCCGGCGACCAGGCCGGCGCGCTGTTGGAGCCGCGGAAGTTCGCCAGCAGGCGCCGCTTGCCGCTGGCCACGTCGTGCGCGTAGATCACCGGCTTGCGCGACTCAAAGGACACATAGGCCAGTTGCGAACCGTTCGGCGACCAGGCCGGCGAAATGATGGGTTCCGGGCTGGTCAGGGCCGATTGCGCGCCCTCCCCGTCGGAGTCGGCCACCCAGAGGTTGTACTTCTGGGCCGCCTTGGTCACATAGGCGATGCGCGTCGAGAAGATGCCCTTCTCGCCGGTCAGCTTTTCATAGACAAAATCGGAAATACGGTGCGCCGACAGGCGCAGGTCGGCCGGGCCCACGGTGTAGCTTTGGCCGCCGAGGTCCTGCCCGCGCACGATGTCCCAGAGGCGCAGGCGCACGTCGTAGCGGCCGTCGGCCAGCAGCGTCACGCTGCCCGTGACCATGGAATCCGCGCCTTTTTGCCGCCAGGCGCCCAGGTCCGGGCGGGTGTTCTCGTCAGCAGTGACGCCGGTGGTGTCGACCGGGCGGAACATGCCGCTGCGCTCCAGGTCGGCCCGCACGATGGCACCGATTTTTTGCGGTGCCTGCGCATCGCCGCGAAACGCGGCAACGGCGATGGGCAGCTGGGTCAGGCCGACGCCGGAGACTTCGACGCGAAACTGCGCAAAAGCCGGCAAGACAGGAAAAGCGCCGGCCGCCAGCAGGCTGACGAGGGTGCGGCGGCGTAGAAAAGGTGCAATGCTCATAGGGGAGATTTGGATCCGTGCAGGGAGGTTATTTTGACGGCGGAAGAAGACTCAAGTTCACGAAGCCCTTTTTCGGCCAGGACCACGTCGGTTTTCATGCGTTCAAGCACCCTTTTTTTGTTGATGGATTCCTGGTCGCGCGGGTTCTCGCGGTGCCAGAGGTGGAAGACTTCGGTGCCCATGAAACCGTTTTTCCGGTGGATGCCCAGGTGGTGGAGCCTGAGCACGAGGTCGGCATCTTCATGCCCCCATCCCTGGAAGGTTTCGTCAAATCCGTTGACGCCGGCAAAGTCCGAGCGCCAGACGCCAAAGTTGCAGCTGCGTATGCCATGCCAAAGAAAGCCTTGTTTTACCCTGAATAAACGCTGCGGCCAGGGGAGCAGGTGCAATAATTTGTTGCTGTCCCCCCTGAGGCGCGCGCCCAGCCAGAACCATACAGGACGGCTGGGCAGGTCGATAGCGCCATTGACTACACGTTCTGTCAGACGTTGGCTGATAAGCACCCGGCTCCCGTTCAGGAAACAGCCCTTTTCGGCCAGCCGCGCGTGCTGCGCCACAAAAGCCTTGTTGGGCACGCAATCCCCGTCCAGGAACACCAGGTAGTCGCCCGTCGCCTGGCTGGCCCCCAGGTTGCGGGCCCGCGCCGCCGTGAAGCCCACATCGGGATGCCAGACGTGGCGGGCCGGGCACCTGAAGGCGGGGCACTGATCGAACAGCATCTGCACCTGCTCGGGCCGCGAGCCGTCATCGGCCACCAGCACCTCGTGGCCTTCACCGCACTGCCCGGCCAGCGAGCGCAGCACGGCCAGCAAGGCATCCGTGCGGTTATAGGTCAGGACGATAAAGCTGATCTTCATGAAGCGTCCGGCGCTCCCTTGGTATCGCGCCGCAGCAGCCAGAGCTTGAGGTAGCGGTAATAAGTGCCCTCGGCGTTGGAGATCGCCAGCACCAGGCCCATCCTGCCGTCGAGGAAACCCAGGCGCAGGACATAGGTGCGTATGAAGGCCCACAGGCCATGCCCTATGGCCTTGCCGACCGAAGCCGACCGGCCCTTGGCCAGCAGGCTTTGCGCGCCCGCCGTGGAATAGCGGTTGGCCTTGTCGAGCACCGCCTCGAAGTTGCGGAAACTCTCGTGCAGCAGTTGCGAGCGCAATTGGCCGATCGGCCCCTGGGCCAGGACTTTTTCGTGCACCAGGTCTTCGCTGAAACGGGCCGCGGTGCGGCGGAACAGGCGGGTGACCCGGTCGGGATACCAGCCCGAATGGCGCATGTACTGCCCGCAATAGCTCGAGAGCCGGGGAAAGCAGTACACGTCGAAGGCCGGGGCCTTCAGGCAGGCCAGGATTTCCAGCTGCAGCTCGGGTGTCACCCGCTCGTCGGCATCGAGCGACAGCACCCAGTCCGAGGTGGCCAGCGCCAGCGCCCGGTTCTTCTGGATGCCGAAGCCCTGCCAGTCGGGGCTGGCGCTGACCTCGGCGCCCAGGGAGCGGGCGATCTGCACGGTGTCGTCGGTGCTGCCGGAATCGAGCACCACCACCTGGTCCGCAAAGCTCACGGAGCGCAGGCAGGCCGCGATGTTGTGGGCCTCGTTGTGGGTGATGACGGTGACGGACAAGCTTGCCAACGAATGCCTTTTCGATGATGAGGGAGAAGCGCCGGCGCAGGATGCCGGCACGGGATTTTGCCAGTGAAACAGGCCCGCCCCATGCGCCGACAGCATAGCAGAGCCCTCCCCCTTGCCCGGCCTCCGGACGGCAAATGGAATCACCGATAATGCGGCATCCATCAGGCAACCCCCTCGACCATTTTGCGAATCAAGACAATCAATTTCCGGCTCGCCGTCATCTGCCTGGCGGCGGCCTCCGTGGGGTTGTCAATCGCCATCATCAGCATCGCCAAGCTGCTCCTGCTGCTGTGTGTCGTGGCCACCCTGCTTTTCGCCAAAGGCCTCTCCAAAGACGGCGCGCCCCTCGCCAAAACCTTCACGCTGCCGGCCGTGCTGGTCGTGCTGCTGGCCTTGGTGCTGAGCCTCTCCTGGACGGTCGCCCCCTTGCAGGAGGCCTCGGGCTCCCTGGCCAAGTACGGCAAGCTGCTGCTCATTCTGGCGATGATGGCCCTGATCCGCGACCGCCGCGAAGCCCTGTGCGCCCTCGCGGCCTTCGCGCTCGCGCAGCTGCTGGTGGTGCTCAGTTCATGGATGCTTTTTGCCGACATGCCGGTGGCATGGGCCAGTTCCCGCACCACCGTCTCGCACTACACGGTTTTTTCGGGCTACCTCGACCAGGGCATCATGAGCGCCGTATTCGCCGCGCTGTGCTGGCACCTGCGGCACCTGGTGCCCGGCCGTTTCGGCCCGCGGATCGCCATCGCGGTGGCCGTCCTGTCCCTGGCCAATGTGTTCTTTGTCATGGTCGGCCGCAGCGGCCAGCTGGTCGGTGTCGCGCTGCTGTCCCTGGCCATCATGTGGCAGTTGCCCAAAAAGTACCGCATCATCGTCGCCGTGCTGCCGTTTTTACTCGTGGCGGTGCTGTTTGCCAGTTCGCCGACCATGCGCGAACGCTTGACCCTGGTCAAGACGGAGGTCCAGGGCTACTCGGCCAGGCACGACGCCAGCACCTCCTCGGGTGTGCGTCTCGCTTTCTGGCGCCGCGCCGGCCAGGTGATTGCCCAGAGGCCGCTGGCCGGGGCCGGCGTCGGCAGCTGGAGCACCGAGTACGACCGGCTGGAACGCGAGGTCAACCCCCAGCACGAGAACATCAACCCCGGCAGCAACCCGCACCAGGAATACCTGCTATGGGGCGTGCAGCTCGGCGTTCCCGGCCTGCTGCTGATCGCCGCCTTCATGCTCTCTATTCTGCGCGACACCCTGAAGATGGAAACGCCCTATGCCCGGGCCGCGCAGTCCACCTTGCTGGCGCTGGCGGTCGCCTGCCTGTTCAATTCCACCCTTTATGACGGCCTGATCGGGGACTTCTTCTGCGTCCTGATCGGCCTGCTGCTGGCCTTGGGACTGAGCAAACCGGCCGGCCCGCCCTTACCCGAAGGCGCAACGTGAGCGCCTCCGCCGACACCCCCACCGCCGCCACGGCCCCCAGGCTGAGTCTGTGGCGCCGCCTCGCGCGGGTCTGGCCCTACTTCAGCGGCTCGCGCACCGGCTGGGCGCTGGCCGTGGGCGCGACCATCGTCGCCTCGGCCACCGAGCCCTTTGTGCCGGCCCTGCTCAAGCCCCTGCTGGACCGCGGCTTCCAGAAAGGCGCGCTGGACCTCTGGCTGGTGCCGGTCACGCTGATCCTGCTGTTCGCCGTGCGCGGCATCTCCGGCTTCGTGGCGCAGTACGCCCTGGCCAAGGTCACCAACGAAGGCCTGCAGTCCCTGCGCCGTGCCATGTTCGGCAAGCTGCTGAGCTCGCGCCTGTCGCTGTTCGCGGACCAGTCCTCCAGCGCCATCGCCAACACCGTGGTCTACGAGGTGTTCAACGGCTCGTCGATGATGATCAACGCGGTCATGAAGCTGGCGCGCGACGTCCTCACGCTGGCGGCCCTGGTGGCCTACCTGCTCTTCCTCAACTGGAAGCTGATGCTGATCGTCTCCCTGCTGTTCCCGGCAGTGGCCCTGGTGATCCAGTTGCTGACGCGGCGGCTGTACCGCCTGACCCGCGAAAGCCAGGTCGCCACCGACAACCTGGCCTATGTCGTCGAAGAAAACGTGCTGGCCCACCGCGACGTGCGCCTGCACGGCGCGCAGGCCGGCCAGGCCTCGCGCTTCGAGGTGCTGAGCAACACGCTGCGCCGGCTGTCCATCAAGTCCACCGTCGCCTATGCCGGCATGAGCGCCATCACCCAGGTGCTGGCCGCCATGGCCCTGTCGGCCGTGATTTCCATCGCCCTGCTCCAGGGCTCGGAAAACACCACCACGGTGGGCGGCTTCGTGGCCTTCGTGACGGCCATGCTGCTGCTGATCGCGCCCATCAAAAGCCTGTCCGACGGCGCCACGCCGATCACACGCGGGCTGGCGGCGCTCGAGCGCGGGCTGGACCTGGTCGACCTCATCGAGGATGAAAGCAGCGGCAGCGCCAGCAAGGCCAGGGTCGCCGGCGACATTGAATTTTCAGGCGTCAGCGTGGTCTACAAGCCGGACGCGCCGCCCGCACTGGACGGTATCAGCCTCTCGATACGCGCCGGTGAAACCGTGGCCCTGGTCGGCTCTTCCGGCTCCGGCAAGACAACCCTGGCCAGCCTGCTGCCGCGCTTTGTCGATTACAGCGCCGGCAGCATACGGCTGGACGGCACGGAACTGCGGGACTGGGACCTCGCGTCCCTGCGCTCGCAGTTCGCCTTTGTGAGCCAGCACGTCGTCATGTTCAACAACAGCATGGCCTTCAATGTCGCGCTGGGCCAGTCCTTCGACAGGGACAAGGTCGTGCGCTGCCTGGCCGCCGCCAACCTGGGCCAATTGCTTGAGGAACTGCCGCAGGGTATAGACACCGTGCTCGGCCACAACGCCATGCAGCTCTCCGGCGGCCAGCGCCAGCGGCTGGCGATTGCCCGGGCGCTGTACAAGGATGCGCCCGTGCTCATCCTCGACGAAGCCACCTCGGCCCTGGACACGGAGTCCGAAAAAGCCGTGCAGGAAGCCATACAGCGGCTGGCCGCGGGCCGCACCTCGCTGATCATCGCCCACCGGCTGTCCACCATCCAGCACGCCGACCGCATCATCATGATGAACGCCGGCCGCATCGTCGAGCAAGGCAGCCATGCGGCGCTGCTTCAAAATAACGGCGCTTACGCCCACCTCTACCGCCTGGGCTTCCAGGGCGCAGCCTAGAAAGTCATTTCCCGATGCCAGTCTCCATCAGCGGCTTTACCTTTATTCGAAACGGCGTGGGCCTGGGCTTTCCGTTTGAAGCCTCCATACGCTCGCTGCTGCCCCTGGTCGATGAATTTGTCGTGGCCGTGGGCAAGGGCGAAGACGACACGCTGGAGCGCGTGAAAGCCATCAACGACCCGAAAATCCGCATCATCGAAACCCTGTGGAACGAGCGCATGGCGGATCGCGGTTTTGTCTATGCCCAGCAAAAAATGATCGCGCAGTACTCTTGCACCGGCGACTGGGCTTTCTACCTCGAAGGCGATGAAGTCGTGCATGAGGGCGAACTCGCCGCCATACGCGCCAGCGTCGAGCGCCACCACAATAACCCGGCCGTCGAGGCGCTGGTCTTTGACTACCTGCATTTCTACGGCTCACCCGACTGGATTTCCATCAGCCCCGGCTGGTACCGCCGCGAATGCCGGCTGATCCGCAACACCATACGCAGCTATGCGCCCGACGGCCAGTACTGGCTGGTCACCACCCAGCACAAGCGCGGGCGCAATCCCCAGGCCGCGCTGGCCAACGCGCACATCTACCACTACGGCTGGATACGCCGCAACGAGGAAATGCAGAAGAAGCTGGACCAGGTCAGCAAGTACTGGGGCGAAGCCCGGGCCGCGCAGATCACCTACAGCCAGTTCGACCGCCGCGCCCTCGCGCCCTTCACCGGTACGCACCCCGAGGCGGTGCGGCAATGGCTGGCCACTGAGGCCGAGCCGGTGCTGAACATAGACCCGGCCTACAAGCCCACGCCCAAGGAAAACAAATACCACTTCATGCGGCAGGTGGAAACGCTGACCGGGCTGGACTTCAGCCGCAAGCACTTCAAGCTGGTGGCCTAAGAACCTTCAAGAACCAGCGCTCTTCGCCGCGACGGCGGAAAAGTACAGCGCTTCCTGCTGCAGCGCGATTTCGCGCCACTGATAATGCGCTGCAAAGGCCGCTGCGCCCTCTGACAGCGTTTCCCGCAGCGCTGGTTGGCCCAGCAAATCCCCCAAGACTCGCGCCAGTTCGCCCGCATCCCGCGGATCGTCCAGCAGCAACGCATTGGCGCCCTGCGCCAGAAGCCCGGCAATGCCGCAGTACTTGGGCCCGCTGACCACCACCGGCAGGCCGTGAGCCATGGCTTCCAGCACCACCATCGCAAAAGTGTCCTCGAAGGTGGGGTGCACCAGGATATCGGCGGCTTCATAGGCCGGGCTCACGTCCTTGAGGGCTCCCAGAAAGAAAACCCGCGAACCCAGCTTGAGCGCCTCGGCCAATGCGCGGAATTCGGCAATGTGGGCCGGGTTGCCCACCACCGCCAGCACGACGTCATCCGGCAGTTGGGTCATGGCCTGCAGCAAGGCCTGCAGGCCCTTCTTGCGGTAATCGTTGCCGACAAACAGCAGGCAAGTGCCTTGTGCCGGCAAGCCCAGCCCGACCCTCGCCTCGCGTTTTCGGTCGCTGCCTACCGGCAGGCTGGGCAGGGTGATGCCCGGCGTGACCACGGAAAGCGCGTCGCGGCAGCCCGGATAGGCAGCCTCCATGATGGGCCGCAGGCTCTCCGAAGTCACCACCACCTGCCGGCCCGGGCGCGCTGCATAACGCGCGCGCTCCAGGCCCAGGTAGGCCAGCAGGCGCGGGCTGGTCACGACCTTGATCCAGCGCAGGACACGGCGCAGGCCATCGCGCCCCTGGAACAGGCTGTATTTGACCGGCAGCACGTGCACCGTCTGCACTTCGCCGTGCCAGGTGTTCTCATGCGAATGCACCACGTCAAAGCCGCTGCGCGTCGCCCACCAGGTGGCCGTGGCGAACCACAGCTGGTTGACCCAGCGCGGCTTGCGCAGCGGGGCCGAAACCTTGTGGTAAGCCACGCCCGGCCATTGGTGGTCGATCTGCTGCGCGAACACATGGACCTCGTGCCGGGCCGCGAGCTGCTCGACCAGGGCGATGGAATAACGTTCCGCGCCGCCGCCGGTCGGCGAGAAAGTCCGGTTGAAGACGGCGATGCGGAGTTTGCGGGGCGCAGCCGCCAAAGGCGCGGGCTGGCTCATTTTTTCCGGCGGTCTTCGTAGGCCGTGGCGACCTTGAGCCAGAACACCGGCAAGGTGGTCGAGCGCAATACCGGCACCCGCGGCAGCTGCAGCAGGTCCATGCCCTCATGGCAGCGGCTGCGCTGGGTGGTGGTGGCGGTGGCAAAGCCCAGCGTCTTCGCCATCTCCACATGCCTGGCCTCGAAGTGGCCGTAGGGATAGCAGAAATGCGCCACAGGCCCGCCCGTGACGGACTCCAGCCTGGTTTTGCCCAGCACCATTTCCTCGACGCAGCCGGCCTCGCCGGTTTCCATCAGGTTGACGTGGCTGTGCGTATGCGAGCCTATCTCCTGCCCGCCTGCCATCCATTGGCGGATTTCGCCCTCGTCCATCAGCGGCGTCTGCGGGATGCCTATGCCCTCGTCCCAGATGTTGGTCTTCCCAAGCAGCCCGCTGACCGCATAACAGGTCGAAGAAAAACCCTGCTTCACCAGCGCCGGCAGGGCATGGCTCAGGTTGTTGCGGTAGCCGTCGTCAAAGGTGATGCCCACGACCTTGCCGCTCAACTCGCCGCGCAGGTAAGGCAGCAGGCCGCTCATGGAGAGGCCGGTGTAACCCAGGCGCTTGAGCCAGGCCATTTGCCGCGCGAAAGCCGCGGGCGACACGTAGAGCCCGCGAAACGGGCTGCTGCCCTTGGGCGGGGCCTCGGCGATCTGGTGGTAGACCAGGATGGGAATGGGTTGGCGGTTCAGGGTCGGCATGGACAGGAAGAAGGGTTCACAGCAGCACGATGTCGTATTGCTCCTGCGCCATCGCGGCTTCGGCCTGCAGGGAAATCGGCTTGCGGATGAAGTCGCTGAGGCTGGCCAGGTGCTGGCTTTCCTCGTCGAGAAAGAGTTCTATCACCTTGGGCGAGGCCACTACCCGGAATTCGCGCGGGTTGAACTGGCGCGCCTCGCGCAGGATTTCGCGCAGGATGTCGTAAGTCACACTGCGCGCGGTCTTGACCACGCCCTTGCCCATGCAGGCGCTGCAGGGCTCGCAGAGCTGGTGGGCCAGCGATTCGCGCGTGCGTTTGCGTGTCATTTCCAGCAGGCCCAGCGCGGAAAAGCCGTTCACCGTGGTTTTGATGCGGTCGCGCGCCAGCTGCTTCTGGAATTCGGCCAGCACCGCGTCGCGGTGGTTTTCCCGGATCATGTCGATGAAGTCGACGATCACGATGCCGCCCAGGTTGCGCAGGCGCAGCTGGCGCGCGATAGCCTGCGAGGCCTCCAGGTTGGTTTTGAAGATGGTGTCGTCGAAATTGCGCGCGCCGACGAAGCCGCCGGTGTTGACGTCCACCGTGGTCAACGCCTCGGTCTGGTCGATGATCAGGTAGCCGCCCGACTTCAGGTCTACACGCCGGCCCAGGGCCTTGGCGATCTCCTCGTCGATGTTGAAGAGGTCGAAGATCGGCCGCTCGCCGCCGTAGTGCTGCAGCTTCTGCACGGTGGTCGGCATGAACTCCATGGCGAAAGTCTTGAGCTTTTCGAACTGCTCGCGCGAGTCTATGCGTATGGTCTGCGTGTCCTCCACCACCAGGTCGCGCAGCACGCGCTGCAGCAGGTTCAGGTCCTGGTGCAGCACCGAGGCCGGCGGCAGGCGCAGCGAGGCGTCCTTGATGCGCGCCCAGGTCTTGCGCAGGTAGGTGATGTCCTCGGCCAGTTCGGCGTCCGTCGCGTCCTCGCCGTTGGTGCGCAGGATGAAACCGCCGCCCATGTCGCCGGCCAGGGCCTGCACACGCTGGCGCAGCTCCTCGCGCTGCCGCGGCGGGATTTTCTGCGACACGCCGATGTGGTTGTCCTGCGGCAGGAAAACCAGCAGGCGGCCGGCGATGCTGATCTGCGCCGTCAGGCGCGCGCCCTTGGTGCCTATCGGGTCCTTGAGAACCTGCACCATCACCGCCTGGCCCTCGAACAACTGCTTTTCAATCGGCTGCAGTGAGGCCATGGCCGGTGCGGCCAGCCCACCCGCGGCGGCCTGGGCGTCGCTGTCGGCATGGCGGCTGTTGATGCTGCTCATCAAATCGGCCACATGCAGAAAGGCCGCGCGATCCAGGCCGATGTCGATAAAGGCCGACTGCATGCCGGGCAGCACCCGGGCCACCTTGCCCAGGTAGACATTGCCGACCAGGCCGCGTTCCAGCGTGCGTTCGACGTGAAGCTCCTGCACCGCGCCGTGCTCGACCACCGCCACCCGGGTTTCCTGAGGCGACCAGTTGATCAGGATGTCTTGTTGCATGGGGGTCCTGAAAAAGTGTGGGGTTCGAAGGCTAGAGGCGAATGCCGGCGGCTTTCAGCAAAAGCGCCGTTTCCCTCAGCGGAAGCCCCATGATGCCACTATAGGAGCCATCGATACGGCTGATGTGCATGGCCACCCTGCCCTGCACCGCATAAGCGCCGGCCTTGCCCATGGGCTCGCCGCTGGCGACGTAGCGGCGGATTTCGGCGGGCGTCAGTTCGTCAAAACTCACGCGCGAAGTGCTCAGCGCCTCGAAGCGGCGGCGCCCGGCCTGCACCGCCACGGCCGTCAGCACCCGGTGCGTGCCGCCCGACAGCTCACGCAGCATGCGCACAGCATCTTTTGCGTCCTCCGGCTTGCCATAGATCACCCGGCCCATGGCCACCGTGGTGTCCGAGCAGAGTATGGGCGCGGGCGGCAGCTTGCGCCGCTTCATGCGGGCGACCGCCGCATCGAGCTTCAGGCCTGTGACGCGCTGCACGTAGGTCGCGGGTGCTTCGTTCCTGAGCACCGCTTCCAGCGATTCGGCGTCTTCTTCGGCGTCCGGCAGCAGCAGCTCGTGGCGCACGCCGAGTTGCTCCAGGAGTTGCCGTCGCCTCGGGCTTTGCGAGGCCAGGTAGATAAAGTCAGGCATAAAACAGGTTTATTCAGGTACCAGGTATTCACACCCAGCAGGGGCCGCGGAACCGGCTTCGCCGGGCCGCAGGCGCAGCGGCCCCCTTGGGGGGCAGCGCATTACACGAAGTCGAAGACGCAGTGAAAAGCGTGGGGGCCTCTATTCTCTGTGGTAAGGATGGTTAATCGTGATGCTCCACGCCCGGTAGAGCTGCTCGATCAGCAGCACACGCACCATGGCATGCGGCAGGGTCAGGTCCGACAGGCGCAGGCGCTCGTGCGCGGCCTGCTTGAAGCCGGCGTCCAGCCCGTCGGGCCCGCCTATCACGATGGCCACATCGTCGCCGGAGAGTTGCCAGGCTTTGAGCCTCTCGGCCAGGGCCACGGTGGTGACGGCCGTGCCGCGTTCATCGAGTGCCACGACACGGGTGCCGCGCGCGATGCTGGCCTCTATGCGCCCGCGCTCGGCGGACAGCAGGTTTTCCAGGGTCTTGGAGGCGCGCGGCTCGGTCTTGACGGCCTTGAGCTCGACCTTGAGTTCGGGCGGAAAGCGTTTGGCGTAGTCGTCGTAGGCCGTCTGCGCCCAGTCGGGCACCTTCTGGCCGACGGCTACGATCGTCAGCCTCATTTGCTCCGGGAAGCGGTTTTCCTGGGGGCGGGTTTCTTCGCCGTGGTCTTGGCGGCGGCCACGGCCGTTTTCCGGGCGACGACCTTTTTGGGTGCCGGCACCTTGACGATGGGCGTCTTCACGGCGGGCTTGGCCGTCTTGGCGCCGGCACGCGCCGGTTTGGCGGCGGGCTCGGCCACCGTTGCGGTCGCATTGCGTTTGGCGGTCCAGTCGTTGGTCTTGCCGACGCGGCCCACATAGCTGGAGTCAGGGGCCTTGGCGGGTGCCTTGGCTGGTGCTTTTACCGGTGCTTTCGCAGCCGACTTGGCCGCCGTCTTTGCGCCCGGTTTGGCGGCGGTTTTTGCGCCGGCGCGGCTGGCCTTGGGCTTGGCTTCGGGTTCAGCGGCGGGTTTGGAGGCCTTCACCAGCGGCGCGGGCGCGCCCAGCTTCTGCTTGATGGGCTTGTCGCCCCAGAGCTCTTCGAGGTGGTAGTACTGGCGGATGGTCGGCTGCATGATGTGCGCCACCGCGGCGCCGCAGTCGACGATGATCCATTCCCCGTTGTCTTCGCCTTCGATGCGCGGCTTGGCAAAGCCGGCGTCGCGCACCGCATCGCGCACGCTGGCGGCCAGCGCCTTGGTCTGGCGGTTGGAGGTGCCCGAGGCGATGATCACGCGCTCGAACAGCGAGGTGATGTGTTCGGTGTCGAAGACCTGGATGTCCTGCGCCTTGACGTCCTCCAGGCCATCAATGATGGCGCGCTGCAATTTCTGCACATCCTTTTTATCGGCGGCGGCGGAGGTTTTGGCGGTGGTGGAGGTCATGCAGTGTTGTGCTTCGATAAGGTAGGGAATTAATGGGAACGGTACAGCTGGTTCAGTGAAATATAACGCGCAACGGCTTCAGGGACCAACCGGGTAATTTCCCCCGCCGTGGCCGCGCCGGAAGCCGTTAACTGGCGTATCTGGGTGGCGCTCACAGGCATCAGGGGGAGATCGAGCAGGGTAAAACGGCTGCTGCGGCTTTCATAGGCCTCAAACTGAGGCTCGGCCGGCATGGATTGTGCGCGGCCAGCTATACAAATTATAGCAAGGTCGAGAATGTCCTGCCACCGGTGCCATTGCCGGAAGGCGGCGAACTGGTCGGCGCCTATAAAGAGGTAGAGATGGGCCCCCGGATTCTCGGCCTGCAGCGCCAGGAGTGTGTCTATCGTGAAGGTCGGCCCGGGGCGCTGCACCTCGCGTTCATCGACCTGGACATGGGGAATCGACTCGAACGCCAGCCTGGCCATGGCCAGCCGGTGGGCCGGTGCGCTCAGGGCCTGCGACTTGTGCCAGGCATGGCCCGTGGGCACCACATACAGCGTGTCCAGCCCGAACTGCGCGACGGCCGCCTCGGCCAGGGCCACATGGGCGTTGTGCGGCGGGTCGAAAGCGCCGCCAAAGACGCCAATGCGCCTGTCCGCGGGAGGCGGCCTGGTGTTCAAACCCAGTCCCGCCGCGGCAAAAACGCGGTGTACAGGCGCTCTTCAGGGCTACCGGGCTCAACGCCACGCTGGTAGGACCAGCTCGCCAGCGGCGGCATGGACATCAGGATGGACTCCGTGCGCCCGCCCGACTGCAGGCCGAAATGCGTGCCGCGGTCCCAGACCAGGTTGAATTCCACGTAGCGCCCGCGCCGGTAGAGCTGGAATTCGCGTTCGCGCTCACCGTAAGGCGTGTCCTTGCGCCGCTCCACGATGGGCAGGTAGGCCTGCAAAAAGGAGTCCGCCACGCCCTGCATCATGGCAAAGCTGCGCTCCGGGCCCAGTTCCTGGAAGTCGTCGAAAAACACCCCGCCTATGCCGCGCTGCTCCTGCCGGTGCTTGAGGTAGAAGTATTCGTCGCACCACTGCTTGAAACGCGGGTATTTGTCTTCGCCGAAGGGCGCCAGCGCGTCCTTGCAAGTCTGGTGGAAGTGCACGGCGTCTTCCTCGAAGCCGTAATACGGCGTCAGGTCCATGCCGCCGCCGAACCAGCAGACCGGCGCATCGGGGGTGGCAGCCGGCGTAGCGGCCAGCATGCGCACGTTCATGTGCACCGTCGGCACATAGGGGTTGCGCGGGTGGAACACCAGCGAAACGCCCAGCGCCTCGAAGGGCGCGCCGGCCAGTTCGGGCCGGTGCTGCGTCGCCGAGGGCGGCAATTTGGGCCCGCGCACATGCGAAAAGCCGCAGCCGGCGCGCTCGAACACCTTGCCCTGCTCGAGGATCATGGTCAGGCCCTGGCCCTGCAGCGTCTCGCCGGGCTCTTTCTGCCAGCGGTCGGCCACAAAAGGGCTGCCGTCGATTGCAGAGATGGCCTGCGTGATGCGCTGCTGCAGCGCCAGCAAAAAGTCTCGAACGCCTGAAATATCGGTAGTCATGCTGAGGTGTTCCCCAAGAAACAGGCGCCGTACGGCGGCA
Source organism: Polaromonas sp. LjRoot131 (assembly GCF_964252805.1). Taxonomy (NCBI): domain Bacteria; kingdom Pseudomonadati; phylum Pseudomonadota; class Betaproteobacteria; order Burkholderiales; family Comamonadaceae; genus Polaromonas; species Polaromonas sp. LjRoot131. Next base: position 1,280,148 of record NZ_CAXUPF020000001.1, on the reverse strand, counting down.
CCCGTCCGGTGATCAGGGCTTGAGCGCGCGCCAGCCGATGTCCTTGCGGTACTGCGCGCCGTCAAAGCCTATGCCTTTGGCCACTTCGTAGGCGCGCTGCTGCGCGGCTTTCACCGTGCTGCCCAGCGCCGTCACGCAGAGCACGCGGCCGCCCGAGGTCAGCGTCGCGTCGCCTTCCTTGCGCGTGCCGGCATGAAACACCATGGCGTCCTCGGGCATTTCGCCGCCTTTGGTCAATCCCGTGATCGCATCGCCCTTGCGCGGGTTCAGCGGGTAGCCGTACGCGGCCATCACCACGCCCAGGGCCGGGCGGCGGTCCCAGTCGAGCTCGATCTGGTCCAGCGCGCCCGAGGTGGCCGCCATCATCACGTCATAGAGGTCGGTCTTGAGCCGCATCATGATGGGCTGGGTTTCCGGGTCGCCCATGCGGCAGTTGAATTCGAGTGTCTTGGGCTTGCCCTCGGCGTCGATCATCAGGCCGGCGTACAGGAAGCCGGTGAAGGGAATGCCGTCTTTTTCCATGCCCTTGATGGTCGGCAGGATGATCTCGCGCATGGCGCGGCCGTGCACTTCGGGCGTGACCACCGGGGCCGGCGAGTACGCGCCCATGCCGCCGGTGTTCGGGCCTTCGTCGCCGTCCAGCAGGCGCTTGTGGTCCTGGCTGGTGGCCATGGCCGCCACGTTCTTGCCGTCGCACATCACGATGAAGCTGGCCTCCTCGCCCTGCAGGAACTCTTCGATGACGACGCGCGCGCCGCCCTCGTTGTGCGTCACGCCCAGCGGGTTGAAGTCGGGGTTGGGCGCCAGCATGAATTCGATGGCCTCGTGCGCCTCGTGCAGCGTCATCGCCACCACCACGCCCTTGCCGGCCGCCAGGCCGTCGGCCTTGACGACGATGGGCGCGCCTTTTTCGTCCACATAGGCGTGGGCCGCGGCCGCATCGGTAAAGGTTTCGTATTCAGCCGTAGGAATGCCGTGGCGCTTCATGAAGGCCTTGGAAAAGGCCTTGGAGCTTTCCAGTTGCGCGGCCGCCTTGGTCGGGCCGAAGACCCGCAGGCCGTGCGCGCGGAACTCATCCACGATGCCGGCGGCCAGCGGCTGCTCGGGGCCGACCACGGTCAGCGCGATCTTTTCGGCCGCCGCCCATTCGCGCAGCGCCTTCACGTCGGTGATCGCGATGTTTTCCAGCCGCGAATCGAGCGCCGTGCCGCCGTTGCCGGGCGCGACGTAGACCGCCTGGACTTTCGGGGACTGGGCCAGTTTCCAGGCCAGCGCGTGCTCACGGCCGCCGCCACCAATAACAAGAACTTTCACGGGAGGTTCAATCTAAAAAACAGCAAATAGCTGAGGTAAACAACAAGAATAAATACGATACCGAAGATGACCTTGGCGGCCGCCTTGCCGCGGCGCTGCATGTCCAGCGCCTGGTCGTTGACTTTGCCGGCCTTCTCGATGTTGGCGCGGGTTTCTTCGACCAGCGATTTCTGCACGGCCAGGGATTCCTTCTGCAGCGCGATCGCCTCGCCGCGCAGGCGGTTGCCCTCCTGCAACAGGGTTTCAATGCGGGCCAGCCGTTCGGAATCGTCCATCATCTCACCTCGGGGCTTCAGTTTTCGAGGGCCGCGTTGTGGAACACATCCTGGGTGTCGTCCAGGTCTTCCAGCACGTCCAGCAGCTTTTGCATCTTGCGGGCGTCCTCGCCGGCGAGCTCGATCGTGTTGTCGGCGCGCATGGTGACTTCGGCGATTTCGGGCTTGAGGCCGGCGGCCTCCAGCGCGTTGCGCACGGCCTCAAAGCCGGTGTAGGGCGTGAGCACCTCGATGGCGCCGTCTTCATGCGTGATCACGTCGTCGGCGCCGGACTCCAGCGCCACTTCCATGATTTTGTCCTCGCTGGTGCCGGGTGCAAAAATCAGCTGGCCGCAGTGCTTGAACTGGAAGGCCACCGAGCCTTCGGTGCCCATGTTGCCGCCGTGCTTGGAAAAGGCGTGGCGGATCTCGGCCACGGTGCGCACCTTGTTGTCGGTCATGCAGTCGACGATGATGGCCGCGCCGCCTATGCCGTAGCCCTCGTAGCGTACCTCTTCGTACTGCACGCCTTCCAGGCTGCCGGTGGCCTTGGCGATGCCGTATTTGACGTTTTCACTGGGCATGTTGGCCGCTTTGGCCTTGTCCACCGCCAGCCGCAGCCGCGGGTTGATGCCCAGGTCGCCGCCGCCCATGCGGGCCGCGACCATGATTTCGCGCATCACGCGCGTCCAGATTCGCTGGCGTTTTTCGTCCTGGCGGCCCTTGCGGTGTTGAATATTCGCCCATTTACTATGACCAGCCACGACGGAAACCCTTATTTGATGGATTAATTGATTTAATCTACAAGCCGCATTTTACTTTTTCACCCACTCCACACCGCCATGGCCGAAACCACCGCCCTCCCCCTGCTCATCGCCTGCAACGCCGACACCCAGTGTGAACTGCTGCCCGGCCTGGCCAACCGCCACGGCCTGATCACCGGCGCCACCGGCACCGGCAAGACTGTCACGCTGCAGACCCTGGCCGAGAATTTCTCGAAAATCGGCGTCCCGGTCTTCATGGCCGACGTCAAGGGCGACCTGACCGGCATCAGCCAGGCCGGCAGCATAGGCGCCAAGATGGCCGCCGTCCTCAAGGAGCGCGGCATCGAGATTCCCGAGTCGCTGGCCTGCCCGGCCACGCTGTGGGACGTCTTCGGCGAACAGGGCCACCCGGTGCGCGCCACCGTCTCCGACATGGGGCCGCTGCTGCTGGGCCGCATGCTCAACCTTAACGAGACCCAGGCAGGCGTACTCAACCTGGTGTTCAAGATCGCCGACGACAACGGCATGCTGCTGCTGGACCTGAAAGACCTGCGCGCCATGCTGCAGTACGTGGGCGACAACGCCAGCGAGTTCACCACCCAGTACGGCAACGTCAGCGCCGCCAGCGTGGGCGCCATCCAGCGCGGCCTGCTACAGGTCGAAAGCCAGGGCGGCGACAAGTTCTTCGGCGAGCCCATGCTCAACATCAGCGACTTCATGCAAACCGTTGACGGCAAAGGGGTGATCAACATCCTGGCCGCCGACAAACTCATGAACTCGCCGCGCCTGTATGCCACCTTCCTGTTGTGGATGCTGTCCGAGCTGTTCGAGCAGCTCCCCGAAATCGGCGACCCCGAAAAACCCAAGCTGGTGTTTTTCTTCGACGAGGCGCATTTGCTCTTCAACGAAGCGCCCAAGGCGCTGGTCGAGCGCATCGAACTGGTGGTGCGCCTGGTGCGTTCCAAGGGCGTCGGCGTCTACTTCGTGACGCAAAACCCGCTGGACATCCCCGATTCGGTGCTGGCCCAGCTCGGCAATCGCGTGCAACACGCGCTGCGCGCCTTCACGCCGCGCGACCAGAAGGCCGTCAAGGCCACGGCGCAGACCATGCGGCAAAAGCCCGGCCTGGACATCGAAACCGCCATCACCGAACTGGCCGTCGGCGAGGCGCTGGTGAGCCTGCTCGACGCCAAGGGCCGGCCCGGCATCACCGAACGCGCTTATGTGCTGCCGCCCGGCAGCCAGATCGGCCCCATCACCCCGCCGCAGCGCCAGGCCCTGCTCCAGGGCTCACTGGTCGCCGGCGTCTATGAAAAAACCGTGGACCGGGAATCGGCCTACGAAAAAATCAAAGGCCGCGCCGAGGTGGCGGCCACCGAAGCCGCCAAGGCGCCCCAGGGCGGTGCGGCCGGTACCAGCGACTCCGGCGGCATCATGGGCGGCCTTAACGACGTACTGTTCGGCACAACCGGTCCGCGCGGCGGCAAGCACGACGGCCTGGCCCAAAGCATGGCGAAATCCGCCGTCCGCACCATGGGCTCGGCCGTGGGCCGCGAGATCATCCGCGGCGTGCTGGGCAGCATCTTCGGCGGCAAAAAGCGTTGAGGCGAATTCCCCCTCCTTCTCCCTCTCCCCCTGGGAGAGGGTGGGGGTGAGGGCCGACGGCCTTTGAACACACGCGGTGCAACATCCAGCGCCGCAGGCCCCCATCCCAGCCTTCCCCCAGCGGGGGAAGGAGCAATACCGCCTGTCGCAAATTGGCGACCGCCAGCATGGGCAGGCTTGTCAAGCCTGCCCCGCATCGCTACATTGGTTTTTTTGAAGGATACGCAATGCCTGCTGAAGTTGCCGCCCCGTCTTCCGGTTCCCAGCCCGCTCCGCCTGCCTCACCGGCTTCCCCCGCCTCCCACATCCGGCTGACCTCACACGCCGGCGGCTCCGGCGCGCTGCCCATCCACTGGGGCGCGGCCACCCCGGCCGAACGCGGGCCCGTCGTCGGCACCACCACCAAACGCAGCCACCGCAACGTCATCGGCACGCACAGCGGCTCCTACAGCGTCTACCGCGCGCTGGCCGTCGCCTCGGGCGCGCTCTCGGCCAAACACAAGGCCGACCTCACCAACACCTCGCCCACCGACGTCATCGGCCCCTACCCGCAGTGGAGCGAACCCGGCCGCATCGCCGCCATGGACCCCTGGGGCGCCACCGTGGCCGACGTCTTCGCGGCTGAACTCGCCGCCGGCTACGACATTCGCCCCACCATCGCGGTCACGCAGGCCCACGTCATCCTGCCCGAGGTGATCGAAGCCCTGCAGTCCGGCCGCCTCAAGGCCGACGGCAAATACCTCACGGCCGGCGGCGCGGCCGTGGTCACCAAGGTCGCGGTCGAGCCCGTCTGGTACCTGCCCGAGGTGGCCCGGCGCTTCGGCTGCAGCGAGACCGACCTGCGCCGCGTGCTGTTCGAGGAAACCGGCGGCATGTACCCCGAACTCGTCACGCGCAGCGACCTCGAGGTTTTCCTGCCTCCCATAGGCGGCCTCACCGCCTACATCTTCGGCAAGCCGCGCGACCTGGCCAACCCCGAGATCGAGCTCACCGCCCGCGTGCACGACGAATGCAACGGCTCGGACGTCTTCGGCTCCGACATCTGCACCTGCCGCCCCTACCTCACGCATGCCATCGAGGAATGCATACAGGGCGCGCAGCGCGGCGGCGTGGGCCTGGTGTCCTACTTCCGCAAGGAAGGCCGGGCGCTCGGCGAGGTCACCAAGTTCCTGGTCTACAACGCCCGCAAGCGCCAGGTCGGCGGCGACACCGCCGACCAGTATTTCGCCCGCACCGAATGTGTGGCCGGCGTGCAGGACATGCGCTTCCAGGAGCTCATGCCCGACGTGCTGAACTGGCTGGGCATCCGGAAAATCCACCGCCTGGTGTCCATGAGCAACATGAAATACGACGCCATCACGCGCGCCGGGATCGAAGTCGTGGAGCGCGTCAACATCCCCGACCACATGATTCCCGCCGACGCCCAGGTCGAGATGGACGCCAAGATGGCCGCCGGCTACTTCACGCCCGGTGCCGTGCCCGATGCTGAGGAACTCAAAAAAGCCAAGGGCCGGGGGCTGGATGCCTGAAGCCAACCCACCCGCCAACGCCACCTACACCATTGCCGGCAACCTGCGCGGCATAGGCGCCGCCGCCGAATTGCGCTCCACCGCCACCATACGCGCGCGCGCCGCCGCCCTGCTGGCGCGTGCACGCCGCGGCGAATCGGCCTGGTTCAGCGTCAACGACGGCGCCCTGTCCACCGCCGCCGCCCTGGTCGCCGAGATCACGCGCGCCCGCTATCCAACCCTGGACATTCCCTACCACTCGCGCTGGCGGCACTTTGAGGCCGGCGGCATCGACCGCCCGGCCGTGCTCAGTGAAGCACTGGGCTCGGCCACGGCGGCCGGGCGCGCGCGCGCCCAGATCGACCTGGCGCTCGTCAGCGTGCTGCTCGACGCCGGTGCCGGCCCGCAGTGGCGCTACCTTGAAGCCGCCCAGGGCGAGCGGCCCGGCTGCGAATACAGCCGCTCCGAAGGCCTGGGCGTGGCCAGCTTCCACGCCTTCATGGGCGGCATGTTCTCCAGCGACCCGCAGTACCCGCTGCAGGCCGATGCCGCGGGCCTCAAGGCCATCACGGCCGAACAACTCGCCGCCGCCTTCCAGGTCACCGAGGGCAACCCGCTGGTAGGCCTTGAAGGCCGCGCCGCGCTGCTGCGCCGACTGGGCCAGGCCCTGCAGGACCAGCCCGCGCTCTTCGGCCCGCGCGGCCGCCCCGGCCACCTGTTCGAGGTGCTGGTGCTGCCCGGCAAAAACACCGTCGAGGCGCATGAGTTGCTGTCCGTCCTGCTGACCAGCCTGTCGTCCATCTGGCCCGCGCAGAACATGCTGGGCAACATCCCGCTCGGCGACTGCTGGCGGCACCCGGCGGCCGGCGAGGCCGACGGCGGGCCCAGCCAGGGCTGGATGCCCTTCCACAAGCTTTCGCAGTGGCTCACCTATTCGCTGCTCGAGCCCTTTGAATGGGCCGGCGTGCAGGTCAACGGCCTGGACGCCCTCACCGGCCTGCCCGAGTACCGCAACGGCGGCCTGTTCCTGGACGCCGGCGTGCTCCTGCTCAAGGACCCGGCCGAAGCCGACCGCCCGCACCAGGCCGGTGACGAACTCATCGTCGAATGGCGCGCCCTCACGGTGGCCCTGCTGGACGAACTCGCGCCGCTGGTGCGCGAGCAGTTAGGATTGACCGCTGAACAGATGCCGCTGGCCTGTGTGCTCGAAGGCGGCACCTGGGCCGCGGGGCGCGCGCTGGCACAGCAATTGCATCAAGGCTTGCCGCCCCTGAACATCGAAAGCGACGGCACGGTTTTCTGAGTTTTTCCGGGAAGCCTGCCGGAACCCACAAAGACAAGATCAAAGAGGCACACACGCACATGACGCTCCGCAACGACAAAGTCCACCTGGTAGACCATCCCCTGGTGCAGCACAAGCTCACCCTGATGCGCCGCAAGGACGCCTCCACCAACACCTTCCGCACCCTGCTCAACGAGCTCAGCATGCTGATGGCCTATGAGGTCACGCGCGACATGCCCATGCAGGACATCGAGATCGAAACCCCGCTCGAAAAAACCACCTCAAAGGTCATAGACGGCAAAAAGCTGGTGTTCGTCTCCATCCTGCGCGCCGGCAACGGCATCCTCGAAGGCATGCTCAGCGTGGTGCCCGGCGCGCGCGTGGGCCACGTCGGCCTGTACCGCGACCCGAAAACGCTCACGGCCGTCGAGTACTACTTCAAGATGCCGCACGACATGGAAGAGCGCGACATCGTGGTCGTCGACCCCATGCTGGCCACCGGCAACTCGGCCATCGCGGCCGTCGAGCGGCTCAAGGAACTGAACCCCAAGTCCATCAAGTTCGTCTGCCTGCTGACCTGCCCCGAAGGCATCAAGGCCCTGCAGACCGCGCACCCCGACGTGCCGATCTACACGGCAGCCATAGACCGTGAACTGAATAGCCACGGGTACATCCTTCCGGGCCTCGGCGACGCAGGCGACCGCATCTTCGGAACGAAATGAGCCCCCACGGTCGCTCACTGCGTGTAGCTCCCTGCCCCCCGAGGGGGCCGCTGCGCCTGCGGCCCGGCAAAGCCGGTTCCGCGGCCCCTGCTTGGAAAAGCGGGAACGGTAATCTCTTGATTTCTTGCCGTTGTTTTTCCTGAACCTGAACCCACCAACCCGGAGAGTCCCATGTTTCAAGCCTCCCGCCTCAAGCGCCGCCAACTCGTGCTGCTGGCCACCGCCGCCGCCATCGCCCTGCCCGGCCTGGCGTTTGCCCAGGCCAAGACCAAGGTCGCCGCGCTGTACACCGTGCCCTTTGAGCAGCAATGGGTCAGCCGCCTGCACAAGGCGCTGAAAGCCGCCGAGGCGCGCGGCGAGATTGAATACAAGGCCACCGAAAACGTCTCCAACGCCGACTACGAACGTGTGATGCGCGAATACGCCACGGCCGGCAACACGCTGATCGTCGGCGAGGCTTTCGCCGTCGAGGCCGCGGCCCGCAAGGTTGCCAAGGATTTCCCGAAAGTGTCTTTCCTGATGGGCTCCTCGGGCAAACCGCAGGCACCCAACTTTTCGGTGTTCGACAACTACATCCAGGAGCCCGCTTACCTGAGCGGCATGATCGCCGGCGGTGTCACCAAGACCAACAAAATTGGCATGGTCGGCGGCTTCCCGATTCCCGAGGTGAACCGCCTGATGAACGCCTTCATGGCCGGCGCGAAAGAAACCAACCCCAAGGTCGAGTTCAGCGTGAGCTTCATCAACAGCTGGTTTGACCCACCCAAGGCCAAGGAAGCGGCTTTCGCGATGATCGACAAGGGGGCGGACGTGATGTACGCCGAGCGCTTCGGCGTGAGCGATGCCGCCAAGGAAAAAGGCAAGCTCGCCATCGGCAACGTCATCAACACCCAGGACAAATACCCCGACACCGTGGTCGCCTCGGCCCTGTGGAACATGGAGCCCAGCATCGACCGCGCCATCAAGCTGGTCAAGGAAGGCAAGTTCAAGGCCGAGGACTACGGCCCCTATTCCATGATGAAACACAAGGGCTCCGAACTCGCCCCGCTGGGCACCTTCGAGAAGAAGATCCCCGCCGACATCGTCGCCAAGGTCAAGGCCAAGGAAAAAGACATCCTCGACGGCAAGGTCACCATCAAGGTCGACGACAACCAGCCCAAGTCCACGACCAAATAATCGCTGAACCCGAAAGGCGCGCCGTATGCATTTTCAGTTTGACTGGCGGCGCATCTTTTCGTCCCGGCTGGCGGCTTTTGTCATCGCCGGTTTTCTGGCGCTGAGCCTGGCCGGCTGCGCCACCCGGCCCGCCACCGGCACACCGGTGCGGCTGGACGACACACCGCGCATCGCCGTGATGTCGGCCTTCGAGCCCGAACTCACCTTGCTGCTGCGGCAGCTGCAGGCGCCCGCCCGCCACCGCATCAACGGCGTCGACTTCCACACCGGTACGCTGCAGGGCAAGCCGGTCGTGCTGTTCCTCTCCGGCATCAGCATGGTCAATGCGTCCATGAACACGCAGCTGGCGCTGGACCGCTTCAACATCCACAGCATCGTCTTCAGCGGCATTGCCGGCGGCGTCAACCCCGGCCTGCACATCGGCGACGTCAGCGTGCCGGCCCAGTGGGGCCAGTACCTCGAGGTGCTGATGGCGCGCGAAACCGCGCCCGGTAAATTCACCATCCCGCCGCGCATGGAGGCCCAGACGCTGGCGCCCTACGGCATGCTGCACCCGCGCCCCGTCGAGACCCGCACGGCAGCCAGTCCGGCGCCGGTGCGCAAGTTCTGGTTCGAGGTCGACCCGCGCATGCTGGCCGTGGCGCGCGGCCTGGGCCCTATCGCACTGGAGTCCTGCAATGCCGGCGTCTGCCTGACGCACAAGCCGCAACTCCTGGTCGGCGGCAACGGCGTCTCCGGCCAGGCCTTTGTCGACAACGCCGCCTTCCGCGAGTACACCTTCAAGACCTTCGGCGCCCATGTGCTCGACATGGAAACCGCCGCCGTCGGCATGGTGGCCTACAGCAACGGCGTGCCTTACATCGCGTTTCGCTCCCTCAGCGACCTGGCCGGCGGCGGCGAAGGCGCCAATGAGATGGTGACCTTCATGAATATCGCGGCGGACAACTCGGCCAAGGTGCTGCTGGCATTTCTGTCCGAGTGGAAGTAGCGATGGCGCCGTTGCGGCTCGTCCTGCTGCCGGGAATGGATGGCACGGGGGATCTGTTGAGCCCTTTGCTCAAGGCGCTGCCGCCATCCTTGCCGGTCGAGGTCGTACGCTACCCGGGGCATGAGGCGCTGGGCTATGAGGAACTCCAGAAGCTCGTCCTGGCGCGCCTGACGACAGCGCCCTTCGTCTTGCTGGGCGAATCCTTTTCCGGGCCCCTGGCCATCTCCATTGCAGCCGAGCAGCCGACCGGCTTGCGTGGGCTCATCCTGTCCTGCACCTTCGCAAAAACTCCCCGCCCTGCCCTGGCCTTTCTCTCCTCCATGGCCGACAACCCCCTGTTCCGGAGAATCCCGCCGCATGCGCTGACCCGTGTCGTCGCCCCTTTTCTGCTTGGCGGATTTGCGCCCTCCGCGCGCAGGCTCATGCTGGAACAGGCGCTGCGGCAGCTGTCACCGCAAACCATGATCAGGCGAATGCAGGAAGTTCTCCGGGTGGATGTGCGGGACAAGCTCAAACAGATCCAAGTGCCGGTGATGTACCTGCAGGCCAAACAGGACAGGGTGGTTCCAGGCTCGGCGGCTGAATCTTTGAAGCAAAACCTCCCGTCCATGGAAATCGTCAGGCTTGACGGCCCGCATTGCCTTTTGCAGGCCTCGGCGGCACCCGCCGCGCTCGCGATTCAGGCCTTCTGCGGCAAGCTATCTTCTTCACACCCTCTCCCCCTGGGAGAGGGTGGGGGTGAGGGCCAGCGGCCTGCAAACACACACGGTGCAACCTCACACGCCGCAGGCCCCCATCCCAGCCTTCCCCCAGCGGGGGAAGGAGTAAAACCGTGAGCACCACCCCCGTCCTCCGCCTCAACAGCATCACCAAACGCTTCGGCCTGCTGCTCGCCAACGACGCGATCTCGCTGGACCTGCGCGCCGGTGAAATCCTCGCGCTGCTCGGCGAAAACGGCGCGGGCAAGTCCACGCTGGTGTCCATCCTGTTCGGCCACTACACGGCCGACGAAGGCAGCATCGAAGCCTTCGGCCGGCCGCTGCCGCCCGGCAACCCGCGTGCGGCACTCGAGGCCGGCATCGGCATGGTGCACCAGCACTTCACGCTGGCCGACAACCTCAGCGTGCTCGACAACGTGATGATGGGCAGCGAACCGCTGTGGCAGCCGTTTTCGCGGCGCGGCGCCGCGCGCGCGAAGCTGCTGGAAGTCGCCCGGCGCTTCGGCCTGCCGGTGGCGCCCGAGGCCAAGGTCGGCAGCCTCTCGGTCGGCGAGCGCCAGCGCGTCGAAATCCTCAAAGCGCTGTACCGCGGCGCGCGCATCCTGATCCTCGACGAACCCACGGCCGTGCTGACGCCGCAAGAGAGCGAGGCCCTGTTCGACACCCTGGGCCAGATGGTCGCCCAGGGGCTGTCCATCATCTTCATCAGCCACAAGCTGGCCGAGGTGCTGCGTGTCTCGCAGCGCGTGGCCGTGCTGCGCGCCGGCAAGCTGGTGGCCCAGGCGCCCGCCGCCGGTACCAGCCAGGCCCAGCTTGCGCAGTGGATGGTCGGCCATGCCGTCGCGGCCGCGCGGCGCCGGCCCGCGCCGGCCACGGGCGCGGCCGTCTGCACGCTGGAGGCCGTGAGCACGGCGGACGCGGGACGCGACCGGCTGGACAGTGTCTCGCTACAGCTCAGGGCCGGCGAGATCGTCGCGATTGCCGGCGTCTCGGGCAACGGCCAGCTCGCACTGGCCGAGCTGCTGTGCGGCATGCGCGAAGCCAGCCAGGGCACGGTGAGCTTGCTGGGCCAGCCCTTCAAAGCCTCGCCGGCCTGGCTGGTCACGCAAGGCGTGGCGCGCATCCCCGAAGACCGGCATGGCGTCGGTGTGGTCGGCGACCTCAGCGTCTGGGAAAACGCCGTGTCCGAGCGCCTGCGCAGCCCGGCGTTTTCGAACGCGCTGTGGGTCAAACGCCAGGCCGCGCAAGCCCACGCGGCGCGCATCGTGCGCGAGTTCGACGTGCGCGGTGGCGGGCCGCACACGGCCGCACGTTCGCTGTCGGGCGGCAATATGCAGAAGCTGATCCTTGGGCGAGCGCTGGTTTCTCCTTCGACAGAAGCCGCTCTGAAGCCACCCCAACTGATCATCGCCCACCAGCCGACCTGGGGCCTGGACATAGGCGCAGTCGCCTATGTCCAGCAGCAGCTGATCGCCGCGCGCGATGCCGGCGCGGCCGTGCTGGTGATCTCCGACGACCTCGACGAAGTCATCGCGCTGGGCGACAGGGTCGCGGTCATGCACGCGGGCCGGCTCACCGAGGCCTTGCCGGGCGAAGCCTGGACGCGGGAGGCGATAGGCCTTGCGATGGCAGGGGCTGAAGCACACGAGGTGCCGGCATGAGGCTGGAAAAGCGCACCGAGGTCTCGAAAGCCGCCCTGCTGCTGGCCCCCATAGGCGCGATCGCCTTCACGCTGCTCGTCAGCGCGCTGCTGGTGCTGTGGGCCGGCGCGCCGCTGGGGCAGACCTACAGCCTGTTGTTCAAGGGCGGCTTTGGTTCGGTCTTCGCGCTCAGCGAGACCCTGACCCGCGCCATCCCGCTGATCCTGACCGGCCTGGCCGCCACCGTGGCCTTCAAGGCGCGGCTCTTCAACATAGGTGCCGAAGGCCAGCTTTATGCCGGCGCGCTGGCCGCCGTGGCCGTGGGCGGCCTGCATGGCGGCACCGGTTTTGAGCTGCCCGTCTGGCTGCTGTTCAGCCTCATGATGCTGGCCGCCGCACTGGCCGGCGCCCTGCTGCTGCTGGGGCCGGCGCTGCTGAAAGCGCGGCTGGGTGTCGACGAGGTCGTCACCACCCTGCTGCTTAATTTTGTGATGCTGCTGTTTGTCTCGGCCATGCTGGACGGCCCCATGAAAGACCCGACCGCCATGGGCTGGCCGCAAAGCGTGGCGCTGCTGGGAGACCTGGAGCTGTCCAAGCTGATCGAGCAGACGCGCATACACACCGGCCTGTTCTGGGCCTGCGGCCTGGCTGTGGCGCTGTGGGCCTTGCTCAAATACACGGTGCTGGGTTTTGACATACGCGCCATGGGTGCCAACACCCGGGCGGCGGCTTTTGCCGGCGTGCCCGTCACGCGCACCGTGGTGCTGGTCGCCCTGCTCTCGGGCGCACTCGCGGGCCTGGCCGGCGCCATCGAGGTGGCCGGCCGCACCAGCTACGTGACGCTGGACATGTCACCCGGCTACGGCTACACCGGCATCGTCATCGCCATGCTGGCCGCCCTCAATCCGCTGGGCGTGGTCGCTGCCGCCGTGTTTGTGGCCGGTGTGCTGGTAGGCGCCGACACCATGAGCCGCGCGGTCGGCGTGCCCACCTATATCGCCGACGTGATCGTCGCGGCTTCGCTGATTTCGGTGCTGGTGGCGACCTTGATGACGCAGTACAGGGTGCGGATCAAATGAAACCCTCGCATCCGCTTTTGTATTCACTCCTTCCCCCGCTGGGGGAAGGCTGGGATGGGGGCCGACGGCCTCAACACCGCAGCCGGCCCCCACCCCTGCCCTCCCCCAGCGGGGGAGGGAGTTTACCCACGGAGGCCTGCCATGTCTGACCTTCTGGACATCCTCACAGCCGCCCCCTTCTGGATCGCGGTATTACGCATCGCCACCCCGCTGATTCTCGGCACCCTGGGCGTGCTGCTCTGCGAGCGCGCCGGCGTGCTCAACCTCGGCATCGAGGGCATCATGGTCGCGGGCGCCTTCAGCGGCTGGCTGGCCGTGTACGCTGGCGCGCCGCTGTGGCTGGGCGTGGCCGTGGCGGCGCTGACCGGCGCCATCTTCGGGCTGCTGCACGCCTTCCTCACCGTGGGCCTGGCGCTGTCGCAGCACGTCGCCGGCCTGGGCATCACCCTGCTGGCCACCTCGCTCAGCTACTACGGCTACCGTGTGAGTTTCCCCAAGGTCGACACGCCGCCCACGGTCACGCCCTTCGCGCCCATGCACTGGCTGGACGGCACGGGTCTGGACATCCTGGCCGCGCAGACCCCGCTCACCTTGCTGGCCCTGGCCCTGGTGCCGCTGGTCGCCTGGCTGCTGTACCGCACGCCGGCCGGCCTGGCGATACGCATGGTCGGCGAGAACCCGCAGGCCGCCGAAGGCCAGGGCGTCTCCGTCGCGGCCACGCGCACCACGGCCATCGTCGCAGGCTCGGCCCTCATGGGCGTGGCCGGCTCCTTCCTCACGCTCTCGGCCTTCAACGCCTTTTTCTTCAACATGGTCAACGGCCGCGGCTGGGTCTGTGTGGCCCTGGTGGTGTTCGCCTCCTGGCGGCCCGGCAAGGCGCTGCTGGGCGCCCTGCTGTTCGCGTTTTTCGACGCGCTGCAGCTGCGCCTGCAGACCTCGGGCCTGGTCAACGTGCCTTATCAGGTGTATTTGATGCTGCCCTACCTGCTGTCCATCCTCGCGCTGGTGCTGGTGGCGCGCAAGGCGGCGTATCCTCAGGCGCTGATGAAACCGTATCGCAAGGGAGAGCGCTGATAAACATGCACCATGGGTAGCCTCAAAGATTCTGACTTCATGGAATCGGAAACCACAAATTCCCAACCGGATGAGGCCGTAGCCCAGTCACGACAAGTCGTGCTGCGCCAGTTCGGGCTGGCTGTGCTGCAGCTCCAGCAATATGAGCTACTGCTGAAAGATCTAATCATTCACTCGGAATATATTGGCCCGACTGATACAGCGGTAACTCAAAGAGAACAGCGATCCGGGAAGGTCAAATCAATGACCTTGGGCGGCCTTGTCACCGAGGCATCCAAGTCGCTGATCCGAACAACGCCCTTTGAAGATGTCGAACTCCCTGCCGACAAGCTCTGCGTGCGCGTCCGTATCGGCTTTCAATTTAGCCCGGAAGACGGCGCGCTCATACTGGCAGAGTTAAAGCAATTGATTGAATTACGCAATGGGCTCGTCCATCACTTCATGGAGCGATTCGATCTTTTTAGCGTTGAGGGTTGCAACGCCGCGTCTATCTATCTGGACGAGAGCTGCGCCACCATTAAAACGGCTCATGCTCGATTGACTGGATGGGCAAAGGACGCACAACAGTTGCAACAGGAAACAATAACGCTCTTTCAGTCCGAATCATTCAGGAATGCCATAAAGTCCCAGCTAGGTCTTCCGACCGGAGCCACCGATGACCCAACCTGACTTGATCCTCCGCAACGCCAGTTTTCCCGATGGCCGCGCTGCCCAGAACGTTGCGAACCGAAAGAGTGCCCACTGATGCGCAGCCGCCAGCCGGAAAGCGCCGACCCGGCCTTCCTCAACGAAAAAACCGCCCGCAAACAAGCGGAGCGGCAACTCCTGCAGGACGCCCTGGCCGGCGGCCTCGAAGCCGCACCCATAGCGTGGACACCCGGCAGCGCCGCCGCCATCGCACCGGCCTTGCTGGCCAGCCCGCGCCTGCGGCTGCGCCCGTGGCAGGACGCCGACCGCGAACCGTTTGCCGCCATGACGGCCGATACCGAGGTCATGCGCCACTTTCCGGCGGTGCTCACGCGTGAGCAAAGCGACGCCTGGATAGACCGCATGAGCCGCAAGATCAGCGAGCGCGGCTGGGGACTTTGGGCCCTGGACTACCTCGCCGAAGGCGCGCCGGCGCCGCAATTCGCCGGTTTCACCGGCCTCAACATTCCAGACCCGCAGTTTCCGATCGGCCCTTGTGTGGAAGTGGGCTGGCGGCTCTCGCGGCGTTTCTGGGGCCTGGGCCTGGCCAGCGAGGCAGGCCGTATGGCCTTGCGTGCCGGCTTCGAATCCCTGGGCCTGGAAGAGATCGTCGCGATGACGACGCTGCGCAACACCCGCTCGCGCGCCGTCATGCAGCGCCTGGGCATGCAGGAAAGCCCTGCGGACGAATTCGACCACTGGGCTTATCCCACGGACAGCCTGGAACGCCGCTGCTGTGTGTACCGCCTGTCTCGTGCACACTGGGCCGCGAACCCGCAAAATCGCAGCTGAAAGGCCCACGCCATGTTAGACCTCCTCGTCACCCACGCCTTGATGAAGCCGTATCGCAAGGGTCAACGCTCATGACAAGGACCCCACCAGGTGCGCTGCTGGCGGCCTTGCTGGCGCTGGCCTGCGCCAACGTGCAAGCACTCGGCAGCAACTACAGCTACGACACCTTCAAGACACCCGACGCCGTCAGCTGGGTACAGATGTGCGGGACATGGGGCAATGACAAGCAGGGCACCTATCGCGTTCTGCACGCCGACCAGTACGCACAATCCTTTCTGTATGTTCAGTGGATGACACGCGACGCCAACGGCAGCCTGCATGCCGAGCACACGGTGGGGATTACGGAGATGAACAACGACCATTCGGAGATCGCGCTCAGCGGCCTCACTTGCCGCGCAACGACGAGCGGCATCGTGCTCACGGCGCGCGCCGCCTCGGGGCATGACGACAAGCTGCGCCGCATCACCATCGAAGTCGGCCCCGCCACCGGCCAGTACCGCTACCGTGCGCAGCGCGCTCGCTGACACCCCACACAAGGCCCACTGCCATGCTCGACCTCCTCATCACCCACGCCACCCTGCCCGACGGCCGCGGCAACATGTCCGTCGCCGTGCAAAACGGCAATATCACCGCCGTCCAGGCAGGCCTGCAGGCACCCGCCAAGGAAACCCTGGACGCCGGCGGTTACCTGCTCAGCCCACCCTTCGTAGACCCCCACTTCCACATGGACGCCACGCTGAGCTACGGCCTGCCGCGCGTCAATGAAAGCGGCACGCTGCTCGAAGGCATCGCCTTGTGGGGAGAGCTCAAACCGCTGCTCAAGGCCGAGGCCATCATCGAACGCGCCCTCGCCTACTGCGACTGGGCCGTCGCCAAAGGCCTGCTGGCCATCCGCAGCCACGTCGACACCAGCGATGCCAGCCTGCTGGCGGTCGACGCCCTGCTGGAGGTGAAGAAACAGGTCGCGCCTTATATCGACCTGCAACTGGTCGCCTTCCCGCAGGATGGCGTGCTGCGAACGCCAGGCGGCGTCGACAACCTCAAGCGTGCACTCGACAAAGGCGTGGACGTGGTCGGCGGTATCCCTCACTTTGAACGCACCATGGCCGACGGCGCCGCCAGCGTCAAGCTGCTCTGCGAGATCGCCGCCGAGCGCGGCCTGCTGGTCGACATGCACTGCGACGAATCCGACGACCCGCTGTCGCGCCACATCGAAACCCTGGCGTATGAAACCCAGCGCCTCGGCCTGCAAGGCCGCGCCAACGGCAGCCATTGCACCTCGATGCACAGCATGGACAACTACTACGTCTCCAAGCTGCTGCCCCTGATCGCCGAAAGCGGCGTCAGCGTAATCGCCAACCCCCTGATCAACATCACCCTGCAGGGCCGCCACGACAGCTACCCCAAACGCCGCGGCATGACCCGCGTGCCCGAACTCATGGCCGCCGGCGTCAACGTCGCCTTCGGCCACGACTGCGTGATGGACCCCTGGTACGGCATGGGCAGCGCCGACATGCTGGAAGTCGCCCACATGGGCCTGCACGTGGCGCAGATGACCAGCCAGAAAGGCATACGCCAGTGTTTTGACGCGGTGACGGTCAATGCCGCCAAGGTCATGCACCTGCAGGGCTACGGCCTGGACGTGGGTTGCGATGCGAGTTTTGTGCTGCTGCAGGCGCGGGATGCGGTGGAGGCGATACGCTTGCGGGCGAATCGCTTGAAGGTATGGAAGAAGGGAACGCTGCTGGCGCAGACGCCCGAGGTCTCTGCGCAACTGTCGCTGCCGGGCCGGCCGGCCGCGACTGGTTTTAGGGCTCTTCGATAGGGCCGGCGCCACGCTCGAATCTTCAAGGTAAAAGTGCAAAACGTCACTTTTACCTTGAAGAAATCAGACAGCGATCCGCATGAATCCCCAACAAGCCGCGCAACAACTGATCGCCGCCCGAACCGGCGGTCCCCCCGTACCCTGGCGCGGCATCGTCCCCGCTGACCGCGCCGGCGCCTACGCGATCCAGGACGCGACGCTCGCCGCCATTGGCCCCATCGCCGGCTGGAAGGTAGGCGCCAAAAATTCGCAGGCCGAACCGCATTGCGCACCGCTTCCCGCATCAGGCATCCACGCCTCGGGCGTCACACTCAGAGGCCCCGCCTGGCGATGGCGCTGTGTCGAGGTCGAAGTCGCCTTCCGGCTGGGCCGGGATCTGGACCCTCAAGGCAAGCTGCTGGCTCCCGCCGAACTGGCCGACGCCTTTGATGCGGTGCTGCCGGTGATGGAAGTCGTGGAAAGCCGGCTGCTGGAGGGGCACATCGCCGACCCGCTGGCCCAACTGGCCGACCTGCAATGCCACGGCGCCCTAGTGCTGGGCAACCCGTCGGCGCTGGTGCCCGCGCGAGTTGACCTGCGCACGGTAGAGGCATCCCTGAGTTTTGGTTCAACATCCGCGGCCCATACCATCGGCGGCAATCCGGCGCAAGACGTCTGGCGCCTGCTATCGTGGCTGGCGCTGCACTGTGCCGAACGCGGCCAGCCGCTGAGTGCAGGCCAGATCGTGACCACCGGGTCCTGTACCGGCCTGCTCAACGCTCCCATGGATGCGACCGTGCGTGGTGACATAGCGGGAGTCGGCGCGGTAGAGTTGCGTTTTAAACCCTAAGTGCAGGTCACCAGTAGAACCAATCAAGAGCTATTTCATGAATTCATCCATTGCCCACGCCGAGCTCATCGCCACTTACCGGAAGGCGGAGGCAGAGGCTGCCTACAAATTCGGCTTGATCAAAACCGTTGCAGCCAAAGGCCCCAAGGCAATCCAGATGGCCGTCGAGACCGCGGAAAAAGCCGCCAAACGCCGGGATGCCTATGCCAAAAAGCTCGCGGCGCTCAAGGTGGATATCAAGGATTAGCCGCACCCTTTGCGGATAATCGGGATTTGGAAAGAAAGAAACCCGATGAACCCAGAACCAGAAGAAGCCGAAGAAGCGGAAGAGCCGGAACCGATCGAGGAATACGTCCCCGGCGTCGCGAACGGCAGGCACTACATGGCCAGGCTGCGCCATCTCCCCGACGGTCCCTGGTACATCGACGTGGTGCATATTGAGTCGCTGCCGCCCTTGCACGACAGCGACGACAGGACCTGGCCCACACGCGATGAGGCTGTCCAGGCGGCCAACAAGCTGGTGGCGGATCTGGCGCACTGACTTCCTCTCACTCCTTCCCCCGCTGGGGGAAGGCAGGGATGGGGGCTACCGGCCTCCAATCCAAAGCTGCGGTGTGATCAAACGCCGCGGGCCCCCATCCCAACCTTCCCCCAAAGGGGGAAGGAGCAAGAGGACCTGGCCCACACGCGATGAGGCTGTCCAGGCGGCCAACAAGCTGGTGGCGGATCTGGCGCACTGACTTCCTCTCACTCCTTCCCCCGCTGGGGGAAGGCAGGGATGGGGGCTACCGGCCTCCAATCCAAAGCTGCGGTGTGATCAAACGCCGCGGGCCCCCATCCCAACCTTCCCCCAAAGGGGGAAGGAGCAAGAAAGAACAAGCCGCACGCCGCCGCGAATGTAACGCCCTGTCAGGTCCCTTGCAGCCCAGGCAAGCAGCACCATCTGGATGCCAGCGGCCCGCCGGGCTTGCACCTTCTTCACCCAAGGAGTATTCATGTTCAAACGCCTGACTTTGCTCTGGGTCCTGGTACGCGGCGATGCACGGCGGCTGTGGACGGCCCTGCGCCACCCCCAAGCGCCCGCCTGGCTGAAATGGGGTACAGCGGCGATTGCGCTCTACCTGTTCTCACCGATTGATCTCATCCCCGACATCCTGCCCGTTATCGGCATAACCGACGACCTGGTGCTGGTTCCGCTGGCGATCCGCTGGCTGCTGAATCGCCTGCCGCCCGGGATCGCCGATCCTGCGGTAAAACCCCAGAAATGAATGCAGCCCGGCACGCTTTCCCTTGATGTCGACACGCCCCATTCCACTGACCATTCCGCTTCCCTCCGGCGGAAGCATTTCCGGCCTGCTGCAGACGCCGGCCGGCGTTAAGGCCTGCTACGTGTTTGCCCACGGCGCCGGCGCGGACATGGACCACGCTTTCATGGCGTCCATCGCCCAGGGGCTTGCGGAACGCGGCATCGCCAGCTTGCGTTTCAATTTCCCGTTCATGGAACAAGGCTCGAAACGCCCGGACTCTCCCGCCGTTGCGCATGCCGCCATTCGGGCGGCGGTCGCCGAAGCCGCGCAGCATATGCCTGCCGGGGTACCGCTGTTTGCCGGCGGCAAGTCCTACGGCGGGCGCATGAGCACGCAGGCGCAGGCGGCTGAGCCCTTGCCCGCAGTGAAGGGCCTTGTGCTCGTGGGTTTTCCGCTACACCCGGCCGGCAAACCGTCCACCGAACGCGCCGCGCACCTGGCGGGCGTCAAGCTGCCCATGCTCTTTCTGCAAGGCACGCGCGATGCCCTCGCCGACCTGGACCTGGTCACGCAGACCACGGCAAGCCTCGGCAAAAAGGCAAGCCTGCACATCGTGGACGGCGCCGACCACGCCTTCCATGTGCTCGTGCGTTCAGGCCGCACCGATGAGCAGGTGCGCGAGGAACTGCTGGACACCATGGCCGCGTGGATGACTGAGCGCTAGCGGCACAACAGGGTCACCAGCGCCCTGATGTCAGGCCGTCACCAGCTTGGCGGGTACGGCCGACTCTTTCTCCTGCACCACCGCATATTCCACCGCCAGCCGCAGCATCGTCGGCGTGACGTAGTGGCGGTGCACATAGTCGATCGCTGCCATGTAAAAGCGGCCAAAGAAATTCTTGCAGTGCACCCGGGTACCCAGCATGACGTCGACATGGTGCTTGTCGACGATTTCCACACTCACGCAGGACCTGAACAACAAATGTTTGTCATTGGCGCCCAGGATGACCTGCGCCTTGGTGTCGGTGGCATTGGTGTTTTGATCGAGCACCGGATAACGGTTGGCGAACATGTTGCTGGTGTCCGGCGACAACAGCGAGGACACCGGGCAGCCCAGGGGCGAGGTGCGCAGGCCCAGGGGCTTGACCAGCACGTTGCGCAGCGCCATGAGGTTGGACACACCGCTGGGCGCATTGAGCAAAAAGCCTTCCAGAACCGCGGCCAGCAAATTCGTGGCGCTGGTGTGCCCGAAGTTGGTACCGGTCACACGCAGGCGGAAGGTGTCTTCATGGTGGACACGCAGTTCCGCCAGTTGCTGAAGCAGCAGGGAATCGGCCGGCGGGCTGCTGAGCTCCGTCACGCTTCGGGCGGAGCCACCATGCGACAGAAAGCCCGAGGCACCTTTCCACGATCCCCACAAACCGCGCAACACACCCGCGCCGCTGCGCACGGTGTTGCAGACCACGCGATGGAAGGTTCCGGGCGGCGCGTCGAGCGACAGCGTAGTGGTCGGCACGGCATCGGCCTTGAAGTCTTTCGCCTCAAGCAGCGCTTTCACCGCATCGGGCAGCAACTCCGTCAATGAGGGGATGCTCGCCTTGTTGGCCAGCACATCTTCCTTCAAAGCCTCCGACAAATTGCCTCCCAACTCATTGGTATGGCAAGACAAGGCAAAAAACACCGGGTGCAAAGAGTTTCGCGAAAGCGGAGAAAACTGGTGCCAGGTTTCACCGCCAAAACGCACGGTGAACAGGCAGTCCGGCGGTATGTTCACAAAGCGCAGCGCGCGCATGAAGTTGTGCGGGTCTTCCTGGATTTGCTGTTCCGACGCACTCGAGAAGCGCAACTGGGCCCCGCCGCTGCCCGACACCGCCGTGAAGATGCGGTGCCCCGCATGGCGGTGAAACGGATGGCCCTTGGGCCCCACGACAAATGAATACAGCGAGGTGGCGTCACCTTTGGCGAAATTGGTCCCGCCCAGCTTGGCCGAAGGCTCATCGAGTTCATCGACAAATGCACTGTGCTGGCGCTGCCGGGAGGCCACACTGGCAAACAGATGGTTGCCGGCACCGTGGCCGATCTGCGCAATCAAGGACACCTCGACGGCCAGGCCGCCCGATTCGGATGGAATGCGAACCGACGGAAACGTTTCAATCACCTGTGTGAGATTCAGCATGAGTCCCTCTCTCCTTTTTGTTACCTGGCTTTTTGTGTTTTGGCCGCGACACGCTCCCGCTTCAGGGGCCGCGCGACCGGGCAAAGTTCAAAGGCATAGCCCGTGAGGCTGTTGACGAGGCTGTCGCCGTTGAGCTTGTAGAGCACAAACTGGCCGCTGCGCTCGCTGGTCACGAGGCCGGCGTTTTCGAGCACCGACAGATGGCGCGAAACAGCCGGCGTGCTCATGGCAAAGCGCTCGGCCAGCTCGGTGGTGCTGAGCTCTTTCTCGGTGAGGTAGGCCAGGATCTGGCGCCTGGGGCCCGAGGCGAGCGCTTCAAAGATTTTGTCGAGGGAGGCAGCCATCTGTTTACTTATTAACTTATTTGTTAATTACTTTAGTCAAGAGCTTCTGCAGTGTCAAGCGGCTATCGCTGCCGGATCGGCTTTTCTTTGCCCGGTTGATCCGCTAAGCTTTGCTCCGTCCCCATATCAGGCATCAAGGCCACCCCATGACAAGCTACTGGCTCATGAAATCCGAACCCGAAGAGTGCTCCGTCGACGACGCGCTCGCGGCGAAAAATTCGACAGTCCCCTGGGTCGGTGTGCGCAACTACCAGGCGCGCAACTTCATGCGTGACGGGATGAAGGTCGGGGATGGCGTGCTGTTCTACCACTCGAGCTGTGCCGAGCCGGGCATTGTCGGCATCGCGCGTGTGGCGTCCACGGCCTACCCTGACCCTACGCAGTTCGACGCCAAGTCGCCCTACTACGACCCCAAGTCCAAGCGCGAGGAGCCGCGCTGGCTGCTGGTGGATGTACAGGTGACGAAAAAGATTCCCAACATCACCTTGCCCGAGCTGCGCGCTCGGCCTGAGTTGGAAGACCTGATCATCCTGCGCAAGGGCAACCGGCTGTCGATCACGCCGGTGGAGCCCAGGCACTGGAAGGCAATCGTCGGGCGATAGCCGGCGCTAAGCCCTTAGTTCTCTGCGCTTGGGCACGGCGCATACCAATGGTTGAAGGCGCAAAAAACCAATGCCGCCCAATACCCTGACCCGCGTGACAAACACACAACAGCGCGGCCGCCGCCCAATTCATCACTGTCATTCCTGACACCAGCATCCTGCGCCGCCAGCGCCTGCATTTCGTCTGTATGCGTAGCGTCTTGCGGCGCCCCGCTCCTCCCCGTCCCCGCCCTTTGTGTCCCCCCAACCCTGTCAACCCTGACAGGTTGACCGTTGCACGGGCCGCTCAACACAATGATTTGGACAAACAAGGGGCGGGACAACAAGAGGGGGAGCGGTGAACTGCCCGCAGCACTGGCTGCGGGCATGGCCAGGCGGCATGCCGGGGATCGGCATGCCGCCCCACTTGTCCTGAGTCCCATGGCGGTTTTTTCTTCACTCCAACAGAGGGCTTCTCATGACACGACTTCTCTCACGGCGCGCACTGGTGGTGCAGGCGGCTTTGCTGGCGGCGGCATCGCCGGCGGCCTTTGGCCAGGCCAATCCCCCATCCTCTCAAGGCAACGCGGCCAGCGGCAAGCTCGCGGTCGCCAAGCCGGCGGCCGCGCGGCCTGCCGCCGCGGCGGCGCCTGTGGCGATCGAGTGGCCGACCAAGCCGATACGCCTGCTGATCGGTTTCCCGCCGGGCTCGGTGCAGGACTTGTCGGCGCGCTCCATCAGCGAGCAGCTGTCCAAGACGCTGGGCCAGCCGGTGATTGTGGAGAACAAGCCCGGCGCCTCGGGCATCATCGCCGCCGACCAGGTGGCCAAGGCGACCGACCTGCACACCTTCGGCGTGATGAACAACAGCCAGCTGACGATTGCCAAGCTGCTGAACCCGATGGCGCCTTACGACCCGGCCGTTGATTTGGCGCCGATCGCGCTGATCGGCACGACGCCCATGGTGATGGTGGTGAGCAACTTCGCGCAGGGCGCCACGCCGCAGGAGTGGCTGACCTGGCTGCGCAACCAGGGCGACAAGGCCAACTACGGCTCGCCGGGCGCGGGCACGCCGGGCCACCTGGGCATGGAGCTGATCAAGAGCCGCAGTGGCGGCCTGGGCGTGATGCACGTGCCCTACCCCGGCAACCCGCAGATCATCACCGCCATGCTGGGCGGCCAGTTGCAGGCGGCGCTGCTGCCGCCGGGCCTGGCGATGCAGCAGGTGAAGGCCGGCAAGATGAAAGTCATAGGCGTGACCTCGGAGCAGCGCAGCATGCTGGTGCCCGAGCTGCCCACCATGCGCGAAGTCGGCATCATGGGCGCGGACATGGAACTCTTCACCGCGCTGGCGGGCCCGGCCTCGCTGCCGGCCGCGATCCGCGACAAGCTGGGCGCGGCGGTGATCGACGTGCTCAAGACCGGCGACACGCGCCAGCGGCTGATCACGGTGGGCTGGCAGCCGGCGCCCTCCACGGCCGAGGGCCTGCGCACGCGCATGCGCGCGGACACGCGCAACCTGGGCGGCATCATCATGCTGCGGGGCATACGGGCCGACAGCTGAGCGGCCGCTGAACGGGGCAAGGCTTTCGCGCCTTCGCCCCACCCTCTCTCCATCCTCTGAATGCGCCGGCCCGCGAGCCGGAACCGGCCGCTGCGGCTGTGGTTTACTCTGCCTTTACCGAAGCACTACCTGCCGGACGCGCCAGCGTCTTGAAAATAGGCGGGGCGCGCAAGGCCGCGCGTCAACCACAGGAAGAGGACATGCATATTTCATCGGCACACTGGCGAACAGGCGCCGCGGCCCTGCTGCTGGCGGGCCTGGCTTGCACCAGCCATGCCCAGTACAACACCGGCGGCGCACGCGCCCATCGCCCCGGCGAAGCCCAGGCGGAGGGCCCGCAGGCGCCGCGCATCCAGTCGCGCTGGGAGCAGGTCAGCCGCCGGCTGTTTGACCTGCGGGTGGCGTTACAGATCACAAAAGAACAAGGCCCGGCCTGGGAGAATTTCCGGGGGCGTTTCCTGGACATGGCGACCAGCGGCCCGGCCGGCATGCGCATCGTGGACGAACAAACCGCGAAAGACGCCTTCCAGTACCTGCTGGCCGACGCGCAACGGCGCTCCAACATGCTGGCCACGCTGGACGCGACCGCGCAGGTCTTGCTGGCCCAGTTCAGCCCGGAACAGCTGCAGATCGCGGACCGGGCGCTGCCCGGGCTGCTGGCGGACTATGGCGGCATCCGCTAAGCAGTAAGCCGAGTCTTACCCGCTGGTGGACTTCAGCGCCACCAGCACCACCACGACCACCGCCAGGATCAGGGACACACCGCGCCAGAAGGCCACGGGGTTTCGCTCCAGCAGCGGCTGGCGTGTCTTGTGCAGGAAGGCCCGCCCGGGGTGGCGCAGGTCGTGGACAAACTCCGACAGCTCGCCGTAGCGCTTGGCCGGATTGGGATGCACGGCCTTGCGCAGCACCTCGTCGATCCAGGCCGGAATCTCGCGGTCTTCGTAGAGCACCGAGTCATAACGCAGCTTGTCCTGCGCGGAACGCGTGCGGCATTTCGCCACCTCGGCGCCATAGGGCAGCTTGCCGGTCAGCATCTGGTAGGTGATGACGCCGAGCGAAAAAAGGTCTGAGCGCGGGGTGCCGCCCTCGCCCAGGAAATACTCGGGCGCCGAATACTGGGCCGTGCCCAGGATGTCGTTGTGCCCACCAGGTGTGTCGGCCTCCACCAGGCCGGCCACGCGGGTGGCGCCGAAGTCGATGATCTTCGCGGTGCCGGTGGCGTCGATCATGATGTTCTCGGGCCGCAGGTCCTGGTGCAGCATCTCGTGCCGGTGGAAGGCGCGCAGGCCCTTGGCGATCTGCTCGACCAGGCCGCGCACCACCTCCAGGCTGGGCCGGGGGTTGTCGATCATCCACTGGCGCAGCGTCTGCCCGTCGATGTATTCGGTGGCCACATACACATAGTGGCGCTTGCGCGTCGGCATATAAGGCTTGAGCACATGGGCGCTGTTGATGCGCCGGGCGATCCACTCTTCCGTCAAGAAGCGCTCCAGGTAGGCCGGGACGCCGCCCAGGTCTATGGACGGCGTCTTGAGGATGACCAGCGCGCCGGTGTCGTTGTCGGTGGCCAGGTAGATGTGGCTGCGGCTGCTGCCCTGCACTTCGCGGACGATGGTGTAGCCGTCAAACACCGTCCTGGCCTCGAGGATGGGGGGGAGCGGCAGGCCTGAGAGCTGCTGCACCATCTCGCCGGCTTCGCGCCGGGGCAGCGCATCGACGCGCACGAGCTGGACCGTGAGGTTGTCCTCGCTACCGCGCTGAAAGGCTTTGTCGACAATGGCTTTCGCGGCGGCTTCCAGGCCTTCGGGCGCATCGGCGCCGCCGCGGATGATGGCGGCCATGTCGTGCTCGCTGACGTGTTCGTACACGCCGTCGGTGGCCAGCAAGAAGATGTCGCCCTGCTCCACCGGCTGGGTCTGGTAGTCGATCTCCAGCTGGGGCTTGAAGCCCAGCGCGCGGCCCAGGTAGCTCTGGCCCTGGGCAATCCACACGCGGTGGTCGTTCGTCAACTGCTCCAGCGCCTTGCCGCGCAGGCGGTAAATGCGTGAATCACCGACATGAAAAATATGCGCGGTGGTCGACTTGATGACCATAGCGCTCAGGGTGCACACATAGCCTTTGTCGCTGTCGTAGCGATATTGGCTTCTCTGCGTCTGCGCATGCAGCCAGGAGTTGGTGGCGCTCAGGATGCGCTCGGCCGAGGTCTTGACCGACCAGGCTTCCGAGGTGCAGAAATAGTCTTCCAGGAAACCGCTGACGGCGTACTGGCTGGCCACGTCGCTGACGGCGCTGCTGCCGATGCCGTCAGCCAGCGCAATGGCAATGCCCTTGGCGCTCAGCTGCGGCTCCACCGGCACGTAGATGCCGTGGAAATCCTGGTTGGTCTCCTTGCGGCCCTTGTCCGAATACTGGCCTGCCGATATCTTCAGTTCAGGGGACATAAGGGGGTACCGGCAAAGCCCTCACGCATTCGTGCATGCACGAGGGCTTTGTACTTGAAGCGGATTATTTGATGGAACGTGTGGGTCCGGTTTTAATGTGCGTGGCGTACAAGGTCAAGCCCGTGAAGGCCAGGCCGCCCACAAGGTTGCCCAGCACCGTCGGGATTTCGTTCCAGATCAGGTAGTCCATGATGGTGAAATGCGCACCCAGCAACAGGCCGGAGGGGAACAGGAACATGTTCACGATGGAGTGCTCGAACACCATGTAGAAGAACAGCATGATGGGCATCCACATCGCGATCACCTTGCCGCTGACCTGGGTGGAGATCATCGCACCGACCACGCCGGCCGACACCATCCAGTTGCACAGCATGCCGCGCACGAACAGCGTGAGCATGCCGTTCGCACCGTACTTCTGGTAGCCCAGCGTGCGGTTCTCACCCACCACGCCTATGGCCTTGCCCACCGCGCTGGGCTCGGTGGAAAAGCCGTTGGTGACATAGATGGCCATCATCACGGCCACCGTGAAGGCGCCCAGGAAGTTGCCGGTGAAGACCAGGCCCCAGTTGCGCAGCACGCCCTTCAGCGTCACGCCCGGGCGCTTGTCGATCAAGGCCAGCGGGCACAGCACGAACACGCCCGTCAGCAGGTCGAAGCCGAACAGGTAGAGCATGACAAAACCCACCGGGAACAGCACGGCGCCCAGCAGGGGCTGGCCGGTCTGCACATTGATGGTGACCGCGAACCAGGCCGCCAGGGCCAGGATGGCGCCGGCCATGTAGGCCCGGATAACGGTGTCGCGGGTGGACATGAAGATCTTGGACTCCCCCGCGTCCACCATCTTGGTCACAAATTCCGAAGGCACTAAATACGCCATGCGATCCTCTTGTCTGTAGTTGTGGGCCTCAAAAGGCCAAAAAAAATCCACCCCCAGGCGCCCCCAAAAAATGGGAGGCTGGAAGTGGACGCCGTTATCCATTAAATCCGCCGGGCAGCGGCCCGCGGGCCACGCCATGCCCAGCCGTCATTAGCCGGACGGATAGGTCAAAGCAACTACTGTGCCGTGGGGAATGCGGGTGGAAACCGGCCTTTCTGCCCCGCCATGCGACGGCGGCAGGCGCGCATTGCCCCAAATGCGTGCACCGGGCCGCGGCGGGCTCGACATTTTGGTGCCTGCGGCCCGGCCGGGACCGGTGGCTACTTGACCAGTTCCAGCACCTCGGCTTTTTTCTTCTTGAGCAGCAGCACCAGGAATTTCGCGGGCTGGGTGCTGCTGGCGTTGCGGCCCACGGTGTGGATGTCCTTGGGGCCTTCATAAAAGCTCTGGCCGGCGGTCAGCGTGACTTCCTTGCCGCCCTTGACCTGCATCACGATGGAGCCTTCGAGCACATAGACAAAGGCGTGCGCAAGATGGCGATGCACCGGGTCGGCCGCGCCGGGGGCGTAGTCGACGGTGATCATCAGGCCTTCCTTGCCGGGCATGTCCGGCAGGTCTTGCGCCATCACCGGCGTGACACGCACGCCTTCGGGGCCGGCGGCCAGGGCCGGCTGGGCGAGCAAGGCGGCGCTTGCGAGGAACAGGGAGGTGCAGATATTTTTCATGGTGGGGCTTTCACAGGGTTGTTTGATGCGGCTCGGAATTGAGGCACCTGCCTTTAAGACGATTCAGGGCGCCGGTTTGTGACCGAGTCTTGCCCCTTCCCCCGTTGGGGGAAGGTGGGGATGGGGGCCTCGCGGCCATCGATTGCCTGGCGGGCGTGGAACAGGGAAACCGGGGAGCCCCCATCCCAGCCTTCCCCCAGAGGGGGAAGGAGTGACTGCGCTTAGCCTTCCCTAGAGGAGGAAGAGTGGCCGCGCTTATTTCGCGGCTTGCGACCTGGCGAACCAGTCCTCAAACCGCACCGTGC
Organism: Polaromonas sp. LjRoot131; assembly: GCF_964252805.1. Lineage (NCBI taxonomy): Bacteria > Pseudomonadati > Pseudomonadota > Betaproteobacteria > Burkholderiales > Comamonadaceae > Polaromonas > Polaromonas sp. LjRoot131. The sequence goes on along the minus strand of NZ_CAXUPF020000001.1, from coordinate 1,251,627 downwards.
CCAGGCGTGCCTTGCCAACAGGCACCAGGGTGTCGTCCTTGAGCTCGGCGCCGAAGTAGCGTGCCTGCGGGTCGGCGACGACCTTGCGCGGGTCATTGCTTGCGGTCAGGAAGCGCTGGACGAGGTCCGAAAGGCGAACCTTTTCCGGGCCGGCGATCTCGACCGTGCCGTTGACCGGCGCGCCCAGCGTGAAGTCGGCCATCGCGGCGGCCACGTCGTCGGACGCGATAGGTTGCACAAAGGCCGGCGACAGGCGGACGATCTGCCCCTCGGTGCCCGACTGCGCGATGCCGCCCAGGAACTCCATGAACTGGGTGGAGTGGACGATGGTGTACGGGATGCTGGCGGCCCGGATGAGTTTTTCCTGCGCGATCTTGCCGCGGAAATAACCGCTTTCCACAAGCTTGTCGGTGCCGACGACTGAAAGAGCGATGTGGTGCGTGACACCGGCGGCCGCTTCGGCCGCGAGCAGGTTGCGGCCCGAAGTTTCAAAAAATTCCAGCACGGCCTTGTCCTCAAACGAGGGCGAGTTGGCCACGTCGACCACCACCTGGGTGCCTGCCAGGACTTCCGCCAGCCCTTGGCCGGTAAGGGTGTTGACGCCCGACGCCGGGGATGCGGCCACGGCCTCATGGCCGCGCTGGCGAAGGATGTTGACGAGTTTGGATCCGATGAGGCCTGAGCCTCCGATGACGACGATTTTCATATGTGCACTTTCTGGTCCAGGGTGGAAGGTTAAGCGGCTCGAAATTGAGTACCACCTGCCTCTATGACGATTGACGCTGCCGGTTTGTGACGCCTGCGCCCTGCCCTTGCCATTTCTCTTGCACCTTCTCCCTCTGGTCTCCCGCTGAGTCAGGCTGCCGCGGCCTTGCCTTCGAGCAGCTTGACCATAGACCACAACACTCGATTGGCCGGCACGGCCACCCCCAGCGCGTCACCGCGTTTGACGATCAGGCCGTTGAGGTAGTCGATCTCCGTGGGCTTGCCGCGCGCCAGGTCTTGCGCGGTGGAGGCATATTGATTCGGCATGCTGGCGGCCAGCTTTTCGACGGCGGTGTGCACGTCGCCGGCCACCTGCACGCCTTCGGCCTTGGCCACGGCCAGGCACTCGGCGACCACGTCGCGCATCACGTCCACGACGCCCACGCCCTGCACTGTCTTGCCGTAAGGCAGCTGGGCGATGGCCGAGACGGCGTTGTAGGCGCAGTTGAGGATGAGTTTGGCCCACAGCGCGCCGCGCACATTGGCGGAGATCTCGGTGGGCACGCCGGCCGCGACCAGGGCTTGCGCGGCGTTGTCGCTGCGGGCTGAAGGCTCGATGACCAGGTCGCCGCGGCCGTGGTGCTTGAGGTGGCCGGGGCCGGCCATTTCGGTCGCAACATAGACCACGGCGGCGGCCACCGCGGTGCCAGGCAGCACCGCGCGCAGGCGGTCGGCGTTGTCCACGCCGTTTTGCAGACACAGCACCAGGGTGTCGGCCGCGAGATGCGGCCGTATCAGCGCGCCGGCCGATTCGGTATCGGTGGACTTGACGCAGAACAGCACCAGGTCGGCGCCCTTGACGGCGGCCGGGTCGCTGCTGGCGGCCAGGCGCACGTGTTCATCGAACATGCGGGTTTCCATGCGCAGGCCGTCGCGTTCAATCGCCTCCACATGCTGGGGCCGCGCGATCAGCACGACCTCATGCCCGGCACGCGCCAGCATGCCGCCGAAATAACAACCGACGGCGCCTGCGCCCATCACGGCGACTTTGAGGGATTGGGTCATGGAGAGCTGCCTTCCGCTTGGCGGGAGATGTGAAGACAGCGATTGTGTTGCAAGTCCGCCGTGTCTGCTGGCGGCGGGAGGCAAACCTAAGCAAGGCTGCCGGCAAAGCGCCGGGCCAGTTGCTCACGCTCGAAGGCCTCCGCCACAAAGTCGATGAAGACACGCGTCTTGGCGGGCATCTGGCTGCGCGTGGCGTAATAAATCGAAATGGCGCCGGCATCCACATACCAGCGCGGCAGAAGCCTGACGAGTTCGCCGCGTTCCAGTTGCGGCAGCACGTCGGGCAGGGCCAGCAAGGTCACGCCCAAGCCCATCAGCGCCGCTGAGCGCATGGCCGTGGGGTCGTTCACCAGCACCGACTCGGCCTGGGCGGCCGGCATTTCGACGCCGGCCGTGTCGCGCATCACCCACTGGCGAAGCCGGCCGGTGGCGCTGGAACGCATGACGATGCCGCTGAGCCCGGCCAGGCCTGCGGGGTCGGTGGGCGACGGGCGGCCGGCCATGTAAGCGGGCGAAGCCACGGCGATCAAATGAATCGGCGCCAGGGGGCGCGACACCACGCCGGGCGCCAATTCGAAACCGCCGCCTATGGCAGCGTCATAGCCTTCGGCGATCAGGTCGACCGGGCGATTCTCGAAATACCAGTCGGGGCGCACCAGTGGGTAGCGATCCAGGAAGGCCGGCAGCAGCGGCAGTATGTGTTCGACGCCAAAGGTCGGCGACATGCTGACCTTGAGCGTGCCGGCGGGCGCGCCGCTGTCATCGGCAAGCGCCGCGATGGCGGACTGCAGCGCGTCGAGGTTGCCGGCGATGGAGACCAGGAAACGCTCTCCGGCTTCGGTCAGCGTGAGCTTGCGCGTGGAGCGCTGGAACAGGCGCACGCCGAGGTTGCGCTCCAGCATCGCGACATTGCGGCTGACGGCCGCGGGCGTCAGCGCCAGGCGCCGCGCCGCTTCCGAGAAGCTGCGGCTTTCGGCGCTGCGCACAAAGGATTCGAGGTTGGCCAGGGTTTCCATCGTCGCATCTTAAAGTAATGCTTGAAGATAATTCAAGCCATTACCGGCTTATCAAAAGGCAATCAAAATCCCATCATTCACCCCATCAACAACCCAAGGAGTGAATTCATGTCTACCCCCGTCAACACCGTCAACACCGTCAACACCGTCAACACCCCCAGCATCGGCATCATCGGTTCCGGCGCCATCGGCTCGGCCATCGCCGCCATCCTGGCCCGCCACGGCATCCCCGCCACCCTCTCGAACAGCCGCGGCCCCGGCTCGCTCAAGGAACTGGTGCACGGCCTTCCCGGCATCACGGCCGGCACGCGTGAAGAGGCGGCCGCCAAAGACATCGTGTTTGTCGCCGTCAACTGGGGCCGCCTGCCGACCGCGCTGGCCGGCCTGCCCGATTTCGGCGGCCGCATCGTCATCGACACCAACAACCCGATCGAGGCGCCATTGTTCAAGCCCGCCGAACTGAACGGCCGCCTCTCGAGCGAAATAGTCGCGGACCTGGTGCCCGGTGCGCGCGTGGTGAAGGCCTTTAACCACCTGGCGGCCGCGCTGCTGGCCACCGACCCGGCCGACCGGGGCGGCAAGCGCGTGATGTTTTATTCAGGCGACGACGCGGCCGCCAAGGCCACCGTGGCCGCGCTGATAGCCCGGCTCGGCTTCTCGGGCATAGACCTGGGCGCACTGGCCGTGGGGGCGCGCCTGGCGCAGTTCCCGGGCGGCCCGCTGCCGATTCTCAACCTCGTGCATTTCGCGTAAGGGCCGCCGGCCCGGGCCGGCCTGACCCGTCGCTGACGGAACAGGCCCGCCAATGCGGAGCGATGCGGTGCACTGCGTAAAGTCACAATTTTTTTACCGTTGGTTTACCGGCGCTAGACCGCCGCTATACCGGGCCATCGCTCAATGGCGAGGCGCAGGGTCCTGCGCGGCCTGGGTTGAACAACGGGATGCACCTATTGCCCGCCCAGGCAGGTCTGAAGTTGCCGGTGCCATGCGCCGGCTTTTTCCGGAGAAATCATGAAGTTCACCTATTCATCCAAACTGTTGTGGCTGTCCACCGCCGCGCTGTCGCTGGGCGCCGCATTGGCGCAACCGGCACAGGCGGCGCCGCTGGCGGCGGGCTCACAGGATGTTTACCTCGGCGGCAATATCGCCGCCAGCCGCGCGTCCGGCCTGGGCGGCAGCATCGACGGCGCGCTGGGCAGCCAGGGCCTGGCCAGCAGCACCTCGACCGGCACACCGGGCACCACAGGCGGCCTGCGGCTGGGCTACCGCCTTAACCCCAACCTGGCCGTCGAGGCCAGCTATGACCGCATAGGCTCGACCGACCTGCAGTCCGCCATCGCATCGCCGGCGGCGGACAGCGCTTCGGGCACCTGGAAGGCGCACGGCTTCGGCCTGCATGTGCTGGGCATCGCGCCCCTGGACAACCAATGGTCGCTCTACGGGCGCGCCGGCGTCGAGCAGTGGCACACCTCGCTGGACACGGCCTCGGCCACCGGCAGCACCCCCAATGTGTCGACGACAGGCTCCAACACCTCGCTGGCGCTGGGCGCCGGTGTCGCCTATGCCATCTCATCGAATGTGGATGCCACGGCTGAGCTGGTGCATTACAACCGCGTCGGCACCTCCGCCACCGGTTCCAGCGCGGTGAACCAGGTCAACTTCGGCCTGCGCTACCACTTCCTCTGACGCGAATCCCGGGCCGGGCATGCCGTCCGGCCCGCCAGCCCTTCAGGCTATCGGCAAGGTGATACGGGCGCACAGCCCGCCGCCGTCAGCCGGCAGCAGCGACAGCGTCCCGCCGTGGGCGCGCACCAGGCGGTCCACGATGGCCAGTCCCAGGCCGGCGCCGGCCGGGCCGCCGCGCGTGCCTTCGGCGCGGCGAAAAGGCTGCTTCAGCGCCTCGGCCTGTTCGGGCGGAATGCCGGGGCCCGCGTCGGTGACCTCTATCCAGACAAAACCATCTTGCACGCCTGTGGCCATGGCCACGGGCGGCCGGCCGTGGCGCCAGGCGTTTTCAACGAGGTTGGCCAGCACGCGCCGCATGGCGCGCGGGCGCAGCAAAACGGCCGGCGGCCCGCCGGCCCGCAGCGCCACCGGCATGCCCTGCGCGGCCGAGGCGGCGGCGACTTCAGCCGCCAGCGCATCCATGGCCACCGGCGACGGGGCTTCACCATCGGTACTGCGGGCGAAATCGAGGAACTGGCCGATGATGGCGTCCATCTCCTCGACGCCGCGGGTCATGCGGGCCATCGTTTCCTCATCGGCCTTGTCGCGCAGGATTTCGATGCCCAGGCGCAGCTTGGTCAGCGGCGTGCGCAGGTCGTGCGACACCCCGGCCAGCATCAGCGTGCGCTCGTCGTCGGCCTGGGCCAGGCTGCGCACCATCTGGTTGAAGCTGCGGCTCAAGTCAGCGATTTCCGTGGGGCCGTCTTCGGGCAAGGGCTGGGGGCTGGCGCCGCCGGCCAACGTGTGCGCCGACGCCATCACGCGGCGCAGGGGCCGGTTCAGGTAACGGTGAATCAGCAGCGCACCCAGCAAGGCCAGCAGCGCGCTGGTGAGCGAGGCGACGACCCAGGCGCCGGTGAATTCACGCGACGGCAGCACGCCGGGCAAGGTGACCCAATGGTCGGCGCCGTCCAGGCGCAGGCGCACCGCCAGGCTGCCACCGGCTTCGCGGCGCCAGATGATTTCAGAGCCCTCGCCTTCCAGCGCGATGCCGCGTGAGGCTTCGTTGACGAAGCGCCGCTCAAGCCGGCTCAGGCGCAAGCCTTGGCCGCGGCCGTCACCCGCGTCGTCTTCATCCGCCACGCCCTGCATGGCGCGGCGGTTGAACTGCGCCACAAAGGCCTCGCGTTGCGCGGGCGGCAGCGCGGCCAGGCCAGCGCGGATGGCGCCGACATTGCGCACCACCGCCACCGACAACTGCGCCAGCCGGGGTTTGATGATCAGCTGGCGCACCAGCAGCGCGCTGGCCAGTTGGCCAGCGACGATGAGCACCACGATCAGCAGCACGTTGCGGCCGAACAGGCTGCGCGGAAACAGCGTCATGGCTTGGCCGCCTTGCCGTGTTTTGCCGTGCCGCCGTCCGGCACAAACACATAACCGACGCCCCACACGGTCTGGATGTGGGCGGGCTGCGATGGGTCGGCCTCTATGAGCTTGCGCAGGCGCATGACCTGCACGTCGATGCTGCGGTCGGTGGCTTCGTGGTCGCGGCCATACGCCAGCTCGATCAGCCGGTCGCGGCCCAGCGGCCGGTTGGGGTGCAGGGCCAGCGCCTGCAGCAGGCTGAATTCACCGGTGGTGAGCGGCAGGTCTTCGCCGTTTTTTTCGAGCCGGCGCGCTTCCAGCTTCAGGGTGTAAGCGCCAAAGCGCACCGTGCCCTGGCCGGGCAGCGGGCCGCTGTGCGCGCCCAGCATGCGCTGGCGGCGCACCAGCGCCTGGATGCGGGCCAGCAGCTCGCGCGGGTTGAAAGGCTTGGGCAGGTAATCGTCGGCGCCCATCTCCAGGCCGACGATGCGGTCCACCGGGTCGCCGCGGGCGGTGAGCATGACGATGGGAATGGTTTCGCCCTGCGCGCGCAGCCGGCGGCACACCGCCAGGCCGTCTTCGCCCGGCATCATGACGTCGAGCACCAGCACGTCGAAACGCTCGCGCGCCAGCAGGGTGTCCAGGGTTTTGGCGTCTTCCAGCGTGCGCACGGCATAACCCTGGTCGCTCAGGTAGCGCTGCAGCAGGCTGCGCAGGTCGGCCTCGTCGTCGACCACCAGGACCCGGGCCAATGCCTCGCTCATGGCGGGGGGCCTGCCTGCAAAAGCGCGTTGGAATCCAGCATCAGAAACATCCCATTGCAAGAAAGATGCCCCATGGTAGCGGCCCGCGCCGGGCCGTCCGCCCGGCAAATCATGACAAACGATGACAAAGCCGCGCTTTGTTCATGCCTTGTCATCAAGAGGCCGGCGCCAGCCATGATTGGCTCACATCTGGCGGCCACAGTGGCGTCACGGCGCTGCGATACATGCAAGACAGATTCCAGCGGCGCCGGAAGTCCCACGCAAAGCACGTCAACCTTCAAGGAACCCGCCATGAAAACCACGCTTTCCACCACCGCCCTGACATGCGCCCTGCTGACCGCGGGTTTCGCCGCCGCTGACGCCGAAGCGGCCAGCCGCAGCGTGGTGCGGACCCATGCCGCCGGCAGCGCCACTGCTACCAAGGCCGTCACCCGCCAGGGCCCACAGGGCGGCACACGGGTGCGCAACCGCAGCACCACCACCGACGGGCAAGGCAATGCCAGCACCGTGGGCAGCGCCTCGACCACGGGCCCTAACGGCGCCACTGCCGTGCGCAACAGCCAGGCCAGCCGCAGCGCGGACGGCTCCACCCAACGCAGCGGCAGCTTTGCCGCCAGCGGCGCCAAAGGCAGCGTGGAAAGCAGCGGCGGCAGCAGCAAAACCGCCGACGGCAGCGTCAACGCCAGCCGCAATACCAGTGCCACCAGCGCCGCCACCGGCAACAGCGTTCAAAGCACGGCCTCCTATAACCAGGCCACCGGCGTCACCCGCAGCACGACCTGCTATGACGCCAGCGGCGCCAGCATGAGCTGCCCGTCGCGCTAAGCGGGCCCCCTTCACATTTCGTTTACCCCCCTGTTTAACCGGAGTACTTTCATGATGTCTTCTTCCACCCTGCGCATACTTTCAATCATCGGCCTGCTGGCACTGGGCGCCGCGGCCCATGCCCAGGCACCCAAGGCCGGCCGCATGGAAAAAGCCCGCACCGAACTGCAAAACCGCTTTGAGGCGGCCGACACCAACAAGGACGGCAAGCTGACCCGCGAAGAAGCGCAGGCCAAAATGCCCAAGGTGTACAAAAACTTTGACGCCATCGACGCCGGCCATACGGGCGCCATTTCCCTGGCCGACATCGAGGCCTTTGTGGTGTCGAAAAAAGGCGCGCGCAAGCCGGCCGGCTGATGCGGCGGCTTCGATGCGGGCCGCCACGCACAACACCACACGAATGGTTTAACCTCGATGGCGCCCCGCCGGGCGCTGTTTGACTGGAGATCTTGATGACACCTCTTGCCACCCGGGCGCGACAGGCCGGCCTTGTCGCCACGCTGCTTTTTTCGGCTACTTTTGCCGCGGCCGCGCCGGCCGTGCCTGACGGTGTGCGCCGCATCGCCGACATCGCCTACGGCACGGATACGCGCCAGCGCATGGACGTGTACCTGCCGGCGTCCGCGACGGACACGGCGAAGGCGCCCGTCATCGTCATGGTGCACGGCGGCGCCTGGATGGTGGGCAACAAGGCCATGTCCAATGTGGTCGACAACAAGGTCGCGTACTGGGTCCGGCAAAAGGGCTATGTTTTTGTCTCGGTCGGCTACCGCCTCTCGCCGCAGGCCGACCCGCTGCTGCAGGCTCGCGATGTGGCCGCGGCGCTGGCCAAGGCCCAGGGCCTGGCGGCCTCCTGGGGCGGCGACCCGGCGAAGTTCATCCTGATGGGGCATTCGGCCGGCGCGCACCTGGCGGCACTGCTGGCGGCCTCGCCGGCGCTGGCGCGCGAGGCCGGCGCCCAGGCCTGGCTGGGCACAGTCGCGCTCGACAGTGCCGCGCTGGACCTGGAGCGCATCATGCAGGCGCGGCACATGCGCTTTTACGACCGCGTGTTCGGCGCCGACCCGGCTTACTGGCGCAGCGTCTCGCCCAGCGGCGTGCTGGCGCCGGGCGCCGCACCCATGCTGCTGGTGTGCTCGACACAGCGGGCCGACGACCCCTGCGCGCAGGCGCGCGACTTTGCCGCCAAGGCCACGGCCCAGGGCGGCCGCGCGAGCGTGCTGCCGCAAGACCTCACGCATGCACAGGTCAACACCACGCTGGGCCTGCCCGGCGCGTACACCGAGGCAGTCGACGATTTCATCACGGGTTTGCTGCCTCGCCCATAAAGGCGCGGGAAGCTCAGGCCGGCGGCAAGGCCGGCAAGCGACGGTGGTAGCTGAAGAAGGTCCACATCAGCAGTGAAGCGTCGGGCCCGTCGGGCTCGTTGAACTCGACGCTGGCGTCGCCGCCGCTCCAGGCGTGGCCCAGCGCATCGACGTCGCACCTCACCAGTTGCGGCTTTCGGCCGGCATACCAGGTGGCGGTCTGGTAGGCGTGGCGCGGCTTGCGGCCGCCGCGGCGCTCGGGATGGCGGCGTACCACGGGCCCTTCGCCCGATGCGCCCTGCGCCAATGCCGGGCCGTTGATGATTTCAAACTGTTCGGCCAGCTGGTCGGCGTTGACGCGCCGGACCACGGTGTCGTGGTCGCCGTGGAGCAGGATGGCCGGCATGCCGGGAAACTGCGGCTCCACACCGGCAAATTCGCGCGCCGCGGCGCGGTAAGACGAGCCCGAGCCATGCTGCATGGCGCGGTAGGCGCTGAAGGGCGAATGGGTGGTGCCGAACACCGGCGCCGAATGCATGCCCACGGCCGCGATCAGCTCCGGATGGCGCAAGGCCACGATGGCGGCCAGCGCGGCACCGGCCGACAGGCCCGCGACGTAGGTGCGCGAAGTGTCCAGCCCGTGCTTGCGCTGCACCTGCGCGATCATCGCGGCGATCAGCTCGACGTCGCCCTCGCCGCGCTGGGTGTCGCGCCGGTACCAGTGCCAGCAGCGGTGCGCATCGGCCGTCGCCGATTGCTGCGGGTACAGCACCGCGAAGCCCTTGCGTTCGGCCAGCGCGTTCATGCGGCTGCCGGCCGCGAAGTCGGCCGCCGTCTGCTTGCAGCCGTGCAGCATCACGACCAGCGGGCGCGGGGTTGCGGGAGCGTCGGGCGCCCTGGCCGCGCTGGCGGGAAGGTAGAGCCAGTACAGCATGCGCCTGGCATGCCCGAAGGGGCCGTCGGCCGGCACGCTGAACCAGGCCTTGCGCCAGGTGCCGGGCAAGCCCGCGGCCGCGCGGGCCTGCGCCGCAGGGCGGCGCGCTTTTTTGGCGGGCCGGGCCACCATGGCGGGTTTGACCAGTTTGAGCTTGGGCCTGCGCCGTTTGGTGGCCGGCGCGGCTTTGGGCAAGAGGCTTTCAAACAGGCGCAGGCCCCGCACCTGCTGGGCCTGTTGGGCCTTGGTGACGCGGCGCAGGCTTTTCAACCAGAGGCTGCTCAGGCTTTTAGGCATGGAAAGACTTGTGCTGGGGAGGTCATGAAGAGTGGCCGTAGCGGCCCGCGTGGACGCCTTTAATAAGTACACGGTTATTTTGCTGCATTGCAGCAAAATGTCTACCAGACAGAGGCTTAAAGCGCTGCCGCCTGGCTTGAATCAGGTGCCTTTTGTCACAAAATCAGGTTTTGGTGGCGTAAAAGCCCAGGCCGTTACCATTAAAGGCTTGGCCCGCACGCCTTAAAAAGCCTCTTCGGGCCCTCCTCAACCCGTTTCATCCCGTTTTATCCGCTCCATGTCCCCCTTCCTGACCGCCGCCCTCTACCAATTCGTTGAGCTGCCCGACTTCGCCGCGCTGCAGGCGCCGCTGCTTGCACGCTGCGAGGCGCACGGCGTCAAGGGCACGCTGCTGCTGGCGCCTGAAGGCATCAACGGCACCATCGCGGGCCTGCCCGAAGGCGTGCAGGCGGTGCTGGCGTTTCTGCGCGCCGACCCGCGCCTGGCCGGGCTGGAGCATAAGGAGGCCTGGGCTGCGGAGATGCCCTTCTACCGCATGAAGGTGCGCCTCAAGCGCGAGATCGTCACCATGGGCGTGCCCGAAGTCCATCCGGCGCTGATGGCCGGCGAATACGTCAAGCCGCAGGACTGGAACCGGCTGATCAGCGAGCCGGGTGTGGTGCTGGTCGACACACGCAACGACTACGAGGTCTCCATCGGCACCTTTGAAGGCGCGATCAACCCGCACACCGGCAGTTTTTCGGAACTGCCCGGCTGGGTGGAGCGCGAAATGGCGGAGGGCGGCAAGCTGGCGGCCCAAGACGGAAAGAAACCCAAGGTCGCGATGTTCTGCACCGGCGGCATACGCTGCGAGAAGTCCACCGCGCTGCTGCGCTCCAAGGGTTTTGAGGAGGTCTACCACCTCGAAGGCGGCATCCTCAAATACCTGGAGACCGTGCCCGAGGCGCAAAGCAGCTGGCAGGGCGAATGTTTTGTATTCGACGAGCGCGTCTCGGTGGGCCACGGGCTCAAGCCCGGCGGCTTCACGCTGTGCAGGTCGTGCCGCGACCCGCTCAGCGAGGAGGACCGCCGGTCGCCGCTGTATGAACTCGGCGTGAGCTGCCCGCACTGCCACGGCAAAACGACGGAAGCACAGAAAGCCGGCTACCGCGAGCGCCAGCGCCAGGTCGAACTCGCCGAAAAACGCCAGGCCGCGCACATCGGCGTGCGCCAGCCCGGCGCCTGACGGTTTCCCATGACCGGCGCCCTGCCCGTCCTGTATTCCTTTCGGCGTTGCCCGTATGCGATGCGCGCGCGGCTCGCGCTGGCGGTGAGCGGCGAACCGTATGAGCTGCGCGAAGTCGTGCTGCGCGACAAGCCCGCCGAGCTGCTGGCCGCCTCGCCCAAGGGCACGGTGCCGGTGCTGGTGTTGCCCGACAGCACCGTCATTGACCAGAGCCTGGACGTGATGCTGTGGGCGCTGCGGCGCCAGGACCCGGAAAGCTGGCTGCTGCCGCCGCGCGGCGCCGTAGCAGACATGCTGGCGCTGGTGGCCAGCAACGACGGTGATTTCAAACGCGACCTGGACCGCTACAAATACCCGCACCGTTATCCCGACGAATCAGCAGCTGACGTGCAGGCGTTTGCGCTGCTGCACCGCGCGCAAGGTGCGGCGTGGCTGGCAAAGCTGGACGGCATGCTGGACGAAGGATGGCTGTTCGGCCCCCGCGTGAGCCTGGCCGATATGGCCCTGCTGCCTTTTGTGCGCCAGTTCGCCCACACCGATACCGCCTGGTTTGCGGGCCAGCCCTGGCCGCGCCTGCAGGCCTGGTTGGCGGGCTTTGAGGCCGGCGCGCGCTTTGAGGCCGTGATGGAAAAACACGCGCCGTGGCAATCAACGGGCGCCCCGGCTCCATGCTGATATAAACCACACAGCGACGCCCAGACCGGACCCCTGAGCCGGCCGCGCCCATGCCAGTCCATCAACGGGAGGAATACCTTGAGCCAGCCCACACCCCAGCCCAACCCTTTTGCGCCGCCGCAAGCGCCGGTCAGCGACGTGCCCGCGCCACAGGCCACCGCCAGCATAGCCGAGCTGCCGGTTTCCGATGCCTGGAAAACCAAATTCCAGCTCATCGAAAAAGCCGGCGGCGTCAAGCTGCCCCAGTTCAAGGCCCTCGGCGTCGGCGAGCGCATGAAGATCGGCTTCAGCATCCTGGCTTTCCTGTTCGGCCCCTTTTATTACCTGGCCAAGGGCATGTGGAAAAAAGCCATCAGCCTGTTTGTGGTGTGCGTGGCGGTGGTGCTGCTGCTGCAGTTCGTGCTGGAAATGGCGGGCCTGGGCCGCTTCAGCAATTCGCTGGGCTATGGCGTCGCGGCCATCTTCGCGGCCCGTTCCAACATCGATTACTACAAGAAGATGGTGCTCAGGCAAAACGGCTGGTGGTAGGCACGGCAGACAATGCGCCCCTTCCTCTTGCTGTTGCCCCTCACCTTGCTGGCCGGCCCCGGCAAGGCCGAGCCGCCGGCCTACCAGAAGCTTCTGGTGCATTGCCAGAACCAGCAACCCTCTTTTGAGTGCGCCCAGGCCATAGAACGCGTCCAGGCAAAGTCCGCCCAGTCCTTCCGGTTTTCGCGGGCAGGCCCGCTTTTAAGCATACGCACCGCCCACAAGACGGTGCGGATCAGGGACGTCAATAGCGAGAGCGACCAGGACGTCGGCTACAACTACCTCGCCTTCTTGCCGGATGCCCGGCTTCACATTCTGTATGCCCAGCTGTGGGAAGGCAGCAGCTACGTCGCCGTCGACCACACCACCGGCCGGCAATACCCCATGCTGGGGTTTCCAGGCGTGTCACCCGACCGCAAAAGAGCCGTGGCCTTTTCGGCGGCGGGCGAAGCAAACTATGACGGCAACGGCGTGGAGGTCTGGCGGATCAACCAGGGCAAGCCCCGTGTCGAGTACACCTACGGGCCGGACGCCCGCGACTGGAGCCCGACCGACACACGCTGGAGCGGGCCGTCCACCATCAAGGTCGCGGGCCTGTGCGCGCCGGATATGCCCGAGTCCAGATCCTGTCCCAGGCGCCTTGAATTGAAAGCGGGCAAGTGGTCTGTTGCCAACGACGACTAACCGTGCATAAACCTCAGCGCTGTATCCGCGTCGACAGCACCACCGAGGTATGCGTGCGCTCCACGCCATCCAGCAGCCCTATGCCGTCTATCAGCGCATCCAGCCTTTCGATGGAGCCGGCCTGCACGATGGCGATCATGTCGTAGGTGCCGCTGATGGACAGCAGGGAGCGCACCTCGGGAATCTTGCGCAGCGCCGCCTCCACCGTGCCCGTGAGCTTGGGGCCGACGGTGAGCATCACGTGGGCCGACACCTGCGACTGCTCATAGGCATCGCCGGTGCGCGCGCCATAGCCGGTGATGACCTTGTCGCGCTCCAGCCGCGTGATGCGGGCCTGCACCGCGGTGCGCGACAAACCAACCTTGCGTGCAAGCAGGGCCATGGGGCATCGCGCGTTGTCGCGCAGTTCGGCCAGCAAGGTCTGGTCTATGGCGTCGAGTTGCATGGTTCTCACCTAAATTAGTTAAATCGCGTATTCAGATAGCCTGTTTACCTAAAGTATGGCGTTATTTCGCCTAAATTGATACTGGTAACCGTCTGCATGGGCTTCCAAAATGATCCATGCCTCTGCATCGGGGTGCACTACCAAGGAGACCCTCATGAAGAAGATCATGGTCGCAGGCGCCGGGAAAATCGGTTCAACCATCGCCGCGCTGCTCGGCGCCACGCAGGACTATTCAGTGACCGTCGCCGACGCCTCGCCGGCGGCGCTGGCAGGCATCGCGACCGGCCCGCGCGTGCAGCGGCTGGCGCTGGACATCAACAACCCGCAGGCCCTGCATGCGGCGCTGGACGGGCAGTACGCGGTGCTCAGCGCGGCGCCGTTTCACCTGACCACTGCGATCGCCGAAGCCGCCGTGGCCCAGGGCGTGCACTACCTGGACCTCACGGAAGACGTGGCCAGCACACGGCGCGTGAAGGAACTGGCGGCAGCTGGTGCGCGCTCGGCGCTGATCCCGCAATGCGGCCTGGCCCCGGGTTTTGTCTCCATCGTCGCGGCCGACCTGTGCCGGCGCTTTGACAGCCTGCACAGCGTGCGCATGCGCGTGGGCGCACTGCCGCAGTTCCCGTCGAACGCGCTCAACTACAACCTGACCTGGAGCACCGACGGCGTCATCAACGAGTACTGCGAGCCCTGCGAGGCGATTGTCGAAGGCGTGCTGCGCCAGGTGCCGCCGCTGGCCGAGCATGAGGAGTTCTCGCTCGACGGCGTGACCTACGAAGCCTTCAACACCTCGGGCGGCTTGGGCACGCTGTGCGAAACCTTGCAGGGCAAAGTCAGCCACCTCAACTACAAGACCATACGCTACCCGGGCCACGCGGCCATCATGAAAGTGCTGCTCAACGACCTGCGCCTGCGCGAACGCCGCCACGTGCTCAAGGACCTTCTCGAAAACGCCCTGCCCGTGACGCTGCAGGACGTGGTCATCGTCTTCGTCACCGTGAGCGGCCAGCGCGAAGGCCGGCTCATGCAGGAGACCTACGCCCACAAGGTTTATAGCCAGGTGGTGGACGGCGTGTTGCGCAGCGCGATCCAGGTCACCACGGCTTCTGGTATTTGTGCTGTGTTGGACTTGCTGGCGGCTGGGCGGCTGCCGGCGCGGGGGTTCATTCGCCAGGAGGAAATTGCGTTGGGGGACTTCCTGGCTAATCGGTTTGGGAAGGCTTATGCGGAGCTTGCTGCGGAACGGGCTGCGGCTTGAGTTCGGTTCTTGCTCCGGCGGCGCGCCCTTCTCTTGATCTTGCTGGCCGGGCGACCCCGGCCAGCAACTCTCAGCAAAGAACACAGGAGGAGAGGAAGCGCGCTCGCCGGAGCAAGACCGGCACCTAAACCTCTGGCGCCACAAACTCCGCATATTCATAAAGCGCGCCCAAAATCTCCTCGCCCCGCTCGTCTGCCGTTTCTGAGAGCACATCAATCCGCGCAAACAGCGCATCCACGTTGCGCGCCCCGCCCTCGCCTTCGAGCAGCCAGGCGACGCGGTGCGCCTCCCAGCGTTCGGCGTCTTCGGGCGACAGGGTTTCGGGGAAATTGCGGGCGCGGTAGCGGAACAGCAATTCTTCGAGCCGGTCGTCGTCAAAGCCGGTGCGGCTGTGGGCGAGTTCGGCGGGAGACAGCGCGCGCAGCTGGTTCAGGCGCCGCCGGTCGGCATTGCCGATAAACCCGCCGTAGAGATCTTCGTCGACGTCGGGCGCAGCCTCCTTTGGGCGCTGGAAGACCTCGGGCCAGATGGCGCTCATGTCGGGCAGGCCGGCGGCTTTCTCGGCGTTGCGCAGGGCCGCCTCCAGGTCCACGCCCCACTGGGCGGCCATCTCGGGCGTCAGGGTGGCGAGTTTGCGCACCACCATGGGCGACTTGTTGAGGTGCACCGACTTGATGGGCAGGCGCTGCACGCCCTCGGGCAGGTCGGCGGATTTGCTGAAAAGGCGCTGGCGCAGCGTGGCGACATCCAGCATTGGCAATTCGCTGGGGTCTTGCGACAGGTCCCAGGCCAGCAGCTCGTTTTTGTTGGTGGGGTGCGTGGCCAGCGGCCACATGACGCCCAGGCAACCGCGTTCGGGCGGGAACATGCCCGAGATGTGCAAAAAGGGCTGGGCCGTCTGCGGGCTGGTCGGCAGGCCGAGTTCGGCGGCGACCCTGTCCTTTTTGTGCAGGCTCAGGGCGAAGTCGAAGAGCTTGGGCTGCGCCTGGCGGATCAGCCGCGCCAGCGCGATGGTGGCGCGCACGTCGGACAGCGCGTCGTGCGCGGCGTCATGCATCAGGCCGTTGGCGCGCGCCAGGTCTTCGAGCTTGAAGCTGGGGCGGGTCACCTTGGGGTCGTCGGGAAAACGCTCGTCGGGCTTGCGCGGCCAGATGATGCCCTCGGGCCTCAGGGCGTAGGCCATGCGCACCACGTCCAGCAAATCCCAGCGGCCGCAGTCGTTCTGCCACTCGCGCGCATAGGGGTCGATGAGGTTGCGCCAGAACAGGTGGCGCGTGACTTCATCGTCAAAACGTATGGTGTTGTAGCCCACGCCAATCGTGCCGGGTTCGGCCAGCACGGCCTCGATGCGGGCGGCGAATTCGTGCTCGGCCACGCCGCGCTCCAGGCACTGCTGCGGCGTGATGCCGGTGAGCAAACAGGACTCCGGGTCGGGCAGGTAGTCGTTGGCGGGCTTGCAGTAAAGCATCAGCGGCTCGCCGATTTCATTGAGTTCGGCGTCGGTGCGTATGCCGGCGAACTGCGCGGGACGGTCGCGCCGGGGGTTGATGCCGAAAGTCTCGTAGTCGTGCCAGAGAAAGGTGTGGGAGGCCATGGAGCGTCTCGGGAAGGAGGGTTAAAGCAAGGGGGAGAACAGCCGCGCGGTGGCGTCGGCCAGCCGCACCAGGAAGCGCTGCGGCCTGTGGGCGCGCACGGCGGCGGCGCTGCGCAGGTCGGTTTCAAACTGGTCCGCCAGAGGCCCGGCCAGCGCCGGGCCGTAGACCACCGCCATGACCTCGAAGTTCAGGCGGAAGCTGCGGTTGTCGAAGTTGGCCGTGCCGGCCATGGCGCAGTGGTCGTCGACCACCAGGGTCTTGGAGTGCAGCATGCGGGCCTTGTATTCCCAGACCTTGACGCCGGCGGCGATCAGTTCGTCATAGTAGGAGCGCGCGGCGGCGCTGACGATCAGGCTGTCGCTGCGGCGCGGCACCAGCAGGCGCACGTCGACGCCGCGCAGCGCGGCGCTGGTGAGCGCCATCAGCGCGGGCTCGCCGGGCACGAAGTACGGCGTGGTCAGCCAGGCGCGCTGGCAAGAGGCGTTGATGGCCGCCACGTGCATGCGGTGTATGGGCTCCAGCGTGGTGTCGGGCCCGCTGGTGACGATCTGCACGGGAATCTCGCCGGCCTCGGCTTCGGGTTGCAGCCGCGGCAACAATTGCGGCAGGGCGCGCTGCCCGTCGTTCAGGGACTCGCCGGTGGTATAGGCCCAGTCTTCGAGGAAGGTGGTCTGCAGCCAGCGCACGGCGCTGCCTTCTATGCGCAGGTGCACATCGTGGTAGGCGTCGCTGCGGGTGCGCCGATCCTCTTCATCGGTGATGTTGACGCCGCCGGTAAAGCCTATGCTGCCGTCGCAGACCACGATCTTGCGGTGGGTGCGGTAGTTGGTCACCGGGCGCAGCCGCCGGCCTATGCGGGTGTCGTGGAAAAACGCGACCTGGCCGCCGGCGGCCTGCAGCGGCGCCAGGAAGCTGCGGCCCAGCCGCTTGGAGCCCAGCGCGTCGACCAGCAGCCGCACGGTGACGCCCTGCCCGGCTTTTTCCACCAGCAGGTCGCGCAGCTGGGTGCCGATCTGGTCGGGCTCGAAGATGTAGTACTCGAGGTGGATGTGGTCACGTGCCTCGCGCACTGCCTCGAAGATGCGGTCAAAGGTGCGGGCGCCGCCCGATAGCAACTCGACCGAGGTCGCGCTGGATACCGGCAGGCCGCAGGCGGCGGTGCCCAGCGCGGCCATCTGCCGCAGGGCCGCGGGTGCCATTTCCGCGGCCTCGCGCAGCAGGGCCAGGTCGGCCCCCGCGCGCTCGCCGGCACGGCTGCGCAGGCGCTTGAGGCGCTGCTTTTTCAGGCGCTGGGGCCCGAGGAAGTAATAAACGACAAAGCCCGCAAAGGGCAGCAAGGCCAGCGACAGTATCCAGCTCATGGTGGACACCGGGGCGCGCTTTTGCATCACGATCCAGATGGACAGCACCGCGATATAGAGGCTCCAGGCCAGGGAGAGGCCGGCTTTCCATTCGGAGCTGAGTTCGGGGAGCGTCAAGGCTGGGTTTGAAAGGTTGGCGGCATTGGCGGACGTGAAAAAGGCCGATAGCGTGATGCTACCGGCCTTTTGGGTAGGTGCTGAAAAATCAGCGCCTGCCAGTTCCTCAGTTGGTCTCAGCCGCCTCGGCTTCCGGCTTGGCCTTGCCCTCTTTCTTGGGCAGCGGCTGGATATCGAGCTCGACTTCGCCGGTTTCCACGCCTTTTTCGTCGGCCGTCACTTTCATGTCAACCGTCAGGCGCCCGCCGTCGATCAGGCGGCCGAACAGCAGTTCGTCGGCCAGGGCGCGGCGGATCGTATCCTGGATCAGGCGCTGCATCGGGCGCGCGCCCATCAGCGGATCGAAGCCCTTCTTGCCGAGGTACTTGCGCAGCGTGTCGGTGAAGGTGACCTCGACCTTCTTCTCGGCCAGCTGGGTCTCGAGCTGCAGCAGGAACTTGTCGACCACGCGCAGGATGACGGTTTCATCGAGCGCCTTGAAGCTCACGGTCGCGTCCAGGCGGTTGCGGAACTCGGGCGTGAACAGGCGCTTGATGTCGGCCATCTCGTCGCCGGACTCGCGCGGGTTGGTAAAGCCGATGGTCGCCTTGTTCATCGTCTCGGCACCGGCATTGGTGGTCATGACGATGATGACATTGCGGAAATCGGCCTTGCGCCCGTTGTTGTCCGTCAGCGTGCCGTGGTCCATGACCTGCAGCAGCACGTTGAAGATGTCCGGGTGCGCCTTTTCGATCTCGTCGAGCAGCAGCACAGCATGCGGCTTCTTGGTGATGGCCTCGGTCAGCAGGCCGCCCTGGTCGAAACCGACGTAGCCCGGGGGCGCGCCAATCAGGCGGCTCACGGCATGGCGCTCCATGTACTCGGACATGTCGAAGCGGATCAGCTCAATGCCCATGATGTAAGCCAATTGCTTGGCGGCTTCGGTCTTGCCGACGCCCGTGGGGCCGGAGAACAGGAAGGAGCCGATCGGCTTGTCGTCCTTGCCCAGGCCCGAGCGCGCCATCTTGACGGCGGACGACAGCACATCAAGCGCCTTGTCCTGGCCGAAGACCACGCTTTTCAGGTCTCGTTCCAGCGTCTTGAGCTTGCCGCGGTCGTCGTTGGACACGTTGGCGGGCGGGATGCGGGCGATCTTGGCCACGATCTCTTCGACCTCGGCCTTGGTGATGATCTTCTTGCGTTTGGACGCGGGCAGGATGCGCTGGGCGGCGCCGGCTTCATCGATCACGTCAATTGCCTTGTCGGGCAGGTGACGGTCGTTGATGTACTTGGCGCTGAGCTCGGCCGCAGCCTGCAGGGCCGCCACGGCGTACTTGACGCTGTGGTGCTCTTCAAAGCGCGACTTCAGGCCCTTGAGGATGTCGACGGTTTCCTGCACCGTGGGCTCGACCACGTCGACCTTCTGGAAACGGCGCGACAGGGCCGCGTCTTTTTCGAAGATGCCGCGGTATTCGGTGAAAGTGGTCGCGCCAATGCACTTGAGCTGGCCAGAGCTGAGCGCGGGCTTGAGCAGGTTGGACGCATCCAGCGTGCCGCCCGAGGCCGCACCGGCACCGATCAGGGTGTGGATCTCGTCGATGAAGAGGATGCCGTTGGGCTTGTCCTTCAGCGCCTTGAGCACGCCCTTGAGGCGCTGCTCGAAATCGCCGCGGTATTTGGTGCCCGCGAGCAAAGCGCCCATGTCGAGCGAATACACATTGGCTTCGGCCAGGATCTCGGGCACGTCTTTTTGCGTGATGCGCCAGGCCAGGCCCTCGGCGATGGCGGTCTTGCCCACGCCGGCCTCGCCGACCAGCAGCGGGTTGTTCTTGCGGCGGCGGCAGAGGATCTGGATGACGCGCTCGACCTCGTACTGGCGGCCGATCAGCGGATCGATCTTGCCGTCCTTGGCGAGCTGGTTCAGGTTGACGGTGAACTGCTCGAGCGGAGAGGCCTTTTCGTTCTTCTCGGCGCCCTCTTCGTTCTCGGCCGCGCTCTCACCGGCCTTGGCGGGCTCGGGCGGGTCGCTCTTCTTGATACCGTGGGCGATGAAGTTCACCACGTCCAGGCGGGTGACGCCCTGCTGGTGGAGGTAATACACGGCGTGCGAATCTTTCTCGCCGAAGATGGCGACCAGCACGTTGGCGCCGGTGACTTCCTTCTTGCCGTTGCCGGTGGACTGCACGTGCATGATGGCGCGCTGGATCACGCGCTGGAAACCCAGCGTGGGCTGCGTATCGACATCATCGGTGCCCGCCACCTGCGGGGTGTTGTCCTTGATGAAGTTGGCCAGCGACTTGCGCAAATCGTCGACGTTGGCGGAGCAGGCGCGCAGCACTTCGGCGGCACTGGGGTTGTCCAGCAAGGCAAGCAGGAGGTGCTCAACGGTGATGAACTCGTGGCGCTGCTGGCGCGCCTCGACAAACGCCATGTGCAAGCTGACTTCTAATTCCTGGGCAATCATTGATCTTCCTTTCGGCTTGCTTGGGTTACTAACTGACTTATAGCTCGAATATTGGCCGGATTCGCGATTATTCAATGGGCTCGCTGACACACTGCAGCGGATGGCCGTTCTTGCGGGCGGCTTCGGTGACCTGGTCGACCTTGGTGGCGGCCACGTCCTTGGAGAAAACCCCGCAGACGCCTTTGCCGTCCAGGTGGATCTTCAGCATGATCTGCGTGGCGGTTTCCCGGTCCTTGTTGAAAAACTCCTGGATCACCACCACCACGAACTCCATGGGGGTGTAGTCGTCGTTGAGCAGGACCACCTGGTACATCTGCGGCGGCTTGGTCTTTTGCGGACGGCGCTCCAGCACGACCGAATCCCCTCCGTTGTCCGGCCTGACGGCGGGAACCGGGTGCTGCACCGGGGAGTTCGGGGTTTTGGGAGACTTGGTTGCCATGGAATTCATTCTAGCCACCGATATAACCCAGTGCGCCTGTTAGGGAAATTGGTGGCGGGAACGCGACATTCAAGCGTGATTTTTTGCTTATTTCGCGGACATGAAAAAACCGCCTCGGGATTGCTCCCGGGCGGCTTCAAAATAGAGGGCTGGGCCCGCTTTACATGTGGTCGATCATGACCTGGCCGAAACCGGAGCAGCTGACCTGGGTCGCGCCTTCCATGAGGCGGGCGAAGTCATAGGTGACCTTCTTGGACTCGATGGATTTTTCCATCGAGCTGATGATCAGGTCGGCGGCCTTGGTCCAGCCCATGTGGCGCAGCATCATTTCGGCCGAGAGGATCTCGGAGCCTGGGTTGACGTAGTCCTTGCCGGCGTACTTGGGCGCCGTGCCATGGGTGGCTTCAAACATCGCGACGGTGTCGCTCAGGTTGGCGCCGGGGGCGATGCCGATGCCGCCGACCTGGGCCGCCAGCGCGTCGGACACGTAGTCGCCGTTCAGGTTCAGGGTGGCGATCACGCTGTATTCAGCGGGGCGCAGCAGGATTTGCTGCAGGAAGGCATCGGCGATGCTGTCCTTGATGGTGATTTCCTTGCCGGTTTTCGGGTTCTTGAACTTCATCCATGGGCCGCCGTCGATTTCCACTGCGCCGAATTCCTTCTTGGCCAGGGCGTAGGCCCAGTCACGGAAACCGCCTTCGGTGAACTTCATGATGTTGCCCTTGTGCACGATGGTCACGCTGGGCTTGTCGTTGTCGATGGCGTACTGGATGGCCTTGCGCACCAGGCGCTCGGTGCCTTCGCTGGAAACCGGCTTGATGCCGATGCCCGAGGTGTTCGGGAAACGGATCTTCTTGACGCCCATCTCGTCCTGCAGAAACTTGATGAGCTTTTTGGCCTTGTCGCTGCCGGATTCGAACTCGATGCCGGCGTAGATGTCTTCCGAGTTTTCGCGGAAGATGACCATGTGGGTCTTTTCAGGCTCTTTGACCGGCGAAGGAACGCCCTTGAAGTACTGGATGGGGCGCAGGCAGACGTAGAGGTCGAGTTCCTGACGCAGCGCGACGTTCAGGCTGCGGATGCCGCCGCCCACGGGCGTCGTCAGCGGGCCCTTGATCGAGACGACGTAGTCGCGCACGGCGTGCAGGGTTTCTTCGGGCAGCCACACGTCGGGGCCGTAGACCTTGGTGGACTTTTCGCCGGCAAACACTTCCATCCAATGGATCTTCTTCTTGCCGCCGTAGGCTTTGGCAACAGCAGCATCAACCACTTTCAACATGACCGGCGTGATGTCGGCGCCGGTGCCGTCGCCTTCGATGAACGGAATGACGGGTTCGTCAGGGACGTTCAGGGAGTTGTCGGCGTTGACAGTGATTTTCTGGCCTTGGGAAGGCACCTTGATGTGCTGGTACATGTAGGAAAGTCTCCGGTGAGCGCTGAGGCGTGGAAGGTACGCCCTGTAGCAGTTAGGTAAAAACCCCTAAATTCTAGCCGTAAATCCAGAGAGCAAAAGAATTTGGGGGCTTGTGTCAACGGCCGGGGAAGGGTCTCCGTTACGGTAGGGCCTCCGAGAAGTTCGGGGTATTTTTTCCAATAACGTTTTCAAGGAAATTCCAAATGAACAAAATCCTCGCTGCTCTGATCGCTGGCCTCTTCGCCGTTGGCGCCTACGCACAAGCTCCCGCCGCCAAGCCTGCTTCCGCTCCTGCTGCTGCAGCCGCTCCAGCTGCCGCCGCTGCTCCTGCCGCCACCCCAGCTGCCAAGCCAGCCAAGATGACCAAGGAAGAAAAAGCTGCCGCCAAGGCCGCCAAGAAAGAAAAAGCCGCTGCTGAAAAGAAAGCAAAAGCTGAAGCCGCCGCAGCCAAGAAGGCTGAAGCCGCTGCAGCCAAGAAGGCAAAGGCTGAAGCCAAGAAGTAATTCCTGGTGACTTCGGTCAGAATGCCCGCCGCGTGCGGGCATTTTTTATGCGCGTCGTTTATGCTGACAGATCAACTTCATGCGTGGTGACTTTATGTTTTCAAAACCTGGCACCCTGGCCGGCGCCTTGGCCCTGGCCATGGCCGCCCTGCTCTCCCCGCTGTGCGCTTCGGCCCAGGAGGGCCCGCAGATGAACCTGCAGCGCGTCAAGCTGTCGGCGGGCATGCACATCATTGATGCACAGGTGGCCCTCACGCCCGAGCAGCGGCAAATCGGCCTGATGTTCCGCAAGGAGATGCCACAGCAGGAAGGCATGATCTTCGTGTTCGAGCAGGCCAGCCAGCAATGTTTCTGGATGAAAAACACCTTGCTGCCCCTGACGGCGGCATTCGTGGCGGACGACGGCACCATCGTGAACCTGGCCGACATGAAGCCGCAAACCACGGAGCCCCATTGCTCGGCCAAGCCGGTGCGCTACGTGCTGGAAATGAACAAGGGCTGGTTCGCCCAAAAAGGCATCAAGGCCGGCAGCAAGCTGGGCGGCCCCCCGTTTGAAGCCAGGCGCTGATTTTTTCCGCCCGCCCGAAAGCAAAAAAGCCGACTTGAAGTCGGCTTTTTTACGGGCGCTGGGTGCGCCGGCAGCGCCAATCAGGCGAAGTTGGCTTCCGCGAAACTCCAGTTGACCAGGTTGGACAGGAAAGTCTCAACGAATTTGGGGCGCAGGTTGCGGTAGTCGATGTAGTAGGCGTGCTCCCAGACGTCGACCGTCAGCAGAGCCTTGTCGGCGGTGGTGAGCGGGGTGCCGGCCGGGCCGGTGTTGACGATGTCCACCGTGCCGTCAGCCTTCTTGACCAGCCAGGTCCAGCCGGAACCGAAATTGCCGACGGCGGACTTGACGAACGCCTCCTTGAAAGCGGCGTAGGAGCCGAATTTGGCGTTGATGGCCGCAGCCAGCGCGCCGCCGGGTTCACCGCCGCCGGCGGGCTTCATGCAGCTCCAGAAAAAGGTGTGGTTCCAGATCTGGGCCGCGTTGTTGTAAACGCCGCCGCTGGACTTCTTGACGATCTCTTCGAGCGTCATGGACTCGAACTCGGTGCCTTTTTGCAGGTTGTTGAGGTTCACTACGTAAGCGTTGTGGTGCTTGCCATGGTGGTACTCAAAGGCTTCCTGGCTGTAGTGCGGCGCCAGTGCGTCGATCGGGTAAGGGAGTGGTGGGAGCTTGTGTTCCATGATTTTTTCCTCGTGGTGATGAATAAACTGTTGTTGAACGATGTGAACGCTGTCCGGGCCATTGTAAAAACTAAATCAGGCGACGCGCGGTGACGGTCAAATCGACCTCGCCGCCGGCAAGGGTAGCTCGCACGGGCTGGCCTTCATGCGTCTTCTCCGGGCTGGTGATCGGCTGGCCCTGCAGGTCGGCCAGCCAGGCATAACCGCGCTTGAGGACCAGTTTCGGGTCCAGCAATTCCAGCCGCAGCTGCGCACGCTCCAGGCGCTGCCGGCCGCGCCGCAGGCTGCCCTCCACTTCGCGCGGAAACTCGCTCGCCAGGGACTGCAGCCTGAGCCGCTCGTGCTGCAGGGCCGAACGCAGGGCGTGATTCAGGCCCTGCCCCAGCCCGGCCAGGCGCGCATGCTGGCGCGTCACCAGATGTGACGGCCGGCTGACCCGGGACGCCGCCCAGTCCAGGCGCTGGTTGTGCGACTGCAGCTGGCGATCCACGCCGTTCTGCAGCCGCGACAAGGCCAGGTCCAGTGCACTGAGCCAGATGCTTTGGGGCTGCGCGCACAGCTCGGCCGCGGCGGTGGGCGTCGGCGCGCGCACGTCGGCACAAAAGTCGGCGATGGTGAAGTCGGTTTCATGGCCCACACCGCTGACCACCGGCACCGGCGAGGCCACGATGGCCCGCGCGAGCTGCTCGTCGTTGAAGGCCCACAGGTCTTCCATGGCGCCGCCGCCGCGCACCAGCAACAAAACGTCGATCCGGTCCTGGTCGCGCCTCTGGTAGGCCTTGTGCAGGGCCTCGCGCAATTCGCCCGCAGCCTGCGCGCCTTGCACGCTGGCCGGGTAGATCACCACGGGAATGTGCGGCACACGCCGCTGCAGCGCGCTCACCACGTCATGCAGGGCCGCGGCGCCCAGCGAGGTGACGACGCCGATCGCGCGCGGCAGCAGGGGCAAGTGGCGCTTTCGGCCCGGCTCGAAAAGGCCCTCGGCCTCCAGCCTGGCCTTGAGCTGCAGGAACTGCTCGAACAGGTTGCCTTGCCCGGCCTGTCGCATGGATTCGACCACCAGTTGCAGCTCGCCGCGCGGTTCGTACACGCCCAGGCGCCCGCGCAGCTCTACCAGTTGGCCGTCCCGCGGGGCGAAATCGAGCAAACCAGCGGCGCGGCGAAACATGGCGCAGCGGATCTGGCCCTGCTCGTCCTTGAGGGAAAAATAGCAGTGGCCGCTGGCCGCCCGCGAGAAACCGCTGACCTCGCCCTGCACGGCCACCGGGTTGAAGCGGGCCTCCAGGCTGTCCGCAATCGCACGCAGCAGCGAGCCCACGGGCCAGATACGCACACCCGCCTCGCGCCCCACCGGAAACGGCCTCTCGGGACGCGCCGCTGGCTCAAACATGGCCAAACCCCTTGATTTCCCGGGGGCAGTACTCCACAGAGCGCCGTGCTGTATGGTCGAAAGACCCTGTTCCCTGCGGATGACGCGATAAATTCGTGTAACTCATTGATTTTGAATAACTTAATTCTGCTCAAATTTTCATCGTTTTGTCATATCCACGATTTGACGCGGCTTGGCGGGCGCACCGCCCTTACTTGCTCACAAAGTTATCCACAACTTCTGTGGGCTATGTCTGACAAAAAACGGATATTGAAAACATTCGTGGCGGATGTGCCGTGCATCGCGCGGCGCGGCAGTATCTGTAAGCCATAATCCACCACAAATTATCTGCTTGGAGATGTGCATTGTTTTCGATCATACAAGCCGCAGGCTGGCCGATTTGGCCCTTGGTTGCCTGTTCCGTCTTGGCTCTTGCCCTGGTTATCGAGCGTTTCACCAGCCTCAAAATCCGCAAAGTCGCGCCCCCCAAGCTGCTTGACGAGGCCATCACCGTCTCCCGCGCGTCCATTCCTTCGCCCGACGTCGTCGCGCAGCTCGAGCAGAACTCCGTGCTCGGTGAAGTCCTGGCCAGCGGCTTTCGCGCGCTGAACACCAACCCGCGCATCAGCGAAGACGACCTGCGCTCCATCCTGGAAGGCGCCGGGCGCCAGGCGGCGCACAAGCTGGAGCGCTACCTCGCGGCCCTGGCGACCATCGCTTCCGCCGCCCCGCTGCTGGGCCTGCTGGGCACGGTGATCGGCATGATTGAAATCTTCGGCTCCCAGGCCGGCGGCGGCGGTGTCGGCGGCGCGACCGGCGGCAACCCGGCGCAGCTCGCGCACGGTATTTCGATCGCCCTCTACAACACGGCGTTCGGCCTGATGGTGGCTATTCCCGCGCTGATCTTCTGGCGCTATTTCCGGGCCCGCGTGGATGGCTACCTGCTGAGCATGGAACTGGCCGCCGAACGCTTTGTCCGCCACCTCAACACCTTGCGTAAATGAATTTCCGTCCTCACCCCCACGACGAGCCGGAGATCAACCTGATCCCCTTCATCGACGTGCTGCTCGTGGTGCTGATCTTCCTGATGCTGTCCACCACCTACAGCAAGTTCACCGAACTGCAGGTCAAGCTGCCGGTGGCCGATGCCGAGCAGCAACGCGACTACCCCAAGGAAGTCATCGTCGCGGTGAGCAGCGACGGCCGCTACATGGTCAACAAGACCCTGGTCGAAGGCCGCAGCATCGATGTGCTGGGCGCCGCGCTGGCCGAGGCGGCCAAGGCCGGCAAGGAAAGTGTCATCATCATCAGCGCCGATGCCAGCGCCACGCACCAGGCGGTCATCACGGTCATGGAGGCGGCGCGCCGCCAGGGCCTCACGCAAATCACGTTTGCCACACAGAGCGCCGCGATGGGCGGGGCGAAATAAGCCCCTGGCCAACCCGGCCGCAACAGCCGACCTCCTGCGCGAAACGGCCGTGAAACACCTTCTGCAGAACGCCTGGCTCACCCGCGGTGGGCTGGCATGCCTGCTCTGGCCGTTGGCGCAGCTTTACGGCCTGCTGGTGCGCCTGCGCCGTGTGCTGTACCGCCGCGGTATCCTGCGGTCCGAGCGTTTCAAGGTTCCCGTTGTGGTGGTCGGCAATGTGGTCGCCGGCGGGGCCGGAAAAACCCCCTTGGTAATCGCCCTTGTCAGGCATCTCCAGGCGCAGCATATTGCGGTGGGCGTGGTGTCGCGCGGCTATGGGCGCTCCGGTTTGGACTGCGTGGAGGTCACGCCCACCGCGCCGCTCGCGCAAACCGGCGACGAGCCGGCCTTGATCCACAAGCTGACCGGCGTGCCGGTTTTTGTAGCGGACAAGCGCACGGAGGCACTGCAGGCCTTGCTGGCCGCCCGTCCCGATACAGCTGTGGTGCTGTGCGACGACGGCTTGCAGCATTACGCCCTGCAGCGAGACATCGAAATCGCCGCGTTTGACGACCGCGGCGCGGGCAATGGCTGGCTGCTGCCGGCGGGTCCGCTGCGCGAACCCTGGCCTGCACGCAAACATCATGGCCTGGACCTGGTGCTGCACACCGGGCAAAAAGCCGCCTTCGAGGGTTTCACCTCCAGCCGGAAACTGGCCGACGACGCCTTGTCGCCCACCGGCGACCGGGTCGCGCTGGACGGCTTGCGCGGCCGGCCGGTGACGGCGCTGGCGGGTATCGCCAACCCGCAAGCGTTTTTCGGCATGCTGGAAGACCGCGGCCTGATGCTGGAGGCCACCATCACCCTGCCCGACCACCATGTCTTCAGCGAAACCGACCTGGCCGGGCTGCGAGGCCGGACCGTGCTGTGCACCGAAAAAGACGCGGTCAAGCTGTTTGCCCTGCCGGGCGCGGCCGGGTTGGACCTGCTGGCCGTGCCCCTGGTGTTTTCGCCGGAACCGGCCTTTTTCGCCGCCTTCGACGCATTGCTGGCACCCCTGCTTTCTCCATTACCATCGAAGCATGGACACCAAATTGCTTGAACTGCTGGTCTGCCCCGTGACCAAAGGCCCGCTTGAGTACGACCGGGAAAAACAGGAACTGCTCTCCCGCAGCGCCCGGCTGGCTTACCCCGTGCGCGACGGCCTGCCCGTGCTGCTGGAAAGCGAAGCACGCACCATGACCGACGAAGAGCTGGGCCTGTGAGCTTCACCGTCCTGATCCCGGCCCGGCTGGCCTCCACCCGCCTTCCCAACAAGCCGCTGGCCGACATCGGCGGCGCCCCCATGGTCGTGCGCGTGGCGCAGCGCGCCATGCAAAGCGCGGCCTTGCGCACCGTCGTCGCGACCGACAGCCAGGAAATCATTGAAAGATGCGCGTCCTTCGGCGTCACGGCCGTGCTGACCCGTGTGGACCACCCCAGCGGCAGCGACCGGCTGGCCGAAGCCTGCGGCGTGCTGGGCCTGGCGGACGATGACATCGTGGTCAACGTCCAGGGCGACGAGCCGCTGATAGACCCGGCACTGATCAATGCCGTGGCGCGCCTGCTCAACGAACGGCCCGACTGCGCCATGAGCACCGCCGCACATTCCATAGGCCAGCTGGCGGAGCTGCAGAACCCTAACGTGGTCAAGGTGGTGCTGGATGCCCGCCACACCGCGCTCTATTTCAGCCGCTCGCCGATCCCGGCCGGCCGCGACTTCGCCGGCCAGGCCTGGTGGGAGGCCGGCAGCAAGCTGCCGAAGCCGTTGCGGCACGTCGGCATCTACGGCTACCGCGTGGGCTTTCTGCGGGAGTTTCCCCGCCTGCCCCAGGCACCGCTGGAGCAACTCGAGCAACTGGAGCAGCTGCGCGCCCTCTGGCACGGACACCGCATCGCCGTGCACATCACCGACGACGCGCCCGGCCCGGGCGTCGACACCGCCGAAGACCTGGACCGCGCCCGCAAGCTGTTTACCTGAGCGCGCCTCCCGCCGGGAAGCCCCTGCCTGTAAGTTGCTGTCAGGGGTGCATGCTATCCTTGGGAAAAACGCAAGTGGAAGGCCTGCAGGACGCGCTGGCAGCCCTTCACACCTGCCCCAAGCAAGCCCAGCGGGTACCGGCGCGCCGGCCCGGGGTTGGCTTCACGAATTCATAAAATCCGAGGACATCCATGAGACTGATATTGTTGGGCGCGCCTGGCGCGGGCAAGGGGACGCAAGCGACCTTCATCTGCCAGAAGTACGGCATCCCCCAGATTTCCACCGGCGACATGCTGCGCGCGGCCGTCAAGGCCGGCACACCCCTGGGAATTGAAGCCAAAAAAATCATGGATGCCGGCGCGCTGGTCAGCGACGACCTGATCATCAACCTCGTGAAGGAACGCATTGCCCAGCCCGATTGCGCCAAGGGCTTTCTGTTCGACGGTTTTCCGCGCACCATCCCCCAGGCCGACGCAATGAAGTCGGCCGGCGTCAAGCTCGACTACGTGCTGGAAATCGACGTGCCCTTTGAAGCCATCATCGAACGCATGAGCGGACGCCGCTCACACCCCGCTTCGGGCCGCACCTACCACGTCAAGTTCAACCCGCCCAAGGTCGAGGGCAAGGACGACGTGACCGGCGAGCCGCTGATCCAGCGTGATGACGACAAGGAAGAAACCGTGCGCAAGCGGCTGGAGGTCTACAGCGCCCAAACCCGCCCGCTGGTGGACTACTACTCAGGCTGGGCCAAGGTCGCGCCCGACGCCGCACCCAAGTACCGCGCCATCAGCGGCATGGGCACGGTAGACCAGATCACGGCGCGCGCCTTCGAGGCCCTGTCGGCTTAAACTGCCCACACGCTCATAAAAAAGCCGTCTTCCGACGGCTTTTTTCATGGGCGCTCAAAAATCGACAGCACCGGATAGCGGCGCCATTGCGGCTCGGCGTAGCGCGCGCAATTCTCGAAGATAAAACCCAGGACTTGTTGGGGGTCCGACAGCAGTTGGGGATTGGCCGCCTTCCACTGCTCAAAACGGGCGCGCAGCGCCGGCTCCTGCTCGAGCAGCTGCAGCGCCATATCTTCGAAGACGTAGTCCGAGAAATGCTCTTTCTTTTCGAGGATGCTGTTGAAAAATCCCCAGCGAAAGAAGCTGTCATGCGCTTGCGGCTCCAGGGTTTCGACGGCATACCGGGCCTTGTCCTGGTCCAGCGGCACCCACCAGTCGCCGGCCTGCAGTTCGACGGCCTCCACGCTGGTTTCCAGCGTGACTTCGTCATGGAACATGTGGCCTTCATAGGCACCAGCGCGGCTTTGCACGCTCTGGATGCGGCTGACCTTGGCCTGCACCGTGCGGGACTTGCCCAGGCGCTCCATCTTGACGCCGTTCCAGTCCAGGCGCTCGATGACAGCGCGCCACGCTTGCGGGACGACGTAGGCCAGAGGCGCGGGCACGGAAACTTCTGCCGAGAAGTGCGTGAAGTAGTCGATCTCGCGTTCCCAAGGCTGACTCCTGTCATAGGACAGGCGCTGGTAGTTTCCCAGCAGGCTGGGCGAGTGTAGCGCGGCATAACCCTTGAAGCGCAGGCGTGAGCGGCGGGTTTCATCGAGCTTCCAGCGGATGGGCCAATGCGTCCTGCCGCCCGCTTGCCGGGCCTGCCGCCGCAGCGCCTGAATCTCCGGCGCGTTCGCCACCGTGAAGGCCAGCGTCACGTCCAGCAGCGCGCGCATGGACTCATAGCGATCCTTGAAGGGCTTGAGCATATGGGTCTCGGGCATGAAGCCTATGGTGTGGTTCAGCGCCGCGTAGCCGGTGGAGAACCGCGGCACCTCCAGGAAATCGGCAATCCCCTGGTCCGGGCTCACGTGCACGGGGTTCACATAGGGGCAGGTCGGCCAGCCGCGTGCCTCCATGCCCTGGTAAATCACCGGCAGCATGCGCTCCCGCAGGAAAGCGCCCAGGCCGCCGCCCAGCTTGTCAGCCTGGGTGTGGATCAGCGTCATGGTGTAGCTGTAGTCCGCGCCGTTGGAAGTGTGGGTGTCGACCATCACGTCCGGGTCCCAGGCCGTGAAGAAGCGGTTGAACAGCTGCGCGTTGAGGCTGTCGCACTTGATGAAGTCGCGGTTCAGGTCCAGGTGCAGGCTGTTGCCGCGAAAGCCGAAAGACTCCGGCCCGTCCTGGTTGACACGGCTGGCATCACCGCGGTTGCAGCTGCCGTCGACGTTGTAGACCGGGATGAACAGGTAGACCGTGCTGCCCAGCGCGGCCAGGCGCTCCGGCTCCAGGCACAGGTCGCGCACCAGCGCCATGCAGGCGTCTATGCCTTCGGGCTCGCCGGGGTGGATGCCGTTGTTGTTGAAAAAGACGGCGCGCCCCGCTCGCCGGATCTGCTCGCGGTCAAACACGCCGTCGGCGCTCACGATCCCCGCGTGCAGGGGCACGCCGGCGTCGGAAACGCCAATCTGCGAGAACTGCAGGATGCCGGGACAACGCAGCGCCAGCGCTTCGTAAAACCGGATGCAGGCATCCCAGGTCGTGGTCTGGTTCTGGTTGCCGAGTTCGTACGGGGTTTGCATGGAAGGTCCGCGAAGGTCAAAAAAAGGAATGGGTTGAAACCCGGCGCGCCTGCGATGCCGGGCTCGGGAATCAGGCCAGCAGTTGCAGGATCAGCTGGACCCTGGCCTTGACCGGGCTCAGGCCGTCTGAATCCGGAATTGCGTCAGCCGGGGTCGGCAGCACCCGCCCGGCGGTGCAGCGGCTGGCGCGAACCACCTTGATGCCCGCGGCTTGCGCCTTGAGCAAGGCAGCCTCCAGTTCGTGGTGCAGGCTGCCGTTGCCGGTACCGGCCACCACCAAGCCCTGCACGCCCTGTGCCTGCAGGGCTTGCACGATGGCGCCGCCGGCGCCGGCATGGTTCATGAGGACTTCGACACGGGGCACGGCGGTGCTGGCCAGGCTGGCGATGGTTCCAGCGGCGGCCTGCACGCGGCCCGCCTGGGCTTGCGGCCAGCTGCGCAGCTGCCTCAGCCGCCCCTCCTCCACATAGCCGATGGGTCCGGCATCGCCCGAAGTGAAAGGGTCAAGCCGGTAGGTATGTGCCTTCTGGACGTCCGCCGCACCGTGGACCACGCCGGCGCACACCGCCACCACGCCCTGTGCTCCCGCATGGCGCGCCACCGCCACCGCATCCAGCAGGTTTTGCGGCCCATCAGGAGCCAGCGCCGTAGCCGGGCGCATCGCGCAGGTCAGCACCACGGGTTTGGCCGGCGCCAACAGCGCTTGCAGGAAAAAAGCGGTTTCTTCCAGCGTATCGGTGCCATGGGTGATGACGATGCCCTGGACGTCGGGCTGCGCGAGGTAATGACTGACGCGCGCGGCGAGCTTGGCCCACACCGCAAAACTCATGTCCTTGCTGTCGACCTGTGCCACCTGCTCCGTCAGCACCGTGCCGGCCTGCGCAAGGGTGGGGATCGCGGCCAGAAGCTCTTCGACGCCCACCTGAGCGGCGGTGTAGCCGATGTTGTCCGAAACGTTAGCGGCCCGCCCGGCAATCGTGCCGCCGGTGCCCAGAATCACAATATTTTGAGGATGCATGGAAAGTGATCTTGCAATCTTTTAAAAACTGGATGAAAATACAGGTACTGGATATTAAAACAGGTCGACGGCAGGCAAACAGTTTGCAGCCCTCAGTTCTGCCTTTATCTGAAGAACCATAGGAGTCCCGCCATGAGCATCCTCGCCGATTTCCCGCATTTTCCCTCCGAAGGTCCCAAGCTCACGGCGCGTCAGCAACAAATCCTGGAACTCATCCAGAGCGCCATCGCCCGTACCGGCGCACCGCCCACCCGTGCCGAAATCGCGAACGAACTGGGTTTCAAGTCCGCCAACGCCGCCGAAGAACATCTGCAGGCGCTGGCCCGCAAAGGCGTCATTGAGCTCGTCAGCGGCACTTCTCGCGGCATACGCCTGCGCGGCGACACCCTGCGTTCCATCAACGAATCGCGTACCAAACAGTTTTCCCTGCCGTTGCAAAGCCTGGCCCAGCTCGCCCTACCTTTGGTAGGGCGGGTTGCTGCTGGCAGCCCGATTCTCGCGCAGGAACATATCGAGCAAACCTATTATTTTGAAAGCAGCCTGTTTCAGCGCCAGCCCGATTACCTGCTCAAGGTTCGCGGCATGAGCATGCGCGACGTGGGCATCATGGACGGCGACCTGCTGGCCGTCAAACAGGCCAAGGAAGCCAAGAACGGCCAGATCGTCGTAGCCCGCCTGGGCGATGAAGTCACCGTCAAACGCTTTCGCCGCAACAAGAACCTGATCGAGCTTTTGCCCGAAAACCCCGACTTCAACATCATTGTGGTCGAGCCCGGTGAGCCGTTTGAACTCGAAGGCCTGGCCGTCGGTTTGATACGCAACACCATGCTGATGTAAGCCTTCCGATCCGGCCATGCACCAGGTGGCGGGCGTTTGGCTGTTATAGCCAACACCCTGGTGCGGCGGCCCTGCCGGCCTGTTGCCGGTCCGAAATCCTGCCTGTGTAAACCTCTCTCATACAGGAGTTCATCATGGGAATCGTCAGTTTTTCACATTCACCCCTTCTGTCCCTCCTGCTGGCTCCCGTGCACGCGCTGGCAGCGTGGTTTGTGCCAGCCCAAACCAGGTCCGACCGGTTTTCCGCGCCCGCACGCGCCCAGCGTGCAACCGGCCAGTTGGTCCTGCCTTTTTCCTCGGGTGCCGCTGCTGCACCGCGCGAATCCACCCAAGCCTGCAAGGCACGGCCCCAGGCCCCCACTCCCAGCCGCCTTCGCATCGTGCGCGAATTCGATGCCAATGTCAGCCCGGCTTGCGCCGGCCGCATGGTCATCTCCGGCCGTATGGCCGACGTCTGCGCGGAGCTTGAACGCATGGCCCAGCGCGAGGCCGCCTTGCAATAAAAAAGGCCCTGCCCGCCTTCGGCGGCTCTGAGGGGGGCGATTTCCCGGCTGCACGAAGGTCCATGAACCCGCACGGTGCGCAGCGGCAAGACTGAAATGCCGCGGCAAGTTTCCTTGCGATACAAAATGCGCGCATTCGGGTAGCCCTTCCCGCAAGGAAGAAAAATCTTGCAGGCACAATATCGGCATGAATATTGTGATCCTCGACGACTACCAGGATGCAGTGCGAAAACTGAACTGCGCTGCCAAATTGGAGGCCTACCCCGCCAAGGTCTACACCAACACCGTCAAAGGCATAGGCCAGCTGTCCGTCCGGCTCAAGGATGCCGACGTGATCGTCCTCATCCGCGAACGGACCCAGCTCAACCGGCAGGTCATTGAAAAACTTCCCAAGCTCAAACTGATCGTGCAGACCGGCCG
This sequence comes from Polaromonas sp. LjRoot131, assembly GCF_964252805.1. Lineage (NCBI taxonomy): Bacteria > Pseudomonadati > Pseudomonadota > Betaproteobacteria > Burkholderiales > Comamonadaceae > Polaromonas > Polaromonas sp. LjRoot131. The sequence goes on along the minus strand of NZ_CAXUPF020000001.1, from coordinate 1,217,617 downwards.
TGTCGGAAGCCATGTCGACGTCGCCGCCTGCACCGAGCGCGGTATCGCGGTCGCCGAAGGCACCGGCTCGCCCACGGCACCGGCCGAGCTGGCCTGGGCACTGGTCATGGCCGCCATGCGCCGCATTCCCCACTACGTGGCCCACCTCAAGCACGGCGCCTGGCAGCAGGCCGGCCTCAAGTCGGCCTCCATGCCGCCGAATTTCGGCATAGGTTCCGTCCTCAAAGGCAAGACCCTGGGCATCTGGAGCTACGGAAAGATCGGGCAAATCGTCGCTGGCTACGGCCGGGCCTTCGGCATGCGGGTCATCATCTGGGGCCGCGACGCCTCGCGCGAACGGGCCCAGGCCGATGGCTATGAGATCGCCGGCAGCAAGGCCGAGTTTTTCGAGCAAAGCGACGTGCTGAGCCTGCATCTGCGCCTGAACGACGAAACCCGCGGCATCGTCACGCTCGAAGACCTGTCGCGCATGAAAACCACGTCCTTGCTGGTCAACACCTCGCGCGCCGAACTGATAGAACCCGAGGCCCTGATTGCCTCGCTCAACCGCGGCCGTCCCGGCCTAGCAGCGATCGACGTGTTTGAATCCGAGCCCATCCTGCAGGGCCATGCGCTGCTTCGCCTGGAAAACTGCATCTGCACGCCGCACATCGGCTATGTGGAGCAAGACAGCTATGAGCTCTACTTCGGCGCGGCCTTCGACAACGTGGTCAATTTCATCAAGGGTACGCCCACCAATATCGTGAACCCCGGCGCCCTGCAAGTGCGGCGCTAGGTGGTGCCTTTCCCCCAAAGCGGGCCAAAAAGCGCCGTGCTCAGGCGTTCCGGGTTGATGCGGCGAGTGGGGTGTCGAGATCGAACTCGATGAGGTTGCCGAAGTCTTCGGCTTCGACCCCCGCGTCCATCACCACGATGGGAGGCAGCGGTTCAAGCGCGCCGCCCACGTCCTGGCTCAAGTCGATGTCCAGCCCCAGCCTCGATGAAACCGGTGGCCGCGTCAGGTCGGGCGTCGATGCGATCTCCGTAACAAGGGCAGCCGCCACTGCGCTGGGAAGCGCGGCGGCAAGCTGCGCAGGCGGTCCCTGAAACCGGGCTGACAAAGGCAGGATATTGGTCGGGCCGAAGCCGGTCGTTTGCGGCAAGGCTGCCGGCACATCCAGGGCGGAAGCCAGCGCAGGCTCGCTGCCCTCTTCTTCCGCCTCCCCAGACCGGGACATAAGCTTCTTAGCGATGGAGTGAAGCAGCAGCAGTTCGCGGTAAGCCGCAAGGCTGAAAACCTCGCTGCGCGAATCGGGCTTGCGGAAGATGGACTCCTCCAGGACGTTCAGTACCTTGGGCGTGGACCACAGCGACTCAATGCGCGTGAGGGCCGTCACATAGAACTCCAGGCCGTGCGTGTCTATCGCATAGTCGTCGAAGGCGGGAACCTGGGCATTGAACATGCGGTGGAAATCCTTGCGCAGCGCGTCGTAGTCGTCCCTGCGGCCCAGGCTGTGGTAGAGGTCGAACAGGTCCAGGTAGACCAGTGCGCTCGTCTCCACGTTGTCCATGATGTGCAGGCGCAGGACATCCACCGCCTTGTCGGGATGGCCCAGCGAGAGGAAAAAGTCCGCCTGCTGCTGGACGTCAAAAAGCTCTTCGGCATTGACGAGACGGGGCATGCCGCTCAAGCCGCCCAGGCTGGGCAGGAATTCCGGGCGATCAGCTTCCACCGGCCTGGCCGCGGGCAGCTTGCGTGTGCTTTCGAAATGAAGCGCGTCCAGGTCGAGGTCCACCGCGGGCTTGGGTACGCGCTCCTCGTGCGCCGGCACAGTGCCGGCATGCCCGGAGGCCGGCCCGGCATCGGCCGCAAACCCACTCTGTTCGCCATTCTTGTCCCACCAGGGGCCATGGCTGAAGCGCAACGCGTGCTGCCGGTTACGCCGCCATAGAAGGCCGGCCGCCAGCAGCACGAACAGCAGGACAGCGCCCAGGGCATACACCAGCCAGTTGCTGTAACGCTCCTGGCGCGCCTGCTCCAGCTGGCCGCGCAGCTCCGTCACGGCCTGTTCGGTTTTGCGGCTTTGCGCCAGCATGGCGGCCACGTCGGACTCCAGGGACTTGAGGCGCTGGCCGTCGCGGAGCATGTCTTGCGGCTGGGCGTTCAAGGCCTGCCACAAGGCGGCCGCGGTGGTCCGTTGCTGGGCATCGATGGAGGGCGGCGTCAGCAGTTCCGGCGATGAACGAAGCACCGGGTCGCGTTCGATGGTGAGGTCAATGGGAGCCAGTTGCAGCCGTGCCCGCGATTGACGCACCGGCGCCGGAGGTTTGCCTGCCGCGCGGACCGGCGGTGTAGCCAGCGAGGAGGCCATCCCGGCGCGGGTTTCAGGCTTCGCCCTCGATGTCCCGACGCGGGATGGCGCTGCCGGGCGAAGCTGTACCGAGCTTGCCGCCGCCGCCGCTTGCGCAAGGGCCGAAGACACCGGGGCCGTGTTGTCGCCCAGCATCTCGGCCAGCAGGACGTACTTGCGCGAATTCTTTTGCTGGCAGCCTTCGCGTGCAAAGATCGTCACGACCGGCTCATCCAGCGCCGACGTCGTGCGGATGCGGACAAGAATTTCACCCGCACCGGCACCCGGCGAGATCGCAGTGCGTACCCTGTCAGGGGACACCTGGCTGTCGCCGAAAAACACATCGGCAGATACGCAGGCGGAAGAAGGATTTTCGGCGCTGTCCAGTTGCGCGGACAGGGTGACGTCCAGCGGGTGCCCCACCATGGCCGCGCCGCGCATGCGTCCCAGGGACGCCGCCAGTGTGTTGGCGGCCAGCCCCATCAGCAAAGCGCTAAACAGGTATTTCAGGAACTTCTCGGTGGCTTTCATGGGGTGCGCAAATTTTGACATGCACCTTTGCCGAATACGCTCAGCCATAATTCGGCCATGAAAGTAAATTTTGCAAATGTGGGAATAGTTGGCACAGGCGCCATGGGTCGGGGCATCGCGCAGATCGCGGCGCAGGCCGGCAGCACCGTCAAGCTGATGGATGCGCAAGCGGGCGCCGCCGAAAAGGCGCGCGAAGCGATTTGTGCCCAATGGGACAAGCTGGTCGAAAAAGGCCGACTCGAGGCCGCCGTGGCCAAGGGCCACAAGGACCGGCTGCTGCTCGCCGGCACCCTGGCCGACCTGGCGGGCTGCGACCTCGTCATCGAAGCCATCGTGGAACGCCTGGACGTCAAGCGCGCGCTGTTCGCCGAACTCGAAGCCCTGGTGCCCGCCAGCGCCGTGCTGGCCAGCAATACCTCATCGCTTTCGGTGACGGCCATCGCAGCCGCGCTCAAACACCCCGAGCGCCTGGCCGGCTTTCATTTCTTCAACCCGGTTCCGCTGATGAAAGTGGTCGAAGTGATCGCGGGCCTGAAGACCAGCCCTGCGGTTTGCGAGGGCCTGAGCCAGTATGCCCGGCAGATGGGCCACACACCCGTGCAGGCGCAGGACACACCCGGCTTCATCGTCAACCACGCCGGCCGGGGCTTCGGCACCGAAGCGCTGCGCATCGTCAGCGAAGGCATTGCCGATTTCGCCACCATAGACCGTATCCTGCGCGACCAGGCCGGCTTCAAGCTGGGCCCTTTCGAACTGATGGACCTCACCGCGCTCGACGTCTCCCATCCCGTGATGGAGTCGATTTACCACCAGTACTATGAAGAAGCCCGCTACCGCCCCAGCGTGATCACGGCGCAGCGCCTGGCCGGCGGCATGCTGGGCCGCAAGACCGGCGAAGGCTTTTACCGCTATGCGGACGGCGTCATGCAGGTGCCGCCCGAGCCCCCCGTTCCCGAGGTCGCCGAACTTCCGCCGGTGTGGGTCTCGCCGCGTGCTTCCCGGCGCTCGGAACTGCTGCAGCTGCTCAAGAACCTGGGCGCCAAAATCGAGACCGGCGCCTCCGCCTCGCCGCAGGCCCTGATGCTGGTCGCGCCTCTGGGCTTTGACATCACCACGGTGGCCGTGGTGGAGCGCCTGGACCCGGCCCGCACCATCGGCATCGACATGCTGATCGACGACGCGGCCACCAAGCGGCGCGTGCTGGCCACCAACCCGGCCACGCGCAGCGATATGCGCGACGCGGCCCACGCCCTCTTCGCCCGTGACGGCAAGGCCGTCAGCGTGATCCGCGACAGTGGCGGCTTCGTCACCCAGCGCGTGGTGGCCGCCATCGTCAACATTGCCAGCGACATCTGCCAGCAGGGCATTTGCAGCCCGAAAGACCTGGAGACCGCCGTGACGCTCGGCCTCGGCTATCCCATGGGCCCGTTGGCCATGGGTGATCGCTACGGCCCCACCAATGTGCTGGAAGTGCTGTTCAACATGCAGACCGTCTACGGCGACCAGCGCTACCGCCCTTCCCCCTGGCTGCGGCGCCGCGGCGCCATCGGACTTAGCCTATTACACGAAGAGTGAAGCAAGCCACAAAGGCCGCAATTTTGCGGCGTCCCCACCAGCAGGCGCCGCGGAACTGGCTTTGCCAGGCCGCAGGCGCCGCTCCCTCGAGGGGGGAAGGTGCTACACGAAGTGAGCATCCGACAGGGGTGTCACCATTTTTGAAAGATTGACATGGCAGGCGCAATCAAAGGCACGAGCGAGGGCCAGACCCTTATCCTGACGATCAGCAACCCGGAATTCAGGAATGCCCTGGGTCCGGACATTTACGCGGCCGGCATTGAGGCCTTGAACGCCGCCGAGAACAATCCCGACATCCGCAGCGTGGTCATCACCGGCGAGGGGGCTATCTTCTGCGCGGGCGGCAACCTGCAGCGGCTGCAGGCCAACCGCCGTGAAGCACCCGAGGTGCAGGCCCAGAGCATCGAAGGCCTGCACAACTGGATAGACTCGATACGCACCTACCCCAAGCCGGTGATCGCCGCCGTGGAAGGCCCGGCCGCCGGCGCCGGTTTTTCGCTGGTGCTGGCCTGCGATTTTGTGGTGGCGGCCGACAACGCGGTGTTTGTGATGTCCTACAGCACAGTCGCGCTGTCACCTGATGGCGGCGGCAGCTGGGCCCTGGCGCGCGCGCTGCCCCGTGCACTGGCTAGTGAACTGTTAATGACCGGCGAGCGCATAGGCCCACGCCGCCTGCATGATCTCGGACTGGTCAACCGTGTCACGGCCCCGGGCGAGGCCCTGGCCCAGGCCCTGCAACTGGCCGACAACCTCAATGCGCGCGCACCGAATGCGCTGGCCAGCATCAAGGAACTGATCAACGACGCAGCCGGCAACACGCTGAACCAGCAGCTGGCCCGCGAGCAGGACCACTTCGTGCGCAACCTGCACGACGCCAACGCCGGTGAAGGCATAGACGCCTTCCTGAACAAGCGCACGCCGCACTACCGCTAGCCGGTCCCTGCGCAGGCGGGCCCGCCGCGGCCCGCTCGCCGCCAAATCCCCGGCCCCTGCGGCCGGGCGACACCCATGCGACAGCCCGCTGGCGCCGGGCGGGTCCCTCAAGCGACAATGGACCTCTTGTTAGTCACTCAAAAGACAGACCATGGACGATCCCATTCTTACGATAGAGGAACGAGAGGCCATTAACAACGGCCGCTGGTTTTCATCCCTGTCCCCATCCCTGAGGCACGACATACTTCGATGCGCCTACGTCAAACGCTACAAAGACGGCGAACTCATCAGCGCCCGCGGCGATGCGCCGGAAGAATGGATATCCTGCGCGCGCGGCGCCATCCGGGTGAGCTCGACCTCGATTTCGGGCAAGCAGGTCACCCTGACCTATGTGGAGCCCGGCATCTGGGTCGGCGACGTGGCGATCTTCGACGGGGAACGGCGCACCCACGACTCCTATGCCCATGGCGAGACCACGCTGCTGTGCGTCTCGCGCGCCGACCTGCGCAAGATCCTGACCCAGCACGTCGAACTCTACGAAGCCCTGCTGCGCCTGCATGCGCGGCGCATACGGCAGCTCTTCGGCCTGGTGGAAGACCTCAACACCCTGCCCCTGCGCGCGCGCCTGGCCAAGCAGCTGCTGCACCTGGTACGCAGCTACGGCGTGCCCAGCCTGGCGGACAGCGGCGAAGTGCGCATCGGCCTGCAACTGGCGCAGGAGGAACTGGCCCAGCTGCTGGGCGCCTCGCGCCAACGCGTGAACCAGGAACTCAAGTCCATGGAGCGCGAGGAAGCCATACGCATAGAACCGGGCGGCCTGGTGGTGCGCAACCGGCAAGCCCTGATGCGCATTTCCGAAGCCGAAATCGACAAATAAACACACGGGGACACGCCCTTTGAGCACGAGCAATTTCGACCATTTTGTCGGCACGCGGGCCGTGTCCGGCGCGCACGCCTTTGACCTCGACGCGCTCACCGCCTACCTGGGCAGCCACCTGCCCGGCTTCAAGGGCCCGCTGACGGCGGAAATCTTCAAGGGCGGCCAGTCCAACCCGACCTACAAACTCATCACGCCGGGTGCCTCTTACGTGATGCGCGCCAAGCCCGGGCCTGTGGCCAAACTGCTGCCCTCGGCCCATGCGGTGGAGCGCGAATTCAAGGTCATGCAAGGCCTGCAGGGCACCGACGTGCCGGTGCCGAAGATGTATTGCCTCTGCGAGGACGAGTCGGTGATAGGCCGCGCCTTCTACGTGATGGAGTTCGTCGAGGGCCGCGTGCTCTGGGACCAGTCCCTGCCCGGCATGAGCCAGGCCCAGCGCGGCGAGATCTACGACGAGATGAACCGCGTGGTCTCCGCCTTGCACAAGGTGAAGTTCGCCGAGCGCGGCCTGGCCGACTACGGCAAGCCCGGCAACTATTTTGAGCGCCAGATAGGCCGCTGGAGCAAGCAGTACGCGGCCTCCATCACCCAGCCCATCGCCGAGATGGACAGCCTGATGCAATGGCTGCCGGCCAACATCCCGGCAGGCGCCCGCGACGACAGCATGGTCTCCATCGTGCACGGCGACTTCCGGCTCGACAACCTGCTGTTCCACGCGACCGAGCCGCGCGTGCTGGCCGTGCTCGACTGGGAGCTGTCCACGCTGGGCCATCCGCTGGCCGACTTCAGCTACCACTGCATGGCCTGGCACATCCCGCCCGGGGCCTTCCGCGGCATAGGCGGGCTGGACGTCGAAAGCCTGGGCATCCCCACCGAATCCGAGTACATACGCCGCTATTGCGAGCGCACCGGCCTTGCCACGCCTGAAGCGCTCAAGGCCGACTGGAACTTCTACATGGCCTACAACCTGTTTCGCATCGCGGCCATCCTGCAGGGCATCGCCAAGCGGGTCGAGGCCGGAACCGCCTCCAGCGCCCAGGCCGTCAGCTCGGCCGCCGGCGCGCCGCTGCTGGCCAGGATGGCCTGGGGCTTTGCCCTCAAGAGCCAAGGCTGAAGCCCGCCCGCATTCCTCTTACAACATCGCCCACACCCCTTCTGGAGATTTCATGGACTTCAACTACACCCCCAAAGTACAGGAACTGCGGGCGCGCCTGCTCAAGTTCATGGACGAGAACGTCTACCCCAATGAGGCCCGTTTCTTCCGCGAGATCGCCGAAAACCGCGCCAAGGGCAATGCCTGGGTCCCCACCAAACTGGTCGAGGAGCTCAAGCCCAAGGCCCGCGCCGCCGGCCTGTGGAACCTGTTTTTGCCGCACTCTCCGCGCGCGCCTGAAGGCCTGTCCAACCTCGAGTACGCGCCGCTGTGCGAAATCATGGGCCGCGTGCCCTTCGCGGCCGAGGTCTTCAACTGCTCGGCGCCGGACACCGGCAATATGGAAACCATCGCCCGCTACGGCTCCGAAGCCAACAAGGACCAGTGGCTGGACCCGCTGCTCAAGGGCGAGATCCGCTCGGCCTTCCTGATGACGGAGCCCGAGGTCGCCTCGTCCGACGCGACCAACATCCAGTGCCGCATCGAGCGCGACGGCGACGATTACGTGCTCAACGGCCTCAAGTGGTGGTCGTCGGGCGCGGGCGACCCGCGCTGCGCGGTCTACATCGTCATGGGCAAGACCAATCCCGATGCCGGCCGCCACGAGCAGCAATCGATGATCCTGGTGCCCGCCAACACGCCCGGCATCACCGTGATCCGCCCGCTGTCGGTGTTCGGCTACGACGACGCGCCCCACGGCCACATGGAAGTGCGCCTGACCAATGTGCGCGTGCCGGCCGCCAACCTGCTGCTGGGCGAAGGCCGCGGTTTTGAGATCGCCCAGGGCCGCCTCGGCCCCGGCCGCATCCACCACTGCATGCGCAGCATAGGCATTGCCGAACGCGCGCTGGAGCTGATGTGCAAACGCCTGAACAGCCGTGTCGCCTTCGGCAAGCCGATCGCCAGCCAGTCGGTCTGGCACGAGCGCATCGCCGAGGCCCGCTGCATGATTGAGCAGGCCCGCCTGCTGACGCTCAAGGCCGCCTACATGATGGACACCGTGGGCAACAAGGTCGCCAAGGCCGAGATCGCGATGATCAAGGTGGTGGCGCCCAACATGGCCTGCCAGATCATCGACTGGGCCATCCAGGCCCATGGCGGCGGTGGCGTATCGGACGACTTCCCGCTGGCGTATGCCTACGCCAGCCAGCGCACCCTGCGTCTGGCCGACGGCCCGGACGAGGTGCACCGCGCCTCGCTGGCCAAGCTGGAACTGGCCAAGCACCTCTTGATGCCCGGCGAAGTGGAAATGCCGATCACACGCGGCGGCTGAGAGTCGCTCACAAAGCCCTCCTGGCGTTGTTGTGTCGCCTTGCCGTGCCAGTGCACTGTCTGCGGCGACACGCCTGGCCAGGACCGCTTCGCTGGGCTTTGTGAGCGACTCCCGGTCGCCCGTTGCTCAGAGCGTGAGGTCGTTGGAAAGGCCGGCAATCGCCGACTCGCAGGCCGTGGTGAAAATCAGCGCCGCATGCTCCAGGGTGGGCATGTCGGCCGGCGTGTACTGCATACGCAGATAGGTTTTGCCGCGCAGCACCATCAGGATAAAAGGCACTTGCGCGTCGGGTGAAGGTTCGGGCCAGGACATCAGCAGTTCGACCAGTTGCGAGTCCAGCCAGGCCAGCGCGTTGGAGCGATGGTCGGCCATCACCGCATAACGTTGCCAGAAGGGCTTGGGCAGGCTTTCCCAACCGACTTCGGGGTACATGGCCAGCCAGCGCACTTCTTCGGGCATGCTGTGGTCGGCGGTGGTCTGCAGGGTGTCTGTGTAGGCCTGATAGGCGCGCTTTTCAAGCCCCTCCTTCAAGGCCCGGTTCATGACCAGGATCGTGACGTCGTCGTTGACCTTGATCTCGCCCCGGGCACGCAGTTCCTCGCCGCGGATGTAGTCGCGCGAGGCGCTGCCGCGTTCCAGCTTCCAGGGCTTGCCGCCCACATTGCCCTTGAGCGCAAACCCCTTGCCCTGCCCCATGCCGGTGAAGGAAAAGCCGCGGGTGCCGGCCCATTCGGACACGGCCTCATCGGACGTGGCGGCATCGCCGGCATCCGCCTTACCCCCGACAAAGACTTTCTTCAGCCGCTCGAACATGGTTTTCGCTTTTCTCTTAAAGTGCAGCAAACATCATAGTAGTCAAGGAAGTCCCAATGATCAATGTTTACTCATGGCCCACGCCCAATGGCCACAAAGTCCACATCATGCTGGAAGAATGCGGCCTGCGGTTGGGCCGCGACTGGCAGGCCTTCCCGGTCAATATCGGCACCGGCGACCAGTTCAAGCCTGAATTCCTGGCCATCAGCCCGAACAACAAGATCCCGGCGCTGGTCGACCCGGTCGGCCCCGACGGCAAGCCGATCTCCGTGTTCGAATCCGGTGCAATCCTGCTCTACCTGGCCGCCAAAACCGGCAAGCTGCTGCCGAAAACCGACCGCCTGAAGTTCCAGGTGCTGCAGTGGCTGATGTTCCAGATGGGCGGCGTGGGCCCCATGATCGGGCAGACCCACCATTTCCGCCAGTACGCGCCCGAAAAGATAGCCTACGCCATCAACCGCTACACCAATGAGACGAAGCGGCTTTACGGCGTGATGGACAAGCAGCTGGCCGGCAGCCGGTTCATCGCCTGCGACGAATACAGCATTGCCGACATCGCCATCTTCCCCTGGCTGCGTAACTGGGAAAACCACGGCATAGACTGGGCCGACTATCCGCACCTCAAAAAATGGTTCGACCTGATCAGCGAACGCCCTGCCGTGCAGCGCGGCGTCAAGGTGCTGGCCGAGCTGCGCAGGCCCATCACCGACGACAAGGCGCGGGAAGTGCTGTTCGGCAAGACGCAGTACGAAAAGCACTGAAAAAGCACTGAAAAGCGCTGGGTGGAGGCCGGCTGGCCAGGGCCCTCAGCCCTCGATTGAAGGTATGATTCGCGACGAGCTGGAAACGGCGGCCGCCTCTGCGTGGCCGTGCTCCGGCTCTCACACACAAACTGCCCGTAGCTCAGTTGGATAGAGCATCAGCCTTCTAAGCTGAGGGTCGGGGGTTCGATCCCCTCCGGGCAGGCCAGGCATGGCGCCAAGCTGCGCCCTCCGATACCAGCGAACTTCACTTACACCTGCGGTCAAGGCCGCAGGTATATATTCGGGGTTACGGTCGCGAGCCAAAGGCCGTCAAAACCAAGGAGGCGAGCAAACATGCCCAGACCAACCATGCTGCTGGTAGAGGATAACCCCGCTCACGTCGAGTTGACCTTGCTGACGCTGCAGGAAAACGGCGCCGACCATGAAGTCATCGTTGCCCGCAACGGCACGGAAGCCCTGGAATACCTCTTCTGCGAGGGCGCTTACAGCAACCGGCCCAACGACCATCCGCCGGAACTGGTCATGCTGGACCTGAATTTGCCCGGGCTCAGCGGCGCGGAAGTCATGCAGCGCATGCGCGGAGACCCCCGTACCTTCTTCGTGCCCGTCGTCATCCTGACCTCCGAGCCCAAATACTCCCCGATCGTGAAGGAAATCCAGGGCGGCCTCAACAGCTATGTGCGCAAGCCGCTGCATTTCCGGGATTTTCAGGAAAAACTGGAGCAGGTGCGCGAATACTGGCGCACGTCCAACTTCGGGCCGCTCAAGTCTTGAGGGCTTCGCCGCCATGCGGACATGAAAAAGCCCACTGACGTGGGCTTTTTGCTGGGAAATGATGGTCGGAGTACAAGGATTCGAACCTTGGACCCCCTGGTCCCAAACCAGGTGCGCTACCAGACTGCGCCACACTCCGACTAGTCAAATATTATAGCCCGAACCGGAGCCCTTTTCGGGGCAGCGCCCAATTTTCTCTGCCCCCGTGTGGGCAAACAGAACCCTTGTCGCGGCAGGTCCGGCCCCTGCCTTGATCCGGTGGCTTGGCCTGAAGCCTGCCAAAATCCCGCCAATAAGGAGACCGCCATGGCCATCAGAATCATCAGGCTGGGCACAGCCCGCAGCGCCGACGAGGGTTTGCGCATAGGCACGGTACGCAGGCCGCCGCGCGGCGTGCCCAAGGCAGAGTTCGCCTCGCAGGATTGGTACGACGTCTGGTACCCCAACCTCGCGCCCAGCGTGGAAACCATGAAGCGGGGCCAGAGTGTGGAATCCGACAAGGACTGGGCCGCCTTCAGCAAAAAATACCGCTCGGAAATGAACGAGCCCGATGCCAGCCGAAACCTCGACCTGCTGGCGGCGCTGTCGCACCAGGCGAACTTCGCGATGGGCTGCTACTGCGAAAACGAGGCGCGCTGCCATCGCTCGCTGTTGCGGGACCTTCTTAAGGCGCGCGGCGCAAATATCGGTTAGCCCCACGGTTGCTCACTGCGTGTAGCGCCCGAGGCCTTGCAGGCCGCGGCTCGCGAGACGCTTCGCCTCTGTCGCCTGTCCAAAGCTGTTCAAGCAGCTTTGGAGCCGCAGGCTCCACCCCTCCGGGCCGCTGCGCCTGCGGTCTGGCAAAGCCAGTCCCGCGGCCCGACTTGGCTTAAATCGCGCCTTTAGAGTTTTACGTATTCGTACTCAAGCGGATTGGCATTGATCCCGCGATCCGGCGGCGCGATCCAGGCGGCCATCTTGCCGGGTTCGGTGACGCGGTTCATCAGGCTCTTCACAAACGCCGTGTCGGCCGGCGTGGGCAGCCACTGGTCTTTCTTCGCCTCGAAGTCGGCGGCGCTGATCGGGTTGCCCAGCGGGTCGGTGAAGTTGCCGGCCCAGGCTCCGACTTCGCGGCGAAAGCGCGTCGACGGCAAAGTCAGTTCAAAGTCCACGCCCGCGCGCTTGATGCCCATGTTCCAGCGCGTCACGCCGACGTTGCAGTCCTTGACGTATTCGAGGCGCGTGATTTCATTCATGCCGTTGCGCGTCGAAATCGTCTCATTCTTGAGGCCGCCCTGCCCGTTCGGCACCACGATGCTCATCTCGGTCTCCAGCTCCACGTGGTCGGCGAACTTGGCTTCATCCGGCCGTCCCTTGATGCCGTTGCTGAAGTAGTTGGCGGCGTTCGACGACGCTTCCGAACCGAACAGGTCCAGCGACGAGGTGAACCAGAAGTTCATGAATTTCTGGATGGTGGGCAGGTCGATCACACCCGCCTTGCGCAGTGTGGCGACGTCGTCGGTGTCCAGTTCCTTCATGACTTCCAGCGTGCGCTTGATGACGCGGCCCACGCCGGTCTCGCCCACGAACATGTGGTGGGCTTCTTCGGTCAGCATGAAACGCGTGGTGCGGGCCAGCGGGTCAAAAGCAGATTCCGCGAAGGACTTGAGCTGGAACTTGCCGTCACGGTCGGTGAAATAGGTGAACATGAAGAAGGACAACCAGTTGTCCATGGGCTCGTTGAAGGTGCCCAGGATGCGCGGCTTGTCGGCATCGCCGCTATGGCGCATCAAAAGTTCTTCGGCTTCCTCGCGGCCGTCACGGCCGAAGTGTGCGTGCAGCAAATACACCATGGCCCAGAGGTGCCGGCCCTCCTCCACGTTGACCTGGAACAGGTTGCGCAGGTCATACAGCGAAGGCGCGGTGTGGCCCAGCAGGCGCTGCTGCTCGACCGAGGCCGGCTCGGTGTCGCCCTGGGTCACGATGAGGCGGCGGAAAGTGGAGCGGTATTCGCCGGGCACGTCCTGCCAGACCTCTTCGCCCATGTGGTCGCCAAAGCCGATCTTGCGGCCCTCTTCCTTGTCGGCCAGGAAGATGCCCCAGCGGTAGTCGGGCATGGGCGTGTAGCCGTAGCTGGCCCAGCCCGAGGCATCGACACCGACGGCGGTGCGCAAATAGACTTCCTTGGCCTTGAAGTCGCTGGGTCCCATCTCGTCCCACCAGTTCAGGAAGGCCGGTTGCCAGTGCTCCAGCGCGCGCTGGAGCTGGCGGTTTTCGCCCAGGTGGACGTTGTTGGGGATGAGGGCTTGGAGGTCTATAGAGCTCATGATGTTCTTTCAACTATGTTGCGAGGCGGTAGCGGCGATCTCAGTACCAGTGCCAGCGCGGAACCGGCTTCGCCGGGCCGCAGGTGGCGCCCCCTGGGGGGAGGCGCCGCAGGCGCTTCGGGGGGTTACACCCTCTTCCAGTCGAATTTCGCTTTCTTGCCGGTTCCGAAGAGCTTGAGCGCCCCATCCTCACCCACCGCATTCGGGCGAATGAAAATCCAGTTCTGCCAGGCAGACAGGCGGCCGAACACGCGCGTCTCCATGGTTTCCTTGCCGGGGAAGCGCAGCGAGGCTTCCATGCCGGTCATGGCGTCGGGCGAGAGCGAGGCGCGCTCTTCCAGCATGATGCGGATCTCGTCTTCCCAGTCGATGTCGTCGGGCGTCAGGGTCACCAGGCCCAGGGCCAGCGCCTGGTCGGCGCGCAGCGGGCTGTCGCCGAGTTTTTGCAGCTGGGAGATCGTGGTCTCGTCTTCGCAAAAGCGCGTCTGCAGGCGCGTCAGGCCGTTAACGGCCGGGAACCAGCCGAAGTTGGCGGGGCTCAGTTGCAGCGCGGGCGCGCTGTCGGGCGCATCGGGCAAATCGAGCATGTAGATGCGGTCGCAGGCCAGGGCCAGTTCGTAGAAGGTCCCGGCAAAGCAAGAGCCCGCATCGACCAACGCAATCAGCGAGCGGCTGGTGACGTCCAGCCGCGCCAGCGTGCGGCGCAGCGCGCCCGTGGTTTCCTTCACCAGCCAATGGCCCTTCAGCTTGGCCAGCACCTCGTCCATGCGTATCACCTGGCCGGCATCGCCCGTGGTCTTGATGACCCAGGTGCCGACTTCGAGTTCATTGGTGCGCAGATTCAGGATGGCGTCGTCAAGCTCACGCTGCAACTTGAGCGGATACCAGTTGGCGCCGGCCGCTTCAATCGCCTCGGGCGTGGATTCAATCGCGCTTGCGGGTGCCTTCACCGTGACGGTGGCGATGCGCTTTTCGCGGTCGACCTGCGCGTCAACCACGCTGTAGTGGTAGCCGGCGTCGTCGATCAGCGCCTTGAGCGGCGTCAGTTCAATACCTTTGGCACCGGCACCTCGTGTCGACTGCGCGCGCAGCGCTTCGATTTCGGTGTTCAGCAAGTCGCCGAACTGCTGCGGCTTGGCATGGGCGTCGATCAACTTCCAGTCCTTGGCGCGGTCGGCGCGCACGCCTTCGGAGGTCGTGCAGAAGATGTCGGCCAGGTCACGGCGCACCTTGCGCTTGTCGGTCACGCGGGTCAGGCCGCCGGTGCCCGGCAGCACGCCCAGCAAGGGCACTTCCGGCAGGCTGACGGTGGAGGAGCGGTCGTCGACCATGATGATGCGGTCGCAGGCCAGGGCCAGTTCGTAGCCGCCACCGGCGCAGGCGCCGGTCACCGAGGCGATTGCCTTCAGGCCGTCATGGCGGGAAGAGTCTTCCAGGCCGTTGCGGGTTTCGTTGGTGAATTTGCAGAAGTTGACCTTCCAGCCGTGCGTCGACAACCCCAGCATGTAGATGTTGGCGCCCGAGCACCAGATCTTTTCCTTGCCCGACTCGAACACCACCACCTTGACGGCCGGGTGCTCGAAGCGCACGCGGTTGATGGCGTCGTGCAGTTCGATGTCCACGCCCAGGTCGTAGCTGTTGAGCTTGAGCTTGTAGCCCGGCTTGATGCCGCCGTCTTCATTGATGTCGAGCTTCAGGCGCGCAACATCAGCGTCAGCGCCCGTACCAACGCTCAGCGTCCAGTGCTGGTATTTGCTGGGGTGGGTGGAGAAACTCACGAGCTCGCGCTCCTGGCCCTCTATGACCTGTTTGAATAAAAGCGGCTCTGTCATGGCGTTCATGGGTGTCTCCGGTTAGGTCCGTTCCGGCTCGGCGCGGACGGTTGTTTTGGGAACGGCGCGTTCCAGGTCTTTGAGGCTTTGTTTCAGTGTGCGCGCGGCGGTATCGACCACGGCGTCAGCGCGGGCATAGAGGGCTTCGCGGCTGGAGAGGATGCGGCGGATGTCCTCCATCGCCTCGTCGGTCGCGCCGCGGGTCGTGTCAAAAGGCCGCATGTCGCCCTGGGCCACCACGCGGGCCATGTGTTCCTCGGGGCTGGCCTTGAGCCACACGCAGTAAAAGCGGCTTTGCAGCAGGTCGAAGGTCTCGCGCTCGCTCACGATGCTGCCGCCGGTGGTCATGACCACGCCTTCCGGGTGGTCCTCGGCGATGCGGAACAGCGCACGGCGCTCATAGCGCCGGTAGCCGGCCTGCCCGTGCAGCAGCAGGATTTCGTTCATGCTGGTGCCCGCTTCGCGCTCGATCTCGCGGTCGAGTTCGATAAAAGGCACGCCGCGCTCGGCTGCCAGCTGGCTGCCCAAAGTGGACTTGCCCGCACCGCGCAGGCCTATCAGCGCCACACGCTGCTCGCGGCCCAGTGCGTCGCTGAGGCCGAATGTGCCGCCGAGCAGGCTGTAGGCCTGGTCCAGCTGGGCATCGTCCAGCCGCATCAGCAGGCCCTGCACGCGGGCCAGCGCCGGACGCGGCGCGTCCTGCAGCAGTTCCAGGATGGAGATGTTGAGTGCGCGGGCCGCGGCTTCCAGGGAATTGATGGACACATTGCCCTTGCCGCTTTCCACGTCGGCCAGGAAACGCTCGCTCAGGCCCGAATCCGAAGCCAGCTGTTTGCGCGTCATGCCGCGGCGGGCACGCCAGGCGCGAACGCGGGCGCCCAGTTCACTGAGCGTGGCTTTCGATTCCTGTTCAGACATGATTTCCAAGAGACACCTGTTTGAAAAATTAGGTTTTATGCAACTTTTACCGTTGCGCCCCGCATTAATTGCAGTATACTTCACTTTAACTTGATGTAAAGCAGTTTATTGCATCTTTTTTCTGGAGACTTTTTGATGAAACTCAAAATCCTTGTAGGCACAATGACCAGCACCGCTGACTATGTCGCACAAGCAATCCAGATGGATTGTGCGGATTTGGTGAGTGATATTGAAGTCGAGCTGATGGACAACCTGGACATCAGCGTCTTCGATGCGGCCAAAGCCGAAGATGCACTTTATCTCATCTGCAGTTCCACCTACGGCTCGGGCGACGTGCCCGACAACGCCCGCGCCCTTTATGAGTCCCTGGGCGCCAACCCCCAATTCCTCGGCCACGTGCGCTACGGCGTCATCGCGCTCGGCGACCGTACCTATATGCAGACCTTCTGCTTCGGCGGCAAAAAATTTGACGAGCGCCTGCAGGACCTGGGCGCGCAGCGCATCGGCGAGATCTGGTGCCATGACGCGAGCAGCGGCACCATGCCGGAAACCGAAGGCACCGAGTGGTGCCGCCAGTGGCTCACCAGCGCCCTGCAGACATTGGGGGCCAGTTCCGCCACCGCCTGACGCGCAAGAAGAAACGATCCCGTAGCGCTTGATGAGCGTGCGCAAGCAGCTACCAAAACAACAGAAATCTGGAGACAAGCATGCAAGAAAGCAGCGCCGACCATTCGGCAAGCCCTCCCCGGGTGACCATCCCGCGTGACTACAACGCGGCGCACGACCTGCTGGCGCGCAATGCCACGCGCCCCGGCAAAGTGGCCTTTATGGACGCGCTGAGCGGCGAGCAACTCACCTACGGCGAACTCACCGAACAATCCCACCGCTTTGCCAATGCCCTGCGCGCCCAGGGCTTCGCCCCCGAAAGCCGTGTGCTGCTGGCCATGCTGGACACGCCGCAATGGCCGGTCGCTTTCCTGGGCTGCATCCTCGCAGGCGTGCTGCCCGTGGCGGCCAACACCTTGCTGACCACGCAGGACTTCGACTTCATGCTGCGCGACTCACGCGCCCAGGGCCTGGTCGTTTCGCATGCGCTGCTGCCGGCTTTTGAGCCGCTGCTGGGCAAGGTCGACACGCTCAAGTCCGTGATCGTCGCCGGCGCCGACGAGTCCGCACCACACACCACGATGGCCGCCCTGCTGCGCGCATCCCCGGCCACGCCCAGCGTTGCGGCCACCTGTGCCGACGATGCCTGCTTCTGGCTTTATTCCAGCGGCTCAACCGGCGCGCCCAAGGGCACGGTGCACCTGCACAGCCACCTGATCCAGACGGCGGAGCTTTATGGCCGCGGTGTGCTGGGCATACGCGAGTCCGACGTGGTGTATTCCGCCGCCAAGCTGTTTTTCGCTTACGGCCTGGGCAATGCGCTGACGTTCCCGATGAGCGTGGGCGCCACCACCGTGCTGTTGCCGGCGCGGCCGGCGCCTGCCGATGTCTTCGCGCTGCTCAAAAAATACCAGCCCACGATTTTTTACGGCGTGCCCACGCTGTATGCCGCCCTGCTCGCCGACCCGGCGCGGCCGGCGAAGGCCGAGCTGAGCCTGCGCGTCTGCACCAGTGCGGGCGAAGCCCTGCCCGCCGAGATCGGCAAGAAGTGGACGGCGCACTACGGCTGCGAAATCCTCGACGGCATAGGCTCCACCGAAATGCTGCACATCTTTTTGTCCAACCGTCCCGGCCAGGTGCGCTACGGAACGACCGGCCAGGCGGTTCCGGGCTATGCGCTGCGCATCATCGGCGATGACGGCCGCGAATGCGCCGACGGCGAGATCGGCGAACTGCAGATCAGCGGCCCCAGCGCCGCCATCATGTACTGGAACAACCGCGCCAAGACCAAGGCCACCTTCGCCGGTGAATGGACCAAAAGCGGCGACAAGTACACACGCGACGCCGACGGCTTCTACACCTATGGCGGGCGCAGCGACGACATGCTCAAGGTCGGCGGCATTTACGTCTCTCCTTTCGAGGTGGAGGCCTGCCTGATGACGCACGCGGCCGTGCTCGAGGTGGCGGTGATCGGCGTGGCCGACGCCGACGAGCTCGTCAAGCCCAAGGCCTATGTAGTGTTCAAGGCAGGCCAGAGCGCCACCATGGACGAACTCAAGGCCCACGTGAAGCAGCAGCTCGCGCCCTACAAGTACCCGCGCTGGATAGAGTTCGTCAGCGAGCTGCCCAAGACGGCCACCGGCAAGATCCAGCGCTTCAAGCTACGCCAGCCACGCTGAAGCGCACCGTGCACAAACCCGCCGTGCCGCAAAAATACCGCAAAAAAGTTGCAGACAGGCCCGGATCGGGCACAGCTATTGCTTTAGACGTAAACAATTCAACCCTCAATCTCGGGTTTTACACTAGGGCCGCCCACGCAACGCACGCTTACTATTCGTCTAACTGTTTTCAGTCTCAACCAGGAGCTATTCCATGACCTCACGCCGTCTCATACTGACCCGAAGCGCCGCCATGATAGGCGCCGCCTCCACCGGCCTTTTGCTCCCCGAAATCGTGCGTGCGCAGTCCGCCAAGGTGCGTGTGGGTTTCATGCTGCCCTACACCGGCACATTCGCCCAGCTCGGCGTGGCCATTGAAAACGGCTTTCGCATGGCCATCAACGAGCAAGGCGGCAAGCTCGGCGGCCGCGAGATCGAATTTTTCAAGGTGGACGACGAATCCGAGCCGTCCAAAGGCATTGAAAACGCCAACAAGCTGGTGCAGCGCGACAAGGTCGACGTGCTGGTCGGCACGGTGCACTCGGGCGTGCAAATGGGCATCCAGAAAGTCGCGCGCGACAGCGGCGTGCTGAGCCTGATCCCCAATGCCGGCGTGCATGCCGCCACCCGCAGCCTGTGCGCACCCAATGTGTTCCGCACTTCCTTCACCAACTCGCAGCCGACCCGCGCCCTGGGCAAGGCCATGGTGGACCGCGGCCACAAGAAGGCCGTCTGGATCACCTGGAAATACGCCGCGGGCGACGAGGCGTTTGAAGGCTTCAAGGAAAGCTACACCGCCGCGGGCGGCACCATCGTCAAGGAGCTGGGCCTGCCCTTCCCGCAGGTCGAATTCCAGGCCCTGCTGACCGAAATCGCCGCGCTCAAGCCTGACGCCGTGGCCTGCTTCTTCGCCGGCGGCGGCGCCGCCAAGTTCATCCGCGACTACGCCGCCGCGGGCCTCAAGGAGAAGATCCCGCTGTACGGCTCCGGCTTCCTGACCGAAGGCGTGCTCGACGCCGCCGGCCCCGCCGCCAACGGCATCGTCACGACCATGCACTACAGCGACTCGCTGCCGACGCTGCGCAACGGCCAGTTCCGCCTCAACTACGCCAAGACCTTCAGGATGCAGCCCGACGTCTACGCCGTGCAGGGCTACGACACCGGCCTGCTGCTGATCCAGGGCGCCAACGCCGTCAAGGGCGACCTGAGCAGCAAGCCGGCCCTCTACAAAGCCATGGAAAGCGCCGTCATCGACAGCCCGCGCGGCAAATGGACCATGAGCCCTTCGCACAACCCGGTGCAGGACATGTACCTCCGCGTGGTCGAGAACAAGGAAAACAAGGTGATTGGCGTTGCAGCCAAGGCCCTGGCAGACTCCGGCGCCGGCTGCAAGATGGTCTGATCGCTTTAGTTTCAGTGCAATGGGAGGTCTTCAGGCCTCCCATTTTTTTGAACAAAGCTGGCACGGACCATGCTGACGGGTCTTTAGCAATGCTATCTTTAAGCCCATGACGCTCACCACCTATCTCCTCTACGTCGCAGCCGTCGCGCTGCTGATCCTCACGCCCGGTCCGACCATGCTGATGTGCATGACGAATGCGCTCAACCACGGCCCGCGCAAGGCCATGACCTCGGTGGCGGGAAGCGTCGCGGCGGTACTATGCGTCATGCTGCTGTCGGCCATGGGCCTGGGGGCCTTGCTCGCGGCATCCGAAACCGCCTTTACCGTGGCCAAGGTCATTGGCGCGGCCTACCTGATCTGGCTCGGGATCAAGACCTTCCGCAGCGAAGCGGCTGTCTTTGACCCGGCCGCCGGCGAAGCACCGGCCCAGCGCCGTTCGTTCTTTCTGCGCGGCTTCCTCGTCGGTGCCAGCAACCCCAAGGCCGTGCTGTTTTTCGCGGCCTTCTTCCCGCAGTTCCTGAACCCGGCCGCACCGTTTGTGCCGCAGTTCGCCATCCTCGCCCTGACCTTCATGGCCTTCGAGTTCACCGTGCTCACCTGCTGCGCACTCGGCGTGTCGCGCATCGCGCCGCTGCTGCGTTCCAGCCGTGCCGTACGCTGGTTTAACCGGGTATCGGGTGGCCTGTTTACGCTGATGGGCAACCTCCTTCTGTTCACGCGTCGCCACACTTAATCGGATTTATGGATCTCGCCAACTTCCTCATCCAGCTGCTCAACAGCGTCCAGTACGGCCTGCTGCTGTTCATGCTGGCCGCCGGCCTGACGCTGATCTTCGGCATCATGGGTGTCGTCAACCTGGCCCATGGCAGCTTCTACATGCTGGGGGCCTACCTGGCCTGGTCGCTCAGCACGCTGACGGGCAGCCTGACGCTGGCCATCATCGGCGGTGCGGTGCTGTCGGTCATCTTCGGCCTGGCGCTGGAGTGGCTGCTGTTCCGCCACTTCTACAAGCGCGACCACCTCGACCAGGTGCTGCTGACCTTCGGCCTGATCTACATCTTTGAGGAAGTGCGCTCCATCCTCTGGGGTGACGACGTGCACGGCGTCACGATTCCCGATCTGCTGAGCGCCTCGGTCCCGCTGACCGACAACCTCTCTTATCCCGTCTACCGCCTCTTCATGTCGGGCGTCTGCATTGCGCTGGCGCTGGGCCTTTATTTCATGATCTCCAAAACTCGCCTGGGCATGAAGATACGCGCCGGCGCCTTTAACCGCGACATGGCCGAATCGCTGGGCATCAACATCAAGCTGATCCATGCCGTGGTGTTTGCGCTGGGCGTGGGCCTGGCGGCAGTGGCCGGCATGATCGCCGCGCCGGTCGCCAGCGTTTATCCGAACATGGGTTCGCAAGTGCTCATCATGTGTTTTGTGGTGGTGGTGATAGGCGGCATAGGCTCGGTGCGCGGCGCGCTGATTTCCGCGCTGCTGGTCGGCCTGGTCGACACCTTCGGCAAGGTGCTGCTGCCTTCGATGGCGGGCATGCTGGTGTATATGTTGATGGCTGCTGTCCTTTTGTGGAAGCCAGAAGGACTGTTCAAGCAATGAGCACCGCAAAAGCAAACCTCGAAATCCTGCCGCGCGGCGTGCAGGTGGCGCTTGGGCTCGGCCTCATCGCGCTGGTCGCCTTCCCCTTTGTCGGCACCGACTTCTACACCCAGATGGTCACGCGCATGATGATCATGGCGATCTTCGCGATGAGCCTGGACCTGCTGCAGGGCGTGAGCGGCCTGGTGTCTCTGGGCCATGCGGCCTACTTCGGGCTGGCCGGCTATGCGCTGGCCTTCCTGACCCCCGCGGGTGAACCTGTGAGCCTGTGGTGGACGCTGCCGGTGGCCGTGCTGGCTTCCGGCCTGGCCGCGCTCATCATCGGCTTCTTTGTGGTGCGCACCCACGGCATCTACTTCATCATGGTCACCATGGCGTTTGCGCAGATGGTGTTCTACCTCTTCTTCGACAACAAGGCCCTGGGCGGCTCCGACGGGCTTTACGTCAACTTCAAGCCCAGCGCGGCCGTCTTCGGCTGGGTGCCTTTCGACCTGGACAGCAAACTCACGCTGTACTACTTCACGCTGGGCGCCATGCTGGGGGTTTACGCCTTCTTGCGCCGCCTGCTCTGGAGCCCCTTCGGCCGCACGCTGGCCGGCATACGCGTCAACGAGCACCGCATGCGCGCCATGGGCTTCGGCACCTTTGGCTACAAACTTTCAGCCTTCACGCTGGCCGGCGCGCTCGCCGGCCTGGCCGGTTACCTGTGGGGCACGCAGACCGGCTACATCAACCCCGAACTGATGGGCTTTCACATGAGCGCGCATGCCATCATGATGGTCATCCTGGGCGGCATGGGCAATTTCGCGGGTGCCATCGTCGGCGCCTTCGCGTTTGAATACCTGCTGCACGTCTTCAAGGACCTGCCGCAAATCGGCAGCGTCAACCTCGGCAAGCACTGGCAGCTGTGGATGGGCCTCTTCATCGTACTGCTGGTGACCTTCGCGCCGCGCGGCATCCTGGGCCTGGTCGAAAAATTCACCCAGCGCAAAGCCAAGGCGGAGGCCGGCCATGAGTGAAGTCCTGCTCAGTGCAAAGAACCTGACCAAACGCTTCGGCGGCCTGGCCGCGGTCAACGATGTGTCGGTGGACCTCTGGCGCAACCACATCCACGCGGTCATAGGCCCCAACGGCGCCGGCAAGTCCACCTTGACCAACCTGCTCTCAGGCGACCTGCCGCCGACCTCGGGCACGGTGACGCTGGGTGGCCACGACGTGACCGGCTGGACGCCCGAAAAGATCTCGAACAAGGGCCTGGGCCGCAGCTACCAGAAGACCAATATCTTTTTGCCTTTCAGCGTCTGGGAAAACGTCAGGCTGGCCTCGCAGTCGCGCGCGCCGCATGCCGCGCACTGGCTCAAGCGTGCCACCAGCTTCACAGCGGTCAATGCCCGCGCCGAAGAGGCGCTGGAACTGGCCGGCCTGCAAAACCGCAAGCACAGCATCGCCGGCACCATCAGCCACGGTGAGCAGCGCCAGCTTGAAATCGCCATGACGCTGGCCACCGAGCCACAGGTGCTGCTGCTCGATGAGCCGCTGGCCGGCATGGGCGTGGCCGAGGCCGAGCGCATGGTCGCCCTGCTGCTGGCCATCAAGAAAAACCACGGCATCCTGCTGGTCGAGCACGACATGGACGCGGTGTTCACGCTGGCCGACAAACTCACCGTGATGGTCAACGGCCAGGTGATCGCCAGCGGCACGCCCGCACAAATCCGCGCCGATGCCGGCGTGCAGGCGGCCTACCTCGGAGAAGAACACTGATGAACGCCCCCGAGAAACAGATCGACATCCTGATCGGCGCCCAGGACCTCAACACCTACTACGGTGCCAGCCACGTGCTGCGCGGCATCGACTTTCACGTCGCACGCGGCGAGACGATTGGCCTCATGGGCCGCAACGGCATGGGCAAGAGCACCCTGCTCAAAAGCATCATGGGCCTGGTCAAGCCGCGCTCGGGCTCGGTCGCGATCAACGGCAGGCCCATGACGGGCGCCCCGCCCTACGAAATCGCCCGCCTCGGCATCGCCTACGTGCCCGAAGGCCGCGGGATTTTCGGCAACCTCAGCGTGGTGGAAAACCTCAAGATGGCGGCACGCGCCGGCACCCAGGGCCAGCGCGACTGGACCTATGAGCGCGTGCTCGACACCTTCCCGCGCCTGAAGGAACGCCTGAACCACGGCGGCCAGCAGCTCTCGGGCGGCGAACAGCAGATGCTGACCATAGGGCGCGCGCTCATGACCAACCCCGACGTGCTGATCCTCGACGAGGCCACCGAAGGCCTGGCGCCGCTGATCGCACGCGACATCTGGCGCATCTGCGGCCTGATCCGCGAAACCGGCATCAGCAGCGTGATCGTCGACAAGAACTGGAAGCACGTCACCCAGATCACCGACCGCAACGTGATCCTGGTCAAGGGCCAGGTCGTGTTTGAGGGCAGCTCACCCGAGCTGCATGCGAAGCCTGAGTTGCTGGCGCAGTACCTGGGCGTATGAGCCGGGAGTTGCCAGGGAGCGGCAACCATGAAGCTATCACCGGCCACCTCGACACTGAGCCTCACCGTGCTGGCCATGCTCGCCTTTGCGGGCAACTCGCTCCTGTGCCGCCTCGCACTGCGCAGCACGCCGATTGACGCGGCCAGCTTCACGGCCCTTCGCATCGCCTCGGGCGCGCTGGTGCTCTGGCTTTTCATGTGGCGACGTGGCGTCACCGCAACCGGCAACTGGCCGTCGGCCGGGGCGCTGTTCGTTTACGCGGCCGCATTCTCGCTGGCCTACGTAAGCCTGCCGGCGGCGACGGGTGCCCTGCTGCTGTTCGGCTCGGTGCAGCTCACGATGCTGGGCACCGGGCTGGCCCGCGGCGAGCGGCTGGGCGCCAGACAAAGCGCCGGCCTGGCAATTGCCGTTGTGGGCCTCATCGCACTGTTGCTGCCGGGCGCCGCCGCCCCAAGCTTGCCGTCGGCCATGTTGATGTTGCTGGCCGGCATCGCTTGGGCGGTGTATTCACTGCGCGGAAAATACGCCGGTGACGCGACGCGGGCCACCGCCGGAAACTTCCTGCGCGCCACGCCGCCAGCGCTGTTGTTGGCCGGCTTGATGTTTCCGCAGCTGACCTGGGATATGCGCGGGGCGGCATATGCCGTGACCTCCGGCGCACTCACTTCCGGTGTGGGGTATATCGTCTGGTACGCGGCGGTGAAGCGGCTTCCCGCCACTACGGCGGCCTCGGTACAACTGTCGGTGCCGGCCATCACCGCGCTGGGCGGTATCGTCTTTCTGGGGGAGCCACTGGGCTGGGCGCTCGCCGCCTGCTGCGCGGCCATTCTGGGCGGCGTCGCGCTGGCCGTGCGCCCTTCGCCACCCAAAAGCTAAAGCAAGGAACGCAATCCCGCGTCGCGTCAGGCGGGGCTGGTACACAACTTGCTCCGATTTTTCCGTCCGGTCCGGGGCACGCACCAGTGCGCCGACGACGGGCATGAAATCCCCATTCCCACTGAAAGCAAGCCATGCCTTCCACCCGCGCCATCCGTCCATTTTTTCTGGCGGCCCTCTGCGCCGCGTCCAGCCTGTTCGCCACGCTGTCTTCGGCACAGGACGCCTACCCCAGCCGGCCGGTCAAGGTCATCGTCGCCTTGCCGGCGGGCGGCAGTGTGGACATGGTGGCGCGGCAGATCAGCCAGCAGCTGACGGCCGACCTGGGCCAGCCCTTTGTGGTGGACAACCGGGCGGGCGGATCCGGCCAGATCGGTGTGCCGGTGGTGGCAAAAGCGCCACCGGACGGCTACACCCTCATGGTGTCACCCGCGTCCTTCCTGACCACCAACAAAAGCATCTTCAAGACCCTCCCCTACAACCCCGAAACCGACTTTGTGCCGGTGACCAAGCTGGTCAACCAGGCCATGGTGCTGGTGGTACGCGACAAGGCGAAATACGCCACCCCGGCCGACGTGCTGGCGGCCGCCAAAGCCACTCCCGGCAAGCTGACCTATGCTTCCTCGGGCGACGGCAGTCCTCAGCACCTGGCCGGCCTCATGTTTGAAAGCCGGACCGGCGTGAAACTGCTGCATATTCCGTACAAGGGCGGCGCACCGGCCATCACCGACCTCATAGGCGGCGTGGTGGACATGGCCTTCGCCCCGTTGCCGGAGGCGCTGCCGCACATCAAGTCCGGCAAGCTGCACCCGGTGGGCGTGCTCAGCGAGAAACGCGCCATCTCGGCACCGGACATTCCGACGCTGAAAGAAGGCGGCGTGAACAACGTGGTGCTGTCGGCCTGGATCGCCCTGCTAGCACCCGCCAAAACGCCCCAGCCTGTCCTGGACAGCCTCGGCAAGTCCGTGAAGGCCATGCTTCGAGGCGATGCCAAAAGCAAGTTCATTGACATCGGTATGGAGCCGGCCGTCGACGAAGCCAAACCCTTGATGCAGGTGATTTCGGAAGAGATCCGTATCCATGCCGACCTCGTGAAAGCGGCCGGGCTGGTGCCGCAGTAAGGCTGGGCTACAGCAAGGAGCGCAACTCCCGCGCCGCATCCAGCAGCAAGGGCAGCAATTCCTTCTGCATCACCTCCACCCGCAGGCGCTGCGGCGAGGACACCACGTTGAGCGCGGCCACCGTGCGGCCCTGCATGTCGCGCAGCGGCACGGCCAGCGCGTGCACGCCCAGTTCATGCTCCTCGCTGGCCAGGCAAAAATCGTCCAGCCTCACCTGCTCGACCAGGGCCTTGAGCTTGCGCGGGTCGGTGGTCGTGTGCAAGGTCAGCCGCGCCAGGTTGCCGGTTTCGGTTTTCGCCTTGAGCCAGGCGCTGAATTCGCTCTTGGTCTTGGCGGCCAGCAGGATGCGGCCGGTGGAAGTGGCATGCGCCGGCAGGCGCGCGCCCAGGTGCAGGCCGTAAGCCAGCACGCGGGCCGGCGCCGCCTTTGGGTCGCCTGAGGATTTCCACTCAAAGCCGCTGCGCCCGATGATGACGATCTCGTCGCCGTCCAGCACCGCGACCGAAAACGACTCCTGCGCCTGCGCGGCCAGCCGGTTCAGCGCGGGCTGGATGGCGCGCGGCAGGCGCGCCGTCGCCAGGTAGCTGCCGGAGAAACGCAGCACCTTGGGTGCCAGCCAGAAATAGCTGCCGTCGGTTTCCAGGTAGCCCAGGTGCGTGAGCGTGAGCAGGTGCCGGCGTGCCGCCGCGCGCGTGATGCCGGCGCGCTCGGCCGCCAGCGTGGCATTGAGGCGCTGGCGCTGTGTGTCGAAGCTCTCCAGCACCGCCATGCCCTTGGCCATGCCTTCGATCATGTCGGCCTTGGCAATCGGGAAGGCACCGGTTTTTGGAACGGTTCGGGAGGTGACCATTGCGCGATCATCGCACAAACAGGCCAAACATCGTGCAAAGCCGCTTGCCGCCACTGGCGATCCGAAGTCGCGCGCCCTACCCTTGAGGCCAACAGGATTTACGGGAGACAGACATGCGTGTACAGGTTGCCATCGTGGGCGGCGGCCCCGCCGGGCATTTGCTCGGCCAGCTGCTTTACAAGGCCGGCATCAGCGCCATCGTGATCGAGCAGCGCAGCCAGGACTATGTGCTGGGCCGCATACGCGCGGGTGTGCTCGAGCAAGGCACGACCGACCTGCTCGATGAAGCCGGCGTGGGCAGCCGCATGCATGTCGAAGGCCTGGTGCACGGCGGTTTTTCGCTGAGCTTCGGCGGCGACCACCACCGCATAGACCTGCAGCAGCTCACCGGCGGAAAAAGCGTCATGGTCTACGGCCAGACCGAGGTGACGCGCGACCTCATGAATGCGCGCACCGCGGCGGGCCTGGCCACCGCCTATGAAGCCGAAAACGTCAGCCTGCACGACTTCGACGGCACGCGGCCCAAGGTGCGCTATGTGCAGCATGGTGTGGCGCATGAGGTCGAATGCGACTTCATCGCCGGTTGCGACGGCTTTCACGGCGTGAGCCGCGCCAGCGTGCCTCCCGGCGCGATGCAGACCTTTGAGCGTGTCTACCCCTTCGGCTGGCTGGGTGTGCTGTCGGAGACGCCGCCCGTGGCCGAAGAGCTGGTCTACAGCAACCACGCGCGCGGCTTCGCCCTGTGCAGCATGCGCAGCCACACGCGCAGCCGCTACTACGTGCAGTGCGCCCTGGATGACAAGGTCGAGCGCTGGAGCGACGATGCCTTCTGGGATGAGTTGCGCAGCCGCCTGGCACCCGAGCTCGCCGAAAGCCTGGTGACCGGTCCCTCGATTGAAAAAAGCATTGCCCCGCTGCGCAGCTTTGTGGCCGAGCCCATGCGCTTCGGCCGCTTGTTCCTGGCCGGCGACGCCGCCCACATCGTGCCGCCCACGGGTGCCAAGGGCTTGAACCTGGCGGCCAGCGACGTGCGGTACCTGGCGCGCGCGCTGGCCGGTTTTTACGCCGGCGACGAAACCGGCATAGACCGCTATTCAGAGACCTGTTTGCACCGCGTCTGGAAAGCAGTGCGCTTTTCCTGGTGGTTCACCTCGCTGATGCACCAGTTTCCCGATGGCGGGGAATTCGGCCACAAGCTGCAGCAGGCGGAACTGGACTACCTGATCCATTCGTCGGCCGCTTCAACGGCCTTGGCCGAAAACTATGTGGGCCTGCCGCTTTAAGCCGCTTGTTTGAGGCGTACCGTCAGGCTGTTCCCGCCGCGCCAATGGCCTGCCGGGCCCAGACCAGCAACTGCCCCGGGTCATCAAGCAGCTCGGCAGGCGCAGCATAGTACTTGCGCACCTGCACCACACCGTTTTTGGTGGAATAGCTGAAGGGCTTGGAACCCTTCTTTTCGTAGGCCGGCCGCGAACCGTCGTCGACCCGGAAGTACAAGATGTTGCCCATGACCATGGCGAATTGGTTTCCGCCATGCTTCATCGCGTGGCCGCCAAAGAACTTGCCGTCGCGGATGTCACCCAGGGGCGCCAGCAGTTCACGCACATACGCGACGAATTCGGCATTTGCGCTCACGCTGTCTGCTCCGCGCTTGGCCGGCCAAAGGTGACGGCCTGCTTGACCTCTGGCGGCGCCGTCGCGGCCAGCTGCCAGTCCGGCCTCACGCCCAGGGCGTCGTTGATGGTGGAAAACGCCAGCCGGAATGCCACAAAAGCCGTGGCTTCAAAAATTTCCCGCTCGGAGAAGCCCGCCGCGCGGAGTGCTTCCACATCTTCCGGCGTGGTGGCGTTCGGGTTTCCGGCAACCTTGCGCGCCCATGCCGACAAGGCCTGGTCACGCGGCGTCAGCGCATCGCTCTCAAGATCCTGCAAAACAGCCGCGGCGGTCGAAGCACCGCTTGCCGCGGCAAGCTTTTTGCCCCAAGCCAACGCGCAATAGGAGTCGCCAAGGCTTGCGGCGGTGGCGCAGACAATCACCGCCAGTTCACGGTCCGACAGGGAGGATTGCGTCGTCAACAATCCCCGCAAGGCGGAGAAGGCCTCGCAGACTTCCGGCCGCCAGGCCCACAGGTGGCTGAGGTTCATCACAAAGCCCTGCTGCTCCAGGTCGCTCTTGTACAGGCGCGAACTCGCCTCGCTCTCAGCGGGAACTTGCAAAAACATGGTGGGTGTCCTTCTGGCAATGGGATGGATCGGCTGGCGACGCGGGTGCTTTCGAGCACCGGCCGAGTCTACGCCGCGCCCATGCAACGCGCCTCCTGCATCTAAGGGAGGCCGGCCGTCCAGCCCGTCTTCAAAGCGATGGACGCCTGCCGCCCGTCAGGCATTGCGGGTCGTTGAAAGTGGCCGGGTTGTTGCGGTCGCAGGGGATGCTGCAGTTGCTGGATCCGCGGCAGGCCGACTTGACGGACTCCTTCGCGGTCTGCTCCCAGTTGATGGCGCTGCAGGCGCTCAGCAGGGTGACGAGCACCGCAGCAAGGGCACGACGTTTCATGGGGAAGTTCCTGAGCAAAAGATCAATGGGTGTCGTCCGGCCGGGAAACCAGCAAGTCTCCCGGCTGGCAATCGAGAAATTCACAGATGCGCATCAGCGTGTCAAAGCGCACGCCCTTGACCTTGCCCTGTTTGAGCAGGGAAAGGTTGGCTTCGGTGATGCCGACGTAGGCGGCCAGGTCCTTGGACCGGGCCTTGCGTTCGGAGAGCATCACATCGAGTTTGACGACGATGGGCATGCGCGAGAGACGGAAAAAATCAGACGAACTGCGCGTTCTCTTCGGCCAGCGCGACGGCACGCGCCATCACGGCGGCGATCTGCCACACCATGCCGGCGAACAGCAGGGTCAGCAACTCGTTGCTGCCCAGGCCCAGCGACAGCGCACGCTGCCCGGCCGGCGCACCCATGGTCAGGATCACCGTGACCAGCGTGGACGCCAGCACCCCCGTGACCACGGACGCAAAAATGCCGGCGGCAAAACCGCGCAGGTACTTGACGGTGCGCAGGCTGAAGTACTCCGCCTGCGAAAACCCCGAAAAGCAGCGCATTGCGCACACCAGGCCGTAGGACGCACAGCACACCGGCAGCACCCCCAGCAGGGCGGTCAGGCATTTTTGCCCCAGCGTGATGTCCATGGCGGCGGCCTGCGCGGCTTGCGGCGAGAGGCCCGCGCGCATCAGCAGGCTGTCCACCGGCGTGCTCAGCAGGTGGTAGGCCACCGCCAGCGGCAGCGCCACCGCGAGCAAGGCGCAGGCCCAGGCCAGCACGCTGCTGATGCCCTGCACATCGGGCCCGGAAGGGGCCAGGGGAGTTGCTGTGTGTTTCAAGGGAGCACCTCTTGTCTTGTGAAGAGGGCTTCAGTGTCGCAGAATAATTACCGTAAAACAATAATTAATATCTTTAAAACAGAAACTATCTGGATAATTTTGGACGCTTTAGCGACAACCCGCGCTACCGCAGGCAAAGGTTTGGGGTAAATTGCCTGCACACCGGCGAGCCGGGCCGGCCTTCTCTTCACGCTTCCCATCCATTCAATGCCCATTTCCAAATCCCCCGCCGCCCGCAAAGCACCCTCCTCGCCCGCCCCCATCCAGCCGCTCAAAGGCGTGCGTGTGCTGAGCCTGGCACTCAACCTGCCCGGCCCGGCGGCGCTGATGCGTTGCCGGCAGATGGGTGCGAGCTGCGTGAAACTTGAGCCGCCGGCCCCCGCAGGCGCGCCGGCCGGCGCCTCGGGCGACCCGATGAAGCTCTATAACCCGAAGGCGTATGCGGCGCTGCACGACGGCGTGCGCATTACCACGGCCGACCTCAAGACCGAACGCGGCCAGGCCTTGCTGCACCGCGAACTCGCGAAGGCCGACGTTCTGCTCACCTCGTTCAGGCCCTCGGCCCTGATCAAACTCGGGCTGAGCTGGACGACCCTGCACAAGCAGCACCCGCAGCTCAGCCAGGTCGCCATCGTCGGCAGCCCGGGCGAGCGCGCCGAAGAACCCGGCCACGACCTCACCTACCTGGCCGAAAACGACCTGGTCACCGGGCTGGACTTGCCCGCCACGCTGTACGCCGACATGGGCGGCTCGCTGATGGCCAGCGAAGCCGTGCTGCAAGCCGTGATGCACCAGCGAAGCAAGGGAAAAGGCGCGCACCTTGAAGTCGCCCTCTCCGCCGCGGCCGGCCACCTGGCCCTGCCGCGCAGTTGGGGCCTGACGCAACCCGGCGCAGCCGTGGGTGGCGGCCATGCGGGTTACCGCCTCTACGCCTGCAAGGACGGCCGCGTCGCGCTGGCGGCGCTGGAGCCGCACTTCGCGGCCGGCCTGTGCGCCGCCGCCGGCGTCCAGGCCTCGGGCATGAAGGCGATGTTTGCGCCGGCCACGCATGCGGCGATTGAAGCCTGGCTTCGCGGCAAGACACGCAAGGAGCTGGACGCGCTGGCCGTGGAGAAAGACATCCCGCTGCACACGCTGGCACGGTGACGCACACATGAGGAAACAGGGAACGATTGCACGCTGGGACACGGGCCGCGGGTTTGGATTCATCCGCGGTTCAGCATCAAGCGCGGACGTCTTTTTTCATCTGCGGGATTTGCGCGGCGGCCTGCAGCCGCGCGAAGGCATGCTTGTCACCTTCGAGGAAATTCACGTCGGCGGCAAAGGGCCGCGTGCGATGGCCGTCGAAGCAATGCGCACAACGCCGGGCCTCGCCTCCGGCAACGCTCAAGCGCGAAACCCTGCGCGGCCCCGCCCTCAAAACCGGGGCACACCGCGGCGTCGCACACAGAGACAAACAGGCGCCCCGGCTACCAGCTCCGGCTCCGGCTTCGGGTTCATGCTGATCGCCAGCATGGCTTACGCTGGCTTGCTGCTGTGGGCCGTCTGGAAGTCGCTGCTGCCTTGGTGGACATTGCCAGCCTCATTTCTCCTCAACCTGGTGACGTTTTGGATGTACTGGGCAGACAAACGCGCAGCGCAAACCGACCGGTGGCGCACACCTGAGAGCACGCTGCAACTGCTGGCGCTTGCAGGCGGCTGGCCAGGCGCGTGGCTGGCTCAGCAGGTCTTGCGGCACAAGTCGAGCAAGGTGTCTTTTCGGGCTGTCTACTGGCTGATGGTTTTATCGCACGGCCTGCTTCTCGGGGCATGGCTGTTTTGGCCGCCCCTGAGGCGGTCATTATTTGCCATGCTGTAGTTCCGGCAATCAGGCCGCGCACCTCACCAGCTCACAAACCTCACGAAGCCCGTCGCGCCAGCACCACCATCGCCGCCCCCAGCAGCAAGGCGCCCACGCCCTGCTGCGCGCTCAAGGGCTCGGCAAACAGCCAGGCCGCCGCGACGGCGGCCACCAGCGGCTCCACCAGCGTGCCTATCACCGTCGCGGTCGGCGACAGGCGGCGCGCGCCCCAGGCGAAGGCCAGGTAGGCGATCGAGGTGGTGAAGATGCCGGTGTAGCCCACCTGTAGCCAGGCGGTGGTGTGCTGCGGCCAGGTCACACCTTGCGCGATAGCCATGGCCAGCATCAGCAGCGCGGCCGCGCTCATGCTCCAGGCCGAGGCCGTGACTGCCGGGATGTGCGACGGCATGCGCGCATTGCCCAGCACCACCAGCGAATACAGCGCGGCCGACGCCAGGGACCAGGCCAGGCCGGCCGCGTAATGCGCCGGCAGGCTCAAGCCCTCGCCGGGCATGGCGATCAGGCCCACCCCCAGCAGTGCGAGGGACAGCGCCAGCAGCAGCCGGCCGCTGGCGCGCTCATAGCCACGCAGCACCGACAGCAGCGCCACGATCACAGGTGCGCAGCAGATCGAGATCACCGTCGGCAGTGCCGCACCTATGTGGCCCATGGCGATGAACCAGCTCGTGACGTTGAGCGCCATCGCCAGGCCCGTGCCGACCACGAGCGCCTGGCCGCGGCGGGGCAGTTGCCGCCATTGGGCGGTATGCGGCGCGGCCGGCAGTTGCCGCCAGTGCCACCACCACAAGAGCGGCAGGCCCAGCGCGAAGCGCGCCAGGGACAGGCTGTAGGGCGCCATGCCCCCGGCCATCACAGACTGGGCCACCAGGGCGCCCACGCCCCACAAGACGCCCGCAAGCAAGACACCGCCCCAGGCCAGGGTGGCCGATGTTTGGGTTTTCATGAAAATTCTCCGTCCGTGCGCCTGCCGCAGGCGGGGTTGCCGCGAAAAAAGCAGGCAGGCGCGTCAACTCAAGGCCGCGCGCCGTTCCGCTGGAACTGGCACGGCCAAAGGGCGCAGCCCGGCGTCAAGCCGGGTGCATCACAGGCTGACGGAGGGGGGAGAAAGCTGGAGTTGCATGGCCGGGATCTTAGCCGAACATTCTGGACAGCAGCCGCCGGGCCGAAGCGGCTCAGAACAGACGTTCAACCTGGTAGCCGCGTGCCGCCATCAACGCCGGAAGGCCTGTCGGGCCGACCATGTGCATCGCCCCCACTGCGGCGAAAAGTTTTCGCCCCTCGCCGTGGAGCTCATGGATGCTTTGCGCCAGGCCGGGATTGCGGTCGTCCAGCACCCTCTTCATCAGCTTTCGCTCGCCTTCGGTCCTGGCGCATTCGCACCAGGCCTGGTAGTTGTCGAGTTCGGCGAGATCGGCGGTCTCCCACACCACGGCCACCTTGCGAAGCACCGGGCGGAGACGGTCTGCCTCGAGGTCATCGAGCCAATCGCGGACCATGGCTTCGACCTCGGCATCGTCTTGCGAGAAAAGCGCCTTGAGCTGAAGTTCAACGGTTTCCAGGGAAACGACCGGCCGCCCCACGCTCCGGGCGATCAGCGAAAGCAGGATTTCGCTGCCGTAGCTGGGATCAAAACCGTCCCGGCTGGCCGCCATGTAGGTCAGGGTCAACGCCTGCATCTCCGCCGGGATCTGGCCCGCGGCATCACCCGGCAGGCACGCGGCCTCCCAGAATTTTTTCACGCGGGCCCGGAGTGCCGCGGGCAGCTTGCCCGGCCCTTTGGCCGCCAGCGCGGCCGCCATTTCGCGCTGGACGGCTTCATCAAGCGGGTCAAGCTCGAGGGCCAGCAGGTCGGTTTGTTGCAGGGCCCGCTTGACCAGCGGCCCAGGCGCCGCCCATTGCGCCTTCCCCACATGAATGGTGCCGTAGAGATAGGAGGAGTGGCCGTCCCTGGTGATGCGCCAGAGCGGCCCGCGATCGCGGGCCTGCCTGGCCGCGGCGTCAAACAGCTCCGGGGAAAACGGCTTGGCGCCCGGTGGGCAAGCCGGCGCATCGGCCGCGGCGGCGATGGTGGAACCCAGCAGAATAAGCAACGCCAGGCACAAGGCACTGCGTGCAAACCATCGCGTCATGGCATCTCCCTTTTTTTGTGCCCGGCAAGTTTACAAGGAAGCCATCCCCCTCAGCCTGATGCCGGCACACCGCCTCGCCCGGGCCGCTCAAACACCTGCCTGACAAAGGCATACAAGGCCCACAGCAGCAGCAAGGGAATCACCAGGGTCTGCAGCACAAAGATCACGATGAGCTTGATGATGTGCTCGGTGGCCTGCTCGGCCGCGCGCTTGAGGTTGTCGAAATGCCGGCCCACGTCGCCGTTTTTCGCCAGCCAGTCTTTCATGCTCTCGACCAGGCCGCGGTTGTCGGGCGCGGCCGCGGCGGCGGGGGTGAGCTGCACGGCCTGTCCCGTCGCGCCGTCTATCAGCTGCTGGCTGGCCGCGTAATCGGCCGCCAGGAATTTTTGCCACAGCAGGTCGCTGCCCAGGGTCACCACCGGGACGGCAAAGCGCAGCATCAGCAAAATCACCAGCAGCCTGGACAGCCAGGACGGCGCCCGCGACCTGCGCAGGGAGAACCACCACCAGCCCAGCGCCGCAGCGCTCAAGGCCAGCGACACCGGCCAGTAGCCACCTATGCTGATCAGCGCCTTCTGGATGCCGAACGCAACGCTGGCTGCCAGCATCAGGTGCGAGAACTGCTCCACCAGGTCGTTCACCGGATCCAGGATTTGCCCGGGCGTCAAGGTCACGCCCACGCCGAAAGGCTGCACCGATGCCTCGGTCCCCTGCGCGACGGAGATCACGGCATTGAGCAGGCGTGCCGTCGCGAAGCTGACCAGCGCGCGCTTGAGGCCCGCGTCGACCTGCCGCATGGCCGGCGCATCAAGAGGTGCCAGCCAGGCGCAGGCCGTGACGGCCGCCATGGTGAAAGCCACAAGGGCTCTGCGTGCAATGTGCATGGGTCTCTCCGGGAGGGTGATCAGAGACGTATTTGGCCGAAGCCGCTGCGGCGATCACTTCGCCCGCCGCGGCTGCGGGCTATCTTGCCAGAAGCGGCAGCCTGACGGTGCCGCGCTTAGCGGCCCTTGCGGCCCGAAGGCTTGCCGCCAGCGCCCTGCGCCAGCGGCGGCAGGCCGGTGTGGCGCGTCAGCAGGCGGCCCTTGACCACCGGCGCAGCCTTGGCCGGGGCAGCGGTGCCCGTCGAGTTCTTGCGGCGCGCACTGGTGTAGCTGCCGTCGGTCAGCGGCTGGAAAGTCGGGATCAGGTGGTGCTTGCCGTTGCCGATCAGGTCGGCGCGGCCCATG
Source organism: Polaromonas sp. LjRoot131 (assembly GCF_964252805.1). Taxonomy (NCBI): domain Bacteria; kingdom Pseudomonadati; phylum Pseudomonadota; class Betaproteobacteria; order Burkholderiales; family Comamonadaceae; genus Polaromonas; species Polaromonas sp. LjRoot131. Next base: position 1,182,326 of record NZ_CAXUPF020000001.1, on the reverse strand, counting down.
GCTTTAAGGGCCTCGCGCAGCACCGGCCAGTTGTTGGGATCGTGGTAGCGCAAAAAGGCCTTGTGCAGCCGGCGGCGGCGTTCGCCGCGCACGATGTCCACCGTCTCGCTGTCGCGCGTGATCTTGCGCAGCGGATTCTTGTTGGTGTGGTACATCGTCGTGGCCGTGGCCATGGGGCTGGGGTAGAAGGTCTGCACCTGGTCGGCGCGGAAACCATTCTTCTTGAGCCAGATCGCCAGGTTCATCATGTCTTCGTCGCTGGTGCCCGGGTGGGCCGCGATGAAATACGGGATCAGGAACTGCTTCTTGCCGGCTTCGAGGCTGTACTTCTCGAACATCTGCTTGAACTTGTCATAGCTGCCGATGCCGGGCTTCATCATCTTGGTGAGCGGGCCCTGCTCGGTGTGCTCGGGCGCGATCTTGAGGTAGCCGCCCACGTGGTGCGTGACGAGTTCCTTCACGTACTCCGGGCTTTGCACGGCCAGGTCGTAGCGCAAGCCGGAGCTGATGAGGATTTTCTTCACGCCCTTCAAGGCCCGCGCACGGCGGTACATCTTGATCAGCGGGTTGTGGTCGGTGTTGAGGTTGGAGCAGATGCCCGGATACACGCACGAGGGCTTGCGGCAGGCGGCCTCGATCTCGGGCGACTTGCAGCCTATGCGGTACATATTGGCGGTGGGCCCGCCCAGGTCGGAGATCGCGCCGGTAAAACCCTTGACGGTGTCGCGGATCGCCTCGATCTCGCGGATCACCGAGTCTTCGGAGCGGCTCTGGATGATGCGGCCCTCGTGCTCGGTGATCGAGCAGAAGGTGCAGCCGCCGAAGCAGCCGCGCATGATGTTGACGGAGAAACGAATCATCTCCCAGGCGGGAATCTTGGTCGCGCCGTCGTGGCTGCCGTTCTCGTCGGCGTAACGCGGGTGCGGCGAGCGGGCATAAGGCAGGTCGAAGACGTAGTCCATCTCGGCCGTGGTCAGCGGGATGGGCGGCGGCGTGATCCACACGTCGCGCGCCGTGGCGCCCTCGCCGTGCGCCTGCACCAGCGCGCGGGCGTTGCCGGGGTTGGTTTCCAGGTGCAGCACGCGGTTGGCGTGGGCGTAGAGCACCGCATCGCTCTTCACCTGCTCGTAGGAAGGCAGGCGGATCACCGAACGGTCGCGCGGCGGGACCTTGATCTTGCCCTGCGCCGTCTGCACGGTGGACGGGAGGTTTGGGTTGGCGACAAAGGTCAGAGGCTTGATGGCCGGGTTGGCTTGCGCCGCCGCCTTTGCCACGACAGGTGAGCCCACCGACTCGGCCTTGACCGCCACTTCAGCAGCCTCATCCTCGCGTGCGCAGCTCGCGCCCTGCTCGCGCGCCTGGTCGGAAATCATCAAATACGGGTTGACGTGCGCCTCGACGCGGCCCGGCGCGTCCACGCTGGTGGAGTCGATCTCGAACCAGCCCTGGGCGCTTTCGTCGCCGCTGCGGCGTATGAAGGCCGTGCCGCGCACGTCGGTGATGCTGGCGACCGGTTCCTTGGCCGCCAACCGATGCGCGATCTCGACGATGGCCCGTTCGGCATTGCCGTAGAGCAGCAGGTCGCATTTCGCATCGACCACCACGCTGCGGCGCACCTTGTCGGACCAGTAGTCGTAATGCGCGATGCGGCGCAGCGAGCCTTCGATGCCGCCCAGGATGATGGGCACGTCCTTGTAGGCCTCGCGGCAACGCTGCGAATACACCAGGGCCGCGCGGTCCGGGCGCTTGCCGCCCACGTCGCCGGGGGTGTAGGCGTCGTCGCTGCGGATCTTGTGGTCAGCCGTGTAGCGGTTGATCATCGAGTCCATGTTGCCGGCGGTCACGCCGAAGAACAGGTTGGGCTTGCCCAGCACCCGGAAGGGATCGGCGCTGTGCCACTCGGGCTGGGCGATGATGCCCACGCGAAAGCCCTGGGCCTCCAGCATGCGGCCTATGACGGCCATGCCGAAACTCGGGTGGTCCACATAGGCGTCGCCCGTGACCACGATGATGTCGCAGCTGTCCCAGCCGAGCGCGTCCATCTCGGCCCGGCTGGTGGGCAGGAATTTGGCGGTGCCGAAGCGGGCCGCCCAGTACTTGCGGTAGCTGGTCAGCGGCTTGGCGGCGCGCGTAAAGAAGGAGACGTCGACGGGGGCGTTCATGGGGGCTTTGGGTAACCCTCGATTGTAAGGTTTACCCTGAGTTGTGCCTCTTTATCCGGCATTTAAGCCCTACAAAGGTCTCACTACAGGCCCTCAGCGTGGTTAAAGTGGCTCAGTGGCGACGGATTGCACCGCTTTTCACCTCCAAATCACAGCCATGACACCTTACACCGCCGGCCTGCTCGCCGACCTGATGTTGCTGCTGCACGTGGCCATCGTCGCTTTTGCCGTGCTGGGCCAGCTGCTGTTCATGGCCGGCGGCCTGCGCGGCTGGGCCTGGGTGCGGGTGATGTGGGTCCGGCTGGCGCACCTCGCGCTGATCGCCTTTGTGGTGCTGCAAAGCTGGCTGGGCCAAATATGCCCCCTCACCATTTGGGAACAGTCGCTGCGATTGCAGGCCGGGCAAGAAGCTTATGCCGAATCGTTTATCGAGTACTGGCTTTCAAGGCTGATTTTTTTCAACGCGCCTGCCTGGGTGTTCATGGTGGCCTATACCGCGTTCGGCATGCTGGTCTTGCTGAGTTGGTGGTGGTGGCCGCCGCGCCGGAATCGCGGGCCCCGAACTCAGCCGTGAACCTGCCGGCTGTCCGCCGGCGCTTCGTCGCGTTCTTTCATGCCGTAATCGCGCAGCACATGGGCCACACGCAGCCTGTAGTCCTCAAACACCCCGCCGCGCCCGCGGCTTTGCGCATGACGGTGGATTTCCAGCTTGCGCCATTCCAGCACGGCGGCCTCATCGCGGAAGAAGGACAGCGACAGCAGCTTGCCCGGCGTGCTCAGGCTTTCAAAACGTTCGATGGAAATAAAGCCGTCGATTTTCTCGAGTTGCGGCCTGAGCGCCGCCGCGATGTCGAGGTAGGTCTGCTTCTGGCCCTGGGCGGGCAGTACTTCAAAAATAATCGCGATCATGGTGGCCTTTTTGTTGTGGTGAGCCGGGTGTGATGCTGGCATCAAGCGGTAAAAACCGGAATCCGGGCATTCATGGACGGCCGGTAAGTCCAGGTGAACGATGCCGGATCCTTGAACCGGCCTGACACCAGTAGGGCCCGGACAGCCGCCGCCGCAATCACGCAAGCCAGCGCCTGGCCCGGACACTGGTGCGCGCCATGACCGAAGCCGGGCACCTCGCGATCCGGGCGCTCCAGCAGGAATTCGTCTGGCCTGGCGTTGCATGCGGGGTCGCGGCCCGCGGCGGCCAGCACCAGCAGCACCACATCGCCGGCCTGCAGCGAAACGCCCACGACCTCGGTGGCCTCGGCCACAAAGCGGCGCGTGTTGTGGATGGAAGGGTCATAACGGCTGACCTCATGGACCATCTGCAGCAGCTGGCCGGGCTCACGTTCCATGGCCTCCAGCAGGCCAGGCCGTGTGGCCAGGGCCGCGATGCTGTTGCCGATCAAACCCGCCGTGGCTTCATAGGTTTGCGACAGCAGGCCGATTGCATTGCATAGCAGGGCCTGCGCATCGTGCCAGCCGGCCCGCGCCGCTTCCTGCAGCAGACGCGCCAGCGCGCTACCGGGCTGGACTGCGGCTCCTTTCACCAACCCCGAAAAGCACGTGAGCAAAGCCGATGCGGCATCGCCGGCCGCCGCGAGTTGGGTCGGCGTGCTGAGCGGCGACAGGCAGGCGACAAAGTCGGCCATCCAGCGCGCCACCTGGGGCAGTTCATCTTCGGCAAAGCCCAGCAGGTCGGCCACCGCCATCACGGGCACCTCAAACGCCCAGCGCGACAAGGCCTCCCCCCGTAAAGCGCCCTCCCCGGCTACTTTGAAGGCCAGGGCCTCAGTTCTGGCCTGTACGCGCTCCAGGTCCACCGCCGCCAGAAAACGCAGCAGCGCAAGCTTGGGCGCGTCGTGCCGCAGGCCTTCGTTCATGCGCACCAGGTGGCCGAAAACCTCGCCGGCCGCCGAGCCGATGATGGCTGCCGGCACAGGCTCGGCGACGGGGCGCACGCGGCAAGCCGGGTTAGCCAGGACAGCCTTGACACTCGCGGCGCTGCAGGCAATCCAGAGCTTGCGCGGTGCGTCAAATACCAAGTCAGGGCCGGTAATCAGCGTTGCGTAATACGGATAAGGGTTGCGGTGGGCGGAGGCCGCGAGGATGTTTTCAGGGTTCGTGTCGAGGTGCATGGCCATCATTTTTGCCTCAAACACCGACCCTATGCTTCGCTCGCGGACGAAACGTGACCGCTTTTATCGTGCCGGCAGCACCTGCCCCCGGCATTCGCCAAAACCTATGCGCTGGAAACCCTCGCGCTCGCACCAGGCGCGCAGGATGATGGTGTCGCCATCTTCAAGAAAGGTGCGTGTCTCGCCGTTGGCCAGTTTCAAGGCATTCTTGCCGCCGGCACTAAGTTCCAGCAGCGACCCGGCCTGCTCAGACCGCGCGCCTGACAAGGTGCCCGAGCCCAGCAGGTCGCCGGGCTGCAGGTTGCAGCCGTTGACGGTATGGTGCGTGAGCATTTGCGCGACCGTCCAGTAGGCGTCGCGGAAATTGGACTGCGACAGGCGCTCTGGGCTCAGGCCGGCATCACGCATGGCTTGCGTGTGCAGCCAGACTTCGAGTTCCACGTCCAGGCTGCCCTGCTGCCGGTTGCCCGGCGAATCCAGGTAAGGCAAGGGCTGGGGATCGCCTTCAGGACGCGCGAAAGCCGCGCGAAACGGCGCGAGCGCCTCCAGGGTGACGATCCACGGCGAGATCGTGCTCGCGAAACTCTTTGACAGGAAAGGGCCCAGCGGCTGGTACTCCCAGGCCTGCACGTCGCGCGCCGACCAGTCGTTGAGCAGCACCAAACCAAAAGCGTGGGCCTCGGCCTGCTCCATGCCCACAGCGTCACCCAGCGCATTGCCCTGCCCCACCAGCACACCGAGTTCGAGTTCGTAGTCCAGCCGCTGGCTGGGCCGCAAGACCGGTACCTCGTCATTCGGGCCCTTGGTCTGGCCCCGCGGCCGCGGGAACTGCTGGCCGCTCACGCCTATGGACGAAGCACGGCCGTGGTAACCGATGGGTACCCATTTGTAATTCGGCAGCAACGGCGCGTCGGGACGGAACAGCTTGCCGACCGTGGTCGCATGGTGAATGCCGGTATAGAAGTCGGTGTAGTCGCCGATGCGGCAAGGCAGGTGCAGGGTCACCGCATCCTGCGGGTGCAGAAAGCCCGACCACTGGCGCTGTTTCGCACTGCCTTCAGCCAGGCCTTGCGAGATCGCAGCCCGCAGCGCACTCACTTCCCGCGGGCTTTGCGCCATCAGCACGTTCATATCGCTGATATTGGTAAGCCCGGCCGCACGCAAATCCAGCACCTGGTCGCCGATGGCGACGCCGATGCGGCGCTCGCCCTGCGGCGTGAGGCTGTAAGTGCCGAAAGGCAGGTTCTGGATCGGAAAGTCGGTGCCGGCCTGGTTGGCGGAGGCTACCCAGCTGCGCAGTCGGGAGTCGTGGGTGGCGTTCAGTTGTGCGTTCATGGTCGGCTTAAAAGTGAGGGGAACGGCATCAAGCCTTGAACTGGTCCTTGAGCCCTGCCCAGCAGCCGGCATAGGCGGCATCAAGCGAGCCGCCTTCCATCGCGTAGGCCGTGGGAATAAAGCGGTAGCGGCTTTCAAACATAAAGGCCAGGGTGTTGTCGAGCTTGTGTGGCTTGAGGTCGGCCGCGCTGGCCTTTTCAAACGCCTCGGTGTCCGGGCCGTGCGGCACCATGCAGTTGTGCAGCGAGGCGCCGCCCGGCTTGAAGCCCTCGGGCTTGGCGTCGTACTGGCCGTAGACCAGGCCCATGAACTCGCTCATGAGGTTGCGGTGGTACCAGGGCGGGCGGAAGGTGTTCTCGGCCACCAGCCAGCGCGGCGGGAAGATCACAAAATCGCAATTGGCCGTGCCCGGCGTGTCCGAGGGCGAGGTCAGCACGGTGAAGATGGACGGGTCCGGATGGTCGTAGCTGATGGAGCCTATGGTCATGAAATGCGCCGTGTCGTATTTGCAGGGCACCAGGTTGCCGTGCCAGGCCACCACGTTGAAGGGGCTGCGCGGCTGCTGCGCCGACCACAAGCGGCCGCCGAACTTCTTGATGATCTCGTAATCCTTGCCGGGTGCATCGTCGGCGTCGAAAGCCGCCACGGGCGCCAGAAAGTCGCGCGCATTGGCCAGGCCGTTGGAACCTATGGGGCCGAGCTCGGGCAGGCGGAAATGCGCGCCGTAGTTTTCGCAAACATAGCCGCGTGAGGCGCCGTCGGGCAAGGCCACGCTGAAAGCCATGCCGCGCGGCAGCACGGCGATTTCACCGGGCTTGACGTCCAGAATGCCGAGTTCGGTGGTCAGCACCAGCCGGCCCTGCTGCGGAACCAGCAGCATTTCGCCGTCGGCATTGACCAGCGCGCGCCGCGCCATGGAGCGATTGGCGACATAGACATGCGCGGCCATGCCGGTCTGGGCTTCGGCATCGCCGTTGGCCGCCACGGTGCGCAGGCCGTCAACAAAATCCAGTGGCTGCTCGGGAATCGCAAACGGGCTCCAGCGCAAAGGATCGGGCGGCACGGCCACGCCGCCCGCGGCGCCGGTCGTCCACTGCGCTTGCGCGTAAGGCTGGTAGCCGCCCGCCATCACCGAAGGCTGGCGACGGTACAGCCAGGTGCGGCGGTTTTCGGCGCGCGGCGCGGTAAAGGCCGTGCCCGAGATCAGCTCGGTGTACAAATCGTGCGGGGCGCGCTGCGGGCTGTTGCGGCCTTCGGGCAAGGCGCCGGCGACGGCTTCGCTGGCGAACTCGTTGCCGAAGCCGGACTGGTAACGCAAAGTGCTTGTGGAAGTGTGGGTGGTCATGGAAGTTTCCCGCGTTTCGGATATTCAGTTCAACGATCGCAGCGCCATCATTCTTCGGCATCGTCGGGTTAGCCGCCGGCCCTGGCTTTCTCGATCAGTTTGTCAAAAAAATTACTGAGCTGTGCGCGCTCGGCCTCGCTCAGCACGCCAAAAATATCCTGATTGCGCTGGCCCACCACCTGCATGGCGCGCTGCCAGGCCTTCTTGCCTTTAGGGGTCATGGTCAACACCACGCCGCGGCCATCGGTCGGACTGGCGGCCTTGACGATCAGGCCCTGGTCGACCAGCGACTGCGCTGCACGGCTGGCCTGGCCTTTGTTGAGATTGGCTTTTTGCGCGAGGTCGTTCACCGACAGCGGCGCAAACGTGCCCACGGCGGTAAGGCAACGGGCGTCGCTCATCGACAGGCGCGCCTCTGCCAGATAGGCACGCTGGCTTTCAATGTCCGTCAGCTTGTGCAGAAGATGCAGGCGGTAGGTCAGGGTTCTTTCGAGCTTGATCATGCGGGCCACGGGCCTCAATTTATGGTTGCGCTCGCAACTATAAACCCATCCGGTTGCGCCCGCAACCATTTACTCAACACACTCCGGCCCCCTCCCCGGAGCGGGTAGCCCTAGTTGCGCACCATCGTCATCTGGCCGCGCACTTCACCAGCGGGATGGGCCGCCGTATGAATATTGGCATACCAGCGGCCGGCCATCAGGTCGGCGGCCTGGGCGGGTGTCAGCGTTGCGCTGCCGTCCATGGGGCTGCTCAGGGGACTGGCCCATCCCAAGGCCACGCCGGCATTGGCGCCAATGGCGGCCGGGCCGTGAAAGTGCCCTGCCGTTGCAGGCCCGGTGAGACGGGTGTAGTTGACCTTCCAGCGAAGCAGGTTGGTGCTGGTGTCGAACACGGCATCGACCGAGCCGCTGCCGGGGCTGGCATTGGCGGGCACTTCGTTGGCGCCGCGAAGCTGCGTGGTGAAGGCGACCAGGCTGGACTGCTTGTTCATCACGCCGCAACCGGTGATGGCGGCAGCGGCCACAGCCAGGGCGGCCAGGGACATTCGGGTGGCGATACGGCGTGAAAGCATGGGTCGGCTCCTTGAAAAGTTGCAGCCGATTGTGCGTGTCGCGCCCCATCCGGACCCGTAGGACAAACCCCATGCGAACAGTCGGTTCCGGACGACGCCCCTACCCCACCGCGCGCCGACACATGCGCATGCGCGCGAGCCGGAGACTGCTGAGATAAGCACATCCGCAAGAAAGACACCCCCATGGCATCTCGCGTTCTATGGAAAGGCGCCATCAGCTTCGGCCTGGTCCACATCCCCGTCGCGCTGCATTCGGCCACCTCCGAAAGCGGCGTCAACTTCGACTGGCTGGACAAGCGCAGCATGGACCCGGTGGGCTACAAGCGCATCAACAAGCGCACCGGCCGCGAAATCGCCAAGGAAAACATCGTCAAGGGCGTCGAATACGAAGACGGCCAGTACGTGGTGCTGTCGGAGGACGAGATCGCCGCGGCCTATCCCAAGACCACCCAGACCATCGAGATCGAAAGTTTTGTGCCCAACACCGAGATTCCCTTTGTCTACCTTGAGCGGCCCTACTACGTCGCCCCCATCAACAAGGGCCAGAAGGTCTATGCGCTGCTGCGCGACACTTTGCTGAAAACGCAGCGCGTCGGCGTTGCCCGGGTCATCATCCAGACCAAACAGCACCTCGCCGTGCTAGTGCCCGCGGGCCCGGTGCTGGTGCTGAACCTGCTGCGCTGGGGTGCCGATATCCGCTCGATCGAAGAGCTGAACCTGCCGCCCGTGGGCGCCAAGGCCGCCGGCCTTTCCGACAAGGAACTGGCCATGGCCAAACAGCTGGTGGACGACATGACCGGCAAATGGGACCCGGAACAGTTCACCGATTCCTTCAAGGACGACATCATGGCGCTGGTCAAGCGCAAGGCCAAGGCAGGCAAGCTGGAGAACGTGGTGCAGCCTGAGGAGTCCGACGAGGCCGACACCCGTTCCGGCGCCAAGATCATCGACCTGACCGAGCTGCTGCAGCGCAGCCTGCGCAAAGGCGGCGGGGAAGCACCCAAGTCGAAACCCCCCACCAAAACAAAGGCCTCCGCCAAAACGCCGGCGCGCAAAAAGTCCGCCGCCAAAAGCGCTGCGCACGCCCCCGCCAGGCGGCGCGCCGCCTAGCCGGCCACAGCCGTGCAGGCCGACGAGATGGACAACCGCGATTCGCTGAAACACTACCGCGCCAAACGCGACTTCACGCGCACACCCGAGCCCGCGGAGGGCGGCACGCGCTCGGACAAGTCCCTGAGCTTCGTGATCCAGAAACACGATGCCCGCAACCTGCATTACGACTTCCGCCTGGAGCTGCAAGGCGCGCTCAAAAGCTGGGCGGTGCCCAAAGGTCCCAGCCTGGACCCGGCCGTCAAGCGCATGGGCATGCGCGTGGAAGACCATCCGATCTCCTACGCGGGTTTTGAAGGCAGCATCCCCGCCAAACAGTACGGCGCCGGTGACGTGATCGTCTGGGACCGCGGCCTGTGGACACCGCATGGCGACCCGGCCAAAAGCCTGCGCCAGGGCAAGCTCAAATTCGACCTGCACGGTGAAAAACTCAAGGGTGGCTGGACCCTGGTGCGCATGCACGGCCGCGGCAACGACAGCAAGGAACCCTGGCTGCTGATCAAGGAGCACGACGAACACGCCCGCCCCGAAAAAGAGTACGACGTGCGCGAGGCCCTGCCCAACAGCGTGCTTTCAGGCCTGCCGCTGCCCCGCGATGCCAAAGGAAAACCCGGCAAAGCGCCGCGCAAAGCCGCGGCAAAAAAAGCCTCCACGGCATCGGCCAAACAGACCTCAAAGCAAACCACCGGCGGCATTCCCGAAGGCGCCGTCAAGGCCAAACTTCCCGAGATACTCGCGCCGCAACTCGCCACGCTGGTCGCGCGCCCGCCGGCCGACCCGCAAGGCTGGGCCTACGAGATCAAGTACGACGGCTACCGCCTGCTGGCCCGCATCGAAGGGGACTCGGTCCGTCTCATGACGCGCAACGGCAATGACTGGACACACAAGCTGCCCAAGCTGGCCCAGGCCGTGGCCGCGCTGGAAATTCCCTCGGGCTGGGTGGACGGCGAAATCGTGGTGATGAACGAGCACGGCGTGCCCGACTTCGGCGCCCTGCAGAACGCGTTTGACCACGCCAGCACGGCCCGCATCATCTTTTACGTGTTCGACCTGCCCTACTTCGACGGGCTGGACCTGCGCCAGTTGCCGCTGGCCCAGCGGCGTGAACTGCTGTGCGCGCTGGTCACACGCCATCCGCAGGAGACCATTCGCTTCAGCGACACCTTTGAGGAAACACCGCAAGACCTGCTGGCGTCGGCGCGGCAGGTCGGGCTTGAAGGCGTGATCGGCAAGCGCATGGATTCGGCCTACGTGTCGCGCCGTTCGCCGGACTGGATCAAGCTCAAGACCCAGCTGCGCCAGGAGTTCGTGATTGGCGGCTACACCGAACCCAAGGGCTCGCGTGCCGGCCTGGGCGCGCTGATGCTGGGCGTGCACGGCGAAGACGGTGCACTGAAGTACGCCGGCAACGTTGGCACCGGCTTCAACGACAAGGTGCTCAAGGACCTCAAGGCGCGGCTGCAGAAAATCCACACCGAGCGCAGTCCTTTCGCCAAGGTGCCCGCCGGCGTCAAGGGCCAGTGGGTCAAACCGCAGCTGCTGGCGGAGGTCGCTTTCGGCGAATGGACCCATGGCGGCCACATCCGCCATTCGGTGTTCCAGGGCCTGCGCGGCGACAAGCCCGCCACCCACATCGTTCGTGAAAAACCCGCCGCCCTGCAGCGCGGCAAGAAAGGCGCCGCCGTGAACCCCGCGAAAAAACCCGCCACCGGCAAACCCAGCGCCAAGGGCAGCCTGAAAGCCGCACCAAAAACGGCCGCCAAAGCCGACCCGGCCGCGCTCAAATCCCTGCGCGTCACGCATGCCGACCGCGTGGTCGACAGCAGCACCGGCTTCACCAAACAGAACGTGGTCGAGCACTACGCGCAGGTCGCGGCGCTGATATTGCCGCACCTCAAGGCGCGCCCGACCTCGCTGGTGCGGGCGCCCTCGGGCATAGGCGGCGAGCTGTTCTTCCAGAAGCACGCCGAAGCCGGCTCGGTACCCGGCATCAAATTGCTGGACCCCGCGCTCGATCCCGGCCACGAGCCGTTGCTGGAAATCCCCTCCACCGCCGCCCTGCTGGCCGCCGCCCAGGTCAATGTGCTGGAGTTCCACACCTGGAACGCCACGACGCGCGACATCCACAAACCCGACCGCATGACCTTTGACCTGGACCCCGGCGAAGGCGTGGCCTGGCCTCAGATGCAGGAAGCCGCTCAGCTGGTGCGGGCCTTCCTCGACGAGCTGAAGCTGTCCAGCTTCCTCAAGACCAGCGGCGGCAAGGGCCTGCACGTGGTGGTGCCGCTCAAGCGGCAATACGACTTCGACACCGTGAAGGATTTCTCGCACGCGCTGGTGATGCACCTGGCCGCCGTGATTCCCCAGCGCTTCGTCGCCAAGAGCGGCCCCAAAAACCGTGTCGGCAAAATTTTTCCGGACTACCTGCGCAATGGCTTCGGCGCGACCACCGTCTCGGCCTGGTCGCTGCGCGCCCGGCCCGGCCTGGGCGTGTCGGTTCCGGTTGCCTGGGATGAACTGGATTCGCTGACCGGCGGTGCGCACTGGACGGCGCAGACCCTGGGTGCCCGCCTGGCCGTCGGCAACCGGCCCTGGGATGCCTACGAGGCCTCGCGCAACGGCCTGACCGCCGCCATGAAGCCGCTGGGTTTCAAGCCGCCGGCACGGCGCGCGTGACCTGATGGAAGTGTCATCCGCCTCCTACACCGGCAGGGCCCGAGGCCCGACATGGCCGCCCGGGAGCAGCCTTTAAATTGAGCTTGTGGGGGTTCAAAACCTCCCATTTCGCATTCAACCACTCACTCAAGGAGACCCGTATGCCTTCGAACCAGAATGATCCGAAACGGAACAATCCCCAAGCCCAGGACAAACAACAGCAGCAAGGCCAGCGCAACCAGCCCGGACAGCAGGATCGCCAGAACGCCAACCAGGCCAGCGATGCGCAATTGAACCAGGGCCAAGGCAACCAGCGCCAGGGACAACAAGGCCAGCATGGCAGTGCCCAGGACAACCAGCAAAAGCAGTCGCGCAATCAGTCAGAGCGCGATGAAAACATGGAGCCCGAGGACTCCGGCAACCGGCAGTCGGGCCAGTCGGGTCGCAGCAACAACTGACCGCGCTGCAAACCGGCATTTTTCAGGAAAACAAAGTGGAGGCCATGTGCCTCCGCTTTTTTGCGCCCGCACAGCGGGGCCTGCGAGACATCCCATGAACCAGCCCGATGAAATGGACCTGACGCTCTACCTGCAGACCGAGGGCCGCCGGCTTGCGGCGGAAATCGCGAAGCAGCGGCCTGCTCCTGCCACGTCCCGGCCCTCCTCCGCCCAGCAGCAATGCGCCGCGGCGCAACCCGGCAGCCAGCGCCCCGCGCGCAGCCTCAGCGAAGCCTTGCAGCGCATGGGCGTGGCCGGCGCGCACCCGCGCAGACGCCTGTAGGTCGCCGCCGCGACTTGCCTCCGGGCACTGGCCTTGCGCCTGCGCACGCCCTATCATTCAGGCAGCGCACCCGCATGCGCCTGGAGACACCATGAAGCCCCTCTTGCCCTTCACACTGGCCGGCTTGCTGCTTTTGTCGGCTTGCCCCGATCCCAAATCCCCCAAAGCGCCTCCCAAAGTGCCCGAGCCCAAAGCGGCCGACTCGGCCGAACTTCGCCTACCGGTACAACTCACGGCAGCACATCGCAACGCGCACGCATGAAGACCTTCCGGCGCGCTTTTGTCCCCATTTTTATGCTGCTGGCCGGCTGCGCCGCCACCAGCGATCCTCTCGCACAACGTGTCACTATCGAAGGCCGGACCTACCTGCTCAGCCCGCTGACCGCCGGCACCTGGATCGCCACCTCGTCGCCGGCAGCCAACCCCGTCGCCACCACGCCTTCGGCACGCATCGCCCTGCTGGCGGCCATTGAGCAACGCTCGGGCTGCAAGGTCACCGATGCCGACTATTCGCGCGGCGGCATGCAGCTGGATGCGCAAGTGGACTGCGCAAGCCGCCTCAAGAACTAAGCGCTGCAAAAAAAGGGGCGGCCTGCGCCGCCCCCGGTTTGCCGAACCTCGAGTGTCGGCAAGAAACTGAAAACATCTCCTGAAACCGCCGCCTTATGTCGAGGCCTTCAAGGCATCGCGCAAGGCTTTGACCTGGTCATGGTTGCGCTGCGCGCCCTGGGCCTGGCGCTCCACCACCGTCCTGATCGCCGACGGCAGGTTCTGCTTCAAGGCTTTGCGGTAGCGCGCCACGGCCGTGTCCTCGCCGCGCTCGCATTCATTGAGCATGGCTTGGTCGCTGTAGGCACTGAGCGTCGCCCGCACGGACACCCATCCGCGGTGCAGCGCACCGGCCATTGAGCCGCCGTCGTCGGGCTTGCCGCCCAGCTGGCGTATCAGGGTCTGCAGCTCCAGGCCCGCGGCCCGGCATTCGCCGGAATGGCGGTGCAGCAGGATCTTGATATCTTCCGACTTCGTGTGCTCGGCGCATTCGCGGAAACCGTATTCGCCGTCGCGGCAGGATTCCAGCAGGTCATTGAGCGTGTCGACGATTTCCTCATCGTCCGCCACGCCGACGGTGTCGGCGTTGCTGAGGCTTGTGTCGTTGCGGGAGGCAGCGGTCTCATAGGCGCTGACCTGGTCGTGCGCGCGGTTCCAGGCCGCGCGGCTGGCCATGCGGGCCTGCGACCAGTCCAGGGTTGACCGTCCCCTGTAGATGTCCCAGCGGTCCGCCAGGCGCATTTCGGCTTCCTCGAACGAGCCCGGGTAATCGCGCCGGCCTTCCACGCCCAGCCGGTAGGCGGGCGCATAGTCGTCAAAGGGACGGCCCATCTCGTAATAAGGCTCCAGCGTGTGCCTGTCGCGCCACCAGGCTTCCGCAGCCGTGGGGTCCAGGGCCTCGGCGGCTTCCTTGCCGCCCATGCCGCCGGCGATCGCGCCGGCCACACCGCCGACAAGGGCGCCGGCGGGACCGGCCACCGCACCGGCGGCCGCGCCCCCGGCAACGCCGCCCATGGCCGCGCCTATGCCGGTGCCCACCGGGTGTGAGCCCGGCTCCTTGCTGATCGGGTCAAGATTGGGATCGTATTCTTTGGCCATGGTGCATCTCCTTTGTCGAACACAGGTTGGAAAGACATCCGGGCCATCGCTGGCCGGACACTGGCTACCATGGTCTCGCGCTGTAGAAGACCCCATGGTCAGGCAAGCACAGACAGGTATGTAGGAGAGCGCCGCGCAGAAATGCGCGGCTACCGGCGGCCTGTGGGGTCGCGCCTTTCAGGCATCAAGTTCGGGGTAGCGGCGAAAGATGCCGTCCTCGTTGAAGGGGATGCGCCGCTCGCTCGCGAGGTAGGCCGCAACGCGCCTGTGCTTCGCGACGCCGTCATGCAGGTCCATCACTCGCGGTGCATTATTCAGGGCTCGGCGGGCGGCCTTGGGAAAGGCATACAGCAGCCCCTCGACCAGCTGGAACAGCGAAAGATCGGCATAACTCAGGCGGCCTCCCACCAGGTGCGCACCGCCGCGCGGGTTGCGCTCGAGCACGGTTTCAAACCAGGCCAGGAATTTTTTGATGCGCGCCGTCCTGAACGCCTTCGCGCGCCTGAGCGCCTCCTTCTTCTGGTCCTCGTAGTAGAGCCCCGTGCCCACGGGGTGATGCGAGTCGTGCGCTTCGGCCACGACATCGGCAATGGTGAGCTGGATCTGGTGCGTCCAGAGGCGGGCCGTTTCGCTTTTGCCGACCAGGCCCAGGCGCGGGCCCAGGTACAGCAGGATGGCGGCCGATTGGCCGACAATGGTCTTGCCATCCACGAGGAAAGGCGGCGCGAAGGGCGGATGGCGCACGCCGCCGCTTTCCATGAAGTGCGTCATCGCGGGAATGCCTTGCCCGTCTTCCTCGCAGCCGCGCGCCACGTCCACATAGTCGGCGCCGGCGGCTTCCAGCGCGAGCCGTGCAAATTCGCCGCGCCCCTGGATGCTGGGCCAGTAGTGAAGTTCATAAGGCATGGATGAAACTCCTGTGAGGGTCGTTTCATTCTGCGCGAAACCATGGTGTGAATCCACGGCAAATGCCGCTGCGTCCGCTTGTCCTACGAAGATTTCGCCCTCCTCCGACAAGCCGCCGCCTGGAGCAGGACTACGTTGAAACTACGTCCATCCAGGTCTGCACGCTACGGCGCCAAGGGCCTATTTCTGGAGCTCCCATGACAACCTCCACCCTCCCCGCATCCCTGCACGGCAAAACCCTGCGCTGGACCTTCAAGGACGGCCCGACGCGGGGCCATACCTTTGAGCACACCTTTGCCGGCGACGGCTCCCTCACTTGGCGCGGCGCGGGCCCGGACGCCAAAGACCACCACGAGAGCGCCAGCGCCGCCGTGAAAGTGTCGGACGACGTGCATGTGGTGTCCTACCTGTCCAGGGAGAGCGGCTACACGCTGACCGTGGTGCTCAACCTGAAGACCGGCGCGGCCGTCGGTTTTGCTTCCAACGGCAAGGACTGGGTGCAGCAGTCGGGCACATTTGAGGTGCTGGGCGCAAGCCGCGCCTAGCCGCCTGCCGCGATCTGCCGTAGCGCCTGCTCGAACACCTCGACCGGTTGCCCGCCGGAAATCAGGTGGCGGTCGTTGATGATCACGGCCGGCACCGAATGGATGCCTTGGGTCAGGTAGAACTGTTCGCGTTCGCGCACCTCGCGCGCGTACTCGCCTGAAGCCAGCACTTCGCGCGCGCGGGCCTCATCCAGGCCCGCCTCCGCGGCCGCCTTCACCAGCACCTCGTGCGAGGCCGGGTTCTGGCCATCGGTGAAATAGCGCTGGAACAGCAGCTCTTTCAGTGCCTTCTGTTTGTCCGCGCCTTCAAGTTCGGCCCAGTGCAGCAGCCGGTGCGCGTCAAAGGTGTTGTAGATCCGGCTGCGCCCGCCGCCGGGCTCGTCGGCCATGCTGAATTTGAAGCCGACCTGGGCGCCGCGCGCGCGTATGTTCTCGCGGTTGGCGTAGGCCTGCTCGGCCGAGATGCCGTATTTCTGGGTGATGTGCTCGGTGATCTCCTGGCCCTCGGGCACCATCTTGGGGTTGAGTTCAAAGGGCTGGAAATGCAGGTCGGCCTGGATGTCGCCGCGCACGCGCTCCAGCGCCTGGTCCAGCGACTTCAGGCCAATCACGCACCAGGGACAGGAAACGTCGGACACAAAATCGATCTTGAGTTGGGTGGTCATGGGGGGCCTCTGAGAGTTGCTGTGTTTGTTCTGCGCCAGCCTGATTTTGGCCCGCGGAGAGGCAACTTGCGGTGCCCGGCGGGATATTCAAGCCCCCACCGGGGTTAATCGGCCGGAGGCGCCACCGCCTCGGGCCGTCTGTGGCAGCCCTTTTCAAGAAACTGTCACACAAGCTTCCTAAGATTCCGGCAGCGCAGCAGCCCTGCCCTGCGCCTTGGCGCGGGACACCGCCGCTTCGCAACCATTCCCACCTGAACCTGGAAACTACAACAATGTCCGACCTGGCCACCCCCTCCCTCCCGTCCCGCCGCACCGCCTTGAAGTTCCTGGCCACCGCGCCCATGCTCCCGTTGGGAGCCCTGGCTTCCAGCACCCTGCTGTCGGGCTGCGCCACCGGCAGCGGCCCCTCCGCCGCGGGCAACTACCTGTCTTCCAGCTTCTCGTCGATGGCCGCGCCTTCGCTGGCCAACGCGGCCGCCATGGCCACCACCACCGTGGGTTCCAGCCTGCAGGTCCAGCTCAAGGACAACAGCATGCAGAGCTACAAGCTCGCCTACCAGCCCTTCTTCGTCACCGGCGACATGGTGCCGGACGGCAAGGGCGGCACCATCCTGAGCGGCGGCTACGTCGACATCAACAACCGGCCCATCATCGACCGCTCGGTGCCCGGCAAGGAGCGCCAAGTGTTCTCCGACTCGCCCGACGGCACCTCGCTGCTGGGCCTGCCGAATGCCAACGTGCCTGGCGTCAAGGGCAAGGCGGTGTTCGCCGTCGTGCAGTTTGAATACACCACGCGCGACCAGGCCGGCGCCGATGCCTACGGCACCCTGCCCTCGCCCATCGCCGTGCTGACGCTGGACCAGGACCAAGCCACCGGCAAGCTCAGCCTCGTGAAGTACCACAACGTCGACATGTCCAAGGCGCACGGCCTGTGGATCACCTGCGGCGCCAGCCTCTCGCCCTGGAACACCCACCTGTCCAGCGAAGAGTACGAGCCCGACGCGCCCTTCGCCGCCGAAAGCGCGCAGTTCAAGAAGTTCAGCAAGAACGTCTACGGCGACGAAACCAAAGCCAACCCCTACCACTACGGCCACCTGCCCGAAGTCACCGTGCAACCCGACGGCAGCGGCACGGTCAGGAAGCACTACAACCTGGGCCGCATCTCGCACGAGCTGGTCCAGGTCATGCCCGACAACCGCACCGTGCTGATGGGCGACGACGCCACCAACAGCGGCCTCTTCGTCTTCGTGGCCGACCGCGAAAAAGACCTCTCGTCCGGCACGCTCTACGTCGGCAAGCTGGGCAGCGGATTCTCGGTCAACCCGGCCGACCAGGGCGCGAAGATCTCCTGGATCAAGCTGGGCCACGCCAGCAGCGCCGAGATCGAAAAGATGGCCGACACGCTCAAGCCCGCCGACATCATGACGGTGCTCAAGGCCGACCCGTCCGACGCCAGCTTCACCAAGGTGTTCTACAACGGCAACGCCAACTGGATCAAGGTCAAGCCCGGCATGGAAAAAGCCGCCGCCTTCCTCGAAACCCACCGCTACGCCTACCTCATGGGCGGCAGCATGGGCTTCTCGAAGATGGAAGGCACCACCGTCAACATCAAGGACAAGGTCGCCTACTCGGCGCTGCAGAACATCCAGGACTCCATGGTCAAGACCGGCAAGGGCTGGAACGCCGCCAGCGGCATCGCCCTGGACAAAGCCCTGATCGCCGGCGGCGTGATGGCGCACAAGCTCGAAGGCGGCCAGAAGGACCTGGGCGGCAGCGCCATCGACAGCGAATGGATGCCGGTGCACACCAAGGCCCTGCTGGTCGGCGAAGACATCGCCGCCGACGCACTGGGCAACAAGGCCGACCCCAACAAGATCGCCAACCCCGACAACCTGAAGTTCTCGGAAAAAATGCGCACCCTCTTCATCGGCGAAGACAGCGGCTCGCACATCAACAACTTCATCTGGGCCTACAACGTCGACACGAAACAGCTGTCGCGCCTGATGTCCATGCCCGCAGGCGCCGAAGCCACCGGCCTGCATGTGGTGGACGACCTCAACGGCTGGACCTACATCATGAGCAACTTCCAGCACGCCGGTGACTGGAATTCGCTGCACGGCAAGGTACAGGCCGTGCTGGACCCGCTGGTGCGCGCGAATTACAAGGACCGCTTCGGCGCGGCCGTCGGCTACCTGACTGCAGATCCGAGCAGTATCAAGCTGGGTTAAGCGCAGGAGCCGCTCTCTTTCAAGAGCTGCGACTCATCTCACCACCGTTCGCCCTGAGTTTGCCGAAACAATCCGGCAGCCTCAGGGCGAACTGCATTGGCAATCCTTCTTCCCTAAAATGTCCTGCAAGCCCGCGGCGCATCCCTCGGGCACCACAGCCACCGGGAACCCCATGCACTACCGCTACGAAGGCCTGATCCACTACGCGCAATCCCTGCTCACCGCCGCCGGGCTCGAACCGGCCAAGGCCACAGCCGTTGCGGAAATCCTGGTCGAAGGCGACCTGATGGGCCACAACACCCACGGCCTGGCCCTGCTGCCCGGCTACCTCGGCGAACTCGAATCCGGCGCCATGGAAAAACTCGGTGCGCCCACCGTGCTGGCAGACCACCCGGCAGCCCTGACCTGGGACGGCCGCCGCCTGCCCGGCCCCTGGCTGGTACTGGAAGCCATGGCACTGGCGACTGAACGCGCCGCAATCCAGGGCACTTGTACCGTGGTGATACGCCGCAGCCACCACATCGCCTGCCTGGCCGCCTACCTCAAGCGCGCCACCGACAAGGGCCTGCTGATGCTGCTCACCTGCTCCGACCCGAACACCGCCAGCGTTGCACCCTTTGGCGGGCTGGACGCGGTGTTCACGCCCAACCCGGTTTCGGCCGGCATTCCCACGGGTGGCGTTCCGGTGCTGATGGACGTCTCCACCTCGGCCACCACCAACGGCCTGACCAACCGGCTGCACAAGGAAGGCAGGCGCCTGCCCGCCGCCTGGGTCATGGACGGCCACGGCGCGGCCAGCGACAACCCTTCCGTGCTGTTTGAAGAACCCAAGGGCACCATCCTGCCGCTGGGCGGTATGGACTCGGGCCACAAGGGCTACGGCCTCACGCTGCTGGTCGAGGCCCTGACCGGTGGCCTGGCCGGCCACGGCCGCGCCGACCCCAAGGAAGGCTGGGGCGCGACGGTGTTCCTGCAGATCATGGACCCGCGCGCCTTCGCCGGCCTGGATGCGTTTGAGCGGCAGACCGGCCACGTCGCCGACGCCTGCCGCGCCTCGCGCCCGGCGCGTGAAGGCTCGGCCGTGCGCACGCCCGGTGAAAAAGGCATCGCGCTGGCCGCGAAGCAAAAGGAAACCGGTGTGGCGCTCTATCCGTCCATCCTGCCGGCGCTGTCCAGCTGGGCCATCAAGCTTGGCGTGACGGAGCCCGCCGCGAACTGAAGCGCGGCGCGGCCGGGCTCAGGCCAGCCTGCGCTGCCGCAGCCGGCCCATCACCAGCGGCAAGGTCCAAACCAGCAGCGTGACCACCGCCAGCGAGGCCGCGATCGGCCGGCTCACAAAGGCCATGAAGTTGCCGTCGGCCTTGATCATGGAGGTGATGAAGTTTTCCTCCAGCATGCCGCCCAGCACCACGCCCAGGATGGCGGGCGAGATCGGGAAGTCGTTCTCCTCCAGCAGGTAGGCGATCAGGCCGGCCACCAGCATCACGGCCACGTCAAACACCGAGTTGTTGATGGCGAAAGTGCCCACGATGCAGAACAGCAGGATGACGGGCATCAGGATGTTGCGCGGCACCTTGAGGATGTTCTTGGCCGCCTTGATGCACAGGATTCCGAGCGGAATCATGATGATGTTGGCCAGGATGAAGATCAGGAAAATCGCGTAGATGTTCTGCGGGTTGGTCGTGAACAGCGTCGGCCCGGGGTTCATGTTTTTCATGTAGAGCACGCCGATCACGATGGCCGTGATGGAGTCGCCCGGGATGCCGAACACCAGCGCCGGTATCCACGCGCCGGCCAGCGCGCTGTTGTTGGCCGACCCCGACTCCACAATGCCCTCGACGTGGCCGGTGCCGAATTTTTCGGGCTCCTTGGAAAACTTCTTGCTCATCGCATACGA
Source organism: Polaromonas sp. LjRoot131 (assembly GCF_964252805.1). NCBI lineage: Bacteria > Pseudomonadati > Pseudomonadota > Betaproteobacteria > Burkholderiales > Comamonadaceae > Polaromonas > Polaromonas sp. LjRoot131. The sequence goes on along the minus strand of NZ_CAXUPF020000001.1, from coordinate 1,161,847 downwards.
CATCCAGGCCGCGATGTCGGCGCCGGCGCCGGGCAAGGCGCCCACCGCGGTGCCCAGCACGCTGCCGCGCAGTATCTGCACCGGGTATTTTTTGGCGAGGGCCCACTGCCCCTTGAGCACATTGCCCACCTGCTCCACCACCAGTTCGGCCGGCGGGCTGGTGTCCACCACGTAGCGGATGATCTCCGAAATGGCGAACATGCCGATCATCATGGAGATCATGCCGATGCCGCCCATCATCTCGGCGTTGCCTAAAGTGAAGCGCGGAAAGCCGCCCGGGTTGTTCAGGCCGACACAGGCGACCATCAAGCCCAGGAACAGGGAGATCACACCCTTGAGCGGGCGGTCGGAGGTGATGAACACCGCGCAGGTCAGGCCCAGCAGGACCAGCCAGAAGTATTCGAAGGAGCTGAAGCGGATCGCAAAATCGGCAAGCGCCGGTGCGGCGACGATGAGCACCACGGTGCCGAACAGCCCGCCCACCGCGGAAAACACCAGGCCGGCGCCCAATGCGACTTCAGCCTGGCCTTTGCGTGTCAGGGCGAAGGCTTCATCGGTGTACGCGGCCGATGCCGGCGTTCCCGGTATGCGCAGCAGGCAGCCCGGAATGTCGCCTGAAAAAATCGCCATGGCGGTGGCGGTCACGATGGCGGCCACCGCGGGCACCGGCGCCATGAAAAACGTCACCGGCACCAGCAGCGCGGTGGCCATGGTGGCGGTCAGGCCCGGAACGGCGCCGACAAAAAGGCCGTAAACGGCGGCGACCACCATCACCATCAGGGTGTAGGGTTCGAACACCATGAAAAAAGCCTGGCTCACTGCAGTCCACATAAGGGTCAGCTCCTGAAGCGTTGTTGTTGCGCGCGGGTTCCCGGGCGCGGCTTACCAGCTGTAATTGACAAGAATGCCCCAGGGAAGCGGCACGCGCAGCAGCTTGTAAAACATGAAGTGAATGACCAGGGTGGTGATTGCGGCAATCAGCAGTGACTTGCCCAGGGGCACGCGCAGCACGCAGAACATGGCCCAGAGGATGAGCGTGGCCGTCGGCAGAAAGCCCAGCTTTTCCGCCGCGAAGATGTAAAACAGCACCGAGGCCACCAGCAGCACAAAGGCCGCCACATGGCGCGGGGACCGCATCCAGTCGCCCGGCACCACCCAGGGCGCCGCCTTGCGCGCAAGCCAGCCGCGCACTATCAGGACCAGGCCGCAGAAAAGAATGCCGGTGGCGATCAGCCCGGGGAACAGGGCCGGCCCCACCTGCTGGCCCGGGATCGTCGGGTAGGACCTGACCGTGAACAGGACCAGCGCCCCGAGGATGGCCAGGACCAGCCCGAAGAAGGCGTCATTGATTTTCATGCGAAGGCTTTCGGGTCAGCCGGAAACCGGGAAGGGCAAGCCCTCCGGCCTCCGCGCGTTGGAAATGCCGCGCCGCAAGGCAGCGGCTTACTTGGCGATGCCCACGGCCTTCATCGTCGCGCCGAGTTCGGCGTCCGACTTGGCCATGAATTTGGCGAAATCGTCGGGGCCCGCGTAAATCACGCCGAAGCCGCGGCTTGCCATGAAGTCGGTGTAGTCCTTGCTGGCCACGATCTTCCTGAGGGCCGAGCTGATCTTGTCGCGCGCCTCTGCCGGTATGCCCTTGGGCGCGACGATGCCGCGCCATGCGGCCATGGTCCAGTCGCTGCCGGTCGCGGCCTTGAGCGTGGGCACGTTCGGGTACAGCGCCGAGGGCTTGTCGTTCATGATCACCAGGCTTTTCACCTTGCCGGCATCGATCAGCGAGCGCGCTTCGGGCAGCGACACCGGCGCGATCTCGACACCGCCCGCGATCATGTCCTGCAGGCCCGGGGCCGCGCCGTTGCTGGGCACCCAGGGCACCGCGGCCGGGTCGATTTTCTGGTCGCGCAGCATGCCCGCGATGGCCAGGTGCCAGATACCGCCCTGCCCGGTCCCGGACGCCTTGAACTTGCCGGGATTGGCCTTGACGGCGGCCAGCAGGTCGTTGATGGTTTTATACGGCGCGTCGGCCCGCACCTGCACGCCGGCCGGGTCGGCATTGACCAGGCCCAGCGGCGTGTAGGACGCACCGGAGAGCTCCGTCAGGCCTTGCCAATGCATCATGCTGATCTCGACCGTGGCCATGCCGATGGTGTAGCCGTCGGGCGGGGCCGAGGCAATCGCGGCATGGCCCACCACGCCGTTGCCGCCGGTGCGGTTGACCACGGTGACCGGCTGGCCGAGTTCTTTTTCGAGCAGGCTTCCCACGATGCGGGCCGTGGCATCCGTGCCGCCGCCCGCACCCCAGGGCACGATCAGCGTGACCGGGCGGCTCGGGTAGCCCTGCGCGGCAACCGGAAGTGCGGCGGCAGCCAGTGCCAGGCAGGCCGCGGCGCCGGCGGCGCGTGCAACAAAGGAACGGCGGGAAGGGGCAAGCATCGATGTCTCCTTGGATGGCACGGGAAGGCCCGTGTGTTTTTGAAGTCACTCACTGAAGTCATTCACGCGGCAGGCAAGCCGCCTTGCGAAGCCCGCTGACTCTAGAACAATTGCCACGCCGGGGCACTAGGGTGAACCATGGTAAACATATGACGATTGACAAATGCTCACACCTGGGCGGCTGGGTTCTGTCGGGTAACAGGGCAAAAACGTGCCCGGCAGGCCTCCGCTGACGCGCATCAGCGCGTCTCCCCGATACGGCCGTGCCGGCCCACGTGACAAGCCCGCTTGCCGTCGCCTCAAGCGCAGATTTTTCGCAAGAGCACCGGCCGCTTAGCACCTTGGCATTACAGAAACTTTCCAAAACGCCCATGCAGCCCCGCATGCCGGGGGTTTCTCCCTAGATGCGGAATTTTTCAGCCTCCACATAATTAGTGCGTCGTTCAAACTAATTACCAAGTGCTGCGTTTGCAGCGGAACGATCACCGGGATTCAGTTGAGTTTTAAAAACCACATGCCTGATCTGGGCAGAACCATCGGAGACACAAATGAAATTAAAAGCATCTCTCACTGCAATGGCACTCAGCCTGGCCGCCGCCGGCGCATTTGCGCAGGTGACGGTCGGCGTCAGCTGGTCCAACTTCCAGGAGGAACGCTGGAAAACGGACGAAACAGCCATCAAGACGCAGCTTGAAAAGCTGGGCGCCAAGTACATCAGCGCGGATGCTGCCGGCTCTCCCGAAAAACAGCTGGCGGACATTGACGGGCTGATGGCCAAGGGCGCCAAGGTCCTGATCGTGCTGGCCATGGACAAGGACGCCATCCTGCCCGCCGTGAACAAGGCCACCAAACAAAAAGTGCCCGTCATCGCCTACGACCGCCTGATCGAGGCGCCCGGCGTGTTCTACATCACCTTCGACAACAAGGAAGTCGGCCGCATGCAGGCGCGTGCCGTGTTCCAGGCCAAGCCCAAGGGCAACTACGTGATGATCAAGGGCTCCCCCACCGACCCGAACGCCAATTTCCTGCGCGAGGGCCAGCAGGAGATCATTGACGCCGCCGTCAAGAAAGGCGACATCAAGATCGTGGGCGAGGAATACACCGAGGGCTGGAAACCCGAAGTCGCGCAGAAAAACATGGAGCAGATCCTGACCAAGAACGGCGGCAAGGTCGATGCCGTGGTCGCCTCCAATGACGGCACCGCCGGCGGTGTCGTGGCGGCGCTGAGCTCCAAGGGCCTCAAGGGTGTGCCGGTGTCGGGCCAGGACGGTGACTTTGCCGCCCTGAACCGCGTCGCCCTGGGCACCCAGACCGTGTCGGTATGGAAAGATGCGCGCGACCTCGGTAAACAGGCGGCCAGTGCGGCCGTCAATCTGGGTGCCGGCAAAAAAGTCGAAGGCGCGACCTCCTGGAACGGTGGCGAGAAAAAGGTGGCCCTGCAGGCCCAGTTCCTCAAGCCCGTGCCTGTCACCCGCGACAACCTTGACGTGGTGGTGAAGGCCGGCTGGATCAAAAAAGAGGAACTCTGCAAGGGAGTCACCGGCAACGTTGCCGCCTGCAAGTAAGCCGGCAGGCAACACAGCTTTCAACCACCTGCTCCCCGTCCTGCGCAAGCAGGCAAGGCAACCGGCCTGCGGGTTGCCCGGGAGCACTGCATCCTCAAAACCATGCAACTTCCTGCCCGATTCCTGCGCAACGCTGCCGTCGACTGGCGGCTGGTCTTCATGGGGGGCGTGCTCGCTGTCCTGGCGGGCGTGTTCCAGGTCCTGTCGGGCGGTATTTTCCTGTCGCCTGAAAACCTCTACAACATCGCCCAGCAAACCGCCGTGGTGGGCATCGTGTCCACCGTCATGGTCCTGATCATCGTGGCGCGGCATATCGACCTGTCGGTCGGCTCGGTGATCGGTTTTGTCGGCGTCCTCATCGCCTATCTTCAATACACCCTGGGCTGGTCCTGGCCGGCGGCGTCGCTCGCCGGGCTGGCCGCGGCGCTGGTGGTGTCGGTGTACCAGGGATGGCTGACCGCCATGCTGGGCGTTCCGTCCTTTGTGGTCACGCTGGGGGGCTTGATGTCCCTGCGCGGCGCGGCCTTTCTGGTGGCCGACGGCAAGACCCAGCCCGTCAGCGACGACACATTCTTGCAGCTCGGCGGCGGCTATGACGGCGGCATCGGGGTGACCGCCACCTGGGTGCTGACCGCATGCGTCAGCCTGGTGCTGGTTCTTCGCATGCTGTTGCGGCGCCGCGCCTCCACACGCCACGAGATGCCCAACCAGCCCGTATGGGTGGATGTATTGCTGGTGGCCGCACCCGTGGTCCTGCTGACCGCATTTGCCGCGGCCATGAACAGCTACCTGGTCCCCAACAAGGACGCGCCCCAGGGCATCCCGATCCCGGTTCTGATCTGGGCGGCCGTGGCGGTGGTGATGTCCTTCATCTCCCAGCGTACCCGTTTCGGCCGCTATGTCTACGCGATGGGCGGCAACCCGGATGCCGCGGTCCTGGTCGGCATCCCGGTCAAGCGGGTGACGCTCATGCTGTTTGCCCTGCTCGGCGTGCTCATCACCATCGCCGCCATCGTGTCGGTGGCCCGCCTGAACGCTGGCACCAATTCGCTGGGCACCGGCATGGAGCTGTTTGTGATTGCGGCCGCCGTGATCGGCGGCACCGCGCTGGCCGGCGGCAGCGGCACCATCATCGGCTCGGTCCTGGGTGCACTCATCATGCAGTCGTTGGACAGCGGCATGCTGCTGCTCGATGTTTCCATCGGCAAACGCATGATCATCATCGGGCAGGTGCTGATTGTGGCGGTGGTCTTCGACGTGCTTTATCGCAAGTGGGTGCAGGAAAGCTGACATGCAAACCACCACCGAACCCCTGGTCGAATTCAAGGACATCCGCAAGGCCTTTGGCGGCGTTCATGCCGTGGACGGCGTGAACCTGAACCTTTACGCCGGCGAAGTCGTCGCCGTGCTGGGCCACAACGGCGCCGGCAAATCAACGCTGATGAAAATGCTGGCCGGTGCTTTTCCGATCGATTCGGGCGAGATCCGAGTGATGGGCCAGAAAGTGAATCTGCGGAGCCCGGCCGATGCGCAACAGCAGGGCATCGAAACCATCTACCAGACGCTGGCCCTGGCCGACAACCTGGACGCCGTGGCCAACCTGTTCCTGGGCCGCGAAAAAATGACGGCGTGGAATACCCTGGACGATTACTTCATGGAGGCGCAGGCACGCAAGGTGTTTGGCCGCCTGAATAAAAACTTCACCAACATCCATACCCCGGTGCGGCGCCTGTCGGGCGGGCAGCGCCAGGTGGTGGCGATCTCGCGTGCCATCTATTTCAATGCCCGCATCCTGATCATGGACGAGCCCTGCGCCGCCCTGGGCCCGGAGGAGTCCGCCATGGTGGCCAAGCTGGTGCTCCAGCTCAAGGCCGAAGGCGTAGGCATTTTCCTGATCACGCACGACATGCAAGATGTCTTTTCGCTCAGCGACCGCCTCTCGGTCATGAAAAACGGTCGCATGGTCGGCACCTACCGCACGGCCGACCTGAACGAAGACCAGATTCTCGGCATGATCATCGCCGGCAAGCAGCCTGAGGGACGCGCGCAGGCGCCCCACCGCATCGACTAAACCATGCCATCGGCCATGAAAACCACAGGTGACCAGCAGCTCGTCAAGCGCATCAATCGCAGCGTGCTGATGCGCCTGCTGCGCAACCAGCCGGGCCGCTCACGCGCGCAGCTGGCCAACCACAGCGGCTTGACCAAGTCGACCGTCAGCCTGCTGGTGCGCGAGCTCATCGACGAAGGCTGGCTCAGTGAAATCAGCATGGCCGCCGCCAACGGCGTCGGACGCCCCTCCACTCCCCTGCAGATCGACTGCCGGTCGCGCGGCCTGATCGGCGTGGAAGTGGCGGTCGATGCCCTGCGTGTGGCCAGCGTGTCGTTGTTGGGGAAGGTGCTGTGGTCAACGCAGGAGCCTTTGCGCAGCACCCGGCCACAAGACGTCTGCAGCCGGATCGCCCAGCTCACGGTGCTGGCCCAGGAGCAGCTGGTGTCGCGCGGCGCGCAGCTCTCGGGTATCGGCATCGGCCTGCCTGGCGCGTTTGACGAGGCCACCGGCGTAGTCCGCTTTGCCCCCAACCTTGGCTGGCGCAACGTGGATTTTTTGCCGCAGATCACCCAGGCACTGGTTCACGCCGGCCTGCCCCCGGTACCGGTACACGTGCAAAACGAAGCCGACACCGCCGCGCTGAGCGAATACGAGTTCTCGGAAAACGACGGCAAGGACTCGTTGATTTTTGTGAGCTGTGATGTCGGCGTGGGCGCGGGCATCGTGCTCAACGACCGCTTGTTCACCGGCATGCGGGGCATGGCCGGCGAAATCGGCCACAGCGTTCTGGAACTCGACGGCCCCGCCTGTTCCTGCGGACGGCGCGGGTGCGCGGAGACCTTCATCGGTTCAGGCGCCCTGGGCCAGCTGGCAAATGTCCAGCGCTCAGGGCACTACCTGGGTGTGCTGCTGCAAAACCTGTGGACCACCTTCGATCCCAGCGTGCTGGTGGTGGGCGGCTCGTCATGCCACCATTTTCCCGACATGGTGAAGGTTGCCCAGGAGACGCTGCAAAACTACGCCAGCGCTGCCGGTGTCACCGCACCCACGGTGCGCGTCGCGCGTTATGGCTTGCTGGCCTCGGCGGTGGGTGCCGCCGCCATGGTGCTGCACCAGTACCTGCGCCCCATGCATCCGACCGGCCGCCTTGCGGGCAATGGCCAGCCAGCGCGGGACCCGGCCCTTCTCCAGATGCCGCGCACCTCGGGCGAGCCCGCCTGCGCACGGTAGGCCCGCGCTGACACGCATCAGCGCCTTTCCCCGATAAGGCGCCATCCGCCCGGCGCGCACAGTGAAGGCACTGCATTTCTGGAGAAGAAAAATGTCTTTTGCGCTTTACATGGTCGGGTTCGTGATCTTCCTGGCCGGCGTCGTCTGGGGCGCCGTGGAAGCCGGAGTGCCGCACCTCTACATCGGCATAGGCGCGTTGATCTTCCTGGGCATAGGCATCTTCAGTGCCGTAAGCCGCACGCGCAGCAAAGACCCGTCGTAAGCGGCAACGCGCGGCTATTCTTTCGGTGTTTTCTGTGGCGCCTCCTGCGCCCTCAAGACCTGTTGCAACTGGGCCAGCACCGCGCTCGCGGTGCGTAACTGGGTTTCGTCCATCCCCGCGGCCAGGGCATTGGCCCACACCTTCTGCCCCGCCTGTATGGTTTGCAGGGCCTTGCTCCCTCTGGATGTGAGCCTTAGCAGCTTGGCCCGGGCGTGGGCCGGATTGTCTTCGTAGGCGCAGAGCCCACCCTCCACCAGCAAATCCGCCACGCGCTGCACGCTTTGCCGCGTCAGGTTCATGGCGCGCGCGATCTGCGCCACCGACAAGGGCGCGCCCTCCACCGCCGCCAGAACCTGCCAGCGCGACGAGGTTTGCCCGGCAGGCGCCGCCAGCGCATCACCTGCCGCAATCAACAGGCCATTGAGCTGCATCACCTGCACCACCAGCCAGCTCAGGGTATTGGCGGCTGGCGAGCGCTCGGCCTCCGCTTGGGCAATGCTTGATTTGACAGCATGCTGTCGTTTTATTATACTTCCAGACATGACAACATTCTGTCATATTAAGCACCCGCCCTTCCATCCGCCCGCCTGAAAGGAACCCGCCATGCTGAAAACCTACACCGGAAGCTGCCACTGCGGCGCCGTCCGTTTTGAAGCCGACATCGACCTCAGCAAGGGCACCGGCAAGTGCAACTGCTCCATCTGCACCAAGACCCGGAACTGGAACGCCCTCATCAAGCCCGACGCCTTCCGCTTGCTGGCCGGCGAAGACGCGCTGAGCGACTACCAGTTCGGCACCAAAAGCGGCCATCACCTCTTTTGCCGGCACTGCGGCGTGCGTTCCTACGAGCGCGGTTACCTTGAGCAGATAGGCGGCGACTATGTGTCCATCAAGCTGGCTTCGCTGGACAACGTCGAACCGGAAGAACTCATCAACGCACCGGTCAACTACGCCGACGGTCGCAACAACGCCTGGTGGAACAAGCCCGCCGAAACGCGCCACCTGTAAGAGCCGCGCAGAAAACCCGCTTGCACAGTCGGCCGGCTGTGCGCCGTGGGGGTTAGGCCATGCGACGTAGGCGCTGTCTCATGACATCTAGTCGCCACGTCTCACATACGGCGGAATTTGCAAGCGTAGTGTTGCAGCACGCCCGGACAAACAAATGCCGGGCGTAAGAACCAACACCTAAACCGCCCTTTTCCGGAGAAACCATGAAGCTCAACCATCTCGCGCCCCTTGCCGCAGCGACCCTGCTGGCCTGCCTCAGTCCCGGCGCCCTGATGGCGCAAACCACGACCTCGATGTACGACATTCCGAACCCGTCCTGGTACATCATGCCGCAGCTCACCATAGTGGACCCGGACTCCCGGTTCAACGGCAACAAGAACCTCAGCGGCCTGGGGTTGCGCTTCGGCAAGGCCGTGTCTCCTTCCTGGGACCTGCAGATCGGCGGCAGCATCGCCCGCGCGAACAACAACGGCCGGCGCTTCGAACAGGACACGCTGGGCGTCGACGGGTTGTACATCTTCAACCGCAGCAGCAATTTCCGACCCTTCCTGCTGGCCGGTATCGGCGCCGAGCGCGACAAACTGCCTACCGCCAGCAAGACCTCGCCCTACCTGAACCTGGGCCTGGGTTTCCAGCTGGGCCTGTCCGACCAGTGGTTCATGCAGGCGGACCTGAGGCGGACCCGTACCTACCTTCGCGGCAACACCTTCGGCTTCGACCACGCCAACACCAACACCGTGAACGTCGGCCTGAGCTATTACTTCGAAAAACCGGTGCGCCCGGTGCAGGCGCAATACACCCCGCCGCCCGCACCCGAACCGACGGTCACAGCGCCGCCGCCTCCCCCTCCCCCTGCACCGGCGCGCTTCGAACGGGTCACGCTGTCGGCTACCGAGCTGTTCGCCTTTGACAGCGCCGAACTGGCGGGCTCGCAACCCAAGCTCGACCAGATCGCGCAAACCCTGATGGGCGGCAACTTCAACGGCAACATCACCGTGACCGGCTACACCGACCGCATCGGATCGGAAGCCTACAACCTCAAGCTGTCGCAGCGCCGCGCGGATGCGGTGAAGAACTACCTGAGCAGCAAAGGGGTCAACGCCGGCCGCCTGACCGCCGTCGGCAAAGGCGAAAGCAACCCGGTGGTGACCTGCAACAACCGCAAGCTCTCCGACCTGATTGCCTGCCTGGCGCCCAACCGCCGCGTGGAAGTCGAGGAAATCGTCATCGAGCGCCGCGTCAACTAACGGCTCGCGCGCCACCCTTCGCAAAAGCCGGCAGACGCCGGCTTTTGCTTTTGCCGCGAACGCTTATTTCGCGCCCAGCCCCATGGCCCGCGAAATCACCTCTTTCATGATTTCGTTGGTGCCGCCGTAAATACGCTGCACGCGCGCATCGGCATAGGCGCGCGTGATCGGGTATTCCCACATATAACCGTAGCCGCCGAAGAGCTGCACGCATTCGTCCATCACCTTGCACTGCAAGTCCGTGGTCCAGTACTTGGCCATGCTGGCGGTCGCGGTGTCCAGTTTGTCCTGCGCCACGAGTTCCACGCATTTGTCGACAAACACACGCGCCACCTGCACCTCGGTCTGCAGTTCGGCCAGCGTGTAGCGCGTGTTCTGGTAGCTCGCCACCGGCTGGCCGAAAACCTTTCGCTCCTTCACATAGGCCAGCGTCCAGTCGATCGCCGACTGCGCCGAGGCCACCGCCGTGATGGCGATCTGCAGGCGCTCCCAGGGCAGTTGCTCCATCAGGCAGATAAAACCGCGGTTCTCGTGCGCCTCGCCGCCCAGCAGGTTTTCCGCCGGCACTTTCACGTCGGTGAAGAACAGCTCCGAGGTGTCCTGCGCCTTCAGGCCGAGCTTTTTGAGCCGCTTGCCGGTTTCAAAGCCCGGCATGCCGCGCTCCACCAGCATCAGGCTGGTGCCCTTGGCGCCGGCCGCCGGGTTGGTCTTGGCCACCGCGATGACGAGGTCGGCATGCCAGCCGTTGGTGATGAAGGTCTTGCTGCCGTTGAGCAAATAGCTGCCGTCGGCTTGCTTGAGCGCGGTGGTCTTCACGCCCTGCAGGTCCGAGCCGGCCGCGGGCTCGCTCATGGCGATCGCGCCCACCATCTCGCCGCTGGCCAGCTTCGGCAGGTACTTCTGCTTCTGTGCCTCGGTGCCGTAGTGCAGGATGTAGGGCGAGACGATCTCGCTGTGCAAACTGTAGCCAATGCCCGAGAAGCCGCCGCGGGCCAGTTCCTCCATCTGGATCACCGAATACAGCTTGTCCGCGCCCGAGCCGCCGTATTCCTCAGGCATGGTCATGCACAAAAAACCGTTCTCGCCGGCCTTGTTCCAGACCTTGCGGTCCACATAGCCCTGCTCCTCCCATTGCTCATGGAAGGGCGCGATTTCCTTGTCCATGAAGCGGCGAAAGGCGTCGCGAAAGGCTTCGTGGTCGGTGCTGAAGAGGCTGCGTTCGATCATGATGTCACCTGGGGGTATGGCTAGGGGCAAGGCTACGGAAGTATTTATACAAAGCGTCCGCTTTGTGAAATGAATATACTTCATGAGCCTCCCCTCCCGCATCCCCATCATCCCTGCCTTCCCGAGGAAAGCCATGAGCACCGAAGCCTTTATCTACGACGCCATCCGCACACCGCGCGGCAAGGGCAAAAAAGACGGCAGCCTGCACGAGGTCAAGCCCGTCAACCTGCTGGCCGGCGTGCTGGCCGAGCTGCAGCAGCGCAACGGCTTTGACACCGCCGCCGTCGACGACGTGGTCATGGGCGTGGTCTCGCCGGTCGGCGAACAGGGCGCGGTGATCGCCAAGGTGGCCGCACTCAAGGCCGGCTGGGACTTCCGCGCCTCGGGTGTGCAAATCAACCGCTTTTGCGCCTCGGGCCTGGAGGCCGTCAACCTGGCCGCGCAGAAGGTGCGCTCCGGCTGGGAAGAGCTGGTGGTGGCCGGCGGCGTCGAAAGCATGAGCCGCGTGCCGATCGGCGCCGACGGCGGCGCCTGGGCGCAGGACCCGGAAACCAACAGCGCCACGCTGTTCGTGCCGCAAGGCATTGGCGCCGACCTGATCGCCACACTCGAAGGCTTCAGCCGCGCCGACGTCGACGCCTTCGCGCTCGAAAGCCAGCAGCGCGCCGCCAGGGCGCGTGCCGCCGGCTACTTCGCCAACTCCGTCGTGCCGGTCAAAGACTTCCTGGGCCAGACCATCCTCGGCGAAGACGAATTCATCAAACCGCAGACCACCCTCGAAGGCCTGGCCTCGCTCAAGCCCGCCTTCGACCAGCTGGGCGCCATGGGCTTTGATGCCGTGGCCCTGCAGCGCTACCCGCAGGTCGAGCGCATCCAGCATGTGCACCACGCCGGCAATTCGTCCGGCATCGTCGACGGTGCGGCCGCCGTGCTGGTCGGATCGGAAGCCGCCGGCAAAACCCACGGCCTGAAGCCGCGCGCCCGCATCGTGGCCGCCGCGCTCAGCGGCGCCGACCCCACCATCATGCTGACCGGCCCCATGCCCGCCACGCGCAAGGCCCTGGCCAAGGCCGGCCTTACGGTGGACCAGATCGACCTGTTCGAGGTCAACGAGGCCTTTGCCGCCGTGGTGATGCGTTTCATGAAAGAAATGAAGGTGCCGCACGACAAGGTCAATGTGAACGGCGGCGCCATCGCCATGGGCCACCCGCTGGGCGCCACCGGCGCGATGATCCTGGGTACCCTGGTCGACGAGCTGCACAGGCGCAAGCTGCGCTACGGCCTGGCCACCTTGTGCGTGGGCGGCGGCATGGGCATTGCGACCATCGTAGAAAGAATCTGAACGCCATGAAGACCATCCAGTACCACGTCGACAACGGCATTGCCACCATCACCTTCGACGAGCCCGACTCCCCCGTCAACACCATGTGCCTGCAATGGCAGGATGACCTCAGCGAAGTCACCGCCCAGGTGGTGAAAGACAAAGCCGGGCTCAAGGGCCTGATCCTCGCCTCCGCCAAATCCACCTTCTTCGCCGGCGCAGACCTGAAGGCCGTCATGCGCCTCACACCCGCCGACGCGCCCAAGGCCTACGCCGAAGTCGAGCGCGTCAAGAAAAACTTCCGCACACTCGAGACCCTGGGCATTCCCGTCGCCAGTTGCCTCAACGGCACGGCACTGGGCGGCGGCTGGGAGGTCGCGCTGGTCGGCCACTACCGCGTGGCCGTGGACGACCCCAAAACCCAGTTCGGCCTGCCCGAGGTGACGCTGGGCCTGCTGCCAGGCGCCAGCGGCGTGACCAAGATGACGCGCCACCTGGGCCTGATGGGCGCACAGCCTTACCTGGTCGAAGGCAAGACCTTTACCCCGCGCCAGGCGCTGGAGCTGGGCCTGGTGCATGAACTCGTGGCCGACGCCGGCGAGCTGCGCGCCAAGGCCCTGGCCTGGCTGGCCGCCAACCCGAAAGCCCAACACCCCTGGGAAGCCAAGGACTACAAAATCCCCGGCGGCACACCGGCCAACCCCAAGATCGCCGCGGCCCTCAGCGTCGCACCCGCCATGCTCAAAAAGCAGACGCGCGGCCTCTACCCCGCGCCCGAAGCCATCCTGGCCTGCATGGTCGAAGGCACGCAGGTGGACCTGGAGACCGCCTTGCGCATCGAGAGCCGCTACCTCGCCAGGCTCATGACCGGCACGAATGCCAAGGCCATGATCAACACCTTCTTCTTCAACCTGAACGCCATCAAGAGCGGGCAGTCGCGCCCGGCACGCGTGCCGAAGTTCAGGCCCAACAAGGTCGGCATCCTGGGCGCCGGCATGATGGGCGCCGGCATCGCCTACGCACAGGCCAGCCGGGGCATCACAACCGTGCTCAAGGACGTGAGCCAGGACAAGGCCGAGGCCGGCAAGGCCTACAGCAGCAAAATCACCGGGCCGCGCGTCGAGAAAGGCCGCATGACGGCGGCCGAACAAAGCGCCCTGCTCGCGCGCATCAGCGCGACCGGCCAGGCCGCCGACCTGGCCGGCTGCGAGCTCATCATCGAAGCCGTGTTCGAGCGCCGCGACCTCAAGGCCAAGGTCACGCAGGAGGCCGAGCCGCTGCTCGCGCCCGGCGGTTTCTTCGCCTCCAACACATCGACCCTGCCCATCTCAAGCCTGGCCACGGCCAGCGACAAGCCTGAGAAGTTCATCGGTATTCACTTCTTCAGCCCGGTCGACAAGATGAAGCTGGTCGAGATCATCCGCGGCAAGCAGACAGACGACGAAACCGTGGCCCGCGCCTTTGACTATGTGCAGGCCCTGGGCAAGATCCCCATCGTCGTCAACGACTCGCGCGGTTTTTACACCAGCCGTACCTTCGGCACCTTTGTGATGGAAGGCGCGGCCATGCTGGGCGAAGGCATTCCGGCCGCCGCCATCGAAAACGCCGGCATCCAGGCCGGCATGCCGGTGGGCCCGCTGGCCGTGCTTGACGAAACCGCGCTCTCGCTGAGCGTGCACGTGCTGGACCAGACCCGCACCGACTTCAGCGCCGAGGGCAAAAGCTACACCGCCACACAAGGCGAGCTGCTGGTCGAGCGCATGGTCAAGGAATTGCATCGCCCCGGCCGCGCTGCCGGCGGTGGTTTCTACGACTACCCGGCCGAGCCCGGCGCGAAGAAACAGCTGTGGCCCGAACTCAAGCCCTTGTTCGAGAAACCCGGCGCCGCCTGGGACATCGAGGAACTCAAGGACCGCCTGCTCTACCGCCAGGCCGTGGAGACCGCGCGCTGCCTCGGCGAAGGCGTGCTCACCACGGTGCACGACGCCAACATAGGCTCCATCTTCGGCATAGGCTTCCCGGCCTGGACCGGCGGCGCCATGCAGTTCATCTACGGCATGGGGCTTGAGGCTTTTGCCCGGCGCTGCGATGAACTGGCTGCCAAATTCGGCTCGGGCTTTGCGCTGGGCGATACAGTCAAGGACGCGATCCGCAAACACCAGCCGGTGTACTGAGCGGCTTCATTTCCCTTTTTCACTCACCTCACCCCTTCCTCACTTCATGCCAAGACTCCACAACAAGATCAGCCTCATCACCGGCGCCGCCCAGGGCATAGGCCTGGCCACTGCCCTCAAGTTCGCAAAAGAAGGCGCCACCGTCATCGTCTGCGACGTCAAGCAGGCCAGCGTCGACGACGCCGTCAAACAATGCCAGGCCCTGGGCGCCCAGGCTGTCGGTTACGTGATGGACGTGACCCAGCGCGCCATGGTCGACGCCGTGGTCGGCAAGGTCAAAGACCAGTTCGGCCGCATCGACGTGCTGGTCAACAACGCCGGCATCACCCAGGACGCCCGCCTGCAGAAAATGACGCTGGAACAATTCGACAAGGTGATCGACGTGAACCTGCGCGGCGTCTTCCACTGCGCGCAAGCCGTCGCCGACATCATGGTGGCCCAGGGCAGCGGCGTGATCCTCAACGCAAGTTCGGTGGTCGGCATCTACGGCAACTTCGGCCAGACCAACTACGCCGCCAGCAAATTCGGCGTCATAGGTTTCACCAAAACCTGGAGCCGCGAACTGGGCCCCAAGGGCGTACGCGTCAATGCCGTCGCGCCGGGTTTTGTCGCCACGCACATCCTGGACACGATTCCCGAGAAAGTCTTGAAGGAAATGGAAGCCCATGTCCCGCTCAAGCGCCTGGGGCGGCCCGAGGAGATCGCCAATGTCTACGCCTTCCTCGCGAGCGACGAGGCGAGTTATGTCAATGGGGCGGTGATTGAGGTGTCCGGGGGGATGTCGGTTTAGCGCTGGAAACAGGAGAACGAGCGCTCTACTCGTTCATCCGAGCCGCTGAGCGGCTTCGGTGCTTCTGAATTGCTAGACGTCGCCGGCCACTTCCACGCGAACCGAATCTGGACGGGTAGCCGTTGCCAGGCTTCCCGCCAGCAAAACACCAACGCCCATGCAGGCTACGCCTGCAGTGATAGCGGTGGGAAGTACGCCTGAAACTTCGAGCACAGGCCATATCGCGAGCAGCAGGATACCCATCAGAAATAGGCTCCTGCCGATGCGGAGACGCCTGTGAAGCGAGGAGCGATATTGCAGCAGGCAGCCACATCCCGAACAGGGAACCGGCCGGAGCCCACTCCAAATGCCATTCATCTGTCTCTGTTCCCGCGCAAGAACCGGCGTTGCGCATGATGGGCAAAGCAATTGGATTTTTGTCATCTACGTGTAGACCCTCAAGCGTCGCGCCTATGGGTTATCTCTTTCGCTCATCGTTTTGGGCAACAGCCTGTACACATACTCATGCATCCAGCTGTTGCCGCCGCCAAACTCCAGGGCCCCGTCCTCAACCAGGAAGGTCAACATCGGGGAAGCGGTTCCGCCACCAAGTTCGACCGGAGCCACACCGTCCAGCAGCGACGTGACGGCGAAAGCGATCCGCCCTGTCAGTTGCTCCACTATTTCGGCCGGAGCGTCCACTGCTTCGATCTCCGTTTTGATGGCGTGAAGTATCGCCTCTGTCAGCGCTTGCTGATGCGAGTCAAAAGAGCCGTTTGAGACGAGTTTCATTCCGGATCCGACATTTGAGTTGAACGAGCGGCCGCAGCCAGGCCCGCATAAAAAGCTTCGGCACAGTTGTGTAGACCATGGCCGACTACATTCCCCAAGAGAACCGACCAGCAAGCGACTTCCCCTGAATCTGCAATATCCCGGCGTCGTTTCTGACGCTGAGGAAGAAATCCCCTGGCAGCTGCGAATCTCCAGGATTGATGAATCGGAGCAGCAACACTTTTTGCGTGGTGTCAAAGGCCTCGACCTTGAGGTGGCGCACAGGAATCATCACGCTGCGGGCACTCCCGGGCATGGCAATGCTGAGGCCGGCAATGGACGGCTGCTTGTCGCCACCCACGACGATATCCAGAAGATAGCCCTCCGCTTCGAACGAAACGGAACTGGTTGCCTGCGCGGTCGCGCACGCGCTGATGGCCACGGCTACTGCAATAAGCTGGCTTCGTGCAAGTCCGGTCATGACAACTTTCCATTCTTGGGCCCGTCAAGCGACGAGGCCCGGCCATCAGAACTCACCTTGCGAAAGCACAGGCCAAGCAACAAGCCAAGCACCCCGCCAACCAGGGCGACCGAGAAAATCAGGAGAAGTCCGTGAAGCTTGGGTGTCCCTGCGGTGCACAGAAAAAAAGCCAGCGCCGACATTGAACTCGCCAAAGCGAAGCAGATTGAAAGACGCGCTACCCGCAAGCGAAAGAAACGCGGGTAGTCACGGCCGATGAGATGGAGTATTTTCCAGGTAGCCACGGCCGCCAGCAAGGTCGACCCGATGGTGGCGAGCCACACGCCGCCCGCCAACGCCATCACCCACCACCAGAAAGCCAGAAACATCGCGTTCCCAAGGCTAGGGAGCAATTGGTCAGCGCTCGGCCACCCCCAGGAAATTGCGCCTGAAGAAAGCTCCAGGAGCGCCATGAAGCATGGCATCCACAGCAAGGGCCCGATCCCCAAAAAACATGCCGTGACAACCTTGAGGCTGGGCGGCCTGCGCCCCTGCAAGTTCTGTGAGCTATCCATCATGCAGCCGATTCTAGGCGTGCAGCCTGCGAATGGCCTCCTCAGCCCTTCCTGCGTTCAGTCATTAAATTCACTCGGGTGAATCGTCTCGTACACATGGCCCTCGCAACAGAACACCACCATCCATAACCCGAACCGGTGCTCGGAATCAGCGGGTATCAGCTGGTTGAGCGCCTTTGCGACGGATTGTTTGAGCGCCGGATCAATGCCTTGGCTGTCCGGCGACTGGGTTTCAACCGTCACCATCACCAGGGCCTCTTTCTCATAGAGCTCAACTTGCGGGAAGGACCATAGCGCAGCCGTTGCCTCGACAAAAGCGGTGGCTACTTTTTCAGGAAGTTCCGGCTGGGAGGTAAAAGTACCCATGGGAGGTGATGTGAGTCCGGCAACGCGACAAATCCGCGATGCCAGATGATGCTGCACAGCAGGGGCTCGGCAACAAGATCATGAGGAAACGGAACTTTTCACCGAAATTAGTTCCTGCTTTTTCGTCCAAAAACCGGCTAAGGCTATTGACGGATTAATCCCAAACGACCTGGGAGCTGCCGTCGGAAAGGGCGCGTGCAAGGCCGGGCAACCCGAAAACGATGAATGCGCCGGGCTTGAGCGAGTACCATCCGGGCCCTCCCCTATTTGGGGGATATACCGGCCAAGGCCCTGCGCCCGTGACATATTCCGCATTCCTCATCCCGGCGTATCCCCCTCGGGAAACTACCCAGCGAAGGTGTGCAAAATGACATGGCGCGCCGGTGCCCGACCTGTCAGTATCCGGTAATCGTCAAGGAAACACATGCCCGCCGTTCTGACCACCCGTTCGCCCCTTCCCGAATCCATCCCCCTCGAGAATGCCGGGCATGCCGACAGCGCCGCGCGTGAGCACCGCTACAACAGCCTGGTCGCCAGGATGGCCGCGTACCAGCAAGGCAGCGGCCCCGCGCCTGCAAAGGCGGAATTCGAGCAATGGAAAGAAGACGTCGCCTACAGCCTGGCCATGCGCAGGCTGCTGGCGGACGCAACTCCGCGCCACTGAGCCTGGCTAAGCGAGGAGCTCCCGGCTTCAGCCGAGGCGCTGGATCAGGTCTTCCAGGGACTGGAAGTCAACCGGTTTCACCAGGTGGCAGTCGAAGCCGGCGCTCTGCGTCCGGCTTTTTTCTTCCTCATTGCCATAGCCGGTGACGGCCGCAATCAGCATGCCGGAGCCGTGCGGCAAGCCGCGCAAATGCCCGGCGACTTCAAACCCGTTCATGCCGGGCATGCCGATGTCGACCAGGGCGGCGGACGCCTCGTAGGTTCTGGCGATCTCCAGCGCATCCACCCCGTTGTAGGCGACCTTCGCCGAATGCCCCAGCAGCCGGAGAATCTCCGCGAGGCTGTCGGCCGCGTCGCGGTTGTCGTCAACGACCAGGAATTTCTTCACCGGCGCGTCGGCCGCCATCGCCTTGTCCACGATTTTCCCCGGAATGGAAAACCTGAACCGGCTCCCCTTGTCGGGGCCTTCGCTCTCGGCGCTGAGCACGCCGCCGTGCATTTCCACCAGGGACTTTGCCAGCGTCAAGCCTATGCCCAGGCCGCTTTCCTTGGCGGCGGACTGCATGTCGCCCTGGGAAAACAATTCGAAAATCTGCTCGATCGCGCTCTGCGTGAGGCCCAGCCCGTTGTCGGACACCTCGGTCCACACCTGGGCGCCTTCCACCCAGCAGCGCAGCGTGATGCGCCCTCCCGCCGGGGTGTACTTGGCCGCGTTGGTCAAAAGGTTCTGGATCACCTGGGTCAATCGGATGCCGTCGGCGTCCACGTAGACCTCGTCCTGCGGCAGCTCCGCGGCAAAAGTGTGGTGCCTGGCGTCCATGATGGGACGCATGGCCTCTGCGGACCGGCTCAGGACCTGGTTGTAGAGGAGGGTCTCCTTCTTGAGCCGTATCTTGCCCGTGCTCAGGCGCCCGACGTCCAGCAGGTCGTCCACCAGCCGCGTCATGTGGGTCAGTTGGCGGTCTATCATCTCGCGGCTGTTCTTGACGACCGGGCTCGGCGAGGGCTCAAGCTGTAGAACGGTGACCGCGTTGCGGATGGGTGCCAGCGGGTTGCGCAGCTCATGCGCGAGCATGGCCAGGAATTCATTCATGCGCCGGCTGGAGCGCTCCAGTTCCTCGAGCCGCCGGCGCTCGGACATGTCGCGGGTGATTTTGGCGAAGCCGCGCAACTGCCCTTCGGCGTCTCTGATGGCGGTGATGACGACATTGGCCCAGAACCTGGAGCCGTCCTTGCGGACCCGCCAGCCCTCTTCTTCCGCCCGGCCTTTTTCAAGCGCTATCCGCAACTCGTTCTCGGGCATGCCGAGTGCCAGTTCCTCGGGCCGGTAAAACAGGCTGAAATGGCGGCCTATGGCCTCGGCCGCGCTGTAGCCTTTGAGGATCTGCGCGCCCGTGTTCCAACTCTGGATGATGCCCTCGGGATCGAGCATGTAGATGGCGTAGTCCTGCACGCCCTCCACCATCAGGCGCAGCCGTTCCTCGCTTTCCCGCAGGGCCTGCTCATGCCTGCGCCTTTCGGTGAGGTCGCGGGTCACCTTGGCGAAGCCCGCATGGCTTCCGTCCGGATCGGTCAGGGAGGTGATGACCACATTGGCCCAGAACCTGGAGCCGTCCTTGCGGACCCTCCAGCCTTCATCCTCGAAGCGACCCTTCTGTTTGGCGAGTTTGAGTTCCTGTTGGGGCCATCCGGTAGCGCGGGCTTCGTCCGTGTAAAACATGGAGAAATGCCGCCCCATCACCTCGTCGGCGACATACCCCTTGATGCGGGTCGCGCCGGTATTCCATGACACCACATGGCCGCCCGGATCCAGCATGAATATCCCGTAATCAACCACGGAATCGACCAGCAGGCGGAAGCGCTCAATGCTGACGGAATCCACGGGGAGAACGGTAGTGAGGGTCATAGCGGTCAATCTCCTGCTTTTGGCAACCCGCGCAGGTTCACGGCATGAACATAAAGCTCGGCGTATCCATACGGCATCCCAAGAGGCCGGGCAAAAAAAAACCCGGGCGGCCCGGGCCTCAAAACTGGTAAATCCAGCGGAGTGATGCGGCCCCCAAACAGGGCTCGCCACTTCAATATAGCCAGACCATTCGTAACATTGTGTAGGAGAACGCCGCATTTGCAGCGTGCGGCAATGCCGCAATGCGGCCGGCCGGGAGGGCCTTACTGCTTTCGCCGTATGACGAAGGCATTGCCTGCCTGCTCAAACCCCAGCACCGGGTAGTAGGACATGGCATCGGGGGCGGAGAGCAGGATCAGGGACACCTGCTCCCCAATGATGGCCTGGGTGCGCCGGATCAGTTCCTTGCCGATGCCGGCACCCTGGTATTTTTTGTCTACGGCGAGGTCCGAGAGGTAGCAGCAATAGGCGTAGTCGGTGAGCGAGCGGCTCAGACCCACCAGCTCGTTGCCCACCCACGCCGAGAGCAGCAGACTGGGCGCCGCGAACATGCGGGCGATTCTGGGCAGATCACCGGTTGGGCGCTTGATCCCCGATTGCTCGAAGACGCGCACGACGTCCACGGGGTCGAGCGGGTAGTTGTGGCGGTACTCAACGTTGATGCTTTTCATGGGTCAGAGGCTTGAGGTTGATCGTGTCCGGATGAACTGCTGGCCAGGCTGTGTCATGCGCCGGGTTTCAGATTGGATTTGACCAGGCCGAGACCTTGCCAGAACTCCTTGGGATAAGCCAATTCAGGCTGGCCCACCCACCCCCGGGTGACGTTCAGTTCATAGCCGGTGGCCAGCTGTTTGTACTCGACGGAATTCAGCGCAATGGCATCCCACTCGCCGGTGAATGTGAGGTCGCTGAGCTTCTGCGGATAGGCACCTGTGCGCACCTTGTGAAGCTCGACCAGGGAGATGGCGGTCTTGAAATGCTGGTCGCCGAACTTGGCGTCGGCCTCTTTCTGGAAATCGCAGCCTCCAAGGGCGGATGACAGCAGGACGATGGCGGCGAAGTGGTGGAGCTTCATAAGGGGTCAACTTGTCGTGCACATGGATAAAACGGGATTGAATCCGCAAACGATTCAGGCCTCGGCAATGACCGCGATGGACACCTTCAGGCCAGGGACCCGAACCGGCAGCTTTGCGCCCTGCCGTGCTGGCGGGTTTTCCGAAAACCACTTGAGCCACTCTTCATTCATGCCGGCGAAGTCGGCCTCCTCCAGGATGATGACGGTGGCGCTCACGACCTTGTCGAGGGAGGAGCCCGCGGCCTTGAGGATGGCGGACACGTTCTGCAAACATTGCCGGGTCTGCTCCTGGATGGTGTCGCCCACAATCTTTCCGGTCACCGGGTCGTGTGGCCCCGTGCCCGAGACGAAGACGAGGCCGGCGGCGCGGACTGCCTGGCTGTAGGTCGGCGGCGGCGCCGGCGCGTCGGGGGTTCGAATGATGTCTCTTGCCATGAATGTCATCCGTGTAGCGGAATGTTGAGGGGATGGACGGGACCAGGTCCAGCAACGATTCTAGGCGGCAGGCCCGCGGGCTGCCTCCTCACAATGGACTAGCTCTTCAGGGGGCCAGCATAGTCATGTTTCAAGATCACCCGGGCCAAACGATGCTCAAGATAGTTGACGGAAGGCTTATTTCCATCCGACCTGAAAACAAAGTACTCGCCGTACTGATTTCTGGCATAAACAGTCAGGACGTAGGTCGTGTTCTCACCGTTGCTGTGGTCTTCGTCTTGGCGGACGACTACTGCGCTTCGGCCTTCAAATGCAAACCGCGGATCATTTGCGTGAATGACACTTTCCAGAAACTGCCGCATTGCTATGTCGATGCGGCTTTCCCCCGAATGACGCCTCGCATACAGGGCATAAGCCGCGATACCAAGCGCTGAAAGCAGAAAGAGCGCGCTTGAGAAAAATGTGACGTCGTACATGCGTGAACGAATCCGTGAACCCGCCGGTCCCTAACGTTCATCCGGATGGCTTGGCCCGCGCGCTTTTTCTTTGCGCATGGCGGCATCGACTATTTTCAGTAGCGGCATGACAACCCAGACTCCCGCGAAGAGTGCATACAGGGACCACACCACGAAGAGCGCGCTTCCCCGTGCATGCGGCCCCCCAAAGGCTATGACGGCCAGGCCAAGCAGTATCCAGCCGGCACATGCAATGATGAGGCGTTTTGTGGTGTTCATTGTCTTCATTCAGCGACCACTGTAACGACAAGCAAGCCGGAGAACCGGCACCATTCTTTCATGCGCTTCGTATCTCGACGATTGACATCAGCCGACCTTTTGTCAGGCCGGGGCTTTTAACGCATTCTTTCGCGCCACGCCCTCAAGGTGAACCCGGCGGGCTTCGTCCCGCCGCTCGCGCTCAATGCGGCGACACGGATTGCACCTCGTGGCACGCGTCTCTACATTGCCTTTTGCGACCTCATACCACCACTTCTGCTGGGCGGCACGCCAGATTTCCTCTTTTGCGCAGTCCTGGCACTTGAACAGAACGTCCATGTAGTAGCCACGCTGGACAAAAGCCGGAGTGCCATAGCTGTTGGAAGGCGCAAGCAATTCCGGATTGCAGGGCGCTGTTCCGCTGGTGACTTCGCGACGAGGCTCGTTTCCAACCGGCTTCACAGACGTTGCTGCGCGCGCTTTTCGCTTTTCGAGGATTTCAGTGCGGCGTTGTTTATTGCTTTTCATGAGCTGTTGCCTGCGTTCCAGGGTGACACATAGCGCAAAACCGGCGATCCCAGGCGTAGCGGTGGTCGGAGAGGTGAGTGCTTAAAAATGAGCGTCATGTGCTACCCACGCTTCAAGAGCATTGCGAAATACACGGGTGAATTGAGGAGATAGCGAGGCGCTAGCATGGACTTCATTGGCACCCAGCCCTCATCTGCCGCAACCAGGCCCCAGGCGCCAGACCCACACTCCCCTTGAAGCGCCGGCTGAAGTGGCTCTGGTCCGCAAAGCCGCAGGCGGCCGCCACCTCGGCCAGGCCCTGCCCGGCCAGCATGGCGGACTGGGCTCGCTCCAGGCGCACGGCATTGAGGTAGATGTGGGGCGGCACGCCGAATTGCCGGGCGAAGGCGCGGGTCAGGTGCACGCGCGAGAGGCCGGCTTCGCGTGCCAGGGCATCCACGGTGATGTCCTCGCCGTAGTGGCTGCGCAAATAGTCGCGGATGCGGGCCATGCGGGCGGCGCCGGCCGCCTTGCTGTCATCGCCCGTGCTGCGCCGTTCGCCGTAGCGCTGCAGCAGCCGCACCAGCACATCACGCGTAAGTTCCTCGGCGCGCAGCGATTCCTGCGCCTGCCCGGCCGCGCCTATGGCCTGCGCCAGCGCGCGGCCCATGGCCGCGTCGCGCACCACGGGCTGGCGGAAGTAGGCGGCCATGTCGACGCCGGCCTCCTTGTCGCGGCATTCGTCGACCACCTGGGGCGCCACATACAGCATGCTGTAGCCAAAGCCCTCCTGCGTGCCACGCTGGCCGTCGTGCGGCTCGTCGGGATTAAAAAGGATGACGTCGCCGCGCAGGCTGGCATGCAGCGTGCCGCCGCAATGAAAAGTCTGCACGCCGGAGGCGGTGACGCCTATGGAATAGGTTTCGTGGCTGTGGCGCTCAAAGCTGTGCTCGGTGAAGTGGGCCTTCATCTGCGTCACGCCGGCCAGGGCGCCGGGGCGAAAGTTTGCCCAGTCTTTGGGAGGGGTTTCCTGGGCATCGTGCATGAAACAATCGTACAAGACGCGGCGGGCGCGGACAAGCAGACTCTCTTGCATCGCAACACAAGAGGAATTTGCATGAAGACACACGCCATAGACCTGCAGGCCAAGCTCGCGAGTTTTGAAGGCCACTGGCAGCCGCGCACCGTGAGCGAGTTCAACGGCCATGACGTGATGGTGGTCAAGGTGCAGGGGGAGTACAGCTGGCATTCGCACCCCGACAGCGACGACTTCTTCCTGGTGCTCAAGGGTGAGCTGCACATCGACATCGAGGGCCAGCCCACCGTGATGCTCAAACCCGGCCAGCTCCACGTGGTGCCGCGCGGCGTTCGGCACCGGCCGCGCGCGGCACAGGAGGCGCACTTGCTGCTGATAGAGCCGACCGGCACGCCCAACAGCGGCGATGCAGCGACGGCGGCGCCGCGGCGGGTGATCTGAGGCCGGACGGACCCCAAACTGAAGGAGAGCGGGAAAAACCCAATTACTTGACTTTGTCAATCAATTACTTGACGATAGCTGCATGGCCCCGTCAAATTCCCCCACCCTCCCCGCCCCGTCTTCATCCACATCTTCCGCGCCGGCCGCCAGCACCACCCACATCAAGGCGATCCGCGGTTTCAACCGCTTCTACACCCAGCGCATCGGCGTGCTGGACCCTTACCTGGGCAGCGAGTTCTCGCTGACGGAGGTGCGGGTGCTGTACGAGTTGGCCCACCGCGACCAGCCGACCGCCACCGAACTGGGACGCGACCTGTCGCTGGACGCCGGTTACCTGAGCCGCATCCTGCGGCGCTTTGAAGGCAAGGGCTGGCTGGCGCGCGTGCCCTCGCCGGCCGACGCGCGGCAAAGCCTGCTCAAGCTGACGGAGGCCGGGCATGCGGCGTTCGCGCCGCTGCAGCAGAAGTCGCGCGACGAGGCGGCCGCCCTGCTGGCGGCGCTGGCGCCGGATGACCAGCACAAGGTGGTGAGCGCGATGACGACGGTGCAGCGCCTGCTGGCCGGGCCCGACCAGGCCGCGACGACGCGCACCGTGGTGCTGCGCGACCCGCAGCCCGGAGACATGGGCTGGGTGGTGCAGCAGCACGGTGAAATCTATGCGCGCGAATACGGCTGGAACAGCGAGTTCGAGGCGCTGGTGGCCGACATCGCGGGCAAGTACCTCAAAAATTTCCGGCCCGACTGCGAAAAATGCTGGATCGCCGAACTCGACGGCGAGCGCGTGGGCGCGGTGTTCGTGGTGCGCAAATCTGCCACGGTGGCGCAGCTGCGCATGCTGATCCTCACGCCTGCGGCGCGCGGCCTGGGCCTGGGCGGGCGCCTGTCGGACGAATGCATCGCCTTCGCGCGCGCCAAGGGCTACAAAAAAATGGTGCTCTGGACCAACAGCTGCCTGACGGCGGCACGCGCGATTTACGCCAAACGCGGCTTCGAGCTGGTCAAGAGCGAGCCGTATCAGGGTTTTGGGCGGGAATTGGTTGGCGAGACCTGGGCGCTAAAACTTTAGGCGTATAAGGCCGGAAGTTCCAAAGGCATTGAGTGTGAGCCCTCGTGGATCAAGAGTAGCGGGCTATTGTTTTAATAGCAGATGAAGCGCCTCGGCTTCTTGCGGGCGGGCCGGGGCATGCGGCGCGCGCGGCGATAATGGGCGCATGAGCCCCCTGCCCGCGGAAGAGCGCCCGCAACCCAAATCCCTCACCGATCTTTTTGTTTCATTCACCCTGCTGGCCCTGCAGGGTTTCGGCGGCGTCCTCGCCATCGTGCAGCGCGAGCTGGTCGAGAAAAAACGCTGGATGACGCGTGAGGAGTTCATCGAAGACTGGGCGGTGGCGCAAATCATGCCGGGGCCCAATGTGGTGAACCTTTCCCTGATGGTGGGCGGGCGCTACTTCGGCCTCAAGGGCGCGATGGTGGCGCTGGCCGGCATGCTGACGGTGCCCCTGGTGCTGGTGCTGCTGCTGGCGGTGCTGTATGCCCAGTTCGCCGGCCACCCCGGCGTGGCGGGTGCACTGCGCGGCATGGCCGCGGTGGCGGCCGGACTGATCGGGGCGACCGGCCTCAAGCTTTTCGGCGCCCTCAAGAAGAACGTGCTGGGCCTGCGGCTGTGCGCGGGCCTGGGTGTGCTGTGTTTTGTGTCCATCGCGCTGCTGCGCATTCCGCTGGCTTACGTGCTGCTGAGCCTGGGCCTCACGGCCTGCGTGCTGGCCTACCGCAGGCTCCAGCCATGAACGAACCATTGCAAACGCTGCACCTGGTGTTCGGCGCGCGGGAATGGTTCGACCTGTTCCTGCACTACCTCTCGCTGTCGCTGCTGTCTGTGGGCGGGGCCATCAGCACCGCGCCCGACATGCACCGTTTCCTGGTCGACAAGCAGCACTGGCTGACCGACGCGCAGTTCAACGCCTCCATCGCCATCGCGCAGTCGGCGCCGGGGCCCAACGTGCTGTTCATCGCCTTGATGGGCTGGAACGTGGGACTGAACGCCGGCGGCATGCTGACGGGACTGCTGGGCGTCTTCCTGTCGCTGCTGGGCATTTTGATCCCGAGCACCACGCTGACCTACACGGCCGCGCAGTGGGGCCACCGCAACCGCGAGTTGCGGGCGGTGCGCGCCTTCAAGCAGGGCATGGGCCCCATCGTGGTGGCCTTGCTGATCGCCACCAGCTGGATCCTGGCCGCCGCCAACGGCAGTTCGCTGAAGGACTGGCCGGTATGGCTGCTGACCGCCGCCTCGGCCGTCATCGTCTGGCGCACCCGCATCCACTTGCTGTGGCTGCTGGGTGCGGGCGCGCTGCTGGGCTGGTACGGCCTGGTCTGAGCCCGCTGCCCGTAAAGTTATTGCGGTTTACCGCGCCGGTGAAAGTACACCATGCGCGCTGCCTGCCGCATGGGTTCGGTGTCCAGGGCCATGTTGAAGATCCAGTCGGCCTGGAAATGGTCGAACAGCCAGCGCAGCGTGCGCTTGGCGCGAAATTTCGGGTAGTTGCGCACCAACCCGTGCATCGGATCGGCCGGGTCGCCGCCGTCGGCCGCACCGCTTTGCAAAAAGGCGGCCACGGCGCCGCCCACCGCATCGCCATGCTCCAGCGCCGTATGGATGCCGCCGGCCGTCACGGGCGAGACCATGCCGGCGGCGTCGCCCACCAGCATGACACGCGCATCGGACACACGCTTGAGCACCCCGCCGCAGGGAATCATGCCGGCGCGCGTCGCCAGGGGCGCGGTATCGCCGATGTCGACGTGCGGCGCGATCTTGGCCGCAAAAGAGGCCATCCAGGCCTGCTTGGGCGGCACGCCCGAAGGCGACATCCGCCGGGCCAGGCCGATCTGCTGGATACCGACGCCGGCGACCGCCCAGCCGATGTAGCCGGGCGCGAGTTTGCGGTCTATGAAGCAGTGCAGCAGGTTGGCGTCCAGCCGGGCCTGGCCGTATTCATGCTCGATGCCGAACAGGAACTGGGTATTAAGCGAAAGGCCTAAAGCCTTGGCGACGCGCGAATGCGGGCCGTCGGCGCCGACCAGGTAGCCGGCCTGCAGCATGGCCGGCTCCTGCGTGGCGACCGACTTGACCGCCACGGCCCAGCCGCCGCCGCTGTCCCGCGCGGCCTGCTCAAACAGCGTGCCCGCCAGCAGCGTGACGCCGTCGGCCTGGACCGAGGCGCACATCCAGTCCAGCAGCGCCGGCGTGTCGGTGGCCCAGAAGTAATAGCCGGGCGCATGCAGGTCTACGTGGCGCAGGTTGGGTGAATACAGCCGTACGCCGTCGACCTGCCGCACCAGCGCTGCGGGCACCTGCTGCAGCCAGGGGATGGTGTCGATGGCGTCTTTGACGATGATGCCGGTGGTGTGCAGCTTGTCCCCCGAGGAGGACTTCTTTTCCACGACGGCGACCCGCAGGCCCGCGCGGGCCGCGGCGCGCGCGCAGGCCAGCCCGGCAAAGCTGGCGCCTATAACGACCAGGTCGAAGCGCTGCGGCGTCATGCGCCGCGCTGGCGCAAGGCTTCGTAGAGGCAGACGCCGCTGGCCACGGACACGTTGAGGCTTTCCACCGCGCCGCGCATGGGGATGCTGACGAGTTCGTCGCAGGTCTTGCGCGTGAGCTGGCGCATGCCCTCGCCTTCCGCGCCCAGCACCAGGGCGACCGGGCCTTTCAGGTCCACGTCGTAAATGGTTTTTTCGGCGTCGTCGCTGGTGCCTATGCACCAGATATTGCGTTCCTTGAGCTCGCCCAGGGTACGGGCCAGGTTGGTGACCATGAAATAAGGCATGGTTTCGGCGGCGCCGCTGGCGACCTTGGCGACGGTGGCGTTGATGCCGGCCGCGTGATCTTTGGGGGCGATCACGGCATGGGCGCCGGCACCGTCGGCCACGCGCAGGCAAGCGCCCAGGTTGTGGGGGTCGGTCACGCCGTCCAGCACCAGCAGCAGCGGCTGGGCCGTGCCGGCTTCTTCAAGCTGCTCAAGCAGCTCGTCGAGCGACTTGACCTGGGCCAACGCATCGACCCGGGCTACCACGCCCTGGTGGCCGTGGCTGCCGCACATCTTGGCCAGGCGCAGGCCGTCGGATTCGATCAGCCGTATGCCGGCCTCGCGGGCCCGGTCGGTGAACTGGCGCATGCGGGCGTCGCGGCGCGAGACGTCAAAAAACACCTCCAGGACGGACTTGGGGGCGGTTTTGATGCGGACGCCGACGGCATGGAAGCCAAAAAGGACTTTAGGGGTGGATGACATGCGGGGATTATCACTGCCAGGCGTCGGAGCCGCCCAGGCTCCTGACCCCTTCATTGGCATTACTACCGGTGCGCCAGGGCCGACCGGCGGTCACAATGCGTGCTGGGTAAGACTAAAATAGTAACAATTTGTTGGCTGGCGCGGGCTGACAATGCTTCGCAACAAAAACACACACAAGTGGGGTCGCTATGGGATTGAGGCTTAAATTTAACCTGGTGCTGGTCGTGGTGTTCCTGGCCGGCTTCGGCGCCGCCGGATTCATATCGCGCCAGTTGCTGCAGGAAAACGCCCGCGAGGAAGTCCTGCGCAATGCGCGGCTCATGATGGACACCGCCCTCTCGGTGCGCGCCTACACGGTGGAGCAGGTCAAGCCGCACCTGGACAAGCAACTCGAAGAGGTGTTCCTGCCGCAGACCGTGCCGGCCTACGCGGCCACCGAAACCCTGGCTCACATCCAGAAAAAGTACCGCGACTACGGCTACAAGGAAGCGACACTCAATCCAACCAATCCGCGCGACCGGGCCACCGACTGGGAAGCCGACATCGTCCAGCAGTTCCGCCAGAACGCCGATTCGAAAGAACTCATTTCGGAGCGCGCGGCGGCCACGGGCCGGCTCCTCTACATCGCCAAGCCGATCCAGATCACCAACGCGGCCTGCCTGCAGTGCCACAGCGTGCCGGCCGCCGCGCCGGCCAGCATGATCAAGATCTACGGCGAGGCCAACGGCTTCGGCTGGAAGCACAATGAAATCATTGGCGCTCAGGTGGTGACGGTGCCCATGGAAATTCCCATCCGCAATGCCGAGCGCACGTTCAAGACTTTCATGGCCTCGCTGGCCGCGGTGTTCGTGGTGGTGTTCGTGGTGCTCAACTTGATGCTGAGCTGGCTCATCGTGCGGCCGATACGCCGCATGTCCCAGGCGGCCGACAAGGTCAGCACCGGAGACTTCGAGGTACCGGAGTTCGCCGACGGCGGCAAGGACGAAGTCGCCGTACTGGGCAGCTCGTTCAACCGCATGCGCCGCAGCCTGGAAAAAGCCATGCAAATGATTGACCGCGGCGATTGATGCCCGGCAAATTACCCGCCCCCATCACGACCCCGGACGCATGACCGACCCCGAAGACAAAACCCGGACCCTTCCCGTGCGCCCCGTGGCCACCGAAGGCGGGGACGTAGCCGCCCTGGTGCCGGGGCAGACTGTCCTGGAGTACCGCATCGACAAAATGCTGGGCGGCGGCGGTTTCGGCATCACCTACCTGGCCCAGGACATCAACCTGCAGCTACCGGTAGCCATCAAGGAATACTTCCCGGGCGACCTGGCCGTGCGCGCGGCCGATCTGTCGGTCAGCGTCCGGTCCAGCGAAAACAGGGCGCAGTTCCAGTGGGGCCTGGAGCGCTTCCTCGACGAGGCGCGCGCGCTGGCGTCGTTTCGCCATCCCAACATCGTGCGGGTGCTGCGTTATTTCAAGGAAAACGGCACCGCCTACATCGTGATGGAGTACGAGTCGGGCGACCCGCTCAAGCGCTGGCTGGCCAAGCAGCCCGCGCTGGACCAGCAGGGCCTGCTGAAAATCATTTACCCGCTGATGGACGGCCTGGAGTCGGTGCACAAGGTGAACTTCCTGCACCGCGACATCAAGCCGGACAACATCTACATCCGTGCCGACGGCACGCCGGTGTTGCTGGACTTCGGCGCGGCGCGCCGCGTCACCGGCAACCAGGACATGACCAACATCGTGAGCCCGGGCTTCGCGCCGTTCGAGCAGTACCACAGCAAGGGCCACCAGGGGCCGTGGACGGACGTCTATTCGCTGGGCGCGGTGATGTACTGGATGACGACCGGCCACAAGCCCATGGAGTCGGCCTCGCGCGTGCGCGAGGACAGCATGCCCAAAGCCGCCGACACCGCCAGCGCGGTGGTCTTCGGCGCGCCGCTGCTGCGCGCCATCGACTGGGCCATGACACCCAACGAAACCCAGCGGCCGCAGGACGTGGCGGCACTGCGCCAGGCGCTGCTGAGTTCGGACTTCGTGAAGACGCAGACCATACGCGCGGCCAGCGTGCTGGCAGCGCCCTCGGCGCTCGCTCCCGCGCCGCCGCCGCCTCCTCCTCCACCCGCGCCGGCGGCCGAGTCCCAAACAATCACCGCGCCGCCCGACAACGCCCTGCTCGCCTACGCCGCCAATTCGCAGTCAATCCCGCTCAACAGCGCCGAGAACCTGCGCAAGAACGTGCTGGGCACCATCATGTTCCTGGACCTGGTGTCCTATTCCACCTATTCGGTGGACCAGCAGGTGGTGGTCAAGGCGCTGTTCAACGAGCTGATCACCAAGGCCATAGGCGGCGTGAAGGAATCGTCGCGCATCATGATAGACACCGGCGACGGCGCGGCGATCTGCTTCCTCGGCGACCCCGAGGAGGCGCTGCAGTCGGCCCTGCTGCTGCGCGACCTGCTGGCCCAGAAGTACGGCCGCAAGCTGTCGCTGCGCGTGGGCCTGCACCTGGGCCCGATCCGCATGGTGTTCGACATCAACAACCGGGTCAACGTGGTGGGCGACGGCATCAATGTGGCCCAGCGCATCATGGACTTCGCCAGGCCCAACCAGGTGGTGGTCTCGCGGGCCTATTACGACGTGATCTCGCGCATCACCGACACCGCGGCCGGCCATTTCGACTACCTCGGCCCGCACATGGACAAGCACCTGCGCTCGCACGAGATCTATGCTGTGCTGGACCCGAATGCCGCCCCGGCGGCGGCCGCGGCATCGCGCAACCTGGAGTTCGAGCACACGGCCTCGTTCGCCGCGCTGGCCTCGCTCACGCCGGAGATGGTGCATGAGATCGAGGCCGAGCTCGCCAAGCTGATCGGCCCGCTGGCCCGGGTGCTGGTCAAGAAGGCGGTGCCGCGCACGGTGAGCGCCCAGGGCCTGCGCGACCTGCTGGCCGTCTCCATCCCCGACGCCACGGCGCGCGAGGCCTTTGCGCGGCCGCGCAATGCCAGCATGCCCGTGCATTCGGGGCTGCATGGGGCCTCGGGTCCGCGCACCGGCGCCACAAGCGCCATAGGTGCCACCACCGGTACGCCCAGCCGCCTGCATTCCATGCCGGTGTCCGGCCTGCGCCACCAGGACATGAGCCGCCCCACGGGCCCCTCATCGCCGTCGGCGACGTCCACCTCCATCAACCTGCAGCATTTCAGCGCGGAACTGCAGGCCCAGCTCGAACGCCTGCTGAGCCTCTACATCGGCCCGCTGGCCAAGACCCTGGTGCGCAAGGAATCGGCGCGCCAGACCAGCCTGGGCGCCTTGGCCAAGGCCCTGGCGCAACTGATCGACAAACCCGACGACAGGGCGAAATTCCTGGCTGCGGCGCAAAAGCTGCACACCGGGCGCTGAAGCTCCGGGAAAATTCAGGCCGAGACAACCCGGCCCGCGTCTATGGTGATGCGCCGCTCGCAGCGCGCGGCGATGCCCTGGTCGTGGGTCACCAGCACCAGCGTGGTCCCCAGCTCGCGGTTGAGTTCGAACATCAGCGACATGACGGTCTCGCCGGTGGCGAAGTCCAGGCTGCCGGTGGGCTCGTCGGCCAGCAGCACCGCCGGCTGCACCACGAAGGCCCGCGCCAGCGCCACGCGCTGCTGCTCGCCGCCCGACAGCACCTTGGGATAGTGGCCCAGCCGCTCCCCCAGGCCGACCCGCTTGAGCATCTCGGTGGCCTGTGCGCGGGCGTTGCGGGCGCCCGACAGCTCCAGCGGCAGCATGACGTTCTCCAGCGCGCTCAGGTTGCCCATGAGCTGGAAACTCTGGAACACAAAACCGACCTTCTGGGCACGCAGGGCCGCGCGGTCGTCCTCGCCGAGGGCGAACAGGTCCTGCCCGGCCAGCCTGACCGTGCCCTGGGTGGGGGTGTCCAGGCCTGCGATGATGGACAGCAAGGTGCTTTTGCCCGAGCCCGAAGCGCCGACAATGGCGGCGGTTTCGCGCGCGGCGAGCGCGAAGTCAATATCGCGCAAAATGGCCAAAGTACCGGTGGAGTCGGTGACCGACTTGAAAACATGCTCCACGGAAATAATTGAAGCTGCCTGGGACTTTGCAGCCGCACCGGAAACGCCGGGCGCTGTGGAGGCCATGGAAGCATCGTTCACGCCATTCACGCCACTCACCGCGGGTTCAAACATGTCAGCCTTGTCAAAAAATATGAAATCCGACTTTACCAAGCTTGTTGGCCAAACGGCCAGGCGACTGGTAAAACCTTTGGCCGCGCTGCTCGCGGCCGCCCTGCTGGGCGCCCTGCCCGCTGCCTGGGCGCAGGCGCCCGCCTCCGCCGCCCAGGCCACTACCGTGCTGGTCGTCGGTGACTCCCTGAGCGCCGAATACGGCCTCAAGCGCGGCACCGGCTGGGTGCCGCTGCTCGAAAAGCAGCTGGCCGACGAGAAAAAGAACGCCCGGGTCGTCAACGCCAGCATCAGCGGTGACACCACCGCGGGCGGCCGCTCCCGCCTGCCGGCCCTGCTGGCGCAGCACAAGCCTGCCGTGGTGGTGATAGAGCTGGGCGGCAACGACGCTCTGCGCGGCCTGCCGCTGGACATGACCGAGCAAAACCTCAGCGCGATGACACAGGCCGCAAAAAAGGCCGGCGCGCGCGTGCTGCTGATCGGCATGCAGGTGCCGCCCAACTACGGCAGCGCCTATGCGGCGACCTTTTCCGGGCTGTTCGCCAAGATCGCCAAGGCGGAAAAAGTCGCGCTGGTGCCCTTTTTCCTGAAAGGCATCGCCGACGCGGCCGACCCGACGGCCAACTTCCAGGCCGACCGCATCCACCCGAATGAACAGTCGCAGGCCCGCATGCTGGCCAATGTTTGGCCCGAACTCAAGAAACTGATCAAGTGACGCTTGAACGCATTTCCGCCGAAGAAGCGCTGGCCGCGCTGGACCGCTACTCCGACGTCATCGATGCCCGCAGCGAGGGTGAATACGCCGAAGACCACCTGCCCGGCGCGCTGAACTGGCCCAGCCTGCACGACGAGGAGCGAAAAGTCGTCGGCACGAAATACAAGCAGATCAGCCAGTTCGAGGCCAAAAAACTGGGGGCGGCGCTGGTGGCGAAAAACATCGCCGAACACATACAGCGCGATGTGCTGGACAAGCCGCGCGAGTGGCAACCCCTGCTTTATTGCTGGCGCGGCGGCAAACGCAGCGGCTCGCTGGCGCTGGTACTGGACCAGATCGGCTTCAGGGTCACACTGGTGGACGGCGGCTACAAAGCCTTCCGGGCGGCGCTGCTGGCCGACCTGCCGCAGCTGGCCGCGCGCCTGCAGTACCGTGTCATTTGCGGCCCCACCGGCTCGGGCAAGACCCGGCTGCTGCAGGCCCTGGCCGCTGAAGGCGCGCAGGTACTGGACCTGGAGGCGCTGGCCAACCACCGCAGTTCGGTGCTGGGTGCGATTCCCGGCGTGCAGCAGCCCAGCCAGAAGGCCTTTGACAGCGGCATCTGGTCCGCCTTGCGCGGCTTCGACCCGGCCAGGCCGGTCTATGTTGAAAGCGAAAGCAAAAAGGTCGGCAACGTGGCGGTGCCGGACGGCCTGATCGCCGCGATGCGGGCCAGCCCCTGCCTGCAAATCGAGCTTGCGGAGGACGAGCGCGTCGCGCTGCTGCTCGAGGACTATGCCTTTTTTGTGCAGGACATCGAACACTTCTGCGAACGCCTGGGCGCGCTGACCGAGGCCCGCGGCAAGGCCGTGGTGCAGGACTGGCAGGCCCGCGCCCAAGGCGGCGACGTGGCCTCTGTGGTCCGCGAGCTGCTCACCCTTCACTACGACCCGGGCTATGCGCGCTCCATGGAGCGCAACTTCAGCCAGTACCCCAAGGCCACGGCGCTCCGCGCGGCCGACCGGTCGAAGCAGACCCTGGCGGGGCTGGCGCAAGCGATTCTCAGGGAGGAGAAAACACCATGAAAAAATTCCTTGTCGCCATCGGCATCGCCGTGGCCGGGCTGGCCGCCTACCTGTGCCTGTGGCCGGTGCCCGTCGCGCCGCAAAGCTGGGAAGCGCCCGCGGCCCCCGGCTACACCGGCCCTTTCGCCCCCAACCACAAACTCGCCAGCCTGAAAACCATTCCGCTGGGGGCCGAAGAAGGTCCTGAGCACCTGGTGGTGGCCCGGGATGGAAAACTCTACGCCACGGTGGCCAGCGGCGCCATCCTGCGGATGAACCCTGACGGCAGCGGCCAGGAGGTGGTCGTCAACACCGGCGGCCGCGTGCTGGGTTTTGACTTCGACGCGGCCGGCAATCTCATCGCCGCCGATGCGTTCAAAGGCTTGCTGTCGATTTCGCCGGACAAGAAGGTGACGGTGCTGGCGGACAAAGCCGGTGGCAGCCCGATTCTGTATGCCAATGCGGTGGTGGTGGCCCGCAATGGCAAGGTGTACTTCAGCGACGCCTCCACCCGCTTTGGGGCCCGGCAATGGGGCGGCACCTTCGAAGCCAGTATTCTCGACATCCTGGAGCAGTCCGCCACCGGCCGGGTCATCGAGTACAACCCGGCGACCCAAGCCACCCGCGTCGTGGCAAAAGGCCTGAGCTTTGCCAACGGCGTGGCCTTGAGCCAGGACGAGCGTTCGCTGTTTGTGGCCGAAACCGGCAGATACCGCATCTGGAAACTGCCGGTGGATGCGCGGGAGCAAAACATCGGCCAGCCCGGCAGCAGCCTCCAGCCGCTTTTTGACAACCTGCCGGGCTACCCCGACAACCTGATGCGCGGCCTGGACGGCAAGGTATGGGTGGGCCTTGTCAAGCCGCGCAACCCGACGATTGACGGCCTGGCCCGCAAGCCCTTCATGCGCAAGCTCATCCTTCGCCTGCCGCGCGCCTTGTGGCCGATTCCCAAGGCCTATGGCCATGTGGTGGCGTTCACGGAAGAAGGAAAAGTGGTGGCCGACCTGCAGGACCCGACGGGCGCTTATCCCGAAACAACCGCCGTGACGGAGACGGCGGACAGGCTGTATGTGCAAAGCCTGCATGCCAGGGGGCTGGGCTGGTTAGCTAAATAGGCGGGCGATGGCGTCCGTTAAAGCACCGGCCATCAACAGAAAACCCGGCCACACGCTGGGTGTGCCGGGTTTTCGAAAGCTTGTTTATCAAGAACTGGAAGCTTGAACGTTCAGGGCGCAGGGTCAGTGGGTGGCACGCCAGCCGGGGCATCGCCGTCAGCGGGCGGCGCATCGTCCCCATCGTCAGCCGCATCATCCGGCTTGCCCTCGGCCTTGCGCTTGAGCTTTTCTTCTTTTTTGCGTTTTTTCGCAAGCTCTTTCTGGCGCTTTTCGTAGGAATAGTTGGGAGTTGCCACTGCGTGCTTTCATCTGAATAAGTAAGCCTTACTGTACTGCATTGCCGCCGCCGGATACCAGGCGTTTGCCCCGCTTTTGGATCAGGCTTTTTCCAGGGCCTGCGCAATGTCGGCCTGCAGGTCGGCGACGGCTTCCAGGCCTGTCGAAAAACGCACCAGGCCGCCTTTGTAGGGCCAGGGCGTGGTGCGCAGCGCCGGGATGTCGTACGGAGCGCACAAGCTCATGGGGCCGGCCCAGCTGTAACCCAGTTTGAAAAGTTTCAAGCTGTCACAAAAACGGTCCACCCGTTCGGGGGTGAACTCGGGTTTGAAGACGGCGCTCATGAGGCAAGCGGCGCCGCTGCAGTCACGCTTCCAGGCTTCGTGGCCGGGCGATCCGGGCAAGGCCGGGTGCAGCACGGTGGCGATCTGCGGCCGGCCGGCCAGCCAGGTGGCCAGTTCGCGCGTCGCGGCATCCTGGGCCGCATAGCGCAAGGCCATGCTGTGAAGGCCGCGCAGCACCAGTTCGGCATCGTTGCCGCCTATGCCGTAGCCAACGCGCATGTGGCAGAAGTGGACCAGGTGGTGCAAGGCCTCGTCGCGCGTGACGACGGAGCCCATGAGCACGTCGGCGCCGCCGCTGGGGTATTTGGTCAGCGCCTGGACCGAGATGTCCAGGCCGAGATCGAAGGCCTTGAAGGCCAGGCCGGCGCCCCAGGTGTTGTCGAGCGCGGTCACGATGCCCGCAGGGTGGGCATTCTTGTGCGCCTTGACGGCCGCGACCAGCGCGGGCATGTCGGGGAATTCCAGCGTGATGGAGCCCGGCGCCTCTATCCACACCAGCCGGGTTTTCGGGCCCAGCTTGGCGGCCAGGTCGGCGGGGTTCATCGCGTCGTAAAAGCGGTGGGTGATGCCCCAGGCGGCCAGCTCGCCCTGCGCGAAGCTCTTGTTGGGGCCGTAGGCGTTGTCGGGGATCAGCAGTTCGTCGCCGGCCTTGAGCAGCGCCATGCCGACCAGCACCACCGCCGCCAGTCCGCTGGGCACCAGCGTGCAATATTTGCCGCCTTCCAGGGTGGCGATGCGTTCTTCGAGCGTGAAGGTGGTGGGCGTACCGTGCAGGCCGTAGGTGTAGCCGGTCTTGTGCTTCCAGTCGCGGCTGCGCAGCGCTGCGACGGTGGGAAAAGCAATGGTGGAAGCCTTGTAGACACCGGGCGGAATCGCGTCAAACCCGGCGGGCGGCTTGTAGGGGTGGTGGATCAGGGTGGTGGAAATGTCGCTCATGACCGCATATTAACGGCAAGCCCTGAGGCTTGAAGAGCAGCAGAACAAAAGCCGTGTCCGCAGGGGCTTCTCGATTCAAGCAGGGGCCGCGGGACTGGCTTTGCCAGACCGCAGGCGCAGCGCCCCCTCGGGGGGGCAGCGCATTACACGAAGTGAAAAGCGTGGGGGCTTAAATCTTCCACTTCGCCATCAGTTGCGCCGGTGACAGCGAGTCATAGCCTTCAAACGGCTGGTGAATCCATGGGTTGGTGGGCAGCAACTCGACCGAGTAATCGGGCTGGAAGCTGGACACGCCCTTGGTCCAGATCACGGCGCTGCGCAGCTCGGTGATGGGTTTGTAGTTGTTCTTGAGCTGGTGGATCACGGCGTTGAGCGTGTGGCCGGAATCGGCCAGGTCGTCGACCAGCAGCACCTTGCCGGCGATCTCGCCCTTGGGCGTGGTGATGAAGCGGGCGATGTCGAGGTTGCCCTGCGTCATGCCGGCATCGGCGCGGTAGGAGCTGGTGGACATGATGGCCAGCGGCTTGTCGAAGATGCGCGACAGGATGTCGCCGGGGCGCATGCCGCCGCGGGCCAGGCACAGGATGGTGTCGAACTGCCAGCCGGACTGGTGGATCTTGATGGCCAGTTTCTCAATCAGGTTGTGGTATTCGTCATAGCTCACATAGAGATGCTTGCCGTCTTCTGTCAACATGGGTGGCGCTCCTGATGTATTCGCTGCCTGCGCCTTTTTCAGGGGCGGCAGGCTGTTTGGCTAAGGCTGTGGCGGGTATCCGGTCAAGCGGCGGCGTAGGGGTTGCGCAGCAGGATGGTGTGGTCGCGGTCGGGGCTGGTGGAGATCATGGCTATGGGCACGCCGGTCACTTCCTCGATGCGGTGCAGGTACTTCTGCGCGGCCACGGGCAGCTTGTCGTACTCAGTGACGCCGACCGTGCTCTGGCTCCAGCCGGGCATGGTTTCGTAGATCGGCTTGCAGCGTTCAATCTCTTCGGCGCCCATAGGCAGGATGTCGGTGATGTGGCCGTCGAGTTCATAGCCGGTGCACAGCTTGAGCTCGTCGATGCCGTCGAGCACGTCGAGCTTGGTGATGCACAGGCCCGACAGGCCGTTGACCTGGGCCGAGCGCTTGAGCAGCGCGGCGTCAAACCAGCCGCAGCGGCGGCTGCGCCCGGTGGTCACGCCTTTTTCGGCGCCCACAGTGGAGAGGTGATAGCCCACGGTGCCGGGCTTTTCCCAGTCGAGTTCGGTCGGGAACGGCCCGCCGCCCACACGCGTGCAATAGGCCTTGGTGATGCCCAGGATGTAGTGCAGCATGCCCGGGCCCACGCCGGCGCCCGCGGCGGCATTGCCGGCCACGCAGTTGCTGGAGGTGACGTAGGGGTAGGTGCCGTGGTCGACGTCGAGCAAAGTGCCCTGCGCGCCTTCGAACAGCAGGTTGGCGCCGTCGCGGTGGGCATCGTTGAGTTCGCGCGAGACGTCGGCCATCATGGGCCTGAGCAGCTCGGCGTGGCGCATGGCTTCGGCATACACGGTGTCGAAATCGATCGCCGGCGCGTGCAGGTAGCCGGTCAGCACGAAATTGTGGAGATCCAGCAGGTCGCGCAGCTTGGCGGCGAAGCGGTCGGGGTATTTGAGGTCCTGCACGCGCAGCGCGCGGCGCGCGATCTTGTCTTCATAGGCGGGGCCTATGCCGCGGCCGGTGGTGCCGATCTTGGTGGTGCCGCCCTTCTCGCGGTAGGCTTCGCGCGCAATGTCGAGCGCGGCGTGGAAAGGCAGGATCAGCGGGCAGGCTTCGCTGATGCGCAGGCGCGAACGCACCTCGACACCGGCTTTCTCCAGGCCTTCGATTTCCTCGAACAGCTTGGCGGCCGACAGCACCACGCCGTTGCCGATGTAGCACTTCACGCCGGGGCGCATGATGCCGCTGGGGATCAGGTGCAGCGCGGTTTTCACGCCGTTGATGACCAGCGTGTGCCCGGCGTTGTGGCCGCCCTGGAAGCGCACCACGCCCTGCGACATCTCGGTGAGCCAGTCGACCAGCTTGCCCTTGCCTTCGTCGCCCCACTGGGTGCCCACGACCACGACATTGCGGCCCGCGTCTGCGGTTTGTTTGTTTGTCATCTTCAATTCTCGTTAAGGTGTGTTGGGATCAAGCCGGATGGGGGCACACGGCCCTCAAGCGGCTTTCTTCAGGGGCTGGACCACCCATTGACCGGCCGCCTGGGCCAGTTCGCGGTCGCAATCGAATTCATTGACTTCATGTTCATGGCCGGGCAGCACGCAGGCCACGGTTTCGCCGCCGGCGCGCAGCCGGGCGATGGCCGCGCGCAGGCCGGCGTCTTCGCTCCAGGGCGCGCGTATGGCGGCCTTCAGGGGCCGGGGCGGCAGCACGCTGACGAGCTCCTTGAGGTCCAGGCTGAACCCGGCCGCCGGGCGGTTGCGGCCGAATACCGCGCCGACTTCGTCATAGCGGCCACCGCGCGCCAGTTCGGCGCCCTGCCCGTAGATGGCAAAACGCGTGCCGCTGTAATAGGCGTAGCCGCGCAGGTCGGCAAGGTCGAAGCTGACCTTGACCTCGCCTTTTTCGCCGCCGGTGTGGGCCGCCAGCCATTTGAGGTTTTGCAGCGCCGCCTTGAGGCCGGTCGAGGGCGGCAAGGCCTTTTCGGCTTCGGCCAGGACTTTTTCGTCGCCGTAGAGCTGCAGCAGCGCCTTGAGGCCTGCGCGCGCCT
Source organism: Polaromonas sp. LjRoot131 (assembly GCF_964252805.1). Lineage (NCBI taxonomy): Bacteria > Pseudomonadati > Pseudomonadota > Betaproteobacteria > Burkholderiales > Comamonadaceae > Polaromonas > Polaromonas sp. LjRoot131. The sequence goes on along the minus strand of NZ_CAXUPF020000001.1, from coordinate 1,121,985 downwards.
CGGCGGAAATGCCGCTGCCGGGGCTGGCAGTGAGGCTGTCGAGTTCGCTGGCGTCCTTGGCCGCCAGCGCGGTGTGGATCAGCGCCAGGGTCTTGCCGCTGACGGTGGCGCCGGCCAGCAGGCTGTTGACGATGCGCACGTCCGCCATGTCGACGCTCAATGCGGTCACGCCGGCCGCTTTGAGGCCCTCGAGCGCCAGTTGCTGGGCTTCCAGGTCGGCTTCCAGCCCGGCATGGCCGTAGATTTCAGCGCCGAACTGCAGCGGCTCGCGGGTGGCGTGGGGGCGGTCGGTGCGGGTGTGCAGCACCGGGCCGCAGTAGCACAGGCGGGCCACGCCGTTCCGGTTGAGCAAATGGGCATCGATGCGGGCGACCTGGGGAGTGGTGTCGGCGCGCAGGCCCAGGGTGCGGCCGGAAAGCTGGTCGACCAGCTTGAAAGTCTGCAGGTCCAGCGCTTCGCCGGTGCCGGTCAGCAGCGACTCGAGGTGCTCGAGCAGCGGCGGCATGACCAGTTCATAGCCGTAGCTGCGGGCGGTGTCCAGAAACAGGCGGCGCAGCTCTTCGATGTGGCGCGCCTCGGAGGGCAGGACATCGGCAATTTGATCGGGCAATTGCCATGATGACGACCAGGCGGGCATTGTAATTTTCGTGGGCTGTTAAAAACAGCATTTTACCGGGCTTGAAGCCGGTTTTCGGCTTGCCGGAGGCGGATAAGTCCCCCGGGGCGAAATAGGGGTGCGGCCGTGATGTGGAATTCAGGCCAGCACGGCCAGCAGGATCAAACCCGCCGCGATGCTGCACAGCCCGAAGAAGCGGATCTGGCCGTTGCCCAGGGTGAGGATTTGCTCGAACATGCGGCGCCAGCCGCCGGGAGAGATGAAAGGCAACAGGCCCTCGATGACCAGCATCAGGGCCAGTGCCAGCCAGAAGGTGTTGCCGTCCACGCCGGCTTATTTTTTGGCCGGTGCGGCGCTGCCGGAGCCCGGGCCGCGCATCGCCTTGAAGAAGTCGGACGAAGGGTCCAGCACCATCACGTCGCTTTTCTTGCTGAAGCTGGCTTTGTAGGCATCGAGGCTGCGGTAGAACTGGGCGAACTGCGGGTCGCGGCCGAACGATTCGGCATAGGTGCGGGCGGCTTCGGCGTCTCCCTCGCCCTTGACCTTCTGCGCATCGCGGTAGGCGTTGGCGATGGTCACTTCACGCTGGCGGTCGGCGTCGGCGCGGATTTTTTCGCCTTCCGCCAAACCGGTGGAGCGCAGTTCATTGGCCACGCGCTGGCGCTCCGCCACCATGCGCTTGTAGACGGAATCGGTGATGGCTTCCACATAGTCCACGCGCGTGATGCGCACGTCGACCACGTCCATGCCCCAGGGCTTGGCGCCCTGCACGGCCTGCAGCACCTCGCGCTTGACGTCGGCCATCAGCGCTTCCCGCTTGAGCGAGAGCAGGTCCTTGACGGTGCGCTTGTTGATCTCTTCCTGGAAGGCGTTGCGGACCACGCGGTTGAGCTGGTTGGCCCCGGCTTTTTCATCGAGGCCGACGTTGCGGATGTAGTCGCTGGGCTGGGTGATGCGCCAGCGCACGTACCAGTCGATCACGACGCGCTGCTTTTCGGCCGTCAGCATGGGCTCGGCGTCGACGCTGTCGAGCACCAGCAGGCGCTTGTCGATGTAGGAGACGTTCTGGAACGGCGGCGGCATCTTGAAATGCAGGCCGGGCTCGGTGACCACGTCCTTGATCTGCCCCAGGGCATAGACCACGCCGAACTGGCGCTGGTCGACCACGAACAGCGTGGAACTGAGCAGTGCCAGGAGGACCAGCAGCGAGGAAACAATAAATCCAACTCTATTCACGATCGTCTTCCTTAGCGTGTTTCACGGTCGCGCGAGCGGGCGGCGTCGCGTGAACGGGCATCGAGGGGTGGCAAGCTGGAGATGGGCGCGGCAGGCGCGGATGAAGAGGCCGAGCCGGGAACCAGCGGTGTTTCGCCGGAAACCGCGGCGTCGCCGCTCTGGCCGCTCATCTGCATGATCTTGTCCAGCGGCAGGTACAGCAGGTTGCTGCCCTGGCGAGAGTCGACCAGCACCTTGGTGACGTTGGTATAGACCTGCTGCATGGTGTCGGTGTACATGCGGTCGCGCGTGACCTGGGGCGCCTTCTGGTATTCGGTCAGCACCGAGCGGAAGCGCTGCGCGTCACCCTGGGCCTGCGCCACGATCTTGGCCTTGTAGGCTTCGGACTCTTCCTTCAGGCGCGAGGCGGAACCGACGGCGCGCGGGATCACGTTGTTGGCATAGGCCTGGGCGTCGTTCTTGGCACGCTCGCGTTCCTGGCCGGCCTTGAGCACGTCGTCGAAGGCCGACTGCACCTGCTCGGGCGGACGCACGCCGCTTTGCTGCAGGTTGATGCCGACGACTTCCACGCCGACCTTGTAGCGGTCCAGGATGGTCTGCATCAGGGTGCGCACGCGCGGGCCGATCTGGTCGCGCTCGTCGGCGAGCGCCGAATCCATCTTCATCTTGCCGACGACCTCGCGCACGGCGGTCTCGGCGGCCTGCACCACCGCGGCGGCCGGGTCTTTGCTCTCAAACAGGTAGGCGCGCGCGTCGTTCAGGCGGTACTGCACGGCGAATTTGATCTCGACGATGTTTTCGTCTTCGGTCAGCATGGCGGAGTCGCGCAGGCCGGTGGCCTTGATGATGATGTCGCGGCCGATGTCCACCGAACGGATTTGCGTGACCACGACGATCTCGTGGCGCTGGACCGGGTAAGGCAGGCGCCAGTTGAAGCCCGCGCCCACGGTGGAGTGGTATTTGCCGAACTGGGTGATGACGGCCTGCTGGCCTTCCTGGACGATGAAAAAGCCGGTTCCCAGCCAGATCAGCACGGCAACGCTGGCGATCAGGCCGACGCCGATGCCGGCGCTTTTCATGTCGGGCTGGAAGCCGCCGTTATTTCCACCGCCGCCATTGCCGCGGCCGAAACCGCCGCGGTTGGGGTTGTTCTTGCCGCCGCCGAAAAGGCCGCCGAGCTTGCGGTTCAGGTCGCGCCAGAGTTCGTCCAGGTCGGGCGGCTGGTTGGGGCCCTGCCCTTGCGGACGGTTGGGCGGACGGGGCGGCTGCTTGTCGTCGCGGGGCGCCTCGGGCTTGCTGTCGTCGGACGAGGCTTTGTCGTCGTCCCGGCCCCAGCGCGGATCATTGAGGTTGAACATGCCTTGGGCGCGATGCCTGAGCCGGCCTGGCAAGGTCGTCAAAGTCTGCAGCACGGGGTTCAGATTCATGGGATCAAACTCACTTTTTTTCATTACACCGACATTGTGCCTAATGAATTCGCCATATCAGGCAAGGTCCTCGGCAGTCAGGGGGATTTCCTCGGCCGGCGGGTTGGCCGCGTAGCCGGCCAGCAAGGCCCGCAGAAGCGGCAGGCCCTCGCCTGTCTGGGCGCTCACGAACACCCGTTCAACGCTGCGGCTGGCGCCCTCAAACGCGTCCCTGAGTTCGAACATGTCCTGCAGGTGCAGGGGGAAGTTGTTCTTTTCAATGGCATCCAGCTTGTTGAACACCAATATTTGCGGCACATCGGCCGCGCCGATCTCCGAAAGCACGCGCTGCACCTGTTCGATCTGTTCGAGGTAGTCGGGGTTGGCGCCGTCCACCACATGCAGCAGCAGGTCGGCGTCGGCCGCTTCCTGCAGGGTCGCGGCGAAGGCGTCTATCAGGCCGTGCGGCAGGTCGCGGATAAAACCGACGGTGTCCGACAGCGATACCGAACGCCCGGCGTCGCCCAGGTAAAGCTGGCGCGTCGTGGTGTCCAGGGTGGCGAACAGCTGGTCGGCCGCATAGGCGCGCGCCTTGACCAGCGCGTTGAAGAGCGTGGACTTGCCCGCGTTGGTGTAGCCCACCAGGGAGATCGTGAAGGAATTGCGGCGCTCGCGCTGCTTGCGCTGGGTCTGCCGCTGCTTTTTGACCTTGGCCAGGCGTTCCTTGGTGCGCTTGATGGCGTCGCCGATCATGCGTTTGTCGAGCTCGATCTGCTTCTCACCAGGGCCGCCGCGCACGCCGGCGCCGCCGGTTTGCCGCTCCAGGTGAGACCAGCGCCGCACCAGGCGCGTGGACATGTATTGCAGCCGCGCCAGTTCGACCTGCAGCTTGCCCTCGTGGCTGCGCGCACGCTGGGCGAAGATTTCGAGGATCAGCAGGGTCCGGTCGTTGACCGGCATGTCCAGGTGACGCTCGAGGTTGCGCTGCTGCGCCGGGCTCAGGGACTGGTCGAACAGGATTTCGGTGGCGCCGGTGTCCAGCGCCGTCAGCTTGATTTCGTCGGCCTTGCCGCTGCCGATGAAGAGCGCGGCGTCGGGCGCCTTGCGTTTGCAGGTGACGCGCGCAACCGGCTGCAGGCCCGCCGTTTGCGCGAGCAAACCCAGTTCCTGCAGGCCAGCATCAAAGTTCGGGAACCCAAGGTCCACCCCGACAAGAAGCACGAGGGGTTTCGGGTTCACCGGAGCATCGGACGAACTCAGCTGGCGGGGCTTTCTTCAGACTCGCTGGTCGCGAAATTCACCGCGCGGCCCGGAACGATGGTGGAGATCGCATGTTTGTAGACCATCTGGGTCACAGTGTTGCGAAGCAGGACCACGTATTGATCGAAGGATTCGATCTGGCCTTGCAATTTGATCCCGTTGACGAGATAGATGGATACAGGAACATGCTCGCGACGCAAGGTGTTGAGAAATGGATCCTGCAAGAGCTGGCCTTTGTTATTGCTCACGATATTTTCCGTGTTCAAAAGTTAATAGAACCTGACCTTACCACAGGGCACGGGCCGGCCCGTGTAGTCCTAGGCCGATTCCTTGTCCTTAAAGGGGTTGTGGGAGCTTTTCATCTGGATCCGCAGGGGCGTGCCGACCAGGTCGAACTCCTTGCGAAAGCGCCCTTCGAGGTAGCGCTTGTACGACTCGGTGACGTGCTCCAGCGAATTGCCGTGGATGATGATGATGGGCGGGTTCATCCCGCCCTGGTGGGCGTAGCGCAGCTTGGGGCGGGACACGCCGGAGCGCTGGGGCTGCTGGAATTGAACCGCCTCCAGCAGCAGCCGGGTCAGCACCGGGGTGGACATCTTGCGGTTGGCCGAGGCATGGGCCTGCACGATGGACTTCCAGACCGGGCCCAGGCCCTGGCGCTTGATGGCCGAAATCGGATGGATGGAGGCGAATTTGAGGAAGCCCAGCCGGGTTTCGATGGAGCGCTCCAGCAGTTCGCGCTGGTAGGAGTCCACCGCATCGGATTTGTTGACGGCCAGGACCACCGAGCGGCCGCTTTCCAGGATGTAGCCGGCGATGTGGGCGTCCTGGTCGGTCACGCCCTGGGTGGCGTCCAGCAGCAGCAGCACGACATTGGCGTTCTCGATGGCCTGCAGGGTCTTGACGACGGAAAACTTCTCGATGGCCTCGAAAACCTTGCCTTTGCGGCGCAGCCCGGCTGTGTCGATGAGCTCAAACTTCTGCCCGGCGCGTTCAAAAGGCACCGAAATAGCGTCCCGGGTGGTGCCCGGCAGGTCGAAGGCCACCAGGCGCTCTTCGCCCAGCCAGGTGTTGATCAGCGTGGATTTCCCGACGTTCGGGCGTCCGGCCACGGCCAGGCGGATGACGGAAGGGTCCTGAGGCTCGGCCTCTTCATCCGGGTCGGGCAGCTTGAGCGGCGCCAGCGCCATGTCGACCAGCGTGCGCATGCCCTGGCCGTGCGAGGCGGAAACCGGCAGCACCTCGCCCAGGCCCAGCTCGAAGAACTCGGACAGCTGCACGCCTTCGGTCATGCCCTCGGCCTTGTTGGCCGTCAGCACCGTGGGCTTGCCCAGCTTGCGCAGGTATTTGGCGATGTCGTGGTCCTGGGCGCTGATGCCGGCGCGGGCATCGACCACAAACACCACCACGTCGGCCTCGGCGACCGCCTGACGGGTCTGCTTGGCCATTTCCTTGTAGATGCCGGAGGCCGCGTCGGGCTCAAAGCCGCCGGTGTCGATCACGATGTACTCGTGGGGGCCCAGCTTGCCGTTACCGTAGTGACGATCCCGCGTCAGGCCGGCGAAGTCGGCCACGATCGCATCCCGCGTCTTGGTCAGCCGGTTGAAAAGCGTCGACTTGCCCACATTGGGGCGGCCGACTAGCGCAATGACAGGTTTCATCAATCAGTTTCAGGCGGGGCCCAAGGCCCTTTATTGGGGCTGGAAGCCGTAAATGCCACCGCCCTGGGTGACGGCAATCAAGGTATTGCCCACAAGCACGGGGGTGGCCGCGATGGCGGTGCCGTCGGTAGGCAGGCGGTTGAGCAGGGAGCCGTCTTCACGCGACAGCAGGTGCACAAAACCCGAGAAGTCGCCGATGGCGATGGAACGACCGACCACCACCGGGGCGGTCAGGTTGCGGTAGCGCAGGCGGTCGGTGGTCCAGGCGCGCTCACCGTCGGTGCGGCGCCAGGCGATCACGTTGCCGTCGGCTTCGGTGCCGAAGACAAAGCGGTCGTCGCCGTCCAGGCCCTGCACGCCGTTGGCGGGCTTGGTCCAGAGCAGGTTGCCGCGCGCGGCGTTGACGCAGCCGACGCTGGCCTGGAAGGCCCGCGCGCACACGACGTCGTCCTGCCGGCTGACGCGCCCGACCAGGTCGACCAGGCGCTCCACGTCATTGATGCCGCGCGGCGTCGCGATCGGGGCTTCCCAGCGGATGCTGCCGCTGGTGGGGTTCAGGCCCGCCAGCCGGCCGGCCAGGCCCACCACCAGGGTGTCGCCGACAGCCAGCATCACGCCGGACTGGCGCAGGATCAGGGGTTCATTGGGGCGCTGCTGGGCCCAGAGCTTGCGCCCGGTCTGCCCGTCGAAGGCCGTGACCGAACGGTCGGCGGCCAGCACAAACACGCGCTCGCCGGCCACAAAGGGCGCGGTGAAGGCCTGGGCGCCCAGCTTCTGGCGCCACAGTTCGCGGCCGCCCTGCAAGGCGACGATTTCATTGGCCGTGGTCACCACGGCCACGACTTTGCCGTCGTTGCCGGCGCCCGCGGCCAGCGGCGTGTTCAGCGCAAGGCGCCACACGTCGCGGCCGGTCTGGGCGTCCAGCAGGGCCACGGTGCCGTCGCCGCTGGCGACCGCCACGCTGTTGCCGGAAACCCCGGTCTGGAGCGGGAAATTGACCTGACCGACACGCGTGGTCCAGGTCTGGCGGGCGGCCACCAGGGCCGTCACGGGCTGGAGTTCAGCGGGCTGGGGCTTGGCAGGGCCGCTGCCGAACATCGAGCATCCGCCCAGGGCAGCCACCAGCAGGATGAGGGCCGGCGTGCGCACGGCCTGGGCCAGGGGCCTGAAAGACGGTTGGATCATTTCTTCACCTCGGGATTCGATGCGGGGGTTGCGGATTTGGCCTGCGCGGCCGGGTCTACGCCCAGTGCGTTGAGCTTGACTTCCACGAGGCGGCGGTACTCGGTGCGCTCGTCAAGGTCTTTGTAGGCCTTCTCGTATTCCGCCCTGGCCTCGGCTTTTTTGCCTTGGGCGGCCAGGATGTCGCCGCGGCGGTCGGCGGCCAGCGCCGTGAACCCCTTGGGGAAAGTGCCAGAAACCTGCTGGAGCGCTTCGTCATAGGCCTTCTTTTCGAGCAGCAGGCCGGCCAGGCGCAGGCGCGCGATGGCCTGGTAGCCTTCGTCGGACGCTTTTTCGGCGACCCAGTTCAGGGCGGCGCGCGAGGAGTCGACGTTGCCTTTGTCGTAATAGGCGCGAGCGGCCAGCAAGCCGGCCTGCTGGGCATAGGCCGTGCCGCTGAAACGCTCTTTCATGTCCGCCAGGGAGCGGTCGATCCGGGTTGCGTCGCCCGACTGCACGGAGCGCTCGACTTCTTCGTACATGACCGCGGCCTGCGCCGCCTGGCTGCGCTGCCAGTACTGGTAGCCGGTCCAGGCCGCAAAGACGCCCAACACGACAATCAGCGCCCAGGTGATCCTGTCACCGTACTGTTTCCAGAAGTGCTTGAGTTCGTCAAGCTGTTCCTGTTCTTCCAAATCGAGGTGTTTTGCCATAAAAGTCTTCTTGTGCTGCCCGGTGACGGCGCGGATTGAGTTGGGGTGATTGTAGAGGCCCGGGGACACGCGCCCGGCGGGCGCGGCCCGGCGGTTCAGCCGCGCAAGGTGTGGGCCCAGGCCGCCACATCGGCCAGCGGCTGGAGCAGCTGGGCCTGCAAGGCCTGGTCTTTTTCGCCGCGCAGGTGTTTCACGGCCACGTTGCCCTGGGCGAGTTCGTCCGCGCCGAAAATCAGCGCATAACGCGCGCCGCTACCGTCGGCCTTCTTGAACTGGGATTTCATGCTGCCCATGCCCTCCCCCGTGCCGCCGTGCATCTGCACCTTGATACCGGCGCCGCGCAGGGCTTCGCAGGCCGCCATGGCGGCGGGCAAGGCCTCGGCCGACGGCAGGATGGCGTAGGCGTCGGGCGCGTTTTCGGGCGGCAGCACGCCGACCGCTTCAAGCAGCAGCAGCATGCGCTCCACACCCATGCCCCAGCCGACCGCCGGCGTCGGCTTGCCGCCGAGCTGCTCGAACAGGCCGTCGTAGCGCCCTCCCCCGCAAACCGTGCCCTGCGAGCCGAGCTTGTCGGTGATCCACTCGAACACGGTGAGGTTGTAGTAGTCCATGCCGCGCACCAGGCGCGGGTTGATGCGGTAGGCCACGCCGGCGGCGTCGAGCACCGCGCGCACGGCGTTCAGGTGCGCGAGCGAGGCTTCGCCGAGGAAGTCCATCAGCTGCGGCGCCGCTTCGACGATGGCCTGCATGGCGGGATTCTTGGTGTCGAGGATGCGCAGCGGGTTGCTGTGCAGCCGGCGCCTGGCGTCCTCGTCCAGCACCTCGGCATGCGCCTCGAAGTGGGCGATCAGCGCGGCGCGGTGCGCCATGCGCTCACCGGGCTGGCCCAGGCTGTTGAGCTCGAGCCGCACGTGCTCCATGGGAATGCCCAGGTCGCGCAGCAGCGCGCGGCACATCAGGATCTGCTCGGCATCCACGTCGGGCCCGGCAAAGCCCAGGGCTTCGACGTCGATCTGGTGGAACTGGCGGTAGCGCCCTTTCTGCGGCCGCTCGTGGCGGAACAGCGTGACCGCGGACCAGACCCGCATGGGCCCGTTGTACAGCGCGTTGTGCTCGACCATCGCGCGCACGATGCCGGCGGTGGCCTCGGGGCGCAGCGTGAGCTTGTCACCGTTCATGGCATCCACGAAGGAGTACATCTCTTTTTCGACGATGTCGGTGACCTCGCCAAGGCCGCGCACGAACAGCGCGGTCGGCTCGACGATGGGCGTGCGCACATTGGCGTAGGCATAACGCGCCATCAGCGCGCGCACCTTGGCCTCGAACCATTCCCAGCGCGCCGATTCGGGCGGCAGGATGTCGTTCATGCCTTTGACGGCGGTGAGCTTTTCCGTTTTCGCCAAAGCGGGCTTCTCCGCCGTCGCGGCAGCTAGTGTTTTTTCAACCATGGATATCAGGCAGTTTCGACGGCGTGCGCGCCAAAACGTTTTTCAATGTAGTTTTCAACGATGACCTGGAACTCCTGCGCGATGTTGTCGCCGCGCAGGGTCAGTTTTTTCTCGCCGTCGATGAACACCGGCGCGGCCGGCGCTTCGCCGGAGCCGGGCAGGCTGATGCCGATGTCGGCATGCTTGCTCTCGCCCGGGCCGTTGACGATGCAGCCCATCACGGCGACCTTGAGCCCTTCGACGCCGGGGTACTGCTTGCGCCAGACGGGCATCTGGGCGCGCAGGAAGTCGTCAATCTGCTTGGCCAGTTCCTGGAAGGTGGTGCTGGTGGTGCGGCCGCATCCCGGGCAGGCCGTCACGCTGGGCACGAAGGTCCGCAGGCCCAGCGCCTGCAGGATTTCGGAGGCGATCACGACTTCCTGGGTACGGGCTTCGCCCGGCTGCGGGGTCAGGGAGACGCGTATGGTGTCGCCCACGCCCTCCTGCAGCAGGATGGCCAGCGCCGTGGCCGAAGCCACCGTGCCTTTGGTGCCCATGCCGGCCTCGGTCAGGCCCAGGTGCAGCGAGTGGTCCGTGCGCCGGGCCAGCTCGCGGTAGACCGAAATCAGGTCCTGCACGCCGCTGACCTTGCAGGACAGGATGATCTGGTTGCGGGCCATGCCCATTTCCTCGGCGCGCTGGGCCGAATCCACCGCGGAGGTGATCAAGGCCTCGTACATCACCTGCCGCGCGTCCCAGGGCACCGCGCGCTTGCTGTTTTCGTCCATCAGGCTGGCCAGCAGTTCCTGGTCCAGGCTGCCCCAGTTCACGCCGATGCGCACGACCTTGTTCCAGCGCATGGCGACTTCGATCATCTGGCCGAACTGGCGGTCGCGCTTGTCGCCCTTGCCGACGTTGCCGGGATTGATGCGGTATTTGGACAAGGCTTCCGCGCAGGCCGGATAGTCGGTGAGCAGGCGGTGGCCGTTGTAGTGGAAATCGCCGATCAGGGGCACGTCGACGCCCATGCGGTCCAGCTGCTCGCGCACATAAGGCACGGCCTGGGCGGCTTCCGGCGTGTTGACCGTGATGCGGACCATCTCGGAGCCCGCCAGCGCGAGTTCCTTGACCTGGATGGCGGTGCCTATGGCATCCACCGTGTCGGTGTTGGTCATGGATTGCACGCGCACCGGCGCGTCGCCGCCCACGGTGACGATGCGCGAACCCCAGGCGACCTGCGCCTGGAGGGAGCGTCGCGCCTTGGGGAAGGCGGACTCGATGGGAAGGCAGGCCTGCAGCACTATTTCACCTCGAAGCGGGCAACGTTGTCCCTGGCGACCGCGGTCAGGTCAAAGGCCTGCCCGCGCACTTGCACCTGGGTGAGGTCGGCCTTGCCGACCACGGCGGCCAGCGGCAACACGCCGGACGCGCCGGCGACCTCACCGGCCGTCAGGGTGCGGCGCAGCACGACCGTGCCCTTGGCATCGGTCACTTCCACCCAGGACTCGCCTTTGGCGCGGAAGGTCACGATGCCCGCAGGCATGGCCTGCGAGGCGGCGGCCACAGGCACCGGAGCGGCGGGGGGTGCGACGGCCGGCGCGGAAGCGGCGACGGCTGCCGGCGGCGTGGGGCTGAGCACCGCCGGAGGCAATGTCGCGATGGACAAGGGAACCGTCGTCGGGGCGGCGGCACTGGCCGCGGCAGGGGGCGCGCTGGCCTGCTCGGCCGGGACGGCGGGCTTGGACATGTCGGTGAGGCCACCAGGGCCGGCAATGGCCACCGGCAGCGGTTTCCCGGCGTCGGCGCCCGGCGGCATGGTGGTGTCGGCGGTTTCGGTCTTGCCGTTGCTGCCGTCGTGCTTGATGGCGGGCAGGAAAATCAGGACCAGGGCGCCGAGCAGCAGGAGCAGCCCCGCCAGCACGGCCGGCCTGGAAACCTGGGTCCAGATCGACGGCCCGGGGCCCTCGCCCGGCGAACGGAACGGGGCGTTGATGCCCGTTCCCTGGTAGGTCAGCTTGGGCGCGCTGGTCTGGGGCAAAAGGCCCAGCACCGGGGCGGCGTCGAGTTTGAGGGTGCGGCACACGCTGGAGGCCAGCGCGCGCACAAAAACGGCATCGGGCAGCAGGTCGAAGCGATCCTGTTCCAGCGCTTCGAGTTTTTTCACGGGAACCTTGAGCGACACCGCCAGCGCGGCAATGTGGATGCCCGCCGCCTCCCGGGCCTGGCGAAGCAGGCCGCCGGCCGTCGCGCCAGGAGCCGGCATGCCGCTGTGGCTGAAACCGGCAGGCGCCGCTTCGCCCTCGGATTGCCCCGCTGGTGTCAGGTCAAGCTCACTCATTGAAAGAGCCCTTTTCATAGGCAGCCGCTTCGCGGGACTGCGCAAACCGCTTTTTCAGCTGTTCGCCCAGCTGCAGCACCGACTCCCGGTTGTTCAGCTTGCGCTCGGTCTTGATACCCAGCCACAGGCTTTCGGCGTTGGCCAGGTCGCTGTTGTTGATGCGGCGGATGTAGAACTGGGCGCGTGTCAGTTCACCGCGCTCATACAGAAGATGGGCCAGGTTGTAGCCGGTCACGGGATTGCCCGCATCCAGCTCGTAGGACTGCATGAGGCTTTGCTCGGCCTCGGCGCGCTGTCCGGCACGCATCTGGCAGACCCCCTGCGTCATCAGCGTCTTGGCCCTGCCGCCATAGGTGGGATTGGACATCGCCTGGCCGAAAAAGCGCATCGCGTCGGTGTAGCGCGCCTGCTGGCACATCAGCCAGCCGTAGTTGTGCGCCACGTCCGCGTCGCGCGGGTTCAGCGCCAGCGCGCGGCGAAAGCTGTCTTCGGCCATCGGGATGTCGTTGAGGCGCATGTACACGAGGCCGCGCAGGTTGTAGGCATCGCCGAAGCTCGGGTCGGCCAGCAGCGACTGTTTGATTTCATCGAGCGCCACATTGGTTTGGCCCTGCTCGAAGTAGCCCGAGGCCAGTTCAAGCCGCAGCCGCGCGCGCCGGCGCCCGTCGGGCTCGTCCGATTCGGTGACGATGTCGCTGCGGCCTCCGGTGGCCCCGGCAGCGCCGTGAGCACCCGGCTGGCCGGCGCATCCCGCCAGCATCACGACAAGCCAGCACACCGGCAACCAGATCACATTGGAGAGAAACCTCATACACCCATCCCCTTGGCCACAACGACTTTAATTCCCCCGAGCATACCTTGCCGCTGGGCGGCCATGCGCTGGTCCACACCCGTGCGGTCCTGCACATCGCCCGCGAGCTGCCCGCAGGCCGCGTCGATATCGTCCCCGCGGGTTTTGCGCACGGTGGTCACGATGCCCGCATCCATCAGGATTTTCGCAAATGCGCTGACTTGCGGCATATCGGAACGCTTCAGGCCCGAGGCCGGAAACGGGTTGAAGGGAATCAGGTTGAATTTGCAGGACAGGCCGCGCGCCGCGTGGGCCTGGACCAACGACACCAGCTGGCGCGCATGCGCGGGCTGGTCGTTCACGCCGTCCAGCATGCAGTACTCGAAAGTGATGAAATCGCGGGGCGCCGAAGCCTGGTAGCGGGTGCAGGCCTCCAGCAATTCCGCGATGGGGTATTTTTTGTTCAGCGGCACGAGGTTGTCGCGCAGCGCGTCTTCGGGCGCATGCAGCGAGACGGCCAGGGCCACCGGGCAATCGCCGGCCAGGCGGTCAATCATGGGCACCACGCCCGAGGTGGACACCGTCACGCGGCGCCGCGACAGGCCGTAGCCGTGGTCGTCCAGCATGACCTTGAGCGCGGGAAGCAGCTGCGAGTAGTTCTGCAGGGGCTCGCCCATGCCCATCATGACGACGTTGGAGATCACCCGCTCCTCGCGGCCCAGGTGCTGGCGCAGGAAGTGTTCGGCAAACCACAGCTGGGAGATGATCTCCCCGGTGGTCAGGTTGCGGCTGAAGCCCTGGTGGCCTGTCGAGCAGAAACGGCAGCCGACGGCGCAGCCGGCCTGCGAGGAAATGCACAGGGTTCCGCGGTCGGTTTCGGGAATGAAAACGGTTTCAATGACATCGCCGGCGCCGACGTCGAACAGCCATTTGATGGTGCCGTCGGCGGAATCGTGGCGGGAGACCACTTTGGGTCCCTGGATGTGGGCCGAGCCGGTGAGCTTTTCGCGCAGGGACTTCGCGAGGTCCGTCATCTGCGTGAAATCGGTCGCTCCCCTCTGGTGGATCCAGCGAAAGAGCTGCGTGGCGCGAAAGCGCTTTTCACCGAGCCGCTCGCAGAAGGCGGCCAAACCATCCAGATCAAAATCAAGAAGGTTGGCCGTCATCGCAGCAGGCAGCCGGCTGAACCGCCCCAAGCAAGCGACGGCCCTGGAAAGGGGTAGCAAGGCATGGGGTCGGACATGGTTTAACGCGAGTAAACGTTCATGCCGGGGAAAAAGAAGGCGATTTCCACCTTGGCGGTTTCCGCGGCGTCGGAACCGTGCACGGCATTGGCGTCAATGCTGTCGGCGAAGTCGGCGCGAATGGTGCCGGCGGCGGCCTTCTTCGGGTCGGTGGCGCCCATCAGGTCGCGGTTCTTCAGGATGGCGCCTTCGCCTTCCAGCGCCTGGATCATCACCGGGCCGGAAATCATGAAGGAAACCAGGTCCTTGAAGAAAGGACGTTCTTTGTGCACGGCGTAGAAAGCCTCGGCCTCGCCTTGCGACAGGTGGGCCATGCGGGCGGCCACGACCTTCAGGCCGGCGGCTTCAAAACGCGCGTAGATCTGGCCGATCACGTTTTTTGCCACTGCGTCGGGTTTGATGATGGAGAGAGTGCGTTCGATTGCCATGAGAGTTCCTTAACTGGGATTTTTTGGATTTTTAAATTATTCAAAAATTGAATAAAGCCCATGATTTTAACCTGCGGGCTTTGCGCTTCAGATCAACCCTGTGCTCCGGAGTGCTTCTGTGGGATGCTCAGCGGTTTCCGCCACGGTTTCCACCGCCGCGATTGCCGCCTCCGCGGTTTCCACCGCCACCGCCCCCACCGCCGCCGCCACGGCGCTGGCCGCCGGCATTGTTACCACCGCCCATGCCCGAGCCGCCGCCGCGGCGCTGCTGCCCCTGGCCTTGGCCCTGGCGTTGCCGCGTGAAAGTGTCCGCGCCGATGTAGCCAAACGAGGTTTTCATGGGATCGGGTTGGGCGCCGCCGGGAAGCTTGTCGCCGCGATCACCACGGTCGCCGCGGTCATCACGCCGTTTTTGCCCCTGCATGCCGTTGCCCGGTGGCGGCCCGCTGCGGGGACCGGGGCCGGCGTTGCCGCCCTGCCCCCGGCTTTTTCCGCCGCGGCGCCGGTTGCCCCGCGGCGCGGAATCGTTGCGCGGAAGCGGCGGCTGCGAATCATCGGGCTCCTGCTCGGCGCCGTCTTGCGGCGCGGCATGGGAGGCGTCCATGTCGGCCGGCGGTGCCGCAAAGCGGTCACGCCCACCGCGCGGCCGCTCGTTCCTGCGCGGTCCACGCCCCTGGCGCGCCTCGCCGCCCTCGCCGCCGGGCGCGCCCGCTTGCGGGCCTCCAGCGGCGGCGCGCGGGTCGGCGCGGGATTCGGAACGCGTCAGCGCACTGGTCAAGGCCCAGATATCACGCTCGTCCAGTTCGACAAACGCACCGCGCTTGAGGCCGCGCGGCAGCACCATGGCGCCGTAGCGGATGCGGATCAGGCGGCTGACGGCGTGGCCGACGGCCTCGAACATGCGCCGCACTTCGCGGTTGCGCCCCTCGGAGATGGTGACGCGGTACCAGCAATTAGCCCCCTCGCCGCCGCCGGCTTCGATGGAGCTGAACTGGGCAACGCCGTCATCCAGGGTCACGCCTTCGAGCAGGCGTTTTTTCTCTTCATTGTTCAGGGCGCCCAGCACGCGGACCGCGTATTCGCGCTCCAGGCCGAAGCGCGGGTGCATCAGCTTGTTGGCCAGTTCGCCGGAACTGGTCAGCAGCAGCAGACCTTCGGTGTTCAGGTCCAGGCGGCCCACCGACTGCCATTTACCCTGGAACAGCTTGGGCAGGCGCCGGAAAACCGTCGGGCGGTTCTGCGGGTCGTCGTGCGTGACGACTTCGCCCGTGGGCTTGTGATAGGCGATCACGCGCGGCGGCGGCGGATCTATGCGCACCCGGATCGGCTTGCCGTTGACCTTGACCGTGTCGCCGAACTGGATGCGCTGCCCGATGTGGGCCGGCTCGGCATTGACGGAAATCCGCCCTTCCAGGATCAGCTGCTCCATCTCCAGGCGCGAGCCCAGGCCGGCCTGGGCCAGCACCTTGTGCAGTTTGGGGGTCTCGGGCTGCGGCGACAGCACGCGCTTGGGCGGCGCGAGGGCAACATCCTCTTCGTCAGCGTCAAACTGCCCCGTCACCACGTCTTCAAACCGTATCGCCCCGACGGCGGGAGCGGCGTTGCGCCCCTTGGCGGGCCGCGGCGGCCGCACGGCGTCGGCTTGCGCCGGTGTGATCACCTCCGGGGCATCCTGCACAAGCGGCTCTTGGGACAGCGTCTTGGTCTGGTCTTCACCAGCGGGCACGTCCACGGGTTCGGAGGCGGGGGGATCTTGTTGGGTCATTTTTTACATTCGTGCGGGGAAATCGCCTTCGTCCTGCCCGGAAGGTTCGGCGTCGCCGTCCTCGGTGGACGGCGAAAGCGGGGCCTCGGCGAGTGCCTCAGCGGGTTCGGGCGTGTCAGCCGCTTCAGCGGTGCCGGCCGATTCGGGGGAATTGGGGGAATCCTCCGATTCAGGATGTTCGCCCACGTCGACGAACTCTTCAGCGGGAGCGGCGTCCTGCGCGGCAAGTTCCAGCCCTTGCAGCTGCGGCGGGCCGTCCGCCAGCCCGGCCATGCCGAATTCGATCTGCTCGAGCATCGCGACCGGCGTGGAGGTGTTGCTGTCCATGACGGGCAGTTGGTCCAGCGACTCGACGCCCAGGTCGTCGAGGAATTGCCGGGTGGTCGCGTACAGCGCGGGCCGCCCCACGGTCTCCCGGTGGCCTATGACCTCCACCCAGCCGCGGTCTTCGAGCTGCTTGAGGATCATGCTGTTGATCGTCACGCCGCGGATGTCTTCCATGTCGCCGCGCGTCACGGGCTGGCGGTAGGCGATGATGGCCAGCGTTTCCAGCGTCGCGCGGCTGTAGCGCGGCGGTTTTTCAGGATGCAGCCGGTCCAGGTATTCGCGCATCTGGGGCCGGCTTTGAAAACGCCAGCCGGTCGCAACGTGCACGAGTTCGACGCCGCGGCCCGACCAGTCGTTCTGCAACTCTTCAAGCACCAGCTTGAGGCTGTCGGCTGTCAGTACCCCGTTGAACAGGACACCCATTTCACGCAATGGCAGCGGTTGCTGCGCGCAAATAAGTGCTGTTTCGAGGACGCGCTTTGCATCCGTCGTATTCATGATTGTGGTCGTTCCGAAAAAGGGCGGAAAAAAAGGCCGGGAAAACGTGGGTTCGGCGCTAGTTCGCGCATGCATCCATGCGCAATCTCCCGTCAGGAGCCATGGTGCAGGTAGCTGGAAACTACTGAATTTGATTGTATATCAGCCCCAAACCGGCCACGGCCGCCTGGAGGTCGCCGGGAAGCCCGGACTTGAACTCCATGGCCGCGCCGGTCACCGGGTGCTCGAAGGCCAGGCGGCAGGCATGAAGGCCCTGCCGGCCCAGCCCCGCCGCGGGAGCTCCGCCATAAACCTCGTCGGACACCAGCGGATGGCCGAGAAACGCCATGTGCACGCGGATCTGGTGGGTGCGCCCGGTGTGCAGCTTGCACTTGACCAGGCAGTGCTTGCCGGCGGTTTGCAGCAGCGAGACCACCGTGGAGGCGGTCTTGCCGGCGTTTTTCTCCAGGTCCACCACCGCCATGCGCAGCCGGTTGCGCGGGTCGCGGCCTATGGGGGCGTCGACCTGGCGGGTCTTTGCGCCCTGCCAGGCGCCGTGGGCCAGGGCCACATACTCCCGGCTCACGTCGCGGGCGGCGATCAGGCCGACCAGTTGGTCCATCACGGTGCGCTGGCGGGCGACCACCATCAGGCCGCTGGTGTCCTTGTCGAGGCGGTGGACGATGCCGGCGCGCGGCAGGAACACTGCCTGCGGGTCGTGCGCCAGCAGGCCGTTGAGCAGGGTTCCGCTCCAGTTGCCGGGCGCCGGGTGCACCACCAGCCCGGCGGGCTTGTTGATCACCATCAGGTAGGCGTCTTCAAACACGATGTCCAGCGCCATGGCCTCGGGCTTGAAGGCCTGGCTTTGCGGCGTGGGGCGCAGTTCGATCAGGAGCTCATCCCCGGCCTTGACTTTGGCCGAGGCCTTGGTCGCCGGAACACCGCCCAGTTTGACCACGCCGGCTTCAATGAGTTGCTGGAGATAAGTGCGCGAGAACTCGGGCACAATGGCAGCCAAAGCGCGGTCAAGCCGGCTGCCGTGACTCTCCGCGGGAACCATCACCTGCCGCAATTCCATCTCGGCTGTGGTATCCCCCTCCTCCTGGGCTTCATCCGGGACGTTTTCGGGCGCAGCAGCGGCCGATATAATTAATTTGCTTTGTTCTGAATCAGTCATCAAGAAGGTCGATTGCAATGTTTTCCACCAAATTATCGGTTGTTCCCAATGCAATGCCGCTTTTTGCAGCCGTTTGCGCACTGTCCTTCGTAATCGCCGGTTGCTCCAGCACACCCGCCCCCGACAAGACGGCCACCTGGAGCCCCAACAAGATCTACGCCGAAGCCAAGGACGAAGCGAATTCGGGGGCCTACGAGAAGGCCATTCCCCTGTACGAAAAACTCGAAGGCCGCGCGGCGGGCACGCCGCTGGCCCAGCAGGCCCAGCTCGAAAAAGCCTACGCCCAGTACAAAGGCGGTGAACAACCCCAGGCCATCGCGACGCTGGACCGGTTCATGAAACTGCACCCGGCCAGCCCCGCCCTCGACTATGCGCTCTACCTCAAAGGCCTGGTGAACTTCAACGACAACCTGGGCATTTTTGGTTTCATTTCACGCCAGGACCTGTCCGAACGCGACCAGAAGGCCGCCAAGGAATCGTTTGAATCATTCCGGGAACTGGTGACCCGTTTCCCCGAGTCGAAGTACACCCCGGACGCCCGCCTGCGCATGAGCTACATCGTGAACTCGCTGGCGCAGTCCGAAGTGCACGTGGCACGCTACTACTACTCCCGCGGCGCCTATGTGGCCGCCATCAACCGCGCGCAGAGCGCGATCTCCGACTACCGCGACGTGCCCGCGCTCGAAGAAGCCATCTACATCCTGTACAAGTCCTACGATGCCCTGGGCATGGCCGAACTGCGCGACGACACCCGCCGCATCATGGAGAAAAACTACCCCCAGAGCCACTTCATCACCAAGGGCTTCAAGTCTGTAGACAATCCCTGGTACAAGTTCTGGTAAGGGCGTCCAGCCTGTCCGCCAGTTCCTGCTCTGACGCCAGGCGGCGCATGGGCGGCAGCGCCCTCAGCAGGCGCTTGCCGTAACCCATGGAGGCCAGGCGGCTGTCACAGACCACCAGCACGCCTTCGTCGCTCTCACGGCGTATCAGCCGGCCGGCGCCCTGCTTGAGCGCGACGGCCGCCTCGGGCAGAAAATAATCGTTGAACGCGCTGCGTCCCTGTGACTCCAGCAGTTTGGAGCGGGCTTCGGCCAGCGGGTCGTTCGGCGGCGGGAACGGCAGCTTGTCGATGATGACCAGTTGCAGCGCATCGCCGGGCACGTCAATGCCCTCCCAGAACGAGGCCGACGCCACCAGCACGCAACCTTTGCCGCCGTTGGCGTTGCCCTCGCGGAAGCGCTCGATCAGCACGCGCTTGGGCATGGCGCCCTGCACCAGTACCTCCATGTCGGAAGATTCCTGAAAAGCTTCCCTGAGCGCATCGCCGATGGTGCGCAAGGCCCGTAGCGTGGTGGTCAGCACCATGGTGCGGCCGCCCAGGCGACGCGACCACCTGGCGGCGGATTCGGCCACCTTCACCGTGTGGGCGGGGTCGCCCGGTTTGGGAAAGGCCGGCGGCACATAGAGCGCCGCCTGGCGTTCATAGTCAAAAGGGCTGCCCACCCGCAAGACCTCGGCGTCCTCCAGCCCGCAGGGCTGGGTGAACCAGCTGAGCTTGTCGTCGTCGCCCAGCGTGGCCGAGGTGAAGACCCAGGTCTTGTCGGCGCCGGTCCCGCCGCCCAGCACCTTGCTCTTGACGGCCTTGGAAATATCCAGCGGCGATTCCACCAGCCGCAGCTGGGTGCCCACGTCGGCCCAGCGCACGCAGCCCGGTTCGCAGGCATGGACGAAGCGCCGGGCGCGTTCAGCCAGCTCGGCGGCACGTTCATGCAAACGGACAAAATCGGGGGCGATCTCGCTGACGGTATCGAGGGCGGCACAGACCTGCTCGCAGGAAGCATGAACGGCTTGCAGCGCGCCGTTCCACTCGTCCGCGTCCAGGCCTTCGGGGCATTCATCCACCCACCTGAGCTTGGTTCCGGGGTATTGCTTGCCGGCGCACAGGCGCAGTTCGCGCGCGGCATGCTCGACGGCGGACACCACCTGTTGCCAGTCGACCAGGCCGCGGGCCAGCTGCAGGCCGGTGGCCAGCATGTCCCTCGCGAAATCCAGCAACTGGCCGGTGGTCAGGTTGGTGCCCAGGAACTGCACACCGGTTTCGTTGAGCTGGTGCGCTTCATCGAAGATCGCGATGCGCACCGACGGCAGCAGCTCGGCCACACCGGACTCTCGCACCGCCAGGTCGGCAAAAAACAGGTGGTGGTTGATCACCACCACGTCGGCCGCCATGGCCTCCCTGCGGGCCAGGTTCACATGGCAGGCGCGAAAGCGCGGGCATGGGGCGCCCAGGCAGTTTTCGCGCGTGGAAGTCACCAGCGGGATCATGGGAGAGCGTTCGTCCAGGCCCGGCAGTTCGGCCAGGTCGCCGGTGCGCGTCACCTTGGACCACTCCTCGATCCTGGCCAGGGCGCGCACCGAAACGCCATCAGGCAAATAGGCTTCCTGGCGGGCCATCTCCATGCGGTGCAGGCAGAGGTAGCTGGCCCGTCCCTTGAGCAATGCCGTGCTCACGGGAAGCCCCAGTGCTTCGACCAGGCGCGGCAGGTCGCGGCCGAAGAGCTGGTCCTGCAAAGCCTTGGTCGCGGTCGACAGCAGCACACGTTCGCCGCTTAACAGGGCCGGAACCAGGTAGGAAAAAGTCTTACCGACGCCGGTGCTGGCCTCGACCACCAGGGGATATGCGCCTTCGATGGCGCGTGCCACGGCCAGGGCCATCTCGGTCTGCCCGCTCCGCGGCGTGAAATGCTCGGCCGCCCGCGACAGCACGCCGCCGGGGGCAAAAGCCTCTTCGACTTCAAGCGCAAGCGTCATCAGGCGGGCTCGGGGGGATCCAGCGACAGCTCGAGTTGAGCGATCTGGTCACGCAGGTGCAGGCGCCGCTTTTTGAGGCGCCTGAGCAGCAGTTCGTCGATGGGCATGGTGTGCGCTGCAATGTCCACCAGGGCATTGAGGTCCGCGTGCTCCATTTTCAGTTCGATCAGCTGCCGTTCCGGGGAATGTAAATTTAAGTCCAAGGTTTTTTATCCGTACGCGCTGCTTCGCTTGATAATACGTCGATTGCGACCACAAATCGAGCCTCGCGCCCGAACGACCACACAATGTCCAAAGGTTATCGAATCACCGCCTCCACCGGTATCCACAAAGGAGATCGGGACTACCAGCAAGATCAGGTCAACCTGTTCAGCCACTCGCGGATTCCCGGCTGCATGCTGGGCATCGTGGCCGACGGCATGGGAGGACGCAGCGGCGGGCGCAAGGCCTCCGACCAGGTCATGCTGACCGCCAAGCAACTCTTTGACCGCTATGCCCCCGAGACCGATGACGCTCCCGCGATGCTCAAGCAGATCGTCGAAGAGGCGCACATCGTGATCAAGCTCACCGCGATCTCGGCCGAACAGGAACCGCACAGCACGCTGGCGGCTTTCCTGATCAACCCGGGCGGCGACTGCCACTGGGTGCATACCGGCGATTCCCGCATCTACCACTACCAGGGCAGCAAACTGGTGCACCGGACGGTCGACCATTCCTACGTGCAGACGCTGGTCGACAAGGGCGAGATCACCGAGGACGAAGCCAATGTCCACCCCCAGTCCAACATCCTGATGGGCTGCCTGGGCACCGAAGAAGCGCCGCCCATCACGCACCACTTTATCCCCCAGCTGCGCCCGGAAGACGTGCTGCTGGCCTGCAGCGACGGCGTGTGGCACTACTTCAGCGCCAGCGAAATGGGCTCCGCCCTGTCCATGCTGTCTCCGCGCGAGGCCACTGAGTTCCTGATCCAGAAAGCACGCTCCCGCGCACGGGGCGGCGGCGACAACCTCTCGCTGGTGATCGTCAAGCTCGAGCCACTGGCCGCTGAGCCCCCTGCCCGCCTAGTTGGGTAAAGGCAGGGACTTGGCCGGCGGCTTGGTCTGCTTCAGGCGCTCGCTTTCGTGCTGGGCCTTGCGCTCCTGCGCTTCCTTCTGGCGGTCACTCAATTTCTTGGCTTCGGCAGCCGCCGTGGCTTGCTTGTCAGCCTTGCCCTGGGATTTATCCTGGCTTCCCTTTAACCGGGCGGCGCTGGCATCGCTGTTGCCCTGCTCGCCGGCTTTGGCGGCAGCGCGGTCCTCGTTCTTCTTCTTTTCCCGCTCCAGGCGCGACTGGTAATCCGCCGCGGCTTTGGCCCGCTGGTCCGCGGCTTCCTGCTGCTTCTCGGGTGACGATTTTTCTTCGGTCTTGCGGACTTGTTCAGCACCCCGGATGCGGCGCTCTTCATCGTTGAGCAGGATTTCCTGCCTGCGCAGGTCGCCCATCACCTCGCGCCGCCGCTCGTTGACCTTGCCGAGGCAGCTGTTGACGGCGAATTTTTTATAGCACTCGGCATCCTCGGCCAGGAAACCCGCTTCGAACCGCGCGCGGTCCTCGTTGATTCTGGCGCGGTCGGCATCGATGCTGCGCGGCACGTCGGCGGGGGCGGCCGGCTGCGGCGCCGCGGGTTGCGCGCTCGCAAGCACGCCCAATGTGGCGATAAAGCATGCGACGGCGAATTTTTTCATGTGAGGCTCGTATCCACGTTGCGGCGATCTAGCGCCAGGAATTCCTTCGACTGCATTTCGTTGAGCCGGGAGACGGTGCGGGGAAACTCGTGCACCAGCGGCCCCTCGGTGTACAACGCCTCCGGGGCGACTTCTGCCGACATGATGAGCTTGACCCGCCTGTCATACAACACATCCACCAGCCAGGTAAAGCGCCTCGCCTCAGAGGCCATCCGTAACGGCATGTAAGGCACGTCACTTAACAGCACGGTATGGAACTGGGTCGCGATCTCTAAATAGTCGTTTTGCGAGCGCGGGCCGCCGCACAGCGTCTTGAAGTCGAACCACACCACCCCGCCCGCCTTGCGCCTGGCCTGGATCTGCCGGGACTCGATCTGCAAGACCGGGTTTTCATCCTGGGACTCCGCCAGCGCGTTGAAAGTTTCCGTCATTTCGGCATCGGCCTGGGGGCCC
This sequence comes from Polaromonas sp. LjRoot131, assembly GCF_964252805.1. Taxonomy (NCBI): domain Bacteria; kingdom Pseudomonadati; phylum Pseudomonadota; class Betaproteobacteria; order Burkholderiales; family Comamonadaceae; genus Polaromonas; species Polaromonas sp. LjRoot131. The sequence continues at coordinate 1,098,971 of NZ_CAXUPF020000001.1, read as the reverse complement.
AGCGGCGTGTGATAGAGCCTGGCCTGCTCCAGGGTGCGCCTGCGGTAGTCGGTGCCGTTGTCGACGCTGAGGACTTCCAGGTTGGCCTTGAGCAGTTCGATGGCCGGCAGCACGCGGTCACGGTGCATGCCGTTGGGATAGAGCTCGTCGGGGTGAAAGTTGGAGGTGGTGACAAAACCGACGCCGTTCTCGAACAGGGCCGAGAGCAGGCGATGAAGAATCATGGCGTCGGTAATGTCGGCCACGTGAAACTCATCAAAGCAGATCAGGCGATAGCGCTTGGCCATGCGTCGGCCCAGTTCATCCAGCGGGTTCGCCGTGCCCTGCAGGTCCTGCAGTTCACGGTGCACCTCGCGCATGAACTCGTGAAAATGCAGCCGGACCTTCCGGCGCAGCGGAACGGCGCCGAAAAAACAATCCATCAAAAAGCTTTTGCCGCGCCCCACGCCGCCGTACATGTACACGCCGCGCGGAATGTCGGGCCGGTTGATCAGCTTCTTGAACGCGTTGGAGCGCTGCTCCTTGAACTCGCCCCATTCAGCGGCGCAGCGCTCCAGCGCCTCGACGGCGCGCAGCTGCGCGGGGTCGCTTTGATAACCCCGCGCCGCCAGTTCAGCGTCGTACGCTGCGCGTACCGGTTGAGTCACCGATTCAGTACCTGCTTTGCCCGGCTCAGAAATTCAGCGTGCGCTTGTCCACCGCCAGCGCGGCTTCCTTGGTCGCCTCGCTCAGCGACGGGTGAGCGTGGCAGATGCGCGCGATGTCCTCGCTGCTGGCGCGGAACTCCATGGCCACCACACATTCGGCGATCAATTCGCTGGCCATGGGCCCGACGATGTGCACGCCCAGGATTTCGTCCGTGGCGGCGTCGGCCAGCATCTTGACCATGCCGGTGGTGTCGCCCAGCGCCCGCGCACGGCCGTTGGCCATGAAGGGGAAGGTGCCGGCCTTGTAGGCGCGGCCGGCGGCCTTGAGCTGCTCTTCCGTCTGGCCCACCCATGCGATCTCGGGGTTGGTGTAGATCACCCAGGGAATGGTGTTGAAGTTGACGTGGCCGTGCTGGCCGGCGATGCGCTCGGCGACCGCAACGCCCTCTTCCTCGGCCTTGTGCGCCAGCATGGGGCCGCGCACCACGTCGCCGATGGCCCAGACGTTGGGCAGGTTGGTTTTGCACGCGTCATCGACCACCACCGCGCCGCGCTCGTCGAGCTTGAGGCCCACGGCTTCCGGCGCCAGGCCTATGGTGTTGGCCACGCGGCCGATGGAGACAATCAGCTTGTCGACTTCCAGCGACTGCGCCTGTCCCTTGGCATCGACATAGGCGACCGACACGCCCTTCTTGCCGGACTTGATCTCGCCGACCTTGGCGCCGAGTTCAATCTTGAGCCCCTGCTTGGTGAAAGCCTTGTGGGCTTCCTTGGCGATCTGCTGGTCCACCGCGCCCAGGAAGGTCGGCAAGCCTTCGAGCACCGTCACGTCGGCGCCCAGGCGGCGCCAGACCGAGCCCATTTCCAGGCCGATCACGCCGGAGCCGATCAGGCCCAGCTTCTTGGGCACGGCGCCTATGCGCAGCGCGCCGTCGTTGGACAGGATGGTTTCCTCGTCAAACGGCGCGCCGGGCAATGCGCGGGCATTGGAGCCCGTGGCCACGATGATGTGCTTACCGGAGATGGTCTCTTCGGCCGCGCCTGCGACCTTGACGTCATAGAGGCCGTCCTTGGCGGCGGCAAAGGAGCCGCGACCATGGAAGAAGGTGACCTTGTTTTTCTTGAACAGGTAGACGATGCCGTCGTTGTTCTGCTTGACGACGGTGTCCTTGCGGGCCAGCATCTTCGCGACATCCAGGCCCAGGCCCTTGACTTCGATGCCGTGGTCGGCGAAGTGGTGGCTGGCGTGGTCGAAATGTTCGGACGACTGCAGCAGGGCCTTGGAGGGAATGCAGCCGACGTTGGTGCAGGTGCCGCCCAGCGCGGGGCCGCCCTTGGCGTTTTTCCATTCGTCGATACAGGCGACGTTAAAACCCAACTGCGCTGCGCGAATGGCGGCAATGTAGCCGCCGGGGCCGCCGCCGATGACGATGACGTCGAATTGTTTAGACATGTTTTCTATTCCTTCTTGAGTTCAAACGCCCCCGCATGGAGGACGATTCCAAATACACCGGTGCTCGCCAGCAGGCTTTCCTGCTGGGGACCATCGCGGCCAATTTTCACGGTCGTGCCGGGCGTGGTCCTGCAGACAAAGAGGTGCCTGGCATCGAGGCATTCAATCCTGCCGGCGGCATGCAGCGCGGCCCAGCCAAAGCCCTCGTACTCCGCCGCGAGAAAGCGGCGCAGTTTCACGGTCTCGGTGGGTGTCCGCACATCGGCGATGGTCCAGCGAAGCAGGTCCGACTGGAGTTCTTCCACCAGCTTCCCGGGGTCGGCATCCGGCGCTTTTGCCAGCACCACCCGGGATCCTGCCTGCGCAACGCTGAGCCACTGCAGCCCGTAATGGCCGCTCCAGCTGTCGCCGGCCGGTGCCGCGGCCGCAGCCAGGCCCACACCCAAGGTGCAGGCCAGGCAGGCGACGAGGCGACGCATCGACGGCAGCCTTAGATGTCGAACAGCAGGCGTGCGGGGTCTTCCAGCGCTTCCTTCATGGCCACCAGGCCCAGCACGGCTTCGCGACCGTCCACGATGCGGTGGTCGTAGCTCATGGCGAGGTAGTTCATCGGGCGCACCACGATCTGGCCGTTTTCGACGACGGCGCGGTCCTTGGTGGCGTGCACGCCCAGGATCGCGGACTGCGGCGGGTTGATGATGGGGGTGGACAGCATGGAGCCGAACACACCGCCATTGGAGATCGAGAAGGTGCCGCCGCTCATTTCTTCAATGCCCAGCTTGCCGTCGCGCGCCTTGGCGCCGTACTCGGCAATCTTCTTTTCGATGTCGGCAAAGCTCATCTGGTCGGCATTGCGCAGGATGGGCACCACCAGGCCGCGCGGCGAGCCAACGGCGATGCCGATGTCGAAGTAGCCGTGGTAGACGATGTCGTTGCCGTCGACCGAAGCGTTCAGCACCGGGTACTTCTTCAGCGCATGCACGGCCGCCTTGACGAAGAAGCTCATGAAGCCGATCTTCACGCCGTGTTCTTTTTCGAACTTTTCCTGGAAGCGCTTGCGCATTTCCATGACCGGGGCCATGTTGACTTCGTTGAAGGTGGTCAGGATGGCGTTGGTGGCCTGCGATTGCAGCAGGCGCTCGGCGATACGCGCGCGCAGGCGGCTCATGGGCACGCGCTGCTCGGGGCGCTCGCCCAGGTCGGCGGGTTTGGCCGAAGCCGCGACCTGCGGCAGGGCCGTGGTGGGCGCACCCGTGGGAATGGCGGCAGCGGCCGGCTTGGCGCCGCCGGCGGTCGCGCCCAGGACGTCGCCCTTGGTGACGCGGCCGTCCTTGCCGGTGCCGGGCACGGAGCCGGCGGCCAGGTTGTTGTCGGCCATCAGCTTGGCGGCGGCGGGCATGGGAACGCCGGCCATGGAGCCACCCGCTGCAGCGGGAGCGGCGGCCGGGGCCGGCGCCGAGGCTGCCGCGGCAGCCGGTGCGACTGCAGCTGCGGCCGCAGGCGCAGCGGCGCCCGCCTTGCCCTCGGTGTCGATACGGGCGATCACCTGGTCGGACACCACGGTCCCGCCGTCGGCGACCACCAGTTCAGTCAGCACGCCGGCCGAAGGCGCGGGCACTTCGAGCACGACCTTGTCGGTTTCGATCTCGATCAGGATTTCATCCACGGCGATTGCTTCACCGACTTTTTTCTTCCACTGCAGCATGGTGGCCTCGGCCACGGACTCGGACAGCTGGGGGACTTTGACTTCTACGATAGCCATGTTGTTTCTTTCGTGTACGTTCTAGCGTTCTAGTGTTCTGTGTTGCGGGAAGGCCGGCCTTACTTGGACAGCACAAAGCCCTTGAGCTTGCCGAAGGCGCCTTCCACCAGCGCCTTTTGCTGTTCCTGGTGCAGGTGCGAATAACCCGCTGCCGGCGATGCCGAGGCGGCACGGCCCGAGTAGCCCAGCTTCTGGCCGTCGAGCATGTTTTCGTGGATGTAGTGCTGCACGAAGAACCAGGCGCCCTGGTTTTGCGGCTCGTCCTGGCACCACACGATGTCGGTGGCGTTCGGATAGCGTTTCAGCTCGGTGGAAAAGGCTTTGTGCGGGAAGGGATAGAGCTGCTCAACGCGCAGGATGACGGTGTCGTCCGCGCCCTTTTCCTCGCGCTTCTTGGCCAGGTCGTAGTAGACCTTGCCCGAGCAGGCGATGATGCGTTTGACCTTGTCGGCCTTTTTGTTGATCTCTTCCTTGTTCTCGGGAATCACCGTCTGGAAGCTGCCCTTGGTGAACTCGCTCAAGGGAGATGCCGCATCCTTGGCGCGCAGCAGCGACTTGGGCGTCATGATGACCAGCGGCTTGCGCAGGTTGCGCACCATCTGGCGGCGCAGCACGTGGAAGATCTGGCTGGCCGTGGTGGGTTGCACCACCTGCATGTTGGTGTCGGCCGACAGCTGCATGAAGCGCTCCAGGCGAGCCGAGCTGTGCTCGGGGCCCTGGCCTTCGTAGCCGTGCGGCAGCATCAGCGTGATGCCGTTGACGCGGCCCCACTTGACTTCACCGGATGCGATGAACTGGTCGATCACGACCTGGGCGCCGTTGGCGAAGTCGCCGAACTGGGCTTCCCAGATCACCAGCGTGTTGGGGTCGTTGGAAGCGTAGCCGTATTCGAACGCCAGCACCGCCTCTTCGGACAGGATGGAGTCGATGACGACGAACGGGGCCTGGTTGTCGGCCACGTTCTGCAGGGGCACATAGGTGCCGGTGTCGAACTTTTCACGGTTCTGGTCGTGGATCACGGCGTGGCGGTGCGTGAAGGTGCCGCGGCCGCAGTCCTCGCCCGACAGGCGGACAGGGTAGCCGCTGGCCACCAGCGAGGCGAAGGCCATGTGCTCGCCCATGCCCCAGTCCACGGGAATGTCGCCGCGACCCATGGCGGCGCGGTCGTCGTACACCTTCTTGACCAGCTGGTGCGGTGCCACGGTGCCGGGGATGGCGGTGATCTTGTCGGCCAGGCGCTTCCACTCGGCCATGGGGATGGCGGTGTCGCCCGCGTCGGTCCACTTCTTGCCGAGGTATGGCGTCCAGTCGACCGCGTACTTGCTCTTGAAGTTGGTCAGCACCGGGTCGAAGGTGCTCTTGCCGGCGTCCAGCGCCGCGCGCGTGGCCTTGACGAGGTCGTCGCCCAGCGTGTCGCCCATGCCCTGGGCCGTGAGCTTGTCGGCATACAGCCTGCGCGTGCCGGGGTGCTGCGCGATCTTTTTGTACATCAGCGGCTGGGTCAGCGCGGGCGTGTCCTGCTCGTTGTGGCCCAGCTTGCGGAAGCAGATGATGTCGACCACGACGTCCTTCTGGAATTCCATTCGGAACTCGAGTGCCAGCTGCGTGGCCAGCACGACGGCTTCGGGGTCGTCGCCATTGACGTGCAGCACCGGCGCTTCAATCATCTTGACAACGTCGGAGCAGTACAGCGTCGAGCGGCTGTCGCGCGGGTCGCTGGTGGTGAAACCGATCTGGTTGTTGATCACGATGTGGACCGTTCCGCCCGTGAAGTAACCACGGGTTTCGGCCAGCGCCAGGGTTTCCATGACCACGCCCTGGCCTGCGAAGGCGGCGTCGCCGTGCACCAGCACCGGCAGCACCTGCAGGCCCTTGGGGTCGGCGCGGCGGTCCATGCGGGCGCGCACCGAGCCTTCAACCACGGGGTTGACGATTTCCAGGTGCGAGGGGTTGAAAGCCAGCGTCAGGTGGACCGGGCCGCCGGGGGTGGTCACGTCGGAGCTGAAACCCTGGTGGTATTTGACGTCGCCGCTGGGCAGGTCTTCCGGGGCGGTGTGGTCGAACTCGGCGAACAGGTCGGCCGGGACCTTGCCCAGGGAATTGACCAGCACGTTGAGGCGGCCGCGGTGGGCCATGCCGATCACGATTTCCTGCACGCCCTTGATGCCGCCCGACTGGATGAGCTCATCCATGCTGGCGATGAAACTTTCGCCGCCCTCGAGCGAGAAGCGCTTCTGGCCGACGTACTTGGTGTGGAGGAAGCGCTCCAGGCCTTCGGCGGCCGTCAGGCGGTCCAGGATGTGGAGCTTCTTTTCCTTGGTGAAATTGGGCTTGCTGCGAATCGATTCGAGCTTTTGCTGCCACCAGCGCTTGTGGTTCTGGTCGGTGGCGTACATGTATTCGGCGCCGATGGTGCCGCAATAGGTCTCGCGCAGCGCGTTCATGAGCTCGCGCAGGCTCATGGTGTCTTTGCCGAAGAAGGTGTTGCTGGTGTTGAACACGGTTTCCTGGTCGGCGTCGCTGAAGCCGTAGAACGAGGGCTCCAGTTCGGGAATCTTGTCGCGCTCGGCGCGCTTGAGCGGGTCCAGGTCGGCCCAGCGTGCGCCGACGTTGCGGTAGGCGGCGATCAGTTGCTGGACGGCGGTGCGTTTGCGGCCCATTTCCGAATCGGCACCGCTGGCCACGACGACCTTGGTCTGGCCCTGTTTGGCGCGTTCGGCGAAGGCGTTGACGACCGGCAGGTGCGGAACGTCCTTGGCATTGCTGCCGTCGACGGCGGGAACGTGCTGGAGTGCGTCGAAATACTCGCGCCAGTTGTCGGGCACGCTGCCGGGGTTGGCGAGGTAGTTTTCGTACATCTCTTCGACATAGGGCGCATTGCCGCCGAAGAGATAGGTATTGCCTTGATAGGCTGAATAGACGGACGATGCCGCCGGGTTGGAACTCATATCCGCTGACCTCCGTTTCCCTTGGGGAAACATTAGCTGGTTAAAGCTGGTTGATTAACCTTCCGCAACACGGCTGGACCGATTAGCGGATGCGACTGTGGCAGGAAGGGCCTTCAGAAACAACCCAGATTGTGCCACCGAACTGTGACAGCGGAAAGACCATGCCATGCCCATTTCGAATAGGTCATGTCTTTTACATGGCTCACATACCTTCACATGCCCGGCCTTGACAGCTGTTTGACAGATTGGGGCGAAAGTTCAGGCGGCAAGGCCCGGGTTGCCGGCCACACCGATCAGCTTCGGCGTGTTGGGTTTGACGGGCTTGATGACTTTCTGCGTCTTGAGGTAGCTTTCCACCACCTCCCAGACCGGTGGGCCGGCATTTTTGCTGGCCTCGGCCACCGGGGCCCAGCCGGCCACCTTGTAAGTCTTGCCGGCTTCGATGAGCTTGCCGCCCAGGCGCATGTCCTGGATGCGTTCGCCCATCTTGGCGCCGGGCTCGCAGGTGTAGGTCAGGCCGCCCACGCGCACCATGTCGCCGCCCTGCTGGTAATACGGGTCGGGGTTGAAGAGGTTGTCGCCCACGTCTTCCAGGATGGTCTTGATCATGTCGCCGCGCATGTCGGTCAGCGTGGTCCAGGGATAGCTGATGGCGGTCTGGTCCATCACGTGCTCGCGTGTGATGGCCTGGCCGGGCAGCAGCGAGGTGCCCCAGCGGAACCCCGGCGAGAACGCGATGTCGGCGCCGCGCACCTTCATGAGCGCATCGAGGATGAGCTGGTCGAAGCTGCCGTTGAAATTGCCGCGGCGGTACAGCGTGCCTTCGGTCACCGCCAGTTTTTCGTCGAGTTTTACGGTGTAAGGCGCCCTCACCTTCGCGATCAGCTCGTTCATCGCCGCGTCGGCCGGCAGCAGATTGGCGAAAACCGGCAGCAGCCGGTAATTGAAGCCGGCCACCTTGCCGTCCTTGACATCGAGGTCCAGCACGCCCAGGAACTTGCCGTTGCTGCCGGCATTGGTCACGATGGTCTGGCCGCCCGGGTTTTTGACGATGACGGGCACCGGCACGCCGTCATGGGTGTGGCCGCCCAGGATCGCATCGATGCCGGTGACGCGCGAGGCCATCTTGAGGTCCACGTCCATACCGTTGTGGCTCAGCAGCACCACGGCCTGCGCACCCTTGGCGCGCGCCTCGTTCACGGTTTCCTGCATTTCGCTTTCGCGGATGCCGAAAGTCCAATTGGGCGTGAGCCAGGCTGGGTTGGCAATAGGCGTGTAGGGAAAGGCCTGGCCGACGATGGCCACCGGCACGCCGTTCATTTCCTTGATCACATAAGGCTTGAACACCGGGTCGCCGAAGTCGCTGGTCTTGACGTTCTGGGCGATGAAGTCGATCTTGCCGGCGAAGTCCTGCTCGACGATCTTCTTGATGCGCTCCTCGCCGTAGGTGAAGTCCCAGTGGCCGGTCATCACGTCCACGCCCAGCAGCTTGGCTGCGTCGACCATGTCCTGGCCTTGGGTCCAGAGCGCCGTGGCGCTGCCCTGCCAGGTGTCGCCGCCGTCGAGCAACAGTGCGCCGGGGCGCCCGCCTTTGAGCTGCTTCACCAGCGTGGCGAGATGGGCAAAGCCGCCCACCTTGCCGTACTGGCGGGCCGCCCGCTCAAAGTTGAGGAAGGTCAGCGCATGGGCTTCGGGCGTGCCCGATTTCAGGCTGGCCGCCTTGAGCAGGTGTTCGCCCACCAGGTGCGGCGCCTGCCCCCGCATGGCGCCCACGCCCAGGTTGACGGAAGGCTCCCGGAAGTAGATCGGCAACAGCTGGGCATGGCAGTCGGTCATGTGCAGCAGGTGCACATTGCCGCTGCGCGGCAACTCGTACAGGCCGGCGGCCTGGGCCGCACCGGCCTCGCGCTGCAGGGGAAAACCGGCGGCCAGGGCGGCCGCCATGACACTTGCAAACTCGCGGCGGGAGAGATTCATGGCGTTGGACATCCTGCCCGGCGCACCAGGCATGCTTTCAGGTTGCGGTCAAATCGGGAACCGGCGCGCGCCCGCTTGAGGGGCCGGCAGCTGGAACGATGACCAGTGATTCCATTTCTAATTCAATGCGAGAGCAGGCGCGTCGCCGCAGACAGTGCTACAGCACGGCAAGGCGGCGCAACGACCTATCGCTTTGAAGCAGGAATGGAATTATTTGTTGACGGGCGAGTTCGGGTCGAGCAGCAGCGCCATCACGTCGCGGATCTGCTGCTCGTTCAGGATGGACGCATGGCCGAACCTAGGCATGCCGGAGCAAGCGTTGTAGGCCTTGGCGTTCCACAGCTTGCCCCAGGTGTAGTCGACGATGGGCTTGCTCTCGGGCGACGCGGGGTTGCTCACGCCGCGCAGCTTGCCGTAGTTGTAGAGGCTGGGACCTATGGAGCCGAAGGACAGCTCGGCCTTGCTGATCTGGTGGCAGTTGTAGCAGCTGCCGCCGTTGGCCTCGCCGGGTTTGTCGCTCCAGGTCAGGCCGCGGCCGTTCTGCGCGATTTTTTCGCCTTCGCTCCAGTTGCCGAGGTACTTGCCATCCGAGGGCAGCTTCACGGTCTTCAGGTTGGCCTCTTCAATGGACTTGGCGAGTTTTTCGTCCAGCGGTTTGCCGGCCGCTTCCGAGCAGGCCTGGTTGGACGCGTCCAGCGCCAACCGGTCCATCTTGGCGATGCCCTGGTCGCGGAAGGAACTCTTGAGCACCTGCTGCGTGGCTTCATCAACCTGCTGGGCCGTGGGCGCGGTGGCGCAGCTGGCCAGGAAAAAGGCGGCGAACGCCAGGCCTGCCGCGGACAGCGCTGCTTGTGTGTATGACTTGTTCATGTGGATTTTTCCCGATACCGGACTGAAGGGATTAACGTTTCAGGGCGGGCGCGATCGACACGCCGCCCTTGCTGTTGACGCCCATGTACACGCCCAGGGCTATGGTGGCGTCGGAGGCATAACCCGGAAACGGGAAGCGCTGCTGCCGGTAGCAGTCGTTCAGGCGGCGCTGCATGCTCCACAGGTCGCCGCTGGAGACGCGGTAGGCCGGCCAGGCGCCGAAGCCGTTGCCGGCGCCGGGCTGCTTGGTCAGGTTGGGCAGGTCCTGCAGGCGCACGCGCTTGTTGTCCTCGCCGTGGCAGGACGCGCAGGAAAAATCGTAAGGGCCGCCGCGAAGGTAAAACACCTTCTTGCCCACCTCGTACATCAGCTTTTCCTTGGCATGCGTCTGGGGCACGTTAAACGCCATGTCGCGCGACTCGGCCGAGATGTAGGCCACCAGCGACTCAATCGATTTCTGCTCGCCCGCGCCGAAAGGCGTCTTGGCGATGTCGGCGGCGCTGAAGCCCTGCAACTGTTCCATGCAGGTCAGCAGGCGCGACTCCAGGTCCTGCACACGCTGGGTGTCGGCGAAGAAACGCGGCAGCTCGACAAAAGCGCCCTTGACCACGCCCGGGCCCTTGCCCAGGTCGCATTTTTCCAGCGAGGCGTTTTTCGGGCCGCGCGCCTGTTTCCACAGGGCCTCGCCCTTGGCTTCGTAGAGCTCGGCGGGGTTGCCGTCGGCCAGCATCGCGCGGTATTCGGCAATGCCTTCGGCCGTGCTTTTCTGCGCCGCGGCCGGCAAAGGCAAGGCGGCTATTGCGGCCAGTGCCGCCAGTCCGAACAGGCTTTTTTTCATCGTGGTCTCTCCTCAAATATCGTTGTGGGCGGCCGGGGCCGCGGCGCGAAAACCGGGGAACTCAGGAGATGACGGCCTCGTCGGTCCGCTTGTCGCCGTGGTTGTCGATCCAGCTGACCGCGATCTTGTCGCCGGCCTTGCCGCCCTTGAAGCTGAATTGCACAAAAGGGTTTTTGGACACGGCCGTGCCCCACTGGGCGCTCATGACGGTCTTGCCGTTCCAGGTGGCGCTGATGTTCTGGATGAACCAGGCCGGCACGGTCTTGCCGGCGGCATCCTTGCGCTGGCCGCTTTCCATTTCATGGCTCACGAGCACACGCACCGTGGTTTTATCGCCTTGGGCCTGCGCCCGGATTCGCATGGGATCTGACATTTTTTTCTCCTGATTTGAAGTTGGGGTTGGAACGGAGGTGCTGGGCGGAATCAGCCGCCGCAGCCTCCGAGCGTTACCTTCACTTCCTTCACCGCATAGAAGTACTTGTCCCCGGCCTTGGCCAGCGCATAGACGTTGGAGGACTGGCCCATCTTGATGTTGGTCGAGACATTGGCGTCGGTGCCGGCCGGGATGTCGAACACGGCGGCCAGCGCGCTCGGGTTCTTTTCGACGATGAGGGCAATCTGCGTCGTGTTGGCGATGTTGCTCTGCGCGCCGACGCGCACCACGTTGCCGTTTTCAGCGATTTCAGGCGCCTGCAGCAGCAGGTCCTTGCTTTCGACCGGTGCGCTGGTGGCACCCATGGCCTTGGCCGCGTCGGCCAGGGACTTGCTCTCAAAAGCGGCCTTGTTCCAGCCTGGGGCGTTTTGCGCATAGGCCGGGCTCAAGCCCGAAGCGGCTGCCAGCGCCAGCGCCGTGGCGCCGGAACTGCTAGCCAAAAAATCACGACGTTCCATGGTTGAACTCCTCTGTATATAACTTGAATGTCTTTAAAAACTTAGCCCGATTGGACACAAAAACACAAAACTCCGGGAGGGTATTTCTCCCAGCATCCCTCAAAAAAAACACTGCCGGTCCGCACGCCCTACTTCGCCGCGCCCTGCGCCAGCCATTGGGAAATCTGGGCCGACTCCGCCGCGCTCAAAGCCTGCGGCGGCATCGGGATCGCACCCCAGGCACCCTGCCCGCCGGCCTTGATTTTGCCCGAGAGGTAATTCACCGCGTCGGCACGGTCCTTATATTTGTTGGCTATATCCTTGAACGAAGGACCCACCAGTTTGTTGTCCATGCCGTGGCAGGCCACGCAGGCATTTTTCTGCAGCAGCGGCATCACGGAGGCCGAGCCGGTAGCGGCCGTCTTCACCACGGCGGCCACAGGGGTCGCTGCGGCAGGTGCGCGTTCCGCCTGGGCCATGACGGTGGCGGATTTTGCCTCGGCGGCCAAGGCCGGCCGTGTCGTGTCCACGCCGCGGCTTTGGCCCACCAGGCGGGACTGCTCGGCCAGGTTGCCATGGGCGTTGCGCGCATAGTCCGGCAAAAAGCTTTTGACCACCACCTCGGTCTTGCAGTTCGCCATGCAGCTGGATCCCTGCACGTCAGGTTTGGCCGTGCCGCCCAGTTCCTTGCCGGGCCACATCGCGTGCGCCGTGGTCATGCCGTTGCGGTTGGGCAGGCGGGCCTGCACCTCGCGGATGTTGGCGTCCGACAGCGTGAAGTCTTCCGGCAGCACATTGCCCAGGAACAGGATATAGGCCGTCGCGGCATAGACCTCGTCTGGCGTCAGCGTCTTGGGTGCGGTCCAGGGCATGGCGCGGTTGATGTAGTCCCACAGCGTCGACAGCGTGGACACCTTCATCAGCGTGGTGCGGTTGGGCTGGTTGGCGCCCGGCATCAGGCCGTCGACCCGGCCGTTCTTGATGTCTTGCGCCGTGGTGCCGCCGGCGATCGGCGTGAACACCTCGGACGACTCGGCAAAACTGCCGTGGCAGGAGGCGCACTGCGCCTCCCACAGCACTTCGCCCTGGCGCACCGTGCCCTGCCCCTTGGGCAGGCCCTTGAAATCGGGCCGCACGTCGATGTCCCAGGCTTTGACCTCCGCAGGCGTGGCGGTTCTGCCGACGCCGGCCAGCGCCGCCTGGCGCGCGGCCGGCTGCGCCTGGGCGACGCCTGCGCCCAAGCCGGCAAGGACCAGCAGCAACGCGCAGGGAACGTGTTTAAACCTGGACATTTTTCACCTCGCCGTTTTCTTCCAGCAACCACGACTGGATGGCGTTGTTGTGGTAAATGCTGCGCGAGGCGCGCACCTTGCGCAGTTCGCTGTAGGTCGGCTGGACCTGCCCGGTTTCGTCCACCGCACGGCTCTGGAAAATCGCCGGCTTGCCGTCCCAGACGAAGTCGGCGTTGAAGCGCGTAAGGCATTTGGCCAGCACCGGCCCCTCCAGCCGCGCCTGCGTCCAGTTACGCCCGCCATCCACCGAGACGTCGACCCGGCGTATCTTGCCGCGGCCGCTCCAGGCCAGGCCCGTGAGGTTGTGAAAACCTTTTTGCAGCAGCACCTGGCCGCCGCTGGGCGAGGTCACCACGCTTTTGACTTCCTGGATGCTGGTGTACTGCCGGTGCAGGCCGCTGGGCTGCAGGTCCACGTAGTGGATGGTTTCGTCCTTGGCGCCGTAGGGCATGTCGCCCACCTCGATGCGGCGCAGGTATTTGATCCAGCTCACGCCCTGCACGCCGGGCACGATGAGACGCAGCGGATAGCCGTTTTCGGGCCGCAGCATTTCGCCGTTCTGCCCGTAGGCGACCAGCACCTCGCCGCTCATCACCAGGCTCATGGGAATGGTGCGCGTCATGCCCGAGCCGTCGGCGCCTTCGGCCAGGATGAATTTGGCGCGCTTGAGGTCGGCGCCGCAAAGCTCCAGCAAGGTGCGCAGCGGCACGCCGGTGAATTCGCTGCAGCTGAGCATGCCGTGGGTGTACTGCACCGTCGGCACCGCGGCATTGCCCCACTCCATGCCGGTGTTGGCGCCGCATTCGATGAAGTGCATGCGGCTCACGCTGGGCAGGCGCATCAGCTCGTCCATGTTGAAAACCATGGGGCGCTTGAGCATGGCCTCGTCGGAGCCGTTGAGCATCAGCCGGTGCTTGGACGGGTCTATGTCCCACCAGCCCTGGTGGTGGCGCTCAAAGTGCAGGCCGCTGGGCGTGATGATGCCGAACAGGCCCTGCAGGGGGCAAAAACTCACGCTGGCCTGGCTGACGCGCGTCAGGCCCGGGCTTTCGCGGCGCTGCAGGTTTTTCTCGAATTCACTCGGCATGCCGTAAGCCCGCGCCGCCACCGGCTGGCCCAGGCCCTTGCTGTGCGGCGGAAGGTTCAGGATTTCGGGCTCGCCTTCGGCTGCCGGGGCGGCGCCTTGCGCAGCGGCCTGGCCCGCGGCCAGGGTGCCGGCCGCGGCCGCGAAAGCGCCGGCCAGAAAGCCGCGGCGCCCCGCCCGCACGTCCTGTATCTGCTCGCGAGATAGGAAATTTTCAGGGGCACGCTGAAGGAATCGGTTCAACATCATGGGTGGCGTCTTTCGGTTCAGGCGTCCTGCGTGCCGGAGCGCGGCGACAGGCTTTGCGCCGGGGGCAGCGCGCCCGGCTCGTCCAGTTCGATGGCGATCTGGGTGCAGACGCTGCGGCACAGCGCCACGGCTTTTTCGCTTTGCACGCGGTAGATCACCTGGGTGCCTTCCTTGCGTTTGGCCAGCACGCCGGTGCGGTACAGCACGGCCAGGTGCTGCGAAAGGTTGGGCTGCGTGGTGTCGATCTCGGCCAGCAGCTCGTTGACGGATTTTTCACGCTCGCACAGCGCGCTCAGGACGCGCAGGCGCATGGGCGTTGCCAGTACGCTGAACAGTTCGGCCGCCAGTTCAAACACCCGGCCCCGTTCAACCTGGGCACTGGCTTGGATCATCTCGTCCATAGTGACTTCTTCTTAATATAAGTAATGACTAATATTATTCCTCCAAATTGGGGAGGATTTCTCCGTAAATACCCTTGGCGGCCTCCTGAAAACGGTGAATATCACCCAGCCGCTGCCAAAGCCGCCAAAAGGTGTTGCCGCAATGCACTCCACCCCTCTGTAGCAGGTGTAATAAAGCCCTGAAAGTCATGCCTCCGTGATATAAAACTTTTGTTACTTACGGGTGGTTACCTGGGATCTTTATAAAATAATACTTATGTATTCAAAACACAAACTTTTCTCGGGCGGCGCCGTCCTCCTGCTGGCAGGCCTTCTCAGCGGCCTGGCGCATGCGGAAGTCGACGCACTGGTCACCAACGCACGCACCCTGCTGGACCAGAGCCAGGCCCAGAAAGCCTTCGACCTGCTGGAGCCGCAAGAGGCCGCGCGCGCCGGCGACCCGGACTTCGACACGGTCTTGGGCATCGCCGCCAACGAGACCGGCCAGTACACCCGCGCGGTGTTCGCGCTGGAGCGCGTGCTGGCCGTGCAACCCGGCAATTCGCGGGCACGCGCCGAACTCGGCCGCGCGCTCTTCTCGGTCGGCGACACCAAGGCCTCCCGGCAGGTGCTGCTGGAGACCAAGCAGGACAACATCCCGGCCGAGGCCGCCGCCACCATCGACCAGTTCCTGCAGGCCATTGACCGGACGGAAGAAGCCGCCCGCTCGTCGGTCAAGCCCTTCATCGAGGCCAGCATCGGCTACGACACCAACATCAACAGCGGCCCCGGCAACCCCAACGTGGCCGTGCCCGCGTTCGGCGGCCTGATCTTCACGCTCAACAGCGCCGGCGTGGAAACCAAGGACGCCTTTGCCAGCCTGGGGGGCGGCCTGTCGGCCCGCTACGTGGTGGACCCGCGCTGGTCGCTGATCGGCAACGTCTACGGCAACGCACGCGTGAACGCCAAGTACAACGACTTCAACACCGGCCAGGTGGACCTCAATTTCGGCGCCAGCTACCGCTACGACAAACACGAGTTCTCGGGCGTGGTCCAGGCCGGGACCTACACCGTCGCCGGCTCGCGCGCCCGCGACCAGCAAGGCCTGGTCGGCGAATGGACCTACCGCATCGACGGCTTTCGCCAGTGGAGCAGCTACATCCAGTGGGGCGACCTGAGCTACCCCGGCCAGTCGCTGCGCGACGCGACGCGCACGGTGATCGGCACCTCCTATGCCCATGCCTTCCGCGACAGCAACATCGTCGTCTTCGGCGGCGCTTATATCGGCACGGAAAAAGAGCGCGCCTCGGGCGTCCCGCAACTGGGCCATGACCTTGTCGGCGTTCGCACCGGCATCCAGAAAACGCTCTCGGACACGCTGGCGCTGTTCGGCAGCCTGGCCTACGAGGACCGTAAATACGGCGGCGCCGACCCGCTCTTCCTCGTCACCCGCCATGACCAACAGTGGAACCTGAACCTCGGGCTCAACTGGGTGCCCGCCAAACTGTGGCGTGTCACGCCCCAGCTGGCATTGACCTCGGTGAAATCCAACGTCGTGATTTCCGACTACAACCGCAGCCTGTTCTCGGTCACCGTGCGCCGCGACTTCTGATGCCGGCTTGCCGGCTAACAATGCCCCCATGAAAACAACACGGAAATCTCCGCTCCAACGAGCCGCCCTCTCGGTGGTGGTCGCTGCGGCGTTTCCCGCCCAGGCCATGGCCGCAGGCTCGGCCGGCGTGGCCCAGTTCATCGCCGGCGACGTCAACGTGCAGCGCGCGAACGGCAGGACCGAGGCCCTGGCCAAGGGCAAACCGCTTGAAAGCGGCGAATCCATCCTGACGGGCAACGCCGGGCGGGCCCAGGTCCGCTTTTCCGACGGCGGACTGGTATCCCTGCAGCCCAACACCGAATTCAAGATCGCCAACTACGTCGACGAGGCCGACCCCAAGCAGGACCGCTTCCTGGTTGACCTGCTGCGCGGCAGCATGCGGGCCATCACCGGCCTGATCGGCAAGCGCAACCGCGACAACTACAAGGTCACTACCACCACGGCCACCATCGGCATACGCGGTTCCGGCTTCAGCGTGGGTTACAACCCCGACGGCTCGCTGGGCATCACCACCGAGCTGGACGCCATCGAGGTCTGCAATGCCGGCGGCTGCGTGGGCCTGACGGCCGGCGAGTCGGTGCGTGTGATCAACAACGCCGAGGCGCCCGTGCGCACCAATGTGCGGGCCAACGTGCCGACGCCGGCGCCTGCCCAGGAAGTCGTCGTGGTGGGCAACCAGACCACCTCCGACGGCAAGCCCGCCATCGTTCCTCCGCCTGCCGCGACGCCGGCGCCCGTCAAGCAGGTGTTCACCGACCTGGCCGCGGCGGTTGCGTTCACCGATCCCTCGGCGTCCAGCTCGGTGGTCGAAAGTTACTACCCCGAGGCCGGCACGGCCGTGCTGACCAGCTTCCTCAGCGGCAAACCGATCGACTTCGACAGCGTCGACAGCCGCAACGTCCGCACCCAGTTCCGCAGCACGCCCGGCCTCACGACGATGGAAAAAGGCGCGTTGGGCGTACCCGCCGATGCCGACTTCGTCGGCTGGGGCAGCTGGGTGACGGGGCAAAAAATCGTGGCGGGCACGCCCACCTCGATTGAATCGGTTCACTTCGTGATGGGCCGGCCGACGCCCCTGGCCGAGATGCCGGCCGACAACATGCAGGGCACTTACCAGCTTGCCGGCGGCACGGCCTTTTCCAGCCAGTTCGGCGCGGGCCAGCTTGTCGGCGGTTCGCTGGTCGCCAACTTCGGCGCCTACGGTGCGGGCCAGGGCTATGGCAACCTCAACCTCACCACGCGTTTCGGCGGCAACGACTACGGCGTCAGCAGCAACCTGGACCTCAACAACTCCAAAATCACCAGCAGCTCGGGCGCGAATGTCACCGGTTTTTTTACCGGCAACAACGCCAGTCGAGCCGCGCTGGTCTACAGCGCACCGTCAGTCACCGGCGCCGGCGCCAGCGCGGGCCAGGTTTCCGGCGCGGCCGTTTTCCAGCAGACCACCCTGGTCCTGAGGCCTCCGCTCTGAGCGGGCCCCCTTAGCGCCCTACGCCAGCCCCGTGCGAACCCCTTAAAAAAATACCCGGAGAAACCACCATGACTCACATCAAGCTCCAACACACCGTCCTGGTCATGGCGCTGGCCGCCATTTACCCGCTGCAGGCCTCCGCCGCGCCCTCCGCGGGGGTAGCCCAGTTCATCGCCGGCGACGTCAACGTCCGCCGCGCCGACGGCGGCACCACGGCACTGGTCAAGGGCAAGGACATCGAAAGCGGCCAGGCCATCGTGACCGGCGCCAGCGGCCGCGCGCAGGTGCGCTTCACCGACGGCGGGCTGGTGTCCCTGCAGCCCAATACCGAGTTCAAGGTCGCCAACTATGTCGACAAGGCCGATCCCAAGGAAGACCGGTTCCTGGTCGACCTGCTGCGCGGCAGCATGCGGGCCATCACCGGCCTGATCGGCAAGCGCAACCGCGAAAACTACAAGGTCACCACCACCACGGCCACCATCGGCATTCGAGGCTCGGGCTTCAACGTCGGCTACAACCCCGATGGTTCCCTGGGCGTGACGACCGAGCTGGACGCCATCGAGGTCTGCAATGCCGGCGGCTGCGTAGGCCTGACGGCCGGCGAATCGGTGCGCGTCATCAACAACACCGATGCGCCCGTGCGCACCAATGTGCGGGCCAACGTTCCCACGCCCGAGCCGGAGCGCGACCCTGTCACCGTGGGCGACAAGGTCGATGACAAGGGCAAACCCGACCTGATCAAGGCCGAGGCGCCTGTACCACCCAAGCCGCCCACGACCAGCCCGAACTCCGGCACCTTCACCAACCTGACGGCCGTCGCCCATTACCACCTGCCGCCGGTCACCTCCGACCCCAACGGCAGCTTCACCGGCCCGGTGGCCTCCGCCTCCGTCGTGATGGATGCCGGCAAGGTCACCGAATTCGAGTCGTCCGGTAACGTCTTCACGCCCACCGTCAACACCGCGGCCGGCTCCTTCGGCTCCATGGCCACCAACGATTTCATCGGCTGGGGCAACTGGGCCAGCGGCTCCAAGAACGGCGCCACCAACCTGGCCCAGTTGCACTACATCGTGGGCCAGGCCACGCCGGTCCTGCCCACCACCGTGGGCGTCGCCAGCTACACCCTGATCGGCGGTTCGGCGCCCACGTCCTATACCGGTTCCAGCGGGACGCTGAACAGCGCGACCTTCTCGGTTAATTTCGACCCGGCCCAGATCGGCGGGCCCATGCTCAGCGTGAACATCGCCACCTCGTTCGGCAACGTGGTGGAAAACTTCGTCTATTTCTCGAGCTCCACCTTTTCCAGCGGCAGCGGCGCCGTCAAGGGCATGTTCACCGGCCCCAACGCCAACCGCGCCGGCCTGATTTACACCGGCGGACTGTCGCCGGCGGGTTCGTATTCCGGGACCGCCATCTTCCAGGCCCCCTAAGCCGCGCCCGACTTCAGGTAAAAAGCCATCTCGCGCCGCGTGGCCTCGGGGCCGTGCACGGCCAGCGCCCGCGCCCTGCCCGCCTCGCCCATCTGCCGGCAAAGCCCGGCGTCGCCCGCCAGCCGCATCACGGCGTCGTAGGCCTCTTCCTGCGACTGGACCAGCAGGCCCGACACCTCGTGTTCCATGACTTCGGCATAACCGCCGCGTGCATGGGCCACCACCGGCAGGCCGGCCGCCATGGCTTCCACCACCACCCGGCCGTAGGCTTCCGTCGAAGCGCCCGTGCGGTAGAAAACAGCATCGAGCGAGCGGTAAAAATCCGCCGCGCTTTCGGCGCCGGCGGGCAGCAGCTCTATCCCTTCGACGCCTTGCAGCGCCGGCGCCAGGCAGGTACCGCCCATGATGCGCACCCGCAGGCCCCGGCTGGCCAGCATGCGGTACAGCGCCGGGTCTTCCGGGTGGTGCTTGTCCGGTGCATCGCGGCTGACGCGACCCACGGTGAAGGGTTGCCTCGCGGCTTGCACGAAGCGTTCATCCGCCACCGCGAGAAAGGGCTGCAGGTCCATCAGGCTGCGCGCGATGCGGCCGGGCAGGCCCACGCTGAGCTGCAGCATCCTGGACACGAACACCAGTTCCGGGTCCAGGCCCGTGCTGTCGCGCAGAGCTTCCAGCGCGGCAAACAGCTGCCCATGGTTGGCCAGGTTGTAGAAAAGGATGATCTGTTCGAAGCGGGCGTACTTGAGCCAGATGCCGGGCCGCATATGCACACCGGCGATCAGCAGGGTACCGCCCCGGGGGAACTGCTGGGCAAAGGGCTGGATGGTCGCGATCCCCTGCCCCGCATAGCTGGAATGCGGCGGCACGTCGGACCAGAGCTTCACCGGCCGCCGCCCCTCCAGCAGGCGGCGTATGTCCAGCAGCTCGCGTTCCGCGCCCGTATAGGCTTCGCTGAAACGCCCGAGCAGGTGCAGCGTGGAAGGCTGCGCGGATGCCGGGGAAGAGGAAGCCGTGGCGGGAGCGTTCATGCTGCGCCGATTATCCCTTTGGATACGGCCCATTGGCACGGGCCGCTGCCACATAATCCGGGCTATGCACAACACGCCCCCGAGCGCGGCCGAAACCACTCCACCGCAGGACAGCCCCGGCTGGATGCTGCGCGGCGCGCAACTGCACGCGCAGGGCCGGTTCGAGCAGGCGCTGATCGCTTTTGAAAAAGCGCTGGCACTTGAACCCGGCGACGTCAACGCCGCCTCGGCCTGCGCCACCCTGCTGTCCGCGCTCTCCAGGCCCGTGGCCGCGTACAAGGCGCTGCTCTCGGTCGAGGCCCTGCTGCTGCAGAGCGCCGACGGCGCAGCCAACCTGGCCATCGCGGCCGAAAGCTGCGGCGACCTGGCCCGCGCCGGCATGGCCTACCAGCGCGCGCTGACGCTGGACCCGAACCACGCCCGCGCCCTCAACAACGTCGGGCTGATGGCTGCCGCGCAGGGCCAGTGGGAGGCCGCGCTGGACTGCGCCCGCAAATGCCTGGCGCGGGACCCGGGCCACGCGCCCTACCACGTCAACCTCAGCGACTACCTCTGCGGTGCCCGGCGCTATGCCGAAGCACTGGCCGTGCTCGAAGCGGCGGCCCTGCGCTTGCCGGATGACCTCGACATCCGCATACGCGGCGCGGCCGTGCTGGCCTTCAACGGCGACTTCGACAAATCCCGCGAAGCCAGCCTGCGCTTCGACGCCGCCACGCTGGACTACTTCCGCGAATTCCTGGGACGCGCCATCGCGCCGGCCTACCTCGACCACAAGCTGCGCCTGCCGCAAGGCGAGCTTCCCAATGCGCGGCAGCTCTATTGCGGCCAGGCCTTCGAAGCCATGACGGTCTGCGACTGGCGCGACAACGAGCGCCTCACGGCCACGCTGCGGCAGATGCTGGAAGAAGCCCTGCGCACCGGCCGGCACCGCGACTGGCGCGACGCGCAGTTCTACGGCCTCATGCTGGACATGGACGAGAACGAACTTGCGCAGTTGCGCCGTGTCTCGGTGGCCAAGATCAGCGAAAGCGTGAAGACGGCGCTGCCCCCCTTCGCGCGGCGCGCAACGCCGGTGGGCCGGCGTGACGAGCGCATCCGCATCGGCATGGCGGTGCAAAGCCTGCGCGACGAGCGCCACGCCCATGCGCTGAAACGCCAGCTCGCGCTGCACGACGGCGGCCGCTTTGCGATCCACATCTATTCCCCCACGCGGCATCCCGAGCTCGAGCACGGCGAAATGCTCAAGCCGCATGCCGCCAGCGTCACCGAAATCGCCCACATGTCGGACGCGGAAGCCGCCGGGCGCATGCGGCTTGACCAGCTCGACGTGTTTGTCGACATGACTTTCGACACCGCCTGGTGCCGGCCTGAAATACCCGAGCTGCGCGTCGCGCCTGTGCAGCTGCGCCAGCTTACCTGGCACCGCCACAACCCGCCGCGGCCCTGCGACTACAACATGTCCGACCGCTTTGTGCACCCCGACGGGCTGGACCTCGCGCCCTACGGCGCCATCGTGCGCCTGCCGCATACCTGCTGGCTGGCAAGCCATGACGACGCGCCCGAAAGCGGTTGGGAAACCCGCGAGCAAGCCGGCTTGCCGGAGGATGCCCTGGTTCTCTGCGCCACCGTGCCCTCGGTGATGCTCGACCCGGCCAGCTTCGCCGCCTGGATGAAAATCCTGCGTTCGCTGCCCGACGCGGTGTTATGGCTGCCCGCTTACAGCCTGCCCATAGCCGCCAACCTGGTGCGCGAAGCCAATGCCGCCGGCGTGCACGAAAGCCGCCTGGTCTTTACCCACAGGCTCACGCGGTCCCAGTCCCTGGCCTGTCTCAAGCACGCCGACCTGTTCCTGGACACCTTGCGCTTCAACGCCAACCTGGGCCTGGAGGATGCGCTGCGCATGGGCGTTCCGGCCCTCAGCTGCGCCGGCGACAGCATGGCCTCGCGCCTGGGCGGCAGCATCATCCGCGCGGCCGGTTTGCCCCAATGCGTAATGGAAAGCCGGCCGGCTTATGTCGCGGAAGCCTTGCGCCTGGGACGCAACCCGCAAGCCTTGCAGCAGTTGCGGCAAAGCCTGCAGGCGGGCAAGGCCACGGCGCCGCTGTTCGACCTGGCGGCACGCGTGAAGGAATGGGAAGCGGCCTGGGCCGTCATGGCCGAGCGCTCGCGCGCAGGGCTGCCGCCGGCAGCCTTCGACGTGGCCCCGGCCTAAGCCGCGGGCTTGCCAGCCGGCACGGGCAATTCACACACCTCGCCCGTGGGCGCCAGCCCGGCCTGCGCCTTGGCTTCGGCGATGCCCACGGCGCGCGGCAAGGCCACCTGGTTCTTCACCGCCGTGAGTTCGGCCAGGATGGAAATCGCGATCTCGGGCGGTGTCTTGCTGCCGATGTAAAGGCCTATGGGGCCGTGCAGCCTGGCCAGTTCTTTTTCGCTCATGTCGAAGTGCTCGGCCAGCCGCTCGCGGCGGCGCTGGTTGTTGAGCCGCGAGCCGATCGCGCCCACGTAAAACGCCGGTGAGCGCAGCGCTTCCATCAGCGCCAGGTCGTCCAGCTTGGGGTCGTGCGTGAGGGCGATCACGGCGCAACGTGCGTCCAGCTTCATGGCCTGCACCACGTCGTCCGGCATGCCGGTGGCCAGTTCCACGCCCTCGACCTGCCAGCTGTCACGGTACTCTTCGCGCGGGTCGCACACCGTCACGGCGTAATCCATGCCCTGCGCAATCTGCGCCACAAAACGCGACAGCTGTCCCGCGCCAATGATCAGCAGGCGCCAGCGTGGGCCGTGCAAGGTCACCAGTGCGGCTTCAGACACCTGCATGGACTGGCTGGGCTGGGCCGTGCTGAGCGTCACGGCGCCTGTGTGCATGTCCAGCCGGCGCGCCACCAGCTCGCCGGCCTGCAGGCGCTGCAGCAGTTCCTCGATGCGGCTGTCCGTCGACAAAGGTTCTATGGCCAGTTCGATGGTGCCGCCGCAGGGCAGGCCGAAACGGCGCGCCTCGTCGGCTGACACGCCGTAGGTGACGATGGCCGGCCGCGCGCGGTCCAGGCCTTCGCGGCGGGCCCGGTCAATCATGTCGTCTTCAATGCAGCCGCCTGAGACCGAACCCACCACCCGGCCGTCTTCGCAGATCGCCAGCATGGAGCCTTCAGGCCGCGGGCTGGAGCCCCAGGTCTTGAGCACGGTGACCAGCTCGCAGCGCAGGCCGGCGGCCAGCCACTGCGAACAGGTTTTCAGAACTTCGAGGTCAATGTTGTCCATGCGCCGGATGCTAGCAGTCCAGGCTCATCTCTGCCTCAGTTCCGGCGCCAACCCCATACGTCATCAGGCTTTGGCCAGGTTGTCGTTCAGCGGCAGCGTGCGCACCCGCTTGCCGGTGGCCGCAAACACCGCGTTGGCCACGGCAGGCGCCACCAGCGCCGTCGCCGGCTCGCCGATGCCGCCGGGCTTTTCGGTGCTGGGCACCAGGGTGATGTCCATCACCGGCGACTCATGCATGCGCAGCACCGGGTAGTCGCCGAAATTGGTCTGCTGCACCCGGCCCTTGTCCAGCGTGATCTGGTTGTTCAGTGCCGCCGAGAGGCCGAAGACGAGGCTGGACTGGATCTGCGCCTGCACCGTGTCGGGGTTGACCATGCGGCCCAGGTCGGCCACCACCGTCATCTTGTGCACCGTGACCTGGTTGTCCTTCACCGACACCTCGGCCACCTGCGCCATATAGGTGTCATAGCCTTCCATCAGCGCGATGCCGCGGCTGCGGCCGGCCGGCGCCGGCGTGCCCCAGCCGGATTTCTCGGCTGCCATCTTCAGCACGTTGGCAAAGCGCGGCTGCTTGTCCAGCAGCGACATGCGGTAGGCATAGGGGTCCTTGCCCGCGGCCAGCGCCATCTCATCGACAAAACTTTCATTGGCGAAGGCATTGAGCGCATGGCTCACCGAGCGCCAGTAGCCCACACGCAGCCCGCTGTCGTGGATCACCAGGTCGTACTGCGTGTTCGGGATGTCGTAAGGCATGACGCCGGCTTCGGCCATGAAGGGGTCCAGCGTGTCCTTGGGCAGGCCGAAAGCGCGCTGCGTGATGGACTGCGAGGTCACCTTGAAGTTCAGCGCCACCGGCTTGCCGTCGGCCCCAAGGCCGGCGGAGAGCTGGTTGACCGCCATGGGCCGGTAGAAGTCGTGCGTGGTGTCGTCCTCGCGGCTCCAGAGCAGCTTGACGGGTTTGCCCACGGCCTTGGAGATCTGCGCCGCCTGCACGATGAAGTCCAGCTCCAGCCGCCGGCCGAAGCCGCCGCCCAGGAAGGTCGTTTTCAACGTGATGTCTTCCGGCTTGATGCCCAGCGCCGCCGCCACGCTGCCTTCAGCACCCTGCTGGAACTGCGTCGGGCCTATCAGCAGGATCTTGCCGTTCTTGTAGTCGGCCGTGAAGTTCATCGGCTCCAGCGTGGCATGCGCCAGCAGCGGCGAGACGTACTCGGCCTTCAGCGTCTTGGCCGCGCCCTTCATGGCGCCGGCAGTGTCGCCCTTGGGCGCGATGATGGGAATCACCTTGCCGCTGTCGGCCGCCTTGCGTATGCCGTCCAGCATGCTGGCATTGCTGATGGCCGCGACCGGGCCTTCGTCCCACTGCACCGTGAGCGCCTGGCGGGCCTTGTAGGCATGCCAGTAGCTGTCGGCCACCACCGCCACGCCGTCGGGAATCTGCACCACGTCGATCACGCCCGGCATGGCTTTGGCCTTGGTAGCGTCAAAGCTGGTGACCTTGCCGCCAATCACCGGGCATTGCTGCAGGCTGGCGTAGACCATGCCCGGCAGCTTCACGTCGATGCCGAACTCCGCCGTGCCATTAACCTTCATCGGCGTGTCCAGCCGCTTGGTGGGCTTGCCGATCACGGTGAAATCCTTCGGGTCTTTGAGCGCCACTTTCTCGGGCACCGGCAGCTTCGATGCCGCCTCGGCCAGCGAGCCGTAAGTCGCCTTCCTGCCCTTGGGGCCTATGACCATGCCATTCTCGGCCTTGAGCGTCGATGCGTCGACATTCCATTTCGCAGCTGCCGCCGACACCAGCATCATGCGAACCTGCGCACCCGCAATGCGCAGCTTCTCCCAGCCGTCGCGCACCGAGGTCGAGCCGCCCGTGATTTGTGCGCCCAGCAAGGCGTTGGTATAGACCTTGCCCGGCGGCGCGATCGCGACCTTGACCTTGCGGATGTCGACGTTGAGCTCTTCGGCAATCAGCATGGGCATGGAGGTGTAGACGCCCTGCCCCATCTCGGAGCGGGCGGAGAGCAGGGTGATGGTGTTGTCGTCGGCAATGTGCACCCAGGCATTCGGCGTGTAAAGCGTGCCGGCGGCCTGCGCAGACGGAACGCCCAGCGTGACGCCCAGCATGAGGCCACCGGTGACGACGGACGAGGTCTTGAGGAAGGTGCGGCGGTTCGGAGAAATCAGTGAGGTGATGGTCATGATGGTTCTCCTCAGGCTTTACGCAGGGTGGAAGCGGCATCCTTGATCGCCGCCTTGATGCGCGGGTAGGTGCCGCAGCGGCAGATGTTGCCGCTCATCGCCGCGTCGATGTCCGCGTCGCTGGGATTTTTGTTCCCCTGGAGCAAGGCCGCCGCACTCATCAGCTGGCCCGACTGGCAGTAGCCGCACTGCGGCACGTCATGCTTGATCCACGCCACCTGCAGCGGGTGCGTGTTGTTGCGCGAGAGGCTTTCAATCGTCGCCACCTTCTGCCCCGCCGCCGCCGACAGCGGCGTCTGGCAGGAGCGCACCGGCTTGCCGTTCAGGTGCACGGTGCACGCGCCACAGAGGGCGGCGCCGCAGCCGAACTTGGTGCCGGTCATGCCCAGCTCATCGCGTATCACCCACAGCAGGGGTGTATCGGGCTCGGCATTGACGGAAACGGCGCGGCCGTTCACGTTGAGTTTTGTGGTCATCGGGGTCCCCTTTTGTTGAATCACTGTCTGTCATCACAGGATCGGGCAGGCCCCAAGTCAGCTACTACCCGAAGGCCTTGCGCGACTCATGCTAAGGCTGGGCACTAGGGGGTATCCCGGTAGAAACCCTTGGCTGAAACAAAGTGTCGAGAAGATTTCTCAAGTTGAGACATGAGGGGCGCGCCCGCTGTGCCCTCTAGAATCGGTCAACGCTCATGGCCATTGAGGCTTGATTCACCCGAACTTGAAAACCAAGATGATCCGACGCACGCTGGCAGGAATACTTTTGATTGCAAGCGCCTGCGCTTGGGCCAATCCCCCTACCGAAGTTCAACTGCAGGACCCCATGCCGGGGCAAGCACTGCTGTATCTGGTGAGAATTTCCGGAGATACGGAGACCGTCACGGTGTTGGTGGACGGCGCCAAGGTGGCCACTCTGCCGCAAAACAGCTACACCGCCATCAGTGTCGCACCAGGTACCAGGCGGCTCACAGCCGCCACATCTGTCGGGCAAGAGCGTGTCACGGAGATCACGGCGCAAGCGGACGAGCGGCGGTTCTTTTACTTGCTCGCGCCCTTCTCACGACCGACAGGAGATTTCTCCCTCATGTTTGGTTTGCTCGGTGCCATTGTTCAGGAAACCATTAACCGCCCCGTCGCGCCCAGCGGAAACCGAGTCTGGACCGAGACCCAGGAACCCGAAGCGAAAGGCATGATGGCCGGCGCTACGCTTGCCCTGCCGGACTAAGGCCGATGAAAAGGCGACGCGGCAGCGCTCTAGCCAGCCACCCGATCCCGAATCTGCTGCAGCGCCGCCGGGTCGTCCATGGTCGTCAGATCCCCCGCATCCCTGCCCTCGCACACCGCCTGGATCGCACGGCGCAGCATCTTGCCGCTGCGGGTCTTGGGCAGGGCCGATACAAAAAGCACGCGCGACGGCCGGGCGACGGCGCCCAGGTCGCCGTCCACGCGTTTCATGATCTCGCCTTCAAGCTTGAGGGCGGCCGCGCTGTCGGCCAGCACGGCGGCGTCCCTGGGCACAGCAAAGGCCATGGCCACCTGGCCCTTGAGCTGGTCAGCCACGCCGACCACGGCGACTTCGGCCACTTGCGCGTGGCCTGAGATGCTTTCCTCAATCTCGCGTGTGCCCAGGCGGTGGCCTGCCACGTTGATCACGTCGTCGGTGCGGCCCAGGATGAAAAAGTAGCCGTCTTCGTCGCGTATGCCCCAGTCGAAGGTGGAATACACCATCTTGCCGGGCACGCTCTTCCAGTAGGTGTTGACGAAGCGGGCGTCGTCCTTCCAGATGGTCTGCATGAAGCCGGGCGGTGTCGGGCCCTCGATCACCACCACGCCTTTCTCGTTGGGCTGCGTCAGCTCTTCGCCGGTGGATTCGTGCAGGATCTTGACCTTGTAGCCGTACATCGGCACGCCGGGGCTGCCGAAGCGGCTGGCCTTCTTTTCAACGCCGTTGGCGATGGTGATGATGGGCCAGCCCGATTCGGTCTGCCAGTAGTTGTCGATGATGGGCACGTTCAGGCCTTCGCTGATCCAGCGCGCCGTGGGTTCATCGAGTGGCTCGCCGGCCAGGTAAAAGGCGCGCAGGCTGGAGAGGTCGTGCTTTTTGAGCAGGGCCGGGTCCTGCTTTTTGAGCACGCGCACGGCGGTGGGCGCGCTGAACATGCCGGTGACCTTGTATTTCTCGACCAGGCTCCACCAGATCGCGCCGTTGGGCTGTTTGTCCATGCCTTGCGTGGGCAGGCCTTCGTACATGATGGTCGCCATGCCGGCGATCAGCGGGCCGTAGACGATGTAGCTGTGGCCCACGACCCAGCCGATGTCGCTGGTCGAAAAATAGGTTTCACCGGCGCGGCCGTCGAAGATGTGCTTCATGCTGGCGGCCAGCGCCACGGCATAACCGCCGGTGTCGCGCTGCACGCCCTTGGGCTTGCCGGTGGTGCCGCTGGTGTAGATGGTGTAGCTGATGGCGGTGGAGTCCAGCCATTCGCAATGCACCTGCGCATGCATGTACTTGGCGCGCAATGTCTCCCAGTGCAGGTCGCGGCCGGCCACGAAATTCATGGGCGCCAGGCCGCGGTCGACCAGCAGCACGGCTTCAGGCTGGTGTTTGGCCAGGCGAATGGCTTCGTCGAGCAAAGGCTTGTAGGCCACCACCTTGCCGCCGCGCGAGCCGGCGTCGGCGCTGATGATCACCCGGGGCGTGGCGTCGTCGATGCGCGAAGCCAGCGAGCCGCTGGCAAAGCCGCCGAAGACCACACAGTGGATGGCGCCTATGCGCGCGCAGGCCAGCATGGCAAAGGCTGCCTCGGCGATCATGGGCATGTAGATCAGCACGCGGTCGCCTTTGACCACACCCATGGCCAGCAGGCTGGCGGCCATGCGCTGCACTTCGACGTGCAGTTCGCGAAAGCTGTAGGTTTTTTCAACACCGGTTTCGCTGGAGACGTAAATCAGAGCCGCCTGGTCGGGCCTGTCCTTGAGGTGCCTGTCCACCGCGTTGTGGCACAGATTGGTTTGCCCGCCTTCGTACCAGCGGGCAAAGGGCGGGTTGTCGTTGTTGCAGACGCGGGTGAAGGGTTTGTGCCAGTCGATCAGCTTGGCCTGCTCGGCCCAGAAGGCCTCGGGCTGCTCTATGGACTGGCGGTAGAAGTCTGCGTAGCGCGTCATTGCTTGTCTCCGTTTTGTTGTTTTGTTTGGCTTGTTCAGATTTTGACGACGATGCGGCCGCGCACCTTGCCCGAGATCAAGTCCGCCGCTTTTTCCGCGGCGCGGGCCAGCGGCACTTCCTCGACCATGGACTCCAGCTTCGCGGCGTCCAGGTCTCTGGCCAGGCGCTCCCAGGCCTGCCGGCGTCTGGCCAGCGGCGCCATCACGCTGTCGATGCCGGCCAGCGTGACACCGCGCAGGATAAAGGGCATGACCGTCGCGGGAAAATCCGCGCCCTGGGCCAGGCCGCAGGCCGTCACCACGCCGCCGTAGCGGGTCTGCGCGCAGGCATTGGCCAGCGTGTGCGAACCCACGGCATCCACCACCGCGGCCCAGCGCTCTTTTTGCAGGGGCTTGCCGGGCGCCGAGAGTTCGGCCCGGTCCATCACGCTGCTGGCACCCAGCTGTTTCAAATAAGCTTCCTCACTGGCCTTGCCCGTAGCGGCCACCACGGTGAAGCCCAGCTTGCCGAGCAGAGCCACGGCCACGCTGCCCACGCCGCCGGTGGCGCCCGTCACCAGCACCTCGCCGTCCCCGGGCTTCACGCCGTGCTGCTCGAGCGCCAGCACGCTGAGCATGGCGGTGTAGCCGGCCGTGCCTATGGCCATGGCCTGGCGCGCGCTAAAGGCCGCCGGCAGCTTGACCAGCCAGTCGCCCTGCAGGCGCGCGCGTTCGGCCATCAGGCCCCAGCGCGTTTCGCCCACACCCCAGCCGTTATGCACAAACCGGTCGCCGGCCTTCCAGCCCACATGCGTCGACTCCAGCACGGTGCCCGCGCCGTCAATGCCCGCCACCATGGGCCAGCTGCGCACCACCGGCCCCTTGTTGGTGATGGCCAGGCCGTCCTTGTAATTGAGGGTGGAGTAGTCGACCTGCACCAGCACGTCGCCGGCGGGAAGCTGGGCCTCATCGGTATCGGTCACCGCCGCCGAAAAGCCGGCGTCGGATTTGCTGAGCAGGAGGGACTTGAACACGGCATTGTCTCCAGAGGGTTTGTTGTTATTTCAGGGCCAGAAATACAGGAAAACCGGAAAACTGAATTCTTAATTATGGATAACGGGCTTTCAGGAGACTGACGGCGCTTCCAGGGATGCGGAGTTCACGACAAGATTCGACTGAAGAGGATGCTCCGCAGGTTCAAGTCTGCGCTAGCCGCGCAAGATCGCTTCACCGGTTCGCGGGTTGACAAGGGTCACGTTCTCAAGCGCCCGAATGCGCCAGATATCGTGCAGCCTCGTCAGCACGGCGAGGATCAGCGTATCCACCACGTGTGGCCCCGCCGGGTGGCTGGTGCCGGCAGCCAAGCGACTCCAGAAATGGATGACCGCTGCCCCATCAGCGATAGGTGTGATGTCGATCAGCTCGTTCTGGAGCGTGGAGTCGCGATAGATGGTTTCGTGAATCGGAGCGTGGAGTGCCACGATCTCTTCAACACCACGGACATAGTGCCCAAAGCGATTCACGAACGTTGCGTCCGGGTCGAACAGCTCACCGAGAGCCACCATGTTGTGAGTGTTCCAGGCGGCTTGAAATGCGCCGGGTGCATCTTCAGGTTTTTTCATCTTGGTCATGCCCTATCGCCATGACTGGGACGCCTTTCACAGCGGCGTCTCACATCACATCAATTGATGATTTTGCCCATGCCATTCTCTACACGGGCTCTTAGTTGTTGAATGAACTCTGGGTCATATGGTTCCCAGGATTCGAGTTCGCCAACAACTTTTAAAGGCAGCTTGCTTCGATAGGACCGCGTCGGGTTGCCCGGGAACTTCTTGTCTGTCACGTTGGGATCGTTCTCGAATTCTCCCGTCGGCTCAACGACATAGACCCGCGGCCTGCCGCTGCCTTTGGCTATTTCCGCGGCAAGCCCAGCGCCCTTGGGAATGGCGGTGAAATAAATGTGATTCATCACGACGCTTTCGTCGTAGTTCGATTGAAAGCCTGGCCTTAGCAAGTCGCCTACCTGCAATTCGACTTTCGTGCCGTGAAAAAAAGGGCCTGTGTCTAAAGCTGCCATGGGTTTTAAGTGCAAACGGGTCAGTACCGGGGGGGCTAACACCTAAGTTAACGATCGACACGCCGCCAAGCGCAAGACGTCCAGATTGAACGATCAGGTAGGCCATCTTCTCATTGGTGCATTGCCTTCTCTGCCAAGTACTGGGCACGCTCAACTGTAATACCCGAAAGCTGATCAATTACCAGTTGATCAGCGTCATTGGCTGTGGAATGCAAAACAACTTTGGGCCGAAGACCTCCAAGCTGTATATATACATCTGCAGGCCTGGAGTGGCCGGTTGGATACAGGTCAATTTGATTGCAGAGCCACCCAAAGAAGCCGTCACCTTCCGCTGGAGAGTCAAAGGTTTGAACATAGCGCTCAAAGCTCTGTTGACTTGCAGAAACCCAAATGCCCCAAACAAAGGGTTCATTTACGCCATGAATTGGAATTTCCAAAACAGCCCTGACGAAATGGTCGGTTCTTTCGACACGACGGATAACGCAGAGATCGTCGGACAGCTGCCCGATGTCTTGTTTTTGTTCATCTGTTAGCCAAGTGTATGGGTCTGGCGCCTGAAATGCGAAACTCGGTGAACCCTCATGTAGCTCACCACAGCATGAGCATTTGAACGCAAAGATTGCTGCCATGGAATTGGAGGCCTAACGTAAAGATGACCGGATCACCCGGATGCTTTCCGCGCAACTAGCAACTAGTGCGCTCAATCAGCGAGGACGTATTTAATCGGAAGTTCCACCCAGGAACTCACGGCACGGCCCGACCTTGTTCTGGCCGGGTTGAACTTGAACTTTTTCACACCCTCGACTGCTGCCGTGTCCAGCGTGGCAGAACCCGAGCTTTGACGGAGTCGCACCTCGCCGGCATTGCCGCTCGCCAAAACTTCCACTCGCACCCTGACAACGCCTTCCTCCATAAGGCGCCTCGCACGCGCCGGATACGCAAGCCTTGGTGACTCGGCCTGGCTGGCCGGCCGCACAACTTCATCGGGACCGGTGACGCAGGCTGTTAGCACAACCGCCAGGAGGAAAAGAAAGAAAACGCGAAATTGTTTTTTCATTCGGTGCAAGGTATGCGGTTGCGATTGAACAAGACCCGAAACCAAGCCAGGCTATTTGATCAGCCCCAGCACATCCTTGAACGCATCATGCTCGGCCGTGCGCAGCCACTCAAACGCCACCATCTCGGTGGTCACCAGTTCGGCGCCGTTGCCGGCCAGGCGGTCAAAGGCGGCGTCGCGGTTGCGTTCGGTGCGTGAGCTGCAGGCGTCGGTCACGACCCAGACCTCGAACTCTTCCTCCAGCAGATCGAGCGCGGTCTGCATCAGGCAGACATGGGCTTCGCAGCCGGCGATGACGATGGTGCCCCTGCCCTCTTCCGGTTCGGGCGCCGATTTTTGCAAATGCTTGGGCAGGCTGCGCGCGTTGCCACCGGCCTGCACCTTGCGCACGGGCGGGCGCAGCAGGTCGACGAGGCCGTCGGCGACGGCGCTGAAAGACATCTTGTCCAGCGTGCGGCCGCCGGCGGCGGCGATGGCGGCTTGCAGTTCGGGCGCGAGGGGACCCAACGAACCGGGATTTTCGGCCGTGCCCCACACCGGCACCTCCAGCAGCTTGGCCATGCGTGCCAGCTTGAGCGCATTGGCCAGCACCAGGCTGTTTTCAAAAATGGCGGGCATGAGGCGGGACTGGTAGTCCACCAGCACCAGTTGGGAGTCGTCGGCATCGAGCAGCATGGGAATTCCTGGAAAAATAAAAACGGATCAGGCCGGGGCGCAGCGCAGGCGCTCCACCAGCGTGATCAGGTAGGCGTCAAACAACAGCGTCGCGTCCTGGCCGAACATGCGTATGCGGCCAGTATGCTGAAGCAGCAGCAGGCCCACGCCATGGGAGAACAAAGCCGTATTTTCACGCAAGGCGTCTTCGGCGTTCAAACCCATGGCCTGCAACGCGCCTTCACAAGGCCTCAGCGCATCGTGCAAGCGGTCATTGAGCTGGAAGTTCAGTTCGGCCGTGAGCCCGCGCGGGCGCATACCCTGCATCAGGTAAAAGCCCAGGTCCAGGTCGCGCGGGTTGGCCGCAAAAAAACCGAACCAGGCCCCGGCCTTGGCCTCCAGCAGGTCGGCCGGCTCAGTGCAGCCTGCGCCGGCCACATCCACCGCGGCGTTCAGGCGCTCCAGCGACTCGGCCAGCAAGGCGCCATAGATCGCCTCCTTGTTTTCAAAGTAGGAGTAAATGGCACCGGCGGTGTAGCCGGCCTCCTTCGCGATTTCACGGATGCTGGCCCCCTCCATGCCCAGGCGCTCGAATACCGCGCGGGCGGCGTCCAGCACGCCCTTGCGGCGTGAATCGCTCTGGGCTTGCTGGCGGTCTAGTCGAGCTTGCATTTGTCAAATGTAAGGGCAAGCCTTGCCGTGGGTTTGGTGAAAATTAACGGATGTTTTTTATTTTGAACGTTGTTAGATATTTGAAAGATATTTAGAACTTTTATGATGGTTGAGGTGTTTTTGGTGGGGTGCTCTCTTCTGCGTTCTGCTGGCCGGGGGTAGCCCGGCGGCTACTCACTTTTCTTTTGCTTCGCCAAAAGAAAAGTAAGCAAAAGAAAAGGCGACCCTGGTTGCTGCGTCCCTCCGCTGCGCTACGGGCAACCTGCGGTGCTCGGTCCAGACGGGGTCTCGCTAAACTCGCTTCGCTCAAACAACGCGATCCCTGATCCGTCTGGCCCTGCGCTCCTCGGCGCATCCACAAGGGGTGGGGAGGGAATACCAAGCAGCCGAAGATAGAAACCCGAATACAGAAAACAACAAGGACTCGCCACGGCGAGTCCTTGTTTGTCTTTATCCTCGTTCCCGATTGCCCCGTCCTGGCTGGGCCGAGGAGCGCAGAGACAAGCGGATCAGGGCCGGCGTTGTCTGAGCCGAAGGCGAGTTTAGCCGGACCCCGCTTGGCTCGAGCACCGCAGGTTGCCCGAAGCGAAGCGTAGGGACCCAGACTGCGGGTCGCCTTTTCTTTGGTGACTTTCTTTTGGCGAAGCAAAAGAAAGTTACTGGCCGCCGGGCCACTCCCGGCCAGCCGCCCTCAGCAAAGAGAACAGAGGGAGCGCGCCCCACGGGAGCAAGACCCCGGCTTAAATCGACCCCAAATCCTGAATAGCATCCACCACCATACTCGTCCCCACAGCAATCAGCAGAATGTCGGTGGCAACCCGCACATACTTATGTCCCGCAGGTGGAGCGCCCAGTTGCACCACCACAGCCGAAGGCACGGGATAGAACACGACGTCGCGGGGCAGCGGCTGGCCGATGGCGTATTTTTTCGCCTGGCCCGGGGGCAGGCAGCCGTTGTTTTTCTTGGCCAGGCCCGGGGGGCAATGGCCGGACTTGAACTGCTTGCCGTAGTAGTTCTGGACCACGACGCGCTGCTGCGGCACAAAATAGCCGCCGACTTTGACCTCGGCGGCATGTTTGTTTTTCTTCGCCTTCTTGCCGCCCTGCCCGGCATCGCCGTGGTCGGACTGTTCCGCCTGCTCATGTTTGTTGCCTTTGTTTTTGCCGCCGCCCGCCCATTCGGGTTTCTCGGCAAAACTCGTGGAGCATGCCAGGGTGGCCGCCATCAACAGTGCAAGGCTGCGTGTCATCGTGGTGTTTTTCATTGTGGTTCTCCGGTAGTTATAGAGAAGGCCGATACGGCGGGCAGGCAATGCGAGGCACATGCCTGAACTGTTCAACGGAGGCCGTCCGATGCCGTTGACGGGGTTTCACCCATTCTGGGCCTGGCGGGAGAAAAGGCCCTGTAGGGAAACAAGCTGGGACATCGTCCTACATTTGCTCACATTCAAGCGGGCGCCCTAGCGTGAAGGCTCCGCAAATTTGAGCAAGCGTGTTGCCAGCAAAGTTTCCGCCAGAAAACACACCAGGGCCAGCAGAAAACACACCACCCCCGACAGAAAGCACACCGTCGCAATCCGCAGCGTCGGAAGCTCGCTGGTCTCCCCGAGGAACAGCAGGATGATGGTGCTGCCGATCAGGATGGCGCAGAAGGTCAGCAAGGCGATGCAGATGTTGACCAGCCAGCCGCGGTGGCGAAGCTCGCGCAGCTCGGCATACATGCGGTGCGCGCGAGGCTCTTCCACGCCACCGGCTTCCAGCCGGTTTTCCAGGAAGCGCGCACGGTCGATGATGCGGGCCAGCCGGCCGGCGACGGCGGCGATCATGCCCGAGACGGCGGTGAGCAAAAACACCGGCGCCACCGCCAGCTGGATGCCGTGGGTGACCGTGGCAAGGTCGGGCGCAAAGTTCATGCAAAAGCTCCAGCTGCGGGTGGGGAAGGCCTGCATTTTGTCATGCCGCCCTGTTCGTGGGATTGCCCTACAGCAATGTCGTCGCTGTCCGACAGCTCTCCGCGCGCGATGGTCCGCACAATAAATTCATCTCATCGGCGCGGCTGCCATGCGCGGCACTGCGTAGCGCGCCCCAACCAAAGGACTTTCCATGCTCTCCAACAATGAGGGACAGCGCGTCCCCGACGTCACCTTCAAGACACGCCAGAACGAGCAATGGGTAGCCGTCACGAGCGCCGACCTGTTTGCCGGCAAGAACGTTGTGGCCTTCTCCCTGCCCGGCGCCTACACGCCCACTTGCTCATCCACCCACCTGCCGCGCTTCAACGCGCTGGCCAGGACCTTCAAAGCCCACGGCATTGACGACGTGGTCTGTTTTTCGGTCAACGATGCCTTTGTGATGAACGAATGGGGGAAAGCGCAGGAGGCCGGCAACATCACCCTGGTTCCCGACGGCAACGGTGATTTCTCAAAAGGCATGGGCATGCTGGTCGACAAAAGTGATCTCGGCTTCGGCAAGCGCTCCTGGCGCTACTCCATGCTGGTGCGCGACGGCGTGATCGAGAAGATGTTCATCGAACCCGAGAAAGACGGCGACCCGTTTGAGGTTTCGGACGCCGACACCATGCTCAAGTACCTCGCACCGGATGCCGTGGCGCCCGAACCCATCACCCTGTTCAGCAAACCGGGCTGCCCGTTTTGCGCCAAAGCGCGGGCCATGCTGGATGAAGCCGGCCTTGCTTACGAGGAAATCACGCTGGGCCACGGCATCAGCACCAACACGCTGCAGGCGGTGGCCGGTGCCGCCACGGCGCCGCAGGTGTTTGCGGGCGGCAAAAAAATCGGCGGTTCGGAAGACCTGCAAGCCTGGCTGAAGGAGCTGCAGTTAAAGGCAGAGCCTGAATTGCCGCGCCAGTTTCTCAGCTAGGGCTTTACTTGCCCAGTCCGATCGCCGCGCGCATTTTCTCCAGCTGGTCCGCTGTCGGCACCACAAAAGAAAATTGCGGCCCCAGGTCCAACGCGACGGAGAGCGGCTTGGAGGGTGCCGTCAGGCCCTGGAAGGCGGCAACGGCCTTCTTGGCGGCGGCATCCGGCACGCTGGCGTGCAGATACAGGCCAAAGCCGACGCTGGTGGCCTTGGTCGGAACCACCACGAGGCGTGCCTGGTGCACTTTTTCAGAGCGCCCGGCAAGGCCCTTGAGGCTGACGCCCAGTGCAGCGGACTCGCGGGTGACGGCACCTGCCCAGGACTGCTCCTCCCACGCAAAGACGGCTTTTGCAATCAAGCCCTGCTGGCCGACGGTGGCTTGCGGCGCGACATCCTCCACATTGCCGCACAGGCCCTCGGCTTTCGCGATGGCAGCCTCCACGCCGGCAGCCGTGCCAAAGCATTTGGAACGCTGGAGCTGGTCCAGCACGGCTTTCTGCTCTGCCGGCGGCAGGGTTTTCAGCGCCACGGCGCCCGCATCGGTTGCGGCCTTGCCGGCAGCGGTGATGGCCAGCACTGCGGGCTGGACCACCTCATTGTTGAACACGACGAGCTTGTAGCCGCTCATCAGGCCGGTGACCTGGTTGGTGTAGACCCAGCAATAGGGAGCCCGCCCCGACGCGGTGATGTCGTCCACTTTCTTGATGGCATACAAGGGCGTTTGCGGCAGGCCGGCGCGACCGATGAAGGCATGCATTTCCTGTTCGGCCACGGCACTTTGATAGGCGGCCTCACCACGGAAAAGCTGGGGGTTCATGTAGGCCCCTCCCTCGCAGCTTTGCGCCCAGGCGGCCGGTGCCAGACAGGTGGCTGCCAGTGCCAGTGAAAGGGAAATACGGGACAAATAGTGCATGTTTGGCTCCAGAGCGGTGGCATTTGACAATTGGGGCGGTTTGGCTGCGGCCACCGGATTTAGTAACAAAGTACGACATGCATACATCGGGCCATGATACGGACGACCCGGCTGGAAAGGCAGGCGTTTACCCGGGGTTGACCCGAATATTAGGCAGGAGACGTTGCCATCAGTTTGGCAAGCCGGCAGCCCGGCCCCCGCTCCCGGCCGGAAGGAAACTATGAAATCGGTAGCACGCCAGGTACGTCAATATTGGGTTACCAGCTCTTCTTCCGAGCATTGTGGCTAGCCAGTCGTTGTCCTGCGAGCGGCTTTCAACAAGCCGCGGGCTGCCGGTTCCGGCCAAGGGAGCATCCTCTAAAAGGCTAGCGCCCTGCGCCTGGCGCCCGCCGCGCGCCGGGCCCGCCAGCTCTTCACCGCGTCGCAGGCTTCGAAGTGCTTGAGCAGGTTCTGCTTTTGCCGATCCAGCAGGCTGCTGGCCTCGATCATCCCCGGCCAGGTCTCGCAGGCCTTGCCCACTGCTTCATTGAGCACGCCGCGCACGCGCGTTTCAAACATGCCGGTGGCGTTGCAGAAGCTGCGCAAGGTCTGGGCCGTGAGCCTGGCCTGTTTTTCCCCGCCGGGCACAAAGCGCAAGGCATGGCCGCGCCCGCCCAGGTAGGCCGCGTAGGCCACCACGTCGTAGGCCGGGGACAGCTCGGGCGTGCGGCCGTCGCGGTAGAGCACGCCGAAATTCTTCACGTGGGCGTCGTAATTGCCCAGCATCTCATTGACCATCACGCGGCGTATCAGCTCTTCCGCCGCGCCCTCGCCCACCTCGGAAGGCAAGCTCATGCCTTCGCGCAGCGTCCTGGCCATGGCGGCATAGCTGGCGGCGGGATGGGTGTATTTTTCTTCGGGCTGGATGCGCAGTATCTGCGCGAAGTCCTCGCAATGGATATGCCCCTGCGGCCCCCGGTCAAAACGTTTGACGGCCAGGAAATGCCGGCTTTCGCCGAGCACAAAGGGTTGTTCCGCCACGATCTCGTCCATGGGTGCCAGCCAGGCCTCGCAGACGTCCACCCCCGCGGCCTGCGCCAGGCGCAACGAGAGTTCTTCCACCTCGGGCAGCAGGGCAAATTCCGCCGTGGGCAGCTTGGCGATGATGTGCGCTCCCTCGGCATCGCGGGTGCGCGCCACATAGCGCCCTTGCTGCTGCACCAGCGCCAGCTTGGGCTGCACGCCCGACAGCGAGGTCGCATCGGGCAGAGGGTCGGCGGTGACGGACATCTCGAGCGCGTCATGGTGCTGGGTGACCACACCGGCCAGGGCCTGGGTATCGAGGTGTGCCGGATAGGCGTAAACATTGCCCGGCAAATCCGTGCCGCAGGCGGCCAGCATGTCGAAGTGGTCGTTGGGGCCACAGCCGCGCAGTTGCTCCAGGTGGCGGCGCAGCGGTCCTTCGGGCAACAGGTTTTGAAAGAAGGCCGGCAGGCGGCCGCCTTCGGCGTTGAAGAACGGCGTGTGGACATAACTGCGCCAGAAGATTTCGCGGCGCTGCGCGTCGTCGTCCGTGGCGGCCCAGGAAAACACCGGCGATGCAGAGTTGGACCAGAAGGCCTCGTCGGGAATGAAGCGCGTGAGCGCCGTGCTGCCCGTGCCGTATTGGAACAGCAGGCCGGCGCGCAGGGATCCCAGATAGATATCAAGCGCCAGGACGTTCATGGCCAGGGGCCTTTGGCTTTCCTGGGGCCCGCCGCAGCCGCGGCGAGCTGCGAGGTCTCGGCCACGATGCGGTCCACCCGCGAGAGCGCGGGCGGCGCGGGCTCCTGGGCACTGTGCGCCTGCAGGCCGGCGGCCACCACTTTGGGCAGCAGCAGCACTTCCAGCCCCAGCTGGTCGGCAATCGCCATCAGCGTGGTGATACGCGGCGCGGTGCGGCCTTGGAGCACGTTGCGCACGGACAAGGGCGTGAGCCCCGTCTTTTCTGCCAGGGCCTGGTAGTCCAGCTTCAGGCCTTGCCGTTCATCTTCGAGGCGGGTCGCGACTTCTGACAATGTTTTCATAAATAGAAATATCGTTTTCACTACAAACGATAGTATTTTATCTATTTATTAAATTTAAAGCCATATAAAACTATCTTTTTCATAGAAAATAGATAGTTTTGTATTGAAATTTACCGCAACCAAGGGAATGGACGCATTGGACAGGCCGCCCAAAGACCTAAAACGCGTAGCTGCCCGTCAGCGACAGCAGCCAGGTCCGCCCTGCGGCGGGTTCAAAATACCGGCCGTTGCCTTCATTGACGATGACGGAGCCCGCATACTTTTTGTCGAAAAGATTGTCCAGCCGCAGTGTGCCCAGCATCTTCCAGCCGCTGGCCTCCACGGCATAGCCGACATGCGCCGCCGCGACGGCAAACGAGGCGGCCGCGTCCGAATTGAGGTCGTTGACCGGAACGCTGCCCAGGTAGCGTGCCTCGACGCCTGCACGCCATCCCCGCAGCGGCCGCCAGCCGGCTTCCAGCGCCAGGGCCGAGCGTGCGATGCCGGGAATCCGGTTGCCCGCCTGCACCGCCACATTGGGTGTGGCGCAAGGCGTGGCCGCGCAGGTCAAAAATGCATCGCGGTAACGCGCGTCCAGCCAGGTATAGGACAGCTGCATCAGCCAGTCGCCGGGCAAAGCCAGGCTGGAGGCCAGTTCCAGCCCGCGGCGCCGGGTGGCGCCCGCGTTCTGGAAAGTGCTGCGCCCGCCCACATTGGTCTGGCTGACGATTTCATCGCGCGTGGCAGTCTGGAACACGGCCGCGCTCCACTCCAGGCGGGTGGCAGCACCGGCCGGTGTATGCCCTTTCGCGCCCAGCTCCAGGTTGTTGCTGCGCGAGGGCTTCAAGCCCAGGTTGAGCCCGGTGGAGCCATCGGCGCGGTAGGCGGTTTCGTTCAGGGTCGGGGTTTCAAAGCCCTTGCCGGCCGTGGCGTACAAACGCAGGTTGTCGGCAGGCGCGTACAGCAGGCCCGCCACCGGCAAGTTGGCGCTGTAGCGCGCGCTGCCGCTGTCATTGCCGTTGGGCCCTGCCACGTAGTGATCAACGGAATCAAAGCGCACCGTGCTGCGGCGCAGGCCTGCATGCAAGGTCCAGCGCGGAGAAAGTTTGAGGGTGGCCTGCGCATAAGGGTCCAGGCTGCTGACGCGGTTGGTTTCATCACGGCGCAGCGCGCCCTGCACGCCCAGGCTGGCGCCGCTGAAATTCTGCATGCCCAGCCGCTGTTCGCGAAGGCTGTCGTAGGCCAGGCCGGCCACCAGTTCCAACGGCAAACCGGCCAGTTGCGCCTGTGCCGTCAGGCGCAGGTCCGCGCCGCCATAAGAGCGGTTCAAATCGATCACGCCGCCCGGATGCAGCGGACCGGCCTGCGCCGCCACGGGAATCGCCTGGTATTGCACCGTGGCGCGTTCGCCCTGGTAGACCATGGCGCGCAGCCGGTTGCCACCGCCCAGCGGCAACTCGTAGACCAGGCCCAACTGGGTCTGGCGCACCGTCTTGCGGGTGTTGAACTGGATGGCCGAGGGGTCGGCGCTTTGCGGTGCGGCATTGAACTGCGCGCGGCTGAGGCCCAGCGGATCGTCGGCGCGCAAATCCACATGGTTGGCCACCAGCATGAGCTGCCCGCCGTTGGCGAGTTGCCAATCAAGGCGCGCATTGGCCAGGTCGCGCCGCGCCGCGCTGTGCGTCCGGAAGCCGTCGCTGCTGAAACGGCTGGCGTTCAAGGTGTAGCCCAGCGAGCCCGCGCTGCCCGTGGCTTTGAGGCCGCTGCGGTAAAAACCATCGCTGCCCCAGGCCAGGCTGGGCGTCAGCGTGAAAGGGCCCTGCCCTTCTTCGGTGAAGACCTGGACAACCCCGCCTGACGAATTGCCGTACAGCGCCGAAAACGGCCCGCGCAAGACCTCCACCCGGCTGGCCGAGCCCAGGTCTATGTGCGAGAGCTGGCCCTGGCCGTCGGGCATGGTCGCCGGGATGCCGTCAACATAAATGCGCACGCCGCGCACCCCGAAAGTGGAGCGCGCGCCGAAGCCGCGCACCGACAGCTGCAAATCCTGCGCCTGGTTTTGCCGGTCGCGCGCCAGCACCCCGGGCGTCAGCGCCAGGCTTTCCGAGAGATTCAATTGCGCCCGCCCGTCGGCGCGAAGCCGCCCTCCGTCGATGACATCAACCGACGCCGGCACCTCAAAAGGCGGCAGCTCGGTGCGGGTGGCGGTGACGGTCACCGGCGCGAGCGACTGGGCCAGCGCCGCAACGCCCAGCCAGGGTGACAAGGCCAGCGCTGAGAGGCGAAGGCGGTGGGGCATGAAAGCGGCGAGGTTCAGTTTGGCACGCGATGGACGATGGACAGGTCCGGGCCATCGTAGCCTGCCGCCGCGGCCCTTGCCACCGCGCGGCTGTAGGCCGAAGCCGCAAAAACGGCCTGCCCACAGAGAGACGCTCGCAAAACGGTTTTACCCCCTCTCCCCCTGGGAGAGGGTTGGGGTGAGGGCCAGCGGCGGGCAAATACGTCACCGTTTCGTGCACAGGCCGCAGCCCTCACCCCTGCCCTCTCCCAGAGGGAGAGGGAGCAGGATTACGCCCTCTCAGCCGAACTTGCGCACCGCATCCAGCGCGAGCCCTGCGCCAATGCTGCCGAAACGATCGCCCTCCACGCTGCGCGCCTGCGGCAGCAGCGCGGAGATCTGCTCGCGCAGCAAGGGCACGCCGCTGGAGCCGCCGGTGAAGAACACCGTGTCGATATCGTCCCCATTGACGCCGGCATCCTTGAGCAGCGCCACGACGGTGCGCGACACCGTGCCCACAAGCTCGCCGATGGCGCCGTCAAAATCGGGCCGGTGCAAGGTCAAGGTCTCGCCGGGGGCGATGCGCCCCAGGTCCATCACGGCTTGGGGCGCATCGGACAGCGCGATCTTGGCCGCCTCGACCTGCATGGCCAGCCAGTGGCCGGCGCGCTCGCGCACCAGGTTCTGCAGGCGGTCCAGCTTGTCCTTGTCGACCGCGCCGCGCCGTATGTCGCTGATCTGTGTCCAGGACTTCTTGCTGTAGACCTGGTTGATGGTGTGCCAGGTCGCCAGGTTGAAGTACTGGGCCGAGGGCACCTCCAGCCCGCTCGCCAGCCGGCTGCCCAGGCCCAGCGTGGGCATGACGCTGGCCAGGCTCAGGTATTTGTCGAAGTCGGTGCCGCCTATGTGCACGCCGCCGCTGGCCAGGATGTCGTCGCGCCGCTCGGCTTTTTTCGCGCGCTCGGGCGACAGGCGCACCAGCGCGAAGTCGGACGTGCCGCCGCCGATGTCCACCACCAGCACCAGCTCTTCGCGCCTGATCTGCGACTCATAGTCGAAGGCTGCCGCGATGGGTTCGTACTGGAAAGCGATGTCTTTCAGGCCGACCGCATGGGCGATCTCGGCCAGCGTGTTTTCGGCCTTCTTGTCGGCCTGGGCGTCGTCGTCCACAAAAAACACCGGGCGGCCCAGCACCGCGCGGCTGAAGGACTGGTCCGCGGCTTTCTCAGCGCGGTGTTTCAGCTCACCGATGAACTGCGCCAGCAGCACGCGAAACGGCAGCGCGCGGCCGGCGACTTCGGTGTGGTCGTCGATCATGGCCGTGCCCAGCAGGCTTTTGAGCGAACGCATCAGCCGCCCTTCGTAGCCCGCCAGGTAATCGGTCAGCGCGGCACGGCCGTAGCTCACATGCTCGTCCTCCGCATGGAAAAACACCACCGAAGGCAGTGTCGGCTTGCCGCCTTCCAGCGGCAGCAGTGCGGGGAGCCCGGGCCGGCTCCAGCCCGCCGTGGAGTTGGAGGTGCCGAAGTCGATCCCGCAGGCCGGGGCGCCGCTCACCGCCCGGCCGGCTTGGCGAAGCCGTTTTCGGCCCAGGCCACGGCGCTGGCGCGGTTGAGCTTGAAAGACGGCGCCACGCGCACCTGCGCCAGTTGCTCGCCGGTTTCGTCGGCAGCGCTGAGAACGCCGTGCGGGTTGTCTTCGTCGGGAACGATGTCCAGCGAGATGGTCAGGCGCGCCGCGTTGGCGGTCACGGTGATGCTCTGGTGCAATGTGGCATGCAACTGCTGCTCATGCCTGCGCACGAATTCCGAAGCCGTCTTGACCAGGGTGCTGAAGGCCGGCCCGTCCAGCGGCTTGGGATTTTTCTTGTCGCGGCCCATGGTCCAGGGGCCGACCAGCGCGGGCTCGGGTTCGCCGTCCTTGATCATCGCGACGGCCCAGCCGTCATCGTCTTCATTCTTGATGACCTTGGCCGTCCAGCCGTCGCCGCGCCAAAGCCGCGGCTCCTGGATGATGGGCTGGTCGTCGCAGGGGGATTCTTCGGCCGGGCCGGCCGGCGGGGTGTGGGAGTCAGTCAAAACGCGGTCACTCGGGTGGGGCGCCCCGGCCAAGGCCGAGGGCAAATTCAGGTCACGCACCGCCTTCAAACAACACGGTGCGCATGGGGGACGTGGATTTTACAGCCCGCGCAAAAAGCCCTTACAACCCGAGGTCGCTCAGCCCCGGATGGTCGTCGGGCCGACGCCCCAGCGGCCAGTGGAATTTGCGATCGGCCGCCTTGATGGGCAGGTCGTTGATGCTGGCGTGACGCACCGCCATCAGGCCCATTTCGTCGAATTCCCAGTTTTCATTGCCGTAGGAACGGAACCAGTTGCCGGCATCGTCATGCCACTCGTAGGCAAAGCGCACGGCGATGCGGCTGCCGCCAAAGGCCCACAGCTCCTTGATGAGCCGGTAGTCGAGTTCGCGCACCCATTTGCGCGACAGCAGGCCGACGATTTCCTCGCGGCCGGTGACGAACTCGGCGCGGTTGCGCCAGCGGCTTTGCGCCGTGTAGGCCAGCGACACGCGCTGCGGGTCGCGCGTGTTCCAGCCGTCTTCGGCGGCGCGGACTTTCTGCACCGCAGTTTCTTGCGTGAAGGGCGGAAGGGGTGGTCGGGTTTCCATGGTGGAGTCCTTTGGATGGGATGACGGAGAAAATCGGTAGACAGATCTGTCTACTCGTTGCGATTCTGGCACAGGTAGACAGACTTGTCTACAATCGCGTCATGGACGTCTCCACCCCCTCTCCGCGCGACCGCATCCTGCTCACCGCGCACGACCTGTTCTACCGCGACGGCCTGCGTGCCACCGGCATAGACCGCATCATTGCCGAGTCGGGCGTGGCCAAGCTCACCTTCTACCGCTGCTTTCCCAGCAAGGATGAGTTGATACGTACCTTCCTGGACTACCGCCACGAACGCTGGATGGCCTGGTTTGTCGATGCCCTGGGGCGGTACGGCGCCACGGCGGGCGGCGGCCTGGCACCGCTGTTGCCCACGCTGGCCGAATGGTTTGCCGACCCGCTGTTTCGCGGCTGCGCCTTTATCAACGCCATGGCAGAAGCCGGTGCCCTGCCCGGCGTGGCGCAGATCGTGCAGAACCACAAAAACGACATGCGGCAGGTGATTGCCGGCCTGCTGCCCGCCGGCCCGGGCCAGCAAGCACTTGCCGGCGCGGCGGCGCTGGCTGTCGACGGCGCCATCGTGCGGGCGCAGATGGAAGGCGGTGAACCGGCGCTGGCGGGCCTGCGCCTGCTGCTGGATGCGCTGGACGCCCCAGCCGGCTAAGCCTTCACGGGCCGGTGCGGCTTTGCCTTGGGCCGGGATTTGGGCGCCGGGCCCGTGGACGCGGCAATCTTCACCGCCGGTCGTTTGCCCGAGGACACCCATTCGTCATAGAAGTCGATTTTTTTGTCCAGCAGCCTGAGCGCCAGCTGCCACTCGGCAATCATGCCCTTGACCTGTTCACGGTGCGCCGACAGCAGCGCCTGCCGTTTGCCGAGGGTGCCGCTGCCCTGCTTGACCAGTGCCGTGTATTCGCGCATTTCGGCGATCGACATGCCGGTGCGCCGCAGCCTGTCCATCAGGTCCAGCCAGCTGATGTGCAGTTCGCCGTAGACGCGGCGGCGCCCGGCGTCGCGTGCCACACCCGGAATCAGGCCCTGGGCCTCATACCAGCGTATGGTGTGCACGCTGCGCCCGGTGCGCGCGGCAAGTTGCCCGATCAGGAAGTTTTCAGCCATGCCCGACTGTATAAAACCAGGGCTCAGGCGGCAAGTGCGGCGGACGATGACGAAGAAGAAGGCGCG
Source organism: Polaromonas sp. LjRoot131 (assembly GCF_964252805.1). Lineage (NCBI taxonomy): Bacteria > Pseudomonadati > Pseudomonadota > Betaproteobacteria > Burkholderiales > Comamonadaceae > Polaromonas > Polaromonas sp. LjRoot131. The sequence continues at coordinate 1,054,052 of NZ_CAXUPF020000001.1, read as the reverse complement.
TCCAGTGCCGAATTCACCAGCGCGGTGTCGAGGTACTCCATCAAGTCCTTCATCTGCCCGCCCTCCATGCGGCAGACATAGCAATAACGGTTGTTGTAGGCCTTGCCGGCCTTGGTCGTGACCCGTCCTTCGAACTCGATGATGACCCTGTCGCCGTCGGCCATCACGCGGTGCGTGGTGCTGACGTAGGGCGTGGCGAACTGGGCGTACAGCGGCCGCAGCAGTTCATTGAGCACCACCTGCTTGCCGCTGTAGGTGCGCGACCACGGCGTGTCACCCGGGATGGTCCATGAAAAATCGTCAGCCATGGCCTCGACAAAAGGCGCTCCGTTGCCTTTGTCCAGCTCAGCCATGACCCGGCGGATGCGCTGCCTGTTGGCGTCGGTGGTGGTGGTGTTTGTACTCATGAGGAATTTCCTGGAATGCCCGTCACACCGGGCGTGGGGCCCGGCATGCTGCCAGGGCTTGAGGAGATTAAAAATCCTAGAGCGCACTCAAGGTCAAGCCCCGCAGCGCGCAGAAACGGCTGTTTTTCAGGGCAACCCTACAATGCCGCATGAACCAGAAACGACCCGCCGCCAGCGAATGGGTGACCAAGATGCTGGCCGTGCTCAAAACCGGCAACACCTCGGCGGCATTGGCCCAGATCAAGGCCACCACCAGCAGCAAGGATTTGCGACAACTGCATGCCGCGCTTGAAAAGGCGCAACTGCTCAAGCAGCTCGCCGCTGTCGACACCGCGATTTCCGATCAACTGCAGGCACTGGCTTCGCCGCGTCTCAGCCGCTCGCCCTGAGACGCGCCAAGAGCCAATCTCCCTGGTTTTACCCCCTCTCCCCCTGGGAGAGGGTTGGGGTGAGGGCCAGCGGCGATAAAAAGCCACAGCTTTATGCACGGGCCGCAGCCCTCACCCCTGCCCTCTCCCAAAGGGAGAGGGAGCAAGACTCGAAGAGGATTTGCTGGGAACCTTAAGCCCCCTAAGCAGCGCGAATCTCGAACTGGGCATCGCCCATATAACGGTTCGGCCCCAAAGCCGCCGTGACAGCCGCCAGTTCCGCCGCCTGCCACTGGCTGAAAACCTCCAGCTCCTCGGGAGAAAGCACGTCTTCGCCGGGCGCCTCGCCATAGGTCGAGACCAGCCGCATATAGGCGGTGTACACCGGCAGCACCAGGCTTTCATGGCCCAGCGCGGCCTCCAGCGCCGTCCTGAAGCGCTGCTCGGCCGCCTGCAGCTCTCCCTCGGACGCGTCTTCATAGGCGTAAAGCCTGAGCCGGTAACTCACAGGATTTCCTTCATGGCTTGGCAGGCGCCGGCATGTTCTGCGTCAATTCGATACGGCGGCGCAGGCGATCGGCTTCAGTGGTGTTGCCGCCCTGCTCCACCCGGCGCAACTCCACGCCCAGCCAGGCCAGCAGCGGGCGCCGCCAGCCCTGGGCCGAGGCGGTGTCGATCGCCTGGCTGATCACGGCCGGGTCGGCCTTGCCGGTTTGCAGCAGCACGCCGGCCGCCACCAGCTTCGACAGCGGGTCGGTGATACCAGCCAGCGCACCCGCATTGCCGGCCGCGGCGCTGCGTTGCGATTCAGGCAGCAAGGCAATCCCCTGCGGCTGCACCCGGCCCTTGAGGTAATCGGCATAGGCCCGCTGGGCTTCGGTGGCATCGGGGCGCAGTTTCTCAAAGCCACTGCAGGGCTCGTCCAGCACCAGGCTGGCGACGCGTGTCGCGCAATGCAGCAGCTCGGCCGTGGCCAGCAGGTCGGCGCGGCCCGAGCGTGTGAGCTGGCCGCGCGCGCGCTCCAGTTCTGCCATCTCGACGCGGCTGTTGCCTTCCATGTAGGCGGCGACGGAACGGTCCATGGAGCCTTTGGCTTCCAGTTGCCAGTCCGGCGCGCGCGGGCCGCTTGAACAGGCGGCCAGCAGCCCGGCGGTGGCCAGCAATGCGGCAAGTTTTGTGGCGTTGGTGCTCATGGCAGTTTCATCTCCGCCTCGCTGGCATCCTTGGCGAAAGGCCATTTGCGGCTGATCTCGTTGATCAGGCCCTCCACCTTGCGCAGGCTGGCCTCCACGTCGGCACGCAGCGCGCCCAGGTCGGCCGTGGCGTCCTTGGCATTGCGGGTCACGGCCTGGGCGTCCTGCAGCAGCGCATCGACCTTCTTGAGGCTGGTGCGCGCCTCGCCCAGCATGGTGTTGAGCTGCACCACCGTGGCTCGGGTTTCCGGCATCAGGCCCTTGTCGCCGAAGACCTGGGTATCGGTCTTGGCGGCCAGGCCGTCCAGCTTGGTGAGCAGGGCATTCGTGCGGTCCAGCGTGGCGGCGAATTTCTTCGCTTCGGCCTCGCTGCCCAGCAGCACCGTGAGCGCGCCGCCCGGGCCGTTGAGCCGGTCGGTCAGGGTTTTGACGTTGGCCAGGCTGGCACCCACCGCGCCGCCCTCGCCGGTCAGGGTGTTGAGGTTTTCGATCAGCTCCTTGGCCGCGGCGACCACCTTGGGCACCTCGGCGGCGGCATCGCCCAGCAGCACCGTGCGCTCCGCACCTTCGGGCAGCAGCGGGTCGTTCAGCAGCCCGGTGTAGGCGCGCAAGCCTGTGCCGCCGACCAGCCCGCGCACCAGCGTGAACACGCTGCTGGTGCGCAGCCAGTGCGCGTCCTTGGCGGCCACGTCGACCAGGATGCGGGCCTTGCCGTCGGGCGCGAGTTCGACGCGGTTGACCCGGCCGATCGGGAAACCCGAGAAAGTCAGGTCCATTCCGACCACCACGCCGTCCGAATCGTCGGCGATCAGCACCAGGCGCTGGGTCGACTCAAACGCGCCGCGCGCATACATCACATACAGCGCCGAGCCGCACACCAGCAGCAGCATGAAGAGCAGCAGCAGCCTGGCCTTGAACTCCAGGCCGACGATTTCCGCCTGCGAAGACTCGCGCGCCGGCTGCAGCGGGTCCGGCCTGCCGGGCGGCAACGGATTGGGGTTGTCTTGAGGTGAGCTCATGGGTGTTTTTGTGAGGGGGTCAATAATAGTTGCCGACCAGCGACGCCACTTCAATCAGCAGGATCACCGCGAACATGCGCACCAGCCCGCGCATCTCGGCGCTGGTGCGCACGCTGGCCTCGGACATGCCGTAGAGCGCCGAGGCCATGGGAATCAGCGACACGGCCAGGCAGAAAAACAGGGTCTTGAGCACAAAGATCAGCGTGACCGCCGGGCTGAACACCTGGCCGAACAGCCGGGTGTAAGACGCCAGGCCCGAAATCGTGAAACCGTAGGTCGCAATGTAGGCCACCACCAGTGCCACCACACAGCTGAGCGCGGCCAGCGTGATGCCCGAGAACATGCCCGCCACCACGCGCGGCAGCACCTCGCGCCGCACCGGCTCTATGCCCTTGCGCCGCATTTCGTCGAGCTCGCCGCTGGCCTGCATGGCCGTCAATTCCGCGCCGTCAGGGATCGTGCAGCGCAGCGCCACAAACAGCGCCGCCGTCAGCGGAATCAGCTCCAGCACCAGCACACGAATCACCACCTGCAGGGCATATTGCGACAGCCCGTAGCTGAGCGCCGTCACCAGCACGATGCGCGTCAGCACCACCGTCACCAGGGCGCACAGCACCGTGAACCACAAAAGAATCGGCGCGGTGTTGATATAGATGTGGCGCGCCAGGATCGCGCGGCTTTGCGGGCTGTAGCTTGAGGGCGACAGCGTCAGCACCAGGATCAGCGCTCCCAGGTGCACCAGCCGCCACCACTCGACCACCCACTGCTGCGCGGCACGGCCGGTTTGCGTGAGTCGATCCTGTCCGTGTGCCTTGAATGCCATCCGGGCATGATACCCAGCCTGCCATGCGCATGCATTCATGCCAGGCTCGCATACCGGGTCTCCTCTATTCGGATGAGAGCCGAAATCCGCCTTGCCTGGCGCGTGAATCCAACGCTGCAAGCGGTGCGGGTCACATAGAATCCAGGGGCTGTCACATCTCCTCACAAACCTCCGGTTCAAGCTCCCCCATGTCCTTGCCTTTGCCCATCAGCATTCCCCTGTCCAGGTGGCCTCTGCGCCTCCACGCGGCAGCGGCGTGCCTGGCAGTGGTGGCGGTGGCAGGCCTGGCCGCCTTGGGGGTGTACGCCAACGCCGGCAGGGCGGGCCAGCAGCAGACCGAATTGCGGGCACTGGAAACCCGGCTGCAAATCCTGGTGCAGGACGAGAAAAAGCGCTCCGCGGGCAACTTCCTGCAAACCCTGCCGCTCGCCTCCAGCGCCGACGAGGTGGTGCGCGACATGGGGCGGCATGCCCAGGAACTGAAAATCCAGGTTGCCTCCCTGTCCATCACGGTAGCCGATCCCGCGCCCGGGCTCATCCGTAGAGTCCAGTTCAACCTGACCGCCAGCGGCGACTACGCGGCCATGAAAAACTGGCTGGCCGAGATGCTGGGCCGCTATCCCTCCCTGGCCGTCCAGACCCTTTCCCTGCGCGGGCTGCCCAATGACACCCTGCGCCAGGAAATCCAGCTGGCACTGGTTCTTTTTGTCAGGGACTGAGATGGCAAGCCGGCGCTGGATTTACCCGTCGGTGGGGGCGGTCGCGCTCGCCGCCTGGGCCTTTGCGCCCGCGCCGGCATCGCCGCCCGTGGAAGCGCCGCGCACCGCGCGCGCCGCGGCCTCGTCCAGGCTTTCATTGCCCCTGCCGGCCACGCTCGAGCGCCCTGCCCTGGACGCCGCCAGCCGCGACCCCTTTGCCCTCGTGGCGCCCCCCGCGCCGGCCGTCATCGCGCCCAAGCCGGTCCAGGCCGCGCCGCCCCCACCCTCCCCGCCCCCCCTGAACCTGCAATACGCGGGCAGGATGACCGCCCCGGACGGGAGCCAGGTGGTTTTTGTGGCGGTGGGTGACACCACGGTGTCCCTGTCGGTGGGCCAGACCCTCCCCAACGGCTACCGGGTGAACGCCATCCACGACCGAACCGTGGAGCTGAGCTACCCGCCCATGAATTTCAATACCCGCTTTGACCTTCCCGCCCCCCCTACCTACGAGATCCGATGAAACTCCGCACACTGCAATTGGCGACCTGGGGCAGCCTCGCTTCCGTTTTGATGCTGGCGGGATGCGCGCAATTCGTCCGCGATGACGTCAACGCCAAGATGCGCCAGGGCGACTATGAAGGCGCCCTCCAGGGACTCCAGGAAGGCCTGGCCAAATACCCCGACAACACGGCGCTGCGGGCCACCCTGATCTCCGCGCAGAACGAGGCGATCTCACGGCTGATCGCCCAGGCCCTGCAGCAGCGCGCGGCGGGCCGCTTCGACGACGCCGACAACACCCTGCTGCGCGCCCAGGCCCTGGATCCGAAGAACGACAGGATTCTGGCCCTGCAAAACGACATCATCGCGCAGCGCCGTGCCGAAAAAAGCCTGGACGAAGCCCTGACCCTGATGAACGCCAAAAAAAGGGAGCAGGCCCTGCGCGTGGTCGAAAACGGCCTGCGCGATTCGCCGCGGCAGCCCGAGCTGCTGGCCCTGCAGCGCCGGCTGGAAGCCGAGCTGCGCTTTGAAACCGAGCCCGCCGGCCGGCGCGGCCTGGCCGAAAGCCGTCCCATCACCCTGGATTTCCGCAACGCCCCCCTGTCCACGGTGCTCGAGGCCATCACGCGCGGCAGCGGCATCAATTTTGTCCTGGACCGCGACGTCAAGCAGGACAACCGCGTCACCTTGTACCTTCGCTCGGCCAAGGTCGAGGACGCCATCGACCTCGTCGTCGGCGCACACCAGCTGGCGCGGCGCACCATAGACCCGCAGACCGTGCTGATCTACCCCAACACGCCTGAAAAGCAGCGTGAGCACCAGGAGCAGGTGATCCGCGTCTTCCACCTGGGAAACGCCGAGGCCAAATCCACCGCGGCCCTGCTGCGCAACATGCTGCGCATCAAGGACCCGTTCGTGGACGAGCGCGCCAACCTGATCGCGCTGCGCGAAAGCCCTGAGATCATTGCCCTCGCCGAGCGCCTGGTCGCGCTGCACGACATCGGCGACGCCGAGGTCATGATGGAAGTGGAGATCCTGGAGATCAAGACCGCGCGCCTGACCGAACTGGGCATCAACTTTCCAAACAGCTTGACGCTCACCCCGCTGCCACTGCCCGGCGCCACGGGCCTGACGGTCAGCAGCGTGAGAAGCCTCAATTCGGAACGCATCGGCGTGGGCATAGGCAACGCGGTGATCAACCTGCGGCGCGAGGTCGGGGACTTCAACGTCCTGGCCAATCCGCGCATCCGGGCCAAAAACCGCGAAAAAGCCAAGATCCTGATCGGCGACAAGGTGCCGGTCGTCACCACCAGCTCCACGGCCACATTCCTGTCCGAAAGCATCAGCTACCTGGACGTGGGCATCAAGCTCGAGGTCGAACCCGTGGTCTCGCCCGACGACGAGGTCTCCATCAAGCTGGCGCTGGAAGTCAGCAGCATTGCCAAGGAAGTCCGCACGGCGGCCGGCTCGCTGGCCTACCAGATCGGCACCCGCAACGCGAACACCGTCCTCAGGCTGCGCGACGGCGAAACCCAACTGCTGGGCGGGCTGATCAGCAACGAAGACCGCTCCAGCGCCAACCGCGTCCCCGGCCTGGGTGACATGCCCGTGCTCGGGCGCCTCTTCTCCAGCCAGAAGGACGACTACCAGCGCACCGAGCTGATCCTCGCCATCACACCGCGCATCCTGCGCAGCGCGCCCCACCCCGACATCTCCCAGGCGGAGATGTGGGTGGGCAGCGAAATGGCGACCCGGCTGCGGGCCTCGCCGGCGCGCGTGCCCCTGGCCAAAGCCGCCGAGGTGGAAGCCGTCGCCACCACGGCTCGCAGCCAGCCTGCCGCCACCGCCGCCAATGCCGCTGTCGCCGCTGCCACGCCCGCGGGCACGGACGCGGCCGCCGCCGCGAAAGCCGTCGCCGCGGCCGGCCCCATCCTCGCGTCCTGGAAAGCGCCGGCCGAGGTCAAGGCCGGCACGGAGTTCGTGGTCACGCTGAACCTGTCTTCCGCCGCCGCCCTGCGCGGTGCGCCCCTCGAGATTTCTTTCCCGGCGCAATCGCTGGAGGTGCTGGACGTCTCCGAAGGCAGCTTCTTCAAGCAATCGGGCGCCACCACCAGCTTCACCCAGGCGGTCAACACCACAACCGGCCGCATAGGCGCCGGCATCCTGAGCAACGACAGCAACGGCGCGACCGGCCAGGGCAGCCTGCTGCAGCTGCGCCTGAAGGCCAAGGCGGCGGGGCCCATCGACCTGGGCATCACCAGCCTCAAGCCCATCCCCCTCGGCGGCGCGGCGGCCGTCGGTGAACTGCCTTCGCTGCGCCTTGACGTGAAATGACACCGCGCGCGCTCCACGCCACCCCGCGCCTGGCGCGCGGCTTCACCATCATCGAGCTGCTGGTGGTGATGGCGGTGCTGGGCGTGCTCGCGGCGGCCGTCATGCCGCTGGGCGAGACCCTGGTGACGGCGCAGAAGGAGCGCGAATTGCGGGCCGCCCTGCGCGAAATCCGCGGCGCCATCGACGACTACAAACGTGCCGCCGACCGCGGCGCGGTGGCCGGCACCGCCGCGGGCAACGGCTACCCCGCCAGCCTCAAGGCGCTGGTGGAAGGCACGCCCGACACCCGCCCCCAGGGCAAGGGCCAGATGCAGTACTTCCTGCGGCAGGTGCCGCGCGACCCTTTCGCCGATGCGCGCCTGCCGGCCGAGCAGACCTGGAGCCTGCGCAGCTACGCGTCGCCGCCCGCCAAGCCCTCACCCGGCGCCGACGTCTATGACGTCCACTCCTCATCGGCCGCCACAGGCCTGGACGGCTCACCGTATGCAAGCTGGTGACGCCCCCACGCCCCGCAAGCCCGGCGCCATGAAGGCCCTGCGCCGGCGCGCCGGCTTCACCCTGATCGAGCTGCTGGTGGTCATGGCCGTGCTGGCCATCCTGGCCAGCATGGTGGCGCCGCGCTACCTGTCCCGGGTCGACGACGCCCGCGAAACCGTGCTGCGGCAAAACCTGGTGGGCCTGCGCACCGCCATCGACCAGTTCTACCGCGACAAGGCACGCTACCCCGAAACTTTGGATGAACTGGTCACGCAGCGCTACATACGCGCCGTGCCCCTGGACCCGATCACCAAGCGCTTGGACAGCTGGGTGCTGATCCCGCCCAAGGAATCCTCCAAAGGCGTTTTTGACGTGAAAAGCGGCGCCACCCAGCGCGCCAGGGACGGCAGCGACTATGCGAGCTGGTAGTTCCCACAGCCGGCCGGTGGCGGCAAAACGCCAGCGGGGTTTCACCATGGCCGCCGTGCTGGCCGCCATGGTGGTCCTGGCGCTGGCCACACAAAGCGTGATGACCTATGTCTCGCAGCAGGACCTGCGCGAACGCGAGGCCGACCTGCTGCGCATCGGGCAAGCCTATGCGCAGGCCATAGGCGCCTACTACGAGACATCGCCCGGCAACCTGAAGCGCTGGCCCCGGACGCTGGAAGACCTCGCGGAAGACAAACGTTTTGTCGGCATCCGGCGGCACATCCGCGAGGTCTATCCCGATCCCATGACCCGCTCGGCCAACTGGGGCCTGGTGATGTCGGAAGACGGCGGCATCGCCGGCGTCCACAGCCTGTCGACGGCGCAGCCCATCCGCAGTGCGGCCCTGGAACTCGACACCCTGTCGCTGCCCGCCGCCAGCCGCTACGCCGACTGGGAATTTGTCTACCGTCCGCCGCTGGCGCAGACCGCGCCCACGGCGCCGCGCCGCTAAAGGCCACGAGCATGCAGTACCACGTTCGAAGCCTGCGCCTGGGAGACTCCGCCGTCAGCGAGCAACTGCTCGAGGCCGCCAGCGAACCAACGCTCAGGGCCTCACTGCAGGCCCAGGGCCAGACCGTGCTCAGCGTGCGTGCGGCCTCAAAACCCTGGTCCTTCCGGTTTTCACTGGCCGGCAACCCCTTCCCCATGTTTTGCCGCGAGATCCGGACCCTGATCCACGCCGGCATGACCGTGGTCGAGGCCGTGGACACGCTGTCGGCCCGCCAGCGCCTGGAAGGCCGCAACGACGGCATCGCGGCGGCCCTGCTGGTGCGCCTGGAGCAAGGCCAGTCGCTGTCGACCTCCCTGGCCGAGTTGCCCGGCACGCCCGCCGTCCTGATCGCGGCCGTGCGCGCCGGCGAGCGCACCAGCAACCTGGTCGAGGCGCTGGACGACTACCTGCGCTTCAACAAGCTGGTCGAAGAGCTGCGCACCAAGGTCATCAGCGCGTCCATCTACCCCGCCCTGGTGACCACGCTGGGCCTGGGCATCTCCCTGTTCCTGCTGCTGGTCGTCATGCCCAATTTCGCCGGCATGTATGAAAACCTTCGCGGCGCCTCCACCGGCACGACCGCGCTGACCATAGAGATCAGCCAGTTCATCGGCAAAAACCGCGCGCTGGTCCTGGGCGGCCTGCTCGGGGCGGCGATCCTGCTGGGCTACGCCATCGTGAGCGGCCACGGCAAACGGCTGGTGGTGCAGGCCGCGCGCTCGATTCCCTGGATACAGCGGCGCATCGAGGATTTCCAGCTCGCCATGATGTACCAGGCGCTGGCCCTGCTGCTCAAGGGCGGCTACCCCATGACCGACGCCATGGCCGTCGCCAGCCAGTCGGCCCTGTCGCCCGAGCTCAAAAGCGGCCTGGCCCAGGCGCTGGGCCAGATAGAGCGCGGCGGCCTGGTGTCCCAGGCCCTGGCGCAGGCCAGCCTGTGCGACGAGGTCGGGCGGCGCCTGATGGCCGCCGCCGAGCGCAACGGCGACTTCCACCTCGCGGCCGACGTGGTCTCGCGCATCCACGGCGAGCGCTTCGAGCTGTTCGTCGAACGCACGACACGCATCGTCGAACCCCTGTTGTTGCTGGCGGTTGCCCTGATGGTGGGTACCATCGTGGTCATGATGTACCTGCCCGTGTTTGATATGGCCACCAGCCTGCGCTAAAAGGCCCCGCACCCATGAACACTCCCCTTCCCGCCAGGCTGCTTGCCCAGGGCGAATTCGACCAGGCGCTGGCCGCGCTGCGCCAGTCCCCCGCGCTGGACGGCAGCCTGTGGCAAGGCCTGCTGGCCGCCCTGGCCGCCAGCGAAACCGACTTGAGCGCCACGCTGCTCGAGGGGCACGGCATCGCCGTCATCAGCGACGGCCAGTGGCCCGGCGTCAAGCCTGAAGGCGCCGCCGCGGGCGGCACGGCCGAGGTGTGCATCCGGGTCACGCTGGACGGCAAAACCCTGCTGCTCTGTGAAGACCCCTGGTCCGCCGAGGCCACGCTGGCGCTGGCCCGAAGCACCCAGGCGCACCGGCAGCTGGCCCTGGCCCGCCCCGGGCAAATCGCTTTCCTCAAAAAGTCCCGGACATCGGCGACGCCCGCCGCGCTGGCAGGCAACACCAAGCCGGCCAGCCTGAACGACGCCTCCCCCGTCGTCCAGTTTGTCGACCAGGCCATCGCCAAGGCTTACGAAGAAGGCGCCAGCGACATCCACTTTGAAAAAGACCGCAAGGGCGTGGGCATCAAGTACCGGCTCGACGGCGTGATGGCACCCGGCGAAAGGCTGGACGACCCGCAGCGCGCCGAGGAAGTGATCTCGCGCATCAAGGTGCTGGCCCAGCTCGACATCACCGAGCGCCGCCGCCCGCAGGACGGGCGCATCCACTGGCAGCAAAAAAACGGCGACAGCATAGACCTGCGGGTGTCCATCATGCCCAGCATCTTTGGCGAAGACGCCGTGCTGCGCCTGCTCGACAAGGCCCAGCTGCGCCACACCGAGGAAAGCATGTCGCTGGACGTGCTCGGCTTTGACGGCGCGGTCGCCGCCACCATACGCGCCCTGGCCACCCGGCCCCACGGCATGCTGCTGATCACCGGGCCCACCGGCAGCGGCAAGACCACCACCGTCTATGCCGCGCTATCCGAAGCCAACGACGGCCTGGAAAAAATCGTCACCATCGAAGACCCGGTCGAATACGAACTGCCCGGCGTGCTGCAGATCCCGGTCAATGAACAAAAAGGCCTGACCTTCGCCACCGGCCTGCGCTCCATCCTGCGCCACGACCCCGACAAGATCCTCGTCGGCGAAATCCGCGACGCCGAAACGGCAGAGATCGCCATCCAGTCCTCGCTGACCGGCCACCTGGTCTTCACCACGGTGCACGCCAACAGCCTGTTCGACGTGCTCGGGCGCTTCCAGCATTTCGGCATAGACCCCTTCGCACTGGCCTCCGCCCTGAACGGCGTGGTCGTGCAACGCCTGCTGCGCAAGCTGTGCCCGCATTGCGTGCAATGGAAAGACACCAGCGCCGCCGAGCGCGACAAGCTCAGCGCGCTGGGCCTGCCCGTGCCACGCCAGCTGCCCAAGGCCCAGGGCTGCGCCCACTGCCGGCAGACCGGCTACCGCGGGCGTTTTGTCGTCGCCGAAGTCCATGAGCTGACAGACGCCGTGCGCGACCTGATTGTGAGAAAAACCTCCATGACCGAACTCAAGGAAACCGTGTACCGCGATGCCAGCACCCGGCTGCTGGCGCAAGCCGTGGCCAGGGTCGAACAAGGCACGACAACACTCGAGGAGGTCGCCCGTGTGGTCGGTCTGGTCTGAAACGGTAGACGTCTACCTCGGGCAAGGCGTAGCCCTGCTCAAGGCCGGCGCCCGGGAAACCATCATCTCGCGCAGCCCGGCCACCCTGCCGCTGGAGCGCGTGCTGGCCAGGCTGGCCGAGAGTGCATCTTCCAGCGGGCAATCCCTCGTCAAAAAAGGCAGCCGCCTGCGCATCAGCCTCAGCGGTGCCTGGTGCCCCGCCCTCACCGTGGCGATTCCCGAAGGCGTCACCCGCTGGGAAGAAAGGCGGCAGATCGCCCTGGCTTCCGCCGCCAGGGACATGGGCACCGACCTGGACCAGATCGCCTGCGAGATCGATGCCATAGCACCCGGCGCCGCGGCAGCCATCGCCCTGCCCATGCGGCAGGAGCTGGAGCGCTGGGCAGAACTGCTGGGCTGCAAACTGGTGTCGGTCTCCCCGCTGTGGGCGACCGCCACACAATCAAAGCTGAGCCGGCAGCGCAGCACCCAAAGCCTGCTCGTGATCGAGCCCGACGCCGCCACGCTGGTCGCCGGTGACGGCAAAGGCGGCTTCAAGACCACGACCCTGCCCGGTGAGCAACAGGATGCCGCCTCCCTGCAGGCCTACAGCCGGCAATGGCTGCAGGAGCACGGACACGAAGAAAGCGGCCTGGCCAGGCTCGGTTTTGGCCTCAAGCCCGAAACCCCCATGGCCACCGGCCCCAGGCGCTGGGCCGGCCACTGGTACAGCGCATGAAAACGATTGAAATTGATTTTGTCGCGGACAAGCGCTGGCGCTGGGTGTGGGCCGTGGCCGCGTTCTGCGCTGTGTGCCTGGCAGGCGCCGTAGCCCTGCACTGGCAAAAGACGAATCGGGCAACACGCGACACCGAAAGCCGCGCCGCCGCCATCCAGCAGCAGATCACCCAGCTCAATGCACGGCGTGTTGTCACGGCAGACCCCCGGCAAGCCAGCGCCGAGCAAGCTGTTCAGCTGCTACAACAAGACTTGAACAAGGTATTCGCCTCGGCGGAAAACCTCAAGGAAATCGGCGTCCGCCTGCGCGGCTTCAACCTCGACGGAGCGGCCGGCGTGCTGCGGCTGGAGTTTGAACTGGATGCCATGCAGAAGGCTTCAGTCGTGACCGAAGCGCTCAATGGCGGTTATGAAAACCGGCCTTGGCAGCTGGAGAGTGTGACGGGGGCTGGGGGTGGCGGGAACCAGATCGGGTTTGCTTCTGCGCAGGTGGTTCGGGGCTTGTGGTTTGTGCAGATTGGCAAACTGTGATCCTTCACAGTCCGACCTGCTCTGTAGTCATCCTAGAAAAAGCCGAACGACAAGCTGGTCCTGAGTTGCAAAACATCTGCAATAACAGCCGTCGATAAATATCCACCTTGCGACTCTTCGGATTCTCGAACCGGTAATTCGAAATGGATTTCGGAAAACTCCGGTTGCACTTGATCTCTGACGCGGCAAAGATGATCCACGCCCCCAAGACGTCCAAGAAGTTCGGGAATCATCTCGCACAGCTCATAGTCGTCTGAGAACTCGACTTCAAACCCAACATGAGACCTTACCAACTGGGTTTTAACACCTGGTTTTACGGGTTCCCCACGATTCCCCAGTCGCTGTGTCTCCACCCCAACGAGGTTCGCTACTTCCTGCGCAGTACGATCAAATCCTCTGAATACGAGCGCAACAGACTTTTTTCGTTTGGGCATGGGAATCGATAGACGTGTTGAATGTCATCAGTGATTCAGCATATGCAAACGCCTAATCCAAGATTGCAAGACACACAGGCAGTAACGCGCAATGGCGTGAAAAAAAAAAAGAGATCAGATAAGAGTGAGCCCAGATACGCAAAGCCTGACCTCAGATTTTCGTTAAAAACTCACCCTCTGACAAACTCGTCTCAAAGAAAAACCGGACTGTCTCATCATCTAATGCACAAATTCCACTCTGTCCAAATTCTTGATCTTGGGAAATTGGATTATCAAAGCCTCTACTACTGCTAAAAAAAATTTGTATGCATGAAGGTGTTATTTCGACAAACCGAGAATCCCAACGAAGATCCCCAATACGCTGAACCTCCCAGGCTTCTAGCCAATATCTAACACCAATAATTTCTCCATCGCTAGCACGCAACCAATCATAGAAGCCGCTCAAAGTCTCTTTTGATTTTATTTTTTTTGTTTCAAGAAACTCAGGCCCCCGCCGATCAATGCTTGATTCAAATTTCAAATTAGGTGCGTTGCCTGCTTTGATAGTGATGCATACGATCATATGTATAAATTTTCTACTTCTTGAAAAATTCGGTGATCCTATCAATCCTAATCCCTTGCACCTGTTGCCCCAACTGATTGCCAATTTCCCGGTAGTACTCGAATTTTCTAGTAGCGATTTCTCTGTACACCATTAATTGCTCTCTCGGCATAACTCTCATTAGTGCTCCAGTTGGATCTTTAAATGCTTTGGACATCGCTGCGCCATTTTTAAAAGACGATTGCAAAGCACTCAACGCTTCGGATCCCATTCCCGAGACTCTGGTTGCAACCATGGTGTCAGGCAGCAACGAAAGAGGCAACCACTCAGCAGCCAAAAAGACGGAAACGCTTGCGCCATATAACGAGCCCGCTACCGCCATTGCCTGTTGAGCACCTGGATAGGTATGGTCAGTAGGCATTCCCATTATGTCTACGCTAGCCATGCAGCCTTCGGGAGTGTGCGCGCAATGATTAAAGAGATATCCAAAGGCCCCGGTAACTGCTCCATTCTCAAACTTACCCCCGCCAATGACGGCGCCCACACCCCCAGCGATTGCAGATCCAATCAACCCATATGCTGTTCCGGCCAACCCAGCCGCTCCTGCAAGCGCGCCTGCGCCACAGTTTCCGCCTTGAGCAGCGCTACTTACACATCCGACTAACGCATGCGCTCCAAAATGCTCGATGCCATATTTACCATAGAGTTCCCCCACGTCACCAGCCCAGCTCATCGCACTTGCTGTCGCCAAGCTAATTGCGCCGGCTTTATAGGCCGCAGACATGGACCCTGTACTCTGATAAGCATAGTACGAGGACCAGATTGCACCGCCACAGCCACCGCAGAAAGCCGTAAAGGCGCTTGCCGCAATCTGCCCGACGCTGTAGAGCAACGGGGTGTTCATGATGATTTTGTCGACCTGCTTCTGCCCCGGTTGCGCCGCTACAAGATTGAACAAGTTCTTCGCAGACGGGTTGACTGAGAATGAGACAAATGACTTGAATAATCCGCCCCAGCTGAAATAGCCGCTGGGATCAGTCAACGCCAGAGGATTGTTAAGCACATAGGCGTAACGGTTATAACTTTGCAGGTTGTCTACGCTTTGAATGAAGGGATCCGCGCTCATGAATCTGCCAACCAGCGGGTCATAGATCCGCCCATTCATGTGAATCACCCCCATCTCATCGAGGTGCTCATGCATGGTGTAGCCACGGTCGGTGTTAAACCCGACGATGGAATCCAAGACGTCCGGCGTGCCGTTCACAAAGCGCCGCTTGCCCCAGGCATCAAAGGCCATGCGCTCCACCACGGTGCCCGTCTCGTCGCTGATCGCCACGATGCTGCTCAGATGGTCGTTGTGGAAGTAGCTGGTTGTGGTGGCCGGCGTTGCACCCAAGGTACCCGTGCGGCTCACAAACAGCGCAAACACCACGCCGCCCGCACTCACATAGTGCTTGTTCTCGGTGATCCCCGTGCCCTTGATCTCCTTCTCGTAGGAGAGGCCCAGGCTGTCCTCGCCATTGAGGTACCAAGTCGTGCCCGGATTCGGCCCGCCAACCACCGTCTGCTTGATGCGCTGGTGCTCGGGGCCGTAGACAAAGGCCAGGTTGCGGTCCACCGGGCCTGCCGTGCTACCCGACATATTGCCGAAGGTGATCGTCGCCGGCATGTTAAAGCTGGTATAGGTTTCACCCCGATACGTATGGCGGCTGTTGACCGCATCCAGGCTCACCGTGTATTCCAGGTTGCCGTTGCCTAGTGCCGTGCCGTTGACCGTCTGGGCACCGGGCTTGTAGTCGTCAAACGCATAGGTCAGCTGGCGCGTGCCGGTAAAAGCGATCTGCGCGCCCGGGGCCGTCTCCAGCGTGATGTTGGTCATGCGGTTGGGCCGCGCACCGTCATACCAGTAGCGGCCGACATCGCTCTTGTAGGTGATGTTGCCGCGCGCGTCATACATGACCTCGGTGGTCGTCGGCGGGCTCACGGCCCCGCCCAGCAGGGTGTTCAGGGTCAGGCGGTTCAGGCTGTCGTAGCTAAAGCTTTCCTGGGTACCGACGCCGGGCGAGTTGTCGGCGCGTGTGGTCAGGTTGCCCAATGAATCGTAGGTATAACTCTGGTTGAGCACATTGCCCGTGGCCTGTCCGTCCTTGGTGGCGGTCTGGCCGGTCAGTTTGCCGGTGGCCTCGTTATAGGCCTTGACGGTGGTGACCTGGTTACCCTGTTTGTACTGCGTGATGTGGCCCTCGGCGTCCATGGCCAGCACTTCGTAGCTGACGGTCTGGGTAAAGCCGCCAGTGCCCCCGCCGTTGACCTGCTTCAAATAGCCGCTGGCACTGTAAACATAGTTCGCCTGGTAGCCGGTGGGCCAGGTCTTGCTGGTCATGCGGCCGGTGACGGCGTCGTAGGCGACGCTGACCACGGCAGGCGTTGAGGGATTATCCAAGACGGTGGACGTCACGATCGGACGGCCGAGCGCGTCATAGGTATGCACGCGCTTGTAGCCGTTGTCGGCTTTGGCTTCGCAGAGTTTTCCCACGCCCTTGCCGCAAGGGCTGCCGTCAAATTTGGTGTCGTAGCTCCACTGGCTGACCAGGTCGGGTTCGGTACGCTGGGTCATGCGGCCCAAGCTGTCGTAGGCCATGGTGATGGCCTGGCCCAGGCTGTCGCGCTGCCAGACAAGCTCGCCAAAGACGTTGTAACGGTACTCCCAAGCGCCCATGGCTGGGTCGGCCATGCTGGTTTTTTGACCTCGCTGGTTGTACGCAATGGTCGTGATGGAGCCTGCCGCATTGGTCTGGATCATCTGGTCGAGAGCGTCGTAGGTGTACACCACAGTGTGACCTTGGGTGTCCTGGACTTGAGCCACCTGGCCTTGCGCGTTCCTGGTGGTGGTCTTGGTCTGGCCTTTGCTGTTCGTGACGACCGAAACCAGGCCACTGTAGCTCTTGGTGGTGACGGCAATGCCGGCGGGGGCATCTGGGTCAGGCATCTCTTCGCGAATGACGCGGCCCAATACGTCATAGGTAAAGCTGGCCCAATACGGGGCACCGCCCATCAATTTATAGAGGTTGGACTTGCGAGCCACGCGGCCCAGCGTGTCGTACTCGGTGTCCTGCACCAGGGTGGGGGCAACACCCGCACCGTCAAAGCCTGCGGTCTGGCTGCGCACGACGCGGTTCAAGGTGTCGTAATAGCTACGTTTTTCGGGGGCGTTCACTGCCGCATTGGCCGCGTAGCTTTGTTCGATGGCAACCCAGACGACGGTGGCGCCGCCTATGGGGCCGGGGCAGCTGATGCCGGCGTCGGTGCAGAGTTTGTAAGCCCAACTGATGTAGGTGCCGTCGGCACGGGTCTCTTTGCTCTTTCTGCCAAAACCGTCGTACTCCCACTGGGTGGCCAGACTGTTGGGACCGGTCATGCTGGAGGGGACACCGAAGCGGGCGTCATAGATCTTGATTTCGCTTTGGCCCAGCACGTTACTGGTGCTGAGCGGGAAGCGGCCGTCGCTGCCAAAGTTGCTGGTGGCGGTTCGGGGCGTTGTGGCACTGGCAATCGTATAACCCGTGGCGCCCGCGCAAGCCGAGATGGTAACGCCGGTCTTGTTGCCGAAAGTGTCGTAGCTATAGCTGGTCTGCACGCAGTCGTTTGGGCTGTCGGGTTCGACCACCTCTTTGGTCAACAAGCCGCTGGCATCGTATTCGAAGCTGCTGGCGCGGATCTTGGTGTCGGCCCAGGCCGCCTGCCCCCAGCCGAGGACAGCCAGTAATGCGATGGCTGCAAAGCGTTTGTGGATGTGGTGTTTCATATTCCCTGCCCTCTTGATTGCTTGTGCTTCTTGCTGCTTGCTTGTGTTTTATTGCCGGCTGTTTACGGTGCCACGCTGGTGACGCTGGCTTTTTTGAGCCGGCCCAGAATCCAGTTGCCACTTCCGGTGTTGGCCGGCCAGTATTCATTGACCGTAGTCTTGCCCGCGCCTGCGCTGTTGCTCACGCTGATCTGCGTCGGGTCGCCGTATTGCGGGCTCTGGCCGTACTGGTAGCTATTGGTGACCGTGGGGTATGCGCTGCCGCCCAAATCCCAGCTTTCTTCGACGCTCTGGCTGGGATAGACAAAAGTCGTGCCTGTGGCCGAGCCCGTCCCTTGCGCATAGGTATTGGTCGTGCGCTTGAGCACACCTGCGTTGCCGGAGCCCGCCAGGCGGGTTTCACTCTTGAACACACTTCCGGTGAAAGGCCAGTTCTGGTTGAACTCGGTGTAGCTTTCGATGTTGTTCGCCAGGTTCTTGGACTTCATCCAGCGGAAGCCCAGCATGCCGCGGCCTGTGCCCTGCTCTGCTTTGAGGCCGCCGTAGTTGTACTGCGTGGTGACTGTGCCGCCGACACCATTGCTGCTGGCGACTGTGCTCACCACGTATTGCGCATATTGCAGGTCCAGCTTCGGGTACGCCGCGGCGTTCGGCGTGACGTCTTTGGTGTAAACCGCCGGGTTGCCGACCAGGGAGCTCAGGGCCACCGTGGTCACCTGGCCGTTTTTGGTGATGGTCTCAAGCCTGTCATTGGTGTTGGGCAAGGAGGCAGTGCAGTAATAGGCGTCGATGGCGCGGCCGCAAACATCCACCCCACCATCGCCGTTGATGTCGGCATACCGCAGCGTGCTGTAGTACTCCGGATAACCCCAGCCGTTGTTATTGCCATAGTTGGTCGACCACTGGATCAGGCCGCCAAAACCGCTGTTGCCGGTATTGAGCCCGCAGTACAAACCATCGTACTGGCGAGAGCAGAGATCAGGCAGGCCGTCGCCATTGATGTCGACAAAACGAATGGTGGAGTAGTACTGGGGAAGGTTGAAGCCGCCGGCATCGGAAAGGCTGGTCGACCAGGCCGTCATGCCACTGAACCCGGTGCCGCTGCCGGTGTTGATGGAACAGCCAATCCCATCGCCGCTACGGACACACATGTCCGCCAGCCCGTCGCCGTTCAAATCCGGGAACTGGATGGTGCTGTAGTACTGCGGCACATTGAAGCCATTGGCGTCACTGGGGATCAATGACCACATCGAACCAGCCGCAAAGCCGGCCCCGGTACCCAGATTAATGGCGCAAAACAAGCCGTCTCCGCCACGGCCGCAAACATCCGGCAAGCCGTCACCATTCAAATCCATGTACTGGATGGTGGTGTAGTACTGCTCCAGGCCCCAGCCGGTGTCGTCTCCGTACCGTGCGGACCAACGCGTTACCGTGCCAAACCCGGTTCCATTGCCAAGGTTCAGGGCGCAATACAGGCCGTCCCCAGCCCGGCCGCAAATATCCGGCAGGCCATCGCCATTCAGGTCCAGATACTGGATGGTGCTGTAGAACTTGGCGGGGAGCCAGCCCCAGCTGTCGCTATAGCCGATAGTCCAGCGCGTCAAAGAGGAAAAGGTGGTCCCGTTGTTAAGGCCGCAATAAATGCCGTCGATCAGCCTCACGCAAATGTCGGGAAAACCGTCACCGTTCACGTCGGGGTAACGAATGGTGCTGTAGTACTGGGGCTGGTCCAGGCCGCCGGCGTCGGAGAAACTGGTCGACCAGCGCGTCAAGCCGCCGAAGCCGGCGCCGCTTCCGAGGTTGAGCCCGCAATAAATACCATCGTAATTGCGGGAACACAGGTCCGCGAGGCCGTCATTGTTGACATCAACCAATTGCAGGGTGTTGTAGTACTGCGGCAGGTTGAAGTTTTCCGCATCGCCGAAACGCGTGTGCCATTTGACCAGCGGCTGAAGCGAGGTGCTGGTGATGGCCTTGTACGCAAACACGCTTTGGGGCAGGCAGTTGCCGCCCGGCGCGCATTCCGTGACAGTCAGTAGCCTGGAACGGCTGGTGGCGGGACTTGGGCTGTAGGCCAGCGAATAGGTTTTTGTGAGGGTGCTGCCGTTGAACAGCTGAACACTGCTGATGCGCCTGTCCTGCTGGATGAGGCTGCCGCCCTGGTAGACCTTGGTCTTGTCGGTCCGGGTGGTGTCGTACTGGATGCTGACGGACAGGCTGTTGGCCAAGCCCGCCGCCGTGTTGCCGCCGTAGCCGATGTTGAGCGGTGCATACACGCTGCTATCGGCGCTCTTGTAATAGCCGAAGGTCATGACGTTGGTCTTGACGTCGCTGATCTTGCTGATCGCCCAGACCCTGACTGTGGTCTTGCCCTGCGCTTCAATCCGTGAGTCGGCCGTGTTGCCGTACTCCATGGTCAGGCCGGCCTTGGTCTGCACCGTGAAGAAGGCCACGCCGTTGCCGGCCGTGCCCGAGGCAACGATCTTGCTGAAGCTGTCGAGCTCGGTGCGGTATTCGCTGCCGGCAACGCCATACGTGCCGCTGACCAGGATCAGCCGCTGGCCGTCCATGCAATAGCGGTCGTTCATGTCGAAGTTGACGCCGCCCCTGAAGTTGTCAATCGCCATGGTGCGTGGGCAGCGGCCTATGCTGCTGAGCCCGCCCAGGATCCAGCCCATGCCCAGCAAACCATTGCCACCCTGGCTGTTGTAGGCCAGCTCGAGTTTGGGTTCCATGCCGGCGACGCCAGGCGGGACCTGGATGGGAATGCGGTAGGTGGCGGCGCCCGACTCGTTGACCGAGAACTGGCCGGGCGTGATGCCCGCAACCGTGGTGGTCTGGGCCTGGGCCAAGCCAAGCCCGGCGCCCAACAGCCACAGAGCCGCGCAACGCAAGACCTTGCTGTGTTTAGCGTGCATTCCCATCCCTCGTTTTGATTCTTGCTTTTAGCTTTTTCAGCTTTTTTACTGACGTCGACTGTAGCCGATCAAGGCTACGGCGTCACACTCGTCACTGACGCTTTTTTGAGCCGTCCCAAAATCCAGTTGCCGCTGCCGGTGTTGGCCGGCCAGTATTCGTTGACGGTGGTCTTGCCCGCGCCTGCGCTGTTGCTCACGCTGATCTGCGTCGGGTCGCCGTATTGCAGCGTCTGGCCGTACTGGTAGGCATTGGTGACCGTCGGGTACTGGCTGCCACCCAGGTCCCAGCTTTCTTCAACGCTCTGGCTGGGGTAAACAAAGGTCGCACCTGTGGCCGAGCCGGCTCCCTGTGCATAGGTGTTGGTCGTGCGTTTAAGCACGCCTGCGTTGCCGGAGCCGGCCAGGCGCGTCTCGCTCTTGAGCACACTTCCGGTGAAGGGCCAGTTCTGGTTGAACTCGGTGTAGCTCTCGATGTTGTTCGCCAGGTTCTTGGATGTCATCCACCGGAAGCCCAGCATGCCTCGGCCTGTGCCAAGTTCGGCTTTGAGGCCGCCGTAGTTGTACTGTGTGGTGGTCGTGCCGCCTATGCCGTTGCTGCTGGCGACTGTGCTGACCACGTATAGCGGAAACATCAGGTCGACTTTGGGAAAGACTGCAGCGTTGGGAGAAATGTCTTTGGTATACACACCCGGCTTGGTGAGCGGGAGGTAGGCGATGGTGGTTTTTTTGCCCGTCTGGTCAACGGCCAGCAACTGGTCGTACATCGATGTCTGGGTGTTTGCCCAGAAATAAGCGTACACCCCGTTAGGGCCGGTATAAGTCGCGGTGATATCGGGAATGCCATCGGCATTGACATCCACAAACTCGCTTTGGTAGTTACCCACAGTGCCCCAATTGCCGTAGACATTGAGCGCTGAGGTCCAGGTCAGGAAGGTGCCATCGCCTTTGCCCATCCACGTGTAGGCGAACACCCCGTCAGGGCCGATCAGCACCGCGGTCAGATCGGCAATACCGTCGCCGTTCACGTCTGCAATCTGGCTCCGGTAATTGCCGATGACACCCCAGTTCCCGTTGACCGCCGCAGCACCCACCATGGGCAGAAAAGTCCCATCACCTTTTCCTATCCATGTATAGGCCCAAACGCCCACCGGACCAATTTGCACCGCCGTCAAGTCGGGAATACCGTCGCCATTGACGTCCACAAACTGGCTTCGGTAGTTGCCGATGTCGCCCCAGTTCCCGGAAATCGTCACCACACTGTTCATCGCCAGGAACGTGCCGTCTCCCTTGCCCAGCCATGTGTACGCATACACACCGTCAGGTCCGATCTGCACTGCGGTCAGATCGGGAATTCCATCACCATCGATATCGACGATCTGCTTCTGGTAACGGTTCACGGCGCCCCAATTGCCTGACACCAGCACGGAACTCGCCATTGGGAAAAAGGTGCCGTCGCCCTTGCCCAGCCAGGTGTAGCCATACACCCCGTCCGGGCCAATATAGACAGCGGTCAGATCGGCAAAACCGTCGCCGT
The DNA here is from genome assembly GCF_964252805.1 of Polaromonas sp. LjRoot131. NCBI lineage: Bacteria > Pseudomonadati > Pseudomonadota > Betaproteobacteria > Burkholderiales > Comamonadaceae > Polaromonas > Polaromonas sp. LjRoot131. The sequence goes on along the minus strand of NZ_CAXUPF020000001.1, from coordinate 1,031,961 downwards.
TGACATCCACAAATTCCGACTTGTAGTTCCCTAGCGTGCCCCAGTTACCCTGAATGGCAACAACCTCAACCTTTGGGAAAAACGTACCATCGCCTTTGCCTAGCCAGGTGTAAGCCCAGACGCCTACCGGGCCAATTTGAACGGCGGTGATGTCGGGGATGCCATCTCCATTCACATCGACAATCTGAGCCTTATAACTGCCTATCGCACCCCAACTGTCTGGGATGGCAATCACGTTCGTCATGGACCCAAGCGTTCCGTCACCCTGCCTCAGCCATGTATAGGCCCAAACCCCGTCGGGTCCGATCCGCACCGTGGCCAGGTCGGCAAGACCGTCTCCATTAAGGTCCGCATGCAGCTTTTGATAATCGCCCACATTGCCCCAGGTTCCCGGAACGACCACACCGGTTTGCTGGCTTGAAAAAGTTCCAGGCGCTGCGGAGGAGTCCGCCCATGTCAGCCGTATCGCGTCCAGGCACCCGGAAGCCGCGGAGCACTCTTTCAGGGAATCGATATGGGACTTGTGGGTGGCAGCTCCGTAGGCGTACTCCAGCATATAGGTTTTGACCAGGCTGGTATTCGAATAGGTCTTGATGGCCGTCATCCGGCGATCCAGCTGGATCTGGCTGCCCTGCATATAGCTTTGGCTCTTGTCCAGCCTTGCCGTGTCGTACTCAAAAACCACCGAGAATTTCACCGGCGCCGCGGCGGCGGTATTGCCGCCATAGCTGATGCTGGTCAGCGCGTGGACACTGCTGTCCCCGCTCTCGTAGTAGCCGAAGGTCATGAAGTTGGTCTTGACGTCGGAGATCTTGTTGATCGCCCAGTTCCGGACACTGCTCTTGCCTTGTGCTTCCACCCGTGAATCAGCGGTGTTGCCGTATTCCATGGTCAGACCGGCCTTGGTCTGCACCGTGAAGGAGGCCACACCGTTGCCGGCGGTGCCCGACGCAACAATCTTGCTGAAACTGTCAAGCTCCGTGCGGTATTCGCTGCCGGCGGCGCCATAAGTGCCTGAGACCAGGATCAAACGCTGGCCGTCCATGCAGTAGCGGTCGTTCATGTCGAACTTGACGCCGCCCCTAACGCCGTCCTGCGCCATGGTCCTGGGGCAGCGGGTGATGGCGCTGAGCCCGCCCAAACTCCAGCCCATGCCGAGCAGGCCGTTGCCGCCCTGGCTGTTATAGGTCAGTTCAAGCTTGGGCTCCATGCCGGCAACGCCGGGCGGCACCTGGATGGGAATACGGTAATTGGCCGAGCCGCCTTCCGAAACACTCAATTGAGTTGGTGTGAAGCCGGCAACTGTGCTTGTCTGGGCATTGGCAACGCATGCTGATAGCAAGACTGCCATTTTCAGCACGGCAGGCATAAGCACACGTGCAAACGTGTTGCGCGCAGTTTTCAATTGGATTCCCTCCGCCGCAATATCGCGGACTTTTTTTGTTTTGACGCTGGATTATGCCCAGCTATCCGCGGCCGGCAAAGCGAGTTTGATCGCACATGGTCAATTGGCGACGGAATTTGCCGCTCAAGCGTCAAATTAAAGAAGGTGGCCTGACGATCACAGGCCGCAGGGCTGAATTTTCTCCTCTATTTGGAGGAAGAAAGATTCCAATAAGTGGCCACTGAGGGCGAAACTGAACCCTTGCCGTCTGTGTTCACACAGGTATGCCGTGCGGGCAGCCATAATGCCAGTTCGATAAGTTAACTGCCCGCCAGACTCAGACTTTCGCAGCCTTCGCGATGGTGACGGACTTGATCCATTCACGAACCTTGCGGTGATGGCGCTCGAATGCGAAGTACATGGCAATAGCCACAAGGTTGGCCACCACAAAAACAGTGAGCACTTTGACCCAACCATTCAAACCATGCAAGGCCTCCAGAACGGTAAGGTGCGTCAGGTACAAAGTAAACGAATAGCTCGCCAGGCCGGCGCTGACGCGATGCACCCACTCCGGCAGGGTCCATCCTTCCACGGCTTTGAAGCCGCTGAACAGGGCGGCAGCCATCAGCAAGCCAAGACGCAAGTCATAAAACTGGCTCAATCCGGGTGTCTGGCCGGTCGCGAGGCGGTACCTTTGCAGGCAGAGCACGGAAAAGAACACAGCCAGGGAAAACCACCAGCCCTTGGGAAGGCGCGGCAACATCACGGCGGCGATAGCGCCCGCACCCCAGAAAAGCGCCAGAACACCCCCAACAGCCTGCAAGGAGGTGTCATAAACCCCAATGACAATGAGAGGCAAAGACCAGATCGGCAATTTGCGCATAAAGAACAGTGCGCCGAAGCCCATGTAAAACCACCATTCCATTCCAACGCTCCACAAGGGCTGGCCGGTCCCCAGGCGCTCAAACGGCTTGAGGCCGATCGCATGAAGCGGATAGTCCTGCAGCATGAAAAGGTTGGCGAAAAAAGTGCGGGCATCCATGGGGCCGCCCAGGCCCAGGACGAGGCCCACTACCAGAATGAAGCACAGGCAAGGTGCGTAGGCCGTGAAAATCCGTGAAAACCTGTCGATGAAGTACTCGGTGAAACTGTCCTTCTTCATCGCCGTGGTGGTGATCAGGAACCCAGACAGGAAAAAAAACAGCACCACTCCCAGGTCTTGAATGGTCACCTTGAGTTCATGCCCGGACACGCTGGTGACATGCCCAATCAGGACCAACTGCGCCGCCAAACCACGGATAAGGTCAAGAAAGGTGACTTGCGATTTGGTCATGGATTGCCGGATTTTTTGGGAAGCCACACTTTACTACGGTGAACGGTAAAGCCCGCCGCACCGCCGGTGGAGCCGGGAAATCCGGTAGCCGAGAGCTACCAGTACGCCGCGCTGCGTCAAAGCCTTGGCGAAATGATCGCCATGCGTTAAAAAAACCTAATCGTGGCGCCCTCACCTGCCTTCGACCTCAGCATTCCCGAATGTCTGTTCCGCGCGTGCCGTCTTGCATGGGCTTAGACGCCTGCTCCATCCCCTTTTCTGTTTATGTTCGCAACAACCTGTATTGGAATTTCCGCACCAAGCTGAAGATGCTGCTTGGTGTAGCGTCCTCTCCGAAGCGGGCGATAGAGAACTCGGAGCGATTGAAACAGAACGGTCCGTTGACGGCGGCGCAACTCAAAGAACAATCCGCTGCGCAGGTCAAAAAAGTCGGGAAATCTGCTGTGGCCCGGGCAAAAGCTATTACCGAGTCTTCCCTGTCTGCGCCTCAGGTTGAACTGCCAATGCAGAACAAGGGTGCCATCCTGCTGGAACGCGCTCTGAGGCAGAACCCCGACGTTAAACACGTGGCCAATATCGGTGCCCGGGTTGACCTCGTTTCGGCTTTCCTGGCGCCGAAATTTCCCCAGGTTCAATTCACCTCGGTTGATCTTCAACTCAATGTCGCGGAACACAATACAGCGCTGCCGCAAGCACCCAACTGGGACTTCCTGGGAGGCTACGCCTTGCACCTGATGGATGAAGGCAAGCTGAAGGCTGATCTGGTGTTCATGACGTCTACCAACGTTCTGTTCAACAACATGGAGCTGGAGGCTTATCTCGCGGCCTTTGCAAAACAGGTGAAGGTGGTTGTGCTGAATGAGCCGTGGTGGCCAAACCTGCTGTCGATTGGTTTGACGATTCTGCGGCCGGAAGATGTTCAGGTTGACAACCCTGTCTGCTCCGGAGCGCACGGGAACTACCACCACCACACCTGGCCAAGCTTGAGAAATACGGCTACGAGATCGTCTCTTCCGAGATTCTGCCGGCGGCCGAAATGGGGTCTTTCTGCCTTCAGGTGGTGGGGCGACGCAAGCAGCCTTAAATCGCTGCACTCAAAAGATTGGTTTTTGCCCGACGCGGCGGCTAGGCCGAAGAAGTCCAATACGCAGCTATACCAAAGCCCTGGTGAAGTGATCACAGCGCGTCAAAAAATCGCAGCAAGCCTGTCTCTTATCGATCACGATCAATAAACTTACAGAGCGTCTTTTAGCGGTCGATAAGTAGCTCGTCAAGCCGTGGATATACCGTTTTTGCCAAAAATGCGCACGCGTCTGCGGCCAAGCAGAACTGGGCATAGGAACTCCTAGCAAACCCTCGTACAGCACCAAATCCTGGAACAATGTCATCAGGAGAAAAAGTCGCTACCGCCCCCGAAGACAGAGCGCTCGGCAATACAGCCTTCTGGGGCAGCGTAATTGCAAATTGAACAGACAACATTCCGCCGTCTACACCATCGCGCGAATCGTCCACAAACAGAAATGCCCATCGACCATTCGACGTAGTTTTTCGAAAAACAAGCCCAGACTTCCGATGTGAATCTAGTTTGAATCCCGCCGGCTCGAGAAGAGTCAAATAGCGCTCGATCAGCAGCTCATATCTGGCCTTGGCACTCAGTGCTTCGAATCCAGATTTCTCAACAAGAGACATTTTTGCGACCGACTCCCGTCGAGCCTGTTTAACTTGATCATTGACCTGTATCGCCAAAGGATCGGTGGGCATCATTTCGACGTATTGCTTAACCGTTGGCTCGATTTGTGGCGAGATGATTGGTCCGAGGGAAATGAGCTTGCCGGCAGCGACATCCGCACGCAATGCTGCCAATAAATCTGATCGATAGGCGGCAATCTGGGGCAGCTTACCGCTGAGGATATCCATCGGACCAACAAGTCCAGCTAACCGCTCTTTCGCATACTCGGTCCAGTAAGAGCGAAGCTGCAGGCGACGCTCTTCCGTGCCCGCCAGCGCTTCTTGCGCTTGCATCACCATGGAGGCTGGAGTGCCATAACCAGCCCGTTCAAGGTCGTCATGGATATCCGCCCATTGCTCGCCCAATCGATATAGCTTGTGTGATAACGCTTTTGCATCATCAATAGTAATCAATGAATCCATACTCTCAATTCATCCGATAGACACTAATCGCCAGGCTGTCGCCGTCTAGGTGGGAACGGCCCCATTAAAAATCGGTTCGCTTGATCCTGTGCTGCCCGCTGGAGTGCTTGCTCCATCGGACTGCGATCCAATGCGTTGTAGACCACAAGACCGCTGGCCGCATGCTTGAATTCATATCTGTTCATTTCCCCCTGAAGCGTAATGCTCGATTGATTTCCGAACAGAGGTGCACCGATCCCGGCTGAATACTCACCATTCATGGTATATCGAGTAATCTGCTCCGCACCACTCACATACCCATAAATCGAATTTGGCTTCACGTCCCAAACCATCTTCAAGTTTTCCGAAAAAATGTCCGGCATACCCCAGAAAAAATTGTCGTTACTGTCATACCAACGATTGAATCCAAGCCCTAAGCGGTCAGCCGTTCCATTTGCAATTAAATGATTCCTGAAAGTTCTTTCTGCATCTCGCCCTTGAGCAAAACATTCGTGCGCAATACAGTTGAAGAGATACCCGAAGCCAGCAGTAATCGCGCCATTCTCAAACTTCCCCCCTGCAATCACAGAGCCAACCCCACCGGCAACCGCTGCAGCAGCTCCTTGTGCAATACCAGCGCCCCAGCTTCTGGTCTCGTTGGTCACATATTTACCTAGTAAGGCACTGGCAGCACCGGCTCCGCAACTACCCCCACCTGCAGCCGCACTAACACACCCTGCAGCCGCATGAGCAGCATAGCGAGAAAAAGAACTTGCTCTTTCAATTTCAGTTGCGCCCGTCCCTACGGTTCCTGCCCAACTGAACAGTGCGCCAGTCAATGCTCCTTGTACCGCACCATTTACGGTCCCTGTAGAAATGGCCCCCACCAAGAAACCCGTGGCAGCTGCGTTGACAAGATTTGCCGTAGCAACTGTTGCGCCCGTGAATCCGTAGGTCGCGAAGAACTGAGGCGCATACACCGCAACGACCACAGCTACCACAACCTTAAAGATACTCTTGAAGCTCCAGTACCCGCTCGGATCGATATTGGCCAGTGGATTGTTCATCACGTAGGCGTAGCGGTTGTAGCTCTGCGCAAACGCCGGGTCCTGAATGAAGGGATCGGCACTCATGAACCTGCCGATGAGCGGGTCATAGATCCGCCCATTCATGTGAATCACCCCCATCTCATCGAGGTGCTCATGCATGGTGTAGCCGCGGTCGGTGTTATACCCAACGATGGAGTCCAACACGTCCGGCGTTCCGTTCACAAACCGCCGCTTGCCCCAGGCATCAAAGGCCATGCGCTCGACGACCGCTCCGGTCTCGTCGCTGATTGCCACGATGCTGCCCAGATGATCGCCGTGGAAGTAGCTGGTGGCAGTGGCTGGAGTTGAACCCAGCGTTCCCGTCCTGCTCACAAACAGCGCAAACACCACCCCACCCGCGCTCACATAGTGCTTGTTTTCGGTGATGCCCGTTCCCTTGATCTCTTTCTCATAGCTCAGGCCCAGGCTGTCTTCGCCGTTTAAATACCAGGTCGTCCCCGGATTCGGTCCGCCCACCACCGTCTGCTTGATGCGCTGGTGCTCGGGGCCGTAGACGAAGCCCAGATTCCGGTCCACCGGGCCGGCCGTGCTGCCCGACATATTGCCGAAGGTGATCGTCGCGGGCATGTTGAAGCTGGTGTAGGTCTCACCGCGGTAGGTATGGCGGCTGTTCACCGCATCCAGGCTGACTGTGTATTCGAGGTTGCCATTGCCCAGTGTGGTTCCGTTGACGGTTTGTGCACCGCTCTTGTAATCGTCAAACGCATAAGTCAGCTGACGCGTGCCGGTAAACGCAATCTGCGCGCCAGGAGCGGTTTCCAGCGTGATGTTGGTCATGCGGTTGGGCCGCGCGCCGTCATACCAGTAGCGACCCACATCGCTCTTGTAAGTGATATTGCCGCGCGCGTCGTACATGACCTCGGTGGTCGTCGGTGGGCTGACTGCGCCCCCCAGCAAGGTGTTGAGCGTCAGGCGGTTCAGACTGTCGTAGCTGAAGCTCTCCTGGGTGCCGACGCCGGGCGAGTTGTCGGCGCGGGTGCTCAGGTTGCCCAGGGAGTCATAGGTATAACTCTGGTTCAGCACATTGCCGGTGGCCTGCCCTGCTTTTGTTGCAGTCTGTCCGGTGAGCCGGCCGTTGGCCTCGTTGTAGGCCTTGACCGTGGTGATCTGGTTGCCCTGTTTGTACTGGGTGATATGGCCCTGGGCGTCCATGGCCAGCACTTCATAGCTCACGGTCTGGGTAAAGCCGCCTGTGCCGCCGCCATTGACCTGTTTGAGGTAGCCGGTGGCGCTGTACACATAGCTGGCTTGGTAGCCCGTGGGCCAGGTCTTGCTGACCATGCGGCCGGTGACGGCGTCGTAGGCAACGCTGACGACCGCTGGCGTTGCTGGGTTGTCCAGTACGGTGGACGTACTGCTGGGCCGGCCCAACGCGTCATAGGTATGCACGCGTTTGTAGCCGTTGTCGGCCTTGGCTTCGCACAGCTTGCCGACACCCTTGCCGCAGGCACTGCCATCAAATTTGGTGTCGTAGCTCCACTGGCTCACCAGGTCGGGCTCGGTGCGCTGCGTCATGCGACCCAGGCTGTCGTAAGCCATGGTGACGCTTTGGCCCAGGCTGTCGCGCTGCCAGACAAGCTCGCCAAAGACGTTGTAGCGGTACTCCCAGGCGCCCATGGCGGGGTCGGCCATGCTGGTCTTCTGGCCGCGCTGGTTGTAGGCTAAGGTGGTGATGGAGCCGGCTGCGTTGGTTTGCAGCAACTGACCCAAGGCGTCGTAGGTGTACACCACGGTGTTGCCCTGGGTGTCGGCAACCTGGGCGACCTGGCTCTGGGCGTTCTTGGTGGTGGTCTTGGTCTGGCCTTTGCTGTTGGTAGTGACCGTGGTCAGGCCGCTATAGCTAAAGGTGGTGACAGCAACGCCGCCAACCGCATCAGGGTCAGGCGACTCTTCCCGGGTGACGCGGCCCAACACGTCATAACTATAGCTGGCCCAGTAGGCGGTGCCGCCCGTGAGTTTGTAGAGGTTGGACTTGCGGGAAACGCGCCCCAGGGCGTCGTATTCGGTGTCTTGCACCAGGGTAAGTGCTGCCCCGGCGCCGTCAAAGCCGGCGGTCTGGCTGCGCACGACTCGGTTCAGAGTGTCGTAGTAGGAACGCTTCTCGGGGGCGCTCACAGCCGCATTGGCCGCGTAGCTTTGTTCGATGGCAACCCAGACAATGGTGGCGCCACCTATCGGTCCAGGGCAGCTGATGCCGGCGTCGGTGCACAGCTTGTAGGACCAGCTGGTGTAGGTACCGTCGGAGCGGGTTTCTTTGCTCTTTCGGCCGAAGCCGTCGTATTCCCACTGGGTCGCCAAGCTATTGGGGCCGGTCAGACTTGTTGGCGCACCAAAGCGGGCGTCGTAGGCCTTGGTCTCGCTTTGGCCGAGGACGTTGCTAGTGCTGAGCGGGAAGCGGCCGTCGGTACTGAAGTTGCTGCTGGCGGTGCGCGGCGTGGTGGCGCTGGAGATTGCGTAGCCCGTCGCGCCTGCGCAGGCAGACATGGTGACGCCTGTCTTGTTGCCAAAGGTGTCGTAGATATAACTTGTCTGCAGGCAATCGTTCGGGCTGTCGGGCTCGACCACTTCTTTGCTGAGCAGGCCGCTCGCGTCGTACTCAAAGCTGCTGGCTCGCACCTTGGTGTCGGCCCAGGCGATCTGCCCCCAGCCGAGGACGGCCAGTAATGCGATGGCTGCAAAGCGTTTGTGGATGTGGTGTTTCATATTCCCTGCCCTCTTGATTGCTTGTGCTTCTTGCTGCTTGCTTGTGTTTTGTTGACGGCTGCTTACGGCGCCACGCTGGTGACGCTGGCTTTCTTGAGTCGGCCCAGAACCCAGTTACCGCTTCCGGTGTTGGCCGGCCAGTATTCGTTGACGGTGGTCTTGCCCGCGCCCGCACTGTTGCTCACGCTGATCTGCGTGGGGTCGCCATACTGCGGGCTCTGGCCGTATTGGTAGGCATTGGTGACCGTGGGGTAAGCGCTGCCGACCAAGTCCCAGCTTTCTTCAACGCTCTGGCTCGGATAGATGAAGGTAGCGCCCGTGGCCGAGCCCGTTCCTTGCGCGTAGCTGTTGGTGGTTCGTTTGAGCACGCCCGCATTGCCGGAGCCGGCCAGGCGTGTCTCGCTCTTGAACACGCTTCCGGTGAACGGCCAGTTCTGGTTGAACTCGGTGTAGCTTTCGATGTTGTTGGCCAGGTTCTTCGACTTCATCCATCGGAAACCCAGCATGCCCCGGCCCGTGCCGAGCTCGGCTTTGAGGCCGCCGTAGTTGTATTGCGTGGTGACCGTGCCGCCGACACCGTTGCTGCTCGCGACCGTGCTCACCACGTACTGCGCGTACTGCAGGTCCAGCTTGGGATAGGCCGCGACGTTGGGAGCGATGTCTTTGGTGTAAACGGCGTTGTTCGTGAGCAGGCCATAAGTCCAGGAGACATTCTTGCCCATGCCATCGGTGACACCGGTCAAGACGCCAGCCGCTGCGGTGGAAGGCATCTTGGTTCTCACGGTCAGTCCGACACCCGGGCCGCCATTGAGCCAGTAGATCAGGTCGGTCTTGCCATCACCGTTGACGTCGCCCGTCGAAATGCCATAACCGCCCACGCCGTCACCCATGACTTGCTGGTAGCCGGTGAAAGTGCCGTCGCCGTTGGATATCTTGCTTCTCACGGTGAGGCCTGTACCTGGGCCTGCATCGAACCAGTAAATCAGGTCGGTCTTGCCGTCGCCGTTGACGTCGGCCGCCGTGATGCCGAAGGTCTCCATCACCGTATCGCCCAATTGCTGCGAGTAACCCGTAAAAGTGCCGTCGCCGTTTGACATTTTGACGCGCACGTTCAGGCCAATGCCCGGGCCGCCATTGAGCCAGTAGATCAGGTCGGTCTTGCCGTCGCCATTGACGTCGCCCGTGGTGATGCCATAGATGCCGCCCACGCCGTCGCCCAGCAACTGCTGATAGCCGGTAAACGTGCCGTCGCCATTGGACATCTTGGTCCTCACCGCCAAGCCGTAGCCCGGACCCGCATCGAACCAGTAAATCAGGTCGGTCTTGCCATCGCCGTTGACGTCACCCGTGGTGATGCCATAGGTGCCACCCACGCCATCGCCGAGCTGCTGCTGGTAGCCGGTAAAGGTGCCGTCGCCATTGGATATCTTGGTCCTCACCGTCAAGCCGTAGCCCGGGCCGGCATCAAACCAGTAAATCAGGTCAGTCCTGCCGTCGCCATTGACGTCGCCTGTGGTGATGCCGAAAGTGCCGCCCACGCCGTCACCCATCACCTGTTCATAGGCGGTAAAGGTGCCGTCGCCATTGGACATCTTGGTCCGCACGGTCAGACCCACACCAGGGCCACCGTGGAACCAGTAAATCACGTCGGTCTTGCCGTCGCCGTTGACGTCACCGTTCAAGACGCCGTAGGTGTCAAAAACCGTATCGCCCAGCTGCTGGACATGGCCGGTGAAGGTCCCGTCGCCGTTGGACATCTTGGTCCTGATGCTCAGGCCAATCCCGGGCCCGCCGTTGATCCAATAGAGCAAATCGGTTTTGCCGTCGCCATTGACGTCGCCGGACATAAGGCCTCGGGCATCGCCGATCCCGTCGCCAAGGGCCTGGGAGTAGGCGCCGAAAACCGGCGCCTGGAAATTGCCATTCTGGAGTGCCAGCGGCGGCAGGCATTGGGCCGCGGTGCATTCCGACACGGAGGCGAGCATGCTTCTTTGAGGCGCCTCCGCCTGTGGCGCGTAAGCCAGGCGATAGTCCTTGACCAGTGACGCCCCGTTGAACGTCTTCAGGTTGGTCACCCGCTTGTTCACTTTGACCACCGAGCCGGCCTGGTAGCCAGTTTCCACGTCCAGCCGGGGCTCATAGCTCAGTTGCACGGACTGGCTGACAGCCAGGCCCGCAGCCGTGTTGCCGCCGTAGTCGATGCGGTCCAGCGTGTAATTGCCAATGACATTTTCTTCGCTGTAGCTGAAGGTCATGAAATTGGTTTTGACGTCGCTGATCTTGCTGATCGCCCAGACCCTGACCGTGGTCTTGCCCTGGGCTTCAATGCGCGAGTCGGCCGTGTTGCCGTACTCCATGGTCAGGCCGGCCTTGGTCTGCACTGTGAAGGAGGCCACGCCATTGCCGGCGGTCCCCGAGGCGGTGATCTTGCTGAAGCTGTCGAGTTCGGTGCGGTATTCGCTGCCGGCTGCGCCGTACGCACCGCTGACCAGGATCAGGCGCTGGCCGTCCATGCAGTAGCGGTCGTTCATGTCGTAGTTGACGCTGCCCCGGACATTGTCCCGGGCCGGGGTCCTGCCGCAGCGGCTGATAGCGCTCAAGCCGCCGAGGCTCCAGCCCATGCCCAGCAAGCCATTGCCGCCCTGGCTGTTGTAGCCGAGTTCAAGTTTGGGCTCCATGCCGGCGACGCCCGGGGGAAGCTGAAGGGGAATGCGGTAAGTGGCAGCGCCCGATTCATTGACCGAGAACTGGCCGGCGGTGGCACCCGCGACCGTTGCAGTCTGGGCCATCGCGGGCACACATGCCAAGCCGGACCAGCACAACGCTGCGGCCAACATTGCCTCGCAATATTTTCTTTGCATCCCTGCCCTCTTTTTGATTCTTGCTTTTAGCTTTTTCAGCTTTTGTCTGGCATCGACTGTAGCCGATCCAGGCTACGGCGTCACGCTCGTCACCGTGGCTTTTTTGAGCCGTCCGAGCACCCAGCTGCCGCTTGCGGTGTTGGCCGGCCAGTACTCGTTGGCGGTGGTCTTGCCCGCGCCCGCGCTGTTGCTCACGCTGATCTGCGTCGGGTCGCCATATTGCGGACCCTGGCCGTACTGGTAGGCATTGGTGACCGTGGGATATGGGCTGCCACCCAGGTCCCAGCTTTCTTCCATGCTCTGGCTGGGATAAACGAAAGTGGTACCTGGGGCCGAGCCTGTGCCCTGCGCATAGGTATTGGTCGTGCGTTTAAGAACACCGGCGTTACCGGAGCCCGCAAGCCTTGTCTCGCTCTTGGCGACGCTTCCGGTCAACGGCCAGTTCTGGTTGAACTCGGTGTAGCTCTCGATGTTGTTGGCCAGATTCTTCGACTTCATCCAGCGGAAGCCCAGCATGCCGCGGCCCGTGCCGACTTCGGCCTTGAGGCCGCCGTAGTTGTACTGGGTGGTGACCGTGCCGCCGATTCCATTGCTGCTGGCAACTGTGCTCACCACCTGCTGCGCGTACTGCATATCCAGCTTCGGATACGCCGACGCATTGGGGGGGACGTCTTTGGTGTAGAACGTGCTGTCGGCAAGAGATTTGTAGGTAAATATTGCCGTGTTTTCCGGGCCTCTGGAAACAGACAGAAGCAAAGAAGCTGGAAACCTGGAAAGAGATACATGCATGAGGGCCTCGCCTTCCATGGCCAGGATCAGATCATTTTTTCCGTCACCATTGACGTCGGCGAATTCGCGGGAATAGGCACTTAAAGTCCAGCCATTGCCGTTAATGTCAGTCGATATGGCCTGCTGCGCAAATGAACCGTCTGCCTGACCCAAAAACACATAGGTCAGCGCTTCGCTCGTCAAGATCATCACCAGGTCCGCCCTGCCATCTCCATTGATATCCACCAGATTGCGGGGATAAGCCAGCTCGGTCCATCCATTGCCGTTCACGTCGGTCGACACAGATTGAGCCAAAAACGACCCATCACCTTTGCCCAGGAAGACATGTGGCACTGCCTCATCCTTGTCAATCAGGACCAGGTCCGGCAAGCCGTCACCGTTGACGTCGGCGAATCGCCGGGGGTAAGCACTGGAAGTCCAGCCGCTGCCGTCAACGTCGGTCGATACGGCTTGTTGTGAAAAAGAGCCGTTGGCTTGACCCAGGAATACGTACACCTGCGCCTCGCTGTTGGCAGCCAGCACCAGGTCCGCGAACCCATCACCGTTTATATCCATCAGAAAGCGAGGGTAAGCCGACTCGGTCCATCCGCTGCCATTGACGTCGGTCGACACAGCCTGGGGCCAAAACGAGCCATCGCCCTTGCCCAGGAAAACATGCGGCACCGCCTCATCCTTGTCAATCAGGACGAGGTCCGGCAAGCCATCACCGTTGACGTCGGCGAATCGCCGGGGATAGGCGCTGGAAATCCAGCCGCTGCCGTCAACGTCGGTCGATATGGCTTGCTGCGAAAAAGAGCCGTTGGCTTGACCCAGAAATACATACACCTGCGCTTCGCTGTTCGCAGCCAGCACCAGGTCCGCCCGCCCATCACCATTCACATCCATCAGATAGCGCGGATAAGCTGACTCGGTCCATCCATTGCCATTGACGTCGGTGGACACAGGCTGGGGCAAAAAGGATCCATCGCCCTTACCCAGGAAAACATGCGGCACCGCCTCATCCTTGTCAATCAGGACAAGGTCGGGCAAGCCGTCACCATTGACATCGGCGAATCGCCGGGGATAGGCACTGGAGGTCCAGCCATTGCCGTTGATGTCGGTTGCAACAACTGCCGCGTCCACTCCACCGGTATCGGTCGTCCAACTGAAAAGTGTGGGCTGAATGCATGCGCCAGTACCGTCACATTCCTGTATGCCGGTCACGCGCGTCGAGCCTACCGCTGCCAGGTTGTCATAGGAAAGGGCGTAACTTTTAACCAGGCTCAGAGCGGCGTAGGTCTGAACTGAAGCCAGTCGAAGCGTGTTCCTGCTTTTGGAGCCACTCCGGTATCGAACCAGAACGTCCGGCCTGGCTTCATAGTTGAAACGCACCTGATTGATGGGGGTGGTGCCGCTGGTGGCATTGCCCGCATAGTCAACGCGTGCCAGGTAGTACTCTCCATTGGAGTTGTCCACGGTGTAGCTGAACGTCATGAAGTTGGTCTTGACGTCGAAGATCTTGCTAAGCGCCCAGGCCCGCACGCTGGGTTTCCCCTGCGCTTCAATCCGCGAGTCGGCCGTGTTGCCGTACTCCATGGTCAGGCCGGCCTTGGTCTGCACCGTGAAGGAGGCCACGCCATTGCCGGCCGTACCCGAGGCCACAATCTTGCTGAAGCTGTCGAGCTCGGTGCGGTATTCACTGCCGGCAACGCCGTAGGTGCCGCTAACCAGGATCAGCCGCTGGCCGTCCATGCAGTAGCGGTCGTTCATGTCGTAGTTGACGCCGCCCCTGACACCGTCAACGGCCATGGTGCGGGGACAGCGGCTGATGGCGCTGAGCCCACCAAGGCTCCAGCCCACGCCCAGCAAGCCGTTGCCGCCCTGGCTGTTGTAGCTGAGTTCGAGCTTGGGCTCCATGCCGGCGACGCCGGGTGGGACCTGGAGGGGGATCCGGTAAGTGGCGGCGCCCGACTCGTTGACCGAGAACTGGCCTGGCGTGGTGCCCGCGACCGTGGTGGTCTGGGCCTGGGCCCATCCAAGCCCGGCGCCCAGCAGACACAAAGCCGCGCAGCGCAATACCGTGCTGTGTTTAGCGTGCATCCCATCCCTCGTTTTCATTTTGCTTTTTAGCTTGCGTTGACTGTATCCGATCAAGGCTACGGCGTCACGAAAGTCAAATTAAAGAAATGGCCAGACACTCACAAGCAGCAAGCATCCTCCATTTAGAGGAGATGTACATAGCCGCGGCCGAAAATGAAATTCGGTAATCCTGCTCGTGGAGCCCTCACCGGCCAATGAGCTAGGCATTCCTGAATGCCTGTTCCGCGCGCGCCGTCTTGACTTGAGCCTTGACACCTGCTCACGGCCGAAAGCACCGATTGAAGCGCAAAGGCAGGAAACACTGGCCGCATTAAAACCGCTGGCGGCCTCCGCGCCCGATATTCGCGTCATTGATGCCTTTGAGGTCTTCTGTGGCAGGGTTCTGTGCAAGCCTTATGCGCCTGCGCGGCTTTAGCCTCGACGGAACGGCCGGGGTGCTGCACCTGGAGTTTGAGCTAAACGCCAAGTTCAAGGCCTCAGCGGCGACGGAAGCGCTCAATGGCGGTTATGAAAATCGGCCCTGGCAGCTGGAGAGTGTGACGGGGGCTGGGGGGGGGGCGGTGAGCAGATCGGGTTTACTTCTGCGCAGATGATTCGAGGATCGTGGTTTGTACATCAGGCCCATTGATCATCGAATCCTCGCAACTCCATCCACAAGGTCGCGGAAAAACTGACATTGCACATGCAGTGAAAAAATTATTGCACTCACACTTTTATTCCATTCAGAATATAAGTAACCACCGGGGACAAATGAGTTCAATCCAAACGGTTTATCTGGCATGTCCTCGAAGAAATACTGAATCATCACGTCGCCGCGATTTTCGAGCGCCTTGCGATCTAGTATTTTCATACCAGTCTTAAAGGGCTGCGCAATGAAATTTTCTAGCGCGATAGTCTGATCACGAGACTTAACTTTTCCTACGGGTCTGTAGCCGTGGCATTCCGCGAGCTGTAGAAGCGTATCCGTTGTGATCTTTGACAAATCAAATTTAGTCGAAGAAGAACTAGACAACTCAAGCTGATATCGATCAACTTCGGCTTGCTTCTCCAATCTGAGTTTCTGCAATAGATCCATCCATGCCTGGTCATTCAATCGAACAAATTCGTTGAAGTTCGGATCCAGTGAAATCTCCTTTGAGTCATCGCCTAAATAGCTAGCCAATTTATCTAGGTAAGCAGATCGATATCCAGGCCGCAAACTCTCTCGCTGCGATGGTTTCCAGGGATGTTTTGAGCCACAGTACTCCAGTAAAACCTGATCAAGATAATGCTCGTAGTTCTGCTCTTGTGCAGGCCTCAACCGCATCGACTCGATTGCATTCAGATAAAGCTGAGGCAACTCAAATCCTCGCATATAAAACTGCCGCCTAACTACGGGCAAGCAGTTTAGTAAATCATCTACTAGTTGTTTCAACCTATTCTCCGGCTGGAAAATTCGCTCCATCAATAATCGTTACCCCTACCACCCCGTCGTCCCGATCCGCCAGGCAGAGGAAGTAACGTAGGAATTTGGATTACCGTTTGGGGCTTGGGATCTTCCCACCTTGTGTAACCAATAAGGCCATCACCATAATTGGTGAATGTGTAGTTCACACTCGCCTTGGTTAATGTGAGTGAAGCATCGACACTTAAGCCTATCAGATTGCCGCCACGCTGCAGCCCCGTCTCTGGAGCTGTGTATCGATCCAATGCTACTTCACCCATTGCTAGACCAAAGAAGGAGTTGCGTTTTATTTCCCAAACCGCTTTTAACCTTGGATCTCCAATATCGAATCGCCCTGCCACACAATTCTCAGGGGTTAAACAACTTCTTTCTACAACATACCCTCTCTGAGCCATGTAATCCTGAAGCAACTTGTGCGCTTCTTGACCATATATCTTCAGCTCTGCCCAATGCGCAAAGTGATTAAATAAATAGCCGAATGCTGCAGTTTCAGCTCCATTCTTAAATTTGCCTCCGGCAATTACCGAGCCAACCCCTCCGGCAACCGATGCGGCTACTCCTTGTGCCAACTCGGGATCAATCCCTTTTGGATCCCATCCTTGAAGTTGATTTGACACGTACTTACCAAACAAAGCGCTGGCAGCACCAGAGCCGCAATTGCCCCCGCCAGCAGCAGAGCCAACACATCCCGCAACTGCATGGGCAGCATAACGAGCAAATGAGCTTGCTCTCTCAATTTCAGTTGCCCCCGCCCCTACGGTTCCTGCCCAGCTGAACAGTGCACCTGTCAATGCTCCTTGGACCGCGCCATTCACGGTCCCTGTAGTAATGGCTCCCACCAAGAAACCCGTCGCCGCGGCGTTAACAAGATTTGCGGTTGCGACTGTCGCCCCCGTGAAACCATATGTCGCAAAAATTTGAGGTGCGTAAACTGCCACCACAACAGCCACAAAAACCTTAAATATGCTCTTGAAACTCCAGTATCCGCTCGGGTCAATATTCGCCAGCGGATTGTTCATCACATAGGCATAGCGGTTGTAACTCTGCGCAAACGCCGGGTCCTGGATAAACGGATCGGCACTCATGAACCTACCGATCAGCGGGTCATAGATGCGCCCATTCATGTGGATCACCCCCATCTCATCGAGGTGTTCATGCATGGTGTAGCCACGGTCGGTGTTAAACCCGACGATGGAGTCCAGCACGTCCGGCGTGCCATTCACAAAGCGCCGTTTGCCCCAGGCATCAAAGGCCATACGCTCAACGACCGCTCCGGTCTCGTCACTGATCGCCACCACGCTGCCCAGGTGGTCGCCGTGGAAGTAGCTCGTTGCCGTGGCTGGGGTTGAACCCAGCGTTCCCGTTCTTTGGACAAACAGCGCAAACACCACCCCACCGGCGCTCACATAGTGTTTGTTCTCGGTGATCCCCGTGCTCTTGATCTCTTTCTCGTAGGAGAGGCCCAATGAATCTTCGCCATTGAGGTACCAGGTCGTGCCGGGATTCGGTCCACCCACCACGGTCTGCTTGATGCGCTGGTGCTCGGGGCCGTAGACGAAGGCGAGATTCCGGTCTACCGGGCCGGCCGTGCTACCCGACATATTGCCGAAGGTAATCGTCGCCGGCATGTTAAAGCTGGTATAGGTCTCGCCGCGGTAGGTATGGCGGCTGTTGACCGCGTCCAGGCTGACCGTGTATTCCAGATTGCCGTTGCCCAAGGCCGTGCCGTTAACGGTTTGCGCACCCGGCTTGTAGTCGTCAAACGCATAGGTCAGCTGGCGCGTGCCGGTGAACGCGATCTGCGCGCCGGGAGCGGTCTCCAACGTGATGTTGGTCATGCGGTTGGGCCGAGCGCCGTCATACCAGTAGCGGCCGACGTCGCTCTTGTAGGTGATGTTGCCCCGCGCGTCGTACATCACCTCGGTGGTCGTCGGTGGGCTCACGGCCCCGCCCAGCAAGGTGTTCAAGGTCAGGCGGTTCAGGCTGTCGTAGCTAAAGCTCTCCTGGGTGCCGACGCCGGGTGAGTTGTCGGCCCGGGTGGTCAGGTTGCCCAGCGAGTCATAGGTATAACTCTGGTTGAGCACATTGCCGGTTGCCTGCCCGTCTTTGGTGGCGGTCTGGCCCGTAAGTCGTCCGTTGGCCTCGTTGTAAGCCTTGACGGTGGTGACCTGGTTGCCCTGTTTGTACTGGGTGATATGGCCCTGGGCGTCCATGGCCAGCACTTCGTAGCTGACCGTCTGGGTGAATCCATTGGTGCCGCCGCCGTTGACCTGCTTGAGGTAACCGCTCGCGCTGTAAACATAACTGGCTTGGTAGCCGGTGGGCCAGGTCTTGCTGGTCATGCGGCCAGTGACGGCGTCGTAGGCGACGCTCACCACTGCCGGTGTGCTAGGGTTGTCGAGCACGGTGGAGGTGCTGCTCGGGCGGCCCAAGCCGTCATAGGTATGCACACGCTTGTAGCCGTTGTCGGCTTTGGCTTCGCAGAGTCTGGTCACACCCTTACCGCAGGCGCTGCCATCAAACTTGGTGTCGTAGCTCCACTGGCTCACGAGGTCGGGCTCTGTGCGCTGGGTCATGCGACCCAGGCTGTCATATACCATGGTGGCGCTTTGGCCCAGGCTGTCGCGCTGCCAGACGAGCTCACCAAAGACGTTGTAGCGGTACTCCCAGGCGCCCATAGCCGGGTCGGCCATGCTGGTTTTCTGGCCACGCTGGTTGTAGGCCATCGTAGTGACGGAGCCGGCCGCGTTGGTCTGGGTGAGTTGACCGAGGGCGTCGTAGGTGTAAGTGAGGATATTTCCCTGGGTGTCGGCCACTTGCGCAACCTGGCCCTGCGCGTTCTTGGTGGTGGTCTTGGTCTGGCCCTTGCTATTGGTCGTGACCGTGGTCAGGCCGCTATAGCTAAAGGTAGTGATGGCAATGCCGCCTGTGGCATCAGGGTCGGGCGACTCCTCGCGGGTAACGCGGCCCAATACGTCGTAGGTGTAACTGGCCCAGTAGGCGGTGCCGCCTGTGAGTTTGTAGAGGTTGGACTTGCGGGAAACACGGCTGAGCGCGTCATATTCGGTGTCTTGCACCAGCGTAGGGGCAGCACCTGCGCCGTCAAAGCCTGTGGTCTGGCTGCGTACGATGCGGTTCAGGGTGTCGTAGTAACTGCGTTTCTCGGGGGCGCTGGCGACCGCATTGGCCGCATAGCTTTGTTCGATGGCGACCCAGACGATGGTGGCTCCGCCTATCGGGCCGGGGCAGCTGATGCCGGCGTCGGTGCAGAGTTTGTAAGACCAGGTGGTGTAAGTGCCATCGGAACGGGTTTCTTTGCTCTTTCGGCCAAAGCCTTCGTATTCCCACTGGGTGGCCAGGCTGTTGGGGCCGGTCAGGCTCGATGTGACGCCAAAGCGGGCGTCATAGGCCTTGGTCTCGCTTTGGCCCAGGACGTTGCTCGTACTGAGCGGAAAACGACCATCGGAGCCAAAGCTGCTGGTGGCTGTGCGCGGCGCCGTGGCGCTGGCAATCGCGTAACCGGTAGCGCCGGCACAAGCTGACGTCGTGATGCCGGTCTTGTTGCCGTAGGTGTCGTAGCTATAACTCGTCTGCAGGCAATCATTCGGGCTGTCGGGCTCGATCACCTCTTTCGTGAGCAGTCCGCTCGCGTCGTACTCGAAGCTGCTGGCGCGGACCTTGGTGTCGGCCCAGGCCGCCTGCCCCCAGCCGAGGACGGCCAGTAATGCGATGGCTGCAAAACTTTTGTGAATGTGGTGTTTCATGTTCCCTGCCCTCTTGATTGCTTGTGCTTCTTGCTGCTTACTTATGTTTATGGAGCGCTGCTTACGGTGCGGTGCTGGTGACGCTGGCCTTCTTGAGCCGGCCCAGTATCCAGTTGCCGCTGCCGGTGTTGGCCGGCCAGTATTCATTGACGGTGGTCTTGCCCGCGCCTGCGCTGTTGCTCACGCTGATCTGCGTGGGGTCGCCGTACTGCGGGCTCTGGCCGTACTGGTAGCTATTAGTGACCGTGGGGTATGCGCTGCCGCCCAGGTCCCAGCTTTCTTCAATGCTCTGGCTGGGATAGACAAAGGTAGCGCCTGTGGCCGAACCTGCGCTTTGCGCGTAGCTGTTGGTCGTGCGCTTGAGCACGCCGGCGTTGCCCGAGCCGGCCAGGCGTGTCTCGCTCTTGGCGACGCTTCCCGTCAAAGGCCAGTTCTGGTTGAACTCGGTGTAGCTTTCGATGTTGTTCGAAAGACTCCTGGACTTCATCCAGCGAAAGCCCAGCATGCCGCGGCCCGTACCGACTTCGGCCTTCAGGCCGCCGTAGTTGTACTGGGTGGTGACTGTGCTGCCGATACCGTTGCTGCTGGCGATTGAACTCACCACGTATTGCGGGTACTGCAGATCCCTCTTTGGGTACACAGATCCCGTCCCTTTGGCATGTACGGATGCGCTGGTCAACGGCTTGTGTTCGATGGTGGTGTTGACATTCGTTCCATCAGAGACGCTGATCAGCAAATCCGGCTGGCCACTGGCACCTGCGGCAAAGTGACTACGCCCGGCCCCGATGAGATATAAATCGAGAATTCCGTCCCCGTTGTAGTCACCCGGGTAAAGGCTATACCAGCTCCTCCAGTCTCCATGCACCGTGTCGATGCAATTGTTGCCCACCGTAATTCCAGGGCCTGCGCAGAACACGCCGACATCGTATCCAATCATATAAATATCAGTGATGCCATCGCCGTTGTAGTCTCCTGGATAGACATCGAAACGGCTTTTCCAGTCGCCGTTGATTGTTATGCCGCAGTTATTGGCCGATGCAATTCCGGGGCCCGCGCAGAACACGCTGACATCGGATCCCATCATATAAAGATCCGTCACGCCATCCCCGTTGTAGTCACCGGGGTAGACCTTGAACTGGCTTCGCCAATCTCCGCTCACCGTTGTCACGCAGTTGTTGGCAGACGCAATTCCAGGGCCTGCGCAGAAGTAGCTGCCTTCGTACCCTACGAGGTAGATATCGAGCACGCCGTCCCCGTTGTAGTCACCGGGGTAGACGCTGTACCGGCTTTTCCAGTCGCCGTTCACGGTGACGGCGCAGTTGTTGGCAGACGCGATTCCGGGGCCCGCGCAAAACACGCTGACATCGGGGCCAATCAAATAAAGATCAGTGACACCATCCCCGTTGTAGTCACCGGGGTAGATGTTGTACCGGCTTCTCCAGTCGCCGTTAACGGTTATCCCGCAGTTGTTGGCTGACGCGATCCCGGGGCCCGCGCAAAACACGCTCACATCGGTTCCAACCAGATAAAGATCAGTGATGCCGTCTCCGTTGTAGTCACCGGGGTAGGCATCGAACTGGCTTTTCCAGTCGCCGTTCACCGTGATGACACAGTTGTTGGCAGACGCAATCCCAGGGCCGGGGCAAAACGTGCTGACGTAATTCCCGATCAGATAAAGATCCGTGAAGCCATCCCCGTTGTAGTCACCAGGGTAGACATTGAACTGGCTTTTCCAGTCCCCGAGTACCGTCAGAACAGCGTTGTTGGCCTGGGCAATTCCCTGCGCCACACCGCGCCAGGCGAAGTTCTTGGCTGCAAAGCAATTGTCATTTCCATCGCAAACGTCAAATGACGTCACCCTGGAGCGTGAAGTATTGGGACTGAGCTCATAGCGGGCACGGTACACCGCGGTCAAACTGGTCCCGACAAACGCGCGAACATTCAACAAGCGCCTTTGGGACGCAACGTAGCGCCCAGCGAGGTAGCCCGTGGCAACATCAGGGCGCGCTTCAGTGGTGAACTGAATGGAGTTGACCGGGCTCTTCGAAGCGGCGGTATTGCCGGAATAATCGATCCTGGCGGGGTAGTACTCGCCGTTGCCATTGTCTTCGGTGTAGCTAAACGTCATGTAGTTGGTCTTGACGTCGGATATCTTGTTGATGGCCCACACCCTGACACTGCTCTTGCCTTCGGCCTCAATACGCGAGTCGGCCGTGTTGCCATACTCCATCGTCAAACCCGCTTTGGTCTGCACGGTAAAAGAGGCGACGCCGTTGCCAGCGGTTCCCGACGCGGTGATGCGGCTGAAGCTGTCCAGCTCGGTGCGGTATTCGCTACCGGCCGCGCCATACGCGCCGCTGACCAGGATCAGCCGCTGGCCGTCCATGCAGTAGCGGTCGTTCATGTCGTACTTGACGCTTCCCCTGACGCCGTCCTGGGCCATGGTGCGTGGGCAGCGGCTGATGGCACTCAGCCCGCCCAAGCTCCAGCCCATGCCCAGCAAACCGTTGCCGCCCTGGCTGTTGTAGCTGAGTTCGAGTTTGGGCTCCATGCCGGCGACGCCGGGCGGAACCTGGATGGGGATTCGATAAGTGGCGGCACCCGATTCGTTGACCGAGAACTGTCCGGGCGCAGTGCCCGCAACCCTCGTCTGGGCTTGCACCTGGGCCACGGTGAGCCCCGCACCGAGCAGCCACAAGGCCGCGCAGCGTACCAGCTTGCGATATTTGTTCTGCATCCCCACCCTCGTCTAACTTTTTGCTCTTGGCTTTTTCAGCTTTTGCTTGCCGCCGACTTTATCTGATCAATGCTACGGCGTCACGCTCGTCACTGTGGCTTTCTTGAGCCGCCCCAGTATCCAGCTTCCGGTGTTCACGGGCCAGTATTCGTTGACAGTGGTCTTGCCGGCGCCTGCGCTGTTGCTCACGCTGATCTGCGTGGGATCGCCGTACTGCGGACTCTGGCCGTATTGATAAACGTTGGTCACCGTGGGATATGGCACGCCGCCCAAGTCCCAGCTTTCTTCGACGCTCTGACTGGGGTAGACAAAGGTCGTGCCCGTGGCTGAACCTGTGCCCTGCGCGTAGCTGTTGGTCGTGCGTTTCAGGACGCCTGCGTTGCCCGCGCCGGCCAGCCTCGTTTCGCTCTTGAGCACACTTCCCGTCAAAGGCCAGTTCTGGTTGAACTCGGTGTAGCTCTCGATGTTGTTGGCCAGGTTCTTCGACTTCATCCACCTGAAGCCCAGCAAGCCCCTGCCCGTGCCGAGCTGGGTTTTCAGGCCGCCGTAGCTGTATTGCGTCGTGACTGTCCCGCCTATGCCGTTGCTTTGCTCCACCTCGGTCACAAGGTATCCGAATGCCTTGATGTTGAAAGTGGAGGCGCCCGGATTTCCGGCATCAGGCGTGTTGACGCCTGTTTTGCTCGCCGGCCTGTACTTCACGGTGGTGGTGGAAAAACCGTCCGAGATGGACGTCAAGGCAAAGCTGCTTTCGGGTCTTTTCCACACCGAGCGATAAGCCGTGCCGTTCGCAAAAAGATACCGTGGATAGTCGGCGGTGCCATCGCCGTCAATGTCGATGATCTGCATGCCCTCGCCGTCCAGTCCGCGCGACCACAAGGGATAAGGCGGCGCGAACTGAGGCGCCTCAATCCAGCCGCTGCCGGTGTTGAGCCAGGCGGTTCTATACGACACGCCGTTGGCGACTAGATACCGGACAATGTCCACCAGCCCATCGCCGTTGACGTCGAAAAACTGCATGCCTTCGTTGTCAAGGCCTCGTGAGTAAATCGGGTAGGGAGGCGCGAACTGCGGCGCCTCCAGCCAGCCAGCTCCGGTATTGAGCCAGGCGGTCTTGTGGCTGACCCCGCCGACGAACAGGTGGCGCACCATGTCCACCAGGCCATCGCCGTTGATATCCACAAACTGGATGCCTTCGTTGTCGCCCCCCCTGCTCCAGAGCGGATAGGGAGGAGCGTATTGCGGCGCTTCCTGCCAGCCGTTGCCGGTGTTCAACCAGGCCGTTCTATAAATGTCCCCGCCGACCTGAAGGTAGCGCACGATGTCCACCAGGCCGTCACCGTTGACGTCGACGAACTGCATCCCCTCGTTGTCGAGCCCGCGTGAATAGATGGGATAAGGAGGCACGTACTGGGGGGCCGACTGCCAGCCGTTTCCTGTATTGAGCCACGCGCCTGTGTAACTGTTTCCGTAGGCAAAGATATGACGGACGATGTCGACCAGGCCATCTCCGTTGACGTCGACAAACTGAATGCCTTCGTTGTCATACCCGCGCGAGAAAATCGGATAAGGCGGCGCGTACTGCGGAGCCTCCTGCCAGCCGTCTCCGGTATTAAGCCAGGCATTTTTGTGAATCGTGCCGTCGACCCACAGGTTACGCACGATATCGACCATTCCATCGCCGTTCACGTCAACGAACTGCATCCCCTCGTTGTCTAGGCCGCGTGACCAGACGGGATATGGGAGATTCAGCGCGGGCGCTTCTTCCCACGTCGTTGGTGGCAGTGCATAGGTAAATTGCAGAGGTGCAAAACACGTGGATGCACCGTCGCACTTTTTGATGGTTGCGACCTTGGGCCGAACCGTTCCAGCCGGGGTCGTGTAGGAAATTTCATACGCGGCGCTGAGGCTATTGCCCTGGTAGGCCCCCACGGCCTTCAGCCGCACCTGGTTTTTGACGAGGCTTCCGGCGGCATACATGGGCACCACGTCCGGGCGAGACTCATAAACAAACCGGACGGAGTTGCTTGCGGCCTGGCCGGCGGCGGCATTGCCCGAATAATCAATTCGGCTCGGATAGAAGTCGCCGTTGGCGCTGTCTTCAACATAGCTGAACGTCATGAAGTTGGTCTTGACGTCGCTGATCTTGTTGACGGCCCAGACCCTGACGGTGGGCTTGCCCTGCGCCTCTATCCTGGAATCGGCCGTGTTGCCGTACTCCATCGTCAGCCCGGCCTTGCTCTGCACCGTGAAAGAGGCCACGCCATTGCCCGCTGTTCCCGAGGCAATGATGCGGCTGAAGCCATCCAGTTCGGTTCTGTATTCGCTGCCGGCTGTGCCGTAGGTGCCCGAGACCAGGATCAGCCGCTGCCCGTCCAGGCAATAGCGGTCGTTGATGCTGAAGTTGACGCTGCCCCTGACATTGTCCTGGGCCATGGTTTTGGGGCAGCGGCCGATGGCGCTCAAGCCGCTGAGGCTCCAGCCCGTGCCGAGCAGGCCGTTGCCGCCCTGGCTGTTGTAGCCCAGTTCGAGTTTGGGCTCCATACCGGCCACGCCGGGCGGCACCTGGATCGGGATGCGGTATGTGGCGGCGCCGCTTTCGTTGACGGAGAACTGCCCCGCCATCGTGCCGGCCACCGTGGTGGTCTGCGCCATGGCGGGGATAGCCGCCGCCACGCCAAGCCAGTACAACATCGCCTCCCGCAATGCTTTGCGAAATTCTTTTTGCATCCCTGCCCTCTTGTTTTTACTTTGGCTTTTTAGCTTTTTTGCTCTTTGCCTGGCTCCACTCTATCCGATCAAGGCTACGGCGTCACGCTGCTGACGGTGGCTTTTTTGAGCCGTCCCAGGATCCAGTTTCCGCTGCCTGTATTGGCGGGCCAGTATTCGTTGACGGTGGTCTTGCCCGCGCCCGCGCTGTTGCTCACGCTGATCTGCGTAGGGTCGCCATACTGCGGGCTCTGGCCATACTGGTAGGCGTTGGTGACGGTGGGGTAAGCGCTGCCGCCCAGGTCCCAGCTTTCTTCAATACTCTGGCCAGGGTAAACGAAAGTGGTACCAACGACCGAGCCGGCAGCCTGGACATAAGTATTGGTGGTGCGTTTAAGAACACCCGTGTTCCCGGAGCCGGCGAGTCTCGTTTCGCTCTTGGCCACGGTTCCCGTCAGCGGCCAGTTCTGGTTGAACTCGGTGTAGCTCTCGATGTTGTTCGAAAGGTTCTTTGACTTCATCCAGCGGAAGCCCAGCATGCCCCGGCCTGTGTTCTGCTCTGCCTTTAAACCGCCGTAGTTGTACTGCGTGGTGACCATACCGCCAACGCCATTGCTGCTGGCTACCGAACTCACCACGTACTGCGGGTATTGCAGATCCAGCTTCGGATACGCCGAGGCATTGGGAGCAATGTCTTTGGTATAGACCGCGCTATTGGTCAGTGGCTGGGTCGTCAACTGCACGACACTGCCTTGTCTGCTTATTTCGCTTGCCAAATCGGGGATGGGATTGTTTTCTGTGAAAAAACTGACGGTGGCAGACTGGAATCGCGCCCAATCCGTTTTGCCATCCCCGTTCCAGTCACCCGTGATAAGGGGATAGACACCGCCATTGGAAAAACCCACCCCGGGCCCCCATCCAGGGACATCGGGAATTCTTTCAAACCCGCTGCCTGTCGAAACGAAAAAACTGACGGATTCGGATTGAACCCGTGCCCAGTCTGTCTTGCCATCACCATTCCAGTCCCCCGTGATGATGGGATAGACACCTCCATTGGAAAAACCTACCCCGGGCCCCCATCCAGGGACATCGGAAATTCTTTCAAACCCGCTGCCTGTCGAAATGAAAAAGCTGATGGATTCGGATTGAACACGTGCCCAATCCGTCTTGCCATCACCATTCCAGTCACCCGTGAAGATGGGGTAGACGCTTCCATTGCTAAAACCTACCCCGGGGCCCCAACCAGGGACATCAGGCATTCGTTCAAACCCGCTGCCTGTCGAAATGAAAAAACTGATGGATTCGGATTGGACACGTGCCCAATCCGTCTTGCCATCACCATTCCAGTCGCCCGTGATGATGGGATAGATGTTGCCGTCCGTGAAGCCGGACCCGGGCCCCCATCCCGCAACATCGGCAATTCTTTCAAAGCCGGTACCCGTAGAGGCATAAAAACTGACGGCGCCGGACTGAACGCGCGCCCAGTCGGTTTTACCGTCACCATTCCAGTCGCCCGTGATGATGGGATAGATGTTGCCGTCCGTGAGGCCGGACCCAGGCCCCCATCCCGCGACATCGGCAATTCTTTCAAAGCCGGTACCCGTAGAAACATAAAAACTAACGGCGCCGGACTGAACGCGCGCCCAGTCGGTTTTGCCGTCACCATTCCAGTCGCCCGTGATGATGGGATAGATGTTGCCGTCCGTGAGGCCTGACCCAGGGCCCCATCCCGCAACATCGGCGATTCTTTCAAAGCCGGTACCCGTAGAAACCAGGAAGCTGATGGCACTGCCCTGAACACGCGCCCAATCGGTTTTGCCGTCACCATTCCAGTCGCCAATGATGACGGGATAAATATTGCTGTCCGTGAAACTGGATCCCGCCCCCCAGCCAGCAACATCGATAGACCTGCTGAAAACAACATGAGCTGCCGGGGTGTGCGCAATGGAAATGGGGAACAGGCACATGCCACCCGTAGCGCACTCCTGCAAAGAGACCAGCCGTGATCGCTTCGTGGCAACGCTCAAGTCAAAACCAGCCCGGTAGTTCCTGATTGCACTGGCACCCTCATAGACCTGTAATTCCTTAAGGCGTGAGGAGCTCCGAATGATGGCTCCTGCCTGGTATGCCGTTGCCACATCGGGCCTGGTCTCGTAAATAAATCGCACCGAATTCGCGGGAGCCTTGCCAGCATTTGTATTACCCGCGTAATCAATGCGACTGGGATAGAAATCTCCATTGGCGTTGTCTTCGATATAGCTGAACGTCATGAAGTTGGTCTTGACGTCGCTGATCTTGTTGATGGCCCAGACCCGTACCGAGGTTTTGCCTTGCGCCTCCACGCGTGAGTCGGCAGTGTTGCCGTACTCCATGGTCAAACCGGCCTTGGTCTGCACCGTGAAAGAGGCAACGCCATTACCGGCGGTACCTGGCGCGACAATTTTGCTGAAACTGTCGAGCTCGGTGCGGTATTCGCTGCCGGCGACGCCATAGGTGCCGCTGACTAGGATCAAACGCTGCCCGTCCATGCAATAGCGGTCATTCATGTCGAAGTTGACGGCGCCCCTAACGCCGTCCTGCGCCATCGTGCGGGGGCAGCGGCTGATGGCGCTGAGCCCGCCCAAACTCCAGCCCATGCCCAGCAGGCCGTTGGCGGCCTGGCTGTTGTAGGCCAGCTCCAGCTTGGGCTCCATGCCGGCGACACCGGGTGGAACCTGGACGGGAATGCGATAAGTCGCCGCACCTGACTCATTGACCGAGAACTGCCCGGGCGTATGGCCCGCGACCGTAGTGGTCTGAGCTATCGCTGGAATAGCGATGACTGCACCCAGCCAGCACAGTGCCATTCCCCTTATAGCCTTGCAATATTGTTCTTGCATCCCTGCCCTCTTTTTTGGTTCTGCTTTTTGCTGTTTATGCTCTGATTGTTACGGTGTGACGCTGGTGACGGTGGCTTTCTTGAGCCTACCGAGCACCCAGCTGCCGCTGCCGGTGTTGGCCGGCCAGTATTCGTTGCCGGTGGTCTTGCCTGCCCCTGCGCTGTTGATCACGCTGATCTGCGTCGGGTCCCCGTATTGCGGGCTCTGGCCATACTGATACGTATTGGTGACTGTCGGGTAGGCGCTTCCGCCCAGATCCCAGCTTTCTTCAATGCTCTGGCTGGGATAGACAAAGGTCGTCCCAGCAGCTGAACCCACGCCCTGGGCATAGGTATTGGTGGTGCGTTTAAGAACACCCGTGTTCCCGGAACCGGCGAGTCTCGTTTCGCTCTTGGCCACGGTTCCCGTCAGCGGCCAGTTCTGGTTGAACTCGGTGTAGCTCTCGATGTTGTTCGAAAGGTTCTTTGACTTCATCCAGCGGAAGCCCAGCATCCCTCTTCCCGTGCCCTGCTCCGCTTTGAGCCCACCGTAGTTGTACTGCGTCGTCGTAGTACCGCCTACGCCGTTGCTGCTCGTCACTGAGGCCACCACATGCTGCGAAGGCTGCAGGTCGATCCGGGGATACGTGAAACCGCCATCTTTCACGTAGACGCTGCTGTCGGTCAATGGTTTGGAGATCAACGAAGTGACCGCACCCTGGGTGTTGTCTACTTGCGCCAGCAAATCCGGCATCGGGCCGTCGCTCAGCCATACATAACCGGTGCCGCCGCTGCTCACCTGGAAGACATCGGTTTTCCCGTCGCCGTTGAAGTCTCCGAGCTTGTCGGCTTCGGCGTGGCCTGAGGTGCTCCAGTGGGTCCAGGGCTCGAAGGTTTTGCCGTTCGACAGCCACACATAAGAACTGCCATTGGAGTGCGTGCGGATCACGTCGGTTTTGCCGTCTCCGTTGAAGTCCCCCAGCTTGTCGTACATGGAATGGCCCGTGCCCCATACGCCGGGTGACAGGAACACGGCGCCGGTGGAGAGCCACACGTAGCCCGAACCGCCGGAGCTGGCCTGGAAGACATCGGTTTTTCCGTCGCCGTTGAAATCCCCCAACTGGTCGCTGCTGGTATGCCCTGAACTCCAGGCGGCGAAAGGCAGGAAATTGGCGCCGGTCGAGAGCCACACGTAGCCGGTGCCGCCGGAGCTGACCTGGAAGACATCGGTTTTCCCGTCGCCGTTGAAATCCCCGAGCTTGTCGCCCTCCGAGTGTCCGGTACTCCACACGGCTGCGGAGGTAAAACCTGTACCGGTCGACAGCCAGACATAGGCATTGCCGTTGGCATGGGTCTGGATCACGTCGGTCCTGCCGTCGCCGTTGAAGTCTCCCGGCTTGTCGTTTTCGGAGTGGCCCGTGCTCCAAACCGCGGCCGGTGCGAAGCCCGTTCCCGTTGACAGCCATACATAGGCATTGCCATTGGAGTGGGTCTGAATCACGTCGGTCTTGCCGTCGCCGTTGAAGTCTCCCAGCTTGTCATTCTCGGAGTGGCCCGTACTCCATACCGCGGCGGGTGCGAAGCCCGTTCCCGTTGAAAGCCAGACATAGGCATTGCCGTTGGCATGGGTCTGGATGATGTCGGTCTTGCCGTCGCCGTTAAAGTCCCCCAGCTTGTCATTGGCCGAATGCCCTGTGCTCCACGCGCTGTAGGGCGTGAACCGGTTGGGAGCGTCCGTGAAAGCCATGGCGACCGGCGGCAGGCAGGTGTTGGCCACGCAGGCCTGCAGCTGGGTGACTTTCGAGCGCCCGGTCGCCACCCCCAGTGTGTAGCTCAGCCGGTATTCCTTGAGCGCCGCGGCATCCGAGAAGGTCTGGATGGTCTTGAGCCGGACCGCGTTATTGGCGAAGGACCCGGCGTGGTACAGCGGTGGAGCGTCGGGCCTGGTTTCCACCACAAAACGCACGGAACTGGTGGGCAGCCTTCCGGCGGCAACGTTGCCCGCGTAGTCGATGCGCGAGGGGTAGTGGTCGCCGGTGGCGCCGACTTCGGCGTAGCTGAACGTCATGTAGTTGGTCTTGACGTCGCTGATCCTGTTGATGGCCCAGGCGCGCACGCTAGGCTTGCCCGACGCTTCCACCCTGGAGTCCGCCGTGTTGCCGTATTCCAGGGTCAAGCCGGCCTTGGTCTGCACGGTGAAAGAGGCGACGCCGTTGCCGGCCGTTCCCGACGCGACGATCTTGCTGAAGCTGTCGAGCTCAGTTCTGTATTCGCTGCCGGCAACGCCGTAGCTGCCGCTCACCAGTACCAGCCGCTGGCCGTCCATGCAGTAGCGGTCGTTCATGTCGAAATTGACGCTCCCCCTGACGCCGTCCTGCGCCAGGGTGCGGGGACAACGGCTGATAGCGGAAAGTCCGCCCAAACTCCAGCCCATGCCCAGCAGGCCGTTGCCGCCCTGGCTGTTGTAGGCCAGTTCAAGTTTGGGTTCCATGCCGGCCACGCCGGGAGGGACCTGGATAGGGATTCGGTAGGTGGCGGCGCCTGACTCGTTGACCGAGAACTGGCCCGGCATCGTGCCAGCCACCGTGGTGGTCTGGGCCATCGCAGGCATGGATGCTGCCGCGCCTAGCCAGCACAACGCCGCGCCCAGCAATACGTTGTGAAATTTTCTTTGCATCCCCACCCTCTTTTTATTGATTTCGTTGTTTGGCTATCGCTGTTCTTGCCTAGGGTGCGACGCTGGTCACAGTGGCTTTCTTGAGCCGCCCCAGTATCCAGCTACCGCTGCCGGTGTTGGCCGGCCAGTATTCATTGACAGTGGTCTTGCCCGCGCCCGCGCTGTTGCTCACGCTGATCTGCGTTGGGTCGCCGTACTGCGGGCTTTGGCCATACTGATAAGCGTTGGTGACGGTGGGGTATGCGTTGCCTCCCAGATCCCAGCTTTCTTCGACGCTCTGGCTGGGGTAGACAAAAGTCGTGCCCGCGGCCGAGCCTGTGCCCTGGGCATAGGTGTTGGTCGTGCGTTTGAGCACACCGGCGTTGCCGGAGCCGGCCAGGCGCGTTTCGCTCTTGGCGACACTTCCCGTCAGGGGCCAGTTCTGGTTGAACTCGGTGTAGCTCTCGATGTTGTTCGCCAGGTTTTTTGACTTCATCCAGCGGAAGCCCAGCATGCCTCGGCCTGTGCCCTGCTCCGCTTTGAGGCCGCCGTAGTTGTATTGGGTGGTGACGGTGCCGCCTATGCCGTTGCCGCTATCGACGGAAGAGACGACATACATCGGGAACTGCAGATCCACCTTCGGATAGACCGCCGCATCGGTGCCCGTGTCCTTGGTGTAACCGGCACTCATGGATGCCGCCAGCAGGGTCTTGTGAGTGACGCTCTGCCCCACGTTTGATCCAATGCTCACGGATTTCATGGAGTCGGAAGGACCGTGCGCGAACTGAGAAATATAATGATTCCCGCCGCTGTGCGCCCAATACACCTGTCGGCCGTCACCGAACAAATCGGTCATCTGCCACCGGTCTAGCGTACCGAATGCAAACCAGTTCCAGTTCTGCACCGTTCCATCCGCATTCAAACGCGTGGCGTAATGGTAGTTGCCGCTGCGCGTCCAATAGACCTTGCGGCCGTCACCGAAAAGATCAACCAATTGCCACCCATCGCTGCCGGTGCCATGCCCGCCGCTCCAGGTCCAGCTCTGGCTTGTTCCATCCGGGTTCAGGCGCGTCCCCATATGGGTGCCACCGCTGCGCGTCCAGTACACCTGCCGGCCATCCCCAAACAGATCCGCAAGCTGCCATCCGTCGGGATGGACACCATGGCCGCCCGACCATTCCCAGTTCTGGGTGGTCACGGCCTGCGTCGCACGATCCATGGCAAGGGCCGTTGCGGCATGAAGGCCTCCCCGGTGCGTCCAGTACACCTGCCGCCCATCGCCAAACAGGTCCCCAAACTGCCATCCGTCAGGCTGGACGCCGTGGCCCGACCGCTCCCAGTTTTCCGAGGTTCCATCCTGGTTGAGGCGGGTAAACATATGGGTGACACCGCTATGCGTCCAGTACACCTGCCGGCCATCGCCGAAGACGTCGGCAAATTGCCAACGCTCGCCGACGCCAAAGCCGGTCCAGGTCCAGTGCTGCGCGGTCCCATCCGGATTGAGACGCGTCGCATAGTGCTGGCTGCCGCTGTGCGTCCAATAGACCTTGCGGCCGTCGCCAAACAAATCGACCAGCCGCCAGCCGTCACTGCCGACGCCGTGCCCGGACCAGGTCCAGCTTTGTGAGGTCCCGTCCGCGTTAAGCCGCGTTGCGTAATGCTGGCCTCCGCTGTGGGTCCAGAAGACCTGCCGGCCGTCGCCGAACAGATCCGCCATTTCCCAACCGTCGGCACCATTGCCATGCCCGCCCGGCCATGCCCAGTTCTGTACCGTGGCGTCGGGTTTAAATGCAGTGGCATAGTGCATTCCGCCCTGATGCGTCCAGAAAACCTTGCGGCCATCGCCAAACAAGTCGGCCATTGCCCACCCGTCAGACTGGGCGCCATGAGCAGACCAACTCCAGTTCCAGGGATCGGTGGTGATGTCGTTGTAGATAAAGCTGTGAGGCGCCAGGCATCCCCCCGCACCCGAGCACTCATTGACCGAGGCCAGCCGCGAACGGCTTGTTGAAGGGCTGGACTCAAAAGTTATCTGGTAGTCTTTCACCAAAGCGCTGTTGGCATAGGTCTTGATGCTTCTGAGCCGCTTGTCCAGCCGAACCGCGCTGCGCTGCACGTAACGCGGCTGAATATCGGTGCGCGCCTCATAGCTGAATACGACGGATGCGGTGCCGCCAGCATACGCAATGCTTGTGGGCTCAAAGGAGCCGGTGGCATTGTCTTCGTTATAGGCTACCGTGAGCGTGTTGCCTTTGACGTCCGTGATTTTGCTGAGCGCCCAGGTCAAGACAGCATTTTTCCCTTGGGCTTCGATTCTGGAGTCGACCGTCGTGCCGAACTCCAGGGTCAATCCGGCTTTGGTCTGCACCTTGAAACTCGCTGGCCCGATGTAAGCCGCGGAATTGGAGTTGTCCCCACCCAGGGCGGTAACAAACGCAAAGCTGTCGAGCTCGGTCCGGTACACGCTGTCGCCGGCGCCGTAGGTCCCCCCCGCCAAAACGAGTTTGCTTCCATCCAGGCAGAACCGGTCGGTCGCATCCATCTGAATCCCCGCGCGCACGCCTTCAGTGGCCATGATTTTGGGGCAACGAGTGATGGCGCTTAATCCATTCAGGTTCCAGCCTATGCCCAGCAGGCCGTTGCCGCCCTGGCTGTTGTAGGCCAGTTCAAGTTTGGGTTCCATGCCGGCCACGCCGGGAGGAACCTGGATGGGGATTCTGTAGGTGGCGGCGCCTGACTCGTTGACCGAGAATTGGCCAGGGGTGGTGCCTGCGACGATGGTGGTCTGAGCCATCGCTGGAGCGGATACCACCGCACCGAACCAGCACAGCGCCGCGCCCAGTAATGCATTGTGAAATTCTCTTTGCATCCCCTGCCCTCTTTTTGATTGATTTGTTTTGTTGTTGACTTTTTCTTGCCTACGGCGCGACGCTGGTGACAGTAGCTTTCTTGAGCCGTCCCAGGATCCAGCTACCACTTCCTGTATTGGCCGGCCAGTATTCATTGACGGTGGTCTTGCCCGCGCCTGCGCTGTTGCTCACACTGATTTGGGTTGGGTCACCGTATTGGGGACTCTGGCCGTACTGATAGGCGTTGGTAACGGTAGGATATTGGGTACCGCCCAGATCCCAGCTTTCTTCGACGCTCTGGCTGGGGTAGACAAAAGTCGTGCCCGCGGCCGAGCCTGTGCCCTGGGCATAGGTGTTGGTCGTGCGCTTGAGCACGCCTGCGTTGCCGGAGCCGGCCAGGCGCGTTTCGCTCTTGGCGACACTTCCCGTCAGGGGCCAGTTCTGGTTGAACTCGGTGTAGCTCTCGATGTTGTTCGCCAGGTTTTTTGACTTCATCCAGCGGAAGCCCAGCATGCCTCGGCCCGTCCCGAGCTCGGCCTTCAGGCCGCCGTAGCTGTACTGCGTGGTAACTGTGCCGCCTATGCCGTTGCTGCTCGCGACTGTGCTCACTACGTATTGCGGGTATTGCAGGTCCAGCTTGGGGTATGTCGCCGCTGCCCCTCCTGTGTCTTTGGTGTAGGTAGCGGACTTGCTGAGGGGTGAATAAATAAAGGTACCAACCGGGCCGGCAGGACGACTGACTGTCGACAGTAAATCGGGCATCTTTCTGAGGTTCTTCGTTGACCAGTTCGCAGTGGAATAACGCGAGATCTGGAACAAGTCCGGCAATCCATCACCGTCCAGATCCGCCAAATAGTGGGTATAGCTATTACCCGCACCAAACAATGGCGTCTGGTAGTCCCATGTGTGGAAATAGCCTTTACCTGGGTTGATACTGATATAGCCATAGTTGGTGGCACGCGTGACATGGACAAGATCGGGCAACCCATCGCCATCAAGGTCGGCAAAATAAGAATCGTATTCACTGGCTGACCCCAATAAGCCGGTGTAATGACTCCAAGCCTGGAAGTTGCCGGTGCCGTCGTTCACGCTGACGTAAGTCGCAGCAGTCGTGCGCGAAGTTTGAATCAAATCAGCAATGCCATCAGCATTAACGTCGATCAGGTGGGTATTAAAGCTGTCCGCAGGACCAGGCAGGCTGGTGATGTAGGCCCATGTGCTGAAATACCCGTTGCCTGGATTGATGCTGATATAGCCTTGGTTGGTATTTCGGGCCAGATGAACCAAATCGGGCAAACCATCGCCGTTGACGTCGGCAAAATAGCTCGCAAAGTTATTCCCCGGCCCCGTCAAACCGACGATGTGGCTCCAGGTTTGAAAATTCCCGCTACCCCCATTGATGCTGACTCCTATCGAGCTATAGTTTTTCGCAACCTGCACGAGGTCGGCCAGACCATCTCCATTGACATCCATCAAGTAGGTATCGTAGTTATTGGTTTCCCCCGTCAAGCTGGTGGTGTGTTGCCAGGTCGCAAAATATCCATTCCCTGGGTTGATGCTTACGTAGCCCAAATTCGTGGTGCGTGACATATGCAGCAGGTCCGGCAAACCGTCACCGTTGAGGTCCGCGAAATACGACGAATAGTCATTGGCCGGACCCAACAAACCAGCAATATGATCCCACTGCTGAAAATTCCCATCTCCTCCATTGATGCTGACGAAAAGCCCTGCGGCGCTTCGCGGAGTTTGAATCAGGTCAGCAAGGCCGTCACCATTGAGGTCCAGTACGAAGGCTTCATATTTATTCATTTCGCCTGTAAGACCATTTCCATTCGTCCATTCCGTGTACATCAATCCTGTATTGCCGGTCCACTCCAAGCTAATGGGCGCCAAACAGGCAGGAATTGCCTGCCCGTCGCACTCCTGTATCTGAGACAAGCGCGGCCTTTTTCCGGTTGCAACAGGACCATAAACAAGCTGGTAGCTTTTGACCGCAAGAGCGCCAATATAAGTTTTGATTCCCGTCATTCGCTTGGCATATTGCATAACGCTGCCCGCGGTGAATGACGGCATAAACATGCCGGTCCTCGCCTCATAAGCGAATTCAATTGAATTGGCGGCAGCTTGCCCGGAAGCGATGTTTCCCGAATAGTCAATGCGGCTGGGATAGAAGTCCCCATTGACGCTGTCTTCGGTGTAGCTGAACGTCATGAAATTGGTCTTGACGTCACTGATCTTGTTGACGGCCCAGGCC
The DNA here is from genome assembly GCF_964252805.1 of Polaromonas sp. LjRoot131. Classification (NCBI taxonomy): domain Bacteria; kingdom Pseudomonadati; phylum Pseudomonadota; class Betaproteobacteria; order Burkholderiales; family Comamonadaceae; genus Polaromonas; species Polaromonas sp. LjRoot131. Next base: position 996,303 of record NZ_CAXUPF020000001.1, on the reverse strand, counting down.
CTGGCGGTTGGCTTGCCCTGCGCTTCAATTCTGGAATCAGCCGTGTTGCCGTACTCCATCGTCAGCCCGGCCTTGCTCTGCACCGTGAAGGACGCGACGCCGTTGCCGGCGGTGCCCGACGCGACGATTTTGCTGAAGCTGTCCAGCTCGGTTTTGTATTCACTGCCCGCAGTGCCGTAAGTGCCGCTGACCAGGATCAACCTTTGACCGTCCAGGCAGTAACGATCGTTCATGTCGAAGTTGACACCTCCCCGCACACTGTCATGGACCATGGTCCTTGGACAGCGGGTGATCGCGCTCAAACCACCCAGACTCCAGCCCATGCCCAGCAGACCGTTGCCACCCTGGCTGTTGTAGCTGAGTTCAAGTTTGGGCTCCATCCCTGCCACACCAGGCGGAACCTGAACAGGAATGCGGTAGGTGGCAGCCCCCGATTCGTTGACCGCGAACTGCCCCGGCATCGTACCGGCCACCGTCGTGCCCTGGGCCATCGCGGGCATGGATGCCACACCAAGCCAGCACAGCGCCGTGACCACCATTGCGTCGCAATATTTTTTCTGCATCCCTACCCTCTTTTGATTTGTTTTGTTGTTTGATCGTCTTTGTTCTTGCCTACGGCGTCACGCTGGTGACAGTGGCTTTCTTGAGCCGACCCAGAATCCAGTTGCCGCTGCCGGTGTTGGCGGGCCAGTATTCATTGACGGTGGTCTTGCCGGCGCCTGCGCTGTTGCTCACGCTGATCTGCGTGGGGTCGCCGTACTGCGGGCCCTGGCCGTATTGGTAAACATTGGTGACTGTGGGGTACGGGGTACCACCGAGGTCCCAGCTTTCTTCGACGCTCTGGCCGGGGTAGACAAAGGTGCTGCCTGTGGCCGAACCTGCACCTTGCGCGTAACTGCTGGTCGTGCGCTTGAGCACACCGGCATTGCCCGAGCCGGCCAGTCTCGTTTCGCTCTTCAGCACGCTTCCGGTGAAAGGCCAGCCTTGGTTGAACTCGGTGTAGCTTTCGATGTTGTTGGCCAGGTTCTTCGACTTCATCCAGCGAAAGCCCAGCATGCCGCGGCCCGTGCCGAGCTGGGCCTTCAGTCCACCGTAGCTGTATTGCGTCGTCACCATCCCGCCTATGCCGTTGCTGCTGGAGACTGAATTCACCAGGTTGAAAGTTTGAGTGTCAACTTCAGGGAAAACCGCATCGCCGTACCTGGTGTAAACGCCGCTCCCCTCATACGAAATGGTGATGACGTAATTCTGTGACGACACCCTGACCAGTCTGCGGGAGGTATCCAGCCCAGCCGACCACACCGCCGATTGACCGGAGGCATAAAAATCGGGCAGGCCATCGCCGTTGATATCCACCAGTCCCATGTACTGCCCCGTGGTGTCGGTCTTGCTCATGTAGCCGGCGGCCCCCGATGATGCCGGTAGAGGCCGCGGCGTCAGGGTGCTGGCGAAACCACTTCCCGTGTTGAGCCAGGCCGCCGACTGGCCGGAAGCATAAAAATCAGGCAAACCGTCGCCGTTGAGGTCCACCAAGCCCATGTACTGGCCCGTCGTGTCGGTCTTACTCATGTAGCCCGCAGCCCCCGATGCCGCGGGCAGCGGCCACGGTGTCGGAGTGCCGGCAAAGCCGCTACCGGTGTTGAGCCAGACGGTCGATTGGCCCGAAGCATAAAAATCCGGCAAACCGTCGCCGTTGAGGTCCACCAGCGCCATGTACTGGCCCGTGGTATCGGTCCTGCTCATGTAGCCTGCGGCCCCCGATGCCGCCGGCAACGGCCACGGTGTCGGTGTGCTGGCAAAGCCGCTCCCGGTGTTGAGCCAGACGGCCGATTGGCCCGAAGCGTAAAAATCAGGCAAACCGTCGCCGTTGAGATCCACCAGTCCCATGTACTGGCCCGTGGCGTCGGTCTTGCTCATGTAACCCGCGGCCCCCGATGCCACCGGCAACGGCCACGGGGTCGGCGTGCTGGCAAAGCCGCTACCGGTGTTGAGCCAGACGACCGATTGGCCCGAAGCGTAAAAATCAGGCAGACCGTCGCCGTTGATATCCACCAGTCCCATGTACTGGCCCGTGGTGTCGGTCTTGCTCATGTAGCCCACAGCCCCCGATGCCGCAGGCAACGGCCAGGGCGTCGGAGTGCTGGCAAAGCCACTCCCAGTGTTGAGCCAGACCGCCGATTGGCCCGAAGCGTAAAAATCCGGCAAGCCGTCACCGTTGAGATCCACCAAGCCCATGTACCGGCCCGTGGTGTCGGTCTTGCTCATGTAGCCTGCGGCCCCCGATGCCGCCGGCAACGGCCAGGACATCTGAGTGCCGGCAAAACCGCTACCCTCGGAGCCGAACTCGAATTCAATGCTGGGAAAACATTGGTTCAGTGAGTTACAGGTTTGTACAGAGCCAAGCACGGAACGCTGCGTAGAGCCGCTTTGCACATACCGCAGGATCGTCTGCCGTACAAGGTTGGCACCGGACTTTGCCGTGATCGTTTTTAACCGTTTTGAGCGCGTCAGCTTTGAACCCGCGCTGTAGCCGACGGACGGATCGGGTGCAGCCTCATATGCCATTTCCAGGCTTTGATTGCCATAGTGCAATGTATTGAGGTAAACCTCGCCATTGGCGTCATCCTCGGTATAAACAAAGGTCATGAAGTTGTTCTTGACGTCACTGATCTTGTTGACGGCCCAGGCCCTTGCCGTCGCCTTGCCCTGCGCCTCAATGCGCGAATCGGCCGTGTTGCCGTACTCCATGGTCAGGCCCGCCTTGGTCTGCACCGTGAATGAGGCCACGCCGTTGCCGGCCGTGCCCGAGGCGACGATCTTGCTGAAGCTGTCGAGCTCGGTCCGGTATTCACTGCCGGCCGCGCCATAGGTGCCGCTGACCAGGACCAGTCGCTGGCCGTCCATGCAGTAGCGGTCGTTCATGTCGAAACTGACGCTACCCCTGACGCCATCGTTCGCTATGATCCGGGGGCAACGACCAATAATGCTGAGCCCTCCCAAGCCCCAGCCCATGCCCAGCAAACCGTTGCCGCCCTGGCTGTTGTAGTTGAGTTCGAGCTTGGGCTCCATGCCGGCGACGCCGGGCGGAACCGGGAGAGGGATTCGGTAGGTGGCGGCGCCCGACTCGCTGACCGAAAACTGGCCGGGCGTGCCACCCGCGACCGTGGTGGTCTGGGCCTGGGCCAATCCAAGCCCCGCGCTCAGCAGCCACAAAGCCGCGCAGCGCAATATCCTGCTGTGTTTAGCGTGCATCCCATCCCTCGTTTCCGTTTTGCTTTTTTGGTTTGCCGTCGACTGTACCTAATCAATGCTACGGCACCACACTCGTCACCACGGCTCTTTTAAGCCGCCCCAAAATCCAGTTGCCGCTTCCGGTGTTGGCCGGCCAGTATTCATTGACGGTGGTCTTGCCGGCGCCTGCGCTGTTGCTCACGCTGATCTGCGTGGGGTCGCCGTACTGCGGGCCCTGGCCGTATTGGTAAACATTGGTGACTGTGGGGTACGGGCTGCCGCCCAGGTCCCAGCTTTCTTCGGTGCTCTGGCTCGGGTAGACGAAAGTCGTGCCTGTGGCCGAGCCTGTACCCTGGGCATAGCTGTTGGTGGTGCGCTTGAGCACACCGGCGTTTCCGGAGCCGGCCAGCCTCGTCTCGCTCTTCAGCACGCTTCCGGTGAAAGGCCAGCCTTGGTTGAACTCGGTGTAGCTCTCGATGTTGTTGGCCAGGTTTTGGGACTTCATCCAGCGAAAGCCCAGCATGCCCCGGCCCGCACCGAGTTCGGCCTTCAGGCCGCCGTAGTTGTATTGCGTCGTCACTGTGCCACCAACTCCGTTGGTGCTCGCGACTGAACTCACAACATACATCGGGAGTTGCAGGTCCTGCCGCGGGTAAACAGATCCCGCATCCTTGGCGTATACAGATGGGCTTGTGAGAGGCGCATTGTCTATCTTCGTTGTAAGAACGCCCCCCTCAGACACACTATTCAGCAAGTCCGGTCTGCCATTGCCACCTGAAGCAAAGTGGCTGCCTGAAGATCCGACGAGATACAGGTCGGTGACACCATCCCCGTTGTAGTCGCCGGGATAAATATTGAAAGCGCCTTTCCAGTCGTTATTCACCACGGTCTGAACACACATATTTGCGTTGCTGGCCGTCAGATTTACGCCTGAACAGAAATGGCTTCCTGTTCCGGCGTTCCCTACCAAATAAAAATCCGTCATGCCATCCCCGTTGTAGTCGCCAGGGTAAACATGAAAGGAATCCTTCCAGTTGTTGTTTGCCACAGTCTGAACACAGTTGCCGAGGCTATTGGGCCCAGCCACGGCGGGTCCTGGACAAAATAAACTGTTGACCGCTCCGACGTAATACATGTCGGTTATGCCGTCACCGTTGTAATCTCCGGGGTAGACACCGTAATAATCCTTGATGTTGTTGCCAGCGACGGTCTGGACGCAATCAGGGTTTGTCGTAATCGCCGGTCCCGGGCAAAAATAACTTCCAGTTCCAGCATCTCCAATCAGATAGAAATCCGTAATGCCGTCACCGTTGTAATCTCCAGGATAGATTCTGAACGGGTCTTTCCAGTTGTTGTTTGTCAGCGTCTGGACGCAAGCGCTCAAGCTATTGGCCCCGGCAACAGCTGGGCCCGGGCAAAACAAGCTGTTGGCTACCCCGATGTAATACATGTCGGTGATGCCATCGCCGTTGTAATCCGCGGGATAGACGCCGTAGTAGTCCTTGATGTTGTTGCCAACGACCGTCTGGACGCATGCAGGGCTTGTGGCAATTGCCGGGCCTGCACAAAAATAGCTCCCCGTTCCAGCGTCTCCAATCAAATAAAGATCTGTGATGCCGTCACCGTTGTAATCTCCCGGATAGATTCTGAATTGATCTTTCCAATTGTTGTTTGCCACGGTTTGAACACAATGGCTGAGGCTATTGGCCTCAGCAACAGCCGGCCCCGGGCAGAGCAAACTGTTGGCCGCTCCGACGTAATAAATATCAGTGATGCCATCACCGTTGTAGTCCCCGGGATAGACATCGTAGTAATCTTTAATGTTGTTGCCGGCTACCGTCTGTGTTGCGCTGACAGGATGATTCAGCCCCTGGCCTCCATCCGACCAGGCGAAACTTTTGGCGGGAAAACATGCGCCGCTTCCGTCGCAGTAGTCAATTGCCGAGACCAATGATCGCGAGGTGGCTGCGCTTGGCGGTCCATAGTTCACACGATAGTTGGCGGCAAGAGCTGCACCGGTATACGTTCGTACATTGAGCAGTCGTTTTTGCGAGGAAACGGCGCTTCCACCCAGATACATTCGCACAATGTCCGGCTTTGTCTCGTAGCTGAACTGAACCGAGTTACCCGTGCCTGAAGAAGCGCTGGTATTCCCGGAATAATCGATCCTGTCTGGATAGAAGTCCCCATTCGCGTTGTCTTCGATGTAGCTGAACGCCATGTAGTTGGTCTTGACGTCGCTGATCTTGTTGATCGCCCAGACCCGCACCGTGGCCTTGCCCTGCGCTTCAATCCGCGAATCGGCGGTATTGCCGTACTCCATGGTCAAACCGGCCTTGGTCTGCACAGTGAAAGAGGCGACACCGTTGCCGGCGGTGCCCGAAGCGGTAATGCGGCTAAAACTGTCGAGTTCGGTTCTATATTCACTGCCGGCCGCACCATACGCACCACTCACCAGGATCAGTCGCTGCCCATCCATGCAGTAGCGGTCGTTCATGTCGAAGTTGACCGCACCCCGCATGCCGTCCTGGGCCATTGTTTTTGGGCAGCGAGCCATAGCGCTTAAACCACCCAGGCTCCAGCCCATACCCAGCAAACCGTTGCCACCCTGGCTGTTGTAGGCCAGTTCAAGTTTGGGTTCCATGCCGGCGACGCCGGGCGGAACCTGGAGGGGGATTCGGTAGGTGGCAGCACCCGATTCGTTGACCGCGAATTGCCCGGGCATGGTGCCTGCGACGACGGTGGTCTGGGCCATCGCTGGAGCGGATACCACTGCACCGAACCAGCACAGCGCCATGCTCAGCCATGCATTGTGAAATTCTCTTTGCATTTCCTGCTCTCTTTGATTTGTTTTGTTGTTTGACTGTCTTTTTGTTCTTGGCTACGGCGCGACGCTGGTGACAGTGGCTTTCTTGAGCCGTCCCAAAATCCAATTGCCACCACTGGTATTAGCCGGCCAGTATTCATTGACGGTGGTCTTGCCCGCGCCTGCACTGTTGCTCACGCTGATCTGGGTCGGGTCGCCGTATTGCGGAGCCAAGCCGTACTGGTAGCTGTTGGTCACTGTGGGGAACTGGCTACCGCCCAGATCCCAGCTTTCCTCAATACTCTGGCTGGGGTAGACGAAAGTCGTGCCTGTGGCCGAGCCTGAGCCCTGGGCATAGGTGTTGGCCGTGCGCTTGAGCACGCCCGCGTTGCCAGAGCCGGCCAGCCTCGTCTCGCTCTTGGCGACATTTCCCGTCAATGGCCAGTTCTGATTGAACTCGGTGTGGCTTTCGATGTTGTTGGTAAGGCTTTTTGATTTCATCCAGCGAAAGCCCAACATTCCACGGCCGGTGCCCAGCTCGGCCTTCAACCCGCCGTAGCTGTATTGCACAGCGTTCATCCCGCCCACCCCGTTGCTTGTCTTCACCTCGCTCACCACGTACATCGGGTACTGCACATCTACCTTCGGGTATACGGCGGCGTTGGGGGCGGCGTCTTTGGTGTAGATGGATTTTTTAGTCAGCGGCTGGTAATTGATATCTGTTGTTGCTCCGGCTTGCTGAACCTCCTTGAGCCTGTAGTCCGCCATTCCATTGTTCAAATAGGAGCGCATTACCGCACCACCACCAAACTCACCAGACAGGAAATACCCCAACATCAGCAAATCGGACACTCCGTCACCATTCAAATCAACAATTTCCAGGCCACTACTACGGCCGCCATGCACGAATGCGCTATCGGACAGGTTGGCGGTCCACGTGTTGTCCTGCACGAACCCTGAACCTGTGTTGATGAAAGCACGCTTTAACGCGCCTCCGCCCCATTCGCCATTCAAAAAGTAGCCCAGATGCAGCAGATCGGGCAGGCCATCACCGTTGAGATCCACGACCCGCAAGCCTCCCTCACGGCTGTAGCTATGCGAAAAGGCACTGTCACTGACTCCGCTGACATAGGCATCGTTTCGAACAAAACCGGTTCCGGTATTGATAAAAGCCCGTCTGATCAAACCACCACCAAACTCGCCATTGACGAAGTACGCCAGGTGCAACAGATCCGGCAAGCCATCACCATTCAAATCCACAACACGAAGACCAGCGTCCCCCCCGCCGTGCACAAATGCGCTATCGGACAGGTTGGCGGTCCACGTGTTGTCCTGTACGAATCCTGAACCTGTGTTGATGAAAGCACGCCTTAACGCGCCTCCGCCCCATTCGCCATTCAAAAAGTAGCCCAGATGCAGCAGATCGGGCAGGCCATCGCCGTTCAGATCCACGACCCGCAAACCTCCGTCACGGCTGTAGGCATGCGAAAAAGCGCTGTCACTGACTCCGCTGACATAGGCATCGTTTCGAACAAAACCGGTTCCGGTATTGATGAAAGCCCGTCTGATCAAACCGCCACCAAACTCGCCATTGACGAAGTACCCCAGGTGCACAAGATCCGGCAAGCCATCACCATTCAAATCAACAATTTCCAGGCCACTACTACGGCCGCCGTGCACAAATGCGCTATCGGACAGGTTGGCGGTCCACGTGTTGTCCTGCACGAACCCTGAACCTGTGTTGATGAAAGCACGCCTTAGCGAGCCTCCGCCCCATTCGCCATTCACAAAGTAGCCCAGATGCAGCAGATCGGGCAGGCCATCACCGTTGAGATCCACGACCCGCAAGCCTCCGTCACGGCTGTAGCTATGCGAAAAAGCGCTGTCACTGACTCCGCTGACATAGGCATCGTTTCGAACAAAACCGGTTCCGGTATTGATAAAAGCCCGTCTGATCAAACCACCACCGAACTCGCCGTTGACGAAGTACCCCAGGTGCACAAGATCCGGCAAGCCATCACCATTCAAATCAACCACACGAAGACCAGCGTCTCCCCCGCCGTGCACAAATGCGCTATCGGACAGGTTGGCTAAATGAGCACTGTTTGACGTAAAGCCCACCGTCGCCGTACTCCCAATAGTCAAAGCCGATCCAGACAGACAGTTTCCGTTCCGCTCGCATCTTGAAATATTGGCTATTGCAGAGCGCTGAACTGTCGTTCCACCCGTGTAACTGATCTTGTAATCAAACACCAAGTCCGAAGAGCCTCTCGCATGAGTTTTGATATGGGAAATACGCCGATCAACCTGAACAAGGCTACCGGCCATATAGCCTTGAACCCTGTCTGCCCGAGTAGTCTCATATTCAATGTTCACCACGTTGCCGTCATAGCCGACGGTTAAAGGCGCATACACGCTGCTGTCAGCGCTCTTGTAATAGCTGACCGTCAGGTAGTTGGTCTTGACATCGCTGATCTTGTTGATCGCCCAAACGCGGACTGTCGCCTTGCCTTGCGCCTCGATGCGGGAGTCGGCCGTGTTGCCGTACTCCATGGTCAGGCCGGCCTTGGTTTGCACGGTGAACGAGGCCACACCATTGCCGGCTGTTCCCGACGCGACGATCTTGCTGAAATTGTCCAACTCGGTGCGGTATTCGCTGCCGGCCGCGCCGTACGTGCCACTCACCAGGACCAGCCGCTGCCCGTCCAGGCAGTAACGGTCGTTCATGTCGAAGTTGACACCTCCCCTGACGCCGTCCTGGGCCTTTGTGCGGGGGCAGCGACTGATGGCGGACAAACCGCTCAAGCTCCAGCCCATGCCCAGCAGGCCGTTGCCGCCCTGGCTGTTGTAGCTGAGTTCGAGTTTGGGCTCCATGCCGGCTACGCCGGGTGGTACCTGGATGGGAATGCGGTAGGTGGCGGCGCCTGACTCGTTGACCGCGAACTGGCCGGGCGTGGTGCCGGCAACGATGGTGGTCTGGGCCACTGCGAAGTCGGCCCCCCAGCAAACAAACGGCAATGCGATTACCGCTGCGATCCGTGCGCAGGCGCCTCCCCTGTAGCTCATCGGTTTCCCCCTGCCGCCCCGCGGCATCCTGTTATTCAAATTCGATTTTTTTGCTTTGGATTATGCCCACAGGATGGGGCGCACAGAGTGCTTTATTTCCCGGTAATGATTGCCATGCGCGGCACCGAGTGCCATTGCGCGCCTCCCCCAATTGAAGGAGAGACTTGCGCACGGGGAGGAACCGGAAGCTTCGAGGCCGGGGGCGCCGTTAACGGTAAGACACGTCCGCGTTTTCCGCGTCGCCGCCGGGCTGGCCGTCCTTGCCGTAGGAGAGCAAATCAAAATCGCTCCCCGCCGAGGGCGGTTTGTACACATAAGGCTTACCCCAGGGATCGAGCGGCACGCTTTTCTGCAGATAGGGGCCTTGCCACTTGGGCTCATCGGCGGGCTTGGCCATCAAGGCGTTCAGACCTTTGTCGGCGCTGGGATAGGAGCCCGTGTCCAGCCGGTAGGTATCCAGGGCCTTGGCGAGGGCTTCAATTTGCGCCTTGGCCGCGCCCTGCTCGGACTTGCCGATCTGGGCAAAGTAGCGCGGGCCGACATAGGCGGCCAGCAAACCGATGATGACCATCACGACAAGCAGCTCGAGCAAGGTAAACCCCTTCGATCTTTGGCCGATGTTGTGAATGTTGTTTTTAGAAGTGGATGGTTTTTTCATGGCGTGACGGTAGTCGGTAGGCAACTTTGCGGGCTTGCGCAGAAGAGGAACTCGCCAATGTTATAGCGAGTTCCGTTTCCGGCTTTTTCGGCCCGTCCGATGATCGGCATCGCATCGGTTTCGGGGCCCTCGTCCATCCACCGGCAAGCACAGGGCCGGGTCTTTGGGACCAGCTTCGCATGCAGCACCAAGGCCAAGGTAGGATGCACGTCTCGCTTCCCTCCCCTCACCTCTCCCATCACACTCAACATGGCTCTCGACACCTGGACCGCCTACTTCCTCGCCTCCATCCTGATTGCGCTGTCCCCCGGTTCGGGCGCGGTGCTGGCCATGAGCCACGGCCTGAGTTTTGGCATGCGGCGCACGCGCGCGACGATTGCCGGTTTGCAGATCGGGCTGGTCGTCATCCTGCTGGTGGCGGGTGCGGGCGTGGGTTCGCTGCTGGTGGCGTCCGAGCTGGCTTTCAGCGTCGTCAAAATCCTGGGCGCGGCCTACCTGATTTACATCGGCTGGGCGCAGTGGCGCTCCTCGAACGGCATCGCGGCGGATGGCGAGGCCGGCCCTGCCGACGGCAACGGCCTCACGGCCAGGCGTCGCTTTTTCACGGGGCTATTGACCAATGTGACCAACCCCAAAGGCATTCTGTTCATGGTGGCGGTGCTGCCGCAGTTCATCAGCCCCAGCCGGCCGCTCTGGCCACAGCTGCTGGTGATGGCGGTGACCACGGTGGCGGTGGATACCGTGGTGATGCACGGTTATGCCTTCGCCGCCAGCCGCTTGCAAACCTTTTTCAAAAATGCCCGCGCCATCAAGCTGCAGAACCGCATCTTCGGCGGCATGCTGATGGCGGTGGGCGCGGGCCTGTTCTTCGTGAAGCGCAGCCACGCGGCGGCGCACTAGCCCTTCAAGCTTTCAGGCCTTCGCGGCCTGGGCCGAGACAATCGCCGCCAGCGTGCGCAGCGCCTCGTCGGCCTGGCTGGAAAACGGCGCGCCGCAGCTGATGCGCAAAAAGTTGTCGAAGCGGTTCGAGTTGGAAAACATGGAGCCCGGCGCGACGCGTATGCCCTGGCGTATGGCGGTGTCGAAGACGGCTTGCGCCGAGGTGCCGGCCGGCAGTTCTACCCATAGCATCATGCTGCCCCGGGGCACCGACAGCCGGGTGCCGGGCGGGAAATGGGCTGCGATGGCCTCAGCCATCTGCTCGCGCTGCGCGTTGAGCATGCGGCGCAGCCTGGCCATGTGGCGGTCATAGGCGCTGGAGGCCATGAACTCGGCCACGGTGTACTGGGCCAGGGTTTCATTGGCGCGGCTTTGCGCGTACTTGATCATCTGGATGCGCGCCTTCCAGCGGCCGCCGGCGACCCAGCCCAGGCGCAGGCCGGGTGCCAGCGTCTTGCGCAGCGAAGCGCAGTAAATCACCGAGCCGTCGCGATCCCAGGCCTTGGCGGCCTTGAGCGGGACGTCGTCGGGGCCCAGCGCACCATAGGTGTCGTCTTCAATCAGCGCGATCTGCTGGCGTTCGCACAGGCGCACCAGCTTTTCTTTTTCGGTGTCGGGCATGACGCTGCCCAGCGGGTTGTGGAAATTGGGCATGACCACGACGGCGCGAATCCTGTCGTGCGTGCGCAGGGCCAGGTCCAGCGCCTCGACGGAAATGCCCTGCTGCGGGCTGGTGGGAATCTCCAGCGCGCGCAGGCCCAGGCTTTCGAGGATCTGCAGCAGGCCGTGGTAGGTGGGGGATTCGACCGCGACGGTGTCGCCGGGCTGGGCCACCGCGCGCAAGGCGATGTTGAGCGCCTCTATGCAGCCGTGGGTCACCAGGATGTCCTCGGGTGACAGCTGCATGCCGGCCTCCAGCGCGCGTTTGGCCAGCACCGCATTGAGTGGCGAGTCATGCAGGAAATCGGGCGCGCTCACCAGCAGGAAGGGGTGCTTGCGCAGGGTCCGCGTGGCGGCATTTTTGAGCGCCTCGGCGGGGTACATCTCGGGCGAACCGTAAGTACCCGCCAGGTTGGTGACCAGCGGGTAAAAGTCGCATTTGGCGACGAAGTCGGAGACGCGGTCATGGACGCCGACGTACTGGGCCGGGTCCAGCTTGCGGCCCAACTCGGGCTCGCTGGGCGGCTGCAGGTCGGTGCGCCGCCGCTTGAGCACAAAGTAGCCGGACCGCGGCCGCGCCTCCAGCAGGCCTTCGTCTTCCAGCGTGTGGCAGGCCTCCACCGCGGTGGACAGGCTGACCTGGTGCAGCCGCGTCAGCGCCCTGACGGACGGCATGCGTTCGCCGGGCATCAGCACGCCGGACTGGATGGCCTGCCGGTAGTGGCTGGAAAGCCGCAGGTAAAGGGGTTGTTGCGTCAGGGGTAACACGTCCATGGCTTGAATGATCCGTGAAGGGGCTGCGGCAACACAGCCACAGATGGGGCGAAATCAGACCATAACAGATCAAAAAAAGATCGTCTGTACCGATACAGAAAGGCCTTGTGTGCATCTGTCGGGAATTCGGCGCTTTTCTTAATCTTGCAGCCATGCCCACCCCCGTTCACCAACCCTGCAATGGAGCCGCCATGGAACACCGCTTTGCTTCCCGCCGCCTTGAACTCGACGCAGGTGAATCCCTGTTCTTTCACAGCAAGGCCGGCAGCGCGCTGATCAGCACCTCGGGCACGCTGCTGGTGACAGGCGCGCCGCGCTGGCTGGGTGAGCAGGTCGTCTGCCATGACGCGGTGCTGGAGGCGGGACAAGCCCACACCGTCAACCAGGACGGCTGGATCACGGTGACCGCCCAGCATGGCGGCGCGGCCTGCATCGTGAGCCAACCGGCCCGCCTCCCGCTACGGGCAGCGCTGGCGGCGGCAGGCAAAAGTTGGTTTAACCGTCTTTCAGGAGTCGCCCTGGCCGCGCGCGGCCGATACCGCAGCGCCAAACCGGTTTAAAGCCGGCACGGTAAATTCGACCATCCCTCATTCCTTTCCACCCACGCCCATGACCACCTCCGCCTGGCTTTTGTTCATCACCATTTCACTTGTGACCGCACTGAGCCCGGGGCCGGGCATTTTGCTGGCGGTTTCCAATGCCGTGGCCTGGGGACCGCGCAAGACGCTGTGGAGCTCTGCCGGCAATGTGCTGGGCGTGTTTTCGGTCTCGGCCGCGGCCATGGCCGGCCTGGGCACTTTGCTGCACACCTCGGCCTGGCTGTTCGCGGTTTTGAAGACCGTAGGCGCGGTGTACCTGGTCTATCTCGGCTGGCGCCAGTGGACCAGCAAGACCTCGATGTTCGACACGCCCTTGCCGGAGCAATCGTTGCCGGGCAAAAGCAATGCCGCGCTGTTCCGCCAGGGCCTGCTGGTGGCGCTGACCAACCCGAAAAGCATCCTGTTTTTCACTGCGCTGTTCCCCCAGTTCATCCACCCCGAAGCGCCGGTGTTGCCGCAGTTCCTGGCGCTGACCAGCGCATTCGCCGCCTGCGTGCTGGTCTCGCACATGGCTTACGTGCTGCTGGCGCGCCACACGCACCGCTGGTTCGGCACGCAGCGCCGGGCCCGGGTGTTCAACCGCCTCTGCGGCGGCGCCTTCGGCCTGCTGGGCTTAAGCCTGCTGCGGCTCAAGAGCCCCAGCTGATTCCCCTGGATTCCCCCAGATTCCACTTCACCCTCTATATATAACTACCCAAGAAAGCCTCTGCCATGCAAGATTCACGCGACGCCCGTTTTGCCGCCCAGGAAGCCGCCCTCGGCTACAGCTTTGAAGGCGAGATCAAGATAGGCGGCAATTACGTGTCCACCCTGAGGCACGGCGATACTGTCTACGTCAGCGGCCAGGTGCCGCGTGTGGGCAGCACGGTCGTGGTCACCGGCCGCGCCGGCGCGGACGTATCGTTGGCCCAAGCCCAGCTGGCGGCCAGGGTCTGCGCCATGCGCGCGCTGGTGCTGCTGCGGCAAAGCCTGGGCAGCCTGGACCGCATCGCGCAAATCCTGCGCGTCACGGTGTACACCCAGTCCGCGGCCGACTTCACCCAGCAAAGCGAGGTGGCCGATGCCGCATCGGAACTGCTACACACGGTGCTGGGCGCGGCCGGCACGCATACGCGTACCTCGGTGGGGGTGGCGCAGCTGCCGAAAAATGCCGCGGTTGAACTGGACCTGATCGCCGCCGTCACGCCAGACTAGGAGGTTTAGCTCCCAGGCAACAGGCGAACCAGCTTACCGTTGCTGTTGTCGGTCAGCACGTACAGCAGCCCGTCCGGGCCCTGGCGCACGTCGCGTATGCGCTCACCGAGATCGGTCAGCAGCTTGCTTTCGCGCACCACCTTGCCGGTGAAAGGCGCCGAGAGCTCGATGCGGTCCAGGTAGCCGAATTTCAGCGAACCGACAAACAGGTTGCCCTGCCAGGCCTTGCCGTAGCGCTCGCTCGTCAGGAAAGCCATGCCCGAAGGCGCGATCGAGGGCACCCAAAAATGCAGGGGCTGCTGCATGCCGGCTTTTTCGGTCAGGCCCTCGCCTATCTTGCCGCCGCCGTAGTTCTCGCCGTAGGTGATGACAGGCCATCCGTAGTTGGCGCCGGCCTTGGGAAGATTGATTTCATCGCCGCCTTGCGGGCCGTGTTCGTGCATCCAGAAGCTGCCGTCGGGAGCCAGCGTCGCGCCCTGGGCATTGCGGTGGCCGTAGCTCCAGATCTCCGGCAGCGCCCCGGCCTTGCCGACAAAAGGATTGTCCTGGGGCACGGTGCCGTCCTTATTGATACGGACGATCTTGCCGTGGTGGTTGTCCAGCGCCTGGGCGTCTTCCTTGCGCGAAAAGCGCTCACCCAGCGTGAGGAAAAGCTTGCCGTCCACGGCTCCGCCGGTCCGGCTTTCGACGATGCGGCAGCCAAAGTGCGAGCTGCTGGCCACCTTGGGTTTCTGGCTGAAGAGGAGCTTGAGGTTTTCCAGGCGGCTGTCGTCGGCGCTCAGAGTCGCCCGCGCCAGCGCGGTGCTGTTGCCGCGGCCTGCGGGGCCGGGTTCGGAAAAGCAGAAAAAGACCGTGCGGTTGCGGGCAAAGTCGCTGTCGGCGACCACATCCAGCAGCCCGCCCTGCCCGCCGGCGGCAATCTCGGGCAGCCCGGCCACTGGCGGCGACAGCTTGCCGTCAGCCGCGATGACCCGCAGCCGGCCCGGGCGCTCTGTGACCAGGAAACGGCCGCCCGGCAAAAAAGCCAGGCCCCAGGGGTTTTGCAGGCCAGCCGCCACGGTTTCCGGGCGCACACCTTGGGCCTGGGCGGGCAGGCCGGCCCCGAAAGTCGCTATCAAAACAAGAGCGAACTTTGCATATCCTGCTTTGAGAAAAACCATATTTCACCCCTTAAAGTTGCGCAGAAGCCGCCGACTGTAGGCCTGGGTACCAGACCTGCGACAGGTAGTCCGCCAATGCGCCTTATTCATATGCAAACATAGCACCTGAATCGTAAAAAGGGGTTTTCCCGTAGATAAACTCGTTACAAATCAAGGGTTTGTAAAGCTTATCAAGAAGCCACTTGAGGTTGACGTAGGACAGATCTGTCAAGTATCCTAGGCGCCATGCGAAAAATTGCCCCTGCCCTCATCATTGCCTCTGCCGCCCTGCTGGCAGCGGGCGTGCATGCGGCACCGGGCAACTCTGGCGATGATATGGACAAACTGCTGGCCGACAAGGGCCTGCTCACCAAGATTGACCACGTTCGCCAGAACGTCAGCAACAAGGCTTCCGAGCTGGTGGTCAACGCCATGGGTTTCCTGGGGGTTCCCTACAAGCGCGGCGGCAATACGGCGGAAACCGGCTTTGACTGCAGCGGCTTTGTGCGTGCCATCTATGAACAAAGCGTCGGCCTGCTGCTGCCGCGCCGGGCCGAACAACAAGCCGCGGCCACCCAGCGCATCGACAAGAACGACCTGCAGCCCGGTGACCTGGTGTTTTTCAACACCATGCGGCGCGCCTTCAGCCATGTCGGCATTTACGTCGGCGACGGCAAATTCATCCACTCCCCCAAGCCCGGCGCCGAAGTGCGTGTCGAAAGCATGGGCGTGAGCTACTGGCAGCGCCGCTTTGACGGCGCGCGCCGCGTCACCCCGCAAGGCAACACCCTGCCGGAAACCCAGCGCACGGTACTGTCGACCCCGCAGCCCCAAGCAAGCCTGGCGGCGCCTGAAATCCAGGCCGCACAAACGGCTGCCCCGCAACTCGCGGTGGGCCAGCAGGTGCAGCAAATGGTGCAACAGGAACAATACCGGCGCTGAGCGCCGCTCACAAACCCCTCCTGGCGTTGTTACGCCGCCTTGCCGGGCTGGTGCACTGTCTGCGGCGGCGCGCCTAGCCAGGACCGCTTCGCTGGGCTTTGTGAACGGCGCTTCGCCGGTTTTTTCTTCTCCTACTCCTTCTCGCGCTCGTTTTTCGGCGACATGTCGAGCTCTACCGACTGGCCGTTGTCGAGAGCCTCGCCGGCACCGGACGGTGAACTCTTCACCGTGAGCATCTCGCCCTCTCCCGCCTGCACGCCGGCCAGGGCCAGCTGAAGCAACGGCGCGCCCTCGGATGCGCCTTCCGCCACGTTGTTGCCGGACGGAATCACGCGGTTGTTTTCGGCATTGGACGACAGCTGCTGGTTGCCCTGGGGTTTGCCGTTGACGTTGACCAGGCCGCCGCCGGAATTGGTGACCTGCCCGAAATTTCCGCTGACGCTGCCGCTGGCCGCGTTCATGGTGACCTGCGAGGACGAGCCCGACAGTTGGGCCTCGCCGACAGCGGCCACCTCCACCACCGGCGCCACGACATTGGCGATCACCGAGTCGCCGGCCAGCGAGGCGGAACTCGTGGCCACCACCACCACGTTCACGTCGCCCTGCACCGCCTGCACGACCACGTTGTTGCCGCTGATGTTGCCGCTGACGTTGCCGGTGCTGCTGCTGACCGTCACATTGCCCTGGCTGGTGGTGGTGCCGCTGATGTCGCCCAGCGCCTGCACGACCACATTGCTTCCGCTGATGTTGCCGCTGATGTCGCCGGTGCTGCTGCTGACCTGCACATTGCCCTGGCTGGTGGTGATGCCGCTGACGTCGCCGACGGCGGCCACCGCCACCTCACTGGCCGTCACGTTGGCCGAGACGTCGCCGCCGCTGGTGACCTGGACGGCGCCCGCACTGATGGTGGAGCCGCTGACGTCGCCGCCGGCGTTCAGGGTGTTGGTGGCGCCGGCGTCCTGGCCGCGCAAAGTGTGGTTGCTCAGCGCGACATTGCCCAGCGCATCTATGCCGTAGCCCTTGACCCACAGCGTGCTGTCCAGACGGAAGGCGTTGGAGACCACCTCGAACTGGCCCAGCGCATTGGCCTCGGTGCCGCCCGAGACCATGTGCACATTGCCGCGGCCGGCGCCGGAGCCGGCGATCAGGCTCAGCGCGCGGGCCGCGCCACCGGCGTTCTGGATGTCGCCGTTCAGCGTGATGTCGGCGCCCAGGGTGGCCAGCGTCGTGTCGCCCAGCAGGCTGACCGGCGCATTGAACACGATGCCGCCGGCGCCGTCGGCCGTCACCGTGCCGGCGATGCCGGAGCCGCCCGCGCCGGCATTGAGCGCCAGGCTGTGCACGGTACTGCCGCCGAAGTAGAAGTTGTAGGGGTTGTTCACCACCACGTTCTCGCCGTAGGCGCCAGCCCCCACGCGGATGTTGGCGCCGTTGCCCGCGTTGCCCATCGCCGTGCCGACGGACAGGGCCTGCGTGCCGCCGCCCAGCAGGCTGCCGATGCCGACGTGGAAGTCCTGCGTGGCCTGCGCGCCGTTCCAGCTTTGCACATAGCTGGAGGCCGAGCTGCCCAGGTTGACGGCGTAGTCGTAGGCGTTCTGTTGCGAGGCCTGCAGCCAGGTGTACTGGTTGTTATCGCCCGCCGTGCTGGCGTTGCGCACCGCGAAGTCGAAGCCGGCGATGCTGAGCGCGCCGAAGTTGCGGCTGGCCGACTCGTCCTGCAGGTAGACCGGGTTGCGCTCAGTAAACGTGTTGTTGCCCGCCACCGTGATGTTGTTCACCTGCTGGTTGTAGAAGCGGTTGGCCTGGTAAAGCGCCAGGCCGCCCCAGGCATTGTTGCGCGTGGTGGAGTTGCTGACGGTCACGTTGGCGCTGTCGGTCAGCTGGATACCGGCCCCCTGCGTGCTGCCCGCGTCGTTGCCCACCGGCGCGCCGTTGGCCGTCACATGGTCGATGACCGCGCCGTCCACGCCGTTCAGATCCAGTTCGGCCCGGCCCGCGCCGCGGATGGTGACGTTGCGGATCGAAAAATTGCGCAGCCTGGCCGAGGCCCCGCCCACAGGCGCCACCTTGATGCCATAGGACGAGGCCACGTTGGCGCTGGGCCCGTAAAGCGTGAAGTCCCTGAGCGACACATTGTCGGCCGTCACGTTGATGCCGTAGCCGCTGACGCCGCGCGCGTCAATCACGGTCGCCCCCTGGCCTGAACCGGCCAGCGTCACGCCGCGGTTGACGTTCAGCGTGACGGGCTGCACAAAGGTGCCGCCGCCCACATTGACCGTTCCGCTCGCCGCCACGGCATCCAGGCCGCGCTGGATGCTGCCGCTGGCCTGCGTGACGTAGACATTGCCTTCCGTCCAGGTCACCAGGCCGCGCCCGGTGGTGTCCAGCGCATGGGTCACGCGGTCTTCAATGGCGAAGCCGTCGGCCGCGCCGACGAAGACGGCGCCACGCGCATCGACCGAGGTGTTGCCAACGACGATGTCCTTGTCGTTGTTCTTGAACTGCGTCCCGGTGATGGTGACGCTGGTCTGTCCGCTGTTCCCGTTCCCATTTCCGCTGCTCAGGGTTTCAAAGCGTATGCCGGTATAGCGGGAGTCTTCGATGCTGCCGCCGATGATGTTGACGCTTTGCAGGCTGGCCGGCGATTGGGCGTAGTCGGGATCGCCGGGAATGCCGCGGGTCTTGAACACCACTGCCGCGGCTGTCGGGTCGCCCGAACTCTCGCCCGAATTCTTGACCACCACGTTGTCGAAAGTGATCGAACTGAAAGCGTCGTGCTTCAGGTTGACGTCGATCGCCGCCCCGTACTGGTGGGTGCCGGGATCGCCAACATTGCCGGCGTTGGTGACGGTGACGTTCCTCATTGTCAGGTTGTCCGCCGTTTCAAAGTAAAAACCCTTGAAGGTCGTACTGTCCACGGTGACGTTCTCGAAAAGCGCGTTTTTGAAGGAGGCGCTGCCGGCGCCCGCGCCGTAGTTGTTGTAGGTCTGAAAACCGATCAACCCGCCGCTGATAGTGCTGTTGAGCATGCGGAAGTTGTCCGCTATGGTGTTCCCTGCGCTGCGCACGCTGTACCTGTTGTTGTTGAAGGCGACGCGGTCTATGGTCACGTTGTTGGACGTGTCCTTCAAGTGGATCCCATAATAAGAATCGTTGATGGACAGGTCGGACACGGTGACGCCGGACGCCTTGATGGCGATCGCCTCGCCGCTGGCGGCCGAGGGCGCTTTCAGAATGGTCTGCCCCATGCCCGCGCCGTCCAGGGTCAGCGCCTTGGTGATGGAGACGTTGCCGGTGTAAGTGCCGGCCGCGACGTTCACTGTGCCGCCCGTGACCACGGCGTCCACACCACCCTGGACGCTGCCCAGCGGCGTGAGCGCGCTGCCCTGCGCGCCGCCGGAACCCGTGGTGGCCACGTTCACGTGTGTGCGGTTGGACGAGGTGTAACCCTGGTCCTGCACCGACCAGCCGCCGTTGGCGGCGCTCAGCGCGAGCAAGGCCTGCTGCCAGGCCAGGGTCGGGCTCGCGGTGATCGGGTTGCTGCGGATGGTCGAGCCGTCCACGTAGCCGTTCAGGTGCAGGTTCAGCCCCCATTCATTGCCCACAGGACCCTGGCTATTGCCGGCCATCGTAATGCCGCTGCCGTCGGTGTACTGCACCGAGATGGCGCTCTTGGTGTTTTCAATGCGGTTACCGGTGACGCTGCCGGTGTTGCGCCCGTCGATCAGGATGCCGTTGCGCACGTCGTGGATGTTGTTGTTGGCGATGGTGAAGCCGGTGACGCCGTTGGCCACCGCGATGCCGCGGCTGATGTTGGAACCCCAGCCGTAGCCGAGGTAAGGCTGGTTGACGGGGCCGGCGATCTCCAGGCCGGTCACGGTCACGTTGTTGGCGCTGATGCTGAGGCCGTTGACCTGCGCTGCATCGGGCACCACGATCTTCGCCCCCGCCAGGCCGGTCAGCGTGAGGTTGGCCTTGTTGAGCGCCACCTGCTCGGCATAGCTGCCCGCGTGCACGTCCACGGCCGCACCCGCGCCGGGCGTGCCGGCCTTGGCGATGTCCACCGCGTCCTGGATGCGCGCGCCCTGGTAGACGTCGACCCGGTTGGAATTGCCGCTGACGCTGGGCGCCTGCAGCGCCGACTTGAGCACCACCGCATTGCCGTTCACGACAATCGCATTGCTGGCCTGCTGCACGCCCTCGAGGTTGATCACGCCCGACAGCAGGTTGGCCGCGTCACCGACACCCAGCCGTAGCGTCACTCCGTTCAGGCTGGCGCCGGCCGCGTTGGACACATCGTTGCCGGTCGCCCCGCCGGCAATGGCAAATTCATACAGCCCGCCGTTGAGTGAGACCGTGGCCGCCGTGGCGCCGGCCAGCGCGATGGTGCCGCCGGTGGCGCTGATGCTGCCCTGGTTGGTGACCGAAGGCGCGACCAGTGCCACCAGCCCGGCGCCCTGCGCGGTGATGCCGCCCTGGTTGACGATGCTGCCCGTGGCGCCGGTAATTTGCGCGCCGCCGGTGGTGAGGAAGTAATTCGCGTCAATCGTCCCCGTAGTGGCGATCAGCGAACCCACATTCACCACGGCGTTCGGCCCGAACACGATGCCGTTGGGATTCATCAACATCACCGTGCCGTTGGCCGACAGCCCGCCCAGGATTTGCGAGGCGTTGGCGTCGCCGGTGATGCGGTTCAGCATGGCCGACGCGGCATTGGGCTGCGTGATCTGCACCGCCTTGCCGAGGTCGATGTTGAAGGAGCCCCAGTCCAGCACCGCCCGGTTGCTGGTCTGGTTGATGGTCATCTGGTTGCCGGTCACCGAACCCGAAGCCGCGCCGGAAAACACTGTGCCGTTCTGCGGCAGGCCCGCCGCACCCGCGATGTCGATGGTCCAGCCCGGCGGCGCGAACAGCAGTGCCGCCGCAGCGGGAAGTGTTTTCAGCGCAAAAGACGGCCGGCGGCGGGATGGAGGGCGCAGGCCTTGCGGGTGGGACTTGACTTGCATGGAATCACCTCTTGAGAACAAAGACGGGAGGGAACGATCGGGACCAATTCAGCGAACGAACATCAGAACCGCGCCAGCAGCGAACCCATCAGCCGCGGGTTCTTGCCATCAGACTGGTAGCTCGCGATGGATTTGGTCAGCGGCCAGGCCGCCTCGATCGCGGCCACCACATTTTTTTCAAGGAACAGGCGCAGGCCCAAGCCGGCGGAGGCCAGGCTCTGGCTGGCCGGCGTGCCGGGCGAAACGCTGCCGACCTTCCAGACCTTGCCGATGTCATAGAAGCCGAACAGCTGCCAGGACCTGAGCCCCGGCATGCCCGTGGCGGCGCCGACAAAGCGCGGCTCGATGCGAAAAGCCAGGGCGCGTTCGCCCACCAGTTCCGCCGGCTCGTAGGCCCGGCCGAAGCGCCGCCCGCCCAGGGCGTACTGCTCGGACGACAGCAGCGGCGTGTTGGCCCACTGCCCGCCCGCGCCCACGGTGAACGAAAAATTCGGCCCCAGGAACTGCGAGCGCTCGTAGTCGAAGGTGAGCTTGTTGAACACGCCCTTGGCGCCGACCCGGCTCTTGAGCGGATCGGACTCCTGGGTGCCGCCCACCCCCTGGCTGAAGTCGAGCTCCAGCGCGTTCTGCCCGTCCAGGCGGTCCAGCAGGCGCCAGCTCAGGCCCAGGCGCAGCGCGCGTATGCGGTCCTCGATCACGCGGGTGCCGAGTATGTCGGTCTGGATATCGGAATGGTCATAGGCCAGGCGCGCCACCAGGCTTTCATTGCGGGTGCGCAGCCAGGGATAGGCGGCGGACAGCGACACCGTGTCGGCATTGCCGCGCACGTCAAAAGGCGTGAGGACGTCGCCCGGCCGCGTGCGCGCCTGGGACACGGATGCCGAAAGCCTGAGGCCTTCCGTGCTCACGACCTGGCTGTAGGAAAGCTGCGCATAGGCCATCTCGGAGTTGCCGGTGCCCACGCCGACAAAACGCCACTGGTCGTTCACGCCCAGCAGCTGGTTGCCGACCACACCCAGCGTCAGCTGGCCGGGGCCGAGGTATTTGGAGCCGTAGTTGTCGATGGAGGCAAAGCCCTCCACGCGCTTCACGCTGGCGACCAGCGTGAGGTCGGCCGCGCCCGGGGCCTGCGAAGGCGCGAGCACGCTGCGCAGTTCGATGCCGGGAAAATCATTGGCGATCAGCAGGTAGCGCTCCAGCACGCGGCCCTCTATGGGCCTGGAGGCCTGGATTTTTTCGCCGATGCGCATCAACTGCTCCTGCACAGAGGCGCTGACGCCGGGGCCGGCCTGGACGTTCACACGGTCTATATAGCCCTCGATGACACGCAAGGTCAGCGTGCCGTCCGCGAGCGATTGCGGCGGCACCACGACCAGCGAAAGAATGTAGCCCGCGTTGCGGTACATGGCGGTCAGCGAGGACGCGAGCTGGAGGATGTCGCTGCCCGTGATCTCACGCCCTGTGTAGCTGTCGGCGCGCGCCTGCAGCACGTTGCCCGGCAGCACGGTGGCGCTCTCGATGCGGACTTCCTTGAGCGTGACGCGTATGGATTTGAGCGAATCCGGCAAGGGCTCGGCGGACTCGCTCCTGACTTGCGTGGGCGGTGCCGCGGGTGCGGCCTCGGGCTGGAAATCGAAGCGTTCTCTCAGCCGGCCTGGATCTATGGTCGAAGGAGGTTGTTGTGCCGAGGCGACGGCCGGAATGACCAGACACAAGGCAAAGACACGGGAAAGAACGTCGTGTAAGCCAACGCCATCAGTACGCTTCATGGTTCATCCTGCTTATAAATCAAGATTTATTCACCGCTGCAACATCACAGGCGGCATTCACGGCATCCCGTTTCCGTGAATTAATTCACAGTAACCAATTGTCAAACTTGATACAAGCCAGGAAAAGTGATTAATTCCGCCAAAATTCGTGTAGCAGTTCCTCCCCACTTTTTTGAGTATTAACTCTTGCGACTTACAGCTGCTTACCTAAAACTCGCTTTTGTCACCTCCAGCTTCAATCAACTACTACTTACGAAGTATTTTTAGTGGCGCCGCTGCCCCGACACCCCAGCCGGAAATTTCTAAAAAACTGCCGGGCGCTGTGTAAAGTTTTGGGCCAGGGCCGCCGCCCAATTGCCTGGCCGGCATTCACCTCGCGCTTGCATGCTTGTTTGCCCACAGGTAGAAAATTGGCATTGCCTTGATTTGCCTTGAGGAAGCCCGCCATGTCCAACTCGCTCATCATTCCCTGCCTGCGCTACCGCGACGCGGCCGCCGCCATCGACTGGCTGTGCAGCGCTTTCGGTTTTGAGAAACAGGCGGCCTATCCCAACCCCGACGGTTCCATCGCGCATGCGCAGCTCACGCTGGACGGCGGCATGGTCATGCTGGGCTCGGTGGGCAAGGTGCCCACCGAGTGGGGCAAGCTGATACGCCAGCCCGATGAACTCGGCGGCGTGGAGACACAAAGCGCCTACGTCTGCGTGCGCGATGCCGACGCCGCGTATGCGCGCGCCAGGGCGGCGGGCGCCGCCATCGTGATAGACATCAAGGACGAGAACTACGGCGGCCGCGGCTTCAGCTGCCGCGACCCCGAAGGCCACCTGTGGAGCATAGGCAGCTACAACCCCTGGTGAGCGGCCGGCGCTTTCCGTGCTCCCGCCGCGCCGCGAATTTGCGCTATAAGCGGCGAAGGCCACAAGAAAAAACGGGAAGCGCATTGAGAGTCCACATCTATACCGACATCGACACCCTGTTCGGCCGCGCCGCCCGCCTGTGGATGGACGTGCTGCTGCAGGCCGGGCACGAGGCCGAGTTCATCGACATGGGCAACAGCACCGAGGCGCCGTTGCCCGACGCCGGCCCCAGCGACATCAACCTGCTGATCGCCGGCATCTACGCCCTTCCGCGCTTTGCCAGGCAAGGCCTGCCGCGGCACGGCAAGCACGTGCTCTGGATGTTCGACCCGCTGACGCGCGACGCGTCGGCCACGGTGCACAGCTACAAGGCCGGGCTGTTCGATGCCATCGCGCCCGGCCTGCATGCCGTGATGGCCATGGACGCCGCCATCGCGCGCTACCTCGCGCAGCATTTCCCGGCGCTCACCACCTTTCACCTGCCCTACCTCGTGGCGGACAAGCACGTGCGTGAGCCGCTGGCCGAAGCGTTGAGAAGCCGGGACATCGTCATGCTGGGCGGCGACACGCTACGCCGGCGCGAGGCCGAGCGCCTGTTCCTCGCGAATGACACAAGCAGGCCGCTGAAAGCCGAGTTCATCTGGAGCGGCCTCTGGGGCGCGGCGCGGGATGCCTGCCGCGCCGGCGCGCGCATCCACCTCAACGTCCATGCCGATGCCGAGCTGCACTACTTCGACCAGTTCCGCACCTTTGAGGCCTGGGCGGCCGGCACGGCCGTGGTGTCCGACAGCTTTGAAGGCTGGGAGGATTTCGGCATCCAGCCCGGCGTGCACCTGGCCATGGCCGAACTGCAAGACCTGCCGTGGGCCTGCGCGGAACTGCTGGCCGACGTGCCGCGGCGCGAAGCCATGGTGCGCGCCTCGCAGGCCTTGCTGCGCGAGCGCTTTTCGCCGGCGGCATGGCAGGGCCGCATGCTGGCGATGATGGAAAGCATCGCCTGAGCATGGCGGAGATCTCCCGGCAGGAACTGATCGCGCTGCGGCTGGCCAGCCACCGCCTGGCGCCTGCCCTGTCTTCAAAGCCGGCCCCGTTCAAGCGGGTCGAGCAGGCCGTGCAATGGCTGGGCGCCGTGCAGGCACAGGAATACGCCCATGCCCGCTGGGCCGTCGGTTCACGCTTCACAGGCGATGCCGCCATCAGCGACGCGGCCGTCGAACAGGCACTGGCCCAGCGCAAGCTGGTGCGCAGCTGGGTCTTGCGCGGCACGCTGCACATTGTTGCGGCGGCCGAACTGCGCTGGATGCTGGCCCTGGCCGCGCCGGCCTTGCTGACCCGTACCGCGGCCGCCTACCGCGAAGTCAATCTCGATGAAGCCGCTTTCCGAAAAATCCTTCCGGCCCTGCGCGAGTGCCTGGAGGGCGGCCGGCAGCTCACGCGCGTAGAACTTTTTGCCGCGCTCGCGCAGCGCCGCATCAACACCGAAGGCCATCGCGGCGGGCGCATCCTGTACCGCGCGGCCCAGACCGGGCTGCTCTGCCTGGGCGATCCGCAGGGCAAGCAGGCGCGCTACACCTTGCTTGATGAATGGCTGCCGCTCGAAGCTGAATTACCTCGCGAGGATGCGCTCCAGCAACTGGCGCAGCGCTACTTCGCCAGCCACGGCCCCGCTACGCTGGCCGATTTCACCTGGTGGTCTGGGCTGGTGGCCAGCGAAGCCAGGACGGCGCTGGAGATGGCCGCGCCCGGCCTCACGCATGCACTGTTTGAGGGCAGTACCGTGTGGTGGTCCAAACGCACACCGGTACCTGTGCAGTCGGCCGGCAAGCCGGCGCTGCAGTTGCTGGCGGGCTTTGACGAGTACGTGCTGGGCTACACGGACCGCCAGGCCATCGTCGACCCCGCGCATGCGGCCAAACTCATGACACCCAACGGCCTGTTCCGCCCGGCTTTGCTGCTCGGCGGCCGCGTCGCCGGCACGTGGCAGGCGGAGCTCAAAAAGGGCGCGCTCAACATCAGCACCGCGCCTTTCGCGCCGCTGCCGCGCGGCAGCGGCGGCGTGCTGCGGCTTGCAGCACAGCGCTACGCGGACTTCATGGCCCTCCCGCTCGGGGAAGTGGGCTGAGACATCACAAGGGTTTACCCGGTCGAACTTTATGATTCGCGCCAGGTCAGCACATTACTCAGGTATAGAAGTCCCGGGTGCATCTGCCTTGCGCCGGCGCTACTATCGCCCCAGTCCTAGTCGGCCCATCCTTCCTTCAGATATTGAGGAGCGCATCCATGACAAAGCTGAACGTCAACGGTACCGTGCGTGAGTTTGAAGTGGAGGACGACACACCGCTGCTGTGGGTCCTGCGCGAGCAGCTCGGGCTCACCGGCACCAAATACGGCTGCGGTATCGCGGCCTGCGGCGCCTGCACCGTGCACATCGACGGCGTGCCGACACGCAGCTGCGTGCGGCCCGTCTCCACGGTGAGCGCCACCGAAAAAATCGTGACCATCGAAGGCCTGTCGCCCGACGGTTCGCACCCGGTGCAGAAGGCCTGGGTGGCGCTGGACGTTCCGCAGTGCGGCTACTGCCAGTGCGGCATGGTGATGACGGCGGCGGCGCTGCTCAAGGCCAAGCCGAACCCGACGGATGCCGACATCAACGAGGCGATGACCAACATCTGCCGATGCGGCACCTACAACCGCATCCGTGCCGCCATCAAGGTCGTTGCCGCGGGCGGTAGCACCAAGAGCGCGGCGCTCGCCATCCAGCACACCGACGGGAGCACGACATGAGCACGACCACCCTGCCCTCCTCATCCGCTTCCACATCGCGCGGCCTGTCGCGCCGCCGCTTCCTCGCCTCGGGCGCGTCGGCCGGCCTGGTGGTCGGTTTCCACATTCCCTTCGCCGGCACGGCCGCGGCCCAGGGCGCCGACGCGCCGGAGATCAACGCCTGGGTCGTGGTGCGTCCCGACGACACCGTCATCATCCGCATCGCCCGCTCTGAAATGGGCCAGGGCAGCCTGACCGGCCTGGCGCAGCTGGTGGCCGAAGAGCTGGAATGCAACTGGGCCAAAGTCACCACCGAATACCCGACACCGGGGCAGAACCTCGCGCGCAACCGCGCCTGGGGCAATTTCTCCACCGGCGGCAGCCGCGGCATCCGCGAGTCGCACGACTACGTGCGCAAGGGCGGTGCCACCGCCCGCATGATGCTGGTGCAGGCCGCGGCGGACGAATGGAAAGTGCCGGCGGCCGAATGCACGGCGGCCAGCAGCGTGATCACCCACACGCCGTCGGGCCGCAAGACCAGCTACGGCAAGGTGGCGCTTGCGGCGGCCAAGGTGGCGCCGCCCGCCGAGCCCAAGCTCAAGGATCCGAAAGACTGGAAGCTCGTGGGCAAGCGCCTGGCGCGCCTGGACACCACGGACAAGGTCACGGGCAAGCAGGTCTACGGCGCCGACCTCAAGCTCCCCGGCATGCTCAATGCGGCCATCAAGGACTGCCCGGTGTTCGGCGGCAAGGTCAAGAGCTTCAATGCCGCCGCCATCGAAAAGCGCCCGGGTGTGAAGAAGGTGCTGGCCGTCGGGGACAGCGCGGTGGCCGTCGTCGCCGACACCTGGTGGCGCGCCAAGACCGCGCTCGACGCGCTGCCCATCGAATGGGACAACGGCCCGAATGCCGCCAACTCCAGCGCCAGCGTGGCGCAGATGCTCAAGGCCGGGCTGGACGCGAACGACGCGGTCGTCGGCAACCAGAACGGCGACGCCAAGGCCGCGCTGGCGTCGGCCGCCAGGCGCATCGAAGCGGTGTACTCCTACCCGCACCAGAACCACGCGACCATGGAGCCCATGAACGCGACGGCGCGCTGGACGCCTGAGCGCTGCGAGGTCTGGACGCCCACCCAGAACGGCGAAGCGGCGCTGGCCGCCGCCTCCGAAGCGGCGGGGCTGCCGGTCGGCAAGTGCGAGGTCTACAAAATCCACCTGGGCGGCGGCTTCGGGCGGCGCGGCGCGGTGCACGACTGGGTGCGCCAGGCCGTCGACATCGCCAAGCAGATGCCGGGCGTGCCGGTCAAGCTGCTGTGGTCGCGCGAGGAAGACATGCTGCACGGCCGCTACCACCCGGTCACGCAGTGCAAGCTGCAGGCCGGGCTGGACGCGCAGGGCAACGTCACGGCCCTGCACATGCGCATCTCGGGCCAGTCCATCCTGGCCGGCGTGTTTCCGCAAAACATCAAGAACGGGCTGGATCCCGTGCAATTCCAGGGCCTGAACGCGCCCGGGCCTGAAGCCTCCATAGGCTACAGCTTCCCCAACCTGCTGATCGACCACGCGATGCGCAACCCCAGCGTGCCGCCCGGCTTCTGGCGCGGCGTGAACCTGAACCAGAACACCATCTACCTCGAATCCTTCATCGACGAGATCGCGTTTGCCACCCAGCAAGACCCGCTGGCCTTGCGCCGTAAACTCATGGGCAGCCACCCCAAGCACCTGGCCGTTCTCAACGCCGTGGCCGAACGCGTCAAATGGAATGTGCCGCCGCCCGACGTGGGCGGCCAGAAGGTGTTTCGCGGCCTGGCCCAGACCATGGGCTTCGGCAGCTATGTGGCGGCCTGCGCCGAGGTGTCGGTGAGCCCGGACGGCGTGCTCAAGGTGCACCGCATCGTGGCCGCCACCGATCCGGGTTACGCCGTCAACCCGCAGCAGATCGAGGCGCAAGTCGAAGGCTCTTTCGCCTATGGCCTGTCGGCGGCCCTGTTCGGCGAATGCACGCAGAAAGACGGGCGCATGGAGCAGGACAACTTCAGCACCTACCCCGTCGTGCAGATGCAGCACATGCCGGCGGTGGAAACCCTCATCGTGGCTTCGGGCGGCTTCTGGGGCGGCGTCGGTGAACCGACGATCGCGGTCGCCGCGCCCGCCGTCCTGAATGCCGTGTTCGCGGCGACGGGCAAACGCATACGCGACCTGCCGCTGAAGAACCACGACCTCAAGAAGGCATGAACTGGCAAGGGGCCGTCGCCGGCGGGATGATGATGATGGCGCCCTGGACCAGCTTCGCGCAGCCGGCGGCAGTGCCGCCGCTGCAGGTGGTTGGCGATGCCATCCCGCAGGCGCTGACGGCCACGCCCGGCGACCCGGCGCGCGGCCGCGCCATCGTCGCCAACCGCCAGCTGGGCCTGTGCCTGCTGTGCCATACCGGGCCGATTCCCGAAGAGCGCTTCCAGGGCAACCTGGCGCCCGACCTGGCCGGCGCGGGCACGCGCTGGAACGAAGGCCAGCTGCGCCTGCGCATCGCCGACGCACAGCGCCTGAACCCGGCCAGCATCATGCCCGCCTATTACCGCAGCGAAGGCCTGGCGCGCGTGGGGGCCGCCTGGCAGGGCAAGCCCATCCTGGACGCCCAGCAGATCGAGGACGTGGTGGCCTACTTGCGCACGCTGCGCAACTGAGACAAGCCATGACGATCACCAACGCTTCCCCGCTCAACCGACGCCATATCCTGGCAGGCGCCGCCGGCGTGGCCGCCAGCGTCGTGCTGCGGCCGGCCTCCGCCGCCGCGGGCGACCTGGCGGTGGCCATCAGCGCCTACACCCAGGGCGCGCCGGTACGCGCGGGCAAGGTCAAGCTCGACGTGGCCGAGCTGGTGGACAACGGCAATGTGGTGCCCATCACCGTCACGGTGGACAGCCCCATGACGGCCGCCGACCACGTGAAAAGCATTGCCGTCTTCAACGAGAAAAATCCCCAGCGCGACGTCGCCCGCTTCACCCTGGGGCCGCGCGCCGGCAAGGCCGCCGTGACCACGCGCATACGGCTGGCCACTTCGCAGCAGCTGGTGGCGGTGGCGCAGATGAGCGACGGCAGCTACTGGTCGCACACGGTCAATGTGATCGTCACCTTGGCAGCTTGCATCGAGGGAGAGCCTTGACATGGCCCGCACCCTGATCAACGCACCCACCAGGGCCAGGCGCGGCGAGGTCATCGAGATCCGCGCCACCATAGGCCACCCCATGGAAACCGGCTTTCGCGCCGGCGAGGACGGCAAGGTCTTGCCGCGCAACATCATCCAGGCTTTCAGTTGCCGCTACAACGGCGGACTGGTCTTCAGCGCCGAGCTGTTTTCAGCCGTCTCGGCCAACCCCTACATCGCCTTCCACACCGTGGCCACCGACAGCGGTACGCTGGTGCTCAACTGGGAAGGCGACAACGGTTTCACGCAGACGGAAAGCATCAGCCTGACCGTCTTGCCATGAGGCATTTCTTGCAAGGCCTGTTATCAAGCCTCCTGGTGGGCCTGCTGATCACCCACGCAGGCGCACAAACCGCGCCGGGCAAAGACACACGCCGCTCGGGCTTCGAGGACATGGGCGCCTCCACCCAGGCCATGCAGAAAGACGATGCGCTCAATCCCGGCATGCTGTGGGTCAAGGACGGCGAGGCGCTGTGGAAACAGCCGGCGGGCGCCAGCGGCAAGGCCTGCATCAGCTGCCATGCAGCGGCCCAGAGCAGCATGCGCGGCGTGGCGGCGCGCTACCCGGCGTTCGACACCCCGCTGGGCCGCCCCCTCACCCTGGGCCAGCGCATCAACCAATGCCGGCAGCAGCATCAGCAGGCCGCACCGCTACGCGCAGAAAGCGCCGAACTGCTGGGCCTGGAAGCTTACGTCGCGCTGCAGTCGCGCGGCCTGCCGCTGGCGCCGCCCGACGATGCCAGGCTGGAGCCCTTCCGCCAGCGCGGGCAGCAGCTGTTCGCGCAGCGCATCGGCCAGCTGAACCTGTCCTGCGCGCAATGCCATGACAGCCTGGCCGGCGGGCGCCTGGCCGGCAGCCTGATTCCCGAAGCGCACCCCACGGGCTACCCGGTGTACCGGCTCGAATGGCAGGCGTTGGGCTCGCTGCAGCGCCGCCTGCGCGGCTGCATGAGCGGCGTGCGCGCCCAACCCTATGCGTATGGTGCGCAGGAGCTGGTGGAGCTGGAGCTGTATCTGAATCGGCGAGCGCAGGGAATGCGCATGGAATCTCCAGGGGTTCGGCCCTAGAGGCGCTCAGCTTGCCAGTCGATCTGTTCAAACAGACGCATCAGCCTGGCCTGGCGCGTCCTGCTGAACTGTCCGACCCAGCCGATCCGGCCCAGCAGGTGCGAACGAAAGTCGGCAAGCTGCTCCTTGTTTTGCGACGCAGGCCCGTGCAGCACACTTTGATGCAAACACGCTTTAAGTCGATCGAAATCATCCCGCGGCACATTCGGACGAACGTTAACCACGACCCCGGTCACGCGCTGGCGTTGATGCCGAGGCAGGCAACGCGTCTTGTCGGGGTGCAGGGTAAAACCTTCATCGCGGACGATCTCCGCGACCCAGGCGTGCAAGGCGCGAAACTGCCGGCGCAGCGACTCCGGACCCGAAAATACCAGGTCATCGGCATAGCGCGTATAACTCGCGCCAAACACCCAGGCCAATCCCTCAAGCCGCAAATCAAGATTGAAAGCACAGAGGTTGGCCAGTGCCGGAGAGGTCGGCGCGCCCTGCGGCAAATGCGCGGAAACAAGGCGCTTGGCACCCATCCAATCCAGCCCGCCGTCGTCGCGCAAGCGCTCGACGACCATTTCCGCCGTGCGGTGTGTGCACAGCGTGGTGAGGCTTCGCGCCACGCCTTCGGGGTAACCCAGCGTGCGCCAAACGGCGTTGACATGCGCGGCTCCTACGCTGCCAAAGAAATCGCGTAAGTCAAAACGGATCACCACCGCTTGCCCCACATGGGCCGCCGCATGAGTTTTGACGGAACGGCCGGCGGTGAAGCCGTGCGCGGCCTCATGCACAGGTACCTGGTCCAGCAGCGTGTGCAGGATGTGGCGCTGCACACGCTTGAGTTCGGCCTTGGGTGTCTCCAGCAAACGCAGCCCGCCTGCCTGCTTGGCCTGCAGGCTATAGCGATAGTGCTCGACAACTCGCGGCGTCGCCGGGGCCAGCCAGTGCAATTGCTCGCGTGAGAGCTGGAGCCAGCGCGCCAGGTCCGCATCCGTGGGAATGTCGGGCAAGGTGCAAGCTTCCAGCCCCAACGGCCGGGGCCGCATCACTGCCGGACGCAGGATCAGCCGGCGGATGCGCGGCGGCCTTTCGGGCTGGGGATCATCCCGGTCGTCGCCCAACTGCGGGGCTTGCGGCTCATTGGAATCCTCTGGGTCTTCGTCGTCTTCCTCGCTGAAGGCCAGGGCAAAGGCAGGCAACTCTTCCAGCCGCCGCGCCAGCGAGGTGACGTCGAATTTTTGCCAGGTGATGGGGGACAGGACGGCCAGCGCTTCAAGCACCTGCCGGAGCCAGGCGGGGCGTTGCCCGAGCGCTGCCGCAGCCCTGGCCTGAAGCGCGCGCAAGCTGGTGCCGCCCGGCTTGCCCGCATCGGCGAGCAGTGCGCGAGCAAGGCCGCGTGTCATCAAATGTCGGGAGCTGGCTTCTCGCATGGAATTGGGTTGACGCCGGCATCCCAACCAGCAGGTCCTGCGTGAGCCCTGCGCGCAGAATGCGCGTGCAGCTCACGCGCCGAAATATCAACGTACAAAAAAACCATGGGGGTACCCCATGGTGCGGACAGGCAGCAACGAATCGCGTCCCGCTCGCAACACTTGGAATGCTGGCGTCGTGGAAATTCTAATGGTCTGCCTGCGCAACAAATGACTCTTCGGCGCTGCGGTGACCGCAAAACAACAAGAGAATGCTTTTGTCGTCTGCCCCCTGCACGTGAAAAAAAGTAGCTCAGATTCCGCTGGCCGTCGCTGCCATTCAAAGTTCAGGCAAAAAAAAGCCCGGGACACCCGGGCTTTTTGCTGCGTGCTGCGTGCTGCGCGGCTTACTTCCGCGCAGGCGGCAAGTCCGTGCAGCTGCCGTGCGCCACTTCCGCCGCCATGCCCATGCTTTCGCCCAGCGTGGGGTGCGGGTGTATCGTCTTGCCGATGTCGACGGCGTCGGCGCCCATCTCGATGGCCAGCGCGATTTCGCCGATCATGTCGCCGGCATGCGTTCCGACGATGCCGCCACCGAGTATCTTGCCGTGGCCGTGCGCTTCAGGGCTGTCGTCAAACAGCAGCTTGGTGAAACCTTCGTCGCGGCCGTTGGCGATGGCACGCCCGGACGCCGTCCAGGGGAAGAGCCCTTTCTTGACCTTGATGCCCTGTGCCTTGGCCTGGTCCTCGGTGAGGCCCACCCAGGCGATTTCGGGGTCGGTATAGGCGACGCTGGGGATCACGCGCGCGTTGAAGGCAGCGCTGGCGAGTTCCTTGTTGCCTTGCAGTTCGCCGGCGATGACCTCGGCGGCCACGTGCGCTTCGTGCACGGCCTTGTGCGCGAGCATGGGCTGGCCCACGATGTCGCCGATGGCGAAGATGTGGGGCACGTTGGTGCGCATCTGGATGTCGACGGGGATGAAGCCGCGGTCGCTCACGCTGATGCCGGCCTTGTCGGCGGCGATCTTCTTGCCGTTGGGCGTGCGGCCCACGGCCTGCAGCACCAGGTCGTAGGTCTGCGGCGCCGGGGCGCCCTCGCCTTCAAACGTGACCTCGATGCCGGCCTTGGTCGCCTTGGCACCCACGGTTTTGGTCTTGAGCATGATGTTGTCGAAACGCGGCGCGTTCATCTTCTGCCAGACCTTGACGAGGTCGCGGTCGGCGCCCTGCATCAGGCCGTCCATCATCTCGACCACGTCGAGGCGCGCACCCAGGGTGGAGTACACGGTGCCCATTTCGAGGCCTATGATGCCGCCGCCCAGGATCAGCATGCGTTTGGGAACTTCCTTGAGGTCCAGCGCGCCGGTGGAGTCCACCACACGCGGATCGACCGGCATGAAAGGCAGGCGCACCGCTTGCGAGCCGGCGGCAATGATGCAGTTCTTGAAGGCGATGGTTTGTTTTTTGCCCGACTTTTCCTGCGCGTTGCCGGTGGTCTCTTCAACCTCCAGGTGATGGGCACCGACAAACTGGCCCAGGCCGCGCACCACGGTGACCTTGCGCATCTTGGCCATGGCCGTCAGCCCGCCGGTGAGCTTGCCGACGACTTTTTCCTTGTGCGTGCGCAGTTTGTTGATGTCGAGCTTGGGTTCACCAAAACTCACACCCAGGCTGTCGAAATGCTTGACCTCATCCATCACGGCGGCCACGTGCAGCAGCGCCTTGGAGGGAATGCAACCCACGTTGAGGCAGACGCCGCCCAGCGTGGCATAGCGCTCGACCAGCACGACCTTCAGGCCCAGGTCGGCGGCGCGGAAGGCGGCCGAATAACCGCCGGGGCCGGCGCCGAGCACCAGCACGTCGCAGTCGAGGTCGGCGGAGCCGCTGAAGCTGGCGGCCGCTGGCGCGGGCGCGGCGGGCGCGCTGGCAGCCGGTGCGGGCGCAGGGGCCGCAGCCGGCTTCTTCTCCGGCGCGGGTGCGGGCGCAGCCGCAGCGGCGCCGGAAGCTTCCAGTGTCAGCACCACGGACCCTTGCTTGACCTTGTCGCCGAGCTTGACCTTGACTTCCTTGACCACGCCGGCGGCGGAGGACGGGATTTCCATGGATGCCTTGTCGCTTTCCACGGTGATCAGGCTTTGCTCGGCCTTGATGGTGTCGCCGGGCTTGACCAGCACTTCAATCACGGACACTTCGTCAAAATCGCCAATGTCCGGCACCTTGATGTCTACCAGGCTGGATGCGCTCATTTGGAGGCTTTCAATTTAAGGGTGAATATGTCGACGGGGCCTGCGGAGTTCTTGTCGAACTCGCAGCCCGCGTTGAGGCCGGCCATGGCCACTTCGCGCGCGGTCTTGGCTTTGTCCCAGGCGGCATGCATGGCGCCCAGCGCGAAGCTGCGGCCCGAGCCTATGCCCCAGAATTCCTTGAACTCGAAGACTTCGCGGTAGCTGTAGAGGCCGTAGATGCCGCTGGCGTTGGCGATGACGACGGTGAACTGGCTGGACTCATAGGGGTCGTTGTCGTCTTCCTTGGTCTGCAGGAAGAACGTCTCCTTGAGCAGCGGGTGCAGCTTGACGAAGGTGTCGAACACCTCGTCGCGCGAACCCAGCTTGAGCTGGTCCTTGGGCAAGGCCGCCATGGCCTTGCGCAGCACCGGGAAATGCGCGACCGTGCCGGCCATGCCGACGTAGCTCAGGCCGGCGGGCGTGTCGACCTTGAAGATCTTGCTGTTGGCCTCGAAACGCTGGCCCAGGCGGGTGTCGCCGAAGGTGACCAGCGTGTCGGCGGCGATGGCAACCTGCCCCGCTTTTTTGACGACTACTAGCGTTGTCATCTTTGATTAGAGGAGGACGCGGCGGAAGTCGCCCAGGATCTGGCCCAGGTAGGCATTGAAGCGCGCGGCGGCGGCGCCGTCGATCACGCGGTGGTCCCAGCTCAGCGACAGCGGCAGCATCAAGCGAGGCTGGAAGGCCTTGCCGTCCCAGACCGGCTCGGTCGAGCTTTTGCAGACGCCCAGGATGGCGACTTCAGGCGCGTTGATGATGGGCGTGAAGTAGCGCCCGCCTATGCCGCCCAGCGAGGAGATCGTGAAGCAGGCGCCGGACATGTCGGCCGGGCTCAGCTTGCCGTCGCGCGCCTTCTTGGCGAGCTCGCCCATCTCTTGCGAGATCTGCACGATGCCCTTCTGGTCGGCGTTCTTGATGACGGGGACGACCAGGCCGTTGGGGGTGTCGGCGGCGAAGGCGACGTTGTAGTACTGCTTGAGCACCAGCTGGTCGCCGTCGAGCGAGGCGTTGAACTCGGGGAATTTCTTGAGCGCGGCGACCGAGGCCTTGATCAGGAAGGCCAGCATGGTGATCTTGATGCCGGCTTTCTCGTTTTCCTTGTTCATGAGCACGCGGAAGGCTTCGAGTTCGGTGATGTCGGCATCGTCGTGGTTGCAGACGTGCGGGATCATCACCCAGTTGCGGTGCAGGTTGGCGCCGCTGATCTTCTTGATGCGCGACATGTCCTTGCGCTCGACCGGGCCAAACTTGGTGAAGTCGACCTTGGGCCATGGCAGCAGGTCCAGCCCTGCCCCGCCGCCCGAAGACGCGGGCGCCCTGGCGGCCTGCGCCTGGGTGCGGACGCTGCCGTCCATCACCGACTTGGTGAAGGCCTGCACGTCGTCCTGCGTGATGCGGCCCTTGGGGCCCGAACCCTTGACTTCGGCCAGCGGCACGCCGAGTTCGCGCGCGAACTTGCGCACCGAGGGCGAGGCATGCGGCAGGCTGCCCTGGGGGGCGGTGGTGGGGTCGTGGGCGGGCTGGCTGGCGGCGGGTACGGCGGCAGGCGCAGGCGCGGACGCCGTGGCAGGTGCCGAAGCGGCTGCAGGCGCCGCGGGTGCCGGTGCGGCAGCGGGCGCTGCGGTGGCAACAGAGCCTTCCAGCTCGGCCAGCAGGTCGCCGATGTTGACGACGTCGCCCATCTTGACCTTGAGCTCCTTGAGCACGCCGGCGGCGGACGACGGGATTTCCATCGAGGCCTTGTCGGATTCGACGGTGATCAACGATTGCTCAGCCTTGATGGTGTCGCCGGGCTTGACCAGGATTTCAATGACGGACACGTCCTTGAAGTCGCCGATGTCGGGCACGCGGACTTCGACGGGTCCGGAGGCGGAAGGTGCGGCGGCGGGCGCCGGTGCCGGCGCGCTGGCCGCGGGGGCGGCAGGCGCAGCAGCGGGTTTTGCCGCCGCAGCCGGCGCTGGAGCTGGTGCAGCAGCGGCTTCGGCCCCCGCGACTTCCAGCGTCAGCACGACCGAGCCCTGCTTGACCTTGTCGTCGAGCTTGACCCGCAGTTCCTTGACCACACCGGCGTGGCTGGAAGGGATTTCCATGGAGGCCTTGTCGGACTCCACGGTGATCAGCGATTGCTCTGCCTTGACGGTGTCGCCGGGCTTGACCAGCAATTCGATCACCGTCACTTCGTCGAAATCCCCGATATCAGGAACTTGAATGTCTACCACTGCCATATCTTGTCTCCGTTTGCTTCAGGCGTCTGTGCGTCTACGTCAGGGTTTTAACTCAAGCGTAAAGCGGATTGATTTTGTCGACATTGATGCCGTACTTCTTGATGGCTTCGCTCACCTTGGCGACGGGCACCGTGCCCTCTTCGCTGAGCGCCTTCAGGGCCGCCACGACGATGTAGTGGCGGTTGATCTCGAAGTGCTCGCGCAGCTTGCTGCGGAAGTCGCTGCGGCCGAAACCGTCGGTGCCCAGCACCTTGAAGGTGCGGCCCTTGGGGATGAAGGAGCGGATCTGCTCGGCGTAGGCCTTCATGTAGTCGGTCGAGGCGATGACGGGGCCGGTGTGCTTTTCAAGCTGCTCGGCGACAAACGGCACCTTGGCTTTTTCGGCCGGGTGCAGCAGGCTCCAGCGCTCGGCGCTCTGGCCGTCGCGGGCCAGTTCGTTGAAGCTCGGGCAGCTCCAGACGTTGGCGGCAACGCCCCACTCTTTTTCGAGCAGTTCCTGCGCGGCGATGGACTCGCGCAGGATGGTGCCGGAGCCCAGCAGCTGGACGCGCGGCGTGAGTTTCGCGCCTTCCTTGCACAGGTACATGCCCTTGATGATCTGCTCTTCGGTGCCGGGCTTGAGGCCGGGCATGGCGTAGTTCTCATTGAGCAGCGTGATGTAGAAATAAACGTTGTCCTGCTTCTCGACCATGCGCTTGAGGCCGTGGTGCAGGATGACGCCGACTTCGTGCGCGAAGGTCGGGTCGTAGCTGATGCAGTTGGGGATGGTGCCGGCCAGGATGTGGCTGTGGCCGTCTTCGTGCTGCAGGCCTTCGCCGTTGAGCGTGGTGCGGCCCGAGGTGCCGCCCAGCAGGAAGCCGCGCGCCTGCATGTCGCCGGCCGCCCAGGCCAGGTCGCCGATGCGCTGGAAGCCGAACATCGAGTAGTACACGTAGAACGGCACCATGATGCGGTTGTTGGTGCTGTACGAGGTGGCCGCCGCGATCCAGCTGCTCATGCCGCCGGCTTCGTTGATGCCTTCCTGCAGGATCTGGCCCTGTTTGTCTTCCTTGTAGTACATCACCTGGTCTTTGTCGACCGGCGTGTATTTCTGGCCGTCAGGGTTGTAGATGCCGATCTGGCGGAACAGGCCTTCCATGCCGAAGGTGCGGGCCTCGTCGACCAGGATGGGCACCACGCGCGGGCCCAGGGCCTGGTCACGCAGCAGCTGCGTGAGGAAGCGCACATAGGCCTGGGTGGTGGAGATTTCGCGGCCTTCTGCCGTGGGCTCGATCACCGACTTGAAGGTCTCCAGCGCGGGCACGGTGAACTGCTCGTCGGCCTTGACGCGGCGGTGCGGCAGGTAGCCGCCCAGGGCCTTGCGGCGCTCGTGCAGGTAGCGCATCTCGG
The DNA here is from genome assembly GCF_964252805.1 of Polaromonas sp. LjRoot131. Classification (NCBI taxonomy): domain Bacteria; kingdom Pseudomonadati; phylum Pseudomonadota; class Betaproteobacteria; order Burkholderiales; family Comamonadaceae; genus Polaromonas; species Polaromonas sp. LjRoot131. Next base: position 958,332 of record NZ_CAXUPF020000001.1, on the reverse strand, counting down.
GCGTGTCTTCGGCCGGCTTGTAGAAGGGGATGTCGGCCAGCTGGCTGTCGGGGATCGGGATGTTGAAGCGGTCGCGGAAGGCCTTGATGTCTTCGTCGGCCAGTTTTTTGGTCTGGTGGACGTTGTTCTTGCCTTCGCCGATCTTGCCCATGCCGAAGCCCTTGACGGTCTTGATCAGCAGGACGGTGGGCTGGCCCTTGTGGTTGACCGCCTTGTGGAAGGCCGCATAGACCTTTTGCGAATCGTGGCCGCCGCGGCGCAGGTTGAAAATGTCCTCGTCGCTCATCTTGGCGACCATCTCGAGCGTGCGCGGGTCCTGGCCGAAGAAATGCTTGCGCACGTAGGCGCCGTCATTGGCCTTCATGGCCTGGTAGTCGCCGTCCAGCGTGTCCATCATGACCTTCTTGAGCGCGCCGTCCTTGTCGCGGGCGAGCAATGGGTCCCAGTTGCTGCCCCAGAGCAGCTTGATGACGTTCCAGCCGGCGCCGCGGAACTCGCCTTCGAGCTCCTGGATGATCTTGCCGTTGCCGCGCACCGGGCCGTCCAGGCGCTGCAGGTTGCAGTTGATGACGAAGACCAGGTTGTCGAGCTTCTCGCGCGCGGCCAGGCCGATGGCGCCCATGGACTCGACTTCGTCCATCTCGCCGTCGCCGAGGAAGGCCCAGACCTTGCGGTTTTCGGTGTTGGCGATGCCGCGGGCATGCAGGTACTTGAGGAAACGCGCCTGGTAGATCGCCATCAGCGGGCCCAGGCCCATGGAGACGGTGGGGAACTGCCAGAACTCGGGCATCAGCTTGGGATGCGGATAGCTGGACAGGCCCTTGCCGTCGACTTCCTGGCGGAAGTTGAGCAGTTGCTCTTCGGTCAGGCGGCCTTCGAGGTAGGCGCGGGCATAGACGCCGGGCGACACGTGGCCCTGGATGTAGAGGCAGTCGCCGCCGTGCTCTTTACCCGGTTCATTGCTCTCGGCGTGCCAGAAGTGGTTGAAGCCCGCGCCGAACAGGCTGGCCAGCGAGGCGAAGGAGCCGATGTGGCCGCCCAGGTCGCCGCCGTCGGCGGGGTGCAGGCGGTTGGCCTTGACCACCATGGCCATGGCGTTCCAGCGCATGTAGGCGCGCAGGCGCTCCTCGATCTCGAGATTGCCGGGCGAGCGCTCTTCCTGGTCGGTCTCAATGGTGTTGACGTAGCCGGTGTTGGCCGAGAAAGGCATGTCGATGCTCTTCTGGCGGGCGTGCTCCAGCAGTTGCTCCAACAGGAAATGGGCGCGCTCCGGGCCCTCGCTTTCGATGACGGCGGACAAGGCGTCCATCCATTCGCGGGTTTCCTGGCTGTCTTTGTCCAGCGCATCGTTGGCGGCGGCGCGCAAGTTGTCGCCGGCTTGGGTGGGATTGGCAGCCATTTTTGTCTCCTGAGTAGCCTGATAAAGCTTTGTTAACCTGCGCTACGGCCTCTTGTCGAGCCGCGCGCAGAGCCTGTGTCCAACTTGGGTCTAAGCGTGTTGTAAACGCAAATTAGATTCAAGTCTCTAGTTTCCCACAATATTCGCACAATTTCAAATAGTGCCTACTCATTTCACATTAAGAAATATAAAAGTAAGCACACGTCGCATTGATGGTGATTCACTTCACCTTAAAGGATCAGGGTCAACCCAGCTACGCCGAGGGCATCTCCCTTAAACTGCACCCTTCCTCTTATGACCCAGCAAGCCCCCGCCCCCGCCGACATCGCGGCAAATCCCGCTCCCCTGGCCCTGTGGCGCCGCTGGTGGCGCCGGCAGTCGCCGTCGCGCCAGGACCGTTTCATCACACTGGGCCCGCTGCTGGCCGTGGTGCTTTTCCTGGCGGCCGTGATCGCCGCTTTCGGCTACCTGCGCATCGAGGAAATCGACCGCGAGCAGCAGGCCGTCAAGCGCGACGTGGAATACGCCCAGCAGCGCCTGCGCCTGCGCCTCCTGGAGCGGCAGGAGCAGCTGATGCGCATAGGCCGCGACGTCTCGAACAAGGAAATCGACACCGAGGAATTCATCAGCCAGGCCGAATCGCTGGTCAACCAGTATCCCGAGCTGATGGCGGTGACCTGGGTGGACAGCAAACGCCGCATCAAGGTCGCCTACGTATCACCAAGCGCCAACGCCAGCCAGCTGCGCGGCGCGGGCGAGCAGCTCAAGGTCGGCGAGACCGACGGCACTTATGACCTGGCCCGGGACTTGCGCCAACCCGTGTATTCACGCCCGCTGGCGGCCAAGGAGGCCGGCGGCTACAACGCCCCCACCCTGCAGTTGCAGGTGCCGCTGGACGACCAGGGAAAATTCGCCGGCGTGATCATGGGCGAATACTCCATCGACGGGCTGCTGCGCTTCGGCGTGCCGACCGAGGTCACGGCCAAATACGCGGTGACCCTGGTCGACGACAAAAACCAGGTGCTGGCGGGCAACCTGCCGCCGCCGCGCAATCCCGCGGCCCGGCTGCTGCCCTGGTCCGATGGCGCGGCCGAATACGAGATACCGGTCTCGCCGGTCGGCAACGGCCTGCTGATACGCGCCGAGGGCTACCGCGCCTCGCTGGGCGTGGTCGGCAGCGGCTTCTTCTGGCTGGTCAGCGCCCTGAGTGCGCTCACGGTCTGGATGCTGCTGGGCACCTGGCGCCACACGCGCCGCCGCGTGCAGGCCCAGCAGGCGCTGATCTCCGAAACCAACTTCCGCCGCGCCATGGAAAACTCCATGCTGACCGGCATGCGCGCGCTGGACCTGCAGGGCCGCATCACCTACGTCAACCCGGCTTTCTGCCAGATGACGGGCCTGACCGAAGGCGACCTGGTGGGCCGCACGCCGCCGTTTCCGCACTGGCCCGAAGGCGAGATCGACACCCTGATGCAGAGGCTGGACGACGAGCTGCACGGCCGCACGCCGCCGGGCGGCTTTGAGGTGCGCGTGAAACGCAAAAACGGCCAGATCTTCGACGCCCGCATGTACGTCTCGCCGCTGATTGACCCGCGCGGGCAGCAGACCGGCTGGATGACCTCGATGACGGACATCACCGAGCCCAAGCGCATCCGCGAGGAACTGACCGCCTCCTACGAGCGCTTCACCACGGTGCTGGAGGGGCTGGATGCGGCCGTCTCCGTGGCGCCGCTGGGCAGCGAGGAACTGCTGTTCGCCAACAAGCTTTACCGCTCCTGGTTCGGCGGCGAGGTGTCGGGCCACCTGAACCTGATCGCGCAGGCCGGCGTGCCCAGCGCCGTGCCCACCGACGACACGCTGGACGCGGTCGACGGCCTGGCCGGCTTCCCGACCGACACGCTGACGGCGGCGCAAACGGAGAACGCTGAAATCTTCGTGCCCGAACTCAGCAAATGGCTGGAAGTTCGTTCGCGCTACCTGACCTGGGTGGACGGCCGCCTGGCGCAGATGGTGATCGCCACCGACATCACGCCGCGGCGCCATGCCGAAGAGCAGGCCGCCCAGCAGAACGAACGCGCCCAGACCGCCAGCCGCCTGATCACCATGGGCGAGATGGCCTCCAGCGTGGCGCATGAGCTGAACCAGCCGCTCACGGCCATCAACAATTACTGCAACGGCATGGTGTCGCGCATCAAGGGCAAACAGATCAGCAACGAAGACCTGCTGATCGCACTGGACAAGACCGCCAAGCAGGCACACCGCGCCGGGCAGATCATCCAGCGCATACGCTCCTTCGTGAAACGCAGCGAGCCCAACCGCACGGCGGCCGACGTGGCCACCATGGTCAGCAATGCCATGGAGCTGGCCGACATCGAGCTGCGCCGCCACCACGTGCGCCTGAGCCACTACATCGCCGCCCGCCTGCCCGAAATCATGGTGGACCCCATCCTGATCGAGCAGGTGCTGATCAACCTGATGAAAAACGCGGCCGAATCCATAGAGCAGGCGCACCTGCCCACGGCGCGGCGCAGCGTCGAGCTGCGCGTGGTGCCCAAGCAGATTGAAGACCAGGCCGTGGTGGAGTTTTCGGTGCTTGACACCGGGCGCGGCCTATCGCCCGAAGTCATGGGCCGGCTCTATGAAGCCTTCTATTCCACCAAGGCCGAAGGCATGGGCATAGGCCTGAAGCTGTGCCGCAGCATTGTCGAGTCCCACCAGGGAAGAATGGAGGCCGAGAACCTCTACAATGGGGACGAAGTGGTGGGGTGCCGGTTTACCTTCTGGATCCCTGTGACACCCCTGCTCTTGCCGACGGCGCCAGCCGGCGACAACACGGCAGCCAGGAACGCAGGCGTTCACTGAAAACCCTTCAAGAACCGTCTCTTGAGAAGTTCACGAAAGAAAGTTTGGCATGAGCTTGATTCCCAAAAAAGGTACCGTCTACGTCGTTGATGATGACGAGGGCGTGCGCGACTCGCTGCAGTGGCTGCTCGAAGGCAAGGACTACCGCGTCCGCTGCTACGACTCCGCCGAAACTTTCCTCTCCCGCTACGACCCGCGCGAAGTGGCCTGCCTGATCGTCGACATCCGCATGGGCGGCATGACCGGGCTGGAACTGCAGGACCGCCTGGTCGAGCGCAAATCGCCGCTGCCCATCGTGTTCATCACCGGCCACGGCGACGTGCCCATGGCGGTCAACACCATGAAAAAGGGCGCAATGGACTTCATCCAGAAGCCTTTCCAGGAAGAAGCCCTGGTCAACCTGGTCGAGCGCATGCTGGAGCAGGCCAAGGAAGCCTTCAGCGAATTCCAGCAGTCCGCCAGCCGCGACGCCCTGCTGGCCAAGCTGACCTCGCGCGAAGCCCAGGTGCTCGAGCGCATCGTGGCGGGCCGCCTCAACAAGCAGATCGCCGACGACCTCGGCATCAGCATCAAAACGGTGGAGGCGCACCGCGCCAACATCATGGAAAAGCTCAACGCCAACACCGTGGCCGACCTGCTCAAAATCGCCCTGGGGTCCAACGCGCCCAAGGCCTGACCCCCTCTTTCGCTGTCCCCTGATAGCTTTAACGCCCGTATTGATTGGACCAGCGGGCGTTTTTACTTTGAGAAACCGATTCAAAAATGACCGCCCAGCTGATTGACGGAAACGCCCTCTCCAAACAATTGCGCGCCGAAGTCGCCCGGCGGGCCGCTGCCCTTCGCGCACGCGGTGTCACGCCCGGCCTGGCCGTGGTGCTGGTCGGCGAAAACCCGGCCAGCCAGGTCTATGTGCGCAACAAGGTCAAAGCCTGCGAGGACAACGGCCTGCATTCGGTGCTCGAAAAATACCCCGACACCCTCAGCGAAGCCGACCTGCTGGCACGCGTCGACGCGCTCAACAGGGACCCGTCCATCCACGGCATCCTGGTGCAGCTGCCGCTGCCGGCCCACATCGACGCGCACAAGGTCATTGAGGCCATCTCGCCGGCCAAGGACGTGGACGGCTTTCACGTCGCCAGCGCCGGTGCGCTCATGGTCGGCCAGCCGGGCTTCTGGCCCTGCACGCCTTACGGCTGCATGAAGATGCTGGAAAGCATCCATTACGACCTCAAGGGCAAGCATGCCGTGGTGATTGGCCGCAGCAACATCGTCGGCAAGCCCATGGCGTTGATGCTGCTGCAGAAGAACGCCACCGTGACCGTCTGCCACAGCGCGACGAAAGACCTCAAGGCCATGACGCTGCAGGCCGACGTGATCGTGGCCGCCGTCGGCAAGCGCAATGTGCTGACGGCCGACATGGTCAAGCCCGGCGCTGTCGTGATCGACGTGGGCATGAACCGCAACGACGAAGGCAAGCTCTGCGGCGACGTGGATTTTGAGGATGTGAAGGAAGTCGCGGGCTACATCACGCCGGTGCCCGGCGGTGTCGGCCCCATGACCATTACCATGCTGCTGGTCAATACCCTAGAGGCCGCGGAGCGCGTCTGATTAAAAGAAACTGCACCCGTCAACAACGGCTGTGCGCTCCTTTTATTGAAGACTAGGGCGAATTCACTCAATGTACTTGAGGCATTTCGAATAGGCCCAGCCGCAGCACTGGGAGCTCTGAAGCGAAGTGAGTTCACCCAAATGGGTTGAACTTGGCCACGCTTCGCTCTTTTAGCATTTGAGTCAAAGTCAGCCCTGTCGAGAAAGCCCGATCCATTGCGCTCACACAGAGCGTAATTCTTGCAACTAGCTCAGGCGTACTCATGTCTTTATGCTGGTCATTTATCAGCATAAAGGCAACCCTAAATGCATTCAAATTGCTGTACACAAAAATAATCTGTTCTGCGATCTCCGGTCCTAATAGCCCGATCTTTCCCACCACCTCTTCATAGTATCTATCCACAGGCTTTTCGAGGCTCCGGAATAAAAGTTGATCTTTTTTGCCGTCTTGAATCATCTCAAGAGAATCGTGGAAAACCTTCCTCAGCAACGGCGCAGCCTCTTTGTATGAGGATAGTGTTGAATTCCGTCGAAATCTGATCCAGTTAGCGCAGTAATTTCCATCCAAATCTGACCCACGTAGGCACTACCCTGCTTGTTTTAAAAGCAGGGGAATTCAGGAGTGATAGACGTGGCGACATTGAATGTCATCAGACGTTGGGCATTGAGGGATCAGATGTCCATCCGCGAGATCTCAAGGCGTACAGGCCTGGCTCGCAACACAGTGAAGAAGCACCTGCGATCGGAAGAGAGCGAGCCCAAGTACCCAAGACGGGTCAGCTCAAGCAAGCTCGATCCCTACGCCGAGAAGCTGGCCACCTGGCTGGTAATCGAGGCAACAAAATCGCGGAAACAGCGGCGCACTTTGAGGCAGATCCACACAGACTCAGCCCAAAAAGGAGAAAACCAAGAACTTATCCACATCGTGAGCAGCTTCTGCTCACAAAGAGTGTGGGTCAAGATTCGATGGAAAACTCGGGTCAGACTTCAGTGCAATTCAACACACTCGTCTGTTATCTCTACCTTGGAGTTCTTTCCACTCAAGCTGATTGCGAAAATAGGCGTCGCTATCGGCGATCCAGCCGGATACCAAGTGGTTGCTATGGATCAGTATGACGGCTCTTGTTAGCCCGGAGAGAATCAACCCCAGGACGAACACCGTCAGCACCCAATACGGCCAGTTCTGAACGCGCCATTTCTCGACCGCGCCCACTAAACCTAACATCGCTACCGCGCCACCACCGTTTACCGCAAGCAGGTATTGAAGAGAACCCTCACTATGACCAATCAGAAGGCCATTGAGTTGAAGAAAACGGTGCTCATGATGCCGAACTCGGATTTCATGCAACTGGGGCGAAGAGTCTGAATGTCTGTCTGCAGGGGTGGACGGATTTACCATTGTTAATCCTGAAATTCTGATTGAGCATAACGACCAAACGGTGGATTGACACCCTTCATTTGGATGATGTTTGCTTGCGGTGCCCTTAGCACGAGACACCCACTTTTAGTTGATCCCGAGGCCTTGCAGATCGCGGCTCGGGGGACGCATCCCCTTGGCGCATGTCCAAAAAAACTCAGGCGGCGCTGGAAATTCAGCCTCCGGCCCCGTGGAGGCCGCAGCGAGGCGAGGCGACGCGGCTAGGCGGCGCCATCCTTTGTCGAACTGCCCAGACACCAAAGCGTCCAGCCTGCCGCCAGCCACTGCGCCAAGTACATGGCCGTTCCCAGGCCATGCCAGAGCTTGAGGTTGCCGCCTTCAGCGCGCGCGCTCACGATGCGCGGCGCGATACCAAACTCCACCAGCAAGGCCAGCAGCAAGCCCGCCACGACGAATTTCATCGCGGCTCGCGCCTGTTGCGCGAGTGCTTGATCGTCTTTTTTATTGAGCACCAGCAGCAGAAGCATGGCGCAGCCGGCACTGACCCAGGTTTGTGCGGTGAAGAGCTTGGCCGCCATGGCGCCGGCCGCAGCGGGTGCGCCCAGGTTGGCGAACAGCATGGGGACGACGACGAATCCGAGCGTCGTCAGACTACCCCACCATAGGGCCGCCACCATCACATTGAAGCGCTGCTTCATCAATGGAAGCTCAGATGTACATCACCGCAATGATTTCGTAGCGCTTGATGCCGCCGGGCGCCTGGACTTCGGCGGTATCGCCCTCGTCCTTTCCGATCAGGGCGCGCGCGATCGGTGAGCTGATGTTGACCCGGCCCTGCTTGATGTCGGCCTCGTCTTCGCCGACGATCTGGTAGGTCACCTTGTCGCCGGTTTCTTCGTCTTCCAGTTCGATGGTCGAGCCGAACACCACCTTGCCGCCCGCGTCCAGCTCGGACGGGTCAATGATCTGCGCGGCGGAGAGTTTGCCTTCGATTTCCTGGATGCGGCCTTCGATGAAGCCCTGGCGATCCTTGGCGGCATCGTATTCGGCGTTCTCGCTCAGGTCGCCCTGGGCGCGCGCTTCGGAAATCGAATTGATGACCCAGGGGCGGTCAACGGTCTTGAGCTGGTGCAGCTCGGCCTTGAGGCTTTCCGCGCCGCGCTTGGTAATGGGAATGGTGGCCATGTTTTTTGCTCCTGCAAAAGCGAAACCGCCACCAGTCACCTGGCGGCGGCGCTTGAATCCAAAATTTCAATCAAACAAGTTTAATGCAAATCGAGCCCGGCTCAACCTGGAAATAGCCCCGGAAATAGCCGGGAAAAACCCCGACAAAAAATCCCGGTTACCAGGCCGTCAGGCCAGCTGTGCGTGCAACTCCTGCACGGAATACACCGGCAGGTTGTCCAGGTACTTCATGCCCTCCACGGCCGCTTCTGCGCCGGCAATGGTGGTATAGGTCGTCACACGGGCCAGCAGCGCCGAGGTGCGGATCTGGCGCGAATCGGTGATCGCATTGCGCCGCTCTTCGACGGTGTTGATGACCAGGGCGATTTCGTTGTTCTTGATCATGTCGACCACGTGCGGCCGGCCTTCGGTGACCTTGTTGACCACGGTGCAGGCAATGCCCGCCGCCTGGATCGCCGCCGCCGTGCCCTTGGTCGCGACCAGCTCGAACTTCTGCGCGGCCAGCGCGCGCGCCACTTCCACGGCGCGCGGCTTGTCATTGTTCTTGACGGTCAGGAAAACCTTGCCGGAGGTGGGCAGTTTGGTGCCCGCGCCCAGCTGCGACTTCACGAAGGCTTCGCCGAAGGTCTTGCCCACGCCCATGACCTCGCCGGTGGACTTCATCTCGGGGCCGAGAATCGTGTCCACACCGGGGAACTTGACGAAGGGGAACACCGCTTCCTTGACGCTGAAGTAAGGCGGCGTGACTTCATCCTTGATGCCTTGCGAGGCCAGCGACTGGCCGACCATGCAGCGCGCCGCCACCTTGGCCAGCTGGATGCCGGTGGCCTTGCTGACAAAGGGCACGGTGCGCGAGGCGCGCGGGTTGACTTCCAGCACGTAGATCACGTCCTTGCCGTCAATGTTCTGGATCGCGAACTGCACGTTCATCAGGCCGACCACCGTGAGCGCCTCGGCCATGGCCGCGGTCTGGCGCTTGATCTCGGTGACGGTTTCGGCGCTCAGCGAATACGGCGGCAGCGAGCAAGCCGAGTCACCGCTGTGCACGCCGGCCTGTTCGATGTGTTCCATCACGCCGCCGATAAAGGTGCGGCCTTCAGGGTCGCGCAGGCAGTCGACGTCGCATTCGATCGCGTCGTTCAGGAAACGGTCCAGCAGCACCGGCGAGTCATGGCTGACCTTGACGGCTTCGCGCATGTAGCGCTCGAGGTCACGCTGTTCGTGCACGATTTCCATGGCGCGGCCGCCCAGCACATAGCTGGGGCGCACGACCAGGGGGTAGCCCAGCGCGGCGGCTTTTTCCAGCGCTTCCGGCTCGGTGCGGGCCGTGGCGTTGGGCGGCTGGCGCAGCTTGAGTTCGTGCAGCAGCTTCTGGAAGCGCTCACGGTCTTCGGCCGCGTCGATCATGTCGGGCGAGGTGCCGATGATGGGTACGCCATTGGCTTCGAGGTCCAGCGCCAGCTTCAGGGGCGTCTGGCCGCCGTACTGGACGATCACGCCCAACGGTTTTTCCTTGTCGACGATCTCGAGCACGTCTTCCAGCGTCAGCGGCTCGAAGTACAGGCGGTCGCTGGTGTCGTAGTCGGTGGAGACGGTCTCGGGATTGCAGTTGACCATGATGGTCTCGTAGCCGTCTTCGCGCATGGCCAGCGCCGCGTGCACGCAGCAGTAGTCAAACTCGATGCCCTGCCCGATGCGGTTGGGCCCGCCGCCCAGCACCATGATCTTTTTCTTGTCGGTAGGCGCGGCTTCGCACTCGCTGCCTTCGGCCTCGTAGGTCGAATACATGTAGGCGGTGTTGGTCGCGAACTCCGCAGCACAGGTGTCCACGCGCTTGTAGACCGGGCGCACGCCCAGCGCGCGGCGCTTTTCACGGATGGCCGTGTCGGTAGTCTTGAGCTGCTTGGCCAGGCGGCGGTCGGAAAAACCTTTTTGCTTGAGCGCGCGCAGCGTGACGGCATCGATCTTGTCGAGCGAGGTGGTTTCGAGTTCGAGCTCGATCTTGACGATCTGCTCGATCTGCACGAGGAACCAGGGGTCGATCTTGGTCAGCGCGAAGACTTCGTCGACGCTCATGCCCTGGGCGAAGGCATCGCCCACGTACCAGATGCGGTCAGGGCCGGGCGCCCCGAGTTCTTTCTCGAGCACTTCGCGATCCTGGGTCTTTTCGTTCATGCCGTCCACGCCGACTTCCAGGCCGCGCAAGGCTTTCTGGAAGGACTCCTGGAAGGTACGGCCCATGGCCATGACTTCACCAACGGATTTCATCTGTGTGGTCAGGCGCGAATCGGCGGCCGGGAATTTCTCGAACGCGAAACGCGGGATCTTGGTGACGACGTAGTCGATGCTGGGCTCGAAGCTCGCGGGGGTGGCGCCACCCGTGATCTCGTTGCGCAGCTCGTCGAGCGTGTAGCCCACCGCCAGCTTGGCGGCGACCTTGGCGATCGGGAAACCCGTGGCCTTGGAGGCCAGCGCCGAGGAGCGGGACACGCGCGGGTTCATCTCGATCACGACCATGCGGCCGTCGACCGGGTTGATGGAGAACTGCACGTTGGAGCCGCCGGTGTCCACGCCGATCTCGCGTAGCACAGCCAGGGAGGCATTGCGCAGGATCTGGTATTCCTTGTCGGTCAGCGTCTGGGCCGGGGCCACCGTGATGGAGTCGCCGGTGTGCACGCCCATGGGGTCCAGGTTTTCGATGGAGCAGACGATGATGCAGTTGTCGGCGGTATCGCGCACGACTTCCATCTCGTACTCTTTCCAGCCGAGCAGCGACTCTTCGATCAACAGCTCGTTGGTCGGCGAGGCTTCGAGGCCGCGCTTGCAGATGACCTCGAACTCTTCCGAGTTGTAGGCGATGCCGCCGCCGGTGCCGCCCAGCGTGAAGCTGGGGCGGATCACGGTGGGGAAACCGACGGTCTTCTGCACCGCCCAGGCCTCGTCCATGCTGTGCGCGATGCCGGAGCGGGCAGATCCCAGGCCGATCTTGGTCATCGCGTCCTTGAACTTCAGGCGGTCTTCGGCCTTGTCGATGGCTTCGGGCTTGGCGCCGATCAGCTCGACCTTGTATTTGTCGAGCACGCCGTTGTGCCAGAGATCGAGCGCGCAGTTGAGCGCGGTCTGGCCGCCCATGGTCGGCAGGATGGCGTCGGGGCGTTCCTTGGCGATGATTTTTTCAACCGTCTGCCAGGTGATGGGCTCGATGTAGGTGACGTCGGCGGTGGCCGGGTCGGTCATGATCGTGGCGGGGTTGCTGTTGATCAGGATGACCTTGTAGCCCTCTTCGCGCAAGGCCTTGCAGGCCTGCACGCCGGAGTAGTCGAACTCGCAGGCCTGGCCGATGATGATGGGGCCGGCGCCGATGATGAGGACGCTCTTGATGTCTGTGCGCTTAGGCATTTTTCTTCTCCCCAGCCTGTTCCATCAGCGCGGTGAAACGGTCAAACAAGTATGAAATATCGTGCGGGCCGGGCGAGGCTTCCGGGTGGCCCTGGAAGCAGAAGGCCGGCTTGTCGGTGCGGGCCAGTCCCTGCAGCGTGCCGTCGAACAGGCTGATGTGCGTGGGCCTGAGGTTGGCGGGCAGGCTTTTTTCGTCGACCGCGAAACCGTGGTTCTGGCTGGTGATGCTGACGCGGCCGTTGTCCAGATCTTTGACCGGGTGGTTGGCGCCGTGGTGGCCGAACTTCATCTTGAAGGTCTTCGCACCGCTGGCCAGCGCCATGATCTGGTGGCCCAGGCAGATGCCGAAGGTCGGGATGCCGGTTTCGATCAGCTCGCGCACCGCGGTGATCGCGTAGTCGCAAGGCTCCGGGTCGCCCGGGCCGTTGGCCAGGAAGATGCCGTCAGGTTTGAGCTTGAGCACGTCGGCCGCGGGCGTTTGCGCCGGCACCACCGTGATGCGCGCGCCGCGTTCGGCCATCATGCGCAGGATGTTTTTCTTCACGCCGAAGTCGAAAGCCACGACGTGGAATTTCGGCGTGATCTGCACGCCGTAGCCCGCGCCGAGCTTCCACTCGGTCTGCGTCCATTCGTAGGTCTGCTTGACCGAGACGACCTTGGCCAGGTCCAGGCCGGCCATGCTGGGCGCGCCGCGCGCCGCCGCGACGGCCTTCTCGATCGCAGGCTGGCTCACCGCCTCGCCCGCTGGCAAGGCCAGGATGCAGCCGTTTTGCGCGCCCTTGGTGCGCAGGTGGCGGGTCAGCTGGCGGGTGTCTATGCCGGCGATGGCGACGGTGTTTTCCTTGACCAGGTATTCGGACAAGGTCATGGTCATACGGAAGTTCGAGGCCAGCAGCGGCAGGTCCTTGATGATCAGGCCGGCGGCGTGGACTTTTTCAGCTTCGACGTCTTCGGCATTGATGCCGTAGTTGCCGATGTGCGGGTACGTGAGGGTGACGATCTGCTGGCAGTAGCTGGGATCCGTGAGGATTTCCTGGTAGCCGGTCATCGCGGTGTTGAACACCACTTCGCCGACCGTGGAGCCCGCGGCCCCAATCGAATTGCCGATAAAGACCGTGCCGTCTGCGAGCGCCAGGATGGCGTGAGGGGTGTTTCCCTGTAGAGACAAAAGCACTGGGTTCTCCGGGTTGGTTACGGTTCGCCCAAGCGTGCACAAGAAACGTCTCGGTCAAGACTCTTGCAGGCTGCTTTTGAGAGGGTGGTGGCTTTGTATGCGCTCGGGCGAAGCTGTGTTTTGAAAAGCCCTTGATTATAGCCTGAACAAGTAGTACCCCCACAGTCGCTCACTTCGTGTGGCCTACGGCCTTTCTCCCTGCACCTTTCATCACGAAGGGGGCCGCTGCGCCTGCTGCCTGACAAAGCCAGTTCCGCGGCCCCGGCTGGAATTAAGAGCCTCTGACCAATGAACTTGCGTACAAGCAGATTGCGGCAGCGGCGGCGACATTGAGTGACTCCTCGCCGCCCGGCTGGTCTATGCGGACTTTGAGGGCTGCCCTGGCCATCAGGTCTTCGCCTACGCCCTGCCCTTCGTGGCCCATGGCCCAGGCGCAGGGCATGGGCAGTTTTTGATCGTGCAAAAAGCTGCCGTGATGGGAGCTGGTGACGACGATGGGAACCGTCAAGGCCGCCAGCGCCTCGGGCTCCAGGCCTTCCACCAGTTGCAGGGCAAAGTGGGCGCCCATGCCGGCGCGCAAGACCTTGGGCGACCAGAGCGCCGCCGTGCCCTTGAGGGCGATAACCTGGCCGAAGCCAAAGGCCGCCGCGCTGCGCAGGATGGAGCCGACGTTGCCGGCGTCCTGCACCCGGTCCAGGATCACCGAGGCGGCACCGGGCTGCAGGCCGGCGGCGGCGGGCAAATCGAGCACAAAACCCATGCGCGCGGGCGATTCCAGGCCGCTGATCTCGGGCAGCAAGTTGTCGGGAATCACAATGCTTTTGGCGGCCGCCCGCGTCAATGCGGCGGGCGCCATGGGCCAGTAGGACTCGGAGAAGACCGCCAGGGCGGGTTTGAGCCCGCGTGCCAGCGCCGCGCGGCACAGATGGTCGCCTTCCAGCCAGACGCGCCCCTGCTTGCGGTAGGCCGTGCTGTCCTGCGACAGCTTGCGCAAGTCCTTGATCAGCGGGTTGTCGCGTGAGGTGACGTGCGTGACTTCGGCGGCGGGCCCGGAAGCACCCTGATTCACCGCAGGACCTCGGCCACCGGCGCGAAGGACCGGCGGTGCTGCGGGCAGGCACCGTGCTCGCGCAGCGCGGCCAGGTGCTCGGCCGTACCGTAGCCTTTGTGGTCGGCAAAGCCGTACTGCGGGTATTCCAGGTGGAACTCGGCGCACCAGCGGTCGCGGTGCACCTTGGCCAGGATGGAGGCCGCCGAGATGGCGGGCACCAGCGCGTCGCCGCCCACAATGGCCTCCGACAGGATCACCAGCGTGGGCAGGCGGTTGCCATCCACCAGCACCTTGTTGGGTTTGAGGCGCAAGCCTTCCACGGCGCGCTTCATGGCCAGCATGGTGGCCTGCAGGATGTTGAGGCTGTCAATCTCCTCGACACTGGCCTGCGCGATGGAGCAGCACAGGGCCTTGGCGCGGATTTCGTCGTAAAGCTTTTCGCGGCGCAGGGCCGTGAGCTTTTTGGAGTCGGCCAGCCCCTGGATCGGGTTCAATTCGTCAAGGATGACGGCGGCGGCCACCACCGGCCCCATCAGGGGGCCGCGCCCTGCCTCGTCAACGCCAGCCACCAGCCCGGGAATGTCCCAGGACAGTGCGGTTTGCTCAGCTTTCAAGAATTTGCTGGATCGCATCGGTCGCTAATGTTGAAGTATCCCGCCGAAGCTCGGTGTGCAGCGCGGCGAATCGTTGTTCCACAGCCGCTATTTTGTCAGGTGCCGACGATTTTGCCTCCACCCATTGCAGGACGGCCCCGGCCAGCGCCTCGGGCGTGGCCTGGTCCTGCAGCAGTTCGGGCACGACAAAGTCGCGGCACAGGATGTTGGGCAGGCCCACCCAGGGCTGCAGCTTCTTGCGCCGCATGATCTGCCAGGACAGCCAGTTCATGTTGTAGGCGATCACCATGGGCCGCTTGAACAGCGCCGCCTCCAGGGTGGCGGTGCCGCTGGCGATCAGGGTCAGGTCGCAGGCGGCCAGGGCGGTGTGCGACTGGCCGTCAAGGATTTGCAGATGGGCCCGCATGCCGGTTTCGTCGGCGATGCGCTCGATAGCGGCCTTCAGGGCCGGGATGGCGGGCACGACGAACTGGATGGCCGGCTGCGCTTTCCGGACCAAGGCCGCAGCCGCGAAAAAACGGTGCGCCAGGTACTGGATTTCCGACTTCCGGCTACCCGGCAGGATAGCGACCACGGTGCTGTCGTCCCGCAGGCCCAGCGTGCGCCTTGCGGCGGCCCGGTCGGGCTGCAGCGGAATGACATTGGCCAACGGATGCCCAACATAGGTCGCGGCAATGCCGTGGGCAGCCAGCAAGGCCGGCTCGAACGGAAAGATGCACAGCACGTGGTCCACGCTGCACCGGATTTTTTCGACACGGTCGGCGCGCCAGGCCCAGATGGACGGGCTGACAAAGTGCACGGTCTTGATACCCTGCCCTTTCAAGGCGGCTTCGAGGTCCAGGTTGAAATCGGGCGCATCCACGCCGACGAAGACGTCGGGGCGCTGCTTCAGCAGCCGTTGTTTGAGCTGTTCGCGAATGCCGACGATCTCGCGGTAGTGGCGCAGCACCTCGACATAACCGCGCACGGCGAGCTTCTCGCTGGGCCACCAGGGCTCAAAACCACGTTTGGCCATCTGCGGGCCGCCTATGCCGCTGGAGCTCAAGGCCGGCCAGCGGGTTTTCAGGCCGTCGAGCAGCAAACCCGCCAGCAGGTCGCCGGAGGTTTCCCCCGCGACCATGGCCACCTTGGGTGCGCGGCCGGCCGGCCGTGTTGCGGCTAGGCCGCCAGCCTCTCCACGGGCTGGCAGAGGGCTGGTCTCGAGAGACATGGCCTTACCGGACGATGCCGCGTTGCGGCGAGGTTTGCGCCAGGAAGGAGAGCATCATCTCCACGTCGGGCGCCGATTCCGGGTGTTTCGCGGTCAGTTCGGCAATGCGCGCGCGGGCCTGGTCGAGCGTGAGGTCATCGCGGTACAAGGCCTTGTGCATGGCCTTGACGGCGGAAATACGATCAGGCGAAAAACCCCGACGCCGCAGCCCCTCGAAGTTCATGGAGCGCGCCTCGGCCGGCTGGCCCTGTGCCATGACAAAAGGCGGCAAATCGGCGAACAGCAGCGAACACATGGCCGTAAAGCTGTGGGCGCCGATTTTCACGAACTGGTGCGCGACGGTAAACCCGCCCAGGATGACCCAGTCGTCCACGTGCACATGCCCGCCCAGCTGGGTGTTGTTGGCAAAAATGGTGTTGTTGCCCACGACGCAGTCATGCGCCAGGTGCACATAGGCCATGAGCCAGTTGTCGTCGCCCACGCGCGTCACGCCGCTGTCGCCGGGTGAGCCGATGTTGAAGGTGCAGAACTCGCGAATTGTGTTGCGGTCGCCGATGACCAGCTCGCAAGGCTCACCCGCGTATTTTTTGTCCTGCGGGATCGCGCCCAGCGAATTGAACTGGAAGATCCGGTTATCGCGGCCTATGGTGGTGTGGCCTTCGATCACGCAGTGCGCGCCTATGGTCGTGCCCGCGCCGACTTTTACATGGGGACCGATGACGGTGTAGGGCCCGACGCTTACCGATTCGTGGAGCTGGGCTTGCGGGTCCACAAGGGCCGTGGCATGGATGCCCGGCGCGTTAGGAGATGCTGTCATGTCGCGCTCGCCTGGATGGTTGCAGCCCGGCTCACGCTATCGTGCGCATGGTGCACATCAGTTCGGCCTCGCAGGCGATGGTGTCGCCCACGCGGGTCACGCCCTTGAACTTGAAAATGCCGGCCTTCATGCGGTCCAGCGTGACGTCCATGATCAGCTGGTCGCCGGGCTCGACCGGGCGCTTGAAGCGCGCGCCGTCTATGCCGGCGAAGTAATACACCGTCTTGTCGTCGGGCGTCACGCCCAGTGTTTCAAAGGCCAGCAAGGCGGCGGCCTGCGCCATGGCTTCAAGCATCAGCACGCCGGGCATGACCGGGTGGTGGGGGAAGTGCCCCATGAAGAAGGGCTCGTTGATCGTGACGTTCTTGAGCGCCTTGATGCTTTTGCCTTTTTCGATTTCGAGTACGCGGTCCACCAGCAGGATGGGATAGCGGTGCGGAAGCTGCTTGAGAATTTGGTGGATATCCATCATGATTTTTCTTCAATGTGTCCTGAGTTCAGAATGGCTTTTTCGGCCAGCCGCAGGCGCTCGCGCAGCGTGTGGAGCTGTTTGAGCGTGGCGGCATTTTTTTCCCAGACAGCATTGTCGTCGATGGGGAAGAGCCCGGTGTAATTTCCGGGCTTGAGAATGGACCTTGTCACCACGGACGCCGCCGACACATGCACATGGTCGGCCAGGCTCAGGTGGCCCAGCACGATGGCGCCGCCGCCCACCGTGCAGTGGGCGCCTATGGTGGCGCTGCCCGCGACACCGGCGCATCCGGCCATGGCGGTGTGCTTGCCGACCCGCACGTTGTGGCCGATCTGGACGAGGTTGTCGAGTTTGACGCCGTCTTCGAGCACCGTGTCCTGCAAGGCACCGCGGTCTATGCAGGTATTCGCGCCTATCTCCACGTCGTCGCCGATCAGGACACCGCCGAGTTGCTCGATC
Source organism: Polaromonas sp. LjRoot131 (assembly GCF_964252805.1). NCBI lineage: Bacteria > Pseudomonadati > Pseudomonadota > Betaproteobacteria > Burkholderiales > Comamonadaceae > Polaromonas > Polaromonas sp. LjRoot131. Next base: position 940,704 of record NZ_CAXUPF020000001.1, on the reverse strand, counting down.
TTGACCCACTGCCCCTGGTGCAGCGCAAACCCGAAGCCGTCGGCGCCTATCACCGCGCCCGGATGCACGATGCAGCGCGCGCCTATGCGGCAGCCGTCCGCCACGGTGACGCGCGCCGACAGGCGGGTATCCGCCCCGACCTGGGCATGCCGCCCAACGACGCAATGTTCGGCAATGCGCGCACCCGCACCGATGACGGCGCCCTCCCCTATGCAGGCGAAGGCCCCCACCGATATGCCGCGCGCCAGCGTGGCCGTGGGATCAATAAAGGCACTGGGGTGAATCTGCGGCACGGACGGCGGGGCATGCCGCTGCTTCCAGAGCTGGGTTACCAGCGCGAAGGCGTGGTAGGGGTCGTCCACCACGATGCAGGCGCCCCGGCTGAGGGCGGCCTGCCGCGCGGCGGGCGCCACGATGACGCAGGCCGCAGCCGACTGCGCCAGGTTGGCCAGGTATTTGGGATGGCTGAGGAAGCTCAGGTCCTGGGGGCCGGCGGCCTCCAGGGTGGAGAGCCGCTCAATCTGCAGGCCGGGGTCGCCGATCAATTCGGCATTGACACCGGCGAGGAACCGGGCAATGTCGGCAAGACGGAGTGTCACACTGCGCCTGCCGTTCTGGCGATGGTGATCGTGGTGAACACCCCCGCGGTCAACGGGCGGCGTTCAGCGCCTTGATCACTTTGTCAGTGATGTCGTGTTTCGGATTGACGTACACCGATTCCTGAAGGATCAGGTCGTATTTTTCGGTTTCAGCCAGGGTTTTCACGACCTTGTTGGCGCGCTCAATCACTTGCTGCAGCTCTTCGTTCTTGCGGGTGTTCAGGTCTTCCTGGAATTCGCGGCGCTTGCGCTGGAAATCCCGGTCCTGGTCCACCAATTGTTTTTGCCGCGTGTTGCGCTGGCTTTCGGCAAGCGTGGGCGCCTCGCGCTCGAACTTGTCGGACAGCGACTTGAGCTGCGTTGCAAGATCGTTCAGCTCTTTCTCACGCTTGCTGAATTCCTGCTCGAGCTTGGTCTGGGCGGCCTTGGCGGAATTGGCTTCGCGGAAAATCCGGTCCAGATTGACGACACCGACCTTGAACTCCTGTGCGCTTGCGGAGAAACCCGCCAACGCGACAACAAGGCCGAGGAAAAATTTGTTTGAAAGATGCTTCATTAGAAAGATGTACCGATTTGGAATTGCAACCGCTCTATTCTATCGCCTGGCTTTTTACGCAGCGGCGTCGCAATGGCGATGCGCAAAGGCCCCAATGGGGAAATCCAGCTGATGCCGATGCCGGTGGAGATACGCAGGTCGTTCAGCTTGTATTGTTCTTTTTCCCCGAACACATTGCCGGCATCGACAAAACCGTACAGACGCAGAGTCCGGTCGTTGCCCGCACCCGGAAACGGCGCGATCAGTTCGGCATTCAGGGTCAGTTTTTTCGGTCCGCCAATGGCCAGGTCGGAGGCATCGCGCGGGCCCAGTGAGCCCTGCTCAAAGCCGCGCACCGACCCGAGGCCGCCCGAGTAGTAGTTCTTGAACAGCGGATAAGGCTGGCCGTTCAGGCCCTTGCCCCAGCCAAATTCGCCATTCAGCGCCACGGTGAACTGCTTGTTCAGCGGAATGTACTGCTGGATCTGGTAATTGGCGCGCACGAACTTGATGTCGCCCGCCACGCCCCAATCGCCGTACACGCGCTGGTAGCGGCCGGTGGTGGGAACCAGGGAGCTGTCACGGCTGTCGCGCGACCATCCCACCGTCAAGGGGATGGAGTCGCTTTTGTAACCAAACTGGTTGGCATAGGTCTGGTAGCTGGCCGGCAGGTTGGTGCCGGGAACAATGGTCAATTGCTCGTAGCCGCTGCCGAAATAAACGGTGTCGTTCTCGGTGAACGGCACGCCGAAGCGGATGCTGGCGCCGCGGGTTTTCAGGCTGTAGTCGCCGCCCTGGCCGGACAGCGGCTTGGAAGTGCGGTCATAGACGTCGATGGTGCGCGAAATACCGTCGGCCGTGAAATAAGGATCGATGGTGCTCAGCACCAGCTGGCGGTTGGACTTGCTGGTGTTGACTTCAACGCCCAGGTAGTTGCCCGAACCGAACACGTTTTCCTGCTTGATACCGAACAGCAGGGACACGCTGTCCGCGCTGGAGTAACCCGCGCCGAGCTGCAGGTTGCCGGTGGGTTTTTCCACCACGGTCATGGTTACGTCGACCTGGTCGCTGGTGCCGGGCACCTCTTGCGTGTCGATGTTCACTTCGTTGAAGTATCCCAGGCGGTCCACGCGGTCGCGCGAAAGGCGGATCTTGTCGCCGTCGTACCAGGACGATTCAAACTGGCGGAACTCGCGGCGCACGACTTCGTCGCGCGTGCGGTTGTTGCCGGCCACGTTCACGCGCCGCACATAGGCGCGGCGGGACGGATCCGCCTGGATCACAAAGGCCACGCGGTTGTTGCTCCGGTCGATCTCGGGCACCGCTTCGACGCGCGCAAAGGCAAATCCAAAGGTGCCGAAGTAGTCGGTGAAGGCCTTGGTGGTTTCCGCCACCTGGTCGGCGTTGTAGGGCTCACCCGGTTCAATCTTCACCAGGGTCTTGAACTCTTCTTCCTTGTTGAGGTAGTTGCCTTCCAGCTTGACACCCGACACCACGAAGCGCTCGCCTTCACTCACATTGACGGTGATGGCGATGCTTTGCTTGTCCGGGGAGATCGCGACCTGGGTCGACTCGACCTTGAACTCCAGGTAGCCGCGCGACAGGTAGTAGGAGCGCAGCGTTTCGATGTCGGCATTGAGCTTGGTGCGCGAGTAACGGTCGGACTTGGTGTACCAGCTGAGCCAGCCTCCGGTGTCCAGGTCGAACAGGCCCAGCAGCGTGGATTCGCTGAACGCCTTGTTGCCCGTGACGTGGATTTCCTTGATCTTGGCCACGTCGCCCTCGACGACGCTGAAAGTCAGGTTGACGCGGTTGCGTTCAATCGGCGTGACGGTGGTGATGACCTCGACGCCGTACAGGCTTTTGTTGATGTACTGGCGTTTGAGTTCCTGCTCGGCCTTGTCGGCCAGCGCCTTGTCAAAAGGCTGGCCGTCGGCGACGCCGGCTTCACGCAGGGCTTTCTTCAGCGCTTCCTTGTCGAATTCCTTGGTGCCGACGAAATCCACGTCGGCCACGGTGGGGCGTTCTTCAACGATCACCACCAGCACGTCGCCGTTGACCTCCAGCCTCACGTCCTTGAACAGGCCCAGGCCGAACAGCGCGCGGATAGCGGTCGAGCCCTTGTCGTCGTTGTAGGTCTCGCCGACACGAAAGGGAAGCGACGCGAAAATGGTTCCAGGCTCCACGCGCTGCAAACCTTCAACCCGGATGTCGCGCACCGTGAAGGGGTCCACCGCCCAGGCGGTGCTGGCTGCAAAAAGACCGGCGGCGATGGCGCAGACTGCGCGAACTTTAAAGCGATTTACTTGTTTTTGCATGAAATGTATGGAATTAGCCCAAGAGCCGGGTGACATCGTTAAACAGGGCAACGCACATCATGCCCAGCAGGATCGCAACGCCACCGCGCTGCAACCGGTCCATCCAGGCGTCAGACACGCCTCGGCCAGTGATCCCCTCCCAAAGATAATACATCAGGTGCCCCCCATCCAGAACCGGCAGCGGGAGTAAATTCAGGACGCCCAGGCTCACGCTGACCAGGGCCAGGAAGGTCAGGTAATAGCTCAAGCCGAGGCTGGCCGATTTGCCCGCATAGTCGGCAATCGTGAGCGGCCCGCTGAGATTCTTGAGGGAAGCCTGGCCTGTCAGCATTTTCCCCATCAGGCGCAGCGTGAGCGTGGACACCTGCCAGGTGCGGACGGCGCCTTGCCACAAACCATCGACAAAGCCATAGCGCACGGTCACAAGTTCGGGCAGCGCGTCCACGGCGGCCTCGATCCGAGGCACCATCATCCCATTGACGAGCTGGAGTTCAGGGGTCACCTGCAACACCAGGGGCTGGCCGGCGCGGATGATCTGCCAGCTCTGGGGTGCGACGGCCGCCTTGCCGGCACTGGAGGTCAAGGCCGACGCGAGTATGGCTTCGCGCAAATGGCGTCCGTCCATGATTGCGGTGTCGCCGATGCGCACCACCACGTCGCCCGCACGCAAGCCGGATCTTTCGGCCGGGCTGCCGGCCTTGATGTTTCCAATCTCGGGACGGGTCCACGGCCCCAAGATGCCGATTTTGCGGAACAGCTGGGCATCGGCTTCAGGAGCACCCAGCGTGCTGAGCGCCAGCCGCACCGTCCGACCCGCACCCAGCGTATCGCCGCCCAGCACCAGCGTGAGGTCGCGGCCGTCCAGGGCGCCCTGGGTCAGGCGCCAGCGCAGATCCTCAAAGGAGCGGACGTCCTGGAGTTCATCACCCTCAAAGGCGGCCTGCGCCACCGTCTCCTGGCCGCGCAGCCCGGCTTTTTCCGCCAACGAGCCGGCCACGGGGCTGGACAGAACGGCTTTGGGCTCCTGCAGGCCGCTCCAGTTGAGGATGGCATACAGCAACACGGCCAGCAGCAGGTTGGCCGCCGGGCCGGCCGCGACCACGGCCGCCCGGGATTTGAGCGGCTGGGTATTGAAGGCCAGGTGGCGTTCGGCCGGGTCTACGGGCGCCTCGCGCTCGTCCAGCATCTTGACGTAACCGCCGAGGGGCAGCATGCCGATGGAAAACTCGGTGGACTTGTTTTTGAGCTTCCAGGTGTAGATCGGCTTGCCGAAACCGATGGAGAACTTCAGGACCTTGATGCCGCAGGCCACGGCCACGCGGTAGTGGCCGTATTCGTGCACGGCGATCAGGATGCCCAGCGTCACGACAAAAGAAATCAGGGTCAACATGTCAAAGCTCCAGTTGTCCGGCAATTTGAAGGGCAAGGCGGCGAGCCTGCCCATCCAGACCGAGCAGGCCTTCAACATCACTTACCTCTGAGGGCGCCAGCGCCTCCAAAGTTGCGTGATTTACATGGTGAATATGGTCAAAACGGATGCGTTTTTCAAGAAAGGCCGCGACCGCCACCTCGTTGGCGGCATTGAGCACGGCGGTGCTGCCCACGGGCCCGTTGAGCACCTCCCAGGCCAGCGGCAGCCCGGGAAAGCGTTCATCGTCCGGGACTTCAAAGGTCATGGTGGCCAGCGACCTGAAGTCCAGGGCCTTGGCTCCCGACACGACCCGGTCGGGCCAGGCCAGGCCGTAGGCGATGGGAACGCGCATGTCGGGCGTTCCGAGTTGCGCTACCACCGAAGTGTCGCGGTACTGCACCATGGAATGGATGATGCTCTGGGGGTGGATCACCACCTCGATCTGTTCCGGCGTCAGGCCGAACAGGTATTTGGCCTCAATGACCTCCAGGGCCTTGTTCATCATGGTGGCCGAGTCAACCGAGATTTTCCGGCCCATCACCCAGTTCGGGTGGGCGCAGGCCTCATCGGGTGTGACGTGGCGCAGGCTGGCGGCATCGCGGGTGCGAAACGGCCCGCCGGACGCGGTGAGGATGATTTTTTCGACCCGGTCGCCCCAGGTCGCGGCATCCTCGGGCAGGGACTGGAAGATGGCCGAATGTTCGCTGTCTATGGGCAGCAGCTTGGCACCGCCGGCGCGCACCGCCTGCATGAAGACCTCGCCGCCCACCACCAGCGCTTCCTTGTTGGCCAGCAGCAGGCGTTTTCCCGCGCGGGCCGCCGCCATGCAGGGCGCAAGGCCTGCCGCGCCCACAATGGCCGCCATGACGGTGTCCACCGACTCATGCGAAGCGATCATTTCGAGCGCATCGGGCGCCCACAGCACCTGCACGGGGAGCTGGTGGGCCTTGACCTTGTCCGCCAGCAGGCGGGCATGCGGCTCGCTCGCCATCACGGCGTAGCGCGGCTTGAACTGGACGCACTGCGCCAGCATCAGGTCGGTCTGGGTCGCCGCGCTGAGCGCGAACACTTCAAAACGGTCGGGATGGCGCGCAATCACGTCCAGCGTGTTGACGCCTATGGACCCGGTGGAGCCCAGAACGGTGATGCGCTGCTTGCTGAAGGGCATGATGGGCCTAGAGGGAGACCAGCATCATCGCCAGGGGCAGCGTGGGCAGCAGCGCGTCAACGCGGTCCAGCACCCCGCCATGGCCGGGCAACAGGCCGCTGGAGTCCTTGACGCCCGCGCTGCGTTTGATCAGGGACTCGACCAGGTCGCCCACCACGCTCATGGCCGCGAGGAAAATGACCGCTAGAAGCATGATCAGCAGGCCGTGGTTCGCCACCAGCCGGCTGTAAAGCGTCGCCTCGCCCCAGAAACCCACGCCGCCGGCAGCGGCGCCCGCGTAGACCCAGGCGAGCGACAGCGCGACCACACCGGCCATGCCGCCCCAGACGCCCTCCCAGCTCTTGCCCGGGCTGATCGAAGGTGCCAGCTTGCCCTTGCTGAAGCGGCCGCCAAAGGTGCGGCCTGCGAAATAGGCAAAGATATCCGCCACCCAGACCAGCAGCAGCACGGACAACAGGAAATTGATACCGACGACGCGCGCCTGGGCAACAGCCAGCCAGGCCAGCCACAGCGCGACCAGGCCCGCGACCAGCCGCAGCACCTTGGGAATGCGCGGCCAGCCGGCCACCCCATTGCGCAGCAGCCAGCCCCCGGCCAGCACCCACACGGCGCCGCCCGCGGCCCACAGCATGGGCAAAGGTTTTTCAAGCAGGCCGCCGTACCAGGACAACGCGCAGGCCGCCACGCAGGCCAGGCCCAGCCCCGTGGAAACGCCCTGTCCGTAGCCGTTGAGGCGGCCCCACTCCCAGGCACCGGCCGCGATCAGCAGCAGCGCCACGGCGCAAAAAGGCTGAGGCGTTTTGTAAAAAAGTGCGGGCAGCAAAATCGCCAGCAGGACAATCGCCGTGATCACACGCTGTTTAAGCATCAAGCCGCCTTTGCATTGTCGTTGTTGACCTGGCCGCTGACCTGCGCGGAGGTCTGGCCAAAACGCCGTTCGCGGGTGCGAAAAACGGCAATCGCCTCATCCAGCGCAGCCTCGTCGAATTCGGGCCACAGCTTGTCGGAAAAATGCAGCTCCGAATAAGCGGCCTGCCACAGCAGGAAGTTGCTGATGCGCAATTCACCGCCGGTGCGGATCAGCAGATCCGGGTCGGGTACATGCGCCATCGCCATGGCGCGGTCCATCGACAACTCGGTGATGGCCTCGCCGCGGCTGGCCAGCTTCTGCGCGGCCTGGGCGATGTCCCAGCGGCCGCCGTAGTTGAAACACACGTTGAAGACCAGCCGGCTGTTGGCCGAGGTGTCGCGCTCAGCCTTGGCCAGCCCGGCCTGCACCTTGTCGGACAGGCGCTGGCGGTCACCCACAAAGTGCAGTTGCACGCCGTTCTCGTTCAGGCTGGGCACTTCCTTGGCCAGCGACAGGGCCAGCAGCTCCATCAGGCCGGAGACCTCATCCGACGGCCGGTTCCAGTTCTCCGAGGAGAACGCAAACACCGTCAGCACGCCGATGCCGCGCTCCAGGCAGGCGCGCACGCAGCGGCTCAACGAATCAACGCCCTGCTTGTGGCCCGCGATGCGGGGCAGAAACCGTTTGGTCGCCCAGCGGCCATTGCCATCCATGACGATGGCCACATGGCGCGGGACGGCGGTGGAACTTGTTGAGGCCATGTCAGCAGTCAGGCGCCGCCCTTAGTGGGCGTGAGGCATCTGTCTTTTCAAGCAGGGGCCGCGGAACCGGCTTAGCCGGGCCGCAGGCGCAGCGGCCCCCTCGGGGGGCAGAGAGCTACGCGAAGCGAGCGAACGTGGGGGCAATCTAAACCGCCATGATGTCTTGTTCCTTGCCGGCGACCAGTTTGTCGACTTCGGCAATGAAACGGTCGGTGAACTTCTGGATGTCTTCCTGCGCGCGGCGCTCGTCATCCTCGGAAGCCAGTTTGTCCTTGACCAGCTTCTTGATGCCGTCGTTGGCATCGCGGCGCAGGTTGCGGATGGCGACCTTGGCGTGCTCGCCTTCGCCGCGCACGACCTTGGTGAGCTCCTTGCGGCGCTCTTCGGTCATCGCCGGCATGGGGACACGGATCAAATCGCCCTGCGCCGCCGGGTTGAGGCCCAGGTCGGAATCGCGGATGGCTTTTTCGATCTTGGCGCCCATGCCTTTTTCCCAGGGCGAGACGCTGATGGTGCGCGCATCGAGCAAGGACACGTTGGCCACCTGGCTGATGGGCACCATGGAGCCGTAGTAATCCACGTGCACGGTGTCGAGCAGGCCGGGGTTGGCGCGGCCGGTGCGGATCTTGGTGAGGCCGTTCTTGAACGAGTCGATGGACTGCAGCATTTTTTGCTCTGCCAGCTGCTTGACTTCAACAATGCTCATGGTCGAATCTCCGGATTTTTATAGCGAAAAAAAGCAAGCCAAAGGAGGGTCAGACGTGAACCAGCGTTCCCTCGTCTTCGCCCTGCACCACCCGCTTGAGCGCGCCGTGCTTGAAAATGCTGAACACCTTGATGGGGAGTTTCTGGTCGCGGCACAGCGCAAAGGCGGTGGCATCCATGACCTCGAGGTTTTTGCCCATGGCCTCATCAAAGGTGATGTTGGTGTAGCGCGTGGCCTTCGGGTCCTTCTTGGGGTCCGCAGTGTACACACCGTCGACCTTGGTGGCCTTGAGCACGATCTCGGCGCCGATCTCGGCGCCGCGCAGCGCGGCGGCCGTGTCGGTGGTGAAAAACGGATTGCCGGTGCCGGCCGCGAAAATGACGACCTTGCCCTCTTCGAGGTACTGCAGGGCCTTGGGGCGAACATAGGGTTCGACCACACGCTCGATACCGATGGCCGACATCACGCGGGCGATCAGGCCGGCCTTGTCCATGGTGTCGCCCAAAGCCAGGGCGTTCATCACGGTGGCCAGCATGCCCATGTAGTCGGCGGTGGCGCGGTCCATGCCGACCGAGCCGCCGGCCACGCCGCGAAAGATGTTGCCGCCGCCTATCACTACCGCCACTTCGACCCCCATGCGGGTGACTTCGGCGATTTCCTCAACCATGCGCACGATGGTGGCACGGTTGATACCGAAAGCGTCGTCGCCCATCAGGGCCTCACCTGACAGTTTTAACAAGATTCGCTTGTAGGCTGGCATGTGAGGAGCTTTCTGTGGTTAAAGTGAATGGGAGTTTAGCGGCCTTCCGGCTAGGCTGAGTACTTAAGCGCCCTTGGCGGCCGCGACCTGGGCCGCGACTTCGGCGGCGAAGTCGTCAACCTTCTTTTCGATGCCTTCGCCCACCACGTACAGCGTGAAGGACTTGATCGTGGTCGCTTTTTCCTTGAGCATCTGCTCGACGGTCTGCTTGTCGTTCTTGACGAAAGTCTGGTTGTACAGGCTGACTTCCTTCAGGTACTTTTGCACGCCGCCTTCGATACGCTTTGCAACAATTTCAGCGGACTGCACGGGCTTGCCTTCGGCCTGGGCCTTGGCGGCATCTTCAGCGGCCTTGGCGGCAGCCACCGAGCGCTCTTTGGCGACCAGTTCGGCGGGAACTTCGGCGCTGGACAGCGACACGGGCTTCATCGCGGCCACATGCATGGCGACGTCCTTGGCGGCGGCTTCGTCGCCTTCAAACTCCACCACCACGCCAATGCGCGTGCCGTGCAGGTAAGAGGCCAGCTTGCTGCCGCTGAAACGCTTGAAGCGGCGCACGCTCATGTTTTCGCCGATCTTGCCGATCAGGCCCTTGCGCACGTCCTCGACCGTGGGGCCGAAACCGTCCAGCGACAGGGGCATCGCGCCCACGGCTTCCACGTCGGCCGGGTTGTTCTTGACGATGCCTTCGACGACGGCTTTGGTGAAAGCCAGGAAGCTGTCGTTCTTGGTGACGAAGTCGGTTTCGCAATTGATTTCAACCAGCGCGCCCACATCGCCTTCGCGGTGCGCGGCCACGACGCCTTCGGCGGTGACGCGGGAAGCGGCCTTGCCGGCCTTGCTGCCGAGCTTGACGCGCAGGATTTCTTCCGCTTTTTCGAAGTTGCCTTCTGCCTCGGTCAGTGCCTTCTTGCACTCCATCATCGGGGCGTCGGTTTTGGCGCGCAGTTCAGCGACCATGCTTGCAGTAATTGCCATTTTGATTCTCCGTTTTGTCGTGTTCACAGGGATGGGCCGACAGGGCCCGCCCCTTCTTGATGCTTAAGTTGTGAAAAAGGGGCTACGCGAGCCCCTTTTTCGCGTCTGGCGCAGAGCCGGAAACTATCAGGCGGCTGCGTTGTCCACTTCCACGAATTCGTCCGAACTCTCGGCCGACACGGCCTTGACAACGTCGTTCACGGCGTTGGCACGGCCTTCGAGGATCGCGTCGGCGATACCGCGGGCGTACAGCGCCACAGCCTTGGAGGAGTCATCGTTGCCGGGGATCACGTAATCGATGCCGATAGGCGAGTGGTTGGAGTCCACCACACCGATCAGGGGGATGCCGAGCTTCTTGGCTTCCAGAATCGCGATTTTGTGGAAACCCACGTCGATCACGAAAATAGCGTCCGGCAGAGCGTTCATGTCCTGAATGCCGCCGATGTCTTTTTCCAGCTTTTCGATTTCGCGCTTGAAGGTCAGCTGTTCTTTTTTGCTGATGGAGTCGAGGCCAGCTTCCTGCTGGGCCTTCATCTCTTTCAGGCGCTTGATCGAGGTCTTGACCGTTTTGAAGTTGGTCAGCATGCCGCCCAGCCAGCGCTGGTCAACGTAAGGAACACCGGCGCGCTTGGCTTCGGTCGCGACGATTTCGCGGGCCTGGCGCTTGGTACCCACCATCAGGATGGTGCCGCGGTTGGCGGACAGCTGCTTGGCGAACTTCATCGCCTCCTGGTACATCGGCAGCGATTTTTCCAGGTTGATGATGTGGATGCGGTTGCGATGGCCGAAGATGTACGGGGCCATCTTGGGGTCCCAGAAGCGGGTCTGGTGTCCGAAATGAACGCCTGCTTCCAGCATTTCGCGCATAGTGGTCGACATAAAAATACTCCAAAAGGTTGTGTCTAAAATCAGCGCTTATCGCCCCGAGACTCTCTTTTTGAGATTCCCGGGACAACACCTTGGTGTGGCTGATTTGCGATTTGCATTGCAAACAACAGAATCGTCATTCGCAAAGCCTGTCGAGTATAACATCCTCCCGCCCTCCTCTCCCGCCCCACCACCTATCCCATGAGCCAGATCCCGTTCCCAGGCGACCTCCATGCCGTCCGCCAGGCACTCCAGGCGGGCCATGTGCAAGCCCCGGACATCCTGGCGCAAGCCGCCCTGGCCGCGCAAAGCGAGGCCTGCCGCCATGTTTTCATGCCGGGCTCGCCGGCAAATCCGCCCGAAACGCTGAAAAACACCCCGCCCGGTGACGCCGGGCTTGCGCTTGCGGGAATTCCAGTGTCCATCAAGGACTTGTTCGACGTGGCGGGCCAGGTCACCGCCGCCGGCTCCAAAGTGCTGGCCAAATCCGCCCCGGCCCAGGCCGACTGCCCCGCTGTGGCGCGCCTGCGGGCCGCCGGCGCGGCGCTGGTGGGCCGCACCAACATGGTCGAATTCGCCTTTTCGGGCGTGGGCATCAACCCGCGCTACGGAACGCCCGCCAACCCGGCCGACCCGGCCACGCCTCGCATCCCGGGCGGCTCGTCCTCAGGCGCGGCGGTGTCGGTGGCCACCGGCGCGGCCCTGGTGGGGCTGGGCTCGGACACAGGCGGCTCGATCCGAATTCCGGCCGCGCTGTGCGGCATCGTCGGCTTCAAGAGCACAGCCCGCCTGGTGCCGGCGACGGGCGCCTTGCCCCTGTCCACCAGCCTGGACACCGTGAGCGCCTTGACGCGCTCGGTGCGCGACGCCGTCACCGTGCATGAAGTGCTGGCAGCGCGCCAGGTCAGGCTGGCCGGCAAGCCACTGTCCGCCTGCCGCCTGGCCGTGGCCCGCACGCAGATGCAGGATGCGCTGAGCCGCACGGTGGCCCAGGCGTTCGAGCGCAGCCTGCTGGTCTTGCGCCGGGCTGGCGCCCATATCGAGGAGATCGCGCTCGAGGAAATCTCCGAGTTGGCGGCCATCAACGCCACCGGTGGCCTGTCGGCGGCGGAAAGTTATGCCTGGCACCGCAGCCTGATCGCCGGACACCAGGCCAGCTATGACCCGCGTGTCGCGCTGCGCATCCTGCGCGGCGCCAGCATGAGCGCGGCCGACTACATCGACCTGGTGGCGGCACGCAAGGCCTGGATCACCCGCATGGAAGCCCGCCTGGACGGCTTTGACGCCGTGCTGTCGCCCACCGTGCCCCTCGTCGCACCGCCGATCGCCGGCCTGCTCAACGACGACACCGAATTTTTCAGGGTCAACGGCCTTTTGCTGCGCAACACCTCCGTGGTTAACATGCTCGACGGCTGCGCGATTTCCCTGCCCTGCCACACACCCGGCCAGTTACCCGTGGGCCTGATGCTGTGGCACGCGGCGCTGCATGATGACGACGTGCTGGACCTGGCCTTGCAGGTGGAAGCCGCCCTGGCTCTGTCGCTACAACAATAATCGCCGCCAATCCCGCCCCTGTCGGGTTCGCGGCCTGCCCCACCCATAAAAAAAACAATGAACAACATGATTTCCCGTCTTAAGCGCCATGTTCCCACTCCACGCCGCCGCGGAGCCTGCGCATGAGGATCGCCGTCATTGGCGCCGGCATCATCGGCATCACCACCGCCTACGAACTGGCCCTGGACGGCCACGAAGTCACCGTATTCGAACGCCGCGGCGCGGCGGCGGAAGAGACCAGCTTTGCCAACGCCGGCCTGGTCGCGCCCGGCTACGTCACGCCCTGGGCCGCACCCGGCATGCCGGGCAAGGTCCTCAGCCACCTGTTCAGCCGGCACGCGCCCGTCAAGCTCGCCCTGCCGCTGTCGGCCGGCGAACTGGGCTGGATGTGGAAATGGTTTCGCGCCTGCAAGCTGGAGACCTACTTGGTCAACCGCGCACGCATGCAGCGCCTGGCCTTTTACAGCCGCGAAAGGCTGCACCACCTGACCGCCGAGCTGCAACTCGAATACGACGGCAGCCCCGGCTACATGGTTCTGCTTCGCTCCGAAAAGGACAGCAAGCTGGCGCAGCCCGGCCTGGCCATGCTGCGCGAGGCAGGCGTGCCTTTCAAGGAAATCGGCCCCGAGGAAGTCCTCAAGATCGAGCCGGCCCTGAACCAGGACACCCCCTTTCTGGGCGCGGTGCACCTGCCGAACGACGAGGTGGCCAACTGCCGGCAGTTTGCGCTGCTGCTGAAGAACGAAGCCCAGCGCCTGGGGGTGAATTTTGAGTTCAGCACCACGGTGGCCGGGCTGGAGCGGGCACAAGCCGCCAGCCTGCTTATCGCGGGTGAAAGCACACCGCGCGGCTTCGACCGGGTGGTGATGTGCGCCGGCCAGGCCTCGGCGCAGCTCCTGAGGCCCTTGGGCCTGAAAATCCCCATGGCCGCGGTCTACGGTTACTCCATCAGCGCCCCGATTCGCGAACCCCTGAACGCGCCACGCAGCGCGCTGATGGACGAGCGCTACAAGGTGGCGATTTCACGCCTGGGCAATCGCGTGCGCGTGGCCGGCAGTGCCGAGATCGGCGGCTCACTGGACAACAAACGGGCCGGCTCCCTGCAAACCCTTTACAAGGTTTTACATGATTGGTTTCCGGGTGCGGCCCAGCTCTCCAACACCGGCTCCAGCGTGCAGGAATGGAAAGGCGCCAGGCCCATGCTGCCCGACGGGCCGCCCATCATCGGCGACAGCGGCATCCCGGGGCTCTGGCTCAACCTGGGCCACGGCTCCAGCGGCTGGGCGCTCAGTTGCGGCAGCGCACGGGCGCTGGCCGACCTCATGGGTGGCCGGAACGCGGACATCGACATGGACGGCCTGGGCGTAGCGCGCCTGGCTTGAGGCGAACGCGCCGGCACAAACCGTCACGGCAGGCGTGTACAGTGGTTGCAGCCCGGCGCCTGCCGGGTGGCCATTCCCTTTCTGTCACCTCTTTACCTGATTGGAGTTCCCATGGGCATGTTCAGTTTTATCAAGGAAGCCGGTGAAAAGCTTTTCGGGCGCGGCGAGGCCAAGGCCGCCCAGGAGGCCGCCGCGGCAACACCCACCCCCGAAAACATCGCGGCGCTGAGCAAGGCGGCGGGCGAGGCCATCGCCACCTACATCAACTCCATGAACCTCAACGTCCAGGCCCTGGAGATCGGCTTTGACGCCGCCAGCGCCACCGTCACGGTCTCCGGCGTGGCACCCGACCAGGCCACCAAGGAGAAGGTGCTGCTGTGCTGCGGCAACGTGGCAACGGTGGCCGCCGTGAATGACCTGATGACGGTGTCCAGCCCCGAGCCGGAATCGCAGTGGCATGTGGTCGTCAGCGGCGACAACCTGTCGAAGATCAGCAAGCAGTTCTACGGCACACCCAACAAGTACCCGCAGATTTTCGAGGCCAACAAGCCTATGCTGACGCACCCGGACAAGATTTACCCGGGCCAGGTGCTGCGCATTCCGCCGGACGCCTGAAGCACGGGCTTTTTGCCCTCTCCCCGAAAGCCCGGCATGCCGGGCTTTTTTCCGCCCGGGGCCGCACAATCGGGCCATGCGAAGAATCTCCAGCACCCACAGCGAGCCGCTTCACAGCGTGGCGGCCACTCGCGAACTTGAGCGGCTAGCCGCCGCCGGCCTGCCGCCGCACACGCTGATGCAACGGGCCGGCCTTTCGGTCGCTCGCCTGACGCTGGCGCTGGCGCCGCACGCACAAAGCATCTGGGTTGCCTGCGGGCCCGGCAACAACGGCGGCGACGGTTTTGAAGCCGCCATGCACCTGCACCGCTGGGGCAAAAACGTGACCCTGACCTGGACCGGCGCGCCGTCCGGGAAAACCGGCCAGCCACCCGACGCCCAGGCGTCGCGCGAACGCGCCCTGGCGGCCGGCGTGCCCATGGCGTCGGAGCCGCCCGAAGGCTTCGACTTCTGCATAGACGCCCTGCTGGGCATAGGCGGCACGCTGGACCCGGCCCGGCCGGGCACGGCCCTGATGCTGGAATGGCTGGCGCGCATGCAGGCCAGCGCCGTACCGCGGCTCGCGGTGGACGTGCCGACCGGCCTGGACGCCGACACCGGGGCATTTAACGCTGAGCTTGCCCCGGCCCCGGATACCTTTACCCTGAGCCTCCTGACCTTGAAGCCCGGACTGTTCACCGCAAACGGCCGCGACCGCGCGGGCCGGGTATGGTTTGACGACCTCGGCACGGCACCCGCAGATGCACCGGCACCGGAGGCCTGGCTGCTGGGCGCCGATCGGGACTCGCAGGCCGCCAGGCAGGCCAGCCCGCATGCCAGCCACAAGGGCAGCTTTGGCGACGTGGCGGTGCTGGGCGGGGAATCCACCGCCCACAGCCACATGGCGGGTGCCGCGCTGCTGGCCGCACGCGCCGCGCTGCACGCGGGCGCGGGCCGCGTATATGTGGCGCTGCTCGGCAAGCCGGCGCTCAGCGCGGACCCCCAGCAGCCCGAATTGATGTTTCGCGCCCCCGAGGCGCTGGACCTGGCGCAGCAGGTGGTGGTGTGCGGCTGCGGCGGTGGTGACGCCGTGCGCGCCGTGCTGCCCAAAGTGCTCTCGGCGGCGCCCCGGCTGGTGCTGGACGCGGACGCGCTCAACGCGATCGCCGCGGATACGCAATTGCAGACCCAGCTCGCGGCCCGCCACCACCGTGGTTATGCGACAGTGCTCACGCCCCACCCGCTCGAAGCCGCCCGGCTGGCAGGAAGCAGCACCCGGGAGGTGCAAGCCGATCGGCTTGCGTCTGCCCGCCAACTGGCGCAGCGTTTTCAGTGCGTCGTGGTGCTCAAAGGCTCAGGGACGGTGATCGCCGCACCGGGCCAGGCCAGCGCGATCAACAGCAGCGGCAATGCCCTGCTGGCCACTGCCGGCACCGGTGACGTGCTGGCAGGCATGCTGGGTGCCCGTATGACCGGAGGCCTGGAGGCTTTTGAAGCGGCCTGCAGCGCCGTGTTTGCCCACGGCCGCATAGCCGATGAATGGCCGGTGGGCGCCGGCGGCAAGGCGCTGACGGCATCGGCGCTGGCTGGTTCCTAGACGATGACCATCAAGGCAATCTGCAGCAGCACGATCAGCACCAGCGCCGAGATGTCGACGCCGCCCACGACGGGGATCACGCGGCGCAGTGGCGCCAGTACGGGATCGGTCAGGCGACCCAGCAAGGCATAGGCGGGCGAGCCGGGCTGTATCCACGAAAGGATGGCAAAACCCAGCACCAGGATGAACAGGGTCTGCAGCGCCACACGGACCAGCATCTTGAGCGCAAAAGACAGCATCAGCAAAATCAAGGGCGCCAGACCCAGCGCTCCGAGCAGCACGCCGGACAGCAAGCCCCACAGCAAGGCGTAGGCCAGCGCCAGCACGGCGGCGGCGATCACGCTGGCCCAGTCCACCCGCGACTGCGCCAGCGACCTGGGCAGTGCGCGGCGTAACGGCTTGACCAGCCAGTCGGTCAGCGCCATCACAAAGCTGCCCGGCTGGGCGCTCATGTTGACCCGAACCCAGTTCATCCAGGCACGCAGCAGCGCCGCGGCAATCAGCAGGAAAAAAATGGTTTCAAGAAGAAACGACAGGATACGGATCAGCATGCGCGGCCTGCCCTGTGCGCGAAAGAATGGGGAAAACAATCCATGGCTATTTCCTGGCTTCCTAGCGGCGCGGCTTCTTGCCCTGTTTGCGACCGGCGCTGCCGGCGGCCTTCTTGACGGCCGCCTTCAGCGCCTGGATGGGCGATTTAGCCGTGCGCTCCGTGCTGGCGCTGCCGGCGCTGCGGCCTGAACTGCTGCTGCGGCTGCCGGAGCGGGTTTCCGTGCGCTTGCCGGCCGTCTTCTTGCCGGCCTTGCCGGTCCGCGGTTCGCCGGCATGGCGCGCGGCACCGCGTTCCTGGGCCGGCAACTCCGTCGCATGGCCGCCGGTCTTGTCCTTCATGGCGCGGCCGACCAGGTCCTGGCCTTCATTCACCAGGCGGAAATCAATCTTGCGGCCGTCCAGGTCCACCCGGCTGACCTGCACCCTTACCCGCGTGCCGATGGCGTAGCGGATGCCGGTGCGCTCGCCGCGCAGTTCCTGGCGGGCTTCATCGAAGCGGAAGTATTCGCCGCCCAGCTCGGTGATGTGCACCAGGCCTTCGACGTACATCGCGTCCAGCGTGACGAAGATGCCGAAGCCGGTAGCCGCCGTGACGACGCCGCCGAACTCCTCGCCGAGGTGCTCGCGCATGTATTTGCACTTGAGCCAGGCCTCGACGTCGCGGCTGGCTTCGTCGGCGCGCCGCTCGTTAGCGCTGCAATGCAGGCCGGCGGCCTGCCAGGCGAGTTCATCGGCACTGGCTTTTTTCGGTTTCTGGGTCGGCTCCTTGACGCGCGAAGCCAGCCGCTTGGACAGCTTGGCCTCAGCCTCTCCCGGCGTAGGCAGGGTCGGCAACTGGTATTTGGCCTTGTTGAGCACCGCCTTGATGACGCGGTGCACCAGCAGATCCGGGTAGCGCCGGATCGGGCTGGTGAAGTGGGTGTAGGCCTCGTACGCCAGGCCGAAGTGGCCGCTGTTCATGGGCGTGTAGATGGCCTGCTGCATGGAGCGCAGCAGCATCGAGTGGATTTGCTGCGCGTCCGGCCTGTCCTTGGTGGCCAAGGCGATCCTCTGGAATTCACCAGGTTCCGGGTCATCGCTGATCGTCATGCCGACGCCGGCCACCTTCAGGTAGTTGCGCAGCATCTCCTTCTTCTCGGGCGTCGGGCCTTCGTGCACACGGTACAGGCCCACATGTTTGCTCTGGGAAATGAAGTCGGCCGAGCAGACGTTGGCGGCCAGCATGGCCTCCTCGATCAGGCGGTGGGCCACGTTGCGCGTGCGGGGCACGATTTTTTCGATACGTCCCGCTTCGTCGCAGACGATCTGCGTTTCGGTGGTTTCAAAATCCACCGCCCCGCGCACGCCACGCTCCTTGAGCAAGGCCTGGTAAACGTCGTGCAGGTCGAGCAGGTGCGGCACCAGCGCCTTGCGCTGTGCGGCTTCGGGGCCGCGCGTGTTGGCCAGGATGGCGGCGACCTCGGTATAGGTAAAGCGCGCCTGGCTGAACATCACTGCAGGATAAAACTGGTAGGCATGGACCTCGCCCTTGGCGTTGACCAGCATGTCGCAGACCATGCACAGGCGCTCAACGTTGGGGTTGAGCGAGCACAGGCCGTTGGAGAGTTTTTCCGGCAGCATGGGAATCACGCGTCGCGGGAAATACACGCTGGTCGCGCGGTCGTAGGCGTCGATGTCGATGGCACTGCCGGTTTCCACATAGTGGCTCACGTCGGCAATCGCCACCAGCAGGCGCCAGCCCTTGCCGCGTCCGACCTTGGCCGGCTCGCAGTACACGGCGTCGTCAAAGTCGCGGGCGTCCTCACCGTCGATGGTGACCAAGGGCACGTCGCTCAGATCGATACGGTGTTTTTTGTCGGCCGGCCGCACGGCGTCCGGCAGGGAACGGGCCAGGGCCAGCGCCTCGTCGCTGAATTCATGCGGCACGCCGTATTTGCGCACCGCGATTTCGATTTCCATGCCGGGGTCGTCGATCTCGCCCAGCACTTCCTTGACGCGGCCCACGGGCTGGCCGAACAGCGCCGGTGGCTCGGTGAGCTGAACCACCACCACCTGGCCGACTTTGGCCGTGCCGGTGGCGCCTTTGGGAATCAGCACGTCCTGGCCGTAGCGCTTGTCCTCGGGGGCGACCAGCCAGACACCGCTTTCCTGCAGCAGGCGGCCGATGATGGGATTGGAGGAGCGCTCGATGATCTCGGTCACGCGGCCTTCGGGCCGGTTTTTGCGGTCATGCCGCACGATGCGCGCCTTGACGCGGTCCTTGTGCAGCACCGCGCGCATTTCGTTGGGTGGCAGGTAAATATCCGCCTCGCCGTCGTCGCGCAATACGAAACCATGGCCGTCGCGGTGGCCGGAAACGGTGCCCTCGAATTCAGCGAGCAGACCGGAGGAATGGGCGGGCGATCCGCCCGCATGGGAATGAGTTGTTTTGATAAAAAGTCTCTTTTTGTTGGAGGCTGCTGGCTTTGAGTATGCAGCCGAAATATTTCAGGAAAATTTGCGGGCCTGGGCCTCAGAAAGCGTTCAAGTAATGGTACACTGCTAGCTGTGCCCGGGTGGCGGAATTGGTAGACGCGCACGGTTCAGGTCCGTGTATCGCAAGATGTGGAGATTCGAGTTCTCTCCCGGGCACCAGATACACCAAACAGCTTTGCCAGACTCTGAAACGAGCTCTGGAAGAAAGCAAGATTAAAGCCACTGTGACCCAGTGGCTTTTTTTGTGGCCGGACCCCATCTTCAGGTCCGGCTTTTCATCCGCGGTCTTGATCAAACGGGCACGGCCACCAGGTCATGGCCCTGGGTCCCGACGATGCGGGCCCGGGTGAATTCGCCGACTTTCAGCGTCTTGCTGATTTTCTCGGGCGGCAACAGCTTGACCACGCCGTCGATCTCGGGTGCATCGGCATAGGAACGCCCGATACCGCCCTTTCGGCCCATTGCCGGTGCCGAATCCACCAGCACCTGCATGGTCGCGCCAATGCGCTGCTGAAGCTTCTGGCTGGACACCGCCTCGGCAACCGCCATGAAACGGGCGCGCCGCTCTTCACGCAATTCCATCGGCAGCATGCCGGGAATGTCGTTGGCCGTCGCGCCTTCCACGGCGCTGTAGGCAAAGCAACCCGCGCGGTCGATTTTGGCTTCGCGCATGAAGTCCAGCAGGTGCTCGAATTCCGCTTCAGTCTCGCCCGGGAAACCGGCGATAAAGGTGCTGCGGATCACGATTTCGGGGCAGATTTCGCGCCAGCGCGCAATGCGTTCGAGGTTCTTTTCGCCGCTGGCCGGCCGTTTCATGCGTTTGAGCACATCCGGGTGGCTGTGCTGCAATGGAACGTCCAGGTAAGGCAATACCTTGCCGGTGGCCATCAAGGGCAGCACCTCATCCACACTGGGATACGGGTACACGTAGTGAAGGCGCACCCAGGCGCCGTAGGGCTCGGCGATTTCGCCCAGCGCCTGCACCAGCTCCAGCATGCGCGTCTTGACAGGTTTACCGTCCCAGAAGCCGGTGCGGTATTTGACGTCCACGCCGTAGGCCGAGGTGTCCTGGCTGATCACCAGCAGTTCCTTCACGCCGCCCTCAAACAGTGCACGTGCCTCATTGAGCACGTCGCCTATGGGCCGCGACACCAGGTCGCCGCGCATCGAAGGGATGATGCAGAAGGTGCAGCGGTGGTTGCAGCCTTCGCTGATCTTCAGGTAAGCGTAGTGCCGGGGCGTGAGCTTGATGCCGGCAATGCCGAAGGCGTTGGGCACCAGGTCCACAAAGGGATCGTGCGGCTTGGGCAGGTTCAGGTGGACTGCGTCCATGACTTCCTGCGTGGCATGCGGGCCGGTCACAGCCAGCACGCTGGGGTGCATCTGGCGCACCAGGTTGCCGCCGTCGTCGCCGGCCTTGGCGCCCAGGCAACCGGTGACGATGACCCGGCCGTTCTCAGCCAGGGCCTCGCCGATGGTGTCCAGGCTTTCCTTGACCGCATCGTCGATGAAGCCGCAGGTATTGACGATCACCAGGTCCGCGCCTTCAAAGGTCTTGGAGGTCTGGTAACCCTCGGCGCTCAATTGCGTGAGGATCAATTCGGAGTCGGTCAGGGCTTTGGGGCAGCCCAGGCTGACAAAACCGACGCGAGGGGCGGCTTTGGGAGTGGCGGGTGCGGGTGGGGAAATAACTTCGCTCATGGGGTCTATTGTCTCAGGGCGGCAAGATTGATGGGGATCGCCAGAAATTCAATGGCCGGGATGCAAGGCAAGGCCCCCGGAGCGCAGGAACCGGAATGCACTTGCGGTGCATGAGGATTCCGAGCACCGCGCAACGCCGCCATGCGCCCGGAAATTGGATTTATGGCGATTCCCTATTTTTTGAGGCCGAAGGCCTGCAACATCTGCTCGCTCTGCTTTTGCATCTGCTCTTGCATCTGCGTGAAAACGGTTTTGGATTGCTCCACATAATTACCCATCATGCCTTGCATCATGGGCGACTGGGCGTTCATGAACTGCGCCCACATTTCAGGGCTCAGCCCTTTGGACTGCTCAGCCATCTTGACCTGCAGATCCATGAAGCTCTGGACATTTTTCTCCAGATAGGCGCCCATGAAGCCCTGCATCGCGTTGCCGTAAAAACGGATGATGTTGGCCAGCACCGCTTCGGTGAACATGGGCGCGCCGCCGGTCTCTTCCTCAAGAATGATCTGCAGCAAAATGCTGCGCGTCAGGTCTTCGTTGGTCTTGGCATCACGCACCACAAAATCAGCACTGTCCATCACCAGCTGACGAACCTCGGTGAGTGTGATGTAGGTCGACGTTTCGGTGTCGTAGAGCCGGCGGTTCGGGTACTTCTTGATCACACGGGACGCCGCAGCCTTGCCGGCAGCCCGGCCGCTTTTGGCGCCGGGATTGCCGTCGGCAGCGTCCTCACCCTGTGAAGGCGGAAGGCCGGATGCCGGGCTGGTGGATTTGCTTTTTGGCACTGATTTCTCCTCTGAATGACGGCCGGCATTGAGATGCCGGAGCTCCATACATTCTAGGAATTCTGATGTACTCAATCCCCTTGGTTTACCCTGTGTGATAGGCTCGCACCACCGTGGATGCGAAAGCCTGGACAGGAACCGTTCTGAGGGAATTGGTAGGCGCGATTGGACTCGAACCAACGACCCCCACCATGTCAAGGTGGTGCTCTAACCAGCTGAGCTACGCGCCTAAGGACTGTTCGAAGCTCGTATTGTAGCAAAGCAAAACGGCTATCTTGGCCCAGCCTCAAAAAATGCCGAAAAAAGAATCCGGCGGGCACCCTAACGGCGCCGCGCGGAGCGCACGCCCGGCACTTCGGCCACGATGCCCAGCACCTGGTTGAGGCGGCCTGATTGCGCGACTTCGACGGTGAAGGTCATCCAGGCGGTGCCGCCGCGGTTGTCTTTCACCGACTGCGTCTGCACGCCGATCACGTTCATTTTTTCCTTGGCGAAGACTTCGGAAATATCGCGCAGCAGGCCCTGCCGGTCGGCGGCCTCGACAGCGACATCCACCGGGTAGACCGCGCCGTCGGGCGTCTTGGGCGAATTCCATTGCACCTCGATCACACGGTCCGGGCTGCCGGCCGCCATGTTGCGGAAGTTGCTGCAGTCGCTGCGATGGATGCTGACGCCCTTGCCCTTGGTGACAAAGCCGAGAATCTCATCGGGCGGCGCGGGCTTGCAGCACTTGGCCAGTTGCGTCAGCAAGGATCCCATGCCGACAACCAGCACACCGCCCCCAGCCTTCTTTGCATTCGGGTTGGGCGCGCGCGCCTTTTTTGCCAGCACGTAATCGTCCTGGCTCAACACCGGCTCGGGCGGCCTCAGCATGTTTTCTATGGTGCGCAGGGACAACTCGTCCTTGCCGACCACCTCAAACAAATCATCGGCCGCCTTGAACCCAAGCTGCGCCGCCAGGTCGTCCAGTTTCATCGCGGTCTTGCCTTCGCGCTGCAGCAGTTTTTCCACGGCCTCGCGGCCGCGAGCCACGGTCTGCTCCATCGCCAGCGCGTTGAACCAGGCACGCACCTTGGACTTTGCCCGGTGGCTGCACAGAAAGCCCAGTTCAGGATTGAGCCAGTCGCGCGAAGGCCCGCCCTCCTTGACGGTGATGACCTCCACGGTCTGGCCGTTTTGCAGCGGTGTGTTGAGCGGCACCATGACGCCGTCGATGCGCGCGCCGCGGCAGCGGTGGCCCAGGCTGGTGTGCACGCTGTAGGCGAAGTCCACCGTGGTCGCGCCCTGCGGCAACTCCACAATGGCGGCGTCAGGCGTCAACACGTAAATACGATCTTCAAACAGTCCTTGTTTGTCATCCCGCGCGCGCTGGGCGGCGGGGCCCGAAAGATCGCGTTCCCAGGCCAGCAGTTGCCGCAGCACGGCGATCTTGGCGTCGTATTCGCTGCTGGCCGACACACCGCCATAGCCTTTGGTGCCGGCCTCCTTGTAGGCCCAGTGCGCGGCCACGCCGTGTTCGGCGTGGTCGTGCATGGCCTGGGTGCGCACCTGGATCTCCACCGCCCTGCCCGCGTCGTCGCGCACCACGGTGTGCAGCGACTGGTAACCGTTGGTCTTGGGCTTGGCGATGTAATCGTCGAACTCGCCGTCCACCGGCGTGAAGCGCGAATGCACAAAGCCGAGTGCCGCATAGCAGCCCTTCACGTCGGCGGCGATCACGCGCAGCGCGCGGATGTCGAAGACCTGTTCGAAGTCCAGCGACTTGCCGCGCATCTTCTTGACGATGCTGTAGATGTGCTTGGGCCGGCCCTGCACCAGCGCGGCGATGCCGTTCTGGTTCAACTCGCGCTCCAGCTGCGCACGCAGGGCTTCCATGAACCCTTCGCGCTCCACACGCTTTTCATCGAGCAGGCGCGCCGTTTGCTTGTAGGTTTCGGGCTCCAGGAAGCGGAAGGCCAGGTCTTCCATTTCCCATTTGATCTGCCAGATGCCCAGGCGGTTGGCCAGCGGTGCGAAGACGTGCAGCGACTCATAAGCCAAAGACAGCGGCGCGGCCTGCCGCGTCGCGGCATAGTGGCGCAGGGTCTGCAGGCGCGATGCCAGCCGCAGCATCACCACACGCAGGTCGCGCGAAAACGCCAGCAGCATCTTGCGCACGTTTTCCGTCTGCGCGGCCGGGTCGTCCAGCAACTGTGCCTTCGCATTGGCACTGCGCGCCTGGCGCTGCACCTGCACCAGCTTGGTGGTCTCCATGGCCAGCGCGGCGTAGTTGGCGCCGAAAGCCTTGGTGATCACTTCTTGCGGCTTGGTCAGGTGCTGGCAGGCATAGACCAGGTAAGTGGCCGCCTGCATGGCTTCCGAGCCGCCTATGGTTTTCAGGATGGACGCGACCGCATCGGCATGCGCGAGGATGTTCTCGCCCGTGTCGTGCGTTTCCGTGGCGATCAAGGGCTCGGCGAACGCGCGGGCCCGGGCCAGCGCATGCGGCTGGTCCGGAAGGCTGTCGGCCGTGGCGGTCACGATGGAGGCGTTCGCCCCCTGGGAGGCTGTCGGGCCACCGGGCCCGACCACATTGCTTTTCATGAAACTTCAGTCAAATAGTTAGCGGGCCTCAGCCCAGCAGAAATCCCGTCACGGCGGCGACCTGGTCTGCTGCGACCAGTGTGGGCGCATGTCCCACCCCCGAAAACTCGACCAGGCGAGCGCGCGGTCCGCGCTGTGTCATGGCCTGGGCCGTCTGGAGACTCAGCAGGTCGGACTGCTGGCCCCGTATCACCAGGGTTTCTGCCTTGATATTGTCGTAGAGCTGCCAGAGCATGATTTCACCCTGGCGCGCGGATTCCTCGGTCTCCAGCTTGAAAGGCACGGCGATGGCCGGGTCGTAATGCAGGCGCCACTTGGCATCGGCCGCCTCCGAGACACGCCTGAGCATGGGACGCGACAGCGCCAGCCACTGCTCGGGCGTGTGCGGGCCGAAGCTTTGGGAAATCGCCCACATCGCATCGGCCGCCTCCTGCACTGACCCAAAATGGCCCGCCTGCCCCAGATACATCCCAATCCGCACAATCGCCTGCCACTGGATGGCCGGGCCGACATCATTCAATACCAGCCGGCGCACCGGCGCCGGCAAGGGCAAGTCAGACGTTCCACACACCGCGACGCCGATCAGCCCACCCATGCTGGTGCCCACCCAGTCCAGTGAGCTAACAGGCGCCTGGGCGTGCAGCTGACCCAGCAGCGCCAGCACGTCGCCCGCATAGGTTCGCAACTGATAGCCCATGGGGTCCTTGAGCCAATCGCTTTCGCCCCGGCCCACCACATCAACGCAGACCACACGCAAGCCGCCCGGGCGGCCCGCGCTTTGCTCAACCAGCGCCCGCGCCAGCACGTCAAAGTCCCGCCCCTGACGCGACAGGCCGTGTACGCAAACCACCACGTTCGGGCTGTCGGCCCGGCCCCACTGCCAGTAAGCCATACGATGGCCGCCCGAAGCATCGGGGCAATTTACGTAGTTCAGCGTAGGTTGGGTCATGGCGTGGCAGTTCAATTCAAAGGCTTGATAATTGCTTGAGAAATCAACCCGGCGCGGCGTGCACAACGCGAGGTCCGGTCTCCCAGTTCAACCATCGTAAATCATCCGGAGAAACACTATGCTCAAAGGTAAAACAGCCCTCGTCACCGGCTCGACCAGCGGGATAGGCCTGGGCATCGCCAAGGCGCTGGCGGCGCAGGGCGCCAACATCGTCATCAACGGCTTCGGCGACGTGGACGGACCCAAGGCCGAGGTGGAAGCGCTGGGCGCGCGTGTGGCCTACCACGGCGCCGACATGAGCAAGGTCGCCGACATCGAGGACATGATGCGTTACGCCGCCGCGCAGTTCGGCCAGGTCGACATCCTGGTCAACAACGCCGGCATCCAGCACGTGGCCCGCGTCGAGAACTTCCCGGTCGAACGATGGGATGCCGTGATCGCCATCAACCTCAGCAGTGCCTTCCACGCCACGCGCCTGGCCCTGCCCGCCATGCTGGCGGCCAACGGCGGCAAGGGCTGGGGCCGCATCATCAACGTGGCCTCGGTGCACGGCCTGGTCGGCTCGGCCGAAAAATCCGCTTATGTCGCCGCCAAGCACGGCATCGTCGGCCTGACCAAGGTCACCGCGCTCGAGAACGCCACCACCGGCGTCACCTGCAACGCGATCTGCCCCGGCTGGGTGCTCACGCCGCTGGTGCAAAAACAGGTGGACGCCAAAGCCGCCGCCGGCAACATCAGCAACGAGGCCGCCACCAAACAGCTGCTGGGCGAAAAAGAACCTTCGATGCAATTCACCACGCCCGAAGAGCTGGGTGCGCTGGCGGTGTTTTTCTGCTCGCCGGCCGGCAACAATGTGCGCGGCGTGGCCTGGAACATGGACGGCGGCTGGGCCGCGCAATAACCGGCTCTTACAGCATCCGGCTCACGTAGCCGCCTATCGCCAGCGAACTCGTCAGCCCCGGCGATTCAATGCCGAAAAGATTGACCAGGCCCGCCACGCCGTGATCGCGCGGTCCCTGGATCATGAAATCCCTCGCGGCTTCATGGGGCGCCTGGATCTTGGGACGTATGCCGGCGTAGCCCGGCGTCAGCGCGCCGTCGGCCAGCGCGGGCCAGTATTTGCGAACCTCGGCATAAAAGGCCTCGCCGCGCGCCGGGTCCACCACCAGGTCTTCGGGCGAATCCACCCATTGCACGTCGGGGCCGAACTTGGCCTGGCCGCCCATGTCCACGGTGAGGTGCACGCCCAGGCCCGCGGCTTCGGGCACCGGGTAGATCAGGCGGCTGAACGGTGAGCGCCCCGGCAGCGTGAAGTAGTTGCCCTTGGCGTAATGGCTGGGCGGCACATGCTGCGCGGGCAGGCCCGCAAAGCGCGCGGCCAGTTGCTGGGCCTGCAAGCCCGCGGCGTTGACGACGGTGGTGGCTTCGAGTTCAGTGCCGTCCTCCGCTACCAGGTAAATCGCCTCCGGCCGGCACTCGGCCCGCGCCAGCGGCGAACTCAGCGCGACCAGCCCACCCGCGTTCTCCAGGTCACCCTGCAGTGCCAGCATCAGGCCGTGGCTGTCGACAATGCCGGTGCTGGGTGAATGCAGCGCGGCCACACATTCGAGTTGCGGCTCCAGCCCAAGGGCTTGCTCGCGCGTCAGCAGTACCAGGTCGTTCACGCCGTTGGCGGCTGCCTTGTCGCGTATGCCCTGCAACTGAGCGACCTGGGCCTCGCTGGTTGCCACGATCAGCTTGCCGCAGCGCCTGTGGCCTATGCCGCGCTCGGCGCAATAGGCATACAACAAGCCCTTGCCTTCCACGCACAGCTGCGCCTTGAGCGAGCCTTGCGGGTAGTAGATGCCGGCGTGGATGACTTCACTGTTGCGCGAACTGGTGCCCGTGCCTATCGCATCGGCGGCCTCCAGCACCATCACCTCCCTGCCCCGCAGCGCCAGCGCGCGTGCCACAGCCAGGCCCACCACGCCAGCGCCTATCACCACACAAGCGACTTTGTCCATCAGCGGCCTTCAAAACCTTCAATGACGTTAACGGCATTGGTGCCCAGCGCGGCGGCCGCATAGCCGCCCTCCAGCACAAACACTGTCGGCAGGCCCAGCTTGCCCAGGCGCTCACCAAGGCGGATGAAGTCGGCCGGCTGCAGCGCGAACTTGGAAATCGGGTCTTCGGCAAAGGTGTCCAGCCCCAGCGACACCACCAGCGCGTCGGCGCTGAAAGTACCAATGCGCAGGCAGGCCGCTTCCAGCGCCTCGAACCAGCGCGGCACCGTGCAGCCCGCCGGCAGCGGCAGGTTCAGGTTGAAACCCGCGCCCTCGCCCGCACCGGTCTCGTCGGCATGGCCCAGGTAGAACGGGTACTCGGTCATGGGGTCGCCGTGCAGGCTCACGAAGAGCACGTCGGCGCGGCCGTAAAAAATGCTTTGTGTGCCATTGCCGTGGTGGTAGTCGACATCGAGCACCGCCACGCGCGCCGCGCCGCCGTCGCGCAAGGCCTGGGCCGCGACCGCGGCGTTGTTCAGGAAACAATACCCGCCCATGAAATCGGGCCCGGCATGGTGGCCGGGCGGGCGGCTGCAGCAAAAGACGGCCCGCTCACTGCCGCTGCCCAGCAAGGCCGCGGCGCTGGCGGCGGCGTCCGCGCCGGCCTTGGCAGCCTGCCAGGTGCCGGCAGACAGCGGCGAGCCGTTGTCCATCGAATACAAGCCCAGCCGCGCGGTGAAATTGATGGGCTCCACGTCGCTGCGCAGGGTGCGCACCGGCCATACCGAGGGGAAAGGCTGGCGGCCATCGTTGCCGTCCTCCAATGCCACCCAGTCGCGCCAGGCATGCTCCAGAAACGCCAGGTAGCGGGCGGTGTGCACCTTGGCCAGCACCCCGCGGCTGTCGGCATGCGGCGTGCGCAGGACATGGCCGCGCTCGCTCAGCCGGGCTCTGACGTATTCGGCACGCGCCGGCGTTTCAAAACAAGGCACACGTTCGCCGCGGAAAAATTCGTACTGCGGGGCATGGGCGTGGTGGCTGTCGCTGAAAAAGGTGAGCATGGCGAATGGGTTGTTCAAGAAATGCCGGCGACGCCGACGGGTTTCAGAGCTTGCGCGGGTCGGTCTTGAGCAGCAACTCCACCAGCGAGCGCAAGCTGGCCTTGAGCGATTCGGCGCCCGGCGCCAACGCGAAGGTGTTTTCGTCCATGTAAAGCTTGCGGTTGATCTCCAGCTGGATGCTGTGCCGGTGTTCGGCGGGCCGGCTGTAGCGCCGGACCAGTTCCACGCCTTTGTAGGGATGGTTGTAGGCCACGCTGTAGCCGCGCGCCTTCAGGTGTTCGCACACCAGCCTGGACAAGGCCTTGCCGGCCGTCGTGCCTTCACGGTCGCCCACCACGAAGTCGGCGTGCGCTTCACCCGGAAAGTCCGTGGCGCTGCTCGAGGCCACCGCGGGCATGGAATGGCAATTGATGTGGATGCTGTAGCCGTGCTGCCCGTGGGCCGCGTCAATCGCCCGCGCAACGGCCGCGTGGTAAGGCTTCCAGCACTGCTCAATGCGCGCCTGGATTTCCGCCACGCCCAGCTTGCGGTCGTACAGCGGCACGCCTTCGTCCGTGGTGCGCCAGATCAGGCCTTTGCCCAGGCGTACCTTGGACAATATTTTGGGATCGGTCTCCACTGGCCCGGGCCAGGGCCCGTCCAGCAAGCTCACGTCCATTTCGGTGGTGTTGCGGTTGGCGTCCAGGTAGCTGCGTGGAAAGTGCGCTTCAATCCAGTGCACGCCCAGGCTGGGGGCAAAGTCGTAGAGCTTTTCAACGTGGGTGTCTTCGGCGCTGCGAAGCACGGCAAGCGTGCAGGCATGCCTGAAATCCGCCGGGTACACCGTTCCGCTGTGGGGAGAATCCAGGACCAGCGGCGTGCTTCCGGGCAGGTGGGTAATGAGCTGCATGCCTTGACTTTAGCACCGCAAAAATCGGCGCAAGCGCTTCGCAAGGCGGTACGCCATCACCCTCGCGCCGTGCGCAAACTTCCGTTTGTCCTACAGGGATTTAACGGTTGCACCCACAAAAACGAATCCCCCCGGCCCTTAAATTTCACGACGGAAAGCAACAACACGCGGCTGTTTCGCCACAAGCGTGACGCCGTCCATTCATCTCTTGAAGGAAACACCATGCCATCATTGACCCAAACCTTTTCAGCCACCGTACTGGCCGTGGCAGCACTGGCAGCCGCCACGGGCGCGCAAGCCCAGAGCTCGACGTCCAGCACCGGTATGTCGAGCAGCAACTATTCCTTTTATGCACCGGGTTCGCGCTATTTCGGCCTGAACGTCGGCCAATCGGACTTCTCGCTGCCCAGCGGCGCCGGTGGCTTCCCTTCGGACAACAAGGACACCTCGTACAACCTCTACGGCGGTAGTTATTTCAACAACAACTTCGGCCTGGAACTCGGCTATACCGATTTCGGCAAGGCTAACCGCGCCGGCGGACAGACGGAGGCACAGGGCATCAACCTGAGCCTGGTCGGCCGCCTGCCGCTGAGCAACGCTTTCAACCTGCTGGGCAAGGTCGGCACGACCTATGGACACACCCGCGTGTCGGCCTCGCCGCTGTCCGGCCTTCCTTCCGGCTCCGAGAGCGGTTGGGGCTTGTCTTACGGCATAGGCGCCGAATGGGCTTTCACCCCAGCCCTGTCGGCCGTGCTGGCGTGGGACGAGCATGACATGAAGTTCGTCGGCACCGGCAACGAGCGCATCAGCACCACCAGCCTGGGCCTGCGCTACCGCTTCTGATCGGCCTGCGGGCGCGCCTGCCGCGCCCGCCGCCACCAGCCCGCGCGCCTTGACAGGCCGCGGGCTTTTTCACATCTCAGGCGGGATCCCGCCTGAATTCGCCGATCCGGCCGGCGCCAGCATTTCCTGCAGCAGCCAGGTACCGGCGCGCCCCAGAGGGCGCTGGCGCGACCACACGGCATCGACCGGCACCCGCCGCGGCCAGCCGCGCGCGTCAAGTTCCGCCAGCTTGCCGGTGGCAAAGCGTGTGACCATCCAGCGCGGAATCGCCGCCCAGCCAAAACCCAGCACCGCCATTTCCATCAGCATGAGGTAGCTGGGCGCCGACCAGGCGCGGCGCGACTGGGGCAGGCCCTGGCCGCCCTGCTCCATATAAGTATCCAGCCGCAGTTCGCGGTAATTGGCCAGCAGGTCGGGTGTCAGGTCCTTGAGGCTGGCCAGCGGATGGGCGGTGGCGACGAACAAGGTGATTTCCGACTGCTCGGCAATCGTGGCCGCGCCGATATCCGGTGGGTAAGCGCTTTGCGCGGCCACCACGCCAATGTGCGCCCGCCCGGTCTGCACCAGCGAGACCAGGTCGCCGTGTTCGGCAATCAGGCATTCGAATTCAAGGTCGGGAAAGCGCTGCTCAAAAGCCAGCAGCATTTCCTCAAAGCGGTCCGACTGGTAGGTGTCCGACCAGACCACGCTGAGCTTGGGCTCCATGCCGCCGCCCAGCTGGCTGGCGGCGCGGTCCAGCCGGTCGCTCGCGGCCAGGATCTCCTGCACCCTGCCCAGCATCACCCGGCCATGCTCCGTCAGTGCCGGCTTGCGGGTGCCGCGGTCAAACAGGGTGATGCCCAGGTCGATCTCCAGGTTGGCAATCGCGGTGCTCACGGTCGACTGGCTTTTGCCCAGCTTGCGCGCCGCAGCCGAAAAAGAGCCCAGGGTGGCGGCTTCGGCAAAGGCGGTCAGGGCTTCCGGGGAATGGCGCATGGCGCGGCTTTCTATCTGTTTAATAGATGATTATTGATTTTAATCCATCCAAAATAACGATAAAAATACAGCCATAGCCATCCAGCGCCGTCAGTACCGAACCGGGCTGGAGCCCGACATCAAGCAGAAAGTGAAGTGCACCGTGAATCCGCAGAAATCAGTCAAGGAACGTTTTTTCCACGCCCTGGGGTTTGAAGTCCTGGCCATCGCCATCTGTGCGCCGCTGGGCGCCTGGCTGCTCGGTTATTCGCTGGCGCACATGGGCCTGCTGACCTTGATGGTCTCGCTCATGGCCATGAGCTGGAACATGGTGTTCAACGCCCTCTTCGACCAGGCGCAGCAACGCATGGGCTTTCAGCGCACGCTGGGCGCGCGCGCCGTGCACGCGGTACTGTTTGAAATCGGCCTGATCATCGCGGTGGTTCCGCTGGCCGCATGGTGGCTGGACATCGGCCTTTGGGAGGCTTTTGTGCTGGACATCGCCATCGTGCTGTTTTTCCTGCCCTATACCTTCTGCTTCAACTGGGCTTACGACCACCTGCGCGCCAAAGTCGTCGCCCGCAAGCGCCGCCAGAAGCAGAAGGCCTGCGCCTCGGTGGCCTGAACGATCCCGGGCGGCTAGGAGCCTGGGCGGCAGAAGGCATCAAAGCGAAAAGCGAGCCCAGCGAGGACAGTTTTTGCCGGGTTTGCAGACCCATAGCCGTAGCTATGGGGCAAAAAGCCGGTGAAAAATGGACGCTGCGCTGGCTTTGCAGCCGATGCGCCTCCTGCCGCCCAGGCTCCTAGCCGCCCCGCTTCATCATTTCATCTGCACGGAGCCCGACACGTTGACCAGCACCGTGCTTTTACCGGCTTCCACCGGGACGCTGGCATCGGCCATTTCGGCTTTGGCCGACATTGCCATCATGCGCGGGCGCGGCGGGCTGCCCTGGTCGTTGGCGTTGATGGAGACTTCGCGCAGGCTGTAGCTCGAAAAGCCGAAGCTGCGCGCCACTTCGCCGGCCTTGGCCTTGAAGCGCTCGATGGCCTGCGCCTGGGCCTCGCCCTCCACCCTGGCGCGCTGTTCGCGGCTCAGGGCAAAACTCACATTGCTCATGGTGAGGGTCTGGATCTTGCCCGCCGTGCCGGTGATGCGCGGAAAGTCCCTGCCTTCCAGTACCAGTTCGGTGGAGCCCTGCCAGCCGTTGATCTTGCCGTCCTTGCCGTAGCGCGGGTAGAGGCTGAAGTTGCCGGTGCGCACATCCATCTGGCCCGGCGCGGCCGCCTGCTTGGCCTGCGCCAGCGCGGTGTCCAGCGCCTGCTTGAGCTGGGTCTGCACAACGCCGGCATCGGTGCCGTCGCGCGTGGTGCTCAGGGAAATCGACAGCAGGTCCTGCTGCACTTCCACAGAGCCCGTGGCCGAGAGCTGGGCCACGTTCTGCAGGGTTTCGGGGTGCATGGTCTGGGCCATCACGCCGGAGGCGAAGGCAGCGCCCGCCAACAGGATACAGACGGCAATCGATTTGGAAGTTCGCATTGGAATTTACCTTTCAGGTGGTTGATCTTGCTTTTGGCCACAGTTGTGCAGCCGGGGAAAGACATGAAACGAAGAAGAAAACAAAAAGGGGTTGGAGAGGCCGGAAATAGAGGCCAGGGAGAGGCCAGGAATTTGGGGATTTGGCAAGTCGTGCCTGCCATGTGCCTGCCGGCAGCCGTTCAGTCGGCCGGATTTTTCCGGCGTGGCAAGTGACCCTTTTAAAGGGACGCCGGCGTTTCGCACAATGCGTGGGCCGCGATTTTCACATGCTCTTTCCCCGGCAGGTGTAGGAGGATTTCCATAATCAAATCCTGCGCGTGCATGCAGCCGCAACTTATGTAACAGTGTGTCAAAGTGACTGAAAAACGAGACATCGCGTGTTTTCAGCCTTCAAAATGGCTCTGTTACAAATTACCAGACGACTATGACCCAAGCCCAACCCAACGCCCGTGCCGACAAAATCCTGATCCTTGACGACGATGCCCGCATTCGCGACCTGTTGCGCCGCTACCTGGCCCAGGAGGGCTTCGAAGTGATCCTGGCCGAAGACAGCAAGGCCCTGAACCGCATCATGCTGCGTGATGCCGTCGACCTGATCGTCCTGGACCTGATGATGCCCGGCGAAGACGGCCTGTCCATCTGCCGCCGGCTGCGCGCCGCCAACGACCGCACCCCCATCATCATGCTGACCGCCAAAGGCGAGGACGTGGATCGCATCGTCGGCCTGGAGGTCGGCGCCGACGACTACCTCGCCAAGCCCTTCAACCCCCGTGAACTGCTGGCCCGCATCCACGCGGTGCTGCGCCGCCGGCCGACCGCCGAAGTGCCCGGTGCCCCATCCAGCGACCAGGAAGTCATCACCTTCGGCCCCTTCTCCTTCGACATGGGCCTGCGCACCCTGCACAAGAACGGCGAAGAACTGCCGCTGACCACCGGCGAATTCGCCATGCTGAAAACCCTGGTGCGCCACCCGCGCCAGCCGCTGTCCCGCGAAAAGCTGGCGCAACTGGCCCGCGGCCGCGAGTTCGAGCCCTTCGACCGCAGCCTGGACGTGCAGGTTTCCCGCCTGCGCAAGCTGATCGAAGTGGATGCGGCGGTGCCCCGCTACATCCAGACGGTCTGGGGCATCGGCTACGTGTTCGTGCCGGATGGCACTAACTAGCCCCCACGGTCGCTCACTTCGTGTAGCTTCCTGCCCCCCGGGGGGGCCGCCCGCCTGCGGCCTGGCAAAGCCAGTTCCGCGGCTCATGCTGGCTTGAAGAATTCCAGAGCCAGTGGGGGGCCGCTTGGACACGACGCGTGCCCGCAACAGGCGGCAACAGGCGGCAACAGCTTGCCTGCTGCCGCGCAGACTTATCGTGCTAACGTCCATGATCGATTGATAGTCCGCATTCGCGGCACGTACCCACTTTTTTATGGACGCCACCAACCCGGTCCCCCTTGAAACCGCCCCGGCACCGCTGGAGATGCGCCCGCGGCGCGGCTTCAGCCTGTTCTGGCGGACGTTTTTCTTTCTGGCTCTGCTGCTGTTCGGCTCCATCGTGGCCTGGCTGCAGACCTTCAGGGCACTCGAATCGGAGCCGCGCGCCATCCAGAGCGCGCAGCAACTGGCCTCGCTGGTCAACCTGAGCCGGGCCGCGCTGCGCTATTCCGACGCCATCGCCCGCGTCTCCCTGATCAAGACCCTGGCCGACGAGGAACGCGTGCGCATCACACCACGCGAGCCCAAGGACAAGTTCGACCTGTTCGAGAGCGACGAACTGGGCGAGCGCACCGCCGAGGAACTCAAGGCGCGGCTGGGCAACGGCACCGTCGTGGCCAGCAGCGTCAACGGCCAGAAGGGCCTGTGGGTGGGCTTTGCCATCGACGGCGACTCCTATTGGCTGCTCACCGATCCATCCAAGATTGGCCCGTCCCGCAACAGCACCTGGGTCATCTGGCTGATCACCGCTGCAGCGCTGTCGCTGGCGGGCGCGGCCTTTATCGCCCGATTGATCAACCGGCCGCTCAAGCAGCTGTCCTTCGCGGCCAGCCGCATGCGCGACGGCGACTTCGACGCCAGCCTGCTCGACGAGAAAGTCGCCACCAGCGAGATCCGCGAGGTCAACATCGGCTTTAACCGAATGGCCGAGCAGCTCTCCAAGATCGAACAGGACCGGGTCATCATGCTGGCCGGCATTTCGCACGACCTGCGCACGCCGCTGGCGCGCCTGCGCCTGGAAACCGAGATGAGCGTCACCGACGCCGACGCGCGCGAACACATGGCGGCCGACATCACCCAGCTCGACGCCATCATCGACAAATTCCTCGACTACGCCCGGCCCGAACCGCCGCGCCTGGAGCGGGTGTCGCTCAACGCGGTGGTCGATGCCGCGGTCTATGCCGTGGCCGACTACGAAGACATGCGCGTGACCGTCGCCATCCCCGACGACATGGCGGTGCTGGCCGACGAGGTCGAGTTGTCCCGCGTGATCTCCAACCTGCTGGAAAACGCCAGGCGCTACGGCAAGACGCCCGAAACCGGCATCGCGCTGGTGGACATCGCCGCCAAGAGCCGCGACCAGTGGGTGCTGATCAAGGTGCGCGACCATGGCATGGGCGTGGCGCCCGAAACCCTGTCCAAGCTCACGCGGCCGTTCTTTCGCGGCGACGCGGCGCGCACGGCAGCCACCGGCGCGGGCCTGGGCCTGGCGATTGTCGAGAAAACCATTCACCGCATGGGCGGCGTGTTCGGCCTGGCCAACACCGGCTCGGGCGGACTGGCCGCGCACATCAAGCTGCGCCGAAGCTAGATTTCTAGTACAGCAGCACCACGGCGCGGGCTTCCATACTCAGCCCTTGCCCGACCGGGCCCAGCTTCTCGGCCGTTTTGGCCTTGACGTTGACTTGCCCCACGTCCAGCTCCAGGGTTTTGGCGATGTTCGCCCGCATGGCCGCGATGTAAGGGGCCAGCTTGGGTGCCTGGGCAATCACGGTGCTGTCGATGTTGGCGATGCTGTGGCCGCGCTCCTTCAGCAGGCGCCCCACTTCCGCCAGCAGCACCGACGAGTCGGCGCCCTTGAAGCGCGCATCGGTGTCGGGAAAGTGCGAACCGATGTCGCCCAGGGCCGCAGCGCCCAGCAAGGCGTCGGTGATGGCATGCAGCAGCACGTCGGCGTCCGAATGCCCGAGCAGGCCCACGGTGTGGGGGATGTCGACCCCGCCGATGATCAGTTTGCGCCCGGGCACCAGCGCGTGCGTGTCCCAGCCCTCGCCGATTCGAAAGTTGACGCTGCTCATGGATGCCTTTGTCGGTTTGTGATGGGATTCGGCGCCTACTTGCCGCGCCGCCCGAAAATCGCTTCCGCCAGCGCGAAATCCTCCGGGTAGGTGACCTTGAAGTTCTCCGCGCTGCTGCTCACCAGCCGGGGCGCCAGGCCCACCGCCTCCATGGCGCTGGATTCGTCGGTGACGCGGTCGCCGGTTTTCTCCAGCGCGTCGATCAGCATGCCGATGCGGAACATCTGCGGCGTCTGCGCCAGCCATTTTTCGCTGCGGTCTATGGTGCTGGCCACGCGGCCGCCGTGCTCACTTTTGAGCGTGTCAGGCAGCTTTTGCGCCAGCAGGCCGCCCACGGCATCGTTGCGGCAGGCGGCAATCAGGGCTTCGATCTGTTCGGGCATCACCAGGCAGCGCGCGGCGTCATGCACCAGCACCCAGTCGTCCAGCGTGGCACCGCCGGGCTGCGCCACCATGGCCTTGAGGCCGTTGAGCACCGTCGCCGCCCGTGTCGCCCCCCCGCCCGGCAGCAGGTGCTCGTTGGGCTGCTTGTAATCAGGGAAGACGCTCGAAAACTCCTGGTCGGACGGCGAAATCACCACCCAGAGCGCGGCAAAAGTGCCCGAAAGCGCCCGGAAGGCCTCCACGGTGTGCTTCACCATGGGCAGCCCGGCGATCACCTGGTACTGCTTGGCCTGGACCGTGCCGGCGCGGCTTCCCTGCCCGGCACAGGGGATCAGGGCAAAAAAACGGGACTCGGAACGGGTATTGGCGCGGCTTGTCGTCATAACTTCATCATAGATTCTAAAATCACCGGATTGAACGCATGCAGGCACCCCACTCCGGATGGTTTGGGGTGCCTGCCTTTTGCCGAATGATTTTCCGATTGACTTGTTGAACACCTGGCCAGCCGCGCACCGCTCAATGCACCTACCTCCACTCGCCTCCGGCAAACGCTATACCCTGCCCCAGCCCGCCGGTTCCGCCGATGCCCTGCTGCTGGCACGCCTGGGCACACGCGAAAAAGCCGCCGGCAAGCTCACCGCCATCATCACCTCGGACGCCACCACGGCCCAGCGCCTGATGGACGAAATCGCCTTCTTCGCGCCGGAACTGCGCTGCGCCCTGTTCCCCGACTGGGAAACCCTGCCTTATGACACCTTCTCGCCGCACCAGGACCTGATCAGCGAGCGCCTGGCCACGTTGTGGCGCATCCAGCAACGCGACAAGGAAACCGGCGCCGACGTGGTCATCGTGCCCGCCACCACGGCGCTGTACCGGCTGGCGCCGCCCAGCTTCCTGGCCGGCTACACCTTCCACTTCAAGGTCAAGCAAAAGCTCGACGAAACGCGCCTGAGGGCCCAGCTCACGCTGGCCGGCTACAGCCACGTCACCCAGGTCGTCAGCCCCGGCGAATACGCAGTGCGCGGCGGGCTGATCGATTTGTTCCCCATGGGTTCGGCCGTGCCCTACCGCGTCGACCTGTTCGACAACGAGATCGACAGCATCCGCACCTTCGACCCCGACAGCCAGCGCAGCCTATACCCTGTGCCCGAAGTGCGTCTGCTGCCCGGCCGCGAATTCCCCATGGACGACGATGCGCGCGCCAAATTCCGCAGCCGCTGGCGCGAACTGCTGGACGGCGACCCGACCAAGAGCCGCATCTACAAGGACATGGGCAACGGCGTGGCCACCGCCGGCATCGAGTACTACCTGCCGCTGTTCTTCGAAGAAACCGCCACGGTGTTCGACTACCTCGGCAACGATGCCACGGTGGTGCTGCATGGAGACCTGGAGCCGGCCTTCCAGCGTTTCTGGCAGGACACCAAAGACCGCTACCGGCTGGTGCGCGACGCGCCCGACCGGCCGGCGCTGCCGCCCGAATCGCTGTTCCTGGGCACCGAGCAGTTCTATGCGCGTGCCAACGACTACGCCCAGCTGGCCATTCGCGCCACGGTGGAAGACGTGGCCGACAACGCCCAGTTCCAGAAGCTCGGCGAAATGGCCGTGGTGCGCGGCGCCGAAGACCCGCTGGCCAAATTCAAGGGCCATGTGCGCAACACGGCGCACCGCGTGCTGGTGCTGGCCGAAAGCGAGGGCCGGCGCGAAAGCCTGCTGGACTTCCTGCGCGCCAGCAGCGTCAGCCCGCCCGCCTTCGACTCCCTCGAAGACTTCCAGGCCAGCGACGAAAAACTCGGCATTGCCACCGCGGCGCTCAACACCGGCTTCAGCTGGCTCGAGGAAGGCATCGACTTCATCACCGAGACCGAGCTGTTCGCGGCCGGTGTCACGGTGCGCCGCCGCAACAAAAAGCAGGAGCAGGTCAGCGACGTCGAGGCGCTGATAAAGGATCTCTCGGAGCTCAACGTGGGCGACCCGGTGGTGCACAGCGCCCACGGCATAGGCCGCTACCGCGGCCTGATCAACATGGACCTGGGCCAGGGCGTGAATGCCGACGGCACACCGCTGCTGCAAGAGTTCCTGCACCTGGAGTACGCCGACAAGGCCACGCTCTACGTGCCCGTCAGCCAGCTGCACCTGATCAGCCGCTACACCGGCGTCAGCGCCGAGGAAGCGCCGCTGCACAAGCTGGGCAGCGGCCAGTGGGAAAAGGCCAAGCGCAAGGCCGCCGAGCAGATCCGCGACTCGGCCGCCGAGCTGCTCAACATCTACGCCCGCCGCGCCGCGCGCGAAGGCCATGCCTTCCGCTACTCGCCCGGCGACTACGAGACCTTTGCCAACGACTTCGGTTTTGAAGAAACCGCCGACCAGCGCGCCGCCATCCACGCCGTGATCCAGGACATGATCAGCCCGCGCCCCATGGACAGGCTGGTCTGTGGCGACGTGGGTTTCGGCAAGACCGAGGTCGCGCTGCGCGCCGCTTTCATCGCCGTCACCGGCGGCAAGCAGGTGGCCCTGCTGGCGCCGACCACGCTGCTGGCCGAGCAGCACTACCAGACGCTGGTGGACCGCTTCGCCAAGTGGCCGGTCAAGATCGCCGAGATGAGCCGTTTCCGCTCCGGCAAGGAAATCACAGCCGCCATCAAGGGCCTGGCCGACGGCACGGTCGACATCGTGGTCGGCACGCACAAGCTGCTGAGCCAGGACGTGAAGTTCGAGCGCCTGGGCTTGCTCATCATCGACGAGGAGCACCGCTTCGGTGTGCGCCACAAAGAGGCCATGAAAGCCATGCGCGCCGAGGTCGACGTGCTGACGCTGACGGCCACGCCGATTCCGCGCACGCTGGGCATGGCGCTCGAAGGCCTGCGCGACCTCAGCGTGATCGCCACCGCGCCGCAGCGCCGCCTGGCCATCAAGACCTTTGTGCGCAGCGAGAACAACGGCGTGATCCGCGAGGCCGTGCTGCGCGAATTGAAGCGCGGCGGCCAGGTCTACTTCCTGCACAACGAGGTCGAGACCATCCAGAACCGGCGCGAGAAACTCGAAGAGATCTTGCCCGAAGCGCGCATCGCCGTGGCCCACGGCCAGATGCCCGAACGCGAGCTGGAGCGCGTGATGAAGGACTTCATCGCCCAGCGCTACAACCTGCTGCTGTGCTCCACCATCATCGAGACCGGCATCGACGTGCCGACCGCCAACACCATCGTGATGAGCCGCGCCGACAAGTTCGGCTTGGCGCAGCTGCACCAGCTGCGCGGCCGCGTGGGCCGCAGCCACCACCAGGCCTATGCCTACCTGATGGTGCCCGACATCGAGGGCCTGACCAAGCAGGCCGGCCAGCGGCTCGAGGCTATCCAGCAGATGGAGGAACTCGGCTCGGGCTTTTACCTGGCCATGCACGACCTCGAAATCCGCGGCACCGGCGAAGTGCTGGGCGAAAACCAGAGCGGCAACATGCTGGAGGTCGGCTTCCAGCTCTACAACGAGATGCTCGGCGAAGCCGTGGCCTCGCTCAAGGCCGGGCGCGAGCCCGACCTGCTCTCGCCGCTCAGCGTGACCACCGAGATCAACCTGCACGCCCCTGCCCTGCTGCCCAACGACTATTGCGGCGACGTGCACCTGCGCCTTAGCTTCTATAAAAAACTGGCCACCGCCAAGAACACCGACCAGATCGACGCGCTGCTTGAGGAAATCGTCGACCGCTTCGGCAAGCTGCCGCCGCAGGCGCAGACGCTGATCGACGTGCACCGCCTGCGCGTGATCGCCAGGCCTTATGGCGTGGTCAAGGTCGATGCCGCGCCCGGCGCCATCAGCATCACCTTCAAGAAGGACCCGCCCATCGACTCGATGGCCATCATGCAGCTGATCCAGAAAAACCGGCACATCCGGCTGGCCGGCAACGACAAGCTGCGCATAGAGCGCGAGCTCGACAACCCCAAGGACCGCGCGCAGATGGTGCGCGACGTCCTGCGCTCACTCGGACAACCCACCACACCCACCACGGAAGCCACTCCCGCATGACCCCCGCAGAAATCTCTCCCGGCCTCGTCGTCAACGTCTCCACCCCCGACCTGAAGCTCAGCGGCTTCAAGCTGATCGCCTTCGACATGGACTCCACCCTCATCAACATCGAATGCGTCGACGAAATTGCCGATGCCGCCGGCCGCAAGGCCGAGGTGGCAGCCATCACCGAGGCGGCCATGCGTGGCGAGATCGCCGACTACAAGGAAAGCCTGCGCCAGCGCGTGGCCCTGCTCAAAGGCGTCAGCGTGGCCAGCATGGACCAGGTCTATCACGAGCGCCTCAAGCTCAACCCCGGCGCCGCCGAACTGGTACACGCCTGCAAGGAGGCCGGCATGAAGGTGCTGCTGGTCAGCGGAGGCTTCACCTTCTTCACCGACCGTGTCCGCGACGAACTCGGCATCGACTACACGCGCTCCAACGTACTCGAGGTTGAGGACGGTTTTCTAACCGGCCGCATGGTGGACCAGCCCTGGGGCGACATCTGCGACGGCGAGGAGAAACGAAAAATGCTGCTCGAGACCTGCGGCAAGCTGGGCATCAACCCGCTGCAGGCGATTGCCATGGGCGACGGCGCCAACGACCTGCCCATGATGGGCGTGGCCGGCCTCTCGGTGGCCTACCACGCCAAACCGCGCGTGCGCGAGCAGGCCATGGTAGCCATCAATGAAGGCGGCCTGGACCGTTTGCTGGAGCTTTTCAGCTGAGGCGCCTACACGGCCACATCGCGGCCGGCGCATCAATCCGTCCCCAATAAGTCAACGATCCCGCAGCCATAACACCTTATAAGCAGACACCTGAACCAAAAGACACCGACATCCATGGTTTTTTTCAAACGATTCGAAAGCCAGCTTCCCGCCTACCCCGAGGCCGACCCCTCCCTGCCGCCCAAGGGTTTCATGGCCTTTCTGTGGGCCTGCACCGAAGGCGCGCGCGGCTACATCCTGCAGCTGGCGCTGCTCTCCGCGGTGCTGGCGATTTTTGAGGCGCTGCTGTTCGCCATGCTGGGCCGCATCGTCGACTGGCTGGGTGCAACCGCACCCGCCAAGCTGTGGGCCGAGCACGGCACCGCACTGGGCTGGCTCGCGTTTATCGTGGTGGGCAGCATCGCGGCCGTGGCGCTGCAGACCACCGTGAAACACCAGACGCTGGCCATCAACTTCCCGATGCGGCTGCGCTGGAACTTTCACCGCCTGATGCTGGGGCAAAGCATGTCCTTCTACCAGGACGAGTTCGCCGGGCGGCTGACCACCAAGGTCATGCAGACCGCGCTGGCGGTGCGCGACACCCTCTTCGTGTTGGCCGACGTGCTGGTCGCCATGGGGGTCTACATCGCCACCATGACGGTGCTGGCCGCGGCCTTCGACATGAAACTGGTGGCGCCCTTCCTGGTCTGGCTGGCGCTCTACATCGCCAGCCTTTATTACTTCGTGCCGCGGCTGGGCCGCATCGGCAAGCTGCAGGCCGACGCCCGCTCGCTGATGACCGGCCGCATCACCGACGCCTACACCAACATCACCACGGTCAAGCTGTTCTCGCACACCCGGCGCGAAGCCGGTTTCGCGCGCGACGCCATGAGCGAGTTCATGAAGACCGGCTACAGCCAGATGCGCCTCGTCAGCGCATTCGAGATCGTCAACCACGCGCTCAGCATGGGCCTGATCCTCGGCATGGCCGGCACCTCGCTGTGGCTCTGGCACCTGGGCCAGGTCGGCGCGGGCGCGGTGGCCGCGGCCACCGCCATGGCGCTGCGCCTGCAGGGCATGTCGCACTGGATCATGTGGGAGACCACCAGCCTCTTTGAAAGCGTGGGCACCGTGCAGGACGGCATCAACACGCTTTCGCGGCCGCGCACCATCGTGGACGCGCCCGGTGCGGCTGCGCTCGACGTGCCGCGCGGCGAGGTGCGCTTTGAAGCCGTGAACTTCAGCTACGGCAACAACAAGCCGGTGATAGACCAGCTGACGCTGACCGTCAGGCCGGGCGAAAAGATCGGCCTGATCGGCCGCTCCGGCGCCGGCAAATCGACGCTGGTCAACCTGCTGCTGCGCTTTTACGACCTGGACGGCGGGCGCATCCTGATCGACGGCCAGGACATCGCCGGCGTGACGCAGGACAGCCTGCGCGGCCACATCGGCATGGTGACGCAGGACACCTCGCTGCTGCACCGCTCGGTGCGCGACAACATCACCTACAGCCGTCCCGACGCCGGCGACGAAGACGTGCGCCTGGCCGCGCGGCGCGCCGAAGCCGACGGTTTCATCGCCGACCTGACCGACCCGCACGGCCGCCACGGCTATGACGCCCACGTGGGCGAGCGCGGCGTGAAGCTTTCCGGCGGGCAACGCCAGCGCATCGCGATCGCGCGCGTGATGCTCAAGGACGCACCCATCCTGCTGCTGGACGAAGCCACCAGCGCCCTCGACTCCGAAGTCGAAGTCGCCATCCAGAGCAGCCTTAACACCCTGATGCAGGGCAAGACGGTGATCGCCATCGCCCACCGCCTCTCGACCATCGCCGCCATGGACCGCCTCATCGTGCTGGACCAGGGCCGCATCGTCGAAGAAGGCGACCACCGCACGCTGCTGGCCAACGGCGGCCTGTATGCGCGCCTCTGGGCCCACCAGAGCGGCGGCTTCCTGAACGACAACCTCGAGGAAGAAGAGGAACTGGCGGCCTGAGGCCGATTCGACCTCAAGTCCCGGGTTCACTGGACGTCTTACTCCGGCGGGCATGTGAAGCAGCCCGCCGCCCTTCCACCTTTCGACGGCGAACTTGCGACGGCGATGCATGAGTTTGAACCGGCACTGGGTGCCGTCAGTAAGTCCCCGGATTTCTAGCGTATTTCAACCAGGGAAAAGATGATGAGACCGTTTGCAGCCGGCATCCTGACGCTGGCGCAGGCCCCCGGATTTACATGCCAGAAGCGTTATGCAACTCCACCAGCAGTTCAGCCATGGACGGGTTGGTGTGGGAGGTGGGTTGGCTGCGCCGGGCGCTGGAGAACCGATGCCAGGTCGCGATGGATTGCAACTCGATCTTTCCATAGCTGATGGTCAGCCAGCCATCGAGCGCAAGCGGCTGCAGATGTTCGGAAAACGCGGCCCTGGACACACCACACAGCTGGGCAATGACAGTCTGGGAAACCGGAATGGCAATTCCGCCATCCAGCCCGGTGGTAGCCGGCCGCTCCGAGCGGGAGACCAGGGCCTCGGCAAATTGCGCGATGCCCATGACCACCCGCAAGCAGGGGTTGCCGAGCTTCATCAAGGTCAGCATCTCCGAGGTTTTTTGTCCCCGCCAGCTCGCCAGTTTCGCAATGTAGCGCGCGAACCCCAGTTCCGTGTCAAAAAGCGTCCACAGCACGGCCGCCGGAATCATAAAAACCTGCGTCTCCGACAGGCACACATATTCGAAGTGCGACGGCATGCGGTTGAGGATGGGCTTTTCGCCAAACCAGGAGTCGTCGCCGTAGATGATGATGGGAACGGAACGTTCCTCCTGCGTGGGCATGGTGGCGGCCACCAGGCCCGAGATGATGAACTGCCATGACTGCACTTCCCCGCCCCTGCCCCAGATGACATGCTTCGCGTCGTAGCCGCGGATGACAAGCTGGGGGGCAACGCTGCGCGCCATCGACTCGGAAACTCCGGCCTGTTGCAGGATGTGGGCAGCGGCAAAGTGGGACAAAGGCAATAGGCGACTTGCGCCTTCCATTGGCGCCTTCGTTGGCGCTTCTGACGGGTTTCCCGATTTTAGGAGTCCTTTTCGGGGGCTGGAATAGGACTGGGCCTACAGCGCATTTCCAGTCGGCTGCAGGCGGATAGGAAGGCAATCCATGGCCCGCATTCAGGTTTTTTCCACCACCGGCCGCCCGGCCTGCACAGCGAAGCGCGCCAGCGTCTGCACCCCGCTGTCGGCGCGCACCACGTCGTCCACCGCACGCAAGGTGGTGGTCAGCCGGCCCGGCGTCAGTTCCACCACGCCGTAGCCCCTGCGTTCCGAGTCGGCAAACACAAAGTGCGGGTTCTCGGCCAGGGTGTCGGGGGTCTTGGCGCCGCTGGTTGAGCGCGAAGTGATGCTGGTGCCGCAGAATTCGGTGCCCACGGCCGCGCTGGCCGCATCCTCATAGTCGGCCTTGATGTGGCCCACCCAGTTCTCGTGGACGTCGCCGCCCAGCAGCACCGGATTCGCCACGGCATGCTTGCGCAGCGAATCGGTGAAGCGCGTGCGCGCCGCCGCATAACCGTCCCAGCCGTCATTCCAG
Organism: Polaromonas sp. LjRoot131; assembly: GCF_964252805.1. Lineage (NCBI taxonomy): Bacteria > Pseudomonadati > Pseudomonadota > Betaproteobacteria > Burkholderiales > Comamonadaceae > Polaromonas > Polaromonas sp. LjRoot131. The sequence continues at coordinate 896,363 of NZ_CAXUPF020000001.1, read as the reverse complement.
AGCACCTGGCCCGGCCCGGGGCGGAAATCGCGCCGGCCGAAAAGCGACTGCTGGCCCACGAGGTTCCAGCCCGTCGCCTTGCCGGCGGCGCCGCCCCATTCGGCATCGAGCCAGCCTTCCTGCTGCGCGCCCAGCATGCTGCGCACCGGGTCTTTCCAGACGGCGCAGCCGGACGGGTTCAGCGTGCTGGAGCCGGCCCTGCCGCCCTGCGTGCAAACCTGCGCGTCCTTGTATTGCCGAGCGTCCAGCATGTAGAGCGACGCCAGCCGGCCATAGGGAACGCGCTGGTAAATGCGCATCTCGGCGCCGCCGGCCAGCCCGGCCACCGCGCGCGTGAGCACTGAGGCGCGCACCGGCATGTGCTCGTAAAAAGCCTGGTAGGCCGCCGCGCGCCTGGCCGCGAAATCGGCCACCGGCGGCCCGCTATTGCCCGGCGATGCGCCCGCGTAGTCGTTCTGTACCTCGTGGTCGTCCCAGGTCACCAGCCAGGGGCAGGCCGCGTGCATGGCCTGCAGGTCGGCATCACTTTTGTGCAGGGCATAGCGCCGGCGGTAGTCGTCCAGCGTCAGCACCCAGCCGCCGGTGGGCACGCGCACGGCCTGGCCGGCGTTGGGGTATTCATAGATGTAGTCGCCCAGGAACATCACCAGGTCAAGGTTTTCGTCCCGCATGTGCCGGTAAGCGCTGTAGTAGCCGTGCTCCCAGCGCTGGCAGGACGCGTAGGCCAGCCGCAGCCGTGCCACCACCGCACCGGGTGCGGGAAAGGTGCGCGTGCGGCCGGTGGCGCTGAGCGCATCACCCACGGCGAAGCGGTAGAAATACCAGCGGTCGGGCTCCAGCCCCTGCACTTCCACATGCACCGAATGCGCCAGCTCCGCCGCGGCCTGCGCCTGCCCGGCCTGCACGATGCGGGTGAAAGCCTCGTCATGTGCGACTTCCCAGCGCACGGCCACGGGCGTGGGCTGCAGCCGCAAGGCGTCTTCGCCGTCCAGGGCCAGCCGGGTCCAGAGCACGACCGAGTCATGGGTGGGTGAACCGCTGGCAATGCCCAGCGTGAAAGGGTTGCCGGAAAGCCGCAGCTGCGCGGCCGCCCTGCCCGGCAGGTAGCAGCCGGCGCCCGCCAGCGCCAGCGACTGCAGCAGCCGGCGCCTCTGGATCACGAGCGGCGGGGTCATGCCGACTGTGTTTTTAATGCCGCACCGGCAGGCGCACGGTAAACGTGGTTCCCGAGCCGGCGCTGCTGCGCACGTCTATGCTGCCGCCGTGGATGTCGACGGCGTTGCGCACGATGGCCAGGCCCAGGCCCGTGCCCTGGATGGTGCCGACATTGCTGGCGCGGTGGAAGGACTCGAACAGGTGCGGCAGCTCGTCCTCCGGAATGCCTATGCCTTCGTCCGCGACTTCCAGGACCACCATGTCATCTTCGGTGCACACGCGGAACAGCACCAGGCCGCCCAGCGGCGAATACTTGACCGCATTGGACAGCAGGTTGCTGAAGATGTGGCGCAACAGCTTCTCGTCGTAAAGGCCCTGCCCCGTCCCGGCCGTGTAGTCCAGGCGCAGCTCACACAGGCTGTCGGGTTGCTGCGTGCGCGCTTCCTCGACCAGCTGCTCGCACAGCGCCTGCAAGTCCAGCGGATGCGGCTCGAACTCCAGCATCTGCGCGTCGGCCTTGCCCAGCAGCAGCACGCGGTCCAGCATGCGCGTCATGCGTTTCACGCCCGCGGCGATGCTGTCGAGTATCTCGATCTTTTCGGATTCGGGCAGCCGGCTGCCGTAGTGGCGCAGCAACTCCTCGGCCGAGAGGATGCCCGACAGCGGCGTGCGGAACTCATGGCTGGTCATGGCCACGAAACGGGTGCGCAGCTCATTGAGCGCGCGCTGCTGCTCCAGCGCCTCGCGCGTGTCCTCTTCCGACTTCTTGCGCTCGGTGATGTCGAGGAAGGCCCAGATCACGCCCGAGTCGGGGTCTTTCGGCTGCACGCAGCTGCCGGCCATCTGCACCCAGAAGAGCTGTCCGTCGCGGCGCTTGAGCTGGCGTTCGCTGATGTAGCTGCCGGTGGCGATCAGCGTTTCGCGCGCCTCCTTGCCGAACTGCTCCCAGGTGGCCAGGTCGGGATGGATGTAGCTCGAGGGCTGGCCCATGAGGTCCTCGCGCCGGCTGCCCATCATCTGCGCGAACTTCTCGTTGACCCATTCGTGGCGGCGGTTCACAGACAGCACAATGCCCACCAGCGCGCTGTTGAGGATGGCGCCGCGCTCCGACGAGGTGCGCACCAGTTGCGCTTCCAGTTCCTTGCGGCGCGTGATGTTGATGATGACCCAGACCGTGCCCTGGCTCAGGTCGCGCTCGCTGACCGCCTTGCCCGACAGCGACACCCAGATCAGCGTGCCGTCGAACTGTTTCACCTGGATCTCGGCTTCGTAGTTCTCGCCGCGGCCGACGCAGGCCGCCACCTCGCCGCCCACCCGGATGTATTCCTCGCGCGAGAGGTAGAAGGGCTCCATCGAGGTCAACTCGTTGCTGCCGGCGCCGAAAACTTCCAGCATGGCCTGGTTGGCCCAGCGAAAGCGCCCGTCCGGCGTCAGGAAGGCGATCCCGACGATGGAGTTTTCCAGGATCATTTCGCGCTCCTTGAGCTGCGTGCGGAAGTTCTCCTGCGAGACGCTCAGCGCTTCCACCATGGCGTGCTCGGCCATGGTGCGCGCCTGCGCTTGCTCCTTCTCGCGGCGCGTGACGTTGATGCGGTCGGCCAGCGCGAAGGACAGCACCACCATCTCCAGCGCCGACCCTATCAGCAGCGAATTGGCCGTCAGCGCATGGGAAGGCAGCACACCGGTGTTGTGCAGCGCCAGCGTCACCACCCCCACCAGCAGCAGCGCCCAGGCCGCCAGGAAATACTTGGCGCCCGGGTGGCCGGAGCGCACGCTCAGCACGCCCACCACCACCAGCGTGACGACGCTGAAGACCGCCAGCACCGTCACCATCAGCGAAGACACCACATAAGGCAGCGTGAGCGCCGCCAGCAGGGTCAGCAGCCAGCCCGCCACCAGCGCCAGCATGAGCCGGTCCAGGCGCGGCATCCTGAGCGCACTGGACAAAAAGCTGCGCGCGAACAGCAGGCCGAAGACCGCCGTCGCGGCCATGCCCACGGGCGGCGAGACGCTGTTCCACCAGAGCTGGCCCGGCCAGAGAAACTGCGCGCCGAAGCCGGTCAGGGCCGCCTGCGCCAGCGCCATGCAGGCCACGAAAGCCACATAGATCACATAAGCCCGGTCGCGCACCGAGAAAAACAGCAGCAGGTTGTACAGCAGCAGGCCGATCAGCAGCCCGAAATACAGGCTGATGGTGGCGTACTCAGCCTGGTCGTGACGCCACAGCGCGGCGGGCTGCCACAGGTTCACCGGCGCCGACACCGTGCCGCCCGAACTGACCCGCAGGTACAGGGTGCTGGCGGCGCCCGGCTTGAGGCGTACCGGCATCACGTGGTTGCGGTGCACCACTACGCGATCGGCAAAAGGCGACAGGTCGCCGCCCACCTGGCGGCTGAAGCCGCCCTTGCCGTCCGGCGCGTACAGCTCCAGCCGGTCCAGCGGCGGGTAGGCCAGTTCCAGCATCCAGTCGGCGGGCGCATCGCGCGCAGTGCGCAAGCTCACGCGCAGCCAGATGGCCGCGCGGGTCAGCCCGAAATTGGTGGCCGGGCCGGTTTGCGGCACCGGCTGGAAGCGCGCCTGTGCCTCGGGCTTCAGGATATCGGCCAGCACCAGTTCGCCGCCGGCGTCTTCCAGGTAGGTGAAGGAACGCGACAGCGCGTAGCTGCCTTCGTTGCCGATGGCGAGTCCCGGGCCAGTGTCGGCCTCCGCCACGGCGGCGGCGGGCGGCGCCGCCCGGGCCGGGGCCGGCTTCTGCGCGGGGGCCGCAAAGGCCAGGCCCGCCAGGAGCACGGCCGGCAGCACCCACATGCCCCGCAGCCAGCCGCGCCTCATGCGGGAACGCCGGGGTCCGCCGCCGTGCGCCTGAGCACGCGCCCGGGCGCGGCGGCCGAGGCCGGCACCGTGCCGGCGGCATGCCGCTGGCCGTTGCAGACTTCATGGCTGATGGCGAGGTTTTCCGCGTGGCTGTTGCCGCCCTCGCTGAGCGGCTGGATGTGCTCCAGCGTCGCCGCCTCGGGCGTGACGTGTTCGCCGCAGACCCAGCACGGCACCACGCCGTGAAGCTGCCGCGCCACGGTCCGGTAGATCTTGTCGCGGGTGTGGCCCAGCCTGCTCACGATGGCGTGTTGTGCGGACCGAAAAATGAGGTGCGGCGTGCCTGGGCGAACGCCTGCCGGGGGCCCGTGCTCATGGCCGCGCCCTTATTCGCGCCTGGCCGGCCGCGTGTCCGCCGCCTGGATGAAGGAGTCTTCCCACGCCGTGGCAAACCGGTCGCCCTTGTCGATGCGAAGGCCGCCGGTGCCGTCGGGGTTGAAGCCGACGTTGCGGTTGGCGGCGGCCTGGGCGGCCTCCTGCTTGGTTTCCTTGTTGAGCTCCTGGAGCGCGGCATCCTTGGCGGCCTTCATGCGCTCGCGGGTGAAGGACTCCAGGTCGGCATGGAAGCTGCTGTCGCCGCCGCGCGTTTCCTGGTCTTCCTGGATCAGCTCTTCGGGGATTTCGCCCAGGAAAGCCGCGCGCATGGCGCTGACGGTAGGCGGGCGGCTGGCTTTCACCGTGGTGTAGGCGATGCCGCAATCGGACAGCAGGTTCTCCTTGAGTTCGCGGCTGGCCCGGCTCACGTCGCGCTTGCCGCGCAGGTCGACGCAACCGACCACCTTGCCGTCCAGCGTGCAGACGGTGAAGGTGGTGTAAACGCCGTTGAGCAGTTCGAGCAGGCGCTCGTTCTTTTCCTTGTTTTTTTCCTTGTCCTTGTCTTTTTCGATGGGAATGGTGAAACGCAGCACCGGGAGCTTGAGCATCACCGCGTGGTCGTGGAAGGTGCTGCGCATCCATTTCCAGACTTCGTATTCATCGTTGGTCACGACGTCGCGCGCGGTCAACGGCCATTTTTTGGGAACGCGCAGATTTTCGCCGGCCTTTTTGCGCAAGGCGCGGGCGTACAACAGGATGCCGGCCAGCGCGCCGACGGCCACGCCCAGCAATGCCATCAGCCATGAAATCAGGTTCAAGATGCGGTTCTCCTCGTTGTGGGGCGCCACTGCCGGAGGCAGTGCGGCCGGCAGGCCCGGTGAGCCAGTGAGTCACAGAAAGCCCGCCGTGTCAATTTGAGCGGCCGGCGGCCAAGGCATTATTAAAACAGGTTTTTGCCGGTTTTCCGCCGGCCTCAGGCATAACAGGGCTCCCAGCCCAGCCGGCATGAGCGCCAGCAGCTATTTGTTTCATAGCAAGCCTGAGCCGCCGGCGGCACCGCGGCGCCGCGGTGTGGCGGTGTGGCGGGCAAGGCACTCTTTGCCAGGCGACGCCTGAATCGTTATGCTGGAATTTTTGCAGGAGCCGCCATGCCACTCAAGACTGCCCAGGACTTTGACCAGGAACTGCTGATTCTGTTTGACGCCTATGTGCACGGCACCCTGGACCGGCGCGGCTTCCTGGAACGCGCCCAGAAATTCGCCACCGCCGGCATGACGGCCACTGCCCTGCTGGCCGCCCTGAGCCCGAACTTTGCTGCGGGGCAGCAAATCGCCAAAGACGACAAGCGCCTGAAGACCGAGATGGTCAGCTACCCTTCCTCCGCCGGCACCGGCACCGTCAAGGGCTACCTTGCCAAGCCGGCCAACGCCACCGGCAAGCTGCCCGGCGTCCTGGTCATCCACGAGAACCGCGGCCTCAACCCTCATATAGAAGACATCACGCGCCGCCTGGCGCTGGACAACTTCCTGGCCTTCGCGCCGGACGCCCTCACGCCCCTGGGCGGCTACCCCGGCGACGAGGACAAGGCACGCGAATTGTTCGCCAGACTCGACCAGCGCAAGTGCACCGAGGACTTCGTGGCCGCCGTCACCTGGCTCAAGGCCCGCGACGACTGCAGCGGCAAGCTCGGCGTGGTCGGCTTCTGCTACGGCGGCGGCATGACACACACGCTGACCACCCGCCTGCCCGAACTCAATGCCGCCGTGCCCTTTTACGGCAACCAGCCCCCGGTGGAAGACGCCGCCAAGGTCAAAACCCCGCTGCTGATCCATTTCGCGGCGGTCGACGAGCGCATCAATGCCTCCTGGCCCGCCTATGAAGCCGCCCTGAAGGCGGCAGGCGCCAATTACACCGCCTACCAGTACCCCGGCACCCAGCACGGCTTCAACAACGACACCACGCCGCGCTACGACGCCACCGCCGCCAAACTGGCCTGGGAACGCACCGTGGCGTTTTTCAACCAAAAACTCAGGGCTTGACCGCCCCGGGGCCCTTTTAGGTGGCCCTCCTTTGGTCCTTTGGGCTTCTTTGGCCCCGTTTTCCCCGCCGCCCATCCCCTCTGCGCGAAAACCCTGCCCGCCGGCCGCCGGGCATGGCTTTTGCAGGCGTTACCATTGGCTACTTTCGCTTTTTCGCCTCCCATGCGGGGCCGGCAAGCACTTTTACCCTCCTTTCTGGACCATCACCATGAACCTCCTGCACAAGATCGCCGCCACCGCCGGCCTGCTGACCCTTGCCTTCGGCGCCGCCCACGCCCAGAACAAGGAGCTGGTCGTCGGCTCCAGCGCCACCTACCGCCCTTTTGCCTATGAAAGCCCGACCAAGGAAATCGTCGGCTACGACGTCGACATGATCAAGGCTATCGCCCAGAAAGCCGGCCTGCAGATCAAGATCGTCAACACGCCCTGGACCGGCATCTTCGCCGCCCTCAACAACGGCGACGTCGACCTGGTCATCTCCGGCGTCACCATCAACGACAAGCGCAAGCAGTCCTACGATTTCACCACCCCCTACTTCGAGGCGCGCCAGCTGATCGCCGTGCACAGCAACAGCACGGCCAAGGGCCTGAAAGACCTGGCCGGCAAGAAGATCGGCGTTGTGACCGGCAGCACCGGCGACGACATGGCCTCGCGCGAGTTCGGCAAGACCAACCCCGACATCCGCCGCTTTGAAAGCACCCCCGTGGTGATTTCCGAGCTGGCCAACAACGGCCTGGACGCCGCCATCGGCGACAACGGCGTGATCGCCTTCCGCACCCAGGAACACAAGCAGCTCAAGACCGTGTCCGACGCGAGCTTCCCCAAGGAGTACTTCGGCATCGTCGTGAAGCAGGGCAACAAGGCGCTGCTGGACAAGCTCAACGCCGGCCTGGCCGCCGTCAAGGCCGACGGCAGCTATGCCGCCATCTACAAGAAGTGGTTCCAGGCCGACGCACCCGCGTTGCCTGCGCAATAAACCGCTGAGGCTTTTCCCTTATGGAGCAAGTCCTCTGGTTCGGCTGGTTCAGGGCCGACATCATCGCCGAGTACAGCGTGCTGTTCTGGCGCGGCCTGCAGATGACCATCACGGTCACGCTGATCTGCATCGTGCAAGGCACCCTGCTGGGCCTGGCCGTCGGCATGGCGCGCGTGGCGGAGTCCCGCCACTCGCCCGCGCGCGAGATCTGCAAATACGCCTTGCGCTGGCCGTCCACCGTCTACGTGAGTTTCTTCCGCGGCACGCCGCTGTTCGTGCAGATCCTGCTGATCCACTTCGCCGTGCTGCCGCTGTTCATCAACCCGGCCGACGGCCTGGTGATCTCGGGTGAAACCGCACGCAACATCAAGCAGAACTACGGCGCCTTCCTGTCCGGCATCGTGGCCCTCACGCTCAATGCCGGTGCCTACATCTCCGAGATCTTCCGCGCCGGCATCCAGTCCATCGACAAGGGCCAGGTCGAGGCGTCCCGCTCACTGGGCATGTCCTTCCCGCGCACCATGTACCACGTCGTGCTGCCGCAGGCCTTCCGCCGCATGCTGCCGCCGCTGGGCAACAACGCGATCTCACTGCTCAAGGATTCGTCGCTGATCTCGGCGATCGGCCTGGCCGAACTCGCCTACGCCGCGCGCACCGTCGCCGGCGCCTATTCACGCTACTGGGAGCCCTACCTCACGATCTCCGTCATGTACTGGGTGCTGACGCTGGGCCTGGCTTACCTTGTCAAGAAACTGGAGGCTCGTTATGGACGAGGTGATTCGCGTTAAGCGCCTGACCAAGCAGTTTGGTCACACCCCGGTGCTGCGCGGTATCGACTGCGCCATCAAGGCCACCGAGGTTGTCTGCGTCATCGGCCCTTCCGGCTCCGGCAAAAGCACCTTTTTGCGCTGCCTCAACGGCCTGGAAGACGCCAGCGGCGGCGAGGTGCTGGTGCACGGCGTGTCGGTGCACGAACCCAAGACCGACGTCGACGCCCTGCGCTCCGAAATCGGCATGGTGTTCCAGCGCTTCAACCTGTTCCCGCACAAGACCGTGCTGGAGAACATCACGCTGGCGCCCACCAAGGTGCGCAAGCTCACGGCCCTGGAAGCGCGCAATCGCGCCAGCGAACTGCTGGTCAAGGTCGGCCTGCTCGACAAGATAGACGCCTATCCCAACCAGCTCTCCGGCGGGCAGCAGCAGCGCGTGGCAATCGCCCGTGCGCTGGCCATGCAGCCGCGCATCATGCTGTTCGACGAACCCACCTCCGCGCTCGATCCCGAAATGGTCGGCGAGGTGCTGGCCGTCATGCAGGCGCTTGCCGAGGAAGGCATGACCATGGTCGTCGTGACGCACGAAATGGGCTTTGCCCGCCAGGTGGCCGACCGCGTGATGTTCATCGACGAGGGCCTGGTGATCGAGGAAGGCTCGCCGGCTGAAATCTTCGACAACCCTAAGGAAGAGCGCACCCGGCGCTTCCTGAGCAAGGTCTTGTGAGCCGGGGCCCGCATGCGCTGCGGGCCTCTTCTTCCCATGGAAACTTCGCCATGACTGCCACCCTCAGGGCAATTCAGTCCGACATCACCAAGCTGCAGCTTGACGCCATCGTCAACGCCGCCAATTCATCGCTGCTGGGCGGCGGTGGTGTCGACGGCGCGATCCACCGCGCCGCCGGCCCCGAGCTGGTCCATGAATGCCGGCTGCTGGGCGGCTGCAAAACCGGCGAGGCCAAGGCGACCAAAGGCTACAGGCTTCCCGCCAGATTCATCATCCATACAGTGGGGCCGGTCTGGCGCGGCGGCAACAACGGCGAGCCTGGGCTGCTGGCGTCCTGCTACAGGCGCTCAATGGAAATCGCAGCCGCCAAAGGCCTCACCTCGCTGGCCTTCCCCAGCATCAGCACAGGCATCTACGGCTACCCGGTCGAGTTGGCCGCTGAGGTCGCGGTGGCCAGCGTGCGCCAGGCCTTGCAGCAGCCCTCCTCCTTGAAGGAAGTGGTGTTCTGCTGCTTTTCGGCGCAAGACCTTGCGGTTTATGAGCGGCTGCTCGCGGGCGTCTGAGCAAAAACAGCGAAGTACCTGTCCGCCGCGGCTCCTCACCCCAGCCCTCTCCCAATGGGAGAGGGGGTAAGCCAGCAGAAAGATCAATCGACTTCTTCTTGCCCCCTCTCCCTCTGGGAGAGGGCTGGGGTGAGGGCAGCAGCCGCGGATAGACCCAATCCTCAATACCCCGGCACCTTGAGCACCCGCGCCAGGTAATCAAAAAACACACAGTACAACGCAATCGGCAGCGGCAGGCCCAGCAAAGTCCCCAATAGATAGTCGCGAAACTTCACGCCCGACATCGCCAGCGCATAGTTGAGCGCCGGCACCGTCTGCAGCAGCATGCGCAGCACCACGATACTGGCCACCGGCCGCGCATCCAATTGCGCGAGTACGCGCCGCGCCCACTGCCCCTTGATCTGCCGCAAGGCATCGCCGCCCAACAGGCGTATCAGCCAGAAGGTAAAGGCGCACGAGACCACCGCCGCGAGGTAGGTCGCCACACCGCCCCACACCTCGCCCAGCGCCAGCACCGCGGCCGCCAGGAATATCCAGCCCGGGATCTGGATCAGGTTGCCCAGCGCGAACAACACGATGAAGATCAGCAAGCCGCTGGCTTCGTTGTCCAGGAACTTCTGGTGCAAGAACGCCAGGCTGAAATTGTCGCGCAGGCCCGAGAACTGGAACACCGCCAGCAGCAGGCCCAAAAAGGCCAGTACGGCGAAGAGGCGCTTGTGGCGGTGCATCTGGGTGTGTGACAGGTTGGCCGGAGCTTTCGCCGATTCTGCCTGCAAACAAATAAATGCCAAAGGCCTGTAAGAAAGCCGCGCCCCATCCGACCAAACCCCAACACGCAACAAAACACGCGGCAAGACTGCGCCGGAAATCCCGCCGGCGGGCAACCCTGAGGAGCATTGGATGAACACAGGCAAACAACAAGCCATACACCCAGCCTGGCTGCGCGCCATGCACTGGCTCAATGCGCTGGCTGTCGTCGTGCTGATGATGAGCGGCTGGCGCATCTACAACGCCACCGCCTTCCTGGGTTTCACGATTCCCAAAGACCTCACGCTGGGCGGCTGGCTGGGCGGCGCGCTGCAGTGGCATTTCGCCGCGATGTGGCTGCTGTTCTTCAACGGCATCCTCTACCTGGCCTTCAACCTCTTCACGCGCCGGCTGTTCCACAAGTTCTTTCCGCTGTCCATCAAAGGCATCACGGCCGACCTGCTGGCCGCCCTCAAAGGCAAGCTGGCCCACGCCGACCCGCGCCACTACAACATGGTGCAGCGCCTGGCCTACCTGTTTGTGATGGCCGACAGCGTGCTCATCGTCGTGTCCGGCCTGGTGCTGTGGAAGTCGGTGCAATTTCCCATCCTGCGTGAACTCATGGGAGGCTACGAAGGCGCGCGCCTGGTCCACTTTTTCGCCATGGCGGCGCTGGCCGGCTTCATCGCCGTGCACCTGGTCATGGTCGCGCTGGTGCCCAAAACGCTGGTCTACATGCTGCGCGGCCGTTGAGCCGCACTCTTCAGGAAAAAACATGAACATCCAACGCCCCAGGCGCCTTCACAACGTAGACGGCGACGCCGTGCTCAAGGAAGCCGTGGACCGCATCGCCACGGCAAACAAGCTCTCAGCGGCCCGCCGCAATTTTTTGCGCGGCTCGCTCACCCTCGGCGGCCTGGCCATGCTGAGCGGCTGCATGCTGGACGACAGCGAGTCCGTCAACAACGCCCTCAGCCGCATCTCGCGCATCAACGACGACGTGCAGGGCCTGCTGTTTGACCCGAATCGCCTGGCGCCCACCTATCCCGATTCCATGATCACCCGGCCTTTTCCCTTCAATGCCTACTACGGCGAAGACGAGGTGCGTGAAGTAGACGAAGAAAGCTATCGCCTCGAGGTCGCCGGCCTGGTCGCCGACAGGCGCAAATGGTCGCTACCCGAGCTGCGCGCGATGCCCCAGGCCGACCAGGTCACGCGCCACATCTGCGTCGAAGGCTGGAGCGCCATCGGCAAATGGGGCGGCGTGCCTTTCTTCCATTTTTTGCGCAAGGTCGGCGCCGACACGACCGCCAGATACGTCGGCTTCAAATGCGCCGACGACTACTTCACCAGCATAGACATGGCCACCGCCCTGCACCCGCAGACCCTGCTGGCGCTGACCTACGACGGCCAGGTGCTGCCGCCCAAATACGGGTTTCCGATGAAGCTGCGCATGCCCACCAAGCTCGGCTACAAGAACCCCAAACACATCCAGGCGATTTTTGTCACCAACACCTACCCTGGCGGCTACTGGGAAGACCAGGGCTACAACTGGTTCGGAGGTAGCTGAGCCCGCTCAGACACCCCGCAACGCCGGCAAGGCATTCATCGATTTCCGGTCCTTGCCGTTTTCTTCAACAACTTTCCAACAATCTCTCATCAAGGACAACACCATCATGAACATCAACACCAAGACTTTGACCGCCGCCCTCCTGTCCGCCTGCCTGCTTGCCGCCGGCGGCAGCGCCCTGGCCCAGGACGCCATGAAAAAAGACGCCATGGGTAAAGATGCCATGAACAAGGACGGCATGGCCAAGGACGGCATGAAGAAAGATGCGATGGCCAAAGACGCGATGGGCAAGGATGCCATGGCAAAAGACGGCATGAAGCACGACGACAAGATGGCCAAAAAAGACAAGATGAAGAAGGATCACATGGCCAAGGACGGCATGAAAAAAGATGCCATGGCCAAGGATGCGATGGGCAAAGACGCCATGGGCAAGGACGCGATGAAGAAATAAAGGTCGGTTCAGGCCTCAAAAAAAGGGGCCTGGGCGCCGACGCGCGCGGTGCCGCTCCAGGCGGCTGGCGGGCGTGAACAAACGCCAAACCGGCCGGCGGCAGCGGGGGAAACGGGCTCATTGTTTCCATGGGTAAATCAGGATGAAAACTGTATGTACATACAGTAGTATTGCATGTCACCCGAACAAGCAAGAACAAACATCCAGGAGCCAGGGACCGCCATGCAGCCATCACCCCATCCCCCAACACACCGGGCGCCCGTCACGCCCCTGGCCCGGCCGCAAGCGGGCCGCGCGCCCACCGCGGCCTGGCCGTTTTATGTGCAGGCGCCGCGGCTACCCTGCTTCGACATGGAGGTGAATGCGCGTCGCGTGCTGGAGACCTCGGCGCGTTATTTTTCAGCGCCGCTCACGGCTGAGCCAGCCGCTGCCCCTGCGCCAAGGCGCCCTGCCGCTTTGAAGTAAATGGGAATTAAAAAGCGACGGACGCCTGCATCCACAGCGTAGGCCGCTTGGCCGCCGACGCCGGGACCGAGGTCGGCAAGCCGCCGTCGGTGCGCCAGGCCAGCGAAGAGCGCAGCTGCACAGGCCCCAGGCCGGCATTCACACCCACACCCACGCCGGCCAGGTTGCGGCTGTTGGAGGCCGCCGGGCCGAAGGGCTTGCGGTTGATGGTGATCTTGCCCACGTCGTAGAACACCGTGGCCTGCACATTGGGAATCACGTTGTGGCGCAGCTCCACCGTGGCGCGATAGCCTTCGTCGCCGCTGGCCTCGCCCTGCGGATAGGCGCGCACGCCGTTGATGCCGCCTAGCGAGAATTTTTCGGACGAATCGAGGTTCTTGCTGGCCGTCTGCCCGGCCACCGAGAGTGCCAAAAAGGTGCTGTCGGTGAAGCGCTGCAGGCGGTTCGCGCCGTAGCTGAAACGTGTGTAGCTGCCGTTGGACTGGGCCGAGGCGGCGTCTATGGCCAGCGCCGTGGGCGAGTTGATGCTGAGGTTGCCGAAGGCCACCGACAGGTCCAGGCCGTTGATGCCGCCGCCGCCCAGCGCGTCCTGCAGGCTGCCCGAAAGGCCGAAGCTGGTGACGCTGACTTTCTTGGGCGTGAAGGTGTTGGTGCCGTCCACATAATCTTTGAGGCTCTTGTCTTCGTACGAAACCGTGCCGTTGAGGTTTTTGAACTGGCTGCGGATAAACGGATAGGCCGCGAACACGCTGGCGCTGGTGGCCGTGCCGTGGGCCTGCAGCGCTTCAAACTCCTTGCCGAGCTTGTAGTGGATGTCGGAGTAGGCCGCGCCCAGCTTGAGGCCGTCGCTGCCGACGGGCAGCTGGTAGGCCAGGCGGGCGAAGCTCAGGTTGTCGCCGGAGGTCAGCAGGTTGGCGGTGAGCTGGTCGCCGATCTTCAGCGGGCTCACGACGTTGAAGGTGCCGGCCACACGGTACTCGCCGGTGTAGCGGCTGCCGTAGTTGTCGAGCACGACACTGCCGCTGTAGGGCTTGGCGGGATTGACCTCGATCAGCAGCTCGGAGGTGCCGACGCTGGCGCCGGGCTGCAGCGTGGCGCGCGAGGTGCTCACGCCGGGCGTGTCCTGCAGCAGCAGCAGGCCGCGGTCTATCTGCTCGCTCCTGATGACGTCGCCGTCCTTGACCTGGCCCAGGTAGGCCTGGGCGCGTTCGTCGCTGAGCAGCGACTGGTTGTTGATCTTGTGGCTGGAGATACGGCCTTCGATGACACTGATGGTGACGGCGCCGTCGGTGATGTCCTGCGCGGGCAGGTAGGCTCTCGCCACGGCAAAACCCTTGCTGCGGTAGTAGGCGGTGATGCGGCGCGCGGCGGCATTGAGCTGGCTCAGCGAGCGTTCGGCGCCTATGAGACTGGCCACCAGGGGCTGCAGTTCAGCGCTCGGTATTTCCTGGTTGCCGTTGATGGCGATGGACTTGACCCGCACGGTGGCCTCGCCCTTCTGGCTCAGGTCGGCTGACTCCTCGATACGCTGCAAGGGTGCCGCCTGCGGGGGCGGCGTGGGCGGCGCCTGGCGCAGGTCGCGCAGCACCTGGCCGGCATCGGGCTGGGGCGGGGTTTGCGCCCAGGCGCCGCCGTGCATTGCCAGCAAAATCGCCGAGGCCAGGGTGGAAAGGGGCAAGGAATTGATTTTCATTATTTCATTTCGACTTAACACTCACACGGCAAATGCCGCCACCCCGGGGCCGCCTGCCAGGTCCCTCCGGCATCCTGCGATTTTTGTACATCCCTCGGCCATAGCGCCCTACTGCCAATGCAGCAGATGCGCCGCTTCCGCACTGTCGCAGAGAGCAGCCGGCCTGTATGTCCCCATTTTTAGCGACATGCCGCCCACCCCCCCAAAAACCCGCGCAATGATAAAAGCAAGCTGAGACCTGGCAACCCAGTGAAGGCCGAGAAACCGGCTTTTCCGGGCCTCAGGCGCCGCCCCCTTGAGGCGGAGGGGCTGCACGCAGCGAGCCTGGACGGGGGAGGCTTATTCTTCACCGGTGTTACCGGCTTCGGCGGCGGCGGCCCTCATGGCATCGCCGGGATCTGCACCGCCACCCGCACCGCCACGGCCGCCCCCTGAACCACCCGAGTTGGCCACGTTGTACAGCGCACTGCGGTAAGCGTCATCCGCCGGGGCAGCACCGCCAGCTGGCGTCGGAGGCACCGGGGGCACCACCACGGAAGTGATGGTCAGCACGCCGTTGACATAGGCCAGCGCGTAGTTGGCGGCGGTGTAGCCGCTTGCGGTGATGGCGTAGCTGCCGACGGCGCTGGCGCCTTGTGAACTGCCGCCGTAGCTGAGCGCACCGCCCAGCACCGCGGACGTTTCCCCGCCCACAAAGCCGCTGTAGCTCACGCCGTTGCCGCCGGCATAGGCCGCGCCGCCCACCGTCCGGCTGTCGTTGTTGGCGGTCACGCTGAGGTTGGCCTTGTTGATGTCGGCGGTCGCCGTGACAGGTGCCGCCGCCAGCTGGTAGTTGCTGGCCAGCCCCGTGCCGTTGGCAAGCGTGTAGGTGGCCGTCACGGTTTTACCGGTGCCGGCATTCGCATCGGCGAAGCTGGCACCGGTGGAGTTCAAGGTCAAGGCCTCGCCGTAAGCCAGGCCCGACAGGGTGCCGATGTTGCCCAGGGTCGCCGCGGCGCTGCCGTCGTAGGTCTTGTTGTTCGCCGCCACGCCCGTCACAGTCAGCGTGGCTTTGTCCACCGTCAGGGTGCCGTTGGTGTAGGCGATGCCGTAACCCAGGGCCGAGGCCAGCGTGCCCTGCGTGATGGCGTGTGTGCCCGCGGATGCGGCCGAGCCCGTCGGTGCGGCCAATAGGCCGGCCAGCGCGCTGGCCGCCGTGTCGCCTGCTACGAGGCCGGAGCCCACGGTGTAAGTCAAGCCCGGCTCGGCCGCGCCGTAGACCTTGGCCTGGTTGTCGCCCGTGATGTTGATCATCGGCGTGACGCTGTAGACCATGCGGTTGCCGCTCAGCGAAGTCATGGACGCATCGCTGGGCGCGTTGGCCCCATAGGTGCGGCTGAAGGCGTTGCCGGTGGAGGCAAAGCCGCCGAAGGTGTTGGCCGTCGGGTCGGTCGAATACACCAGGAAGCGCCCTGCCCCCGGGTTCAGCGGCGTGGCGCCGGCGTTGTTGATGAAGTTGCGGCCGGCGGCCAGCACCAGCGAATCATTCGCCGCGCTGCCGGACGCCACCGTGTTGTTCAGCGTGATGTCGCCCGCCGCGCCGGTGGCACGCACCAGCACCTTGCCGCTGGTGGTGAGGCCGGCCGTGTTGACCGTGCCTATGGCCAGCGCGCCGGCCTGCGAATAGCCAACGTTGCCGGTGTTGCCGGCCAGCGTCGTCACCGCATTGCCCGCGTTGTTGAGGGTGTGCGTGCCGCTGCCCAGCAGCTCCAGCCCAGTGGCGGTGATCGCGGCGGTCTGGGTGCTGGTGCCGGTGGTGCTCAGCGTAAGCTCACTGGCCGTCAGCGCGCTATTGATCGCGATGTTGCCGCCGGTGGCGATCAGCTTGAACTTGTCCTGGCTGTTGCCGAAGGCGCTGTCGACCGTGATGCCGGCGCTGGACGACAGGCTGACTGTCTGCGCCGCACCGGCGTTGGTGCTGATGCCGAAGTTTCCCGTATTGATGGCGTTGGCCGCAGCAATGCTGATGTCACCCGTGGCGCCTGTGGTTGCCAGCGTTTGCAGGCCGGTGACATTGGTGCCCAGCGTGATGCCGTTGGCTGCGGTCGCGTTGAGCGTTGCGGCCGTGATGTTGTTGGCCGTGCCATTGGCGTCAGTGATGGCGCCGGCGGCGGCGGTGAGGGTGACCGCGCTGCCGGCCACCGTTTTGACCGCCAGGTTGCCGGCCGCGGCTGTGACGCTAACGGCGCCGGGTGCGCTGATGTTTTCGACGGTGGCGCCGCCGGCCAGGGCCAGGTTCACCTGCGAGGCACCGCCGTTCGCCACCGCCGTGACTGCGCCCGCCGTGGAGATATTCACCGCGTCGACAGGGCTGGCGCCCATGCTTCCGTTGCCCGCCTCCAGGTAGACCGAGCCACCGGCGGAATTGGTGATCTGCGAGCCGGCGACGGCGCCGATGCCGCCCGTGGCCACCAGGCTGACAGCGGCCGTGGCCGCAGCACCACCGCCAGAGGCATTCGTGCTGCTGAAACTGCCCGAGGCGCCCAGCGTGATATCGCCGGTGTTGCCGATGTCGATGCGGCCGCCGCCATTGTTTGTGACGGCGTTATTGAACGCGGCGTTGACAGCGGTGTTGCGAATGACGATGTTGCCTGATGTGCCGTTACTGAGACTGCCGAAAGAGCCGATCTGGTTACCGGCATTGGCCAGCGTCATGCCGCCGCTGCTCGAGGCCTGCAGTGCGGCTCCGACGATGGCCTGGGTTTGCGTCAGGGCGCCGCTGCTGACCAGCGTGACGGCACCGCTGCCGGAGTTGGTGATGCCGGCCGTGCCGTCAACCGTGCCCACAGACAGGGCGGAGGCGCTGCGGACGCTGAAGTTGTTGGCCGCCGCCCGCCCACTGACCTGGATGATCTGGTTGCCGGCGTTGCTCAGGTTGACGCTTCGTGCGTCGGCGTTGAGATTGGCAACGGTCAAGGCCGCCGTCTGGCTGATACCGGGGCCTGAGGCGCTGCTGTTGACCAGGCTGAGGCTCTGCGTGTTGGCCATGTTGACCGCGTTGGCGATGGTGATGCCCCCGTTGTAGGTCGTGCCGCCGATCACCAGCGCCGAAGCGGTGATCAGGTTGAGTTCGCTGTTGCTCAGATTGAGGTAATTGACCTCGTCTGTGCCTCCAAGCGTGATTTCCCGGTTGGTGGTGGTCGGTGTAATCACCGTCCGGCCGCTGCCTGAATTGATGGTGGTGTCGATCTTTACCCGGTTACCGATCAGCTTGATCTGCCCGCCGGCCGTGCTGACCGCTGTGCCCACGACGCCAACGTCATGAGACGAAGCGGGGGCCGACCCAGGAACGCCCGAGCCGCTGAGCGTGATGGCGGCCGAGCCCAGGCCCGTCAAGGTGCCGCCCACCAGGTCGACGACCCTCACCCCTGAAGCGCTGCTCGCGGTTGACGTGCCGGTGACGGCGATGTTGCCAGTCGAGCTGGCGGCGCCGTTGAACGAGATACCGACCAGGTTGGTTGAAGTGCTGGCAGAGTCCACCGCGCCCGTGATATCCAGCCCGCCCGTGCCGGCGATGATGACGGACGATGCACCGGTGGACAGGCCGGTGCCGCCGCCGTCGAAGTTTGCCCCGACCTGACGGACGCCCACGCGGGTATCCCCGCTGAGCACGATCTTTTTGCTCGCGCCGGACTCCACCCTGCCGCCAACCGCCAGGGCGGTGCCATCGAACTGCGCCTGGTTGTTAAACGTACCCGAGAGCGTCACATTCCCGCCCGTGCTGGACACGGTGGCGCCGCTGGCCAGTTGGCCGCCCATGCTGTCCTGGCCGAAGACATAGGAGCTGATGGCCTGGTTGCCGCTGACGGAGCCTGTCAGCGTGATGTCACCCGCGCTCGTGACCTGGGTGCCGGAATCCAGGCGGAAACCGCGCTCTACCTGGCTGCCTCGCGAAGCGCCGCCTGCGTTGCCCGTGATGCTGATGGCGCCGGTATCGCTGGTGATGCTGGAATTCGTCACGACCAGGCCGCCCGCCGACCCGCCCGTGGCACTGGCGCCGCCGCCGGTCAGGCTGCCGCTCAGGGTGATGGTGCCGGCGCCGGTGGTGGTGACGTTCGAGCGTGTGGCGCCGTTGTTCACGATCTCCAGCGAGTGTGTGTCACTGGTGCCCGCCGCGCTCAACACAACGTTGCCGCCTGCCGCCGTCACCTTGCTGCCCAATACCTGGATGCTGCCATTGGCCGCAGTCAGGCTGACGCCGCCGAAGGCGCTGTTCTGGATGCCGTCGCCCTGCCCGAGGTCGGTGACCACGATCTTGCCGGTGCCGGTGTGTGCGAGCGCGATGTTGCCGCTGCCGGTGTTGATGGCGCTCAGGCGCGCCGCGTTGATGGCCGCCGCGCCGCCAATGCCGTTGTTGATGCCGTTTGCCGACGTCATCTTCAGGTCGCCCGCATTCAGCGTGGCGCCGCTTTGCACCACGATGGGACCGCCCGCGGTGACGCTCAGGCTGGTCAGCGCGTTGGTGGCACCGACATTGCCGGCAAACGTGGTAGCGCCTGCACTCGTGGTGCTCAGTGCGCTGGCGCCGTTGACCGTATTGGCAAACGTGATGGAGCCCCCGGTGCTGGTCAGGCTGGCAGGGCCGATGACGTTCACGGCGCTGTTAAAGCTTTGCGCGCCACCTGTCTGCAGAGTGGTGCTGATCAGGTTGATGCCGCCGGCCGCTGTCAGCGCGAGGCCGCCGCTCAAGCTTTGCATGCCCACCAGGTCTATGGCCCCGACATCCCTGATCAGCGTCAGGGTGCCGGAGTATGTGGGTGCCGAGGGAAAAGCAAAACCGCTGGCATAACGGAAGGCCATGTCTTTCACGCTGCCGGTGCCGTTGACCGTCACGCCGCCGCCGAAAGTGTTGGCCGAAGTGCCCAGCAACACGTCCTTGCCGAAACCGTTCAGCGTGAAGGTGGAGGCGCCCGTCACGTTCAGCGCGCCGGCTTGCGAGATCGACCCCGAGCTGGAGATGGCCGTCAGGCTCCCGCCCACGCTGGAAGGGCCCAGCTTCAGGTCGTTGATGTCTCTGACGGTCACGGTATTGCCGCCGGAGTTGTTGACACTGACAGCGCCGGTGAAATCGTTGCCGGTGTTGCTCAGGTTGATGGCGCTGGCGCCGGCGTTGATGGACACCGCGCCCGCGCCGGTGGCCTGTGTGATCGCGCCCGTCTGGGTGATGTTGTTGCCGAGCAGGGTCAGCGCGCCGCTGCCTAGCGACAAGGTGCCCAGCGTCAGCGGGCTGCCGACGGAATTGATGGTGACGTCGTTTGCACCGAGCGTGGTCACGCTGACTGCGCCGTTGAAATTGTTGAGGCCGCTCAGGCTCACCTGCCCCGGGCCGGCGCTCACGCTCGTCGTACCGCCCACCATCAGGGCGCCGGCAGTCTGCTGAACGCCTGTATTGCCTGCAGTGAGCGTCAGGTTGCCGGTTGCCGCGAGGTCCCGGTTGATGTTCAGGCCGCTTGTCGCGGTCAGGCTAAGGTCTTTGGCGCTCAAGGCGCCGCCCAGGGAGAGAGAGCCGCCCGACAAGCTCAGGTTGCCTGTCCCGGTGTTCAGAGCGCCCAGCGTCGTCAATGTGCCGCCGGCGGCCCACACACTGACGTTCTGGTTGAAGCCCGTCAAGCTCAGGTTATTGAGGCCAAGGCTGCCGGTCGCACTGATGTTCACGTCATGTGCGGCCGTAATCATGGCGTTGTTGATGGCTGCAGCGCTGATGAAGTCGATCTGCCCGCCGCCGCCCGTGCCCTGGGTGCTCAGGTTGAGCGTGCCTATGGCGCCGCCGAAGACGTTCACGCGCATCCGGCCGTTGCCCGTGTTGCCCGCTGATGCGGTGAAGCTGCCGCCGGGTGCACTCATGGTGGCATTGACGGCGCCGGCATTTCCCCGGATGTTGGTGCCCGCGTACAAGTCAAAGGAACTGGCCTGCCAGTCCACGCCGCTATTCATGACCAGTTCACCCGTGGTGGCTTTCATCTTCAAACTGCCGGCAAAGATTTGCCCCAGGCCGTCGGTGCCGCCGATGCTGCCGCCGGCCGTCACGTCCATCGCGCCACCGTTCAGGTTCAGGGTTCCCATGCCGGTGATATCGCCGGCGGCGTTGGCCGTCACAGAAAGATTTGTGGAAGGCCCGCCCACACCGATATTGCCATTGAGGAGGATGTTGCGCCCGGCGGTCATGGTCATACCGGCCGCGCCTGCATTGGTTTTGGTGATGCTCCCGAGGCTATTGATGTTGATGTCGCGCTCGGCCGTCAGCGTGAAGGTGTTGTTGTCCGTCCGGTTGATCGCCTGGTTGACGTGAATGTCGCCGTTGCCGCCGGCCGTGCCCATGGTGGCAGTGGCGATTTCAAAATTGCCGCCGCTCAAGGCGGTCGCGACGGCCGCGGCCGTCATGTTGCCCGTGGCGGAGATCGTGAAGTCGTTGGGGTCTATCAGCCATTTGCCGGTGTTGCCGGCAGCGGCCAAAGTCGTTACCCGGGCGCTGTCGGCCACCTTGACGTGGGCCGCGCTGGTTTCCACAAAACCGCCGTCGCCGCCGTCCGGTGCGGAAGCATCCAGCGTGCCGCCCACGTTGACGGTGCCGGTTTCCATATCCCCCATCAGCAGGATGCGGCCGGCCTTGTTCTGCAGGGTCCTCGCTTCAATGACACCGGTGTTGTTGACGGTGGCCGTGGTCAGGGCGTCCATGGCCTTGGCCGACAGCAGCACTTGGCCGCCGTTCGCCTGGATCAGATGTTTGCTCTCCGCCAGCGCATTGATCGCGCCCTGGTCGATGCTGTAGCCCAGCAGGGAACCGTTGTCGAGGTTCAGCGTGACCTTGTTGCCGGCGGCGAGCAGTGCGGTACCGAGGCTGGCCGTCATCACGCCTTCGTTGCGCACTTCCGGCGCCAGCAGCGCCAGGTAACCGCCGGGAGCGGCGTTCAGCGTGCCCTGGTTGACCACCGAAGCCGAACCGCCCGAGCCCGTGAACACATGGTTGCCGGCCATAAAGTCCGCATTGCTCATGTTCAGCGTCGAAGCCACCAGGCCACCCACGTTGACTTGCGAGCCCGCACCAAACAGCACGCCGTTGGGATTGAGAATAAACACCTGGCCATTGGCCGTGAGGCTGCCCAGCAGGTGGCTGGGGCTGCTGCCGGTGATGCGGTTTAGCGCAATCGCAGAAGCATTGGGCTGGTTGAAGATCAGCGCTTCCTGGGCCGCGGTCGACAGGCTGGTCCAGTCAATGGCCAGGCGCTGGCTAAGCTGGTGAATCGTTGTGGCATTGCCCACCGTGGCGACGCTGCCCGAGCCCGCGCTCACCGAGGCGTTGGCCGCATCGGCGGCATGGGCCGATGACATTCCCCATGAGGCGCCGGCCAGCACCAGGGCGGCGGCGACCAGCCGCGGACCGCTTGTCGACTTGCCGCGGCCCCGGGCGTTTTCAGCCACCGCCACCCAGCTGTTGCTGACCTGGCTCCAGACAATGCGGTAGATGCAGTTCATAGGTCATCCTCGGTATTCTTCTCAATGGCCCGGCCGCCATGCAGGGTTCCGCTGTGCTCCCCGGGTCGGGGCAGGTGAAAACCGCGCGCTGCCTTCTCGCGGCGCGATCCTGATCCCCAGGCTCGCGCACTTCAAGATTCAAGCGCCCGTCATCGTCCGCACGGTTTTCCCTTTTGCCCCAATCCCAATGCTTTTATTCGCAGCCCACGGCGCTCGCCTGCACCGATGAAAGCGCCCCCACGAAGACGCCTGCGCAGGCGTCCCGAAGGCCATAACGCAAAAATGTAACCTATTGTTGTAGCTTAGCCCAGCACCGGGGGCGTTGCTACCGTTTGGGTGGCGAGGTTTGTAGCCAGTTTTGACGACAAAAAAGAGACGAATATCGCTGGACTCCAGCGGCCATCGCAGCTAAGCACCCCTCGCTAATCGTCCGCTTCCGCCGCCGCGGCGGACAACACAGCGGCCAGGCCTTCAGGGCTTGGGCGGGGCTGCTGGTTCGCCGACCGGGCCACGCCCGCCAGATAGACCATGGCGCTGCGGTAGGCCTCGTCGTTCAGGGATACGGGCTCCGGCCCCCTGATCGTCAGGGTTCCGCCGGTGATGTCATAACCCTCCTGGCCCGACCAGGCACCGTAGATTCCGGGGTTGGTGCCGCCGGCGGCCGTGACGCCCGGCGCACCGGCACCCGATTGCTGCGCGCCGTTGTAGGCCACGCTGATATCGGGCAGCGTGAGCGGCAGCAGGAAGCCGCGCAGCAGCGGGCCGGTCTGGCCTTCATAAATTCGCCATGTGGCCGTGGAGCCACCCTGCGTGGCCATGTCCCAGCCGGCAAAGGTGGCGGCCTGCATCAGCTGCGCCCCCGTCTTGCCGGTGCCGCCCGCGCTGGTGGACTGCCCGGAAGTGCCCATGTCCCAATAGCTGTTGCTCGTCACCGCCGTGCCGACCTGTTCGGCCACCAGCCCTCCCGCCAGGCCGACGGCCGTGACGCGGCCGGTGCTGTAGGCGCGCGTGATGCTGCCGTCCAGCGAACTGCCGACCAGGCCGCCGACCTTGTCATTGCCCGTCACGGCGCCGCCCGCGTAAGCGTCGGTGATGCCGCCCTGGCTGAGCTCGCCCACCAGGCCGCCGACCTCGTCGTTGCCCTGGACGGAAGCCGTGCTGTAGACATTGCTGAAGGTGGTGCAGCAGCCCTGCCCCGCGATGGCGCCCACGAAGTCGGCGCCGGTGATGCTGCCGCCGACCAGCCCGAGGTTGCGGATGCTGGTGCTCTGCGTGAGGCCGAACAGGCCGACGAAGTTGTCGCCCGGACGGTTGATGAAGAGGTTGCGGATCCTGTGGTTGAGGCCATCGAAGCGGCCCTCAAAAATGCCCGGCGCACCAACGCCGCCCAGGGTGTCGAAGCCCGCGCCGGCATTCCAGTTCACGGTGTCGCTCGCATCGATGTCGGCGCCCAGCACATAGTTGCCGGTGGGATTGCCGTTGATGCCCTGCAGGTCGGTGCCCGTGGTGCTGCCCGCCGCGCCCAGGCTGGTGATCACCTTGTACGGGTCTGTCACGCCGTCGCTGCCCAGCCGCGTGCTGAAGTTGTCGCCGGCCCGCAGGTTGACGGCCGCGCGCACGTTGTAAGTCGCGGTGTTGCCCGCGTTGAGCGCACCCAGGCCGTATTCGAGCGCCAGCTTGCCGTTGGCGTGCTGCGAGGTGATGGAGGCGTTGATGTTGATGTTGCGCCAGGCGCTCAGGGTCAGCGTGGTACCGGCGTTCCAGGTGACGGCGGCGTTGACGTGGATGTCGCCGTTGTCGGTGCCGCCCGCATTGTTGGTGGCCAGCGCGACGTTACCCAGGTTGAGGTTGTTAGCCAGCGTGGCGGCGCCTATGCCGCTGCCGGTCAAGGCGCCGCTACCCGCGGCGATGCTGAAGTCGGTCGGGTCTATCAGCCAGGTGCCGTGTTTCCCGCCGGCGGAGAGTGTGGTGATGACGGCGCCGTCGGCCACCTTCACCTGCGCCGCGCTGGTTTCGATAGACCCGCCGTCACCGCCGTTGGGTGCCGATGCATCGAGTGTGCCGGCCACATTGACCGTGCCGGCCTCCATGTCGCCCATCAGCAAAATGCGGCCGGCCTTGTTCTGCAGCGTCTTCGCTTCGATGACACCGGTATTGTTGACGGTGGCCGTGCTCAGGATGTCCAAGGCCTTGGCCGACAGCAGGACCTGCCCGCCATGGGCCTGGATCAAATGTCTGTTCTCCGCCAGCGCGTTGAGGGCGCCCTGGTCGATGCTGTAGCCCAGCAAGGAACCGTTATCAAGGTTCAGCGTGACCTTGTTGCCTGCCGCGAGAAGCGCGGTTCCCAGCGATGCCGTCATCACGCCTTCGTTGCGCACTTCAGGAGCCAGCAAGGCCAGGTAGCCGCCCTGCCCCGCGTTGAGCGTCCCCTGGTTCACCACTACACCACCCGAGCCCGTGAACACATGCTTGCCGGCCATAAAGTCGGCATTGCTCATGCCGAGCGTCGAAGCGACAAGGCCGCCGACATTGACTTGCGACCCGGCGCCAAACAGCACGCCGTTCGGATTCAGGATAAACACCTGGCCGTTGGCCGTGAGGCTGCCCAGCAGTTCGCTGGGGCTTGAGCCCGTGATCCGGTTCAAGGCAATCGCCTGCGCATGGGGCTGGTTGAAGATGAGTGCTTCATGGACCCGGGTCGACAAGCTGGTCCAGTCGATCGCCAGGCGTTGGCTGGATTGGAGGATGGTGGTGGTATTGCCCACGGTGGTGATACCCGCAGCGCCGGCAGATACCGTCGCATTGGCGGCGTCGGCGGCACCGGCCTGTTGCGCAAAGCAGGCCATGGCCAGCGCGACGCCGGCGGCATGGATCGCCGCGCGAGCGGATGAAGCGCGGCCTCCCCGGCCCCCGGCGGTCTCTGCCACGGCCACACAACGCCTGGAGTGTTCGCTCCAGACCAGGCGGTAAATCCGGTTGATGCTCGCGTGGCTTTTCATGGTTTCTCCTTGCCTGCCTGACCGCGATGGTATGCCGTTTGAGGCCGCGCGCCCATAGGGGGTGCTTGTTGGGCCGGGTCTTGCTCCGGCTTGCGCGCCTGTTCCCTTGCTTAGGCTTGCTGGCCGGGGGTAGCCCGGCGGCTACTCACTTTTCTTTTGCTTCGCCAAAAGAAAAGTAAGCAAAAGAAAAGGCGACCCTGGTTGCTGCGTCCCTCCGCTTCGCTACGGGCAACCTGCGGTGCTCGGTTCAGGCGGGGTCTCGCTCGAACTCGCTACGTTGCACTTCGCTCAGACAATCGCGATCCCTGATCCGCCTGAACCTGCGCTCCTCGGCGCATCCACAAGGGGTGGGGATGGAATACCAAATCCAATACCGAATACCGAAGAAACAAGGACTCGCCGTGGCGAGCCCTTGTTTGTCTTGGCTTGGTCTTTGGATTTTTGTCCTCTGTTCCGCTTCCGCTCCCGCTTGCCCCGTCCTGGCTGGGCCGAGGAGCGCAGACGTAGGCGGATCAGGGATCGCGCTTGTCTGAGCGAAGCGAGTTTGCGCGAGACCCCGCCGTAGTCGAGCACCGCAGGTTGCCCGCAGCGAAGCGGAGGGACCCAGACTGCGGGTCGCCTTTTCTTTGGTGACTTTCTTTTGGCGAAGCAAAAGAAAGTTACTTGCCGCCGGGCACCCCCCGGCCAGCAGATCTTAGAAGAGAGCACAGAGGAAACGCGCCCCCGGAGCAAGACCCGGCCACCCCCCCTATTTCTCGTCGTTATTGCCGACATCAGCCGCGGCAGCCGACAGCACATCGGCAGCGGCGCCACCGCGCGAAACGGGCCGCCGCCGGCGCATGCCTTTTCCGGCCTATTCGCCGCCGTCCTGCCCGGCGGCCTCCGCGGCAGCCGCATTCAGCGCCTTGATGAGCGGCGCATCATCCAGCACGGTGGATTCACTGTCGGTGCTGCTGCCCAGGGGTTTGTCCGTGCCGGCAATGGTGTTGATCGCGGTCACATAAGGCCCATCCAGCGCTGAAGTCACGCCGAAAAGGGATGCAGGCAAAGGCGGTACACCGGTCATCGTCAGTGTGCCATTGGTGTACACAACGTTGTAGCCCAGTGCCGATGCCAGCGTGCCCTGCGTGATGGCATGCGTCGGGCCGGTGGTCGCAGCGCCTGTGGGTGCCGACAGCGAACCGCTCAGCGCGCTGGCTGCGGTGTCGCCCGCCACCAGGCCGCTGCTGACGGTGTAGGTGAGGGCCGGGTCGGCGCCGCCGTATGCCTTGCTCTGGTTGTCGCCGCTCACGTTGAGCGTCGGCACAAAGCTGTAGACAAAGCGGTTGCCTGTCAGCGAAGTCATGGAGCCATGAGACGGCGCGTTGGCCGCATAGGTTCGGCCAAACGCATTGCCCGTTGAGACCAGGCCGCCCAGGTTGCTGGCGGTCGGGTCGGTTGAGTAGACGAGGAAGCGGCCCGCGCCCGGGTTAAGTGCACCCGCCCCGGCGTTGTTCACAAAGTTTTGTCCTGCCGCCAACACCAGCGAATCATTGGCCGCGCTGCCGGAAGTCACGCTGTTGGCCAGCGTGAGGTCGCTGGCTGCGCCTGTGGTGCGCACCAGTACTTTGCCGCTTGCAGTCAGGCCTGCCGTGTTGACAGTGCCCACCGTCAGCGCACCGGCCTGCTCGTAAGCCACATCGCCGGTGTTGCCGGCCAGTGTGGTCACGGAGTTGGCGGCATTGGTGAGCGTGTGGCTGCCAGTGCCTAACAACTCCAGGCCATTGGCTGTAATGCCTGCGGTTTGGGTAGAAGCGCCGCCGGTGGAAAGCGTGAGCTGGCCGGCCGTCAGCGCTGCATTGACGGCGATGTTGCCGGCGGCGGTGGTGAACTTGAACTTATCCTGGCTGTTGCCGAAGGCGCTGTCGACAGTGATGCCGGCTGCAGACGTCACGCTGACGGTCTGGGCCGAGCCGGCATCGGTGGTGATGGCCAGGTTGCTGGTGCTCAGCGCATTCGCTGCGGTGAGGTTGATGTCGCCTGCTGCGCCAGGTTCTGTGGTCGCCAGCGTTTGCAGACCGGTCACATTGGTGCCCAGCGTGATGCTTTCCCGTGCGGTCGCGTTAAGCGTGGTGCTGGTGATGTTGTTGGCCGCGCCATTGGCGTCAAGGATGGCTCCGAGCGAGGAGCTGAGAGTGACCGAGCTGCCGGACACCGTCTTGACCGCCAGGGCGAAGGCAGCGGTGACGTTCACCGCGCCCGTTGCACTGACGTTTTCCAGGGTGCCGCCGTAGGCCAGGTCCAGGTTGACCTGTGAACCGGCGCCGCTCGCCACCGCAACGACCGGGCCGGTCGTGTAAATGGTGATGGGGCCGGCGGTGCTGGCGCCTATGCTGCCGTTGCCTGCCTCCAGGTAGACCGAGCCACCCGAGAGGGGATTGATGTTGGTCTGGACAGTTTGCGTGCTGATGCCGCCCGTGGCCACCATGCTGAAGCCGGCGGTGCCCGCAGTCGTACCCGTGGCGTTGCTCAAAAAAGGCATGTAGGAGCCCACCATCAAGATATTGCCCGTGTTGGCGATATCGACGCGGCCGGCGCTGTGGAAGCCGCCCTGGAAGCTGGCGGTGGCGGCGGTGTTGCGAAGGGTGATGTCGCCCGATGTACTGTTGTGAAGTCTGTCGAAATTCTGGATCTGGTTGCCTGCGTTGGCCAGCGTCATGCCCCCGAAACTGGTGGCCTGCAAGGTGTTCGCGACGATGGCCTGGGTTTGCGACAGCGCGCCGCGGCTTTGCAGCGCAACAAGACCGGTGCCGGACTGGGTGATGCCGGCCGTTCCGTCCACCGTCCCCACCGACAATGCAGAGTTGGAGCGAACCTGGAAATTATTCGTTCCGTAGGCGCGGCCGCTGACCTGGCTGATCTGGTTGAGTGGGTTGTCCAGGATGACGGTTCGCGCGTCGGCGTTCAGGTTGGCAACCGTGAATGCCGCTGTTTGCGAGATGCCCGAACCTGCAGCGTTGCTGTTTATCAGGCTCAAGCTGGGTGCGCTGGCCAGGTTGATCGCGCCGCCGGTGTTGCCGATGACTATGCCGCCTGTATTGGAAGTGCTGCCGATCGCGATCACCGACGCGGTGATCCGGTTAAGCTCGGCGTTGCTCAGGTTCATGGCGGCGGTTTCTGATGCGCCGCCGAGTGTGATCGGCTGGTTGGCGCTGAAGATGTCCGTGTTGACCAGCACCTTGCCCGCGCCCGCGTTGACGGCGGAGCCGATGTTGATGCGGTCGCCCAGCAGCGTGATCGCACCGCCTCCGCTGGTGATGCTGGTGCCGTCGATGTTCAGGGCGTAGCTGCCGGCCGGCGCAATTGCACCCGTAGGAAAATTCATTCCGCGCAGCGTCATGGCCGCCGTGTTGGAGTTGATGCTGCCGCCGGTCAGGCTCACGGCATGACCGCCGCCCATGGAACTTACCCCACCGAGGCTTCCGATCATGGTGACCGAGCCGGTCGAGTTGATGCTGCCGCCCACCATGGAGATGCCGTTAATAGTCGGCGTTCCCCCGCTCGAACTACCGAAAATACCCGTACTGTTAAAACCCAACCTGCCCGCGATGATGTCTGCACCGGCATCGATGAGGACGCCGGAGCCGCTGATCCCGGAAGCATTTAACGAAGATGAACCGTCGAGCGTGACGCTGCGGAAGGTGCCGGACTGCACTTTGCCTCTTGCTATCAGGCCATAGCTCTCTGTGACGCCGTTAGCGGCGACCCCCCGGCCGGTAGCAGTCACATTGCCGCCGGTGCTGGACACCTCCGAGCCGGTGCCGAGCTCGACGCCCGCGCTGCCCGTCAGTAAACCAAACGCCAGACGCCCGGTGATGTCGATGTTGCCCGCACCCGTAATCTTGGCCAAAGAATCCAGCCGTACTCCGCGGGACACCTGACCGGCGAGTATGGGCAGAAGCACATCACCGTTCACAGTGACAGCACCGCTGCCGCCCGTCACGTTGGAATCGGTGATGACCACGCCGCCCGCGGAGCCGCCGGTGGCGCTGCCGCCACCGCTCTTCAGGTTGCCGGTGATATTGATCGTGCCACCGCCGTTGACTCTGACGTTGGTTTGGGTGGCGCCTGCGTTGACAAGCTCGACCGCGTGGTGGGTCGTCATGGCATTCGACGCGTCGATGGTGATGTTGCCGGTGCTGGTCAGGCTGCTGCCGGCCAGCTTGATGGCTGAACTGGCGCTGTTGATGTTGGCATTGCCGCTGGTGAGCGCGGCACGGTCCAGTAGCACGCCGTACTGCGCTGTGTCCGCCGTGGTGCCGCTGATGGTGAGGGAACCGGTGCCGGCGTTCAGGGTGCTCTGGGAAACCAGCACGCCCGAACTCCCGGCCTGGCCCGCCGCGGTCAGAGAGATCGCGCCTCCGCTGGTCTGCAGGACCGTATTGCTGACATCCAGCCCGCCGGCGGAGTTGAGATTGATCGTGCCGGCGCCGCCGGTCACGGAGATGGCGGAAGCCTTGATGGCCTGGGTGGCCGCCGCTGTGGTCACGCTCGCCGAGCCCCCGCCGGAAACCTTGAACGTCAGGCCGGCGCCGTGCGTGCTGCCCGTGAGGTCGATGCCGGTCCCGGTGGGTCCGGTGGTTCTGATGGTGAGGTTCAGGCCACTGGCAACCTCCACATCGGCATTGCTGAAGGTGCCCGTGACGTTGACGGAATCCGTGGCCTCAATAACGACGTCGGAACCCATCGCTTCAATCGTGTCCTCGTAAATGGTGTCGGCGGCCCCGCCTGTGCCGCCCGCAATGGTCATCGTGGCCGGGTCCAGCAGCCAGGTGCCGGTCTTGCCTTGCGGCGCCAGCGTGTTGACCCTGAGGCCTGGCAGGATTTTGAAGTGCGCGGCGCTTGTCTCGATAAAGCCGCCGTCACCGCCATCCGGGGCGCTGGCGTCCAGCGAGCCGCCGATGTTGACCATGCCGTGCTCCATATCGCCGATCAGCATGATGCGGCCGGCCTTGTTGGCAATCGTCTTCGCTTCAATGACGCCGGTGTTGTTGACGGTGCCCGTGGTCAGGCTGTCCAGTGCTTTGGCGCCCAGCAGCACCTGGCCGCCGTCGGCCTTGATGAGCTGTTTGTTCTCTGCCAGTGCATTGATGGCGCCCTGGTCGATGCTGTAGCCGAGCAGGCTCCCGTTGTCCAGATTCAGGGTGATCTTGTTGCCTGCGGCCAGAAGCGCCGTGCCAAGGCTCGCGGTCATCACGCCCTCATTGCGCACTTCCGGCGCCAGCAGTGCCAGATAGCCGCCCTGCCCTGCGTTCAGCGTGCCCTGATTCACCACCGAGCCACCGGAACCCGTGAACACGTTGTTGCCGGCCATGAAGTCGGCGTTGCTCATGGAAAGCGTCGAAGCCACCAGCCCGCCCACGTTCACTTGAGAACCCGCACCAAACAACACACCGTTGGGATTGAGAATGAAGACCTGGCCGTTGGCCGTGAGGCTACCCAGCAGCTCGCTCGGGCTGCTGCCAGTGATGCGGTTCAGCGCAATCGCTGAGGCATTGGGCTGGTTGAATCGCAGCGCCTCGTTGGCCGCGGTAGACAAACTGGTCCAGTCGATGGCCAAGCGCTGGCTGGCCTGGTTGATGGTGGTGGTGTTGCCTAGCGTGGAGACACTGCCGCTACCCGCCGCCACACTGGCATTGGCTGCATCGGCCGCATGCGCTTCATGCGTGAGCACCGCCAGGGAGGTAAGTAACACCAGCCCAGCGCGGCAGGCCGTATTGAGCCTGAAGCCCGCGCCACCGCCATCGACGCCATGGCCTCCTTCCGCCTGCACGTCATCCCACTGCACGCTGCCGCGCGCCGAGCCACCCTTGCTTCTGCCCTTGGCGTTTTCCGCCACGGCCACCCACAGGTTCAGGGCGGTGTTCCAGACGAGGCGGTAAATACGGTTCATGCTGGCGTGGCTTTTCATGGGAGCTTTCGTTGACGGGCGGAACTTGCAGCGAACCAGGTTGCCCGCCAACCAGTCGGGCCTGCGCCCCGGATGTTGTGGAACGCCTTGCCCGACTGGCCGTCATCGTACGAATCACGAAAGCCGCTGTCTGTAGCACATATGCGTTACGCCAGATACCTTCAGCGGTCCCGCCTTGGACGATATGTTGGGCTACAGGCCAACAGCAATGGGCGCAAACAGCTATCAAAAATATAGCAATCCGTTCGACCGGGCGGCATGACGATCGGCACCGGCGGGGCAGCGAACAGGCCCCGCCGGGGACCAGACCCCCGTTACCGGCTTGCACGTAGAACAAACGATCTACACAAATAGCGAGTCGTGCGCCCGAAACCGTCGCAAAATGTCTGCCTGATGAATGCACCTCCCGCTGAACAAGACCTGCCCGTGATCCATGTCGCCATCGTCGAGGACGATCCGAGCTTTCGCGGAGCGCTGAGTCACGTGGTGCAGGGCGCTTCTGACATGCGCCTGGTGGGCGCGGCGGGCACCCGTGCCGAAGGCTTGCAGATGCTGAAGCAACCGCCGGCCGATGTGCTGCTGGTTGATTTGGGCCTGCCCGATGGCTCGGGCATCGACGTGATCCGCGAGGCTTCCCGACAGTGGCCGGCCTGCAGCATCATGGTGAGCACCAATTTTGGCGACGAAACGCATGTGATGCAGTCGATCGAATCCGGCGCTGCCGGCTACCTGCTGAAAGACAGCTCACCGCTGAAGATGGCGGCCGAGATCCGCAGCCTGGCCAACGGCGGCAGCCCGATCAGCCCCATCATCGCCCGGCAGGTGCTGGCGCGCTTTCGCCGCAGCACCGCAGCCGGCGCCGGCACGACGCCCGCCGATATCGACGCGCCATCGCGGCTGTCGGCGCGTGAAAAGGAAGTGCTGGACTACATCACCAAAGGCTTCACCGCCGTGGAGATCGCCAGGCTGATGGAGTTGTCGCCCTTCACGGTGCGCACTTTTGTGCGGCGCATCTACAGCAAACTCAAGGTTACCTCCAAGGCTGAAGCGATCTACGAAGCCAGGAACCAGGGCATTCTGTCGCAGTAGTTGCCCGCGCGAATGCCCTTTCATCACCACCACCTCCTGCGTTTTTCGCCCCGCTTAGCGCTGCTGACAGCAGCAGCGGTGCTGACGGGTCTTGTCGCCTGTGGCTCTGCGGACACCCGCGCGGATGGTTCCCCCAGCGCAGCGGCCCTGCATCTCACCCAGGCTGAATGGCAGGTGCAAACCGATGCGGGCTTCACCTCGCCACCGCTCACCCTCGACGGCCAAACCCTGCTGGACCGCTGGCAACCCGTTACGCTGCCGCACGCCTTGCCCATAGCGCTGCTGGGACAGGCCCGGGCTGCCGCATCCGCCGGCGAGGCGCCCGTCACACGCACCAGCTGGTTTCGACTGACCGTGCCGCTGTCTCCGGCATCGTCCACGCCACTGGCGCTGTATGCGGCCCGCGTGCGCACCGACGGCACCCTGGCGGTGTATGCCGACGGCCACCTGATTCACACCGCACAGCAGCAAGGCCCGTTATGGAACAGCCCGCACACGCCGCTGTGGGTGCTGCTGGAGAAATCACCGGACGGCCGGCTGCCGCACGAGATCACGCTGCGCATCGAACACACGGCTGCGACGCAGGTGGCGCTGTCATCACTGTGGCTGGGGCCGGTGGAGGCCATCAGCTGGCGCTACCACGGCCGTCAATGGCTGCAGCAAGAATTGCCCGGCATGTTCAGCTCGGCTTTCCTCGCGGTTGGCATCTTTGCCTTCCTGGTGTGGCTGCGGCGCCGGCATGAGACGGGGTACCTGCTGTTTTTTGTGCTCGCGATCATGTCCTTCATACGGGGCCTGCATTTTTATGTGAACTACCCGATTGCCAATGACTGGTTTGCCTGGTTCACCGTCAACTCGCTGTTCTGGCTGGTCACGGTGGTGCACTTTTCAATCGGCCTGCTGCACCGGCGCCAGCAACTGTGGCTGACGCGGGCACTGATCACCGCGTCCGTGTTGATGGCCCTGCTGACCCTGCCCGTGTGGCCGGCCCTGCCCAACACGCCGAGAACCACACCAATGCTCTATGTGATGGCCGCACTGATGGGCGTGAGCGTCAGCGTGGCGGGCATCATCAACGCCTGGGGGCGCTCTCGCGACGCCATGGTGGTGGCCATCGGGACGGTGCTGGCCACGCTCTTTAGCGCGACCGACTGGCTGGTACAGAACAATTTCATCAGCCCCGAAAACTGGTATCTGGGCCCGCATACCAACGCGATCACCTTCAGCGTCTTCGGTTACGTGATGTACCGCCGTTACACCGGCGCCATTGCGGAAGTCGAGCAGGTCAACGCCAGCCTGGCCGAGCGCCTGCGGGCGCGCGAAGCCGAACTTGAAGCCAGCCACCGCAGCCTGCGCGAGATCGCCCAGCGGCAGATGCTAAGCGATGAACGCCAGCGCATGATGCAGGACATGCACGACGGCTTGGGCTCGACGCTGATCAGCGCCATCCGCTCCGTTGAAGTCGGCGGCATGAGCGACGAACGCGTGACGCAGACCCTCAAGGACTGCATGGACGACCTGAAGCTCGCCATCGACTCGATGGAGCCGGTTGAAGCCGACCTGCTGCTGCTGCTGGCCACACTGCGTTTCCGGCTCGAACCCCGGCTGGAAGGCACCGGCGTCACGCTGCACTGGGAAGTTCAGGAGCTGCCCCCGCTGGACTGGCTGGACCCGTCAAGCGCACTGCACATCCTGCGCATCGTGCAGGAAAGCGTGGCCAACATCATGCGCCACACGCGCGCCACCGAAATCCGCGTGGCCACCGCCGTGCAAGGCGACGGCGTGCAGGTCAGCATCGAAGACAACGGCCAGGGTTTCGACGTGGACAAAACACTGGGCGAAGCCACGGGCAAAGGGTTGAACAACCAGCAGCGGCGCGCGCAGATGCTGGACGGCAAGGTAGCCTGGGCCTCAGGGCCGGCCGGCACGCGCTTCACGCTGTGGCTGCCGATGGAGGCTTCGCCCCGTACGCCGTGAGGGTCGGGTTGCTCCTGGCGGAGTGCCCTCTGCTGAGGTTGCTGGCCGGGGTCGCCCGGCATGCGACTCACTTTTTTTGCTTCGCCAAAAAAAGTAAGCAAAAAAAGGCGACCCGCAGTCTGGGTCCCTACGCTTCGCTACGGGCAACCTGCGGTACTCGACTACGGCGGGGTCTCGCGCAAACTCGCCTGCGGCTCAAACAAGCGCGATCCCTGATCCGCCTACGTCTGCGCTCCTCGGCCCAGCCAGGACGGGGCAGTCCAAATACAAAAAACCAATACCAATACAAACCAGGACACGCCGTGGCGTGTCCTGGTTTCTTTAAATATTCGGTATTGGTATTCGGCTGTTTGGATTTCTTCTCCCCGCTCCCACCCCTTGTGGATGCGCCGAGGAGCGCAGGGCCAGACGGATCAGGGATCGCGTTGTTTGAGCGAAGCGCAGCGTAGCGAGTTTAGCGAGACCCCGGCTGGACCGAGCACCGCAGGTTGCCCGTAGCGCAGCGGAGGGACGCAGCAACCAGGGTCGCCTTTTCTTTTGCTTACTTTTCTTTTGGCGAAGCAAAAGAAAAGTGAGTTGCCGCCGGGCAACCCCCGGCCAACCGCCCTCAGCAAAGAGCATAGAGGGAGCGCGCCCGCCGGCGCAAGACCCGGCTATTCCTCGCCGGTCTTGCCGGCTTCAGCCGCCGCAGCAGCCAGCGCATCGGCCGCGGCAGCGCCGCCACCGAAGCCACCACCTCCGCCACCTCCCGACGAACCACCCAGCCCAGCAACAGCCTGCAAGGCCGCGTCATACGAACTGACCAACCCGGCATTGCCCACCGCCGCCGTGCTGGCGTTAGACGTGGTGATGCTGAGCGCGCCATCGACAAAGCCCAGCGCGTAGTTGCCCGAGATGGAGCTCAGCCCGCCCGGCGTGATCAGGTAGTTGCCCGCCGCGACAGCGCCCTGCGAGGAGCCGCCGTAGGCCAGCGCGCCGCCTATGTCGGCCGACGAGTCGCCCGCCACAAAACCGTTGTAGCTCACGCCATTGCCGCCGCCGTAGGCCGAGCCGTCATACAGCTTGGTGTCGCCATTGGCCGTCACCGTCAGCGCCTTGGGGCTAATGCTGGCCGTTGTCGTTGTGGTGCTGTTCAACAGGTTGTAGTTGCCGGCGTCGGTGCCGCCCAGGGCTATACCGTTCACGCCGACAGCCTTGCCGGTGCCGGCATTCCGGTCGGCAAAAGAGGCGCTGCCCGTGATGCCGACGACATCGCCGGCCACGCGGTTGTCGCCGTACGCCACCGTGGCCGCCGTCGTGCCGTCGTAGACCTTGTTCACACCCGTGGCCGTCACCGTCAGGTCGGCCTTGTTGATGGTGCTGGTCGTGTTGTTGGCGTAGGTGACGGCGTAGTTGCCGTTGTTGACACCGTCACCCACCGTCACGCCGCTGGTCGTCACCGTCTTGTTGCCCGTTCCCGCGTTTTTGTCGGTAAAGGCGAAGGTGCCGCCCGTCAGGCTGTCGCCGCTGAACAGCGTGCCCGCCGTGACCATGGCCGCACCCGCCGCCGACAAGTTGCCGTCATAGGTCTTGGTGACGTTGCTGCTGCCCACCGTGAGGCTGGCCTGGGTGATGCCGGCCTGCTGCACCCCGCCGGTGAAGGTGTAGTTGCTGGCCAGCCCGCTGCCGTCGGTCAGGCTCAGGCCGGTGACGGTCAGCGTCTTGTTGGCGCCCACATTTTTGTCGGCCATGGCGGCCGTACCCGTGAGGCCCAGGGTCTCGCTGCCCACCAGCGGGCCGAGATTGAGCACGCCGGCCGCCACGTTGGCCGTTCCGTCATACGTGCGTGTACCCGACAGGCTCACGGCGAAGGGGTTGATGGTGCTGGTGGTGTTGTCGGCGTAGGTGATCGCGTAGTTGCCGTTGTTCACACCGTCGCCGACCGTCACGCCGCTGGTTTGCACCGTCTTGTTGCCCGTTCCGGCATTCTTGTCGGTAAAGACGAAGCTGCCGCCCGTCAGGCTGTCGCCGCCAAACAGCGTACCAGCCGCCACCGTGGCCGTGCCGGCGGCACCCGTCGTGCCGTCATAGGTCTTGGTGACGTTGCTGGTGGTCAGTGTCAGGTTGGCCTGGTTGATGGTGCTGCTGGTGTTGTCCACATAGGTGACGTTGTAGTTGGCGTTGTTGACGCCGTCACCCACCGTCACGCCGCTGGTCGTCACCGTCTTGTTGCCCGTGCCGGTGTTCTTGTCGGTGAAGGAAAAGCTGCCGCCTGTAGTGTTGTCACCCGCGAACACCGTGCCCGTCGTCACTACCACCGTACCGGCCGCCGAGAGGCCGCCGTCATAGGTTTTGATGACGTCGGAGGTCGACAGGCTCAGGTTGGCTTTGTTGATGGTGCTGGTGGTGTCGTCCACATAGGTGATGTTGTAGTTGCCGGTCATGTCGGCATTGCCTGCGTCCCTGATGGTCACGCCGCTGGCACGCACTGCCTTGTTGCCGCTGCCGGCGTTCTTGTCCAGGAAGGTCTGGCTGCCGCCGGAGTTGACCAGATCACCGCCGCCCGCGCCGGCCAGCGCGGCAACGGTACCCGTACCCGCAGCGCTCAGGGTGCCGTCATAGGTCTTGGTCACGCCCGTGGCGGTGACCGTCAGGTCGGCCTTGTTGATGGTGCTGGTGGTGTTGTCGACGTAGGCAATGTTGTAGTTGCCGGTGACGTCGGCATTGCCGCTGTCCTTGATGGTCAGGCCGCTGGCTTGCACGGTCTTGTTGCCTATGCCGAAGTTCTTGTCGGTAAAGGCCTGCGTGGCGGCGGCGTTGACGACTTCGCCAGCGCCTGCGCCCGCCAGCGTGCCGACAGAGCCCGTGCCCGTGGCGCTGGTCGTGCCGTCATAGGTCTTGGTCACGCCGGTAGCGGTGACCGTCAGGTTGGCTCTGTTGATGGTGCTGGTCGTGTTATCGGCGTAGCTGACGTTGTAGTTGGCATTGTTCGCGCCGTCGCCCACCGTCACGCCGCTGGTCGTCACCGTCTTGTTGCCCGTGCCCGCGTTCTTGTCGGTAAAGGCGAAGGTACCGCCCGTGGCGTTGTCGCCCGTGAAGATCGCTCCCGCCGTCACGACTGCTGCGCCTGTCGCACTGGTCGTACCGTCGTAGGTCTTGGTGACGTCGGAGGTCGACAAGGTCAGATTGGCCTTGTTGATGGTGCTGGTGGTGTCGTCCACATAGGCGATGTTGTAGTTGCCGGTGACATCGGCATTGCCTGCGTCCTTGATACTCACGCCGCTGGCGCGCACCGTCTTGTTGCCAATGCCCGCGTTCTTGTCGAGGAAGGCCTGGCTGCCGGCGGCGTTCACGACCTCACCCGCTCCGGCACCGGCCAACGCGGCAACGGTACCCGTGCCTGTGGCGTTGAGCGTTCCGTCATAAGTCTTGGTCACGCTGGTGGCCGTCACCGTCAGGTCGGCCTTGTTGATGGTGCTCGCGGTGTTGTCGACGTAGGCAATGTTGTAGTTGCCCGTCACATCGGCGTTGCCGCTGTCCTTGATCGTCAGGCCGCTGGCCTGGACCGTCTTGTTGCCGATGCCTGCGTTCTTGTCGGTAAAGACTTGCGTGGCGGCCGCATTGACTACCTCGCCCGCAGCCGCGCCGGCCAGTGTGCCGACAGAGCCGGTGCCCGTGGCGCTGGTCGTGCCGTCATAGGTCTTGGTCACACCGGTGGCTGTGACCGTCAGGTTGGCCTTGTTGATGGTGCTGGTGGTGTTGTCCACATAGCTGACGTTGTAGTTGTTGCCGCCATTGCCGTCATTCACCGCCACGCCGGCGGTCGTCACCGTCTTGTTGCCCGTGCCGGCGTTCTTGTCGGTAAAGGCAAAGCTGCCGCCCGAGAGGCTGTCGCCGCTGAACACGGTGCCGCTGGACACCGCTGCGGTACCCGCCGCACCGAGCGTGCCGTCATACGTCTTGGTGACATTGTTGCTGGTCAGCACCAGGTTGGCCTGGTTGATGGTGCTGGTCGTGTTGTCGGCGTAGGTGACGTTGTAGTTGGCGTTGTTCACGCCATCGCCCACCGTCACGCCCGTCGTCGTCACCGTCTTGTTGCCCGTACCTGCGTTCTTGTTGGTGAATGCGAAGGAGCCGCCCGTAGTGTTATCACCTGCGAACACCGTGCCCGCCGTCACCACCACCGCACCTGCCGCACCTAGCGTGCCGTCGTAGGTCTTGGTGACGTCGGAAGTCGACAAGGTCACGTCGGCCTTGTTGATGGTGCTGGCCGTGTTGTCGACGTAAGCAATGTTGTAGTTGCCGGTGACATCCACGTTGCCGCTGTCCTTGATGGTCACGCCGCTGGCGCGCACCGCCTTGTTGCCGATGCCGAAGTTCTTGTCGAGGAAGGCCTGGCTGCCGGCGGCATCCACCACTTCGCCCGCAGCCGCCCCAGCCAGCGCAGCCACGGTGCCCGTGCCAGTGGCTGCCGTCGTGCCGTCGTACGTCTTGGTCACGCCCGTGGCCGTCACTGTCAGGTCAGCCTTGTTGATGGTGCTGGTGGTGTTGTCGACGTAAGTGATGTTGTAGTTGCCGGTGACATCCACATTGCCGCTGTCCTTGATGGTCAGGCCGCTGGCCTGGACCGTCTTGTTGCCGCTGCCCGCGTTCTTGTCGGTAAAGGCCTGTGTGGCGGCGGTGTTGACTGATTCGCCTGCACCGACGCCGGCCAATGTACCGACAGAGCCCGTGCCCGTGGCACTGGTCGTGCCGTCGTAGGTTTTGGTCACACCTGTTGCTGTCACCGTCAGACTGGCCTGGTTGATTGTGCTCGTGGTGTTGTCGGCGTAGGTGACGACGTAGTTGCCGTTGTTCACACCGTCGCCCACCGTGACACCGCTGGTCTGTACCGTCTTGTTGCCGTTGCCGACGTTTTTGTCAGTAAAGGCGAAGCTGCCGCCTGAGAGGCTGTCGCCGCTGAACACGGTGCCACTGGACACCGCTGCCGTACCTGCCGCACCCAGCGTGCCGTCATAGGTCTTGGTGACACTATTCGTAGTCAGCACCAGGCTGGCCTGGTTGATGGTGCTGGTCGTGTCATCCACGTAGGCGATGTTGTAGTTGCCTGTCACATCGGCGTTGCCGCTGTCCTTGATGGTCACGCCGCTGGCACGCACAGCCTTGTTACCCGTGCCCGCGTTCTTGTTGAGGAAAGCTTGAGAACCGAAGGAGTCGACCAGCTCGCCGGCCCCTGCTCCGGCCAAAGTGGCAACGGTGCCCGTGCCGGTTGCGCTGGTTGTGCCGTCGTAGGTCTTGGTCACACCCGTGGCGGTGACCGTCAGGTCGGCCTTGTTGATGGTGCTGGTGGTGTTGTCGACGTAGGCAATGTTGTAGTTGCCCGTCACATCCACATTACCGCTGTCCTTGATGGTCAGGCCGCTGGCTTGCACTGTCTTGTTGCCAATGCCGAAGTTCTTGTCGGTAAAGACCTGCGTGGCGGCGGTGTCAACGACTTCACCGGCACCGGCACCTGCCAGCGTGCCTGCAGAGCCGGTGCCTGTGGCGCTGGTCGTGCCGTCGTAGGTCTTGGTCACACCCGTGGCCGTCACGGTCAGGTTGGCTTTGTTGATGGTGCTCGTGGTGTTGTCCACGTAGCTGATGTTGTAGTTGTTGCCGCTGTTGCCGTCATGGACTGTCACGCCGGCCGCCGTCACCGTCTTGTTGCCACTGCCGGCGTTTTTGTCGGTAAAGGCGAAGGTGCCGCCCGAGACGAGGTCACCTCCCAGCAGCGCTGTGCCGCCCGTGGCCTGGGCGGTGCCGGCGGCCGAGGTGGTGCCGTCATAGGTCTTGGTCACGTCACTGGTGGTCAGCACCAGATTGGCCTGGTTGATGGTGCTGCTCATGTTTTCGGCGTAACTGACGTTGTAGTTGCTGTTGTTCACGCCGTCACCCACCGTCACGCCGCTGGTCGTTACGGTCCTGATGCCATTGCCAACATTCCTGTTGGTAAAGGCGAAGGTTCCGCCTGTAGCGCTGTCACCCGCGAATATCGTGCCGCTCGTCACGACCACTGTGCCGTTGGCGGATAAAGTGCCGTCGTAGGTCTTGGTGACGTCGGAGGTCGACAAGGTCAGGTCGGCCTTGTTGATGGTGCCGGCAGTGTTGTCGACATAGGCGATGTTGTAGTTGCCGGTGACATCCACGTTGCCGCTGTCCTTGATGGTCACGCCGCTGGCGCGCACCGCCTTGTTGCCGATGCCGAAGTTCTTGTCGAGGAAGGCCTGGCTGCCGGCGGCGTCCACCACTTCACCGGCCGCAGCACCGGCCAAAGCGGCCACGGTACCCGTGCCGGTGGCTGCGGTCGTACCGTCGTAGGTTTTGGTCACGGCATTGGCCGTCACGGTCAGGTCGGCCTTGTTGATGGTGCTGCTGGTGTTGTCAACGTAGGCAATGTTGTAGTTGCCGGTCACATCGGCGTTGCCGCTGTCCTTGATGGTCAGGCCGCTGGCCTGGACCGTCTTGTTGCCGCTGCCCGCGTTCTTGTCGGTAAAGGCCTGGGTGGCGGCGGTGTTGACCACTTCACCGGCCGCTGCGCCGGCCAGTGCGCCGACAGAGCCGGTGCCTGTCGCGCTGATCGTGCCGTCGTAGGTCTTGGTCACGCTCGTGGCCGTGACCGTCAGGTTGGCCTTGTTGATGGTGCTGGTGCTGTTGTCCGCATACGTGACGTCGTAGTTGGCGTTGTTGACACCATCGCCCACCGTCACGCCGCTGGTCGTCACCGTCTTGTTGCCCGTTCCGGCATTCTTGTCGGTAAAGGCGAAGCTGCCGCCGGTAGTGTTGTCGCCCGAGAATACCGTGCCTGCCGTGACCACCACTGTGCCTGCTGCGCCCGTCGTGCCGTCGTAGGGTTTGGTGACATCGGAGGTCGACAAGGTCAGGTTGGCCTTGTTGATGGTGCTCGTGGTGTCATCCACGTAGGCGATGTTGTAGTTGCCTGTCACATCGGCGTTGCCGCTGTCCTTGATGGTCACGCCGCTGGCACGCACAGCCTTGTTACCCGTGCCCGCGTTCTTGTCGAGGAAGGCCTGGCTGCCGACAGCATCGACCACTTCGCCCGCAGCCGCACCGGCCAGCGCGGCAACAGTGCCTGTGCCCGTGGCGCTGGTGGTGCCGTCATAGGTCTTGGTCACACCGGTCGCCGTGACCGTCAGGCTGGCTTTGTTGATGGTGCTGGTGGTGTTGTCGACGTAGCTGACGTTGTAGTTGTTGCCGCCATTGCCGTCATTGACCGTCACGCCGGTGGTGGTCACCGTCTTGTTGCCGGTGCCGGAATTCTTGTCGGTAAAGGAAAAGCTGCCGCCGCTGCCGGTGTCGCCGCCCAGCAGCGAAGTACCGGCCGCGGCCACCGCCGTACCGGCGGCCGAGAGCGTGCCGTCATAGGTCTTGGTGACGTTGCTCGTGCTCAGCGTCAGGTCGGCTTTGGCGATGTCCAGGCCACCGCCGATGATGTCGTAGCCCTGTTGGTTCGAGTAATAGCCTGTGTTGTAGCTGCCCGCATTGCGCGCGCTGGCGGCGCTGCCCGACACCCCGGCGACGGCCGTTGCAGCACCCGCCTGCGTGCCGCCGTTGTAGGTGACGCTGGTGTTGACCAGGT
Source organism: Polaromonas sp. LjRoot131 (assembly GCF_964252805.1). Classification (NCBI taxonomy): domain Bacteria; kingdom Pseudomonadati; phylum Pseudomonadota; class Betaproteobacteria; order Burkholderiales; family Comamonadaceae; genus Polaromonas; species Polaromonas sp. LjRoot131. The sequence goes on along the minus strand of NZ_CAXUPF020000001.1, from coordinate 854,876 downwards.
TCAATGCGGCCAGGAATCCACGCAGCAGCGGGCCGGTTTGGCCTTCGTAAATGCGCCAGGTGGTGCCGTCACCACCCACGTTGCTGGCACTCCAGCCCGCACCGGTGAAAGTGGAGGCCTGCATCATCTCGGCCGTGGTCTTGCCTGTGCCACCTGCGCTGGTGGATTGGCCGGATGTGTCTGTGTTCCAGAAGCTGTCGGCGATGCCGGCTTGGTTGACCCCCACCAGTCCGCCGAAGGAGTAGCTGCCCGTCACCGCCCCAGTAGCGTAGCTATTAGTGATGCTGCCGCCGGCGTTCCACCCCACCAGCCCGCCGTTGAAGCCGATGGCCGCCACCGCCCCTGTGGCGTAGCTATTAGTGATGTTGCCGTAGTTGGTCCCCGCCAGCCCGCCGACGCCGTAATCGCCCGTCACCACCCCAGCGGCGTAGCTGTTGCTGATGCTGCCGAGGTTCTCCCCCACCAGCCCGCCGGAGGAGTCGGGGCCGCCCGTCACCACCCCAGTGGCGTAGCTATTGCTGATCCAGCCATTGTTGCGCCCCACCAATCCGCCGACGTGGCTGCTGCCGGCCACACTTGCGCCTGTCAGCCCAACATTGGCCACAGTACGGGAGGCACCCAGCGTCCCAAACAGCCCCACCCAGTCTTCTGCGGGCCGGTTGATGGTGAGATTGCTGATGGTGTGGCTCTGGCCATCAAAGCTGCCAGAGAATGGGTCGCTGTTGTATCCAATCGGCTTGAACCCCGCGCCTGCGTTCCAGCCCGCTGTGCCGTTGGCATCCACGTTGTTGGCCAGCACGTAGTTCTTGTCCAGCATGCCCGCGCTGCCCGCGCCCTGCAGGCCATATACGTCGCTCAGCTGGTAGGCATTGCCGGCGCTACCGTCGCCGCCGAGTGCGCGCACGAAGGTGCCGCCGCTGATGCGGAAGTCAGTGGCGCTGAAGGTGGGCAGGCTGCCGGCCACCTGGTTCCAGGTGCCCGTTTGCAAGTCAAACGTGCCGACATTGACGCTGCCTGCATTGGTGATGCCTGCGCCTGCATTGAAGTTGGCAGTACCTGCCGCACCGCTGCTGAGGTTTTTGCTGTTCAGGTCGATGGTGCCGACAGCATTGATATTGAGTGTGCCGTTAGTCCAGTTCACATCGCTGGCAAGCTTGATATCCCCCACGGCGCTGCCGGGGGTGGCAATGGTGCGGCTAGCTACCACCAGGTCATAGCCCTGCTGGCCGCTGTAGTACCCGCCACTGGGGCCGGTGCTATTGAGGCTGGCGCTGTAGCTGCCTGCGCTGCCATTGCTGCTGATGTTGAGTGCGGTGGCGTTACTGCTGCCTAGCACCAATGCCGCATTGGCAATTGCATTGGTGTTGTTGACCAGGACTGTGCTCGAGGATGCGTTGCCCAGCACCGCATCAGAGCCGTCATAAGCAGGCAGCACGGTGGCGGCGGTTAAAAAGCTGCGCAGCAGCGGGCCGGTCTGGCCCTCATAAATACGCCAGATGGTGCCGTCGCCGCCCACGTTGCTGGCGTTCCAGCCGGCATTGGTAAAAGTGCTGGACTGCTGCATCTCCGCCGTGGTCTTGCCTGTGCCGCCTGCACTGGTGGCCCGGCCGGACGTTTCTGTGTTCCAGAAGCTGCTGGTGACGACACCGTCGTTGTTCCCCACCAGCCCGCCGGTGTTGTTGATGCCCGTCGCAGCTCCGGTGGCGTAGCTGCTGCTGATGCTGCTGCCGCCGTCGTTGTACCCCACCAGCCCGCCGGTGTTGTTGCTGCCCGTCACCGTTCCTGTGGCGTAGCTGTTGCTGATGGAGCCGAAATTGTTGTACCCCACCAACCCGCCGGTGTAGTTGCTGCCCGTCACCGCTGCATTGGCATAGCTGTTGCTGATGCTGCCGGAGTTGTTGATCCCCACGAGTGCGCCGGTGATCAGGTTGCCCGTCACCGTTCCTGTGGCATAGCTGTTGCTGATGCTGCCGGAGTGGTTGATCCCCACGAGTGCGCCAACGTAGTTGTTGCCGCTGACACTCCCCCCCACCAGCCCCACATTGGCCACCGTGCCGGTGCTGCCTGTAACACCAAAAAGTCCCACGTAGTCTTCTGTGGGCCGGTTGATGATGAGGTTGCTGATGGCATGGCCCTGGCCATCGAAACTGCCGGTGAAATTGCCCGGGTCGGTGCCGATCGGCTTGAACCCCGCACTGGCATTCCAGGCCGCCGTGCCGCTGGCATCAACGTTGCTGGCCAGCACATAACTCTTGCCCAGCATGCCCGCGCTGCCCGCACCCTGCAGGCCGTACACATCGCTCAGCTGATAGGCGTTGCCCGCGCTGCCGTCCCCGCCGAGTGCGCGCACAAAGGTGCCGCCGTTGATGCGGAAGTCAGTGGCGCTGAAACCCGGCAAAGCGCCGGTCTGGCTCCAGTAACCATTGACGAGGGTGAACGTGCCGACATTGACAGCCGCCGGTGCGCTGATGTTGCCGGCGGCGTTGAGACTCAGGCCGCCAGTGTTGGCGGTAATGGCGTTGTTCAGGGCAATATTGCGCTCGGCCGTCAAGGTCAACGTGTTGGCGCTGCTCCAGCTCACATCCTCGTTGACGAAGATATCGCCGTTGCCGCCAGCCGTACCCATGGCGGCGGTCTGGATTTCGAAGTTGGTGGTGGCCAGGTTGGCGGAGACGGTTGCCGCGTCCATGTCACCCCCGCTGGCCGCGATCGTGAAGTCATTGGGATCGATCAGCCATTTGCCGGTGTGGCCGTTGGGAGCGCTTGTGGAGACACGTGTTCCCGAAGCCACCTTCACATGCGCCGCGCTGGTCTCGATGAAGCCGCCGTCGCCGCCATTCGGAGCACTCGCATCCAGCGTGCCGCCCACATTGACGGTACCGGTTTCCATGTCGCCGATCAGCAGGATGCGCCCGGCTTTGTTCTGGAAGGTTTTCGCCTCGATGATGCCGGTGTTGTTCACGGCTGCCGTAGTCACGCTGTCCAGCGCTTTCGCGCCCAGCAGCACCTGCCCGCCATCCGCCTTGATCAGTTGCCTGTTCTCCGCCAGCGCATTGATAGCGCCCTGGTCGATGCTGTAACCCAGCAGGCTGCCGTTGTCGATAGTGAGCGTGACCTTATTGCCGGCCGCCAGCAAGGCCGTGCCCAGCGTGGCGCCAATCACGCCTTCATTGCGCACTTCGGGGGCCAGCAGCGCGATATAGCCGCCATTGGCCGCCGTCAGCGTGCCCTGGTTGACGACGGAGCCGGAGCCGCCCGAGCCCGTGAACACATGGTTGCCGGCCATGAAGTCGGCATTGCTCATGGAAAGCGTTGAGGCCACCAGGCCGCCGACGTTGACCTGCGAACCTGCGCCGAACAGCACGCCGTTGGGGTTCAGGATAAACACCTGACCGTTGGCCGTGAGGCTGCCCAGCAGTTCGCTGGGGCTGCTGCCCGTGATGCGGTTCAGCGCGATGGCCGCCGCGTTGGGCTGGTTGAACCGCAGCGCCTCGTTGGCCGCGGTGGACAAGCTGGTCCAGTCAATCGCCAGGCGCTGGCTGGACTGGTGGATGGTGGTGGTATTGCCGAGTGTGGAGACACTGCCCGAGCCCGCGCTCACGGCGGCATTGGCCGCATCGGCCGCATGCGCTTCATGCGTGAGCACCACCAGCGACGCCAACAGCACCAACGCCGCGCGGCAGGCGCTGTTGAGCCTGAAACCTGAACCGCCGCCCCCCCCTCCTTCAGCCGCATCGGCCAGAGCCGGGTCAAACAACACGCTGCCGCGCACAGAGCCGCCCTTGCTTCTGCCCTTGGCGTTTTCCGCCACGGCCACCCACAGGCTCAGTGCGGCATTCCAGACAAGACGGTAGATACGGTTCATGCTGGCGTGGCTTTTCATGGCAATGGCTTTCCGAAAAAATGGGACAAAGGCAGGTGCTGTGCACAGGCCTGCACGAAGACATGCGCCGCGCGCGCACCTGTGACAAAACGTGCAAATCGTAAAAGTCCGCCGGCCGCCTGTATGTCCCTATTTCTGGGGACGCGGCGGCACCGATCATGGTGAAAATTTCCCTTGCGGGCCGCGCACTTGCGGCGCCGAAGCGGCGTGTTCGTCGGGCGGCTGAAAGCAGGAGGATTCGCTTGCATGCGGGCGATTTTCTGTAACCGGATTCAGCCCGGCAATACTGCCGATGCAGTAGTTGCGCAAGACCCGGCCCTCCGGCGTGTCCCCAGTTTTGGGGACACGCCGGAGGGCTAGGTCTTGCCAGGTCTTGCTCCGGCTTGCGCGCACTCGCCCTCTGCTGAGGGTTGCTGGCCGGGGGTTGCCCGGCGGCAACTCACTTTTCTTTTGCTTCGCCAAAAGAAAAGTAAGCAAAAGAAAAGGCGACCCTGGTTGCTGCGTCCCTCCGCTTCGCTGCGGGCAACCTGCGGTGCTCGGTTCAGGCGGGGTCTCGCTAAACTCGCTACGCTGCGCTTCGCTCAAACAACGCGATCCCTGATCCGCCTGAACCTGCGCTCCTCGGCGCATCCACAAGGGGTGGGGACAAGGAATACCAAACAGCCGAAGACAAAACCCCGAATACAGAAAGCAACAAGGACACGCCATGGCGTGTCCTTGTTTGTATTGGAGTTCGGTATTTCGGACTTCCCCGTCCTGGCTGGGCCGAGGAGCGCAGAGACAAGCGGATCAGGGCCGGCGTTGTCTGAGCGAAGCGAGTTTAGCCGGACCCCGCTTGGCTCGAGCACCGCAGGTTGCCCCGTAGCGCAGCGTAGGGGACCCAGACTGCGGGTCGCCTTTTCTTTGGTGACTTTCTTTTGGCGAAGCAAAAGAAAGTTACTTGCCGCCGGGCAACCCCCGGCCAGCAACCCTTAAAAGAGGGCGAAGAAGGAGCAGAGGTAGAGAGGGAGAGCACACCACTGTTAAGCACTCAACCCGGTCTGTAGTAGCCACGCTGCACAGCATAAGCGGTGATCTCGGCCGCGTTGCGCAGCGAGAATTTATCCATCAGGTTTTGCCGGTGGGTGCGCACCGTGAGCACGCTGATGGCCAGCAGCTTCGCGATCTCTCGGTTGCTCAGGCCGCGCGCCACCAACGACATGATCTCGCGTTCGCGCGGCGTGGCCGCCAGCGTGTCGCCGGCCGTGTCCATGCGCAGGGAGCGCGGCAAAAAGACCGCCGCGATGCTGCGGCTGACGTACTGGCGTCCGGCCAGCACCATCTGCATCGCGCGCAGCAGCTCGGCGCCGTCTTCGCTTTTGTGGGCATAGCCGTCGGCGTCCGCCAGCAGCGCCCGCCTGAGGGCGCCGGGCTGCAGCTCGCCGGTCAGCAGCAACACCTTGACGGCCCCGCCTAAACCGGCCTTGATGGCGGAGACGATGTCCAGGTCCTGGGCGTCCAGGCTCAGGTCCAGCAGCACCAGCTGGGGCTGGAGCCGGCCCGCCAGCGGCACCACGGCCACGGCATCGCCGGCCTCCGCCACGACTTCAAAGCCGGCCTGGCCGGACAAGAGCATCCTGAGGCCGTCGCGCATCAGCGCATCGCCTCCGGCAAGCAGGACAGTGGTGGGGCGGCAGTTCAATCCAGCGTCTCCAAGCCAGGGGCAACAAGGACACGGCCCGGCGCCGGGCTTGGTGCTTGCCCTACTGTGGCAAAAGGCCGGTGAGCTGTCTGTCCCCAGTTCTGGTGACACCGCAGCAAGGCGGCGCGCCGGTCACCGTCGGCGTGCCCCGCGTGACGGCATGCGTGGGGCCGGTTGTGGCTGAGCCTGTGGGCACCGGCGAATCTTCGGCGGCCGGCACCGGGCTGACCTTGCGCCTGCCGGAAAAACGCCCCGCCGCGGCCTGACCCGCCGGCTGCAACAAAAGCGTTAACGCGGCCGCCTGTCGCTGCGCTGTTGTCCGTCTTTCTGGCGACAAGGCCGGAATCGCGCAGCGTCCGGCAGCACGGGCTGTCCCTAGATATAGGGACAAGCGCCGGCCCGCCCTTGAAGCACAATGGCATATTTCCGGCCGTCCGCGCCCCATCCTGCGGGCGGGATGCCAGGCATGCACAAGGCATGCGCCAATGCAGGAACCGACATGCAGCCCAGCCCAAGCCCGTCTCCTATCCATGTGGCGCTCGTGGAAGACGACGTTCATTTCCAGAACGCCATCGTCACCGCCATCGCGGCCTCGCCCGACATACGCCTGATGAGCCTGGCCAGCACGCGCGCGCAGGGCCTGCAGTCGCTGCAAGGCGCGCCGGCCGATGTGCTGCTGGTGGACCTGGGGCTGCCCGACGGCTCGGGCATCGACGTGATACGCGCGGCGCATGCGCAATGGCCGACCTGCGCCGTGATGGTGTGCACGGCTTTCGGCGACGAGGCGCATGTGCTGCAGTCCATCGAAGCCGGCGCCTCGGGCTATTTGCTCAAGGACAGCGAGCCCGAGAACATGCTCCATGAAATCCGCAGCCTGCACGGCGGCGGCAGCCCCATCAGCCCGTTGATCGCGCGGCAGATCCTGATGCGCTTTCGCGCCGCGTCACCGGTGGCACTGTCCACAGCACCCGCCGTGGCACCGGCGCCCGCCGCCGGCGACCAAGCCGCGTTGTCCAGCCGCGAAAAAGAAGTGCTGGAGCTGATCACCAAAGGCTTTACCGCCGACGAGATCGCCCGGCTGATGCAGGTGTCGCAGCACACGGTGCAGACCTATGTGCGGCGCATTTACAGCAAGCTCAACGTGAACTCCCGGGCCGAAGCGATTTATGAAGCCAGGCACCAGGGCATTCTGGCGGCCTGAGGTGCTGAAAGTCCTGGTGCGCTCGCTGCTGCTGGGTGCCTGGCTGCTGGCCTGCGGCCCCGGGGCATGGGCCGCGGACGCGCTGGTGCACTACACCAGCGCCGAGATGCTGCGCGAAGAGGCGGTCGGCTTCAGGCCCCTGGCGGCCGTGGCGGACGAAACCGCCTTGCCGGGACGCTGGAGCAAGGTAACACTGCCGCTTGTCATTCCAAAACCTGCGGCCTCAGGCGGCGGCAAGCCGCCCGTCACCACGACCTGGCTGCGCATACGCCTGGACGAACTGCAGGGCCGGCCCACACCCACACACTTCTACCTGATCCGCTGGCTCGCGGCCGGCCAGATCGCGGTGTATGCCGACGGCCGGCTGCGCTACCGTTCCACCGGCAGCCCGGTCTGGAACCTCTTTAACCACCCCGCGCTGCTGTTGCCGCTGAACCTCACCGCCGACAGCCCGCCGCCGCGCACCCTCTTGATACGGCTGGACAGCCTGCCTTCGCCCGAGGCCGCGATCTCGTCCTTCTACGCGGGCGATTCCGACAGCCTGATCGAGATGGCCGGCAAGCGGGACTGGCTGGCTTACCAGTTGCCCTTTATGTGCAGCGCGGCTTTCCTGGCGGTCGGGCTGTTCTCGCTGGCCGTTTGGGTGGTGCGACGCCAGCCCGCCAGCCTCTACCTGTTTGCGATTGCCCTGCTGAGCGCGACACGGCGCTGGCATTTCCAGTTGGGTCCCGAAAAGCTGATCGTCAGCGACGCCTGGTTTATCTGGCTCACCCTCAGTGCCCTGATGTGGCAGTCGCTGATCACGCACTACTTCCTGCAGTTCCTGCACGGCCGTGTCATGCCCTGGCTGAGCCGGGTGATGCTGGGGATGGCGGTGGCTTTCTCCGTCGTCACGCTGCCCTTCGCCGCGGTCGTTCCCAGCCTTCTGGCGCTGCGGCCCTATGCCCACTTGCTGCTGATTGCCACGGGCACGGTGGTACTGGTGATGGGGCTCTGGCATTCATGGCGCAGCAGATCGCTGGACGCAAAAATGCTGTCGATCGCCTTTTTGCTGAACTATGTGTTTGGCGTTTACGACTGGGCGCGGCTGAAGTACGTGCTGGACCTGGAAAGCTATTACCTGACGCCCTACGCGGCCATGGTGCTGTTCGCCGTGTTTGTCGTGATCATGTTCCGCCAGTACGTGGGCGCCCTGGCCTCGATTGAGCAGCTCAACAGCGGGCTGGAAGAAAGCCTCAAGAACCGCGAAACCGAACTGGCGGCAAGCTACCAGAAATTGCGCGAAGTCGAGCACCGCGAAACGCTGAGCCAGGAGCGCCAGCGGCTCACGCAGGACATGCACGACGGCCTGGGCTCCTCGCTGGTCAGCGCGCTGCGCGTGGTCGAAGGGGGCAGGCTCAGCGAAGCCGACGTGGCCGAAGTCCTCAAGGGCTGTATCGACGACCTCAAGCTGACCATAGACTCCATGGAGCCGGTGGAGGCCGACCTGCTGCTGTTGCTGGCGACCCTGCGCTTTCGCCTGGGCCCGCGGCTGGCGGGCGCCGGCGTGTCGCTGCGCTGGGAGGTGTCCGACGTGCCGCCGCTGGACTGGCTGGACCCGCGCAACGCGCTGCACATCCTGCGCATCCTGCAGGAGGCCTTCACCAACACCCTCAAGCACACCCGCGCCACACAGATCCGGGTGATGACGGGCGCCGAAGACGGCTACGTCAGCGTCATCATCGCCGACAACGGCGGCGGCTTTTCCGTCGACGAGGCCATGGCCGGCGGCGGCAAGGGCCTGGCCAACCAGCAGCGCCGCGCACAGGCCATAGGCGCGGAGATCGTGGTGAGTTCCACGGGCGCGGGCACGGTGCTGACGCTGAGGCTGCCGGAGAAGCGCCAGGGAATTTCCGGCACGGACTGAAGGGTTTTCGCTTGCCGGTGCTTTACACCGCGTCTTCATAATGGCGGGGTTGCAGTCAACACCCGCCACACAAGCCCATAGCCTCCATGAGCCTTTCACGCCGCCTCCCGCAATCCCTTGTCTTACTTGTTCTCCCCGCCCTGCTGTGCTGCGGCCTTGCGCAGGCCCAATCTGCGCGCCCGGCTCCCGCCGCCAAACCTGCCGGCGCCGCGGCCGCCCACCCTCTCGTGGGCACCTGGAGCTGGACCCTGCCCGGTAAGCAATGCACCGAAACCTGGCAATACCGCGCCGACGGCAGGCGGCTTGGCACCAGCGGCGAGGAAGTGACCCAGGGCGATTACCAGGTGTCGGCCAAGCCCACGACGACGGGTTTTTACCCGCTGACCGAAACCGTGACCGGCAGCAACGGCAAGCGCGACTGCTCGGGCGACCTGCATGCGGACGGGGACGAAAGCGTGATCCGCTTCATCCAGTTCAGCCCCAAGCAGGACCAGTTCATCGTCTGCAAGGCCGCCTCGCTGGAGGCCTGCTTCGGGCCGCTGAAGCGGGTGCCGGGCTAGCGCCAGTCGCGCCTTGCGGCGCGGGCGCACGGATCAATACTTGAACTTGGTGCCGCAGCCGAGGACGTGGTTGCGGTTATTCGACATGCACTGGTAGAACAGTTTTTTGTTGCCGGACGCGGACTCGCAGTCGGCCAGCGTCGTTTTCGCGTGGCCTTCACGGAGCTTGCCGGCCACACCCTCAAAGTCGGCCGCCTTGACATAGCCTTGCTGGACATTGCGCTGGCCGGTTTCCAGCATGGTCGTGACCTGTGAGCGCACGTTGTCAACGGCGGTGCCGCAGGACAGCGGCACGGTTTTGGGATCGACCTTCTTGAGCGCGATCTCCATGCCCTGCATCATTTCCTGGGTGTCCTTGGGGATTTTTTTGGTGCCGTCCGCATTGCTGGCGCTACCGGCGGTGCTGGCGCTGCCGGCCTTGGATCCTTGCAGCTTCATTTTTTCGGCATCCTGGCTCAGAGGCTGCTGGGAGCCGTAATGGGTCTTGCCGCTCGAATCCACCCACTTGTAAACAGGTTGCGCCTGGCTGCCGTGCCAGGCCAGCAGCATTGCACCGGCCATCCAGATCACTTTCCACTTGTTCCCCCGCATAGGCATCCCTTGTATGTGTATATGTAAGGCCCGCAACGAGGGGCATAGATGGCTGAAATTGTAGAGGAGGCCCCAGCCCTTTCCGGCCTTGCTCAGTTGCTATCGGAAATCAAGGCATCCAGCACCCCCGGCGCGAAATGTTCGCCAATGTAATCGGCGAGCCCGTCGAACACCGAGTCCAGCGTGGGCGCGGCCGCGCCGAACAGTGCCTGCAGCACGCGCGGGTCTTCAAACATGCCGTGCAGGTACAGTCCCAGCACGTTGCCGGCATGGTTCTGCCAGGCCAGGCCCTCGGGCATCACAGGGTGTGCCAGGTCCCCCGCCGCGGCCATGGCCGAATGCGGGGCCGTCTGGCCGTGGTGGATTTCATAACCCCGCACCGCCACGCCCGACAGGGCGGCCCACAGCCCGCGCAGCGATTCAAACCCGGCCTCGCGGTGCCGCACGGTCTTGGCTTCGTCAAACACGGTGACCACCGGCAGCAGGCCCAGGCCGGGCGCGTTGCCGTCTATGCCGTGCGGGTCTATCAGCGCCTCGCCCAGCATCTGCAGGCCGCCGCAAATACCCAGCACCGCCCCGCCCCGGCCCGCGTGCGCGGCCACGGCCTGGTCCAACCCCTGCGCGCGCAGCCAGGCCAGGTCGCCGCTCGTGTGTTTGGAGCCGGGCAGGATCACCCAGTCGGCGCCCATGAGCTCCGCCGGGCTGCGCACCCACTTGAGGCGCACGCCGGGCACGTTCTTGAGTGGCTGGAACTCGTCGAGGTTGCTGATGCGCGGATAGGCCACCACAGCAACCGTGGTAGTCACCGCGCCCGAAGCCACACTGCGGTCGTCAAATACACCGTCTTCCTCGGGCAGGCCGTGCTGCCACCACATGGGCAAAGTAGCCACCGTGGGAATGCCGGTCATGTCCTGCAGCATCTGCGGGCCGGGCGCCAGCAGTTTGGCGTCGCCGCGGAACTTGTTGAGCACAAAGCCCTTGATGAGCCGGCGCTCGGATTCGTCGAGCATGGCCCAGGTGCCGTAGAGATGGGCGAACGCGCCGCCGCGGTCTATGTCGGTCACCAGCAGGCAGGCGGCCTTGGCGTGCTGCGCCGAGCGCATGTTGACGATGTCGCTGGCCTTGAGGTTGATCTCGGCCGGCGATCCCGCGCCCTCCAGCACCACCACGTCGTTCTCCGCGATCAGTTCGTCAAGCGCCCGCGACACCACGGGCCAGACCGAGGCGCTGCGGCCGCGCCACTCCATGCGCGACAGCTCGGCATTGACTTGCCCCATCAGCACGACCTGGCTTTGGGTGTCTTTTTCGGGCTTGAGCAGCAGCGGATTCATGCGCACGTCGGGCACTGCATTGGCGGCGAGTGCCTGAAAGTATTGGGCACTGCCGATTTCGCCGCCGGCTACGACTCTTGCGTTGTTGCTCATGTTCTGCGCTTTAAATGGCGCGACCTTGAGCCCTTGTCGCGCGTAATAGCGACACAGTGCTGTTGTCAGCCAGCTTTTGCCGGCGCCGCTGGTGGTGCCCAGCACCATCACACTTTTTGCGCTCATGAGGTTTTAAAAAGTTGTTGCCATGCATTGTGCAGCGCATCCTGCACGGCGGGCGGTTGCACGCCCAGGCGCACGTGGCCGGGCAGGCCGAAGGAAGCCGTGTCGCGCAGCTTGAGGCCCTGGGCACGCAGCGCAGCCAGGGCCTGCTGCAAGCTCAGGCCGTCAAGCAAGGCCGGTTGCGCGCAGAAGAAATTGGCTTCGCTGGCCAGGCAGCGCCAGCCCAGCGATTCGCACACCGCGATCTGCCGGGCTTTCCATTCGCGCAAGGTCTCGAGGCTGGCGGCCAGCCAGTCCTGCGCTTCGCGGCCGGTCCAGGCCTGCAGCATGGCTTCACCGTGCGCGCCCACCGGCCAGGAGGGGCAGAGCTGCTCAAGCGCGGCGGCGCTGTCCTCTTGCCCCAGTGGCGCAATCGCATAGGCCGCACGCACGCCGGTCAGGCCCAGCGCCTTGTTGGGCGTCCAGAGCTGCCAGGTGTTGTTGAGTTGTTGCGGCGAAAGCGTGGCCGCAGCACTGAGCCTCAACGGCTCGTAAGCGCGGTCCAGCACGACAAGGGTTTGCGCCTTGCAGCCATCGACCAGCGCTGGCAGGTCAGCCTGCGCCGCACCGAGCGGGCTGGAAGGCTCACAGGCCCAGAGCAGTTGCGCATCTTCGGGTTTTCTGGCCACCGCCAGGCCGTGCGCGCCCGAGGCCTGTGCGTAGTCGCCATAGCTCAGCGGCGGCAGCCACACGGCGCGGGCGCCCTGCCCGGCCACCAGGGCCGTAATGCGAAAGATAAATTCACTAGCACTCGCAGCCAGCAGCACACGCGCGTCGTCCACACCATGAAAAGCCGCCAGCTGCCGGTGCAAGGCCGTGTAGCCGGCGTCGGGATACCGTGTGGCATCGGCCTGCCGGACGGCGGCCAGCGCCGCAGGGCAAGGCCCGCAGGCATTGCTGTTGGTCGAAAAGTCATGCAGCGGCGCGCCCAGGCCATCGGGCCCGCCATGGATGCGTTGTTTCGCGCTCATGCCAACCCCGCCAGCACCGCGGCCAGCAGCAGCGCCGCCATGGCCAGAAGGACCAGCGCAAACACGGCCTTGGCGGCCAGGCCCTGGGCCAGCGCGGTGTCCGCCGCTGCGGGGGGCCGGCCTTCAGGGTTCAGCGTGTAGACGCCGGGCTTGCCCAGCGAAACCCCCAACGCCAGCGCCATGGCGGCCATGGGCCAGCCGCTGTTGGGCGATGGGGTCTTGCGCGCTTCGTGGCGCAAGGCGTGAAACGCCAGGCCGCGTGCCGCCAGCGCGAGCAGCAGCGCGGTGAGGCGCGCCGGTACCCACGACAGCACGTCGTCCGCGCGCGCGGCCCACTTGCCGGCCCATTCCCAATGCTTGCCGCGATAGGTGCCGCGATAACCCCACATGGCGTCGGCAGTGTTGGCGAAGCGGTAAACGGCGGCGCCGGGCAGGCCGAACAGCACAAACCAGAAGATGGGCGCCACTACCGAGTCGTTGAGGTTTTCGGCCAGCGATTCGATCGCGCTTTCGCGCACCTGGCTGGCGCTGAGCTGCGCGGTGTCGCGGCTCACGAGCCAGGACAGGCGCTCTCGCCCGGCTTCCAGCGACTGGCCCAGCGCCAGCTCCACCGCGCCGACCTCTTCGCGCAGCATGCGCCAGGACATCATGCATTTGAGCAGCCAGGCCATCAGCACCACCAGCAGCGCGGTGTCGATGGCGCCCTGCCAGTCCGGCGCCGCGACATAGCCGGCCAGTTGCCAGAACACCAGCGCCTGCACGGCCCAGGCCACGGCGCCCACCAGTGCCGCGCCCAGCCACCAGGCCAGCGCGCCCAGCCAGAATGCCATCGCGGGCGGATAGCGCACCGTCACATCGCCGCAAAGCTTGAGATAGTTGCCCATCCAGACCACCGGATGGACGGGCGAAGGCGGCTCACCCATGTGCCTGTCTATCCACAGCGCCAATCCCAGGGCCAGCGCCAGGCAGCCGGCCGCATACGGCAGGCCGGGTGAAAGGTAAAAAGAGGTCCAGCTCATGGACGGCGGCGCAGCTCGCGAATCGTCATGGCGCCTCTTGGAAAGCAGGGGCGGCGCCCCAGCGGTCTTCAAACACCATCTCGGCCAGCGGCGCGCGGCGCGCCCACTTTTCGGCCTGCAGCATGGGCTGGTCGTAAAAAGCCTGCACCGGTCCCAGGCACAGCACGGCGATCGGCTGGCTGCCTTCGGGCATGTGCAGCAGCGCGGCCAGTTGCAGCGGGTCGAAGATCGAGACCCAGCCCATGCCCAGCCCTTCGGCGCGCGCCGCGAGCCAGAGGTTCTGGATGGCGCAGGCGGCCGAAGCCAGATCCATCTCGGGCAGGGTGCGTCGGCCGAACACATGCTGTTCACGCCCCGGCGGCAGCGCCACCACCAGCACCTCGGCGGCGTCGAGCACGCCCTGCACCTTGAGTTTCATGAACGCGTCTTCGCGCTCGCCCAGGGCTTGCGCCGTCAGCACGCGCTCCTGCTCAATCAGCGCATGAATGCCTTCGCGCAGCGGCCGGCTGCGCACGCGGATAAAACGCCAGGGCTGCATGAAGCCCACGCTGGGCGCATGGTGCGCGGCCGACAGCAGGCGCTGCAGCAGTTCATCGCCCACCGTGCCGCCGCTGAAGTGGCGCATGTCGCGCCGCTCATAAATGGCCCGGTACACCGCCTGCCGCTCGGCGGCGCTGAAGGCGTGGCCGGGCGCGGCCGGATCGGCCGGGCCCGCCCCTGCGGCGGAAACAGAACCGGCCACAGCCATCACTGCGGCACTTGCACGGCGCCGGCAGCCGGCGCAGCGCCGCGCTGCAGGATCGCCAGCAGGGCCGGGCGCACCCAGCGCTGGAAGGCCAGCCCGCCCGCCACGCCCATGCTCAGCCAGAACGACAGGGACACCCAGGTGGTGGCCCAGATGAACTGCGCGCCCAACTGGCGCAGGGCCGCCTGGGCCTCGCCGCTGAAACCGGCCAGCGGGTCGGCCGCGATGTGGGGCGCTCCCACGACATAAGGCAGCGCCAGCCAGGCCGCCGCGGCCGCCCAGCGCAAGCGGCTGCGCAACATGGCCAGCGACACGCAAGCCAATGCCGCGCTGCCGGCCGCCAGCACCCACCAGCCCTGGCGCGAGCCCAGGCGGGCGGCGTCCATGCCGGGGATTTCCGCAGGCAGGCCTAGCGAAGGCCAGAAGTGAAAGCTCAGCCAGCCCGCCGCAGCCACCCAGGCGGCGAGCGACAGGGAGCGCATATTGCTGCCGCGTGCAAGGCTCAAGCCCATCACCACAAACACCAGCAGCGCCATGCTGAACGCGTGCAGCACATTGGCCACCCAGGTCCAGAACACGCGTTCCAGGCCGTCGGCCGGCGCCCATTCCTTGCCGGCCTCGCCATGGTCATGCGCGGCCCCGTCGGCATGCACATGGGCGGTCGCCGCCGCGGGAGCAGGAGCAGCGGCCGGCTCAGGCGCTTCCACTTTCTGGCCCTCGAACACCTCGGCGGCCAGGATGATGGGCACGGCCTGCAGCTGCTGCACGCCCGACTGCAGGCTACCCACCAGCACGGCAACCGCCAAAGCGGCCCAGATCAATCGTTGAAAAATCATGGCAATCTCCTTGTGAAGCGCGCCGCGCTCAATGGCAGGGCTTGACGGTCACGTGGCGCACGTCGTGCGCGGCATTGTGCGCCAGCGGGCTTTCCGCAAAGGCCACGCCGTACAGGACGGCAAAGCCCAGCACTGCGGCGCCCAGCAGCGGGCGCAGCACGGCCAGGCCGGGGTTCAGGGTGTGGGAAGGGCTGTGGGCCAGCGTTACCGGTTCAGTCATGGCATCTCCTTGGGTTGGTGGTGAAAAAAATAAACGTAATGGATTCGGTGCGTCATGTCGAGCCCTGCCCGACGGGGGGCAGCCGCGCGAGGATGCCGCCGCGCAGGCGCTCGGGCCGCGTGTTGCGGGCCAGGTTGCCGTCGGCGCTGTGCTTGTGCAGCTGCGCGCAGGCCAGCACCTGGGCCGCGGTCTCGGCATCGGGGACCAGGTCGCCGAAGTAGTAGCTGAATTTGCCGGGCGCCTGCAAGGTCACAGTGCAGGCGCGGGAGCAGCCGCTCATGCAGGCCAGGCCGCGCAGCTGCAGGCCTTTGTGTTCCCCGGTGTCGAGCTCGCACACCAGCAGCGCGTCCTGCACGGCTTCGAACAAGGCCAGGCCGTGGGCCGGCAGCTCGCGCGATACGCCCGGCGGGCGGCAGGTGGTGCAGACAATGATTTCGGTATCGGACATCGTTAAGGGTTCGTTTTGCAATGAAGAGGTCAGGCGGGCGCGAGGTGGTGTTCCGCGCCCCAGCGCGCGGCCCAGGCGGCACAGCGGCCCAGGGGTTTGTTCGGATCATCAAAGTCGACGATGACAAGATGCTGCGCCGCCAGCGGCGCCTGGGGCTGCTCCAGCGTGCGGCCATCCGTCAGCAGCCACAGCCAGCACTCGCTGGGACCGCTCTTGCGCAGGCTGCGCTGCAGCAGCCGTTCGGCCTGGACAAGCGCCTCGGCCAGAGGGGTGCCGCCGCCGCCGCCCACGGGACGCAGGCGCTGGCTGCCGGCGGCGCGCGCGCGGCCCGGTGGCAGCAATACCTCGACGCCCTGCCCGCCGAAGCGCAGCAGCGCCACATCGTCCCCCTGGCGCGCGGCCTGCTCGATCATGAAGGCGGCATGGCCCTTGGCCAGCGCCAGCCGGCCGCCCCGGCGCATGGAAGCCGAGGTGTCAAGCACGATGCAATGCAGGCGGCTGCCGCGCAGCGCCACGGGCTGGCGGCGCAAATGCTCGCGCCGCAGCGGCGCGGCCCCCTTGGCCACCACGGTGAGCAGCCAGGCAATGGCGGCACTGCGCTGCTGCGCGTTCTGCGACACGGAGCTTGTGGAAAGAATTTGAGGTGGAGGCCACCGCCAGCTGCCAAGCCCGTTGCGCGGGCGGCGGCCGGGGTGGCCTAGGCTTTTTTTGGCGGCCACCCCGCGATGCGCTGGACCTTGGCCATGCCTTCGGGCTGGGCCGGCAGCGCGCCCCAATCACCCTGCGGCGTGGGTGCGGCAGACGGTGGGTCTTGCGGGCGCTCCAGATTGTGCGGGGGCTGTTGCCGCGCCCCGGTATGGGCCGGTGGCTGCGCGGCGCTGCCCTCGGGACGGCGATGCGCGAGCGCCAGTTCGGCCACGGCATCCACGTCGGCCACCGTCA
The DNA here is from genome assembly GCF_964252805.1 of Polaromonas sp. LjRoot131. Classification (NCBI taxonomy): domain Bacteria; kingdom Pseudomonadati; phylum Pseudomonadota; class Betaproteobacteria; order Burkholderiales; family Comamonadaceae; genus Polaromonas; species Polaromonas sp. LjRoot131. The sequence goes on along the minus strand of NZ_CAXUPF020000001.1, from coordinate 838,287 downwards.
CTTCGCCTCGCCCTTCGAGCGCCGCCAGCGCGCGCGCGGCGCGCAGCATCACGAGGTCGGCGCGCATGCCGTCCACACCGGCCGCGATCGCGCAGCCCGCCGCATGGTTCAGCACAGCGTCCGGCCACGTGAGGCGCGGCAGCGCGGCGCGGGCCGCCACCAGCGCGGCACTGAGCTTGCGTTGTTCTTCCGCATGCTGCTCACCCAGCGCAACCGGGTTTTCATCAAAGCCCAGGCGGGCACGCAGGATGGCGGTGCGCTGTTGCGCATCCACCGGGTTGGCCAGCGCCACCGAGAGGCCGAAGCGGTCCAGCAGTTGCGGACGCAGCTCGCCCTCCTCCGGGTTCATGGTGCCCACCAGCACGAAGCGCGCGGCATGCTGGCGCGAAATGCCGTCGCGCTCCACCGTGTTCACGCCGCTGGCGGCTGCGTCAAGCAAGGCGTCCACCAGTGCGTCGGGCAGCAGGTTGACCTCGTCCACATACAACACACCGTTGTGGGCCCGCGCCAGCAGGCCGGGCGCCAGGCGCACCTTGCCGTCGCGCAGCACGTCCTCCACATTCAGGGTGCCCACCAGCTGCTCCAGGCTGGCGGCCAGCGGCAAAGTGACAAAGGGCGCATCCGGCAGCAGCGCGGCCAGCGCGCGCGCCGCGGTGGACTTGGCCGTGCCGCGCGGGCCGCTGATCAGCACACCGCCGATGCCGGGGTCTATGGCCGCCAGCTGCAGCGCGCGCTGCAGCTGCGGCTGGCCGACCAGCGCAGTGAAGGGAAAGGCCGCGCGCGCGGCGGGCTCAACGGCCTCAGCGGAAATGTCCAGTTCAGGGTGGTTCATGCCAGGGGTCCTTCTCCGTGTTCTTCAAGCCGGCGCTCCAGCGCCAGCAAATGCTCTTCAATGCGTTCGCGGTGCTCGCCCGGCGCCTCCCACAGGCCGCGCCGCACGGCTTCGAGCAGGCGCTCACCGATGCTGCGCAGGGCGCCGGGGTTGTGCCGCTGCAAAAACGCGCGGTTGGTGTCGTCGTGCAAATAGGCCTCGGCCACCAGCGCGTACTGGTGGTCTCCCACCACGCCGGTGGTGGCGTCAAAGGCGAACAGGTAGTCGACCGTCGCCGCCATCTCGAACGCGCCCTTGTAGCCGTGGCGGCGCACACCCTCCAGCCACTTGGGATTCACGGCGCGCGAACGCACGACGCGCGCCACTTCTTCGCCCAGCGTGCGTATGCGCGGCGCGCCGGGCACGCTGAAGTCGCCGTGGTAGAGCGCCGCCGGTGCGCCGGCCAGCTGTTCCACCGCCACCGCCATGCCGCCCTGGAACTGGTAGTAGTCGTCCGAATCGAGCACGTCGTGCTCGCGGTTATCCTGGTTGTGCAGCACAGCGTCCAGGCCGGCCAGGCGCTGCTCGAAACTGCCGCGCGCGGCCGCCCCGTGTTCGCCCTGGCCGTAGGCAAAAGCGCCGGCGCGCAGATAGGCCTGAGCCAAGTCGGCGCCGTCGTTCCAGCGGCCGCTGGCCATGACCTCCTGCAGCCCCGCGCCGTAGCCGCCGGGGCGCGGGCCGAAGACACGCCAGCTGGCCTCGCGCTCGGCGGCCTCGGCGCTAAGGCCCCTGGCCTCTGCCTCGGCAGCTTCGCGCCGCACGCGCGCGCGTATCGGGTTCACCTCGTCGGGTTCGTCCTCTTCGCTGATCGCGGCCACGGCGCGCACCGCGGTGTCGAAGAGGTCGATCACATTGGGGAAAGCGTCGCGGAAGAAACCCGACACGCGCAGGGTCACGTCCACGCGCGGCCGGTTCTTGATAGCCATGGGCAGCACTTCGATGTCGACCACCCGGCTGCTGCCGTCGGCCCATTTGGGCCGCACGCCCAGCAGCGCAAAGGCCTGGGCGATGTCCTCACCGCCGGTGCGCATGGTGCTGGTGCCCCAGACCGACAGGCCCAGGCAGCGCAGCATCTCGCCGTGGTCCTGCAGGTGGCGCTCGACCACACGCTCGGCGGCGGCGGCGCCCATGGCGTAGGCGGTCTGCGTGGGCACGGCGCGCGTGTCCACCGAATAGAAGTTGCGCCCCGTGGGCAGCACGTCGGGCCGGCCGCGCGACGGCGCGCCGCTGGGGCCGGCGGGTACAAACTTGCCCGACAAGCCTCGCAAACATTGGACGATCTCCTGCGGGCCGCAGGCGTCCAGGCGCGGACGCAGCACCTGGTGCATGCGTTGCAGCACCGGGGCGGTGTGCGGCCAGGCGGTCGCATCGAATGCCTCATCGGCCACCACATGCTCAGCGACGAGTTGCCGGGCCAGCAACTCCAGCCGCTCGCGGGTATGGCCCGCATGGCGCCACGCTTCGGTGCTCAACTGCTGCAACACCGTCGGGTGCGGGCCATTCCAGGGAGCGGCCCACTCGGGACTGAGAGGATTAAAACCCTCGACCCCATCCAGCTTCAAATCCTGCGCCAAGGCCATCAGCAGGCTGCGCTGGCCGGCGGCCGCGCCGCCAGGGAAACGTGCCAGCGCCACCAAGGTATCGACCTGCTGGCGGCCTTGCGGCGAACTGCCCAGGATGTGCAGGCCGTCGCGGATCTGTGATTCCTTGATCTCGCACAAATAAGCATCCAGCCGCTGCAGCAAGGAGTTGCGCGCGGCCTCGTCGGCGGGTTTGGCAAAACCCAGCTCGGCGTGCAGGCCTTCGCTGAGCACGCGCTCCAGGATGTCCACGCGCAGGCGCTGGGCGCGCCGGGGGTCCAGCGACAGGGCCTCGTAGTACTCGTCCATCTGCCGCTCCAGCTTTTGCAGCGGGCCGTAGGTCTCGGCGCGGGTCAGGGCCGGCATCAGGTGGTCGATGATGACCGCCTGGGTGCGGCGCTTGGCCTGGCTGCCTTCGCCAGGGTCGTTGACGATAAACGGATACAGGTGCGGCAAGGGGCCGAGGATGGCGTCTGGCCAACAAGCCGCGCCCAGCGCCACGCTTTTGCCGGGCAGCCATTCGAGGTTGCCATGCTTGCCGACGTGCACCACCGCATCCACCGAAAAACTGCGGCGCAGCCAGAAGTAAAACGCCAGGTAGTTGTGCGTGGGCACCAGGTCGGCGTCGTGATAGGTAGCGACCAGGTCCAGGTCGCGCCCGCGCGCGGGCTGTATGCCGACAAACACATGGTCTAAGCGCAGGCCGGAGACCATGAATCGGCCGCTGCGCACCATGGGGTCTTGTTCGGGCGGGCCCCACAACGCGTTGACGGCATCGCGGCCGGCGGCGTCGAGTTGCTTGAAGTCCTGCAGGTAATCGGCCATGGCCAGGCTCTGGCCGGCTGGGCGCATGTCGTTGCCGTCGAGGTTGTTGGTGACACCTGCCACCAGCGCGGCGATCAAGGCGTCCCCACCCCCGGGCAGATCGCCCGTGGCATAGCCCGCGTCCTGCATGGCGCGCAGCAAGGCCACGGTGGAAGCCGGCGTGTCCAGGCCCACGCCGTTGGCCAGGCGGGCATCGTCGTTGGGATAGTTGGCCAGGACCAGCGCGACGCGCTTGTCCGCATTCGGCTTATCCCGCAGTACGCACCAACGGCGCGCCAGCTCGGCGACAAAGGCCATGCGTTCGGGTTCGGGCTGGTAGCGCACCACGTCGACCTCGGTGCGCTCGCAGCGCCAGGCCAGGCCCTTGAAGCTGATGGCGCGTGTGCCTATGCGGCCGTCCACCTCGGGCAGCACCACCTGCATCGCGAGATCCCGTGGCGCCAGGCCGTGCGGGTCGGCCTGCCACTGCTCTTGTGAGCAGCCCGCGGTGATGAGCTGCAGCACCGGGGCGTCGCCGGCCAGCGGGTCCATCAGCGCGCCGTCCACACTGTCCGCGTCGTCGCCATCGAGTGCGGTGACCGCAAAACTGGTGGCGTTCAGCACCACGCCCACTTGGCGCTCGGCGGCCATCGACCGCAGCAGCGCCAGGCTGGCCGGGTTCTTCAGCGAGTCGACCGCCACCGCGATCGCATTCATGCCTGCGCCGTGGAGCGCCGCCAGCATGGCGTCAAACACCGCGGTGTTGCCGGCCTGCACATGGGCACGGTAAAACACCAGCAGCGCGGCGGGAACGCCCTGCTGCCATGGAGGAGCCTCCTGCGGCCGGTAAACCATGGCGGGCGGCAACACCTCAGGCGGTGTGGGGCGCGGGCCGCGGCCAAAGGCAGAGTGGCCTATCAATTCAAAAAATGTGCAGGCGTTGTCACGGCCGCCTTCACGCAGGCAGCGCCAAAGCTGCCGGCAGTCCTCATGCGGCGCGGTGCTGCGCATCAGCAGCTGCAGGTCTTCAGCCGCATCGCCCGAGAACAGCGCCAGCCACTGGCCGCGCTCACGGGCCAATTCGCGCACGCGCTCCACCACATAAGCCCAGTCGCTCGCGCTGCCCAGGTGGTCGATGACCACCACGCGCGCATGCTGCAGCACCTCATCCACATACATGTCGGCCGAGGCGGGCTGTCGCAGCCACATCAGGTTGGCCAGGCGCACCGTGGGGAAACCGGCCTCCAGTTGCCCGGCCGCGTCGGCCAGCAGCGCCAGCGTGGTGTCGGCCGCGCTGAGCACCACGATGTCGCCCGGCGTCTGCTCCACGCGCACCACGCCCTGGCCACCGTCTTCAACGTGGCCGCCGGGGCGGGTGGAGAGCAGGTGCATTTTTTTACTTCACTAGGTCAACAGAAACAGAGGCAGAAACAGTCTGGGCGCGCCGAAGAGGGTGGGATGGGCGGCTACGCGAATGTCCCCCGCAGCGGCCTAAGGCCGACTGCTCCTCCTTTATTTCGCTACGCCACCCACCCCACCCTCTTCGGCAATCAGCGTTGGGGTTGTGCAGCGCTTGAACAGCCCACCTGTCGCCCAGCGCAGGCCGGCGCGGCGCTCTGCGTAGCGGCATAAAGGGGGAGCCCGCAGGGCGGAGGACAGCCGCGAAGCAGAGCGCCGCGTCGGCTTGCGCCCACCACGAACATAAAACTTCAGCGTGCATTTGAATTCAGGCCCCAGCTTTGCCCAAGGCAGCCTGCAACTCGGCTTGCAAGACCGCCGCATTGAGTTCAGAGCCGATCAGCACCAGGCGCGACTGCCGCGCTTCACCGTCGCGCCAGGGACGATCGAAGTAGCTGTCAAAACGCGTCCCCACGCCCTGCACCACCAGGCGCATGGCCGATCCGGGCAAGGCCACAAAGCCTTTGGCGCGGTAGATTTCATGGCCTTCGACGAGGCTGCGCAAGGCGGCCAGCAGCGCGTCGCGGCCGGGCACGTTCAGCGCCACCTGCACCGAGTCAAACGCGTCGTGGTCGTGGTCTTCCTCTTCGTCGTGGTGGGTCTTGCGCTGATCGATCACGTCTTCGACCGCGCGCTCCAGGCCCAGCAGCACACCGATGTCGATACGGCCGTGCTGCGCGTGCACCAGCTTGACGCCGGGCGCGGTTTCGGCGCGGATGGCGGCTTCCACGCCGGCCAGCGCGGCGGCGTCCAGCCCGTCGGTCTTGTGCACCACCACCAGGTCGGCCGTGGCGAGCTGGTCTTCGAACAGCTCGTGCAGCGGCGATTCGTGGTCCAGGTTGTCGTCGGCGCGGCGCTGGGCGTCGACGGCCACCGGGTCGTCGGCAAAGTCGCCGGCGGCGACCGCGGGTGCGTCCACCACCGTCACCACCGCGTCCACCGTGAAGGTGTTGCGCAGCGCGGGCCACTGGAAGGCCTGCACCAGCGGCTTGGGCAGGGCCAGGCCGGAGGTCTCGATGATCAGGTGGTCGATCTGGTCCCGGCGCGCGGCCAGTTTTTCCATCACCGGCGCGAACTCTTCCTGCACGGTGCAGCACAGGCAGCCGTTGGCGAGTTCATAGAGCTGCCCGTTTTCTTCACCGTTCTCGTCGCAGCCTATGCCGCAGCCGCGCAGCAGTTCACCGTCGATGCCGAGCTCGCCGAATTCGTTGACGATGACCGCGATGCGACGGCCCTGCGCGTTGGCGAGCAGGTGCCGCAGCAGCGTGGTCTTGCCGCTGCCCAGGAAGCCGGTGACGATGGTGGCGGGGATTTTTCGGGTTTGCATGGTGTGTGCCTGGTTGAAAAAATTAACGGGGCGAATTAACGGGGCGGCAATGCGCTCAGGCATTCGACCAGCATCTGCGCGGCCTCGCCCAAGCGCGGGCCGGGGCGCGACAGCAAGTCCATGCGATCGGTGTCCAGCAGGCACAGCTGCCGCTGGCGCACCGCGGGCAGCGCGCTCCAGCCGGGCCGCTCAGCGACGTTGGCAAGCGTGGCGCGCGGGCCGATGATGATGTCGGGCGGGCGGCGCAGCAGCAGCTCTGGGTTGATCCTGGGAAATAGGCCCAGCTCGCCGCCCACGACGTTGACCAGGCCCAGCCTGGCCACCGTCTCGCCGATAAAGCTTTTTTCACTGGCGGCCGACGACCCTGCGCCCACTTCCACATAAACCGTGCGCCCGCGCAGGGCAGTGGGCATGCGGCCAGCCGCGGCGTCGAGCTCGGCCTCCATGCGGGCCACCAGTTCCGAAGCGCGCGCCGGCTCGCCCAGCATGTCGCCGAGCTTCAGCAGCATGCGTTTGAGGTCGGCGTGGGTGCGGGCATCAAAGGTCATCACCGGGACGCCCAAGGCCTGCAGCCTTTCACCGGCGCGGCTGCGCGGGCCCAGCAACACCATATTGGGGCGCAGGGTCACGATGCGTTCGATCTGCGCGTCCTCCAGCCCGCCGACCTTGGGCAGCGCCAGCACCGAACCGGGCCAGGTGGAATGGCGGTCGGTACCCACCAGTTGCGCGCAGCGGCCCAGCGCGCATACGGCTTCGGTCAGCGAGGGCGCGAGTGTGACGATGCGGGTCACCGGCTGCGTGCCCTGCGCCATCGCAAAGCTCGAGAGCAGCCCCAGGGCTGCCAGCGATGACGCCACGGGCAGCATGCGCAGTGCAGAACGGGAAGCGGCAAGCGTGGGGGCCATCTTGTTTAGTCTTCAATACCGCGTTGGGCTGGGACGCCGGCTTTGAAGTGATGCTTGATCAAGGTCATCTCAGTGACCGTATCGGCCAGGTCCACCAGCTCATTCGGCGCGTTACGGCCCGTCAACACGACGTGCACATGCGGTGGGCGTTCGCGCAGGCAGGTCAGCACGATTTCGAGCGGAATCCAGCCGTAGCGCAGCGGGTACATGATTTCATCCAGCACCACCATGAAGTGCTCGCCGGCACGTATCGTGGCTTCGGCCTTGGCCCAGCCATCGAGCGCGAGCTGGGCCGAGTGCTCCAGGTCGCGGCTCTTCCAGCTGAAACCGTCGCCCAGGCCTTCGATGGGAATACCCAACTGCTCGAACAAGCGGTGCTCGCCAAAACGGGCGCTGGGTACCTTCATGAACTGGTAGACCTTGACAGCCTTGCCCCGGCCATGGGCACGCAGGGCCAGGCCAAAGGCTGCCGTGCTTTTGCCTTTGCCATGGCCGGTGTTGATCATGAGCAGGCCACGACGCTCGGCCGTGGGAACGACACGTTCGTAATCGACGGGTGGGGTTTCAATTTGCATGGGGGCTCTCTTTGCAGGATGGTTCACTTTGGGCAGTGCGATCCACTTCCCTTGCAAGGGGTGGACGGCGATGCGGCCGTCGAATACGTCTTCCAGCGCACGATGGGTGGCCAGGTCGGCACAGGGACCCTGGTGGGTGACGCGGCCGTCGGCCATCACCACCAGGGTGTCGGCCTGCAGCGCCATGGTGATTTCGTGCAGCACGCTGACCACGGTCTTGCCTTCGGCCACCAGGGCGCGCACCACGTCCAGCCAGTCGGCCTGGTGCGGCGGGTCCAGGTTGGCCAGCGGTTCGTCCATCAGCAGCACCTGGGCCTGCACCGCCAGGGCACGGGCCAGCAGCACGCGCTGGCGCTCGCCGCCCGAGAGCTGGCCCAGGGCGCGCTCGCGCCAGTCCCAGGCGCGGGTGGCGCGCAAAGCCTGTTCGACGGCCGCGCGGTCGGCGGCGCTGGGAGGCGCCAGCCAGGCCTGGTGCGGCAGGCGGCCCAGCATGGCGACGTCCCAGACGGTCAGGTCGTCGGCTGAGGTTTCGTTCTGGCCCAGCCAGGCCAGCTGGCGCGCGCGCTCGCGGTGCGGCAAGTTGTGCAGCGGCTGGCCCAGCAGGCTGACCTCGCCGCTGTGGGGCAGCACGCCGGCCAGGGCTCTCAGCAAGGTGGACTTGCCCGCGCCGTTGGGGCCCACGATGCTGGTCCAGCGCGCGGCGGCGATGTCAAGACTGATGCCGTGCAGCACCTGCTGCCTTTGCACACCATGGCCGAGGCTGGCCGCGATGCCCTGCGCGTGAAGGGCGATGGGATTCGCGACGGTGCTCATGCCGCGCGCCCTCCGCCCAGGTTGCTGCTGCGGTGCATCAGCCACAGCAGGTAGCCGCCGCCCAGCACCGCGGTGAGCATGCCCACGGGCAGCTCCTGCGGGGCCATCAGCCCGCGCGCCAAGGTGTCGGCGGCCATCAGCAGCACGCCGCCCATCAGGCTGGAGAGCAGCATCAGGTGGGCATGCGTGGTCTTCACCACCGAGCGCACCAGGTGCGGCGCCGCCAGGCCCACAAAGGCGATCAGCCCGGTCTGTGCCACCGCGGTGCCGGTGGCCAGCGCCAGCACCGCCACCAGCGCCGCGCGCATGGGCGCCACCGGCAGGCCCAGGCTGACGGCCGTGGCATCGCCCAGGCTCAGGCCGTCGAGCACGCGCGCCAGTAGCCAGGCCGCCAGCACGCAGGCCAACCACACACCGGCCATCAGCACGCAGGAGGTCCAGCCGACAAAAGCGGTCGAGCCCAGCATGAAGGCCTGCATGGCTTGCAGCGATTCGGGCGAGAACAGCAGCACCAGGTGCGTCATGGCCCCCAGCACTACACCCACCACCACACCGGCCAGCAGCAGGCGCAGGGTATGGCCCACACCGCGCGACAGCGCCAGCGTGAGCATCACCGCGAACACCGCGCCCAGGAAGGCCGCGCCGGTCAGGCCCAGGCGCACCCACAGGCTGCTGGAAAACACGCTGACGGCCACGCCGCCGTTCATCATGCTGCCGCCCAACATACCGGCGCCGCCGCCCAGGGCGGCCAGCGCCAACGCCACACCCAGCGAGGCGCCCGAGGCGCTGCCCAGCAAATACGGATCGGCCAGCGGATTGCGAAACAGGCCTTGCGCCACCGCACCGGCCAGGCCCAGCAAGGCACCTGCCGCCCAGGCGCCGAGCGTGCGCGGCAGGCGGATCTGCCAGATGATCTGCTGCGCCATCGCGGTCTGCGACGGGTCCTGCGCCGGGTTGAGCAGCGGCGTGATCAGGTTCTCGAGCCCGGCGCTGCCCACACAGATGCCGAGCACGGCCAGGGCCAGCGCGCCCAGCACACCGGCCCACACCAGCCACCACACGCGGGTTTGCATCATGGCTTAGCCCCCTTGGGTGCCTTGTCTAGCAGGCAGCGGGCCATCAGGCGCGCACCTTCGGCCATGCGCGGGCCGGGACGCACCAGCACATCGGCCTCTTCGGCCGGAAAGATGCAGACGCGTTGTTCGCGCAGCGCGCGAATGCTTTGCCAGCCGGGCCGGGCCTGCAGGCCGTCGGCGCTGCGCTGGCCGACCATGATCAGGTCGGGATTGGCGCGGACTATGTACTCGGGGTTGAGCTTGGGGAAGCGCCCAAGTTTGGCAGGCACGATGTTCTTGACGCCCAGGCGCGCCAGCGTCTCGCCGATAAAGGACGACTCGCTCGCCGCGTACGGGCCCTGGTTGACTTCGAAGTAGACCCGCGTACCGCGCACACCAGCCGGCAGCGACTGGGCCGCGGCCGAGACCCCGGCGTCGATCGCGCGCCAGATGCGATCGGCATCGGGCACCTCGAGCAACTGGCCCAGCTTGAGCATCACACGCTGCACGTCGGCATGGTTCCTGGGCTCCAGCGCCACCACCTTCAGGCCCAGCGCCTGCAGCCGTTCGCCCGCGCGCGACGAGGTGGCCATCAGCACCACGTCGGGTTTGAGGGCGACGATCATCTCGATATTCGGGTCCAGCCCGCCGCCGACCTGGGGCAGCTTCTGCACGCCGGCGGGGAAGTTGGAATAGCGGTCCACCCCGACCAGGCGCTGGCACCGGCCCAGCTCGCAGACGGTTTCGGTCAGCGAAGGCAGCAGGCTGACGATGCGCTGCGGCGCCTGGGCCAGCGTGACGGTCACGCCGCGGTCGTCGGTGACTTGCAACGCGTGCGCGGGCCACGCCCACGCGAGGCATAGCAGCGGCAAAAGCAATGCAATGCGTTTCACACAATTCACGAAGAGGCTTTCAGAGTCAGCGGCAAACCGGCCGCCATCAAGGTCACGCGCGCGCAGGCGGCGGCCACCTGCTGGTTCAATTGGCCCAGCGCATCGACAAAGGCACGGGTTTCGCGGCCCAGGGGAATGACGCCCAGGCCAATCTCGTTGCCGACCAGCACCACGGGCCCGGGGGCGGACGCGATGGCCTTCACCAGCAGGGCCGCCTGTTCATGCGCGGCCTGCGCGGGCGCCTCAAGCTCCAGGCCGGGTGCGGGCATCAGCAGGTTGGTGAGCCACAGCGTCAGGCAATCGACGACGACCAGGGTGTCGGCCGCGCTGTGCTGCGCGAGAGCCTGGGCCAGTTGCAGCGGCTCCTCGACCGTCACCATGCCGGGCACGCGCTCGGCGCGGTCCTGCTGGTGGCGGCGTATGCGTTCGCGCATCTCTTCGTCCCAGGGCCTGGCGGTGGCGACCAGCACGGCGCGGTGGCCGGTCGACTGCGACAGCCATTGCTGGGCCAGCAGTTCAGCACGGCGCGACTTGCCGCTTTTCTGGCCGCCCAGGATCAGTTCGCTTTTGGCAATCGTCATCGTGCTCATGGCTTGAAAGTCCCTGCAAGGTCAGCTTCCATCCATCTCAAGATGATCTGGTGCATTTTGGTGACACCATCGGTCAGCGCGGCGGGGCCGGGCTGCAGGATGTCTGGGGACTTGATCTCAAACAACTGCTGGTGGCGCACGGCGTTCACCGCATCCCAGCCTTCACGCGCCACCACGTTCTCGGGCCGGAATTTTTTGCCGCACCAGGAGCCCAGAATGAGGTCCGGGTTGCGGCGGACGATCTCTGCGCCATCGGCAATGATGCGGTTCTTGCCCAGCGACTCGGCGGCGAGTTCGGGGAAACAGTCGTCCCCGCCCGCGATGCCAACCAGCTCGGACACCCAGCGGATCGCGCTGATGTGAGGGCTGTCCCACTCTTCGAAATACACTTTGGGCCGGCGCGCACCGGCCGCCACCCGGGCCGCCACAGCCGCCTGCATGGCGCGCAGCTCGGCCTGCATCTGCGCAATGCGACTGGCCCCCTGCTCCGCCTCGTTCACCATGGCGGCCAGCTGGTAGAGCATGGAGAAAATTTGGGCCACGCTGCGCTGGTTGAAGATGGTGACCTGCACACCGCGCTTGACCAGGTCCGAGGCGATATCGGCCTGCAGGTCCGAAAAGCCCAGCACGCAGTCCGGCTGCAGCGCCATGATCTTCTCGATCTTGGCGCTCAGGAAGGCGCTGACGCGCGGCTTCTCATCCCGCGCGCGTTTGGGCCGCACGGTGTAGCCCGAGATGCCCACGATGCGCTGCTCCTGCCCCAGCAGGTAAAGCCACTCGGTGGTCTCCTCGGTCAGGCAGACGATGCGCTGCGGGCCGGGCTGAAAATGCAGCAAGTCCGTCATGCAGCCGCCTCTGCAGGTGCCGTGAACAGCTCCGCCACCGCTTCGGGGCAGGAGGGAAACCAGGCGTGGAAGTAGCTGGCGCGCACCGCTCCATGCTGCCACACGGCCTCGCCCGCATCCGGCGCGGGCGCGGTGTTGGGCCGCGAGGTTCGTGACACGGGCTGCAAAGGCGTGGCCGTGGTCGAGTAATGGAAAGTGTGGCCGCGCAGGGTGCCGCCAGCCATAGCCAACTGCTGCGGGCCCAGGCCGGCCAGCAGCTTTTGCATGCTCACTTCGCCGCGCAGCACACCCCATTGCGCATGCCGCTGGCCGTCCAGCGTGACCAGCGTGTCAAACAGCGCCATCATGCCGCCGCATTCGGCCCACACGGGTTTGCCCGCGGCGACGTGCGCGGCCAGGCTGTCCCGCAGCGCGGTGTTGGCCGCAATGGTCTGTGCATGAAGCTCGGGGTAGCCACCGGGAATCCACAACGCGTCGCAGGCGGGTACGGCCGCATCGGCCAGTGGCGAGAAAAATACCAGCTCGGCCCCCAGCGTGCGCAAGGTGTCCAGGTTGGCGGCGTAGATAAAACAGAAAGCGGCGTCGTGTGCGATGGCAATCGTCTTGCCCTGGAGCGCAGGGACTGCGGGCGCGGCGGCTTCTGGGGCCGTAAAGTCCACAGCCCAGCGCTGCAAGTCATCCAGCGTCATCTGGCCCAGCGGCGTGGTGGCCAGCGCATCGGCCGCGGCGTCCAGCCGCTCCATGGCATCTGTCACTTCGGCCGCCACGGTCAGGCCGAGGTGGCGCTTGGGCAAGGCCATGGCGGCATTGCGCAGCACCGCGCCCAGCCATTGTTCCGGCACCACGCTGGCCTGCAGCATGCCTGCATGGCGCGCATTGGCCACGCGGTTGGCCAGCACGCCGGCCCATGGCATGCCGGTGCGGTAGTGCTGCAGGCCAAAGGCCAGCGCGCCAAAGGTCGCGACCATGCCCGACGCATCGACGACTGCCAGCACCGGCAAGCCAAAGCGCTGCGCCAGGTCGGCCGCGCTGGGCTCGCCGTCAAACAGGCCCATCACGCCTTCCACAATGATCAGGTCCGCCTCCTGCGCCGCCGCATGCAGGCGGGCGCTGCAATCGGCCTCGCCGGTCATCCACAGGTCCATCTGGTACACCGGCGCGCCGCTGGCCAGGGCGTGCCAGCACGGGTCCAGGAAATCCGGCCCGCACTTGAAGACGCGCACACGCCGCCCCTGGCGCGCATGCAGCCGCGCCAGCGCGCAGGCTATCGTCGTCTTGCCCTGGCCGGAGGCCGGGGCGGCGATGAGGATGGCGGGGCAGCGGACAGCTTGTTGCATGGATGGCCTCAGGTTTACCGGGGTGCCCAAGTCAAACCGACGTACAGGGTACGCCGGGCGGTGGCATAGGTGTTGGCGGTCTGGTAGACCTTGTCGGCCAGGTTCTCCAGCTTGGCCGCCAGCTTCCAGTCGCGCGACAGCGCCGTCGTGGCGCTCAGGTTCACGACAGAATAGCCGGGCAGCACCACGTTGGTGTTGTCGCTGTCGAAGGCGTGCGAGGCCATGACCAGGTCGGTTGCGAGCTGCCAGCCGCCCAGCGGCATTTCGGCGCCCAGCGTGCCGTACTGGCGCGAGCGGCGCTGCAGGGTACGGTTGGTGACCCGGTTCTTGGGGTTCTGCAAATCGAGCGAGCCATGGATACGGACATTGCCCAGGGTCTCGGCCGCCGTGAGCGTCAGCCCGGTGTACTCGGCTTGCGCCGTGTTGGCATAGCAGGCGCGGTTGCTCAGCACGGTTGGCGGGCCGCCGTTGATGCAGGGGCCGTTGCCGTTGACAAAGCTCAGCAGGTTGGTCAGGCGGTTGCGGTAGACGGTGACGCCGTACTGCGAGGTCCCCTGGCTGTATTTGAGTGCCGCCTCCACGCTGCGGCCGGATTCGGGCTTCAGGGTCGAACTGCCGTAGATGCTGAAACGCTGGTACAGCGTGGGCACCCGGAAGGAGGTGCCGGCGGAGGCGGACGCCTTCCACTGCGGCGTGAGCGCGAAGGCATAGGCCGCGGAGCCGGTGGTCTTGCCGCCGAATTCGCTGTCCCTGTCGTGGCGGGCGTTGAGCTGCACGGTGTGCGCGCCGCCGCTCCAGCCGTAGCCCAGGCTCACGCCGTCGAGGGATCGGTCCTTGTTGAGGACACTCGCGCCTCCCGGGATGACCGTGGAGCCGACCAGGCGGAACACGTCGCGCCGGCTTTCCAGCGCGGCGCTCAGCAGGTGCGCGCCCAGGCGGTATTCGTTCTGGAACAGCAGCGTGCTGATGCGGCTCCTGTCGTAGGAGATCTGCGGCGTCGAGCCGTTCAGGCCCTCTTCGCCGGAATCGGTGCCTTGCGTGACGGCCAGCTTGGTGCTGTAGCGATCGGACCATCTGGCCTCCCACTGCAGGCCCAGGGTCTGCAGGTCGCTGATGCGGCGGTAGTCGCGGGTGGGGCCGCCGTCGTACTGGGAGTCGGTGTGGCTTTGCAGCACGTTGGCTTCAATGCGGTGGTCGGGGTTGAGCTGGAAACCGAGCTTGGCGTTGGCGCCCAGGCTTTTGTAGCCGTCGGCATCGGGGTTCTGGGCCGCGATGGTCCGGGCGTTGAAGCCGTCGCTCTGCCCCTGCGACAGGCCCAGCGCGTAGTCGAAGGCACCGGCCGACCCGCTGGCGGCGAGCTCGACCCGGCTGGTGTTGTAGGAACCGTAACCCACCGTCACGGACGGCGAAAACGGGCCCTCCCCGCGCTTGGTGAAAATCTGGATCACGCCGGCCACGGCGTCGGAGCCATAGACGGCGCTGCTGGGGCCGCGCAAGACCTCGATCCGGTCAATCAGCGCGATCGGGATATTGCTCCAGGAGGCGCCGCCGGCGGTCGCCTGCGACTCCACCCGCACGCCGTCGATGAAGACGGGGGTGTGGCGGCTTTCCCCGCCGCGCACAAAGACACTGGTGTTCGCGCCTATGCCGCCGTTGCGGGTGATCTGCACGCCCGGCACCCGGGCCAGGATGTCGGCCAGGCCGACCGGGCCGGCGCGTTCGATGGTTTCGCGGTCGATCAGGGTGACGTCGGCGACGACGTCACCGATCGGCTGGGCGCTGCGCGTGGCGCTCACGACCATTTCGGTGAGCTGCCGCGGGGCGACTACCTGGGCGGCCTGGGCAATTTGGGTTGTTTGGTCGGTTTGGGACAGCGCCGGAGACGCGGCCAGAAAAGCCAGCGGAAATGCGGCGGCCAGCACCGGCGGGTACACGGCAAGGCGTGCGTGAGGAGCAATTTTCATGAATCAGACAGTCAGCAATGGGCCCTCGCCGGCTTCCCCGCCGGCGTGTGAGCGTTACAAACGCCCAGCCCAGGGACTGGACGTGCGCGTTCACCTTGTTGGCCGGTATCCGGGCTGACGGAACTACCTTCATCGCCTTCCCAAGCGCTTGTTCAAGGCGCTCAGTGGCGAGTGATGAAAGCTGAATTTGCTCTGGCGTGAAGCCGGAAAGCGCATTCGTCCGTTTTACCGTTGCGGGGGCAGCGCAGGTTGAGGGTCTGGGCGCCGGCGATCAGGGTTGACCCGATGTGCCTGGCTTTGACGCTCTCCTGCTTCCCGTTGAACTGCAGCATGTGAACCACACTGCGGGCACCAACAGGGCCGATTCTACGCGGCCCTTCCCGATGTCATGCCGCAAACCCTACAATGACGCTTGCCATGGCGAACCAAACCCAAATCGACCAGATCACCGAACGCGTCGAGCGGCTGTTGCTGCGCTACGAGGAATTGCAGCGCACCAACGAACTGCTGGCGGAGCAGGTCGGCCTGCTGACGCAGGAGCGCGACTCCCTCAAGTCCCGCCTGGGCGCGGCCCGCGCCCGCGTCGACGCCCTGCTCGAACGCCTGCCCGAAAGCAGCGGCCACGGCAGCAAAACCACCGCGGGAACCGAGTCATGAAGCAGCTCGAAGTGCAGATCATGGGCCAAAGCTATTTGCTGGGCTGCCCCGAAAACGGCGATGCGCGCATGCTCGACGCCGTCAACCGCGTCGACATGGCCATGTGCCGGATCCGCGATGCCGGAAAGATCAAGGCGCGCGACCGCATCGCGGTGCTGGCGGCGCTGAATCTGGCGTTTGAACTTCCCGAACGTACGCCGGGCGCCGCCCCCGCGCCGGCGGCCGCACCCGCCGCGGGCAATGCCGAGAACCCGCAGCTCGCGGCCCTGCTGCAGCGGCTGGACACCGCCCTGGGCACGGACGGCCGCCTGCTTTGAAGCCGGGCGCGCCTTTGGCCGCAGCCCTTGCCCGACCTCCTTCAACGGATACCTTCACCACGCCCCGCGCGAGGCCGCAAAGGCCTACAATGAAGGCGTCTGCGATGCGTATTGGGCTTTATATTTCCTTGAACCAATGCTCTACGAGCACGGGCTTGGTAAATTGTCCGGCAGGTGTGATCGTCTCGCGTCAGACGAACCCGAAACCCGACTGCCCTCGCCCACCTGAACCCCGGTTCAGGATGACGGTCCAGTGGCACTCGCAGACACCTTATTTGCGCCCTCGCCTTGCTCCCTCTCTCGCCCCCCTCCCTCCAACCTCGCCGCACCGCAGCGCTTCCCCGCGAAGCGCCGCAGGCCTGCGGCCCCATGCCTGACACCCCATGATGCTTGAACCCCTCCTCATTGTTGAACTGGCCGTACTGGGCGTCGGCACCGGATTTCTCGCGGGACTGCTGGGCATAGGCGGGGGCATGCTGATGGTGCCCTTCATCACCATCATCATGTCCAACCGCGGCGTGGCACCGGACCTGGCCGTCAAGATGGCGATCGCCACGTCCATGGCCACCATCATCTTCACCTCGATCTCCAGCGTGCGCGCGCACCACAAGCGCGGCGCGGTGCGCTGGGACATCGTCAAGCGGCTGGCCCCCGGCATCGTGATCGGCAGCATCATCGGCAGCCTGGGCGTGTTCGCGCTGCTCAAGGGCTCCTACCTGGCGATCTTCTTCGGCCTGTTCGTGAGCTTTTCCGCCACGCAGATGTTCCTGGACAAAAAGCCCAAGCCAACGCGGCAGATGCCGGGTACGGCGGGCCAGTTCGCGGCCGGCGGCTTCATCGGCTTCCTGTCGGGGCTGGTCGGCGCGGGCGGCGGCTTCATCAGCGTGCCCTTCATGACCTGGTGCAACGTGGCCATCCACAGCGCGGTGGCGACCTCGGCCGCGCTGGGCTTCCCGATCGCCGTGGCCAATGTGCTGGGCTACGTGATCAGCGGGCAGAGCGTGCAAAACCTGCCCGAGAGCTCCTTCGGCTACATCTGGCTGCCGGCCCTGGTGGTGATTGCCGTGTGCAGCTTCATCACCGCGCCGCTGGGCGCCAAGGCCGCGCACAACCTGCCCGTGGGCAAGCTCAAGCGGGTGTTCGCGAGCATCCTCTATGTGTTGGCGGCCTACATGCTTTACAAAGGCATTCACGGTTAGCCCCCACGCTTTTCACTTCGTGTAATGCGCTGCCCCCCCCGAGGGGGCGCTGCGCCTGCGGTCTGGCAAAGCCAGTCCCGCGGCCCCTGCTTGAATTACACCCCGGGTGCCGGCATCACGACGATGCCGTCCTCGTCGGCATAAAGCCAGTCGCCCGGATAGATGCGCACGCCCTGGAGCTGGACGGGAACGTCGCGCTGGCCTTCCTGCCGGCGTTCCGTGGGCAAGGGCATGAGGGCCAGGGCGCGTATGCCGGTCCGGCAGCGCGCCAGTTCGGCGGCGTCGCGCACGCAGCCGTCGATCACCACACCGGCCCAGCCGTTTTTCGCCGCGGCCAGGCCAAGGTTGCCGCCCAGCAGCGCGCGGCGCAGCGAACCGCCGCCGTCCACCACCAGCACACGCGCCTCGCCGGGCGACTCCACCGCGGCCTTGACCAGCGAGTTGTCCTCAAAACATTTGACGGTGACGACGGGGCCGCAGAACTTGCCGACGCCGCCATAGCTCTGGAACACCGGCGGCAGCACCCTGAACGCGCCCGAGGTGTCGCCCTTGTGCAGGTCGCAGAGGTCGCAGGTGGCAAATGTGGCGGGAGAGGCAGGAGTCGAAGGGGCGGCTGTACTCATTTTCCGGTGACTTTCTTGATGACGGGTTTGATGTCCTCGCGGCGGGCCGGCAGCACGACGGCGTTTTCGCGGGGGGCGTTAAGCACGATGGAGGTCGAGGTTTCGGTGAGGATGCAGAACTTGGTCACCACCGCGTCCAGGTGGGCGACGTCGATCACCGCGATTTCGAGCACCCAGCTGTCCTCGCCGGTGACGTTGTAGGCATTGATGACCTCGGGCGTCTGCTCGATCAGCTTGACCACGCGGGCGTATTCGACCCTGCCCACGCGGGCGATGGCGCGTATGCCGTAGCCCAGGCGCGCCAGGTCGACCTCGGCCCGGTAGCCCTTGATCACGCCGCCCAGCTCGAGCTTGCGCACACGCTCGGTCACCGCGGGCTGGCTCAGGTGGACGCGGCGGCCCAGCTCGGCCATGGTGATGCGCGCGTCGCGCTGCAGCTCGCCGAGGATGCGGCTGTCGTAGTGGTCCCATTCGGTGGTTTCGGTCATGTCGGGTTTCAAGCTTTAAATTCAAAGGCCGGTTGCGGTTTTGCCGTTAATTCTGCATGGCCTGCACGCGCATGGCAACCTAACATCCCGGCATGAACTCCGCACTCATCTCCTCCCCCGCCGCCGGCAAGGCGCCGGCGCTCCTGGTCCCCGCCCTGCTCGCCTGCTACCTGGTGTGGGGCTCGACCTACCTGGCGATCCGCTTCGCGCTGATCAGCTTCCCGCCCTTCTTCCAGATGGGCACGCGCTTCCTGGCCGCCGGCATCCTGCTGATGGCCTGGGTGCTGGCGCGCGGGCACAAGCTGCCGAGCCGGCGCGAATGGGCCAACGCCGCCATCATCGGCACGCTGATGCTGGGCGGCGGCATGGGACTGACGGCCTCGGCCGAAGTCCACATCGGCTCGGGCCTGATCGCCACCTTCATCGCCATCGTGCCCATGCTGGTGTCGGCCTGGGGCCTGCTGCTGGGCCAGCGGCCCAGCCGGCTGGAGTTCATCGGTATGGCCGTGGGCCTGGCGGGTGTGCTGATGCTGGTGCAGGGCGCCAGTTTCGGCGCGGCGCCGGTGGGGCTGGCCTGCATCGCAGGCGCCACGCTGCTGTGGTCGCTGGGCTCGGTGTTGTCGGCCACGCGGCTGCCGCTGGCCTCCGGCCCTGCGGGCTTTGCCAGCGAAATGTTGTGCGGTGGCGCGGTGTTGATGCTGATTTCTCTTGCACTGGGTGAGCACCGCGAGGCTGCCGCGAACTGGCCGGCGCAGCCCGAAGCGATCGTCGCCTGGCTTTATCTCGTGGTGTTCGGCTCGCTGATCGCCTTCAGCGCCTACCTGTATTTGCTGGCCAATGCCTCGCCCGCGGTGGCCACGAGCTACGCCTTCGTGAACCCCTTGATCGCGATTTTCCTGGGCGCTTTTTTCGCCGGAGAGCACGTCACAGGGAGCGAATGGGCCGCCTGCGGCGTGATTCTCACAGGCGTTTTTCTGATTTTCAGAGGTAAATCTGCAACATCCAGGCGCAAATAAAGTGGATTTTCACTAGGAAACTGCGTTTTTCTCCAGTAGCATCCGCATTGCCACAAGGAAGTAGTTATCCGTGTGGTGATTTATCAACTTCTAGAAGGAAAATCAATCATGGCAACTGCGAAAAAAGCACCGGCTAAAAAAGCGCCTGCAAAAAAGGCTGCTCCGGCAAAGAAAGTAGCTGCGAAGAAAGCAGCTCCTGCGAAGAAGGCTCCTGCGAAAAAAGCAGCGCCTGCGAAAAAGGTAGCCGCGAAGAAAGCAGCTCCCGCCAAGAAGGTTGCGGCCAAAAAGCCAGCAGCAAAAAAAGCGCCCGCCAAAAAGCGTACGCCCAATGCAGCGTTCATGAAAGCGCTGACCTTGAGCCCCGCACTGGCAGCCGTGGTCGGCGACAAGCCTCTGCCACGTACCGAGATCGTCAGCAAGCTGTGGGTTTACATCAAATCCAAGGGCCTGCAGGACAAGGTCAACAAGCGCATGATCAACGCCGACGAAAAACTGCGTGCCGTTTTCGGCAAGGCGCAAGTGTCGATGTTCGAGATGGCTGGCCTGATCGGCAAGCACGTCAAGTAATCGGCTTCTGCCGATTTCAAAAAGGCCGGTTTCACCGGCCTTTTTTTATGCACCCCGTATGCCGGCCTCCCGGCGCGGTGGCCACCCTCTGGCACGCATCCTGCATTAGTCCTTTGCCTTTGAAATACGCTTCATTAGCGGCGCAAGCGCCACTGTAGGCGTGCTGATGCCATAGGGTTACTGGGTAGCCCGCCGGTGGTGGCAGCGCCGAAAAATGATGCTAATGTTGCTAAGATAAAAAATTCCCCGCGGCACTGCCCCGGGCCAGACTGACCAGAACAATTTCTCCATGTTGATGCCACTGCATTTGAAGACGGAGGCGGCGGAAATTTCCGCGCGCCCCGCATGTCGCTTTCGCGACGGAAATTCCCTAGCCAGCGCTAAGCCTTGCCTTAGCATCCCGCGTTTCAGCTTTAGCATCCCGCGATAATGCTGCGCTTTATCTTTACCCGTCTGAGCCTGATCATTCCCACCTTTTTGGGGATGACACTGCTGGCCTTCTTCCTGATCCGCATGGTGCCGGGAGACCCGATCGAAACCATGGCGGGCGAGCGCGGCATCGATCCGGTGCGCCATGCCCAGTTGCTCAAGGAATTCGGCCTGGACAAGCCCGTTATGGTGCAGTACGGCATCTATATCGTCCGCGTGCTCAAGGGCGACCTGGGCAAATCGCTGATCACCCAGGAGCCCGTGCTGCGCGAGTTCCTCACGCTGTTTCCGGCCACCATCGAGCTGGCCGTCTGCGCGATCCTGTTCGCGCTGCTGATCGGCATACCGGCCGGCATCCTGGCGGCGGTGAAGCGAAACTCGATACTCGACCACGGCGTCATGGGGGTGTCCCTCACGGGTTACTCCATGCCGATTTTCTGGTGGGGCCTGCTGCTGATCCTGCTGTTCTCGGTGCAACTGGGCTGGACGCCGGTCTCGGGCCGGCTGTCGGTGCAGTACTTCATCGAACCCACCACGGGCTTTCTGCTGATCGACTCGCTGCTCTCGGAAGACAAGGGCGCGTTCTGGTCGGCGGCTTCGCACCTGATATTGCCCATGATCGTGCTGGGCACCAATCCGCTGGCGGTGATCGCGCGCATGACGCGCTCGGCCATGCTGGAAGTGCT
Organism: Polaromonas sp. LjRoot131; assembly: GCF_964252805.1. NCBI lineage: Bacteria > Pseudomonadati > Pseudomonadota > Betaproteobacteria > Burkholderiales > Comamonadaceae > Polaromonas > Polaromonas sp. LjRoot131. Next base: position 817,288 of record NZ_CAXUPF020000001.1, on the reverse strand, counting down.
GGGCGAGGATTACATCCGCACCGCACGCGCCAAGGGTCTTTCCAACCTGCGCGTGGTGGCCCTGCATGCGCTGCGCAACGCGCTGATCCCGGTGGTCACCGTGATCGGCCTGCAGGTCGGCGTGCTGTTCACCGGCGCCATCCTGACCGAAACCATTTTTTCCTGGCCCGGTGTCGGCAAGTGGCTGATCGAAGCCATCAGCCGCCGTGACTATCCCGTGCTGCAGGGCGGCATCCTGCTGCTGGGCGCCATCGTCATGGCCGTCAACCTGCTGGTGGACATCACCTACGGCATCATCAACCCACGCATCAGGCACCAGCGATGAGCACGGCCACCTTGAAACCCGCTACCGCCCCCGCGCCGCCGCACCCGCTGCGCGAATTCTGGAACTATTTCAGCGCCAACAACGGTGCCGTCATCGGCCTGGTCATCGTCATCGGCGTGCTGCTGCTCGCGCTCTTCGCGCCGCTGCTGGCGCCGCACGCGCCCAACATCACCAACAACGCCGTGTTCCTCAAGCCGCCGGCCTGGCAGACAGGCGGCTCCTGGACTTACCCCCTGGGCACCGACGCCATCGGCCGCGACATCCTCTCGCGCCTGATGTACGGCGCCCGGCTGTCACTGGTCATCGGCCTGGCCGTGGTGGCGCTGTCGGTCATCGTCGGCACGGTTCTGGGCCTCTTGGCCGGCTTTTTCCGGGGCATCTTCGAGATCGCGGTGATGCGCCTGATGGACATCATCCTGACCCTGCCCAGCCTGCTGCTGGCCATCGTGATCGTGGCCATCCTCGGCCCCGGACTGATGAACGCCATGCTGGCCGTGGCCATCGTCGTGCTGCCGCATTACGTGCGCATCACACGCGCCGCGGTGATCGCCGAGACCTCGCGCGACTACGTGACGGCCGCGCGCATGAGCGGCGCCAGCCGCATCCGCCTGATGTTCAGCGAGATCCTGCCCAACTGCACGGCGCCGCTGATCGTCCAGGCCTCGCTGGGTGTCTCGACCGCCATCCTGGACGCCGCGGCCCTGGGCTTCCTGGGCCTGGGCGCCCAGCCGCCCTCACCCGAATGGGGCACCATGCTGGCCGACGCCCGCGAATTTGTCCTGCGCGCCTGGTGGGTGGTCACCTTCCCCGGCCTCGCAATTTTGATCACTGTGCTGGCCTTCAATTTGCTGGGCGACGGACTGCGCGACGCGTTCGACCCGAAATTGAAACGCTGAAAGATTTCGTATGGCTTTGTTAGAAATAGAAAACCTCTCCGTCGAGTTCCCCTCGCAAAACGGCGTGATGCACGCCGTCGACGGCATCAGCCTGTCGCTTGAAGAAGGCGAAGTCCTCGGCATCGTCGGTGAATCCGGCTCCGGCAAAAGCGTCACCATGATGGCGCTGATGGGCCTGGTGGCCTACCCCGGCCGCGTGAAAGCCGACAAGCTGCGCTTCGCCGGCCACGATCTCCTCAAGCTGTCGCAAGGCGAGCGCAACAAGCTCATCGGCAAAGACGTGGCGATGATCTTCCAGGAACCGACGACCAGCCTGAACCCCTGCTTCACCGTCGGCTTCCAGATCACCGAAACCCTGCGCCTGCACCTGGGGCTGGACAAGAAAGCCGCCACGCGCAAGGCCATCGAATTGCTCGAACAGGTCGGCATCAACTCGCCCGAAAGCCGCCTCAAGGCCTATCCGCACCAGCTCTCGGGCGGCATGAACCAGCGCGTGATGATCGCCATGGCGATCGCCTGCAACCCGCGCCTGCTGATCGCCGACGAGCCGACCACGGCGCTCGACGTGACCATCCAGGCGCAAATCCTCGATTTGCTGCGCAGCCTGCAGAAAGAGCGCGGCATGGCCCTGGTGCTGATCACGCACAACATGGGCGTGGTGTCCGAAATGGCGCAGCGCATCGCCGTCATGTACGCCGGCCAGATCATGGAAGAGCAAAGCGCGCACGCCCTCTTCAACACGCCCCAACACCCCTACACCGAAGCCCTGCTGTCGGCCCTGCCCGAGCGCAGCGACGGCAGCGCGCGCCTGGCGACCATTCCCGGCATGGTGCCCGGCCTCTACGACCGACCCACCGGTTGCCTGTTCGCCCCACGCTGCGCCTATGCCACCGAGCATTCACGCAACGAGCGCCCGCTGCTGCGCGCCTGGAAGGACGGCATGGTGCGTTGCCACTACCCGCTCGGCGACCCGAGCCGCCAAGCCAACATCGAGCGCGACACACCGCTGGTGGAGGCCGCGCAATGAGTACCGCTGCCATCACCCCCAACACCGCCAACGCCGTGCCGGCGGGCCCCGTCGTCGAGGCCAAAAACCTCAAGCAGGTCTATGAGATCCGCCGCGGCTTCATGCGCAAGTCCGACCACCTGCAGGCGGTCGGCGGCGTGTCCTTCTCTGTCCACGCCGGCAAGACCCTGGCCGTCGTCGGCGAGTCCGGTTGCGGCAAGTCCACGCTGGCCCGCATGGTGTCGCTGATCGAAACCCCCACGGGCGGCGAACTGCGCATCACCGGCATCGACGCCGTGGGCGCCCCGCGTGAACAGCGCCTGGGCCTGCGCAAGGCCGTGCAGCTGGTGTTCCAGAACCCCTACGGCTCGCTGAACCCGCGAAAAAAAATCGGCGCCATCCTCGAAGCTCCGCTTGAGATCAACACCAGCCTGAACGCCGAAGAGCGCGCCCAGAAGGCCCGCGCCATGCTGGCCATGGTGGGCCTGCGGCCCGAACACTACGACCGCTACCCGCACATGTTTTCGGGCGGGCAGCGCCAGCGCATCGCCATCGCGCGCGCGCTGATGCTCAACCCCACCGTGGTGGTGGCCGACGAGCCCGTGTCCGCGCTCGACGTCTCCATCCAGGCCCAGGTGCTCAACCTGCTGGCCGACCTGCAGCAGTCCATGGGCCTGGCCTACCTGTTCATCTCGCACGACCTGGGCGTGGTGCGCCACATCGCCCACGACGTGCTGGTGATGTACCTGGGCCACGCGGTCGAGCAAGGCGAGAAGAACACCCTGTTCAACAAGCCCCTGCACCCCTACACCCAGGCCTTGCTGGCCTCCACGCCGGGCCTGGCCGGCAGCACCGGGGTCAAGCAGCGCATCGTGCTCAAGGGCGAGCTGCCCTCGCCCCTGAACCCGCCCACCGGCTGCGTCTTTTCGACCCGCTGCCCGCATGTCACCGACCGCTGCCGCGCCGAAAGGCCGCAGCTGCGCGAAGTTGGGGACCGGCAGGTGGCGTGCCACTATGCCGAAAACTTTCTCACTGCGTGACCTGAAACCATGCCTTCCCGCACCGGTTTCAGGCCACGTTTTTTAATGACCAGGGCGCACCACGTCACAAATGTGGTGCAAACTGGCCGCAAGCCCCGCTGCGAAGCAGCATCAACCTCCAAAGGGATCGTCAAATGATTCAGACCAAACCAAGTGCGAGCCGGCTCCGTCCGGTCCAGCGCGCATTGCTGTGCGCCGTTGCCCTGCCAGCGCTGCTGGCACTTTCACCCGTCTCCGCGAAGACGCTGGTGTTCTGCTCTGAAGGCAGCCCCGAAAACTTCTACCCCGGCGTCAACACCACGGGTACGTCGTTTGATGCCAACGAACCCGTCTACAACCGCCTCGTCGAATTCGAATACGGCGGCACCAAGGTCGTCCCCGGCCTGGCCGAGAAGTGGGACATTTCCGCCGACGGCAAGGAATACACCTTCCACCTGCGCAAGGGCGTGAAATGGCATGCCAGCAACAAGGCCTTCAAGCCGACGCGCGACTTCAATGCCGACGACGTGCTGTTCATGTTCGAGCGCCAGTGGAAGGAAGACAACGCCTTCTTCAAGGTCACCAGCCCCAACCACTCCTACTTCAGCGACATGGGCATGCCCAAGCTGATCAAATCGGTGGATAAAGTCAACGACCTCACCATCAAGATCACGCTGAACCAGCCTGAAGCGCCTTTCCTCGCCAACCTGGCCATGCCTTACGCGGCCGTCCAGTCCAAGGAATACGCCGACGCCATGCTCAAGGCCGGCACGCCGGAAAAAATCGACCAGGACCCGGTCGGCACCGGTCCCTTCTACCTGGTGCAGTACCAGAAAGACGCGGTCATCCGCTACAAGGCCTTCCCTCAGTACTGGGGCGGCAAGGCCAAGATCGACGACCTCGTGTACTCGATCACGCCTGACGCATCGGTCCGCTGGGCCAAGCTGCAGAAGAACGAATGCCAGGTCATGCCTTACCCCAACCCCGCCGACCTGGACGCGATCCGCAAGGATTCCAACGTCACCATCGTCGAGCAGGCCGGCCTGAACGTGGGCTACCTCGCCTACAACACGACCAAGAAACCGTTTGACGACGTGCGCGTGCGCAAGGCCATCAACATGGCGATCAACAAGAAAGCCATTGTTGACGGCGTGTACCTGAGCACCGGCGTCGCCGCCAAGAACCCGATCCCGCCGACCATGGCCGCGTACAACAACGCCATCAAGGACGACGAGTACAACCCCGAAGCCGCCAAGAAATTGCTGGCCCAGGCCGGTTTCCCCAACGGCTTCACCACCGACCTGTGGGCCATGCCCGTGCAGCGCCCGTACAACCCGAATGCCAAGCGCATCGCCGAGTTGATGCAGGCTGACCTGGTCAAGGTCGGTGTGACCGCCGAGATCAAGAGCTTCGAATGGGGCGAGTACCGCAAGCGCCTGCAGGCCGGCGAGCACCAGATGGGCATGCTGGGCTGGACCGGCGACAACGGCGATCCTGACAACTTCATGTACACCCTGCTCGGCTGCGCTTCGGCCCAGTCGGCCAGCGGTTCCAACATCGCCAAGTTCTGCTACCAGCCTTATGAAGACCTGGTCCTGAAAGCCAAGACCGTGACCAACCCTGCAGAGCGCATCAAGCTCTACCAGCAGGCCCAGGTCATCTTCAAGGAACAGGCTCCCTGGTTCACCATCGCCCACGCGGTGCAATTGAAACCCATCCGCAAGAGCGTGATCGGCTACAAGAACAGCCCGTTCGGCCGCCACAACTTCTACGCTGTGGACATCAAGGAGTAATCCTTCATGGTTTGAGGCCGCCTTGTCATGAGGCGGCTTTCCATAAAAAAAGGCCGGGGTGACCCGGCCTTTTTTTATGGGAGCTCAGGCAGGTAACAATGCCGCCACCTGGGCCGGCAAGCCGGCGGGTGCCGTGCAGTGGATGGTCCGCCAGCCCAGTTGCCGGGCCGCGGCGACATTGGCGGCCAAATCGTCGATGAACAGCGTGTCGGCCGGCACCAGCCCATAACGCTCGGCCAGCAGCGCGAAGATCGCCGGGTCGGGTTTGGCCAATTTCACGTCGCCGGAGAAGATGCCACCATCAAAGTAGCGCAGGAAGTCGTGCCGGCTTTCCAGGACTCGCGCAAAAGGCGATGGCATGTTGGAAAGGTAATAGAGCTGCACGTCGCCCCGGCTGCCGCGGCGCTGCTGCAACTGCTCCAGCAAAGCCACTGTGCTCTCAATGGGCAACAGGCGCTCCCCGATGGGCGCGAGAAACCCATGCAGCAAGTCGGCCGGCAAGGCCAGCCGCCGCGCCATGGACGCCACCACATCGGGCAACTCGCGCGTACCGCGGTCGAAGGCCGCCCAGTCCTCATGGTGGAACATGTCCGCCGCCAGCTTCCGGGCCGCCTCGGCCGTCGGCGTGACATGGCTCAGGTGGGTGCGTAAAAGCTCGGCCGGTTGCCACTCGAACAGCACCGCGCCGAAATCGAAGACCACGTTCATACCGTTGCTCTTTGCCGTTCGTGAACCAGTCCGCCGGATCAAAGACCCGAGCCGCCGGCGAGCCGCGCGGTAGCCGCCGTGGTGATCGCCGACAGCGTGCCGCGCGTGGTGATGACTTCGGGGTCCAGCGTCACCTCGATCACCGTGCCCTCTTTGCGTTCCAGGGCCGCCAGCAGCTCAGCTTCGAACTCGGCGGTGCGCGTGATGCGCACCCCGGCATAGCCGTAGGCACGCGCCAGGCCGGCGAAGTCGGGGTTGTTCAGGCGTGAACCACTTTCGTGCGTCGGGTACTCCCTTTCCTGGTGCATGCGTATGGTGCCGTACATGCCGTTGTTGAGCAGCACGATGATGCTTTTGGCGCCATGCTGCACGGCCGTGGCCAGCTCCTGGCCGTTCATCAAAAAGTCGCCATCGCCGGCAATCGTGAAAGCCGTGCGGCCCGTCGTGATGGCCGCCGCAATGCCCGCCGGCACGCCGTAGCCCATGGCGCCCACCGTGGGCGCCAGCTGCGTCTTGTGGCCCTTGACCAGGCCGTGGTGCTTGAAGAAGCGGTGCACCCAGCTCGCGAAGTTGCCCGCGCCGTTGGTCAGCACCGCGTCCGCCGGCAAATGCTTTTGCAGCAGGCCGACGATGGCCGGCATGTCGATGTCGCCCGGCAGATTGGCCGAAGGCGTGGGCTGGAGGTTCTCCAGGTAGTCCTCGTTCGCCGACGCCGTCCAGGCTTCCCAGGCCACGTTCACCGGCGCCGTCAGCACCTCCAACGAGCGCGCGGCGGCGTTCATCGTGGCGTTGATCGCCAGGTCGGCCTGGTAGACGCGGTTGAGTTCTTCGGCGCTCGAGTGGATGTGCACCAGCTTCTGCTTTGGCCGCGGCGCTTCAAGCAGCGTGTAGTTGCCGGTCGTCATTTCCCCCAGGCGCGGGCCTATGGCGATGATCAGGTCGCTGGCCTTCACGCGCGCGGCCAGCTTCGGGCTCAGGCCTATGCCCACGTCGCCGGCGTAAAGCGGGTGGTGGTTGTCAAAGGTGTCCTGGAAGCGGAAGGCATTACCCACCGGCAGCTTCCAGTTTTCGGCGAAGCGCTGCAGCGCCTGTGCCGACTGCGGCGTCCACCCGCCGCCGCCGGCGATGATCAGCGGGCGCTCGGACTTGAGCAGCATCTCGCGCAGCGTACGCAGTGAGCCCGGGTCGCTCCAGGCCTGCACCGCCTCCACGCGCGGCAGCGGCTGCGCGGCCGTCATGCGCGTCAGCATGTCTTCCGGCAGCACCAGCACCACCGGGCCGGGGCGGCCGTTCATCGCGGTGGCGAAGGCGCGCGCCACGTATTCGGGAATGCGGTCGGCGTCGTCGATGCGCTCCACGCGTTTGGCAAACCCCTTGGTGCTGGGGCCGAAGAAGTTGAAATAATCCACCTCCTGGAAGGCCTCGCGGTCGCGGCAGTCGCTGGCCACGTCGCCCACCAGCAGCACCATGGGCGTCGAATCCTGGAAGGCCGTGTGCACCCCAATGGAGGCGTTGGTGGCGCCCGGTCCGCGCGTGACCATGCACACGCCGGGCCGGCCGGTCAGCTTGCCGTGGGCCTCGGCCATAAAGGCCGCGCCGCCCTCCTGCCGGCAGGTGACAAACTGGATCTTGCCCTGGCGCGCATGCAGGCCGTCGAGCACGGCCAGGTAGCTTTCACCGGGCACGCCGAATGCGTGGGTAACGCCCTGGGCCAGAAGGCAATCGACTAAAAGGTGGCCGGCAAGTTGGGATGTCGTCATACAGACTATTGTGCCGCTGGAATGAAGCCCCCACGCTCCCCCACTTCGTGTGGATCGCTGCCCCCCGAGGGGGCGCTGCGCCTGCGGCCCGGCAAAGCCGGTTCCGCGGCCCCGGCTTGCATGAAGAGGGCCCAGCTTCGAGCGCTGTGCTTATTCAGGTGTGGCGGCGTCGCCATCGCTGCCGCCAGCGGCTAAGGCCTGGCGAGCCAGTTCCTCGTCGCTGAGCGGAGGGGCCGCTTCCAGGGCTGCCAGTTCGTCGAGGAATTCCTGCGTGGGTTCTTCGTGCTCGAGCAACACTTCCTCGAGCTTCTGCCGTCCGGTCTCGGCATGCACCGTGGGTGAACCAAGAATCGTGGGCGGCACGGGGAATGTTTCGCCAAGCTTGAATTTCAGCGCTTCGGATTTTTCTTCAACCCAGTGCGCAAAGTCACCGTCTTTGGGAGTGTCTGAATTGCTCATGGCGGCCTCCTTGGCTTGCAGTGCGGCGTGGGCGCGAATGGCCAAAGCCTGCTTCGTTCATTATGCGGCGACGGCGCCTGTAACGATAGTGCACAGACAATCCATCGTCCCGTGGCTTTTTCAATTCAGGGTTAACAGGCTTGCATTAATTCACCAAACAGTTAAATTTGCAACATGGCAGCCACTTCTTCATCCGCGCAGGAACCCCGCTCACGCGATGCGGACCGCTCGCAGCAAACCATACTCCTGGCGGCGCGCGACGAGTTCGCGCTCTACGGCCTGGCCGGCGCCCGGGTCGACCGCATCGCCGAGCGCGCCGACATCAACAAGCGCCTGATCTATTACTATTTCAAGAGCAAGGACGACCTCTTCCTCGCGGTGCTGGAGAACACCTACGCCGACATACGCGCGGCCGAGCAGAAGCTGCACCTTGACGAGATGGACCCGGTCGAGGCCATACGCGAGCTGGTCTCTTTCACCTGGCACTACTACCTCGAGCACCCCGAGTTCATCTCGCTGCTCAACAGTGAAAACCAGCACAACGCGGCGCACCTGAAGAAGTCCTCGCGCATCCAGGAAATGAACTCGCCGCTGGTGCAGATGCTGGACACGGTGCTCGAGCGCGGGCGCCGCCAGGCGCTGTTCCGGGCCGGCATAGACCCCATCCAGCTCTACATCTCGATTGCATCGATCTGTTACTTCTACCTCTCCAACAACCAGACGCTCTCGACCATCTTCGGGCGTGATCTGCGCGCCCCCAAGGCCATGGCCCAGCGCCTGTCGCACATGACGGACATGGTGCTCGGCTACGTGATGCACTGAGCGCCGGCCCGCACGCCGCCCACCCCCGGAGTTTCCCTAGGGGCCGTTGACAGTCCCCAGCTCAGCCTCAACAATTCACCATATAGTTACATACGGACGTGCCGGCCCGCGGCGCCATGCCGCATGGCAACCAGGAGACTTATCCGATGCTGCGCAAGTTGCTGCTGTTACCGGCACTCAGGCCCTTCCTGCTGATCATCCTGCTGCTGGTGCTGTGGGACCTGGCCATACGCGTCTTCAAGATCCCGGCCTACCTGATCCCCCGTCCCGAGCAGGTCGTGGAGCAGCTGGTGTCCGAATGGAACCGCCTGTTGCGTGAAAGCTGGAAGACCACCCAGGCCACGCTGGGCGGTTTCGCGCTCACCATCCTCATCGGCATTCCGCTGGCCATGGTGATCGCCTACTCCCGCGTCGTCGAGTCCTATGTCTACCCGCTGCTGGTGTTTTCGCAAAGCATTCCCAAGGTTGCGATCGCGCCGCTGTTTGTCGTGTGGTTCGGATTCGGCATCTTTCCCAAGATCATCTCGGCCTTCCTGCTGGGCTTTTTCCCGGTCGTGGTGTCCACCGTCATGGGTTTCAAGTCAGTCGAGCCCGACATGCTGGACCTGGCGCGCTCCATGGGCGCCAGCCGCCTGCAGACCTTTTTCAAGATCAGCCTGCCGCAAGCCCTGCCCGCCATCTTCAGCGGCCTCAAGGTCTCCATCACGCTGGCCGTGGTGGGTGCGGTGGTCGGCGAATTCGTCGGCTCGAACTCCGGCATCGGCTACGTGCTGCAGGTGGCCAACGGCAACTTCGACCTGCCGCTGATGTTCGCCGCGCTGGTGGTGCTGTCCTCCATCGGCGTGCTGCTGTTCGCGGCCATAGACCTGGTCGAGCGGCTGATGATTCCCTGGCATGCCTCGCAGCGCCAGGTGTTCTGAGCTCTTCCAGTCTTTCCCGTTCTTTTCGTTCGTTCACGCTCCCTATCCACGTTCAATCACCGGCAACCCCAGGAGACACATCATGAAAAAAAGCTTTCCCTCTTTGCTCACCGCCACCGCGGGCGCGCTGGCGCTGACCTTGACCCTGGCGGCCCCCGCGCAGGCGCAGACCAAGGCGCCCGAAAAAGTCACGCTGATGCTCAACTGGTACCTCTACAGCGAACACGCACCCTTTTTCCTGGGCAAGGAGCGCGGCTTCTACGCCGAGGAAGGCATAGACCTCGACATCCAGGAAGGCCGCGGCTCGGCCGTCACCGCCCAGGCCGTAGCGGCCAAGTCGGCCACCTTCGGCTACATCGACGTCACCACCATGATCAAGGCCGCCGCCAAGGGCGCGCCGCTCAAGTCCACCGGCGTGCTGTTCCAGGTGAGCCCCATGTCGGTCATGGGCTTTGCCGACAAGAACATCCGCTCGCCCAAGGACATCATCGGCAAGACGGTGGCCACCACGCCGGGTGACTCGATGTCGCAGATGTGGCCGCTCTTCCTCAAGGTCAACAACATCCAGGCCGACCAGGTCAAGATCGTCTCGGGCGACGGCCAGACCAAGCTCAATGCCGTGATGAACGGCCAGGCCGACCTGCTGCTCGGCTATGTGATGGATCAGGCCATCAAGCTGCAGGACGCCACCGGCAAGCAGGTCTACCCGATACGCTTCGCCGACTCGGGCATCAACCAGATCAGCTCCGGCATCATCGCCAACAAAAACCTGCTGACCGAGAACCCCGACCTGGTCAAACGCTTTATGCGCGCCTCGACACGCGCCGCCGAAGCCGCCGAGAAAAGCCCTGAAGCGGCCGTCGACGCGATGCTCAAGGCCAACCCCAAGGCCGGCGTGCGCGACACGCTGATCGTCGGCATGAAACAAAGCGTGGCGCTGTACCACACCAAGGAAACCGCCAACCAGCGCCCTTTCCGCGTCACCATGAAAAACGTCAGCGACTCGCTGGACCTGCTGGTGCAATACGGCGGCATGGATGCCTCCACGCGCGGCAAGCCGGAGGACTATGTGAATCTCGACTTTCTTCCAGCGAACTGAAGAAGAACTGAAGAAGGCGTATCGCATCCATGCTCAACGACCACCTGATAGAAGCCCGCGGTGTCTCCAAGACCTACCAGACCAAGGACGGCCCGGTCGAGTCGCTCAAGCCCCTGGATTTTTCGATACGCGAAGGCGAATTCATCTCCGTCGTCGGGCCTTCGGGCTGCGGCAAAAGCACGCTGCTGAAAATGGTGGCCGGCCTGCTGCCCATCTCGGGCGGCACGCTGACCCTGGCGGGCAAGCCCATTAACGGGCCGCAGAAAGACGTGGGCATCGTGTTCCAGAGCGCGGTGCTGCTGGCCTGGCGCACGGTGCTCAAAAACATCCTGCTGCAGGCCGAAATGCGCCATATGCCCAAGGAGCAGGCGCTGGCCAAGGCGATGCAGTTGATAGAGATGGCCGGCCTCAAGGGATTTGAAAACAAATACCCCTGGCAGCTGTCGGGCGGCATGCAGCAGCGCGCTTCGATCTGCCGGGCGCTGCTGCACGACCCCTCGGTCCTGCTGATGGACGAGCCCTTCGGCGCGCTGGATGCAATGACGCGCGAGAAGATGAACCTGGAGTTGCAGCGCATCTGGTCGGCTTCGAAAAAAACCGTGCTGCTGATCACCCACAGCATTCCCGAGGCCGTGTTCCTGTCCGATCGCGTCATCGTCATGAGCGAGCGGCCGGGTTCCATTGCCGCCATCTACGACATCGACCTGCCGCGCCCGCGCACGCTGGACATGATGGGCTCGCCCGAGTTCGCGGTCTATGCCGGGAAGGTACGCGCGCATTTCTATTCGCAGGGCACGCTGGACCACTGAAGCCGAACGCCATGGACGAGCCTCTTCGTTTCCGGATCGACGACATCCGCTTTTCCGAGCGCGACGTGGTGCTGCGCCTGCCCTTCCGTTTTGGCGCGGCCACCGTGACGTCCTGCCCCCAGGTCTATGCGCGGGCCCGCATACGCTTCACCGACGGGTCGACCTCTGAGGGATGCGCGGCGGAAATGATGATCCCGAAGTGGTTCGATAAAAATCCGGCCTTGTCCAACGAAGACAACTTCCAGCAACTGCGCGATGCGCTCACGGCCGCCCGCGCCGCCTACTGCGCCGATACCTCGGCCAGGACCGCCTGGCAGCACTTCGCCGATCACTACACCGCATTGCTGGCCAGCGGCGCGGCGGCCGGCCTGAACCCATTGGCCGCCAGCTACGGCCCCGCCCTGCTGGACCGCGCAATCCTTGACGCGCTGCTGCTCAAGCTCAATTGCAGCTTTGCCGCGGGCATGAGTGCCAATGCGGCCGGCATGGACCTGCGCGGCAGCGGCCTGGCCGCCGACCTGCGCGATTTCGACATGGCGCGCTTCCTGTCGCTGCAGATGCCGCGAAAACAGATCGCGGCGCGGCACACCGTCGGGCTGGCCGATGCGATCACCCATGCGGAAAAACCGGCACAGGATCCCGCCGACGGCCTGCCCACCTCGCTGGAGTCGGCCATCACGCGCTACGGCCACCGCCATTTCAAGATCAAGCTCAGCGGCGACACCGAAGCGGACATGGTGCGCCTGACGGCGATCAGCCACGTGCTGGAAGGCGTGGCGCGCGTCATCACGCTGGACGGTAACGAGCAATACGCCAGCGCCGGCGCCTTCGCCGACTTTTTCGCGCAGTTCACCGCCGACCCCCAACTCGCGCCGCTGCTGGCCTGCACTGCTTTTGTGGAACAACCGCTGCGCCGCGACCAGGCGCTGGCGCAGGACGTGTCGGCTCTGGCCAGGCAGATTCCCCTGCTGGTGGATGAATCCGACGCCACGCTGGACGCCTTTGTGCAGGCCAGGGCGCTGGGCTACACCGGTGTCTCCAGCAAGAGCTGCAAGGGCTTCTACAAGTCGGTCATCAACGCCGCGCGCTGCGCACTGTGGAACCAGACCTCGCCCGGCGCGCCCTACTTCCTCTCCGGCGAAGACCTGACCATGCAGGCCGGCCTGGGCGTGCAGCAGGACCTGGCGCTGGTCAGCTGGCTGGGCCTGGCGCATGTGGAACGCAACGGCCACCACTACGTCAACGGGCTGATGGCCGCCCCCGAGGCCGAGCAGCAAAACCTGCTGCTCGCGCACGACACGCTCTACGAGTACAGCTTCGACGCCGTGCGGCTGCGCATCAAGGGCGGGCAGATTCCCCTGGGCTCGCTCGACGGCCCCGGCTTCGCCACCGGCCAGGCCGGCGGCCATATTTCCTGGGACGCGATGCGTTCCGGCTACTAAACCTCCGCAACAAGGAAACACACATGAGCACACAACGACTCGGCATCATCATGCACGGCGTGACCGGGCGCATGGGCATGAACCAGCACCTGATCCGCTCCATCGTCGCGATCCGCAAACAGGGCGGCGTCACGCTTTCCAGCGGCGGCAAGGCGATGCCCGACCCCATCCTGATAGGCCGCAACGCCGAAAAGATCGAGGCCCTGGCCAAGGCCCACGGCATCACGCGCTGGGGAACCGACCTCGACGAGGCCTTGAAGAACAAGGACGACACGATCTTCTTCGACGCCGGCACCACGCAAATGCGCCCCACCCTGCTGGCCAAGGCCATACGCGCCGGCAAACACGTCTACTGCGAAAAACCGATCGCCACCAACCTCAACGAAGCCGTCGAGATCGCCCGCCTGGCCGAAAACTCCGGCCTGAAACACGGCGCCGTGCAAGACAAGCTTTTCCTGCCCGGCCTGCGCAAGCTCGACATGCTGCGCCGCGCCGGTTTCTTCGGCAAGATGCTGTCGGTGCGCCTGGAGTTTGGCTACTGGGTGTTCGAGGGCGACCTGCAGCCGATCCAGCGCCCCTCCTGGAACTACCGCACCGAAGACGGCGGCGGCATGATCCTGGACATGATGTGCCACTGGCGCTACGTGCTGGACAACCTGTTCGGCGAAGTCAAGTCCATTTCCTGCATAGGTGCCACGCACATCCCCCAGCGCTGGGACGAAGCCGGCAAGCCCTACAAGGCCACCGCCGACGATGCGGCCTATGCCACGGCCGAACTCACAGGCCACGGCGGCGAACCCGTCATCGCCCAGATGAACATGTCCTGGGCCACGCGCGTGAACCGCGAAGACCTGGTCACCTTCCACGTCGACGGCACACACGGCTCAGCCGTTGCCGGCCTCTCCTCTTGCAAGGCCCAGTCGCGCGTCAACACGCCACGCCCGGTCTGGAACCCGGACGAGAAGCAGACGATGAATTTCTCTGACCAGTGGCAGGAAGTGCCGGACACCCAGACCTACGACAACGGCTTCAAGATCCAGTGGGAACACTTCATTCGCCACGTGGTGGAAAACGAACCCTACAAGTGGACGCTGCCCGAAGGCGCCAAGGGCGTGCAGCTGGTCGAGGCGGCCCTGCAAAGCTGGAAAGAGCGGCGTTGGATCGACGTGCCGCAGCTCAAGGTTTGAAGGATTTCCCCCATGACGCTCACACTTACCCTGCCCCAGGCCAGCGGCGGCCTGCAGCCTTACACGCTGCGCGGCACCACGCCGGTCAGGCCCGCGCCGGGCACGCGTTTTAACCGCATCGCCTATTCCGCCGCGCATGTGGTGGCCGACCCGCTGGCAGCGGTCGACCCCTGGATCCATTGCGCCATCGACTGGGACGCCACCATCGCCTACCGCCGCCACCTGTGGTCGCTGGGCCTGGGCGTGGCCGAGGCCATGGACACCGCCCAGCGCGGCATGGGCCTGGACTGGCCGACCTCGCTGGAACTGATACGCCGTTCACTGGACGCCGCCAAAGACATGCCGGGTGCATTGGTGGCCTCCGGGTGCGGCACCGACCATCTGGTGCTGGAAAACGTCAAGACCGTCGACGAAGTCATCGCGGGCTATGAAGAGCAGATGGCCGCGATTGAAAAACTCGGCGGCAAGCTCATCGTGATGGCCAGCCGCGCACTGGCCCGCGTCGCCAAAAGCCCGGCCGACTACGAACGTGTTTACGACCGCATCCTGAGCCAGGCAAAACAACCGGTGGTGCTGCACTGGCTGGGCGACATGTTCGACCCGGCGCTGGCCGGCTATTGGGGCAGCGGTAATGTCGAAAAAGCCATGGATACCGCGCTCGGCATCATCAACGCCAACCCCGACAAAGTCGACGGCATCAAGATCTCGCTGCTCGACAAGGACAAGGAAATCACCATGCGTCGCAGGCTTCCCGCAGGCGTGCGCATGTACACCGGCGACGACTTCAACTACGCCGAGCTGATTGCCGGCGACGGTGTCGGCAAGGAGGCGACGCACGGCCAGAGCGATGCCTTGCTGGGCATCTTTGATGCCATCGCACCGGCCGCGAGCGCAGCCCTCGGCGAACTCGCCAAAGGCAATGTCGACGCCTTTCACGCCATCCTAGGCCCCACGGTACCGCTGTCGCGCCACATCTTCGCCGCGCCCACGCGCTTTTACAAAACCGGCGTGGTCTTCATGGCCTGGCTCAACGGCCACCAGAAGCACTTCACGATGGTGGGCGGCCAGCAGAGCACGCGTTCGCTGCAGCATCTTGCGGAACTGTTTCGCCTGGCCGATGCGGCCGATCTGTTGGAGCAACCCGAGTTGGCGGTGCGACGCATGAAGACATTGCTCGCGATACATGGCGTCGAGGCCTGATACCCAAAGGCAGCGATGCGCGACTTTTCCCAAGACCACCGCTGGCTCTCCATCAACACCGCGACCGTGCGCAAAAGCCGGGGCGTCGAGCAGCCACTGACGGAGATCCTCGAAGCCTGCGCGGCGCGTGGCATACGCGCGGTCTCGCCCTGGCGCGACCAGGTGGCCGCAGCCGGACTGTCGGTAATCTCAAAACTCGTCAAAACCCACGGACTTGAACTTTCGGGTTACTGCCGGGGCGGCATGTTTCCCGCGGCCGATGCGGCCGGCCTCAAAGCGGCGCATGACGACAACCGCCGCGCCGTCGACGAGGCCTGCGAACTGAACGCCGCCTGCCTGGTGCTGGTGGTGGGAGGCCTGCCCGGCGCGCTGGCCGGCAAGGCGGCGCACAAGGACATCGCGCTGTCGCGCAGCCAGGTGCATGATGGTATTGCTGCCTTGCTGGAGTACGCCAGGGCCAGCAAGATGCCGTTGGCCATCGAACCGCTGCACCCCATGTATGCGGCCGACCGCGCCTGCATCAATACCCTGGAACATGCGCTCGATGTCTGCGATGCGCTCGACCCTTCAAAGACAGGCGCGCTGGGTGTCGCGGTGGATGTGTATCACGTGTGGTGGGATCCGAAGCTGGAAGCCCAGATCCGGCGCGCCGGCAAGGAGCGGCTGCTGGCCTTTCACGTCTGCGACTGGCTGACGCCGACGACGGACCTGCTCAACGACCGCGGCATGATGGGCGACGGCGTCATAGCCATCCCGACAATCCGCGGCTGGGTGGAAGCCCAGGGCTTTGCAGGCTACAGCGAGGTGGAGATTTTTTCAACCGGCAACTGGTGGCAGCGCGATACGGGCGAGGTGCTGGAGACCTGCATCGCAAGGCACCGCAGCGCGGTATGAGCGGTGCGCGGCTCAGGGTGTGTGGGCCGTCATGCGGCCCGCCACCTTGAAACGGCCGCCGCCCTGCGGCGTGAGCACCACCATCTCGCCTGTGTCCGGCGATATGCCGGTCAGGGCGGCAATGGTCGAGCCGTGCGACACCATCACCGTATTGCCGTTGAGGGGTTTCTGGCCGGCCAGGGGCCGAAGGCCGGCCAGTTGCCGGTCGGCCTCCGCACTGCGGCCAAAGAGATTGCCCAGGGCCGGCGCCAGTTCGGGTTTTGTCCCGAAGGCCAGCTTCGCCGTCTCGATGGACCGGCACCACGGACTGGACAGCAACCGCCCGACGACAACGCCGTGCTGGCGGAAGGCTTCGCCCAGTTGCCGCGCACGCGCGCGGCCTTCATCGCTCAGGTTGCGTTGTGTACTGCAATCGTCGAGCTTCATACCGTCGGGGTCGCCGACACCGGGCGTCGTCAGGGCATGCCGGATCAGCACCACCTGGCCGCCGCCCTTGAGCAGCGTCCACAAGGCTTCATCCGCCAGTGCGAACGGCGCCCACACCAGCGCCGCCGCCAAGGCCAGCAAGCGAGAAGTTCGGCTCAGGGTCATAGCGCCAGCTCCATGGGTTTTCGGCCATGCTACGCCGCGCCATTTGCCCCTGTGATACGGTGGGGCACTCAGACGCCGCGACCTGACGACATGACCCTTGATTTTCTGGCTTCTTCGCCCACCGTTGCGCGCCGGCTGATAGGCGCCATCCTGCTGGTCGACGGGGTCGGCGGGCGCATCGTCGAGACCGAGGCCTACGACCGTGAGGACCCAGCCTCGCACAGCTTTTCCGGACCGACGCCGCGCAACGCGGTCATGTTCGGCCCGCCGGCCCATGTCTATGTCTACCGCTCTTACGGCATCCACTGGTGCCTGAACATCGTCTGCCGTGAGGAAGGCCACGGCGCCGGGGTGCTGATACGCGCCATCGAGCCGCTGGCCGGGCTGGACCAGATGCGGCAGCGGCGCGGGCTGGACGATGCGCGCCTGCTGTGCGCGGGGCCCGGGCGGGTGGGCCAGGCGCTGGGGATTACGCGTGAGCACAACGGCCTTAGCATCACCTTGCCGCCTTTTGAACTGCTGCACGCGGCCGGACGGCCGCGCATCGTCAGCGGCCCGCGCATCGGCATTTCAAAGGCCATGGAGCAGCCCTGGCGCTTCGGGCTGGAAGGCTCACGCTTCCTGAGCCGGCCTTTCCGCTAGAACCGGAATGGCTAAGGCCATCGCCCAATGTTTGGCCGGCTTGTCTAGCGGAAGCGGTAGGACACCGCGATATAACCAGTGTCCTGCGTGCGGCGGCTCAGCAGCGGGCTGTTACGCACCGACGAATCCAGCCACTTGCGGCGCAGCTGCATGGTCAGCGTCCACGGTTCGCCCAGCGGCACGTCCACCCCCAGGCCCAGCACAGGCGCGGTGGAAGCACCCGCGCTGTACACCGAGAAGCCGCTGGCGGCCGACTCCGCCGCGCTGACGCCGTAAAGGTAGTTGTTGTATTGGGCATTGCTGTATTCCAGCCCCACCTGCGGAAAGAAAGACCAGCTTCCGAGCTTGAACTCCGCCGCGTAGGTGGCCTCCAGCAATGTTCCGTGCGACTTGTTCGCGTCGACAAAGGCGTTCAGGAACAGCGCGCCGTAAGGCGTTTCCTGGAAGGTGCCTATGCCCAGCGGGATCGGTGTCTTGCGATCCTTCAGGCCCGACAGCGCAGCGGTGTCGGCGCGCCAGCCGTCCTGGCTGACACGGCCCGCGAACTCCAGGTAGCCGTAACCGAATTTCACGGTCTTCAGGCTCAGGGTGTCCACGCGCACGGCGAGGCGGCCGTAGTCAAAAAAACCGTAGGGCAGCAAACGGGTCTCGTTGCCCTTGCTGCGGATCACGCTCTGTGTGCCGTAGACGGCGCCGCCGATGTCGCCGCTCAGTTCGTACTTCAGCGGCGCGATCTGCGCGCCGGCCAGCATGGGCAGCAGGCACACGGCACCCAGCAGGGCACGAGCTAAAAAGGCCGTCGCGTACCGGGTGTGGCTCATAAAAATCAGTATAGGGCTGGCCTCCCGTTCAAGCCATCGGAGCACGCAAGTCCACCCCAAAACCGTTGCTGCCGCGCACACAGGCCGCGACCTGGCCAGGTTTCTAGACGGCCGTCGGCACCTGGCCTGCGGCCGGCAGCACCGTACGGCGCACGCGGCGCACATTGAAGGCGCTGGCGATCAGCACAGCCTGCATCAGCGCCAGGCCCAGCAGCACGCCGCGGTACTGGCCGTGGTCCATCATCGCGCCGAAGACCAGCGGCGACACGGCCTGGCCAATGTCCAGGCCCGCATACACCACGCCGTAAACCCGGCCCGAGGCGTTTTCGGGCGTCGAGCGCTTGACCAGCAGGTCGCGCGAAGGCCCGGCAATGCCCGAGGCAAAGCCCATGATGCCGAACAGCACCGGCACCACCCATGCCGGGTAGCTGCCCAGGGCCAGCAGCAGCGCGAACACGGCCGCCACGCCAAAGCCTATGCCCACGATGCGCTCGCAGCGCGCCGGGTCGGACGCGAGAAAGCCGCCGAACACCATGCCGCCGGCGCTGCACACCATGTAGATCGTCAGGCACATGGCGACCAGCGGCAGCGGCACCTCGTGCAGGTGGCGCGCGGCTTCGGGCGCAAAAGCCTGCACCACGCTGAGCACGATGGCGTACCAGAAGAAAAACGCGAAACACATCCAGACCGCGGGAATCTTCAGGAAACCCAGCGAGCTGTCGGCCGCCGGTGCGCCCTTGGCCGGGGCCGTCACGGCCAGCGTGAGCTTGTCGCGGTTGAAGACCAGCACCGCCAGCACAACAAAGGCCAGCACACCCGCGCAGGCCAGCGCCACGCGCCAGGAAAACGCGAAGGTCAGCGGCACCAGCATGGCCGGGGCCAGCGCCCAGCCCAGGCTGCCGGTGATGCCGTGCACGCTGTAGGCATGGCCCAGGCGCGGCGCGCTGACCTTGCGGTTGAGCAGCGTGTAGTCGACCGGGTGGAAGACGCCGTTGCCGATGCCGGCCATCACGGCAAAGCCGGCCATCATCCAGTAGCTGGTGCTGATGGAATAGCCGAAAGCCGCCAGGCCCAGCAGGGTCAGGCCGCCAAAGAGAATGGGGCGCGGGCCGAAACGGTCGACCACAAAACCCGAAAACGCCTGCACCGCGCATGAAACAACGAAGAAAATCGTCATCAGGAAGCCGAGTTCGGCGTAGCTGACGTTGAAGGCTTCCTTGAGCCAGGGAAACAGCGGCGCCAGCAGCAGCTGGCTGAAATGGCTGATCAGGTGGGCCGTGCCGACCAGGCCGATCACGCTGGCGTCCTGCTTGAGGGAAATCGCGTTGCCGGCGGTCGCGGCCGCAGTGCTTGAAGTATTCATGGCGCTATCGTAGTATTGGTCCAGTCTGCTGAAATGCGACAAATAGCCATGATTCATCGAATTTCAGACAAAACCACCCGAGTGGTCATTGACCATGCGCGTAGCCCCGGCCTTCGCTTCATGCCGGTGGGCGACACCGACAGCTTCACCCCCAGCCCGAAGCGGCCTGTGCGCGTACGCGCCCGCTCCATGCCGGCCGACACCCACTTCGAACCGCACTCTCATGCCTGGGCGCAGCTGGCCTATTGCGCCACCGGCGTCGTGCAGGTCACCGCCGAGAGCGACGGCGCCGGTGGCGAAATCACCTACATCGTGCCGCCCTCGCGCGCCGTGTGGATCGCGCCCGGAGCGCAGCACCACATCACTGTGCTGGAGGCCGCCGAGTTCCGCACCCTCTACATCGACGCCAGCGCGACGCCCAAGGGCTGGAGCGGCTGCCGCGTGCTGGTGGTGTCGCCGCTGCTGCGCGAATCGATCAGCGCTCTCGACGCCGCTTCGCCGGAGCGCCCCCTGGCGCCGTCGCGCGAACAACTGCTGAGCGGTCTGGTGCTGGACGAGCTCACGCACGCCGATATCCAGGCGCTGGGCGTGCCCATGCCACATCCGCAAACCGGCGACAAGCGGCTGCGCGCCCTGTGCGAAGCCGTGCTGCGCGCGCCGGCCCAGCGCGCCACGCTGGCCGAATGGGCGGCCGACATCGGCGCCAGCGAGCGCACCGTGGCCAGGCTGTTCCGCGACGAACTGGGACTGAGCTACCAGCAGTGGCGCCAGCAGGCCATCCTGGCCCACGCCCTGCCCCTGCTCACACGCGGGCAATCGGTCAGCGCCGTGGCGGCGGCCAGCGGTTATGCGAGCGACAGCGCCTTCACCGCGATGTTCAAGGCCGCCATGGGGCAGCCGCCCAGCCACTTCCAGAAATAAGCCTGACCCTAGAGGTCCCGGGCCGCCTGCCACAACGCCGGCTTCCCGACAGTCGCGTACCAGGCCAGAAAGCGCTTGCGCTGGCTTTCGAAAGGCTCGGTCAGCGGTTGCCGCGGGTCCTGGCTCAGCGCATAGGCCATGCCTTCGACGAACCACTGCGGCTTGAACAGCAGGCGCAAAGTGCCGATGCGCTCAGCCTGCGCGTAGTGGATCAATTCATGGCGCACAAAATAAGATTCCCACGCGCGCGGACCTATCACCGTGCCCCAGGTGCCCAGGGTCACCGCGGCGCGCCCACCGAGGCCGAACGTGTCGGCACAGGCTTGTGACGAACAAAAGATGACGCGGGGCTTGCCTTTGAAGGAGCCCAGCAGTTCCGGCACAAAAGCCATGCCCTCCGCGTAGAGGCCGGCGGCCTGCACCATGCGGGTGGGGTCGTCAACACAGACCGAGGCGTTCAGGCAGTGCAGGCCCATCAGCCTCGGCGCGAGCACCCGCACGGGCTTGACCGCGAACCAGGTGACCAGCGGGACAGCCACCAGCATCAGCAGCAGGCGGGTTTTGACGGAGGGACGGCCCAGGCGCATGCGATGGTCAGCCATGGAGCCCGGGCATGCCGCGGTCAGCGGCCCTCGAACGCGGCGTTCAATCGGCGCAGCAAAGGCTTGTTGAGCTCACGGGTGTGCCGGTTCCAGCGCTCCATGGCGCGCTGCAGTTCGACCTGCAGGCGCGCGCTGGTCGCCGTGTCGCCGCTGATCGCGGCCCAGATGGCGTATTCGGCGCGGCTTTCAAAGCTGCCGAAACGCTCCACGGCGGACTCGAACTCCGCCCTGGCGTCGCTGGGCCTGCCGGCGCCCGCAAAAGCCTGGGCCAGCAGCAGCGAGATTTGCTCCGCCCGGAAGGCAGGGTCGGTTTTGCGGATGAATTCCAGGTGGGTGACGGCCTCGGCATAGCGCTCGCAGGCGAAATAGGCGCGCGACGCGCCCAGCCTGATTTCCAGGTCGGAGGCGAACGGCCCCTTGAGGCAGGCGTCGTAGGTCTGGGCGGCTTCCAGGGGCTGGCCGGCCTCCAGCAGCGCGGCGGCCAGGCGCATCTGGTTCTGGGCGGTCGGCGTGTAGTCGAAGGCGGCATGCGCCTCCTTGAGTTCCCGCGTCGGATTGAGCGTCTTCGCTGCGGCCGCCACCACCTTCCGTGCGCCGCGCTCCAGCCGCGAGTCCGGCAGGTAAATCGCCACAAAATAAACGATGCTGCCCAGCAGGGGGAAAGAGAACAGGATGATCAGCCAGTACAGCTGCTGGCCGCTGCGCAGGGCGTGGACGGCGAAAAACACCGCCACAAAAAAATGAAGTCCCAATCCGACAAAAGGCATGGTTCACCCCTCCAGGTTATTTTGGGGGCCATTCTAAGGGGGTGCCATGACGGCTGCCCCCTGCTTTCGACCGCCGGTGGGGGTTGCGGGGACGACCGGTAGCAGGCGCTCAGGACAGGCCGTCGATGCCGCCATCCTTGTGCCAGTAGCCGCTGGCCATCAGGCGCTCCCGCACCATGGCGCGCGCCCGGTGCAGCCGGCTCTTGACCGCGTCCACACCCAGGCCCAGATGCTGGGCCACCTCGGGCGCCGTGAGTTCATCCACGTCGCGCAGGATCAGCACCTCGCGATAGGCCTCGGGCAAGGCGGCGATGGCGCGGCTCAAGTCCAGCCTCAGGTCCAGGGGCAGCGCCGGCGCGGCGACGGCCTCCACGTCGGCGCCCTCCTGGGCCTGCGCGGCACCGCGGCCGCGAAACAGGCGAAAGCATTCGCGCTCGACGATGCGAAACAGCCAGACGGCAAACGTCGCCGCGGTTCGCAGTGCGCCTATCTTGCGGTAAAGCTGCCACAGCGCGGCCTGCACCGCATCTTCGGCATCCTCGGCGGAGGAACAGGTCCGGCGCGCAAAGCGTTTGAGGTCCGGCTGGCACTGCGTGAGCAGCTGGGCGATGGCCTGGGTGTCGCCGCCTCGGGCGGCGTCGACCAGCTGGGGGCTGGCTTTCATGGCTTGCCTTTGGCCGCGGGCTTGCGTCCGACCAGCGCGCAGGCGGGGCAGAAACCGATCACGCCGGTTAGCCCCATGGCCAGCGCGCTGCCCAGCGCCAGCGCCACAGGCCAGCCGGCCGGCAGCCACAGCAGGCCGGCGCAGGCCAGCAGCAGCGCGCCGCCCAGGCGAAAAGCCCGTTCCCAGGCGGGAAGGTTGCGTTGCAGGAAAAACATCAGGAACTCCTTGTTGGTGGTGAATGCTGACAAAGAGGCCTGCCGGTGCTGAAAGGGTTCGTTTTTTTCAAAAAATATCTTACCGGCCTTGCCGTGGACCGGCGCCGGTCGATCGTAGCGCTGGCTATCATGCAACCATGCGGACCTCCAGCACGGCGACAAAAACACGGGGCGCGTGCATGCACGCGGCGCTGGCGATCCTGCTGACGGCCGCCGGCCTGGCGCAGGCGCAGCCGGCGGTACAAGACCACGCTCCCCTGCTGCGCGCGCTCAATGCGCTGCGCCAGCAGGGCTGCGGGAAAGGCGCCCGCCCGGCCGCCCCGCTGCGCGAACATGCGGCGCTGTCGCGCGCCACGGCGCTGGTCGCGGGCGGCCGCAAACTCGATGACGCGCTCAAAGCCAGCGGCTACCGCGCCCAGCGCACCGTGCAGATCACGGTGCGCGGCGCCACCGGCGCCGCGGCGCTGACGCAAAAAGCACTGGGCAACTCATGCGGCGCGGCCATGCACAGCGAGTTTGTGGAGGCCGGCTTCTACCAGCGCGGCGCACACACCTGGGTGCTGCTGGCCGAGCCCTTCTCGCCGCCCGCCGCGGCACAGGCCGACCAGGTGCAGGCGCGGGTGCTGGCACTGGTCAACGAGGCGCGCTCCCGGCCGCAGCGCTGCGGCAACCAGGCCTTCGCGGCGGCACCGCCGCTGCAACTCAACCCCGCGCTCTATGGCCTGGCCAGCGCACACGCGGCCGACATGGCGCGTTACGACTACTTCAGCCACACCGGCCGCGACGGCAGCACGGTGGACAGCCGAGCCAACCGCGCCGGTTACCGCTGGCGCGCCATCGGCGAAAACATCGCCGCCGGCCAGATGGATGCCGACGCGGCCGTGCGCGGCTGGATCAACAGCCCCGGCCATTGCGCCAACATCATGTCGCCCGCTTTCAGCGAGATGGGTGCGGCCTTTGCAGTGAACACCCGGAGCAGCCAGGGGATTTACTGGACGCAGGTGTTCGGGACCACGCCTTAACGCCGGCGCGGACTTCAGGCGCCCGGCAGGAAGCGCGCCACCTTGCGCCTGAGCAATTCGATGAGCGCCGGATCCATATAGGGATATTTGTCCGGAATCCCCAGGCAGATGATGCGTTTGCCATTGACCTGGTTTTTGAACCTGGACGACAGCTTCGTTTTGTGCGCGCGCTCCATGACGAAGATCAGGTCGGCCCATTCGACGAGATCCGGAGTCAGGGGATTGTCCGCGCCGTTGTTAAGGCCCGCCGAGGAGCATTCCAGGCCGGGATGCTCCGCGAAAATCTGCTCCGCCGTCGGGCTGCGCCAGCGGTTCAGGCTGCAAAGGAACAGCACCCGCATATTTGGCTCGCCGTTTTTGTCGTTCTCCATCGGGGGAGCTTATTCGAAAAATCCTTGAACAGGCTGCCGTGTGACCGGTGGGCCGGAACACAAGGCCGGCCCCAGCATCAGATCAATCGCTTGAGCAATCCCATCACCTGCTCAAACCGCTTGCCGTAGGGCGGGTAAAACAAATCCCCACGCGCCCATTTGGACTGAACCATCACCGGCTTTTGCTGCGTCAGCCGCAGGAAGCCGGTTTCGCCGTGGTAGGCGCCCCAGCCGCTTTCGCCGACGCCGCCGAAGGGCAGGTTTTTGTGGGCGATGTGCATCAGCGTGTCGTTCACCGTGACGCCGCCGCTCACGGTGCGTGCCAGCACATGGTCGCGCGAACCGGTGTCGGTGCCGAACCAGTAAAGCGCCAGCGGCCGCGGCCTGGCGTTGACGTAGCGGATCGCTTCGTCGATCGAAGCGTAGGGAATGACCGGCAGAATGGGACCGAAGATCTCCTCGCTGAGCAGTTTTGATGTAGCGGGCACATCAAAGGCCAGCACCGGCGCCATCTGCCGCGATGCCGCGCCCACGCCGACCATACCGGGCTGCAAGGGCTGGACGGTTTGCAGCCGCGCGCCCTCGCCTTCGGCCTGCGCCAGCAGCGCCTGCAGCCGCTCCAGGTGGCGCGAGCTGATGATGGCCGCGTAGTCGGGGTTGCCGGTGATGGTGGGAAACAGCGTCGCCACGGCGCGGGCAAAGGCCTCGCCGAAAACCGTTTCGCTGCCCTGGGGCAAGAGCACGTAGTCGGGCGCGATGCAGGTCTGGCCGGCGTTGAGCAGCTTGCCGTGCGCGATCTTGATGGCGGCCTTGTCGATGTCGCAGGAGGCATCGATGATGCAGGGCGACTTGCCTCCCAGTTCCAGCGTGGTCGGCGTGAGGTTGGCTGCGGCGGCTTCGGCCACCTTGCGGCCCACGGCGGTGGAGCCGGTGAAGAACAGGTGGTCAAACGGCAGGCCGGCGAATTCGGCGGCCAGTTGGCCGTCGCCCTGCACCACGCAGAGTTCGTCGGGCGCAAAGGATTGTTCAATCAGCGTCGCCAGCAGGGCCGAGGTGCGCGGCGTGAGTTCGCTGGGCTTGAGCATCACGCGGTTGCCCGCGGCCAGGGCAGTGATGACGGGGCCCAGCGAAAGCTGCACCGGGTAGTTCCAGGGCGAGACCACGCCCACCACGCCCAGCGGCTGGCGCTGCAGGAAGGCGCGCGAAGGCTGCAGATACAGCGGTGTGCTCACCTTGACGGGTTTCATCCACTTCGGCAGGTTCTTGAGCGTGCTGGACAGCAGCGAGCGCAGCACAAAGATGTCGGCGATTTCGGTGAGTTGCGGCGAGCGCACGCCGAAGTCGGCGTTGACGGCCTGCGCCAGTTCGGCGCCGTGTTCGTCCAGCAAGGCGCGTACGCGCAGCAGGCGATCCCGGCGCAATGCCAGCGGCACTTCGATTTGCGCGCGGCTGGCCTGGTGCTGGGCTTCAAACAGGGCGCGCAAGCCGGCACTGTCATGGGAGAGGGGTGGGCTGGAGGTCATCGCTGGATGATAGGGACCGCCATAGCGGCCCGGTAGAGGCGCAACTCCAGCGGCGCTGCGGGTTGACCCTGAGGCGGCCGCCCCCATCTACCAGCCTGGTGCAACTGACCTGGCGGCCAGGCCGGCAGGCAAACCATCCCTGAGGAAGGTTTTTCATGGAATACAAGGACTATTACAAGGCCATGGGCCTGGCGCGCGACGCCACGCCCGATGAGATCAAAAAAGCCCATCGGAAGCTGGCGCGCAAATACCACCCCGACGTCAGTAAAGAGAAGAACGCCGAGGCGCGCTTCAAGGAAATTTCCGAAGCCTACGAAGTGCTGCGCGACCCTGAAAAGCGCGCTGCCTACGACAGGCTGGGCGCGAACTGGCAGGCCGGCCAGGAATTCCGGCCCCCGCCGGGATGGCAGGCGCGCGAGGAAGCCGCCGGCCATCCGTTCTTCGGCGATGCCGGAGGGTTCGACCACAGCGACTTCTTTGACGCCATCTTTCGCAGCATGGGCGCCGACATGGGGGGTGGTATGGGCCGCGCCCGCGGCGGCTTCGACATGGCCGGCGAGGACCAGCACGCGAAGATACAGATCGCCATCGAGGACTCGTACCAGGGCGCCACGCGCACGCTGCAGCTCAGCGAGACGGGCAGGCGCGGCCAGCCACGCAGCATCGAATTCACCATTCCCAAGGGCATACGCGCCGGCCAGCACATCCGCCTGGCCGGACAGGGTGCGCCGGGGGCCGGCAAGGGTGGCGCCGGCGACCTCTACCTGGACGTGGAATTCCTGCCGCACAAGCTCTACCGCGCCGACGGCCGCGACGTCTACATGAACCTGCCGGTGGCCCCTTGGGAGGCCGCCCTGGGCGCGCAGGTCGAGGCGGCCACGCCGACGGGCCGGGTCGAGCTCACCATCCCGGCGGGTTCATCGCCGGGGAACAAGCTCAGGCTCAAGGGCCGGGGCCTGCCGGGCAAGCCGGCGGGCGACTTCTACTTTGTGCTGCAACTCGCGCTGCCGCCTGCCGGCAGCAAGGGCGCCAAAAAGGCTTACGAGGACATGGCCGAAGCCTTCAAGGCCTTCGACCCTCGTGCCGCTCTGGAAGCCTGAAAAACCGGCGGTGGCAGAATTGGGCGCCATGTCCGACACCGCCGTCCCCGCCCTCAAAAACATCTTCGATCCCGCGCGCTATCGCCACATCGCGGCGGAAACCGCGGCGGTCTATCCGCGTTTTGACGGCAAGAAGTTTCTGGCGCTCGCCCTGCCCGGCCTGGACGAGCTCTCGCTGATGCAGCGCCTGCGGCGCACCAGCGAATGCCTGCATGCCACGCTGCCCGCCGACTACCCAAAAGCCATCGCCATCCTGCGCAAGCTGGCGCCGCGCATCAACAGCGGTTTTGTCACCCTGGTGCTGCCGGACTATGTGGGCTTGTACGGGCGCGATGACTTTGAGACGTCCATGGAGGCGCTGAAATTTTTCACCGCCTTCGGCAGCTCTGAATTCGCCATCCGCGAGTTCATCCGCCAGGACCCGGCGCGCACGCTGGCCGTGATGAAGGTATGGGCCAAGGATGAGAGCGAACACGTGCGGCGCCTGGCCAGCGAAGGCAGCCGCCCCCGCCTGCCCTGGTCTTTCAGGCTTGATGCGCTGATGGCCGACCCGGAGCTTGCCGCGCCCATCCTGGAGGCACTCAAGGCCGACGGCAGCCTCTACGTGCGCAAGTCGGTGGCCAATCACCTCAACGACATCACCAAGCTGCATCCCGAATGGGTGCTGAATCGCCTGAAAAGCTGGCCGCTGGAGAACCCGCATACCGCGTGGATCGCGCGCCACGCGCTCCGCACCCTGATCAAGCAGGGCGACAGGCAGGCCCTGGGCGTGATAGGTGCCGGCAAAAAGGCGGCTGTGAGCATCAGTGGCTTTTCCGTCAGCCCGAAAAAACTCACGCTGGGTGAGCGGCTGGAGCTGTCGTTCACGCTGCAGTCCACCTCGCGCCAGAGCCAGCGCCTGGTGGTGGACTACGCCGTCCATTACGTTAAAAAAGCCGGCAGCAGTTCGGCCAAGGTCTTCAAGCTCAAGGAACTGAGCCTGGGCGCAGGCGAAAGCGTGCGGCTGTCACGCAGCCAGGTGGTGCGCGACTTCACGACGCGTGTGCACCATGCCGGCCGGCATGAGGTGGACATCATGGTCAACGGCGAGCGCCTGGCAAGCGGCTTTTTTGAGCTGTTAAAGCCCTGACAGGCCGGGAGCGGTGCACCCGGCCCGGGCTTTTGTACATTAGGAGCTCCGGGGCGGCAAACCCCGCGGCATCCCTGCATATATATATACACATCAGGAGGAATATCCATGAGCCCCCCCTTCATCCGGCGCCTGCGCCCCGCATTCAGCTCGCTGAGCCTGCTCCTGCTCCTGTCCGCCTGCGGCGGCGCGGGCGGCGAGGAAGTCGGCGCGGTGGACACCGTGTTCAAGTTCATAGGCCCCGACCACAAGATCGTGGTCGATGCCTACGACGATCCCAAGGTCGCTGGCGTGACCTGCTATGTGTCGCGCGCCAAGACCGGCGGCATCAAGGGTGCGTTCGGCGTGGCCGAAGACAAGGCCGAAGCCTCCATCGCCTGCCGGCAGACCGGCGTCATCAGCTTTGGCGCCAAGCCGCTGGACAAGCAGGAAGAGATGTTCAGCGAGCGTATTTCGCTGGTTTTCAAGAAGCTTCGCGTGGTGCGCATGATTGACACCAAACGCAACACCCTGGTCTACCTGACCTATTCGGACCGGGTCATTGAAGGTTCGCCGCAAAACAGCGTCACGGCGGTTCCGGTGCCGGCCGGCACCGTGATCCCGGTCAAGTAAGCAAGCAGGACGCCTACTTCGCGGCGGCGTTGCGCTTGCGGGTGGCTGCGGCCTTTTTGGCCGAGGCCGAGCGCTCGGCCGCGCTGCGAGAAGCCGCCGCCGCGCCGCCCAGGCGCCCGCCCTTGCGTGAAGGGGCATGGTTTTCCGCCTTGCCGCGGCCGGAGCCGGACTTTTTGCCGCCGCCCGTTTCCTTGTTCACCGTGGCCCAGGCGCGCCGCTCGGCCTCTTCCTTGCCGACGCCGCGGTCCTGGTAGCCTTCCTCGATGTGCTCGGCCTTGCGCTTTTGCTTGTCGGAATAGGAAGATTTGTCACCTCTTGGCATGTCGGCTCCTTTCGTGTTGGCAGGTGTCCAAAATTAGCGCTGCGCCGCTGCCCCTGTAGCGGGAAGGCGCTGATGTTGGCGTCGGCGCCGTCCTACCGTTGCGGCCGCGCCGTATGGGTGTATAACCGGGGACCCCGGTCCTGCGGCGCGTGCTCCGTGCCATGCCGCAGCACCCCCCGAATACCGCATGCGCGTCAAGCGCGGCAACAGCAAGGAAGAACAGACATGGGCGCGCAGTGGAAAGCAAAAGGCAAGGAACTGGCCGCGAATGCCAGGGGCCGGGTATTCGGCAAACTGGCCAAGGAAATCATGGTCGCGGCGCGCAACGGGGCGGACCCGGCCTCGAACGCACGCCTGCGACTGGTCGTGGAGCAGGCCCGCAAGGTCTCCATGCCCAAGGACACCCTGGAGCGCGCCATCAAAAAAGGCGCCGGGCTCACGGGTGACGCGGTGCATTTCGAGCATGTGATCTACGAGGGCTTCGCGCCGCACCGCGTGCCCCTGATGGTCGAATGCCTGACGGACAACCTGAACCGCACGGCCTCGGAAATCCGCGTGCTGTTCCGCAAGGGGCATCTGGGCACTTCGGGCTCAGTCTCCTGGGACTTCGACCACGTGGGCATGATTGAAGCTGAGCCGCAGGCTGCCGGCGCCGACCCTGAACTGGCCGCGATTGAAGCCGGTGCCCAGGACTTTGAGCCGGGCCACGAAGAAGGAACGACCATGTTCCTGACCGACCACGCCGACCTGGACATCGTCAGCCGCGCGCTGCCCGCGCAGAGTTTTACCGTGCTGTCGGCCAAGCTCGGCTACAAGGCCAAGAATCCCGTCAGCCCGTCGACCCTGAGCGCCGGCGAGCTCGAAGAAGTCGAGGCCTTCCTCGCCGCCATCGATGCGAACGACGACGTGCAGAACATCTTTGTGGGCCTGGGCGACTAGGAAGCAGGGACGGCCTCGTAGCGGGGCCGTATCCGGGTTTTCTGCACGATGCCGGACGGCGCGAACAGGATCACAAACTCAGTCCCCGGTGTTTCGCTTTTGGGCGGCTTTTCCCGGTAAGCCCAGACCTCGTAGCCGCTGTCGAACCTGACCACGGTGGCGGGGCCCAGCGCGGCGCTGACGTCGGCTTTGGTGCTGGTTCCGGGGACCACCATCCCTTGCGCGCCCTGCATGGACAGGCCGGCGTTGCGAAACGGCGGCCGGGTATCCTCCACTACGCCCGGGCCGGCGCAGCCCGCCAGCACCAGGCCGGCGCACAACAACAACAGCCTGCACGCCAGCATCATCCGCCCTCCATGTAGTCAAACTCGACCAGGGTGTCGTCGGGCCAGCTGCGATCACCCAGCGGAAGAAAGTAGGTACGGTCCACCAGCACCTCGCAGTCGCAGTCTGGCAGGTCCCTGTCGAGCTTGGGATCGTCGCTCGCGGCGGCGTAGAGCATGGCCAGGGGCAGGATTTCGCGGCGCTCACCGGCCGACAGCGTGACGCTGAACAGCGGGCGCTCCGAAAAGAACAGGTAGAGCGGTATCTTTTTCTCGCAGTAAGCCGGCGTATCGAACACGGCGCCTGCGATGGCGCCGATGATGCTGGTGCCGCGAGATACCAGGCCGGCCTCCATGCCCACCCTGCACTCCAGCCGCAGGTCGCCCAGGCGCCGGGTATTGGGCGGCAGGCCCGGCGTGCGGATCTCGGTGCGCCAGGTCATGCTCTGCGCCTTGCGGTTGGGGATGACCTGCGCATCTTCCGAGAAAGCCTTGGGATCGCGCGGCAGGCTGAAGGTGTGGTCGGGCGCGATGGCCACGGGGAAGGCGACGGTGCTGCCTATCACCTCCATGTCAATCGAGTTCATGTCGGTCTCGCGCCGGCGCGGCAAGAGCTTGAAGCGCAGCGAGGCATTGGGCGCGAGGCTTTTTTCGCGCTCGAACAATTCCATGCCCCGAATCATCTTCCGGTAGGACTTCTCGACCGGGTCGCGGTTGGCCTTGGCACTGACGGTCACCGGCGGCAGGGTGCGCGTGCCTGGCTCCTTGCTGCCCGGATCCTGCGCAGCGGCCTGCGCGCCAACAGCCAGGCTTGCCGCCAGGCAGGCGGCGCGCGGCATGGCGCGGGCAAGGGGGTTGGGCATGGCGGTTCCGATGGGGCAGAAGCCCATGGTAGGCCGGGCGGGCCGATGGACATGTAGGACGATTCCAGCACTTCCCCCGCGGCGCGGCCGTAAAAAAACCCGCCCCGGCGCAAGCCGGAGCGGGTTGTGAGGCTCACCATGAAACTGGTGGCCCGCAGCCGTCAAGAGGCCTCTAATGAACCGTCGGTTCGAACCGGAACACGCCCGGGTCGCGGATGGGGTCCACGTCCACCGGTATCGTGCTCTTGGGCGGGAAACGCCCTTCCAGCAGCAGCTTGCTGAGCGGATTTTCGATACGCTGCTGGATGGCCCGCTTGAGCGGCCTGGCGCCGAACACCGGGTCAAAGCCGACCTTGGCGAGCTCGGCGATCGCCGCTTCCGACACGTCCAGCGCGAGGTCCATCTTCTGCAGCCGGGCGACCAGCACCTTGAGCTGAATGCGGGCGATGGACTCGATGTTCTTCGCATCGAGTGCGTGGAACACCACGGTCTCGTCGATCCGGTTGAGGAACTCGGGCCGGAAATAGTTCTTGAGCTCGGCCGTCACCGCATCCTTGATCTCTTCGGTCGGCTTGCCGACCATGGACTGGATGATGGGCGAGCCGATGTTGCTGGTCATGACGATCACGGTGTTTTTGAAGTCCACCGTGCGGCCCTGCCCGTCGGTCAGGCGGCCGTCGTCCAGCACCTGAAGCAGCACATTGAACACATCGGGATGGGCTTTTTCGACCTCGTCGAGCAGCAGCACGCTGTAGGGCTTGCGGCGCACGGCCTCGGTCAGGTAGCCGCCCTCCTCATAGCCCACATAGCCCGGGGGCGCGCCTATCAGGCGGGCCACCGAATGTTTCTCCATGAACTCGCTCATGTCGACGCGTATCAGGTGGTCTTCGCTGTCGAACAGGAAGCCGGCCAGCGCCTTGCACAGCTCGGTCTTGCCCACGCCGGTGGGGCCCAGGAACAGGAAGGAGCCGGTCGGGCGGTTCGGGTCGCTCAGGCCCGAGCGGGAGCGGCGGATGGCGTTGGCCACC
Source organism: Polaromonas sp. LjRoot131 (assembly GCF_964252805.1). NCBI lineage: Bacteria > Pseudomonadati > Pseudomonadota > Betaproteobacteria > Burkholderiales > Comamonadaceae > Polaromonas > Polaromonas sp. LjRoot131. The sequence goes on along the minus strand of NZ_CAXUPF020000001.1, from coordinate 785,131 downwards.
GCGCTGATGGCTTCTTCCTGGCCGACCACGCGCTCATGCAGCTTGCCTTCCATCTGCAGCAGCTTGTCGCGCTCGCCCTGCATGAGTTTGCTGACAGGGATGCCGGTGGCGCGCGCCACGACCTCGGCGATCTCTTCGGCGCCGACCTGGGTACGCAGCAGCGTGGGCGCGTTGGACTTGCCCTTGCTGGCTTCGGTGTCCTGCGCCTCCTTGAGGCGTTTTTCGAGTTCGGGCAGCTTGCCGTACTGCAGCTCGGCCACCTTGTTGAAGTCGCCCTTGCGGGTGAACTCCTCGATCTGGAAGCGGATACGGTCGATCTCCTCCATGACGTCCTTGGAGCCCAGGGCTTGCGCTTTTTCGGCCTGCCAGATTTCGTCGAGGTCGGAGATCTCTTTTTGCAGCTTGACGATTTCTTCCTCGATCAGCTCGAAGCGCTTTTTCGAAGATTCATCTTTTTCACGGCGCACGGCTTCGCGCTCGATCTGCAGCTGGATCAGGCGGCGGTCGAGCTTGTCCATGACCTCGGGCTTGGAGTCCATTTCAATCTTGATCTTGGCCGCGGCCTCGTCGATCAGGTCGATGGCCTTGTCGGGCAGGAAACGGTCGGTGATGTAGCGGTGGCTCAGTTCGGCCGCGGCCACGATGGCCGGGTCGGTGATCTGCACGCCATGGTGCGCTTCATATTTTTCCTGCAGGCCGCGCAGGATGGCGATGGTGGCCTCCACGGTCGGCTCGCCGACCAGGATTTTCTGGAAGCGGCGCTCCAGCGCGGCGTCTTTTTCGATGTACTTGCGGTATTCGTCGAGTGTGGTGGCGCCCACGCAGTGCAGCTCGCCGCGCGCCAGCGCGGGCTTGAGCATGTTGCCGGCGTCCATCGCGCCCTCGGCCTTGCCGGCACCCACCATGGTGTGCAGCTCGTCGATGAAGACGATGGTCTGGCCTTCGTCCTTGGCCAGCTCGTTGAGCACGGTTTTCAGGCGCTCTTCAAACTCGCCGCGGAACTTGGCGCCGGCCAGCAGGGCCGCCATGTCGAGCGAGAGCACGCGTTTGCCCTTGAGGGAGTCCGGCACTTCGCCGGCCACGATGCGCTGGGCCAGGCCTTCGACGATGGCGGTCTTGCCGACGCCGGGCTCGCCGATCAGCACCGGGTTGTTCTTGGTGCGGCGCTGCAGCACCTGGATGGCGCGGCGGATTTCGTCATCGCGGCCTATGACCGGGTCGAGCTTGCCCAGACGGGCCCGCTCGGTCAGGTCCATGCAGTATTTCTTGAGGGCTTCGCGCTGGCCTTCGGCGTCGGCGCTGTTCACGCCCTGGCCGCCGCGTACCGCGTCTATCGCGGCTTCGAGCGCCTTGCGCGTCAGGCCGTTTTCCTTGGCCAGGCGGCCGACGTCGCTTTTGCTGTCGGCCACGGCCAGCAGAAAGAGTTCACCGGCAATGAACTGGTCGTTGCGTTTGATGGCTTCTTTTTCGGTGGCCTGCAGCAGCTTGGCGAGGTCGGGGCCGACCTGGAGCTGGTCCTGGCCCTGCACCTGGGGCAGCTTCTTGACGGCGGCGTCGGCGGCCTGCATGAGGCCGCCCACGTTGACGCCGGCTCTTTCCAGCAGCGCGCGCGGGCCGTCGTCCTGACGCAGCATGGCGGCCAGCAGGTGGACCGGCTCGATATAGCCGTTGTCATTGCCCAGCGCGAGGGATTGCGCGTCGCTCAGGGCTTCCTGGAATTTGGTGGTGAGTTTGTCTTGTCGCATTGAATTTGACTCCGCAAGGGGGCTCCCGAAAGAGCGGTTATCGCCGAGTTTGGGGCTTTTGCGCCCCTTTTCAAGTCATTCAGCTGCAACCATGGCATGCCATTGGGCTGCGTTTGATTTGCGTCAAGCGCGCACCAGGCTTCAGGCGTTGCCGGCGTGGATGCCCCATTTCGCCAGCGCCGCATCGTCGCTGACTCGGGCGTCCACCCAGCGGGCGCCTTCCGGGGTTTCTTCCTTCTTCCAGAACGGCGCCTGGGTTTTCAGGTAGTCCATCAGGAATTCGCAGGCCCGAAAGCTTTCGCCGCGGTGTGCGGAGGTCACCGCCACCAAAACGACCTGGTCCAGCGGCTGCAGCAGGCCCACACGGTGAATCACCCGGACACCAAAAATATCGAACCGCGACATGGCCTCGTCGACCATGGCCTCGATCGACTTCTCCGTCATGCCGGGGTAGTGCTCCAGCTCCATACTGCTGACGCTCAGGCCGTCATTGCGGTCCCTGACCGTGCCGGTGAAGGTGCAGACGGCGCCTACCCGCTTGTCGGCGGCGCGCAGTGCGGCCACCTCGTCGGCGAGGTTGAAGTCATCGGTGGTGATCAGGACGCGCGGTGAAGCCATAGTGGCAATTTTGCCACTCGCTCACCCTAAACGCAGTGCCTACGGTAAGATTTGCCGCATGACTGGCCACATCTGCCCCTTCGCCGCCCGGACGCCCGACAGCGCCCGCGGCCTTGGGGCGTGCGCCAGCAAATCGAAAAAACCGTTGCTCATTTGACCGGGGCTGCGGTTCCGTCGTCGAATGAGCGATGGAACCGCTGCTTACTTTCCAAGTCTTTTGCGGACACCCATCTCTTGTTCTGATGACGGCCTTTCAAGCCGGTCAGTTTTTTGGGATGTGTCTTCATGCAAACAGCGCTTAGTGCCAACCAGGCAAACACCGATTTCTCGGGATTGTGGATTCCACTTGTCACCCCCTTTGACCAGGGCAAGGTCGACCATGCGGCCTTGAAACGCCTGGTGGTGCATTACCGCGCCAAGGGCATCGCCGGGCTGGTGGTCTGCGGCTCCACCGGCGAAGCTGCCGCCCTGGACGAGGACGAGCAGCTGCAGACGCTGCACACCGTGATGGAACAAGCCGACGGCCTGCCGGTGGTCATGGGCCTGTCGGGCTACCACCTGGGCAAGACAGCGGCGCGCATCAAGGCGCTGGGTGCGCAGGGCCTTGCCGGCATCCTGTTGCCGGCGCCCAGCTATATCCGCCCTTCCCAGGCAGGCCTCATTGAATGGTTCACCACCTTGGCCGACGAGAGTGCCGTGCCGGTGATCCTCTATGACATCCCTTACCGCACCGGCAGCCGCCTGGAACTCGAAACCCTGCTGGCGCTGGCGGGCCACCCGCGCATCCAGGCACTCAAGGACTGCGGCGGCGACCCGGCCAAGACAAAAGCCCTGATTGCCGACGGGCGGCTGCAGGTGCTGGCGGGCGAGGACCTGAATATCTTCGCTACCGTGGCGCAAGGCGGCCGGGGTGCGATTGCAGCAGCGGCCCACCTGCACACGGAACGTTTTGTGGAGGTACTGCGGCGCATCCAGGCGGGCGACCTGGCGGGGGCCGAGGCTTTGTGGGCACCACTGCAGCCGCTGATAGCCGGCCTGTTTGCCGAACCCAATCCGGGCCCACTCAAGGCACTGATGGCGGAACGTGGCCTGCTTCGCAACGAATTGCGCAGCCCGATGACACCGGCCTCCGCCGCGCTGGCCGAACGCCTTCAACAACTGGACGCGATGGTGGCTTGAGGCGGGCGGGTCAGCCGCCGGTCACGGGCGGGAAGAAGGCAACCTCGCAGCCGTCGCTGAGCAGTGCCGCTTCATCGCTCATGACCTGGTTGAGCGCCATGCGCACCGACCGGCCGCGCGCCAGGCTGGCGGCGTGCGCGGGCGTGGCCGCGAGCAGTTCGTCGCGCAGGGCCGCCAGCGTGGTGGCGGCGGTCTCGCGCACCTCGCTGCCCTGCCCTATGGCTTCGCGGATGGACGCAAAGTATTTGATCGTGACTTTCATGGGGAGCTTTATGCGGCGCCTTAAGCCATCAATGCCGAAAACGGGATGAACTGCACGGTATCGCCTCGGGCAATCGCCTGGCCGGCCGGGTTGTCGATGACGCCGTCGCCCCAGACGGCCGAGGTCAGCACGCCCGAACTCTGGTTGCCGAACAGCTCCAGCCCACCGGCGGCGTTGCGCCTGGCACGCAAAAACTCGCGGCGCTTGTCTGCCTTGGGCCAGTCGAAATGGGCCGGCAGCGCGATGGAAGCGGGAGCCACCTCGGACGCGCCCTGCAGACTGAGCAAAAAGGGCCGCACCAGCACCAGGAAGGTCACAAAGCTGGACACCGGATTACCCGGCAGGCCGATGAAGTGCGCGCCGCCGACCTTGCCGCAGGCAAAGGGCTTGCCCGGCTTCATGGCGATCTGCCACAGGGCGAGTTCGCCCAGCGCCTGCACGGCGGGCTTGATGTGGTCCTCCTCGCCGACGGACACGCCGCCGCTGGTGAGGATCAGGTCGTGCGCTTCGCCGGCGCCTTTGAGGGCGGAAATGGTGGCGTCCAGGCGGTCGGGCACGATGCCGAGATCGGTCACCGTGCAGCCCAGCCGCAGCAGCAAGGCGCGCAAAAAGAAGCGATTGGAGTTGTAGATGGCGCCGGGCTTCATGTCGGCCGGTGCGACCTCGCCGGGCATGACGAGTTCGTCGCCCGTGGAGAACAAGGCCACGCGCACCCTGGGCGCGACCTGCAGCTTGTCAAAACCGATGCTGGCGGCCAGGCCCAGCGAGGCCGGCGTGAGGCGTTCACCGCGGCGCAACACCACGGCGCCGGCGGCCACGTCCTCGCCGCGGCGGCGGATCCATTGGCCCAATTGAGGTCTGGCCTTGATGCGCACACCGGCATCCACGGCTTCGCAGTCTTCCTGCATCACCACAGTATCAGCGCCGGGCGGGATGGGCGCGCCGGTGAAGATGCGCGCCGCCGAAGCCGGCGCCAGGACATGGCCGCTACTGCCGGCCGGAATGCGCTGGCCGACCGGCAACACAGCGCCTTCGGCCCAGTCGGCCGTGCGCAGCGCGTAGCCGTCCATGGAGCTGTTGTCATGGGCCGGCACGTCGAGGCTGGAAACCAGGTCCTGGGCCAGCACGCGGCCGTCGGCGTCAAAGGTGGAGACGGTTTCGACACCGGGCAGGCTTGCCGCGCGGGCCAGCAACTCGACCAGCGCCTGGTCCAGAGGCTTCAGGGGTGCGCGGGCGGCGGGTGTGGCGGGAACAGAACTCATGGTCGGGGTGTCCGGAACAAGGGCATGAACGGAACCGGGCTGGCGTCAGGGCTGGCCTTCACCCTGGCCTAGCCGAAACGGTCTTCGAAGGAATAGGCAAAGCGCTCCTGATTGTTGACCAGGTAGTCGGCCACGGCCTCGCCGTCGTTCAAATCCAGCACCGGACGCAAGGTTGCTTCGGGCAATTGATCGGGAGTGTCGGTGGCGATGGCGACGATGAAATCGTCGTCCATGTAGCGGGCGGGCTTGCCCGGATAGTCGGCCGAAGGACCGCGCCAGACTTCGATCTTGAGCAGGTCGCTGCTTTTGAAGCCTTCCACCAGCACCCAGTCGACGCCGCCGTAAAGCTCGGCAATCAACTGGTGCACCGTCATCTCGGAAGGTTTTTCAAACTCGCGCATCAGCGCCAGGCGGTTCTGCGAAGCCACCACCACCTCGAAGGCACCGGCCACCCGGTGGCGGAAGGTGTCCTTGCCGGGATGGTCAATGTCGAACTTGTGGTGCGCATGCTTGACCACCGAGACACGCAGGCCCCTGGCCTTGAGCGCGGGAATCAGCTTTTCAACCAGGGTGGTCTTGCCTGACCCGGAGTAACCGGCGAAGCCGACAACGTTCATGGCTGGGCCTTGCAGACAGGGCCGCCGCCCGCTTCAATGCACATGGTCGGCAATGTAGCGCTTGATCACGGCCGCATCGGCGGGCAGCACCTTGACGCGCTTGGGCAGGTCTTCGATGCCCTCAAACTTCACGGGCCGGTCGGGCGCGTGGCCCAGCGCCTCTTCAATCGTGGCCGCGAACTTGATGGGCAATGCGGTCTCCAGCACGATCATGGGCACGCCGGGTTGCAACTGCTCGCGCGCCACCTTCACGCCGTCGGCGGTGTGGGTGTCTATCGTGGTGCCGAAGCGCTTGTAGGTATCGCGAATCGTCGCGAGCCGGTCGGCATGGATGCTCTTGCCGCTGAAAAAACCGTAGCGCTGCGCGGCCGACTTGAAGGCCGCCTCGGCGCTGAGGTCGAACCGGCCCTGGCTGCCCAACTGGTCATGGAACAGCGCCTTGGCCTTGGCGCCGTCGCGGCCCAGCAGGTCGAACACAAAACGCTCGAAGTTCGAAGCCTTGGAAATATCCATGGAGGGGCTGGAGGTTTCGTGCGTGTCAGCGCTGCTGCGCACGCGGTAGACACCAGTACGAAAAAACTCGTCGAGCACGTCGTTCTCGTTGGTGGCCACCACCAGCTTGCCGATCGGCAGGCCCATCATGCGGGCCACGTGGCCGGCGCAGACGTTGCCGAAGTTGCCCGAGGGCACGGTGAAGTCGGCCTTCTCGGCATTCGATTGAGTCGCCTGAAAGTAGCCGGCGAAGTAGTAGACCACCTGCGCCATCAGGCGCGCCCAGTTGATCGAGTTGACGGTGCCTATCTTGTACTGGCGCTTGAAGGCCAGGTCGTTGGACACGGCCTTGACGATGTCCTGGCAGTCGTCGAACACGCCGTCGACCGCGATGTTGTGGATGTTTTCGTCCTGCAGGCTGAACATCTGGGCTTGCTGGAAGGGGCTCATGCGGCCATTTGGCGAAGTCATGAAGACGCGCACGCCTTTTTTGCCGCGCATCGCGTATTCGGCCGCGCTGCCGGTGTCGCCGCTGGTGGCGCCCAGGATGTTGAGCTCTTCGCCGCGTCGCGCCAGTTCGTATTCGAACAGGTTGCCCAGCAGTTGCATGGCCATGTCCTTGAAAGCCAGCGTGGGGCCGTTGGACAGGGCTTCGAGGTAAAGGCCGTCTTCGAGCTTTTTCAGCGGGACGATGGCCTTGGTACCGAACACCTCTTCGGTGTAGGTCTTGTCGCAGATCGCCTTGAGGTCGGCGGCAGGGATGTCGTCGACGTACAGCGAAAGGACCTCGAACGCCAGTTCAGCGTAAGACAGGCCGCGCCACTTCTGCAGCGTCGCGGCATCCACTTGCGGATATTGCTCGGGCAGGTAGAGGCCGCCGTCAGGCGCCAGGCCTTCGAGCAGGATTTCGCAGAAACGCTTGCGGTCGGCATGGCCGCGGGTGGAAATGTACAGCATCATGCCAGCTCCTCCTTGCGGATGCGCGTGATGGGCGCCAGCACGGTGGGCAGGGCCTGCATTTGGGCCAGGGCACCGTTCATTCTGGCCTCCACGCATTCGTGCGTAAGGATGATGAGGTCGGTGTGGGTGGAACCCTCGCCGCCGACTTCATCGGCTTCGCGCTGCAGCACGGCGTCTATGCTGATGCCGGCGCCGGCGAGGATGCCGGTGACCTTGGCCAGCACGCCGGCCTCGTCGGCGACCTTGAGGCGCAGGTAGTAGCTGGTGACGACGTCTGACATCGGGACGACCGGCAGGTCGCTCATCGCGTCGGGCTGGAAGGCCAGGTGCGGCACGCGGTGCTCAGGGTCGGCCGTGTGCAGGCGCGCGATGTCGACGAGGTCGGCGATCACGGCGCTGGCGGTGGGCTCGCTGCCCGCGCCCTTGCCGTAGTACAGCGTGGTGCCGACGGCGTCGCCCTGGACCACCACGGCATTCATCGCACCTTCCACATTGGCGATCAGGCGTTTGGCCGGTACCAGGCTGGGGTGCACGCGCAGCTCGATGCCGTTGGCGGCGCGCTTGGTGATGCCCAGCAGCTTGATGCGGTAGCCGAGCTGCTCGGCATAGCGAATGTCCTGTGCGGCCAGGCCGGTGATGCCCTCGACGTAAGCCTTGTCGAACTGCACCGGGATGCCGAAAGCAATGGCCGACATCAGCGTGACCTTGTGGCCGGCGTCCACGCCCTCGATGTCGAAGGTGGGGTCGGCTTCGGCGTAGCCCAGGCGCTGCGCTTCTTTCAGCACGATGTCGAAGTCCAGGCCCTTGTCGCGCATCTCGGACAGGATGAAGTTGGTGGTGCCGTTGATGATGCCGGCGATCCACTGGATGCTGTTGGCCGTCAGGCCTTCGCGCAGCGCCTTGATGATGGGAATGCCGCCGGCCACGGCCGCCTCGAAGGCCACCATCACGCCCTTGCGGTGGGCCGCCGCGAAAATCTCGGTGCCGTGCACGGCCAGCAGCGCCTTGTTGGCGGTGACCACGTGCTTGCCGGCCTCGATGGCTTCGAGCACCAGCTGTTTGGCGATGCCATAGCCGCCTATGAGTTCGATCACGATGTCGACGTCGGGGCTGGCCACGACCTTGCGCGCGTCGTCCACGACCTGTACGCCCGGGCCAACAGCGGCCTTGGCGCGCGCTGTGTCGAGGTCGGCGACCATGGTGATCTCAATGCCGCGGCCGGCGCGGCGGCGGATTTCTTCCTGGTTGCGCTGCAATACGTTGTAGGTACCGCTGCCCACGGTGCCTATGCCCAGGAGGCCTACCCGGATGGGGCTCAAATTCGTCGGTTTCATAGTTGCTGAAGTCTTGCTTTAGTGTGATCTGGAGGCCTGCCGCCTCAAGGGGCGCAGGGAGTTGAAGGGGGCCGGATACAGGGTCAAGTTCGGTTGTTGCGGTAGTTCTCGAGGAACTTCGCGATGCGGCCGATGGCTTCGCGCAGGTCTTCCTCGTGCGGCAGGAAAACGATGCGGAAGTGGTCCGGCTCGGCCCAGTTGAAGCCGGTACCCTGTACCAGCATCACCTTGGTCTCCTTGAGGAGCTCCAGGAAAAACTGGCGATCGTCCTTGATCGGGTAAACCTTGGGATCCAGGCGCGGGAACATGTAGAGCGCCGCGCTGGGCTTGACACAGGTGACGCCGGGGATGGCGGTGATGAGGTCGTAGGCCATGTCGCGCTGGCGGCGCAGGCGGCCGCCTTCGCAGGTGAGGTCGTTGATGCTCTGGTAGCCGCCCAGCGCCGTCTGTATGGCCCACTGGCCCGGCACGTTGGAGCACAGCTTCATGTTGGCCAGCATGTTCAGGCCCTCGATATAGTCCTGCGCCTGCTTCTTCGGGCCGGACACCACCATCCAGCCGGCGCGGTAGCCGCACGAGCGGTAGCTCTTGGAGAGCGAATTGAAGGTCAGCGTGAGCACGTCGGTAGACAGGCTGGCGATGGCCGTGTGCTTGACGCCGTCGTACAGCACCTTGTCGTAGACCTCGTCCGCGAGGATGACCAGGCCGTGCTCGCGCGCGATGTCGATGATGCCTTTGAGCAACTCGTCGGAATACAGCGCGCCCGTCGGGTTGTTGGGGTTGATGACCGCGATGGCCTTGGTTTTGGGCGTGATCCGGGCACGGATGTCGTCGAGGTTGGGCATCCAGCCATTGTTTTCATCGCACCGGTAATGCACCGGCGTGCCACCCGACAGGCTGGTGGAAGCGGTCCACAGCGGGTAGTCGGGCGCCGGCAGCAGCAGTTCGTCGCCGTCGTCGAGCAGGGCGTTGGTGGCCATGGAAATCAGCTCGCTCGCGCCGTTGCCGAGGTAAATGTCGTCCAGCGTGACGCCCTTGATGCCCTGCTTCTGGGTTTCGTGCATCACGGCCTTGCGTGCCGCAAAAATGCCCTTGCTGTCCGAATAGCCGGCCGAGGCGGGCAGGTTGCGGATCATGTCCTGCTGGACTTCCTCGGGCGCATCGAAGCCGAACACTGCCAGGTTGCCGATATTGAGCTTGATGAGCTTTTGGCCCTCTTCCTCCATCTGCTTGGCGGCGTCCATGATCGGGCCGCGGATGTCGTAAAGCACATTGGCGAGCTTGGCGGATTTGGTGATCGATTTCATGAAACGTTCAGAATCTGTGGACGGGGGCCGCACCGCCCACCCTGCCGGCAACCGGGGAGATGCGGCGCTTGCGGCGGGGAATTCGGACGGAATCTATAATTTGACCACATAAAAGAGGGTTTTCTTTTCGCTGGTAAACAGCGGCACGCAAACCCCGCGCACAGCCGCACCACGCCTTCACAACGCCCGGACCCTCCGCATGAAACTTCAGCCAGACCGCCTCGACGTCCAGTCCATCCTTGGCTACGGCCCCGGCTGGGTGGGCCTGGGTTGCGACGGAGTGGCCGAAAAGATCGAGCACAGCGTGGTGATCGGCTCACGCGGCGAGAAATTCAACTGGAACTGCACGCGCTTTGAGCAGCTGACCGCGGAACATTTCGCCTTGCTGGCCGAAACCCGGCCCGAACTCGTGGTTTTCGGCAGCGGCGCCCGCCTGCGTTTTGTGCCGCCGGCGTTTTTGCGTGTCCTGATGGCGCACCGCATCGGCGTTGAAACCATGGACACGCTTGCGGCATGCCGAACCTACAACATCCTCGCGGGCGAAGGCCGGCAAGTGATTGCCGCCCTGCTGATTGAAACAGAAGGAACAGAAGGCTGAAATGCCCTCTCTTTCAGGGTAAAATCTAGGGTTGCACTTGGCATCACTTCCCGGGATGGAAGTCCCGGGCCGGCTGCCAAAAGGCGCGGCTAATTACAACTACTTTCGTCAGGGTCTACTCAGTATGGCAGTCGTCGTCAATAAACCACTCCCCGAATTTGAAGCGATCGCCACCGGCGGCATCAAGGTTTCCAACCAGTCCCACCTGGGCAAAGTCGTGGTGTTGTACTTCTACCCCAAGGACAACACGCCGGGCTGCACCACGGAAGCCATGCAGTTCCGTGACCGCTACAAGGACTTCGTCAAGGCCGGCGCCACCGTATTTGGCGTCTCCCGCGACAACATGAAGTCCCACGACGAGTTCAAGTCCAAGCTTGAACTCCCGTTCGAGCTGATTGCGGACACCGAAGAAAAAATGTGCCACATGTTCGGCGTGGTCAAGAACAAGATCATGTACGGCAAAAAGGTCAAAGGCATTGAACGCAGCACCTTCCTGGTGGGCGCCGACGGCCTACTGAAAGAGGAATGGCGCGGCCTGAAAGTGCCCGGCCATGTGGACGACGTGCTGAAAGCCGTCAAAGCCCTCAAAAAAGCCGCCTGAGACTCATTGAGGCCAGTTAGCAACAAAGGATTGCCCTGTCACTTGAGTTGTGCATAATGAACTCATGCTGTTGACCTTCGCAACTGCGCCAAAAGAAAAAGCCGCCCTGGTTTCAAGGCGGCTTTTTCGCTTCTGGAACCCTTCTTTTTTTAGAGAGTCTTAAGCACTATGCCCCTGCCCCCCGCCCCGACCAAACGTGCCGCCCTGCTCTCCCCCGATGCGCTTGACGCACCAGCCCGCTCACCCTCAAAAGTCGCACGAAAAACGGAAAGCGCTGAATCCGCCCAGAAGCCCCCGGTGATGGACCTGTTTGACAGCCGGGCCGCAGGTGAAGGCAGCCATCCTTCGGCGTTCCAGGGGAAGGAAGCCGCCCATCCCGGCAAACCGGCTTCCGGCAGCTATAAAAAAGAGAGCATTGCCCTGCCGCAGCCGACGGCCAAGCCCAAAAAGGCCAAACGCACCGGCCCTGCCAAGTTGTTCGTGCTCGACACCAATGTGCTGATGCACGACCCGATGTGCCTGTTCCGCTTTGAAGAACACGACATCTTCCTGCCCATGATCGTGCTCGAAGAGCTCGACGGCCACAAAAAGGGCATGACCGAGGTGGCGCGCAACGCCCGCCAGACCAGCCGCACGCTGGACGCGCTGGCAGGCGCCCAGGGCGCCGATATCGCCAAGGGCCTGAAGCTGGACACCACCGGCCATCCCGAGGCCGGCGGCTGCCTGTTTTTCCAGACCAAACCGCTGGATTACACGCTGCCCATGAGCCTGCCGCAGGGCAAGGCCGACAACCAGATCCTGGGCGTGGTCGAGGCCCTGCGCAAGGAATATGCGCCGCGCGAGGTGGTTCTGGTGTCCAAGGACATCAACATGCGCGTCAAGGCGCGCGCCCTGGGCCTGGCGACCGACGACTACCAGAACGACAAAACCCTGGAGGACGGCGACCTGCTGTACTCCGGCTCCCTGGCCCTGCCGGCAGACTTCTGGACACGCCAGAGCAAGACCATCGAAAGCTGGCAGCAGGGCAGCCACACCTTCTACCGCATCACGGGACCCATCGTGGGCAGCCTGCTGATCAACCAGTTCGTGTTCTTTGAGGCCCCCGGGGAACCCCCCCTGTACGCCCGCGTGACGGAAATCCGGGCCAAAACCGCCGTCCTGAAGACCTTGAAGGACTACAACCACCTCAAAAATGCCGTCTGGGGCGTCACCACGCGCAACCGCGAACAGAACTTCGCTATGAACCTGCTGATGGATCCGGAGGTGGACTTCGTCACCCTGGCCGGAACGGCCGGCACGGGCAAGACGCTGATGGCGCTGGCCAGCGGCCTGACGCAGGTGCTCGACGACCGCCGCTACACCGAAATCATCATGACGCGGGCCACGGTGAGCGTGGGCGAGGACATCGGCTTCCTGCCCGGCACCGAAGAGGAAAAAATGGGCCCCTGGATGGGCGCGCTGGACGACAACCTGGAAGTGCTGGGCAAAACCGACAGCGGCTCGGGCGAATGGGGCCGTGCCGCCACCAACGAGCTGATCCGCTCGCGGATCAAGGTCAAGAGCATGAACTTCATGCGCGGCCGCACCTTCCTGAACAAGTACGTCATCATCGACGAGGCGCAAAACCTGACGCCCAAGCAGATGAAAACGCTGATCACACGGGCCGGCCCGGGTACCAAGATTATCTGCATGGGCAACCTGGCGCAGATCGACACCCCTTACCTGACCGAAGGCTCCTCGGGCATGACCTTTGCCGTCGACCGCTTCAAGGGCTGGCCGCATGGCGGACACATCACGCTGGCACGCGGCGAACGCTCGCGCCTGGCCGATTTCGCGAGCGAAGTCCTCTAAATCCATGAAAAACGGCGCCGATTGGCGCCGAAATGAAAAAAGGCCAAGTCGCAAGACTTGGCCTTTTTGTTTCGTCAAATTCTGGTGGGCGGTGCAAGTTTCGAACTTGCGACCCCTGCAGTGTGAATGCAGTGCTCTACCCCTGAGCTAACCGCCCTATCGGTCAGCCTATGATTATATGGTGTTTTGGGCCGATTTTCTGACCCAGGCCGGGAATTGCGGTTCAGTTCAGGCAGCCAGGGCCCGCCAGACCGTTTTCCCTTTGCTGGACTTGTCGATATCGGCCAGCAGCTTCTCGTGTTCGGCAGCTTCCTGGTCGTTGGCCGCCAGCAAAGGCAACTCAAATGTGCCCAGGTCTATCTGCGGCGCCGAGACCTGGCCTTCCTGGGCCCTATCGTCCACGTCCATCACCAGCGCATTCTGCCCACGGGTCAGGTTGATGTAGACGTCGGCCAGCAGCTCGGCGTCCAGCAAGGCGCCGTGCAGCGTTCGGCCCGAATTGTCGACCTCCAGGCGATCGCACAGGGCATCCAGCGAGTTGCGTTTGCCTGGAAACAGCTCCTTGGCCATCATCAGGCTGTCGGTGACCTTGGCCACGCAATGCTTGATGGGCGGCCTGCCTATGAGTTCAAGCTCCTTGTTGAGGAAGCTGACGTCAAAAGGCGCGTTGTGGATGATGATCTCGGCGTCCTGCAGGTATTCCAGCAGTTCCTCGGCGACGGCCGAAAACTTGGGCTTGTCCTTCAGGAATTCATTGCTGATGCCGTGAACCTTGAGCGCATCCTCATGGCTGTCGCGCTCGGGGTTCAGGTAAAAGTGGCGGTTGTTGCCGGTGAGCTTGCGGGCCACCAGCTCCACGCAACCGATTTCGATGATGCGGTCGCCGTTTTCAGCGGAAAGACCGGTGGTTTCGGTATCAAGAACGATTTGGCGCATGGCTGGATTATCGCTCCCGCGCCGGGCAACCCTCCCCCGCTATTTCCCGAAAATTCAGTGGTTTTCTTTTGCGTGGTTGATGGAATATTTGGGTATCTCCACCGTCACGTCGGACTGGGCCAGGAAAGCCTGGCAGCTCAAGCGCGAATTGGGCTCCAGGCCCCAGGCGCGGTCCAGCAGGTCTTCTTCGCTTTCGTCGAGCTCGTTCAGCGAATTAAAGCCTTCGCGCACAACCACGTGGCAGGTCGTGCAGGCGCAGCTCAGGTCGCAGGCATGCTCGATGTTGATCTTGTTGTCGAGCAGGGCTTCGCAGATCGAGGTGCCGGCCGGTGCGCTGATTTCAGCGCCCTGTGGGCAGTATTCGGGATGAGGCAGTATTTTGATGATGGGCATGGTTGTCAGTCGATTCAGACGGCCTCGATGTTTTTACCGGCCAGGGCTTGCTTGACGCCCCGGTTCATGCGCTGGGCGGCAAAGGCTTCCGTGCCTTTGGCCAGCGCCTGGGTGGCCGCTTCTATCGCGGCCGCGTCGCCGTGCGCACGCGTGTCGGCCAAGCCGACGATGAGGCTGTCGATCTGCGCGCGCTCATTGGGGCTGAGCAGATCGGCGTCCGCCGCCAGGGCGCTTTGCGTCGCCAGGATCATGCGGTCGGCATCAACCTGGGCCTCGGCCAGGGCGCGGGCATTCATGTCTTGCTGGGCGGTGGAAAAGCTGTCCTGCAGCATGCGCGCAATGTCTTCGTCCGACAGGCCGTAGGAAGGCTTCACGTCAATGCGTGCCTCGACGCCGCTGACCTGCTCTTTCGCGTTCACGCTGAGCAGGCCGTCGGCGTCGACGGTAAAGGTCACGCGGATGCGTGCGGCGCCGGCCACCATGGGCGGGATGCCGCGCAGCTCGAAGCGGGCCAGGCTGCGGCAATCGGCCACCAGGTCGCGCTCGCCTTGCACCACATGCAGGGCAAGGGCCGTCTGGCCGTCCTGGTAGGTGGTGAAGTCCTGCGCCATGGCCGTGGGAATGGTCTGGTTGCGCGGCACGATGCGCTCGACCAGCCCGCCCATGGTCTCAATGCCCAGTGACAAAGGAATCACGTCCAGCAACAGCAGCTCATCACCCGTGTTGTTGCCGGCCAGCTGGTTGGCGGAAATGGCCGCACCCAGCGCCACCACTTCATCGGGATTGAGGTTGACCAAGGGCTCGCGGCCGAAGAAGCTGGCCACCGCCTTGCGCACCTGGGGCATGCGCGTGGAGCCGCCCACAAGAACCGCTCCCTGGATATCTTCCTTGGCCAGCTTGGCATCGCGCAAGGCCTTGCGAACGGCCGCCAGCGTGCGCTGGGTCAGGTGGGCCGTCGCGGTTTCGAAGTCTTCGGCCTTCATCTCGAAGTTGACGAGGGCCTTGGCAAGTTGCACCGAAAAAGGCACAGGATCGGCGGCGGAGAGAGCTTCCTTGCAGCTGCGCGCGGCGCGCTGCAGGGCCGCCTTGTCGGAGGGCGTGAGCGTCTCCGCCGCCAGGCCGGCTTTGGCCAGTACCCAGTCGACCAGCGCACGGTCGTAATCGTCACCACCCAGCGCCGAATCGCCGCCGGTGGCCACCACCTCGAAGACGCCTTGTGTCAGGCGCAGGATGGAAATGTCGAAGGTGCCGCCGCCCAGGTCATAGACGGCGTAAACGCCCTCGCTGGCGTTGTCCAGGCCGTAGGCTATCGCGGCCGCCGTGGGTTCATTGAGCAGGCGCAGCACGTTCAGGCCGGCCAGTTGCGCGGCGTCTTTGGTGGCCTGGCGCTGGGCGTCGTCGAAGTAGGCCGGCACGGTGATCACGGCGCCGTAGATGTCGTCGTTGAAAGTGTCCTCGGCCCGGTAGCGCAGCATGGCCAGGATCTCGGCGCTGATCTCGACCGGGCTTTTTTCGCCGGCAACGGTCTGCAGCGTGACCATGCCCGGCTTGTCGTTCAATTCGTAAGGCAACTGGGCACGGCTGCCAATGTCATGGATGCCGCGGCCCATCAGGCGCTTGACGGAAGAAATGGTGTTGCGCGGATCTTCAACCTGCGCCGCCAGGGCTTCATAACCGATCTGGCGCTTGTCGCCCTCAAGATAACGGACCACGCTCGGCAGCAGCACCCTTCCCTGCTCGTCAGGCAGGCATTCGGACACACCATTGCGCACGCTGGCCACCAGCGAGTGCGTGGTGCCCAGGTCAATGCCGATCGCAATGCGCCGCTGGTGCGGGTCAGGCGTCTGGCCGGGTTCGGAGATTTGCAGGAGTGCCATGCGCGGTCGTTGTACTTCTCTGTAATGCTTTTATTGTCCCAGCTGGTCGATGCGCGCATCGACTTCGCTGGCAAAGCGCTCAATAAACATAAGGCTTCTAACCTGCCGGGCGGCTGCGGGAAAATCCCTGTCCACGTCCAGCAGTTGCTCTATCTTTGACAGCTTCTCGCGTCCATTCATGGCGGCCTGCGAGGCGATCTCTTCAAAATCCCCGGCCGTCTCGGCTTCGTCCAGCGCCTCACGCCACTGCATCTGCTGCACCAGGAAATCGTGCGGCATGGCCGTGTTGTTTTCGGCGTTGATGGGCGCGCCGTTCAGTTCGCACAGGTAGCTGGCGCGCTTGAGCGGATCCTTCAGGCGCTGGTAGGCTTCATTGATGCGCACCGACCACTGCATGGCCACCCGCTGTGCCGCCGCGCCCTGGGCGGCGAACTTGTCGGGATGCGCCTCCCGCTGCAGGTCCTTCCAGCGCGCATCCAGCGCGGCACGATCCTGCGCGAAGCGCTGGGGCACACCGAAAAGTTCGAAGTCATTGGATTGAAGATTCATGCCGAGCTTATGCCGATAAAAAGCCGCCAGCACAATCAGTGGAGGCGGCTTTGGTAAGGGTGCAGCACGCGTAAGACAGCTTGCCCGTCAAACCCGGAAACTTTCGCCGCAACCGCAACGGTCGCGCTCGTTGGGATTGATGAACTTGAAGCCTTCGTTCAGGCCTTCACGGACGAAATCCAGCTTGGTGCCGTCGATATAGGCCATGCTTTTCGGATCGACCAGCACCTTGACGCCGTTGTCTTCAAACACGACGTCTTCGGGCGCGATCTCGTCGGCGTATTCCAGCTTGTAAGCGAGGCCCGAGCAGCCGGTGGTCTTGACACCCAGGCGCACGCCGACACCCTTGCCGCGCTTGGTCATGTAGCGGGTCACGTGCCGGGCGGCTGCATCAGTGAGGGTTACGGACATTTAAATCACTCGAAAATGAAACAGATGACGGGTAATGCAGCTGATCAATGCGCGTGCTTTTGCTTGTAGTCGTTCACGGCAGCCTTGATGGCGTCTTCCGCCAGGATGGAGCAGTGAATCTTGACGGGCGGCAAGGCCAGTTCCTCGGCGATCGCGCTGTTCTTGATGCTGGCCGCTTCGTCCAGCGTCTTGCCCTTGACCCACTCGGTCACGAGCGAACTGGAAGCGATTGCGGAGCCGCAGCCGTAGGTCTTGAAACGCGCGTCTTCGATCACGCCGGTCACCGGGTTGACCTTGATCTGCAGCTTCATCACGTCGCCGCAAGCCGGCGCGCCGACCATACCGGTGCCTACCGATTCGTCGCCCTTTTCAAAAGAGCCGACGTTGCGGGGGTTTTCATAGTGGTCCACCACTTTTTCGCTGTATGCCATTTTGTTTACCTCTTTAAGCGTCTTGGGTTACGGGCGCCGGCCTTAATGGGCGGCCCACTGGATGGTGGACAAATCAACACCATCCTTGAACATCTCCCACAGAGGAGACAGTTCGCGCAGTTTGGCCACGTTTTCCTTGATGGTGGCGACCGCGTAGTCAATTTCTTCTTCCGTGCTCCAGCGGCCAATCGTCATGCGAAGGCTGCTGTGCGCCAGTTCGTCGCTCCGGCCCAAGGCACGCAGCACGTAGCTGGGCTCCAGGCTGGCCGAGGTGCAGGCCGAACCGCTGGAAACCGCCAGGCCCTTGATACCCATGATCAGCGACTCGCCTTCGACGAAGTTGAAGCTCATGTTCAGGTTGTGTGGCACGCGCTTGTCGGCGTGGCCGTTGAGGAAGACTTCTTCCACATCCTTAAGGCCGTTGAGCATGCGCTCGTGCAGGGCACGGATGCGCTTGTTTTCTTCGTGCATTTCGGCCTTGGCGATGCGATAGGCCTCGCCCATGCCCACGCACTGGTGTGTGGGAAGCGTGCCCGAACGCATGCCGCGCTCATGGCCGCCACCGTGCATTTGCGCTTCCAGGCGCACGCGCGGCTTGCGGCGCACGTACAGGGCGCCGATGCCTTTGGGGCCGTAGGTCTTGTGCGAAGTCAGGCTCATCAGGTCGACCGGCAAGGTGGCCAGGTCGATGTCGACGCGGCCGGTTGCCTGGGCGGCATCCACATGGAAGATGATGCCTTTTTCACGGCACAGGGCGCCAATGGCCGGGATGTCCTGGATCACGCCGATTTCGTTGTTGACGAACATGACGCTGACCAGGATGGTGTCGGGGCGAATGGCGGCTTTGAGCGCATCCAGGTCCAGCAAGCCATCAGCCTGCACGTCCATATAGGTCACTTCAAAACCCTGACGCTCCAGCTCGCGGCAGGTGTCAAGCACGGCTTTGTGCTCGGTCTTGACCGTGATGATGTGCTTGCCCTTGGTTTTGTAGAAATGGGCCGCGCCCTTGAGTGCCAGGTTGTTGGACTCGGTGGCGCCGCTGGTCCAGACGATCTCGCGCGGATCCGCGCCGATGAGGTCGGCAATTTGCCCGCGCGCTTTCTCGACGGCGGCTTCCGCCTCCCAGCCCCAGGCGTGGCTGCGGGAAGCAGGGTTGCCGAAGTGTTCGCGCAACCAGGGAATCATGGCGTCCACCACCCGCGGGTCGCAGGGATTCGTGGCGCTGTAGTCCATGTAGATGGGAAAGTGTGGGGTATCCATGTGGCTAGCTTTTTTAATTCACGGGCTGGCTGGCAGCGCGATCAAGGGTCAATGCTTCAGTTCACGAAGGGATGAAGCCGGGCAAATGCCCGGCCTGGATCCATCAGGATTTGGAAAATGCATTGCCCAGGGCAAAGACCGAGTTCGGCGCGTTCACGCGAATCGGCTTGACCGCCGGCGCTGTGAAAATGGCTTTTTTTACCTGGGGGGTGTTCTCGATCACCACGCCCTTGGCAAGCTGGTCTTCCACCAGTTTTTGCAGGGTCACGGAATCCAGGAACTCCACCATGCGGCTGTTCAGCGATGCCCACAGTTCGTGCGTCATGCAGCGGCCACCTTCGCCCAGGCAGTTTTCCTTGCCGCCGCACTGGGTGGCGTCGATGGGCTCGTCCACCGACACAATGATGTCGGCAACAGTGATTTCGGAAGCCTTGCGACCCAGGGTGTAACCGCCACCGGGGCCACGGGTGGATTCCACCAGTTCGTGGCGGCGCAGCTTGCCGAAGAGCTGTTCGAGGTAGGAAAGGGAAATCTGCTGGCGCTGGCTGATCGCAGCCAGGGTGACCGGGCCGTTGTTCTGGCGCAGTCCCAAATCAATCATCGCGGTGACCGCAAAGCGGCCTTTGGTTGTGAGGCGCATAACAAGCTCCTTTAAATGGCTTGACTGTCGTTTTCACCCTGAAAGCTTGTGGCTTGCAGGGAACTCTTCCTCCAGCCGCCCAGGTCAGTCAACCGGTATCGCGGGGGCTTTTTTTTGTTGTTCTGGTATTGTTCTTGACTGTTTTCGTCAAGTATAACACAAGCAGGGTTTTTCCCGCTGGCGGCGCCCAAAACATGAGGACTAACCCGTAGTGCCGACCCGCATATCACACCAATTTGGTGCGATATGCGGGTCGGCGGGTCGATTTGGACTCAGGTCCGGGCTTGGCCTGCAGCCGCCACCGGCGGCACGTTGTCGGTGCCGGGGGCCCCGAAAGCCTGCTCCTTGAGGCTGTGCAGCTGGTCCCGCACCCGGGCGGCTTTTTCGAATTCCAGGTTCTTGGCGTGTTCGATCATCTGCTTTTCCAGCCGCTTGATTTCTCGCGCGATGTCCTTTTCGCTCATGTCCTCGACCAACGCCTTTTGCATCTCGATTTTTTCGGCTTCCTTGCCCGATTTTTCGCTGTAGACGCCGTCGATCAGGTCGCGGATCCGCTTGACCACGCTGCGCGGCGTGATGCCGTGCTCGAGGTTGAAGGCGATCTGCTTGTTGCGCCGCCGCTCGGTCTCGCCCATGGCTTTTTTCATGGAATCGGTGATCCGGTCGGCATACAGGATGGCGCGGCCGTTCAGGTTGCGGGCGGCCCGGCCTATGGTCTGGATCAGGCTGCGTTCGGCGCGCAAAAAGCCCTCCTTGTCGGCATCCAGGATGGCCACGAGGGACACTTCGGGAATATCAAGGCCCTCACGCAGCAGGTTGATGCCGACCAGCACGTCAAAGGCGCCCAGCCGCAGGTCGCGCAGGATTTCCACGCGCTCGACGGTGTCCACGTCGCTGTGCAGGTAGCGCACCTTGACGCCGTTGTCGCTCAGATAGTCGGTCAGCTGCTCGGCCATGCGCTTGGTCAGCGTGGTGATCAGCACCCGCTCGTTTTTCTCCACCCGGATGCGGATTTCCTGCAGCACGTCGTCGACCTGGTGGGTGGCCGGCCGCACTTCGACCTGCGGGTCGACCAGGCCGGTCGGCCTGACGACCTGCTCCACCACCTTGCCGGCGTGCTCCTGCTCGTAAGCCGCGGGCGTTGCCGAGACAAAAATCGCCTGCCGCATCTTGGCTTCGAACTCCTCGAACTTCAGCGGCCGGTTGTCCAGCGCGCTGGGCAGGCGAAAGCCGTATTCCACCAGCGTGGTCTTGCGCGCCCGGTCGCCGTTGTACATGGCGTTGAGCTGGCCGATCATGACGTGGCTCTCGTCCAGGAACATCACCGCGTCCTTGGGCAGGTAGTCGCACAGCGTCGAGGGCGGCGATCCCGGCGGCGAACCGCTCAGGTGGCGGGTGTAGTTCTCGATGCCCTTGCAGTGGCCGATTTCACTGAGCATCTCCAGGTCAAAACGGGTGCGCTGCTCGATGCGCTGGGCCTCCACCAGCTTGCCGTCGGCGACGAACTGGGCCACGCGTTCGGACAGCTCCAGTTTGATGGTTTCCACTGCCGTCATGACCTTGTCGCGCGGCGTGACGTAGTGGCTCTTGGGGTAGACCACAAAACGCGGGATTTTCTGGCGTATCCGCCCCGTCAGCGGGTCGAACAGCTGCAGTGATTCGATCTCGTCGTCGAACAGTTCGATGCGTATGGCCAGCTCGGAATGCTCGGCCGGGAAGACGTCGATCACATCGCCGCGCACCCGGAAGGTGCCGCGGGCGAAGTCCTGCTCGTTGCGCGTGTACTGCATGCGGATCAGCCGGGCGATCACGTCGCGCTGGCCCATCTTGTCGCCGATGCGCGCGATGAAGCGCATCTGCGTGTAATCCTCGGGCGCGCCTATGCCGTAAATCGCGCTGACCGTTCCGACGATGATGGTGTCGCGCCGCTCCAGCACACTCTTGGTGGCCGACAGGCGCATCTGCTCGATGTGCTCGTTGATGGCCGAGTCCTTTTCAATGAAAAGGTCGCGCTGCGGCACATAGGCCTCAGGCTGGTAGTAATCGTAGTAGCTGACGAAATACTCGACCGCGTTCTTGGGGAAAAACTCGCGGAATTCGCTGTAAAGCTGCGCCGCCAGCGTCTTGTTCGGCGCGAATACGATGGCCGGGCGGCCCAGGCGGGCAATCACGTTGGCCATGGTGAAGGTCTTCCCGGAGCCGGTCACGCCCAGCAGGGTCTGGAACACCTCGCCGTCGTTGATACCTTCCACCAGTTGCTCGATCGCCTGCGGCTGGTCGCCCGCCGGCGGATAGGGCTGGAACAACTCGAACGGCGAATCCGGGAAATGGATGAACTGGCCCTCACCGGGGGCCGAACCTGCCACCTCGGTTATGACTTCTATAGCTTCTGGCATAAAACCTCGATCAAGCCCCGTTAAAATTCAGGGCAACCAAACAGAATACGACATTCGGCCGAAAATGGGAATTGCAATCCCCATCACCCCCGGATAGCCATTTTTGATACCTCTTGTAGCTTTTTTTCCGGTCAACTTGTGACCTAAATCTTGACCTGAATCCCGCATCGTCGCTTTCGCCTTCTTTTCACTTCTCTGAGGATATTTCATGTCTTTGTTTACCGCTGTCGAAATGGCCCCGCGTGACCCCATCCTGGGCCTGAACGAGCAGTTCAATGCCGATACCAATCCCGCCAAGGTCAACCTGGGCGTAGGCGTGTACTACGACGACAACGGCAAACTCCCCCTGCTGCAGTGCGTGCAGGCCGCCGAAAAGCAGATGATGGCCGACCCCAAGGCCCGCGGCTACCTGCCGATTGACGGCATCGCCGCCTACGACGCCGCCGTCAAGGGCCTGGTCTTCGGCGCCGACAGCGAGCCCGTCAAGAGCGGCCGCGTCGCCACCGTACAAGGCATTGGCGGCACGGGCGGCCTCAAGGTGGGCGCCGACTTCCTCAAAAAGCTCAGCCCCAATGCCAAGGTGCTGATTTCCGACCCAAGCTGGGAAAACCACCGCGCGCTTTTCAGCCAGGCCGGTTTCGTCGTTGAAAGCTACCCTTACTATGACGCAGCCAAGCGCGGCGTCAACTTCGACGGCATGCTCGCCGCCCTCAATGCCGCGGCCGAAGGCACCATCGTCGTGCTGCACGCCTGCTGCCACAACCCGACCGGTTACGACATCACCGCGGCCCAGTGGGACCAGGTGATCGCCGCCGTCAAGGCGCGCAAGCTGACGCCTTTCCTCGACATGGCTTACCAGGGCTTTGGCCACGGCATCGCGGAAGACGGCGCCGTCATCGGCAAATTTGTGGCCGCCGGCCTGAGCTTTTTCGTGTCGACGTCCTTCTCCAAGAGCTTCAGCCTCTATGGCGAACGCGTGGGTGCCCTGTCGGTGCTCTGCGAGTCGAAAGAAGAAGCTGACCGCGTGCTGTCGCAGCTCAAGCTGGTCATCCGCACCAATTACAGCAACCCGCAGATCCACGGCGGCATGGTGGTGGCCATGGTGCTCAATACGCCGGCGCTGCGCACCCAATGGGAGCAGGAACTGGGCGAAATGCGTGTGCGCATCAAGGCCATGCGCCAAAAGCTCGTGGACGGCCTGAAGGCCGCCGGCGTCAAGGAAGACATGAGCTTCATCACCGCGCAGATCGGCATGTTCAGCTATTCCGGCCTTAGCAAAGACCAGATGGTGCGCCTGCGCAACGAGTTCGGCGTCTACGGCACCGATACCGGCCGCATGTGCGTGGCCGCGCTCAACAGCAAGAACATCGACTACGTCTGCGCGTCGATCGCCAAGGTCATCTGATTCCCCTGGCACCTTCCGAGCCTGCCAGCCCGGATGGCTTCATCCGGGATGCCCTGCAAAACCGCCACAACCAGCGCATCCTGGCGCAGCTGCCCTCCCTGGGCCTGCCGGATGCCTGGCTGGTCGCGGGCTGCCTCTTCCAGACCGTCTGGAACCTGCGCTCGGGCAACCCGCCCGAAGCCCACATCAAGGACTACGACCTGTTCTACTTCGATCCCGCCGATCTTTCGGAGGCGGCCGAAGCCCGGGTCAACGAGCGGGTCCTGGCCTGCTTTGCCGGCCAGGGCATCACCGTGGAAGCGAAAAACCAGGCCCGGGTCCATACCTGGTACCAGGACTACTTCGGTTTTCCCTACCCTGCCCTCAGCAGTTCCCGGGACGGCATTGACCGCTTCCTGGTCACCAGTACCTGCGTGGGCCTCAAAGCGGGCGGCTCGGGCCTGGAGCTTTATGCGCCCAACGGCCTGGACGATCTGTACCAGGGCCGGCTCGGCCCGAATCCGCTGTGCCCTCACCTGCCGCTGTTTGAAAAGAAGGCCAGGGCCTACCAGGAGCGCTGGCCCTGGCTGCGGATCAACACCTGAACGCCTAACCCCACACCGCCGAGCGCATGGAGATCGACCCCGCCTGGAAGCTGGTGTTGAAAAAGCGCATGGGCTCCTTCCCATCGGCGGCGCCGGCGGCATACAGCAAGGGCAGGTAGTGCTCATGGGTGGGATGCGCCATTTTGGCGACCTGGCCCAGCTTCTGGAAGTTCTGCAGTGCATCGAGGTTGCCCTGCTGCAGGTAGCCGCCGGTGATCTGGTCGAACTCCAGCGCCCAGTCGTAAGCCTGGCTGCCCGTCGCGCCGCGCTGCATCTGGCGCAGGTTGTGCACGATGTTGCCGCTGGCCACCACCAGCACCCCGCGCTCGCGCAAGGCCTTGAGCTGCTTTGCCAGCGCATAGTGGTCCTCGGGCGCACGGCCGTAGTCCATGCTGAGCTGGATCACCGGGATGTCCGCATCCGGGAACATCGGCTTGAGCACCGACCAGGCGCCATGGTCCAGCCCCCATTCGCCTTCATCGATGCCCAGGGGCGCCGAGGCCCGCTGGCGCACCAGCTGGCTGATGGCCTGCGCGGCGGCCGGATCGCCGGGCGCGGGGTATTGCTGGTCGAACAGCTCCTGCGGAAAGCCGCCGAAGTCGTGGATGGTCTTGGGCTTGTCCATGCCGGTCAGCCACCAGCCTTCGGTCAGCCAATGGGCGGAAATGCACAGAATCAGCTGCGGTTTGGGGTATTTCGTCCCGAATTCAGCGCCCAGCGCCTGCCAGCTGCGCCGGTATTCGTTGTCGCCGATGGCGTTCATGGGGCTGCCGTGGCCCACAAAAAGCACCGGCATCCTGTCGGATTTCTTCAGGGAGGCCAGTCGGTCCAGCGCGGAGGCGTCAATCGTGGGGAGCATGTTGTTGTTTCCTGTTCGGGTCTGCGGTTTCAGGGGGTCGGCAAAACCGCTGGCCGGAGGCAGAATGGTAAGTGTTCCTACAATTCCGCAGGTGGCGGTGGTTTATCGGTAAACAAGCCCCGGCCCGCCCGCGTGGCGCTTTGGCACCAATCCCGTGAAAAGCGCCCGGAATTGGTGGTTATCCTCAAATCAGTGCGGCGCCCGCCTGTTATATTGCACTGCAACATACTACGTTTTACTTCATAACGACATAACCAAGGTTGACCCCCGATGCTGTACCAAGTCTATGAAACCCAGCGCACCTTGATGGAGCCCTTTGTTGACTTCGCACAGGCTGCCGCCAAGCTCTACGGCAACCCCTTGTCGCCGCTCGGGCAAAACCCTTTCGCCCAGCGTGTGGCGGCCGGTTACAGCCTGATCTACCGGCTGGGTAAGGATTATGAAAAACCGGCCTTTGACATCCGGACCATCGACGTCAACGGCACCGATGTCAGCATCCACGAACGCGTGGAAATCGACAAACCCTTTTGTGAACTGCGGCGTTTCAAGCGTTTCACCGACGACCCCGCCACTTTGACCGGCCTGAAGGGCGAACCTGCGGTGCTGATCGTGGCGCCGCTGTCCGGGCACTACGCCACCTTGCTGCGCGACACCGTCCGCACCATGCTCAAGGACCACAAGGTCTACATCACCGACTGGAAAAACGCGCGCACCGTGCCGCTGTCCGACGGCTCCTTCCACCTGGACGACTACGTCAACTACGTGCAGGAGTTCATCCGCCACATCCAGGGCATTTACGGCAACTGCCACGTCATCAGCGTCTGCCAGCCCACCGTGCCGGTGCTCGCGGCGGTGTCGCTGATGGCCTCGCGCGGCGAGACCACCCCGCTGAGCATGACCATGATGGGCGGCCCCATCGATGCGCGCAAATCGCCCACGGCCGTGAACAACCTGGCCATGAACAAGAGCTACGAGTGGTTTGAAAACAATGTGATTTACCGCGTGCCCAGCAATTTCCCGGGCGCCGGCCGCCGCGTCTACCCCGGCTTTTTGCAGCACACCGGCTTCGTCGCGATGAACCCCGACCGCCACGCCAGCAGCCATTACGACTATTTCAAGGACCTGCTCAAGGGTGACGACGCCAGCGCCGAGGCCCACCGCAAGTTCTACGACGAATACAACGCCGTGCTCGACATGGATGCCGATTACTACCTGGAAACCATCAAGACGGTGTTCCAGGAATTCAAGCTGGTCAACGGCAACTGGGACGTCAAGAATGTGGACGGCGAACTGGAGCGCGTGCGCCCCGAAGACATCAAGACCACGGCCCACTTCACCGTCGAAGGCGAACTCGACGACATCTCCGGCTCAGGCCAGACCGAGGCCGCCCACAGCCTTTGCTACAACATCCCCAAGGGGCGGCAAAAGCACCTCGAAGTCAAGGGCGCGGGCCACTACGGCATCTTCAGCGGCCGCCGCTGGCGCGACATCGTCTACCCGCAGGTCAAGGCCTTTATCCTTGAGAACAACAAGCCTTCCGCTCCAGCCAAACGCGCCGCGGCGGCAAAACCTGCCGCAAAATCCGCCGCCAAGCCCGCTGCAAAACCGGCGGCAAAAAAGACCGCGCGTAGCAAGCAAGCCTGAACACGCCGGCAGCGGCAGGTCGGGGAGGCCATGACTGGTAGGACAATAGGCCGGTGACTTCCCCCATAGCCTCCCGCCTGGCAGAGCGGCTCAACGCCGCCCTGCCCCAAACCCAGTGCACCCGCTGCGGCTATCCCGACTGCGCGGCCTATGCCGAGGCCATGGCCTCCGGCGAAGCCGCCATCAACCAATGCCCGCCGGGCGGCGCCGAAGGCGTGCGGCGCCTCGCGGCCATCACCGGCCGGCCCGTCCTGCCCCTGAATCCCGACAATGGGACGGAAGGCCCGCGCGCCATGGCCGTCATCGACGAGAACTGGTGCATAGGCTGTACCCTGTGCCTCAAGGCCTGCCCGACCGACGCCATCATGGGCAGCAACAAGATGATGCACACCGTGATCGAGCCCTGGTGCACGGGCTGCGAGCTGTGCATTCCGGTATGCCCGGTCGACTGCATCAGCCTGGAAAACGTCACTGGCGCGCGCACCGGCTGGGATGCGTGGTCACCGCAGCAGGCCGACACGGCGCACAGCCGCTATGAGTTTCACGGCCGGCGTTACCCCAGGGAAAGCGCCGCAATCCCGCAGCAAACCACTGGAAGCGCCCTGCCGGCCCCAGCAGAAGACGGGCCGGCGACTCCCGCAGCCGCATCACAAACCGCCGACAGCTCCGCCGAACGCAAGCGCGCCGTGATTGAAGCCGCGCTCGCACGCGCCCGCGCCAAACGCGGCCCCGCCGCCTCAGGCTGACACGATGTTCTTGTAGACGCCGCAGCCCACGAAGATGTCGCCGGCCTGCTGCACGAATGACATCTTGGTCTGGACCTTGCCCGTGGCCGGGTTGGTGATGTCGTACTCGACCCAGCCCGGCTCTTCGCTGGCCTGCGAAACAATGGCCTCCAGCAGCCCCTGCCCGTCGATGCCGGGAATGTCCTGCACGCGTGTGCCGAGCTTGGCCGGGTTGCCGCCAAACGCCAGGTAGGTGCCGCGGCTGTCCAGCGCAAAGACGTACATGTCGCGGTCATGGAAACCCTTGGCGGGGTTGGTAAGGTCGCGCAGGAAAACATCCCGGGGGAGGTTGCGGCCATGCGCGATGGCCCGCGCCACCATGGCACACGCTTCCTCGGCCGATCCCTGCTGCAGCCTGAAGCCGGCCACCGACTGCACCAGCGTGCTTGCCCGTCCCTCAAGCCTGGTGGCCTGCGCCACGGCGCGCTCCACCATCTGCGCGTTGTCCTGGGTGATTTTGTCGAGCTGCCGGACCGCCGTCGTGATTTCGCCCAGGCTGGCGCTTTGCTCGGTGCTGGACTTCGAAATCTGCGCCATATTGGCCGCCACGTCGCGGATGCCGGAAACCATGTGCGTGATGCTGCTTCCCGCCGTGCGTATGGTTTGCACGCTGGCCTCCACCTGCCGCGAAGACTCACCGATCAACTGGCGGATTTCCTTGGCCGACTCGGCCGACCGTTTGGCAAGCGAGCGCACCTCGGCGGCCACCACCGCAAAACCACGGCCCGACTCGCCCGCGCGGGCGGCCTCCACTGCCGCATTGAGGGCCAGGATGTTGGTCTGGAAAGCCAGGCTATCGATCACGCCGACGATCTCGTCCATGCGTTTGGCGCCGCCGTGAATGGCCTCCACGGAAGCGACAGCCTCGGTCATGGCCGTGGCGCCGGCCTCCGCCAGGTCCCGCACCTGGGCCGCCTGCAAATTGGCCTGGCCGGCCCGGCCGGCGTTGTCCCGGACGGTGGAAGACAGCTGTTCGACGCTGGCCGCCGTCTGCTCCAGGTTGGCGGCCTGCTGTTCGGTACGGTCTGACAGCTCACGGTTGCCCCTGGCCATGCTCTGGCCCGAATGCGCCACAAATGCCGCGTTGCTGCGCACATTGGCCACCATGCCCGACAGCGTATGGCTGAGTGCCGCCGTGGATGCCAGCAGGCGGCCCAGCTCGTCGGCGCCGCGGCCTGCAGGCTCGATTCGCAAGTCGCCGGCCACCATCTTGCCCGTGGCCCTGGCCAGATGGTCAATGCCGTCGGCCATCACGCAACGGAAGGCGAACAGAAAATAGATGAGCAGGCAGAGGGTCAAACCGCATGCCGTTACCAGCGCGGTCAGGCCCTCAACCGGCCTGGATGCCAGCGTGAACTGCAACATGAGGAGCAAAGGCGGCAGGGCCGACAAAATCGCAAGCCACGCGAGCTTTCCCCCAAGCTGCAGGCGACGGAGCAGCCGGATGCCAGGATTCAACAGCGTGCCGGGATTCATCAAAAAGTCTTCTTCAAATGGAAACGCAGGCTGCGCTTCTCTTGAAACCATTGTGAAGAATCGTGCTGCGGCCAATTGAGGGAAAAGAGGGCTTTAGCGCGCCCTCATCCAGGGGCGGCCCGGCCCGCGCCCCGGCCTCTCCGCGTTTACCCCAGGGCCGCGAAAGCCTTGATGACTTCAGGCGGCGCCTGCACCATCTCGATCAGCACGCCCTCACCCGCAATCGGAAATTCGTCGCTGGCCTTGGGGTGCAAAAAGCAGATGTCAAAACCGGCGGCGCCCTTGCGTATGCCGCCCGGCGCAAAACGCACGCCCTGGGCCGTCAACCATTCCACGGCTTTGGGCAGGTCGTCTATCCACAGGCCCACGTGGTTGAGCGGCGTGGTGTGTACCGCGGGTTTTTTGTCCATGTCCAGCGGCTGCATCAGGTCGACCTCGACCTTGAACGGGCCGCTGCCGATGGCGCAGATGTCCTCGTCCACGTTCTCGCGTTCGCTGACGAAGTTGCCGGTGACTTCCAGGCCCAGCATGTCCACCCACAGCGTGCGCAGGCGGTCTTTGCTGGTGGCGCCTATGGCGATTTGCTGGATGCCCAGCACTTTAAATGGACGTGTCATTTATTTCTCCTCAACAAGCAATCGCTGTCACCGGGCGACCCAAGATGACAAGCGCGAGTGGGTCTTCTCCAAGCAGGGGCCGCGGAACCGGCTTTGCCGGGCCGCAGGCGCAGCGGCCCCTCATGTGATGAAAGGGGCAGGAAGATGCCGCAGGCTACGCAAAGCGAGCGACCGTGGGGGGGCCACATTCATGCCTGAAACTCCACGATGGGCTGGTCCACGCTCAGGGATTCACCTTTGGCCGCCAGCACCTTGCCGACCACACCATCGGCCACGGCGAACAGCACGTTTTCCATCTTCATGGCTTCAATCACCGCCACGCGCTCGCCGGCCTGCACTTTCTGTCCCACCTGCACCGCCACGTCCACCAGCAAGCCCGGCATGGGCGACAGCACATAGCGGCTCATGTCGGGCGGTGCCTTGTAGGGCATCAGGGCATGCAGCTGCGCCGCGCGCGGCGTCAGCACCAGCGCATCCAGCCGTGTGCCGTTATGGGCAATGCGGATGGCCAGCGGATTGCGGCCCACGCCGCGCTCCACCTGCGCTGCAAAGGGCTGGCCGTTGACGGTGCCGCGAATGCGCGCGCCGCCCAGGTGCCAGTTGCTGCAGATCTCATAACTCTTTGCCCCCACCTCCACCGTGCCGGAGCCGGTTTGCGCCTGGTAGTTGCGCACCGTCACCGGGTGTGTGGTGTTCTGCCCGGCCGCTCCCAGGCCAACCACGGCAAACTCTTCGCCCACCGTCACGCCATGGCCCGGCAGCTGCCCGCTGATGCCGGCCGCGCGGCCCAGCATGCGGCGATTGACGTAAGCCGCCAGCGCCAGCAGGAAGGACGGATCCTCGTGCGGCACGTCCTCGGCGTGAAAGCCCTTGCCGTAGTTCTCGGCGATAAACCCGGTGTTGAAATCGCCGGCGACAAATTTGGGATGCGCCAGCAAGGCCGCCTGGAAAGGAATGTTGCTCGAGATGCCCCGGATCACAAAGCCGTTGAGCGCCTCGCGCATCTTTGCAATGGCCTCCTTGCGGTCCTTGCCGTGCACGATGAGCTTGGCGATCATCGAGTCATAAAACATGGGAATTTCGCCGCCGTCCTGCACGCCGGTGTCCACACGCACGCCGAACAGCTGCGAAGTGTCGGCCGCGAACATGGTTTCCCTGGGCGGCTGGAAGCGCACCAGGCGGCCCGTCGAAGGCAGGAAGCTGCGGAAGGGGTCTTCAGCGTTGATACGGCACTCGATGGCCCAGCCATTGCGCTGCACGTCTTTCTGCGCGATCGGCAGCTTCTCACCGGCCGCGACGCGAATCATCAACTCCACCAGGTCCAGCCCGGTGATGCATTCCGTCACCGGGTGCTCGACCTGCAGGCGGGTGTTCATTTCGAGGAAGTAAAAACTCTGGTCCTTGCCGACCACAAACTCCACCGTGCCGGCGCTCTGGTATTTCACCGCCTTGGCCAGCGCCACAGCCTGCTCGCCCATGGCCTTGCGCGTGGCATCGCTGATGAAAGGCGACGGCGCCTCTTCGATCACCTTCTGGTGGCGCCGCTGGATGGAGCATTCGCGCTCGTTGAGGTAGACCACGTTGCCATGGCTGTCGCCCAGCAGCTGGATTTCGATGTGGCGGGGTTCTTCGACAAACTTCTCGATAAAGACACGGTCGTCGCCAAAGCTGTTGCGCGCCTCGTTGCGGCAGGAGGTGAAGCCTTCAAAGGCCTCCTTGTCGTTGAAGGCCACACGCAAGCCCTTGCCGCCGCCGCCCGCGCTGGCCTTGATCATCACCGGGTAGCCAATGCCCTTGGCGATTTCCACGGCTTTCTCGGCAGTTTCGATCGCATCGTTGACGCCGGGGATGCAGTTCACGCCCGCCGCGCCGGCCAGCTTCTTCGATTCAATCTTGTCGCCCATGGCGGCAATCGAATAATGCTTGGGACCAATGAAGATGATGCCTTCTTCTTCGACCCGCTTGGCAAAGCCCGCGTTCTCGCTGAGGAAGCCGTAGCCCGGGTGCACCGCCTGTGCGCCGGTCTGTTTGCAGGCTGCAATGATCTTGTCGGCCTGCAGATAGCTGTCGCGGCTGGGCGCCGGGCCGATGTTGACGGCCTCGTCGGCCAGTTCGACGTGGCGTGCATCCTTGTCGGCGTCGGAATACACCGCGACGGTCTGGATGCCCATCTTGCGGGCGGTTTTAATCACGCGGCAAGCGATCTCACCTCGATTTGCAATCAGTATTTTCTTGAACATGATGTTTCCAGTCGATTTTCTTTTTGATGGTGCCAGCTCAGTATTCCCGCAGCAACCAGCCTGAAAAACAGGCGAAATACTCGCGTGTCCAGGCGTTGTAGCGCATATAAAGCGGTGTCAGGGCACCCGCCGGCCGCACCTGGGACCAGCCCGCCTTACTGGCGATCCAGCCGGCGCGCAGCGTGTGAAAGTCGCTGGTCACCAGCACCATGGGCACATCCCGTTTCACACCCGCAGCCTCCAGCAGACGCGCCGAAAACACCAGGTTTTCATACGTGCTGGTGCTTTGGTCTTCCAGGCTGATGCGCGCGGCGTCCAGGCCAAGGCCGACCAGGTAGTCGGCCATCACACGCGCTTCAGGAATCTTCTGCTTGAAGTCCGTTCCGCCGCTGACCACGACCAGCGCCCGGGGATGTTGCCCAGCGAGGCTGTAGGCCAGCTTGAGGCGTTCCGCCAGGGTCGGGGAGGCCTGTCCGTTCGGCGTGCTTGAGCCAAGAACCACAATGACCCGCGGATCGGCATCTCCTGCGGCCGAAGGCTGCAGCCGCTGCAGGACGGCAAAAAAGACCAGCAGGGAGGCCAGCCACAGGAAGAACCCGGCGAGTACCAGCCGCCAGGCCAACAAGCGCCAGCGGCGTCCGCGCAGCCACCTATGCCAACGTTCGGCGAACAATGAAAGCGCGATCAGCACCGTCGCGATGACCGCCGGCACGATCACGCCGAGGTGCGTGACCTTGACCGTTACGAGGTAAAGGCAGTCGACCAGCAACAGGAGGCCGATCGCCAGCAGCAGCCAGCGCGCGGTCCGCGGGCGGTGCCTGCCGGGTGTCGGGCCAGAAATGTCCACGGCGGAAATTCCAGACATGGCTTACAGCGGGATGTTCCCGTGCTTGCGCCACGGGTTCTCGATCTTTTTGTCGCGCAGCATGACCAGCGAGCGGCAGATGCGCTTGCGGGTCTCGTGCGGCAGGATCACGTCGTCGATAAAGCCGCGCGCACCGGCCACAAAGGGGTTGGCGAAGCGGGCCTTGTATTCGGCTTCTTTGGCGGCCAGTTTGGCCGGGTCGCCCTTGTCTTCACGGAAGATGATTTCCACCGCACCCTTGGCGCCCATCACCGCGATCTCGGCGTTGGGCCAGGCGAAATTGACGTCACCGCGCAGATGCTTGGACGCCATCACGTCATAGGCGCCGCCGTAGGCCTTGCGCGTGATCACGGTGATCTTGGGCACGGTGCACTCGGCGTAGGCGTATAGCAGCTTGGCGCCGTGCTTGATGATGCCGCCGTATTCCTGGCTGGTGCCGGGCATGAAGCCGGGCACGTCGACAAAGGTGATCACCGGAATGTTGAAGGCGTCGCAAAAGCGCACAAAACGCGCGGCCTTGATGGAACTCTTGATGTCTAGGCAACCGGCCAGCACCAGGGGCTGGTTGGCGACGATGCCCACCGTCTGTCCTTCCATGCGGGCAAAGCCGATGATGATGTTCTTCGCGTACTCGGGCTGGATTTCGAAAAAATCGCCGTCGTCCACCGTCTTGACGATGAGCTCCTTCATGTCGTACGGCTTGTTCGGGTTCTCGGGCACCAGCGTGTCCAGGCTCAGGTCCATGCGGCCCGCCGGGTCGGCGCTGGGGCGCACCGGGGCTTTCTCGCGGTTGTTCAGCGGCAGGTAGTTGTAGAGGCGGCGCAACATCAGCAGCGCCTCGACGTCGTTCTCGAACGCCAGGTCGGCCACGCCGCTGCGCGTGGTGTGGGTGGTGGCGCCGCCCAGCTCCTCGGCTGTGACTTCCTCGTGCGTCACGGTCTTGACGACTTCGGGGCCCGTGACAAACATGTAAGAGCTGTCCTTGACCATGAAGATGAAGTCGGTCATGGCCGGCGAGTACACCGCGCCTCCTGCGCTGGGTCCCATGATCATGCTGATCTGCGGAATCACGCCGCTGGCCATCACGTTGCGCTGGAACACGTCGGCATAGCCGCCCAGCGAGGCCACGCCTTCCTGGATGCGGGCGCCGCCCGAGTCGTTGAGGCCGATGACGGGTGCGCCCACCTTCATGGCCTGGTCCATCACCTTGCAGATCTTCTCGGCATGGGCCTCGCTCAGGGCGCCGCCGAACACCGTGAAATCCTGGCTGAAGACAAACACCAGGCGGCCGTTGATCATGCCGTAGCCGGTGACCACGCCGTCGCCGGGGATCTTGTTGTCCTGCATGCCGAAGTCGGTGCAGCGGTGCTCGACGAACATGTCCCATTCTTCGAAGGTGCCTTCGTCCAGCAGCAGCTCAAGCCGCTCGCGCGCCGTCAGCTTGCCTTTGCCGTGCTGCGCGTCTATGCGCTTCTGGCCGCCGCCCAGGCGGGCCGCGGCGCGTTTCTTTTCGAGTTGTTCAAGGATTTCTTGCATGGTGTGTTCCGCAATGTCGACAGTGAAAACTTACTTGGTTGAATCAAACAAAAGGCGCGCGGCGGCCTGGCTCATTCGGCGCGAGTCGTGCCCCACACCCGGCACCGTGACGCGCTCCCAGGCCAGGGGCGTGCCCAGCTTTTGCGCCTGCGCGGTAGCCCGCGCAAAGAAGTTGCTGCCGCGCTCAAAGCGGTTCGCACCCTGTGCCGTGGCCTGCCGGGCTTTGGGCAGGTTGGCCGCGTCGGTCTGGGTATCGGCTTCACCGAGCAGCACAACCAGCTTACGCGCAAAAACCTGCTTGAGCTTGTCGGGGCTGACGATGCCCTCGTCCAGCGCGTAAGGAACCTTGTCGTCCATCAGGCCCGGGTAGCGTGGCATGGTGTAGCTGCCGGCGTTGGCGGCCACGGCGACGGAAACGCGGGGCGCCTCCATCAGCAGCATGAAGCGATGCACGAATTGCCCGCCCGCCGAGTGGCCGAACAACACGTAGTCGGGCGTGGATAGCCCCTCATCGGCTCGGACGAAATCAAAAAGATGCTCAACGATCTGGAACGACCATTTACTGCGGTCGCGCGTCTCGATGCCGCCCATATTGAACAGCCTGGAAGGAAACCGCGCCTCGTCGAACTCCGGGGCCAGCACGATGAGCTTTTTTTTCTCGGCAAAAGGCATCCAGTTGTCGCGCATGCGCGAGCCCTGGCGCTCCGTGCCGTGGATCACTACCATCACTTTGGCATCGGGGCCGGCGCTGCGCGCCTTGTAGTAATACACAGTGACGGGCTTGTCCGCAAAATAGCCCTTGTCGGTGAAGACAAAGCTCTGCGGCTCGCCGGCGACCATGCCACCCGCCCAGGCCAGGCAGGCCTGCAAAAGCAGAACCCAGAGGATGACGATCTTCTTCATCGGTCTCATCCCTTGGCGGCCAGGGCCAGCAGGCTGCGGGCTGCGGTCGATGCCGCGACTTCGCCGCGCGCCACCTCGGCCAGCAGGCCGGGCAGGCGCTCGCGCACTTGCGGGTCCTGGCGGAAGGCCTGCTTGAGGCCGGCATCTATGCGCTCCCACATCCAGGAGAGCGACTGCTGCTGGCGCCGGGCGACGAGGCCGCCGTTGGCGGCCTGCAGCGCCTTGAACTGCATCACGGCTTTCCAGAACACGTCCACGCCTTTGTTATGAAGCGCGCTGAGCTGGATCACCCGCGGGTGCCAGTTCTTGTCGAAGTTGGCCGCCTGCGTGCTGTCCATGGCGTTGTTGACCAGGCCGAACAGCCGCATCGCCGACGTGATCTGCGCTTCGGCCCGCATGGCGGCGTCGGCGTCGATATCGGCCTTGTTGATGATGACCAGGTCGGCCAGTTCCATCACGCCTTTTTTGATCGCCTGCAAATCGTCTCCGGCGTTGGGCAGCTGCATCAGTACAAACATGTCGGTCATGTTGGCGACGGCTGTCTCGCTCTGGCCCACGCCCACGGTTTCGACGATCACCACGTCGTAACCGGCGGCTTCGCAGACCAGCATGGCCTCGCGCGTTTTTTCGGCCACACCGCCCAGGTTGCCGCTGGAGGGGCTGGGCCGGATGTAAGCGCGCTCATGCACCGAGAGCTTTTCCATGCGGGTCTTATCGCCCAGGATGGAGCCGCCAGAGACGGAAGAGGAAGGATCGACGGTGAGCACCGCGACGCGATGGCCCTGCGCGATCAGGTACAGGCCCAGCACCTCGATGAAGGTGGACTTGCCGACCCCGGGCACGCCGCTAATACCCAGGCGGAAAGACTTGCCGGTGTGCGGCAGCAAGGCCGTGAGCAGTTCATCGCCCTGGGCGCGGTGGTCGGCGCGGGTGGATTCCAACAAGGTGATGGCCTTTGCGATGGCGCGGCGCTGGGCCATCGCGTCCGAGCCCATGATGGCTCGCAGGAAATCAGGCGCAGCCATCACGTTGCCGACTCCGTGACGGGCCATTCGTAATGCAGGTCGACGCCCTCTTCGCCTTGCAATACAAAGCCATGGCGCAGGTAGAAGCGGTTGGAATCGCTTTCTTTCAGCGCGGTCAATCTCACAGCCAGGCCGCGCTCGCGTGCCTGGCTGAGTACTTGCAGCAGTACCCATGAGCCTATGCCCTGGCCGCTGGCATTGCTGCGCAAATAGAGGTGGTCAAACCGCAAAGCTGTATCACCTTCAGGCTTGATCGTGAAAAAGCCCACGCGCGCGCCGTCCAGCAGGATGTGTTGCATGTACTGCGGCAAAAAACCGGCCGACAGACGTTCTCGCGAACGCGCAAGGTCAAAGCGGCCGACGCGCTCCAGGCTGGGCCGCATCGCATCTATGCGCAAGGCCAGCATGTCCTCGAAGTCGCCGGCAAGCACCGGCTGCAGGGACAGGCGCAAACTGATGTCCGTCACCGCGGGCTCATTTCGCAACGGCGGCGCGAATCTGTTCCAGCACATCCTTGGCGCTGGCCGGGATCGGCGTGCCCGGGCCGTAGATGCCCTTCACGCCGGCCTCATACAGCATCTCGTAGTCCTGCCGCGGAATCACGCCGCCGACAAACACGATGATGTCGTCGGCGCCCTGCTTCTTGAGCTCGGCGATGATGGCCGGCACCAGCGTCTTGTGGCCGGCCGCCAGCGTGGAGACACCCACCGCATGCACGTCGTTTTCAATCGCCTGGCGCGCGCATTCCTCGGGCGTCTGGAACAGCGGGCCCATGTCCACGTCGAAACCCAGATCGGCGAAGGCCGTGGCCACCACCTTGGCGCCGCGATCGTGGCCGTCCTGGCCCAGCTTGGAAATCATCACGCGGGGGCGGCGGCCCTGCGCTTCGGCGAAGGCGTTGATTTCCGTCTTGAGGGTTTCCCAGCCTTCGGCCGAGTCATAAGCGGCAGCGTACACACCGGTCACCTTTTGTGTATCGGCGCGGTGGCGCCCGTAAACTTTCTCGAGGGCATCGCTGACCTCGCCCACCGTGGCGCGCAGGCGCACGGCCTTGATGCTGAGGTCCAGCAGGTTGCCGTTGTTATTTTCGGCGGCGGCCGTCAAGGCTTCCAGCGCGGCCTGCACCGCCGCGTTGTCGCGTTTGGCCTTGATGGCCTTGAGCCTGGTGATCTGGCCCTCGCGCACGGCCACGTTGTCGATGTCACGCGATTCGATGGCGTCTTCAGTCTTGAGTTTGTACTTGTTGACGCCGACGATCACGTCCTTGCCGCTGTCGATGCGCGCCTGCTTTTCGGCGGCGGCCGCTTCGATCTTGAGCTTGGCCCAGCCGCTGTCCACGGCCTTGGTCATGCCACCCATGGCCTCGACCTCTTCAATGATGGCCCAGGCGGCGTCGGCCATGTCCTGGGTGAGTTTTTCCATCATGTAGCTGCCGGCCCAGGGATCGATCACGTGCGGAATATGGGTTTCTTCCTGGATGATGAGCTGGGTGTTGCGGGCGATGCGGGCACTGAACTCGGTGGGCAGGGCAATCGCTTCGTCGAACGAGTTGGTGTGCAGGCTCTGCGTCCCGCCAAAGACCGCGGCCATGGCTTCGATGGTGGTGCGCACCACGTTGTTGTAGGGGTCCTGCTCGGTCAGGCTCCAGCCCGAGGTCTGGCAGTGTGTGCGCAGCATCAGGCTCTTGGGACTCTTGGCATTGAAGCCCTTCATGATGCGGCACCACAGCAGGCGGGCGGCGCGCATCTTGGCCACTTCAAGATAGAAGTTCATGCCAATGGCCCAGAAAAAGCTCAGGCGCCCGGCGAACTCATCCACGTCCAGGCCTTTGCCCAGCGCGGTCTTCACATACTCTTTCCCGTCGGCCAGCGTGAAGGCCAGTTCCAGCGCCTGGTTGGCGCCGGCTTCCTGCATGTGGTAGCCCGAGATCGAGATCGAGTTGAACTTCGGCATGTTCTGCGCCGTGTACTCGATGATGTCGCCGATGATGCGTATGCTGGGCTGCGGCGGGAAGATGTAGGTGTTGCGAACCATGAACTCCTTGAGGATGTCGTTCTGTATGGTTCCGCTCAATTTGTCCTGGCTCACGCCCTGCTCTTCGGCCGCGACCACATAGCCGGCCAGCACCGGCAGCACCGCGCCGTTCATGGTCATGGAGACGCTGACCTTGTCCAGCGGGATCTGGTCGAACAATATCTTCATGTCCTCGACCGAATCGATGGCCACGCCGGCCTTGCCCACGTCGCCGGTCACGCGCGGGTGGTCGCTGTCGTAGCCGCGGTGCGTGGCCAGGTCAAACGCCACCGACACGCCCTGCCCGCCGGCGGCCAGCGCCTTGCGGTAGAAGGCGTTGGATTCCTCGGCCGTGGAAAAGCCCGCGTACTGGCGGATCGTCCAGGGGCGCACCGCATACATGGTAGCTTGCGGGCCGCGGATGAAAGGCTCAAACCCTGGCAGCGTGTTGGTGTGCGGAAGATCTTTGGTGTCTTCGGCGGTGTACAGCGGCTTGACGCTGATGCCGTCCGGCGTCTGCCAGTTCAGCGCATCCAGATCGCCGCCGGGGGCCGACTTGGCGGCTGCTTTGGCCCAGGCTTCAAGGCTGGCGGCGGGAAATTCAGGTTCGGGAGGACGCTTGGACATGGGATGTTTACCGTAACAGGATCTGCAGGGGCTGGCGATGCAAACCAGGGCCCCGGGGGATGGAATTCGTGATGCTTTGAAGTTTACATCATTTATAATTATTGATGCAAAATTCAGTTTCAAGTAAGATGCCAGTAGCGCTGACAGGAAGCAGCGCGCCCCAAGCTCGCCTTACCTATTAAAAACACCCCTATGTCCATGGCCGCCGTGTCCCTGACTCCCCGAGCGCTTTATGAAGAAGTCGCCGAGCTTCTTCGCCAGCGCATTTTTAACCGCGAGCTGGCGCCGGGCAGTTGGATAGACGAACTCAAGCTGGCTGAGGAATACGGCATCAGCCGCACGCCGCTGCGCGAGGCCCTCAAGGTACTCGCCACCGAAGGCCTGGTCACCATGAAGGTTAGGCGCGGCGCTTACGTCACGGAAGTCTCCGAACGCGATCTCGCCGACGTCTATCACCTGCTGGCCCTGCTGGAGAGCGATGCGGCCGGCGTGGTGGCCGCCCAGGCAACCCCTTCACAGCTCAAAGAATTGCAAAGCCTGCATGAGGAGCTTGAAAAAGCCGTCGGCAACCGCGAACGCTTTTTCGAGATCAACGAGGCCTTTCACATGCGCCTGCTGGAAATCGCCAACAACCGCTGGCGCGACCAGATGGTGGCCGACCTGCGCAAGGTGATGAAACTCAACCGCCACAATTCGCTGCTCAAAAGCGGTCGCATTGAAGAGTCATTGGCCGAGCACCGCGCCATCATGCAGGCGCTGGCCGCGCGCGACGCCGACGGCACCGCGCAGCGCATGCGCGAGCATTTCAGGAACGGGCTGGAAGCCGCGGCGTGAACGGCATCAAACCTGCGGCAGCGCCTCCCGGTGCTGCACCACCTTGCCGTGCTTGTCCACACTTTCCAGCAGGACACGGAAACCCCACAACCGCGCGATGTGCTTGATCACCTCCTGGACGTCGTCCGTCAGCGTCCGGTCGTTGTGGCGGCTGTGGCGCAAGGTCAGGGAGCGGTTCCCGCGCACGTCCACGTCCCAGACCTGTATGTTGGGCTCGCGGTAGTTCAGGTCATGCTGGCGCGACAGCGCCTCGCGCACATGCCGGTAGCCGGCCTCGTCATGGATGGCCGCCACTTCAAGCTCGGACCTGTTCGCGTCGTCCACCACTGAAAAAAGCCGGAATTCGCGTATCAGCCGCGGCGACAGGTATTGCCCGAT
Source organism: Polaromonas sp. LjRoot131 (assembly GCF_964252805.1). Taxonomy (NCBI): domain Bacteria; kingdom Pseudomonadati; phylum Pseudomonadota; class Betaproteobacteria; order Burkholderiales; family Comamonadaceae; genus Polaromonas; species Polaromonas sp. LjRoot131. The sequence continues at coordinate 745,621 of NZ_CAXUPF020000001.1, read as the reverse complement.
GAAACTCTCATCGCGGAAATGCCGCATCGCGTAGTCCAGCGTCTCCAGCCAGTTCGAGCCGGCCACGTCCGGCAGCCACTGCCGGTCTTCTTCCGTGGGGGACTCGCAGATGCGCTTGAGGTCGCTGAACATGGCAAACCCCAGCGCGTAGGGGTTGACGCCGTTGTAGCCGGGATGTGTCACCGGCGGCTGGTAGATGACATTGGTGTGGGACCGCAGGCATTCGATCATGAAGCCGTCGGTCAGCAAACCCTCGTCGTACAGCGAATTGAGCAGCGTGTAATGCCAGAAGGTGGCCCAGCCCTCGTTCATGATCTGCGTCTGGCGCTGCGGGTAAAAATACTGGCCGATCTTGCGCACGATGCGTATCACCTCGCGTTGCCAGGGCTCCAGCAAGGGTGCGTTTTTCTCGATGAAATACAGGATGTTTTCCTGCGGCTCCGGCGGAAAACGGCGATGGGTTTTTTCGGCCGGCTTGTCGGCCGGTTTGGGCACCGTGCGCCACAGGTCATTGAGCTGCTGCTGCAGATAAGCCTCGCGGTCCTTGCGGCGGGCCTCTTCCTCCGCCAGCGACAGCTTCTGTGAACGCTGGTAACGGTCCACGCCGTGGCTCATCAGGGCATGGCAGGAGTCCAGCAGCTGCTCGACCGCCTCCCAGCCGTGGCGTTCCTCGCACTCGGCGATGTAGGCCCGCGCGTACACAAGGTAGTCGACGATGGCGCCGGCGTCGGTCCACATCTGGAACAGGTAGTTGCCCTTGAAGAAGGAATTGTGGCCGTAGCAGGCATGCGCCATCACCAGCGCCTGCATGGGCATGGTGTTTTCTTCCATCAGGTAGGCGATGCAGGGGTTGGAATTGATCACGACCTCGTAAGCCAGCCCCATCTGGCCGCGCCGGTAGTTTTTTTCCGTCGAGATGAACTGCTTGCCGAAGGACCAGTGCCGGTAGTTCACCGGCATGCCCACCGACGCATAGGCATCAATCATCTGCTCCGCGGTGATGACCTCGAGTTGCACCGGGTAAGTATCCAGGCCAAAGGACTTCGCCTTCCGCGCAATCTCGCCGTGGTAGAGCTCGATCAACTCGAAGGACCAGTCGGACGGGCTGGGCAGGCAGGCGTGCCGGCGCCCGGTGCCGGACAGGCCCGGCGCCGCAATTTCGACAGGCTTTTTCGCGGTCTTTGTCATGGCTTGGCGCCTTTTTTGAACAACTCCCTGAACACCGGGAATATCTCGTCCGCACCGCCCACCTTGCGCATCGCAAAGTTCCGGTTGGCCTCCTGCACCTGGGTGTACTCTTCCCAGAGGTTCTGGTCTTCCTCGCCCACCTGGACATACGCGAAATAGCGCGACACCGGCAGCAGCTTGTTGACCAGCAACTCACGGCAGCGGGCCGAATCCTGGTGCCAGTTGTCGCCATCCGAAGCCTGGGCGCCATAGATGTTCCAGTCACCGGGCGGGTAGCGCTCCTGGATGATCTGGTGCATCAAGGCCAGGGCGCTGGACACCACGGTGCCGCCGGTCTCGGTGGACTGGAAAAATTCTTCTTCGGACACTTCGGTCGCCTGGGTGTGGTGGCGAATGAAGATGACGTCGGTCTTTTCATAATGCTTCCTGAGGAACAGGTAGAGCAGGATAAAAAAACGTTTGGCGATGTCCTTGCGCGTTTCGTCCATGGAACCCGAGACGTCCATCAGGCAAAACATGACCGCCTTGGAAGTGGGCTGCGGCACCCTGACCCGGTTGCGGTAACGCAGGTCGAAGGGGTCGAAGAAGGGAATGGTCTTGAGGCGCCGGCGAAGCGTGTCGATCTGCGTCCTCAGGGAAAGAATCTCGTCAGGCAGATCCGGCGCGTCGCGCAGGGCCAGCGCCAGTTGCGCCTCCAGCTCATGCACCTGCCGCCGCGTCTCCCCGCCTATGGCGATGCGTCGGCTGAGCGCTACCCGCAGCGAACGCACCACGTGCAGGTTGGTCGGCGTTCCATCCGAGATGAAACCGGCACGGCGGGATTTCCATTCCGGCGCATCGGGCAAAAGCTGGGTGCGTATGAGGTCGGGCAGCGCAAGGTCGTCGAAAAAATACTGCATGAACTCTTCGCGCGAGATGCGAAAGACAAAGTCGTCATCACCCTCCCCGTCTGGGCTGGCCTCGCCGCCCGAGCCGCCGCCGCTACCGCCCTTGGGCCGCGCGATGCGGTCGCCGCGCACGTATTCACGGTTGCCGGGGTGCACGCTCTCGCGCGTGCCGCCGGTGTGCCCAAACACCGGCTCGTAGACGTCGCGCCGCGGCAGGGTGATGTCTTCGCCCTGCTCGATGTCGTGGATGCTGCGGCCCGCGACGGCACGGCGCACGGTATCGCGTATCTGCTCGCGAAAGCGGCGCAGAAAACGCTCGCGGTTGCCGATGGACTTGTTCTTTCCCGACAAGCGCCTGTCAATGACTTGCTGGAGCACGGTGATCTCCGGTCACATACACATGACGCGCCCGCCACGGCGCGCCGCGGGCCTCAGGAACTCTTGCGTACACGCAGGTACCAGTCGCACAACAAGCGGACCTGCCGCGTGGTATATCCCTTGGCGACCATGCGGTTGACAAAATCTTCGTGCTTTTGCTGCTCGTCCGCGCTGGCCTTGGCATTGAAGGAAATCACCGGCAACAGGTCTTCGGTGTTCGAGAACATTTTTTTCTCGATCACGGTGCGCAGCTTTTCATAGCTGGTCCAGACCGGGTTCTTGCCCGCGTTGTTGGCGCGTGCGCGCAACACAAAATTGACGATCTCGTTGCGGAAGTCTTTCGGGTTGCTGATGCCGGCCGGTTTCTCGATTTTTTCGAGCTCGGCATTGAGCGCCGAGCGGTCGAAGATTTCGCCGGTGTCGGTGTCGCGGTATTCCTGGTCCTGGATCCAGAAATCGGCGTAGGTGACGTAGCGGTCGAAAATATTCTGCCCGTACTCCGAATACGACTCCAGGTAGGCGGTCTGGATTTCCTTGCCGATGAATTCGGCATAACGCATGGCCAGGATTTCCTTGATGTAGGCCAGGTACTTCTGCTCGGTTTCAACCGGGAACTGCTCGCGCTCGATCTGCTGCTCCAGCACATACATCAGGTGGACCGGGTTGGCGGCGATTTCGGTGGAGTCGAAGTTGAACACCTTGGACAGGATCTTGAAGGCGAAGCGCGTGGAGATTCCGTTCATCCCCTCGTCGACGCCCGCGTAGTCGCGGTACTCCTGGTAGCTCTTGGCTTTCGGGTCGGTGTCCTTGAGGTTTTCGCCGTCATACACCTGCAGCTTGCTGAAGATGCTGGAGCTCTCGGGTTCCTTGAGGCGCGTCAGCACGGCAAACTGCGCCATCATCTTCAAGGTGCCGGGCGCGCAAATGGCGTTGTGCAGCGACGAGTTGTGGATCAGTTTTTCATAAATCTTCACTTCTTCCGAAACGCGCAGGCAATACGGAATCTTGACGATGTAGATCCGGTCCAGGAAAGCCTCGTTGTTCCGGTTGTTCTTGAATGCCTTCCATTCGCTTTCGTTGGAGTGCGCCATCACGATGCCGTCGAAGGGAATCGCGCCAAAACCCTCGGTGCCCTTGAAGTTGCCCTCCTGGGTGGCGGTCAGCAAGGGGTGCAGCACCTTGATCGGCGCCTTGAACATCTCGACAAACTCCAGCAGGCCCTGGTTGGCCAAGCACAGCCCGCCGGAATAGCTGTAGGCGTCCGGGTCGTCCTGGGCGTAGGTTTCCAGCTTGCGGATGTCGATCTTGCCGACCAGCGAGGAAATGTCCTGGTTGTTCTCGTCACCGGGCTCGGTCTTGGAAATCGCGCACTGCTTCAGGATGGAAGGAAAGCGCTTGACGACCCGGAAGCGGCGGATGTCGCCGCCGTACTCCTCGAGGCGCTTGACCGCCCACGGCGACATCACCCGCTGCAGGTAGCGCGGCGCAATGCCGTACTGGGTTTCGAGCAAGGGAGCGTCCTCGGCATTGTTGAACAGGCTGAGCGGCGACTCGTTGACGGGTGAGCCCTTCAAGGCATAAAAAGGCACCTGCTCCATCAGCTGTTTGAGCCGCTCGGCGATCGACGACTTGCCGCCGCCCACGGGGCCCAGCAGGTAGAGAATCTGTTTTTTCTCTTCCAGGCCCTGCGCGGCGTGGCGGAAGTAGGAAACCACCTGCTCGATGGGATCCTCCAGGCCGTAGAAGTCGCGAAATGCCGGGTAGATCTTGATGATCTTGTTGCCGAACAGGCGCGACAGGCGCTGGTCATGCCGGGTGTCCAGCAGCTCGGGTTCGCCGATTGCGGCGAGCATGCGCTCGGCCGCGGTGGCGTAGACGAGAGGACTGCGCTTGCAGGCGTCGAGGTAGTCCTCAACGGACAGTTCCTCTTCTCGCGTCTGTTCATAACGCGTCAGAAAATTACGGACGACATCCATAAATCCTCCTATGCGCGCAAGAACCGGAGGAACCCTGGCCCGCGATAGAAATCCGCTCCAGATCCCGCGCTATGCATCGAACTGTTGCCTCACACCAGGTGAGTGGTAGACCGCAGCGTCAATGGAAAGTTCCAACGAACCTTCGTCTCCATTATTTTCCAAATGCGCGAATACGTACAGTCAATTTTTTTAAAGAATCCGGATGATGTGTGTGCGCATGTTCCATGCGACTTCGGTGCGCATCGAGCACATGGCCCCGATGGCTTTGCTATGTTTTCAATAGCTGCAGATGAAGAAAATCACTAGGCTGCAGGCTGGTGTCTTGAGAAAGCAGTTTGCCTGCTGCGATTCGCGCCGCAAGCCTGGGCGCGTTCAAAGGGCAATGCTCATGCACACGCGTTGCATGAACGGCAGCGAGGCCGCAAGTTGAAACCGCCAAAGCGTGTCGGCAATTTCAAGCGCCTTTTGTCAGTATGGGCCTTGAATGTTTTTTAGTCAGCCCCTTGCCGACGCCCGTTACAAAAAATACCCCGGGCAAGATCAATGCGGCACCCACTGCGTGGTGCCAGCCCAACGATTCGCCCAACACGCCCCAGGCCGCCAGCGCCGCATAAAGAGGACCCAGGTAAAGCGACACCGCCACGCGGCTGGCACCGAGGATTTTTTGCGCCCAGCCGTAAATCCAGTAGGCGCCCAGTCCCGGCACGATCGCCGCCACCACAATCAGCAGCAGGCCGTAGCTGTTTAGCGGCAAGGCGTCGGCTCGCGTCATCTCCCAGGCCGTCAAGGGGAGCAGCACCAGCGTGCCCCCTATACAGATGGCCGCCAGGCGGGCCGTGGCACCAAGCGGGCTGGGCCATTGCTTTTGCAGCAAGGCATAGGCCGCCCATGACACCGTGGCTGCCACGATCCATAGGTCCCCCGCGGAGAACTGCACACCGGCCAGCGCGGTCCACTGGCCTTTGACCACGACGTGTACCACGCCGGCAATGGCCAGCACCACACCCAGGCCCTGGCGCAGGCTCAGGCGCTCGCCAAGCCAGATCACCGCACCCAGGCCTATCAGCACCGGCGACGCCGCATAAATGAGCGCGATGTTCATCGCGCCGGTGGAACGCGCGCCCTGGTAGACCCAGGCGCCGCAGATCACCATGCCCAGCGTGCCCAGCACCAAGTATTGCCACCATACCTTGGCGATGTGGCTGCGCTGACGCCACAGCTCCGACCGCGTGAGCACCAGCAGGAACAGCGCCGCCAGGCCCCAGCGCCCGAAGGCCAGCAGGTAGGGGCCGATCACGCCCGGCGCCTTGCGCGCCACGATGTAGTTGACCGTCCAGAGCGCCGGCACCAGCCAGAGCAGGGCCAGCGCCTGGCGCGCCTGTTTCTGCGCGGTATCAGGCATCGGCCATGGCGGTGGCATCGGCAAGCACCGACGGCGATGAGGCCGGTAGTTCATGCGCCAGCGCCATCACGGCATGCGGCGGCATGTCGCGCAGGCGGTGGTCGCTCCAGACCTGGCGCCAGCGCCGCGCGCCGGGCAGGCCGTTGCGCAGGCCCAGCATGTGGCGCGCGATGGCGCTCTTCGGCGTGCCGTGCTCGGCGGCTTCGCGCACCATGTAGTCGCACATCTGCGCTTCCACCGCTTCACGGCTCAGCGGGGATTCGTCGGCGCCGAAAAAAGTGTTGTCCCAGGAAGCCAGCCACCAGGGGTTGTGATAAGCCTCACGGCCAATCATCACGCCGTCCAGCGCGGCCAGGTGCCCGGCCACTTCTTCCTGCGTGTTGATGCCGCCATTAATGCAGATGACCAGTTGCGGGAATTCCTTCTTGAGGCGGTGCACGAGTTCATAACGCAGCGGCGGCACCTCACGGTTTTCCTTGGGCGAGAGGCCCTTGAGCCAGGCGTTGCGGGCATGCACGATAAAGACCTTGCAGCCGGCCTCGCTGACGGTGCCGACGAAGTCGCGCACGAACTCATAACTTTCGGCCTTGTCGATGCCGATGCGGTGCTTGACCGTGACCGGGACGTCTACCACGTCGACCATGGCCTTGACGCAGTCGGCCACCAGTTGCGGCTCGGCCATCAGGCAGGCGCCGAAAGCCCCGCGCTGCACACGTTCGCTGGGGCAACCGCAGTTGAGGTTGATTTCGTCATAGCCCCACTGCTCACCCAGCTGGGCGCAGCGCGCCAGGTCGGCGGGCTCACTGCCGCCCAGTTGCAGCGCCACGGGGTGCTCTTCGGCATTGAAGCGCAAATGGCGCTCGACATCGCCATGGATCAAGGCGCCCGTGGTGACCATCTCGGTGTACAGCAAGGCATGGCGCGACAGCAGCCGGTGAAAATGCCGGCAATGCCTGTCGGTCCAGTCCATCATGGGCGCGACGCTGAGGCGCCAGGGATGGCTGGACGCCGAAGCGGGAGCACCGGAGAGGCTGGCGGGGGAAAACGGGGCGGACATGCCCCATTTTCCCAGAAAGGGCTCTCCCGGCGACGATGCAGGGTCTAAAGAACCTTAAAGAACCTTCTTCGCGCTGGGAGGCCGCCCGCCAGGGGCTAGACCTGGGCGGTCTTGAACTCGTCCATCAGCTCCATTTTCCGCTGGCTGAGCTCCTCGGCCAGGGCTACCAGGTCCAGTTCGGACTTGCGGGCCTTGGGGAAGATTTCCTCGCGCTCTTCCTTGACGTGGTGGTCTATGTATTCACCCAGCACCGTGACCCGGGCGTCATACAGGTCGTCTTCGGGGTCCATGCCCGAAATCTGCGCGATCAGGTCCTTGGCCGTGGCATGCTCCACTTCGGCCTCGTCCAGCAACGGGTCGTCGTTGACGGCCGCGCGAACCTGGGGATAGAAAATTTCCTCTTCAATCTGCGCGTGCACCGTCAGTTCCTGGCAGATCTGGTCGGCGACTTCACGCTTGTCCTCGGCGGGCGCATTGCCGTCACACAGCTTTTTGTAAGCCGTGAAAAGCTTTTTGACGGCGATGTGGTCTGCGTCGAGCAGGTCGACGGCATCATGTTTTTTCGCGGGTGCTTTGCTCATGGGGGTTCCTCTTGGGGTTGGTCCTGGGTTTATCGGCTCTACAAATGAAGGCGGCCGCTAAAAGCCGACCGCTGGACCAATTTAGGCGGGGCATGGCGGACCTGGTGTGGGACGCCCCGGAGGCGTCATGTAGGAAAACACGAAACAGGCCCATCGCACTGTGGCGGCGGCGCAAACCGGCGCGCCGCGCCCATGCAAGGCGGGTAACATGGACGGTCCATCCATAGCACCCGGCCACGCTTGAGGCGCAGAAATCCATGACGACCACCCTGCCGCAATCTCCCAAGACACAGCTCCCCGCCTCACGCATTCACGGCATGCGGCCGCTCGCCCTGCTGGCACCGCTGGCCTTGCTGGCCGCCTGCAGCTCCGTTCCGCTGCCGCCCTGGACACCGGGCCAGCCAGCCGCCGTACCGGCTCCCGCGCCTGCCGCCCAGCGCCCTTCCTCGCCAGTGATTCCGCCCGCGGCCGTGCAGGTGACGCCCGTCGCGCCGGCCACACCTTATCCGCCCGCCGCGCAGGCGGAGGCGCCCGCCCCTTACAGTGCCGCGGTGGCCGCCCGCTTCCCGGCGCCGTCAGTGACCTACAACACCCCCGGCCTGCAAGCCGGCCGCAGCGCCTTCACCACTCAGGCGGAAATCCAGGCCTGGCTGCGCGAACAGGCGGCCGCCGCCACGCGTACACCCGGCATACGGGCCAGCGTGCTGGCCATAGGCCGCTCGCAACGCGGCGAAACACTGGAGGCGCTGGTCCTCACGCGTGCCGGCGGCACCGACCCCGCCGTCATGCAAGCCGCAGGCAAACCCACGGTGCTGCTGGTCGGCCAGCAGCACGGCGACGAGCCCGCCGGCAGCGAGGCGCTGCTGGTGATCGCGCGGGAACTCGCGCAAGGCCTGCTGCAGCCGGTGCTGGAGCGCATCAACGTGGTCATCGTTCCGCGCGGCAATCCCGACGGCGCCGCCGGCGACCAGCGCGCCACCAGCGGCGGGCTGGACATGAACCGCGACCACCTGCTGCTCAACACACCCGAGGCCCAGGCACTGGCCCGGCTGGCCCGCGACTACAACCCGACCGTGGTGGTTGACGCCCATGAATACACGGTAGTAGGCCGTTACCTGCAGAAATTCGGCACGGTGCAGAAATTCGACGCGCTGTTCCAGTACGCCACCACCGCCAACCTGCCCGAGTTTCTGACCAAGGCCGCCGAAGAGTGGTACCGCCGCCCGCTGCTGGCCGCGCTCAAGGCCCAGAACCTCAGCAGCGAGTGGTACTACACCACGTCCAGCGACCTGGCCGACAAAAAAATCTCCATGGGCGGCACACAGCCCGACACCGGCCGCAACGTGAACGGCCTGAAAAACGCCGTCAGCCTGCTGATCGAAACGCGCGGCGTCGGCATAGGCCGCCTGCACATCCAGCGGCGGGTGCACACCCAGGTCACGGCGATCACCAGCGTGCTGGCCAGCACCGCCCAGCGCGCCAACGAGCTGCACCAGCTGCGGCCCTACCTCGACAAGGAAGTCAGCGCCCAGGCCTGCAAGGAACAGGCCGTCATCGAAGCCGGCCCCACCGCCGCCCAGTACGAACTGCTGATGCTGGACCCTGTCACCGGCGCAGACAAGGCCGTCAACGTGGACTGGGATTCGGCGCTGGCGCTGCGCACCCTGAAGGCGCGGGCCCGCCCCTGCGGCTACTGGCTGTCGGCGGCCTCCACCGTGGCCGTCGACCGGCTGCGGCTGCACGGCGTGCAGGTCATGCGCGTCGCCGAACAGGGCTCCATGCTGGGCGACAGCTACCGTGAAACCGCCAGCACCTCGGGCGAACGCCAGGACGTGCGCGGCGCGATCGCCGACGGCAACGCCATCATCAAGGTGCAGGTCAGCCTGACGCGCGGCGTGGTCGACGTGCCGCGCGGCAGCTACTACGTGCCGCTCAACCAGCCCATGGCCAACCTGGTAGTGGCGGCGCTGGAACCCGACACCCAGAGCAGCTTTTTCGCCAACCAGATCCTGCGCGGGCTGCAAAGCACGGTGCGAGTAATGGCTGAGCCGACGATCAAGCTGGAAGACTTGTAGCCCCCACGCTTTTCACTTCGAGCCAGTGGCGCGCTGCCCCATTCCTCACGTAAGGGGCGCTGCGCCTGCGGCCCCTGCCTGAAACGAGAACGCCCATAGTTTCTCAACAGCCGGTCACTTGACGACCGCGTCTGACAGGAAGAGGATGTCATGGCTGACCGGGAATTTGCAATTTCCGCGCCTTAATGATTCGTTGATGCAACGCAATGCATGAAAGGACTCGTCATGAAGCACTTTGAAATGACCAAAAAAATGCTCAGTATGGGCGGCACGTTTTATCCCACCGGCTACGCCTTCATCATGTTCCCGGACGCCGAGGATGCCAAACAGGTGGCCCAGGAACTGGAGGTGGGCAGCGATGGCGTCATGCTGCTGACGCCGGAAGAGATCCTCGCCGACATCGGCCATGCGGACGGACATTCGGACGTGCGCCTGCCGCGCGTCGGCACCGAGGGCGCCACGGTCCATAAATACGTGGACCTGGCCCGCGAGGGTCACCATGCGCTGATGATCCCCGTGCCGAACAAGGAGGTCACGGAGCGGATCATGACCGTGGTACGCAAGGTGCCCTTTTCCTACGCGCAGAAATACCACAGCCTGGCCATCGAAGACCTGGAATAAGAGGTCCGGAGCGGCTACTGTCCCACTGGGGCCGAAGGGCAATCGCCGCTGATTGAAAGCCGGCCCGGCTTTGAGGCACACTGCGCCTCATGCCCCAGTCCAGCCATCCCGCCTCCACACCCTCGCCACGCGCGCGGCAACTGATTGAACAGCTGCAGCTCCAGCCCCACCCTGAGGGCGGCTGGTACCGCGAGGTGTTCCGCTCCACAGGCCAGGTCTTGCCGCAGGACGGCAGGCCCGCGCGCAGCGCCCTGACCTCGATTTATTTTCTGCTCGAAACCGCGCAGCACTCGCGCTGGCACCGCGTGCTGTCCGACGAGGTCTGGGTGCACCTGGAAGGCGCGCCGCTGGAACTCTGGACCTGGGACGCGGCGGACAGCCGCCTGCACGGCGCGGTCCTGGGCCCCGTGGGCGCCGCCACCATTCCCCAGCACGTCATCGCCGCCGGCCTGTGGCAAGCCGCGAGGCCCAGCGCCGGGGACGGTGCGGGCTATACGCTCGTGGCCTGCATGGTCGGGCCGGGCTTTGATTTTGCGGATTTCCGGATGATGGCGCCCGGCGGCAGCGAAGCCCTGCGCATCACGTCCGACCACCCACAGCTGGCGCACCTGATTTAACGCACACCAGAATCCCGAGGATTTCCCATGATCGACCTGCACTACTGGCCCACACCCAATGGATGGAAGATTTCCATCATGCTCGAAGAATGCGGCCTGCCCTACCGCCTGGTGCCCGTCAACATCGGCAAGGGCGAGCAGTTCACGCCGGAGTTCCTGGCCATCAGCCCCAACAACCGCATGCCGGCCATCGTCGACCACGCACCCGCCGGCGGCGGTGCGCCCGTGCCGGTGTTTGAAAGCGGCGCCATCCTGCTCTACCTGGCCGAAAAAACCGGCCGCTTCCTGCCCACGGGATTGCGCGAGCGCTACCAGGCCCTGCAATGGCTGATGTGGCAGATGGGCGGGCTGGGCCCCATGGCGGGACAGAACGGCCACTTTCTTTTGTATGCGCCCGACAAAATCCCCTACGCCATAGACCGCTATGGCAAGGAGGTGGACCGGCTTTACGGCGTGCTCGATGCGCAGTTGGCGCGCACGGGCGCGCATGTGGCCGGCGCCGATTACTCCATTGCCGACATGGCCATTTTTCCCTGGGTACGCACGCACAAGGCCCAGCAAGTGGACCTGCAAAAGTTTCCCCATGTGCAGCGCTGGTACGACGCCCTGTTTGAAAGGCCCGCCGTCAGGCGCGGGCTGGATTTGGGCAAGGAGCTGCGCGCGCCGGCCCTCACCGAAGAGGCGCGCAAAGCCCTGTTCGGGCAGACCGCGCAAAGCGTGCGCGAAGGCGCGCACAAGGTTTCCTGATTTCCCCCACAAAGAGACAGACCATGATTGAATTTTTCTTCGACTGCTCCAGCCCCTGGACCTATATCGCCTTTCGCAACATCCAGCCGCTGGCGGCCGAGCTTCAGGAAACCATCCACTGGAAGCCGGTGCTGGTGGGCGGCATCTTCAACAGCGTCAACAAGGGCATTTACGCGGCGCGTGAAGACATGGACAGCCCCAAAAATCGCTACATGCTCAAGGACGTGCGGGACAACGCGCGCGAGGCGGGCCTGAAGATCGCCTTCCCGCCCAAGGTGTTCCCGGTCAACAGCGTCAAGGCCATGCGCGGCTGCCTGTGGATCGCGCAGGATGCGGCGGCCAAGCCGCATTACCTGGCCTTCATTGAAGCCACCTTCGCGGCCTATTTCACGCGCGAGGAAGACATCTCGCAGGACGAGGTGCTGGCCGCCATTTGCCGGCAAGTGGGCATTGACGCTGAAGCGTTCGCGGCGGGCATTGCCACACCCGGCATCAAAGAACAGCTCAAGGCCAACACCGACGAAGCCATCAGCCGCGGCGCCTTCGGCTCGCCCACCTTCTTTGTCGGCGAGGACATGTATTTCGGCAACGACAGGCTGGCGCTGGTGCGCTCGGCCGTGCTGCGGGCCAGGGCAAAAAACTAAGGCCGCTCGCCGAAATCCACTACCAAGAAAACTCCACCATGCACATCGCCATCCTCACCTTTGAAGGCTTCAACGAACTCGACTCGTTGATTGCGCTCGGCATCCTCAACCGGGTCAAGCTGCCGGGTTGGCGGGTCTCCATCGCCAGCCCGGCCGCGCGCGTCCGGTCCATGAACGGCGTGGTGCTTGAAGCCCAAGCCTCGCCTGCGGAGGCCGGCACGGCTGATGCGGTCATCGTCGGCAGCGGCATGCGCACGCGCGAAGTGGTCGCAGATGCGGCCTTGATGGCGCAATTGCGGCTGGATCCTTCACGGCAGCTGCTGGGCGCGCAATGCTCGGGCACGCTGGTGCTGGCCAAGCTGGGCCTGATCAATGGCGTGCCGGCGTGCACCGACCTGACGACCAAGCCCTGGGTCGAGGAAGCCGGTGTCGAGGTGCTGAACCAGCCCTTTGTGGCCAGGGGCAATGTCGCGACGGCGGGCGGCTGCCTGGCGTCGCAGTACCTGGCCGCCTGGGTGATTGCCCGCCTGGTGGGCCTGGAGGAAGCGCGCAGCGCGATGCACTACGTCGCGCCCGTGGGAGAAAAAGAAGACTACGTCGCGCGCGCGATGAAAAACATCACGCCGTTCATGGACACGGCGCTGGCCACGGCCTGAGGCAGCGCTAGTGGCTTGCGCCTGGCGTTGCGGCTGAGGCGGCCGCGCCGGAGCGCTCCAGCACATGGCGGGTCATGGACTGCGCGAGTTCGTGCTCACCGAGGAAGACCTTGCCGGCCTTCTCGCTGTCGAGCAGCCGCGCTTCGGCCTCGTTGTGGGTGCGTACCACGATTTCAATGGCGGGGTTGAGCGCCCGCGCCGTCGCCACCATCTGCCGCACGTCCAGCGTGTCGGGCGTGGCGATCACCAGCATGCGCGCCTGCGCGATGTGCGCCTGCACCAGCACCTCGGCCTCCACGGCGTCGCCTGACACGGCGGCCATGCCCTGTGCCCGCAGCCGTTCCACGGCCTCGCGGTTCTGCTCGGCCACCACAAAAGGGATGTGATTTTCCTTGAGCGCCTCGGCAATGCGACGCCCCACCCGTCCGTAACCGACCAGCACCACGTGCTGCGACAAATATTTTTCGTCGGTGGTGGCCGGCAGTTCGGCAGTCGGGTCGTCACGCGCTTCGAGCTTGCGCGCCAGCGGCGACTTGGCCAGTATCCATTGCTGCAGCGGCTCCACCGCCTTGAACACCAGCTGATTGAGGGCGATCGAGATCAAGGCGCCGGCCAGCACCAGGCTTTGCCCCTCGCGCGGCAGCAGGTCCAGCGAGGCGCCCAGGCCGACCAGGATAAAGGAGAACTCGCCGATCTGCGCCAGGCTGGCCGACACCGTGAGCGCGGTGTTGAGCGGATAGCGAAAGGCCATCACCAGCACGCCGGCCGCCAGGGTCTTGCCCACGATGATGATGCCGACCACGGCCAGCACCTGCAGCGGCCGCTCGAGCAGCACCCAGGGGTCGAACAGCATGCCCACGGACACGAAGAACAGCACGGCGAAAGCGTCGCGCAGGGGCAGCGACTCTTCGGCGGCCCGGTGGCTGAACTCGGATTCGCGCATCACCATGCCGGCGAAGAAAGCGCCCAGCGCGAAAGAGACGCCGAACAGCGCCGTGGCACCGAAGGCGATGCTCACGGCGGCCGCCACCACGCACAGCGTGAACAGTTCGCGCGAACCGGTGCGCTGCACCTGCCACAGAACCCAGGGGAAAAAGCGGCGCCCCACCACCAGCATCAGGGCCACAAAACCGCCCACCTGCAGCAGCGTGATGCCCAGCGTTTTCCACAGCGCGTTGACGTCGGCATCGACCTTGCCCGACAACCAGCCGCCCAGCGGCGGCAGCAACACCAGCACCAGAACCATGGCCAGGTCTTCGACGACCAGCCAGCCCACGGCGATGCGCCCATTGACCGAATCAAGGATGCCGCGGCTTTCGAGCGCGCGCAGCAGCACCACGGTGCTGGCCACCGAGAGCGACAGGCCGAACACCAGCGCACCGCCCAGGTTCCAGCCCCACCAGTGCGCCAGGCCCATGCCCAGCGCGGTGGCCACCGTCATCTGCACGACGGCGCCGGGCACCGCGATCTTGCGCACCGCCAGCAGGTCGTCAAGGGAAAAATGCAGGCCCACGCCGAACATCAGCAGCATCACGCCGATTTCGGCGAGCTGGCTGGCGATCTCCGCATCGGCCACAAAACCGGGCGTGAACGGCCCGATGATCACGCCGGCCAGCAGGTAGCCCACCAATGCGGGCAAACGCAGCCGCACGGCGAGAAAACCAAAAATGAGGGCCAGGCCCAGGCCGGCGGCGATGGTGCTGATCAGAGAAACGCTATGGGGCATGCGAGAGGGATTCCTTCAGAGAGAGGTGAAGAGCCTTTTCAGGCTCCAAGGAAGGCCTGCGACGCAGCCCGGCAGGCGGGCTGTCCCCGTAGAACACGTGGGTTTAATTTACTACAGTCGCGCGAGCGCTCAGCCGCCAAATCCCCACGCCGCCACGGGATGTTCGCGTCGGCACCGTATGCCAGGCCATGCGCCGGGCATAAAAAAACCCGCCGAGGCGGGTTTAGCAAGCGCGCCAGCGGCGCTCAGCCCATGTGCAGGCCGCCGTTGAGCGAGAAGTCGGCACCCGTGGCATAACCACCTTCTTCGGACGCGATCCACGCAATGATGGAGGCGATTTCTTCGGGCTGGCCCAGGCGCTTGGCCGGAACGCCCGCCACGATTTTTTCCAGCACGTCGGGGCGGATGGCCTTGACCATGTCGGTGCCGATATAGCCGGGGCTGACCGTGTTGACCGTCACGCCCTTGGCCGCGACTTCCTGTGCCAGGGCCATGGTGAAGCCGTGCAGGCCGGCCTTGGCGGTGGAGTAGTTCACCTGGCCGAACTGGCCTTTCTGGCCGTTGACGGAGGAGATGTTGATGATGCGGCCAAAGCCCGCTTCGATCATGCCCTCGATGACCTGCTTGGTCACATTGAACATGCTGTTGAGATTGGTGGAAATCACCGCATCCCAGTCGGCCTTGCTCATCTTGCGGAACTGGCCGTCGCGCGTGATGCCGGCGTTATTGACCAGCACCGAGACAGGGCCGTGTTCGGCCTTGACCTTGTCAAAGGCCGCGACGGTGGAATCCCAGTCGCCGACATTGCCCACCGAAGCGTAAAAAGTGTGGCCCAGCGCTTTTTGCTCGTCAATCCACTTGGTGAAGTCGCGCGTGGGGCCGCAGCCCGCGATCACCGTGAAACCATCTTTCGACAGGCGCTGGCAGATGGCGGTTCCAATGCCGCCCATGCCGCCCGTGACGTACGCTACTTTTTTTGCCATTGCGATCTCCTTGAATGATTTTGTGAATTATTGAAATACCGTTGAACGGTCCAACCGTCTGCTACGAATCCGATAGCTATGAATCCAATAGCTCTGCATGCACGATTTATGCCGGTTGAACCATTGTTACCGCAAGCTCAGCGTTCCAGTGTGAGGGCAACCCCCATGCCGCCGCCTATGCACAGGCTGGCGATGCCCTTTTTAGCGTCGCGGCGCGCCATCTCGTGCAGCAAGGTCACCAGGATGCGGCAGCCTGAGGCGCCGATCGGGTGGCCGATGGCGATGGCGCCGCCGTTGACGTTGACCTTGCTGGTGTCCCAGCCCATCTCCTTGTTGACCGCGCAGGCCTGGGCCGCAAAGGCTTCGTTGATCTCGAGCAGGTCCAGGTCCTGGGCTTTCCAGCCCGCGCGCTGCAGCGCCTTGGTCGAGGCCGGCACCGGGCCCATGCCCATGTAGGCCGGGTCCAGGCCGGTGGTGGCGTAGCTGGCGATGCGCGCCAGGGGCTTCAGGCCCAGCGCGGCAGCTTTCTTGGCCGTCATGACCATCACAGCGGCGGCGCCGTCGTTCAGGCCCGAAGCATTGCCGGCCGTCACGCCGCCCGCTTTGTCGAAGGCCGGGCGCAGGCCGGCCAGGCCTTCGGCGCTGGTCTTGCGGTTGATGAACTCGTCGGCGGCAAACACCACCGGGTCGCCCTTCTTCTGCGGGATGGTGATGGGGATGATTTCGTCCTTGAACTTGCCGGCGTCCTGCGCGGCCGCGGCCTTGGTCTGGCTGGCCAGGGCCAGCGCGTCCTGCGCCGCTCGGTCAATGCCGTATTTCTTCGCCACGTTCTCGGCGGTGATGCCCATGTGGTACTGGTTGTAGACGTCCCACAGGCCGTCGACGATCATGGAGTCGACCATCTTCCAGTCACCCATGCGCTGGCCGTCGCGCGAGCCGTTCAGCACGTGCGGCGCGGCGCTCATGTTTTCCTGGCCGCCGGCGATCACGATTTCGCTGTCACCCGTGGCCACGGCCTGGGCCGCCAGCATCACCGACTTGAGGCCGGAGCCGCACACGGCGTTGATGGTCAGGCCCGGGATGCCGTTGGGAAAGCCGGCCTTGATGACGGACTGGCGCGCCGGGTTCTGGCCGACGCCGGCCGTGAGCACCTGGCCCAGGATGACTTCACCGATCTGGTCGGCGCTGAGGCCGGAGCGCTCCAGCACGCCCTTGATGACGGCCGCGCCGAATTCGGTCGCGGGAATCTTGGCCAGCGAGCCGCCGAATTTACCCACGGCGGTGCGGCCGGCTGCAACGATAACGATGTCTTCCATGATGTGTTCCCTTATGAAGTTTCGGAGATGGTTTTTAAAAAATGATGACAGGGCGGTGCGCGCGGGGCCTCAAGCCCTGGCTTTGACGTAACGGCCCGGTGCGGGTTCTATGACCTGGTGCTTGCGGCTGCCGTAGGCCTTGGGCGCGGCAACCTGTTTTCCGGCATGGCCCTTGAGCCAGTCCGACCAGTCCGTCCACCAGCTGCCGGGGTGTTCGGTCGCGCCCTTGAGCCATTCGGCCTGGGTGGCCGGGAATTTGCCCTGGGGCAGCTTGTCGCGCGTCCAGTAGCTGCGTTTTTTCTTGGCCGGCGGGTTGATCACGCCGGCGATGTGGCCCGAAGCCCCCATCACAAAACGTTTGGGGCCCGGCAGATGCTGGGTGGAGGCATAGGCGCCGCCAACCGGCACGATATGGTCTTCACGCGAGCCGTAGAGGTAGACCGGGATGTCGACCTTGCGCAGGTCGACCTTCTGCCCGCAGACCACGGCCTTGCCGGGCTTGACGAGGTTGTTCTCGAAATAGGTGTTGCGCAGGTACCAGGCATAAAAAGGCCCGGGCAGGTTGGTGGAGTCGCTGTTCCAGTAGAGCAGGTCGAAGGGCGGCGGGGTTTCGCCCTTGAGGTAGTTGCCCACCACGTAGTTCCAGACCAGGTCGTTGGGCCGCAGGAAGCTGAAGGTGGAGGCCAGGTCCTGGCCCTTGAGCAGGCCGCCCTGCCCCATCTCGGCCTCGCGGTACTTGACCGAGGTTTCGTCGATGAAGATGTCCAGGATTCCGGTGTCGCTGAAGTCGAGGAAGGAGGTCAGCAAGGTGGCGCTGGCCACCGGCTTTTTGCCGCGTGCGGCGAGCACCGACAGCGCCGTGCCCAGGATGGTGCCGCCCACGCAAAAGCCCAGGGCGTTGAGCGTCTTGGCGCCGGTGATCTCTTGCACCACCTCGATGGCCTTGATGGCGGCGTGTTCAATGTAGTCGTCCCAGGTCTTGCCGGCCATGGACTCGTCGGGGTTGCGCCAGCTGACCACAAAGGTGCGGTGGCCCTGGCTCACCGCATAGCGGATCAGCGAGTTCTCGGGCTGCAGATCAAGAATGTAGAACTTGTTGATGCAGGGCGGAATCAGCAGGAAGGGCTTTTCGTAGACCTTGGGCGTAAGCGGCTTGTATTCGAGCAGCTGGAAGAATTCATTTTCAAACACCACCGCGCCTTCAGTGGTGGCGACGTTCTTGCCGACCTCGAACACGCGTTCGTCGGTCATGGAGACATAGCCCTGCTTCATGTCGTGCAGCAGGTTGGTGATGCCCTGGGCAATGCTTTCGCCCTGGCTCTGGATGGCTTTTTGCTGGGCCTCGGCATTGAGCGCCAGGAAATTGCTGGGCGCGGTGGCCGCCATCCACTGCTCGACGGCAAAGCGCACACGCGCGCGCGTCTTGGCGTCGGCCTGCACGGCGTCGGCCAGTTCCATCAGGGTGCGGGCGTTCAGCAAATAGGTGGAGGCGGAGAATTTTGAGACCGGATTCGCCTTCCAGGCTTCGTTGGAAAACCGCCGGTCGGAGGCCACCAGGGTGTCGGCACCGTCTTGCAGGCCCTGGTTCCACAGGGCCGAAGCGTCCGCGATGTAGCGCTGCTGCAGTTCCTGGAGCTTGGTGGGGTCGAACTGCAGCAGGGGCTGGCCCTGGGCACCATTCGCGCCGTTGGGGAAGCCAAAGCCCGGCGGCATGCCGCCGTTTGCCATCGCACCCATGGCCTGCTGCAGGCCCGCGGCAAAGGTCTCTTGCATCTGACGGGCCGCCTGGGCCCGGTTTGCGTCAGAATTCATCTGTCTCCCCGATCATGTTGAGTCTCGGTGACTCTTTTGAGCACACCATCAGTATCGTAGGATTTGCTTTAAAAATTCCTGACCGCACGCAGAGTTTCAATATTTATGTATTTGGTTGTCATCGCCTGGATTTACGTTGTGCTCATGATGAGCGTTGCCGAAGCTACCAACAGCAACGGCACGATCCTCGGGGCGGTGTTTACCTTTGTACTCTATGGACTGGGCCCTGTGGCATTGGTGGTTTACCTGATGGGTGCGCCTGCGCGCAGCAAGGCGCTCAAAAAACGCGCGGCACAGGAGTTCCTGCAGCAAACTGCAGATGCGGAGGCCGCCCGAGAAAAAAACGAAGAAATTCAAACGCCTGCCGCGCAAGCAACACCCAAGAATCCCTGACGGAAGCGCCTCAGGCGCGCCAGATGCAAGCGGCCATGCGCCCCGTCGTGCCGAAGCCGTTGCCCCTGGGCCCGGCATCGCGCCTGTGCGAAAAAAACCGCGAAGGATTAAGCACCGTGCACCAGGCATCGCTGCCGTCATTGCCATAAATATCGATGATGCCCAGCGCTTGCAGGCGCAGCCTCGCCAGGCCCGGCAGATCGGCCAGGTATTTGCCCGCGCTGGTCGGCACAAACAGGCGACCGGCTTCAGACTGGACGGCTTCGAACGCGGCCTTGACTTCGGCGCCAACCTCAAAGGCAGAAGGTCCTATACAAGGCCCAAGCCAGGCGAGGATGCGGGCATCGGTGTTCATCGCGGCATGCACCGATTCAAGAACGCCCTTCCCGTCTTTGTTGCCTGCCAACCCGCGCCAGCCCGCATGCGCGGCCGCCACCAACGCGCCGTCTTCCGTCGCGAACAGAACGGGAAGGCAGTCAGCCACCATGATGGTGCATGCCACGCCGGCATTCCGGGTCACGCAAGCATCGGCCTGCAAGCCGTCGTTAGTGGTCGCATCCAGCGCGAGCACTTCGCTGCCGTGCACCTGCTGCAGGAAGACCGCGCGGCGGCCCAGGGCCTGGCGCAACAAAGCGCGGTTGGCAGCGACCTTGGCCGGAAGGTCGCCGACGTGGTCGCCCAGGTTCAGGCTGTCATAAGGCGCATCCGACAGGCCGCCGGCCCGGGTGGTAAAGACCGCCCGCACACCGGCGGGCGCGGGCCAGTCGGGAATCAGCCAATCCGCATGCACAACGAACTCAGGCTTCGTTATCAGGGCAAGCCGAAGGCTGGGCCTTCTGGAAAGCCGGCAGCGCCATGCAGGCGTCGAATGCCGCCATGGTGCGCGGCAAGCCGTCAAAGCTCACGTTGAAGCGTTTGGCGTTGAAGATCTGCGGCACCAGGCAGCAGTCGGCCAGCGTGGGCGTATCGCCGTAGCAATAGGTCGATGCCGGCAGTTGGGCCAGCTGGCGTTCAAAGGCTTCCAGCCCTTCGCGGCACCAGTGCACGTACCAGGCGTTTTTGGCGGCTTCGTCGAGCTTGAGTTCCTTGACCAGGTATTTGAGGACACGCAGGTTGTTGACCGGGTGGATTTCGCAGGCGATGGACTGGGCCAGCGCGCGCACCTTGGCACGGCCCAGCGCGTCGGCGGGCAGCAGGGCCGGCGTGGGGTGCTTTTCGTCGAGGTATTCGATGATGGCCATGGACTGCGAAAGTTTTTCACCGTCGACTTCGAGCAGCGGCACCAGGGTGTCGGCGGCCAGGGCGGCGTAAGGCGGCTGCTTGTGCTCGCCTTTGGCGATGTGCACGGGAATGTAGTCGTAGCTCAGGCCCTTGAGTTCCATCGCGATGCGTACACGAAACGACGAAGAAGAGCGGAAATAGTTGTGGAGTTTCATCTCTAAAGCATAAACCGAAACCGTTCCGGACCGCCGTGCGAATCGCCTGCGCGACTGACGCGAGGCCATGCCGCCACTACTATTCCTGCCACAACCCTTTTCAACAGATTCAGCGGAGACACCCCATGAGCGCCATCACCAGCCTGAGCAACCACCAGATCCGATTGGCGAGCCGCCCCGTCGGCCTGCCCACCCGCGACAACTGGAGCTTCACCACCGAGCCCGTCGCCGAACCCGGCCCGGGCGGCGTGCTCGTCAAGACCTTGTACCTGTCGCTGGACCCGGCCATGCGCGGCTGGATGAACGATGCCAAGAGCTACATCCCGCCGGTGGAAATCGGTGCCGTGATGCGCGCCGGTGGCGTGGGCAAAGTGATTGCCTCGCAGAACCCGGCCTTTGCCGTGGGCGACTATGTGAACGCCGCGCTCGACGTGCAGGAGTACTGCCTGATCCCGGCCGACCAGGTCAAGCGCAGCGGCATGTTCAAGATCGATCCGCGCCTGGGCCTGACCTCCTGGCTTAATGTGCTGGGCCTGCCCGGCATGACCGGTTATTTCGGCCTGCTGGAAGTCGGCCTGCCCAAGGCGGGCGAAACCGTGGTGGTGTCGGGTGCGGCCGGCGCCGTGGGCCAGACCGTGGGCCAGATCGCCAAACTCAAGGGCTGCCGCGTGGTCGGCATCGCCGGCGGCAAGGCCAAGTGCGACTGGGTGGTCAAGGAGCTGGGCTTTGACGCCTGCATCGACTACAAGAACGGCGACGTGCGCGCCGGGCTCAAGGAACACTGCCCCAAGGGCATAGACATTTACTTCGACAACGTGGGCGGGGAAATCCTGGACATGGTGCTGGCGCGCCTGGCGCGCGGCGCCCGCATCATCATCTGCGGCGCGATCAGCCAGTACAACAACACCACGCCCGTCAAGGGCCCGGCCAACTACCTGTCGCTGCTGGTGAACCGCGCCCGCATGGAAGGCATTGTGGTGTTCGACTACGCCGACCGCTACCACGTCGGCGTGGCCGAGATGGCCGGCTACCTCAAGGCCGGCACCATGAAAAGCAAGGAAGACATCGTCGTGGGCCTGGACACTTTCCCGGAAACGCTGCTCAAGCTCTTCAACGGCGAGAACTTCGGCAAGCTGGTGCTGCAGGTGGCGGCGGATTGAGGATTTACTTGCCTCCGCGCACCAGCCGCACGGCGGCCGCGGTGGCGCGCGGGGCTTCGCCGGCGCTGCCGTCACCGAACCCCACAAAGGTGAAATAGCCCGGGCCGGTGCTGCTCGATGTCCAGAAGCGCGCGATCGGCGTGGCGGGAAAGGCATTGGGGTCTATCGCCGCCTTGTCCACGTCAGCTTCCCGTGCAGAAACGATGCTGGACAGTTCTTTGAGAATGGGCAGTCGCCATTCGGCCCCCGGCGCGGAAGCCGCCTTGGCGCGCGCGGCCGCGTCAGGTGCGCTTAAAAAAGCGGCCTGCCCGGTGCAGGTCTTGCCCTTGAAGACCATGCCCTCGGCGCAGCGGCGCCAGATCAGGCCGGTGCGGCTGTCGGTGACTTCCTGGCCGTCGGCGGAAGGCGTGAAGCGCTCCTGCGCAAAGCCGGAACCGGCCAGCGACAGCAGCAGGGCAAAACCCAGGGTGCGAACAGGAACGCGGTGCATAGACATCCTCCATGGCCGGAGCGGCCCTTGTAGCCTTACGACTTGTTACCAATGCTAGGCAAGTTATGCCGCGGCAACCATAGGGAAGCTATCTAGTGGCTAATACCAATCGGGTATACCTGCAAGCCGCCCCGGGGCCTGTCAGGGCAGGTAATCCGGGCCGACGCCGCCGGCATCCAGCACCTCCTGCGTGACCTGCTCCACCAGGAAATCCAGCAGCACGCGCACGCGCGCCGGCAGGCGGCCGCCCCGGCCGACAAACACCGCATGGATGGGCTCGCGCTCACCCGGGTTGAGGTCCTCGGCCACCGTCACCAGGCGGCCCGCGTCAAGGTCGCGGCGGATGTGGAACATGGACATGCGGGCCAGGCCCGCACCCGCCAGCACGAGGTGTCGCAGCGCCTCGCCGTCGCTGGCGCGCGCATAGCCGGTGATCGGCAGTTGCTGGATCTGGCCGTCCACGCGCACCGGCCAGTAATGCATATTGCGTTTGAAGGTATGGGCCAGGCGCTGATGCGCCTCCAGCTCTTGCAGCGTGCGCGGCGTGCCGTGGCGTGCGAGGTAAGCCGGGCTGCCGACGATCAGCTGCGCCGTGTCGCCCAGGTGCCGCGCCACCAGCTGGGATGAAGCGAGCGCACCCCAGCGTATGGCCACGTCTGTGCGCTCGTTCAGCAGATCGACCACGCGGTCGGTCAGCGTGATGTCCAGCGAGATGTCGGGATAGCGCTCGTGAAAGGCCGGCACCAGCGGCAGCAGCAGGCGGTGCGCGGTCGGCATGCTGGCATTGATGCTGACGCGCCCGCGCGGCATGGCGCCGGCGGCGGCGCCGCGCTCGGCCTCGTCCATGTCGGCCAGCACGCGCGTGCTTTGTTCGTAAAACGTCGTGCCTTCGGGCGTGAGCTGCAGCTTGCGGGTGGAGCGGTTGACCAGCCGCGTGCCGAGACGCGCCTCCAGCCGGGTGACCAGCTTGCTGACGGCCGAAGGCGTCATGCACAGCTGGCGTGCGGCGGCCGAAAAACCACCTTTGTCCACCACCTGGACAAAAGCTTCCATCTCGCCGGAGCGGTTGACGTCTATGCGGGGCATGGCAGGTATTCTGGCGCTGTTTATTGTGAATTGAATTCACAAATGATTGTCTCCAGCGCATTCTAGTCAAGATAGCGCTTCGTCTCCACACTAAGCGCATCCTCTTTTCACAGGCGACTTTCATGGATGCGCGCAAATCAACCACTTCACTTCCTCTAGGCCTGTTGGCCCTCACCGTCGGCTCCTTCGGCATAGGCACGACCGAATTCGTCATCATGGGCCTGCTGATGCAGGTCTCCGCCGACCTCGGCGTCAGCATCGCTTCGGCGGGCCTGCTGATTTCCGGGTACGCCCTGGGCGTGGCGGTGGGCGCGCCGGTGCTGACCCTGGCCACACGCAAGCTGCCGCGCAAAACCGTGCTGCTGGCGCTGATGGCCATCTTCACGCTGGGCAACCTGGCCTGCGCGCTGGCGCCGGACTATTCCAGCCTGATGGCCGCACGCGTGATCACCTCGCTGGCGCATGGCACCTTCTTTGGCGTGGGCTCCATCGTCGCCACCGGCCTGGTCGCGCCTGAGCGCAAGGCTTCGGCGATTGCCATCATGTTCAGCGGCCTGTCGCTGGCTACCCTGCTCGGCGTGCCGGCCGGCGCCTGGCTGGGCCTGCACTATGGCTGGCGCTCCACCTTCTGGGTGGTGGCGCTGATCGGCCTGCTGGCTTTTCTGGTGCTGGCGATTTTTGTGCCGCGTAGCGCGGCGGGAAACGGCAACGGCTCCATCCGCCAGGAACTGGCCGGACTGGCCCGCCCGCAAGTGATGCTGGGCCTCTTGATGACGGTGTTCGGTTTTGCCGGCGTGTTCGCGATCTTCACCTACATCCAGCCCATCCTGACCCAGCTCACCGGCTTCAGCGAGGCCGCGGTGTCGCCCATCCTGCTGGTGTTCGGCGGCGGCATCTTCATCGGCAACCTGCTGGGCGGCCGCCTGGCCGACCGCGGCCTGCGCATGTCCCTGCTGGTCACGCTGGGCGCGACGGCGCTGGTGCTGGGTGCGATGGGTTTTGTGCTGCATTCGCCGGTGGCCACAGTGCTCTTCGTCGGTCTGCTGGGCGTGGCCTCTTTTGCCACGGTGGCGCCGCTGCAGATGCGCGTGCTGCAGCAGGCCCACGGCGCGGGCCAGAACCTGGCGGCCAGCCTCAACATAGGCGCCTTCAACGTGGGCAATGCGCTGGGCGCCTGGCTGGGCGGCCTGGTCGTGAGCAGCTCCTTCGGCCTGGGCGGACTGAGCTGGCTGGCGGCATCGATCACCGTCGCGGGCATCGCCATCACGCTGTACAGCCTGTCGCGTGACAAGGCCGGGCTGCCTGTCAATGCCGTCACCTGCTGAGCGCCGTCATCATGAATGCCTTTCTCAAACTTCGCGCCTTTCTATCCCCCCTCTTAATCGCACTGCTATGCGCTTTGCTTCCGCAGGCGCAAGCGGCCGACGGCAACTGGGTCCCGGGCTGGACAGCCAGCCCACAGCCTGTCTGGGCCGGTGATTTCGTTTTGCCGCTGGGCCTTCCGTCCAGCCTGCGCGACCAGACGGTGCGCCAGGTGGTGCGCGCCGGTGTGGGCGGCTCACGCGTGCGCATCGTGCTGTCCAACGAGTACGGGACCCAGCCCTTGCAGATTGGCGCGGCCCGCATCGCGGCGGCAGGCGACGCGGCAGGCAGCACCAGCGGGCCCAGCCTGGCCTTGACCTTTGGCGGCCAAACCACGGCCACCGTGCCGGCAGGCGCGCCCCTCGTGAGCGACCCGGTCGCGATGGACGTCGCGCCGCTGCAGCGCCTGGCCGTCAGCCTTTACCTTCCGCAAACAACGCCCCTCACGACCATCCACTGGGACGGCCTGCAACCCGCGCAGATCGCGGCGGGCTATGTCGCCGGCGCGGCTAGCGTCAAGGCTGACAGCGTGGTGAACAGCCGACTCTTCCTCAGCGCGGTGCTGGTAGAAGCGGCGCCGGGAACGCGCAGCGTGGTGGCCTTTGGCGATTCCATCACCGACGGCGCGGCCTCCACGCCGGATACGGACCAGCGCTGGCCGGATTTCCTGGCGTGCCGCCTGGCCGGCCGGAACGTGGCCGTGCTCAATGCCGGCATCTCGGGCGGGCGGGTGCTTAAAAACCACATGGGCCCCAATGCGCTGGCGCGTTTTGACCGCGACGTGCTGGGCCAGCCCGGCGTGGCCAGCGTGGTGCTGCTGATGGGCATCAACGACATCAGCTGGCCCGGCAGTACGTTTGAACCCCAGGAGCCGCCCACGCAGGCCGACGCCCTGATCGCCGGCTACCGCCAGCTGATCACCCGCGCGCGCAGCCGCGGCGTGCGCATCGTCGGCGCCACGCTGACGCCCTTTGAAGGCGCGCTGACCATGCCGGGCTCACCGATCGCGAACTATTACAGCCCCGCGAAGGACGCGCTGCGCCAGCGCATCAATGCGTGGATACGCGGCAGCGGCGAATTCGATGCGGTGCTGGATTTCGACGCGGTGGTGCGCGACCCGCAGAACCCGCTCAGGATATTGCCGGCCTATGACTCGGGCGACCACCTGCACCTGGGCGATGCGGGCAACAAAGCCGTAGCCGACTCCGTCGACCTGAAGCTTCTGCTGGGCGAGCGCTAACCGCCCACGACGAGGCGCAAACCCGGCATCACACTTTCCGTTTCGGCGCGCCGCTCCAGCGCCATGCGCATGTTCATTTGCGCCACCTCGGTGTGCTCCACGGCCAGGGCCTGGGCGCGCGCGCCTTCGCCGGCCTTGAGCGCCGCGAACAGCATGTGGTGCTGGCGGTGCGCGTAGTGCATC
The DNA here is from genome assembly GCF_964252805.1 of Polaromonas sp. LjRoot131. Classification (NCBI taxonomy): domain Bacteria; kingdom Pseudomonadati; phylum Pseudomonadota; class Betaproteobacteria; order Burkholderiales; family Comamonadaceae; genus Polaromonas; species Polaromonas sp. LjRoot131. Next base: position 719,605 of record NZ_CAXUPF020000001.1, on the reverse strand, counting down.
CAGTCGCGGTCCTGCTCCAGTGTGGACTGCATGGGCAGCATGGCCGAGGCCGAGGCAAAGGGCAGCTTGTCGTTGAGTTCGATGGCGCGCTGCAAGGCGCGGTTGCCGCTGGCCTCCAGGATCAGCGCGTGGAAGCGGTCGTTCATGGCGGCATAGGCCGCGTAGTTCTCATAACCCAGCGGGTTGGCCGCCAGCGCGCGGTCGCCTTCGTCGAGGCAGGACTGCAAATCGAGCTGCAGCTGGCGCGACACGCCATGTTCGGCCACCAGGCGCGCCGCCATGCCTTCCAGGTGGCCGCGCACCGCGATCGCGTCGGCCACTTCGCGCGGCGTGAACTGGCGCACCAGGTATTTGCCGGTGTCATTGGCTTCGACCAGCCCCTCCTGCTCCAGCGTGACCAGCGCGGCCCGCACCGGGGTGCGCGATGCGCCCAGGCGCTCGGCCAGTTGCTGCTCGGCCAGGCGCTGGCCGGGCTCGAACTCGCCGCGCAGGATCAGGTCCCGCAACTGCATCAACACGGTTTCTTGCAAGTTCATGGCGAGGAATGTACACTGAATTTTAATTTTGGGATACCGTTTCAAGGTTTTATCCAGCACCACAAGGCCCCACGCATGAACGCCGAACAAAACGAACTGCTGACCCGCATCACCGCCGGCACCCCCTGCGGCAAGCTGCTGCGCCAGTACTGGCAACCCGCCGCGCTGGTGGACGAGTTCAACCCGGCGCTGGACCCGCGCATGGAAATCCGCCCGGTCAAGGCTTTGAAGCTGTTCGGCCAGGACCTGGTGCTGTTCAAGGACGCCTCGGGCGCCTGGGGCCTGCTGGACCGCGACTGCGCCCACCGCGGCGCCGACCTGTCTTTCGGACGCCGCGAAAGCCTGGAACAAGGCGGCGGCCTGCGCTGCCCTTTTCACGGCTGGAAATTCGCCACCGACGGCCGCTGCCTTGAAACACCAGCCGAACCCACCGGCAGCAAGCTGTGCGAACGCATACGCCAGCGCAGCTACCCGGTCGTTGAAAAAGCCGGCGTGCTGTTTGCCTGGCTGGGCGACGAAGGCAGCACACCGCCGCCCTTCCCCGCGTTTGACTGTTTCACCGCGCCGGCCACGCACAGTTTTGCCTTCAAGGGCTTGTGGAACGCCAACTGGCTGCAGGCCTTCGAAGTCGGCATAGACCCTGCCCACCCGTCATTCCTGCACCGTTTTTTGCAGGACAACCCGCTGGACGATATCGGCGACAACCCTGCCGGCAAGCAGTTCCGCAGCGCCAGCGCCGGCAGCAAGGACGGCGAGCAGTGGCCGATGACGCGCATCATGCGCGAGTTCGCCCAGCCCGACATCAGTTTCGAGAACAAGCCCTGGGGCATGCAACTGACCGCGCTGCGCGCCATGACCGACAAACTGACCCACGTGCGCGTGACCAACGCCATCTTCCCGGCGACCTTTGTGATCCCGCTGTCGGAAACCATGACCATCACCCAGATGCATGTGCCGGTGGACGATACCAATACCTACTGGTACACCTTCTTCACGAGCTTCGCCGGCCCGTTGGACCGCGAAAGCATGCGCGCCCAGCGCCAGCAGTTCATCGCGCTGCCCGACTACATCCCCAAGGCCGGCCGCCACAACGGCTGGAGCTTCAATGCCGAAGAGCAGATGAGCAGCACCTACCTGGGCATGGGCGAGGAAGACATCAACGTGCACGACCAGTGGGCCGTGGAAAGCATGGGCGCGATCCAGGACCGCACACGCGAGCACCTGGCCACCTCCGACAAGGTCATCATGGCGAACCGGCGCGTGCTGCTGAAAGCGATCGAAACCGTGCAGAACGGCGGCGTGGCGCCCGGCATCGCCGACCCTGCGCAGGCCGCGATGATCACCGGCCCGGACACGGTGGACGGCATCGCGCCGGCCGGCGAGTGGGCCCAATGGTGGCAAAGCACCGCCCGCGCCAAACGCGAGGGCGCGCCCTGGCTGGAGGCCGGGACTACTTCGCGCACTCCCGCCGACGCCGCAACACCATCATGAGCTTCGCGGCGCAATGCGGTGTCAACGACGCCGCGAGACAGGCCGCGCAGGGCGAGGCCGTGCGGCGCATCGAGGCCGGCGGCCTGGAGCTGCTGCGCTTCGCCTGGTGCGACCTGCACGGCATGCTGCGCGGCAAGACGCTGGTGGCGGCCGCCGCAGCCCAGGCCATGGCCGACGGCGTGGGCATGGTCAGCACGCTGCTGCTCAAGGACACGGCCGACCGCACCGCCTACAAGGTGTTCGAGGCCGGCGGCGCGGCTGGACTGCCGGGCTTTGAATTTGGCGGCAACGTGATGCTGCTGGCCGATCCGGCCAGCCTGAAAGAATTGCCCTGGGCGGAGAAAACCGGCTGGTTGCAGTGCCAGCCCTGGTTTCCCGACGGCAGGCCGGTAGCACTCGACACGCGCCGGGTGCTGCAGGACGCACTGGCAAAGCTGGCGGAAGCCGGCTACGGCATGAAGTGCGGGCTGGAGATCGAGTTCCACATCTACCGTATCACCGAGGGCGGACTGCAGCCCCAGCTGGATCCGGAACTGGCCGGCTGGCCCGGCCTGCCGCCCGAAGTGGACATGATCCACCCCGGCTACCACCTGCTGTCCGAGCAATGGGCGGACATGGCCGAGGAACCGCTGCGCATCGTGCAGCGCACGGCGCAAGCGCTGGGCCTGCCGCTTCTGTCGCTGGAAATCGAACTCGGCCCCAGCCAGGTCGAGGCGGTGTTCGAGGCCACCGATGCGCTGGCGGCTGCCGACAACATGGTGCTGTTTCGCAGCGCCGTGAAGCAGGCGCTGCGGCGCGCCGGCTACCACGCGACCTTTATGTGCCGCCCGCCCTTCCCGAACATCATGTCCAGCGGCTGGCATCTGCACCAGTCGCTGGTGGACCTGGCAAGCGGGGCCAACCTGTTCAAGCGCGCCAGCCCGGCCAGCGGCAGCACGCCGGCGGACGCGCAATACACGCTCTCGGAAACCGGCGAACATTACCTGGCCGGGCTGCTTGCGCATGCGCGCGGCATGACGGCTTTCTGCACGCCCACTGTCAACGGCTTCGGGCGTTTCCGACCCAACGCGCTGGCGCCGCAATCGATTTTGTGGGGCCGCGACAACCGCGGCGCCATGCTGCGTGTGGTCGGCCAGTGCAACGACAACAGCACGCGCATCGAAAACCGCCTGGGCGAGCCCGCCGCCAACCCGTATCTGTACCTGGCCTCGCAAATCCATGCCGGGCTGGACGGCATCGCGCGCCGCCTCAAGGCCCCGCCGGCCACCGATGCGCCCTATGGCGGCAGCACCGAGAAAATTCCCACCAGCTTGGGCGAGGCGCTGGAAGCGCTCAAAGCCGACGCCGTGCTGACGGCCGCCTTCGGCGATACTTTCGTTGACTACCTGATCCACATCAAACAGGCCGAAATCGCCCGCCATGCCGACGCCGAGGACAAGGACGACTGGCAAAGGCGCGAATACTTCAGCCGCATCTGACGGCCCAACAGGGCACTGCACACTTCATGATCACTCTCCATTTCATCGCGGCCGACGGCCGCGCCACCTCGACGCAAGGAAAACCCGGCAAAAGCCTGATGGAAGCCGCCGTGGCGGCTGGGATTGAGGGCATCGCCGCCGACTGCGGCGGGCTGTTGACCTGCGCCACCTGCCATGTGCACGTGCGGGAGCCCTACGCGTCCAGCCTGCCGCCGCCCGACGGCGAAGAGCTGGGCATGCTGGAGTTCACCGCCGCGCCGCGCAGTCCCGCCAGCCGCCTGAGCTGCCAGATCAAGCTCACAACCGCACTCGACGGATTGACGGTAGAGTTGCCGGTCACCCAGTATTAATAAATAAGGACAGCAAGCTTCATGATTCTCGAACTCGCCGACATCCGCATCCACCCTGGCCAGCAGGCCGCTTTTGACGAGGCCATACAGCGCGGCCTCCGCGAAGTGATTTCCAAAGCCAAAGGCTTCCAGGGTTTCAAGGTCAACAAGGGCATTGAAAGCCCCGAGCGCTACATCCTGCAGATTTTCTGGGATACGCTGGAAAACCACACCGTCGACTTTCGCCAGTCGCCGGCTTTTGCCGACTGGCGCGCCATCGTCGGGCCATTTTTCGCCGGCCCGCCCACGGTGGAGCATTTCGACCTGGTCGCCAAATCGGCCTGAGGTTTCGTCAACACAAACAAAAACGGGGCTGAAAAGCCCCGTTTTTATTTGGCATGCCGCCTTGCGCAGCGGCTTAGCGGCCGTCGTTCTCGTGGCCGGTGACCAGCTTGGCCAGCAACTGGTTCAGCTGGACCCGTTCGTTCTCGTCCAGCGGGGCCAGGATGCGCTGCTGGGTCTTGCTGACCGCGCGCTTCATCTGCAGCGCGACTTTCTCGCCCTCGGGCGTGGTCCACAGCAGCTTGCGGCGCTTGTCGGACGGATCGGCCTCGCGCTTGACCCAGCCCTTGGCTTCCAGCCGGCCTATCACCGAGCCGAAGGTGGCCGGGTCAAAAGCGACGCGTCCCGACAGCGTGATCTGGTCTTCGCCGGGGTCGTCCATCAAGGCATTCAGGATGGCAAACTGCACCGGTGTGGCGTCAAAACCGGCCGTTTCCTCCATAAAGATCGCCACCGCAAGCTGCTGCGCGCGGCGGATCAGGTGTCCGGGGGCTTCGCTGAAATTAAAAGTTTTTGCCATGTGCGGAGTTTAACGGCCCGCTTTGCAATTCAGGGTATCTACTAGGTACGCAATTAATAAGTATACTTATCATTAAGGCATTCAAACCCGCTCTCCCATCCGTTTCCCCGGTTCAAACCTACCCCATCCTCTCACATATGGCACAAACATCCCCACTCCCTCTCCTCATCTCGGGCGGCGGCATCGGCGGGCTGGCCGCGGCCATGGTGCTGGCCCAGGACGGCCATCGCGTGACCTTGTTCGAGCAGGCGGCGAGCTTCGGCGAAATCGGCGCCGGCATCCAGCTGGGCCCCAACATCTTTCGCATGTTCGACTACCTGGGCTTGACCGAGGCCGTCAACCGCGTGGCCTTTTTCCCGGCCGGCCTGGGCATGAACGACGTGCGCACCGGCGAAAAAGTCGTGCGTGTGCCGCTGGGCGATCTGGCCCGCGCGACCTACGGCTTCCCCTACGGCGTGATTTACCGTGCCGACTTGCACCAGGTCTTCCTGGATGCCTGCCGCGCCCAGCCCAATGTCACCCTGCGCACCAGCGCCAAGGTCGAGTCGTTTGACCAGACGGCCGACGGCGTGACGGTGAAGCTCGAGGGTGGTGAAACCGTCGAAGGCAGCGCGCTGATTGGCGCCGACGGCATGTGGAGCCGTATCCGCGAAGCCGTGGTCGGCGACGGCAAGCCCCGCGTGTCGGGCCACATCGCCTACCGCGCAGTGCTCAAGCGCGAGGATGTCCCGGCCCATTTGTGGAGCGACGACGTGACGCTCTGGGGCGGCGAAAAAACCCACCTGGTGCACTACCCGCTGCGCCGCGGCGAACTGTTCAACCTGGTCGCCGTGTTCCACAGCAACAAATACGACGAAGGCTGGAACACCTTTGGCGACACGGCCGAGCTCAATGAACGTTTTGCCCAAGCCTGCCCGCAGGTCAAGGAACTGCTGGGCAAGATCGAAACCTGGAAGATGTGGGTGCTGTGCGACCGCGAGCCGGTAAAAAACTGGACCGACAGGCGCGTGACCCTGCTGGGCGACGCGGCCCACCCCATGCTGCAGTACCTGGCCCAGGGCGCCGGCCAGGCCATCGAGGACGCGGTGGTCATGCGCGAGGCGCTGCGCCACACCCGCGGCGACGTGCCCAAGGCCTTCCAGAAATACCAGCAGGCGCGCTACCTGCGCACCGGCCGCGTGCAGCTGACCGCGCGTTTTTATGGTGATATTTACCATGCGGCCGGCGTGCAGCGCGAACTTCGCAACCAGATGTTCCAGAGCGGCACCGAAAGCGCGGGCTTCGCGGGCCTGAAGTGGATGTACGACGGAATCGAGCCGTCAAAACTGTTCCAATGACGCTTTTAAAGTTTCAGGGACCGTCATGAAGCCTTCCGTTGCCTTGTTTTCCGCCGTGTTTTTCGCCGTCTGTGCGCAATCCGCCGCAGCCGCTGACCCCGCCGCCTGGCCGACAAAGCCGGTGCGCATCCTCGTGGGCTTTCCCGGTGGTTCCACCCCCGACATGGCGGCCCGCACCTTGGCCGAACCGCTGAGCCGCGCGCTCGGCCAGCCGGTGGTCATAGAGAACAAACCAGGCGCATCGGGCAACATCGCGGCCGACCAGGTCGCCAAGGCCACCGACGACCACACCCTGGGTGTCGTGATCAACGGCAACCTGACTTCCGCCAAGCTGCTCTACCCCAAGCTGCCTTACGACCCGGCCAAGGACTTCACACCCATCTCGCTGCTGGCCACCGCACCGCTGGTGCTGGTGGCGCCCGCGAACGAGCCCAGCGGCGCTGAATTTTTCACGGCCGCGCGCCAGGGCGGCAGCCGCTGGAATTACGGCTCGGTCGGCAACGGCTCGGTCGCCCACCTGGGCATGGAGCTGCTCAAAAGCCGCATGCCCGGCCTCACCCCCGTGCACGTGCCCTTTGCCGGCAACCCGCAAGTGGTTACCGCCATGCTGGGCGGGCAGATCCAGATGGCGCTGATCCCGCCCGGCGTGGCCATGCCGCATGTGCGCTCCGGCAAGCTCAAAGCCATAGGCCTGACCGGGGGGCGCTCCTCGCTGGTGCCCGAAGTGCCGCCGCTGGCCGATGCCGGCGTCGCCAATGTCAACCTCGAAGTCTGGACGGCGCTGATTGGCCCGGCAGGATTGTCCAAAGCCGCGCAGGCGCGCCTCGCACAGGAAGTGCCGCGCATCATCCGTGACGCGGACACGCGGCAAAAGCTGTTCAACCAGGGCTGGCAGGCCGTAGGCACCTCGCCCGACGGCCTGAAAAGCCGCGTGAAGGACGAAGCCGCAATCCTGGGCAACATCATCAAGACGCGCGGCATCAAACTGGAATAGGCAATTGAAGACAACCATGCCCTCCATCACAGAACCCGCGCGCACCCTGCCCGTCTACGGCGAGTTCGACGTCGTCGTCGTCGGCGGCGGACCTGCCGGCCTGGCCGCCAGCGTCAGCGCAGCGCGGCACGGCGCGCGCACCTTGCTGGTGGAGCGCTACGGTTTCCTGGGCGGCATGGGAACGGCTGGTGGCGTCACCAATTTCGCGGGCCTTTACGGCCGCAAGAATGGCCAGATGCGGCAGGTGGTGCGCGGCGTCGCCGACGACCTGCTGCAGCGCATTGACGCACTGGGCGGCCTCAACGCACCGCAGGACGGCATGCAGGGCCGTATCCGCGTGCGCTCCTATGACGTGTCGGCCTACAAATGCGCGGCCGACCAGTTGCTGGTGGCCGCCGGCGTAAACATCCTTTTCCATGCCTGGGCCGCGGCCGTGGTGATGGAGGGCGATCGCATCAGCGCCCTGGTGGTGGAAACCAAATCCGGCCGCCAGGCGATACGCGCTGCGCGCTTTGTCGACTGCTCGGGCGACGCCGACGTGGCGAACTTCGCGGGCGTGCCTTTCGAGCTCGGTGACGGCCACGGCAGCGCGCTGTTTCCATCCACCATGTTTCGCGTCGGCCATGTCGATGCATCGCGCGCGCTGGCCGCCGTGGGCGAGTTCAAGGCCATCAACACCCTGATGGCCGAGAGCCAGGCGCGGCATCCGGGCCGCTACCAATTCCCGCGCGAAGGTGCGATCCTGCGTCCGCAAAAGAACCCCAGCGAATGGCGTGCCAACGTCACGCAGATCCGCAACGCCCAGGGCACGGCCATGGACGCCACCGACGCGCGCCAGCTCAGTGAAGGCGAACTCGAAGGCCGGCGCCAGATCACCGAATACTTCCGCTTCCTGCGCGATGAAGTACCGGGTTTTACGGAGTCCGCCATCGTGGACATCGCGCCCCAGGTCGGCATACGCGAGACGCGGCGCATCCAGGGTTTGTATGCACTGAGCGGCGAAGACATCCTCTCTTCGGCCCGCTTCGACGACGCCATCGGCACCAACGCCTGGCCGATGGAACTGCACGCCGACGGACGCATCGACTGGAAATTTCCACGCAATGTGGACGCCCCCAAGGGCAGTGCCTACAACGAACTGCCCTGGCGCATGCTGGTACCCCAAGGTGTTGCCAACCTGCTGGTGGCCGGGCGCTGCGCCTCGATGACGCATGAAGGCCAGTCGGCCGCCCGCGCCAGCGGCGGCTGTTTTGTGATGGGCCAGGCGGCGGGCACGGCGGCGGCCATGCCGGGCGCGGGCCGGGCTTTTGCCGACACCGACGTGAAGCAGTTGCAGCAGTTGCTCACGCAGGACGGTGTGTATTTCGACAACAACGACGGCGATCTTTAACCCAAGAGACTGGATCCCCACCATGGACATGACGCCCCCTCCCGCCCACGGCCAGCCCGCGGTACCCAACGGCGCCGCGCGCAAGGCTTTTTATGACGCCATTTCGGCGCACAGCATGACGCCGCTCTGGGAAGTGCTGCACGCGCTGGTGCCGCAATCGCCCAGCACCCCCTGCCAGCCGGCGCTGTGGAAGTACGCCGACGTGCATCCCTTCCTGATGCAGTCGGGCCAGCTGATCACCGCCGAAGAAGCGGTGCGCCGCGTGCTGATCCTGGAGAACCCCGGCCTGCGCGGGCAATCCTGCATCACGCAGTCGCTCTACGCCGGCCTGCAGGTCATCATGCCGGGCGAAATCGCGCCCAGCCACCGCCACACGCAAAGCGCGCTGCGCTTCGTCGTCGAAGGCCATGGTGCCTTCACCGCGGTGGACGGCGAGCGCACGCAGATGAAACCCGGCGACTTCATCATCACCCCGAGCTGGACCTGGCACGACCACGGCCATGAAGGCCGCGTCGAATCCGACACGCCGGTGGTCTGGCTCGACGGCCTGGACATTCCCATGCTGCGTTTCTTCGACGCGGGTTTTGCCGAAAACGGCGGCGCCAAGCAGCAGGAAGTCACCAAGCCCCTGGGCATCAGCAGCCACCGCTACGGCGCCAACATGCTGCCGGTGCGCTACGACGCGCCCTTCGGCCAGACCTCGCCGATCTTCAGCTACCCCTACGATCGCACACGCGAAACCTTGCACCAGCTGGAGACGCATGCCGACGTCGATGCCTGGGACGGCGTCAAGCTGCGCTACGTGAACCCGGCCACCGGCGGCTCGCCCATGCCAACCATGGCGACCTTCATGCAGCGCCTGCCGGCAGGCTTCGCCGGCAAGCCTTGGCGCCAGACCGACGGCGCGGTGTTCAGCGTGGTCGAGGGCTCGGGCACCGTTCACATCGAGCGCAACGGCGAAACCCGGGTTTTCGAGTTCGGCCCGCGCGACCATTTTGTGATTCCGTCGTGGCACACTGCGCAATTGCGTTCCGCGCAAGGTTGTGTGCTGTTCAGTTTTTCAGACCGCCCGGTGCACCAAGCCCTGGGCATACACAGAGAAGAAAGGTTGTCATGAGTTTTGTCATCACCCCACCCGCCACGGTGTCCGTCCCCGTCACCGGCACGAAAGAGCGGTTTCCGGTTCACCGCATTTACTGCGTGGGCCGCAACTACGAAGAGCACGCCAAGGAAATGGGCTTCACCGGCCGTGAGCCGCCCTTCTTCTTCCTGAAGCCCGCCGACGCCATCGTCGCGGTGGATGCCGGCGGCACCGGCACTATCCCCTATCCCAGCCTGACCAAAAACCTGCACCATGAGATCGAGCTGGTGGTGGCGATCGGCACAGGCGGCAAAAACATCAAGGCCGCCGATGCGCACAAGCACATCTACGGTTACGCCGTGGGCCTCGACATGACGCGCCGCGACCTGCAGGGCGAGATGAAGAAACAGGGCCGCCCCTGGTGCATCGGCAAGGCCTACGACCACTCCGCCCCCATCGGCCCCATCACGCCCGTGGCCCAGGCCGGCGACGTGAACAACGCCGAGCTGTATGTCCAGGTGAACGGCACGGACCGCCAGCGCAGCAACGTCTCCAAGCTGATCTGGAACATCGCCGAAACCATCGAACACCTGTCAGCCGCCTGGGAACTGCAACCCGGCGACCTGATTTACACCGGCACGCCTGAAGGCGTGGCGGCGGTGGTCTCGGGCGACACCATGGTCGGCAGCGTGGCCGGCCTCGGAACGCTGACCGTCAAGGTCGCGTAAGCACACAAAGCTCGTAAAGCTGCGTCCCCGCGCCTGTCACGCAGGCGGGGATGCGGCATGGACACGGACAAACGGCCGCCTTGCGCGGCCGCTTTTTTTTGGCGGGCGGTTTGCGCGATGAACGCGCATCTGTTTTAATCACCGCGCAAATACCCGGGCAGCCTCGGGGTAACCCACCTGCCCGGATGAAGCCTCAGTTCTGATAATCGGCCATGCGGTTTGGGGGAGCCCCCGAGACCATGTTCGCTTTCGGAGACCCTTCTTGAAAATCCTGCAGTCCCTCGCGAAACTCTGCGCCGTGCTGGCCGGCGTGCTGCTCACGGCCATCACCCTGATGACCTGCGCCAGCCTGATAGGCCGCAACCTGCTCGGCACCACCCTGGTTGGCGACTTCGAACTCACCGGCGTGGTCACCGGCGCGGCCATCGCGCTTTTCATGCCTTTTTGCCAGATCCAGCGCGGCAACATCATCGTGGACTTTTTCACGGCCAAACTTGGCCAAAAATCCAACGACAGGCTGGACCGCTTCGGCGCCCTGCTGCTGGGCCTGATCTTCGGCCTGCTGGCCTGGCGCACGGTGCTGGGAGGCCTCAACTCCTACAACACACATTCGGAAACCCAGATCCTGGGCTTCCCGGAATGGACGGTGTACGCCGCCATGATCCCGCCCTTTGTGCTGACCTGCGTGATCGGTGTTTACCAATCCGTGTTCGGCTTCGGCGATGCCCATGAGCCGCACAATCCGCTGGACGAGCTGGAGGCGCACATATGAGCTCCATCACGCTCGCCCTGCTCATTTTCGGCATCATGCTGGTCTTCATGGCCGTGCGCGTACCCATCGCGGTCGCCATGTTCGCCGCGGGCGCCATCGGCTACGTCATGCAGACCGGCTGGGGGCCGTTCTCCAGCTTCCTCAACACCCAGGCCTTCGCGCGCTTCGCCAGCTACGACCTGTCGGTGATCCCCCTTTTCATCCTGATGGGGCATTTCGCGACGCAAGGCGGCATCAGCCGCGCCCTCTTCGGCTTCGCGGCGGGTGTGATGGGCGGCTTCAAGGGCGGATTGGCCATGGCGTCCGTCCTCGCGTGCGCGGCTTTCGGCGCCATCTGCGGCTCTTCCGTGGCCACGGCAGCCACCATCACCGGCGTGGCGCTGCCCGAGATGAAACGCCACGGCTATTCGGGCCGCCTCGCCACGGGCACGCTCGCGGCCGGCGGCACGCTGGGCATTTTGATCCCGCCCTCGGTGCCGCTGGTAATTTACGCCATCCTCACCGAGCAGAACATCGCCAAGCTGTTTGCCGCGGCCATGGTGCCGGGCATCATCGCGATGTTCGGCTACATGGTGGCCATCGCCATCTATGTGCGGCTGGTGCCCGGACAGGCACCCGAGGTGGACAAGGACAGGCCGCCCATGACGCTGGCCTCCCTGCTGGGCATACTGCCCATCGCCATCATCTTCGTGATCGTCTTCGGCGGCATTTACGGCGGTTTGTTCACGCCCACCGAAGGCGCGGCCGTGGGCGCGGCCGCCACTTTCGTGGCCGCCCTGCTCAAGCGCGAAATCACCTGGGCCAAGTTCAAGCTGTGCTTTTATGCCACGGCGGAAAGCTCGGCCATGATCTTTTTGATCTTCATAGGCGCCGACCTGATGAACTCCGCACTGGCGCTTACACAGGTGCCCAACCAGCTCGCCGGCGTGGTGGGCGGCTGGGGCCTGTCGCCGCTGATGGTCGTCACGGCCATTCTGCTGTTCTACGTAGTGTTGGGTGCCGTGATGGACGAGCTGTCCATGCTGCTGCTGACGATTCCCATCTTTTTCCCCATGGTAATGGGCCTGGACTTCGGCATGGCCAAGGAGTCCACCGCGATCTGGTTCGGCATCATGGTGCTGATGACCGTCGGCTTCGGCATGCTGGCGCCGCCGGTGGGGCTGAACGTCTATGTGGTCAACGGGCTGGCCAAGGACGTGCCCATCAGTGAAAGCTACAAGGGTGTCATGCCCTTCCTGATCAGCGATACCATCCGCACGACCCTGCTGCTGCTGTTCCCGGGCATATCCCTGTGGCTGGTGAAATACATCAGCTAGGGCTTTCACCGCTTCCCAAACCCATCCGCCTGCCTTAAGTTATCGACATTGCCTACAGGAGACACGCCATGATTCAAAGACGAACCCTTCTCAAAACCGGCGCCGCAGCCGCGCTGGGCGCACCGGCCCTCTCGGGCCTGGCCCAGCAGGCCGTGACCCTGAAGTTCCACACCTTCATGTCACCCTCGTCCAACGTCTGGCTAGCCATGCACAAGCCCTGGATGGAGAAAGTCGAAAAGGAATCCGGCGGCCGCATCAAGTTCGAAGGCTATCCGGCCATGCAGTTGGGCGGCACGCCGGTGCAGCTCTACGACCAGGCCAAGGACGGCGTGGTCGACGTGGTGTGGACGCTGCCCGGCAACACCGCCGGCCGCTTCCCGCGCATCGAGGTGTTTGAGCTGCCCTTCATCATGTCCAACGCCGAAGCAACTTCCAAGGCGTATTGGGAGTATGTGCAAACGATGGCTCCGGACGAGTTCAAAGACACCCAGGTGCTGGCGCTGCAGGTGCACGGCCCCGGCGTGATCCACACGGTCGACAAGCCCGTGAAGTCGATTGCCGACATGCGCGGCCTCAAGCTGCGCGCGCCCACCCGCCAGGTCACCAAGCTCATGGGCGTGCTGGGCGCCACGCCGGTCGGCATGCCGCTGCCGCAGATCCCCGATGCGCTGAGCAAGGGCACCATCACCGGCTGCGTGATTCCCTGGGAAGTCGTTCCCTCGGTCAAGGTCAACGAACTCACCAAGTTCCACGCCGAATTCGACCCCGCCGGCGGCAGCCTCTACACCACCACCTTTGTGATGGCCATGAACAAAGCCAAGTACAACTCGCTGGCACCCGACCTCAAGAAGGTGATCGACAACAACTCCGGCATGGCCACCTCGGCCTGGCTGGGCAAGGTGCAGCAGGGCAACGATGTCCCCGGCCGCAAGACCGCCAGCGATCGCGGCAACACAATTTACACCGTGAGCGCCGCCGAAGCCCAGGAGTTCCGCCGCAAGTCACGCACGGTGGAAGTCGAATGGGTGGAAGACATGAACAAGAAAGGCTTTGACGGCAAGAAGCTGCTCGACACGGCGCGCAGCCTGATCGAAAAGCACACCAAGACGACCAAGGCCTGAACACAGGCCGCGACAAGCAAAAAACCGGGCCTTGGCCCGGTTTTTTCGTTTCAGCGCCGGATCCGAACTATTAAATGGCAGGCAGCCGGCCCGAGGATGCTTTTTGCGAGTTGCCTATCCGCGAGCAGGGGATTGCCCAAAGCAGCGCGCAAAAAATCCGCCCTGCGCCTACATTCACACGCGCTCCAATACCATCAACAACACAAGGGGAACTCCATGCCACATCCTTTCACTTTCAAGCACCTCGCCCTTAGCGTCCTGCTGGCCGGCACCGCGTTTAGCGCCTCCGCCGCCGGCCCCATGGTCAAGACCCAGGCCCCGGGCTACTACCGCGTCATGCTCGGCGACTTTGAGGTCACCGCGCTGTCCGACGGCACCGTCAAGCTTCCGGTCAAAGACCTGCTGACCCGCACCACGCCGGCCAAGGTCGATGCGGCGCTGAGGCGCGCGTTTTTGCCCGACATGGTTGAAACCTCGGTCAATGCCTACCTCATCAACACCGGCAGCAAGCTGGTGCTGATAGACACCGGCGCCGCCGGCCTGTTCGGGCCCACGCTGGGCAGCCTGCAAGCCAACCTCAAGGCGGCCGGCTACCAGCCCGAGCAGGTCGATGAAATTTACATCACCCACATGCACCCCGACCACGTGGGCGGCCTGGTGACGGGCGGCGCCGTCGCCTTTCCCAACGCCATCGTGCGCGTGGACAAGGCCGACGCCGACTTCTGGCTGGACGAAGCCAAAATGAAGGCCGCGCCCAAAGAGTCGCAGGGCTTCTTCCAGGGCGCGATGGCCTCCATCAAGCCTTATGCCGCGGCCGGCAAGCTCAAGCCTTTTGAAGGCCGCACCGAACTCGTGCCCGGCATCAGCGCCCAGCCCTCTCACGGGCACACCGCCGGCCACAGTGTGTATATGGTGGAAAGCAAGGGCGAGAAGCTGGTGCTGTGGGGCGACCTGATGCACGTTGCCGCCGTCCAGTTCGACGACCCCGGCGTCACCATCAAATTCGACAGCGACTCGGCACCCGCCGCCAAAGAACGCGCGCTGGCCTATGCCGCCGCGGCAAAGGGCGGCTACCTGGTCGGCTCCGCCCATATCGCCTTCCCGGGCCTGGGCCATGTGCGCAAGGCCACCGGCAAGTCTTACACCTGGGTTCCGCTCAACTACTCGTCCCTCAAGTAATTGAAAGCCCCAGAGGGCGGGCATGGTGAGCTATTATTTTAATAGCTGACCGGGACGCCGGCCGTATGCCTGGGGGCCCTGCCGGGCGCGAAGCCGCTACACTGATCCAATGCTTCGCCTTCCCCTGAAACACTGCCGCGTCTGCGGTACCGCCGTGGCCTACAGGTTGCCGGACGACGGCGATACCAAGGAGCGCGCGGTCTGCCTGGCCTGCAACACCGTCCACTATGAAAACCCGCTCAACGTGGTCGGCACGGTGCCGGCCTGGGGCGAGGACGGCGCGCAGGTTCTGCTCTGCAAGCGCAACATCGAGCCGCGCTGGGGCAAGTGGACACTGCCTGCCGGCTTTATGGAACTGGGCGAAACCACCGCTGGGGGCGCGGCCCGCGAGACCGACGAAGAAGCCGGCGCCCAGTTTGAAATGCTGGGCCTCTTCACCGTGATGAATGTCGTGAGCGTCGGGCAGGTGCATTTGTACTACCGGGCACGCCTGCTGAGCGCCGAATTCAACCCAGGCCATGAAACCCTGGAAGCCCGGCTGTTCACCGAAGCCGAGATTCCCTGGGACGAGATCGCCTTCAAGACCGTCAAGGAAACCCTGGAACACTATTTTGAGGACAGGCGCAAGGGCGCCTTCGGCATCCATACGTTGGATATCACATAACGACCGGCCGCCCGCGTGACAGTCCCCGGTAGAATTTCCCGATACCCGCGAATCGCCCTCAAGGCCTTCGCATTCACCCGGCCTCGCAGCCAGGCTCCTTCTCCTCTCATACTCCCCGGAATCCATGTTCAATACCGCGATCTTTTTCCGCATTGCCGATGATTTTGTGTTGCCGCCCCTGGAGGCCCTGGAAGAGATCTTCCAATCCCACCGTTTCGTGCCCTGCGGCGCGACCGAGCCCGAGTCCAGCGGCTGGGTGCCGCCGCGCGGCAACAAGAGCACGGTGCTGCTCGAAAGCGTGGGCCGCTCGCTGATCGCGCGGCTGTGCACCGAGCGCCGGCCCGTGCCCTCCTCGGCCGTCAAGGCCGCGGTGGACGAGCGCATTGAAAAATACAAGGAAGAAACCGGCCGCGAGCGCGTGGGCGCCAAGATCAAAAAAGAGTTCAAGCAGGAAGTCATGCTGGACCTTCTTCCCCGTGCCTTCACCAAGCGATCCACCACCACGCTGTGGATAGACCCGGTGAACAAATTCCTGGTCGTCGATTCCGGCAACCTCACAGGCGCCGACAAGGTCATCAGCTACCTCGTGGAAGCGCTCAGCGAACTTCCCGGCGCCCTGCCCGGCCTCAAGGCCAGCCCCATCCAGACGCAGATGTCGGCCGCCGCCGCGATGTCGCACTGGCTGTCGACCCGCGAAGCGCCCTACAACTTCACGGTGGACCGCGACTGCGAACTCAAGACACCCGACGACCAGAAGGCAACCGTGCGCTATTCGCGCCACACCCTGGACATCGACGAAGTGGCCCAGCATATCGCCGCCGGCAAGGTACCGACGCAGCTTGCCATGACCTGGAACGAGCGCGTGTCCTTTGTACTCTCCGAAACCGCGCAGCTCAAAAAACTCAAGCTGCTCGACGTGGTGCTGGACGGCGTGCAGGAAAGCGGCAAGGATGACGATGGTTTTGACACCGACGCGGCCATCATCACCGGCGAGCTGTCTTCGCTGATCCCCGATGTGCTGGATGCGCTGGGCGGTGAACTCGGCGACGGCGAGGCCGGGCAGCCCGAAGCATCGGCTACGGCGGAACTCACACCCGAACCCGCCTGATCGGCCAGGGTTTTCCGGGGGTTGAAATCCCACGGCGGCAGCGTTAATTGACCGGGTAGCCGCGTCGATTCGCGTCGCGGCAGTATCCTTGCACAAGGTCATGAATACCATGGTGAAACCCCTGCACATCGGCATCGTCGGCTGTTCCGCGGAAGGCGCAGCGCTTTGCTACCAGACCATTTGTACCGAAGGCGCCAAAGTGCTGGGACCTCATGCCCACCCTGAGGTGACCCTGCACACGCCCTCGCTCTCCGACTACATGGCTTGCATCTACCGCGATGACTGGCGCGGCGTCGGCGACATCATGCTCGCCTCGGCCCACAAGCTCGCGGCGGCGGGCGCCGACTTCCTGGTCTGCCCCGACAACACCATCCACCAGGCCTTCGGGCATGTCGAAGCACGCTCACCTCTGCCCTGGCTGCACATCGCCGAAGTCGTCGCTGAAGAGGCTGCGCAACGTGGTTACAAGCGCATAGGCATCACCGGTACCCGCTGGCTGGTGGGCAGCGAGGTCTATCCCGAGAAATTCAGCGCGCGCGGGCTGGACTACCTTCGCCCCACAGATGCGGAACGCGACGAGATCAACCGCATCATCATGGACGAGCTGGTCTACGGCGTCTTCACGCCCCAGGCGGTCGCGTATTTCCAGCAGGTGATGACCCGCATGAAAGGCGGGGGCTGCGATGCCGTCGTCTTGGGCTGCACCGAAATCCCGCTGATCATGAGTGATGCGAACTCACCCTTGCCGACCCTGGACTCGACGCGCCTGCTGGCGCGGGCGGCGCTTCGCCGGGCTGTGCAGGCTGCGGCCGTGTAATTGCATCCAGAAACAAAAAAGCCGGTTAGCAAACGCTAACCGGCTCTCTGCTGGTTTTAATGGTCGGTGTGAAAGGATTCGAACCTTCGACCCCTTGCACCCCATGCAAGTGCGCTACCAGGCTGCGCCACACACCGACAAGCCTCAGATTATAGCCTGCTACGAAGCGCTTCTCAGTGGTTGTTGCCGAGGAGATCGCGGATTTCGAACAACTCGCGGCGCACCAGCTGCAGCCTTTGCTGCGCGGCGGTCCCGGTGGGCAGGTCGGCGCCTTCGGGTTCGCTGTCTTCGAAGTCGGAGTGGTCGGTCGAATCCTCAAAATCCTCGAGAAGCGACTCTCCGCCTTCAAGCACTTCAACACCATCGAGCATGACCTCGCCGTTGCGGCGCTTGTCGCGTTCGATCTGGACGATTTCCTGAAGCTTGTTGCGCGCGCCGCTGATGGTGAAACCCTGGTCATAGAGCAGATCACGGATGCGGCGGATCATGAGCACCTCATGGTGCTGGTAGTAGCGGCGGTTGCCGCGCCTTTTCATCGGGCGCAGCTGCGTAAACTCCTGCTCCCAATAACGGAGCACGTGAGGTTTGACGCCGCACAAATCGCTGACTTCGCCGATGGTGAAATAGCGTTTCGCCGGAATGGGTGGAAGGGTTTTCTCCAATTAAATCAATGCGCTAAGGAGGAAACCTCCAAATCTACTCTAAGTCGAAAGTTAGCGCAAAGAGTTGCTGGGCTTTTTTGAAATCTGTTGTTCCGTCACACAAGTAACACGAAGTTACCAAGTCGCTGCCACTGTGCAACAGGACGATGTCCGCGATGCCAGGAGCGCTTCGTCAACAACTATTCGGCCGGGTTTTCGCCCTGAATCTGGTCTTTGAGCTTGTGGCTGGCGTGGAAAGTGACCACGCGGCGGGCCTGGATGGGAATGGCTTCGCCGGTGCGGGGGTTGCGGCCGGGGCGCGGGGCTTTGGTACGGATCTGGAAATTGCCGAAACCGGAAATTTTCACGTCATTGCCATCCACCAGGCTGTCCGAGATCAGGTCGAAAAACGCGTCGATCATGTCTTTCGACTCGCGTTTGTTGAGCCCGATCTGCTCAAACAGCAACTCGGCGAGGTGTGCCTTGGTCAGCGCCGGGGTTTCCAGGCTTTCTACAGAAAATTCCATGCGGCAGTGCTCCTGGCGTTTTTATTTTTGGAAGATTTGAGGGAAGCCTCAGGCACGCAAACGCGCCCCGAGTTGGCCCTGCAGATTCGCGAGAACCGCTTGAACGGCCACCTCAATTTCCTCGTCGGTCAGTGTAGCGGTGTCGCTTGAAAGCACCAAGCGCACGGCCAGGCTTTTTTCGCCCAATTGCATGCTGGCGCTTGCCTGTTGCGGCCGGTAGACGTCGAACAAGGTCGCGCCCTTGAGCAGGCCTTGGGTGGCCGCGCCGTGGATAGCCCCCATGAGCGCGGCGTGCGTGACGCCCTCGGCGACGATGACGGCGATGTCGCGTTCCACGGGTTGCAGCTTGCTGACCTGCTTGAATTCGGGCACCTGGCGCTGCAAGACCGCGTCGAGTTCCAGCTCGAACAGCAACGGTGCCTGGGCCAGGTCGTAGCCTTGGCGCCACTGCGGATGCAGCTCGCCCACAAAGCCTATGGCCTTGCCACCCACCGACACGCTGGCACAGCGGCCGGGGTGCATGGCAGGATGCGCGGCGGGCGCAAAGACTGCCTGCAGCGGCGCGAGCAAGGCTTCGACGTCGCCCTTGATGTCGAAGAAATCCACCGCCTTGTCGGGCTGGCTCCAGTTCAGCGCAGCCCGCGGGCCGTAGGCCAAGCCGGCCACGCGCATGGGCTGGTTGAAGCCCGCCACGGTGGTGTCGGTGTTTTGGCTCTGGGCGTCTCGCAAGAAAACGCGGCCCAACTCGAACACGTTCACGCGGGGCGCCTTGCGGTCCAGGTTGAACTTGAGCACCTGCAACAGCGAGCCCAGCAGCGAGCTGCGCATCACGCTCATCTGGCTGGCAATCGGGTTCAGCAGCTTGATGGGGCTGGGGTTGCCGGCAAGCTCATGCTCCCAGCGCTCTTCCACAAAGCTGAAATTGATGGTTTCCTGGTAGCCCAGCGAGGCCAAAGCGCGGCGCACGGCAAAAGGGCTGCGCTCGGCTTCAGGGCGCAGCCGCGCCGTGATGGGCGCCAGGGGCGGCGTGTCGGGCAAATGCTTGTAGCCCACCATGCGCACCACTTCTTCGATGAGGTCTTCCTCGATCTGCAGGTCGAAGCGGTAGCTCGGAGGCGTCACGGTCAGCGTACCCTCCCCCTGTGCCACCGGCAAGCCCAGGCGCTGGAGTGCGTCCAGACACTGCGCCTGCGTGAGCGGCATGCCGATCACCTTGGCGGCGCGCGCGACGCGCAGGGTGACGGGCGCCGCCTTGGGCACATTGACCTGCTGGTCGTCCATGGGGCCGCACGCGGTGTCCGGCGTGCCGCAGATGTCGATGATCAGCTGGGTGATGCGCTCGATGTGCTCGACGGTCTGCCCGGGATCAACGCCGCGTTCGAAACGATGGCCCGCGTCGGTCGAGAAGTTGTAGCGGCGTGAACGGCCGGCAATCGCCTTGGGCCACCAGAAAGCGGCTTCGACGTAGACGTGTTGGGTGTCGTCAGACACCGAGGTCGCGTCGCCGCCCATGATGCCGGCCAGCGATTCGACTTGTGCGTTGTCGGCGATGACACCGACTTTTTCATCGACCGTCACGGTGTTGCCGTTCAGCAGCTTGAGCATCTCGCCGGGCTTGCCCCAGCGGACGTCGAGCCCGCCGTGAATCTTGTCGAGGTCAAAGATGTGCGAGGGGCGACCCAGCTCGAACATCACATAGTTGGAGATGTCCACGAGCGCGGTCACGCCGCGCTGGCCGCAGCGGGCCAGGCGGTCCACCATCCATTGCGGCGTGGCGGCCTTCGTGTTGACGTTGCGCACCACGCGGCCGGAAAAACGGCCGCACAGGTCGGGGGCGCTGATCTTGACCGGTAGCTTGGTGGTGTCGGCGGCGGCCACGGCGGGAAAGGACGGCGTCTTCAGCGGAGCACCCGTGAGTGCGGCAACTTCGCGCGCCACGCCGTAGACGCTCAGGCAATGCGCGAGATTGGGCGTGAGCTTGAGGGTGAACAGGGTGTCGTCGAGCCGCAGGTGCTCGCGGATGTCCTGGCCCAGCGGCGCATCGGCGGCCAGTTCGAGCAAGCCGCCGTGGTCTTCGGAGAGTTTGAGTTCGCGCGCCGAGCACAGCATGCCCTGGCTCTCCACGCCGCGCAGCTTGCCGACCTTGATCAGGAAGGGCTTGCCGTCTTCACCGGGCGGCAGCTCAGCGCCTACGAGGGCGCAAGGCACCTTGATGCCGACGCGGGCATTGGGTGCGCCGCAGACGATGTTGAGCAGGCTGCCCTGCCCCACGTCGACCTGGCAGACGCGCAAGCGGTCGGCGTCAGGATGCTGGACGGCTTCCTTGATTTCACCGACGACGATCCTGGTGAAGGGCGGCGCCACAGGCTTGAGTTCTTCGACCTCCAGGCCGGCCATGGTGAGGGTGTCGGCGAGCTGCTGGGTATCGAGCGGCGGGTTGCAAAATTCGCGCAACCAGGATTCGGGGAATTGCATGGTGAGACCTTGTTCTTGTTTTTATGGCTTATGACTGGAACTGCGAGAGAAAACGGATGTCGCCGTCGAAGAACAGGCGCAGGTCGTTGACGCCGTAGCGCAGCATGGTCAGTCGGTCAGGGCCCATGCCGAAGGCAAAGCCGATGTACTTCTCGGGGTCCAGCCCCATGTTGCGCACCACATTCGGGTGCACCTGGCCGGAACCGGCCACTTCCAGCCAGCGGCCGGCGAGCGGGCCGGTCTGAAACTGGATGTCAATCTCCGCGCTCGGCTCGGTGAAAGGGAAAAAGCTAGGCCTGAAACGCAACACAAGGTCGTCGCTCTCAAAGAAGGTACGGCAGAAATCGGTGAACACGAATTTGAGATCCTTGAAGCTCACGTTCTCGCCTATCCACAGGCCTTCGCACTGGTGGAACATGGGCGAGTGGGTGGCGTCGCTGTCGACACGGTAGGTGCGGCCCGGTGCGATCACGCGAATCTCAGGCATGCGGCCGCCTGCATCGATCAGCGCGCGGTGCTTCTTGACATGCTGGACCGCATGGCGAATCTGCATGGGGCTGGTGTGGGTACGCAGCAGGTTGGGCGCGGTTTCAGTGCCGCCTTCGACGTAAAAAGTGTCGTGCATCGAGCGCGCCGGATGGTCTTCCGGCGTGTTGAGCGCGGTGAAATTGAACCAGTCGGTTTCGATCTCGGGGCCCTGGGCCACCTCAAAACCCATGGAACCAAAAATGCCTTCGATGCGTTCCAGCGTCAACGACACGGGATGCAAGCCGCCCCGCACACGCTGGCGGCCCGGCAGGCTCACGTCGAGCGCTTCGGCTTTCAGCTGCTTCTGCAGTTCGGCATCGGCCAGCGCTTGGCGGCGCTCGTTCAGCGCGGCCTCGATGGCCTGCTTGGCCAGGTTGATGGCGGCGCCGCGGGATTTTTTCTCTTCGACGCTGAGGGCTGCCATGCCTTTCATCAGCTCGGTCACGCGACCGGCTTTGCCCAGGAACTGCGCCTTGGCGTTTTCCAGGTCGGCGGGCGTGTGGGCCTGCGCAAAGCTGGCCTGGGCGCTGCTGACCAGTTCTTGGAGGGCATCAGGTTGGGTCATACGTTCTCTTGTTCGAAATACAAAACAGCGAAGGCGCTTTCGGCAGCACTCTCACCAAGCCGGCGGGCAGTGAGCGCTGCGGAAAGGACCATGAAAAAAGGGCCAGAGCCTTTTCAAGCTCCAGCCCTTTATTTTCTTGCGTCGGCAGTGATTGATTCGATAGTCTCAATACCGCCTGGCCTGAAAATCAGGCGGCCAGCTTGGCTTTCACCTGTTCAACGATGGCACCGAAAGCAGCGCTGTCATGGATGGCCATGTCGGACAGAACCTTGCGGTCGATCTCGATGCCGGCTTTCTTCAGGCCGTTGGCAAACTGGCTGTAGGTCAGGCCGAATGAACGGCTTGCAGCATTGATACGGGCGATCCACAACTGGCGGAACACGCGTTTCTTGGTACGGCGGTCACGGTAGGCATATTGCCCGGCCTTCATTACCGCTTCTTTGGCGATACGGAAGACATTGCCGCGGCGACCGCGGAAACCTTTTGCAAGGGCTAAAACTTTTTTGTGGCGGGCGCGAGCCGTTACACCACGTTTGACGCGAGGCATGTGTGTACTCCTTGTTCGTCGTTAATTAAATGCCCTGGCCTGGGAGCATCTGTGCCATGTGACCCATATTGGTCTCATGAACAGTCACCGCACCACGCAGATGGCGTTTGTTTTTGGTGGTCTTCTTGGTCAGGATGTGACGTTTGAAGGCTTGGCCGCGCTTGACGGTACCACCCGGACGAACGCGGAAACGCTTTTTAGCGCCGCTCTTGGTCTTCATTTTGGGCATGTAAATGCTCCTTTTCATTTGTGCTCGTGAGGCGCTGCGAACCTTCCGCAGACTTGATGGCCCCGAGCCACTTGTCAGTGGCGAGTGATGACACTTGCCACTGCCGGCAGGCGTTTTCCAACACCCGCTGGTCGCGACGGGTTTAACCCCGTCACTTTCGGAGGAAAGGCTTGTCGCCTGCCCTCACCGGAAACACCTTGCGGCATCCCCTGCGGCCCGCCGGATGAATCCGGCAAACCAGTGTTCTTCTTCCTGTCTCAGGCCGCGGCCGAAGGCGCCGGTGCGGCGGCAGTTTCCGCGGCCGGCTTGCCGCCGGGCTTCTTGCGGCCCGGCGCGATCATCATGACCATCTGCCTGCCTTCAAGCTTGGGGAACTGCTCCACCACAATCAAATCCGCCAACTCGTCGCGAATGCGCGCCAGCAGGGCAAGGCCCAGTTCCTGGTGCGTGATTTCGCGGCCGCGAAAGCGCAAGGTGATCTTGCACTTGTCGCCCTCTTCCAAAAAGCGCTTGATGTTGCGCAATTTGATGTTGTAGTCCCCATCGTCAGTGCCGGGCCGGAATTTGACTTCCTTGATCTCGATCACTTTTTGCTTGGACTTCGCTTCCGCCGCCTTTTTCTGCTCGGCGTACTTGAACTTGCCGTAATCCATCAACCGGCACACGGGCGGAACCGCCGTGGGGGAGATTTCAACAAGGTCAACGTCGGCCTCACCTGCCAAGCGCAAGGCCTCCGCGATGCTGACAATGCCTAAAGGCTCGTTGTCCGGCCCGCTCAGACGTACTTCGGGGGCCATGATTTCACGGTTCAAGCGGTGCTTGCGTTCTTCACGGTGACGGCGGTCACGAAATTCAGTAGCGATGGTTTTATCCTTTAACTCTTGCTATAAAAGCTATAGCGGCTTGCGCCCGTCCTGCAAGAACGAGAAGCTTCAATGCCCACAAACTCGGAGGAATTCGTCAGCGATTCAGGCTTTTTGTGTGATGTCAGAAGCAATTTGCCGGGCAAATGCATCGAGAGGCATCACTCCAAGGTCTTTGTTGCCCCGGGCGCGCACTGCTACAGCTCCGGCCTCCTTCTCCTTGTCGCCTACGACCAGGATGTAAGGCAGCTTTTTCATCGAGTGCTCCCGTATTTTATACGTAATTTTCTCATTGCGCAGGTCCAGGTTGACCCTAAGCCCTTGATTTTGCAGCGTTTTGGCAACTTCCCGGGCATATTCGGCCTGGGAATCGGTGATATTGAGGACCGAAACCTGCTCGGGAGCCAGCCACGTCGGCAGCGCGCCGGCGTGTTCCTCGATCAAAATCCCGATAAAACGCTCCAGGCTGCCCACAATCGCGCGGTGTAGCATCACCGGCCGGTGGCGGTTGCCATCCTCGCCGACGTATTCAGCATCCAGGCGCTCGGGCATCGAAAAATCGACCTGCATGGTGCCGCACTGCCATTGGCGGCCGATGGCGTCTTTCAGCGTGTATTCGATCTTGGGACCGTAAAACGCACCGTCGCCGGGGGCGATTTCAAATTCGCAGCCGGATGTGCGCAGGCTTTCCATCAGCGCATGCTCGGCCTTGTCCCAGCTTTCGTCCGAGCCAATGCGCGCCTCGGGACGCGTGGCGACCTTGTAGATGATGTTCTTGAAGCCGAAATCGGTGTACACCTTCTGCAGCAAGGTCGTGTACTCCACGCATTCCTTGAGGATCTGGTCCTCGGTGCAGAAAATATGGCCGTCGTCCTGCGTGAAGCCGCGCACACGCATGATGCCGTGCAGCCCGCCCGAAGGTTCGTTGCGGTGGCACTGGCCGAATTCGCCGTAGCGCAGCGGCAGGTCGCGGTAGCTCTTGATCCCCTGCTTGAAGATCAGGATGTGGCCGGGGCAGTTCATGGGCTTGAGCGCGTATTCGCGCTTTTCGCTCTCGGTCGTGAACATGTTGTCGCGGTACTTGTCCCAGTGGCCGGTTTTCTCCCACAGCGTCTTGTCGATGATCTGCGGGCCTTTGACCTCCTGGTAACCGTTGTCCTGGTAGACCTTGCGCATGTACTGCTCCACGCCCTGCCAGACCGTCCAGCCCTTGGGATGCCAGAACACCAGGCCGGGTGCATGGTCGTCGATGTGGAACAGGTCCAGTTCCTTGCCGAGCTTGCGGTGGTCGCGTTTCTCGGCTTCCTCCAGCATCGTCAGGTACTGCTGGAGTTCGTCCTTGGTCGCCCAGGCCGTGCCGTAAACACGCTGCAGCATTTCATTGCGGTGGTCGCCGCGCCAGTAGGCGCCGGCCACTTTCATGAGTTTGAAGAACTTCAGTTTGCCCGTGCTGGGCACGTGAGGCCCACGGCACAGGTCTTCAAAAGCCCCTTCGCGGTAGAGCGACACGTCCTCATTGGCGGGGATGCTGGCGATGATCTCGGCTTTGTAGTGCTCACCAATGCTCTTGAAGTGCGCCACGGCTTCGTCGCGCGGCAGCACGCGGCGCGTCACCGGCTCATCCTTGGCGGCGAGTTCCGTCATGCGCTTTTCGATCGCCACCAGGTCTTCCGGCGTGAACGGGCGCTTGTAGGAGAAATCGTAGAAAAAGCCGTTTTCGATGACCGGGCCAATGGTGACCTGCGCATCCGGGAACAGCTCCTTGACGGCGTAGGCCAGCAAGTGGGCCGTGGAATGGCGAATCATGTCCAGGCCATCGGCATCCTTGGCGGTGACGATGGAGACCGCGCTGTCTTTGTCGATCAGGTAGCTGGTGTCCACCACCTTGCCGTCGACCTTGCCGCCCAGGGCGGCTTTGGCCAGGCCGGCACCTATCGAGGCGGCGACTTCGGCAACCGTGACAGCTTGCGGGTATTCGCGCTTGGAGGCATCGGGGAGCGTGATCTGAATCATGGGATGGACTTTTTTAGAGATAAAAATGGGAGCAACAAAAAAGCGCGGAACATGCCGCGCTTTTTTTGGGGAAATTTGGATGAAAGCTATAAATTGTGTAGCTAACAATCACCAAGGGGTGCGACTTAGCGCCCTGGATGACTCCAGAAGACGGACAAGGTCGTAGTTCGCGGTGTCATAACCCGAACGATCCTTCCTGTTTCCAGCTTGATTGATTGCATGCGCGTATTTTACGGCAGGTTGGCAAGACCCCGTCCGCGGCGCCCGTTCTGCGTTGCGCGAAACGCTATTGCGAACCCGGCGGCAAGAAGCCTAGACCCAGGCAGCGCGGGCATTCCGTGATGACGGTCTGCTTTTCGACCTCGAAATGCTCGTTGATGTTTTCGCTCTCGATGCGCAGTTCACCGGAACCCTCGCAGTCGGGACAGGAAATACGCTTGAAACCCACGGTTAAGTCCGACACGGCAGCCCCTCCAGTTGATGTTCAATGTCGTGTTTTATGTAACAAGTTGCACTCTACGCCAAAAAGCGCTCGCAAAAAAGCCCGGAGAGGCCCTAAGTGCCTCTCCGGGCTAAAGCTGTGCCCTGAAGGCACGAGCGTCTGGGTAATCGTTGGGGAGTGAGTCAATTCAGTGGAACTGCTCTTCTTCGGTGGAACCGGTCAGCGCGGTCACGCTGGACTTGCCGCCCTGGATCACGGTGGTAACTTCGTCGAAGTAACCGGTGCCGACTTCCTGCTGGTGCGACACAAAGGTGTAGCCGCGGTCGCGGGCTGCGAATTCAGGCTCCTGGACTTTTTCGACATAGGCCGACATGCCGCGTTTGACGTAGTCCTGGGCCAAGTCGAACATGTTGTACCACATGGAATGGATGCCGGCCAGGGTGATGAACTGGTACTTGTAGCCCATCGCGCCCAGCTCTTTCTGGAACTTGGCAATGGTTGCGTCATCCAGGTTTTTCTTCCAGTTGAAGGACGGCGAGCAGTTGTAGGCCAGCATCTTGCCAGGGTGCACCTTGTGCACGGCGTCGGCAAATTTCTTGGCGAACTCGAGGTCGGGTGTGCCGGTTTCGCACCACACCAGGTCGGCGTAGTGGGCGTAGGCGATGGCGCGGCTGATGGCCTGGTCAATGCCTTTTTTCGTCTTGTAAAAGCCTTCCGAGGTGCGCTCGCCGGTGATGAAGGGCTTGTCGTTTTCGTCGTAGTCGCTGGTCAGCAGGTCGGCCGCTTCAGCGTCGGTGCGGGCAATCACCAGCGTGGGCACGCCGCAGACGTCGGCAGCCATGCGGGCAGCCACCAGTTTTTGCACGGCTTCGGCCGTAGGCACCAGGACCTTGCCGCCCATGTGGCCGCATTTTTTCACCGATGCGAGCTGGTCTTCCCAGTGCACGCCGGCGGCGCCGGCCTTGATCATGGCCTTCATCAGTTCGAAGGCGTTGAGCACGCCACCAAAACCGGCCTCGGCATCGGCCACGATGGGCGCGAAGTTGTCGATGTAACCCTTGTCGCCGGCATCGATGCCCTTGGAGTGCTGGATCTCGTCGGCACGGCGGAAGGTATTGTTGATGCGCTCGACCACAGTGGGAACGGAATCCACAGGGTACAGCGACTGGTCGGGGTACATGGAAGCGTAGCTGTTGTTGTCGGCGGCGACTTGCCAGCCCGACAGGTAGATGGCCTTGACGCCGGCCTTGACCTGCTGCATGGCCTGGCCGCCCGTCAGCGCCCCCAGGCAATTCACATAAGGCTCGTTGTTGACCAGGCCCCAAAGTTTTTCAGCACCGCGGCGTGCCAGTGTGTGCTCGATGGGGAAGGAACCGCGCAGGCGGACCACATCGGCCGCGCTGTAACCGCGCTTGATGCCCTTCCAGCGGGGATTGGTGGCCCATTCTTTTTCCAGGGCGGAAATCTGCTGGTCGCGGCTCAGTTGTTCAGTGAGGGTTTGTGGCATGGTGGGCTCCGTGGGTTAAAGAGAATTGAAGAAAGAAAAATGAAGAAGAGAAAAGTGAATGCGATGGAGTCACTTTAAGTCTTCTACAAGACTTTGTGAAGCTCTTATGTCTTATATAAGACAAAATTAAAATCCAGCAAAATCAACAACCTCTCAACAAATTACCACAATACAAAATTCTATTTCTCGGATTGAGAAAAATTTCCGCAGCGCACCATTTCACTTTTTTGTATGGTGAAATGAATTTGTTGGATCGTGAAATACGGCGCAACACCACAGCTGTGGCAGCAACGAGGGCCCAAAAGCGACCCATCCGGCAATTCAAATCAAGGAGGAAAGAAGCGGGGCGCACAAACTGCGGCAACGCGCACTAACTCAGGCTTTGCGACCAGTGCGATGCAACACCCAGTCGCCGCTGGCGATGACAGGCTTTCCCTGGGTACGCTCAGGCGCAATTTCATAAAGAACGCACAAGAGCTCGCGCGCCTCGCCTCGCGATCCGCCTGGCTCCGGGCTCGCGTCCAGCTGCACCACCACTTCGCGCTTGGCATATTCGCCGGTTTGCTGCGGCCAGACCTCTTCGATTTCATCAAGTATTCGCTCCAGCTCGGCGCTGATGGCGTAGACCTCACCGTGCACCACCCCTGGCCCGCCCAGCACCAAGCCCGGGTAGCTTCCCAGGTGATGCATGACGCCGGCCACTTGCGCCCGTCCTACCCAGCGCGGCGCGGGCTGCAGGCGGTTGATGTCCCGCTGCTCCCCTTTGCGCAGGGTGCCGTAGACAAAGACATGGCGAGTGGAAGAAGAAAGTGTCATCGCTTGGTGTCCCGGTTGGCCCGGGTATCCTGAAAATTAAGGCATGATTCCGGCCTGCTGGCATCCCTGCCAACCCCCTCTCCAACCGGTGGGCCGCATGGCCGTGCAACAGGAACTCCCAGTTTAATGAACCGCATTGTGGCTTACGCCTGTCTCGGGCTCAGCATGTCTCTGGTGGGCAGCTATGTGGCGCTGTCCAAGCCCCTGGTCGCCACCCTGCCCGTCTTCCTGCTCGCCTGGCTGCGCTTTGGCATAGGCGGTGCGGCCATGCTGCGCTGGCTCAAAAAGCCCGCCGAAGAAGTCCCTATGAGCCGGCAAACCGCACGCCTGCTGTTCCTGGAGTCCTTCCTGGGCAACTTCCTGTTTTCCATCTGCATGCTGTTCGGCGTGAGCCTGACCAGCGCCGTCGCGGCTGGCGTCATCATGGCCTCCATTCCGGCCGCCGTCGCGCTCATGAGCTGGCTCTTCCTGCGGGAGCGCATCAGCCTGCGGGTATGGGGCGCGGTGGCCTGTGCCGTGGTCGGCATCGCCTTGGTGTCGCTGTCCAAAAATCCACCGCCAGCACACGCCGCTGGGCCGGAAGATGATCTGGCGTCGAAGTACGCTTGGCTGGGCAACCTGCTGCTGGTGGGAGCGGTCCTGTGCGAGGCCTTCTACGCGGTGATCGGCAAAAAGCTGACCGGCGTGCTGAGCCCCAAGCGTATTTCGGCCTTGATCAACCTCTGGGGCTTTGCGCTCGTCACCCCGCTGGGCCTCTGGATGGCCTGGAGCTTTGACTTCGGTAGAGTCGCGCCTTCCCTCTGGCTGCTGCTGGTGTTTTACTCGCTGGCCGCGAGTGTCTGGACGGTCTGGCTCTGGATGACGGGCCTCAAGACTATCCCGGCCAACGAAGCCGGCGTGTTTGCCGTACTGCTGCCCATCAGCGCCGCCGCGGTCGGCGTCATGGTCCTGGGCGAAACACTGAACCCCACCCAGATCGGTGCCTTCGGCATCGCGCTGGCCGGCGTGGTGCTGGCTACTTTGCCGGGACGGGGTCTGGAAAAGCCTGTTCCGGTCGAGCCGCCGCACTGATTTCGCGGTCCAGCCGCTTTTGCCGGCGCATTACGTAGATGCTGTAGCTGATGATGCCCAGCGACACCACGGTGATCAAAATCGTGGCCGCCGCGTAAATCGACGGGTTCACACCGCGGCGGGCATAGCTGAAGATCACCTGCGGCAGGGTCGTCACGCCCGGGCCCGACAAGAATTCCGAAATCACCACGTCGTCAAACGAGAGCGTGAAGGTCAGCAACCAAGCCGACACCAGGGCGGGCGCGATATTGGGCAGGGTCACCAGAAAGAACACCTGCATGGGCCGGCAGCCCAGGTCCATGGCGGCCTCTTCGAGGGTGCGGTCCATTTCGCTCAGGCGCGACTGGATCACCACGGTGGCATAGGCCATACCCAGCAAGGTGTGGCCGGTCACGATGGTGATGAACCCGCGATCGGGCCAGCCCACGGTGCGCTGCACCGCCACCATCAGAAGCAGCAAGGACAACCCGATGATGACCTCGGGCATGACCAACGGCGCATTCACCAGCCCGTAAAACAGCGTGCGTCCGGTGAAGCGCAGATAGCGCACCAGCACAAAGGCAGCAAAACTGCCCAGCACCACCGACAAGGTGCCGGTGATCAGCGCCACCTTGAGCGACAGAAAAAATCCTTCGACCAGGCGCGAGTCCGCCAGCAAGGCCTCATACCAGCGCGTCGAGAAGCCGGTGAAGACGCCGTCCTGCCGCGTGCTGTTGAAGGAAAAGACGATCAGGAAGAACAGCGGGATGTAGAGAAAGAGGTAGACCAGCCCCATCCAGAGCTTGCCCACGTTGTTTTCCACCAGGCGCGAAAGACTCCTCATGCCGGTTTTCATCTCAGCGCCCTCCCCGCGCGTCGCGGTCGCTGCTGGAGCGGTAATAAAAGGCCAGCGGCACCAGGATCAGCAGAATCATCACCACCGCCAGCGCGGAGGCGCGCGGCCAGTTGTTGCTGCTGAACATCTCGTCCCAGACCACGCGGCCAATCATGATGTTTTCGGCGCCGCCCAGCAGCGATGGGATCACGAACTCGCCGACGCTGGGGATGAACACCAGCATGGAACCGGCCACGATGCCGGACTTGCTGAGCGGCACAGTGATCAGCCAGAAGGCCTTCCAGGCGCTGGCGCCCAGGTCGTGCGCGGCCTCCAGCAGGCGGAAATCCATCTTCACCAGGTTGGCGTAAAGCGGCAGGATCATGAAGGGACAGTACACGTAAGTCATGCCGACCAGCATGGAGACGTCGGTGTAGAGCATCACCAGGGGCTCCTGGATGATGCCCAGCGACAACAGCAGGTTGTTGAGCACGCCCTGGTCAGCCAGGATGCCCTTCCAGGCGTAGACGCGCAGCAGGAAGGAGGTCCAGAACGGCAGCATCACCAGCATCAGCAAGGCCGGGCGGATCGCGGGCCGCGAGCGGGCGATGAAATAGGCAAACGGGTAGCCGATGACCAGACAGGACAGCGTGGTGAGCAAGGCGTACTTCAGGGAGGTTTTGTAGGCCTCCATGTAAATCGTGTTGCCGAAGCCCCCCGCCGCATCCTGGGCGTTGTCGATGAAGATGGACGCGTAGTTGTTGTAGCGCAGCAGCACGTGCCACGAGCCCTTGACCGTTTCGATCAAGGGCGCGAAGGGATCCACGCCGTTGCCCATGTCCGTCACGCTGATGCGCAGCAGGATCAGGAAAGGCAGCACAAAAAACAGCAGCAGCCAGACGTAAGGCACGGCGATGACGAAGCGCCGCCCGAGGTTGAGTTGAAGCCAGGAGGGGATGTTTTTCATCGCCGGGATTGAATCGTTGGAGGCCGGTGGGCTGGACTTATTGCGTCAGCACCACCGGCGCGGAGCCATCCCACCAGAAGAAGACCGGGTCGTCCCAGGTGATCGTGTCGCTGTCGTGGCGCGTGGTGTTGGTCTCGGTGATCTTGAGGGAGCGGCCGCCGGCCGCTTCCACGATGAAGGTGTTATAGCTGCCGAAATAGGCGATCTCGCGCACCTTGCCGGTGAACAGGTTAGTGCCGACGCCGGCCGGCCGGGTCTTGGCGATGTGGATTTTCTCGGGCCGCACCGCGATGGCGACCGACATGCCCAGCGTGCCGCTGATGCCGTGGCCCACGCTCACCACGCCCTGGTCGGTGGTGACCTCACAGCGGTCGGCCTCGTCCAGCGTAAGCTCGCCCTCCAGCATGTTGACGTTGCCGATGAAGTCGGCCACAAAGCGGCAATTGGGATGCTCGTAGATTTCCTTGGGTGTGCCAACCTGCAGCACACGGCCGTGGCTCATCACCGCGATGCGGGAGGCCATGGCCATGGCTTCTTCCTGGTCGTGCGTCACCATGACGCAGGTCACGCCCACGGATTCAAGAATGTTGACCAGTTCGAACTGCGTGCGTTCGCGCAGTTTTTTGTCCAGCGCGCCCAGGGGTTCGTCAAGCAAAAGCAACTGCGGACGCTTGGCCAGGCTGCGCGCCAGGGCCACGCGCTGCTGCTGCCCGCCGGAAAGCTGGTGCGGCTTGCGCTTGGCGAAAGCCTCGAGCTGGACCAGCTTGAGCATCTCCTGCACGCGGGCCGCGATCTCGCCCTTGGGCATGCCCTCGCGCTTGAGGCCGAAGGCGATGTTGTCCCAGACCGTCAGGTGCGGAAACAGCGCGTACGACTGGAACATCATGTTGATGGGCCGCTCGTAGGGCGGAAAGGACGCGATGTCCACGCCGTCGAGGAAGACCGCGCCGGAGGTCGGTTTTTCAAAACCCGCCAGCATGCGCAGCAGGGTCGACTTGCCGCAGCCTGAACTGCCCAGTAGCGCGAAGATTTCACCCTTGTGGATGGACAGCGAGACGTCATCGACCGCGGCCACGCCATCAAAGCGCTTGACCAGCTGGTCAGTCCGCAAAAACCCGTCGCCGGCCGAGAGAGGTAGATTCATGAACAGGATTTCCTGCCTTCATCAAGATGAAAAAAGGCTGTGCACACAACACATTGCATGCACAGCCGGGTTCACACTGAAATCAGCGCTTGCCAGAGATCAGTAAAACGTCACTTGCCTTTTTTGAAGGCGGTGAACACATTGCTCATGGACTCACGGGCCTCGTTGCTGAAGCTGGCCGGGGACACCATTTTCTTTAGGTTGTCCGCGTCGGGGAACACAGCCTTGTCCTTGGCGATCTCAGGCTTGACGTTGGCCAGGCTGGCCTTGTTGGCGGTGGCGTAGCCCAGTTCGTTGGTCAGGGATGCGGACACTTCCGGGCGCAGCGAGTAGTTGATGAAGGCCAGCGCGTTGTTCGGGTGCTTGGCATCCTTGGGAATCGCCAGGGTGTCAAAGAAGATCAGGCCGCCGGTGCTGGGCAGCAGGGCCTCGACGTCGTTGCCGCTCTTGTTTTCCAGTGCGCGGGCACGGGCGATGTTGATGTCGCCGGCCCAGGCCAGGGCCACGCAGGCCTTGCCGCCGGCCAGGTCGTCAATCATGGTGCTGGAGAACATGCGGATGTGCGGACGCACCTTGGCCAGCATCTCGGCGGCTGCCTTGTGGTCGGCCGGGTCATTGGAATACGCGTTCTTGCCCAGGTAGTGCATGGCCGGCGGCAGCACTTCGGTGGGCGAGTCGAGGTAGGCGATGCCGCAAGACTTGAGCTTGGCGGTGTAGACCGGGTTGAACACCAGGTCCCAGGCGTTTTCCGGCATGGGGGTGGAACCCAGGGCCTTGGTGACCTTGGCCTTGTTGATGCCGACCGTGGTGAAGCTCCAGGCCCAGGGCACGAGGTAACCGTTGCCCGGGTCAATGGTGCCCAGCTTTTCCATGATGGCCGGGTCCAGGTTGCCGTAGTTGGCGATCTTGGCCTTGTCGAGCTTGGCGAGCAGGCCGCCGTCGATCTGCGGCTTGGCGAACACGGCACCGGGGACGACGATGTCATAGCCCGTGTTGCCGGCTACCAGCTTGGCGTGCAAGGCTTCGTTGTTCTCGAAGGTCTGGTAGTTGACCTTGATGCCGGTTTCTTTTTCGAAGTTGGCGATCATGTCTTTGGCGACATAGTCAGGCCAGTTGTAGACATTGAGCACCTTTTCCTCGGCGGCGACAGGCGCCGGTGCGCTCGCGGCTGCGGCCGGGGCGGCAGCGGCGGGCGCTTCTTCTTTTTTACCGCAGGCAGTCAATGCCGCTACCAGCATGGCCGAAAACGCCCAATACCCAAGATGCTTTTTCATAATGTCCTCAACTCCTCTTATAAAAACTTGGAAGTAAAAACCAGGAAACACTAGCAAAAATCAGACCGGAGCAATTGTATAAGAGGGCTGAAGGAGCGGGAACCTTTCTTATGCCGCCTTTGCATGAGGGCCTGCCGCCGGCCGCCCGGCAAATCCGCCTACAGTAAAACGGGCCTAAGGCGCTAGGCGCCCTGTCCCTCCCCACGTACGCTTTTGGGACCAGTTTCACTCTCCTTTCCGAAAGATACCCCATGGGATTTGCCCACTGGCTAGGCCAGGCCGCCATGAAACCCTTTGCCCGGGCTTTGCCTGTGATGGGCGACACGGAGCGCGCCGCGCTGGAGGCCGGCACCGTCGGCTTCGAAGGCCGGCTGTTTTCAGGCCAACCCGATTTCGACGCCCTGCTGGCCGCCGGGCCCACTGTGCTCAGCGCCACCGAACAAGCCTTTCTGGACACGGAAGTCACCGCTCTGTGCTCCATGCTCGACGATTTCGCCATCGACCAGGCCGGCGACCTGCCCGCCGAGGTCTGGGCGTATATGCGCGAGCACCGCTTCTTCGGAATGATCATCCCCGAGGAGCACGGCGGGCTGGGTTTCAGCCACTACGCCCACGCCACCGTGGTCACGCGCATCGCCACCCTGAATATTTCCGCGGCCGTGACCGTCATGGTGCCCAACTCCCTGGGCCCTGCCGAGTTGCTGCTGCGCTACGGGACACCGGCGCAGAAGCAGCATTACCTGCCGCGCCTGGCCGACGGCCGCGACCTGCCCTGCTTCGGGCTGACCTCGCCCTATGCGGGCTCCGATGCGGCCTCCATCCCCGACAGCGGCGTGCTGGTCGAACGCGAGGTCGACGGCGCCATGGTGCGCGGCTTCAGCGTCAATTTTTCCAAGCGTTACATCACGCTGGCGCCGGTGGCCACCGTCGTCGGCCTGGCCTTCAACGCCATCGACGAAGGCCTGCCCGAAGGCCAACGCCAGCTGGGCATCACCTGCGCACTGATCCCGGTGCCGCAACCCGGCATGAACATCGGCAGGCGGCACAGGCCCATGGACGCTGCCTTCATGAACGGCCCCATCGAAGGCCGCGAAGTCTTCATCCCCATGGACTGGATCATAGGAGGCGAAGCCCGGGTCGGCCAAGGCTGGCGCATGCTGATGGAATGCCTGGCGGCAGGCCGCGCGATTTCGCTGCCGGCGCTGGGCTCGGCCATGCAGCAGACCGCGCTCTTCGTCGCCAACGGCTACGGCCAGGTGCGCGAGCAGTTCGGCCTTCCGATTGGCCGCTTCGATGCAATTGCCGGCGTGATCGCCGGGATGGCCTGCGAGCTTTACGCGACGGACGCCGCGCGCCGCTACACCGCCGCTGTGCTGGACAAGGGCGAGCAGCCCAGCGTGGCCAGCGCCATCCTGAAAGTGCACCTGACCGAAGCCGGCCGGCGGGCCGTCAACCACGGCATGGACATCCTGGGCGGCAAGGGCATCATCCAGGGCCCTTCCAACCTGCTGTCCGTGGCCTACCGCGGCGCGCCCATTGCCATCACCGTGGAAGGCGCCAACATCCTGACCCGCTCGCTGATTATTTTCGGCCAGGGCGCGGTGCGCTGCCATCCTTACGTGATGAAGGAAATGCAGGCCGTGCAGGACAAGGACGCCGAAGCGCTGGGCCAGGCCTTGATGGGCCATGGCGGGCACGTGCTGCGCAACTTCTGGCACAGCATCGCGGGCGCACCACTGCGGGGCACGCCGCCGGCGGGCCTGGAAAAGGAAGCCCGGCTGATCGCCCGCCTTAGCAGCCAGTACGCGCTCACCTGCGACCTGGCCATGGGCCTGCTGGGCGGCAAGCTCAAACGCATGGAGCTGCTGTCGGCCCGGCTGGGTGATGTGCTGGCCCACCTTTACATGGCCAGTGCCTGCGCGTGGCGCTACGCCGTCGAAAAGGACGGCGACATGCTGCCGGTGGCCAGGGCCGCGATCCGTGTGCAGCTCGACGAAGCCGGCAATGCGCTGGAAGCGCTCTACGCCAATTTCCCTTCGCCGCTGCGCCGTGTGGTGGGGGCCATGGTGCTTAACCGCAGCACCCGCCTGGCGCCGCTTCGGGATGTGCAGTTGCTGGAACTGGCGAAACTTCTTCGCACCCACCCTGCCCTCATGCGGCGCCTGGGCCCCGACCTGGCCACGCCGAGCAGCGGCGGTTTACGGGATTTGATGGATGCGCTGGACCTGGCGGCCCAGCTTGGGGAAGAAACCGTGGCGCTCAACAAGGCCGTGCGCGGCCGCCAGTCCATGGAACGCGCCGCGCAAGGCTCAAACCGGCCTGAGCTGGCGCTGGCCTACCTGCGCGCGGCGGACAAGGTGATTCAGGTCGACGACTTCGCGCCGTAGCACCTGCTCTTAAACGA
This sequence comes from Polaromonas sp. LjRoot131, assembly GCF_964252805.1. NCBI lineage: Bacteria > Pseudomonadati > Pseudomonadota > Betaproteobacteria > Burkholderiales > Comamonadaceae > Polaromonas > Polaromonas sp. LjRoot131. The sequence continues at coordinate 683,575 of NZ_CAXUPF020000001.1, read as the reverse complement.
ACAAGCCCTTGTACTGCTCGCGCAGCAGATTCTTCTGCACCTTGCCCATGGTGTTGCGCGGCAGCTCGCTGACCACAAAGCACTGCTTGGGGATCTTGAAATTGGCCAGCCTGGACTTGAGTTCGCCCACGATCTGGCCGCCCTCCAGCGAAACGCCCGGCTTGGCGATCACCACGGCCACACCCACTTCGCCAAAATCCGGGTGCGGCACACCGACCAGGGCGCTTTCGGCCACGCCGGGCATGTCGTTGATGTAGCCCTCGATCTCCGCCGGGTAGACGTTGTAGCCGCCGCTGATGATCAGGTCCTTGCTGCGGCCCACGATGACGATGTAGCCCCGCTCGTCGATCTTGCCGACGTCGCCGGTTTTGAAGTAGCCGTCGGCCGTGAATTCTTCTTTCGTTTTTTCCGGCATGCGCCAGTAGCCCTTGAAGACGTTGGGGCCCTTGACCTGGATGCCGCCTATCTCGCCGGCCGGCAGGGATTTGCCGTCCTCGCCCTGCACACGCAAGCTGACGCCGGGCAGCGCAAAACCCACGGTACCGCCGCGCCGCTCGGCGCCCTGGTAGGGGTTGGAGGTCAGCATCACGGTTTCGGACATGCCGTAGCGCTCCAGAATCGTGTGGCCGGTGCGTTCCTTCCATTCGTTGAAGGTTTCGATCAGCAAGGGCGCTGAGCCCGCGACGAAGAGCCGCATGTTGCGGCAGGCTTCGCGGGTCAGGCCAGCCTCGGCCAGCAGGCGCACGTAGAGCGTGGGCACGCCCATGAACACCGTGGCCTCGGGCAATTTTTGCACCACCAGCTTGGGGTCAAACTTCGAGAGCCAGATCATCTTGCTGCCGTTGATCAGCGCGCCGTGGATGGCGACAAACAGGCCGTGCACGTGAAAGATCGGCAAGGCATGGATCAGCACGTCGCCCTTCTTCCAGCCCCAATAGTCTTTCAGCACCAGCGCGTTGCTCAGCATGTTGCCGTGCGTCAGCATGGCACCCTTGCTGCGGCCGGTGGTGCCGCTGGTGTAGAGGATGGCGGCCAGGTCGTCGGCCTGGCGTGCCACGGCCTCATGCTTGTCGCTGCAGTGCGCGGCGCGGTCCAGCAGCGAGCCGGTGCGGTCGTCGTCGAGCGTGAAGACGTTCTGCGTGCCGGCCTTGAAGGCGATCTTGCTGACCCAGCCGAAGTTCTTGCTGCTGCACACCATCACGGAGGGCTCGGCATTTCCGATGAAGTATTCGATCTCGGCGCTCTGGTAAGCCGTGTTGAGCGGCAAAAACACATAGCCGGCGCGCAGGGTCGCCAGGTAAAGCATCATGGCTTCCACCGACTTTTCGACCTGCACCGCCACGCGGGCCCCCGGGGGAAGGCCCAGCGAAGCCAGCAGGTTGGCCATCATCGCGGTGCCGCGTTCGAGGTCGCGCCATGAATAGCGCAGGCCGTTGTCGGTTTCGACGGCGGTTTCATCGAGCGATGAGGGAAAGGCGGCCCGCAGCGCCGCAAACAGGTTATGGTTTTTCATGGATCAGGCTGTCGGTGGTGTGGATGCAGGGGCCCGGCCGTCGAATCGGGGCGGGCGTTTTTCAGTAAAGGCCGTGACACCCTCCCGGTGTTCGGGCGATGCGGCGTAGCGGTAGGCACTCGCGGTCAAATCAGTCACGGCTTGAGCGTTGCCGGCTTCGGCCAGGGCCCTGAAGGCCTGCTTGTTCAGCCGCGCCGCGCCAGGCGCCAGGGCGGCGGCGCTCGCCGCACAGGCCAGGGCCGCTGCGCCCGCCTCATGGGCCGGCGCCACCTGGTTGAGAAAGCCGCGCTGCTTCATCTCGGCGGCACCCAGCACGGCGGCCGACAGCAGCATTTCGCGGGCAGTCAGCTCGCCCGCCGCGCGCATCACCAACGCGGCCTCGCGCGGCGCCATCGGAAAACCGAGCTTGGCGATGGGTGCGCCGAACTTGGCCGTATCGCCGGCGATGCGCAGGTCGCAGCAGCTGGCAATTTCCAGGCCGGCGCCCATGCAGTTGCCGTCGACCTGCGCGACCATGGGGACGTCGCAATCCAGCATGGCTTGCAGTCCGCCCCACACGTCCTTCTCGTGAAACTCGCGCAGGGCGGCTTCTTCAAACCGGAAACCGGCGTATTCGGAAATGTCGCCTCCCGCGCAAAAGTGCCCGCCCTCGCCCCGCACCAGCACGCAACGCAAGCCATTGCTCTGCTGGATACGCTCAAACACCGCACGCAACTCGCGCCACATGGCGCGGCTCATGGCATTGAGCTTGCCGGGGTGGGACAGGGTCACAAAGGCCAGGGAGTCTTTCACCTCCAGCAAAACGGCTCCGGTCATCAAGCGGTCATTCGAGTTTGGCGCCGGAGGCTTTCACCACGGCAGACCAGCGCTTGACCTCGCTGCTCACGAACGTGCCGAACTGCTGGGGCGTGAGGTTGCCGAAGTCGGCGCCGTTGTTGGCCCAGATGGCCTTGAGCTCGTCGCTGGCGGCGGCCTTGCGCAGGTCTTCGACGATGCGCGCCTGCACGTCGGCCGGCGTACCTTTGGGCGCCCACATGCCGTACCAGGTGGTCACGGTGTAGTCGGGCAGGCCCAGCTCACCGGCGCAGGGCACGTCCGGGAAGGCCGGGTTGCGCTTGGTGCCGGCCACCATCAGCGCCTTGATGCGCCCGCCCTTGATGTGATTGGCCGAGGAACCCAGGCCGTCAAACATCATGTCGACGTTGCCCGCGATCAAGTCCTGCAGGGCGGGGCCCGCGCCGCGGTAGGGAATGTGCGTGATGAAGGTCTTGGTCTGCTGCTTGAACAGCTCGCCTGCCAAATGGTGCGAGGTGCCCGCGCCGGCGGAGCCGTAGTTGTACTTGCCCGGCGACTTGCGCACGGTGTCGATATAGGCCTTGAAATCGGCAAAAGGCATGTTTCGGGGGTTGACCACCAGCACCTGCGGCACATTGGCCATCAGGGCCAGCGGCACAAAGTCTTTTTCGATGTCGTAGTCGAGCTTGGGGTACATCGAAGGCGCGATGGTGTGGTGCACCGCGCCCATGAACAGCGTGTAGCCGTCTGGCTGGGCCTTGGCCGCGATACTGGCGCCCAGGGTGCCGCCGGCGCCGCCGCGGTTGTCGATGATGAGCTGCTTGCCGGTCAGTTTGGCGAACTGTGCGGACAAGGGCCGGGCGAAAGCATCCGTGCCGCCGCCGGCCGGGAAGGGCACGATGACCGTCACCGGCTTGGTCGGCCAGCCAGACTGGGCGTGGCTGCCAAAGGACAGTGTCGCGGCGCCGGCGGCCGCGGCGCGCAGAATGTCGCGCCGGGAGGCCCGGGCGTGAAAGCTGAAGGTCATTGTTGTCTCCTGTCGTTGTTGAACCTAGAAAAAGCACACCGGAGGTTCAAGGGCGATGCACTCCAACCTGCCGCTACCCAAACCCATCTTAAGTACGCATTCAAATGTACAAATCTTCTATGTCTCCTGACACGGGGATTTCCCCCTGTGCCAGCTGCGCGCGGTGCCTGTCCAGGCGCTTGAGGTCATAGAGGTAATTCACCATCAGGCCGTACGATTGCTTGAGGCCCTTGGGCGTCGGATCGCCGGCCCAGTTGATGCGCTCCACGCGCGCGCCGTTGCCCAGGTGAAAACGCGCCACCGGATCCAGCGGTTTTCCCTCTTCCATCGTCCTTCCAAGGTAGTGGGCCGCGCAGTGCAACAGCATTTTCCGCACCGGTGATTTCTCGCCCAGCGACAGTGGGTCTTCAGCTGCCGTGAGCAGATGTCCGGCACCGGGCGGCTCGAAGCCGACGGCCCTGCCCAGCGCGCTGCGCTCCTTGTCGCCCAGCTTTTCCAGCATGGCCGCGGCATTTTTTCCCAGCCAGCTGCGAAAGCCCGGAATCGGCGACAGTGTGGCGAAGGTCTTGAGCTTGGGAAACTCTTCCTTCAGGCTTTCGACCACCCGCTTGATCAGCGAATCGCCGAAGCTCACGCCGCGCAGGCCGGCCTGGGTGTTGCTGATGGAATAAAAAATCGCGGTGGTGGCACGGCTCAGGTCGGAAGGCGCGGCCAATTCGTCAAGCAGCGGCATGATGTCGCCCGCAATGCGCTCGACCATGGCGACCTCCACAAAGATCAGCGGCACCTCGGGGAGCCTCGGGTGGAAAAAGCCGTAGCAGCGCCGGTCGCTGTCGAGCCGGTTCTTCACGTCGGCCCAGCCCTTGATGTCGTGCACCGCCTCGTACTTGATGAGTTTTTCGATCAGCGAAGCCGGCGAGTCCCAGGTGATGCGGCGCAGGTCGAGAAAGCCCACGTCGAACCAGGTGGAGAACATGTACTCCATCTCGACGTCCAGCGCCAGCAGGCGTTTGTCGGCCTTGAGGCTGGGCTGCATCTCGGCCCGCATGTCGACCAGGAACTGGATGCCGCCCGGATAGACGCTGAAGCGCTGCAGCAGGCGCCGGCGCGGCGACACCGTGGCGCGCCGATAGCGCACCTCGGCCACCGCCTCTTCGGGTGTGCCGACCGCGGCCGCGAACTGCGCCTGCGCGGCCTTGACCTTTTGCGGATTGGCGACGAACTGCTCGCTCATGAGCATCCACAGGTCGCGCCGGCGCGCAGTGGTGGCGCCCTCGTACCAGGCCGCAATGGCCATGGCGCGGCGTCCGCCCTCGACCTCGCTCACGCGCGGGTCGATGATGGCCTGCAGTTCCTGCAAGGTGCGGCGCAACACACGCGGCGACAGTGCCTCGTCCTTTTGGCTCAGTGTGGCTTGCAGCCGCTCATGGGTGCTGCGCGCGGGCAGCGCTGCACTTGCCGCCGCTTTTTTGCCGCCCGCCTGTGCCGGCACCGCGGATGCACCGGCTTTGTCGCTCGCGGTGAAGCGCGAGACGTTGCGGGAGAGCCAGTCGGCGGCGCTCATGACGCCACCCTGGAGCGCTGGTTGCGGGCCAGGTCGCGCAGCGCTTCCCGCTGGCGCGTCAGGTGCGTGCGCATGGCCGCTTCCGCACCTTCGCTGTCGCGGCTCTTGAGGGCGGCGAACACCGTCATGTGCTCCGACAGGCTTTGCGCCAGCCGGCCCGGCGCATGCAGCTGCTGCAGCCGCGCGAGCTTGAGGATCTTGCGCAGGTCGGCGATGGCCTGGGCCAGCCAGCGGTTGTCGGCCAGCAGGATGATGGCCTCATGGATCGCGAAGTTGGTGGCGTAGTAATCGTTGATGCGGCCGGCGGCCGCGTGGCTGTTCAGCCGTTCGTGCAGATTGGTCAGCGCCACGAGGTCGGCATCGGTGGCGTTGCGCGCCGCCTCATAGGCGCAGCGCCCTTCCAGCAGTGCGATCACCGGGAAGATGTCGTCAAGGTCTTTCTCGGTCACCTCGTTGACGAAGCAGCCGCGGCGCGGCTCATGGCGCAGCAGCCCTTCCGAAGTCAGCACCTTGAGCGCCTCGCGCAGCGGCGTGCGCGAGATTTCCAGGCGCTCGCACAGCGCGACCTCGTCCAGAAAGCTTCCGGGCGCCAGCTGGCCCGCGAAGATCTGCTCGCGCAGGGTGTCGGCGACCTCCTGGTGCAGTGAACTCTGGACAAGACGCATGGCATTGACCCTTTGGCTGACCTGATCCGCCGGTGTGACGGAACCCTTGCAGAACACCTACATTACCGCAGGTGGATCGAACCCAATCGAGCGGTAATTTCAAGTAATTACGTGTAATTATGAAAAACAATGCCTTTCGAATCAAGAGGGGTGTGCCTGAAAACGACAGGGAGAAACCCTAGCGGGTACTGCGGCACCACGCTGGTGCCAGGCCTCACAAGAACAGCTCGAACGGGCCGGAGACCGGAATCAAATCCCGCCGGGGACGGCTTGGCACGCCTCTCAGGCTGGCTCAGCCTGCTTTGTCGCCCATATCCACAACCAGGCGCCGCCAACAATCATGGGAACGCACAGCCATTGGCCCATGCTCATGCCCAGGGCGAGGATGCCGAGGAATTCGTCCGGCTCGCGGAAAAACTCGGCGATGAAGCGGAACACTCCATATCCCAGCAGGAAGGCGCCGGAGACCTGGCCGGTCTTGCGCGGCTTGCGCGCGTATAGCCACAGCAGCACGAAGAGCAGCAGGCCCTCCATCAAGAACTGGTAGACCTGCGACGGGTGCCGCGGCAGCGGAGATCCGCTGCCTGGAAACACCATGCCCCACGGCAAGGCCGGGTCGCTGAAACGCCCCCACAGTTCACCATTGATGAAATTACCGACACGCCCCGCCGCCAGCCCTGTGGGCACGCAAGGCGCCACAAAATCCATCACCTGCAGCCAGGGGCGTTGGCGCGAGCGCGCAAACCACCATTGCGAAGCCAGCACACCCAACATGCCACCATGAAAGCTCATGCCGCCCTGCCACACAAAAAAGATCTCCAGCGGATGCGTGAGGTAGTAGCCCGGCTTGTAAAAAAGGCAATACCCGAGCCGCCCACCCACCACCACCCCCATGACGCCCAGGAACAGCATGTCCTCGATATCCCTGCGCGACCAGGCCCCTGGACCGGTAATGGAGGCAAAAGGCTGGTGCCTCAACCGCCTTGTGGCCAGAAAGAAAAACAGCCCAAAGGCCGCCAGGTAGGTCAGGCCGTACCAGTGGATGCCAAGCGGGCCGAGTTGCAGCGCGACGGGATTGATTTGCGGGTGGATAAGCATGGGCGGTATTTTGCACGCAAGCCTCGTAGGAAAGGGCTTACGAGCAAGCCGCGCTGGTTTAGACTCCGGCCAACACCCCTGACGGACCCCGACCATGCGCCGCTCTTTCCGCCCTGCCCTTGCCGCGAGCCTGCTGGGCCTGCTCTTCATACAGCACGCCACCGCACAGGTATACCAATGCCTCGATGCGAGCGGCAAAAAAGTGTTTTCCCAAACGCCTTGCGCGGCCCAGGGTGGCAATAACGAAAAGCTCATCATGCAGGCGCCCGCGAGATCCACCGAGACCGCAGCGCAGGCCGGCGGCATGCCTGTCACGGGCAAGCCGGGCACGCTCTATGGCGGCGGCGCAGCAGCAGCACCCAAGGACTGGGCGGCGGAAAACGCGGCGGCGAATGCGCGAGCAGCGGCCGCTGAACAATCCGCCGGCGCATCGCGCCAGGCCATGCCCTCTGCGCTGGGCGGCCTGCGCAAAGGCGGTACCCAGGCGCAGGCCTCCGACAAACAGATCATTGCCAATTGCGAAGCCAACCACGGCGCGCGCTGCGGCAGCGCCGGCGAAATTGCCCAGCGCAGGATGGAGCAACGCCAACTCACCGCGTCGGAGAGACAGCAGCAGCAAAGCGCGGTGGCGGCGCGCCGGCAACGCGAACAGGACGAGGCCTTTAACCGCTTTCAGCGTCGATAAAAGCCATGAAACGCGCCAGTGCCGGATTGGCATTGGCGACCGGCCAGACCAGGCTGGTCTCGCAGCCGGGCACCACTACAGAAGCGCCTCGCGCGCCACCACGCGCGGAAGGCCTGCCGGCAGGCACGCTGCGGTACACCACGCCCGGCCGCTGAAACTGCCGCACGCTCTCGGGAACCCATGCCACGCCGAGGCCGGCGGATACCAGGTTCACGATGGTCTGCATCTGGATGGCCTCCTGGGCCACCCGCGGCAGGCGGCCCGAGGCGTGGTACATCGCAAAAATCGCGTCATAAAGCGACGGCAGGATGCGCCGCGGAAAAATCACCAGGGGTTGGTCCAAGAGGTCCGAAACAGTGAGCGCCGTCTGGCTTGCCAGCGCGCTTTGCCCAGGCACGGCGAGCACCAGCGGATCCTGGCTGATGCGCCGGTTCGCCAGGCCGGGCGGGGCGAAACCGGGGGAATGCAGCATGAAGCCCGCATCGATCTCGCCGCGTTCAAAGGCCTGCAACTGCACGTCGCCGGTCGCCTCTATCAATTCCAGTTGCACCTTGGGGTAGTGCTCGCGAAAGGCCAGCACCCAGCGCGGCAGCAGGTCAAATCCCACCGTGGAGACAAAGGCCAGCCGCAGCCGCCCGGCCTCGCCGTCGGCGCTGGCACGCGCATAGGCTGGCAGGGCCAGGGCACGCGCCAGCAGGTCGCGCGCCTCGGGCACCAGGGCGGCGCCCGCCGCCGTGAGCCGCACGCTGCGCTTGGTGCGGTCGAACAGCCTGACGCCCAGCAAGGCCTCCAGCTGCGCGATGGCCTGCGTGAGGGGCGGCTGGGTCATGTTCAGGCCCTGGGCCGCGCGGCCGAAGTGGAGTTCCTCGGCCACGGCCAGGAACTGGCGCCACAGGCGCAGCTCAACCAGGGGCGGCTTGCGGGCAGCGGCATCCACAGTATGGAGGGCATCTTTCATATGCCATACATATTAATAGATCACAAATAATGGATTGGAAAGAATCAGTCAAAGCACGCATACTCTGCTTTTCCGACAACACCCCGGGGAGCGTGCAAAGGCCAACCCCGGCAGCAACCCACGAGACACGCCATGAACACCAAGACCGTCAACATCGTCCCCAACCCCCGCAGCAGAAACATCACCGAGGGCAAATCGCGCGCGCCCAACCGTTCCATGTACTACGCCATGGGCTACGAGGCCGACGACTTCAAGAAGCCGATGATCGGCGTGGCCAACGGCCACAGCACCATCACGCCCTGCAACAGCGGCCTGCAAAAACTGGCGGACGCGGCGATTGCCGGCATCGAGGAAGCCGGCGGCAACGCGCAGGTCTTCGGCACGCCGACGATTTCCGACGGCATGGCCATGGGCACCGAAGGCATGAAGTATTCGCTGGTGAGCCGCGAAGTGATCTCGGACTGCATCGAAACCTGCGTGCAGGGCCAGTGGATGGACGGCGTGCTGGTGGTCGGCGGCTGCGACAAAAACATGCCGGGCGGCCTGATGGGCATGCTGCGCGCCAATGTGCCGGCGATTTACGTCTACGGCGGCACCATCCTGCCCGGCAGCTACAAGGGCAAGGACCTCAACATCGTCAGCGTGTTTGAGGCCGTGGGCGAGAACGCCGCCGGCCGCATGAGCGACGAAGACCTGCTGCAGATCGAGCGCCGCGCCATTCCCGGCACCGGCAGCTGCGGCGGCATGTACACGGCCAACACCATGTCCAGCGCCTTCGAGGCGCTCGGCATTTCGCTGCCCTACTCCAGCACCATGGCCAATCCGCACGACGAAAAAATGAACTCGGCCAAGGAATCGGCCAAGGTCCTGGTTGAAGCCATCAAGAAAGACATCAAGCCGCGCGACATCGTCACCAAGAAAGCGATTGAAAACGCGGTCGCCGTGATCATGGCGACCGGGGGCTCCACCAACGCCGTGCTGCATTTCCTGGCGATAGCCCACACGGCCGGCGTCGAATGGACGATTGACGACTTCGAGCGCGTGCGCCAGCGCACGCCGGTGCTGTGCGACCTCAAGCCCTCTGGCAAATACCTCGCCGTCGACCTGCACCGCGCCGGCGGCATTCCCCAGGTCATGAAGACGCTGCTGGCCGCAGGCCTGCTGCACGGCGACTGCCTGACGATCTCCGGCCAGACCATCGCCGAGACGCTCAAGGACGTGCCCGCGGTCCCACGCGCCGACCAGGACGTGATCCGCCCCATCGACAAACCCATGTACGCCCAGGGCCACCTGGCCATCCTCAAGGGCAACCTCTCGCCCGAGGGCTGCGTCGCCAAGATCACCGGCCTGAAGAACCCGGTCATGACCGGCCCGGCGCGCGTGTTCGACGATGAGCAGTCGGCCCTGGCCGCGATCCTGGCCGGCAAGATCAAGGCCGGCGACGTGATGGTGCTGCGCTACCTCGGCCCCAAGGGCGGCCCCGGCATGCCTGAGATGCTGGCCCCCACCGGCGCGCTGATAGGCGCCGGCCTGGGCGAAAGCGTAGGCCTGATCACCGACGGCCGTTTCTCCGGCGGCACCTGGGGCATGGTGGTCGGCCACGTCGCGCCCGAAGCGGCAGCCGGCGGCAACATCGCCTTTATCCATGAAGGCGACTCCATCACCATCGACTCCAAACAACTGCTGCTGCAGCTGAACATCAGCGATGAAGAACTGGCAAAACGCAAAGTCGGCTGGAAGGCCCCGGCGCCGCGCTATACACGCGGCGTGCAGGCCAAGTTCGCCTTCAATGCCTCCAGCGCCAGCAAGGGGGCGGTGCTGGACGACTATTGAGTCGCTGATTCCGGTCCGCTGAAACGGCAAGAGCCCGTGAAGTTACAGACTTCACGGGCTCTTTGCTTTGGGACTCCACGACTTTGACGCAAGGCGGATAGATTGGATGGCGTAACCTGACTATAAGGACTTGGCGCTGCGCAAGCTTACTTTTTCCGCTTCTTGGCCGACAGCATGCCCATGGCTTCGCGCTGCTTTTCGATGCGGTCATCCTTGCGCTTGGCCATCTTGTCGACCTCCTTGCGCTTGGTGTAACCCGATGCGTCGGCCCAGGCCCACCAGGCGACGGCCATGGCAAAGGGTGACAGCACGATGAACCAGCTCCATGTGGCAACCGGGCCGATCTCCAGATATTTCAGCGCCAACCCGACAATGCCAAGCAATAAAAAATACATGTTTCTCTCCTGAAAATATCGACCCGAGCCAAGGGGTATCCCCTTGAAACAAGGGTCAACCGGCACCACTACAATCACGTTAATTGACTGTAACCGAATCCACAACTTCCCCCACGAGGACAATCCATGAAACGCATTCTTTCAGCAATCGCTTTTGTGACCGCGGGTTTTGCCGTAGCTACGCCCGCTCTGGCCGACCTGCAACTGGCCACAGCCAAGAACTGCATGGCCTGCCATGCGGTCGACAAGAAGCTGGTGGGGCCTTCCTACAAAGATGTCGCCGCCAAGTACGCCGGCCAGAAAGACGCCGCCGACAAGCTGGCCGCCAAAATCATCAAGGGGGGTTCGGGTGTCTGGGGCCCCGTGCCCATGCCCGCCAATGCGCAGGTCAACCCCGAAGAAGCCAAGAAGCTGGCGGCCTGGGTCCTGGCAACCAAATAAGCGGCTCACCCATCACAAAAAAAGCCCGTCATTGACGGGCTTTTTTTATGCCTGATTCAGTTCACTGTTTTTCAGACAGCTGCTCCAAGATCGCAGGATTCTCAAGTGTCGACGTATCTTGCGTGATGGCTTCGCCCTTGGCGATGCCGCGCAGCAGGCGGCGCATGATCTTGCCGCTGCGTGTCTTGGGCAGGTTGTCGCCGAAGCGGATGTCCTTGGGTTTGGCGATGGGGCCGATTTCCTTGCCGACCCAGTCGCGCAGCTCCTTGGCGATCGCCTTGGCCTCTTCGCCTGTAGGGCGTGAGCGCTTGAGCACCACGAAGGCCACGATGGCCTCGCCGGTCAAATCGTCGGGCCTGCCCACGACGGCGGCCTCGGCCACCAGCGCGGAGTGCGCCACCAGTGCCGATTCGATTTCCATGGTCCCCATGCGGTGGCCCGAGACGTTGAGCACGTCGTCGATGCGTCCGGTGATGCGGAAGTAGCCGTTCTCGGCATTGCGCACCGCGCCGTCGCCGGCCAGGTAAATCGTACCGCCCATTTCCTCGGGGAAATAACTCTTCTTGAAACGATCCGGGTCATTCCAGATGGTGCGGATCATGGATGGCCAGGGGCGTTTGACGACCAGCATGCCGCCGGAGCCGTTGGGCAGGTCCTTGCCGGTCTCGTCGACGATGGCGGTCATGATGCCGGGCAGCGGCAAGGTACAGCTGCCGGGCACCAGCGGCGTGGCGCCTGGCAGCGGCGTGATCATGTGGCCGCCGGTCTCGGTTTGCCAGAAGGTGTCCACGATGGGGCAGCGCTCGCCGCCCACGTTCTTGTAGTACCACATCCAGGCTTCGGGGTTGATGGGCTCGCCGACCGAGCCCAGGATGCGCAGGCTGCTGAGGTCCGAGCGCGCCGGGTGCACCTTCTCATCGCCCTCAGCGGCTTTGATCAACGAACGGATGGCCGTGGGTGCCGTGTAGAAAATCGTGACCTTGTGCTTTTCGATCATCTGCCAGAAGCGGCCGGCGTTCGGGAAGGTCGGGATGCCCTCGAAAATGATCTGCGTCGCGCCGGCCGCCAGCGGGCCGTAGGCCACATAGGTATGGCCGGTGATCCAGCCGATGTCGGCCGTGCACCAGAACACGTCGGCGGGCTGGATGTCGAAGGTCCAGTCCATCGTGAGCTTGGCCCAGAGCAGGTAGCCGCCCGTGCTGTGCTGCACGCCCTTGGGCTTGCCGGTCGAGCCCGAGGTGTAAAGAATGAAGAGCGGGTGCTCGGCGCCGACAAATTCAGGCTCGCACACCGGCGCCGCCTTGGCCGTGATCTCGTGCATCAGACTGTCGCGCCCGGCCACCATGTTGCAGGCTGTTGCGGTGCGCTGATAGACGATCACGTTCTTGATCGATTCGCAGCCGCCCATGGCGATGCCTTCATCGACGATGGCCTTGAGCGGCAGTTCCTTGCCGCCGCGCAGCTGGTAGTTGGCCGTGATGACGGCTACCGCACCGGCGTCCTGGATGCGCTCCTGCAAGCTTTTGGCCGAGAAACCGCCGAACACCACCGAATGCGTGGCGCCTATCCGCGCGCAAGCCTGCATGGCGATAACGCCCTCGACCGTCATCGGCATGTAGATGATGACGCGGTCGCCCTTCTTGATGCCCGCGCCCTTGAGCGCGCTGGCGAACTGGCTGACCCTGGCGTGCAGTTCCTTGTAGGTGACGTTGGTGACCTTGCCGTCATCGCTTTCGAAAATGATGGCTTTCTTGTTCTCGGTCGGCGTGCCCAGGTGGCGGTCCAGGCAGTTGTACGAGGCGTTGAGCTCGCCGTCGGCGAACCACTTGTAAAACGGCGCGCTGGATTCGTCCAGCGTCTGGGTGAACGGTTTTTTCCAGCTGAGGTTTTCGCGCGCCAGCCGGGCCCAGAAACCTTCGAAATCCTTTTCAGCTTCGGCGCACAGGGCCTGGTAGGCCGGCATGCCGGAAACGCGCGCGGCCTTCACCGTGGCGGGAGCAGGCGGGAAAATGCGATTTTCAACCAGGGTCGATTCGATCGCGGAATTGGGGGCGCTCATTGTTGATGTCTCCTGTTTGTCACTGAATGCGTGGTACTGTCTTCTGCCGCACTTACAAGCCACTGACTGGCTTGAACCTTACAAACTCCTCAAATTCCGGGGATAGCCAGCCTCCCCTCTACAATGCCGCAAACCCCCAGCTTACGCCATCATGACTGAACCTACTCAAGCTACTCCCCCCGGCAAAATCTCCCCGCTCCGCCCCCTGCCCAACCTGATTTTCGCCAGCCGCTGGCTGCAGCTGCCGCTGTACCTCGGCCTGATCGCCGCACAGGCGGTCTACGTGGTGCACTTCCTGGTGGAACTGTGGCACCTGATCGAAGCCGCCTTCGGCAGCCAGACCGCCCTGCAGTCGCTGATCACCAGCATTGGCTACAAGACCGCCATACCGGTCGTGACGCTCAATGAGACGGTCATCATGCTGGTGGTGCTGGCCCTGATCGACGTGGTCATGATCTCCAACCTGCTGATCATGGTGATCGTGGGCGGCTACGAGACCTTTGTGAGCCGGATGAACCTGGAAGGCCACCGCGACCAGCCCGAATGGCTGAGCCACGTGAACGCCTCGGTGCTGAAAGTGAAACTGGCCACGGCCATCATCGGCATCAGCTCCATCCACCTGCTGAAAACCTTCATCAACGCCGACAACTACACCGACAAGGTCCTGATCGCGCAGACGGTGATCCACATCACCTTCCTGCTGTCGGCCATTGCCATCGCCTACACCGACAAGATCATGTCGGGCATCGCCGCGCAAAAGCACTGAGCTGGCGGCGCCCGGGCGGGTCAGCCCGGCGCCTTTTCGGTAGCACCGGTGCGCAGCAGCATCAGCGCCCCCAGCACCCCCGACACCAAGGAGCCGCACAGCACACCCAGCTTGAGTTGCGTCTCGTATGCCGCATCCTGGCCCGCAAATGCGAGCGCACCGATAAACAGGCTCATGGTGAAACCGACGCCGCACAGCAGGCAGACACCGAAAAATTGACTCCAGCCGGCCCCGGCAGGCAGGCGCGCGCCGGCAAAACGGATCAGCAGCCATGAAGCGCCAAACACCCCGACCGCCTTGCCCACCAGCAGGCCGGCCGTGATCCCCAGAGGCACGCTCTGCAACAGCGTTCCCATCGTCACTCCCTGCAATGACACGCCCGCGTTGGCGAACGCGAACATGGGCAACACGGCAAAAGCCACCCAGGGGTGCAGCGCATGCTCAGCCGCCTTGAGCGGCGAGCCGCCCTTGCCGTCCGACAGGGGAATGGCCAGCGCTGTCACAACGCCCGCCAGCGTGGCATGAATCCCCGACTTGTAAACAAACAGCCAGATCACCAGTCCCACCGCCACGTAAGGCCCTATCGCCATGACTTTCGCCCGGTTAAAGGCCAGCAGAACCAGCCCGCCCAGCCCCGCGGCCAGCAATGCGGTGAGCGACAAGGCCTCGGTGTAAAAGAAGGCAATGATCAGAATGGCGCCCAGGTCGTCGATGATGGCGACGGCTGTTAAAAACACCTTGAGCGAAGCCGGCACGCGGCTGCCCAGCAGGACCAGGATGCCCAGCGCGAAGGCAATGTCCGTCGCCGCCGGAATCGCCCAGCCGCGCATGGCGACAGGGTCGCCGGCGTTGATGGCCATGTAGATCAGGGCCGGCGCCACCATGCCGCCCAGCGCGGCGCCTGCCGGCAACAAGGCCTGGCTGCGCGAAGCCAGTTCGCCCTCCAGCAGCTCCCGCTTGATCTCCAGCCCCACCAGGAAGAAAAATACCGCCATCCACAGGTCATTGACCCAGTGCAGCAAGGACTTGGAAAGCACCAGCAGGTCGCCGCCTACACGCAGCTCACCCGGCAGTTGCACAAACCGGTTGTAAACCTCACTCCAGGGCGAGTTGCTGACCACCAGCGCCAGCACGGCCGCCAGCGCCAGCACCACGCCCGAAAGCGACTGCGAATGGATGAACTGGTTGAGGGTGCGGTGGACAAATTTGAGCATGGCCCATTGTCCCAGAGACACGGAACGACGACCGCCCTCTTCCCTCACCAGTGGGGGCCGCGGAACTGGCTTCGCCAGGCCGCAGGCGCCGCCCCCTGCAAGGGGGGAACAGGCTACACGAAGTGAGCCTGGACGGGGGTGAACTTACTTTCCGACCATGTTCCCCGGAACCACCCATTCGTCAAACTGCTCACCCGTGACGTGGCCCGAAGCCAAAGCCGCATCGCGCAGGCTGCTGCCTTCCTTGTGCGCTTTTTTGGCGATGAAAGCGGCCTTGTCATAGCCGATGTGGGTGTTCAGTGCCGTCACCAGCATCAAGGAGCGGTCCACCAGTTCGGTGATGCGTTCACGGTTCGGCTCTATGCCCACGGCACAGTGGTCGTTGAAGCTCACCATGCCGTCGGCCAGCAGGCGCACGCTCTGCAGGAAGTTGTGCGCCACCATGGGGCGGAACACATTGAGTTCGAAGTTACCCGAGGCACCGCCGAAATTGATGGCCACGTCGTTGCCGAACACCTGGGCCGCGAGCATGGTGACGGCTTCGCTCTGCGTCGGGTTGACCTTGCCCGGCATGATGGACGAGCCGGGCTCGTTCTCGGGAATGCTGAGTTCGCCGATGCCGCTGCGCGGGCCGCTGGCCAGCCAGCGCACGTCGTTGGCGATTTTCATCATGCTGGCCGCCAGGGTCTTGAGCGCGCCGTGCGCGTGCACCAGGCCGTCCACCGAGGCCAGCGCCTCGAACTTGTTGGGCGCCGTGACGAAGGGCAGGCCCGTGAGCGCCGCCAGCTCGGCCGCCACCTGTTCGGCATAACCCTTGGGCGCATTCAGGCCGGTACCCACGGCGGTGCCGCCCAGCGCCAGCTCGTACAGGTGCGGCAAGGCGGCGCGCACGTGCTTGTCGCCGTGGTCCAGTTGCGCGACATAGCCCGAAAACTCCTGGCCCAGGGTCAGCGGCGTAGCGTCCTGCAGGTGGGTGCGGCCTATCTTGACGATGCCGTCGAAGTCTTTGGCCTTTTTCGCCAGCGTGGCACGCAGCCTGGCGATGGCCGGCAGCAGCTTGTGGGTCAGCGCCTCCACGGCGGCCACGTGCATGGCCGTCGGGAACACGTCGTTGGACGACTGGCTGCGGTTGACGTCGTCGTTGGGATGCACCAGCCGGCCTTCACCGCGCTCGCCGCCCAGGATTTCGCTGGCGCGGTTGGCCAGCACCTCGTTGACGTTCATATTGGTCTGCGTGCCCGAGCCGGTCTGCCAGACCACCAGCGGGAATTCGTCCGCGTGCCGGCCCGCAATCACCTCGTCGGCGGCGGCCACGATGGCTTTGGTTTTTTTCTCGTCCTGCAGGCCCAGCGCGTGGTTGACCTTGGCGGAAGAGCGCTTGACCTGGGCCAGCGCCTTGATGATCTCGCGCGGCTGCTGCTCGCCCGAGATGTCGAAGTTCTGCAGCGAGCGCTGCGTCTGCGCGCCCCAGAGTTTGCCGGAGGGTACTTCGATGGGGCCGAAGGTATCGCGCTCGGTGCGCGTGCTGCTGCTTGTCGTCATGGAATGTCCTGCGCTGTCAAAAAAGAAGGGGAAAGCCGAAGTATGACGGCAAACAAGAAGGGTTCTCATCTAAGGGGTTTTGCCAAAAGCCGCCGGCCGGCCCCCGGTGCCGAGGGCGGATAATTACGGGGTTTGCCCGAAATCCCCTAAAACGACGATCCCCCACCCCACCATGACCACGATCAAGCAAGCCGACCTCATCGAGTCCGTAGCCGCCGCGCTGCAGTACATCAGCTACTACCACCCCACCGACTACATCGCCCACCTGGCGCGCGCCTACGAGCGCGAGCAAAGCCCCGCCGCCAAGGACGCGATCGCGCAGATCCTCACCAACAGCAAGATGAGCGCCACCGGCCAGCGCCCCATCTGCCAGGACACCGGCATCGTCAACGTGTTCCTCAAGGTCGGCATGGACGTGCGCTGGGAAGGCTTCAGCGGAAGCCTTGACGACGCCATCAACGAAGGCGTGCGCCGCGGCTACAACCATCCCGACAACACCTTGCGCGCCTCGGTCGTCGCCGACCCGCAGTTCGACCGCAAGAACACCAAGGACAACACACCCGCCGTGATCTTCACCGAGCTGGTGCCCGGCGACAAGGTCGACGTCACCGTGGCCGCGAAAGGCGGCGGCAGCGAAAACAAGAGCAAGATGGTGATGCTCAACCCCGGCGACTCGGTGGTCGACTGGGTGCTGAAAACCGTACCCACCATGGGCGCCGGCTGGTGCCCTCCCGGCATGCTGGGCATAGGCATAGGCGGCACCGCCGAAAAAGCCGTGCTCATGGCCAAGGAAAGCCTGATGGACGACCTCGACATGTACGAGCTGCAGGCCAGGTCGTCCTCCGGCGCCAAACTGAGCAAGACCGAAGAGCTGCGCCTGGAGCTGTTCGAAAAAGTCAACGCGCTGGGCATAGGCGCGCAGGGCCTGGGCGGCCTCACCACCGTGCTCGACATCAAGATCAAGATGTACCCCACGCACGCGGCCAGCAAGCCCGTCGCGATGATTCCCAACTGCGCCGCCACGCGCCACGCCCACTTCGTGATGGACGGCAGCGGCCCGGTCTACCTGGACCCGCCTTCGCTGGACCTGTGGCCCAATGTGAACTGGGCGCCTGACTACAACAAGAGCAAAAAGGTCGACCTCAACACGCTCACCAAAGAAGAGGTCGCCAGCTGGAAACCCAGCCAGACCCTGCTGCTCAGC
Organism: Polaromonas sp. LjRoot131; assembly: GCF_964252805.1. Classification (NCBI taxonomy): domain Bacteria; kingdom Pseudomonadati; phylum Pseudomonadota; class Betaproteobacteria; order Burkholderiales; family Comamonadaceae; genus Polaromonas; species Polaromonas sp. LjRoot131. The sequence goes on along the minus strand of NZ_CAXUPF020000001.1, from coordinate 665,816 downwards.
GGCAAGATGCTGACCGGCCGCGACGCCGCGCACAAGCGCATCAAGGACATGCTGGCCAAGGGTGAAAAGCTGCCGGTGGATTTCACCAACCGGGTCATCTACTACGTCGGCCCGGTCGATCCGGTGCGCGACGAAGCCGTAGGTCCGGCCGGCCCGACCACCTCCACCCGCATGGACGGCTTCACGGAAATGATGCTGGCCGAGACCGGCCTGATCTCGATGATCGGCAAGTCCGAGCGCGGCCCGGTGGCGATCGAAGCCATCAAAAAACACAAAAGCGCTTACCTGATGGCCGTCGGCGGCGCCGCCTACCTGGTCAGCAAGGCCATCAAGACCGCCAAGGTGGTGGGCTTCGCCGACCTGGGCATGGAAGCGATCTACGAATTCGACGTGGTCGACATGCCGGTCACCGTCGCCGTCGATGCGGGCGGCACCAGCGCGCACATCACCGGCCCGGCCGAGTGGCAGAAGAAGATTGCCACCGGCGAGTTCAAGAACATTCCTGTCGCCGCAGCGTGACCGGAGGCCAGGTCGACGCAGCGCGGCCGGTTGGCGTGTTTGACAGTGGCGTGGGCGGCCTCAGCATCCTCAAGGCGTTGCGGGCACAACTGCCCGCCGAGGCCTTCGTCTACCTGGCCGACGCGGGATTCGCGCCCTATGGTGAGCGCGGCGACGCTTTTGTCATTGAGCGCACGCGCGCCGTCGTGCGCAAACTGCGCGACGAGCATGCCATCAAGGCGCTGGTGATCGCCTGCAACACCGCGACGGCGGCCGCCGTCCATCTTGTGCGAACCGAGCACCCCGACCTGCCGCTGGTCGGCGTCGAGCCGGCGCTCAAGCCGGCCGTCGCCTTGAGCAAGACGGGCCGCATCGGCGTGATGGCGACGCGCGGCACGGTGGCCAGCAGCAAGCTGCGCGCCTTGCACGACTCGCTGAAAGGCCAGGCGGAATTCATCCTGCAGCCCTGTGACGGCCTTGCCGATGCGATCCAGAACCATGATGCCGCGCGCATCCGCGCCTTGTGCGCGCAGTACACGCAGGCCATAGGCCCATTCGGCAAGCAAGCCGGGCAGGTCGACACCCTGGTGCTGGGCTGCACGCATTACGCGTTCGCGTGGGACACACTGCAGGCGCTGGTTCCCGACGTCAGCCTGATCGAAACCGGCGAGCCGGTCGCGCGGCAGACGCACCGCTTGCTCCAGGCCGCCGGGCAGTTGCAGCCGGGCGAGGTGCCCGGCCGCGTGACCCTGCTGACGACGGGCTCACAAGAAGCGCTGGAAGCGGCCGCGCAACGCTGGCTGAACCTCTGACACCGGATTCAATCGCCAGCGCCTGAGGCTCATCAGATCAAGTTCCGATCCGGCTTATTGCGGTTTCAGTCCCACGTTGCGCGCCAGGGTGCGCCAACGCTCGGACTCAGCCCGGAGGAAGCCGCGCAGCTGGTCGCGCGAGGTGCCTTTCATTTCCACACCCAGGGCGGACATGCGCTCCACCACCTTGAGGTCCGACATGGCGGTGAGGAGTTCCAGGCGAAGCCGCTCGGTAACTTCAAGCGGCGTGGTTGCCGGAGCCACCAGCGCCCACCACTGGGCGACGTCCATGTTCTTGAGGCCGAGTTCCGTCATCGTCGGCAGGGAACGCAGGATGGGGACATCGGAGCGCTTGCGGCCCGTCACCGCCAGTGCCTTGACCTTGCCGGCGGCCATCAGGCTGGAACCGGTCGCCAGCGTGGCGAAGTAGGAAGACACCTGGCCGGCAGCCAGGTCCACCATGGCCGGCGCGCCGCCGCGGTAAGGCACCATGTTGAACTTGATTTTGGTTTCCTGCGAAAACAGCTCACCCACCAGGTGGCTGATGGAGCCGGTGCCGCTGTTCGCCATGGCGGGCGGCCCGCCCTTGGTGGTCGAGGCGGTTTTCAGGAAAGTCTTGAAGTCGGCGTTTTCAGGGCCCATGCCGGTGAACAGCACCATGGGCGAGGTGCCCACCAGCGTGATCGGCGTGAAGTCGCGCAGCATGTCGTAAGGCAGGTTGGCGACAACCGCGGGCGCATACACATGGGACAGCTCGACGATCGCCAGGGTGTAGCCGTCGGGCGCCGACTTGGCGGCCTGGTCAATGCCGACGTGGCCCGCGCCGCCCGGCTTGTTGTCGACGATCACGGGTTGCTTCAGTCCTTCGCTCAGGCGCTGCGCGAGCACGCGGGTAATGGCGTCGGTGCTGCCGCCCGTTGCCCAGGGAACAATGATCTTGATCGGCTTGTCGGGATAGGCGGCCCATGCGGGTGAGGCGCCGAGCGCCAGGGTGGCCGCGGAACCAGCAAGCAGGGTGCGCCGCTTGATGGGAAACGATGAGACAGACATGAACTCTCCTTGCATTTGTTCTCAGATACGCTGCAACCCCGACCCAATGCCGGGCATCGTCAACGAGCGGCAAGCGTAACCTTGAACCATGAAAGCAGCGCATTCGCGTGCGAGTTCTGCGCACTCATGTGGCTTGTGTCCAACATTTTGTTACGGCACTTTCTTCGAGATCTTATGGCCGTCGTTGATTCACGCACGCGCGTTCTCTGGAAGTAAGTAGAAAGTCGACAAGGTGCGACCAGGTATGAACACCTCGGCCATATGCCCTTGCAAACCAGGTGTCAGATTCCCCTGCCCGGAGGCCACGCCGGGGCTGCCGGGTCCGCCGCGTTGCGGATCAAACCGAGGTTGGCCTTGAGCATGTCGAACACCTTGCGCGTGACCGGGTTGATGACGTTGCGGCGAATAAAAAGGTAATAGTCGAGGTCGGGCAAGCGAGGCAAGCCATCGGTTTCGCCGAGCACACGCAGGTCACTGCCCGCCGTCTCGATGCCGCGTGCCGTCACGCCCAGCCCTGCTCGCAGCGCTGCCTTGATGCCGATCAGGCTGGAGGCGGTGTAGCTGGGCGTCCACGGAATGCCGGCGGCGTCCAGCGCCTCGCGCGCCAGCCGGTGGAACACGCTGGGGCCTTCCACCAGGATCAGCGGAACCGGTTTGCCGCGGTCGTGCACATAACTCGCCGAGCACAGCCACACCGTGGGCGAGGTACGCAGCACCACGCCGTCCAGCCCCGGGTCGTTGCGGTTGGAGATGGTCATGTCGATCTCGCCGCGCTTGAGCGACTCCATCAGGAAGGGACTGCGCCCCACGTGGATGTCGAGCTGCAGCAGCGGCGAGACGCGCGCCACCTGCGCCAGCAAGGTCGGCAGCATATTGTCGGCGACGTCGTGCGGCGCCCCTATGCGCAGCACGCCCTCGAGGTTGCCCTGCTGCAGGCTGCGCAGCGCATCGTCATTGATGGCCAGCAGGTGGCGCGCATAGTCGAGCAGCTTGTGGCCGTGCGGCGTCAGCCGCTTGCTGCGGCCGTGTTTTTCAAACAGCGGGTGGCCGATCTGGTCCTCCAGGCGCTGCATCTGCTGCGTCACCGCCGACTGTGTCTTGCCCAGCTGGACGGCAGCGCCGACAAAGCTGTCCTGCTCGTCAATGGCGACCAGGGACCTCAGCAATTCCAGGTCAAGGGTTTTCATGTGAGGGCCTCTGCGAGAGCATCTTCATATTACGGATGCTAATGCGTTTATCTCTATTTCTGAGTTGTTTGAAAAATATGACTTGACTATATTAGGCCCACCAAACCCGAATTTCACTCAGGAATACGCCCATGAACGCAGCAGCAGAGCGCAAGCAGGTGGTTGGCGCCGCCATTCAAAACATTAAAGTTATTGTTGGAAGCGGCGAGGCAACGCGCCCCTCCCTGGCCAAGGTCCTGGCGGTGCTGAACCAGTTGGCCAGCCGCAAGGACCTGTGGAGCGATGCCGATTTCAACGCGCCCGTCAGCCCCGAACTGCAGGCGCGCTACCTGATCGCCGAAGACGCCGACCAGAGCTTCGCGCTGTACCTCAATGTGATGCGCCCCGGCAAGCGCATCGTGCCGCACAACCACACCACCTGGGCCTGCATCAGCGCCGTGGAGGGCACGGAGCTCAATCGCGTGTATGAACGCCAGGACGACGGCTCCGTGCCCGGCAAGGCACAACTCAAAGAGGTCAGCTCGGTCGTGGTCGAGCCCGGCACGGGCATCGCGCTGCTCGCCGAGGACATTCACTCGGTGGAGATTCCCGCGGGCCAGGTGATACGCCACCTGCACATGTACGGCCGCGCGCTCGAGACCCTGACCTCGCGCACCAGCTACGACATGGAAAAGGGCACCTACGAAACCATGGGCATCGGCGTGCAGACCCGCCGCTGACCACCCACGCCTTCTTTCCTTCTTCGAATTTTCTGAACTCACACGCCTTTATTCCATGACACGTTTTGTAGACGCGGCCACGCTCAAAGCCTGGTTGCACGACGGCGAGGAAATCGCCTTGTTCGATGTGCGCGAGCACGGCCAGTACGGCCAGTCGCACTTGTTTTACGGCATCCCCCTGCCCTACAGCCGGCTGGAGCTGGACGCCCCGCGCCTTGCGCCGCGCACAGGTGTGCGCGTTGTGGTCTATGACGGCGACGGCAACAGCGCGGCGCCCCTGGCCGCGCGCCGCTTCAGCGCGCTCGGCTACGCCAACGTGCAGGTGCTGCAAGGCGGCACGGCCGGCTGGCAGGCCGCCGGCTTTGCGCTGTTTGCCGGCGTCAACGTGCCGTCCAAGACTTTCGGCGAACTGGCCGAACAGGTCTACCACACGCCCCGCGTCAGCGCGACCGAACTGGCGGCCATGCTGGAGCGCAAGGACGACGTCGTGGTGCTGGACGGGCGGCCGTTTTCGGAGTTCCGCAAGATGAACATTCCGACGGCGATCAGCTGCCCCAACGGCGAGCTGGCCCTGCGCATCCGCGACCTGGTGCCCAGCGAGAGCACCCACATCGTCATCAACTGCGCGGGCCGCACGCGCAGCATCATAGGCGCGCAGACCCTGATCAACCTGGGTGTGCGCAACCCGGTGTCGGCGCTCGAAAACGGCACCCAGGGCTGGTACCTGGCCGACCTGAAACTCGAGCACGGCGGCACGCGCCGCTATCCCGAATCAACTCAGCCCGGCGGTCCCGCCGGCATGCGCGCGGCGGCCCAGGCCCTGGCAGAGCGCTTCAAAGTGCCTGTCGTCAATGCGCAGACGGTTAGCGGCTGGGCGGGTGACGCGCAGCGCACGCTCTTTTTGTGCGACGTCCGCAGCCCCGAGGAATTTGCGCAAGGCAGCCTGCCCGGCGCGCAGCACACGCCCGGCGGCCAGCTGATCCAGGCTACCGACCAGTACGTGGGTGTGCGCAAGGCGCGGCTGGTGCTGTTCGACAACGACGGCATGCGCGCGCTCACGGTGGCGAGCTGGCTGCGCCAGCTGGGCCACGACGCCAGCGTGCTGGACCAGGGCCTGGCCAGCGGCCTGGCCTTGCCCGCCGCGGCACCCGTGGCCCTGCCCGCGCTGCCCGCCATCAGCGCACAGGCGCTGATGGACGGCCTGGCCGACGGCAGCGTCTGTGCCATAGACCTGCGCCCCAGCATGCAATTCCGCCAGAAACACATCGCCGGCACGCGCTGGTCGATACGGCCGCGCCTGGCGCAGGCCCTGGCCGGTGAACACCGCCCGGTGGTGCTGATCGCCGACGAACCCGCTGTGGCCGCCTGCGCGGCCGTCGACCTGCAGGCTCTGGGCCTGAAGGCCAGCCTGCTCGAAGGCGGCCTGGACGCCTGGCGCGCCGCCGGCCTGCCGCTGCAGGCTTCCGAAAACATTCCGGCCGACAGCGACTGCATCGACTACCTTTTCTTCGTGCACGACCGGCACGACGGCAACAAGGAAGCGGCGCGCCAGTACCTCGCCTGGGAAGTCAACCTGATCGGGCAGCTGGACGCGCTTGAGCTGAAGGCGTTTCACTTCCCGGACGCCGTTGCCGCGCACGCCTGAGCTCCGCCGGCCCGGCGCCCCCGTTTTGCCTCTTCTTCATTTTTTGCTTCCCACCATTCAGGAGCCCCCATGTTTGCCAAGCTGAAATTCACCGCCGCCTCGCTTTGCTGCGCCCTGCTCGCCGTACACGGCGCCGCCTCCGCGCAGCCCATGCCCCAGGTCGGCGGCTTCCCGAACCAGGCCATCAAGTTCGTGTCGCCCTTCCCGGCCGGCGGCGGCAATGACGCCACCACGCGTTTTGTGACCACCCGCCTGTCCGACATCACCGGCCAGAGCGCCATCGTCGACAACCGCGGCGGCGCCGGCGGCAACATTGGCGCCAAGGCCGTGGCCGATGCCAAACCCGACGGCTACACCGTGCTCACCGGCCAGGTCTCGCTGATGGCCGTCAACCCCACGCTGTACGCATCGCCCGGCTTCGATCCGCTGAAAAACTTCCTGCCCATCACCCAGATCAACGCCGCGCCGCTGGTGCTGGTGGTGCCCAGCAATTCGCCCCTGAAAAGCTTTGCCGACCTGGCCGCGCAGACCAAAGCCCCCGGCGGACGCGTCACCTATGCCACGCCCGGCAACGGCACCCTCTCGCACCTGGTCGGCGTGGTGCTGGAAAAGGACAGCGGCATCGGCATGACCCACGTGCCCTACAAGGGCGCGGCGCCTGCCATCACCGACCTGTTGGGCGGCCAGGTGGACGTGCTCATCACCTCCACCGCCTCGGTGTCCAGCTTCATCCAGAACGGCAAGATGCGCGCACTGGCAGTCACCAGCCCGCGCCGCATCGGCGTGTTCACCAAGGTGCCGACGCTGGAAGAGCTGGGCTACAAAAACACCACCTTTGAAGACTGGTACGGTTTCTTCGCGCCGGCCGGCACGCCGCCCGAGCGCGTGGCCTACCTGCACGACAGCATCGTGCGTTCCCTGAAGACGCCGGAAGTCAGCAAGCTGATCACCGACGGCGGCAGCGAAGTGGTCGGCAACACGTCGGCGGCCTTCGCCGCACAGCTCAAGGCGGACATCGCCCGCTGGTCGCGCGTCGTCAAGCTGTCGGGCGCCAAGCTAGACTGATCGCTCATCCACCAAGGCTTTCCGGACATGACCAAAAAATCGCCATCGGCAGCTTCCCCTCTGACCCGCCTGGTCCACGCCGGCAAGCAGCCGGCCTTTGAGGGCGGGCGGCCGGTCAACCCGCCCGTGGTGCGCGCCAGCACCGTGCTGTTCGACAGCACGGCGCACCAGCGTGAAATGCGCCAGCGGCGCGGCGAAGAACGCGTGTTCACCTACGGGGCCCGCGGCAACCCGACCAATTACGCGCTGGAAGACCTGGTCAGCGAACTCGAAGGCGCCTATCGCACGCGGCTGTTCCCCACAGGCCTGGCCGCCATCGCCATGACGCTGCTGGCCTACCTCAAGCCCGGCGATCATGTACTGATGTCGGACAGCGTCTACGAACCGGCGCGCAAGCTGGTCGATTCCTTCCTCACGCCCTACAACATCCGCTGCACTTTTTTTGCGGCCGACGGCAGCGACGTGGAAGAAAAAATGGAAGCCGGCACGCGCATGGTTTACACCGAATGCCCTGGCTCGCTGGTGTATGAAATGTGCGACCTGCCGCGCCTGGCCCGCATCGCCCATGCGCGGGGGGCGCTGCTGGTGGCCGACAACACCTGGGGTTCCGGCCACCAGTACCGGCCGCTGGCGTTGGGCGCCGACGTGTCCGTCATGGCGGCCACCAAATACCTGTCGGGCCATTCCGACGTGATGATGGGCACCGTCGCCACCACGCAGGCCGCATGGCAGGCGCTGAACGAGCGCAGCGACGCCTTCGGGATGACGGTGAGCCCCGACGATGCCTACCTGGTGCTGCGCGGCGCGCGCAGCATGGCCGCGCGCCTGGCCTTGCATGAAAGCCACGCGTTAAAGGTGGCAGCCTGGCTGCAGGCACGCAGCGAGGTGGCGACCGTGTTCTGCCCGGCCTTGCCCGGCGACCCGGGCCATGCCCTCTGGCAACGCGACTGCAAGGGCACCAACGGCCTGCTGTCTTTCGAGCTCCGGCACGGCTTCGACCAGGCAGCCGCCGAGCGGCTGATCGACGGCTTGCGGCTGTTCGGCCTGGGCGCGTCCTGGGGCGGCTATGAAAGCCTGGTCACGCTGGCCAACCTGCGCAATGCCCGCAGCGTGACCGACTGGTCGGGCCGCGGCCAGATCATCCGGCTGCACATCGGGCTCGAGGACCCGGCCGACCTGCTGGCCGATCTGCAGCAAGGCTTCGCCGCACTGCAAGCCTGATCTCCGGGGGCCTCCAGGTCCCTTCCTCGCGTCCACTGTGGCGCCTTTCCCTCTTTGCTTTTTCCACGAGGTTTGCACGACCATGCCCAGCCCTGCGCGCCCCTGGCTCCTCCACGCCCGCAGCCTCTGGCCCGGCCTGGCTTTGCCGCTGCTCATCATGCTGGCGGCGACTTTTCTTTCCGAGCACTACGGCGGCCCGCAGCTGCTTTACGCCCTGCTGTTCGGCCTGGCTTTTCACTTCCTGTACCAAGATGCGCGCTGCAAGCCCGGCATCGAGTTCTGCGCCAGGACACTGCTGCGCATAGGCGTGGCCCTGCTGGGCGCGCGCATCACGCTGGCGCAAATCGGGCAGCTGGGCATAGGGCCGCTGGCCACCGCGGTGATCGCCATTGCCAGCGCCATCGCGCTGGGCGCCTGGCTGGCGCGGCGCCTGGGCCTGAGCACCGACTTCGGCCTGCTCTGCGGCGCGGCCGTGTCGATCTGCGGCGCTTCGGCGGCGCTGGCCGTGGCGGCGGTGATGCCCAAGACGCAGGATAACGAGCGACACACGCTGCTGACCGTGGTCGGCGTCACCGGCCTGTCGACGCTGGCGATGGTCAGCTACCCGCTGCTGGCCAGAATCCTGCGGCTGGACGACATTGGCGCCGGCATCTTCCTGGGTGGCACCATCCACGACGTGGCGCAGGTCGTGGGCGCGGGCCTGATGATGTCGCACGAGACTGGCGACGTCGCGGTGATCGTCAAGCTGTTCCGCGTCACGCTGCTGGTGCCCGTGGTGGCGGTGCTGGCCTGGTACTGGCGGCGGCGCAGCAACGGCACCGGCGATGCCGGCCCGCGCACGCCGCTGCTGCCTTTTTTCCTGGTCGGCTTCATGGCGCTGGTGCTGGCCAACAGCCTGGGCGTGGTCACGCCGCGGATCAACGAGGCGCTGGGCCAGGTCTCGCGCATCTGCCTGGTGGTCGCCATCGCGGCGCTGGGCATCAAGACCTCGTTCGAGGAACTGGTCAAGCTCGGCTGGCGGCCCATGGCGCTGATGCTGGCCGAGACACTCTGGCTGGTCGTCATTTTTGCGGTCTACCTGTGCATCCTCCGGTGAGCCAACGCTAAAACCGTCAGGCCAGCAGGCAGGCCGCTTCCGTCTGCTCGCTCAGGCGGCGCAATGCCGGCACCTCTTCGGCACAGCGCGCAATCGCCAGCGGGCAGCGCGTGCGGAACACGCATCCCGAAGGCGGCGCCATGGGCGAAGGCAAATCTCCCTGCAACAACTGGATGACTTTTGTGCGCTCCAGCGCCGGGTCGGGAATCGGGATGGCCGACAGCAGGGCCCGGGTGTAGGGATGGCGCGGCGCCGCGTACAACGCTTTTTTGTGGGCCACTTCCATCTCATGGCCCAGGTACATCACCAGGATGCGGTCGCTGATGTGTTTGACGACGGCCAGGTCGTGGGCGATGAAGATCAGCGCCAGGCCCATGGTTTTTTGCAGTTCCTTGAGCAGGTTGATGATCTGCGCCTGGATGGAAACGTCGAGCGCCGACACCGGCTCGTCGCAGATGATGAGCTTGGGCTCCAGGATCAGCGCGCGCGCAATGCCTATGCGCTGGCACTGGCCGCCGGAGAACTCGTGCGGGTAGCGGTTGATCTGCTGCGGCATCAGGCCGACGCGGCCCATCATGGCCTTGACGCGCTGCATCACCTCGGCCTCGGGCATGGCGGGGCGGTGCGTGCGCAAGGGCTCGGCGATGATTTGCGCGATGGTCATGCGCGGGTCCAGCGAGGCCAGCGGATCCTGGAAGATCATCTGTATGTCGGCCCTGGCGGCCTGCCAGGTGTCGCTGGAGGCCCCCGCCATTTCCCGGCCCATCCAGACGATGCTGCCGGCGGTGGCCGGGATCAGGTTCAGCACCGCGCGCGCCAGGGTCGACTTGCCGCAACCCGACTCGCCCACCACGCCCAGGGTTTCGCCCGCATGGATGTCGAAAGAAATGCCGTCCACGGCCTTGAGGATGCGGGCCGGCGACCAGGGCCAGGCGCCCGCCTTGATCCTGAAATGCACCCTGAGGTCGCGTACCGAGAGGATGGGTGGCGCCGCCTCACGCATGGCTGGCCTCCTTCACCGCGAGTTCCGACACAGCCTGCACGGACCGGTGGCAGGCCCGGAGAACGGTCGGGTCATGTTCGGCCGGCAACAGCGCGGGCAGCGATTCCACGCACTGCGCGCTGGCCAGGGTGCAGCGCTCGCTGAACGGGCAGCCGCTGGGCAGCTTCGCCATATTGGGCGGCGCGCCGGGAATGGCAACCAGCGCCTCCTCTTCCGCGTCCAGCCGCGGGATCGCGCCGAGCAGGCCTACAGTGTAGGGATGCGAGGCGCGGTAAAAGATGCTGTCGGCGCTGCCCTGCTCCATCACGCGCCCGCCGTAAAGCACCATCACCTCGTCGCACAGCCCGGCCACCACGCCCAGGTCGTGCGTGATCATGACGATAGCGGTGCCGAAGTCGCGCTGCAGCTCGCGCAGCAAGGCGATGATCTGCGCCTGCACCGTCACGTCCAGCGCGGTCGTGGGTTCGTCGGCGATCAGCACCTCGGGTTCGCACAGCAAGGCCATGGCGATCATCACGCGCTGGCGCATGCCACCCGAAAACTCATGCGGGTACAGGCCGATGCGGCCCGCCGCATCGGGAATCTTCACGGCATCGAGCAACTGCACCGAACGGGCGCGCGCCGCCTTGCGGTCCAGGCCCTTGTGAAACTGCAGCACCTCGGTCATTTGCCGCTCCACCGTCAGGTAAGGGTTCAGCGAGGTCATGGGATCCTGGAAGATCATGGCCACGCGATTGCCGCGTATCTTGTTGAGCTCGGCCGGCTTCATGGCCAGCAGGTCACGGCCCTGGTAGAGGGCCTGCCCGGTCGCCTTGCCGTTGCTAGCCAGCAGGCCCATCATGGCCAATACGCTCTGGCTTTTGCCGGAGCCGCTTTCGCCGACGATGCCCAGGGTCTGGCCTCGGTCCAGTGAAAAGTTGATGCCGTTGACGGCATAGACCAGCCCGTCCTGGGTCTGGAACTGGACGCCGAGGTTCTTGACTTCAATCAGGCTCATGGCGTGGCTCAGCGTTCCTTGGGGTCCAGCGCATCGCGCAGGCCGTCCCCGATGTAGTTGAAGCAATACAGGGTCAGCGACAGCAGTCCGGCCGGGAACAGCAGCATCCACGACGAGACCTCCATGACGGAGGCGCCGTCGTGGATCAGCACGCCCCAGCTCGTCATGGGCTCCTGGATGCCCAGCCCCAGGAAGGACAGCACCGACTCCACCAGGATCACGGTCGGCACGGTGACCGTGGTGTAGATCACCACAACACCCAGCAGGTTGGGCACGATGTGCTGGAAGATAATGCGCCGCGTCGGCACGCCCAGCGCACGGGCCGCTTCAATGAACTCTCGCGAGCGCAGCGACAGGGTCTGGCCGCGCACCACGCGCGCCATGTCCATCCACGAAAACACCGTGATGGTGATCACCACCAGATAGAAGGCGCGGCCCAGAATGGTCACCATCAGGATGGCGATCAGCAGATAGGGCACGGCATACATCATGTCGACCACGCGCATCATGAAGGCGTCCACCCTGCCGCCGAGGAAACCTGCGGTGGCGCCCCAGACAATGCCCAGTGTGACGGCCGACAGCGTGGCCAGGAATCCCACCATCAGCGACACGCGGCCGCCGACCAGGCTGCGCACCAGCAGGTCGCGTCCCGATTCGTCGGTGCCGAAAAAATGCGCATTCTTGAACGTGGGCGGCAGGCTCATGGCGTCCCAGTCGGCGGCGTCGAAGGCATGCGGCAGCAACCAGGGGCCGACGATGCAAACCAGGGTGATGAATGTGAGAAGGCACAGGCTGAACACCGCCGCCTTGTTACGCAGAAAGCGCACGCGCGCATCGGCCCAGGGGCTGCGCCCCGCAATGTCGGCCGGCGCCGTTCGCAGCGTATGGCCCAGCGCCGCGGCCAGCTGGTCTTGTTTGTCTTTGTTCCTGAACAGCATGGGATTCGCTTCAAGTGGCTTCAATACCGGATCTTCGGGTCAAGCAAGGCGTAGGCCAGATCGACCAGCAGGTTCAGCGTCACGGCGATCACGGTCACCAGCACCACCAGGCCCAGCACCAGGGTGTAGTCGCGGTTGGCCGCGCCGTTGACGATGAGCTTGCCGATGCCGGGCAGCGAGAACACCGACTCGGTCACGATGGCCGAGGTGATCGACGAAATCGCCAGCGGGCCCATGACGGACACCACCGGCAGCAGCGCGGGCTTGAGGGCGTGGCGCAGGATGATGGTGCGCGTGGGCAAGCCCTTGGCGCGCGCGGTGCGTATGAAATTGCTGTGCAGCACCTCGATCAGGCTGCCGCGCATGACGCGCCCTATGGTCGCCACGTTGATGAAGATCAGCAGCAGCATGGGCAGCACCATGAAGCGCGGCGAAAAGTCGTCCCAGCCGCCGGCCGGCGCGACCTTGAGCCAGACGGCGAACACCAGGATCAGCACCGGGCCGATCACGAAGGAGGGAAACACATGGCCCGCGTTGCCGAGCAGCATGACCCCGTAGTCGATGGCGCTGTTCTGCCGCAGGGCCGCCATGGTGCCCAGGAACACGCCGACGAAGAGCGAGATGAGAATGGCGCCCCCGCCTATCGCCGCGGAAACCGGCAGCGCCTTGGCCACCAGTTCGTTGACCGACCAGTCGGCATAGCGGAAAGACGCGCCCAGGTCGCCGTGCAGCAGGCTGTTGAGGTAGTACAGGTATTGCTGCCACAGCGGCAGGTCGAGGTGGTATTTGGCCTGCAGGTTGGCCAGCACGGCCGCGGAAACCTTGCGCTCGTCGTCGAAGGGCCCGCCCGGCGTACCGTGCAGCAGGAGGTAGCAGACGGTGACGACGGCCAGCAACGTGGGGAGCGTCGCGAGGATGCGCCTGAAGGTGTAAGACCACATGGGAATCTCCGGGCTAGTCAGTGTGAGCGCACGAGGGTATGGGCCGGGTACAGCTTAGCCCTGAACGGCCCGCAAGGCATCAGAATTTTTCGGGAAATGGAAGAAGCGAATCGGGGACGGGCAGGCGCACGGCGGCGCCTGCCCCATGGCCGTCATCAATGTTTGACGATGTACAGGTCCTTGCCGCGGTAGCGGTCCAGCGCGTTGGTGGTCGAATAACCGCCCACATAGGGCTTGACCAGGCGCGGCACGGTGTACTGCAGCAGCGGGATGATGGGATAGTCTTCCATAATCATCTTCGCCGCCTGCGTCAGCAGCACCTTGCGCTTGGCCGGGTCCATCGCCTGGTTGCCTTCGTCGATCAGCGCGGAGGCCTTGCGGTTGCAGCTGTTGTGGTAGTTCTGGTCGGAATCGCACTGCACCAGCGTGAGCCAGGTGGTGGCGTCGTTGTAGTCGGCGATCCAGCCGTTGCGGGCAATCTGGTAGTCCTTGTCGGTGCGCTTCTTGATCAGCACCTTGAACTCCATGGCTTCGAGTTCGACGTCCAGGCCCAGCTTGGTCTTCCACTCGGAGGCCGCGAAGATGGCCATCTTCTTGTGGTAATCGCTGGTGTTGTAGGAGAACTTGAGTTTGGTGCCGGCTGGAAGCGCGGCCTCCTTGAGCAGTTTTTTGGCTTCGGCAATGCGTTTGTCGGCGGGCCACTTGGCCCAATCGTAGACAGTGACGTCGGCGCCGGAAGTGCCCTTGACGATGACGCCGTAGGCCGGGGTCTGCCCATCGGCGGTGACGCGCTGCGCCAGGATGTCCCGGTCCAGCGCCATCGACAACGCCTTGCGCACTCGGATGTCCTTGAGGGCCGGGTCCGCATTGTTCATCGAGTAATAGCGCAGGCCCAGCATGTCGGTGTTGCGGATTTCCTTGGGGTACTGCGCCTTGTACTTGTCGTAGGTGCCGGGCGGAAGCTGGTAAACCCAGTCGTTCTCGCCCGACTCATAAAGCTTCACGTCGGCATTGCCGTCCTCGACCGAGAGGTAGGTGATCTTGGTGAGCTGGACGTTCTTGGCATCCCAATAGCTCGGATTTTTGGCCAGGATGATCTTGCTGTTGACCTGCCAGTCCTTCAGAGAGAAGGCGCCGTTGTTCACCATGTTGGCGGGCCGGGTCCAGTCCTTGCCGAATTTTTCGATGGTGGCCTTGTGCAGGGGTGCGAGCTGGGGGTTGGACACGACTTCGGGCAGGAAGCTGACCGGGAAAGGCGTCTTGATTTCCAGGGTGTAGGGGTCGACGGCCTTGACGCCCAGTTCGGTGACGGGTTTCTTGCCCTCGATGATCTCTTTCGCATTGAGCAGGAAGACGCCGTAGGTGGAGGCGTACTTCGAGGCGGTCGCCGGGTCGACGAAGCGGCGCATGCTGTAGATGAAGTCGTCGGCGGTCACGGCGTCGCCGTTGGACCATTTGGCGTTTTTACGCAGCTTGAAGACCCAGGTCTGAGGGTCGACCTGCTTCCAGCTTTCGGCCACGCCGGGCACGATCTTGCCGTTGTTGTCCGCGGCGCACAGCCCTTCGAACATCTCGCGGATCACGTTGTTGGCTGGAACGCCGGTCGCCAGCGCGGCGTCCAGGGTTTCGGGCTCGGAGCCGTTGTTGCGGACCAGTTCCTGGGTTTCATGCAGTTTCACGCCGGCGGGCACGGTGGCCGCGGCGGCCAGGCTGGCAAAGGCCAGCAGCACGGTGCCGGCCAGGGTTTTCATCGTCCAGTTTGGGTTCATGCTGGTTGCACTCCTGAATAAAAACTGGCGGGCTTGTGGCCCGCCGTGATGGATGGAGCATCTCGCCTCCCGTGGGGGTGGCTAGACGTTGGCCTGTCAGTCGGCGCGAATATACCGCCGCCCCGGACACCGCTCCGTAGGGAGTAACCCTTCAGCAATTAGCGTGCCTTGTCGCTTAAGAGACCCCGCATGGATACATTCAGCACACTTGTTCACAATTGACGCAAGGACAGCGGCAGGCCCCGGCGCGGATCGCGGCTGCCGCGGGCACAAGGCCCCGTTGTCGAAACGGGCTGGGGAAGCCCGAATCCAGGTAGGAGGAGGCGCCGGGCGTCTCCTTTCACGACGATTCGTGCTCCAATAAACTCTCAGCCTAATACCAGCGGGCACTTTGCGCTGCAAAATTTATAGCAGTTTCCGTTCACGGGTGGGCATCCCGCATCACCCGTGAGCGCTCCAGGAGAACCGCTCATGCCTTCAGCCGCACCACTTCAGGCACACCACGTGCCGTCCGATTTTTCTGACTGGTTCGCCTGGCGCGCGACCCGGTTTTTGCGCTTTCTGGCCGACACCTTTTTCGCCGGCCGTTATGGCAACCGCGCCGTGGTGCTGGAAACCGTGGCCGCCGTGCCTGGCATGGTGGGCGGCGCGCTGGTCCACCTGAAGTCCCTGCGCAGCATGAAGGATGATGAAGGCTGGATCCGCACCCTGCTGGACGAGGCCGAAAACGAGCGCATGCATCTGATGACCTTTATCCAGATCGCCAGGCCAAGCCAGCTGGAGCGTTGGATGGTGATGCTCGCGCAGGGGATTTTTTACAACCTGTTCTTCCTGCTGTACCTGCTGTCCTCACGCACGGCGCACAGGCTGGTCGGCTACTTTGAGGAAGAGGCCGTCTACAGCTACACCGAATACCTGGCGGGCATAGACGGCGGGCAGTACGAGAACGTGGCAGCACCGCAGATCGCCATCGATTACTGGAAGCTGGCCCCGGACGCGCGGCTGCGCGACGTGATCCTGGTGGTCCGTGATGACGAAGCGGGCCACCGCGACGTCAACCACGATTTTTCGAACCAGCTCAAGGACCGGGCTTAGGCCCCGGATGGGCCTGCGCTCAGCGGCTGAGCTGGGTGTCGGACTTCAGGCTAAGGGCCGGCTCGGGAGGCGGCTCCTTCCAGCCACCGCCCAGCGTCTTGTAGAGCGTGACCTGGCTTTGCAGCTGGGCCAGCCGGGTTTGCACCACGGCCTGGCGCGCGGTGAACAAGGCGCGCTGGGCGTCAAGCTGGTCCAGGTAGCTGGCCACGCCGTTCTGGTAGCGCAGGTCGGCCAGCTTGAAGCGCGTGGCCTCGGCATTTGCCTGGGCCTGCTGGGCGCGCAGCTGCTCGCCCAGGGTGGCGCGGCCGGCCAGGGCATCGGCCACTTCGCGAAAAGCCGTCTGGATGGACTTCTCGTACTGGGCGATGGCGATGTCACGCCCCGCGTTGGCCGAGTCCAGGCCCGCGCGGTTGCGGCCCGCGTCAAACAGCGGCAGGATCAGTTGCGGCGCCAGGGTCCAGCCGTAGGAGCCGCTCTTGAAGAGGCCGTTCAGGTGCGAACTGGCGCTGCCGGCGCTGGCCGTAAGCGAAATGCGCGGGAAAAATGCCGCACGCGCTGCACCTATGTCGGCATTGGCGGACAGCAGCAGTTGCTCGGCCTGGCGCACGTCGGGGCGGCGGGTCAGCAGGTCGGAAGGCAGGCCCGCGGGCACATCGACCATCAGGGGCGCATCGGCCAGGCCCTTGCCGGCCGGCAGGGCCACGGCCAGCTCGCCAGTGAGAGGCTGGCCTATCAGCAGGGTCAGGGCATTCTGGTCCAGCGCGCGCTGGCGCACCTGCTGGGCCAGCGAGACACGGGCCGCCTCGGTCAGCGACTCGGCCTGGCGGAAGTCCAGTTCGGAGGTGACGCCGTTGTCAAAACGCAGCTTGCTGAGCTTGAAGGATTCCTCGCGCGTGGCCAGCGTCTGCTGCGTGATCGCCAGGAGTTCTTCATCGGCCAGCAGGCTCAGGTAGGTGTTGGCCACCGCGGCGATCAGGCTGATCTGGGTGGTCTTGCGCCCCTCTTCCGTCGCCAGGTATTGCGCCAGTGCCGCCTCCTTGAGGCTGGCGACGCGGCCGAAGAAATCCAGCTCGTAGGACGTCATCAGCAAACCGCCGGTGTAGGCGCTGGTGATGCTGCCGTTGCCGTTGGCATTGGGCTGGCGCGAACCGGTGATGCCGGCGTTGATGGTCGGGAACTGGTCTGCGCGCTGGATGCGGTATTGCGCGCGCGCCTGCTCGATGTTGAGCACGGCGATGCGCAGGTCGCGGTTGTTGCGCAACGCCGCGTCGATCAGCTTGCGCAATTGCGGGTCGCTGAAAAACGTCTGCCACTCGATGTCGGCCGCGGCGGGCGTTCCAGTCGTGGACTGCGTCTGCGCCGACTCGGCTATCCAGCCAGAGGCGGTGGGGTATTGGTCGGCCACTGGTGCGGCCGGCCTTTCGTACTTCGGGATCATCGAGCAGCCGGCCAGCATCGCTGCCGCGCCCAGCGCCAGAAGTTGTGGGAGCCTTGTCTTAGTCATGGGCCTTGCCTTCATTTCCTTCCTCTCCGGTGATGCCTGCCGCTTTGGCATGCTCGGAATACATCCTGTTCTGCCGTTCGCTGCCCTTGAAGAGGCCGCGCACCACCACAAAGAACACGGGGACAAAAATCACCGCCAGGGCCGTGCCGGTGATCATGCCGCCGATCACGCCGGTGCCGATGGCGCGCTGGCTCGCGGAGCCCGCGCCGGAGGCGATCACCAGCGGCACCACACCCAGGCCGAAGGCCAACGAGGTCATGACGATGGGGCGGAATCGCAGGTGGGCCGCCGCCAGGGCGGACTCGATCACGCCTTTGCCCTGCGCCTGCAGGTCCTTGGCGAACTCGATGATCAGAATCGCGTTCTTCGCCGACAGGCCGATGATGGTGATCAGGCCGACCTGGAAGTACACGTCGTTCGCGTAGCTGCGGAACAAGGTGGCCAGCAGCACGCCGATCACGCCCAGCGGCACGACCAGGATCACCGCCAGCGGAATGCTCCAGCTCTCATACAGCGCGGCCAGGCACAGGAACACCGCCAGGATGGCGAAGCCGTAGAGCAGCGTGGCCTGGGAGCCGGCGAGTTTTTCCTCGCGCGACTGGCCGGTCCATTCAAAGCCGAAGCCCTGCGGCAGCTGGGCCGCGAGTTTTTCCATCTCTGCCATCGCGGCGCCGGTGCTGTAGCCCGGTGCGGCGCTGCCGCCTATGCGCATCGCGGGGTAGCCGTTGTAGCGCACTGTCTGCATGGCGCCGGTGATCCAGCGCGTGCTGGCAAAAGCCGACAGCGGCACGGGCTGGCCCTTGCTGTTGCTGGCGTTGAGCCTGAGCAAGTCGTCGGGCTGCATGCGTGCCGGCGCGTCGGCCTGCACCACCACGCGCTGCAGGCGGCCCTGGTTCGGGAAGTCGTTCACATAGCTCGAGCCCAGCGAGGTCGACAGCACGGAGTTGATTGAGTCGAAGGTGACGCCCAGCGCATTGGCCTTGTCGCGGTCGATGTCGATCTGCAGCTGCGGCGCGTCTTCCAGGCCGTCAGGGCGCACCTGCGCAAGCACCGGGCTCTTGGAAGCCATGCCCAGCAACTGGTTGCGCGCGTTGACGAGGGCCTGGTGGCCCGCGCCGCCGCGGTCCTGCAGGCGGAAGCTGAAGCCCGAAGCCGTGCCGAGTTCAGGAATCGGCGGCGGGCTCAGCGGGTAGATGAAGGCGTCGCGCACACCCATGAGCGCACCGAAGGCGCGGCCCGCCACAGCGCTGGCCGAATGCTGTTCGCCGTCGCGCTCCTTCCAGTCCTTGAGCGTGACGAAAGCAAGCGCGGCATTCTGGCCCTGGCCCGAGAAGCTGAAGCCCAGCACGCCGACCATGCTTTCGACTTCGGGCTGCTTGAGCATGAAGCCCTCGACGGTTTGCATCACCGAGAGCGTGCGCTCGTAGGTCGCGCCCGGCGGCAACTGCACGTTCACCAGCAGGTTGCCCTGGTCTTCATTGGGCAGGAATGAGGTGGGCAGACGCAGGTAGACCACCGCGACCGCGCCGATGATGGCCACGTAGATGATGAGGTAGCGCGCCGCGCGCTTGAGGATGCGCGCGACCATGCTTTCATAGCTCTTGGCCGTGCGCGAAAAACCGCGGTTGAACCAGCCGAAGAAACCGGTCTTGGCATGGTGGTGCCCGGCCTCGACCGGCTTGAGCAGCGTGGCGCACAGCGCCGGCGTGAGCGACAGGGCCATGAAGGCCGAAAAGGCGATGGATGAGACCATCACCGCCGAGAACTGCCGGTAGATGTTGCCGGTCGAGCCCGCGAAGAAAGCCAGCGGAACGAACACCGAGATCAGCACCACGGTCACGCCGATGATGGCGCCGGAAATCTGGCCCATGGCCTTGCGGGTGGCCTCCAGCGGCGGCAGACCCTCCTCGGTCATGATGCGCTCGACGTTCTCGACCACCACGATCGCATCGTCCACCACGATACCGATGACCAGCACCATGCCGAACATGGTCAGCACGTTGATCGAGAAACCGAGCGCCAGCAGTGTGGCGAAAGTACCCAGCAGTGCGATAGGCACGACGATGGTCGGGATGATGGTGTAGCGCCAGTTTTGCAGGAACAGGAACATCACCAGGAACACCAGCGCCACCGCCTCGAACAGCGTCTCGGCCACTTGCGAGATCGAAATCTTGACGAAGCGCGAGCTGTCGTAGGGGATGCTCCACTTCATGCCTTGCGGGAAGTAGCGCTCGAGCTCGGTCATCTTTGCGCGCACGGCCTTGGCCGAAGCCAGGGCATTGCCGCTGGGCGCGAGCTGCACGCCGATACCGATGGCCTGCTTGCCGTTCAGGCGCGCCGAGGTCGCGTAGGACTGGCCGCCGAGTTCGATGCGTGCGACGTCCTTAAGGCGCACCGCCGAGCCATCGGTGTTGGCGCGCAGTACGATGTTGCCGAACTGCTCAACGTTGGCGAGCTGGCCGTTGACCACCACGGTGGCCGCGATGCCCTGCCCGGCCACATTGGGCCGGTCGCCGATGCTGCCGGCGGACACCTGGGCATTCTGCGCGCGGATCGCAGTGTTGACGTCGTTCGCCGAGAGGCTGACGCCGCGCAGCTTGGCCGGGTCCAGCCAGATGCGCATGGCGCGTTCGCTGCCGAACAGTTGGGCCTGGCCGATGCCTTTGACGCGCTGCAGCTCGGGCACGATGTTACGCGAGGCGTAGTCGCCCAGCGCCACTGGGTCGTGCGCCGGGTTGTCTGACGAAAGCATGGTGAACAGCAGGAAGTTGGAGCGCGACTTGTCGACGCGCACGCCTTGCTGCGTCACCGCGGCGGGCAGGCGCGGCGAGGCGCGCGAGAGCCGGTTCTGCACGTCCACCTGCGCCAGGTCGGGGTTGGTGCCGGGCTCGAAGCTCAGCGTGATGCTGCCGGTGCCGTCGGCCTGGGCGACCGATTCCATATAAATAAGGCCGGGCGAACCGTTCATTTCGCGCTCGATCACCGACAGCACGCTGTCCTCCAGCGTCTGGGCCGAAGCGCCCGGGTAGGCGGTATTGACGACGATGGCGGGCGGCGCCACGGGCGGGTACTGGGAGATCGGCAGCTGCGTGATCGCCACGCCGCCCATCACCAGGATGAACAATGCGATCACCCAGGCAAAGATCGGCCTATCGATAAAAAACTTGGCCATGTGCTGGGCTCCTTACTTCGCTGCCGCGGATGCTGCGGAAGCGGCGGGTTTCGCGGCGGATGCGCCTGATGCCGGCGCCGCCGGGGCGGACGCCGCGCCCGCGGCGGGCTTGGCACCGGGCGCCTGCCACGGCACGGGCTTGACGGTGGCGCCGGGCTGCAGCTTCTGGAAGCCGTCGACCATGACCTGCTCCCCGGTCTTCAGGCCGTCCAGCACCACCCACTGGTTGCCTTGGGCCGAACCGATCTTGATGGTGCGCGGGCTGACCTTGCCGTCGGCGCCCACCACCATGACGGTGTCGCCCTGCGCCGTGCGCGTGACGGCTTGCTGCGGCAAGGTGACGGCATTGCTGGCCTGCGCCTGTTCGAGGCGCACGCGCACGTACAGGCCCGGCAGCAACTGGCCGCCGGGGTTGGGTACTTCGGCGCGCAGGGTGATCTGCCCGGTCGTGGCGTCCACCGTCAGGTCGGAAAACAGCAGGCGGCCGGGACGCGCGTATTCGCTGCCGTCTTCGAGCACGACGCGCACGCTGGCGGCTTCAGCGCCGCTGGCGCGCTTGAACTGGCCGCTGTCCATCGCGGCGCGCAGCTTCATGACCTCGGGCGCCGACTGCGTGAAGTTGACGTACATGGGGTTGATCTGCTGGATCACGGCAAGCTGCGTGGCCTCGCCCTGCCCGACCAGCGCGCCTTCGGTCACCAGTGCGCGGCCGATGCGGCCCGAGATCGGCGCCGTCACCGAGGCATAACCCAGGTTGATGCTGGCGGTCTGCACGCTGGCCTTGCCCACGGCCACGTCGGCTTCGGCCTGCTTCTGCGCGGCCACGGCGGTGGCGTATTCCTGCTTGCTGACGGCGTTGGCCTCGACCAGCGGCTTGTAGCGCTCGGCCAGCGAAGTTGCCTGCGCCAGGTTGGCTTCGGCGCGGGCCTGGCTGGCTCTGGCGCTGGCGGCCGCGGCCGCGTAGGGTGCGGCATCGATGCTGAACAGTTGCTGGCCTTCCTTGACGTCGCTGCCCTCGCGAAACAGGCGCTTTTGCAGGATGCCGGCGGCGCGCGCCCTGACTTCGGCCACACGCGATGCTTCCAGGCGGCCTGGCAATTCGGTGATCAGGCCTACGTCGCCCTGGGTGACCGTGACCACACCGACTTCGGCCGGCGGCGGCGCCCCGCCGGGTGCACCGCCGCCCTTGCCGCATCCGGCCAGAAACAAAGCCAGCGCCGCTGCGACAGCAAGAGGCTGGTATTTCACGAGTTGAGGGGGTACAAAGGAAGGGGCAACGAAGCGGGCAACAGAAGGGACAAGGCGAGACTTGGGCATGCTATTCCTCGAAATTTTGGGAAAAAAGCGCAAAGCGGAAGAGGCAGTCGGCGATTGAGGCACAGCTCATTCGCCGAAAACGGAAAGAATAAGGGTTTTTGCGAGTGTTATAGTTTACATACATTTATGAATGTATAACAACAATCCGGGAATTTACCCGGAATTTACCTTGGAGGCAGTCGATGGCCCGTCGAACAAAAGAAGAGGCTTTAGCCACCCGCCACAAGCTGCTGGATGCGGCTGAACATCTGTTTCAGGCGCAAGGGGTATCGCGCACCAGCCTGCAGGACATCGCCCGCCGCGCGGGTGCCACCCGCGGCGCCGTGTACTGGCACTTCAAGGACAAGGCAGACCTGTTCAACGCAATGATGGAGCGGGTCACGCTGCCACTGGAGGAGTCCTTCAACCATGAGAACGAGAAACAGGAAGCGCCGGGCGAAGCCAGCCTCAACGCGATAGAGCGGATACGGCTGTCCACCGTCAATGCCCTGCGGCAGATCGTGACCGACGCACAGACCCGCCGGGTATTTGAGGTCGCGACGCAGAAAGTCGAATATGTGGAGGAGCTCCAGGCCGTCCGGCTTCGCCACCTCGCGGTGCGCAACGGTTTTCTGGAACGCATCCAGCAGGGCATGGAAACCGCCGCCGGCCAGATGAGCCTGACCTTGCCGGTGCCGGCATCGGTGGGCGCGCAGGGTCTGCATGCCCTGATCGATGGGCTGATTCAGAATTGGTTGCTGGACCCGCAGGCTTTTGACCTGCTGGAAGTGGGCCAGTGCGCGATTGACGTCTACCTGCGCGGCCTGAGTTTTCCCGGAGAGCCGCAAAGCGCCACGGCCCCCTGCGGCGTTTCCACGCCCTAGTGCCCTGCTAGTGCAGGTGCCTCGGCTTGCGGCCGCCGCCGTGGCCTGAGCCGCCTTGCGGCCCGCCCAGTCCGCGTGGCGGCTTGCCGAGCTGCATGGAGTTGACCAGGGCGTCAAAACGCTGCTCGAACAGTTTGTCGACCGCCGCGACGACCTCGCCGAGCTCGGAACCGTCGAAGTGGCGCTCCATCAGGCCAATCATGTCCTGCACCAGCAGGTCGCGCTGGACCTGCATGATGGCGGCCGGCGTCGGGCCGACGAAGTACATCGCGAAGTCGTCACGCGCTTCTTCATCCTCGTCGCTTTCGTCTTCGTCGAAGTCGGAATCGTAAAACGTCACTTCGATGGGCGCGCCCGCCTCGGCAAGGTCATTGAGTCCCATGCACATTTCGTCGAGCGCCTGGCGGAAGTCCTCGTCGCCCGGTACCGTCCAGCACATCTGCAGCAAATGTTTGTGGACGTCGAAGCGTATGCCCGGCTCTTCCTCATAGGCGCTCGCGGCGGCCGCCGCCAGGGATTTGGAACCCGCGTACTTCCACAGCGGCTTCAGGGCCTCCTGCAGCTGCTCAAAGGTAACGTCCACACGCAAAGGCACTTCGCCGTGCACGTGGATCTCAAAAGGTGTGTTGTAACGGGACATGATGGAATTTATCTTACCCAGTTTTCAAAGGCGCGCCCGGCGCATGGGTGAGCCGCTGTGGTGCCTGAGACCGGAATCGAACCGGTACGCCCGCTATTCACGAAGCGGCGGATTTTAAGTCCGCTGTGTCTACCTATTTCACCACTCAGGCTCAAACGCTTTACGCAAGGATACGTGCAGAACATCCGGCCAAGCGCCTCACAGCGTATTGTCAAACAAAAAAGCCCCATGGCTGGGGCTGATTGCAAGGGTTTGGTGGAGGCGCGGCCCGGAGTCGAACCGGGCTAGCCGGATTTGCAATCCGGTACATAACCGCTTTGTTACCGCGCCGTATTCTGTCTGCCTCGGCAAGCCCACTGGCTTGCCGACTATTTATATGAAACCCCCAATGAAAAAGGACAGCATTTTGAAGTGCTGCCCTTTAAATTGGAGCGGGAGAAGAGTCTCGAACTCTCGACCTCAACCTTGGCAAGGTTGCGCTCTACCAACTGAGCTACTCCCGCGATAACAGCCTCAAATTATAGCGTAGTTTTTCGGCTTTTCCAAACTGTCCAAAAAAACTTTGCCAAAGACTTAATGTTTGACCGTGCCCGCGACTTCCGCCGGCGCGGCCGCAGCGGCCGTCGCGGCGACAGCAGCCTCTTCATCCGTCAGGGGAACGGGCTGGCGTTCGAGTGCAACCTGCAGCACCTGGTCTATCCATTTCACCGGCACGATCTCCAGACCGCTTTTGACGTTGTCGGGAATCTCCTGCAGGTCTTTGGCATTTTCTTCGGGGATCAGCACGGTCTTGATGCCGCCGCGCAAAGCCGCCAGCAATTTTTCCTTCAGCCCGCCGATCGCCGTGACTTCACCGCGCAGCGTGATCTCACCGGTCATGGCGACGTCGCCGCGCACCGGGATGCCCGTCATGGCGGACACAAAGGCCGTCGTCATCGCGGCGCCGGCGCTCGGCCCGTCCTTAGGCGTCGCGCCGTCGGGCACGTGGATGTGGATGTCGCGCTTTTCGAACATCTCGTCCTTGATGCCAAGCATCTTGGAGCGGCTGCGCACCACAGTGCGCGCGGCCTCAACGGATTCTTTCATGACGTCGCCCAGAGATCCGGTGCGCGTGATCACGCCCTTGCCGGGCATCATGGCGGCTTCAATCGTCAGCAGGTCGCCGCCGACTTCGGTCCATGCCAGGCCTACGACCTGGCCAACCTGGTTTTGCTGCTCGGCGCGGCCGTAGTTGAACTTGCGCACGCCCAGGAAATCGTTGAGGTTGTCCGGCGTGACGATAACCTTGGGCTCCATCTTCTTCAGCTGGATACCCTTGATGACCTTGCGGCAGATCTTGGAGAGTTCGCGCTCCAGCGAACGCACGCCGGCTTCGCGCGTGTAGTAGCGCACGATGTCGCGCACGGCCTGCTCCTGCACTTCCAGCTCGTCCTCCTTCACGCCGTTGTTCTTGACCTGCTTGGGCAGCAGGTAGCGCATGGCGATGCTGGTTTTTTCATCTTCGGTGTAACCGGACAGGCGGATGACTTCCATGCGGTCCAGTAGGGCCGGCGGAATGTTCATCGAGTTCGAGGTGGCCACGAACATCACGTCGCTCAGGTCGAAGTCGACCTCGACGTAGTGGTCGCCGAAGGTGTGGTTCTGCTCCGGGTCCAGCACCTCCAGCAAGGCGCTGGAAGGGTCGCCGCGGAAGTCGGTGCCCAGCTTGTCGATCTCGTCGAGCAGGAACAGCGGGTTGCGCGTGCCGGCCTTGGTCAGGCTTTGCAGAACCTTGCCGGGCAAGGCGCCGATGTAGGTGCGGCGATGGCCGCGGATTTCCGCCTCGTCGCGCATACCGCCCAGAGCCATGCGCACATACTTGCGGCCCGTCGCCTTGGCGATGGACTGGCCCAGCGAGGTCTTGCCCACCCCGGGAGGCCCGACGAGGCACAGGATGGGCGCCTTGAGCTTGTCGACGCGCTGCTGCACCGCGAGGTATTCGACGATGCGGTCCTTGACCTTCTCGAGCCCGTAGTGGTCTTCGTTCAGCACGTTCTCGGCATTGCCCAGGTCGTGCTTGATCTTGGTCTTCTTGCTCCAGGGCAGGCCGGTCAGCACGTCGATGTAGGTGCGCACCACGGTCGCCTCGGCGGACATGGGCGACATCAGCTTGAGTTTCTTGAGCTCGCTCTCGGCCTTCTTGCGGGCTTCCTGCGGCATCTTGGCGGTCTTGATCTTCTTTTCGATCTCTTCAATGTCGGCGCCCTCTTCGCCTTCGCCCAGTTCCTTCTGGATGGCCTTGACCTGCTCATTGAGGTAGAAATCGCGCTGGTTCTTTTCCATCTGGCGCTTCACGCGGCCGCGGATTTTCTTGTCGACGTTGAGGATGTCGACCTCGCGCTCGAGTTGCTCGTAGAGGTTCTCAAGCCGCGCCTTGACGTTGGCCAGGTCCAGGATCACCTGCTTCGCGTCAAGCTTGAGGGGCAGGTGCGCGGCGATCGTATCGGCCAGGCGGCCGGCGTCGTCGATGCTGGAGATCGAAGTGAGGATTTCGGGCGGGATTTTCTTGTTCAGCTTGACGTAGTGGTCGAATTGCTGCATCACGGCGCGGCGCAGGGCCTCGATTTCGCTGGTCTTGTCGCCGGCGATCACGGCCACCGTCTCGACGGGCGTGACATTGGCCGAGAAATGCTGCTCGCCCTCTTCAATCTTGTTGACGGTGGCGCGCTGCTGGCCTTCAACCAGCACCTTCACCGTGCCGTCGGGCAGCTTGAGCAGTTGCAGGATGGTGGCGACGCAGCCGACTTCGAACATGTCCTCGACCGAGGGCTCGTCCTTGGCGGCGGCTTTTTGCGCCACCAGCATGATGCGGCGCTCGGCCTCCATCGCCGACTCCAGCGCCTTGATGCTCTTGGGACGGCCCACGAACAGCGGGATCACCATGTGCGGAAACACCACCACGTCCCGCAAAGGCAGGAGCGGCAGGTCGATGGGGGTGGAAGGCAATGAAGTTTGTCCGGACATATAAACCTTAAACGTT
Organism: Polaromonas sp. LjRoot131; assembly: GCF_964252805.1. Lineage (NCBI taxonomy): Bacteria > Pseudomonadati > Pseudomonadota > Betaproteobacteria > Burkholderiales > Comamonadaceae > Polaromonas > Polaromonas sp. LjRoot131. Next base: position 639,265 of record NZ_CAXUPF020000001.1, on the reverse strand, counting down.
GGCCGTGGCAGCCAGTTGCATGGCCCGGCGAAACACAATCAACCCAGACATGGGGCGCGGGAGGCGCTTTTCAAGCATTCCGGCCAGCCTTTGTGATGCTCAGGCTTTTTTGGCCGCTTCGCGGTAAACCAGCAAGGGGGCCTTGCTTTCTTCAATTGTGGACTCGTCCACGACAACCTTGTCGACATTGCTGGCATTCGGCAGGTCAAACATGGTGTCGATCAGCGACTGCTCCAGGATGGAGCGCAGGCCGCGCGCGCCCGTCTTGCGGGCCAATGCCTTGCGTGCGATGGCCTTGAGCGCTGAGGGGCGAATCTCGAGATCGACGCCTTCCATGGCCAGCAGCTTGCTGAACTGCTTGACCACGGCATTTTTCGGCTCGGTCAAAATCTGCACCAGTGCGTCTTCGCTGAGTTCGGCCAGCGTGGCGACCACGGGCATGCGGCCCACCAGTTCGGGGATCAGGCCGAACTTGATCAGGTCTTCCGGCTCGACTTCCTTGAAGGCGTCCGTCAAGGTGCGGGACTTTTTGCTTTTGACGGTGGCCCCAAAACCCATGCCCGAGGCTTCGGTGCGGTTTTCGATGACTTTTTCCAGGCCGGCGAAGGCGCCGCCGCAGATGAACAGGATATTGGTCGTATCCACCTGCAGGAAATCCTGGTTCGGGTGCTTGCGGCCGCCCTGCGGCGGCACCGAAGCCATGGTGCCTTCGATCAGCTTGAGCAGCGCCTGCTGCACGCCCTCGCCCGACACGTCACGCGTGATGGAGGGGTTGTCGGACTTACGCGAAATTTTGTCGATTTCATCGATGTAGACGATGCCCTGCTGGGCGCGCTCGACTTCGTAGTTGCAGCTTTGCAGCAGCTTCTGGATGATGTTTTCGACGTCCTCGCCCACATAGCCGGCTTCGGTCAGCGTGGTGGCATCGGCCATCACGAAAGGCACGTTGAGGGTGCGCGCCAGAGTCTGGGCCAGCAGGGTTTTGCCCGAGCCGGTGGGGCCGATCAGCAAGATGTTGCTCTTGGTCAGCTCCACGTCGTCTTTTTTGGCTTTTTCCTTGTGGCGCAGGCGTTTGTAGTGGTTGTACACCGCCACGGCCAGCGTGCGCTTGGCCGGTTCCTGGCCGATCACATAGCCGTCCAGCGTTCCCTTGATTTCCAGGGGCGTGGGCAAATCGGTACGGGTTTCGCGGACATCTTCGCCGGCGGGAAGTTCGTCGCGAATGATCTCGTTGCAGAGATCGATGCATTCGTCGCAGATGAATACCGAGGGGCCAGCGATCAGTTTTTTGACTTCGTGCTGACTTTTACCGCAAAAAGAGCAGTGCAAAGTCTTTTCGCTGGAGGAGCCTTTTTTCTCGGCCATTGGTGGGGATGCCTTTAAGGTGCCTGGGGGGGGAAGTGTTACCTAATGATAACCAATAAAAAAACGGCGTTTCTGTTACAGAAAACGCCGTTGTTGCAGAGCAACTTGAGGGGGTTTTGAGCCGTTTTGGCCGGCCTTACCACCCTGGACGCTCAGGGTCGCTTGGCGATGACCTGGTCGACCAGGCCGTATTCCTTGGCCTCGTCCGCGAACATGAAGTAATCCCGTTCAGTATCGCGTTCGATCTTTTCAACCGGCTGGCCGCAGTTGGCCGCCATGATCCGGTTGAGCTGGTCGCGCGTCTTGAGGATGTCGCGGGCGTGGATTTCGATGTCGGTGGCCTGGCCTTGCGCGCCACCCGAAGGCTGGTGAATCATCACGCGCGAGTTCGGCAGCGAGAAACGCTTGCCTTTGGTGCCGGCCGACAGCAGGAAAGCGCCCATGCTGGCCGCCATGCCCACGCAGAGCGTGGAAACGTCGGGCTTGATGAACTGCATGGTGTCGTAAATCGCCATGCCCGCCGTCACGGAACCGCCCGGGGAGTTGATGTAGAAAGAGATGTCCTTGTCCGGGTTTTCGCTTTCCAGGAACAGCAGCTGGGCCACCACCAGGTTGGCGGTCTGGTCGTTGACCGGTCCCACCAGGAAGATCACGCGCTCTTTCAGCAGGCGCGAGTAAATGTCGTAGGAGCGCTCGCCGCGGCCGGACTGCTCGATGACCATGGGCACCATGCCCAGGCCTTGCGCATCCTGGGCGCCGGCTTGCGGGCCGGTATAGGCGCCGCCGTAAATACTGTTTCGGACCATCATGTTTTCTCCAGAGATGTTTGTACTGTACCCAAAAACTCCCTCAGGGAATTTCGGCGGGGGCTGACAGCCGGCTCGCAGGCCGCCAAACCGTAGCCCAATGAAATTGGGGCCTGCGCCGCAAAGCGCAAGCCCCAAGGTCAAGAAAGGCCGTGAAGAATCAGTTCTGGCCCATCAGGTCGTCGAAGGAAATGGCTTTTTCGGTAACCTTGGCCTTGCCCAGCACGAAGTCGGTGACGTTGTTTTCGATCACAACGGCCTCGACTTCAGCCATGCGGCGGTTGTCGCTCAGGTACCAGCGCACCACATCCTGCGGTTTCTCGTAGCTGGCGGCCAGCTCTTCGATGTGCGCCTTGAGCTGCTCGGGCTTGGCCTGCAGGTCGTTACCGCGCACCAGTTCGGCCACCACCAGGCCCAGGCGCACGCGCTTTTCGGCTTGCGGGCGGAAGATTTCTTCGGGAATCGGCGCCTTGTCGGCGTCCTTGATGCCGCGCTGCTTCAGGTCGGCGCGGGCACCTTCGATCATACGGTCCAGTTCAGCCTGCACGCTGGACTTGGGCAGGTCGAGTTCGGCATTGGCGACCAGCGCGTCCATCACGGCATTCTTGTTGCGGGCCAGCAGGCGGAACTTGACTTCGCGCTCGAGGTTTTTCTTGATGTCGGCGCGCAGGCCTTCGACCGTCGCGTCGGCAATACCCAGCGACTTGGCCAGTGCTTCGTTGACTTCGGGCAGGTGGGCGGCTTCGAGCTTCTTGACCGTCACGAGGAAGTCGGCCTGTTTGCCGGCCACGTCCTTGCCGTGGTAGTCGGCCGGGAAGTTCAGCGGGAAGGTCTTGCTTTCGCCGGTCTTCATGCCGCGCACGGCGTCTTCGAATTCCTTGAGCATCTGGCCGTCGCCGATCAGGAACTGGTAGTCCTCGGCCTTGCCGCCGGCAAAGGGTTCGCCGTCGATCTTGCCTTCAAAGTCGATGGTGGCGCGGTCGCCGTCCTGCGCGGGCGCATCGGCTGCGCGCTGGGCGAAGGTACGGCGCTGCTTGCGCAGGATGTCCAGGGTCTTGTCGATGGCCGCGTCGCTGACTTCGGCACTGACTTTTTCCACCTGGGCGTTCGACAGGTCGGCGATCTTGACTTCGGGATAGACCTCGAACACCGCGTCGAATGCGAGTTCGCCTTCAGGGGCGCCCTCTTTTTCGCTGATGCGGGGCTGACCGGCAACACGCAGCTTGGCTTCGTTGGCGGCCACGGCGAAAGCTTCACCTACCTTGTCGTTCATGACTTCGTAGTGCACCGAGTAGCCGTAGCGCTGGGCCACGACGTTCATGGGGACCTTGCCGGGACGGAAGCCGTCCATCTTGACCGTGCGGGCCAGGCGCTTCAGGCGGGTGTCAACTTCCGACTGGATGGTGTTGACGGGCAGCGTGAGCGTCATCTTGCGCTCGAGCTTTTCAAGGGTTTCAACAGTCACGGCCATGATGGTCTTCCTAAGATCAAAAAATAGTCAAAACAGGTTTTCACCTGGCATGTTGCGGGTTTTCCGCAACGCCTGAGCGCATGGACGCAAAAACTGCCGCCAGCAAGCCTCAGGGTGGTGCGCGGGGGGGGACTCGAACCCCCACACCATTGCTGGCGTCAGGACCTAAACCTGGTGCGTCTACCAATTTCGCCACCCGCGCGCCGGAAATAAAAACGGGAATCCGAAAAACCTCCGAATCCCCGCTTGAAATCGGTCAACTCTCTATTTTAGCCGTTATCGGGCCCGGTTTTTGCCTCCGGGGCCGACGCAAGAGAGAATCAGGCCGGTAGTGGCTTTTCGCCCGTGTGCGGCTGAACTTCCAGCCTGTCTTCCCGTTTGACACGGAACCAGGCTGCATACATCGCTGGCAAAGCCAGCAAAGTCAGCACCGTCGCCACAATCAGGCCGCCCATGATGGCAACAGCCATAGGCCCCCAGAACACGCTGCGCGACAACGGGATCATGGCCAGCACGGCGGCGGCGGCCGTCAGCACGATGGGCCGCAACCGGCGCACGGCCGACTCGACGATCGCGTCCCAGGCCGGTACGCCGCGGGCGCGGTCCTGCTCGATCTGGTCGATCAGGATCACGGAGTTGCGCTGGATCATGCCCATCAGCGCGATCACGCCCAGCAGGGCGACGAAACCAAAAGGCCGTCCTAGCAGCAACAGCGCGGCGGCCACGCCTGCAATACCCAGCGGGCCGGTCACAAAGACCAGCATGGTCCGGCTGAAGCTCTGCAACTGAAGCATCAGCAAGGTAAGAATCAGGAAGCCCGCGATCGGCAAGCCGGCAACAATCGAAGACGAACCCTTTGAGCTTTCCTCCACCGCGCCGGCCACCTGGATGCGATAGCCCGTTAACCCCTTGTCCAGCCATTTGGCTTCGAGGGCCTTGAGCTTGGGCATCAGTTCCTGCGTGACGGTGGCGCCCTGCAGGCCTTCGACGATGTCGCTCTGCACCGTGATGGCATAGTCGCGGTTTTCACGCCACATCACGCCCGGCTCCCACGTGAACACCGGCTTGGCGATCTGCGTGAGCGGAATCGACTTGCCCGACGCCGTGGGCAGGTAAGCATTGCCGATGTCGGTTATCGCGTTGCGCTCGTCCAGGGGCTGGCGCAGCACGATGTCGATCAGCTTATCGCCTTCGCGGAACTGGCCCACCTGCGTGCCCGCCAGGATGGTGCGCGAGGCCTGGGCGATTGACTGGCTGGTCACGCCCATCGCGCGCGCCTTGGCCTGGTCCACCTCAAGGCGCAGCACCTTGACCGACTCATTCCAGTTGTCGTTCACGCCGCGCGTGTTGCTGCTTTCGCGCATCACCGCCTTGACCTCGTCGGCACGCTCGCGCAGCACCAGCGGGTCTATGCCCACCACACGGAACTGCACCGGGTAAGGCACGGGCGGGCCGTTGGGCAGCAGCTTGACGCGGCCGCGCACCTCGGGGAATTCGGTGGCCAGCAAGGCCGGCAGCTTGATGCGCAGCGATTCACGCACCTTCAGGTCCTTGGGCAGCACAATCATCTGCGAGACGTTGGTCTGCGGAAAGACCTGGTCCAACGGCAAGTAAAAACGCGGCACGCCCGAACCTATCCAGGTGCTGACCGTGGTGACACCTTCTTCCTTCATCAGGCGCTGTTCCACGCGTCTCGCGGTGGCTTCATTGGCGGCAAAAGAAGTGCCTTCGGGAAACCAGATATCGACCATGATTTCAGGCCGGCTGGAGTCGGGGAAAAACTGCTGCTGCACCTTGCCCATGCCCACAATGCCCAGCACGAAGATCAGCACGGTGGCGCCTACGGTGAGCCAGCGGTGCTCCACACACCAGTCCACCGTCTTGCGAAAGTTGCTGTAGAACGGGCTGTCGAACATTTCGTGCGGGCTGTCCTTGCCGGCGGCCACTTCCTGTACATGCGGCGGCACCTTGAGCAACAGCGTGCCCAGGTAGGGAACAAAGTACACCGAGACAATCCAGCTCAGCACCAGCGCGATCACCGTCACCGCGAAAATCGCAAAAGTGTATTCACCAGTCGTGGATTTGGCCAAGCCAATGGGCAGAAAACCCGCGGCGGTGATCAGCGTGCCCGTCAGCATGGGCATGGCGGTGATCTCATAGGCGAAGGTGGCGGCGCGCACTTTGTCGTAGCCCTCTTCCATCTTGCGCACCATCATCTCGACGGCAATGATGGCGTCGTCCACCAGCAGGCCCAGCGCGATGATCAGCGAGCCTAGCGAAATCTTGTGCAGCCCTATGCCGTAGTACCACATGGCCAGGAAAGTCAGGCTCAGCACCAGCGGGATGGTAATACCCACCACCAGGCCGGGCCGCATGTCGATGTAATAGCGCCTCCACAGCGGCAACGTGCCGCCCCCATTGGTCGGGCGCTTGTGAAAACCCAGGCTGATGAAGCTCACCGCCAGCACGATCACCACGGCCTCAATCAGCACGCGCACGAATTCGTTGACCGAGGTGGCCACCGCCTTGGGCTGGTTCTGCACGTTCACGAGCTTGATGCCGGCCGGCAAAGTCTTTTCGATACGGCCCGACAGCGCCGTGAGCGACTTGCCCAGCGCAATGATGTCGCCGCCCTTGCCCATGGAGACACCCAAAGCAATCACTTCCTTGCCCTGGTGGTGCACCTTCACGGAAGGCGGGTCCACATAGCCGCGCTTGATCTCGGCGATGTCACCCAGCTGCAGCTGGCCGCCCGAGCTGCCGCGGATCGGCATGGCGCGCAGTTGCTCTATCACCTCGAACTGGCCCGCCACGCGCACCTGCACCACGTCCAGCGGCGTCTGCACCGCGCCGGCCGATTCAATGGCGTTCTGCTGGCCAAGCTGGGCCAGCACCTGGTTCAGGTCCAGCCCCAATTGCGCCAGTCGCTTTTGCGAAATCTCGATGAAGACTTTTTCGTCCTGTACGCCGAAAAGTTCCACCTTGCTCACGTCGGGCACGCGCAGCAGTTGCTGGCGCACGTCGTCGGCGAAGGTCTTGAGCTCGGCGTAATTGAAGCCGTCGGATTCGAGCGCGTAAATCACGCCGTAGACGTCGCCGAAATCATCGTTGAAGAACGGCCCCTGGATACCGCCCGGCAAGGTGCCGCGCATGTCGCCGATCTTCTTGCGCACCGAATACCAGACGTTGGCGACTTCAGCCGGTTTGGAGGAGTCCTTGATCTGGAAAATGATCTGCGACTCGCCGGGCTTGGAATAGCTGCGGATGCGATCGGAATACGGCACTTCCTGCAGCGTGCGCTCCAGCTTGTCGGTGACCTGCTCGGCCACCTGCTGCGCCGTGGCGCCCGGCCAGTAGGTCCGCACCACCATGGCGCGGAATGTAAACGGCGGATCCTCGTCCTGCCCGAGCTGGAAGTAGGACGCGAAGCCCAGGATCATCAGCACCAGCAGCAGGTAACGCGTCAGCGCCGGATGGTCCAGCGCCCATTTGGAAAGATTGAAGCGGGTCGAGGGCGAAGCGAGTTCGCCGGCAGGACTGTTGCCGTCTTGGTGGGCTTGCGTCATGGCCGCCTCACTTCGCGCCGGAGGCAGCGGATGCGGGCGCCGGGGCGGAGCCCGCGGAGACGGGGGTCACTCCGGCCGCCTGCGCCGGCGTGGCGCCGGCCAGGGCTACGCTGGGCTGGTAGAGGGTGACCTTCTGGCCCGGCGAGAGCACATGCACGCCGGCGCTTACCACCAGCATGCCGGGCTGCAGTCCCGACCCCACGACCACCTCGTTGCCGTCGGCCGTCGCGACCTGGATGATTTGCGGCTTGACCGTCATGGTGGCCTTGTCGACCACCCATACGGCTGTGGCCTTGCCCTCCTGGCGCAGCGCCGTGGTCGGCAGCTTGATCACCGGCGCGCCCACGGCACCACCCGATTCAGGTACCACATAGACCGTGGCGCCCAGAGGCGGCGGTTCCTTGGCATCGACCGAGACCTTGACGGTGTAGGTGCGCGTGACCGGATCGCTGCTGGCGGCCACTTCGCGGACCTTGCCGTCCAGCTCGGTGTTTTGCGACCAGACGCGTATCTTGACGGCCGAGCCGGCCTTGATCCCGGCCACTTTGTCTTCGGGCACCGAGAACACCACGTCGCGCACACCGTCCGCCGCGATGCGCACCACTGGGGCGCCGGCCGTCACCACCTGGCCCGGTTCGGCTTCAATGGCGGTCACCACACCCGACACGTCGGCGACCAGCGCCGCGTAATTGGCCTGGTTGCCCTGCACCGCGAACTGCGACTGCGCCTGCTCGAGCTGGGCCTGCGCCGCTTTGAGCGTGGTTTCACGCCGCTCCAGTTCGGCGCCGCTGATGAAGTTCTGTTCCTTGAGTTCCTTGTAGCGCTTGAAGTCGGCAGCCGCGAGGTCGCGGTTGGTGGCTGCCGCGGCAACCTGGGCGCGGGCCGAATCGGCAGCCAGCCTGAAGTCCTGCGGGTCCAGCTGGGCCAGCACCTGCCCGGCCTTCACACGCTGGCCCAGTTCAGCCTGGCGCTTGATGATCTTGCCGCCGACCCGAAAGCCCAGCCTGGACTCGACCTGGGCTTTGACTTCGCCCGCATATTCATGGCTGGACGAAAACGCGTTGATCCCCACGGTGACCACCTTCACGGCGCGAACCGGTTCCTCAGGTGGGGCAGACTTGGAGCAGGCTGCCAGCAACACGGCGGCGCCCACCAGGGAGAAAACGGTTTTGTTCATGGTCGGATTGTTGTGAAAACTCGGACGGCTGGGCAGTCAAGAAAAGCCTGGAAAACCCACTACTGACTGACCGGTTAGTAATCTAGGGTAAATGCCAGGGCTTGTCAAGCGACAATCGCCCGCATGACTTCAGGCCTCCAACAGCCCAGCGCCCCCGTTCCCCTCCAGGGGGTGTCGCACTACGAAAACTTCCCCGTCGCCTCGCTGCTGTGCCCGCCACGCCTGCGCCCGCCGATCGCGGCGATCTACTGGTTCGCCCGCACGGCCGACGACATCGCCGACGAGGGCGACGCAACGCCAGAGGCCCGCCTCGCCGACCTCGCCGCCTACCGCGCCGACCTGATGGCGACCGCGGCAGGCCTGCCCGCCTCGCCGCGCTGGGCCACAGTCTTCGAACAGCTGAAACCCCAGTTGGCCGGGTTTGAGCTCCCCGTCAAGCTGCTGGCCGACCTGCTCAGCGCTTTTGAGCAGGACGCGGTCAAGCAGCGTTATGCCGACGAGGCGGAGCTGCTGGATTACTGCAAGCGCTCGGCCAACCCCGTGGGCCGGCTGCTGCTGCACCTCTACGGCCTGCAGGACGCGGCTTCCTTGCAAATGAGCGATGAGATCTGCACCGCCCTGCAACTGATCAATTTCTGGCAGGACCTCGGCGTCGACATCCCGCGCGGCCGCATATACCTGCCTGCCAGCGCCTGGGCCCGCCACGGCGTCGATGAAGCGCAACTGCTGGCGCTGCAGGCCAGCCCCTCCACCACAGGGCTGATCGCCGAGCACGTGCGCGCCGCTCGCGCAATGATGCTCAGGGGCGCCCCCCTGGCCAAAAAGATACCCGGGCGCGGCGGCTGGGAACTGCGCCTGGTGGTGCAAGGCGGCCTGCGCATCCTGGACAAGGTAGAAGCACAGGGCTTCAACACCCTGCAGCGGCGCCCCAGGCTCAATCCCTGGGACCTCGTGTTGATGGGCTGGCGCACCTTGTTCATGTAGCCCTCTGTGCTGGAAGCCGCCGTGCAGCCCCCAAAAATCTTTCGAGCGCTGGCCTGGGGTTTGCTCGTGTTTTGCATCGGCTTCGCCTTCTTCGGCGGTGTCATCTCGGAAACCATCATGGCCGTCCTCAATTGCCGGCCCCATACCGATGCCCAGGTCAGCGGTTGCCGGTTTCCCTGGAATGCCCTGGCATTGAGAATTGCACCTTTTCTTTCCGCCCAAAGCATCACGGACTACCCGTTCATGCTGCTTGACGGTTTCTGGGGGCTCATCCTCGCCTGGGCTGCCGCCATCGGGCTGGCCCGCTGGGCCGGCAAGCATCCCGGCAAAGCCGCAGCCCTGCGGCGCGCCCTGACGCCCGCCGCGATATCCCGCGGCCAGGTCTTTCACCTTTTTCTGCGGGGCGGTTTCTGGGCACTGCTGACGGGGCTCATAGCGTTTTGCATTGCTTTCGGCACACCATTCCTGGGCAGCCACGTGGCACGCGAAATACTGCAAACCATGGGCTGCGTCCCCGGTACCTTTGACCCTTTCACATCCCCTTGCATGTCCAGCCCAGGCTTCTGGACCCCGCGATTGAAGCCCTTCCTCATCCCCCTCATGGGCCAGTGGCTCTCTCCGTTCTGGCTGGTTCGGCAGTTTGGCGATGTGCTGATCCTGTGGCTGGTGCTGACCATCGGTGCATATGCCTTGAAGCGACACATCGCCCGCCGCACGGCTGCGGCCTCCTCATGATTTGAATACAGCTTGCAGAGTGCATGGGAAGGATCCCATGTGACAATTGCCGCATGACGCCTGAGCAGTATGTCCAGCAAAAAGCCGCCGCATCCGGCAGCAGTTTTTATTACGCCTTCCTGTTTTTACCCAAAGAGCGGCGCGCCGCCATCACGGCCTTCTACGCGTTCTGCCGCGAGATCGACGACGTGGTCGACGAGGTCACCGATCCCGGCGTGGCCCGCACCAAGCTGGCCTGGTGGCAAACCGAAGTCCTCAAGTCCTATGCCGGCGAGCCGACGCACCCGGTGATGAAAGCGCTGATGCCGCTGGCCGCCACCTACCGCATCGAGGCGCGCCACCTGCAGGCCGTGATCGACGGCTGCCAGATGGACCTGGAGCAAAACCGCTACCTCGACTTCCCCGGCCTCAAGCAGTATTGCCACCTGGTGGCCGGCATCGTGGGTGAAGTGGCCGCGCGCATTTTCGGCCAGACCGACGAAGCCACCACGGCCTACGCCCACAAGCTGGGCCTGGCTTTCCAGCTCACCAACATCATCCGCGATGTGGGCGAGGACGCGATGCGCGGGCGCATCTACCTGCCCGTCAACGAACTGCAGCAGTTCGACGTGAAAGCGCACGAGATCCTCAAGCGCCAGTACTCGGACCGCTTCAGCGCGTTGATGAAATTCCAGACCGGGCGCGCCCTCGCGCTCTACGACGAGGCGCTGGCCATGCTGCCCGAAGCCGACCGTCGCGCGCAAAAACCCGGCCTCATGATGGCCAGCATCTACCGCACGCTGCTGCGTGAAATCGCCGCCGACGGCTACCAGGTGCTGCACCAGCGGGTCAGCCTGACTCCTTTGCGAAAATTTTGGCTGGCCTGGAAAACCCAGGCTTTCGGACGAGTGGTATAGCTATGAGAGTCGCCGTCGTAGGCGCAGGCTGGGCCGGCTGCGCCGCCGCCGTGGAAGCCACACGCCTGGGCTACCAGGCCACGCTGTTTGAAACCACCCGCATCGCGGGCGGGCGTGCGCGCCGGGTGGGCGGAACGGTGGCGGGCGAGCCGGTGGTGCTCGACAACGGCCAGCATATCCTGATCGGCGCCTATGCCGAAACCTTGCGCCTGATGAAGGACCTGGGCGTGGACGCCGATGCCACGCTGCTGCGGATGCCGCTAACCTTGCAGTTCCCCGACGGCGGCGGCCTGAAGCTGCCGCAGCTCCCGGCTCCGCTTGACGCGCTGGCCGGCATTATCATGGCGCGTGACTGGCCCGTGGGCGACAAGCTCTCCATGCTCAAGGTCGCGATCGGCTGGCAACTCAAAAAATTCCAGTGCGAACCCACGCAGTCGGTGGCCGACCTGTGCCGTGGCCTGGCGCCCGGCGCCATGGCCGCGCTGATCGAACCGCTGTGCGTCTCGGCGCTCAACACGCCCGCCGAGCGCGCCAGCGGCCAGGTCTTCCTGCGCGTGATGCGCGACGCGCTGTTCTCGGAAAGCGGCGGCTCCAACCTGCTGCTGCCGCGCACCGACCTCAGCACCCTGCTGCCCGACGCGGCGCTGGCCTGGCTGGCCGCGCAAGGCAGCGCGCCGCAGCTGGGCGCGCGCGTGCAGGCCATCGCCCCCATGGGTTCAGGCTGGGTCGTGAGTACCGATGCCAGTGAGGCCTTCGACTGCGTGGTGCTGGCCTGCCCGCCGCAGGAAGCCGCGCGGCTGGTGGAAGGCAGCGGCGTGGCCGCGGCGGACTGGCTGGCACAGGCGCAGGGCCTGCAGCACGAGGCCCTGACCACCGTCTATGCCTACGCTTCGGGCGCGCGCCTGCCGCTGCCCATGCTGGCCCTGCCTTCCAATGCCGCGGAGCCGGCCCAATTCGTGTTTGACCGCGGGCAGTTGGGCGGCCCGGCCGGCCTGCTGGCTTTTGTGATCAGTGCCAGCACCGGCGACAGCGCCACGCTGACCGCGCAGGTGCTGGCGCAGGCGAAAGCGCAACTGTGGCATCTGGGGCTGGGCGGGATGAAGGCGGTGCAAACGATTGTCGAGAAACGCGCCACCTTTGCCTGCACGCCCGGACTGCAGCGCCCCGGTGCCGAGGTCGCACCGGGCCTGTATGCCTGCGGCGACTACATCGCCGGGCCCTACCCCGCCACGCTGGAAGGCGCGGTGCGCTCAGGCCTGGAGGCCGCGCGGCACCTTCACTGAAGCAGATGGCCTCAGTGCACCAGACTCAGGCGGTCTTCGCCATCAAACGCACCGTGCGGTAAGCCGGCCGCGACAGGCAGCGCTGCAGCCACTCATCCACGCGCGGGCACTGCGCCATCAGGCCGGCCGCGCCCTGCACCCAGGCCAGGACGGACGCCACGCAGATGTCGGCCGCGGTGAAACGCTCGCCGGCCAGGTAAGGGCGCGACTGCAGGTGCTGGTCGAGCACGCGCAGCGGCGTCAGCAGGTGGCGCTCGGCGTCGTCAGCCAGCTGGGGCTTGCGACGGTCCGCCGGCATCATGATGCGGTGCATCAGGAACGCCAGCGCGTCTTTCTCGCACTCGGTGACCACCCAGAAGCTCCAGCGCAGGATCTCGGCCTGCTCTGCATGGTTTTGCGCGGCGAGCAGCGGCGCATCGGGTGTCTTGAAACGGTCAGCCAGGTAGAGCACGCACGCCATGGACTCCCAGACCAGCACACCCTCGTCGTCCACCACGGGGATGCGGCCGTTCGGGTTGATGGCAAGAAATTCCGGCGTGCGCGTGGCGCCGCCCGCGTAGGGCAGCGCGATGTGTTCGTGGGCCAGTCCCATTTCGTGGACCAGCCACAGCGGGCGCGCCGCGCGCGAGGCTGCCGTGCCGTAAATCTTGAGCGTCATGAAAGCCCCTTCGAGAAAAACCATGGAGCGCCGGCCAGCGTCAACGCGGGAACAGGTCGCACAACTCCGTCAGCGTGGTCACAGTCTCGTGCGGCACGGCCGGATGGGCCCACAGCTGGTCGGAGCGGTTGACCCAGACCGTCTGCATGCCGCAATTGAGCGCGCCCAGCACGTCCAGCGTCGCATCGTCGCCCACGTGCAGCACCTCCGCCGGCAGCACCTCCACCGCGCCCGCGGCCGCGTGAAAGATGCGCGGGTCTGGTTTGCCCACGCCGAACTGCTGGGCGCTGATGCTGGCCTTGAAATAGCTGTCGATGCCGATGCGCTTGACGTCGGCGTTGCCGTTGGACACCGCCACCAGCGGATAACGGCCGGACAGGAACTCGAGCGCCAGCACCGCGTCCTCAAACAGGGTAACCTTGTTGCGCTCGTCGTAGAAGACATCGAATGCGGGCTCGGCCAGCAAGGGATCTTCGCGCGAGCGGTACAGCGCCAGCCGTATCGCCTCGCGGCGTATGGCGCTCAGGTTGTACTTGAGCTCGGGGCGCGAACGCGTGACGTGCTCGCGGATCTCGTGCCGCGCGGCGGGGTTGGAGAACAGCGCCGCGGTCATGGGCGCATGCCGGCTCAGCCAGTCGTCCAGTGCTTTCTCGGCTCTTTCGATGGCCGGCCAGATAGGCCACAAGGTGTCATCGAGGTCTAGCGTGATGGCTTTGATGGTGGTCAGGTCAAGCATGCATGGTCAAGGGCAAATGGATAAGGGAGAATAACCCATGTCTTTTCGCCCCCGCTTCGCTTCCGAGCCTCCCTTCTCCCACGGCGCACCGCCCGTCGGCCCGGCCGCTTCGTCCACCACCGCCGTCCTGCTGTGCAACCTGGGAACCCCTGATGAAGCCACCGCGCCGGCGCTGCGCCGCTACCTGGCCGAATTTTTGAGCGACCCGCGTGTGGTCGAAATCCCCAGGCCGCTGTGGTGGCTGATCCTGCACGGCATCATCCTGCGCGTCCGGCCCAAAAAGTCGGCGGCCAAATATGCCAGCATCTGGATGAAAGAAGGCTCGCCGCTGCGGGTCTGGACGCAGAAGCAGGCCGTCATGCTGCGCGGCTACCTCGCGGTGCGCGGCCATCCCGTCGAAGTGCGCTACGCCATGCGCTACGGCAACCCGTCCATCGCCTCGCAGCTGGACCAGCTGAAGGCGGACGGCGTGGAGCGCGTGCTCATCCTGCCGGCCTACCCGCAGTACAGCGGCACCACCACCGCCAGCGTGTTTGACGCGGTCTACACCTGGGCGGCACGGATTCGCCGCATCCCGGAGTTCCGCTTCGTCAACCATTACCACGACCATGAGGGCTACATCAAGGCGCTGGCCGCTCGTGTGCGCGAGCACTGGCGCACCCAGGGCCGCGCCGAACAGCTGGTCATGAGCTTTCACGGTGTGCCCGAACGCACGCTCACGCTGGGCGACCCCTACCACTGCGAATGCCACAAGACCGCGCGCCTGCTGGCCGCGCAACTGGGCCTGGAGCCCGCGCAGTACAAGGTCACCTTCCAGTCGCGCTTCGGCAAGGCCAAATGGCTGCAGCCCTATACCGAACCCACGCTGGTGGCCATGGCGCAGGCCGGCGTCAAGCGGGTCGACCTGGTCTGCCCGGGCTTTACCGGCGACTGCCTGGAGACACTGGAAGAGATCAACATGGAAGCGCGCGAGGCCTTTCTCCACGCGGGCGGCAAGGAGTTCGGCTACATCCCCTGCCTCAACGACAGCCATGAATGGATCGCCGGGCTGGCCGACATCGCACAGCAGCACCTGGCGGGCTGGCCGGTGCAGCAGGCCGATGCGGCGGCACTGGCGGCCTCGCGCGAACGCGCCCTGGCTCTGGGCGCGCCGAAGTAAGTCCTCAGGTTTTCAGGCTTTGAGCTTGAGCAGTTGCACCATCAGCTGCGTCGTCTTCACGTCGAAGTCGATGAAATTGCCGAGGTCCGGCCCCGACATCCAGGACTGCTCCCAATGGCTTTCCTTGAGCGTCTTCTTCCAGAGCTCATAGGCCAGCGAGGCCTTCACGCCCTCCACCATCTCGGCCTGGCGCGCGGCCGGCACGCCGGCGCCGGTGAACACGGCGCGCCAGTTGGTGAGGTCGACGTCCAGGCCCTGCTCGCGCACCGACTTGACGCCGTAAGCGGCTTTTTTGGAAGAGACACCGAGGGCGCGCAGCTTGCCGCCGGCCAGTTCCGCCCTGAAGGTGCCGTAGCTGGAAACACCGGCCGCCGCCTTGCCGCCCATCACCGCGTCCACCAGCTCGAAGTTGCGCGCAAACGGCAGGTAGACCGCGTCCTCGGGCCTGGCGCCCGCCGCTTTCGCCAGCAGCCCCGCGAACACATGGTCGGCGCCGCCGACGGCGCCTATGGCCATGGTTGTCTGTTTGGCATTGGTGCGCAGGCGCTCCACCAGTTCGTTGACGGTCTTGATGGGCGAGGCGGCCGCCACCACCACCACCGGGTAGTCGCTGGTCAGCCGCGCCACGGGCTTGACCTTGGTCAGGTCCACGGCGGGTTTTTGCAGCGCGATCGCGCCGACGAGGTTGCTGTCGCCCATCAAAAGCGTGTTGGGGTCGGCGTTGTACTTCTGCACGTACCAGGCGAGGCCGGCGGTGCCGCCGCCGCCTTCCTTGTTCTCGTATTCAATTTCGTCGCTCAGGCCCTGGCCGACCAGGGCATCGCCCAGGGCGCGGCCGGCTTCATCGAGCGCGGTGCGGGACATGGCGGGAATGACGATGCGCAGCTTGGGCGCCAGTTTGCCCTTGGGCGCGGTCTGGGCCCAAAGCGGTGCAGCCACTCCAAGCCCGGCGAGTCCGCCGAGAACCGTGCGTCGTTGGATAGTCAGCATGTTTTCCCTCCAAGGCCATGGTAGATGCAGTTTTCAGGCAATGGCTAGGTGTTTCATCCAGTACCCGGTCGCTTGCATCCAGCACTTTCCATGCCACGCGTAGCGCGCACCAGCGCGGCGCAGGGCCCGGCACGCAACCGGGCGTGCGCGCGACTCAGGCCTTGAGCTTGAGCAGGTGCACCATGACCCGCGAGGTGGTCAGGTCGAAATCGATGAAGCTCGCGAGGCTGGGGCCCGACAGCAGCGAAGACTCCCAGTGGTTCTGCTTCAGCGTTTTCTGCCAGGACTCATGGCCGGCGGCAGCCTTCACGGCCTCCAGCATTTCCGCCTGGCGGGCTTCGGTCACGTTCTGGCCGGTGAACACGCCGCGCCAGTTGGCCATGTCCACGTCCACCCCCTGCTCGCGGATGGCGGGAATGCCGAACACCGTGCGCTTGGACGACACGCCGATGGCGCGCAGCTTGCCGCTGGCCAGTTCGTCGGCGAATTCGCTGTAGCCCGAGATGCCGGCCGCGGCCTTGCCGCCGAGTACCGCCTGCACCACCTCGGCGCCGCCGGCAAAGGGCAGGTAGACCAGCTCTTCCGGCTTGCTGCCGGCCGCGCGGGTGAACACGCCGGCGAATACATGGTCCACGCCGCCGGCGGAGCCGCCCGCGATGGGCACGTCCTTGGGATTGGCGCGCATGCGCCCGGCCAGGTCGGCGATGGTGCGCACCGGCGAATTGGCGGCAACCACCACCACGAGGTAGTCGCTGGTCAGGCGCGCGATCGGCCGGATGCGGCTCATGTCGACGGCCGGCTTCTGCAGGGCGACCGCGCCCACCATGACCATGCCGCCCATCAGCAGGGTGTTGGGGTCGGCGCTGTATTTTTCGGCGTAGTAGGACAGGCCGATGGTGCCGCCCTTGCCGCCCTTGTTTTCATACTCGATCTCATCCGTCGCGCCGGCGCCCACCAGGGCCGTGCCCAGGGCGCGGCCGGTCTGGTCCCAGCCGCCGCCGGCATTGGCCGGGATCACGATGCGCAGCTTGGGCGCCAGTTTGGCCGCCCGGGATTTGGGCTGGGCGCCCGCCGCCGGCGGCCTGGCCGCCGTTTGCGCCCATACGGGGATGGCCCCGCCCAGTGTCGCCAGTCCCAGCCCTATCCCTCCCAGGGCCGCGCGTCGTTTGAGGTTCAGCATGTCGTCTCCTTCTGTGGTTGGAACTTTCAGCTTGCGGTTTTCCTCGTCGTCCAGTACTTGGCCAGCCGCGGCAACACCAGCACCGCCACCACGATCACGACCAGCGTGATCGACATGGGGCGCTGGAAGAACACCATGGCGCTACCCTCGCCTATCGACACGGCGTTGCGCAGCTGCGCCTCGGCCAGGGGGCCCAGGATCATGCCGACCACCACGGGAGCGGTGGGAAAGTCGAAACGCCGCATCAGCACGCCCAGCAGGCCGATGGCGTAGAGCAGGAACAAATCGAACGCGCTCTGGCGCATGCCGTAGGCGCCCACCGTCGCGAAAATCAGGATGCCCGCGTAGAGCTGCGGCTTGGGGATCTTCAGCAGCTTGACCCACAGGCCCACCATGGGCAGGTTGAGCACCAGCAGCATGACGTTGCCGATGTAGAGCGAGGCGATCAGTGCCCACACCAGCGCGGCCGAGGTGGTGAACAGCTGCGGCCCGGGCTGGATGCCGTAGTTCTGGAAAGCGCCCAGCAGGATGGCCGTGGTGTTCGAGGTCGGGATGCCCAGCGTGAGCAGCGGAATCAGCGCCGCCGTCACCGTGGCGTTGTTGGCCGCCTCGGGGCCGGCCACGCCTTCGATGGCGCCCTTGGTGCCGAACTCGGCCCTGACGTCAGGGCTGGCCAGTTTCTTTTCCGTGGCATAGCTCAGGAAGGTCGGTATCTCGGTGCCGCCGGCCGGGATGCAGCCGAAAGGCGTGCCGATCGCGGTGCCGCGCAGCCAGGCCGGGATCGAACGTTTCCAGTCGGCCTTGGTCATGTGCACGCGGCTGAGCTTGTTCTGGTCTTCCACCGTTTTGCCCTCATAGAGCACGGCGTAAAGCACTTCGGCGACCGCGAACAGGCCCACCGCCACCAGCACGATTTCAATGCCGTCCAGCAGCTCCGGAATGCCCCCGGTGTAACGGCCCTGGCCCGAGATCTGGTCCAGGCCCACGCAGCCGGCGGCCAGGCCGATCAACAGCGCCGTCATGCCGCGCAAGGTGCTTTTGCCCAGCACGGCGCTCACCGTGGTGAAGGCCAGCAGCATCAGCAGGAAGTATTCCGGCGGGCCGAGCTTGACCGCGAACTCCGCGACAAAAGGCGCGAACAGCGTGACGATGACGGTGGCGATGGTGCCGGCCACAAACGAGCCGATCGCCGCCGTGGCGAGCGCGGCGCCGGCGCGCCCGCTCTTGGCCATCTTGTTGCCCTCCATGGCCGTGACCATGCTGGCGGTTTCGCCCGGCGTGTTCAGCAGGATGGAGGTGGTGGAGCCGCCGTACATGGCACCGTAGTAGATGCCAGAGAAGAAGATCATCGAGGCGGTGATATCGACCTTGGCGGTGATGGGCAGCAGCATGGCCACCGCCACCGCGGGGCCTATGCCGGGCAGCACGCCCACGGCCGTACCCAGTGCGCAGCCGACCAGGCACCAGAGCAAATTGACCGGCGTGATCGCCGTGGCGAAACCCGCCATCAGGGCATTGAAGATTTCCATGTCAGATCCACCCTGTGCTGGTTAAACCCGGCAGGTTGATGGCCAGGAACTTCGTGAACATCCAGAACACCGGCGCGGAAATCAGCAGGCCCACCACAAAGTCGGTGACCCAGGTGCGCGGCGCATTGACACCCGCCTGGCCGCCCGCGCGGCGCAGGCCCTGCACCGCCAGCAGGTAGCACAGCGTGCAGCTCAGGATGAAGCCTATGGTGGTGATCAGCGCCGCATTGAGCAGCAGCCCCGCCGAGACCCAGACGAAACCCGGCCAGTAGGCCTGGTCGGCGCCCGGGGGCGCATCGAGCTCGCGAAAACCGCCGCTGCGCGCTTCCCAGACGATCCAGGCACCGCAGACCGTGAGGCCGATCGAGACCACCCAAGGGAGGAAGTTGGGCCCGACGCCACCGTAGCCGGCCTCGGACGAAATGCTGATCGCGCCGAAGGCCAGCGCCAGGCCGGTCAGCAGCACGCCGGCGCCGACCAGGGTTTGCGGCCAGACGGCCGAGGGATCTGAGGTTGTCATCGTTATAGTTCCCGAAAGACGTGGGACGGACGTAAGCAGTCTGGCGGTACGCCGCCCTTTCGTCAAATTTCATGCAATTTGAGCCCGGGGCGGCGTCCGCCGCTACACGCGAAAGCGTGAAGGGTCAGACCATGCCGGACTTGACCATGGTGGCGCGCAGCGCGGCGAAGTCGTCGTCGACGAACTTGGCGAAGGCGTCACCCGACAGCACGGCCGGCGTCCAGTCGTTCTTCTTGACGGCTTCGGCCCAGCTCGGCGATTTCAGCGCGGCCAGCACCAGGTCGGTCAGGGCCTTGCGCTGTGCATCCGTGATGCCGGGCGCGCCGTAGACGCCGCGCCAGTTGCCGATTTCCACGTCGATGCCCTGCTCCTTGAGCGTGGGCACGTCCACGCCGGGCAGGCGCTTGCCGGAGGTCACGGCGATGGCGCGCATCTTGCCGGCCTTGATGTATTCGGCGAACTCGCTGTAGCCGCTGCCGCCCACCGTGACGTTGCCGCCCAGGATGGCCGCCGTGGCCTCACCGCCGCCGCGGAAGGCGACGTAGTTGATCTTGGAAGGATCGGCGCCGACCTTCTGCGCGATCATGGCCGCGGCGATGTGTTCGGTGGAACCGCGCGAACCGCCGCCCCACTTCACGCTGCCGGGATCCTTCTTGAGCTGGTCGACCACGTCCTTCATGGTCTTGAAAGGCGAATTGGCGGGCAACACGAAGACGTTGTATTCGCTGGACAGGCGCGCGATCGGCGTGGCCTGCGACAGGCTGACCGGCGGCTTGCCGGTGATCAGGCCGCCCAGCATCACGGCGCCCATCACCATCAGTGCGTTGGGGTCGCCCTTGGAGCCGTTCACGAACTGGGCCAGGCCCAGCGCGCCGGCGGCGCCGCCCTTGTTGTCGTAGGTCACGGTGTCGGCCACCTTGGCGTCGGTCATCGCCTTGCCGAGCGCGCGGCCCGTGGTGTCCCAACCGCCGCCGGGATTGGCCGGAATCATCATTTTCACGTTGGCGGCCGCGAAGGCCGACAGGGGCAAGGCACCGGTCGCGGCCAGGGCCGCCAGGGATTTGAGAAAGGTATCGCGACGCATGTATGTCTCCTGTGGAATGGGGGCGCCGGGGCGCCCGGATGGCTGATAACCCGCCTATCATGCACCGCCTGGCTGTCAAACGGCTGTCCGCCGGGACTGGGGAAAGTGCTAATGTCTAGGGCCTGTTAACAGGCCCTAACCCATGATGCCCACGCTGATTCCCACGGTCAAACTGCTGCTGGTGGAGGACGACGCCTCCATGCAGGTGGCGCTGCAGCGCGCCCTGGGCCGGCGCGGCATGGAGGTCTCCGGCTGCACCGATGGGCGCCAGGCCCTGGCGCAGTGGAAGGCCACACAGCCCGACGTCGTGGTATTGGACCTGACCCTGCCCGGCCTGGACGGCCTGCAGGTGCTGGCCCAGGCGCGCGGCCAGGGCCTGACGACGCCGGTGCTGATCCTCACGGCCCGCGGCACCGTCGGCGACCGCATCGTCGGCCTGAACACCGGCGCCGACGACTACCTGCCCAAGCCCTTTGACCTGGACGAGCTCGAGGCGCGGCTGCGCGCCCTGAGCCGGCGTCGCCCATCGACCGGGGCGGAGCCCGGCGCCGCGCCGCAGTTCGTCGGCCACCTGCGTTATGACAGGGAAAGCGGCGCCATCTACCACCGCGACCAGGTGCTGGAACTCACGCCGCGCGAACTGGCCCTGCTGCAGACCCTGATCGCCAAGCCGGGCCACGCCGTGTCCAAGGAGCGGCTCTTCGAGCTGGTGTTTCCCGGCGAAACCGACGTGCAGTACGAGGCCGTCGAAGTGGTGGTCTACCGCCTGCGCAAGAAGCTCGCGCACACCGGCGTCACGCTGGTCACGCTGCGCGGCCTGGGCTACCTGCTGAAAGTGGATACGTGACAAGCGCCACGACAGGGACGAGAGCCATCTCGCTAAGGCGGTATCTGCTGACCGGCATCCTGCTTCCCGTCGGCGTGCTGATCATCGTGAACACCGCCAGCCTGTACCGCCAGGCGCTGGCCGCGGTCAACACCGCCTATGACCGCACCCTGCTGGCCTCGGCCAAGTCCATCGGCGAGCAGTTGGACGTGACCGGTTACGACGAGCAGTCGGAGCTGCGCGTGACCGTGCCCTATGCCGCATTGGAAGCCTTCGAGGCCGACAACCAGAGCCGCCTGTTCTACCGGGTGTCCAGCCTCAAGGGGGACGTGGTGTCCGGTTTTGCGCAGCTGCCTTTCTGGCACGGCGAGATCCCGATCCGCCCGCCGTATTCGGCGCTGGTGGATTTTTACGACGACGTGTTCCGCGACGAACCGGTCCGCGTGGCCGTGCTGCTGCAGCCGGTGGCCAGCGGCAAGGGCCGGGCCATGGCGGTGGTGCAGGTGGCCGAGACGCTGGAGCTGCGCAAGACGCTGGCGCGCAAGATCCTGTTCGACACCTTGTGGCGCCAGGCCATCCTGCTGGCGGTGATCGCCCTGGTCGCGGTGGTGGTGGTGCAGCGTGCTACCCGCCCGGTGCGCCGGCTCAGCGCCGAACTCAAGGCGCGCCCCGAGGGCGACCTGACGGCCATCGCCGCGCCCGACGCGCCGCGCGAGCTGCTGCCGCTGATCGAGGCGACCAACCAGGTCATGGGCCGCCTGCAGCACCTGCTGGACAACCAGAAGCGCTTTGTGCGGGACGCGGCCCACCAGCTGCGCACGCCGCTGGCGGTGCTCAAGGTGCAGGTGCAGTCGGCGCTGCGCGGCGACATGGAGGCGCGCGACGCGCTCGGCGAAATCAACCAGACCGTGGACCGCGCCACCCTGCTGGCCAACCAGATGCTGGCCCTGGCCAAGGTGGAGCAGCTGCGCCAGCAGGCCGACCTGCAGGCCATAGACCTGGCGCAGGTGGTGCGCTCGGTGGCGCTGGACCTGTCGCCGCTGATCGCCGAAAAAGACATCGATTTCGAGATTGAAACCGTGCCCGCCCAGGTCCGGTCGCACGAATGGATGCTGGGCGAGCTCACGCGCAACCTGCTGCACAACGCCATCAAGCACACGCCGGCCGGCGGCACGCTGGCCGTGCGCATCGTGCGCGATGCCAGCTTTGTCGCGATGACGCTCAGCGACAGCGGCCCCGGCGTGTCGGCCGAGCTGTCGGCGCGACTTTACGAGCCGTTTTCGGCTGGCGACGTGCGCCACGGCTCCGGCCTGGGCCTGGCCATCTGCCGCGAGATCGTCGAGACCATGCACGGCAGCATCACCCTGGAAAACCGGGTCGTGCACGGCCAGGTGACCGGGCTGGACGCGGTGGTCCGCCTGCCCACGACGTGAGCACGCGGTGCGCTCCTACGCAGGACAACGCGCGGTAGGCCAAAATAGGCGCCAATGGATAAATTGCGCATCGACAAATGGCTGTGGGCAGCCCGCTTTTACAAAACCCGGGCCCTTGCGGTCGAGGAAATCGACAAGGGCCGGGTCACAGTCAACGGCGCCGAAGCCAAGCCGGCGCGCGAGGTCAAGTCCGGCGATACCGTGTCACTGCGCCAGGGCCAGGTCAACCGCACCGTGGTGGTACGCGGTATCAGCAGCCAGCGCGGCTCAGCCCCGGTGGCCCAGCAACTCTATGAAGAAACCGAGGAAAGCCTGCGCCTGAAAGCCGAGGCGGCCGAGCAGCGCCGCCTGGCGGGCGACCCGGCCGGCGCCCAGGAGCACGGCCGCCCCACCAAACGCGACCGGCGCACGCTCGACAAGGCCTGGAACAACCGCTGGAGCGCCTCCGCCGACTAAGAGCCACTCATAAAGCCCCCCTGGCGTTGTTGCGCCGCCTTGCCGTGCAGGTGCACTGTCTGCGGCGACGCGCCTAGCCAGGACCGCTTCGCTGGGCTTTCTGAGCGTCTCTAAACCGTTGCGTAGGCCCGCTGCGCCAAAGTCTGCGCCAGCAACGCGGCCGGGTCCACCAGGTCCAGCGCTTCCATGCCGGGCACCGCGCTGAGCGCCAGCGGTATTTCGGTGCAGCCCAGGATCAGTGTGGAAAGCCCATGCCGCGCGGCCAGCGCTTCGGCGACGCCGGTGAAACGCTCACGCGCCAGGGCCATATTGCCCACCTTCACGCCGTCGTAGATGCCGCGCATCAGGCGTTCGCGTTCATCCGCCGAAGGAATATGGCATTGCAGCCCCGCCTGGCGCAGCGCCTGGTCGTAAAGGCCGGCGCGGTAAGTGCCTTCGGTGGCCAGCAGGCCCACTTCCCGCACGCCGCGCGCGGCCAGCGTCTGCGCGACCTCGCGGGCCACGTGCAGGACTTCGAGCTGCGGAAAGCGCTCCTGCAGCTGGCCGTGCCAGGCATGGGCCGTGTTGCAGGCTACCGCCACTGTGGTGGCGCCCAGCGCCGCGAGTTTACCCATGGCCTGCAGCATCGGGTCCAGCGGCTGGTGGCCGCCCGGCCCGGGCGACTCCAGCGCCGTGCTGCGGTCGGGCACCGGTACCTGGGCCAGCCAGTGCTCGGGAAAGCCCTGGTCCGACACTGGGATGTCCAAGGCGCGCATGTGGTTCGCGCAGGCCTGGACAAACAGGCGCGCGAAATCCGCGCCCGCGGCCGGACCCATGCCGCCCAGGATGCCGACCACGCGGGTTCTGTTCATGTCTTGCCTTTCAGTGCTTGAGGATCGAAAAAACCAAAAATCCGGACGAACGCAGGCCGCCTGGAGCCGCAGGGCTCCCGACCGGTCTTGTTTTTGAGGGGGAAGGCTGCCGGCCCGGCAGGGCCACGGCAGCGGATGACCTGAAGCCATCAGCGGGGAGCGGCGCAACGGCGCTCCCCGCGAGAGGCTTACATCGCCGGCTTGTCGCTCAGCGCTTTCAGGTTGGCCTTGAGTTCTTCGCTCATGGGCAGGTTCAGGTTCACGCCCTTCGGTGGGATTGGCGAGGTGAACCACTTGGCGTACATCTTGGCGAACTCGCCGGACTTCATCAGGCGGGTGATGGTGCCGTCGACCAGCTTCTTGAACTCGGGGTCGTCCTTGCGCAGCATGCAGGCATAGGGCTCGACCTGCAGCGAGTCGCCGACAACTTCGAGCGACGCCGGGTTCTTGGAGTTGGCCATCAGGCCGAACAGCAGGATATCGTCCATGGCAAAAGCCACGGCGCGGTCGCTTTCAACGAGCAGAAGCGAATCGTCATGGTCCTTGCCCAGGATCAGCTGCATGTCCAGCTTTTTGTCGGCGCTGTACTTGCGGATCACCTGTGCGTTGGTGGTGCCGGTCGTGCTGGCCACCGTCTTTTTGGCCAGGTCGGCGTAGTTCTTGATGCCGGACGATTTTTTGACCAGCAGCCGCGTGCCGGTGTAGAAATGGTTGATGGCAAAGGCCACGTCCTTGCCGCGCGCGCTGTTGTTGGTGGTCGAGCCGCACTCCAGGTCGTAAGTGCCGTTGACCAGCAGCGGGATGCGGTTCTGCGACGTCACCGGCATGTAGGAGACTTCCAGGTTGGGCTTCTTGAGCTTCTTGCGGACGTCGTCGATGATGGCTTCGGTCAGTTCCGCGGAAAAGCCCACGGAGGTCTTGGAGCCGATCAGGTAGCTGAAGGGCACCGATGCCTCGCGGTAGGACACCGTGATCTTGTTGCTGTCGGCGACCTTTTTCAGCGTCGACGCGGTCTGCGCACCTGCGGTGGCGGTCAGGCCGGCTGTCAGCAGCACGGCGGTCATGAGGTGGGTCAATTTCATGCTTGTCCTTTCGGGGGCGGTAGGTGGGTCGTTTCGGGAAACTGGCATCGCTAGTGTAGGAACACCAGCACGATACGTGCCATTCATTTTCACGGCAAACCCATGACAAAAACTCATGGTTTACCCAATCGCATCGCCACGGGGGCCAAAGGCATAACCGCAGGTCATGGCCGGTGGCGAATTCAGCATTGTTCAAAGCCGCGCGCGCTGCGTACAGTGGCGCCCATCCAAGGAACAAAAAAAAGGTTTTTATGCATGTGTGCGTGCTCGGTGCGGGAATCGTGGGACTCGCGACCGCCTACAGCTTGCGCCGCGCCGGCCATGAGGTCACGGTGGTGGACCGCGCCAGCCCCGGCAGCGGTGCCAGCGGCGGCAACGGCGCCCAACTGAGCTACTCCTACGTCCAGCCGCTGGCCGACCCGGCCATCTGGCGGCAGTTGCCCAAGCTGCTGCTGTCGCCCTCCTCGCCATTCAAGCTGCGCCCGCGCCTGGACATGCACCAATGGCTCTGGGGGCTTCAGTTCCTGGCCGCGTGCAACAGCAAGACCTCGCGCGACACCACGGGTCAGTTGCTGTCGCTGGCGGCGCTGAGCCGCCAGTCCTTCGACGCCATGATGGCCGAGGAAAAACTCGATTGCGATTTCTCCGCCACCGGCAAGCTGGTGCTGTATTCCGGCGAGGATGCCTTCGCGGCCGCCCGCCGCCAAATGCTGCTGCAGCGCGAACTGGGCAGCACGCAGGAAGCCGTCGACGCCGATCGCTGCGTGGAGATTGAGCCCGCGCTGAAAAGCCGCCACGCGCAGATCGCCGGCGCCATTTACACACCCGGCGAATGCGCCGCCGACTGCCAGAAGACCTGCGACGCCCTGCTTGCGGTGCTGCGCCGCATGGGCGTGCGCTTTTTGCTGGGCACGCCGGTCGAGCAGATGGTGCAGCGCGGCAAGTCCATCGCCGCCGTGTCCACACCGCAAGGCCACATCGAAGCCGAGCGCTTTGTCATGGCGCTGGGGGCCGAGTCGGCCTTGATGGCCCGGGGCCTGGGCCTGCACCTGCCGGTCTACCCGCTCAAGGGCTACAGCATCACCGTGGATGTCGCCCCCGAAGAGCATGCCGCGCCCTCGGTCAACGTGACCGACAGCGCGCGCAAGGTGGTGTTCGCCCGCATCGGTTCGCGCCTGCGCGTGGCCGGCATGGCCGAACTCTCGGGCTACGACACGGCCATAGACCCGGCGCAGATCGCGTCACTGCAAACCTCGACCCAGACGGTGTTTCCGGCCTGCAGCCATTTCGGCGAATTGAATCCCTGGGCCGGCATGCGCCCGGCCACGCCCACCGGCCTGCCGGTGATAGGCCGGCACGCCAAGGGGCCGGACAACCTGCTGTTCAACACCGGGCACGGCGCCCTGGGTTTCACCCTGGCGTTTGGTTCGGCGCAGCGCATCGCCCGCATGATCGGGCACTGATCACCCAGGGCGCTCAGGCGCGCTGCGTCAAGGCCTGCTGGAAGCAGCGCACAAAGGCCCTGACGGCCACCGAGCCCGGTTTGCCGGCCGGCAGCAGGGCCTTGATGGGCACGGGAATCAAGGGCTCAAGCTCGAGCACATCCACGCGCGACGGATCGGCCGAGGCCGCGGTGCAGGTGTCGATCACGGCAATGCCCAGCCCATGGTGGGCCAGCGCCAGCGCCGAGTGGTAGGTCTGCACCGTGATGGGGAATTGCAGGCCCACGCCGGCCTCGCGGCAGGCCTGGTTGAGGCTGCGGCCCACCGGGTCCAGCGCGTCCAGCCCGACCACCGGCGACTTGCCCAGGTCGGCCAGCGTAACGCTGCCGCGCTTGACCAGGCGCGAAGCCAGCATGCCCTTGGGCGCCACGCACACCATGCGGCCGTCGGCCAGGTGCTCCTGCGCGAGCGCTGAATGCGCGACCGGGCTGAAGAGAAAACCGACGTCGGCCTCCTGCAAAGCGAGGGCCGAAACGATTTGCGGCGAATGCAGGGCCTGCAGCGTGATGGCCACGTCGGCATGCTTGACGCGAAACAGCTTGATGGCGTGCGGCAGGATTTCATAGCTCAGCGCCAGCACCGTCAGGATGCGCAGCTCTTTGGCGCTGTCGCCGGTCTTGAGGTTGGCGGCCAGGCGCTGCACTTCGTCGAGCTGCGCGAACAGGCGCTCGATGTGCGGGTACAGCGTCAGCGCTTCGGACGTCGGCGTCAGCCTGCCCTTGCTGCGCTGGAACAGCGCGAAGCCCAGTTGCAGTTCCGCATGCTGCAGGATGCGGCTCACGGCCGGCTGCGTGACATTGATCAGGCGCGCGGCCCCGCTCACACTGCCGGTCAGCATGACGGCGTTGAAGACTTCGATGTGGCGCAGGCGCATGGTGGATTCCGTGGTCTGTTTCGGCGGGGAACACCGCGGATTATGGCGAACGCGACTTTTGCGGCCGGCTTCGGCCCGTAAAAGCACGCTTGCGGCGCGCGGCGTGGGCATTATTCACGCTTTGTTTCAAAATCACGGGCTCGTGTTTTTCCCGAGTCCGGAATGAGCGTCCGCTCAGTACACTGCAGCGTATCCTCCCGGACCTGAACCCCTGGTACCCCAAGCCGCATGCGCCTCAGAATCTACCTGGTTGAAGACAGCCCCGTCATCCGCGACAGCCTCGCGGAATCGCTGGAGGAATTGGCGCGCGCGCGCATCGTCGGATGGGCCAGCAGCGAAACCGAAGCCATTCAATGGCTCAAGGGCAACAAGGCCTCCTGGGACCTCGCCATCGTGGACCTGTTCCTGCTCGAAGGCAGCGGCCTGGGCGTGGTGATGAATTGCCGCGAGAGGGACTTGCGGCAAAAAGTGATTGTGCTCACCAACTACGCCACGCCCGCCGTGCGTGAACGCTGCCTGGCGATAGGCGCCGATGCGGTGTTCGACAAGTCCAACGAGATTGAGGAGTTCACCCGCTACGCGCTCGAGGAAGTCGAGCGGGCCGCGGGCTCCACGCAGTGGTGAGACGGGCACGCCCGCGAATCACACTTCGGCCGCGGCTGCCGCCAGCAGCCAGTCCCTGAAGATGCGCATGCCGGCCGTGGCCCGCCGCGATTTGAGCCGGGTCAGCCAGTAGCCGCCGGTTTCTATCTCCGCCGCGAACGGCCGCACCAGGCGCCCGCCGCGCAACTCGCGCGCGAACATGTTCACCGGCAACAGCGCCACGCCGGCGCCCTGCGCGGCCGCCTCGGCCATGGTGAGAGACGAATCAAACACCACACCCCTGACCAGCGGACAGGCGGCACCGGCCGCGGCAAACCAGCGCGCCCATTCATCGGCCCGGTAAGAGCGCAGCAGCAGTTCCCGGGCCAGGTCGGCGGGTTCGCGCAAGCCCTGGGCTATCGCGGGCGAGCACATGGCTGATAAAGGCGACGCCAGCAGGGGCTCGGCCTCGGTGCCGTGCCAGGCGCCATCGCCGAAGCGGATCGCATAGTCCAGGCCCTCGCCGGCCAGGTCGACCCGGTTGTTGTTGGTGAAGAGGCGGAAGTCGATGAAGGGATGCGCCCGCTGGAAGTCGCGCAGGCGCGGAATCAGCCAGCCCACGGCGAAGGTGCCGACGGCCCCCACTGTCAGCACTTCACGGAATTGCCCGTCCTTGAACTGCTCCAGCACCGAGCCCATGCGGCCGAAGGATTCCGCCAGCACCGGCAGCAGCGCCAGGCCCTCGTCGGTCAGCGCCAGCCCGCGCGGCAGCCGGCGAAACAGCGGCACGCCCATGCGCTCCTCGAGGTTCTTCACATGCTGGCTGATCGCCGTCTGCGTCACGTTCAGCTCGTCGGCGGCGCGGGTAAAGCTCAGGTGCCGGGCCGACACCTCAAAGGCGCGCAAGGCATTGAGAGGGAGATGCATCGCTGTCTTAGCCCCAGATTTACTTATGGATGGCCTCGATTATTGCCGATTGCCCTCTCACCAGGCCCTTGTTATCGTCACCGCCTTGTCTATCAAATCTCAGAGGAAATTTCATGCAAAGACGGCAATTTTCAGGCGCGTTGGGCGGATTTATGGTAGCGGTGGGCCTGTCCGCTTACACCCAGAAATCATTGGGTGCGGATGCCCGCCCCGCCAACGCCTCCCCGGCGGCCATGACCCGGCGGCTGGCCGCCATCGAGCAGGCCAGCGGCGGCCGGCTGGGCGTTTCCATCCTCGACACCGGCAGCGGCGCCAGCTACGGCTACCGCGCCGCAGAGCGCTTTCCCCTGTGCAGCACTTTCAAGCTGCTGGCGGCCGCCCTGGTGCTGCACCGCGTGGATGCGGGCCAGGAGCAGCTGGCGCGCAGGATTCCCATCGCGGCCGGCGACATCCTGCCCCACTCGCCCACCACACAGCTGCACGTAGGCCCGCAAGGCCTGCCCATGGCGGCGCTGTGCGAGGCGTCGATCATCGTCAGCGACAATGCCGCCGCCAACCTGATGCTGGCCAGCTTCGGCGGCCCGGCCGGGCTCACGGCCTATCTGCGCGGCCTGGGCGACGGCGTGACGCGGCTGGACCGCATGGAGCCCGAACTTAACGAAGCGATACCCGGCGACCCACGCGACACCACGACGCCCGAGGCCATGCTGGAGACCGTGCGCAAGCTCACGCTGGGCCCGGCGCTGTCGGACGCGTCGCGCCAGCTGATCGTCCAATGGCTGCAAGGCAACACCACCGGCGACCGCCGCCTGCGCGCCCTGCTGCCGCCCGGCTGGCGTGTCGGCGACAAGACCGGCTCCGGCGCCCGCGGTTCCACCAACGATGTGGGCCTGTTATGGCCGCCAGGGGGACGCGCGCCGTTGCTGGTGGCGGCCTACCTTACGGAAACGAAACAAGCGGCGGCGCAGCGTGATGCCACGCTGGCCAGGGTGGGCCAGCTCGCGGCTTCCCTGGTAGCGGCGAGTTAAGGCGGACCGCCGAAAATTCAGACGCATCCGGCCTACAGCAATTGCATGGCCACATAGGCGACCACACACACCGAGAAGACCAGCGCGATGATCGCCAGCAGCCCGGCAAGCTGCGCCATGCTCCAGCCTCTTGTATCGGAGGGCAATTTGCGGGCTTGCTGCGGGCGGAGCTTGGACATGCTTTGATTTTCCCTAGCCGCACAAGGGCGGACGTGGGAAAAATCCATGTCCCGGCTTCAGCCTGGCGCTGACAGAACCGTAAGATTTTGTGCACTGTGTTGGGGAGGCGGGCTTTACGCGCCTGTTGCCCGTTCAATGGAAGGATCAGGCGCCGCGAGCACGGGCTACCAGCTCCGCCTTGTCTTTCACCAGGCCAGGCGAGGCCCCTGTTTCAAGAAGAACCTTCAGGTCGCACAAGACGATGCTGAATCCCTCGGTGGCGTTGACCACAGGGTCCGTGCCGCCGTCGCGCTCAAAGCCCCGGACTTCCACACTGGCGGTCGTGATGCCTGGCAATTCCTCAGAGAAGGCCATGTCGACGTCCAGCCCGCCCTCGCGCCAGGTGAAGGCGATGCGGCGCGGCGCATCGAAGGCAGCGACCTGCACGCGCTCCGTGGCGCCGGGCACCATGAATTCCCACTCGACCTGGGCGCCCTGGCCGAGCGGGCCGGTGGTGTCTTTCAGCCAGAACTTTTTAATGAGTTCGGGTTGGACGAAGGCATCGAATACGTCTGGTGCGGGACGCCGGATAAGCATCTCCGCCCGGGCAATCTGCTCAGCCATGGCATCCTCCTTCAAAGGTGGCACGCGTGCGGAATGGTCCGCAAGCTCCACGGTATTCATGGCCAGGCTTCGGTCTGTCGGATGTATCCGATGCCTTTGTAGGGATGCGCCCGAAAAATCTTGTGGCCGAGAAACACTATTTCGCCTCCAAACCAAT
This sequence comes from Polaromonas sp. LjRoot131, assembly GCF_964252805.1. NCBI lineage: Bacteria > Pseudomonadati > Pseudomonadota > Betaproteobacteria > Burkholderiales > Comamonadaceae > Polaromonas > Polaromonas sp. LjRoot131. The sequence goes on along the minus strand of NZ_CAXUPF020000001.1, from coordinate 608,625 downwards.
GCTTTTGACTACAGCCGATGTGCTCTTATGTGTCTCGGCACACAGACGGAAGTGACTCAAGCTTCTAACGTCCCAAGTTGACAAAACAATAGATTTTGGGAGTACGGAAACAATGAACGATCTTGAAACTACGCTACTTTGGCTGTTACTCGCAGCGGTCGCCGCCCTGGTTATGGTCGGCGCCATCTTTGGACGACAAGACCGCAAGGCCGCAACGCAACTCGACAAGCAGCGGGATAGCCTTGCCCACGACAGAGCGGATTTTGAAAACCACGTATAGGCGCTCGATACGGAATTTCGCTTGAACAAGCTGCAGGTGTACGGCAGTTTGTGCCGATGCGGGCATAGCTCCACCACCGCGACCGTCATGCAATCACCCGAACAGTGACCGGCGACATGCCAAGGGCCAAGGGGCTGCGGAGGCACCTGGCCCGGCACAACTGAGATCGCATACTTCGCGCTTGAAGCGCATCTTGGTGTGATGAGCACGATTGCAGAAATTGAGCGCAAAAAAAACCGACTCCTCCTTGCGGAGAGAGTCGGTAGTCTTGGCGGAAACGGAGGGATTCGAACCCTCGATGAGGCTCTACACCCCATACTCCCTTAGCAGGGGAGCACCTTCGGCCACTCGGTCACGTTTCCAATAAATCGATTATCTCACGACTTCCAGGCCATTTTCAGGCGGAAGGCTGGTCCAGGTCAAAAGCCTTGTGCAGGGCGCGCACCGCGAGCTCCATGTACTTCTCGTCGATGACCACGGAGGTCTTGATCTCGCTGGTGGAGATCATCTGGATGTTGATGCCCTCCTCGCTCAGCACGCGGAACATCTTGCTGGCGATGCCGACGTGGCTGCGCATGCCGATGCCGACGATGCTGACCTTGCAGATCTTGGCGTCGCCGGTGACTTCCTGCGCGCCCAGCTTGGGGACCACCTGGGTCTTGAGCAGGTCGACGGCCTTGGAGTAGTCGTTGCGGTGGACGGTGAAGCTGAAATCGGTCTTGCCGTCTTTGCTGATGTTCTGGATGATGACGTCGACTTCGATGTTGGCGTCGGCGATGGCGCCCAGGATCTGGTAGGCGATGCCGGGGGTGTCTGGCACGCCGAGCACGGAGATTTTGGCTTCATCGCGGTTGAAAGCGATGCCCGATACGATGGCTTGTTCCATGTTTTCGTCTTCCTCAAAGCTGATCAAAGTGCCTGACTTGGCTTCTTCGTTGATGTCGATGTCCCATTCGGTGAAGCTGGACAGCACGCGCAGCGGCACCTTGTACTTGCCGGCGAATTCGACCGAGCGGATCTGCAGCACCTTGGAGCCCATGGAGGCCATCTCCAGCATCTCCTCGAAGCTCACGGTGTGCAGGCGGCGCGCCTCGGGCACCACGCGCGGGTCGGTGGTGTAGACGCCGTCGACGTCGGTGTAGATCAGGCATTCGTGCGCCTTGAGCGCCGCGGCAATCGCCACCGCCGAAGTGTCCGAGCCGCCGCGGCCCAGCGTGGTGACGTTGCCGCCCTCGTCCACGCCCTGGAAGCCGGTGATGATGACGACCTTGCCGGCATCGAGGTCGGCGCGCACGCGTTCGTCGTCAATGGACTCGATGCGGGCCTTGGTGTAGGCGTTGTTGGTCTTGATGGTGACCTGCCAGCCGGCATAGCTCACGGCCTGCATGCCTTCGGCCTGCAGCGCGATGGCCAGCAGCGCGCTGGAGGCCTGTTCGCCGGTGGCGGCCAGGGCGTCGAGTTCGCGGCTGTAGGCGTCGCCGGCCTTGGCGGGCGCCAGTTCCTTGGCCAGGCCCAGCAGGCGGTTGGTTTCGCCACTCATGGCACTGGGGACGACGACCATCTGGTGGCCGGCCCGGGCCCACTTGGCCACACGTTTGGCCACGTTGCGGATGCGCTCGGTGGAGCCCATCGACGTGCCGCCGTATTTATGAACGATCAATGCCATTTTCAGGGTCAATCAGAGGTGTTTGGTTTCAGGCCCGGGCGTTTATAAATCCATTTTTCGGGCGAATTGCGTCGTTGCGCGGTGCTCGCAATCCTCATGTACCGAAGTACATTCCGGTTGCTGCGCTCCGGGCGCCTCGCACTTCATCCCGAAAAGCTGGATTTCTAGAACGCCCTACGCACATCAAAAAAGAGGCCCGTAAAGGTGCGTTCCGCCAGCAAAGCCTTCAATTATACCTAGGACTACTACCTAGTTAAGCCGGCTTATCCATCGCCGCGTCGTAACGCAGGACGCTGCCGGCGCGCGTCACATGGCCCGTCGCCACCTTGAGGTGGATGCTATGGCCGCGCGTGGTGCAGGCTGCAATCTGCGACAGCAGTTGCTCGAGCTGCGCGGCGCTGGGCGTGGCGCCGTGGGATTCCAGCAGCCAGTGGCGCAGCATATTGGCCTGGCGCGGCTCCGACAGGGCCTGCAGGTTCTTGATGGCAGGCGGCAAACCGACCGCGGCGAGGTCCTGCCGCGCGACTTCCAGCAGCAGCGACTGGGCTTGCGCCGCATGCCGGGCGCTGCGCGCGAAGGTGTCGCGAAACTGCGGAAAAACCTCTTGCAGCGCAGGCAGCAGCCGCGCGCGGATCCGGTTGCGCGTAAAGCGCTCATCGGCATTGGTCGGGTCTTCCACCCAAGGGATGCCGCGCTCCACCAGCCAGGCGCGCAGCAGCGCCCCGGGCACCGCGAGCAAGGGGCGGTGGTAGGTCATGCCATCCCGCTCCCAGCGCTGCGGCATGGCCGCCAGCCCCGGCAGGCCCGCACCGCGCGACAACGCCAACAACAGGGTCTCGACCTGGTCATCGGCGTGTTGCGCAATCGCGATATCTTTGACAGTTGCCTGCGCAAATCCATCCCGGACTGCGGCGCCAAAAGCCTTGTAGCGCGCCTTGCGCGCCGCATCCTCGGGGCTCTCGCCGGAGGCATGGCGCGCATCCACGCGCTGGATGGCCAGCGGCACATTGAACTGCGCGCACAGGGCGACGCAATGCAGCTCAAAGCCATCGGCCGCCGCCTGCAAGCCGTGGTGCACATGGATCGCATACACCTGGCCCGGCCACTTCTGCGCGCAGGCCGCCAGCAAGGCGACGGAGTCGGCGCCGCCGCTGAGTGCGACAGCCAGTGGTAAAGAGGGTTGAAATCGCGAAACCGCGGCAGCGATCACGTCGTTGTCACTCATGGCCTGGCTTTTGCAAGTTTTGCAAGATGTTCCGGTCAATCCTGGTCCGCACCCAAAGCACACCGAGTGTGGTGCCGATGAAGAACCAGAATCCCAGAATGCAGGCGCCGCTGAACCCCACGCCAAAAACGCTCGATACAAGCGTTTGATCCCGCCAGGAAGGGCCCCCGCCCTCCACAACAGGCCAAACGGCCATCAAAAGCAGGCCGGCGCACCAAAACAAGAGGCCCCACGCCAGCCTGCGGTTCGGGCTTTTGATTCGCGCGTAGCGATCATGCTCGACCGGATAGCCCAGCCCGGCCCACCAGCCGGCAAGCCCTGCAACAGGAGAAATCAGCCAGAGCACCGCGTAGTGAAAACGCAGAAACGGGTCGTAACCGGGGATTTTCGGCAGCTGGTCCAGCATGGGCAGCCCACGGGCCATCAGGTTGGCGAAGGAAACTGCCAGGGGCTCAGCGGCAAACTCGCGCGGAACGAGGCCGAACATGACCCCCAAAAAAGCCGCATAGAGGGCGCCAGTGGTCAACCAGAATCGCCGGCGCAACTTCGCCAGTGCTTGTTCTTCCTTGGCACTGTAAGGGCCGACGCGTGGACGGGCCATGGTCTTGTCGCTCCGGCGTATGGCCGGGGCCCTTATTTTCCGGCGTCGGCCTTGGTGTCGGTGAATCGCCCATAGCTTTGCAGGCGTTCATAACGGCGGTCCAGCAGCTCCTTGACCTTCAGGTCGCTGACCTGGCGGAAGGCGTCGTTGAGGGCGCGCTTGAGGAAGGCCGCCATCTGCTTGTGGTCGCGGTGCGCGCCGCCCACGGGCTCGTTGACGATCTTGTCGATCACGCCCAGGGCCTTGAGCCGGTGCGCGGTGATGCCCAGCGCCTCGGCGGCTTCCTGCGCCTTGTCGGAAGTCTTCCAGAGGATGGAGGCGCAGCCTTCGGGGCTGATGACGGAGTAAATCGAGTACTGCAGCATCACGACCTGGTCGGCCACCGAAATGGCCAGCGCGCCGCCGGAGCCGCCTTCGCCGATGATGGTGGTGATGATGGGCACTTCGAGCTGCGCCATCTCGAAGATGTTGCGGCCGATCGCCTCGGACTGGCCGCGCTCCTCGGCGTCTATGCCGGGATAGGCGCCGGGTGTGTCGACGAAGGTGAACACCGGCAGCTTGAACTTCTCGGCGGTTTTCATCAGGCGCAGCGCCTTGCGGTAACCCTCGGGCTTGCTCATGCCGAAGTTGCGCAGGCCGCGCTCCTTGGTGTCGCGGCCCTTCTGGTGCCCCAGCACCATGCAGGCCGTGCCGTTGAAGCGGGCCAGGCCGCCGACGATAGAGAGGTCGTCGGAGAAGTGCCGGTCGCCATGCAGTTCCACGAAATCGGTGAAGATTTCGCTGATGTAGTCCAGGGTGTAGGGACGCTCGGCGTGGCGGGCGATCTTGGTGATCTGCCAGGGCGTCAGGTCGCTGTAGATGTCTTTGGTGAGTTGCTGGCTCTTTTTGGCCAGCTGGTCTATCTCTTCGGAGATGTCGACGGCCGACTCGGTCTGTACGTAGCGCAGTTCTTCGATTTTTCCTTCGAGTTCCGCGATCGGTTGCTCGAAATCAAGAAAGGTCTTCTTCGCCATGTGCTGCTCCTCAAGGCTTCCTGAAACTTAAATCTGCTCGGGGCCGCTGGGGGCCCCCAGGACCGGTAATGGGTCCAAAGAGCGCCAAATATACCAAGTTGCGACGCTGCAGTACGGCGCCCAGGCGGCGGCCACCTCCCGCGCGTCGCTGCGGCTGACCGATTCGCCGGAAAAATAGTTCTGGCTGATGCCGCTGATCAGGCCGACGTCGTCCAGCGGCAGGACGTTGGGACGCATCAGGTAGAAGATCAAAAACATCTCGGCCGTCCAGCGGCCGATGCCGCGGATCGCCACCAGCTCGGCGATGATGGCCTCGTCGTCCATGGACTGCCAGTCCTTCACGTGCACCGTGCCGGCATCGAAGTTGATGGCCAGGTCCACCAGGTATTCGACCTTGCGCGAGCTCAGGCCCGCGGCCCGCATGTCGTCGACCTTGAGCCTGAGCACGTTGGCCGGCGTCATCTTTTTGGGCAAGGCCACAAAACGGTGCCAGACGGTTTGCGCGGCCTTGACCGAGATCTGCTGCCCCACGATGCTGCGCGCCAGCGTGCCGAAGGCGTCGCCGCGGGCTTGCAGGCAGGCATCGCCGAACTGCGGGATCAGGCGCTTCATCACCCGGTCTTTCTTGACCAGGTGTTTGCAGGCCTCGGCCCAGTAGGCGGGAACCGCGGCGACCGGGCCCGGGACGTCGGCCAGTTCGGCGCTGGCGGGGCCGCTTTTGACGACCTGTTTCATGGCGCCCCGTGCAGTGTCTGCAGGTTTAGCGACCGCTCACGGCCGGGCGTGTAGTCAAAGCTCACGACTGGGCCTCCCAGGTGGTGCCTGCGGCGGAGTCCTTGAGCACAATGCCCTGGGCCAGCAAATCCTGGCGGATGCGGTCGGCTTCGGCGAAGTTTTTGGCGGCCTTGGCGGCGGCGCGCTGCGCGATCAGGCCCTGGATGCTGGCTTCGTCCAGCCCGGCCCCGGCCTGCAGGTAGGCGCCGGGCTCGCCCTGCAGCAGGCCCAGGCAGGCGCCCAGACTCTTGAGCAGCCCCGCCAGCGCGGGCGAGCGTGTCTTGTTGACTTCACCGGCCAGGTCGAACAGCACGGCCACCGCCTCGGGCGTGCCGAAATCCTCGTCCATGGCGGCCTTGAAGCGGGCGGCAAATGGGTTGGCCCAATCGATGGCGACAGCGTCCGCCTTGACCCCGGCCAGCGCGGTGTACAGGCGTTTGAGCGCATTGCGGGCGTCGTCCAGGTGGGCGTCGCTGTAGTTCAGGGCGCTGCGGTAATGCGTGCGCACCAGGAAGAAACGGATGGTCTCAGCGTCGTACTGGGTCAGCACTTCGCGGATGGTGAAGAAGTTGCCCAGCGACTTGGACATTTTTTCATTGTCCACGCGCACAAAGCCGTTGTGCACCCAGAAGCGGGCCAGCGGCTTGCCGTTCGCGCCCTCGCTCTGGGCGATCTCGTTTTCATGGTGCGGGAACTGCAGGTCGGCGCCGCCGCCGTGCAGATCGAAGGTCTCGCCCAGGGTCTGGCAGCTCATGGCCGAGCACTCGATGTGCCAGCCGGGACGGCCGGGGCCGTAGTCGCTGTCCCACTTGGCGTCATCGGGTTCGGTGGGTTTGGCGCTTTTCCAGAGCACGAAGTCCAGCGGGTCTTCCTTGCCGTCCAATACCGCCACACGCTCGCCGGCCCGCAGCTCGTCCAGCGACTTGCCCGAGAGCTTGCCGTAGCCCGGGAACTTGCGAACCGAATAATTCATGTCGCCGCTGGAGCCTCGGTAAGCCAGTCCCTTTTTCTCCAGCGTGGCGATCATGCCCAGCATTTGCGGCACGTACTCGGTGGCGCGCGGCTCCAGCGACGGCGGCTCCATGCCCAGCGCGCCTATGTCCTGGTGCATGGCCTGGATCATTTCGTCGGTCAGCGCCCGGATGGTGATGCCGCGCTCGACCGCCCGCTTGATGATCTTGTCGTCGATGTCCGTGATGTTGCGCACATAGGTCACACGCAGGCCGCTGGCCTTGAACCAGCGCTGCACCACGTCGAAAGCCATCATCATGCGCGCATGGCCGATGTGGCACAGGTCGTAAATCGTCATGCCGCAGACATACATGCGCACATGGCCGGGTTCCAGGGGGGAAAATTCTTCCACGGCACGCGACAGCGTGTTGTAAATGCGAAGGCTCATGAAAATTGGGGTGGCGGGAGACGTCGGTCGAAAACCGACTATCGGTCGGACAAGGGAACAGGAAGGTTTATCTCACGGACGCCGGGGGCGGACAAGGGCCGATTGGCGTACGCGCCAAAACGTGCGATAAAAAGGAAAAGTACGGAATCCGGGCGGCCATGGACTATACCCCCTCAGCTACAATCAGCCAGTATATCCAGCCCGATGGACAACATTCAGCGGTCCCCGCGGCCACCTGAAAAGCCGGGCTGTTTAGAGTGACTTCTGCCCACGGCCATCAAACGGCCCCAGGGGACCTAAAACAATAGCGAGAGTTCTTATGCCCACGCAAAACTTTTTTAAACGCAAACCCCTGTCAGCCGCCCTGCGCCTGCTCGTGGTGGCCGCCGCACTGTCGATGTCGGCGGCCCACGCGGACGACTATGCCGATGTCAGCCGACTGATGCGTGCCGGCCAGTATCCCGAAGCGCTCGCCAAGGTCGACCAATACCTCGCCGGCAAACCGCGCGACCCGCAAATGCGTTTCTTCAAGGGCGTGATCCAGACCGAAACCGGCAAGACCAACGACGCGATCGCCACCTTCACCAAGATCACCGAAGACTATCCCGAGCTTCCCGAGCCCTACAACAACATGGCCGTCCTGTACGCCGGCCAGAGCCAGTTCGACAAGGCCCGCGCCGCGCTGGAAATGGCCATACGCACCAACCCCAGCTACGCCACCGCGCATGAAAACCTCGGCGACGTCTATGCCCGCCTGGCCAGCCAGGCCTACAGCAAGGCGCTGCAGCTGGACGGCGGTAATGCGGCCGTCCCGCCCAAGCTGGCCCTGATCCGCAACCTGTTCTCCGCCGACGCCAAAGCCCAGCCGCAAGCCGCCGCCAAGCCCGCCGCCGGCGCCCAGGCGTCCGGCCCTGTGTCCGTCGCGCCAACCCCGGCTCCCGCCGCCAAGCCCGCACCCGTGGCCCCCCCTCCCGTCGTGGCGTCAGCGCCGGCCGCAACGCCCGCACCTGCTGCTCCAGCCCCTGCGCCAGCGCCCGCCGCCGCGAGCGGCGCCGAGAAAGAAGTCGAAACCGCCGTGCACGGCTGGGCCCAGGCCTGGTCCAGCAAGGACATGAACGCCTACCTCGGCAGCTACGGCCAGAATTTCGATCCGCCCGGCAAGCAAGCCCGCAAAGCCTGGGAAGAAGACCGCCGCGCTCGCATCGTCGGCAAATCCAAGATCAACGTGAAGATTTCCAACCTGTCCATCTCGGTGCAGGGCGCCAAGGCCACGGCCCGGTTCAAGCAGGACTACAGCGCCGATTCGCTGAACATCTCCAGCCGCAAGACCCTGGACCTCGCCAAGGTGGGTGATCGCTGGGTGATCGTCAAGGAATCCACAGGCGGTTGACCGCCGGGCCGACCTGACTCAAGTGCATTGCCCTGCCCGTCCTCGCTCCTCTTCGCCTCCCTTCGCCGGCCGGCAAGCTGCCATGGAAACCAGCATGAAAAAGGCGCTCACGGCCCTTTTTTTCATGGCCCCCTGCCTGGTGCCGGCGCTGCTGCCCGCACCCGCGGAAGCCTCCGCCAAGGCCACAGCGCGCGCCACCGCCCCGCCGCAACGCGAACCGCGCGACGGCGAAGCGGAAGCCCGGCTGATTGAGATCTACAAGCTGATAGGCCAGGCCAAGCCGCGCGAAGCATTGCGCAAGGCCGAAAGCCTGGTCAAGGACCATCCCAACTTCCAGCTCGCGCAACTGGTCTACGGCGACCTGCTGGCCGGCTTCACGCGCCCGCTGCGCGCACCCGGCGACGTCCCCGAAATCACCGCCAGCAAGGCCGCGGCTCCGCTGCTGGCAGAGCTGCGCCAGGAATCGCTGCTGCGGCTGCGCGCGCTGCGCGAGCGCCCGGCGCCCGGCACCGTGCCTTCGCAGTTCCTGGCCCTGTCGCCGCGCAACAGGCATGCGATCGCCGTCGACGCCTCCAGGTCGCGCCTGTACCTGTTTGAAAACACCGCCACCGGCATCAGGCTGGTGGCCGACTACTACATCTCGGTCGGCAAGTCCGGCATCGAAAAATCCGTCGAAGGCGACCTGCGGACGCCGGTTGGGGTGTACTTCATCACCAGCAACCTGGACCCTAAATCGCTGCGCGACTTCTACGGCTCGGGCGCGCTGCCCATCAACTACCCCAACCAGCTCGACGTCAAGCGCGGCAAGACCGGCGGCGGCATCTGGCTGCACGGCACGCCCCCGGCGCAGTTTTCGCGGGCGCCGCTGTCCACCGACGGCTGCGTGGTGCTGGCCAACCCCGACCTGGAGCGCATCATCCGCACCGTCGAGGTGCGCAGCACGCCCGTCGTCATCGCGCACAGCCTCAAATGGGTGGCGCCGCAAACGCTCACGGCCGACAGCAAATCCTTTGAAAGCGTGCTGCGGGGCTGGCACAGCGCCAAGTCCAGCGGCGACATCGCCAAGCTCACCGCCTGGTACACCCCCGACTTCACCAGTTACGGCAAGACCCTGGCCGAATGGACGCCGGCCCTGCAGACCGAGATCAAGCAGCTGGGCGGACGCGACATCCAGCTCAAGGACGTGTCTTACCTGCGCTGGACCGACAGCACCGACACGATGGTGGTAACCTTTGGCGAACTGGTCAAAGGCGCCAAGACAGGCCGCACCAAACGCCAGTACTGGGTCCGTCAGGGCAGCCAGTGGAAAATATTCTTTGAAGGAACGATTTGATGGCAGTTCATCCCGCCTTTTTGCCCCTGCGCCGCGCCTTGCTGGCCGTTGCCGCGGCAGGCCTGGCCCTCGCGGCCGGCCCGGCGCTCGCGCAAAACGCGCCCAAGGTCAAGTTCGCGACCAGCGAAGGCGACTTCGTGGTCGAGGTCTACCCCGACAAGGCGCCCAAGACCGTTGAAAATTTCCTGCAGTACGTCAAGGACAAACACTACGACGGCACGATTTTCCACCGCGTGATCAGCAACTTCATGGTCCAGGGCGGCGGCTACGACGCCACCTACGCCGAAAAGAAGACCCGCCCGCCCGTGCCGCATGAAGGCCGCGAGGCGCTCGCCAAGGGCGGCCCCAAAAACGTCGTCGGCACCCTGGCCATGGCGCGCACCAACGATCCCAATTCCGCCTCGTCGCAGTTCTTCATCAACGTGAAGGACAACGACTTCCTGAACCCCACCGTCATCCCGCCCGGCGACCCGGTGCCCAAATTTGAATACCAGGGCCGCGTCTACGAAAACACGCCGCGCGCGCAACTCGTCAATGCGCCGCAGCTCTACGGCTACACCGTGTTCGGCAAGGTCGTCAGCGGCATGGAAGTCGTCAACAAGATCAAGTCCGTGCCGACAGGCGCGGGTGGACCCTTCCCGACCGATGTTCCCAAAACGCCGGTCCTCATCAAATCAGCAACCCTCGTCAATTAATTCATTCATTGACCTTCCCCTACAGGACACCATCATGAGCAAACCCAGAGTTGAACTGCACATCGCCGAATACGGCGTCATCACACTGGAACTGGACGACGCCAAGGCGCCCAAGACCGTCGCCAACTTCCTGAACTACGTCAATAAGGGCCACTACGCCAACACCGTGTTTCACCGCGTGATCCCCGGATTCATGGTGCAGGGCGGCGGTTTCGAGCCCGGCATGAAACAAAAGCCCACCGACGGCGAAATCGAGAACGAAGCCAACAACGGCCTGAAGAACGACAACTACACCGTCGCCATGGCACGCACCAACGCGCCGCACTCGGCCAGTTCGCAGTTCTTCATCAACGTGGCCGACAACGGCTTCCTGAACCACACCGCACCCAGCGCTTCGGGCTGGGGCTATGCCGTGTTCGGCAAGGTGATTGCCGGCACCGACGTGGTCGACAAAATCAAGGCCGTCAAGACCGGCCGCAAGGGCTTTCATGACGACGTCCCGATGGAAGACGTGATCATCCAGAGAGCCATCTCGCTGGACTGAGTGCCCCAGCCGCCGGTGAACACCCCCCAGGCCGTCCCCGAGATCGCGGAGCTTTCGGCGCCGCCGTCCTGGCGCACGGTCGACTTCATTTCCGACCTGCACCTGCAGGCCGCCGAGCCCGCCACCTTCGAAGCCTGGCGGCACTACCTCGAAAGCACGCCCGCCGACGCGGTTTTCATCCTGGGCGACCTGTTTGAAGTCTGGGTCGGCGACGATGCCGTCGGCGAAGACCTGGCCTCTGCCGCCGCCGGTTTTGATGCGCGCTGCGTACAGGCCATGGGCGAAGCCGCCGGCCGGCTGGCGCTGTTCTTCATGCACGGCAACCGCGATTTCCTGGTGGGCCAGGAGCTGATGGACCTGTGCAACACCACCTTGCTGCACGACCCGACGGTGCTGGAATTCCCCCCGAACTCTGGCCTGCGCTGGCTGCTCTCGCACGGCGATGCCCTGTGCCTGGACGACACCGACTACATGGAATTTCGCCGGCAGGTGCGCAGCCCCGAGTGGCAGCGCGCCTTCCTGGCCAAGCCCCCGGCCGAGCGCCAGGACATCGCGCGCGCTCTGCGCCGGCAAAGCGAAGCACGCAAACAATCAGGCGCGTCCTATGCCGACGTCGATTCCGGGGCCGCCCGCCAGTGGCTGCGCGCGGCCAAGGCCCCCACGCTGATCCACGGCCACACCCACAAGCCGGCGCTGCACGACCTTGGCGAGGGCCTCTCGCGCGTGGTGCTCAGCGACTGGGACCTGGCCGCCCCCGTGCCGCGCGCCGACGTGCTGCGCCTGGGCGCCGGCGGCTTGCAGCGCATTGCCCTGTGCTGATTTCTTTTCATTTTCTTTTCGCCTTGCCTCCGACCAAGACACCCACCCCATCATGCTGAACTGGTTACGAACGCTGGGGCGCCAAAGCGCTCCCACCAAGACCATTCCCGACACCCTGTGGATGGACACCTTGCTGCAGTTCCCCTTCCTGGCCCGCCGCCCGGTAACCGAACTGCAGCAGTTGCACGAGCTGGCCGGAAAATTCCTCAAACAAAAAGAATTCACCGGCGCGCAGGGGTTGGAAGTCACCGACGAAATAGCCGTCGCGATCGCCGCCCAGGCCTGCCTGCCGGTGCTGCACCTGGGCCTGCGCTGGTACGACGACTTCAAGGGCATCGTGGTGCACCCCGGCGCCATGCTGGCGCGCCGCGAAGTCACCGACCAGGCCGGCGTGGTGCACCGCTACAGCGAAACCCTGCTGGGCGAAGCCATGGACGGCGGCCCCGTCACCCTGAGCTGGCAGGAGGTCGCTGCGGCAGGCAGCGCGGCCGAGCACGGGCACAACGTCGTGATCCACGAATTCATCCACAAGATCGACATGCGCGACGGCGCGGCCGACGGTTGCCCTCCTTTGCCCACCCGCAGCGCCCTGAGCGCATGGCACTCGGTGATGCAGCCGGCCTTCGACGAGTTCTGCGAAAAAGTCGCCATGGCCAAACGTTTCGGCGCCGCGCCGCCGTGGCTGGACGACTATGGCGCAGGTTCCCCGGCCGAGTTTTTCGCCGTTGCCTGCGAGGCCTACTTCGTCAACCGCGAACGCTTCACCCAGGATTTCGCGTCGATGACGGTGTTGTTCGACAAATTTTTCATTCCTGCGAAGCAATAAGGGGCAGCGGCGGCTTAAAACGCCGTTTCCGTGGGTTTGGCTCACTTAGCCTCCTGCCTCGAGCCGCTCACAAAACCCAGCGAAGCGGTCCTGGCTAGGCGCGTCGCCGCAGACAGTACACCAGTACGGCAAGGCGGCGCAACAACGCCAGGAGGTTTTTTTGAGGGGCGCTCAACCCCATTCCCCCGCCTGCTTCGTTTCATGGAGCTCCACCACCCTCCGGAGCCCCCATGAAATCCCATCTCCTCCCCGCTTCCATCCTGCTGGCCCTGTCCGCCTGGGCCCTGCCGGCGCAGGCCGTCGGCCGCCTGGCCGACATCACCGTGATAGACCGCAACACCGGCGCCGCGCTGCCGCTGTACTACCACCGCGGCGACTACTGGGTGGCCGGCCAGTACGGTGCCAAATATGCGATTGCCGTGCGCAACAAGCTCGGCGAGCGGGTGCTGGCCGTGACCGCCGTCGACGGCGTCAACGTGCTGAGCGGCGAAACCGCCGCCTGGGACCAGACCGGCTATGTGTTTTCACCCTGGCAGCAATACCAGGTGACGGGCTGGCGCAAAAGCAGCAGCGAAGTCGCGGCCTTCGAGTTTTCCGCGCTCGGCGATTCTTACGCCGGCCGCACCGGCAGGCCGGCCAATGTCGGCGTGATCGGCGTGGCGCTCTTTCGCGAACGCTTGCCCGAGCCGGTGGCCCAGGCGCCCGCCTATTCCAGCCGCGACCGCAGCGAACGCGAGGCCGACGCCCCCGCAAGCCTGCGCAGCGCCCCAGCCCCGGCGGCCCCCGCAGCGGAATCACTGGCCGAGCGCATCATGGGCGGCGCGGACACTTCAGCCTCCGCCGAGGGCACGCTCAGGAAACAGCAGGCCGCCCCGACGCCGGCGCCCAAACTGGGAACCGGCCACGGCGCCCGCGAAAGCTCGGTGGTGTCGCACACCAGCTTCGCGCGCCTGCAGGCCCAGCCCAACGAGGTGATCCGCATCCGCTACGACAGCCGCGAGAACCTGGTTGCCGCCGGTGTGATCCGCGAGCTGGCACCGTCGATCCCCAGCCCCAATCCGTTCCCGGAATCCCGCAGTTTCTCGTATGTTCCAGATCCTCATTGACGCGCAACAAGCCGTACACAGTGCGCGACCGTAGGGACTCTCCATACCAGCCGGGGCCGCGGGACTGGCTTTGCCAGACCGCAGGCGCAGCGGCCCCCTCGGGGGGCAGGAAGCTACACGCAGTGAGCGACCGTGGGGGCGATAATCTGGCGCATGCCCAGTGCGCCCCCGTCCGACGACGCAGCCGAAGACAGCGACGAATCGCTGATGCTGCGCTATGCAGCCGGCGAGATCGCGGCTTTCGATGCGCTCTACGCGCGCCACGAGCTCGGCGTGTGGCGTTATGTGTTTCGCAGCGTGCGGGTGCAGGCGGTGGCCGACGACCTGCTGCAGGACGTGTGGTTTGCCGTGGCCCGCAGCGCGCCCACCTACAAGGTGTCGGCGCGCTTCAAGACCTGGCTGTTCACCATGGCGCACAACCGGCTGATTGATTACTTTCGCACCGCGCGCCACCATGTGAGCCTTGACGGCAACGGCGGTGACGACGGTGAAGGCGGCGAGAGCCCCGGCCTGGGCGATACGCTGGCCGCCGATTCGGGCTTTGGCCCCTTGCGCCGGCTCGAGTCCAGCGAGCAGGCAGCGGCCTTGATTGCCGCGGTTGAGCGCCTGCCGCGCGAGCAGCGCGAGGCCTTCCTGCTGCAAGCCGAAGCCGGCCTCAGCGTGGAGGAGATCGCCGCCGCCACCGGCGTGAATTTCGAAACCGCCAAAAGCCGCCTGCGCTATGCACGAAACAGCCTGCGCCAGCAGCTACAGGAGTTTGCATGACAGAGCCTGACCGCAGCGATGAGCTGACGCAGCGCTACCGCGAAGCCAGCGCACAGGATGCGCGCCGGCCCGGCGCGCACGTGCGGGACGCGGTGCGCGCCCATGCGCAGATGGTGATCGAGGCCGGCCGGCAAATCCCGGCCACCGGCAGCGGCGCGCCCACGCCCCCCCCCGCCAACCAGTCGCGCTGGAAGATCTCCGCCCTGGCCAGCCTGGCGCTGGCCGGACTGACAGGCCTGCTGGTGCTGCAGTTCGACCGTGGCACGGACGAGGAAAAAGACCTGGCCTTCGGCCAGCCCAGCGCGAGCGCGCCACCGGCAGCGGCTACGGCCCCCACCGCCCCAGCCGCCGCGGATGCTGTAACGTCGCAAGCACCCCAGGCCGACAGCCGCAGCGCCAAAGCAAGGCAGGCTGAAAGCCCTCTCCCAGCACCAAAAGCGCCTCCGGCACCCGCAGCACCTGCGGCGAAAAAATCCACCGCCCCGCCGTCCCTCAGCGGCTCGACGGCACCCAAGGCAGAAGCCGAAGCTGCGCGGCCGCCCCCGCCAAGCCCGGCGCCTTCACCGGCGGCCCCGCCGCCAGCCGCGCCGGAAATCGCCGCCGCACAGGAAAACCTGCTGTTCGAGCGATCCGCACGCCAGTCAGAGACCGTGATGGGCGGGCAGGCGGCCTCCGCGGCGCCCGTGCCGCAGGCAGCACCAGCCGCACCGGCCGCCGCAGCGGTTCAGCGGTCCGCCCCTATGGCCGCGCCCTCCGCCGCCGCACCAGCCGCCGCGCCACCCGAAGAAAAACGGGAAAGGCAAAGCGCGCCGGCGTCCGTTTTACGGAAAGAAGCACCCGGTATCCCCAAGCTGGCGGGCGCGTTGCAGAATGCGGCGCGCGCGGGCAACTTGCCGCAAGTGGAGCGGCTACTGCAGCAAGGCGCCGCCCTCAATGCGGCGGATGCGGAGGGCCGCACACCCCTGATACTGGCCGCCATGCAGGGGCACACGGCCGTGGTCCAACGCCTGCTGGCGGCGGGTGCGAACACCGCGCTGATCGACCACGACGGCTTGAACGCGCTGCAGCATGCGCGGCGGCTGGGCTATGACGGAATTGCCCACCTGATTGAAGCGGCCCGCTGAGCTTGCGGCGTCGCGGGCGAAGTTTCAGCTCGCGTAGTACAGCACGGCCACGCAGTGGCAGGCCGTGCCGGCCGCCACGAACAGGTGCCAGATGAAGTGCCCGTAACGCAACCTGGAATCGGTGGCGAAAAAACCCACACCCAGGGTATAGAACAAGCCACCGGCCACCAGCCAGAACAAGCCCCAGCCCGGGATGAGTTCCAGCATCGGCTTGACGGCAATCACGGCAATCCATCCCATCGCGAGGTACAGCGCCGTGGACACGCGCGGATAGCGTATGCCCGCGACGGCTTTGACCGCCACGCCGGCCAGCGCCATGGTCCAGACCAGGCCGAACAGCGTCCAGCCCCAGGGCCCGCGCAACACGCCCAGCGTGAACGGCGTGTAAGTGCCGGCAATCAGCAGGTAGATCGCGCCGTGGTCCAGGACCTGGAACAGGCTCTTGGCGCGCGCGGCACGTACCGCCGGCAGCGCGTGGTACAGCATGGAGGTGAAGTACAGCAGCACCATACTGGCAGCGAACACCGAGGCACCCGCGATGGTGATGGCATCACCCTGCCGCGCGCCGGCCAGCACCAGGAAAGGTGCGGCCACCATTGCAGCGAGCAGCGCCACGCCGTGGCTCACGCTGTTGGCGATTTCCTCACCCAAAGACTGCGGCCGTTCTTGCGGCACTGCGAATGCGGTGGCCGCAGGAATGCTCATCGTTTCAGCAGCGCCTTCAGCACGTTCTGCACACGCCTGGCGTTGCCGGCGTCGAAGTCGGCCGCCAGCACCTGGGCCGTGTCTTCGCCCCAGGTCTCGGTCGGCGCCGGCGCGTTGCGTTTGGTCAGCAGCTGCAGTTGCAGCATGCGGCGCGCGCTGATGTGTTCGGCGGGCGTGGGCAGGTCGGCGGCGATTTCCAGGCGCAGCAGCGCTTCGGAAGCGTCCTTGCCCGAAGGCGTGCTGACGGCCTGCACCCAGCGGCTGCGCACCGCGGGTGGCACGGCCTTGCCGAGGTCCTGCGCGCTGGGCAGCTGCGCCGGGTCGCGTTTTTCCCAGGCTGTGAGCAGGTGGGTCAGCACCTCGCCGTGCGCCTGCATGGCGAGCTTTTTCAGGGCCTGGTTGGCCGCTTCAAAGGCTTCACGCTGGGCGCGGAAAGCGGCATCGCCCAGGCGCGGGCCGCGCTCTTCAAAGGCCGGGCGATCGTTGCCGCGCGGGCCGCGGTCGTCACGGCCCGGGCGGGCATCGCGATCAGGGCGGTAAGGCTCGAATTTGTTGTCGGTGCTTTGGCGCGGGCCGGCAGGCTTGCCGCCAGGGCGCGCGTCCTTGCGGTCACCGAACTTGCCGCCGCGGCCTGCAGCTACTGGCTCGGCCTTTTTCATGCCGGGGCGATCATCGCCGCGCCGTGCCACGACAGGCTTTGGCGCGGGCTTGGGTGCGGGTGGCGGCTCGGCGGGCGCGCTGGCTGGCTCGCCGGCTTCTGCGAACTCAGCGGCGGCGGCTGCTTCCACCTCGGCCACGGGCTCGGCGGTCTCACCGGCTTGCGCGGCAGGCTCACTGCCCACGGCGGCCAGTGCAGCTTCCACGGAAGGTGTCGATTCAGCGGGCGCGGGTGCGGGCGCAGCGGCAGGCGCCGCAGCCACGGGCACCTGGCCGCGCACGATGGCTTCGAGCGCCTTGGCGGCGGCATGGATTTTCTGCGCGTCGCCGCTGGCGGTGGCGGCTTCCACGGCCTTGGAGGCCTCGAGCACCATACGGTCGTATTCGCCCAGGGCCGCGGCGGCCTTTTCGCGCTCGGCGGTCTTGCGCTGGAAGGCGTCGTCTATGGGCTTGCGGAAAGCATCCCACATCTTTTGTTCCTGCTTGCGCTCGATAGGCACGGCCTGCGCCTCGTGCTGCCAGCGCTGCTGCAGCGACTTGACGGCGTCTATGCGCAGCTGCGGCTCGGCGCCCAGCACTCCAGCCTCTTCAATCATGGCCTTGCGGCGCGCGATGCTTTCGGTGCGCGCGGCGGTGAGTGCCGCGTCGGCCTGCTCCATAGCGGCCTTCCACACGGGCTGGATTTCGGCAAACGCCTTTTCGCCCAGATGGCCGGCTTCGCGCCATTTTTCGACAAAGCCGTTGAGGCTGCGGATGTGGTGCTTCCAGTCGGTGTTGCCCTTGTTGGCTTCGGCCCAGGCCAGCACTTCGTCGATCAGCAGCTTGCGCTCGGCCTTGACGGCCTCGCTTTGCTCTTTCACCTTCTCGAGCCAGGCCTCGACGACCTTGTGCGCTTCGTTGCAGGCGTCGTCGAAACGCTTCCACAGCGCGTGGTTGGGCGTGCCGCCCTGGTCGCTGGTCTTCCACTGCTCGCGCATGGCGCGCAGGGCTTCCTGCTGCTTGCGCCCGCCCAGCGGCTTGGCCACCAGCGCCTCCGCCTTGACGACCAGTTCCTCACGGATCTGGTCGGCGCGCCAGCGCTGCCAGCCTTCGAGTTCGCCGGCCGCGGTGAGCGCGGCGTGCGCGGCGGACTCGAGCTTGCTGTCGATGTTACGGATGTTTTCCTTCAATGCCTGACGCAGCTCGGCCGCCACCTTGGGCGTGGACTTGCCGTGGCCTTCGGTGACCTCATGCTCGAGCTTGGCGAGCGCGGCCTGCACGATGGCCGAGGATTTTTCGCGCATTTCCTTGAGCACGGCCGGGTCGATCTTGGCTTTGGGCGCGCGCGCGGGCACTTCGCCCTCGGCGGGAAGGCCGCGGGCGGCGCGCAATTCGTCGGCCCACACGGGCACGGCGGGCAAAGGCGCGGCGGTGTCTTCAGCGGCCTTCTGGGCCTGCGCGAGCGCGCCCTGGAAGGCGTCCCACACGGCGAGCAACTGCGCGCGCGATGCGTCAAGCAGCGGCGGGAATTTGGCATCCACGCTGGCCCAGTTGGCGTCTTGCGTGATTTCACCGGCCTGCGACTGCCAGTGCGTGACATCGCCGCGCAGGGACTCGAGGGCGGCTTCGGCATCGCGCCAGGGCTTGAGCGACAGCACTTCGGTGCGCTGGGCCAGCAGCACGGCGGCTTCGCGCTGCACCTGGGTGCGGTGCTGCAGGTCTTCGATGGTTTTGACGCGCTCGGCCAACTGCGCCTTGAGGCCGGCCAGCGGCTCCTTGGACAGGGGCGCGCCGGCCTTGGCGGCGTCGCGCTGCCAGGCCAGGGCATCGGCCAGGTTGAGCTTGGGCGCGGCCAGCAGCGCCTGGGCCTTTTCAGCCCATTCGGCGGCCACGGCTTCCTGGCCCTTGCTGCGCTTGATCTCGTCGAGCTTTTCCTTCAGCGGCTTGGCCGCGCCCTTGTCGCGGTTGGCCAGGTCCTTGTAGACCTCGGCCATCTGCTCGGCCGTGGGCTCGGTCGCCAGCCAGGTGCGGATGCGCGAGGCGCGCTCGCCGGAGGTGGGCGCGGAAAACGCGCCGCCGGTCAGGCCGTCCAGCGGATGGGCTTCGGCTTGCTTGGTGGTGGGCGTTTTCACGGCAGGGGCTTCGGGTTTGGAAGATTTAAACATGGGAGCGCAAGGTCAAAAAATAAATGTCTCCAGCCGCAAAGCTCCCTCGGGAACGGGACGCTTTGCGGATGGCGACAGGTGTTGGAGTGGATGGGAGGCCGCGCCGCGCAACCCGCGTTGCGCGCACTGGCCATGGAATCCCATAAAAGCTTTATCAATAAAGCACTGGCGCTATTTTCGCCTTTTTTAGGGCATCGCCAAATTCAGCTCCGCGCGGGGTGTCCATTTGGCCTCCGGCGGCACGGCTTTGGCCGCGCCCAGGAACAGCCTTTCGGGGGGCAAGTCGCGCGAGGCGAGGTAATCTTTCACCGCCACGCCGCGCTGCACGGCCAGCTCGCGCATGGCACTGTCGTTGACCTGGATGTCGGCCAGCAGCAGTTTTTCCATCTCGGCCACGGGCAAGTCTTTGGCCAGGCCGATCAGGTTGCGCGGCTTGGGCATATCGGCGCGTTTATAGACTTCCTTGAGCAAAGCCGGGTATTCGGCCGGGCTGATGCTGACGGCGGCCGAGGTGGTGCCACCCTCCTTCACGGTGATGCGGCGCTTTTCGGCGCGCACCAGCGCGTCCAGCCGTTCGCGCTTGAAGCCCTCGCGCTCGGCCTCCACGCTGCTGGTGCCCACCACGGTGAGCCTGAGCGAGGGCCTGTCGGCCAGCGCCTTGGCGACCTTGTCCAGCCCGGCCTTGGCCTCGGGGCCCAGTTCGGCGCTGCCGGCGGCAAAACCCACGGTGCTGAGTTCGTCCCCGCCGCCGCCGAAGGCGTTGGCCAGCAAGCTGAAAGGCGAAGTAATGGCTTTGACGATCACGTTGACGATGACCTTGACGATGATGGGGCCGAGGCTGAACTGCGGGTCGTTGAGCGAACCGCTGATGGGCAGGTCGATGTCGATCACGCCGTTGCGGTCGGCCAGCAGCGCGACAGCGAGCTTGACGGGCAGGCTGGCGGTGGAGCCCGGCACCTTCTCGCCAAAGCTGAGCTGGTTCAGGATGACCTTGTTGGTGGCGGTCAGTTTGCCGTCGGGCTGCACCAGGTAGCTCACGTCGACGCTGAGTTTGCCGCGCTCTATGCCGTAGCCCGAGTACTTGACGGAGTACGGCGACAGCGGCGGCAGTTCCAGGTCGCGCACCTTGCCCTTGATGTCCAGCGCCAGCGGCTTGGCCAGCGGGTTGAGCTTGCCCAGGATTTCGAGCGAGGCCGTGCCTTCGGCGCGCCCGCGCAGTTCAAGGTCGGCCATGGCGGGCGCCGCTACCGGCGCACCGCCGGCCGGGGCTGGGGGCGGCAGCGACGAAAAAGCGCTGAGTTTGCCGGTCAGGTCGCTGAGGTCGGCCGAATAATTGGGTTTGACGAAACGGTCGGAAAACAGCACCTTGCCGTTGATCAGGCTGATGGGGCCGAAGCTCACGACGGGCGGCAAGGCCGCCGCAGCCTGCGCGCCTTTTGCATCGGCGGCAACTGTTTTGGGTGGGGCCACAGGGGCGGATGCCGGCGCGGCGGCTGCACTCGGCGTGCCGCCGGCCACCGCCGCCTCCTTCGATTTGACCAGGTCCTGCAGGTTGATGCGGCCGTCGGGCATGACGATCACGCGCGCGAAAAAGTCGCTCAGCACGGTTTCCTTCACCTCCACCCGCGTCGCCTTGCCCGGGTCCAGCGCCACATGGAAACCGCGCAGGTTCAGGGCTTTCCAGGCCAGCAGGTCTTCGCTGGGGGCCAGCGTGTTGGCGCGGAACTCCTCCAGCGACACGTCGCCCGTCACCTGGGCCTGCGGCCCGGCCGGCAGCTGGCGGTAAGCCATCTTGCCCTTGAAGCTGGCATCGGCGCGCAGCAGCTCGATATTGAGGATGTCGGCGAAATAAGGCTCAAAGGCCTGCACCGGCAGCCTGTCGACCAGCAGGCGCCCCTGGGCCTGCAGAGGGGCCAGCCCCAGGCTGCCGTTGAAATCGACTTTGCCGGGCTCGAAGCGGCCGGCCGCCAGGCGTAGCGAGGCGGTCAGGGGCATGGGTTTAGCGGCCTGTTCCCGGGACGCGGGCCTGTCGTCCAGCAGCAGCCCGCCCAGTTGGGCCTTGGCGGCGGTGACTTCGAAGGCCACCGGCCTGGCGCCGGCCTTGTCGGAAAACGACATGCTGCCGCCTTCAAGCTGTACATCGTTGATGGCCACGGCCCAGGCCGGTGCGGCGGCGCGGGTGGCCGCATCGGTGGGCGACGGGGGCGATGGCGGCACAGCGGCCTTGCCGGGGCTCACCATCCAGCGCTCGTACATCCAGCGCTTGTCGCTGCCCCGGTCGACCACAGCCTTGGGCTGGGTCAGCTGCAGCCTGGCGGCCTTGAAGCTCTGGCCGGTCAGGTCGATGTCCACCTGCGCCAGGTCCACGCGCTTGACCGACACCAGCGAGAGCTTGCCCTGGGCCAGTTGCACCTCGCTCAACGCGATCTGCGGCGCGGTGAGCTGCAGCAACTGGGGCTTGTCGCCGCTCGCCGCCTGCCAGTGAATGCCCAGTTCGGCGTCGAGCTGGCCGTTGAGTGCCGGCAGCAGGAACTGGCCCACGTATTTGGCCGCCATGCCCAGCGGCCAGGCCGCCACCTGGGCGGTGAGTTCGGCGGCCTGGTCGGTGGCGCTGCCCTTGAAGCTCAACAGGGTCGGGGCGGCGGGAGGCTGCGGCGCGGCGGGCCTGGCGCCGGCTTTGGAGGGCACGGGGGCGGCGGGCGGCTCCAGCCCCACCGAGCCGTCGAATTGCAGCGGCGCGCCGGCCGAGAAAGGCATGGCGATGGCCGTGGCATTGAGCACCAGGCCGCTCAGGCGGATATCGGCGGGCGAGGCCAGGGTTTCGTCCCGCCAGTTCACACGGCCCGCGCGCACGGCCACACGCGCCACTTGCACCTTCCAGGGTGTGTTGACCGGTGCCTTGGCCGAAGCGCCCGAGTTTGCCGGATTGCTGGCCTTGCCTGCGGGAGCCTTTGCAGAACCTGATGTGTCTGCTTCATTTTTTGTAGCAGCCGCGGCGGCAGGCGGCAACAGGTTGAGCCGCCCTGCCCGGTCGCGGACGACGGACAGCGCCGGCGCGCTCAGTTCGACCGCCGCGAGCTTGACGAATTGCTCCAGCGGACGCACGTCAGCCATGCTCACTTGCAGGCGCTCAAACGCGAGCAGGTCGGGACGGGGCGCCGGCGGGGCTTCGCCGCCCGTGCCGCCGCGCTTGCCGGCTGGGGCCGGGGCGGGCACGGCGGCCGGCGCCTGGCCCGCGACCTGCAGGCGCACTTTTTCCGCCGTCACCGTGCCGGAGATGCGCACCACCGTGGCCGGCGTCTGCTCGAACGCCACTTTGGCGTCGGCATGCAGCACCGCGCTTTGCAATTTGAAGGGCAGGCTCGCCGGCCAGTAGGCCAGGTAGGGGTTCAGGTCCAAGCCGCGCAACGTGAGGGTGGCGTCGGTTTTATGGGTTTGGGCAAAGGGCGTGCCCTCGGCGGCGGTGTCAAAACTGCTGCCGTTGAGCTTGAAGGCCAGGTGCGGCGAGGTCTTGATCTCGCGCTGGGACTTGAGGTTGCTCAGGAAAGGCACGGAAAGGTTCAGCTCGCGCAGCGCATGGGTCTTGCCGACGGACTGGTCGGTGAAGTCCAGGCGCCCGCCGCTCACCACGATGTTGTAGACCGCAAAGCGCGGCGGATCCCCGGCCGGCTGGTCCGCCGGCGTCTTCAGACGCTCCAGGATGTCGTCGATGTCATAACGCCCCTCGCCCTTGTGGGCCAGAAAGGCCACGGGTTCGTCGACCTGCACGGCGTCAGCCACCGGTGCGAGCCGCAGCAGGGACTCCAGTTCGGCATCTATATATATGCGCTTGATGGAAAGCTGGGGACTTTCCTGGGGAATTCCGGCAGCGCCGGCCTTGGCGATGGCCAGGTCGCGCAGGGTGAGTTCGAGCGACCAGGGCCTGAAATCGACCGCGCCCACCGTGACCTGCCGCCCCAGTTTTTCAGAGGCAATCTTCTCGAGCTGCGACTTCAGGATGGGAGGCAGGGCCGCATAAGCCAGCGCCCAAAGCAGCAGCAGCGCACCCAGCGCCCACGCGGCGCGGCGGCGCCACAAAGGCGAACGGGCCACGCCCGCAGCCCGTGCCGGCAAGGTTTTTGCGGTGTTCCGCCATTCAATTTCGCGCCATTTATTCTTCAAATCAGGGATTGCCATAGGCGACGAGTTTTTAACGCCAGCGCCGATCGGTCAATGACTTATTTGAAAAAGACGGTCATCCGAAAGGGCATAGCCCAAAAGAAAAACCCCGGGCAGTGAGACCGACCGGGGTTGACGGCGGGCGTTTATGCTCATGCCGTCGGGTTTCCGCAAAAGAGAGATGAATCGTCTCCAGTGCGATGAAAGCAAGTGATTGCTTCCAGATTTTCCGGGGTTGGTTACCCGGTTGGATGCGTGAATGAACACGCAATTGCAGGTTAAACCTCTGCCGCCGCAGAGGCAAGACCATCTTTTCAATCACAGGGACCGCAGTGATTGCCGCTGCCTTTGGACGGCGCGGTGATATCTCGAATCGCCCCATGATTCCCACATGGACCGTCGAAAACCGCCTACAGCCGGACCCGCGATCCGCTGATCCGGTATTTTTCACGCCGAATTTAACTTAGAGCTTGGTCTCAAAAAGAGGCCGTAACTACCTTGATTCAGGCGGGTTCTGCCGAAAATCAGGGTTTTTATTTGCTTATTTGATATAAAGAATCAATTCATTATTATTGACAGGTTATTAGACGACCCCATAAAATCCCGCCAGTCCCACAGAAACCTAGGGACAACCCGAATCTCCGCTGCCCCATTCATCAAAGAAGCCGGCAACGTCAAACAGGGGTCAACACCCCACAAGGCATGCCTTGGTTTGATGGCGACCCAATCAAAGCCTGCTCGGCCCCTCAAGGGCCTGCAAGCGTAGAAAGGAGTGCTATGACAGCGCTAGGACAATTCGGCCTTGAGGCGCACTTGAAAAGTGTACAGAGCGGTATTGCAACCATCGCCGATGACATCGCCCAGGGCTTTTTCGAGATCACCCACAACAGCTTTGCCCTCCTGGGCCTGGCGGTCGTGTTCGCGGTGATCACACTGACGGCCCGGCCCGACTTGCGTCAGGCCGGTGAATTCAAGCTCATGACCTGGCTGCAGCAGCGCCAGGAAGCGGCCATCGGTTTTACCGAGCCCGCCGCCATCGAGCGCGCCACGGCCTCCAACCCCAAAGACCTGCCGGCCCAACAGGCGGCGGTGGCTTACTGGCTGAGCAAAAAATACGGCGTCGCGCCCGAGCCGCTGAGCGTGCTGGTGGCCGAAGCCTTCGAGATCGGCCAGAAGGCCAAGCTCGACCCCACCCTGATCCTGGCCATCATGGCGATCGAGTCCGGCTTCAACCCGTTCGCGCAAAGCCCCGTCGGCGCCCAGGGCCTGATGCAGGTCATGACCAAGGTGCACCACGACAAATACGACAACTTCGGCGGCAAGCTGGCGGCCTTCGACCCGGTGACCAACCTGCGCGTCGGCGTCAAGGTGCTGCAGGAATGCATCGCCCGCGCCGGATCCGTGGAAGGCGGCCTCAAATACTATGTGGGCGCCGCCAACATGGAAGACGACGGCGGCTACGCCGGCAAGGTGATGGGGGAGCACGCCCGCCTGCTGGCCGTGGTGGCCTCCGCGTCCAAGCGCGGCAAGCCATCGCCGTTCTTTGCCGAGCCCGGCACTTCGCGCCCGGTCCCGGCCTCCCTGCCGGGCAAATCCGACACACCGCCAGAAGGCAAGACGCCCGAGAAGGTGGCCCTGCTGAGCCAGTCCTGATCCCCGCCGGCGCGGCCTCAAGGCGCGCCGCTCACGC
This sequence comes from Polaromonas sp. LjRoot131, assembly GCF_964252805.1. NCBI lineage: Bacteria > Pseudomonadati > Pseudomonadota > Betaproteobacteria > Burkholderiales > Comamonadaceae > Polaromonas > Polaromonas sp. LjRoot131. Next base: position 583,711 of record NZ_CAXUPF020000001.1, on the reverse strand, counting down.
CGCAAAGCCGGGCCGCCGCCAGCGCCCGGCTTTTTGCTTTCCGGGCTACGGGTATGGGATGGACTGCCACGGATTTCAGGCGCCCTCAGTTACACTAGCCGGGTGCGCAACTGGCGATAGGCTCAAGGTTTTCGCAACCATTGATGCTGACGTGGGACACCACTGGGAAGCGCACCGCTGACAGCCGTCGGGCCTCAGCGTTCAGCCGTTCGCCTGGGCAGCCCTTGTTTCATTTAGAGCCGCGGCTCCTATGAATAGCAGGGACCACGTCTTTAAGGACTGCCATGTACCACCGCAACATCCTGGTCGAACAGACCGATCCCGAAATCTTCGCCGCCATCCAGGCTGAAAACGCCCGGCAAGAGCAGCACATCGAGCTGATCGCCAGCGAAAACTATGCCTCGCCTGCCGTCATGGCCGCGCAGGGCTCGCAGCTCACCAACAAATACGCCGAAGGCTATCCCGGCCGCCGCTACTACGGCGGCTGCGAACACGTCGACGTGGCCGAGCAGCTTGCCATCGACCGCGTCAAGGCCATCTTCGGCGCCGAGGCCGCCAACGTGCAGGCGCATTGCGGCGCATCGGCCAACGAGGCCGTGTTCCTGGCCTTCCTCAAGCCCGGCGACACCATCATGGGCATGAGCCTGGCCGAAGGCGGCCACCTGACGCACGGCATGGCCCTGAACATGAGCGGCAAGTGGTTCAACGTCGTGTCCTACGGCCTGAACGACAAGGAAGAAATCGATTACGACGCCATGGAGCGCAAGGCCCACGAAACCAAGCCCAAGCTGATCATCGCGGGCGCCTCGGCCTACAGCCTGCGCATCGACTTCGAGCGCTTCGCCAAGGTGGCCAAGGCCGTCGGCGCGATCTTCATGGTCGACATCGCCCACTACGCCGGCCTGGTGGCCGCGGGCGTCTACCCCAATCCGGTGCCGCATGCCGACATCGTCACCTCGACCACGCACAAAAGCCTGCGCGGCCCGCGCGGCGGCATCATCCTGATGAAGGCCGAACACGAAAAGGCCATCAACAGCGCGATCTTTCCCGGCCTGCAGGGCGGCCCGTTGATGCACGTGATCGCAGCCAAGGCCGTGGCCTTCAAGGAGGCCATGACGCCTGAGTTCAAGGCTTACCAGCAGCAGGTCGTGAAGAACGCCCAGATCGTGGCCGACACCCTGACGCAGCGCGGTTTGCGCATCGTCAGCGGACGCACCGAAAGCCACGTCATGCTGGTCGACCTGCGCGCCAAGGGCATCACCGGCAAGGAAGCCGAGGCGGTGCTGGGCAGCGCCCACATGACGATCAACAAGAACGCCATCCCGAACGACCCGGAAAAGCCCATGGTCACCAGCGGCGTGCGCATCGGCACCCCGGCCATGACCACCCGCGGCTTCAAGGACGAGGAAGCCCGCGCCACGGCCCACCTGATCGCCGACGTGCTCGACAACCCGCGCGACGCGGCCACCCTGGAGGCGGTCCGCGCCAAGGTCCACGCGCTGACGAGCCGCTTCCCCGTGTACCGTTGACCATGGCGGACGGCGCGGGCACCATGGTTTTCATCGCTGCCCCTGCCGTCCTCAATGGGCCAAAGACCAATCGATGCTTTTAAGTTCAGGTCAACACCCATGAAATGCCCCTTCTGCGGCCACCTCGAAACCCAGGTTGTCGAAACCCGGGTGGCGGAAGACGCCGACTTCATACGCCGCCGCCGCCAGTGCGGCGCATGCGAAAAGCGCTTCACCACCTATGAGCGGCCCGACGTCACCTTCCCGTCCATCGTCAAGAAGGACGGCCGGCGCATCGAGTATAAGCGCAGCAAGATCCTGGGCTCCATGAACCTGGCGCTGCGCAAGCGCCCCGTCAGCACCGAGCAGATCGACTCGGCCATTGAACGGATCGAGGAAAAACTGCTGAGCCTGGGGGTGCGCGAAGTCGCCTCCAACCGCCTGGGCGAACTGGTCATGCGCGAGCTCAAAAAGCTCGACAAAGTGGCCTATGTCCGCTTTGCCAGCGTCTACCGCAGCTTTGAGGACATCGACGAATTCAAGACGCTGGTCGACGAAGTCAGACGCTAGTTACCGTTCGTCACGCAAAGCTGACCGGACGTCGAATACAGGAGGCGGGACCGGCAGGGCATGCTCACAATTGCGCATGTTCGAAAATCTATCGATCGCCGGCCGTTCCGCTTTTCGCCCCCAACCGCCCTGGCGGGCCATGCGGCGAATCCAGCACGGCTTCACCCTGATTGAAATACTGGTTGTGGTCGCCATCATCGCGATCCTGGCAACCCTTGCGGCGCCCTCCTTCCTGGGCCTGCTTGCCAACGCCAACATCACCCGGGCCACCAACGGCTTTATCTCGGATACCCGCTACGCCCGCGGTGAAGCCATGCGGCGCGGGAAAAGCGTGACGATCTGCAGAACCGCCAGCTACACCGCGGCCAGCCCGGCATGCTCCGCGGGCAACGGCTCGGCCGTCGGCGGATGGATGGAGGGATGGGTGGTGTTCCTTGACAGCAACGGCAACGGCACCTTCGACGCCGCGACCGACGTCGTGCTGCGCGCCCAGGAACCCATGGCCGGCATCAGCGACTTTTTCGCGGTTGGCGTCTCCACCCCCGCGGCCGTCAGCACGGGCAACCGCATCATTTATGACGGCACGGGCCGCGCCATCGGCCAGTCGGGCCGGTGGCTGGTGCATGCCTCGGGCTCGTTCGCCACCAACGCTTACTACACCCGCACCCTGTGCATGAACTCAGTGGGCCGGGTCAAGGTCCAGACGGGGGACGTCGCATGCTAGGCCTCACCAGAAAAACCCCTCCTTCACGCAAGGGGCAGCGAGGCTCCTCGCTGCTGGAGGTGCTCATTTCCATACTGCTCATGTCCTTCGGCATGCTGGCGCTCGCCGGCATGCAGGCCTACTCAGTCGCGGCGCAGAAGAATGCGGCCAACCGCGCCATCGCGAGCGCCTTGGCCACGGAACTGGCGGAGGTGATCAGGCTCAACCCGAACGGCCTGTCGGCCGGCAACTACGACGTGGCAATGATGACCACCGGCAACCCCCCCGCCCTGGCGCCCTGCGCTTTCCCCAATTGCACGACCCCCGCGTTGCTGGCGGCCGCGGACCTGACGGCCTTCCAGAGCCGGGTTCGCGCACTGCTGCCCCAGGGTGGCGTCGAACTGGCCCGGCCCGGTGCCAGCGCAACCCAGGCCAACATCTGGATTCTCTGGGAAGAAGCCGGGGTGCTGGACAACACCCGGAAAGTCTCCGGGGTCGACCAGTCCGCTGAATTGACGTCCGATAACTGCTCGGCCACCGCCAAAGCCCTGGCAACACTGCCGCGCTGCTTTTACATGAAGGTGCAGTTATGACTTCACCCGCAAGAAACCACTTCCGGCAGCGCCCTCGCATGCCCGCGGCAAAGTCCGCCGTACGGCAGCAGTCAGGCTTCACCCTGATCGAACTGCTGATCTCCATGACACTGGGCATGGTGATCATCGGTGCGCTGGTGGTCATGTACCTCTCCGGCAGCACGGCCACCCGCAATGCTCAGGCGCAGGGCCAGATGAACGAGGACGCGCAGATGGCGCTCAGCGTTTTTACCCAGGAACTGCGCCAGGCGGGCTACAACCCCACGCGCACCGGCGGCGTCAAGAACGACCTGGGCCAGGGCGGCTGGAACCTGTATGCCTGCAACACCGGTTTCACTGATCCGACCGTCGCCAACATCAGCGCCCTGTCCTGCGCCGGAGCCGGCGGTTTCGCGCTGGCCGTGGCCTACGAGGGAGACCTCAACACCGGGAAAAACACCAGCGGCGGCCTGCCGATGGACTGCATAGGCAACGGTGTGGGTGCCGCGGGCGCTGCCTTCTACACCATGCAGTCGCGCATCTCCATCACGAACAACACGCTGACCTGCCGCGGAAACGGCAACCTGGCGCAGTCGCAGGTGCTGGCCGAAAACATTGAAAGCGCGACGGTGAATTTCGCGGTCGCCGAGCCCGGAGTTCCCAACAGCCAGAACGTGCGCGGCTACCTGAGCGCCTCCGGCATCACCACTCCCGCGGATGCGGGCCTGCTGGCGCTGCCGCTGATGGATCGCTGGAACAAGGTGGTCGCGGCGCAGGTCTGCGTGGTGGTCAGGAGCGAAGACGCCGTCTTACGGGATCTGGGCACATCAGCCACCCCGCCAAGCTACCAAAACTGCGCCGATGCCGACGTCGACATCACCGACGGAAGGCTACGCCGCGCCTATCGCACCACGGTGCTGCTGCGCAATCACGGAGTCGGTTATGTCAATCCTTGAGCCACGCCAAACTGTGAATGTGAAGCTGCATGCGCAGCAGGGCGTCGTGCTGATTGTGGCCCTGATCATGCTGATGATTCTTTCGGTCCTGGCCAGCATCTCGATTCGCGGCGCCTCGTCGACCGAACAGGTGGCCAACCAGAGCCGCCAGCAGGCGCTGGCCCGGCAGACCGCTGAAACGGCCTTGCGCTTCTGCGAACAGCAGGTGCAGCTCTTTGCCGCCAACCCCGCCACCGGCTTCGCGCCCGAGGCCGCCCCAGTAGGCGCTGGGACCCCCTACTCCTGGGCAACCATGGCCAACTGGGACACTGTGCCGGCGCCGTCGGCCAATCTCAAGACGGTCGCAATCGCCTCGTCCGGCGACGCGGGAACCAAGTTGTATTTCACCCGCCAGCCCGAGTGCATGGCGCAGTACCTGACCCCTGCAGACACCAAAGTTTTTGTCACCACCGCCAGAGGCTTCGGGCCCGAGGTCGGCGCGAAAGATGGAAGCGCACCCAACGGTACCGAGGTGTGGCTTCAATCCGTAATCACCATGAAATGATGCTCGACCCGAGCATGAAAGGCCTGGCCATGAAATTTTCCTCTTTGCGCGGCATTGCGTTATACGCGGCCGCGTTGATCGCGGCGGACAGCGCATTCGCGGTCGTCGCGCAGGAACCGCTGCTCTCCAAAACCGTGAACGTCAGGCCGAATATCGCGCTGGTGCTGGATACCTCGGGTTCCATGGACTGGGAATGCGTCTATGCCAAGCATGTCAGCGACGCGTTGCTCAGTGAGTCGCCCAACTCCACCAGCATCCCGGGCTTCCATGTGGATTGCATTGGCAGCGGCGATCCCCGCCAAAGTTCGCCCGTCAACAACCTGCTGTTCTATAACCCGAAGAAGGTCTACGCACCGGGTTACGTCGGGGGCGTTCTACAGGGCAACGCGACCGTTGATGATAGTTCGGTGGTGACGATGTTCTTGCCGAAAACAGGCGTCAATCCTGCGACCTTCACTTCGTCCGCCGACCTCTCGAATACCGGGAACTACGACACCTACAGAGTTAGAAACAACAGGTTCCAATTCAACGGTTCCAATACCTCCGGCAACGGCAGTACCAACCCGTTTGGAGCCCATGGCGGCACCCGCACGGACTGCGCCGCCGCCACCTGTACTTTCAACGAAGAGCGCCAGAACATCGCGAACTGGCGCGCTTTCCACATAGACCGCATCAAGTCGGCAAAAACCGGGCTGTCCGCGGCGTTCGTAAGCCAGGCCGACAACTTCCGCCTGGCCTATGGCGACATCAACGGCACGCCCAACACCATGACGGATTTCGGCGTGGCCAAAACCGCGTTTTACAGCTGGCTTGACGGGCGCGCACCCAATGGCGGCACGCCGTTGCGCGGCGCGCTCGACAGGGCCGGGAAGTACTACCAGAACAACGCCAACAGCGGCCCCTGGGGATCCAAGCCCTGGGCGCCTCCCTCCGGTGAAACAGCCGCCAGCCACCTGTCCTGCCGCCGTTCCTATGCCATGCTGATCACCGACGGTTTTTACACCGACGGCGCTCCCGCCAGCGTAGGCGACGTCGACAGCACCTTGGGCGTTAAATATACGCATGCCCTGGACTCCACCAAAACCTACCAGTACAAGCCAGGCGACAAAACCGACATCCGCAACAGGGGCAAATCGGACAAGACCAACGGCTCGAGCGGCACCGCCGACACGCTGGCCGACATCGCCCTGAAGTACTGGGTCACCGACCTGCGCAGCGACCTCGCGAACGACAACGGCACGGGCGACCCCTCCGCCCCCCCGTTCTGGCAGAACATGACCAGCTATATGGTCAGCTTCGGCGCCCCGGGCAAGATGACCAACGCGGAAGTGGCCAGCGCCAAGCTCGGCAACCTGGCCTGGACCCCGCCCACGCTCAATACCGTCACGACGATTGACGACATGCGCCATGCGGCGCACAACGGCGGCGGCGACTTCCTCACGGTGACCGATGCGGCCCAGTTCGCGACCGACCTGGGCAACGTCATCGGCAGTATCGCGAGCCAGCAGTTCTCGCAAGCCGGTGTCGCGGCATCCGCCGTGACCCTGACCGCGGGCACCAAGAAATTTGTGCCCTACTACACCAGCGGAACCTGGTGGGGCAACGTGCAGATGGTCAACCTGACCGCCAACGGCGACAGCGCCGGCGTTGCATGGCAGGTCATCGCCACCGACGGCAACGGCCAGCCGACGGGTGTCACCACGCTGCCCGCGCCGGCGTCCCGAAACATCGTCGTATGGACTGACGCGGCCAAGCAGGGCCTAGCCTTCACCTACGCCAACATCACCACGGCGGCCAACAGCCTCCGGGGCACCAACACCAATATGCAGATGAGCAATGCGGTGACCTCCGACATGGTGGATTACCTGCGCGGCGTGCGGACCAAGGAAGGCGCCGGTATGAGAAAGCGCCCGGCAATCCTGGGCGACATCGTCAATTCAACGCCCTCTTTTATCAAGAACAACACCAACCCCCAGTATGAGAAGCTCCCGGTTTCCACCCCGGGCCTGACCACCTATGCTGCCTACATGGCCAGCAAGGCGGCCCGCACCGAGGGGGTGCTGTTTGTGGGCGCCAATGACGGCATGCTGCACGCCTTCGGCGAAGGCAACGGCGCCGCCGTCGGCGGCCGCGAACTCTTTGCCTACGTCCCGCGGTCCGTGCTCGGAAAACTCGAAGCCCTGACCGACAGCGGCTATACCTATGCCCACACCTACTCGGTGGACGGCCCGCTGACCGAAGTCGACGCCTATTTGACAACCCCCAACCTGACCGGCGGAGGCTCATCGACGGGATGGCGCAATGTGGTCGTGGGCACTACCGGTGCCGGCGCCAAGTCCGTCTTCGCGTTGAACGCCACCGACCCCCTGGTCATGAACGGCAAGGCGGTTTTGTGGGAAATCAATCCGGACCCGGCATTCCCCGTCCTGTCGGGCAACTCCACGACTTCGTTCGCGGAATTGGGCCACGTCCTCAGCACGCCCCAAAGCGGCATCACGGTCAACGGTAACTGGGTGACCATCTTCGGCAACGGCTACGACAGCAAAACCGGGAGAGCCAGCCTCTTCATCGTCGAAACCGGCACCGGCAAGCTGCTCAAGGAAATCACGACCGACACCACGCTGGCCAACGGGCTGGGCGGCGTGCGCCTGGTTCACAACGACAAACAGCAGATCATCGGCGCCTACGCCGGCGACCTGAAAGGCCGGCTTTGGAAATTCGACCTGAGCGGTGCCACGATCGCCTCCTGGGGCCTGGGTAACGGCGGTGTCGCGCTGTTCACCGCGCTGAACGGCGCCACGCCCTTGCCCATTACCGCCCAACCGGCCGTGCTGGAACGCACCGACCAGGCCAGTTACCTGCCGAGCTACCTGGTGTCCGTGGCGACCGGCAAGCTGTTTGAAGCCGGCGACCCCGCCGTCACGACGCCCGTCCAGGCCGCCTACGGCCTGTGGGACAGAAAGCCTTTCGGCTCGACGGGCGCCGATACGATTTCCGAGGCGCAGCTGGAAGGCCTCAAGGCCACGGCCGTCACGGTCGGCATAGACCCGACCACGGGCAACACCATCAACGGCGGCGGCGTCACGGGTTTCTACACGGTGAGCTTCGCCAACACCTCGGTCACCAGCCTGAACTGGGCGACAAAGCGCGGCTGGAAACTGACCCTCGACGTGTTCCCGGGCCAGCGCGATATCTACCCGCTGCAGATCCAGGGAGATATCGTCAAGATCGACACGGTCGCTCCGCAGGCCAGTTCGTCGAGCTGCCTGGCCTCCTCGAGCAATGCCTTGAGCTTCTACATCAACCCCCTGACCGGTGCTTGCCGTACCGGTGGCACACTGGACACCAATGCCGACGGGAACATTGACGCCAGCGACTCCAATGTCTGCGCCTATACCTCGCTTGCCGACGGTACGGACGTGGTGCTGACCATTCTCAACTCCACCGGTGAAGACACCGGGGTGAAGGACGTGCAGAACTCCAGCGGCCACATCAAGGTTCGCACCGGCAACCCGCCTCCGCCCCAGGACTGCACCAACCCGCTTTACGCGGCGAACCATGTGGAAGAATGCGGCAGCTGCGCCGACGCGGCATACGCTGCGGCCCATGAAAGCGAATGCACGACGGCCAACTGCAGCAGCGCCGCCTACCGGGCAGCCCACCCCGGCGCCTGCCCTGGCGCGGTCCTGAACCGTTCGTGGCGCCAGCTGTTTCCGCGCGCCAACTGAAACTGAGCTTGAAAATCGCTGCTTTTACCAAGAGAATCACTCATGATGTCCAAACTGAAAAAAAACAGCGGCTCGGCGGGCTTTACGCTGATTGAGCTGATGATCGTGGTGGCGATTGTCGGCCTGCTGGCCGCCATCGCCCTGCCCTCCTACCAGAGCTATATCGCGCGCGGCAACCGTGCCGCTGCGCGGTCGGCGCTCTCGCAGGCCGCCCAGTACATGCAGCGCTTCTACGCGGCCAACGACCGCTACGATGCGGACCGCACGGGCGCCCAGACCATCTGGGCCACCATGCCGCCCGCCTTCATGAGGGCGCCCGCCGACGGCACCCAGCTCTATGAGATTTCCAACACCGGCGCCAATCCCAGCAGCGCCACCGCGAGCACGTTCACGCTTATCATGCGTCCTGTGGCCACGGCCAACATGGCCAATGACAAATGCGGCGGCTTCACCCTGACGCAGGCGGGTGTCAAAGGCATCACCGCCGCAGGCGCGACCAGCGCATTGATCGCGGAATGCTGGCGTTAAAACAATAGGCCCCGTCCCTGATGCGGCCGCAGCGGGGAACCATGCAGCAGCCCATCGATACAGCCTCCACCCTCGAATTCATCCAGGCCGCCCTGCAGGCCGCGGCCAATGCGCCCCTCAGCGCATCGCCCAATCCGCGCATTGGCTGTGTCCTGGTCTCCGCCGCCGGGCAAACCGTGGGCCTTGGCCACACGCAGCAGGCCGGCGGCCCTCACGCGGAAATCATGGCCCTGCGGGATGCGGCTGCCCGGGGCCATTCCACCGAAGGCGCCACCGCCTACGTGACGCTGGAGCCTTGCTCCCACCATGGGCGCACAGGCCCTTGCTGTGACGCCCTGATTGCCGCGGGCATCCGCAAAGTCGTCGCCTCCATGGCGGACCCCAATCCCAAAGTTTCCGGCCAGGGCTTTGAGCGCCTGCGCGCGGCCGGCATCACCGTCGACGTGGGCGCCGGCGCCGCGCAGGCCAAAGAACTCAACATCGGCTTCTTCAGCCGCATGGTCCGCAAGACCCCCTGGGTGCGCATGAAGATCGCCGCCTCGCTGGACGGCGCCACCGCCCTGGGCAACGGCCAGAGCCAATGGATCACCTCGCCCGAGGCAAGGGCCGACGGCCATGCCTGGCGAGCCCGGGCCGGCGCCGTGCTGACGGGCATAGGCACCGTGCTCCAGGACAACCCCAGGCTGGACGTCAGGCTAGTGGAAACGCCCCGGCAGCCTTTTCGCGTGATCGTCGACAGCTTGTTGCAAACGCCGGTGGACGCGAAGATTTTCGAGGCCGGCGGCCCGGTGTGGATTTACACCGCCGTCCAGGGCGCCCCCCAGGAGGCCGCCCTGGCGGCCCGGGGTGCCACGGTCACCTGCCTGCCGGGTGCCCGCGGCAAGGTGGACCTGACGGCCATGATGAAAGACCTGGCGCTGCGCGAGATCAACGAACTGCACGTCGAAGCCGGCAGCAAGCTCAATGGCTCCCTGGTCCGCGAAGGGCTGGTCGACGAGTTCCTGGTTTACCTCGCGCCCAAGCTGCTCGGCGCCGGCCTGGGCATGGCGTCCTTCGGGCCCCTGGAGCAGCTCTCCGACGCGGTGGCCCTGCAATTCCAGTCCGCCGAGAGGGTAGGGCCCGACCTGCGCGTGCTGGCCCGCGGCGTGGGCCGGGACCAGTTCTAGACAGGTTTTCACGCAGGCCGGGCCCGGCCTGGGCCGCATTTACAGGGCAATAGTGGCCTTTCCCCACGCCCAGGCCGGATTCCCTGCGAAAATAGCGCATGTTTACCGGAATCATTACCGGCTTGGGGCGCATCGTCGCCATCCAAAGCCTGGGCAGCTCTTCAGACCACGGCAAGCGCCTCACCATCGAGGCGCCTGCGGGTTACCTTGACGACGTGGGCCTGGGCGACAGCATCGCCCTCAACGGCGCCTGCATGACGGCCACCTCGCTGGACCTCCCCCAAAACCGCTTCACCATCGACATTTCCGCCGAATCCCTGGCCAAAACCACCGGCCTGGCTGAAACCGGCCCCATCAACCTCGAAAAAGCCCTGCGCGCCCATGACCGCCTGGGCGGCCACATCGTCTCGGGCCACGTTGACGGCATAGGCCGCGTCACACACTTCGCCGAGGTCGGTGAAAGCTGGGAGCTGCGCATACTGGCCCCGCGCGAACTCGGCAAATACCTGGCCTACAAGGGTTCCATCACCGTCAACGGCGTGAGCCTGACGGTCAACCGGGTCGCGGACCTGGCGGGCGATGAGGGGGGTACTGAGCTCAGCATCAACCTGATCCCCCACACCGTGCAGAACACCGCCCTGGGCCAGCTGGCCGCCGGCTCCCGCGTCAACCTCGAAATCGACCTGATCGCGCGCTACGTCGAGCGCATGCTGGGCGACACCCACAACAATATTTCAAAAAAGCCCTGAACCATGAGCACTGCCATTTCCCCTGTTGAAGACATCGTCGCCGACATGCGCGCCGGCCGCATGGTCATCCTGATCGACGAGGAAGACCGCGAAAACGAAGGCGATCTGGTGCTCGCGGCCGACCACGTCACGCCCGAGGCCATCAACTTCATGGCCCGCTTCGGCCGCGGCCTGATCTGCCTGACCCTGACCCGGGATCGCTGCGAACTGCTGCAGCTGACGCCCATGGCGACCCGCAACGGCACCAAACACTCCACGGCCTTCACCGTTTCCATAGAGGCCGCCGAGGGCGTGACCACCGGCATCTCCGCGGCCGACCGCGCTCGCACCGTGCAGGCCGCCGTCGCCAAAAATGCCAAGGTCAGCGACCTGGTGCAGCCCGGCCACATCTTCCCGCTGCAGGCGGTGGACGGCGGCGTGCTGATGCGCGCCGGCCATACCGAAGCCGGCTGCGACCTGGCCGGCATGGCCGGCTGCTCGCCGGCCGCCGTGATCTGCGAGATCATGAAGGACGATGGCACCATGGCCCGCCTGCCCGACCTGCTGCTGTTCGCGGCCGAACACGGCCTCAAGATAGGCACCATCGCCGACCTGATCGAGCACCGCAGCCGCAACGACTCCCTGGTTGAAAAAATCGGCTGCCGCACGCTGCAGACCGCCTTCGGCGAATTCACCGCCCACGCTTTCCGCGACAAACCCAGCCAGGGCCTGCACCTGGCCCTGGTCAAGGGCGAATGGTCCGCCGACGACGTCGTGGCCGCGCGCGTGCACGAGCCGCTGTCGGTGCTGGACGTGCTGGAAACCGGCCGCCCCATGCACTCCTGGAGCCTGGACCAGAGCCTCAAACACATCGCCGATGAAGGCCGGGGCGTGGCCGTGCTGCTCAACTGCGGCGAAAGCGCCGCGCAGCTGCTGGCCCAGTTTGAAGGCACGGCACGCGCCAGCCAGGCGCCCGAACGCGGCCGCATGGACCTGCGCACCTACGGCGTGGGCGCGCAGATCCTGCGTGAATGCGGCGTGCACCGCATGAACCTCATGGGCAACCCGCGCCGCATGCCCAGCATGACGGGCTACGGCCTGGAGATCGTCGGCTACATCACCCGGGACTGACGTTTGCGTCACCTCGCCTGAAATTCATACATCAATCAAAAGGGAATCACCGTGTTTGGAGCAGAAAAAGGGACGGCCGACAAGCTGGACGGCAGAAAACTTTCCATCGGCATCGTGCAGGCGCGCTTCAATGAAAGCATTACCAACGCCCTGGCCGAGGCCTGCAAGCACGAGCTCGCAGCCCTGGGTGTGCACGAAGACAACATCAAGCACGTCCTGGTGCCCGGCGCGCTCGAGGTACCCTGCGCGCTGCAGGCGCTGGCCGAAAGCGACAAGTACGACGCGCTGATCGCGCTGGGCTGCATCATCCGCGGCGAAACCTACCACTTCGAGCTGGTGGCCAACGAAAGCGGCTCCGCCGTCACGCGCCTGGCGCTGGACTACCAGCTGCCCATCGCCAACGCCATCCTGACCACCGAAAACCTTGCCCAGGCCCAGGCCCGGCAGGTCGAAAAAGGCCGCGATGCCGCCCGCGTCGCCGTCGAAATGGCCAACCTGATCAATGAAATTGCCTGAGCGCCTGCTCCCACCTTTAACCCTGACTGGCATTTTTCATGGCTGATCCCATCATCAAACCCAAACGCCCGCCGCAGACCCGCACCGGCCTGACCGACACCGGCGTCAAAAAAGCAGCCGACAAATCGGCGCGCACACGCGCGCGTGAATTCGCCCTGCAGGCCCTTTACCAGCACCTGGTCGGTCGCAACGAGGCCGATTCCATCGACGCCTTCACCCGCGACCTGGTGGGCTTTCACAAAGCCGATTCGGCCCACTACGACGCCCTGCTGCACGGCTGCATCGCGGATGCCAAATCGCTGGACGCCGGCATCACCCCCCTGCTGGACCGGCCCATGGCCGAGATCTCGCCGATCGAGCACGCGGTGCTCTGGATAGGCGCCTACGAGTTCACCCACTGCCTGGACGTGCCCTGGCGCGTCGTCATCAACGAGTGCATCGAACTCGCCAAGGCCTTCGGCGGCACCGACGGCCACAAATACGTCAATGGCGTGCTCAACAAGATGGCGCCCAATTTGCGCGGCGCGGAAGTCGCCGCCGACAAAGCCAAACAATCCCCGCGTGAGTGAAAGGCCTGACGTGAAAATCGCCCGGCGGGCTCAACGCATCGAGCCGTTTTATGTCATGGAGGTCGCCAAGGCGGCCTCGGCGCTGGCGCAGGAGTTCGCCCACAGCGACCGGCCCATGATCTTCCTGAACATCGGTGAGCCGGACTTCACCGCGCCGCCCCTGGTGCAGGAGGCCGCGGCCCGCGCGATCTCGCAGGGCAACACGCAGTACACCCAGGCCACCGGCCTGCCCGCGCTGCGCGAGCGCATCAGTGCCTGGTACGCCTCGCGCTTCGGCGCCGACGTAGCGCCCGGCCGCATCATCGTCACGGCAGGTGCTTCGGCCGCCCTGCAGCTGGCCTGCCTGGCGCTCATCGAGGCCGGCGATGAAATCCTGATGCCCGACCCCAGCTATCCCTGCAACCGGCATTTCGTCAGCGCCGCCGAAGGCAATGCAGTGCTGGTGCCGACCACCGCGGCCGAGCGCTTCCAGCTGACCCGCGAAAAAGTCGAAGCCGCCTGGCAGCCGCAGACACGCGGCGTGCTGCTGGCCTCGCCCTCCAACCCGACCGGCACCTCGATCGCGCCCGAAGAGCTGCAGCGCATCCACGAGTTTGTGCACGGCCGCGGCGGCATCACGCTCATCGACGAGATTTACCTGGGCCTGAGCTACGAAGAGCATTTCGGCCACTCGGCCCTGGCCATGCCCGGCGAGTTGGGCCAGAGCGTGATCAGCATCAACAGCTTCAGCAAATACTTCAACATGACCGGCTGGCGCCTGGGCTGGCTGGTGGTGCCCGAGGCGCTGGCGCCCGTGATCGAGCGCATCGCGCAAAACCTGTTCATCTGCCCCAGCACGGTGGCCCAGCATGCGGCCCTGGCCTGCTTCGAGCCAGAAAGCCTGCAGGAATACGAGCGCCGCCGCGCCGAATTCAAGGCGCGCCGCGACTACTTCATCCCCGAACTGAACCGCCTGGGCCTCACGGTGCCGGTGATGCCCGACGGCGCGTTTTACGCCTATGCCGACTGCACGCAAGCCGCCGCGCGCCTGGGCGTCAGCGGCAGCTGGGACTTCGCCTTCGATCTCATGAAACGCGCCCACCTGGCCGTCACGCCGGGCCGCGATTTCGGCCACGCTGCGCCTGAGCAATTCGTGCGCTTTTCCACCGCCAACTCCATGGCGCAGCTGCACGAGGCCGTGGCCCGGCTCAAGGCGGTGCTGGCATGAACGCGGCCGCGCGGGTTTTCAGTTGGCCCCTAAGGGTGTACTGGGAAGACACCGACGCGGGCGGCATTGTTTTTTACGCGAACTATCTGAAATTTTTTGAACGTTCGCGCACCGAATGGCTCAGATCACTCGGTATTGAACAGCAGCGCCTGCGGGAAACCACCGGCGGCATCTTCGTGGTGGCCGAAACCAGCATCCGTTACCATCGTTCCGCCCGTCTGGACGATGAACTGATTGTTACGGCAAGCCTGGTCGAAGCCGGCCGCGCGTCCATGATAATCAGCCAGCAGGTGCTATTAAAAACAGAGCAGACACCGGCACAACCGGCGCCTTTACTTTGCGAGGGCAGCATACGCATTGGTTGGGTCGATGCCGCCAGCCTGCAGCCACGGCGCATTCCGGCATCCATTCTTGACAGCTTAAAACACGATACGGCCACAACATGAACCAAGACTTGTCCATCGTCAGCCTCATCCTCAATGCCAGCTGGGTCGTGCAGGCCGTGGTGGCGCTGCTGGTCGGTGTGTCCATCGCCAGCTGGGCCGCGATCTTCCGCAAGATCGTCGCGCTGAAAAAAGTGCAGAAACTCAACGACGAGTTCGACCGCGAGTTCTGGTCGGGCACCAGCCTGAACGACCTGTTTTCCGGTGCCGCGCAAAACGCCAAACACTCCGGCCCCATGGAGCGGATTTTCGCCAGCGGCATGCGTGAATACCAGAAGCTGCGCGAGCGCCACATCACCGACCCCGGCACCCTGCTGGACGGCGCGCGCCGCGCCATGCGCGCCAGCTACCAGCGCGAACTCGACGCCATCGAGGCCAACCTGTCCTTCCTGGCCACCGTCGGTTCGGTATCGCCTTACGTCGGCCTGTTCGGCACCGTCTGGGGCATCATGCACGCCTTCACCGGCCTGGCGGCCCTGGAGCAGGTCACGCTGGCCACGGTGGCGCCCGGCATCGCCGAGGCGCTGGTCGCCACCGCCATCGGCCTGTTCGCGGCCATCCCGGCCGTCGTCGCCTACAACCGCTTCTCGCACGACATAGACCGCGTCGCGAACCGGCTGGAAACCTTCATCGAGGAGTTCTCCAACATCCTGCAGCGCAACCTGGGCGCCCAATCACCCTCCGGCCACTAAGCCAGAAGGAGACCGCCATGCCAGCAGTCAATTCCCGCCGCGGCCGCAACCGGCGCACCATCAGCGAGATCAACATGGTGCCTTTCATCGACGTCATGCTGGTGCTGCTCATCATCTTCATGGTGACGGCGCCGCTGATCACGCCCAGCATGATCGCGCTGCCCAAGGTCGGCCGGGCGCCCAGCCAGCCGCAGAACCCGGTGCAGATCATGATCAGCAAAGACGAAACCGTGCAGATCAAGATCAAGACCGACAGCGTACCCAGCAATGTGCGCAATGTCGCGGCCGACATCGCGAAGCTGGAGCCGGGCGTGAAGGCCGAGGGTGCGCAGGCCGTGCCCGTGGTCATCAGCGCCGACAAATCCATCAAGTACGAAACCGTGGTCCAGGTCATGGACAACCTGCAAAAAGCCGGTGTGTCGCGCGTGGGCCTGTCGGTGCAGACCGGCAACAAGTAGCCTCCCGCAACCCGCCATGCCCAGCGCCGCAGACCGCCTCGACTTTCTCCCGCCCCGTGATGGCGGGTCGGGCCGCGCGTTTGCGCTGGCGCTGCTCGCGCACGCCCTGCTGATCGCTGCCCTGACCTGGGGCGTCAACTGGAAACGCAGCAACCCGGACGTCGCCTTCCAGGCCGAGCTGTGGACCAACATGCCGGCACAACAGGCCGCGCCCAAACCGGTCGAAGTGCCCACACCGCCGCCCCCTCCCCCGCCGCCACCCACGCCGGAAGTCAGGACACCCCCGCCGCCGCCCGCCCCCAAAGTGGACATCGCGCTGGAGCAGGAAAAAAAACGCAAGCTGGTGCAGGAACAGAAGGAAGCGGAAGCCGAGCGCCTGAAAGAAAAGCAGAAGGCTGAACTCCAGGCCAAAAAAGACAAGGACGCGGAAAAACAAAAAGCCGCCGAGAAAGCCGCCGAGAAGAAGGCCAAGGAAGACCTGGCCAAACGCAAGGCGGCGGAAGACGCGAAGAAACTGGAAGCCCAAAAGGACAGCAAGGACGCCGCGCAGCAAAAGGCCGCGCAGGCCGCTGCGGAAAAACTGCGCCAGGAAAACCTGCGCCGCATCACCGGCATGGCCGGCGCCACCGGCGATGCGGAATCCAAGGGCACGGCGCAGAAATCCAGCGGTGGTTCCACGACTTACGGCGCCATCGTCAGGGCGGCCATCAAGCCCAACGTGGTGTTCACCGAAGATTTCACCGGCAATCCGATGGCGAAGGTGGAGGTGCGCCTGACGCTGGATGGCACCGTCATCAGCCAGCGGCTGGTTCAATCGAGCGGCAACAAGGCCTGGGATGATGCGGCCATTAACGCCATCATCCGCACCCGCGTCATGCCGCGGGACGTCGACGGCCGGATACCCGACACCACCTTGATTCTGGAAATGCGGCCGCGCAACTAGCGCCGGCCGTCAAGTCTTGCCCATGCCCAAGTGAATGGGCGTCCGGCTTATTCGTAGACGATCTGCACCAGCCCCCTGTCCGCCTGCGCCATCCAGCTGGCCAGCGCCGCATCGGTCGGGAAGAATTTCGCCGCCTCGCCCAGGTGCAGTTCTGCCGTCGCGCCGCCCTCAGTGTTTTGCCGCCTGAGGCTCAGGCGCACCGGCAGGCCGCGGCTGATTTCGCCCTGGTCCGACATTTCGCGGCGCGGCGGGAAATCCCGCACCAGCCGTGAGATGTCGGGCGCGCTGCCGTTGACGGCGACACGCAGGTACTTGCCGAACTTGCAGCGCGCGGTTTCGAGGTCCCACACCTGGGTGACCTTGAAGCGGCGGCCGAAGCGCTCCGACGCGCCCTGCAGCGTGCCCTGCACGATCACCAGCTCGTCGTCCTTGAGCAGGTTGCGGTTGGTATTGAAGGTCGCCTCGTCCACCGAGGCCTCAAGCACGTCGGTCTTGTCGTCAAGCTTGAAGATGATCAGCTTGCCGCGGTTGCCATTGATGATGCGCAGGTCGCTCAAAATCGCCGCCAGCAACTGCGGCTCGCGCGAATCGATCAGGTCCTCGATCTTGCGCTTGGCGAACTGGCGGACCTCGGTCTCCACCTCGTCGAACAAATGGCCCGAGAGGTAAAAACCGATGGCGGTTTTTTCCTGCACCAGCCGGGCCTTCACGCCGAAAGGCATGGCCTCGACCAGGGGCGGCTCCTGCGTGCTGGCGGCGTGCGAGTCGGACATGTCGAACAGCCCGCCCTGGTTGGCGTTGGCTTCGGTCGCCGCGGCGAATTCAAAGGCCCGGTCCACCGACGCCAGCAACGAGGCGCGGTTGAGCTGCAGGTTGTCGAAGGCGCCGCCCTTGATCAGGGCCTCCACCGTGCGCTTGTTGAGCCGGCTGCGATCCACGCGCACGCAAAAATCGTAAATCGAGGTGAAGGGGCCGCCTTCCTTGCGCGCCGCGACGATCGCGGCAATCGCCTGCTGGCCGGTTCCCTTGATGGCGCCCAGGCCGTAGCGCACCGAAGTCGCGCTGATGGGCTCGAAGCGGTATTCGCCGCGGTTGATGTCGGGCGACTCGAACTGGATGCCCATCTTCTGCGCGTCGCCGAACAGGATCTTGAGCTTGTCGGTGTCGTCCATTTCCACCGTCATGTTGGCGGCGAAGAATTCGGCGGTGTAGTGCACCTTGAGCCAGGCCGTGTGGTAGGCCAGCAGCGCATAGGCGGCGGAGTGCGACTTGTTGAAACCGTAGCCCGCGAACTTTTCCATCAGGTCGAAGACCTCGTCGGCTTTCTCTTCGCTGAGGCCGCCCTCGCCCGCGCCCTTGCGGAAGATTTCGCGCTGGGCGTCCATCTCCTCTTTTTTCTTCTTGCCCATGGCGCGGCGCAGCAAGTCGGCGCCGCCCAGCGAATAGCCGCCCAGAATCTGCGCGGTCTGCATCACCTGCTCCTGGTAGACCATGATGCCGTAGGTCTCTTCGAGGATGGCCTTGACGCGCGGGTCCGGGTATTCGGGCACTTCCTTGCCCTGCTTGCGCGCGATGTAGGTCGGGATCAGTTCCATCGGTCCCGGGCGATACAAGGCGTTCATCGCGATCAGGTCTTCCAGGCGGTCCGGCTTGGCGTCTTTCAGCATGCGCTGCATGCCGATACTTTCAAACTGGAACACAGCTTCGGTCTGCCCCCGGCCGAAGAGCTCATAGACCTTGCGGTCGTTGAGCGGCAGGTCTTCGAACTTGAAGTCTTTTTGCGCCGGGTGGCGCGCAATGATGAACTCCCGGGCGATCTCCAGGATGGTCAGCGTGGCCAGGCCCAAGAAGTCGAACTTGACCAGGCCAATGGCCTCCACGTCGTCCTTGTCGAACTGGCTCACGGCGGAATCGCTGCCGGGCTGGGCATACAGCGGGCAGAAATCAGTCAGCTTGCTGGGCGCGATCAGCACGCCCCCGGCGTGCATGCCGACGTTGCGGGTCAGGCCTTCGAGCTTTTGCGCGAGTTCCAGCAGCGTGTGCACGTCCTCTTCCTTGCGCTCGCGTTCGGCCAGGACGGGCTCCTGCTCCTTCGCCTGTTCAATCGTGATGTGCTGGCCCGGCTTGTTGGGAATCAGCTTGGAGATGCCGTCGCAAAACCCGTAGGGAAAGTCCAGCACGCGGCCCACGTCGCGAATGGCGGCACGCGCCGCCATGGTGCCGAAGGTCACGATCTGGCTGACGGCCTCCTTGCCGTATTTGTCCTTCACGTAGTCGATCACGCGGTCGCGGTTGCTCTGGCAGAAGTCGATGTCGAAGTCGGGCATGGACACCCGCTCCGGATTCAGGAAACGCTCGAACAGCAAGTTGTACTGCAGTGGGTCCAGGTCGGTGATCTTCAGCGAATAGGCCACCAGCGAGCCCGCACCCGAGCCCCGGCCCGGCCCGACCGGGCAGCCGTTGTTCTTGGCCCAGTTGATGAAGTCGCCGACGATCAGGAAGTAGCCGGGAAAGCCCATCTTGAGGATGGTGTTGATCTCGAACTCCAGCCGCTTGACGTATTCGGGCCGCTTCTGGTCGCGCAGCGCCGCGTCGCGGTACAGGTGGGCCAGGCGCTCTTCCAGGCCTTCAAAGGAAGCATGGCGGAAGTAGGCGTCGATGGGCATGCGCACGCCGTCGACTTCAGGCGTCGGGTAATCGGGCAGCATGGGCTTGCCCAGTTCCAGCGTGAGGTTGCAGCGCTTGGCGATCTCCAGCGTGTTGGCCAGGGCCGTGGGCACGTCGGCGAACAGCGCCTGCATCTGCTCGGCCGACTTGAAGTATTGCTCACGCGTGAACTTGCGCACGCGCCGCGTGTTGCCCAGGATCTCGCCCTCCGAGATACAGACGCGCGCCTCATGCGCCTCGTAGTCTTCGTAGGTCAGGAACTGCACCGGATGCGTGGCCACCACCGGCAGCTTGAGCCGCGCCGCGAGCTGCACGGCCGCCGCCACGTGGCGCTCGTCGTCAGGACGCTGGGCGCGCTGCAGTTCCAGGTAAAAACGGTGGGGGAACAGGCCCGCGAAATACAGCGCGCATTCCACGGCGCGGGCGCTGTCGCCCTGCAGCAGGGCCTGGCCCACGGAGCCGCCCTGCGCGCCCGACAGCGCGATCAGGCCTTCATTGAGTTCCTGCAGCCATTCGAGCTTGACCACCGCCTGGTCGCGCACCACGTTTTTGGTCCAGGCCCGCGTGAGGATCTCCGACAGGTTGAGGTAACCCTGGCGGCTTTGCACCAGCAGCAACAGGCGCGCGGCCGGCGTGGCGGCGTCTTTGCCCGGCACCTGTACCCAGATGTCGGCGCCAATCAGGGGTTTGACCCCCGCGCTGCGCCCTTCCTTGTAGAACTTGACGGTGCCGAACAGGTTGCTCAGGTCGGTGATGGCCAGCGCCGGTTGCCGGTCGGCGGCCGCTGCGGCCACGATTTCATCGATACGGTTGGTGCCGTCGACGACGGAAAATTCGGTGTGGAGGCGCAAATGGACAAACATGAAGGCCATTTTAGGGCCGAGGCTGTCCGCTGAGGGGCTCCAGCCCGGTGCAAGGGCTTGCATGCCTGCCTACAATCAAACGCACCATGCAAATCCTGAACATTGCAGCCTACAAATTCGTCGCGCTGGCCCAGCCTGCGGCGCTGCAGGCCAGCCTGGCCGAACGGCTGCAGGGCCATGCCATCAAGGGCACGGTGCTGCTGGCCGAGGAAGGCATCAACCTCTTCCTGGCTGGTCCGGCGGGCGATATTCATGATTTTTTGGCATGGTTGAAACAGGATGTGCGTTTTGCCGACCTGCAGGCCAAGGAAAGCTGGTCGGGTGCCCAGCCCTTTCGCAAGCTGCTGGTCAAGGTCAAGCCGGAAATCATCCGCATGAACCACCCGGCCGTGCAGCCCGCCGCGGGCCGCGCACCGGCGGTGGACGCCGCCACGCTCAAGCGCTGGCTCGACGCGGGCCATGACGACGACGGCCGCCTTGTCGTGACGCTGGACACCCGCAATGACTTCGAGGCCGACGTCGGCACCTTCCGCAACGCCATCGACTGGCGCATCCGCAAGTTCACCGAGTTTCCCGAAGCCCTGCTGGCGCACAAAGAGGACCTGGCCGGGAAGACCGTGGTGAGCTTTTGCACCGGCGGCATACGCTGCGAGAAAGCCGCCATCCTGATGCGCGAAGCCGGGGTCGAAAACGTCTGGCAGCTCGACGGCGGCATCCTCAAATACTTCGAGGACAGCGGCCGCGCGCATTTTGAGGGTGAATGTTTTGTCTTTGACGAGCGCCGTGCCGTGGACCCGGAGCTCAAACCCCAGGTCAACCCGCCCGCCAAGCCCTTGCACCCGTCCCCTGCCGCTCGCAGGCCCGAAAATTTCGGGCTTTTGTCTGACAGCTGAGCCCAAAGCCCCGTGCGAAGCTTTTGAATCGTCCGCATCCCACGTTCGCCCGCCGTCCCCTTTTTAACGGTAGCCACCATGCCCACAGACACTTCCCCCGCGCGCCACCAGGCCGCCCAGGCACTGCCTTCCTCGCTTGGCAGGCGCTTCAGCGCCGTGCGCCAGCAAACCGAGGTGCTGGTCCAGCCCCTGAGCCCGGAAGACTGCCAGTTGCAGTCCATGCCCGACGCCAGCCCCGCCAAATGGCATTTGGCCCACCTGACCTGGTTCTTCGAGACCTTTATCCTCGAACGCTTTGAGCCCGGCTTCACGCCCTTTGATCCGGGCTTCCGTGTGCTGTTCAACAGCTATTACAACGGTGTGGGTGACAAATACCCCAGGCCCAAGCGCGGCCTGATCAGCCGGCCTTCGCTGGACGAGGTGCTGGCCTACCGCGCGCAGGTCAACCAGCGCATGCTGGCGGTGATTGCCGCCGTGGAAGCCGGTGCCGACGGCGCACAGCGGCGCGAACTTACCGAACTGGTGACCCTGGGCCTGCACCACGAACAGCAGCACCAGGAACTGCTGCTGACCGACATCAAGCATGCGCTGTCTTTCAACCCCGCGCGCCCGGCCTATGCGAGCCGCTGGCCGCTGGCCGGCATACACCCGCAGCCGGTGGACTGGCTGCGCCATGAGGCCGGACTGGTGGAGCATGGTTATGACATGGCACGCGACGGCGAATTCGCTTTCGACAATGAAACGCCGCGCCACAAGGTGTATGTCGCGGCCTTCGAGCTGGCCAGCCGGCCGGTGACCAACGGCGAAATCATGGCCTTCATCGCCGACAAGGGCTACCAGCGCCCCGAGCTGTGGCTGTCCATGGGCTGGGACTGGGTCACCGAAAACAAAGTCAGCCTGCCCTTCTACTGGCAAGGCGATGAAGGCAGCTACCAGCACTTCACGCTGCAAGGCTTGATAGACGTCGACCCGAACACACCGGCCTGCCATCTCAGCTATTTTGAAGCCGACGCCTTTGCGCGCTGGGCCGGCGCGCGCCTGCCGACCGAGTTTGAATGGGAACTCGCCGCGCGCGGCCTCCCCGCCGGCCCTGCCCCGCAAGGCAACTTTGTGGAGACCTCGGCCTTCCACCCGCTGCCGCTGCAGGAAGGCAGCCGCGGCCTGCCCGCGCAGATGTTTGGCGACGTGTGGGAGTGGACGCAGTCCAACTACAACCCCTATCCCGGCTACAAGCCCTGGGAAGGCCTGGTGGGCGAGTACAACGGCAAGTTCATGTGCAACCAGTTTGTGCTGCGCGGCGGCTCCTGCGCCACGCCGCAAAGCCATATACGCGCGAGCTACCGCAACTTCTTCCCGCCCGATGCGCGCTGGCAGTTCAGCGGCCTGCGCCTGGCGCGCGACCTGGCGCTCGGCTAGAGCCTGCCGGCACTGAACGCGAGCGCGATCTCCAGCGATGGCAAGATTTGTCCTGGTACCGGGTGGCTGGCACGGAGGCTGGGCATTCGACGCCGTCAGCCAGGCGCTGGTAAATGAAGGCCACGAAGTTCAGGCGCTCACGCTCTCGGGCCTGGGTGACGAGCCCGCGATTGGCGCCAATCTCGAATATCACATCAACGAAGTGGTGCAAGCGCTTCGCGGGCACGATACGCCTGCCGTTCTTGTCGGTCATTCGTATGGCGGAATGGTCATCACCGGCGCGGCGGACAGGGCACCGTCGCACGTCAAGGCCATTGTTTACGTCGACGCCTATGTGCCGGACAACGGTGCATCGGTCTGGTCGCTCACCACCCCGACCTATCGGGAGCGCTTCATCGCCGGCGCGGCCGCCGATGGTCTGGCTTGCGCACCGGCGGCCCATCTCGACAGGCGCTGCCGCCCCCATCCCATGGCCACCTTCCTGCAGGCGATCAGCTTGACCGGCGATTGGCGCAAGGTCCGCGGCAAAGCCTTTGTCGCGGCGTTTGGCTGGGAGGGAAGCCCATTCCTTGAGTTGTACGAACGCCTGCGGCTGGACCCTGAATGGGCCACACATCGCCTGGACTGCGCACACGATGTCCCGCGGCTGGCACCCGACGCTCTTGCGGGGATTCTTCTGAAGTACGTGTAGGGACCGGAACAGGCCCCTAGTCGCGCAGCACGCCCAGCACGTCGGAGTTGAACTCGCGGTTGTAGAGGATCAGCACCACCACCGCCGTGGCCAGCACAAACGCGAAGGTCGAAAAAAACCAGGCCATGATGCCGAAGCTGAAGTAGTAGGCCCTGAGCCCGTCGTTAAAGGTTTCCGCCGCCAGCCCCACCATGCGGCTGCTGCGCGTGGCGAAGGCCTCGCGGTCGAACTTGCCGACCTCGAACTCCTGCGGCGACGGCATGGAGCCGATCAGCAGGGCCACAAAGGTGTACTGGCGCATGGACCAGCTGAAGCGGAAGAAGGCGTAAACAAACACCGCCACCATCAGCAGCACCTTGAGGTCGAAGATCAATACCGAGGTGCGCACCGCGAACGGAATCTCGCGCACCAGTTCGGCGGCTTTGTCGGTGGTGCCCAGCAGCGCGAACAGGCCGCCGATGATGATGATGGTGGTCGAGGAGAAAAAAGCCGGCGTGCTCGACAGGTTTTGCGTGATGATGCCGTCGATCACGCGCGGATCACGCGCGGTGGCCTGCAGCAGCCAGTAATGCCGGTAGCGGTTGGTGGTGCCCAGCAGCGATGAGCGTTTCACGCCGTAATGCCGGGCGAACCAGGCATAACCCATCCAGCCCAGGAAAAACCAGGCCATCGCCAGCCAGTCGGTCCACGGAAGCAGGGTAAAGATTTGCATCGGTCGATCTTAAGTGAGCCGCCAGGACTCGCGCCTCAGCCCGCCGTGAATTTGCGCTCGGGCAGCGGAATGAATTCGGTCTCGCCGGGCACCTGCCCCATGGCCTGCGCTTCCCAGTCCTCGCCGGCCTGCACGATGCGCTCCTTGCGGCTGGAGACAAAGTTCCACCACATGAATCGGTGCGCATCGAGCGCGTCGCCACCTATCACCACCAGGCGCGTCGCCGCAGCCGCGCTGAGCTGCACGGCCGCGCCGGGCGTGAGTGTCGCCAGGGTGTGCATGGCCAGCGGCTCGCCGTCGACCAGCAGGTCGCCGTCCACCGAATACAGCGCCATCTGCTCAGCCAGCGGTGGCAGCGTGAAAGGCGTGCCGGCGGCCAGGGCCACGTCGAGGTACAGCGTTTTGGAAAAAGTTTTGACGGGCGAGGTTTCCCCGAAAGCCTCGCCGACCAGGATGCGCACCCGGGCACCATCCACCGTGGTGGAAGGAATCGTTTCCGCCGGCGTGTGGGAAAACACGGGCGCTGTTTCCTCAAACTCCTTGGGCAAAGCTGCCCACAGCTGCAGGCCGTGGTTCACATAGGCGGTGCCGCGCAGGTCTTCGGGCGCGCGCTCGGAATGCACGATGCCGCGGCCGGCGGTCATCCAGTTGATGGCGCCGGGCTCTATGCGCTGGGCCGAGCCCAGGCTGTCGCGGTGCATCATGGCGCCCTCGAACAGGTAAGTCACAGTCGCCAGGCCGATGTGCGGGTGCGGCCGCACGTCATGGTTGGTGCCGGGCTGCTCGGTCACCGGGCCGAAATGGTCGAAAAAGATAAAGGGGCCGACCGACTGCTGCTGCGCGGCGGGCAACAGGCGGCGCACCATAAAGCCGCCGCCCAGGTCTTTGTGGTGGCCGGTCAGTTTTAAGGCGGTGCTCATGGCAGGCGCTCCAGGTCGGTGGTGATTTCGGTCGTGACGGTGGTCATGAGTTTGTGCACGGGGCACTTCTGCGCCACGGCGTGCAGCTCCTGCAGCTGGGCGTCGGTCAAATCACCCTTGACTTGCAGCCTGGCCACGAGTTTGTACACACCGCTGCGCTCCTGTGAATCATCGCGCTCAATGTGCGTGTGGATGTCCTCGACCGGGATGCCTTTTTTACGGGCGTACCACATCACGGTCAGGGCTTTGCAGGCGCCCAGCGCCGCATCGTAGAGGTCGTGCGGGCTGGGGCCGGTGTCGGCGCCGCCTTCGGCCTCGCCGACGTCGGTGGTGAGGCTATGGTTGCGGATCTGCAGTTGCTGGGCCATCACCGCGCTGAGGTCTCGCTGGAGTTCAATCGTCATGGGGTTCCTGTGGGCAAGGGAAAATCGGATTACGCGGAAAGCCTGGACGCAACGGCGGCGACACGCGCGCCGAAGCTGCGGGCGGTCTCCAGGTCGCCGGCGGACATCTCGCCGGCGCCGGCATCGGACGGCGACTGCGCGACGGCGCCGCTGTAAGAGCCCAGGTAGTTGGCATCGTTGCGCTGCGCGGCCTTGCTGTTGCTGGGCAGCATGCCCTGGCTGACCCAGATGCCGCCATGCTGCATGGCCAGCGTGAACAGGTAATTCAGCGTGGAGAGTTTGTCGCCGTTCATCGCGGCGCTGTTGGTGAAGCCGGCGAACAGCTTGTCCTTCCAGGCCTGGGTGTACCAGGGCTTGGACGAGGCATCGGCAAACTTCTTGAACTGCCAGCTGACGTTGCCCATGTAGGTCGGCGAGCCCATGATGATGGCGTCGGCGGCATTGAGGGTCTCCCAGCCGCCTTCGGGCAGGTTGCCGTCGGCGTCTATGGCCAGCAGTTCGGCGCCCGCGCCTTCGGCCACCGACTGCGCCATGCGCTGGGTGTGGCCGTAGCCGGAGTGGTAAATCACGACAACTTTGGGCATTCGGAGTCTTTCACGGGAAATGGATGGAGAAACGCGGCAAACAAAAGGAAAAGGGCTGCAGCCCAAGCGTGAAACCCTTGCCGCAGCCCTCGTTTTTTCGGATCAGCCTTTGCGCTGGCCGTCCACGCTCCAGGCGCCGCCGCCGAAAGCCGCGATGCTGAACAGGCCGCCGACGATGGCCATGTTCTTGAAGAAAGCCATCTGTTGCGTGGGGTCGACCCAGAAGGCATGGAAGACGCAGGTGATGACGATTGTGAAAACGCCGATGGCCAGCGCGGCCCAGCGCGTCTGGAAGCCCACGGCCAGCACCAGGCCCAGGCCGAGTTCCACCACGATGGCGATGGCGGCGGCGACTTCGGGCAGCGGCACGCCTTTGGAGGCGATGTAACCGGCCGTTCCGGTAAATCCGGCGATCTTGCTGAAGCCGGCGGGCACAAACAGCAGGGCCAGCAGCAGGCGGCCAACCAGGGAGAGAGGGTTTTGCAGGGAATTGAGCATGGTGAGTCCTTGTTGATGAGGTAAACGGGGGAAATGATGGAGGAAAAAAACACTCTGGGCAAGCGCCATGTGCCTGCGCGCATTCAGCGCTTGCCCCGGGCGATGGGTTACAGGGTGTTTCGGGCCCTGCAGGTTCAGGGTGCCAGGTCGAACACCAGCACTTCGGCGTCCCGGCCATGGGCCAGTTGCAGCGTGACTTCCGATTGCAGCGCAGCGGCGTCG
Organism: Polaromonas sp. LjRoot131; assembly: GCF_964252805.1. Classification (NCBI taxonomy): domain Bacteria; kingdom Pseudomonadati; phylum Pseudomonadota; class Betaproteobacteria; order Burkholderiales; family Comamonadaceae; genus Polaromonas; species Polaromonas sp. LjRoot131. The sequence continues at coordinate 556,879 of NZ_CAXUPF020000001.1, read as the reverse complement.
CCCGCCTTCAGCAGTTGGCCGTTGACTTCAAGCTGCCCGCGGACCAGGTGCACATAGGTCTTGCGTGCCGCGCTCAAAGCCAGCGTGGCGCTTTCCGTGCCGTCAAACAGGCCGGCATACAGCCGGGCATCGGCATGGATCAGCACCGACCCCTTGGCGCCGTCGGGTGAAGCCACCAGGCGCAGGGCGCCGCGCTTTTCGGCATCGGCAAAGGTCTTTTGCTCGTAGCTCGGGGGAATGCCGGTCACGTTGGGCTCAATCCAGATCTGCAGGAAGTGCGTGGTCTGGCCGTCCGCATGGTTGAACTCGCTGTGCTGCACGCCGGTGCCGGCGCTCATGCGCTGCACGTCGCCCGGCGGGATGCCCTTGATATTGCCGATGCTGTCCTTGTGGGCAAGCTCACCGCTCAGCACATAGCTGATGATTTCCATGTTCTGGTGGCCGTGGGTGCCGAAGCCGCGGCCGGCCGCGATGCGGTCCTCATTGATGACGCGCAGGTTGCCGAAGCCCATGTGCGCCGGGTCGTAATAGCCGGCGAACGAAAAGGAGTGGAAGGATTTGAGCCAGCCGTGGTCGGCGTAACCGCGTTCGCTGGAAGTTCTTAAAGTCATCATGGGGTGCTCCTTTCGAGGTGCGTTGAAAATGCGTTGTGATTCGTTTGCGATGACTCCAATGTAGGCGCGGGGGCCCTGCTTTCCATTGCCGCGCTTTGATGGCATCATTCAAATTATTTGAATCATTTTTATGGCAACGATCAACAACCGGGTGCGCGACGCCCTGACGCCGGAAACCCTGGGACTGATAGGCGCCATTCACGGCGCCGGCAGCATGGCGGCGGCGGCGCGTGAGCTGGGCCTGGTCCCCAGTGCCCTGACCTACCGCATCCGCCAGGTGGAAGACGCACTGGACGTGCTGCTGTTCGACCGCTCTTCACGCCAGGCAAAACTGACCGAAGCCGGCAAGGAGTTGCTGCGCGAGGGCAACCGCCTGCTGGCGGAACTCGACGCCGTGGCCAACCGCGTCAAGCGCGTGGCCACGGGCTGGGAACCGCAGCTCACGCTGGCGGTGGACAGCGTGATCTCGCGCACCACGGTGATGGAGCTGTGCGAGGCTTTTTTCGCGCTGAACCCGCCGACCCGCCTGCGCCTGCGCGAGGAAGCGCTGTCGGGCACGCTGGAGGCGCTGACCTCAGGCCAGGCCGACCTGGCCATAGGCGTGGCCATCGAGCCGGCGGTGAACACCGCCGTGCAGCACAAGACGCTGGGCAGCATCCATTTCATTTATGCCGTCGCGCCGCACCATCCGCTGGCACAGGCGCCGGAACCCGTGACCGACGCCATGCTGATGCCGCACCGCGCCGTGGCGGTCGCCGATTCGGTGCAGCGCGGCAGCGGCATCACGGTGGGGCTGCTGGGCGGCCAGGACATCTTCACCGTGCCCGGCATGCAGGAAAAACTGCAGGCGCAGCTGCGCGGGCTGGGCGGCGGCTTCCTGCCGGAATACCTGGCGCGTCCCCACGTCATCACCGGCCGGCTGGTGGAAAAACGCATGCAGCGCGCCCCGCGCCAGGTGCCCATGAGTTACGCCTGGCTGCGCGCACCCGACGGCAAGGAAGGGCGTGCGCTGCAGTGGTGGCTCAAGCAGCTGGATAGCGCGGCCACGCGAAAAGCGCTGCTGGAAAGAGACCAGTCCCTGTGAAAACCCGTAGTGGCCGCTCAAACTCCGCGCGAGGACCGCGCCTGCGTGTAGAGTGTGCTTAGAACCTGTTCATGATTTAAACGGGGCCGCGTTGGGGTGCAATCGGGATGAGTGGGCCGACCGGGCACGCCGCATGGGCTAATGCCCATGCAAGGGCCTGGGTGGCTCAATCGCCCGATTTCACCCCAACCCGGAGGGCAAGCGCCTTCTCGGGCGGTCTGCGGCGTTGCGGCGCTAGCCCATAGGTGAACTATGGGCGTCGCACCGCGCCTTGCATCCCATCCCGAGAAGGTGCTTGCGCGGCTCCGTTTAAATCATGAACAGGTTCTTAGTTTTCGTTTATGGTTGAGCTGTAATGACCAAGGCTAGGGGGCCGTGAATGCATGCCAAAGCAGCAAGGCGCCTCATTCGTCAATCCAAAGAAACATAAAGACTTCAGACATGAAAAAAAATTCCAGCCTCCCCCTTCCTGAATCCGCGGCCCGGCGCCGCATTGCCGTCATCGGTGCCGGCATCGCCGGCATTGCCTGCGCGCGCACGCTGGTGCAGGCCGGGCACGAGGTCATGGTGTTCGAGAAAAGCCGCGAAACCGGCGGCCGCATGGCCACCCGCGACAGCGAATTCGGCGGCTTCGACCACGGCACGCAGTACTTCACCGCGCGTGACCCGCGTTTTGAGAAAGCCCTGGCCACGGCGTCCGGGCTGGTGCGGCCCTGGAGTGCCAACACCGTTCGCATCCTCGACGAACTGGGCCGTGTCGTGGCCTCAGCATTGCCGCCCAAAGAGGCGCACTGGGTCGCCACGCCGGGCATGAACGCACTGGTGCGCCAATGGGCGCAGCCCCTGGCGGCCGCCGGCCGCCTGCAACTGGAAACCGAAGTGATACGGCTGGAACGCGACAAACTGCACCCCGAGCAATGGCAGCTGCAGACCGAAGGCCCGGGCGCCGGCAGCCTGGTGCACTCGGGTTTTGACGCCGTGGTGCTGGCCCTGCCCTCGCCGCAGGCGCATGCCCTGCTGCTGAGCTCGCAACAGGGCAAGCCGCTGATGTCCGAATTGTCCAAGGTCAGCGTGGCGCCTTGCTGGACCCTGATGCTGGCCTTCCCCCAAGCCATGCAGCCCACGATGACGCACCTGGGCCCACACTGGAACGCGGCGCGCAGCACGCATCACCGCATCGCCTGGCTGGCGCGCGAATCGTCCAAGCCCGGGCGCAGCCCCATCGAGCGCTGGACCGTGCAGGCCAGCCCCGACTGGTCGCAGCGCCACCTCGAAGACGACGCCGAACGTGTCAAGGCCAAGCTGCTCAAAGCCTTCACCGAAGTCACCGGCATACGCGCGGCGCCGCCCCATGCGGTGGTGCACCGCTGGCGCCATGCCCAGACCCTGCAGCCCCTGGGCAAAACCCATGCATGGGATGCCAAATCGGGCATAGGCGCCTGCGGCGACTGGTGCCTGGGCCACCGCGTGGAAGACGGCTTCGTCTCGGGCCTTGAAATGGCCCTCGAGCTGGCCTGAACACCGGGAGCAAAACCGGCGTGGGCGCCGAATACCGGGGCCGTTTCGCCCCTTCTCCAACCGGACCGCTGCATACCGGCTCCCTGGTAGCCGCCCTGGCCAGCTGGCTCGATGCGCGCGCGCACCAGGGCCGCTGGCTGGTTCGCATCGAGGACGTGGACACGCAGCGCTGCGTGCCGGGCGCAGACCACCTCATTCTTGAACAACTGGCCCAATGCGGCCTGGTGCCTGACGAGCCGCCTGTGTACCAGTCAAAGCGCGGCGATTTGTACCAGCAGGCGCTGGATTCACTGATAGCCCGCGGGCTGGCCTACCCTTGTGCCTGCACGCGCCTGGACATTGCCCGCGCACTGGCGGCTTCAGGGCAGGCGCGCGAACGCCACGGCGAACTGGTTTATCCCGGCACCTGCCGCGGCGGCCTGCACGGCCGACCCGCGCGCGCCTGGCGGCTGGACACGCAAGCGCATGCGCCTGTCAGCTGGCAAGACCGCCTGCTGGGCCCGCAATCGCAGGACGTGGCCCACGAGGTCGGCGACTTCGTGCTCAAGCGCGCAGACGGCCTGTGGGCCTACCAGCTGGCCGTGGTGGTCGACGACGCGGCTCAGGGCATCACGGACATCGTGCGCGGCGAGGACCTGGCCGACAACACGGCGCGACAAATCCTGCTGGAGCGCGCGCTGGGTCTGCCGCTGCCGCGTTACCTGCACACGCCGCTGGTGCTGGGTGCCAACGGCGAAAAGCTCTCCAAACAGAACGGCGCACAGGCCCTGGACACCGGCGAGCCGCTCACCCTGCTGCGGCAGGCGGGCGCCGTTCTCGGCCTGCCATGGCTGGCCAGTGCCGCCACGACGCAGGACTGGTTGCAGCAAGCCGTACCGCTGTGGGCGGAGCGACTTAAAATCAAGCGGTGACAGATACCAACTCCCCCACCCCGCCCGCCACCCTCCCCGACCAGCCCGCCGAAGGCGCGGCCGCCGAGACGGGCGCCCCCCGCAACATCCGCAGCTTTGTGCGGCGCACCGGCCGCACCACCATCGGCCAGGCCAAGGCCTTTGCCGACGTGGGCCCGCAGTTCCTGCTGCCCTACCAAGCTGAGCCGGCGAACTTCGAGGCCGTCTTCCAGCGTTCAGCGCCCACCATCCTCGAGATAGGCTTCGGCATGGGCGAGGCAACGGCCCACATCGCTGGACTGATGCCCGAGAAAAACTTCCTGTGCTGCGAGGTGCACACGCCGGGCGTGGGCGCGCTGCTCAAGCGTATCAGCGAACAGGGCCTGGCCAACATCCGCATCCTGCAGCACGACGCCGTTGAAGTGATAGACAACATGCTCCCGCCGGCCAGCCTGGACGGCGTGCATATTTTCTTTCCCGACCCCTGGCACAAAAAACGGCACAACAAGCGCCGCCTGATCCAGGCGCCGCTGGTCGCCAAGCTGGCGGCCCGCCTCAAGCCCGGTGGCTACCTGCACTGCGCCACCGATTGGCAGCCTTATGCCGAGCAGATCCTGGAGGTCTTGGCCGCCGAACCCCTGCTGAAAAACACCGCGGACGGCAGCGCCGGTGGCTATGCACCCAAGCCGGCCTACCGGCCTTTGACCAAATTTGAAAATCGCGGCATCAAACTGGGCCACGGCGTCTGGGACGTCGTGTTTGTGCGTGCCTGATCTCCCGGCTGTGCGGGTGTGAGCAAGACACCCCGACTCGGACTTCACGGTATGCCAACGCGGGCCGGCATTAGCCCTAGTTGCGTCGGGCTGCCGGCGGGCAACTGGCCCAGCATCACTGATTTCCTGGTGGAGCGCTTCCCGGCCATCTCGCGCGAGATATGGCTGCAGCGCATGCAGGATGGCCTGGTGGTCGATGAATTCGGCGAAGCCGTCACGGCCGAACGCCCCTACCGTGGCCACATGCGTGTGTACTACTACCGCGCACTGGACGAAGAACCCCGCATCCCGTTTGAAGAGACCGTGCTGTTCCAGGACGAACACCTGGTGGTAGCCGACAAACCGCACTTTTTGCCCGTCACGCCCTCGGGCAGCTACCTGCAGGAGACGCTGCTGGTGCGCCTGAAGAACAAGCTCGGCATCGACGGCTTGGTACCGATCCACCGCATCGACCGCGAAACCGCAGGCCTGGTGCTGTTCTCGGTCAACCCAGCTGAGCGCGATGCCTACCAGTCACTGTTTCGCCGGCATGAAGTGACCAAGCATTACGAAGCCGTGGCGCCATGGCGCGGCGACATCGGCTTTCCCCTCACGCGCAAAAGCCGCATCGTGGAAGACGAGCCCTTCTTCCGGCAACGTGAGGTAGAGGGTGAGCCCAACAGCCATACGCAGGTCGATGTCATCGAGGTGCGCGGCGACCATGCGCTGTATGCCCTCAGCCCGGTAACGGGCAAGAAGCACCAGCTGCGCGTGCACATGAATGCGCTTGGCCTGCCGCTGCTGAATGACCGCATGTACCCGCCGGTGGACCACACGCCGGACGACGATTACCGCTATCCGCTGCAACTGCTGGCCAAATCCATTGCGTTCGTGGACCCCGTAACGGGTGAGCAGCGACGCTTTGAAAGCCGGTTGGTGCTGCGGGACCTACCGCTTTGATCGGGCCTTGTATATGTCCGCCAAGCCGAGCAGATCATGACCCGGTGCATGACGACGTGCGAAGCACGTTGATACCCGCTTGAACAACCCGTCAGGCGATTTTGAGAGATCAGGGCCCAATTTGACCAAGATTAACCTCCCCAAGGGCGGGGTTCGGAACGGTTCTTACAAGCTTCCCGCTACATATTGCATCGAGAGTCACAGGTGGTGCGCGCCAAGTGCCAGGGAAGAAGATGCCGTGGCTGAATTGCCCGGACACCGTAAAACTGTTGGCTACACGACCAGTGGTTTGGTCGGTTAAGGTTAGAACGCACGAAGCGTCTTCTGGCGCCTCGCCACGAATTCTCATGCTGCCATCGCACGCACACAGCAATGCGGACGCGATCACTACAAGGCTAATGGGTCTCTTCATGTGTTGGCCTAACGTAAATCTACCGGCGCATTGCGCCAGGAACGCGCGCAGCGTAAAAATGACCGGACCACCAATACATGCGGCGAAACCGCCTCCTGCTGTTGCGGATCAGTGTCGATTGCCATGTTATGCGTGACTCCGTACACCATCAGCGCTCCTTTACTAACGACAAACAAAGGTCGCCCAACCGTTGCCGTTTTCCGTATCTCCGCTCTTAAGTACAGAGATTCCATCCTTGCACTCAACTGGCATGAGCTGGTTGCCCCGCAGATAGAGTTCTACTGCAACTGGCCGCTGCAAACTTAGTGCATCTACGTTCGAACGTTTAAAGCTGAAAAGATATCCGCCTTCAGCCAGCGGCAGGACTGGGCCACGCCTCTCATTTGGCGGGGCACCCCAAGAGCAGGCTCCCAGGACCGCGGCTAAGCAGACTAAGGACGCAAAAGGGGCAAAGCGGCTGGTTTCGAAACGCATAACGTGCCTCTACGCACTTGCCTTGGGCCACCCAAGGTTTGCAGCACGACGAAGACTGGCTTTCACCACCTGGCGATGGAAGGGAGCAATGACCGACAAGTAGGTTCGGCCCAAAAGGTTGTGGCAGTGAACGACGGTTGACAGGGTCAGTTGGTTACCGGTATCTGGCGATGAACCTGGTGTACAAAGAATTGACACCCGGAAGTCAAGATGCTTATCGTTCTCGCCTAGAACGACCTCAGTTTCGCTCGTGCCAAAGACCCTGAAGATGCTGATGCGGGGGACCGTGGCGTCACTTGAGAGCGTTGCGAGGTGTTTGGCGGTCTTCAGACCAAGCCCTGAAACGATTGCATCCCGGACGTTGAGGAGCGCTCCGATCCAGGATGGCTGCACTGAGAAGATGAACCGGGCCAAGACATCTGGATCAATAGAGGCGTCAGAAGGAAGTTGAATCGAAAATGCGTCCGCGAGATTCACCGACTTGAATGCGGTCGCGACGGCAGACTGCAACGGGATGGCAACCTGCTTTACTGGCGTGAATTTGCTTGGCATGGATGGGCTTTCTGAGGTCTAACGTGAGGCACAGTTTCATGTGCCGCCTAACGCCGGAGTTGACCGGCGGCACATAGGCAGGCGAAGCCTGCCGCGATGACGTCCGTATCGATTGACCTGTTAGGCAGCAGCACAATTGCACCTTCAGAGGATCGAAGCAATCAAGAAACCTCAACTTAGGCAGAGCGTCCAAGACGATCAGTGATACGAGCCGGTCAAGCCTTTGAGCTTCTCAGGATCCTGCACCTTTACCGCTGTTCCCTCCACGTATGCCGCTGCCCAAGAAAACGCGGTGACTCTGCGGCCTCCAGTGGTGCTTACCACGGCGTTGGCGCCGAGCTTCTTCGCCTCGGCAGCGAGCAGAGGGTACAAGAGCGCTGCACTGTCGTAACCCACCCGAGCGTTGGCACGAACCGAACCGATCACCTTGTACTCAATTCCGGCAGGAATAGATGCCTGGGAAACAAGAACCGGCCCGGCCCACATCGGCTCGGCGGATGCGAGAGCGCTAGAGGACGACCGGGCCGCACAGCCATGCAACATAACGACGGCGGCAAGCGACAGGATTAAAGCAGTTTTACGCATATTGCATCCCTCAAGTAGGTTTAGATTTGCCTCGCATTGTCACTGATCCTTGCGCCGGCATTCGGTTGTGCAGGAACTCCTCACGGCTCTCCTGCATCAACAGCCCTTTAAGGCTCCATGCCGCAGGGACGCGTTAAGCCTTGATCTCTTTTGCAGTGATCTGGTACTTGAAATCGTCAGGCGCGTAGGAATCAAAGCGCCCGGCGGCGTTCTCGCCAATCGGGTACATAAAAAAGCCCAGCTTCTCGCCGGCCGACTTCGGCAGGGCCAGGTCGTGCGCGGTGTTGTAGGCCATCCAGTTGCCTTCCCAGCCACCGAACAGCGCCTTGTTGACGGGTGCGACCACCGGGTTGCTGGTGGTCTTGATCCAGTCGGCGGTTTCCAGGCGCATGACCTTGGCGACGTCGGCAGGGTCCATCGCCACCCAGCCGTGGCCCTTGAGGTAGACCTCGGAGCGGCAATGTTGTGCGCCCTTGAGGCTGGCCGGGTTGCCCGAGAGTTCCTTGTAGCCGAAGGCCGAAGGCACCAGGCGGATACCGTAGACGTCGCGCGCCGGCAGGCCGACCGAGCGGCACAGGCCGACGAACAGCGCGTTCAGGTCGGCGCACTTGCCGCCCAGGTTGCCGGTTTCCAGCATGGTCTTGATGTCGCCTTCGCCGCAGCCGCGCACCTTGGGTTCGCGGTAGGTGTTGGCGACGATCCAGTCATACAGCTTCTGCGCTTTCTCGACGTCGGTCTTCGCGCCTTGCGTCGCCGCCAGCGCGGTCTTGCGCACGATGCCGTCGGTCGGGATCAGCGTGGTCGGGCGGGTGAAGTAGCGCAGCGTGTCGGCGCTTTCAGCCGCGGCGGTTTTCTGCGACCAGTCAATGGCCCGTCCCTGGGTCTGCACGCGGCTGGTCAGTTCCACATAGGGTTTGGTTTCGCTGGCGGGGAATTCAACATAGAGCATCTTCGCGCCGTCGCGGCCGTCCTGCGCCAGCTGCGTGCTGCCGTTGCTCGAGAAGCTGTTGCCCAGCGAATGCTGGTAGTCGCTGTTGACCGAAGGAATCGGCAGCCAGACTTTGGTCAGGCCTTGCGGCTTGACGATGTCCACGCGCGTGGTCACGTCAAACGTGCGCCAGGCGCCGCTTTGGGGCGCGAAGTGGCTGCGGCTGGGCGCGGGGGCCGTCTGGGCGAAGTTGAGGGAAGGCAATGCGGCTGCCATGGCGGCGGCAGCGCCGTTTTTCAGAAAGGCTCGGCGTACGGTGGTCATTCAGGATCTCCGGGATGGGGTGAGGGCGGCGTGCACCGAGGCAGGTAAAGATGCCCCGGGATGCCAAGCCGCGATTATCGCCCCTGCCCGCCTCAGGCAAGCTCAGGGCTTAAGCAGGCCCGCAATCAGCTTTTCGGCCGTAGGCCCGGTCCAGTCGACCTCCCCCTTCACGCGCAGGCGCGGCCGGCCCACGCTGTCCATCATCAGCGTCGTCGGGAACACCTTCACACCCCAGCGGCGGGCCGCCTCGCCCTTGAGGTCCAGCAGCACGGGCAGCGTCACGCCAGTGGTTTTGGCGAACTGCAAGGCGCGTGCGGCCGGCTCCTTGAAGTTGATCGCCAGCACCAGCAGCTTGTCGGGCCCGTAAAAGTCGGCGACCTGTTGCAGCGTGGGCATCTCGGCACGGCAGGGCTCACACCAGCTGGCCCAGAAATTCAGCAGCACGGCACGGCCGCGCAGGTCGGCGGGTTGCCAGGTCTTGCCGGTGGTGTCGACCAGCCCGAGGGCCGACACCGGGCCGGCCCAGGGGCCGACCTCATAGGCCGGGCCTGTCAGGCCCTGCCCTCGAGCTTGGAGCCAGGCAGCGCCGGCGCTTGCCGTGATTGCAGCCTGCAGGAATTGGCGGCGGGAAGGAATCGCCAGGGACATGAACGGGAGCCGGTTTATTTGGCGAAGAGGTTTTCCAGCGTCGCGAAGGCCTTGAATTCAAGGGCATTGCCGGACGGATCCAGGAAAAACATGGTGGCCTGTTCGCCGGGTTCGCCCTTGAAGCGGATATGCGGCTCGATCACGAAAGCGGTGCCTGCGGCCGTGAGCTTGGCGGCCAGCGCTTCCCATACCGGCATGGGCAGCACCGCGCCGAAGTGGCGTACCGGAACGTCATGGCCGTCTACCGGGCTGGTCTGCTTGTGGCCGCATTCGTCCGGTGCGAGGTGGGCCACGATCTGGTGGCCGTAAAAATTGAAGTCCACCCATTCCTTGGAACTGCGGCCTTCGGGGCAGCCCAGCACACCGCCGTAGAACCGGCGTGCCTCAGCGATGTCATGAACCGGAAATGCGAGGTGAAAAGGAATGGCGGCGGTGGCGTGGGGTGTGGTCATGGGGTGTTCTCAGTGGGCGTGAGGGGATAAAGATACCTCCACTGTAACCACCTCACTGATCTTGAAAGCGAAGGCACCGGTCATCTGACTTTTTTACTTTTTGTAAGAAACCGCAGCCTGCGGCGACCAAAAGGCGGGCGTCAGGGGGCATCCTGGCCCCTGTGCCCACCGCAAACCCTATATAGGGCGGGAAATGGCACAAGGACTCTTGCACCCAAAGCGATTCAGTCCTACAAACGTCCTTTCCAAACGGCTTTTAAATCTAACGTCATAACGACATAACCAAATAACCGTAGCCAAGGCGAATCTTGAACCTCCCACTCAACATCTCGGCCCTCTCGCTCCAGCTGCCTCCCGCCTCGCCGCAATTCATCGCCCTCTACCGTCCGGACAGCGACGGGCAGGCGGTGCACGCGACGACGCAGGAGCTGACGCACGGACTGCTGGCCGCGGCGGCCCATGTGTCGCCCAAATTTTTCTACAACGAACTGGGCTCCAGGCTCTTCGAAGCCATCACCGGCCTGGATGAGTACTACCCCACGCGGACCGAAGCCGGCATCTTCGAGGCGGCGCATGGGCCTATCGCCGCGACGCTGGCCGACGCGGGCATCAAGAGGCCCTGCCTGATCGACCTGGGCGCGGGCAACTGCGCCAAGGCCGTCACGCTGATCCCCCACCTGCAGCCGCGCCAGTACGTGCCCGTCGACATCTCCGTCGATTTTTTGCGCGACGCCGCCGAGCAGGTGCAAAACAGTTTTCCGGCGCTGGACATCGTCGGCCTGGGCATGGACTTCTCGGCCGGGCTGGCCCTGCCCGAGGAAGTCCAGTCGCATGAGCGTGTGTTTTTCTATCCCGGCTCCAGCCTGGGCAACTTCCACCCCGCGCAGGCCCTGCAATTCCTGCAGCACATCGCCGACCCGGCGCAGGGCAAGGCGCGCGGGCTGCTGTTGGGCATAGATCTGGTGAAAGACACGGCGCGCCTGGAGGCCGCTTATGACGATGCACTGGGCGTGACGGGCGCCTTCAACAAAAACCTGCTGCTCAACATCAACGGTTTGCTGGGCGCGAACTTTGACGTGCGGCAATGGCGCCATGTGGCGCTGTTCAATGCCGCCGAGTCGCGCATCGAGATGCACCTGGAAGCCGCCTGCGACCTGGCGGTGCGCTGGCCTGGCCATGAGCGCCGCTTCAAGGCAGGGGAGCGCATCCACACCGAATGCTCCTACAAGTACACGGTGGATGGCATGACGGCGCTGCTGCGGCAGGCCGGTTTCAAACACGTGGAGTACTGGACCGATCCGAACAACTGGTTCGCGGTGTTCTGGGCCGCGGTCTAGCGCCTTCGCCCAAGTAAATAAAAAGGCCGGTTTCCCTCAGGAAACCGGCCTTGATGTTTTTTAAAGCGGAAGGTCGTCAGGCGCGTTCGGCCACCCAGCCCTGCACCGACTTCAGCGCATCGCCCAGCTTGGACGCATCGGTGCCGCCGGCCATGGCCATGTCGGCCTTGCCGCCGCCCTTGCCGCCCACTTGCTGGGCCACAAAGTTCACCAGCTCGCCTGCCTTGACCTTGCCGACGCTGTCGGCTGTTACGCCCGCAGCGATCTGCACCTTGTCGCCGTCTACCGCGGCCAGCACGATGACGGCTGTCTTGAGTTTGTCCTTGAGCTTGTCCATGGTGTCGCGCAGCGTCTTGGCATCGGCGCCTTCGAGCTTCGCGGCCAGCACCTTGAGGCCCTTGACGTCCACCGCCTGCGTGAGCAATTCATCGCCTTGCGAGGACGCCAGCTTGCCCTTGAGCGCGGCGATTTCTTTCTCGAGCAGCTTGACCTGGTCCAGCACCTGGCCGATGCGGCCCTGCAGTTCCGAAGGGCTGGCCTTGAGCGAGCCGGCCGCGGCCTGCACCGTGGATTCGAGCGACTGCAGGTAGGCCAGCGCGTTCTCGCCGGTCACGGCTTCCACGCGCCGCACACCCGCCGCCACGCCGCTTTCGGCGACGATCTTGAAGAGGCCGATGTCGCCGGTACGTTTGACGTGAACGCCACCGCAGAGCTCTTTGCTGGAGCCGATCGTCAGCACGCGCACGGTCTCACCGTACTTTTCGCCGAAGAGCATCATTGCGCCGGATTTCTGCGCATCTTCCATGGCCATCACGGTGGCATCGGTTGCCACGTTGGAAAGGATTTCGGCGTTGACACGGGCCTCGATCTCGCGGATCTGCGCGTCGGTGACGGGCGCGTTGTGTGCAAAGTCAAAGCGCGTGCGCTCGGCGTTTACGAGTGAACCCTTTTGCTGCACGTGCTCGCCCAGCACTTCGCGCAAAGCCTTGTGCATCAAATGCGTGGCGCTGTGGTTGCGCACGGTGGCGGCACGTACCGCCGTGTTGACCTGTGCCGTCACCGCATCGCCGACTTTCAGCGTGCCCTCTTCCTGCACCCCATGGTGGCCGAACACATCGGCCCGGATCTTGAGCGTGTCATCCACCGCGAAGCCGGCGCCGGCGGCGGTGATGCGGCCCTGGTCGCCGACCTGGCCGCCGCTTTCAGCGTAGAAAGGCGTGGTGTCCAGAACGACCACGCCGTTTTGCCCGGCGTTGAGGGCCTGCACGGCCACGCCGTCGGCGTAAAGCGCCACCACCTTGGCGGGCTCTTCGAGCAGCTCGTAGCCGGTGAAGGTGTTGCCGCCGCCGGTGTATTCCAGCGCGCGGTCCATCTTGAACTTGCCTGCCGCGCGCGCCTGGTTCTTCTGCTTGTCCATCGCGGCCTTGAAACCGGCCTCATCGACCTCGACGCCGCGCTCGCGGCAAACGTCGGCCGAGAGGTCCAGCGGGAAGCCATAGGTGTCGTGCAGCTTGAAGGCCACGTCGCCCGGCAGCACCTTGGCGCCGCCCGCCAGCGCCGTGTCCAGGATGGTCATGCCGATTTCCAGCGTTTCAAAGAAGCGCTCTTCCTCAGCCTTGAGCACAGCCGTGATGCGGGCTTCGTCGGTCCTGAGCTTGGGATAGGCGTCGCCCATCAGCCGGGCCAGGTCAGCCACCAGCTTGTGGAAGAACGGCGTCTTCTTGCCCAGCTTGTAGCCGTGGCGGATGGCGCGGCGGATGATGCGGCGCTGCACGTAGCCGCGGCCTTCGTTGGACGGGTTGACGCCGTCGCTGACCAGGAAGGCGGTGGCACGGATGTGGTCGGCGATGACGAACAGCGACTTGTTGCCCAGGTCCTTCTCGCCGGTTTCGCGGCTGGCGGCCTTGATCAGCGCTTCGAAGATGTCGATCTCGTAATTGCTGTGCACGTGCTGCAGGATGGCGGCCAGGCGCTCCAGGCCCATGCCGGTGTCCACGCAGGGCGCGGGCAGCTTGGTGACGCTGCCGTCGGCCGCCATGTCGAACTGCATGAACACGTTGTTCCAGATCTCGATAAAGCGGTCGCCGTCTTCACCGGGGCTGCCGGGCGGGCCGCCGGGGATGTGGTCGCCGTGGTCATAGAAGATTTCCGAGCAGGGGCCGCAAGGGCCGGTGTCGGCCATCATCCAGAAGTTGTCGGACTTGTAGCGGCCGCCCTTGTTGTCGCCGATGCGGATGACGCGTTCGGGCGGCAGGCCGATCTCCTTGGTCCAGATGTCGTAGGCCTCGTCGTCTTCTTCATACACCGTGGCCAGCAGGCGCTCGGGCGGCAGCTTGTAAACCACGGTCAGCAGTTCCCAGGCCCACTTGAGCGACTCGCGCTTGAAGTAGTCGCCGAAGCTCCAGTTGCCCAGCATCTCGAAGAAGGTGTGGTGGCGCGCGGTGTAGCCCACGTTTTCCAGGTCGTTGTGCTTGCCGCCGGCGCGCAGGCAGGCCTGGACGGACGCGGCGCGCACATAGGGGCGCTTGTCGGTGCCGAGGAACACGTCCTTGAACTGCACCATGCCGGAATTGGTGAACATCAGCGTCGGGTCGTTGCCCGGCACCAGTGAGCTGGAAGGCACCACGGTGTGGCCCTTGGACGCGAAGAAATCGAGGAAGGTCTTGCGGATGTCGGCGACGGTAAAGGTGGGCTGGCTCATCTTGGGATTTGGGGTTGGCAAGGTGGCCGTCCGCCGGCGACCTCAAGGTCGTACCCACTGCGTCGAACCCACCTAAGCGCTTGATTTACTTGAACATTTGATTATAGGCTTGGGGCCCCTGCGGCAGCCCCGCCTCGGGGCGATCGCCCCGCGGGGCCCGCGCATCAAGGCGGTGCCCTTGCGCACCGCCTTGGCACGGGGGCGAAACGCACGCCGCATTCCGGCGCTGGAAATCCGCTTTCAACCCTCCTTTACCCCGAAAAAAGCTGGCATGCAAGCTGCTTAATACCCTATAAAGATAACTCAAATATCTTCTTAATATATTTACATCCATCCAATTTTAACCCCGTCCTCAGGAGCACTCCCTTGAACAATCCCCGCTGGCAAGGCATTTTTCCCGCCATCACCACCAAATTCCACGCCGACGAAAGCATCGACGCCGAGGGCACCGCCCGGCACATCGACTTCCAGATCCGCAACGGCATCCACGGCTTGGTGACCTGCGGTTCGCTGGGCGAGGCCAGCACGCTATCGCTGGAGGAAAAGCTCCAGGTCGCCAAAATCGCCCTGGACGCCAGCAAGGGCCGCGTGCCGGTGCTGGCCAACGTCTCGGAAACCAGCACCCGCGAGGCGCTGCGCTATATCGCCGGCGCCAACCAGCTCGGCGTCGACGGCTTCATGGTCATGCCCTCGGTGATCTACGTGGCCGACGCGCGCGAAGCCATGCTCAACGTGCGCACCATGGCCGAAGCCGCGCGCAAGCCGCTGATGATCTACAACAACCCGGTCGCCTACCGGGTCGACCTGAAGCCCGAGCACATGGCCGAGCTGGCCGACTGCGAATGGCTGGTCGCCATCAAGGAGAGCACCGACAACATCCGCCGCATCACCGACCTGCGCAACACGGTGGGCGAGCGCTACCAGCTCTTCCTCGGCGTGGACGACCTGGCCTATGAAGGCCTGGCGCTGGGCTGCGACGGCCTGCTGGCCGGCGTGGGCTGCGCCTTCCCGCGCGAGACCGTGGCGCTGTATGACCTCATGAAGGCCGGCAAATTCGCCGAAGCGCTCAAGCTTTACCAGTGGATGACGCCCATGCTGCACCTGGACGTGTCCACCAAGCTGGTGCAAAACCTCAAGCTCATCGACGCCCTGGTCGGCGTGGGCACCGAGCACATGCGCCGCCCTCGCCTGCCGCTGATAGGCGCCGAGCGCGAATTCGTCGAAGCCGTCGTCAAAAAAGCCCTGGCCACGAGGCCGGCGCAGTACCAGTCCGCCCCGTAAATTTTTCCAACCCCGCAACCCGCATCGAGGAGACACCCATGACACATCGCAACAGCATCGTTTCTCTTGTCGGCATCGCCGCCATCGCGCTGGCTTCAGCGGCACAGGCCCAGGAACAGGTCGTGGCCATCGGCCACACCGGCCCGCTTTCGGGGCCGAACGCGTTCGCCGGCAAGGACAATGAAAACGGTGTCCGCCTGGCGGTCGAAGAACTCAACGCCAAAAAAATAGTGGTGGGCGGCAAGACACTCAAGTTCGAACTGCAGTCGGAGGACGACCAGTGCGACGCCAAGGCCGGCGTCAACGCGGCCCAAAAACTCGTTGACAGCAAAGTGAAGTACGTCATGGGCCCCTATTGCTCGGGCGTTGCGATTCCCGCATCACGGGTGTACAGCGAAGGCGGCACCATGATGTCGACAGTCGGCACCAACCCCAAGGTCACCCAGGGAGGCTACAAAAACCTGTTCCGCATCATTGCCAGCGACACACAGATCGGATCCAGCATGGCGGTGTACGCCGCCAAGGTCCTGAAGGTCAGCAAGGTCGGCGTGATTGACGACCGCACGGCCTTCGGCCAGGGCGTTGCGGAAGAGTTCGTCAAGGAAGCCAAGAAACAGGGTCTCACCGTGGTCGGGCAGGAGTTCACGACCGACAAGGCCGTGGATTTCCTCTCCATCCTGACCAACCTCAAGGCGCAGAAACCGGAAGCCATCTTCTTCGGCGGCTACGCACCGCAGGCTGCGCCCATGGTGCGCCAGATGAAACAGCTGGGCCTGCCCGCCAAGCTGCTGGGCGGCGACACGCTCTGCAGCCCCGAAATGGGCAAACTCGGCGGCGACGCGGTCAACGACACGGTTTTTTGCGCGCAAGGCGGCTCCATGCTGGAAAAGGCCGCGGGTGGACCGGCCTTCAAGGCCAAATACAAAAAGCGCTTCAACCTCGATACGGACGCCTACGGCGCTTCCTTCTATGACCAGACGATGCTGATCGGAGAGGCCATGCGCAAGGCCGACTCCATCGACGTGTCCAAGGTCGGCGCCGAAATCTACAAGGGCAGCTACAAGGGCGTTGCGGGTACCTACACCTATGACGACAAGGGCAATATGACCCAGGCGCCCATCACGGTGTTCACGTTCAGGAATGCCCAGCCCACGGCGTTGGCGAGTTACTGAACACGGCCATCACGGGCAACACCATGAGCGACGCAGCGCACAGGGAGCACCCAGGCACCGTGACGCTCCACGTCAACGGCAGTCCGCTGTCGGTCAGGACGGGGACCTCCGTGGCCGCGGCACTGCGCATCGCCGATGCCGCGCACATGGGCATCGCACGCCGCTCCGTGCACGGCGAAGCCCGCGCGCCGTTCTGCGGCATGGGCATCTGCCAGGAATGCCGCGTCGACATCGATGGCCTGCGCCGGCTGGCCTGCCAGACGCACTGCGAAGACGGCATGGTGGTGGAGGCTGCAAGGTGAACGCCAAAAACCCGTCAACGGCGATTGAATATTGCGATGTATTGATCATCGGCGCAGGCCCGGCCGGCTTGGCCGCGGCGCTGGCCGCCGCGCCCAGCGGCGCCCGCATCACGCTGCTGGACGACAACCCGGCCCCCGGCGGCCAGATCTGGCGGGACGGCCCGGGCGCCCACCTGCCGCCGCAGGCGCTGCGCCTACGCGAGGCACTGGCGCGCTGCGCCAACGTGCGCCTGCTGTGCGGCACACGCGTCGTCAGCCCGGCCGGCGCCGGTGCACTGCTGCTGGAAGACGCCACACAAGGCTGGGTGCAGCCTTATGACAAATTGATCCTGTGCACGGGCGCGCGCGAACTGCTGCTGCCCTTCCCGGGCTGGACGCTTCCCGGCGTCACAGGCGCCGGTGGTTTGCAAGCCCTGGTCAAGGCCGGCCTGCCGGTCGCGGGCGAACGCATCGTCATCGCCGGCAGCGGCCCCTTGCTGCTGGTGGCCGCCGCCACGGCGCGCCAGGCCGGCGCGCGCGTGCTGCGCATCGCCGAGCAGGCCGGCCTGGCATCGGTCGCGGGCTTTGCGGCCCAGCTGCTGCGCTGGCCCGGCAAGGCAACACAGGCCCTGGGCCTGGCCAGCGCGCGTTACCGCACCGGCACCCGCATCGTCTCCGCGCAGGGCGCGGGCCGCGTCGAATCCGTTCGGCTGCAGCACGCCGGCCGCGAAACCGAGATCGCCTGCGAACGCGTGGCCTGCGGTTTCGGCCTGGTGCCCAACACCGAGCTGGGCCAGTTGCTGGGCTGCGCGCTCACGCCGGACCACGGCGGTGCGCGGGCGCTGGCGGTGGATGGCCTGCAGGCGACCAGCGTGGCCGGTGTCTACGCGGCCGGCGAATGCACCGGCGTGGGCGGCAGTGAGCGCGCGCTCGCACAGGGCCGCATCGCCGGCCATGCGGCCGTCGAAAACACCGGCGCCGCGCATCACCACAGCCCGGAACGCGCGCACTGGCAGGCCTTCGCCGACCAGTTGCAGCGCCACTTCACGCTGGCCCCGTCGCTCAAAACCCTGGCGCGCCCCGACACCCTGGTCTGCCGCTGCGAAGACGTGCCGCAGGCGGCGCTCGCCGCTTGCGGTAGCTGGACGGAAGCCAAGCTGCACACGCGCTGCGGCATGGGCGCCTGCCAGGGCCGCGTCTGCGGCGCGGCGGCACATGTTCTTTTCGGCTGGACGCCGCCCGCGCCCAGGCCGCCGCTGTCGCCCGCGCGCATCGCCACGCTGGCAAGCACACCCACCGACTGAAAACATTCGGCGGCCGGAGCCCCGTGGTAGGCTTCGCGCTGGCAGTGCGCCTGCAAGCTTCCGCTGCGACGCCGAGATGCCCAACCACACCATGCCCCTGCCCACGACCGCACCCCAACCGCCGGCCAAACGCCGGGCCGCCGACGTCGCCTACGACGCGATTGAAGCGATGATCGCCACCCTGCAGCTGCAGCCCGGTGCGCCCGTGGTCGAGTCCGACCTGGCCCAGCGCACCCAGCTGGGCCGCACTCCCGTGCGCGAGGCGCTGCTGCGTATGGTCTCCATCGGCCTGATCGTGCAGCAGCCCCGGCGCGGCCTGCTGGTCTCCAACATCGACCTGGCCGACCACCTGGACGTGATCCTCACGCGGCGCGTGCTCGAGGGCGTGATCGCCGCCTGCTCGGCGCGGCGCGCCACGGCGGCCCAGCGCAAGGCCATCGTCGGCTGCGCGGCCAAGATGGTCAAGGCCGCCGAGCGCGCCAACCTGGAGGCCTACATGGCGGCCGACCACGAGCTGGACCTCGTCAACCACGAGGCCTGCCGCAACAGCTCGGCCGTCAAGAGCGTGGTGCCGCTGATCGTGCAGTGCCGGCGCTTCTGGTATGCCTACCAGCACGAGGGCGAGATCGCCGAAGGCGCGCGCTTTCACATGGAGCTGGCCCAGGGCATCGCCACCGGCGACGAGGCCGCCGCCGTGCTCGGCGCCAACAAGCTCATGAACTACCTCGAAGGCTTCGCCAGGCGCGTCATCGAAATCTGAGGCCGCACGCGCGGGCCAGGCTTTTACTGGGCCGCCTGCTGGCCCAGCTCGATCCGCTGGGCCAAAAAGCGCCAGATGCGTTCGTCGTCGCAGAACGCCACGTTAAAACGCAGCCAGCCCGTGGGATGGGGCTCCAGCAGGAACAGCTGTCCCGGGCCGAGCATGATGCCTTCCGGCGTCGCCTCTTTGGACAGGACCGCGCCGTCCGGCAGGTCCGGGTGCCGGGCCCACAAATACATGCCGGCCCCCGGCTCATGGAAGAGCTCAAACCCCAGGCTGCTCAGGTTCTTCTCGGTCTTGCGATGCGCCGCGGCCAGCTTCTCGCGAAGCGACTTGAGGTGCTTGCGCCAGCGGCCGTCGGTGACCACCCCGAAGGTCAGCCGCTCGGCGATGTCGGAGGATGTCAGCCCTGAAATCATCTTGAGCTGGGCCAGGTCCTCGATCAGCTCACCCCGGGCCAGCAGGTAGCCCACACGCAGGTTGGGGGAAATGGTTTTGGAAAAGCTGCCGATGTAGACCACGCGCTGCAGCTGGTCCAGGCTGGCCAGCGTGGAGCGCGAGGTGGGGTCCATGTCGGCGTAAATGTCGTTTTCCACCAGCGTGAAGCCGTGCGTCTCGGCCAGTTGCAGCAAGCGGTGCAGATGGGCCGCCGAGGCGATCGAGCAGGTCGGGCTTTGCAAACGGGGCTGCGTGAAAAAAGCCTTGGGTTTGTGCTCGGCCAGCAAGGCCTCCAGCGCGGCGAGGTCGTAGCCCGTGGGGGTGCGCGGCACTCCCACCAGGTTGGCGCCCAGGAAGCGCAGCATGAACATCAGGTTGGGATAGCCCGGGTTGTCCACCAGCACGGTGTCGCCCGGTTTGAGGAGTTGCCGGGCCACCAGGTCCAGCGCCTGGCTGGAGCCTTGCGTCAGCAGCACCTGGTCCACCTCGACCGGTATCTGGTTTTCGGCCAGGGCCTCCGCGATGATCATGCGCAGCGCCATATGCCCATAAGGCAGGCCGTAACCTTCCAGCGACGAGCCGTCCGCCGACAGGTGCCGCATGCTGCGCCGGATCGCATCCCCGAACAGGAAATCGTGCGGCAACCAGCCGCAACCGGGTTTCATCGGCAGGTTGCGGTTCTCGAATATCTGCTTGAGGTACCAGCGCGCGTCGAATTTCGGCTGCGGGGGCTGCGCATACGGCGCACCCGATGCACCCTCATCGCCCCTGCGCTTGACGAAAAACCCGGCATTGGCCCGGGAAACCAGCCATCCCTGGGCCACCAGGCGGTCATAGGCCTCCACCACCGTGAAGACGCTGACGCCGTGCATGGCCGCAAAACCGCGGATGGAAGGCAGCTTGACGCCCGGTTTCAGCGCCTGCCCGGCAATCATGCCCCGCAGGCCGTCAACGATCTGGCTCACCAGGGGGGTCTGCAGTTCCGGGCGAAGTGTGAGCATCAAAAAACCAAAAAAGCCAGATTGTGCATCGCAGGCCTCACGCACCGGGTTGGGGAATCCATGTACAGGATTCTAGACCCGCACAGTGTGCTGAAAACAGCGCGGCGGTGTACATGGACGGGCCAGTCACGGACTTCTACAGTCCACCCATCTTCCTCCCCCAACCTGAAATCACCTTCACCATGCAGCCAAACCAGACCTCCAGCAACGCCGCCCTGATGGTGCGCCGCCAAGCCGCCGTGACGCGCGGCGTGGGCCAGGCACACGAGATTTTTGTCAGCCGGGCGAAAAACGCCGAGCTGTGGGATGTTGAGGGCCGCCGCTACATCGACTTCGCCGGCGGCATCGCCGTGCTCAACACCGGCCACCTCCACGCCGGCGTGATGGCCGCGGTCAAGGCCCAGCTCGAGCTCTACACGCACACCTGCTTCCAGGTGGTCGCCTATGAGCCCTATGTCGAGCTGGCGGAAAAACTCAATGCGCTGGCGCCCGGCGATTTCGCCAAAAAGACCCTGCTGCTGACCACCGGCGCCGAGGCCGTCGAGAACGCGGTCAAGGTCGCGCGCTCCTACACCAGGCGCCCCGGCATCATCGCCTTCACGGGCGGCTACCACGGCCGCACCAACATGACGCTGGGCATGACCGGCAAGGTGGCGCCCTACAAGCTGGGCTTCGGCCCCTTCCCCGGCGAGGTGTTCCATGCGGAATACCCCAACGCGCTGCACGGCGTGAGCATTGACCAGGCGCTGCATTCGGTCGAGCAGATCCTCAAAAACGACGTCGAGCCCGAGCGCGTGGCGGCCTTCATCATTGAACCGGTGCAGGGCGAAGGAGGCTTTTACATCGCCCCGCCCGAGTTCATCAGCCGCCTGAAGGCGCTGGCCGACCGGCACGGCATCCTGCTGATCGCCGACGAGGTCCAGACCGGCGCCGGCCGCACAGGCACCTGGTATGCCAGCGAACAGTGGCCCGTAGCGCCCGACCTGATTGCCATCGCCAAATCCATGGCGGGTGGTTTCCCCATCTCGGGCCTGGTCGGCCGCGCCGAGGTCATGGACGCCCCCGGCCCCGGCGGCCTGGGCGGCACCTACGCGGGCAGCCCGATCGGCTGCGCCGCGGCGCTGGCAGTGCTCAAAGCTTTTGAAGCAGAAAAACTCCTGGACCGCAGCAACACCATGGGCAACTACCTGGTCAGGGGCCTGCTCGCCCTCGCGGAGAAGGAGCCGGCCATCGGCGACGTCCGTGGCCTGGGCGCCATGGTGGCCATAGAGCTCTTTGAAAACGGCGACCCCGCCCGTCCCGACGCGGCACTGACCAAACGCGTGGTGAGCGAAGCCGCCCGGCGCGGATTGATATTGCTCTCTTGCGGCACCTACGGCAACGTGATCCGGATCCTGGTTCCCCTGACGGCCCCCGACACGCTGCTGGACGAAGGCCTGAAGATCCTGGCCGACAGCTTCGCCGCATCGCGCTGATCTCCGTGGCCAGCTCAGGAAACACGATGACTGATAACAACGTCCTGGTGCGCTTTTCAGGCGTGCAAAAAACCTACGACGGCGAACAGCTTGTCGTGCAGCAGCTCGACCTCGACATTCATCGCGGGGAATTCCTGAGCCTGCTGGGCCCTTCCGGCTCCGGGAAAACCACCACGCTGATGATGCTGGCCGGCTTCGAGTCGCCTACCGCCGGGGAAATCTTCCTCAATGGTTCGCAGATCACCGGCACGCCGCCGCACAAGCGCAACTTCGGCATGGTGTTCCAGAACTACGCCCTCTTCCCGCACCTCAGCGTGGGCCAGAACGTGGCCTATCCGCTCACGGTGCGCAAGGTGCCCAAAGCCGACCAGGCCAGCCGCGTGCAGCGCGCGCTCGACATGGTCCGCCTGTCGGGCATGTCCGACCGCCTGCCCGGCCAGCTGTCGGGCGGCCAGCAGCAGCGCGTCGCCCTGGCGCGGGCGCTGGTGTTCGAGCCCCAGCTCGTGCTGATGGACGAGCCGCTGGGCGCGCTCGACAAGCAGCTGCGCGAACACATGCAGATTGAACTCAAGGAGCTGCACAAGCAGCTGGGCGTCACCTTCGTTTATGTCACGCACGACCAGGGCGAGGCCCTGACCATGAGCGACCGGGTGGCCGTCTTCAACGATGGCGCGATCCAGCAGCTGGCCCCCGTGGAGGCGCTGTATGAAACGCCCGCCAACCGTTTTGTCGCCGGTTTTGTGGGCGACAGCACGGTGCTCAAAGGCAAAGGACGCGCCGCGGGCATTGAATTGCCGGACGGCCGTGTCCTGAACGGGATCCACGTCAACCAGGCAACAGTCGGCGCGCAGGTAGAGGCCTACATCCGGCCGGAGCGCATTGTGTTGCACCGCCAGGCACCGGCTTCAGCTGCCAATGTGCAGCCCGCGCGCGTGGCTCGCATCATCTATTTCGGCGACCACCTGCGGCTGCTGTGCGAGGTCGGCGCCGGCCAGGCGGAAGCCACGGTCAAGCTGCCCCTGACGCTGTTGAACGGCCTGCCGCCGCCGCAACCGGGCGAGGCCGTGTACCTCGAATTCCCGCCCGCATTGACGCGGATCTATGCGGTGTAAGCGCTTTCTCCTTTCACTCATTTCACCCACTTCAACCTTCCCTTCCGCCTTTATCAACCACCGAGGAAATAGCACCATGAAGAAAAACATCATCGCCCTCGCCATGGCTTCATGCCTGGCCCTGCCCGCGCTTGCGCAGCAGCAGATCACCGTCGTCAACTTCGGCGGTGCCAATGCCAACGCGCAGAAGAAGGCCTACTACGAGCCCTACGAAAAAACCGGCACCAAAGTCGTCGCTGTGGAATACAACGGCGAGCAGGCCAAGATCAAGGCCATGGTCGAGACCAAGAAGGTCACCTGGGATGTGGTCGAGGTCGAGGCACCCGACGTGCAGCGCGGTTGCGACGAAGGCCTGTTTGAAAAAATCGATTTCAGCAAGATCGGCCCCAAGGCGGACTTCCTGCCCGCGGCCGTGAAGGAATGCGGCGTGGGTGTTTTTGTCTGGTCCACCGTGATGGCCTGGAACGCCGACAAGGTCAAGACCGCCCCCACCAGCTGGGCCGATTTCTGGGACGTCAAGAAGATTCCCGGCAAGCGCGGCATGCGCAAGGGCGCCCGCTATAACCTGGAGTTCGCGCTGATGGCCGACGGCGTCAAGCCCGCCGATGTCTACAAGGTTCTGGCCACCAAGGACGGCGCCGACCGCGCATTCCGCAAGCTGACCGAACTCAAGCCCAGCATCCAGTGGTGGGAGGCCGGTGCCCAGCCTGCGCAGTTCCTCGTGGCCGGCGACGTCGCCCTCAGCACGGTCTACAACGGCCGCATCGACGCCGCCAACCGCGAAGGCCGCAACCTGAAGATCTACTGGCCCGGCGGCATCTATGACCTGGACTACTGGGTCATCCCCAAAGGCGCGCCCAACAAGGACGCATCGATGAAGTTCATCGCCTTTGCCAGCCAGCCCGCCACCCAGGCCGTCTATGCCCAGAACATCGCCTACGGCCCGGTCAACAACCAGGCTTTGGCCAAGCTCGACAAGAAGGTGCTGGACGACCTGCCGACCTCGCCGGCCAATGCCAAAGAGGCCATCCAGATGAACGTCGGCTTCTGGGCCGACCAGGGCGAGGCGCTGGAGAAACGTTTCGCTGCCTGGGCCACGCAATAAACCCTGGGAGCAAGACAGCATGAACAGTTTCACCCGCAAGGCGGCCCTGACGGGCGAAGACGTCGGCGCGCTGCGCCGGGCGCTGTCGCGGGCCGATGCGCGGCGCAAATGGCGCGCCTTCGCCCTGACCGTGCCCTTGCTGGTGTTTCTGCTGGTGACCTTGCTCATCCCCATCGCCGCCCTGCTGCAGCGTGCCGTCGAAAACCCCGAAGTGGTGAACGCGCTGCCGCGCACGGTCCAAAGCCTCAAGGGCTGGGACCCGCAGGCGCCGCCTGCAGCCGCCGCGTATGCGGCGCTGGTGCAGGACCTGGGAAGCCTTTCCGACAGCTCGGACGCCGGCGCCCTGGCCCGGCGGCTCAACTCGGAGGTGCCCGGCTCCCGCTCGCTGGTCATGGGGGCCTACCGCGCGCTGCCCATCACCGGGTCGCCGCAGGACATACAGGCCAGTCTGGTCCAGTTGGACCCGCGCTGGGCCGAGCCCGCCTTCTGGCAGGCGATTGCCAAAAACGGTTCCCGCTGGACGCCCGACTACCTGCTGGCATCGGTAGACCTGCGGCGGGACAGCCAGGGCGACATCGAGCGCATGCCGCCCGACCAGCGCGCTTTCGGCCCCATCCTGCTGCGCACCTTCCAGATCAGTTTTGTCGTCACCCTGTTCTGCCTGGCGCTGGCTTACCCGCTGGCCTGGTGGCTGGCCTCGCTGCCGGCGCGCAAGGCCAACCTGCTGATGATCCTGGTGCTGGTGCCCTTCTGGACATCGATCCTGGTGCGGGTGGCCGCATGGATCGTGCTGCTGCAATCCGAAGGCCTGGTGAATCGCGGGCTGATGGGCATAGGCCTGATCGACAGCCCCCTGGCGCTGCTGTTCAACCGCGCGGGTGTGGTGATCGCCATGGTGCACATCCTGCTGCCTTTCATGATCCTGCCGCTGTACAGCGTGATGAAAAATGTGCCGCCAACCTACATCCGCGCTGCGATTTCGCTGGGCAGCTCGCCCCTGGCCGCCTTCTTTCGTGTGTACGTACCGCAAACCTATCCCGGCATCAGCGCCGGGGCGCTGCTGGTCTTCATCCTGTCCATTGGTTATTACGTGACTCCCGCCCTGCTCGGCGGCGCCGATGACCAGATGCTGAGCTATTACATCGCGCGGTACACCAACGTCGAAGTCAATTGGGGCATGGCCTGTGCGCTGGGCGCCGTGCTGTTGACCGCCACCATGATTCTTTACAGCGTTTACCGGCGCATCGGCAAGGCCGAGCTCAGCATGGGCTGACACCCATTTTTTTTACAGGCGCAGAGACCAATTCACCATGTTCAAAATCCAAGGGCCCGCTTTCCCCCGCTACGCCACCCTGGCAGACAAAGCCGGCTGGTGGCTGGTGCGCGCCGCCTGCGTCGCCATCCTGCTTTTTTTGCTGGCGCCCATCCTGGTCATGGTGCCGCTGTCTTTTTCCGACAGTTCTTTTTTGTCCTACCCGATCCCGGGCTGGTCGCTGAAGTGGTACCGCAACCTGCTGGATTCGCCTGAATGGGCTCGGGCTGCGAAAAACAGTTTTATCGTGGCCCCTGCCGCCACCCTGATCGCCACCGCGCTGGGCACCCTGGCGGCGGTCGGCCTGTCACGCAGCAACTTCCGGTTCAAGAGCCTTCTCATGGCCATTCTCATCGCGCCCATGGTGGTCCCCATCGTCGTGGTCGGTGTGGCCACCTACCTGTATTTCGCCCCGCTGGGCCTTGCCGACAGCTACTTCGGGCTGATCGTGGTGCATGCCGCGCTGGGCGCGCCTTTTGTGCTGACCACCGTGCTCGCAACGCTGGCCGGCTTTAACCACAATCTGGTGCGTGCCTCTCTGAGCCTGGGTGAGACCCCCTTGCGGACCTTCTTCAGGATCACCCTGCCGGTCATCGCGCCGGGCGTGATCTCCGGAGCGCTGTTCGCCTTCGCCACCTCGTTTGACGAAGTCGTGGTCACCCTGTTCCTGGCGGGCGCCGACCAGGCCACGCTGCCGCGGCAGATGTTCACCGGCATCCGGGAAAACATCTCGCCCACCATCGCGGCCGTGGCCACCCTGCTGATCCTGTTCACCACCGCCCTGTTGCTGCTGCTGGAATGGCTGCGCGGACGCAGGGCCTGACGCGCCGGAACGGCGTTCTCGCGCTGAAACCCTTTTCCGGGGTCGCATACCCGGCTGCCACCCGAATCTCCCTGCGAAAGCTGTCAAAATCACCCGACGGCTCCGCTCTTCGCCCTCCCCCTCTTCCCGCTTCCCGCTTTAAGGACTCCCGCCCATGGACATGAAAACCTCTCCCATTTCCCTGCTCAAAGATCCCAGCCTCTTCAAGACCGACGCACTGGTCAACGGCCAGTGGGTCGCGGGCAAGGCCCGTTTTGACGTGAACGACCCCGCCACCGGCCGCAAGCTGGCCGACGTGGCCAACCTGGGCCCGCAGGACGCCGAGGCCGCCATCGCCGCGGCCAACGCCGCCTGGCCTGCCTGGCGCAACAAGACCGGCAAGGAGCGCCACGCCATCCTGCTCAAGTGGTTCCAGCTGCTGATGGCCAACCAGGAAGACCTGGGCCGCATCATGACCGCCGAGCAGGGCAAGCCCTTTGCCGAAGCCAAGGGCGAAATCGCCTACGGCGCGAGTTTTGTCGAGTGGTTCGCCGAGGAAGCCAAACGCGTCAACGGCGAGACCCTGCCGCAGTTCGACAACAACCGCCGCCTGATGGTCCTGCGCCAGCCGATCGGCGTGTGCGCCGCCATCACCCCCTGGAACTTCCCGCTGGCCATGATCACCCGCAAGGTCGCCCCGGCCCTGGCCGCCGGCTGCCCGGTGGTCATCAAGCCGGCCGAGCTCACGCCGCTGACGGCCCTGGCCGCCGCCGAACTCGCCATGCGCGCCGGCATCCCGGCCGGCGTGCTTAACGTGCTGACGGCCGACAGCGCCAACAGCATCGCCGTGGGCAAGGTGTTCTGCGCCAGCGACGTGGTGCGCCACATCAGCTTCACCGGCTCCACCGAGGTCGGCCGCATCCTGATGGCGCAAAGCGCGCCCAGCGTCAAGAAGCTCGCGCTCGAGCTGGGCGGCAACGCGCCCTTCATCGTCTTCGACGACGCCGACGTGGACTCGGCCGTCGAGGGCGCCATGGCCAGCAAATACCGCAATGCCGGCCAGACCTGCGTCTGCGCCAACCGCATCTACGTGCAGGACGGCGTCTACGACCAGTTCGTCGAAAAATTCGCCGCCAAGGTCAAGGCGCTCAAGGTCGGCAACGGCTTTGAGGACGGCGTGGTGCAGGGCCCGCTGATCGAGGCCGCGGCCGTCGAGAAGGTGCAGCGCCACGTCGCCGACGCGCTGGCCAAGGGCGGCAAGCTGCTGGCCGGCGGCCACAAGCTCGAAGGCCAGTTCTTCGAGCCCACCGTGGTCTCCGAAGCCACCGCCGACATGCTCTGCGCCCGCGAGGAAACCTTCGGCCCCTTCGCGCCGGTGTTTCGCTTCAAGAACGACCAGGAAGCCATTGACGCGGCCAACAACACCGAGTTCGGCCTGGCCAGCTATTTCTACAGCCGCGACATCGGCCGCATCTACCGCGTCGCTGAAGCGCTGGAGTACGGCATGGTGGGCATCAACGCCGGCGTGATCGCGACCGAGCACGTGCCCTTCGGCGGCGTCAAGCAGTCCGGCCTGGGCCGCGAGGGTTCGCGCCACGGCATGGACGAATACCTCGAGATGAAGTACCTGTGCCTGGGTGACATCCAGCGCTAAGCCGGCTTAGCCGCGACCCGCCCGCCACCCCGAACCGACATGCGCCTGCTGCTTGTGGAAGACGAAGCCGAGATGGCTTCGTGGCTGCTGCGCGCTTTCAAGCAGAGCGGTTTTGTTTCCGACCACGCGCCGGATGCCGCCACGGCCGAGTCGCTGCTGGCCGGCAACGACTATGACGCCGTGGTGCTGGACCTGCGGCTGCCCGACAAGCACGGGTTGACCGTGCTGGCCGAGCTGCGCAAGGCCGGCAACCGGACCCCGGTGCTGGTGCTGACGGCGCAGGGTTCGCTGCAGGACCGGGTCAAGGGCCTGAACGTCGGGGCCGACGACTTCCTGGCCAAACCTTTCGCCATCGAGGAGCTCGAAGCCCGCCTGGCCGCGCTGGTGCGGCGCAGCCGGGGGCGCTCCCACGCACCGCTGCAATGCGGCTCCCTGTCATGCCCGCACGACAGCCGCGCCTTCACACTGGCCGGCACACTGCTGCAGCTCACGCCGCGCGAAAGCGCGGCCCTGGCGGTGCTGCTGGCGCGCAGCGGCACGCCGGTGGAGAAGTCGCAGCTCTCCGGCAAGGTCTTCCCGGCCGACAGCAATGCCGGCCCCGATGCGATCGAGCTGGTGCTGCACCGGCTGCGTCGCAAGCTCGACGGCGGCGATGTGCGCATCGTCACCGTGCGCGGCCTGGGCTACATGCTGGAGGCGCATCAAGCATGATCTGTCGTTTTGCACTCGTCCTCGCCGCACATCGCCGCGTTGCAGTCCTTACCCATGCTCCAGCATGGGCGGCGGCCTGCGCCTTGCGCTGCGCACCGATGACTTTGCGCAAATCCGACAGCTCATACTTGACGCGCCTCTAAGCCTCATGCAGATACTGCGCACTGACCCCGACCGCTTCGGCATACGCGCGCGACTGCTCACGCTGCTGCTCCCCGCCATCCTGGGCCTGCTGGCCCTGGACAGCTGGAACGATTACCGCGCCCTGCAAAACCAGGTGCAGGACGCCTACGACCAGAGCATGCTCGAGGCTGCGCACGCGCTGCAAAGCAGTGTGGCACCGGCGCCGGACGGCTCGCTGCGGCTGAACGCGCCGGCCGGCGTGCAAGCCATGTTCGCAGAGGCCGGCCCCTTGCGGAAATACCTGCACGTGAGCCTGACGGCGCAAGGCGACGCACAGGCCGGAGCGGCGGCCGCCCCGCGCGAACTCACCTTGCTCGGTGATGCCGGCCTGCCCCCGCCACCCTCACCGCCTTCATCACCCGACGCCTCTTCCCCCGCTCAGCCCGTCTGGTACGACGATTTCCACGATGGCCATCCGGTGCGTGTGGTGGCGCTGCAAAGCCAGGTACTGGATGGACACGGCCGGAGCTTCAATCTGCGGGTCCAGGTCGCGGAAACCACCGGCCCGCGCGACCGGGCGCAGGCCGCCACCCTGCGGCAGGAGCTGATACGCGACGCGCGCATGGTGCTGGTGATGGTCCTGCTGGTCTGGCTGGGCGTGACCTGGTCGCTGCAGCCGCTCGAGCGCCTGCGCAAATCCGTGCTGCAAAGCAAGGGCACCGACCTCCAGCCCCTGGACACCCGCGACGTGCCGCATGAAGTGGCGCCGCTGGTCGACGCGCTGAACCAGCACCTGGCCAGCTACCGCGAGCTGCTGGAGCAGCAGTCGCAATTCCTGGCCGATGCCTCGCACCAGCTGCGCACGCCGCTGGCCATCATGCTGACCCAGGCCGGTGTGGCGCTGCGCGAAAAAGACACCGAACAGCTTCACGCCACCCTGCGCGCCATGGTTGCCCAGATCGCACGCAGCCGGCGCCTGTGCGAACAACTGCTCTCGCTGGCCCACGCCAACGAGGGCGCAGCACCCGCCCCTATGTCCGACACGCCCGGCATCGTCGACCTCAACACCATCGCCCGGGAGGTGGTGCTGCAGTACCTCGCCCTGGCGCATGAAAAGAACCAGGACCTGGGCTGGGTCGACGCCCGCGGCGATTCAACAGTCACGGAGGCGATGCAAGACGCACCCGCAGTCCCGGTGCTGGCGCGCGGCCCCGAACTGCATGAGGCACTTTCCAACCTGGTGCACAACGCGATTGCCTACACACCGGCCGGCGGGCACATCACCGTGATGGTGTCCACGCTGGACGGCATGGCCCTGGCCGAGGTCCGTGACGACGGCCCCGGCATCGCCCCGGCGCGGCGCGCGCAGGTCTTCGAACGCTTCCATTCGGCCGACCCGGGCGCCGAAAAAGGCTCACACGGCGCCGGGCTGGGCCTGGCCATCGCGCGCGCCTATGCGCGGCGCAACGGCGGGGACATCGAGCTCACGCACACGGCCTCCGGCGCCGGCCTGCGCGCCGTCCTGCGCCTGCCGCTGGCGCCCCGTATTACTCCCTCTCCCCCTGGGAGAGGGCAGGGGTGAGGGCTAGCGGCCTAAGCATGGAGCAGTGGTTATTTGTCCGCCGCTGGCCCTCACCCTAACCCTCTCCCGGAGGGAGAGGGGACAAGATAGCCGGAGAGGGAAAGGCCGTTCGGATTGACTCCCTCTGGGAGAGGGGCAAGGCTTCTTCGCGGGCCCAAGCCCGTTAGTGATAACACGTATTTTGGCCCCCGCCGCGTAAAACGAAAGCCGATTGGAAGCCTCGCTTCCTAACATCGCCTCCAGCCCGAACGCCCCGCCGCCTGCGCTGTGCAGGACCGGAGAGCCGGCACATTAGCAGGAGACGCGATGACCCACCCATCCTTCAACGACCAGGCCCGGCCGGCACGGCCCCGGAGGTGCTTCCCATGAACCTGAACAACCGCAACTTCGTCCGCGGCCTGTGCCTCATGGCGATCGCCCTGGGTTTCGGCGGCATCTCCTTCAACTACACCATGGGCGAACTGAGCCGCTCCGGGCCCGGACTGTTTCCACTGATCGTGAGTTCCTTCCTGTTCATCATCGGCGTGCTCACGGTGGTGCGCGCGCACTTCGTCGACCCCGTGCCCCTGGACTACAGCGTCAAGAACATCGCCATCATCCTCGTGAGCCTGGTCGGCTTTTCGGTGCTCTCCCAGTACGTCAACATGATCCTGGGCATCGTCTTCCTGGTGTTCTGCTCCACGCTGGCCGGCACCTCGTATTCGCTGCTGCGCAACGTCAAGATCGCCATCGGCCTGGTCGCCGTAGCTTTTGCCTTCA
Organism: Polaromonas sp. LjRoot131; assembly: GCF_964252805.1. NCBI lineage: Bacteria > Pseudomonadati > Pseudomonadota > Betaproteobacteria > Burkholderiales > Comamonadaceae > Polaromonas > Polaromonas sp. LjRoot131. Next base: position 525,776 of record NZ_CAXUPF020000001.1, on the reverse strand, counting down.
AACAATTCCTCGGCCTGAGCCTGCCGCTGTACTGATATGGAAGTCTTTCACAACCTTGCGTTCGGTTTCGAACACGCGCTGACGCTGCAAAACCTGCTGTACTGCGCCCTGGGCTGCACGGTCGGCACGCTGATCGGGCTGCTGCCCGGGCTCGGCCCCCTGTCCACCATCAGCCTGCTGCTGCCGCTGACCTACTCCATCCCCACCGGCGGCGCGCTCATCATGCTGGCCGGCATCTACTACGGCGCGCAATACGGCGACAGCGTGAGCGCCATCACCATGAAGATCCCGCACGCCAGCAGCATCGTGGCCTGTATTGACGGCTACCAGATGACGCTCAAGGGCAAGACCGGCCTGGCGCTCTTCACGGCCGGGGTCTCCAGCTTCATAGGCGGCACTGTGGCCATCGTGGTGCTCTCGACCATGGCGCCCGCGTTGGGTGAAGTCGGTTTCCTGTTCGGGCCGGCCGACTACTGCGCGCTGATGCTGCTGGGTTTCTTCTGCGTGAGTTTTGTCAGCAGCGGCAGCCTGCTCAACGGCCTGGCCATGGCCATGGTCGGCGTGCTGCTCGGCATGGTCGGCACCGACGTCAACAGCGGCGTGGCGCGCTACACCATGAACCTGCCCTTCCTGATGGACGGCATAGGCCTGATCAGCATCGCGCTGGGCTGCTTCGGCATTGCCGAGGTGGTGAAAAACCTCGACAACAAAAACGTGCTCACGCCCTTTAACGGCAAGATCAAGCTCATGCCGACCTGGCCCGAGTTCAAGCGCATCATCCCCAGCGCCCTGCGCGGCAGCGTGATCGGCTCCATCCTGGGCATACTGCCCGGCGGCGGCCCCACCATCGCCCAGTTCGCCGCCTATGCCGCCGACAAGAAGTTCAGCAAGTACAAGCACGAGATCGGCACCGGCTGCATCGAAGGCGTGGCCGGCCAGGCCGCAGCCGACGAGGCCGCCGCGCGCACCAGCTTCATCCCGCTGATGGCCATCGGCATTCCCGAGAATGCCGTCATGGCGCTGATGATGGCGGCCTTCGTGGTCAAGGGCATACAGCCCGGCCCCAACATGATCGCCACCCACCCCGACCTGTTCTGGGGCCTGGTGGCCAGCATGTGGATAGGCAACTGCTTCCTGCTGATCCTCAACGTGCCCCTGGTGCGCTACTGGCTGTCGGTGTTCAAGATCCCCTACACCGTGCTGTTCCCGGCCATCCTGTTCTTCTGCTGCATAGGCACCTACAGCATCAACAACAGCCTGGACGACATCTACACCACCGCCGTCTTCGGCCTGGTCGGTTATTTGTTCCTGCGGCTGGACATGGAGGCCGCGCCCTTGCTGCTCGGCTTTATCCTGGGCCCCATGCTCGAAGAGAACTTCCGCCGCGCCATGCTGCTGAGCCGCGGCAGCTTCAACGTCTTCGTCAACCGCCCCATCAGCGGCACGCTGCTGGGCGTCATCGGCATCCTGGTGGTGTGGCAGCTGGTGGTGTTTGTGCGCAAGCTGGTCAAGTCGCCGGACCATGTCATCCATTCAGGCGGCAATCCACCTGTCGTACCCGCCGTGCCGCTGCCCGCAACCGGCGGTAAATAAGACAAAGCAAGTCGCACTCTCCTGAAAGCCCCCATCCTCACACGAGCTTGGGGGCTTGTTTCATCCGGCGGTTGTGTTGAAATAAGCCTCCCTTCAGGAGACTTCCCCCATGAACCGCAGACTCGTACTCCAGGCCGGCGCCACGGCAGCCCTCGCCACCTTGCTGCTCGGCGCGCACGCACAATCCACGGGCGCCAAACGCCAGGGCATCGTGATCCAGGTCAGCGACAACGACCCGGCCAAATGGAACCTGGCACTCAACAATGCCAAGAATTTGCAGGACGACGTGGGCGCGGCCAACGTCGAGATCGAGATCGTCGCCTACGGCCCGGGCATCAACATGCTCAAGCTCGAATCACCCACCGGCTCCCGCATCGCCGACGCCGCCAAAGCCGGCATCAAGGTCACCGCCTGCGAGAACACCATGCGCGGCCAGAAGCTGGGCAAGGACGACATGCTGGCCGGCATCAGCTATGTGCCCGCCGGCGTCACCGAGATCATGAAGAAGCAGCACGAAGGCTGGGCTTACCTGCGGCCTTGAATGAGGCCGGGGCCCACCGCGCCCCCGCCGCCGCACAAACACCACCATGGAAATCGAACTCAAGCTGAGGCTGCCCCCTGCCGCACTGGCCGCGCTGCGCGCCGACCCGCTGTGGGGCCATACCCGCGTCACGCACAAGCAGCTGGACAATATTTACTTCGACACGCCGCAGCGCGCGCTGGCCCAGGCCGGCATAGGCCTGCGCCTGCGCAGTGACGGCAAGCGCTGGCTGCAAACCGCCAAGGGTGGCGGCAGCAGCCGCGCGGGCCTGCACCAGCGCGAGGAAATCGAGTTCGCGGTCGCCGGGCCGGCCCTGGAATGGGCGCCGCTCGCCGGCACGGCTTTCGGGCCGGTGCTGGAGCCCCTCAAAGACCAGTTGCAGCCGCAGTTCCAGACCCGCTTCAAGCGCGAGATCCGCCACATCACCGGCGCCGCCGGCGGCGTCATCGAAGTCGCCATCGACGAAGGCGAAATCCTGGCCGGGGACCACAGCGAACCGCTGTGCGAGGTGGAACTGGAACTCAAGGGCGGGCCGGTGGACGAACTGTTCGCGCTGGCCCTGACCCTGGCCGAACGCCACCCCCTCGTGCTCGACAACCGCAGCAAAGCCGAACGCGGCAACCGGCTGGCCCACGGCGCCGCGCTGGCGCCGCCCGCCAAGGCGGCTGCGCTGGCCGCGCCCCCAGGGGAGGATGCACGCCACGCCGCACGGCAGGCCGTAGAAGCCTGCCTGGCCCACTGGCAAGCCAATGAAGCCGGCTTCCTGGCCCAGCCCCAGGGCGGACACTACGACAGCGAATACCTGCACCAATTGCGCGTCGCGGTACGGCGGCTGCGTGTGGCTTGCGGCCCGCTGGCCGGCGCGGCCCAATGGCAGGAAGAAGCACTCGCCCCGCTGCAGGACAGCCTGCGCGCACTGGGCCAGCGCCTGGGCGCCGCACGCGATCAGGATGTGTTTATCGAAGAAACCTGGCCGTCGCTGGCCGTCGGCCTGCACGACGCCGCCCTGCGCCAGAAGCTGCAGGAAGCCGCTGCCCTGCGGCAAGCCACAGCCCGCCTGCAAGCCCAGGCCGCCCTCGAGGAGCGGGACACCCAGCGCCTGCTGCTGCAACTGGGGCGCTGCCTGGCCCAACCGGACAACGATGACAGCCCACCCGTGCCCTTTGACGAAATCACGGCGCAGCTTGAGAAACTGGCCCACAAACTGCGGCAGGCCCTGCCCCGGCTCGAACAGCTAAGCCCCACCCGCCTGCACCGCCTGCGCATCACCGCCAAGAAGCTTCGCTACCTCACGGAATTCATCGCCGGTCGCTACGACCCGCAAGCCACCGAGGCCTGGCTGGAATGGCTCAAGAAAGCGCAAACCGTTTTTGGCCTGCACAACGACCGCCTGACCGCCAGGACGCATATCGAAACCTTGTGCGCCGGCGTGGAGCAGCCCGGCAAGCTGCAGCACAGCCTGCAGGCGGCGTTGCGCGAGCAGGAGCAGCCTGAGCTTTCGCTGCCGGCGTTGCCTGAGCCCTACTGGCGCCCTTGAAAGCCGGAACCGGGGTGTAAAATCGCCGCGAGCCCGCCCCTGGCGCGGCTTCAGCGCAAAGTGGCTCGTCAGCAGCCAACTAAATGCGGGTGTAGTTCAATGGTAGAACGGCAGCTTCCCAAGCTTCATACGAGGGTTCGATTCCCTTCACCCGCTCCAGATCTTCAACGCAGCAAACTTTCAAAATATCGCCCGAGCGCCGAATTGAACGCCTTAGGTGCTTCCAGTGCCGGCAGATGCGCCGTGCCCTGAAGTACCAAGCTCTGGGCCCCGGGTATGCGCTGCGCAACAAGCGCGCATCTTTCCTGCAAGTGCGGGAGGTCAAGATCGCCCCACATCACGAGCGTAGGTGCTTTGATCGCTTCCAGTTGGTCCCATGCTGAAGGTTCTTCGGATGCCAGGCCAGGATTGGCTGCCCGTAAAGCGCTACCGTTCATCGAGAGGAAGAGCCGGCGAATCTCACCGTCCACTCGCCCTGGCGGACTCAAGGGGCCGTCCAGCCAGAGACGCGCCTGAAGCTCATTCTTGGCCTCCAGGTCGCCCTGCGCCGCAGCAGCGCTGATCGCATCCATCAGGGCTTTGACCGAATCGCCGTATCGTGGCGCCGGCGCGCCGCTGAGCCCGGGAGAAACCACCACCAAACCGCTCACCCGGTCTGGCCGCGCCAAGGCCGCGTCGATGGCCACACGACCTCCCATGGAACAGCCTACCAATACCGCACGGTCATACCCCAAAGAATCCATCACGTCCCAAAGGTCGGCCACATTTGAGTACGGCGTTGACTTCAATGTGCGCGATTCTCCAAAGCCGCGACGGTCGTAGCCCACGACAGGATGGGTTGTTGCCAGCCAGTCCCACTGGCCTTGCCACATTCGCCGGTCTGCGACGTTGGCGTGCAGCAAAACAACCGGCATGCCCATTGCGCCATGGATGGCCTCGTATTCCACGGCCAGCAACGCGCCATCAACTTCAAGCAGCTTCATTGTTTTCATGGCTATGACGATACTGATCGCTGAGCTTGGATGTCAAGCTGTGATTGCCGTTGGCAGCGGCCAGCGCATCACGACGATGAATATGCCCGGCAAGGTCAGGCCGCTGCGGGCCAGCTCGTCTCACGCATTGCCGCGCCGCTTCATCCACCTCATCAAGCCGCCGACCACAGGCAGCTTTTCATAAAGCTCTTCAGCCGCATCCCAATAATCGCGATGCATCGTGATGCGCCCTTCGCCGTCCAGCACCAGGTGCGAACCACCCAGAATGCACTGCGCCCGTCCCCGCTGGAAACGCTTGAAGGCAAAGTGGAACTCCCAGATCAGGAAGCATTGCGCGCCTTGCACGATGCGCCCTGTGATGACGAAGCGCGGGTTCTCCAGGGTCTCATACATGTGGCGGTAGATCTGCTGGACCGCGGGCAAGCCCTGTACGTCGTTGAACGGATCTTTAAAGCGTGCATCGGGGGCATAGATGGCGCCCAGCGTTTCGACGCCCGCGAGAGTGAGGTTCTGGAAGCTTTCCACGATGCGGTCAACGGAAGAGTTCATGACTGTCTAGTCCTTCCTGAGACGGCGTGTCGCCGCGAAAAACAAGGGATAAGGCAAAAGCCGCAAGGCTTTCATCCAGCGGGTAAAACGTTTGGGGAAGTGGATTTCAAATTCTCCGCGTGCCCAGCCCTTCAGTATTTCCAGGGCCGCCTGTTCTGGGCTGATCAAGGCGGGCATTTTGAACTGGTTCTGGCGTGTCAGGGGGGTCTCGACAAAACCCGGGTTGATAAGCGTCACGCCGATACCCTGGGCATGCAGGTCCAGGTACAGGGTCTCGGCAAGGTTGATAAGCGCGGCCTTGGTCGGGCCGTAGGCCAGGCTGTTGGGCAGGCCGCGGTATCCCGCCACGCTGCCCATCAGGCTGATGTGGCCGCGCTGGCCGGTGCTTTTGTCCAGCGGGCGCGCCAGCAGGTGCGGCACTGCCGCATCCAGCACGTGAAGCGCGCCGAGGTAATTCACCTCGTTGTGGCGTAGCAGCTCGCCGAGGTCCATGTGCATGGCGTCCATCGCGTGATAGTGCCCCGCGCAATACACCACACAATCCAGCGCATCCCGCGCGGCCAGGGCCGATGCGGCCGCCTTCACCGCGCGCGCATCGGTCACGTCCAGCGGCAGGGCCAAAGCACCGGCATGCGCATCGACGAACGCGCCCAGCGCGTCCGCGCCGCGGGCCGAAACAACGACCTTCGCGCCCTGGGCGTGCAGCGCCGACGCCGTGGCCCGGCCGATGCCGCTGGAGGCGCCTACCAGCCATACCGTGCGGCCATGCCAGTCCGCGATGCGAGGGTTCAGTGCCATGGCGTTTATCGTTTGATGAAGGAAAGCGTCACTTCACCCAGGCCCACGCCCCACTTGCGCATGGCGGCCTTGTTGAGCATGACTTTGTCGTTCATGAGGTACATCCAGTCGTCAAACTGCACGTTGATGACCCGGCCGTCCACCGGCAGGGCCAGGGTGTAGGCCCAGTTGAAGGCGTTGCCGCTTTGCCGGCCCTCGGCGGCGCCCACGACGTCGTCGGCCTGGCCGGTGTAGCGGCCGTCGGCATGGCGCGTCAGGCGCCAGACGCGCCGCTGCGTCGTGCCGTCGGAATACGTGAAGGCTTCGTCCAGTACGCCGGCATCGCCCTTCCAGGTGCATGTCATCACCACCGTGAAGCGCTTCACCACCTTGCCCGAGCGGTCGGTGAATATGCCGTACGCGTCCAGCGTGCCGTTGAAGTAGTCGCGCAGTTCCAGCACCGGGGTTTCCTTGGCGTAATCCTGCACTTGCGGGGTGCTGCATGCGCTCAGCAGCGTGGCGCACACCACGGCGGTGAGAAGGAGTGACTTGTGGAGAAAGCGGCGTTGTTTCATGGTGTGTGCGGCGAGGCCGCTGGTTGGATGATGAAAATCTGGAGCGCGCCGGCCGCCAAGGCTTTGAGCGCGCAGGGCAACAGGCAATAAGCGGCGGTGAGTACGCCGGCGGCGCCAGCATCGCGAGCGCCGGGCACATAACCCAGCCAGCCCAGCAAAGGCAGGGCCAGGCCGGCGGCCAGCGCCAGGTTCAGCTTGGTGGCAAAGTTCCACCAACCGAAATAGGCCCCTTCGGCGAGCCCGCGGTCACCGGCTTTCGCAATGACGCCGGCCAGGAGCGCGCCGGGAAGGACCAGGTCGCTGCCCAAGGCCGCGCCCGACAAGGCGCACACCAGCAAAAACCAGGGCGCATCGCCCGCACCCAGCCGGCTCGCGCCCAGAAAAACCGCGATGGATAACAACATCCCGGCGCGCCAGCTGTGCGCCAGCCCCCAGCGCTTGACCCCGCGCAGCCACAGCGGCATGGACAGCGCGCCGCACACAAAGTACACCGCCAGCGCGGTGGACTGCATGGCCTCGCTGGCCTGCAAACGGTCCTGCAGGAAAAACAGCACCAGCGTTGCCGGGATGGCGCTGGCGATGCCGTTGAGCAGGTACACGCCCAGAAGGCGGCGAAAGTCGGGGTTGCGCAAGGGATGCCAGAGCGCGCCGGCGGTAATGGCTGTCGCGGCCGCCGCCGCATGGCGGCACTCCGGCCGGGGCGCTGCACGCCAGGCCCACCAGCCCCCCGCCAAACCAGCGAACAGCAGGACCAGCATGGCGGGCACGCCCAGCAGCGCAGGAGTGACCGACGCGAGCAGCACCCCGGCCAAGCCGAGCCCTTCGCGCCAGGCCACCACGCGGCTGCGGTACAGCGCGTCGCCGCCCAGCATGGCGCCCCAGGACTGGTGCGCGATCGACAAGGCGCTGTAGGCCGCGTAGGTCACGACCAGCCAGAACCCCGCCCACCAGAGCAGCGCCGCGGGTTCACGCACCAGCGGCACAAACAAAAAAGAAAATCCCGCGGCCAGCACGGCCGCCGCCACCGCACCCATGGCCAGTACGGCGCGCAGCGAGGTGGCATACAGGCGATCGCACAAACGGCCCAGCAGCGGGTCTATGACCGCATCGAGCAGGCGCGCGCCCAGGAGCACGGCACCCAAAGCGGCAAGCGAAACGCCCCAATGGCGCGTGTACAGATTGGGCATCAAGACATACAGCGGCAATGCGCAAAACGCAAGGGGAAAACCCAGCAGGCCGTAGCGCGCACCGCCGCCCACCCCCAAAACCCGGGGCGCCGCTTCGATGCGCGCGGCCATAAAAGGACTCATGGTGCGGCGCCCGCAGGGGTCGGTGATTTTTCCCGCGCCAGCAGCGCGCGGCGCATTTGCGGCTCGGAGGTTTGCGGGGACAACCAGATGCCGAAGAAGAGTTTGGCGAACAGCGGGTCGCGCACTTCACCGAGCAGGCGGCCGTTGTGCCAGAACACCGCGCCGGTGGCGGGCTGGTGCACGCCGGTGATGCGGTCGCCGGCGCCGACATCGGGGAACAGCGCGCGCATCCGGGTTTCCCAGGCGGCTTCCTGTGCCGGGGACATGGGGGTCACGGGCGCCTGGCGGCGCATCTCGGCGATGGACCGTCTGGCGATGTCCGCGCCCTTGAAGTCGCGCAGGTAGGCCAGCTCCAGCGCGAACGGGCTTTTTTCATAGGCCGGCCCGGCAAACTCAGGCGCGACCCAGAGGGTGGCCTGGTAGACCTCAAAGCCCCAATAAGTGAACCTGGCCTGGCCCGACAGGCTGGCGGCGGGCAAGCCCGGGCGCAGTTCCTGCGGCAAGGTTTGGGCCTGGATTTGCGGGACGTGCACGCAAGCGGCCGCCGCCACGATTGCGCAAGCCGCTGCGTTTTTCATGTCGAAAGCGCAGCGGGCTTGCGCAAGGTGAACTGCATCAGGTTGATGTCACCCGTGTCAAAGGCGGCCTCGCAGTAGGCCAGGTAAAACGCCCAGATGCGCATGAAGCGCTCGTCAAAGCCGAGCGCCGCCACCTCGGCCCCGCGTGCCATGAATGCATCGCGCCAGCGGCGCAGCGTCTCCGCGTAGTCGGCGCCGAATGCGAATTCGTCCACCACCTCCAGCCCCGCGGCCTGGGCCTGGCGGCGAAACTCTCGCGGACAGGGAAGGCAACCACCGGGGAAGATGTACTGCTGGATGAAGTCGGTCGAGCCGACGTAGCGGTCAAACAGCGCGTCGTTGATGACGATGCTTTGCAGGCAGGCCCGCCCACCGGGTTTGAGCAGGCGGCTCACGGTGGCAAAGTACGTGGGCCAATAGGCTTGGCCCACCGCTTCCACCATCTCGATGGAACAGATCGCGTCAAACGGCGCATCCGGGATGTCGCGGTAGTCCTGAAGGCGCAGGTCGGCGCGACCGGCCGCGCCGATGCGGACGCCCAGGCGCTGCAGACGCGCGTTGGCATAGGCCAACTGCTCGGTGCTCAGCGTCACGCCCACCACGGCAGCGCCGCGGTGGGCGATGGCTTGCTCGGCCAGCGCGCCCCAGCCACAGCCGATTTCCAGCACGCGGTCGCCGGGTTTCACGCCGGCCATGTCCAGCGCGCGGCACACCTTGGCGTTTTGCGCCTCGGGCAAGGGGCGTGACAGGTCGCCGTCGAACCAGGCGCTGGAGTAGTTCATGGTCTCATCCAGCCACAGCCGGTAAAAGGCGTTGCCCAGGTCATAGTGCGCGTGGATGTTCTTGCGGCTGTTGGCGCGGCTGTTGTGGTGCAGCAGGTGCTTGACGCGGTACAGCAGGCGCCCAAACCATGTGCCGAAGATCATGGCGTCGACCTCGCGGCGGTTGGTGGAGAACAGCTTGAGCAGTTCGGTCAGGTTGGGCGTGCTCCAGTCGCCGGCGATGTAGCTCTCGGCAAAGCCGATGTCGCCGGACTTGAGCGCGGCGCCGAACACCTTCCAGTTGTGCAGCGTCATGCTGGCGCTGGGGTGCCCGGGCCCATGCATGTCGTGCTGCTGCGGGTGCTCGCCAAAGCGGCGCTGTGAGCCGTCGGGCAGGTGCAGGGTCAGCACGCCGTGACGCAGCTCTTGCAGCAGGCGCAGTGCGCTTCGGGCCGCTGCGGGAGCATCCTGTGGAAAGCCCAGGCTTGGGGCGGTGTGGGTAGCGGCGTTCATGTGGGACTCCTGAAGTGGGGCGTAGGCGCAGCGCGTGGCCCTCTAGCGCGAGACAAAGGATTGCGGCGGGGCGGGTTTACGGAAGAAGGGCACTTTTTTGAACCACAGGCGCAGCGCCTGGGTGTGAATGCGCAGCACCACGCCCAGCGTCATCGCGGGATAGCGCCACACGGCGCGGCGAAGCGCGGCCGTTGTGATGGGCTGCAGCGTGCCGCTGATACTGGTCTGCAATACGGCTGCGTCGGTGACGATGTCGTCGTAGAAGTCCACACGGGCCACCGCGCGCGCCTGTTCGCCTTGTTCCCCTTGTTCGCTGCGCATAAAACGGAAGCGATAGTGGCCCTGCACCGGGTTGAAAGGGGACACATGAAACACCTTGTCCGCGCGCTGCTCCACCCCGTAACGGGGAGCGTCCAGCACATAGCAGTGCCGCTCGCCAAAGGTGTTGTTGACTTCCACCACGATGGCGCGCAGGCACCCCTGGCGGTCGTCTGCCGCGCGGTGGCAATACCAGAAGCTCACCGGCTTGAACGTATACCCCAGCACGCGCGGAAAGGTCTGCAGCCAGGCCTCGCCCGTCGCGTCATGGATGCCCTCGCGCCGCAGCAGTTCGTCCAGCCAGGCGATGGCGCCGCCCTGCTCCGGCGCGCGCCCGTCGCCATGGTCGGTTTCAAAAAAACTCACCACGCCCCCGCAGTTGATGTCCCACTGGCCGGGCTGGGGCGCCTGCCTGTGCAGGCTGCGCAGCGGCAGCATCAGGAAGTACGCCGGGTACGCAAACGCGTGGTGCCGCGGGCGCAAGCGGCTGTGGCGCACCTGGCCAAAACCGATGAGCGGCACGGGCGGGTTCATGCGTCCGCCAACAGCTGCGCCGCGGCAGCCAGCCCGGCCTTGAGGCCGTCTTCATGAAAACCGTAGCCCATCCACGCGCCGGCAAAGTAGCGATGGTTTTTGCCTTGCAGTGCCGGCACGCAGTGCTGCGCGGCCACGGCGACCGCATCAAACACCGGGTGGTCATAGTCGTACTCGCCGATGATTTTGTCTTGGGCGATGGGGCGCACCGGGTTCAGGGACACGATCACCGGCTGCTCCCAGGGCAGGGGCTGCAAGCGGTTGAGCAGGTAGTGCAGGCACACGCGCGCGTCCTCCTGCCCCGGCGCCGCCGCGCGCTCATAGTTCCACGCCGCCCAGGCCGCCCTGCGCGTCGGCAAGACCGAGGCATCGGTGTGCAGCACGGCCTTGTTGGGTTGGTAATAAATGGCGCCCAGGGTATGGCGCTCCCAATCCGTTGGCGCGGCCAGCATCTGCAGGGCCTGGTCGGAATGGGTGGCGATGATGACCTTGTCAAACAGCTCGGCGCCTGCATCGGTGTGGATGCGCACGCCGCCTTTGCCGTCCGGCGTGCTGCCGATGTGCTCAATAAGGCGCACCGGGGTGTTCAAACGCTTGTCCGCAATGCCCGCGGTGATTTTTTCGACATAGTGCCGGGCGCCGCCCTGCACGGTCCACCACTGCGGGCGGTTGGTGATTTGCAGCAGGCCGTGGTTGTGGCAAAAGCGCACCATGGTCGAGACGGGGAACTTAAGCATCTGCGCGGTGGGACAGCTCCAGATGCAGGCCATCATGGGCAGGAAGTACCAGTCGCAGAACGCTGTGCCGAAGCCGTGTTCCGTCAAAAACTCTCCCAGCGGCTGGCTCAGCTGGCTGTCCGTTCCCCTTTGGGCCATGTGGGTGGCCAGGGCATTGAAGCGCCGCAGGTCGCGCAACATGCCCCAAAAGCGCGGGTTGAGCAGGTTGCCGCGTTGGGCAAAGACGGTGTTCAGGCTGGAGCCGCTCCACTCGACTGGGCGGCCATTCGCGACATCATTTGCCCGCACTGAAAACGACATCTCGGACTCGACGGTTGCCACCTTGAGTTCCGCCAGCAACTTGATCAGTTGGGGGTAGGTGCGCTCGTTGAGCACCAGAAATCCGGTGTCCACCCCATGCGTGACCTCGCCGTGCGGCGTGGGAAGCGTTACGTCAACGGTATGGGTGTGGCCGCCAAAGTAAGGCCCCGACTCCAGCAGCGTGATGTCCGCCTTGCCGCGCAGGGCGTGGGCAGCCGCCAAGCCTGAAATACCCGAACCGACGATGGCTACTTTGATGGACACCCGCACTCCTTGAATTGCTCAGGTCAATTCTATACTACTCAGTATTTATTAAAACCATCAAGTATTAATATTTCCTCATAATTCTTTTTTCAAACTAAACTGGCTAAAATCACAGCATGACGAGCCCCCTCCCCCCCAAGGCCTCCTTCAAGGCGCAAATGCTCCTGGCGCGTGAAGACGCCATCATCCAGTCGGTGAACCGTTTGCTGGCTGAAAAAGGTTTTGAAGCCATGACGGTGGACGAAGTGGCGGCCGACGTGGGTATTGCCAAAGCCAGCCTCTACAAGCATTTCCCAAGCAAAGAAGACCTGGCGGCGGCGGCGATGGTCTCAGTTATGCGCCGGGCGCAGGCTTTTTTGGACGCCCTGCCGGCCGGCTCGTCCGCGGTGGAAAAGCTGCGCGAAGTGGTGGCGTGGACCATGGGCTTGAAGCTGGCCGGTGAAATGCCTTCGCTACCGAGCCAGAATTCCAGCCTGCGCACCGCACTGATCGCGAACAAGGACTATATGGACGGGCTCATGGATGTGAGCGACCGCCTGGGTGCCTGGATTGAGGCCGCGCAGGCGCAAGGCGCGCTGAACCCCAAGCTCCCCTCCATTGCGGTGCTGTACACCTTGTACGCCCGCGCCTGCGATCCGGTTCTGGAGTTTCTGAAAATGGGCGGGCTCTACACCAACGATGAAATCGTCGCCCTGGTGCTCAGCACATGCTTTGAAGGGCTTGAAACCAGGTAATGTTTTCGACGCGGGACTCCCCCCACAAAAAGGCCTCGCGAGAGGCTTTTTTTCTTCCGGCGAGCGGCCTTCCCGCCCCGCACCTTGGCGGGTCATTCATCTCCCGCCAACACCTTCATCCCAATTGTTCTAAAACTGGAACGCAGACATGCGGTTTTGCCCCCTAATGGAGCGCCTGTTTGCCCCCATCTGCCTGCATTGGCGCGGTTCTTGCCGGCCTCACACGGAACACAGGAGAAACACGCGATGAAAAAGATTCTGGGCATTTACAGCAACCCCCAGGGCCACTGGGTCGGTGACGGTTTTCCCGTGCGCTCGCTGTTCACCTATGACACGCTGGGCTCGCATGTGAGCCCCTTCCTGCTGCTGGACTACGCCGGCCCGGCGCAGTTTGAGCCCACCGACACGCCGCGCGGCGTGGGCCGGCACCCGCACCGCGGCTTTGAGACCGTGACCATCGTCTACAAAGGCGAGGTGGAGCACCGCGACTCGACCGGCAACGGCGGCGTGATCGGCCCGGGCGACGTGCAGTGGATGACGGCGGCCTCGGGCATCCTGCATGAGGAATTCCATTCACGTGAATTCACGCGCACGGGTGGGCCGTTCGAAATGGTGCAGCTGTGGATCAACCTGCCGGCCAAGGACAAGATGGCGGCACCCGGCTACCAGGGCATCCTGGACAAGGACATTCCGCAGGTGAAACTGCCGGACGGCGCGGGCACGGTGCGCGTGATCGCGGGCGACTATGAGGGCCACAAAGGACCGGCGCGCACCTTCACGCCGATTGACGTGTGGGACATGCGCCTTGGCGAGGGCAAGACGGTGGTGCTGAGCATTCCTGAAGGCCGCACGGCAGCGCTGGTGGTGTTGCGCGGCACGGTGCTGGTCAACGGCCAGGAAGTGGTGCGCGAAGCGCAGATGGCGCTGCTGGAGCGCGAGGGCGAAGCGCTGCAGATTGAAGCCAACGGCGACGCCACCTTGCTGCTGCTCAGCGGCGAGCCGATTGACGAGCCCATCGTCGGGCATGGGCCTTTTGTGATGAACACCCGCGAGGAAATCCTGCAGGCGATGAAGGATTTCAACGCGGGGCGTTTCGGCCGCATGGCGGGTTGAACACCGCACAGCCCCACGGGGCTGTGCGTGCGTGGAGGCTTCAGCCGAGCTTGAGGTTCACGTTCTTGGTATATGTGAACTCCATGAGCTCGGCAAAACATTCCTCGCGCCCAATGCCCGACTGCTTGACGCCGCCGAAAGGCGCGCCCATGAAGTGCTGGCTGGAGTTGTTGATCCACACATAACCGGTGTGTATGCGTTTGGCGGCGCGGTGGGCGGTGTTGATGTTCTGCGTCCAGATGGAGCCGGTGAGGCCGAAGTCTACGCCGTTGACCTGCTCGAACAGGCTGTCTTCGTCAGTCCATTTGAAGACCGACATGATGGGGCCGAAGACTTCCTCCTGCGCCAGGCGCATGTGCGGTTTCATGTCGGCGAACACGGTAGCTTCGTAGAAGAAACCGTCTTTCAACGCCTCGTCCGTGGGCTGCTTGCCGCCGCAGACCAGGCGGCCGCCGTCCTCCAGTCCCTTGGCGACGTAGCTCTGCACTTTTTCAAGCTGCGCGCGGCTGACCAGCGAGCCCATGGTGGTGCGGGGATCGGTCGGGATGCCGGGTTTGTGGCGCTCGGGCAGCAGCTTGACGACTTTCTCCAGTACTTGGTCGTGGATGGACTCGTGCAGGAAGACGCGGCTGGTGGAACCGCAGCTCTGGCCCGACCAGGTGAAGTTCATGCCGCCGATGATGCCGTTGACGAGTTTGTCGAGATCGGCGTCCGGGTAGGCAATGAGCGCGTTCTTGCCGCCCAGTTCCAGCAGCACGGGCTTGAGGTTGTCGGAGGCTGTCTTCATGACGGCCTTGCCTGTGGGCACACCGCCTATCAGCGTGATCTTGCGCACCAGCGGGTGCTTGCCCATGGCATCGCCGCACTCGCGGCCGCCGCACAGGAAGTTGGCCACGCCGGGAGGGAAGATGTCGCCCACCAGTTCGGCCAGCCGCAGGATGGACAGCGGCGCCTGGTCGGGCGACTTCACCACCACGGTGTTGCCGGCGGCCAGCGGCGCGGCCAGGCGGGCGGCGGCGAACATAAAGGGATGGTTGTAGGCGACGATGCGGGCGATCACGCCCAGCGGCTCCTGCAGCGTGTAGTTGAAGTTGCCGTCGCCCATGGGAATGGTCTCGCCCTTGATCTCGGTGGCCAGGCCCGCGAAGTAGTCCAGGCAGTCGGCGGCAAAACCCGCGTCCATGGCCAGGGCCGACACCGGGTTGCCGTTGTTGAGCGAGTCCAAAAGCGCCAGCGGCACCGCATGTTCGCGCAGCACGGCAGCGGCCTTGCGCAGGTAGCGGCCGCGCTCCACGGGCGGCGTGGCGGCCCAGGCCGGGAAAGCCGCGTGGGCGGCCTGCACGGCGGCATCCACGTCGGCCGCGTCGGCGATGGGGGCGCTGGTGATGGCTTCGTTGTAGGTCGGGTTAAAGGTCTCGGCATAGCCGCCCGCCTTGGGCGCGTGCCAGGCGCCGCCATAGTACAGGCCGCGTTGGGTCGGCAGGATGCCGGCGGGGATTTCGTGTGCGCGCATGTGTGTGTCCTTTGATGCTCTCGAAATTCAGTTCTTCGGGCTTACTCCCTCTCCCCCTGGGAGAGGGCGGGGGTGAGGGCTCCCCGTCTTCAGACGGCTGCGGTGGCTCGAGCGCCGCCGGCCCTCACCCTAACCCTCTCCCAGAGGGAGAGGGAAAAAGGCCGGGGAAGAACCGGCTCAGTCCTTGGACCGTGTGAGCCCCGCCGTCATGGCCGCGCTGTAGCCGGTCTGCACCACCACGTCGACGACCACGGTTTCGCCGCGCTTTACGGCGGCAATCGCGTCGACCAGGATCTTCTCGAGTTCGCCGGCGTCTTCGACCGGGCCAATCCCCGTCAGGCCCTGGCCGCGCGCCATCATGGCGAGGTCGGGCGGCGGGTCGCTGATGCGCTGGCCTATCCAGCGGTTCTCGATCGGGCGCTTGCGCTGGCGCGCCACACGCTCCTGGTGCACCTCGTCGTTGAAGAAGGAGCGGTTGTTGCAGACCACCACCAGCATGGGGATGCGCGCGTTGGCGGCCGTCCACAGCGCGTTGACGCCCATCATGTAGTCGCCGTCGCCGATCACCGCGACGGGCAGGCGGTCGCTGCCCTTGAGGCCCAGCGCCGAGCCTATGGACATGCCGGGGCCTGAGCCTATGCCGCCGCCGCCGTCATAACCGAGGAAGTCCAGCGGGTGTTTGAAGTCCCACATCTCGCCGCTCCAGCTCAGGGGCAGGCGCATCAGGCAGACCTTTTGCTCCCCGACCGCGCGCTTGAGCGTGGCCGCGAGCGTGGACACCATCATGTTGCTGGCGCCTGAAGCACCCGGCACGGGTTGCACCGGCGGGTATACCGGCAGCGGGCGTTTGGCCGGCGCGGGCGTCTTGCGCGGTTTGACATGCTGGTTCAGCAGGGTCACGGCGGGCTCGGGCTCGCACAGCATGAAGACGTCGACGGGCGGCAGGCCCTGGTGGTCCATGCTCCAGCCGTTGTGGCTGTAGTGGTCGACCGAGACCTGGATGATTTTGCTGCCCACAGGCTTGTCGCCCCAGGCCTGCTTGAGCGTGCCCGAAAGGTCCAGCCAGTCCAGGCTCAGCACCACGTCGGCTTCGCGCAGCACTTCCTGCGCATTGGGCGTGAGGAAGGCGCCGCTGGGCGCGGCATGCAGCGGGTGGTCGGTCGGAAAGGCCGCTCCCAC
Organism: Polaromonas sp. LjRoot131; assembly: GCF_964252805.1. Classification (NCBI taxonomy): domain Bacteria; kingdom Pseudomonadati; phylum Pseudomonadota; class Betaproteobacteria; order Burkholderiales; family Comamonadaceae; genus Polaromonas; species Polaromonas sp. LjRoot131. Next base: position 509,358 of record NZ_CAXUPF020000001.1, on the reverse strand, counting down.
GCGCAGGTCGGTCAGCACCTCGGCGTTCAGGGTTTCAGCGAGCTGGATGCGCTCGGCCCAGGCGGCTTCGCTGCGGGTGACGCGGCCCATCAGGATCACCGGGCGGCTGGCTTTCGACAGCAAAGCCGCGGCCTGCGCGACGACCTCGTCCGAAGGCCTGGCCTGCGGCGGCGCGAGGTAGCGCGCCGGGTCGGGAATGGCGGGACGCTCGGCCAGCTTGGATTCCTGCAACGCCGCATCAAAGCAGACATAGACCGGGCCCTGGGGCGCGGTGGTGGCGATCTGCCGCGCGCGCAGCAGGGCCTCTTGCGCCGAGGGGATGGACGCGGGCTGGCAGTCCCACTTGATGAAGTGGCGCACCAGCGCGGCCTGGTCCTGCGCCGTGTGTATCCAGTCGATCCAGGGGCGGCGCTTGTTGGCGTCGACCGGGCCGGTGGCGCCCAGCACGATGACGGGCACGCGGTCGACCCAGGCGTCGAAGATGGCCATGGAGCCGTGCATCAGGCCGACGTTGCTGTGCAGGATGGCGATCAGCGGCTTGCCGGTCACCTTGGTATAGCCGTGGGCGATGGCCACCGCGTGCTCCTCATGCAGCACCACCATCATCTGCGGCTTCTCATTGCCGAGGTGGTTGACGATGCTGTCGTGCAGGCCGCGAAAGCTCGCGCCCGGGTTCAGCAGCACATAGGGGATGTCCATTGCGCGCAGCATGTCGGCGATGGCGTCGCTGGCCCAGACGGTGTCTTCCGGTCCGGAAGGCTGGGGAATGTCGCGGCGCACGGAGGAGCCGGAAGGAACGGTCATGAAATCTCCTGATGAAAAAGGGTCTGAGAGACGCTCACTCTGGCTTGATGTTGGCGGCCTTTATTACCGCCGCCCAGCGCTTCTGGTCGTCGGCGATGAGCTTGGTGAATTCAGCGGGTGTGCTGGATTCGGCGTAGATGCCCTGCTCGGCCAGCTTGGCCTGCACGTCGGGCAGCGCGAGTGAGCGGCGCAGCTCGGCATTGAGCTTGTTGATGATGGTCTTGGGTGTCTTGGCCGGAGCCACCATGCCGATCCAGATGTCGCTTTCATACTTGGGAACCGTCTCGGCAATCGTGGGCACGTTGGCCAGCAGCTCGACGCGTTTGGTGCCGGTGGTGCCCAGTGCACGCAGCTTGCCGCTGCGGATGTGCGGCAGGGCCGAGTTCATGGGGCAGAACATCACGTCCACCTGGCCGCCCAGCACGTCGACCAGCGCCGGGGCCGAACCCTTGTACGCGATCTGGGTGATGCTGGTGCCCGTCATGGACTTGAAGACCTCGGCCGCCATATGCTGCGGGCTGCCGGAGCCGGCGGAGGCATAGCTGAGCTTGTCGGGGTTGGCCTTGGCCAGCGCGATGAGTTCAGCCACGCTGGTGGCCTGCACCTTGTCGGGCGACACCACCAGCACCATGGGCACGCGGCCCATCATCGTGATGCCGGTCAGGTCGCGGTTCACGTTGAAGGGCAGATTGGGGTAGAGCACGGGATTGACGGCCACCGTCTGGTTGGGCGCGACGGCGATGTTGTAGCCGTCGGGCTCGGTCTTGGCCATGAAGGCGGTGGCGATGTTGCCGGCCGCGCCGGGTTTGTTGTCGACGATGACGGGCTGGCCGAAGGACTCGGACATCTTCTGGCCCAGGATACGGGCCAGCACGTCGTTGGAGCCACCGGGCGGCAGCGGCACGACGATGTGGATGGGTTTGGTTGGATAGTCCTGGGCCCAGCCCGGGGAGCCGGCGAAGGCGGCGAAAGCGCCGGAAAAGCAGAGGGCGAGCACCCCGGTGCGGCGATTGAATGGCATGTCTTGTCTCCAGTTTTTATGGCGCGAATTTGCAGGCGCCAGTCATCCTAGTGAAGACAACTCAATCATTCAATCTTGAACATTGAATCAATGTGAACGGGCCCCCACGGTCGCTCACTGCGTGTAGCTTCCTGCCCCCCGAGGGGGCCGCTGCGCCTGCGGTCTGGCAAAGCCAGTCCCGCGGCCCCTGCTGGTAAAGACTGGAGCTATCAGGCGACTGTGGGGGCCACAAACTTCGCACGGGGGCGCAGCAAGGTTCCACTGGCTCGCTGTTCCTGCACATGCGCAACCCAGCCCGCAAGCCGGCCCAGCACAAACAGCGCGGCCGTGGCCTGGCGCGGCAGGCCCATGGCGCGGGCCATCACGACCAGGGCCAGTTCCTGCCGGGGCAGCAGTCCGGCGCCGGCGCGCATCTCGTCGATGAAACGCGAGACCGCGCGCAGTTCGCGGCCGGGGTTCTCGCGGGCGAACACCAGGGCCAGCAATTGCGCGGCGCGCGGGTCGCCCTTGGGGTACAGCGGGTGATCAAAACCGGGCACGCTCTGGCCCTGGGCATGGAGCTTGTGGGCGCGCCTGACGAGCGCGGCCGTGGTGGGGGCCTGGCCCAGGAAGTCTTCCACGCGTTCGTACATGCGGCCCACGGACACGCCCGAGGTCGCGCACAGCGCGGCAGCCAGGCAGCTGTGCAGGGTGCCGCCGGAGGAGGCCACGACGCGGGCGGCCAGGGTGCCGGGCGGCAGTTCATGGTCGGCCATCAGGATCAGCATGGCGCGCAGGGCTTCGCGGTTCTCCGCGGTGGGTGGCACGGCCAATGCGTGCAACAGGCCGGTGACCATGGACTCGCCGCGCTGCAGGGGCCGGTAGCTGTGCGCCGCGCCGACAAAACCGCAGCAGGCCACCACGGTCTGCATGATCTCGCGCGCGGCCGGCAGGGTCTTGCCCTGCGACAGGCGCTCGGCCACGGAGCCGCGGCGCATGCCGAGCAGCAGCACCACCAGCGCGAAGGATTCGAGCACGTTGCCCTGCACCTGCAGTGTGGTCAGCGTCTGCGTGAGCTTGACGAGTTCGGCGGAGGGTTTGCGCACAGTCCAGGGCTTCGCCCGGGTGGCCAGCTCGCCGGTCCAGAGCAGTTCGGCCACCGCTTCGAAGGAGGCGCCGGAGCGCACCAGGTCGGCCGCCAGGTGGCCGCGGTAGCGCGGGCCCTGTTCGGTGATTTCGGTGATGGCGGTCGGGAAGATGGGCTCGCCCCAGTTCATGGCCGAGGCCGCCACCGCGCCGTGGCCGGAACGCGCCAGTGAGCGCATGCCCACGCGCGTGAGGTCGTCGCGCAGGTAGAGCTTGCCCTTCCGGCCCTGCTGGGCCACGCTGCGTATCCAGCCCCGGCTCACGTAGGCGTACAAGGTCTGCTGCCTGACCTTGAGGATCTCCATGGCCTCGGCCGCCGAGGCGTAGTCGCGGTGCAGCGTTTTGTCCGGGGTGTCCATGGATGCCTTGTGTCTCCTGGGGGTTCCCGCGCGTTCGAACGCGAGAGGTGCTCAGCGCATCACGATGATGAATATACCCAGCAAAGTCAAGCCGCTGCCGGCCAGGGTGATTGCCGTGACCTTGTCCTGGTTTTTGAACAGCAGGTGGCTGAGCGGAAAGACCAGGATGGGTGTGCACAGCGTCACCAGCGTGGCGACGGACAGCGGTATGTAGCGCATGGCCCCGATGGCGCACATCTGCGCCGAGATGGTGGTCACGCCTATGGTGGCAAACAGGGCCATGCCGCTACGGCGGGCGGCGCGCACGCGGGAAACCATCGCGCCTTTGTCGGCACTGAAAGCCACCTGCAGCGCCAGGCCGCAAGCCGCGCCTATCAGGGCGCCGAGTATGGGCTCGTTCCAGCTGCGCACGGCACTGCCGCGCAGCACGTTGCCGATGGCATAGGCCAATGAGCTGCCCATGCCGAGCAGCAGCACCGACTGCATCAGGCGCTGCATCGCGGGCGTTTTGGTCACGGCGGGTGCAGGCTCGCCGTCGGGTGCCATCGCGGCGACGGGACTGCTGCGCCGCGAGAAAAAATCCGGCTTGCAGCTCACCAGCATCAGCCCGGCGATGGTCATGACCATGCCCAGCGCCACCAGCGGGGTCAGCCGCTCGCCCAGCAGCAGCCAGGCCATCATCGCAGTGAACAGCGGGCTGCTGATCTGGAAGATGCTGGCCTTGGCCGGGCCGAAGCGCACCACGGACTCGTAGAAAAACCAGCGCCCCAGGTAGGTCGAGAACCCGCCCGCGGCCGCGAACATGAAGAAGGCCGGCAGGTTCCACTGCAGGGTGTCCGTGCGCAGCTGCATCTGCACCAGCAGGGCCAATGCGGAAAAAGCCACGTTGGTGGAAGTCGCGATCAGGAAGCCCAGCCCCAGGTCCAGGCGGCTGGAGGCCGCCTTGGTGATGAGGATGGAGGCGGTAAAAAGCAGCAGCGCCCCGCTTGCCAGCAGGTAACCGAGCAGCGGGTCAGACATCCGTCAGCACCCGGTGCGGGCCCGCTTCGGCGGAGGTAAAAGCCAGGTCAGTCACGGGCTCAGATCTTAAACGCCTCAAGCGATTCGGGTGCGAACAGTTCTTCGGGCTTGAGCAGCCGTTTGGACAGGCCCTGTTCAAACGAGTAGCGTAAAAAGGTCTGCAGCGTGGCCTGGTTCTTCTCGAAGCCGTAAGGCCAGAAGTCCTCGCCCATCTCGCGCCTGACCTGCTCGACGTGCGAGGTCAGCCAGGGCAGCATGGCCTTGAGGGCCGCGGTTTCGTAGAGGTCTTCATAGGTGCGGCGCTGCGATTCTTCAAGCGCTTTCATCATCGAACGCGCCACCCAGCGATTGGCCTCGTAGACGTCGCGGCGTATCGCCACCGTGTGCATGATGGGGAAGATGCCCGTCTCTTTGAAGTAGTTGCGCTCGACCTGTTCGTAGTCGTCAAACAGGCGCAGCACCTTGCCGCCGCCCTTGAGGAAGCTGGACGGCATGCGCGCGGTGTAGAGCGCGTCGATCTCGCCGTCGAGCAGCATCTGCGCCAGGGTCTGGTCGGGCCCTATGCGCTCGACCTTGATATTGGGCGGCAGGTCGAGCTTGATTTTCTCGGAACGGCCGGGCTCTTCTTCACCGCCGGTGAAGTAGGTCACGCTGTCGACCGGCACGCCGTAGTGGTCGGACAGGATGCCGCGTATCCACACCGGGGCTGTCATCTGGTACTCGGGGTTGCCGACGCGCTTGCCGATCAGGTCCTTGGCTTCGCGGATGCCGGACTTGGCGTTCACATAGATGCAGGAGTGGCGGAAGAAGCGCGAAGGGAACACCGGGATCGCCACAAAAGGCCGCGACTCGTTGAATAGGGACACGGTGTACGACGAGAGCGACATTTCCGCGACGTCGAACTCCTTGTGCCGCAGCATGCGGAAGAAGGTTTCTTCCACCGGCATGTTGAGGTAGTTCAAATCGATGCCGTCGGGCTGCACGCTCCCGTCCATCAGGGCGCGGGTGCGGTCGTAGTTCCAGCAGCCGAAGCTCAGTTTCAGTTTTGACATGTCGCGGTGTGTTCCTTGAGAGAGGTTTCAGTAAAGGTTTATTCAGGCTTGATGCCTGACGTTGCTATGGCCTTGGCCAGGCGCTCGTTTTCGCCGAGGATGGCTTTGCCGTAGTCGGCCGGGCTGCTGCCTATGGGCTCGATGCCGGCATTGCTCAGCGTGGCGATGACCTCCGGCATCCTGGCGATCTGCGCCATCTCGGCGCTGATGCGGTCGATCGCGCTGGTGGGTGTTCCGGTGGCGGCCAGCACACCGACGATGGGTGCGAAGTCAAAGCCAGGAATGATTTCGGCGATGGCCGGCACATTCGGTTCCTGGGCCGAGCGGCGGGCCGAGTTGGTGGCCAGCAGCTTGACCTGACCGCCCTTCACAAAACCCACCAGCGAAGGCAGCGCGGAGAACAGCACCTCCACCTGGCCGCCGATCAGCGCGGGCACCGACTGGCCGGTGCCTTTGAAAGGCACGTGCGTGATCTGCAGGCCCAGTGCGGCCTTCATGGCTTCCATGGTCAGGTGGTGGGTGCTGCCTATGCCCGAAGAGCCGTAGTTCAGCGTGCCGGGTTTGGCCTTGGCCAGGGCGATGAATTCCTGCAGCGTGTTGGCCGGCACCTTGGGGTGCACCGCGAGGTACAGCGGTGCGCGCGCCGCGAGCGAGACCGGCATGAAGTCGCGCTTGTAGTCATAGCCCAGGTTTTTGTAGATGGCGGGGTTGATGGAGAACATCGAGCCGTCGGTCACGAGGAAGGTGTAGCCGTCCTTGGGGGCCGTGGCCAGCGCCTGCGCGGCGACCACGCCGTTGGCGCCGGGCCGGTTGTCGACCACCACAGCCTGGCCCAATTTATCGCCCAGGCGCTGCGCGAAGATGCGCGCCACCGTGTCGGGCAGGCCGCCGGCCGCATAGGGCACGACGAACTTGATGGGACGGTTCGGGTAAGCGCCCTGGGCACTCGCGAACTGGGGCAGCAGGCCGGCCAGCAGCAAGGTGCCGGCCAGCAAGAGGAAGCGGCGTGGGGATTTCATGGACTTGTCTCCTGATAGTTTTTAAGCGGACGATGCGGAACGGGAAGCAAACGGGAACAAAGCGAGGCTAGGTGGAATAGGACGGCTCCAGTGCGGGCTCACGCGTATCCCAGACATAGTTCGCCTGGTAGGCGCGCCAGTCGGTGGTCTTGGGCACGATGGCCTGGAAGGCGACCACACTGGACGGGATGCGCGCCGCGCCGGTGCCTATGGCCGTGCCGCCGGCCTGGAAGGCGCGCACCGCCTCCAGCATCTGCTTGCGGAACTCGACCACGGCCATGTCGCTGGCGCCCAGGCGCTCGTGCGTGCGGTCGGCAATCGGCCCCATGGTCACCCACATCGCGATGTCCTGGTTGGGGAAGCCGGTGATGCCGGTGAAGTTGCCGGCCTTCATGGCCTCGCGGTCCTGCCAGAAGTGGTTGGCGCGGTTGCGCAGCGGCGCGTAGTTGGCATCGAGGTCGGGGCCCAGCTGCTGGCCCAGGAAGCTGCGCCAGCTGTCGGTGTCGGGCGTCTGCGAGGGATGGCCCCAGGCGATGAAATAGAAGGCCGTGTTGGTGTCGTCCATCGGCACGTTGATGTTCGCGACGTTGTAGAGATTGTTGGGCGGGATCAGCGCGGTGGCCGGCGCGACGAACACCGTCGAACGGATGTAGTCGTTGGCGGCCGCGTTCTTGATCGGGCGGCGGATGGCGGCGTAGCGAAAGCCGTAGCTGCCGCGCTCGACTTGCAGGCGCGGCGCCTTGTCGGTCGAGGGGCGCAGCCAGTTGGTGCCGGTGGCTTCGGCGCCTTCGACCCGCGCCGGCACCATGTCGGAGGAATGCAGGCTGGAGCTGTGCGCCGAGTCGATCGCGCCTTCAAGGATTTGCGCCCAGTTGCAGGGAATCAGCGCCTTGGCGATGGTGACCTTGGCATCGGCCGTGGGCGCCCAGGCCGGCGGTTCGAACTCGGGCTGGGTTTCTTTCGGGCCCATGTAGGCCCAGACAAAACCGCCCCACTCTTTCACCGGATAGGCCAGGTGCTTGACCTTTTGCGCCATGCCGCTGGCGGCGGGCTCGGAGACCATCTCCAGCACATTGCCCTCCACGTCCATCTTCCAGCCGTGATAGAGGCAGCGCAGGCCGCAGTCTTCATTGCGGCCGAACACCAGCGAGACGCGCCGGTGCGGGCAGTATTCGTCCATCACGCCGACGCGGCCCTTGGTGTCGCGGAACACCACCAGGTCTTCGCCGAACACGCGCGCCTTGACGGGCGTGCCGTCGGGCTCGCTGACCTCTTCGATCAGGCAGACGGGCGTCCAATGGCGGCGCATGAGTTGGCCCATGGGGGCCTGGCCTTCAACGCGGCACAAGAGTTCATTTTCCTCAGCGGTCAACATCGCGAATGTCCTTCTAGTCAGTGGCGGGCCACGGCTGGGCCCTGCATTCAAAACGGGTTTAAAAACAGCTTGCAAATCCGGGGCAAGGCGATTATTCTTAGATGACTAAGATTATCGTTATTTTGTGATTTGTCAAGAAAATTTTGTGGAGACAAGAATGAGCGTTAACCCTAGCGTTGCGACGGCGGAGCCCGATTTTTTCCCCCTGAAGGTTGCGCGCAAGGAAGAAGTCGCGCAAGGCATCTACCTGTTCGAACTGCGACGCCCCGATGGCGCGCCCCTGCCCGCCTTCACGGCCGGCTCGCACCTGACGGTGGAAGTGCCCAGCGGCGTGCGCCGCAATTACTCCTTGTGCAGCGACCCGGTCGACACCGGCGCCTGGCAGATCGCCGTCAAGCGCGACGGGCGCGGCCGCGGCGGCTCCATCAGCATGGCCGACGAGGTGCAGGCCGGTCAACTGTTGTCCGTGAGCGCGCCGCGCAACAACTTCGAGCTGGCCGCGCACGCCAGCGACTTCATCTTTGTCGCAGGCGGCATCGGCATCACGCCCATCCTCTCGATGATGCGGCAGCTCAAGCGCACCCAGGCCGGCGGCTTCAAGCTTTATTACTGCACACGCGACGCCGCCGGCACGGCCTTCAGCCATGAGCTGCAATCCGAATTTCCCGGCCAGGTGCAGATCCACCACGACAACGGCGACATCGACGAAGCGCTGGACCTGTGGCCAGTGTTTGAAAAGCCCGCCGCCGCACACGTCTACTGCTGCGGCCCCAAAGGCCTGATGGACAGCGTGGCCGACATGTCGGGCCACTGGCCTTCGGGCACCGTGCATTTCGAAAGCTTCGGCGTTGATGCCACGGTCTATGCGGAAAACACGCCCTTCAGCGTGCGCCTGGCGAAAAGCGGGAAAACCGTGGAGGTCAGCGCCGAGCAGACCCTCCTGGAAGCTCTGCGCGGCAGCGGCCTGCGCGTGGCCAGCTCCTGCGAAAGCGGCACCTGCGGCACCTGCAAGACCGGCCTGCTGGCCGGCGAGGCCGAGCACCGCGACATGGTGCTAACCGACGAGGAGAAGGCCGATCACATCATGGTCTGCGTCTCGCGTGCAAAATCGCCTGAACTGGTACTGGACTTATGACACAGCGCACACTGAAACTCGGGGTGGTCGGACTGGGCCGGGCCTTCACGCTCATGCTGCCCACCTTCGTACACGACGGCCGCGTGAAGCTGGTCGGCGCGACCGACCCCATCGCTGCGGCGCGCGCGCAGTTTGAAAAAGACTTCGGCGCGCCCAGCTACGACTCCATCGAGGCGCTGTGCGCCAACCCGGCGATGGAGGCGCTCTACATCGCCTCGCCGCACCAGTTCCATGCCGAACACGTGCGCCTGGCCGCCTCCTTCGGCAAACACGTCATGGTGGAAAAACCCATGGCCCTGACGGTGGACGAATGCTCGGCCATGATTGACGCGGCCCGCAGCGCCGGTGTCCACCTGATCGTGGGCCACAGCCACAGCTTCAACACCCCCATACGCCGCACGCGCGAACTCATCGACAGCGGCCGCTACGGCGCGGTGAAGATGATCCACGCGCTCAACTTCACGGACTTCCTCTACCGCCCGCGCCGGCCCGAAGAGCTGGACACGGCCGCCGGCGGCGGCGTGATCCACAGCCAGGCCACGCACCAGATGGACATCGTGCGCCTGCTGGGCGGCGGGCTGGTGCGCAGCGTGCGCGCCCACACCGGCGCCTGGGACGCGAGCCGTCCCACCGAGGGCGCCTACAGCGCGCTGCTGGGTTTTGAAAGCGGCGCCTTCGCCTCGGCCACCTACAGCGGCTACGGCCATTACGACTCGGACGAACTGCTGGGCAATATCGGCGAGATGGGCCAAGCCAAAAACCCGGCCGACTATGGCGCGGCCCGCAAGCGGCTGCAGGGCGCGGCCAGCTCCGCCGAAGAAAGCGCGCTCAAAGCCGCCCGCAACTACGGCGGCAGCCTGTACACGGCCGGCAACGCCCTGCCCCAGGGCCTGCGCCACCAGCATTTCGGCCAGCTCATCGTGAGCTGCGAAAAAGCCGACCTGCGCCCCGGACCGTCGGACATCACCATTTATGCCGACAGCGAAAAAACCGTGGAAGCCCTGCCCGTACCCGCCATCCCGCGCCAGGAGGTGATAGACGAGCTGTACGCCGCCGTCGTCGAGGGCAAACCGGCCGTGCACAGCGGCGAATGGGCCCGCGCCACCACGGCGGTCTGCCTGGCGCTGCTCGAATCCGCCCGCAGCGGCCGGGATTGCGTGCCCCCGCACCAAGTCGGTCACAATGTCGGTTCATGAGCAACGACACCCAAAACATCATCCGCCACTGGCGTGAAGCCGTGCCCAATGACCGCCTCGCGCACCTGATACGCGATGCCTCACGCGCCTTTCACCGGGCGCTGCAGGTGCGGCTGGCGCAGCACGGGGTGCCTTTTGGCCACTGGACTTTCCTGCGCATCCTCTGGGAATCCGACGGCCTGACGCAAAAAGAGCTCAGCGAGCGCGCCGGCGTGATGGAACCCACCACCTTCACCGCCATGAAGGCCATGGAGTCGTTGGGTTACATCGAGCGCAAGCAGCTGCCCACCAACAAAAAGAATATGTATGTGCACCTGAGCGACAAGGGCCGCGCGCTCAAGAAGCTGCTGGTGCCCCTGGCCGAAGAGACCAACAACGTGAGCATCGAAGGCATAGAGCCCGAGCACATCAAGATGACACGCACGGTGCTGCTGGCCATGATCGAAAACCTGGCCAGGGACGAGCTGCTGCAGGACAAGGCCACGCCGGCCAGGCGCAGGGCCGCGGCAGCCACCGAAGGCGGGCGGCATGGGAAGGCAGAACCCGCGAAAAGCACCGAAAGAACGAGGCCGGCAAAAAAATAAGCCCCAGGGAGAACCCCGTGGCGCCAAAGCCGCCGCCTGAAAAGGCCGGCGGCTTTTTGCTTTTCAGCTGCGCGTCAAATCAGCGTCACGCCGGTCTTGGCCTGCAGCGCTTCGCGCGTCACGCCGGGCGCCAGTTCCACCACCTTGAGGCCTTCGGGCGTCACGTCCATCACGGCCAGGTCGGTGATGATGCGGTCCACCACGCCCACACCGGTGAGCGGCAAGGTGCACTTGGACAGGATTTTCATGTCCTCGGTGCCGTCCTTCTTTTTGGCGACGTGTTCCATCAGGATGATGACGCGCTTGACGCCGGCCACCAGGTCCATCGCGCCGCCCATGCCCTTGACCATCTTGCCCGGGATCATCCAGTTGGCCAGGTCGCCTTTTTCGCTGACCTGCATCGCGCCCAGGATGGACAGGTTGACCTTGCCGCCGCGGATCATCGCGAAGCTGTCATGGCTGCCGAAGATGGACGAGCCCTTGATGGTGGTGACGGTCTGCTTGCCGGCGTTGATCAGGTCGGCGTCGACCTGGTCTGCGGTCGGGAAAGGGCCTATGCCCAGCATGCCGTTTTCCGACTGCAGCCACACTTCCTTGTCGCCGGTGAAATTGGCCACCAGCGTCGGGATGCCGATGCCGAGGTTCACGTAAAAACCGTCTTCGAGTTCCTGGGCGGCACGCGCCGCCATCTGGTCTTGGGTCCAGGGCATATCAAACTCCCGCTTTCTCGGTGATGGTTCTTTTCTCGATGCGTTTTTCAGGATTCGCATTGAGCACGATGCGGTGCACATAAATGCCCGGCAGGTGGATGTCATCGGGCGCCAGCTCGCCGACTTCGACGATCTTCTCGACCTCGACGATGCAGACCTTGCCGGCCATCGCGGCGGCCGGGTTGAAATTGCGGGCCGTCAGGTTGAAGCGAAGGTTGCCCGACTTGTCGGCCACATGCGCCTTGACCAGGGCCACGTCGGGCACCAGCGAACGCTCCATCACATAGGTCTCGCCGTCGAAGTCGCGCAACTCCTTGCCCTCGGCGACTTGTGTGCCCACGCCGGTCTTGGTGAAAAAAGCCGGGATGCCGGCGCCGCCGGCGCGCAGCTTTTCGGCCAGCGTGCCCTGGGGCGTGAATTCGAGCTCGAGTTCGCCGGCCAGGTACTGGCGCTCGAACTCCTTGTTCTCGCCCACATAGCTGGAGATCATTTTTTTGATCTGCCGGGTCTCCAGCAGCTTGCCCAGGCCGAAGCCGTCGACGCCCGCGTTGTTGGAAATCACCGTCAGGTTCTTCACATGGCTGTCGCGCAAGGCGTCAATCAGCGCCTCGGGAATGCCGCACAGGCCGAAGCCGCCCACGGCCAGCAACTGGCCGTCCTTGACCACGCCTTTGAGGGCTTCCGCGGCTGAGGGAAAAAGTTTCTTCACAAATCGTCTCCTTGAGTCGTTCGATGTCCGGGCAATCCATTACGATACTACTTATTAAGTTACGTAGTTTTCCGTAAAGGTTAGTACTGTGGAAGTGGATTACCAGCTCGCATTCGATCTGGCGCCGGTGGGACTGGTGCTGTCCCGCAACCGCTCGATTGTGGACTGCAACCAGCATTTATGCGAGATGTTCGGCGCCACGCGCGAGCAGCTCGCCGGCCAGTCCTTCCAGATCCTCTACCCCAGCGCGGACGAGTATGAGCGCATAGGCGCGCGCATGCTTCCCATCCTGAACGCCAAGGGCCTGTACGCCGACGACCGCATCATGAAACGCGTGGACGGCCGCAACAAGGGCGAGACCTTCTGGTGCCACGTCACCGGCCGCGCCCTCAACCGCAGCGCGCCGCACGAGGCCGGCATCTGGACTTTCGAAGACCTCAGCTCGCGCCGACCGGTCACGGCCGAACTCACCGCGCGCGAGCGCGAAGTGGCCGCCCACCTGATGGACGGCATGACCTCCAAGGAGATAGGCCGCGCGCTGGTCATCAGCCACCGCACCGTCGAAATCTACCGCGCGCGACTAATGCGCAAGTACAAGGCATCGACGACGGCCGACCTCGTACACAAGCTGATGGCCGGCTCCTGAAGCCTAGCCCTCTTCCCCCGCCAGCCGGTCAAACGGCAACACCTGCTTGACCAGGATCACCGTGCAGGGCGCCGCCATGGCGACCTTGATCGGCACGGTCGCCAGCAGGCGCTGCATCTGCAGGCCGTGCGTCGCGGCCCCCATCACAATGATGCCGGCCTGGTTGCCCCGGGCATAGTGCAGCAGTGCCTGCGCGACGTCGCCCGATTCGATGACGTGAAAGGACAGCGTCCGGTTGTCCAGGCCCAAGGGCTGGGCCCACTGCCTGAGCATGCCCAGGTAGCGCCGGTGCACCGTGGTTTCGCTGGTCCCGGTGTCGTGGCCGTCCGCTTCCGCCGGGTCTATCACGGTCACGCAGGCCAGCCGCGCGCCGGGCGCCGTGCCCAGCACCCGCATCACGGCACGCCGCAGCGAATACAGCGTGGCGTCGCTCACGTCCCGATGCGGCACGGCCGCCATGATGATGGGCGCCGCGTCAATCTGCCGCGAAGGCAGCGCGCTGGGCTTGTAGTCCTTGCCCGCAGCGCGCAGCCAGCGCTTGAAATGAGCCCAGAAGCCCGTGGCCCGCAGGCGCCGCCCCAGTTCCGTCACGGCGATCTGCGCCGGGTCCGACAGGTCCAGCGCCAGATGCGCGGCCGACGCATAACGCCGGCCGGCTTCGCTCTGCAGGCAATGCAGGATCACCTCCTGCAGCCATTCGGGCAGTTCCGGCCGCAGGGCGCGCGGCGGCACCGGGTCCATCCACAGGCGTTGCCGCAGGCCGCCGCGGGTTTGCGGGTTGCCGAAGGGCAGCTCGCGCGTGGCCAGCTCATACAGCATGACACCGATGGCAAAGATGTCGCTGCGCGGGTCGCCCCGCACGCCCACCACCTGTTCAGGCGCCATCCAGGCGGGCGAACCGACGGCGGGACGCAATTCTTCGGCCAGCAGGTCCGGGTAATGCGCATGGCAGGACAGCCCGAAATCCAGCAGCACCGCGCTGCCGTCGGGGCGCATCAGCACGTTGGCCGGTTTCAGGTCCAGGTGGCAGGCATCCTGCAGATGCAGGCTGTGCACCGCCTGGGCCACGGCCACACCCAGCCGGGCAATCTCCTGCGCGGGCAGCGGCCCCGCGGTGTCGTCCAGCAGTTGTTGCAGGGTACGGCCGGGTACGTACTCCATCACCAGGTAGGGTAGTTTTTCCAGGTCTCCCGCCGCCACCAGCCGCGGTACATGCGGCCCCGTCAACGCCGACAGCAACTGCAGCTCGACCTCGAAACCCACGATGTTTTCGGCGCCGTCGCCGGCCGTCATGCGCGGCACCTTCATGGCCATGGGAAAAGGCACGGCCCGCGACGGGTCGGCATACCCGACCTGGTAGATGTGCGCCATGCCGCCGGCATGCAGGCATTCGCCGACGACAAACCCGTCGACCACGGTGCCGGGCGCCATCAGCTTCACAAGCCCGCCTCCAGCCGCTCGGCGAAATAGGCGGGCAAACCCGCCGCGCGTATGTCGGCAGCGGCGGCCAGGTGGTCATAAACCACACGGTGAAACGTCAGCTCGGCGCGGTCGGCGTCGAACAGCGCATACATGGCCCGGGTGTTGCCGTCGCGAGGCTGGCCCACCGAACCCACGGTGGCGATCCAGCGCCGGTGCGGCGGCACCGGGATGGGCACACCCGGCGTGGGCTCAAAGCGCATCAATCCCTGCCCCGCGCCGCGGAAATAAAGCCTCTGCTCGTGCACATGGCCGCAGAACACATAGCGCACCGCGGGGTTGAGGCACGCCGCATCAAGGCTGGTTTCGGCGCGGCGTTCGTTGTCGACATAAAGCCAGCGCCCGGGTGCGTCGGCGCTGGCATGCACCAGCAGCGCCGCATCGACGGTGGCCGTCAGAGGCAGCGCCGAAAGGAAGTCCAGCGCAGCCTGGTCTAGCTGTTCATGGGTCCAGGCGGCGCCGCTCTGGTCGAGTGAACGGGCCTGCGCGGGTGGCGCCACGGCGCATTCGTCGTGATTGCCCTTGAGCACAATGGCACCCTCGCCCGCCAGGCCGCGAATGCGCTGCACCACCTCCACCGGTTGCGCGCCGTAGCCCACCAGGTCGCCCAGCACGGCCAGCCGGCCTGTGCCCTGCGCGGCGGCATGGGCCAGGCAGGCTTCCAGCGCGCGCAGGTTGGCGTGGATATCCGACAGCAGAGCGATTTTCATTGGATCAGGCGGCAGTTTTTAATTCAGCGTGAAACACGGCTTTCCGGCAAGTTTGCACCATGCCAGCAAAATTTCCGCAACGGGAACAAAATCGGCTCCGGCGTTTCCGCCACGGCCATCCCGCCGAAACCAACCCTCGAGAATTCCCATGGCACTGACCCTCTACCAGGCTTCCATTCCCGTCTTCATCCGCGGCTTCACCAACCTGTCGGCCGTGCTTGAAAAAGCCAAGACCCATGCCGAGGCCAACAAGGTGGACCTTTCCACCTACGTCAACGCCCGCCTGGCGCCCGACATGTACCCGCTCTCCGGCCAGGTCCAGGGCGCAAGCGACGCCGCCAAATTCGGCGCGGCGCGCCTGGCAGGTGTCACCCCGCCCAGCTTTGCCGACACCGAAACCACGTTTGAGGAACTGCAGGCCCGCATCGCCAAGACGCTGGATTTCCTCAAGACCGTGGACGAAGCGCAAATCAATGCGCGCGCCGGCGGTAGCGTGACGCTCAAGGTACGCGGCAAGGAAATGAATTTCGAGTGCGAGCCCTACCTGCTGAACTTCGTGCTGCCCAACCTCTTCTTCCACCTGACCACTGCGTATGACATCCTGCGCCACCAGGGCGTGCCGCTGGGCAAGATGGATTACCTGGGGAGTTTTTGAATTCCGGGTAACGCATGGTAAAACCAGCCCTCCCGGCCGCAGTGGCCGGACCGGCGGGATGACACCCCGCCCTACAACAGGAATTTCCATGACTCCTCAACAACTCGTTGGCCTGGGTGTTCGTTTGTTCGCCATCTGGCTTGGCATCGCCAGCGTGGCCTACTGGGTGTCCATCCCTGCAGCGCTTGCCGCAAACAATCTAGGCAAAACCCCAGGCATCGTTTCCTACGCCATCGGGGTGGCTTACGTTGCCGCAGCGCTGCTGTTCTGGTTTTTCCCCATGGCGATTGCCCACAAGCTGTTGCCCCGCACGCACTACCAGAACAGCTTGTCCGCCGAACCCCATGAGCTTGCCAAGGTCGGCTCGGCGCTGCTGGGCCTATGGCTGATCACCAAGGCGGCGCCAACCCTGGTGTGGCTTATTTTCCGCAGTTTTCTGTTCATGGAATCCAGTGCAGCCTTCTCATCGATCACACCGGACGCCAAGCTGGATATCTCCGTCGCCCTCTTTGAACTGTTGCTGGCAATCGTGTTGATTGTGAAGGCAGGTGCATTTGCCCACCGCATGGTTCCGGTGGCTGAGTCGCCGCGCGAAGACCCGGAAGACCAGGAACCGTCCGAGACTCCTCGCTGAAATGCACATCCGACCCTACACAAACGCAGACCTGGCCGCCGTCGCCCAGCTGTTCACCGATGCGATTCACGGCCTGGCCGTGAGCCACTACGACGCCGCGCAGCGCAAAGCCTGGGCGCCGCAGCCGCCCGACCTGGGCATCTGGGAAGCGCGGCTGAAGCCCTTGAAGGTGCTGCTGGCGCAGGAGGCTGAAAACAGCGATGCGCTGCTGGGTTTTGTCGGCTACGAAGAAGACGGCCACATCGACCTGATGTTCAGTTCACCGCTGGCGGCGCGCCGCGGTGTGGCCTCGCAATTGCTGGGCCGCGCCGAGGCCGCGTTGCGCGGGCTCGGCGTTGCGCAGCTTTACACCGAAGCCAGCCTGCTGGGCCAGCCTTTCTTCGCGCGCCAGGGATTCACCATCAAGGAAGAGCAGCACATCGAACTGCGCGGCGCGCAGTTCCGGCGCTTCGCCATGGTCAAGGCGCTCTGAGCGCGGCTAAGGCGTCCCGGATTCGGGCGCGGGTTCGTGCCGTATGGTTTCGCGGTCGCGGTGATGGTCGCGCAGCTTGCCCAGCGTGTGGTCCAGCATGCGCTTGAGTTTGTCGCTTGCGCCTCGGAAAGCCAGGTCCTGGTTGGGCGCGTTGTGGTTGACGGCCAGCGGCTCGTGGTGCGCCAGCCGTGCCTCCATCACGCAGCGCTTCTGGTCCGGGCTCGTTTTGTCGCTGTTCTCATCGCTCATGTGCACTTCGATACGTGTGATGTCGCCTTTGAAGCGGCCCAGCGATTGATGCAATTCGCCGCTGGCCCAGCGCTCGAAAGATTCACCGGTGTTCAAACTGCGATTGGAATTGACCTGGATTTGCATGCGCGTTTTTCCTTTCAGGGAGTTGCAGCGCGCGGGCCCGTGGGCCGGGCTGCCTGATGATCCGATCCGCCAAGATGGCGGCTGGAAAATTCATTGTGCGCGCGATGGGCGCTCAGGTCTGTAGTCCTGAACGCAACCCTCAAGTCAAGGCGGGTTTGGGCGCTTTGCTTGCCAATGCGGGCGCCCTCCTGCAAACTAGGCCTTGGTCAGTTCCGCGCAGCGTTGCTCGATAAACTCCCGCAGCAGGCGCAGGCCCGGCGTCAATTGCCGCCGCCCCGGTAACACCATGTACATCGGCGAGGCCTCGGTCTGCCAATCGGTGCACAGCGCCACCAGCCGGCCCGCGGCCAGGTCGGCCACCACGTCCAGCCGCGATTTGTAGATGATGCCGCGCCCGGCCAGCGCCCACAGGCGCACCACGTCGCCGTCATTGGCGATGTTGCCGCCGCCGGCGCGCACGGTGAGCTCTTCCCCATCACGCCAGAACCTCCAGCGGTCATACACCTCTTCACCGAGCATGAAGCACAGGCAGCTGTGCTGGGCCAGGGCTTGCGGCGTGGCGGGCGTGCCATGCGCCTGCAGGTAGGCAGGCGAGGCGCACAGCACGCGGCGGTTGGTCAGGTGCACAGGCAGCGCCAGCATGCTGGAATCGGGCGGCTCGCCCTGGCGGAAAGCGGCATCGACGAGATCGCTGTAGACATTGGTGACGCGGTCCGACAGATGCAGGCGGTAGCGGATGCCGGGGTGTTGTTGCTGAAATTCCTCCAGCCAGGGCAGCAGCAGGTTGCGGCCGAAGTCGGAGGGCGCGGCCAGCTGCAGCATGCCGCTGACCTGCTGCCGGCCGCTGGCCAGTTCCAGCCGCGCATCGCGCAAGGCGGCCAGCGCGGGCCGGCAATGCGCGAGGAAGACCTCTCCCTCGCGTGTGAGGCGCAGGCTGCGGGTGGAGCGTACAAACAGCGGCGCCTGCAGTTCCGCCTCAAGCCGCTTCAGCGCGGCGCTGGCGGCTGCCGGTGTCAGGTCGAGCCCACGTGCAGTGGCCGACAGGCTGCCCGAATCCACGGTGCGGACAAAGATCTCCAGGTCTTGCAGGGCTTTCATTTACAAATTTTATTTGCAAATACCTTCAATCACCACCTTGTTTATCTCTATTTTCAAAATCCATACAGTTCAAGGCCTGACTCCCGTTTATCTATCACCCCCAAGGAACATCCCATGAAAGCCATCGGCTACACCCAAGCCCACACCCTCGATCAGGCCGGCCCAGCCGGCCTTGCCGACATCACCCTGCCCGACCCGACACCCACCGGCCACGACCTGCTGGTGGAGGTGAAAGCGATTTCCGTCAACCCGGTGGACACCAAGGTGCGCAACGGCGTTTCGCCCGCCGCCGGCCAGGACTACAAGGTGCTGGGCTATGACGCCAGCGGCATCGTGCGCGCCGTCGGCCCTGAGGTCACACTGTTCAAGGCCGGCGACAAGGTCTGGTATGCGGGCTCCATCCTGCGGGCCGGCACCAACAGCGAGCTGCACCTGGTGGACGAGCGCATCGTGGGCCGCATGCCGGCCTCGCTCGACTTCGCGCAAGCCGCCGCGCTGCCGCTGACCAGCATCACCGCCTGGGAAATGCTGTTCGACCGCCTCGGCCTGCAGCCGGGCAAAAAGCCCACGCACAAAAAGCTGCTGGTCATAGGCGCATCGGGCGGTGTCGGCTCCATCATGACGCAGCTGGCCGCGCGCCTGACCTCGCTGACCGTCATCGGCAGCGCATCACGCCCCGAAACCCAGGCCTGGGTGAAAGAACTCGGCGCCCACCACGTCATCGACCACAGCCGGCCGATTACCGCCGAGCTCAAACGCATCGGCATTCCCGAAGTCGACTACGTGGTGAGCCTCACGCAGACCGATTCGCACCTGGACCAGATTGTGGAAGCGCTGGCACCGCAAGGAAAGTTCGGCCTGATCGACGACCCGAAAAACGTCGACATCACGAAATTCAAACGTAAAAGCATTTCGATCCACTGGGAGTCGATGTTCACCCGCTCCATGTTCGGCACGGCCGACATGGCGGCGCAGCACCGGCTGCTGACCGAAATGGCGCAACTCGTCGATGCGGGCCTGATCCGCACCACGCTGACAGAGCGCTTCGGCAGCATCAATGCCGCGAATTTGCGGCGCGCCCATGCGTTGATCGAGTCGGGGAAGTCGCGTGGGAAAGTGGTGTTGGAGGGATGGGTTTAGGTTTTTTTTGTCCTTGCTGGACGGGCTGTTCTTTTCGTAGGATTTGCTTGTTCTTCGGGGGTTGTCTTTGCTGAGTTCTGTTGGCCGGGGGTTGCCCGGCAGCAAGTAACTTTCTTTTGCTTCGCCAAAAGAAAGTCACCAAAGAAAAGGCGACCCGCAGTCTGGGTCCCTCCGCTGCGCTACGGGCAACCTGCGGTGCTCGAGCCAGGACGGGGCAATCGGGATCAGGAACCGAAGACAGAAATATCAAGAAGACAAATACAAACAAGGACTCGCCACGGCGAGTCCTTGTTTCTTAGGTATTGGTATTCCTTCCCCACCCCTTGTGGATGCGCCGAGGAGCGCAGGTTCAGGCGGATCAGGGATCGCGTTGTTTGAGCCGAAGGCGAGTTTAGCGAGACCCCGCCTGAACCGAGCACCGCAGGTTACCCGTAGCGCAGCGGAGGGACGCAGCAACCAGGGTCGCCTTTTCTTTTGCTTACTTTTCTTTTGGCGAAGCAAAAGAAAAGTGAGTAGCTGCCGGGCTACCCCCGGCCAACCGCCCTCAGCAAAGAGTCAGGAGAGCGCGGAAGGCCGGCGCAAGACCCGGCCTCTTCTATCGGCGCCTAGCCGCGCCCCCGGCGATCATTCCGCATCATGCGCTCAACCTGGTCGCGCAAGCCGGACAGCTCGGCCCGCAACTGGCGGCGTTCCTGTTTGGTCACCACGCCGTCGGACTTGTAGCTGGCCTCATGGCGCTCATAGGTGCGCTGGCGGCTGCGCAGGTTGCGCTCTTCGCGCTGGTTGATGTGCCCGGTGCGAACACCTTCGTCAATGCGTTGGCCGATGTTGTATTCCTGGTTGTCGATGCCGCGCGTGTTACCCGGGCCGCCGGGTGCACCGGGCGGGGCGACCACGACATTGTTGGCGATCATGCGTTCGACGTCGCCGCTCAGCGCGGACAGGTCGGTGCGCAATTGCTGGCGCTCCTGGGGGGTCGCGTTGCCGTCGGATTTGATGCGCAACTCGCGCATGGAGATCTCGCGGTCGCGCGCGTACAGCGCCTGCGCTTCGGAGGGTGTGATGCGGCCGGCCTGCATGCCCTGCTGGATGCGGGCGCTGATGGCTTGCTGCGTGTTGTCGATGCCGGGCGTGTTGGTGCCCTGCGCCATGGCCGGAGCCATGCCCAGGCCGGCCAGCAAGGCGCTCGCCAATAAAGAGGCGGTCAACAATTTTGATTTCATGGGGTTCTCCTGCTTTCTGGATGGAATGGCCAGCAACCCGGCGGGCTGCTTGCGGTGGCCGAAGTGCCATCCCAGGGTCGGGCAAGCGGCCCGTCGGGCTGCTCAGCTGAATCGCTGCTTTTTCAGGCTGTTGTGCGATTCAGTGCATGGAGTGTTCACCCGCGCGGGACATCGCCGTGTAAGGCAATCGAACATTCGGCCGGTACATATCTCGCGTCAACGGACGAGCGGAAGGCGCTTTCGGGCGCGGCGCCATGTGCGCCGATGCACGCAAGCGCCGGACGGCCTCAACCGTCGCCCAGTCCTATGGGCGCCGGCGCCTCCATGACGATGCGCGTGAACAGGCGGTCATACACCGGGTCGGCCGCGTGTTTACCGGTGAGGGGGTCGCGGTTCTGCAGGAAGGCCGCATCCAGCGCGGTCCAGTCCGCTTCGGTCAGCACCCTTTCAGCCTCGGGCAGGATGACGCTCTCTTCCAGCCGCATGTGCTCCAGGTAGAACTGGACGTACCGCTGGCACTGCGCCTCGAACTCGGGCTTGCGCTGCTCACCCAGCAGTTCCCAGGCCAGCAGCAGGTGCTGCAGTTCGCGCACGGCCTTCTCGCCGCTCATGTGGTCGCGCTCCAACTGCTCCACCGTGGCCATGACCGATGGCGAGCCGCGCACCACGCGCGGAAACAGCAGGTCGGACTCTTTCGGGTGGTGCAGTCGCTCGGGAAACTCATCGATATAAAACAGCATGGCCCGCAGGACGTCGAAGAACTGCTGCGCGCGGTCACCCGGGCCGCGCGCCACCATCATCTGCATGGACCGCAGCATGGCAGAAAGGGAGGCGTGCTCATCGAGGATGATTTGCACGCTGGCATGTTTGTGAATGGCGGCCTCCGGCGAGTGATGGGTCGTGCCAAGAATGCCAGCAAGCGCGGCCGCAGACTTGACGAATGTCAAGGCTTGCGCATCCGCCTCCGGCAAACCGCCGCGCAACGAATGCCCGGCCCGTGACACGCCTCCTTCAGGCAACCGCTTGACATACATCAAGTTCCGGGGCGGCCTCGAACCTAGACTGGAAGTACTTCACGGCGAAGGCCGCCGCGCCGGCGGCCAACCGCCCCGAGGCCCCAAGGAGATTTTCATGTTCAAACATATCCTGTTACCAACCGACGGCTCACCCGCGTCGGAACGCGCGATCACGCAGGCCGTGGCCTTCGCCAAAGACGCCCAGGCGAGGATCACCGGCCTGCACGTGATGCAGGACTACCGGCTGCTGACCTATCAGTTGCAGACGCTGGAAGACATGCAAAACCAATTCACCAAGGAGTGCCAGGCACAGGCGGACACTTTCCTGGCCGCACTGAAAGATGCCGCCGACAAGGCGGGTGTGCCTTGCGAAACCATCTGCGTCACCGGCAACCAGCCTTACGAAGCCATTGTCCGCATGGCGGAGGGCAAGGCCTGCGACCTCATCGTGATGGCTTCGCACGGCCGCAAGGGCATCGCCGGCTTCCTGCTGGGCAGTGAAACCCAGAAAGTGCTGTCGCACAGCAAAAAGCCGGTGCTGGTGCTGCACTAGCAACCCATTTTCAAAAGAAGGAAATCATCATGAACAAAAACGCAGGCACCGCCGACCGCGCGGTGCGCATCGTGGCGGGACTCGCCATCCTGAGCCTGTATTTTGTGGCGGAACCCGCCTATCGCTGGTGGGCATTGCTGGGGCTGGTGCCACTGCTGACGGGCTTGCTAGGCTGGTGCCCGGCATACACGCTGCTGGGCATACGCACCTGCAAAACCAGCCTCAAGTGAGCCCCCGCGCGCAGGGGCCCGAAGGCCGGGTTCAGGATTCACCTGGCTCGCCTGATTTATCCGGCCGGGGGATCTTCTTGAACTTGATCAGCCGGTTGGTCTCAATCTTGTCTTTTTTCACCTGCCGCTCGGCGTCCAGCAGCCGGCCGGCGGCCAGCCATTCGGCGTACTCGGCGGGTGTCTCCAGCGTGATGCGGCCCAGGGTCGCGCCGCGGAATTCATAGATCACGATTTCGGCGGCTTTTTGCAGGTTGACGCGGCCCTTGGACAGCACCGCGCCGCGCTTGCGGCCTATCTCTTCGAGCAGCTGTTCATCGGTGATGCCGGGCGTCACTTCCACCTTGTAGCGCGCCTCCAGCAGGCCGGGGTAGTGCTTGATGAGATAGTCGAGCAGCTCGAGCGCCACCTCTTCCTCGTCAAAAGCGTTGCGGCCTATCGCACCGCTGGCGGCCAGGTTGTAGCCGCTCTTGGCGACGATGATGCGCGGCCACAGCATGCCGGGCGTGTCCCACAAATAAAAACCGTCGGCCAACACCAGGCGCTGCTCGACCTTGGTGATGCCGGCCTCGTCGCCGGTCTTGGTGGCGCGCTTGCCGGTCAGGGTGTTGATGAGTGTGGACTTTCCGACGTTGGGAATGCCGCAGATCAGCACACGCATGGGCTTGACCATGGTGCCGCGCGTGGGCGCCAAGGCGTGGCAGGCGTCGATGAGGCGGCGCGCAGGCGTGGTCTCGCTGGCGTCCAGCTCGATGGCGCGGGTGGCGGGCAGGCTGTTGTAGTGGTCCAGCCAGAGCGGCGTGCGCGTGGGGTCGGCCAGGTCGCGCTTGTTGAGCACCTTGAGCGCGGGCTTTCCGCTGGTGAGTTCGGCCAGCATGGGGTTGGCGCTGGAGCCGGGCAGGCGCGCGTCCAGCAGCTCTATGACCACATCAATTTCCTTGATGCGCTCGCTGATGGCTTTTTTGGTCAGGTGCATGTGACCGGGAAACCACTGGATGGCCATCTGGATCGTTTCTTTCTTGGGTTCGGGGGTTGGCGGGCATGAGCGCCGCGGCGATGTCCCTATTGTCGCCGCTGCGGCTCCAGTGCCGCCATGCCGCAAAATACCCTCCTGCCGGTTTAAGACTTCGGCTGGCAAAATCAGTGGGGGCCGCGGAACCGGCTTTGCCGGGCCGCAGGCGCCGCCCCCTCAAGGGGGAACAGGCTACACGCAGTGAGCCTGGACGGGGGTGTACCTTGCTTATTAATAAGTGATTAATCGGCGCCCGGCACGATCAGTGCCTGGCGCCACACGGCCCTGCCCCACCCCCAAGCGAACCCCCGATAGAGGATTTTCCGTGCACCTGCTGCTGGTAGAAGACGACGCGATGCTGGCCGAAGCGGTATGCGACGCCGCGCGCCAGATCGCCTGGACGGTGGACCACGTCGGCGACGCCATGTCCGCCCGGCTGGCGCTGGTCGACCATGTCTATGAAGCCGTGCTGCTGGACCTGGGACTGCCCGGCGATTCGGGCCTGACGGTGCTGCGGGCCCTGCGCGGGCGCTACGACGTGACGCCGGTGCTGATCCTGACGGCGCGCGGCCAGCTCAGCGAGCGCATCCTGGGGCTGGACGCGGGCGCCGACGACTACCTCGTCAAGCCCTTCCAGGTCGACGAACTCTGGGCGCGGGTGCGCGCCGTGATACGCCGCAGCCAGGGCAAGGTGGTGCCGGTGCACACCTATGGCGACATCAGCCTGGACCGCAGCAAGCGCGCGGTGACGCGGGCCGGCGCGCGCGTGGCCCTGAGCGCGCACGAATACCGCACGCTGCTGGCGCTGCTGGAACGCCCCGGCCACGTGGTCACGCGCGACCACCTGGAAGACGTGGTCTACGGCAGCACCTCGGCGATTGAAAGCAACACGATCGCGGTGTTCATCCACCAGCTGCGCCGCAAGCTGGGCGAACACCTGATCACCACCGTGCACGGCCAAGGCTACATGATCGGCGAGGCCAAGCCGTGAAGTGCCTGTTCGCCCGGTCGCTCAAGGGCCGCGTGCTGGCGGTGCTGGGCGTGACCATCACGCTGTGCTGGGCCGGCGCGCTCGCCGTGCTGCTGGTGTACACCCTGCGCGGCCAGGGAAGCCATTGGGACAGCAAGCTGCAGGCCATAGGCACCAAGATTTTGATGTCGATCCCGAGCGGCCGGCATCTGAAACCCTCTTTCGGCCACAGCCTGCAGTTGCGCGACGATTCGATTCCGCGCGACGTCAACCTGACCTTCCAGGTGTGGACGGAGCGCAAGAACCTGATCGTGCGGGCGCCGGACTCGCCGGCCACGCCGCTGCTGCCGGCCTTCAACGACGGCTTTACCAGCTCCACCATCGCCGGCGAGCGCTGGCGCGTCTTCGCGGTGTCCGACAGCACCGGGGAGGTCAGCGTGCAGGTGGCCATGCGGCACAGCGTGATCGATCAGGAAATCCGGCACAAGACCTTTGTGGCGCTAGGCCTGGTGACCGGCCTGCTGGGAATGGCCGGCCTGCTGATGTGGTTTGCCATGGGCAAGTCGCTGCAGCCCCTGACGGCCATCCAGGCGGCGGTGCGCAGCCGCCGCAAGTTCGACCTCACGCCGCTGCCGGTGGCACAGCTGCCCAGCGAGATCCGGCCGCTGGTCGAGTCTTTCAACCACCTGCTGGACCAGCTGGACCAGGCCATGCAAGGCGAAAGGCGTTTTATCGGCGACGCGGCGCACGAGCTGCGCACGCCGCTGTCGGCGCTGCAGGCGCAGGCCCAGGTGGCCTTGCGCGCCGCCACACTGGCTGAGAAGGACGCAGCCCTCGTCAAGCTGCTGGCCGTGGCCGAGCGCAGCACGCGCCTGTCGGACCAGTTGCTGGACCTGGCGCGCATGGACGCGGGTGCGAACGCGCCGCAGAAAAGCCTGGCCGACCTCAGCGAGCTCATCCTGTACGTGAGCCAGGAGTTCGACATGCAGGCGCAGCAGCAGCGCCGCGCCATCATCCTGGCGCTCACGCCCTGCCCGATTGAATGCGACGTCGACGAGATCGGCATCCTGCTGCGCAACCTGCTGGACAACGCACTGCGCTACACGCCCGAGGGCGGGCGCGTGAAAATCAGCTGCGGCTACCGCGAAGCGGCCGGCCGGGAGCGGATCTGCCTGGAGGTCGCCGACGACGGCCCGGGCGTGCCCGAAGCCGAGCACCAGGCGATCTTCCGGCGCTTTCACCGCGTCGCGGGCAACGGCGGGCGCGGCAGCGGCATAGGCCTGTCGCTGGTGGCCGGCATCGCGCAACTGCACGAGGCCGCCATCGAGACCGGGACCGGGCTGGACGGCAAGGGCTTCAGCGTGAGGATTTTGTTTCCGCTGCCGGTAACGCCAGGCTCAACCGTGCTGGACGCGACGTCTGCGCAAACGGATTAAAGTCCGTTTGCATGCTTCATGACTCCTTCGTATTGCGGACCGCCAAGTTGAGTTGCAGGGCCTCGGCCCGATAAAGGCCCTGCGAGTTCTGCTCTACCCTGCTCTACTTAGAACCGGTAGAGATAACCCACGCGCACACCCGTCTGGCTGGATTTGTCGACCAGCGGGCTGTCCTTGATGCTAGAACCAAGCTTTGTGGTGCTCAGGTCAAGGAAGACACTTTGCCGAGGCGCAATGGCATAACCCACACGCAGCCCGGCCTCCAGGTTGACGGCCGAGCTACCCTGGTAGAAGGGCCGGCCGGCGCGCACCTCGGCGGCGTTCACGCCGTAGTAATAAGACACGTATTTGTCGTCGAGCCGGGTCGCGGACAGGCGCGGCGTGATGTCGAAGCTGCCGGCCTGGAAGCGGCGGTCCACGGTCAGCCTGAACTTCGAACCCTTGCTGTTGCCCGAGGCATCGCCCAGCAGCTCGGCCGAGAGGTTGGCGACGTCGTTGCGCCAGATCGCCGCGCCGCCCAGCCAGATGCCGTCCTTGCGTTCGTCCATGCCGGCCAGGAAAGGGGAATCGGAAGCCTCATAGCCTTCCATCGAGTAGCGCGCGCGCAGGCGGAAGGACACCGGGCCGGCCGAGGGCAGCTTCAGGTCGGCGGAGAGGCCGGAGAGGCTGATCCATTTGCTTTCATAGGTGAGCAGCGGGAGCAGCCTGGTCTTGTTGTCGAAGTCGCGGTAGGGCTTGCGCTCCACGCCGACGCCCACACCCAGGCCCCAGGAAGAGGGCTCCTCGGCCTGACCCTGTGCGGCTTGCTGCTGGGCTGCGGCCGGCTGCGCGAAGGCGGCCAGCAGGAACAGCGAAAACAGCGGGATCGAGGCTTTGGCCGCTGCCGCGCCGGGCCGGGCGGTGCTTGGCTTCACGGCGGGCTTGGCGCTGGTCGGTGCGGATTTGGCGGCGGGACGCGATAGGCGAGAGGTCATCTTCAGTTTCTCCAGGGTGGTTAAGCTGAAGCGGATCATGCCGATGCGAATTTAAGGACTTCTTAGCGCTATTAAGAAATCATTAAACATGGCCACTGGTCCGGCAAGCCGGCCTCGCCGCGGGGGTCATGGCCCTGTTACATCCACGCCCGGCGCGATGAAGGACAATCGGGGTATCGCGGCGCCGCCCGCCGTAACGCACACCAGGGCCATCCCAGGCGCCCTGCAACCCATCCCTCTATCGAGCCCCTAATGCCCCTGCCCGCCGCCCCCGACCAGAAACCCGTGATTCCCGCCCGCCGCCTGGCGGCCTCCACCCTCAAGGCCAACAACGAACTGATGATCAAAGGCATCCTCTGTGTGCTGATAGGCCTGGCCGTGCTGGTCTCGCCTTACTTCATCAGCTCACCGGGCATGCAGGGCATCGTCGCCAAGTCCTCGCTGGTGGGCTGGTTCGCGCTGGTGCTGGGCTGCGCCTTCATCGGCCTCTACGCGCGCCGGCGCATGGCGGCGCCCGCCAAGGCCTGACCCAGGGCCTGACATTCCCCCGGGCCGATGCCGGACACCACCGACCGCGACGCCGCGCTGGCGATGTTTGCTGCTTTACAGCAGCGCGCGGCCGCCGTCGGCGTCACGCTGCGCCAACCACCTTCCGAGCCCGACAGCTGTTGCGGCCGCGGCTGCAACGGCTGCGTATGGGAAGGCTGGTATGAGGCCGTGGACTACTGGCGCGAAGAGACGCTGTTAAAGCTGGCAGACCAGGCTGAAACCTGACAGTTCCTGGCGGGGCTCTTCGCGAGCGCCCCTCCAAAGTGCCCCCGCATAGGAGATTCCAATACCCTCATCGAAACTTCCTGCTTGAGCCGGCTGCGGGTCGCCCGCACCATCGGCATCCTGTTCAACCACCTTTTACAGGATCAAAGTGGATACATCATTGAGGCGCAGTCATATCGTGGTCGTCGGGGGCAACTCGGGCATGGGTCTGGCCCTGGCGCAGGAGCTCCTGGCCCAGGGCGCGGCGGTCACGGTAGTCGGGAGATCGCCTGCCAAGCTGGAAGCGGCGCGCGAGCACCTGCAGGCACGCGGAACGCCGCAGTTTCACCAGGCCGACGTGACCTCCGAGCAGGAGGTGCAAGCCCTGTTCGAGCGGATCGGCAGCCTGGACCACCTGGTCTGCACCGCCGCCGATATCGGCGGCTCTTATGTCATGCTGCAATCGCTGGAGCGAAGTGCGCTGGAGCGCGCCATGAATTCAAAAATCCTGGCTCCTATCCTGCTGGCCAAATACGCGTCACCCCGGATGCCGCCGCAGGGATCGATAACTTTTGTGTCCGGCATCGCGGCTTACCGCCCCAGGCCCAAAGGCGTTGCAGTTGCGGCGATCAACGCGGCCCTTGAAGGCGTTGTGCGCGCGATGGCGGTTGAACTCGCGCCCATCCGGGTCAATGCGGTCTCGCCGGGGTGGGTTCGAACGCCGATCTGGGAAGACGTTGCCGGCCCCGACGCCGACCACATGCTGGCCGCGATGGCGCAGCGCCTACTTGTGGGCCGCGTCGGCACGCCCCAGGACATCGCCCACGCCATGGTCTTCCTGCTGGGTAACGGCTACACCACGGGGACCGTCCTGCACATCGACGGTGGGCATCGCCTGGTCTAGCCCCGGGATTCGCTCACGCAGCATCCCGGCGAAGGCCGACACGTGAAGAGGCTCGCGCCGGTGCGTCCCGGCGGGCCTGACCAGACACACCGGCAGGTTCCGCATGGCGCCGTCCAGGCGTACAGCCCTGACACCAGGGCCGGGCAAGGCGCTTCTGAAGGCCAGCCGCGGCAGCACGCAAACGCCGAGACCGGCGGCCACCATGCCGATCAGGCCCCGAACGCTTTCCGCTTCAAAGCTGATACCGGGCATGTCCCGGCCTGGTTGCACAAGCGCTTCCAAGTAAGCACGGTAGGTACAACCCGGCGCTGTCGCACCCAGCCTCTCTTCAGCGAAATCGCGGACGGAGACGCTTTGGCGCCCAGACAAGGGGCTCCCCGACGGCACGACCAGCACCGGCTCGTCGTGGCTGAGAACCTCGCTGGTCAATGAGGGGGCATGCGCGGGCAACCCATGGAGCAGGCCAAGGTCCGCCGAACCGTCCTTGACTGTTGACAGGGTGTCCGCCGAGTTCCGGGTCAGGAGTGTCAAGCTGACATCGGGGTAGCGTTGTGCGTAATCGGCCATGACCGGTGTAAAAACCGTGAGGGTGAGCGTCTCCGGCGCGACCAGTGTGAGGCTCGCCGCGGTGGCCGCTGCATCACCCTTCACCGCGTGAAGGGTGTCATCCGCCATGGCCAGCAGGTCGCGCGCCCGCGTCAGAAGCTTGCCGCCGGCATCCGTCAGCGCCAGCGCGTTGCGATGCCTGGCGAACAGGGGGCGCCCGACAGCATCTTCAAGCGCGCGGATCTGCTCAGTCACGCTGGGCTGCGTCAGGTGCACCCGTTCCGCCGCGCGCGTGAAGCTCAGCGTTTCGGCCGCAGCGACGAATGTCCTTAACTGTCTAAGCTGAAACATGGCAACCCCCTTCGCAAAGGCGGTTTCTCAGGGTCACCATGGACGTCATCCGGCTGCGCCGCTCCTAAGCGTCATCAAATCGCCACGGCCTCGCGGCCCGGCATGCCCAGGCGCTCGGCCGACACATACTGCTGCCGGTAAATCTCGAAGGGCATGGTGTCCGAGGCTTCGATCTTCTTTTGCGCCTGGAGGGACTCCTCGGTCAGCGCGGCAAAGTGGGCAAGCTCATCCGCGCCCAAGGGCTGGGCCTGCAGAAGGGCCTGCGTCTGCAGGGATTGCTCGCGCGCGAACTTGACGAAGGAGTTGCCGTGCTTGCCGGCCATGGCCGCCAGCACGCGGGCCGAGGGCAAGGTCGACGAGTCCAGCAAGGCGGCGCTGGCGGCGGTCAATGTGTCGCTGTATTGCGTGCCGCCGTGCGCGGCATCCAGGGCGGCGGCGATGGGCGCGCACTGGGCCAGCACCTCGGCACCCCAGCCCGTCAGCGTGACTTCCTGCCCGCCGCGCTTGAGCTTGAGCCCGGGTTCGCGGCCGCGCGCGGCCGTCTGGTGCTGGTTGTGCTTGAGTTCGGCGATCTCCTGCGGCGTGTCCTTCGGGCTGTCGCTGAGCAGGCAGTGCAGCAGGAACACGTCGAGGAAGCGCATGGTCTGCGCGTTGATGCCGACCGGCTCGAAAGGATCCAGGTCCATCAGGCGCACTTCGATGTATTCGACGCCGCGTTCGCGCAGCGCATGCAGCGGGCGCTCACCGGGATAAATCACGCGCTTGGGGCGTATGGTGCCGTAGAACTCGTTTTCGATCTGCAGCAGCGTGGTGGCCAACTGGTTGTAATCGCCGCCCGGGTTGCGGATGCCGACGGCTTCGTAGGCCGGGTAAGGCCGGGTCAGCGCGTCCTGCAGCGAGGCGCCGTAGCCGTCCAGGCTGTTGTAGCTGACGGCCAGCGAGGCCTGCGCATCGCTCTGGTAACCCAGCCGGCCCATGCGCAGCGAGGTGCCGTGGGGCATGTACATGGTGCTGTCGCTCAGGGTCTGCAGCTCGTGCTGGCGGCCGGCGACAAAGGTCGAACAGACGGCCGGCGAGGCACCGAACAGGTAGAGCAGCAAAAACGCCTGGCGCCGGAAGTTGCGGATCAGCGCGAAGTATTGCTCACTGCTCACGTCGGGCAGCGACCAGTTGTAGTGGATGCCCGAAATCGTCTGCATGCGCCGCCCGTAGCGGTGCGACAGGCCCATGCGGTAGACGCTTTTGGCGCGCCCGACGTTGGAAGAGCCGAAACGCGCGATCGGGATGGTTTCGTCGGTCGGCAGGCCGCAGGGCATGCTGGAAACCCACAGCATTTCGTCGCCCAGCGCCTTCATGGTGCTGTAGGTGAACTGGTGCAGCTGCGTGAGTTCCTGCAGCGCGGCTTCAGGGCTTTTGTGCGCGCCGGTGACCAGCTCCACCTGCGACTCGCTGAAGTCGGTGGTGATGCTCGGATGCGTGAGGGCCGAACCCAGGGCGGCGGGATGCGGCGTGAGGGCCAGCCCGCCGCCGGGCTGGGCGCGCAGGCTTTCCTTCTCGATGCCGCGGCGCATGCCCTTGAGCCGGGCCGGGGTGAGCGCTTTCAGGCGGCCCTGTAGCGCGCCCGCAGGCGCCTGCAACTTGGTCATATCGTCATTCCCCCAGGTTCTTGAATTGGCGTGGAAGTTATCACAGCCCGCCGCTTTACGCTGGCACGGACGGGCTTGCCAGCACAGGCCGGGTGGGTCTGGCGGCCAGTCCGGCAGGCCGGCCGGATTTCGGCCATGCATCTCCTGTTTCAGGCATAAATCCACACTTTAGCCATTTGGATGTGGAAAGCGAGCGACGCCTTCGCGCCAAGCTGTTGAAACTTCCTTGACTTGTGGCGCAAGCTGGACGACGATAAAAAAACATTCAGTAACACCTCTGTTTTCACTTTATAAGCTTCCAAACCCGTCGGTTTTGCCGGGGGAAAGTTGAAGTGAAACTGCGAGGAGCCGCACCAAAAATGAAAAAATTGATAGCCACCCTGTTTGGCGGGTCGCCTGCCGGGACCACGGCCAAACGCGCGCCCGCTTCGAACCGGGACAACCCGCTGACCATTGAGGACGGTTCGGACAACGCCACGCGCCGCCAGTTGGTGCAGGTGCTGCTGCGCGACGCGCTGCGCAAGTACGGCATCCCGCCGCGCTGGATCGACTGCCAGATGCTGCTGGTGAACAGCCGCAGCAGGGGGCAAGGCATGTATGTGCGCCTGGTCGTGCGCGAATGGGACGACCGCCTGATGAACTACGCCTTCGCGTTCCAGAACGCGCTCATGGTCGAGATCACCCGCTTTGAGCCCCAGGCCAGCCAGTGGCTGCACGGCATTTCATGGCAGCTGGACGTGGCGCAAACCTGCCCGCATCGCAGCATGCCCGACAAATCCTTTTGGGCCGACCCGGTCGCCCCCCCCGTCCGGCCGGTCCGCCCCGCCCAGCCCCTTGTCCAGCCCATCGCGCCATTGTTCGAACCCATGAGCGCGGCCACTGCCGCAGCCGCCGCAGCCCCCATCCTCGCGTCGCTGGGCCAGGCCCAGGCCGCGCAAGCCGAGCAGCCGGCGCCGGCGGTGTCCGTCGAAGCGGCCGCCCCGCGCGCACCGGTAGCCCCCGACAGCGACGCCATGAAGGACCTTGAGCGCCTCTTCCGCATCCGCGACCAGGAACTGGGCATGCGGGGCGAAAGCAATCCCGCGCCGGTCGGCTACGAAGCCACGCGGCCTTCGCCGCTCTAAGAGCATCCCGGCCGCCGCAGGCCTGCGGCGCGCCCCCAAAACCCGCGCGAAACCGTCGCCGTCCCGCGGCGCCATGATATCGCGCACTATTTCCAGCAATCAAAGTCCGGCGGCGGACAATTGAGCCGCGCAAGCGCAGCGGCCTCCAGTACGGTCCAGATGTTCCCCAAAAACATCCAGATCCGCCGCCATGAATTTGCAGCACCAGGCTGTGGCCGCCCCCGTCGCGCCCCCGCCTCAAACCTCCCGTAACACCGCTTCACAAACCACCCCGGCGAGCGCCTGCACACGCCGCCTGCCAGCCCGCCCGCGGCCGCGCGGCATCACCTTGATCGAACTGCTGGTGGTCCTGGCCATCATCGCGATTGTTGCGGGCTTTGCGATTCCCTCCTTCCTGGGATTGGTCGCCAGCACCCGTGTCTCCTGGACCGTCAACGCCTTCGTCTCCGACACCCGCTATGCCCGCGGCGAAGCCATGCGGCGCGGGAAAACCGTCACCATTTGCAGAAGCGCCGATCCGGCCGCACATCCGCCCAAATGCTCCACCGGGACCGGCCTGGCCGCCGGCGGCTGGAAGGAAGGCTGGGTCGTTTTTTGGGACGAAGACGGCGACGGTGCGTTCGACAGCGGCGCCGACACCGTGGTCCGGGTGCAGGAAGCCTTTGCGAACATCGGCAATTTTCTGGCGGTCAACAATGCGGGCAACCCCGTCAACAACCGCAACCACATCAGCTACGACGCCACCGGCCGCGCCGTGGGCCTGCAAAGCCGGTGGCTGGTGCAGGCGCCGGGCGCCCTGGCCAAGAACAGCCGCTACACCCGCACCCTGTGCATGAACATGGTGGGCCGGGTGCGCGTACAGGCAGGGGAAGCCGCCTGCGCCTAGAGGCTCCTGCAACGCGGCGGTGACTGGTGTACCCTAGCGCCGATGAGCCCTCCCTCCCCATCCACCGCCTCCACAAGCAAGGCCTCCCAAGACCCCTCTTCCCTCGTCGATTCGCGCTATGCCGTGATGCGCCTCATGGTCACGCTGGCCCTGATGACGGTGGGCGCTTGCGGCATGTATGTGGTGGCCGTGGTGCTGCCGGCGGTGCAGGCCGAGTTCGGCGTCTCGCGCGCCGATGCGTCCATTCCCTATACCTTGCTGATGATAGGTTTCGGCGTGGGCGGCGTGATGATGGGCCGCCTGGCCGACCGCTTCGGCGTGATGGTGCCGCTGCTGATTGGCGCGTGCGGGCTGGGCCTGGGTTTTGCGCTGGCGGCCATGGCGGGCAACATATGGATGTTCTCGCTGGCGCACGGCCTGCTGATAGGCTTTCTCGGCTCGGCTTCCACCTTCGCGCCGCTGCTGGCCGACACCTCCCTGTGGTTTGTGCGCCGCCGCGGCTTCGCGGTGGCGGTCTGCGCCAGCGGCAACTACCTGGGCGGCGCGATCTGGCCGCCCATCGTGCAGCACTTCGTGGAAAGCGTGGGCTGGCGGCAGACTTACCTGGGCCTGGGCATTTTCAGCTTTGTGGCCATGGCCTCGCTGGCCCTGCTGATGCGCAAGCGCCCGCCGGTGGCCGTGGCCTCCAGCGTGGGCAGCAGCGGCCTGAAGGCGACGACGAGCAGCATGCCTTTCGGCTTGACGCCGGGCGCGGCGCAAACACTGCTGTGCGTGGCCAGCGTGGCCTGCTGCGTGGCCATGGCCATGCCGCAGGTGCACATCGTGTCTTACTGCACCGACCTGGGCTACGGCGCGGCGCGCGGCGCCGAGATGCTGTCGCTGATGCTGGCCTGCGGCGTGGTGAGCCGCCTGGTGTCAGGCGTGATCTGCGACCGCATAGGCGGGCTGCGCACGCTGATGCTGGGCTCGGTGCTGCAGGGCATCGCGCTGCTGCTGTTCCTGCCTTTTGACGGGCTGGTGTCGCTCTACGTTATTGCCGCGCTGTTCGGCCTGTTCCAGGGCGGCCTCGTGCCGGCTTACGCCATCATCGTGCGCGAATACTTCGAACCCGCCGAAGCCGGCGCGCGCGTGGGCACGGTGATCATGGCGTCCCTGCTGGGCATGGCGCTGGGCGGCTGGATGTCGGGCAAGATCTTCGACCTGACCGGCTCCTACCACGCGGCCTTTCTGAACGGCGTGGCCTGGAACCTGCTGAACTTCAGCATCGCATTTTTCCTGCTGTGGCGCGTGCGGCGCATGGCACGGGATGCGCGAGGCGCTCAGCCTGCCTGAACGCTTGTCCTCAGGCAAGGACTTTCAGCAACCACTTCTCAAGGTCGACGATCTCCTGCGGGCACACCGAGTGCTCCATCGCGTACTCATGCCATTCGACCGGGTAGCCCATGGCCGTGAGCGCATCGCGCGTGGCGGTGGCGCGCGGCAGCACGACCACGCCGTCGCGCGTGCCGTGGGCCAGGAAAATCGGCACATCCTGGTTGGCGGCACTGCGCTCACCAACGGTCTTGTCGGCCAGCGGCAGGTAACCCGACAGCCCCGCGATGCCGGCGAGGCGCTCACTGTGGCGCAGGCCCGTCATCAAGGCCATGGCACAGCCTTGCGAGAAACCCGCGATCACGATGCGGCTGGCGGGAATGCCGCGCGATGTTTCATGGGCAATCAGCGCCTCGATGTCGGCCTGCGACTTGCGCAGCCCGACCTCGTCCTGCCGGCTCACCAGGTCGGCGCCCAGCAGGTCGTACCAGGCCGGCATGACGTAGCCGCCGTTGATGGTGACGGGGATGGACGGCGCGCTCGGGAACAGAAAACGCACGTCACCCACGCTGGAGAGGTTGAGCTGCTCGGCGATCGGCACAAAGTCGCGCCCATCGGCCCCCAGGCCGTGCATGATGAGGATGGTGGCGGTGGGGTTGTCGCCGGTCTGGGCTTCAAGGACTTCGAGGGACATGGGTGGCGGATCCGGGTGATGTAGGTAACAGGGCGTTTGAACACGGCGGGCTTGCAGCGGCAAACAAGCCAGTCGGGATTTTAGGCGTGTCTTCCCGCGCCCTTTATTTCACTTAAGGCCGGCCTAAGCTGACCCGCGAACAATGGTTTCCAGCGGCCTTGAACACCCGGCGCGCAAAGCCTGATACGGTGTGAAATCCCTCTTTGCGGAAGGAGCATCTCGAAATGAAAACCCCGACACGCAAGGCCGCCTCTGCGGCCGTCCTCGGTGCGCTAACAGCCCTGATAACGAGTGCTGCACTGGCCCAGGCCGACGCACCCTTGCCGCCCGTGCGCACCAGCGGCCCGATTGAATACCTGAGCGGCGGCATAGGCGCCGACGAATCCGCGGCGATGCGCAAGGCCAGCGCGCAGTGGCCGCTGGCGCTCGAATTCGCCATCCAGGACAGGCAGCGCGCCGATTTCGCCGCCGACGTGAAGGTGCGGATACGCGACGCCCGGGGCCAGGAAGTTCTCCAAGCCACGTCGGAAGGCCCCTTCCTGCTGGCGCGGCTGGCACCGGGCAGTTATGCCGTGGAGGCCACACTGGCCGGCCAGACCCTGCAACGCAAGGTGGACGTGAAGGCGGGGCAATCCGCCAGGGCGATCTTCCTCTGGCCCGCCGGCGCGGATAAAACCACACCGTGAACGCACCGGACCGAAGGCCCTGAAAGCAACCATGCGCACCCTCACCGAACTGGTACGCGCTATAGACGACGGCACCCTGCAGGATGCCGACAAGCGGCACCTGCTGGCGGCGGCAACCGGCATCGCCGCCGGTGCCGGCCTGCTGGCCGCGGCCTACCCCTTCGCCGCCAGCCTCGCCCCCTCTGAAGCGGCGCGCGCCGAAGGCGGCCCGGTGCTGGTGGATATTTCCAACTTGGCGACGGGCGAACTGCGCACCGTCGCCTGGCGCGGCAAGCCGGTCTGGCTGATGCGGCGCAGCGAGGACATGGTGCGCGCGCTGCGGCAGCCCAACCCGGTGTTGGCGGACCCGCAGTCCAAGCGCTCCGAGCAACCGAAGTCGTGCGCCAACCCGACCCGCTCCGAGCGCCCGGAACTTCTGGTGGCGATCGGGGTATGCACGCACCTGGGCTGCTCCCCGAGCCTGCGCCTGGACGACAGCGCGCTGAACGCCGAGCTGCATGCGCCCGGCGGGTTCTTTTGCCCCTGCCACGGCTCCCGCTTCGACCTGGCCGGCCGCGTCGTGAAAAACGTGCCGGCACCGACCAACCTGGAGATTCCGGACTACCACTTCATCGGTGATTCCCAGCTGCAGATTGGCTAGCCGGCGCTGCGGGCAACCGCCCTTGTGAGCAGTCCCACGGCTTGCTAGTATTTGGCGTCAGCATCTTCTGACGCAGCCTGGAGATTCGCATGAAGCTCATCATTGCCGCCGTGGCGCTTGCCACATCCTCACTGGCCTTTGCCCACAACTGCCCCAACGAGATGAAGGCCATAGACGCCAAGCTGATGACCAACCCCAAACTGTCGCCCGCCGACATGAGCAAGGTCAAGGAACTGCGCGCCGATGGCGAAAAATTCCACAAGGAAGGCAAGCACGACGACTCCATGAAGGCACTGGGCGGCGCCAAGAAGATTCTCGGTATCTAAAGCCACATCGGCGCCCCCCGATAATTCCCTGCCGACCGCCATCCCCGGGCGGTCTCCAGGAGAAACCAGCATGACATCCTTCCCGGGCCTGGGCTACTACCAGGTCGACGTGTTCACCCATGAGGCGCTGGCCGGCAACGGCCTGTCGGTCTTCCTGCCCGAGAGCCCGCTGCCGGCGCGCGCAATGCAGCGCCTGGCGGTGGAGATGCGGCAGTTCGAAAGCATTTTCATCACACCCGACGGCCCCGGCAGCCGCTTCGAAGCGCGCATCTTCACGATGGAGGAAGAGCTCGATTTCGCCGGCCACCCGCTGCTGGGCGCAGCCGGCCTGCTGCACCACCTACATGCCGCCGGGCAGCCGGCCGCCGACTGGACCCTGATGCTGGGCACGCGCGCGGTCGCGCTGAGCACCACACGGCTGGAAGGCACCGCTGCCACCTACAACGCCCGCATGAACCAGGGCAAGGCCACACTGCAGGCCCCGCTGGGCCACGCTGAAAGCCTGCCCTTTCTGGCCGCGCTCAACCTCGAGGCCTCGCAGTTGGACATCCGCTTTCCACTGCAGGTCGTGTCGACCGGCCTGCCCTACCTGCTGGTGCCCGCCGCGGGCGGCCTGGACCGCGCGCGCATCGTGCCCCCGGCCTTCGAGGCATTGCTGGCCACCGTGGGCGCCAAGTTCGCCTACGTGGTGGACGTGGCGGCGCGCGAGGGCCGCACCTGGGACAACGCCGGGCTGGTGGAAGACATCGCCACCGGCAGCGCGGCCGGCCCTGTGGGCGCCTACCTGCTGCAGCACGGCGCGGCAACGCCGGGCGAAGTCATCACGCTGAAACAGGGCCGCTTCGTCGGACGTCCCAGCAAGATCACGGTGCAGGCGAATACGGTCGGTGAAATTCTCGTCAGCGGTGGCGTGGTGGTGCTGGCGCGCGGCCAGCTTCTTTAAGAGCGGCTCTAAGTCCAGGAGGCGCATCCGCCGCGCCGCTTGCTGCGTACTCCAGGCAAGTTGCGGCATGATGGCGCTGCCGGCACCGCGACAAGAGCTGCCCCAGGAGGAAAAAACATGAACATCCGCATACACCTTGCTTCGGCGCAATTGCGTGGCCTGCTCGCCGCAGGGGCCGCAGCACTGGCGCTGCTGCTGGGCACCGCGCCGGCGCAAGCCGCACCGTTCACGGCGGCCGACGAAAAAAGCGTGCGCAGCGTGATCGAAAGCCAGCTGGCCGCATTTGCCAAAGACGACGCGGCCAGGGCCTTTTCATTCGCCGCGCCCAATGTGCGCGAAGCCGTCGGCAACGCCGCCGGCTTCATGGCGATGGTGCGCAAGGACTACCCGGTGGTCTACCGCCCGGGCTCCGTGGCATTCCTGAAAGCCGAGGGCAAGGACGACCAGGCCATCCAGCGCGTGCAGATGACCGATGCCGGCGGCACTTCGTGGCTGGCGGTCTACAGCCTGGAGCGGCAACGAAACAAAGCGTGGCGCATCACCGGCTGCGCGGTGGTCGAAAACCGGAACCGCATGGCCTGATGCACGGGGTGCCGGTTCCATGCCGGCGCCCCGGCGCGTGCAGCACTGGCGCGAGGGAGCCGATACATGGCTTACAGCGGGTTACCCGCGCGGGCCTCACCAGCGGCTAAGGTGGCCGGTACTGCTGCGTTGCGGCGCTTCGGAACCCACCATGAACATGCCTGCCAGCTCACTTGAACTCCCGCGCCTGCCGGTTGAACCGGCCTCACCGTCCCGCAGGGAAGGCCTGCCAACGCCGCGCCAGGCGCCGCTTCAGGGCGACACGCTGCCGGGAGAATCGCCGCTCAAAGTCAGGACCCGCTGCCCCGGCTGCCTTTCAGGCTCCCTCTCCGTGGTGTACCAGGAGCCGTACACCGGCGCGGGCATCCAGGCCTACCTGGCAAGACACTACGAAGGCCATGCGTCCGCCACGGCCGACGCGGGCGTCTATGCCCTGGCCCGCTGCGACCATTGCGGCCTGGTCTTCCAGCAGCAGGTGCCCAACGATCCCTTGCTCGGCGAAATCTACAACGACTGGGTCCCGGGCACCGAGCTGGAGCGTGAACACCGCAACTACAGCCTGGACGAATACCGTTACCTCGCCGAGCAGGTCCAGTTCATCATCCAGCACTTCGGGCTGCCGCCGGGCGAGCTCGACATGCTGGACTTCGGTTTCGGCTGGGCGCACTGGTCGAAGATGGCCATGGGATTCGGCTGCAATGTGTGGGGGGTGGAGCTGTCCGAGGAGCGCGCCCGCCATGGCAGGTCCGTGGGGCTGCGGGTCGTCGGCCTGGACGACCTGCCGGCCAGGAGGTTCCGTTTCATCAATACCGAGCAGGTCTTCGAACACCTGACGGAGCCCCGGCTGGTGCTCGAAAAGCTGCGCAACGCGCTGTCGGGCGACGGGGTCATCAAGATCAGCGTTCCCGATGCGGCAGCCGCGCTGAAAAAAATCGGCCAGGGGAAAAATTTCGGCGCACTGTCGGCCGGTGACCAGATGCCGATCGCCCCGCTGGAGCACATCAACGCGTTCAGCCACGATTCGCTGGTGGCCTTCGGCAAGGAGTTCGGCCTCAAGCCGCTGCACCCCAGCTTTTACCGGCTCTACAACAGCGCCTCGGGCATGCTGCAACCCAAAAACCTGGCGCGGGTGCTCGCACGCCCCCTCTACCGGCACGTCTTCCCGCAGACCACCTTCGTGTATTTCGTGCGGGCTTAGACTTGTTTTAGTTACATACAGAAACAATCAGGAGGCCAGCATACCTGGGCACAAACACGGTGCGAGGCCTTCGGCCCTAACCGGAACGCTGGGACCGCACTTCGGGAGATGCGGAGCTTTCCCCTCTGAAAATTCAGACTTGATGCCCACAGAAACGCATCGTCCAATTCACGTTTTCATGAAAAAGTTCCGGTTTTACAAGAGCACCCCGCTTGACTTGAAGGCCGGGTTCGCGGACATTGTTAACACCTTGTAACATATGGTGTCAGCCTCGGGGCCAGCGTGAAATACGCCCCCTGCCCAGACGGCTGGCGCCACAACACGATGCGCGCACATCATGAAACTCAACCAGCTCTTTGGGACCAAAAGCGAACCTGCAAGGACCGCGGGAACCAGCCTTCCTGAATCGGAGCGCTCTCTTCCTGGCGAAGAAAATTCCGCCCTTGGCTTGCGGCAGCAGCTGATCCAGGTACTGTTGCGCGACACCGCCCGGCGGGCGGGCATCCCGTCGCACTGGCTGGACTGCCATATATTGCTGACCTCCAGCCGCCACGGCGAGGGCATGCACGTGCGCATCATCATGAAACACTGGGACCTGCGCCTGCTGACCTACGCGGCGGCTTTCGAAAAAGCCCTGATGGCCGACCTCAAGCGTTTTGAGCCGCATGCCGATGACTGGCTGCATGGCATTTCATGGCAGCTGGACGGAGGCGCCAGCTGCCCCCACCAGAAACTGCCCCACCCCAGCGTGTGGGCACAAGCCCCCGCGTGGCAGTCCGCCGCCGAGATGCCGCGCAACCCGGCAGCGCCCGAGACGCTTGCGCAGGCCCAAAGCCCCGCACGGCACTAGCCAGGCGGGCAAGCGGCACCCAGCAACGGGCGCCGGCAAAGCTCAGTAGCTTCCGATGTAGTCCTTCTTGCCCACTTCCACGCCGTTGTGGCGCAGGATGGCGTATGCCGTGGTGGTGTGAAAGAAGAAATGCGGCAGGCCGTAGTTGAGCAGGTAGGACTGGCCCGTGAAGCGCTTTTCCTTGGGCGTTCCTGCTTGCGTGACGATCTCGCGCGTGGCGGCTTCGTCAAATTTCGCCACATCCAGTCCCTCGACGAAGGCAAGAATCGTGTCTATGCGCGCCTGCAGTTCGGCAAACGTGGTTTCCTTGTCTTCAATCTTGGGCACTTCCACGCCGGCCAGCCGGGCCGACACGCTCTTGGCGAAGTCGCTGGCCACCTGCACCTGGCGCAGCAGGGGAAACATGTCGGGAAAAAGGCGCGCCTGCAGCAGCGCGTTGGGGTCGATGTTCTTGGCGGCCGCGTGGGCCTCGGCCTTGGCCAGGACGCCCTTGAGGCCGCCCAGCATCTGCTTGAAAACGGGAATGGAGGTGGTGTAGATGCTGCTGGTCATGGGGAAATGCTTTCTGTGAGGAGTGAATGGCCGGGGCAGCGCAATGCCGCGAGTCGCATTCTCGCCGGGTTCAGCCGCAGCCGCTTTCCAGGCGCCCGGTACCCGTTTATGACGCCAACGTTTTGCGCGTGGTTTTACATCCAGGCACCATCTCCCGCTTTTACGCTGATGACGCCGTAGGACGCCACCGCAACACGCACTTCGCGCGCGCAGGAACTCCTAATATCAAGAAGCCATGGCCGCAGCCTGCGGCCGGCGCTACCAGCGTGAGGTACCCATCATGTTCACTCTCCCCAAAAAACTTTTCGCCCTGGCGGCCGGCTGCGCCGTCGTGTTGTGCGGCGGCCCCGCCTTCGCGCAAACCACCTCCAACCCGGAAGGCGCCAGGCTGGCTTCCAGCTACAGCGCCTTCGCCGGTTCACCGGAAAACGCCCGGTCCATGGTTGACGGGCTGCGTACCGGCACCACCATCACCCTCGGGCCCAGCCTGACCGGCCCCAACGCCACGGCGCCCGCCGCCAGCCTGTCGCCGTCCACGGGCAAGATGGGCTACGGCAACATCAACATCGCCATCTCGCTGGCTAAAACCTCGCTGGCCCAGCAAGGCATCAGCAATCCGACACCGGGACAGCTCTCGGCCGCTTTGGGCGGCGTGCTCGGGCAAAGAAGCGAGGGCATGGGCTGGGGGCAGATCGCCAAAGGCATGGGCGTGACCCTGGGCTCGGTCGTCAGCGCTTCGCATACCGACAAGAGCGGCAAGCCATCCACCCATTCCGCCAAGGCAGAGAGCGTCGCCAAGGCCGACATCGCGGGCAAGGGCCTGGGCGCCGGCAAAGATGCCGGCCATGGTGGCGGCAAGGGCAACGGTAACGGCGGCGGCAATGGCGGAGGTAATGGCGGAGGCAACGGAGGTGGAAACGGTGGCGGTGGTGGTGGCGGGAAAAAGTAAGGCTGCCGCGATCGTCAACCGTCCGGCCCCTGTGGCTGTCAAACACCGCCGAGATCATTCGATCCGGCGGTTTTTTTTGCCCGGGCCGCTACCGAGGTCCG
This sequence comes from Polaromonas sp. LjRoot131, assembly GCF_964252805.1. NCBI lineage: Bacteria > Pseudomonadati > Pseudomonadota > Betaproteobacteria > Burkholderiales > Comamonadaceae > Polaromonas > Polaromonas sp. LjRoot131. Next base: position 467,587 of record NZ_CAXUPF020000001.1, on the reverse strand, counting down.
GACGAAATCAGGCCCGCGCGCAAAATAGTATGCTGTCATACAATTTTCCGGCAACGCCCTCCATGTCTTCCCGGCCTCCGCCGCCGCCCTGAAAACCACGGCATCGCGCCGTACCACAAAGGCCCACCATGAATGCCCCTCTTCCCAACGCCACCCGCAGCGCCGTGCAGGCCGCCGACCTCGCCGCCCTGCCGCTGATTGAAAAATGGGTGTCCTTTGCCTCCGTCTCGCGCGACAGCAACCTGCCGCTGCTCGACTGGACCCAGGCGCGGCTTGAAGCCCTGGGCATTGAATGCCGCCGCACCTATGACGACAGCGGCAAGAAGGCCAACCTCTGGGCCACCCTGCCCGCCGAGAACGGCGAGACCAAAGTTGGCGGCCTGGTGCTGTCGGGCCACACCGACGTGGTGCCGGTCGACGGCCAGCCCTGGGACACCGACCCTTTCGCGGCGCAGGTCATTGGCGACAAGCTCTACGGCCGCGGTGTGACCGACATGAAGAGCTATGGCGCGACCGCGCTCATGATGGTGCCCGAGCTGCTCAAGCGCAAACTCAAGCGCCCGGTGCACCTTGCGTTCAGCTACGACGAGGAAGTCGGCTGCATAGGCGTGCGCCGCATGATTGCCGACATGGTGGACCAGGGCTACAAGCCCGCCGGCTGCATCGTCGGTGAGCCCACCGGCATGCAGGTGGTGATCGCGCACAAGGGCAAACACGCCTACAAGACCTCGGTGCGCGGATTCGAGGCGCACTCCTCGCTCACGCCGCTGGGGGTCAATGCTGTGGAGATCGCCTGCGAATTCGTCGCCCACCTCAAGTCCATGCACCGCCGCCTGGTGGCCGAGGGCCCGTTCGATGCGATTTACGACGTGCCGCACACCACCATCCACACCGGCGTGATCGCCGGCGGCACCGCGCTCAACATCATCCCGCGCGACTGCGACGTGACCTGGGAGATTCGCCACCACCACATGAATTCGCCGGTTGAGCTGTTCAACGAAGCCAAGGCTTTCGCCGACAGCCTGGTCCCGGCCATGCAGGCCGTGGCCGCCGATACCGGCATCAGCCACAAGCTCAATTCGGTGCTGCCCGGCTTCGCGACGGAGGCCGACAGCGAGATTGCCCAGCTGTGTTTCAAGTGCGCCGACGTCGATGCCAGTTCGGGCGCCGGCAAGGTGTCCTTTGGCACGGAAGCTGCATTGTTCCACCAGGTCGGTGTGCCGACCATCGTGTGCGGCCCCGGCCACATCGCGCAGGCACACCAGCCCAATGAATGGGTCACACTCGACCAACTCGCCTGGTGCGAGCGCTTCATGCGCCGCCTGGCCGACGAGGTCTGCGTGAACTGAAAACCTGATCGCAACCGCAACCACCACCTACCGAAAGAAACCATTCCATGATGCAACGCCGAGATTTCCTGGGCTCCGGCCTGGCCCTTGCCGCAGGCAGCACCCTGGCCCAGTCCAACACCAAAATCGCGCGCATCGTGGTGCCTTTCGCACCGGGCGGCGTCCAGGACTTGCTGGCACGCGCCATGTCCACCGAACTCGGCCAGGCCCTGGGCCAGACCGTCATCATCGAGAACCGGCCCGGTGCCGGCGGCACCGTGGGAACGGGCTATGTCGCCAAGTCGGCGCCCGACAGCGGCACCATGGTGCTGGGCGCGGCCAGCCACAACATCGCCGGCACGCTTTACACCAAACTCAGCTACGACCCGCAAAAAGACTTCGCCCCCATGGCGCACATAGGCACAGCCGACTACGTGCTGATGATCCACCCCGACGTGCCGGCCAAAACCGCCGCCGAGTACATCCGCTACGCCAAGGCCAACCCCGGCAAGCTCAACTACGCCACCGCCGGCGTCGGCAGCGCCACGCACCTGTCCATGGCCTACTTCAACGGCCTGGCCGGCATCGATGTGGTGCACGTGCCGCTCAAGGCCACCGGCGAGGCGATCAACGAAGTGATCTCGGGCCGCGCGCAGGCGGTGATCGCCGCCAGCATAGGCGCGCTGGCCTTTGCCAAAGACAGCCGCATACGCCTGATCGGCGTGACCTCGCCCAAGCGCTCCAAATACCTTCCTGATGTCCCCACCATCGCCGAAAGCGGCCTGCCCGGCTACCAGTTCGACTCCTGGTTCGGCCTGCTGGGCCCCGCCGCCACACCGGCGGCCGAGGTCAACCGTGTCAACGCGGCCATGGCCAAGGTGCTCAAGGACCCCGTGGTGCTGGAGCGCCTGGACAAGCAGGGCATCGAGCCGCTGGCGATGAACAACGCCGACTTCGCGAAGCTGCTGGCGGTCGATTACAAACGCATGGCTGAAGTCGTAAGAGCCTCAGGCGCCAAAGTCGAATAAGAGCCGTCCACAAAACCCTCCTGGCGTTGTTGCGTCGCCTTGCCAGGACCGCTTCGCTGGGCTTTATGAACGGCTCTAGGGCCTCAGCGCCCGGCGATCGCCAGCTGCTCGACCAGAAAATCCACAAAAGTCCGCACGCGCAAGGACAAATGGCGCGCATGCGGGTACAGCAGGATGAAGGGCCGAGAGCTGCCGCCGAACTGCGGCAGCAGCTCGACCAGTTCACCGCTCTTCAAGTCCTTCTCGAGGATGTAGCGGTAGGTCTGCACCAGGCCGGCGCCGCTGCGCGCCAGGGTTGCCACGCCCAGCACGTCTTCCGTGCAGCAATAACTGCCAGGCGTCGCGAGGTCGAGGTCTTTGCCGTCAACCTGGAAAGTCCAGGGAATCCTGCGGCCCGTGCTGGGCAATTCAAACTGGATGCACTCGTGCTTTTGCAGGTCTTCCAGCGTTTTGGGTTTCCCCGCGCGCTTGAGGTATGAGGGTGTAGCCGCCAGCACCAGTTCGGCGTCTTCGAGCTTGCGCGCGATCAGGCTGGAGTCGTCCGGCGCGCGCCCGCGTATCGCGAGGTCATAGCCCTCGTCCGCGAAATCGATGTTGCGGTTGCTCAGGTGCACGTCGAGCTGGACCTGCGGATAACGTTTGCGAAACAGCGGCAGCAAGGGCAGCACGCGGTAATGTGCATAAGGCGTCGGCATGCTGATGCGCAACAGCCCGGCCGGCGCGGCCTGCCCGCCCGTCACCTGGCGCTCGGCATCCACGAGCTGCGACAAGGCCTGGCGGCACTGCTCGAAATACACGCGGCCGTCGTCTGTCAGCCGGATTTGCCTTGTGGTGCGCACAAAGAGGCGCACGCCCAGCCGCTCCTCCAGCCGCGACACGGAACGGCTGACCGCCGCCGGCGTCACACCGGCCGCCGCGGCGGCGGCGGTAAAGCTGCTGAGCTCGGCCGCCAGGCAAAACAGCTCGATGCTGCCCAGCAATAAATCATCGAATTTGCGCTTCACGGCATCCCCTCAGTGGCGCATTGATTACGCCATGTATCAAGTAATTTGTGAAAATCCATATTTATCTTCATGGACAGCATAAATATAGTTCATCTCACCGGGAAGGAACAAGCAATTCACCCGGCCGGCACGGGACCACCGCGCCGCCCATCCAACCCACTGAAGGACGATTGCAATGAGCAACAGCAACAGCAACAACAAAACCGTCGTGATCACCGGCGCCTCGAGCGGCATCGGCTTTGCCCTGGCGGAAGCGTACTTAAAACGCGGCTACAACGTGGTCGGCAATGCGCGCAGCAGCGCGCGGCTGGAAGCAGCCGCCGCCAAGCTCGGCAACCCTGCCAACTTTGTGGGCGTCGAAGGCGACATCGCAGAGGCGGCCACCGCCAAAAAACTGTTTGCCCATGCGATCGCCAGCTTCGGCAAGGTCGACATCCTGGTCAACAACGCCGGCATCTTCAATGCCAAGCCAATCGTCGACTACACCGAAGAGGAGCTGGACAGCATCGTCGGCACCAACCTCAAGGGCTTCTTTTATCCCTCGCAGCAGGCCGCCGCGCACATGGCGAAAAACAGGCAGGGCCACATCGTGACCATCACCGCCAGCATCGCGATACAGCCCAGCATGAAAGTGCCGGCGCTGCTGCCCGTGCTGATCAAGGGCGGCCTCAATGATGCGACCCGCGCGCTCGCGCTGGAACTGGCCTCGTCCAATGTGAAGGTCTCGGCCGTGGCGCCCGGCATCATCGCCACCCCCATGCACAGCCCCGACGAAGGCACGCAGTCCTTCCTCAAGACCCTGTCGCCTTCGGCCCGCATAGGCGCGACCCAGGACGTCGTCGACGCCGTGCTCTACCTGACCGACGCGCAATACACCAGCGGCGTCGTGTTGGCAGTCGACGGCGGTGCGTCGGCCGGCACCTGGTAAGCCTCCCCGCTTTCTTTCACCCAACCCCAGGAGTTTTCGAAATGCCTTACGTCAATATCCGTATCACCCGCGAAGGCGCAACGCCCGCGCAAAAACTGCAGCTGATCCAGGGCGCGACCGACCTGCTGGTCCGTGTGCTCAACAAAAACCCGGCCACCACCTTTGTCATCATCGACGAGGTCGACACCGACAACTGGGGCGTCGCGAGCGAGAACGTGACCACGGTCCGCAAGCGCGAAGCGGCCGCGAAAGCCGCGGCGGGTTAAGCCCCGCGCACGGCCGAGCACGGCCGCCCAAGATGGAATAGACTCCGCTTGGCCGGCGGGTCCGCGGAGACACGGACCCGCCGGTGCATGGCATGATTCATGCATCATCCTTTGCAAGACGGAAGTCGCACGAAAGCGGTTTTTGTTTCGGGGAGCAAGCCAGACGCCTCATCAAGGGCGCAGCTGCTGACGAAAGTTTTGATACATGACCTGGTCCCTCATCGCGCGCGATTCATCGGGCGCGTTTGGCGTGGCGGTTGCCAGCAAATTTTTTGCTGCGGGCGCACTGTGCCCGCACGCGCGCAGCGGCGTGGGCGCGCTCGCAACGCAGGCGCTGGTCAACCCGCTGTATGCCGCACCGGCATTGGACGCCCTGGCCCTCGGCCAGTCGCCCGCCGACATCATCAAACGTTTAACCGCCGCTGACGAAGGCCGTGACCATCGCCAGCTTCACCTGATAGGCGCAAGCGGCCAGGCCGCGGCCCACACCGGCAGCGCCTGCATAGACTGGTGCGGCCACAGGGCGGGCGTTGGCTACTCCGTCGCCGGCAACATGCTGGCCGGCCCGCAGGTGATTGAAGCCACCGCCGTGGCCTATGAGGCCAATGCCGGGCTCCCGTTTGCCGAGCGCCTGATCACCGCGCTGGCGGCCGGTGAGGCCGCGGGCGGCGACAAGCGCGGCAAGCAGGCCGCCGCACTTTTGATTTACACCACGGAAGACTACTGCGCACTGGACCTCCGCGTGGACGACCATGCCGAGCCCCTGCAGGAACTGCGCCGCCTTTACGACAAAAGCCTGGAGCGCTACCAGCCCTTCAGCACCTGCCTGCCCTCGCGCCACAGCCCGGCGGGCATCACCGATCGCGCGGTGATCGAGGCCGAGATCACACGCTTTCACGCCCGGCGCAGCGGAGCCGCCGAATGACGGCTTTGCTGGAGGTGAGTGGCCTGCGCACCAGCTTCAAGCTCGAAGGCGGCGGTGAATTCGCCGCGGTGGACGGCATCAGCTTTTCGGTGGAGTCCGGCCGCACACTGGGCATCGTCGGCGAATCGGGCTGCGGCAAAAGCGTGACTTCGCTGTCCATCATGGGCCTGCTGCCCAAGGGCCAGGGCCGTGTTTCCGCCGGTTCCATCCGCTTTGAAGGCACCGACCTGGCCACGCTGGGCCCGGACGCCATGCGCGCGCTGCGCGGCAACCGCATGGCCATGATCTTCCAGGAACCCATGACCTCGCTGAACCCGGCCTTCACCATAGGCGACCAGCTGATTGAAGGCATACGCTGCCACCGCGACATCGGCGCGGCGCAGGCCAGGGAGCATGCCATCGCCATGCTGCGCCGCGTGCGCATTCCCTCGCCCGAGCAGCGCATCGACGAATACCCGCACAAGCTTTCGGGCGGCATGCGCCAGCGCGTGATGATCGCCATGGCCCTGGCCTGCGAGCCGCAGTTGCTGATCGCCGACGAACCCACCACCGCGCTGGACGTCACCATCCAGGCCCAGGTGCTGGACCTGATGCGCACGCTGCGCGAGGAAACCGGCACCGCCATCATCCTGATCACGCACGACCTGGGCGTGATCGCCGAGCTGGCCGATGAGGTCGCCGTGATGTATTCCGGCAGGATCGTGGAGCGCGCGCCCGTGGGGCGCCTGTTTGTCGAGCCGCAGCATCCCTACACCATAGGATTGCTGGGCTCCATCCCCAAGCTGCACCTGGCGCAGGACCGGCTCAACGCGATTGAGGGCCAGGTGCCCACACCCATGACACGCATGGACGGCTGCCGCTTCGCGCCGCGCTGCCCCTTTGCCGTCGATAAATGCCGGCAGGAAGCGCCGCCGCTGATGGACATGGGCGAAGGCCACGAAGCAGCCTGCTGGCGTGCACCGCTGGAGGCCGGTATGGCGACCCGCCGCGACACCGCCGCTGTAGCCAGCGAGGTGGCACCGTGAGCGCGCTGCTGAAGGTCGAAAACCTGGTCAAGCATTTCCCGGTGCGCCCGCACCTGTTCAGCCGCTCCAAGGCGGTCGTGCATGCGGTCGACGGGTTGAACTTCGAGTTGAACACCGGCGAGACCATGGCGCTGGTCGGCGAGTCGGGCTGCGGCAAATCCACCGTGGGGCGGCTGGTGCTGCGCCTGCTGGACGCGACCTCGGGCCAGGTCTGGTTTGACGGCGAGGACCTGATGGCGCTGCCCGCCGGCCGCCTGCGCGCCAAGCGCCGCGAGCTGCAGATGATTTTCCAGGATCCGTATTCCTCGCTGAATCCGCGCATGACGGTGGAGCAGGCGCTGACCGAGCCGCTGGCCCTGCACGGCCTGGCGCGCGGCCGGCACCGCGAACGCGCCGCCGAGTTGCTGGACCTCGTCGGCCTGGCGCCGCAATACCTGCAGCGCTACCCGCATGAGTTTTCGGGCGGCCAGCGCCAACGTATCGGAATTGCCCGGGCGCTCGCCGTGGAGCCGCGGCTCATCGTCTGCGATGAAGCGGTGTCGGCGCTGGACGTCTCCATCCAGGCGCAGGTCGTCAACCTGCTGCAGGACTTGCAGCGCCGCCTGGGCCTGGCCTATGTGTTCATCGCGCACGACCTTGCGGTGGTCAAGCACATCGCCTCGCATGTCGCGGTGATGTACCTCGGGCAGATCGTCGAATACGCCGACAAGCAAAGCCTGTTCTCCCAGCCGCGACACCCGTACACGCAGGCCCTGCTGTCGGCGATTCCGGTGCCCGAGCCGGGCCTCAAGCGTGAGCGCACCCTGCTGCAGGGCGACGTGCCCAACCCCATCACCCCGCCTTCGGGCTGCCGCTTCAGGACGCGCTGCCCGCATGCGCGCGAGCGTTGCGCCGAGGAAGTTCCCGCATTGCGTTCGCAAGGCGGCCACGCCGTGGCCTGCCACTTCTGGGAAGAGATCAAGGCGCCGGCCGGCATCACCGGCGGTGCCGTCGTGAACGAGAGGCTGCTCCGGCTCCAGGCAGCCTTTCACGCGCAAGCGGCCTGATGGAGACCACGATGTCCATACACCTCCAGCTATCCCCGGCGCAAGACAGCCATCCGTCATCGCAACCGACAACCGCAAAGGAAGAACCATGAGCACCAAAATCCTGCTGGCCCTGACATTGGCCGCCACCGCCTGCGCCACACAGGCCCAAACCCTGCGCATAGGCCTGGCCGAAGACCCGGACGTGCTGGACCCGACGCTGGCGCGCAGCTTCGTGAGCCGCATCGTGTTTTCCTCACTGTGCGACAAGCTGGTCGACATCGATGAAAAACTCAACATCGTGCCGCAGCTGGCCACCTCCTACAGCTGGTCGGCCGACAACAAGGCGCTGACCCTGAAGCTGCGCAGCGGCGTGACCTTCCATGACGGCGAAAAATTCGACGCCGCCGCCGTGAAGTTCAACATAGACCGCCATAAAACCCTCGCGGGCTCGAACCGCCGCGGCGAACTGGCGCCCGTGACCACGGTGGACGTGATCGACGACTCCACGGTCAAGATCAACCTGAGCGCACCTTTCTCTCCGCTGCTCAGTGTGCTGGCCGACCGCGCCGGCATGATGGTTTCACCCAAGGCCGCGCAGGCCGCGCCCACCAATTTCGGCACCAGGCCGGTGTGCTCTGGCCCCTTCAAGTTCACCGAACGCGTGGCGCAGGACCGCATCGTGCTGGAACGCTACGCCGGCTACTGGGACAAGGCCAACATCCACTTCGACAAGGTCGTGTTCCAGCCCATCGTGGACGCCACCGTGCGCCTGGCCAACCTGCGCTCCGGCCAGCTCGACTTCATTGAACGCGTGGCGCCCTCCGACATCGCCTCCATCAAGGCCGACAAAAAGCTCGGCTTCTCCCGCATCACCGAGCTGGGCTATCAGGGCATCACCATCAACACCGGCAAGAGCGACCAGGCGCAAAAGAATCCGCTGGGCCGCGACCCGCGCGTGCGCGAGGCTTTTGAGCTCTCGCTGGACCGTGCCGGCATCGTGCAGGTCGCGATGGACGGCGAAGCCACGCCGGGCAACCAGTGGGTGCCACCCGCCAACAGCTTCTACGCCAAGAACGTCCCCATTCCCAAGCGTGACATCACACGCGCCAAACAGCTGCTGAAAGAAGCCGGTGTGCCCAACCCCGTTTTCACGCTGATGACGCCCACCACTTCTGATGCCCAGCGCGTGGCACAGGTGGTGCAGGCCATGGCCAAGGAGGCGGGCTTTGACGTGAAGATCCAGTCCACCGAATTCGCCACCTCGCTGAACCTGGCCGACAAGGGCCAGTTCGACGCCTATGTGCTGGCCTGGAGCGGCCGCGCCGACCCGGACGGCAACCTGTTCAGCTTCTACGGCTGCAAGCAGCCGCTGAACTACAGCGGCGAATGCCGCCCGCAGTGGGACGAATTGCTGAACCGTTCGCGCAACACGCTGGACACCGCCGGGCGCATCAAGGTGTTTGCCACGCTGGCCGCTGAAGCCGACAAGGTCAAGCCTGTTGTTTACCTTTTCCACCGCAACTGGCTTTGGGCCTACAACAAGAAAATCACCGGCATGCGCACCGTGCCTGACGGGCTGGTCCGCATCCAGGGTTTGAGGATGTAAAAGCAGGCCGCGCCCAACTCACATGCTCCAGTACCTCCTCAAGCGGCTTGCCGCGATCATCCCGACCGTGTTCTTTGTCACGGTCATCATCTTCGGGCTGCAGCAACTGCTGCCCGGTGATGCCGCGTCGGTCCTGGCCGGGGAAAACCAGGACCCCGAGGTGATCGCCTACCTGCAAAAGAAGATGCACCTCGACGAGCCGCTGCCCATGCGCTACGCCTACTGGATTTCCGGCGTGTTCCACGGCGACCTGGGCGAATCGATGCGAATCCAGCAGCCGGTGCTGGACCTGATCAAGGAAAAGCTGCCGGTCACGCTGCAGCTGGCGGCCATGGCCATGGTCATCGCACTGCTGATCGGCATCCCGGCCGGCATCGTCTCGGCCGTCGGCAAGGACTCGGCCTGGGACTACCTGGCCAATGTGATCGCGCTATGGGGCCTGTCCACGCCCAATTTCTGGCTGGGCATTTTGATGATCCTGGTGTTCTCGGTGCAGCTGGGCTGGTTGCCGGCGTCAGGTTATGTCAGCCCCTTTGAAGACCTGCGGGCCAACCTGGCCGCCATGATCATGCCGGCCTTTGTGCTGGGCAACGCGATTGCCGCCGTGCTGATGCGCCACACGCGCAGCGCCATGCTGCAGGTGCTCAACGCCGACTATGTTCGCACCGCGCGCGCCAAGGGCCTGACCGAGCGGCGCGTGGTGCTGAAACACGCGCTGCGCAATGCGCTCACGCCCATCATCACGCTGGGCGCGCTGGAGTTCGGCACGCTGCTGTCGGGCGCGGTGCTGACCGAGCAGGTGTTTTCGATTCCCGGTTTCGGCAAGCTGATCGTGGACGCGGTGTTCAACCGCGATTACGCGGTCGTGCAGGGTGTGGTGCTGTTCACCTCCAGCGTCTACATCCTGCTGAACCTGCTGGCCGACCTGGCGTATTTTGTGGTCAACCCACGGCTGAGGGGCTGAGGCATGAGCGCTGTCCTTCCCGCCATCGTCCCACGCGAGGCCACACCGGCCCGCCGCGCGCTGCGCCGCCTGATGCGCCGCCGTGGCGCCATGCTGGGCCTGGCCATCGTCGTGATTTTTGTGGTGCTGGCGCTGTTCGCCCCGTGGATCGCACCCTATGACCCGATCGCCACCAGCTGGAGCGCGGTGCGAAAACCACCCAGCTTGCAATACCTGTTCGGCACCGACGAGATAGGCCGCGACGTGCTCTCGCGCGTGGTGTGGGGGGCGCGCGCCTCTCTGATGGCGGGCCTGGTGTCGGTCTGCATCTCGATGGCGCTGGGTGTGCCCGTAGGCCTGCTGGCCGCCTACGTGGGCGGCTGGACGGACAGCCTGATCTCGCGCTTCACCGACGCCATGCTGGCTGTGCCCTTTTTGATCCTGGCCATCGCCCTGGCCGCCTTCCTGGGCCCCAGCCTCAGCAACGCGATGATCGCCATCGGCGTCTCGGCCACGCCCATCTTCATACGCCTGACGCGCGCCCAGGTGCTGGCCATGAAGGTGGAAGACTTCGTCGAGGCGGCGCGCGCCGTGGGCAACCCGCACTGGCGCATCGCGCTGCGCCACATCCTGCCCAATGTGCTGCCGCCGCTGATCGTGCAGGCCTCGCTGGCGATTGCAGCGGCCATCATCGCCGAGGCCAGCCTGTCCTTTCTGGGCCTGGGCCAGCAGCCGCCGGCGCCCAGCTGGGGCAGCATGCTCAACACCGCCAAGAATTACGTCGACAATGCACCCTGGATGGCGATCTGGCCCGGCCTGTCCATCTTCCTGCTGGTGCTGTCCTTCAACCTGCTGGGCGACGGACTGCGCGATGCGCTGGACCCCAAGCACAAATAATTCCCGCCGAAAGGCGCCCACCACCGTTTGACCATGCCTACTTTCGACGCCCTTCACTATCCCTATGCTTCCCGCCGCAACGTGGTCTATGCCAACAAGGGCATGGTCGCCACCTCGCAGCCGCTGGCCGCGCAGGCGGGCCTGCAGGTGCTGCAGGCCGGCGGCAACGCGATTGACGCGGCGATTGCCACGGCCGCCGCGCTCACGGTGGTTGAGCCCAACGCCAACGGCATAGGCGGTGATGCCTTCGCGCTGGTCTGGCATGGCGGCAAGCTGCACGGCCTGAACGCCAGCGGCCCGGCGCCGCGCGCCATCACCCTCGACAAACTCACCCGCCAGGGCCTGACCGAAGTGCCCAAGTACGGCCCGCTGCCCGTGACGGTGCCGGGCACGCCCGCCGCCTGGGCCGCATTGGCGCAGCGCTTCGGCAAACTGCCGCTCAAGACCTCGATGGCGCGTTCCATTGAACTGGCGCGTGAAGGTTTTCCGGTCTCGCCCACGGTGGCCTCCGCCTGGCAGCAGGCCACGGCGCTGTTCCGCGAGAAATTCAAGGAGCCGTATTTCAAAGCCTGGTTCGACACCTTCGCACCCGAGCGCGCGCCGCAGCCGGGCGAGATCTGGCGCTCCGCCGCCCATGCCGACACCCTGCAGTCGATTGCCGACACGGCCGCCGAAAGTTTTTACCGCGGCCCGCTGGCCGAACGGATCGCGGCCTTTGTGCAGTCGGCCGGCGGTTACCTGGCCCAGGAAGACCTGGCCGCCTTCCAGGTCGACTGGTGCGACCCGATCAGCGTGAACTACCGCGGCTATGACGTCTGGGAGATCCCGCCCAACGGCCACGGCCTGGTGGCCTTGATGGCGCTCAACATCCTCAAGGGTTTTGACTTCAGCGAACGCGACAGCCTGCGAACCCACCACCTGCAGATCGAGGCCATGAAGCTGGCTTTTGCCGACGGCCTGGCGCACATCGCCGACCCGGCCCACATGCGCGTGTCCGTGGCCGAGCTGCTGTCGGACGCCTATGCGGCTGAGCGCCGAGCGCTCATAGGCGAGCGCGCCCTGCAGCCCATGCCGGGCCAGCCCTCCCGCGGCGGCACGGTGTACCTGAGCACGGCCGACGGCGAGGGCAATATGGTCTCGCTGATCCAGAGCAACTACATGGGCTTCGGCTCGGGCATGGTGGTGCCGGGCACCGGCATCGCGCTGCACAACCGCGGCAACAACTTTTCGCTGGACGCCCAGCACCCCAACTGCCTGGCGCCCGGCAAGCGGCCCTACCACACCATCATCCCGGGCTTCCTGACCCAAGGCGGCCGGGCCATCGGCCCCTTCGGCGTGATGGGCGGCTTCATGCAGCCGCAGGGCCATGTGCAGATGGTGATGAACACCGTGGACTTCGGCCTGAACCCGCAGGCTTCGCTGGACGCGCCGCGCTGGGAATGGGAGAGCGGCAAGCGCGTGAGCATAGAACGCTCCACACCCGAACACCTCTTCCACGGCCTCGCGGGCCTGGGCCATCAGGTCGCCTGGTCGGGCAACCGCATGGGCTTTGGCCGCGGGCAGATCATCTGGCGCAATGCCGAGGGTGTGCTCTGCGGCGGGACTGAGCCGCGCGCAGACGGATCCATCGCCGCCTGGTAAAGCTCACTAGAGCGTCATGCCGGCCGTGCTGCCCAGGTAACGCTCCAGCACGGCCAGCTCGGCCACCGTCGGCGCGCCCTTGCCCGCGATGACCGCGTACAGGTTGCCGCGGAAACCTTCGCGCGGGTAGTAGCTGATGTAGCCGCAGCCCATCAGCATCTGGGTGAAGGCGCTGGGCGCGAAGGTCGCAGCGGCGCTGCCGATCTCGGCGGAATTGAGGCGCAGTTTTTGCGCGCCGGCCACCGATGCCAGCGCCAGCACCGCCGGCGTGTTGACGGCGAGCCTGGCCGGGGCCAGCAGTTGCACCGTCAGGCCTTTTGAGTCAATCCACCGGGCGCGCGGCTGGCCGTTCAGAAAGCCCAGCTCCGAGGTTTGCGGGTCTTCCGTCTTGGAGGCCTGGAACACCACGCCGGTGTTGGTGGCCGCCGGAACGCTGAGGGCCGCGATGGCGAAGTGCGCATCCTCCAGGTTGTAAGGCACGCGGTTGCGCGGGTTGGGTTGCACCCCGGCCATGCGGCTGGATTTTTTGCACCAGAAGCCGAAGGACTCGGGCACGCTGTGGTCGGAATTCTTTTTGCCGTTGGTCACGCGCATCACGGGCACAGACATCGGCCCCGAGGCGCCGCTGTCCTTGTTCATCCAGTTGATCATCTCCAAGGCATTGCCCGGGCTGGATCCATAACCTGAATCCGACACGGCGCGCACCACCTGGCCCGCCGCGGCCGGCGCGCCCAGCAGGTAGTCGGTGTAGCCGTCGGCCAGCCCCCACTTGCAGGCGCCGTATTTGGCGACGATGGCCAGCGCGGCGTCGGCCAGGTTGGTGGCGGCATAGCCTGCCGGGTCCGTCAGCGAAAACACCTTGCGCGGCGGCGGCACCTGGCCAGCCAGCTGCCCGTCGCTGGTGTAAGTGAGCGTCGCGATCTGGTTGGCCGCGGGCGTGTAAGTGAAGCTGTCCTGCCCGTTGGCGCCCGCGGGAATGGTCAGGCGCGACTTGCTCAGGGTGCCGCCCTTGTTGGACGCCACCGTGAGCACCACCGGCTGGGCCAGGTTGCCGCGCGCGTAGACGGTAATCGTGATCGGTGTTCCCGCCGGCGCATAGCCGGGCCCGTCATCGAACAAAGTCGCTTGCACAATGCCCGCCGCGGCCTTGAGCACGCCCGAAACCGACGACTCCAGCGTCTTGTTCTGGTGCCAGCCGGGCACGTGGTTGATGGCGTAGTTGCGGATAGGCCAGTGGTTGCCGCCCATCCAGGTGTAGACCTCACAACCCGACTGGGCCGCATACACCGCCGTTTGCGCGAACATCGCTTCCCAACGCGGATCGTCAATCGGCATGCCGACCTCGGTGAGCGCCAGCTTCACACCCTTGGCCTTGGCCCAGTCGACCGCGATCTTGAGCCGGTCCGCGCCGGTGGAGACCTTGATGGGGCCGGTACCGAAACCGGCGCTGTAGTTCTTGGCGACCTCGGTGTCGTAGTCAAAGAACGCGCCGTTGCTGAAGGCATCCAGGTACACGTGCACTTCGTAAATCAGGTTGGTGCCTGACAGCGGGAAGCCGGGGTTCTTGGTGCCTATGGCCATGGCCGAGTCGTACTGGTTGCCCGCCACATAGATAGGGTTGACGGTGTCGACCGCGCGTATCGCCTGGATAGCCGCCTGCGCAAACGTGGGCCAGATCGTGAGGTCTTCGCCGCCCTTTACGGCTTCTTCGTTGGAGGCGATGACGCCGCCCGGCTTGGGCATGTCGTGCGGCTCGTTCATGAGGCCGTAGCCGCCAAAGCCCGGGTGGTTCTTCCACTTCGTCGCCGCGCGTGTCCAGAAATCGGTGAAGTGCGCGATCTTGAGTGTTGCGCCCGGCACGAGTGAAAAAATCCGCGACTGGATTTGCACCGCATCGGTGGTGTAGGGTCTGAGCACGCCGCCTGGCGGCACAGTCAGGCCTATCACCGAGCCGTCGGCCTGGAATCTGAAATCCTGGTAGCGGCCGTAGTTGTGGTTGTCGATGATGCAGCGTGTGCCGGCGGCCGCGTGGGCGTCGAGCACGCCGGTGATGAAAGCCTCATAGCCCGCATGGAAGGCGCCCGGGTTGCCGATGGCCGCTTTTGCGGCTGCATTGGCCACGGTGTCGTGCAGCATGGGCTGCAGCAGCTCCCACTGGATGGGTAGCCGGTTCTTCATGAAACCGCAAGCGGCCAAGTAGGCCACGTCGGCCTTGCGCGGCACGGTGAAATGCAGGTTGGGCGCCGAGCTCGTGTTGGCCCGCAGGCCGGGCTTGGCCCATTCCATGCCCGAGAGATTGGTGCCCATGGCGGGCATGCCGGCCGCGGCGCGCGCGACGGCGGCTTGTGCCTGCCGGCTCACGGTGAAGGGAAGAGCCGCCAGGGCGCCGGCGGCCAAAGCGGCCTGTGAAAATTCACGTCTTTGCATCGGAAGGCTTCTCCTGTTGCGGTATGTCATTCAAAGACTCAGGTTAAGCCCGGTATTTCCGCTTCATTACAGTTTGAAGCAACACAATGCCTCGCTTACATTTGGCCCCTGTCAAGGCTGACAGGTTTGGGCGGCACCAGCGCGAAAACGCGAGGTCGGTGACAATAGCGCCAGGTATTTTTTGCCGCCACGGCCCTACCCTGGCAGCTTTCACAACACCGGTTTCGTGCGAAGGCCAAGAGCCCGCTGTCAATAGCACGAACGGCCTGATCCATTTCCATTCATGACCAAAAGTTTCTTCCGGGCAGCCCTGGTGCTGGGTTTGCTGTCCGCCATCGGCCCCTTCGCCATCGACATGTACCTGCCCGCCCTGCCCTCCATCGGGCAGAGCCTGGGCGCCTCCATGGGCGCGGTGCAGGCCAGCCTGATGGCCTTCTTCATCTCGCTGGGCATAGGGCAGATTGTTTACGGCCCGGTGTCCGACATGGTGGGCCGCAAGGCGCCGCTCTACTTCGGCCTGCTGCTATTCGCCGCGGGCAGCATAGGCTGCGCGCTGGCGCCGGACATCCACACGCTGGTGGTGCTGCGCTTCATCCAGGGCCTGGGCGCCTGCGCCGGCATGGTGGTGCCGCGCGCCATCGTGCGCGACCTGCACACCGGCCACGACGCGGCGCGGCTGATGTCGCTGCTGATGCTGGTCTTCAGCGTCTCGCCCATCCTGGCGCCATTGGCCGGCAGCATCCTGATTGAATCCTTCGGCTGGCGCAGCGTGTTCTGGGCCGTCACGGTGGCCGCCGCTGCCGGGCTGCTGCTGGTCGGCTTCACGCTGCCCGAAACGCGGCCGCCCGAGCAGCGTGTGGACAGCAGCTTCGGCAGCGCGATCAAGGCCTACGGCGTGCTGCTGCGCGACCGCCACTTCATGGGCCTGGTCTTCATAGGCGCCTTCGGCATCTCGAGCTTCTTCGCCTACCTGGCCAACTCTTCCTTTGTGCTGATAGACCACTACGGCCTCACGCCGCGCCAGTACAGCATCGCCTTCGCGGTCAATGCGGCGTCTTTCATCGGCGTCTCGCAGTTCACCGGCAAGCTGGCCGCGCGCTTCGGCCTGGTGCCCATCGTGAAAGTGGCGGTCACGGGCTATGCGGCCGTGATGGCCTTGCTGCTCGTCGTCAACCTGGCCGGCATCGAACGCCTGGACGTGATGATCGCACTGCTGCTGGTGGGCTACGGCTTTCTGGGCCTGGTGGTGCCGACCACCGCCGTGCTCGCGCTCGAAGAGCATGGCGCGATTGCCGGCACGGCTTCGGCCCTGATGGGCACCCTGCAGTTCGTGACCGGCGCGGTGGTGATGGCGACAGTCGGCGTGTTTGCCGACGGCACCGCCCTGCCCATGGTCGCCGGCATCGCGGGCTGCGCGCTGCTGGCGTATGCGATGTCGCGCGGCACGCTGGGTGGTGCGCGCACTGCAGTTCCTGTCCGCTAAGCCTGCATGCGCAGACGGCGCGCCGCTTCCTCTGCACGCGCGTCGTCGATTTCACCCATCACCGCCCCCAGGTTGACCGGGCCGGTCTTGTGCGCGAAGCGGCCGGTCAGCGCCGTCTCGGGCTGCAGCACGCCGCGCTGGTACAAATCCCAGATCTCGCTGCCGTAATCCGTCTGCAGCAGCTCGGGCGCGAAGCGGCCGAAAAAGCCGCGCAGGTTGCCCACGTCACGTAGCAACATGCGGCCCGCGTGGTTGTTGCCGGCAGCGTCCACCGCCTGCGGCAAATCGATGATGACCGGGCCGGGCCGGCCGTCCGTCACGCCCAGCAGGATGTTGAATTCCGACAAGTCACCATGCACCACGCCGGCGCACAGCATGCGCACCACTTCCGTGAGCAGGGTCGCGTGGTGCAGGCGTGCGTCTTCGGCCGTGAATTCGACGTCGTTCAAACGCGGGGCGGCGTCCCCGTGCTCGTCGGTGACCAGTTCCATCAGCAGCACGCCGTCGCAAAAGTTATGCGGTTTGGGCACACGCACACCGGCCGCCGCCAACCGGTAAAGCGCATCGACTTCGGCGCTTTGCCAGGCCGCTTCGGTCGCCTGCCGCCCGAAGCGCGTGCCTTTGGCCATGGCGCGCGCCTGGCGCGTGTTCTTGACCTTGCGGTTTTCGGTGTAGTCCACCGCCTGGCGGAAGCTGCGCTCAGTCGCGTCCTTGTAGACCTTGGCGCAGCGCGTGTCGTCGCCGCAGCGCACCACATAGACCATGGCTTCCTTGCCGCTCATGAGCTGGCGCACGACGCTGTCGATCAGGCCTTCTTCGAGCAGGGACTGCAATCTCGGGGGTGTTTTCATGAAGCCCATTTTGCGCCCGCCGGCTGCAAGGCCTTTTAAGCCTGCGGATGCCGAAAAAAGCCCGCCCGTTTGACCGGGCAGGCTCTTCTGTGGCGCATGGTGATCAGTTGCTGAGCACCAGTTGCGCGATCACGCCGGTGGCAATGGCGATCAGCGCGTAGTCCGTGCCGACCTGCACCCATTGCTGGCCGCGCGGCGGCGCATGCAGGTGGCGGCCGCGCCAGTCGTTCACCACATACTGCCGGCCGCGGTACTCGTTCGGGATGTGGCCGCCGCGGTAAAACTGCCGGCCGTGGCCGTTGAAGTGACGGTCGTTGCGGTCGTCGCGGATATAGCGATGCTCGACGCCGCGGCGATGGTCGTCTACAGCGCGATAGCCGGGGCCATGGCCTGCGGGGCCGCGATGCTCGACACGCGGCGGCTCGCCCCGCGGGCCGCGTCCGTCATAGCCCTGCGCAAACGACAGCGAGGCAAAGCCCAGCGAGGCTGCGGCGATGGCACACACAATGGCGGTTGATTTCATGTCGACTCCTTGGGGTTGCTGAGTCTTCATGGTGTTCCCCTGCCGTGTAGGGGTTGCAAAGCCGCAGGAGTGTTTGTGTAAAGCCTGGTTGCAATGTGTGCGGGATTTGCAGGCTTGTGGCTCAGGCCGTTTCGGGCACCCGTAGATGCGCCGCATGCTGTTCAAATCCTTCGCCACGCAGCGCCTGGGTCAGCCAGGCCTCGACCAGCACCGGGTCGTTCACCGTCTTGATCGCCTGGTAGGCCACTTCTGCCTCGGGAAAGCGCCGCCGCAAAAAATTCAGCCACTGCTTGAGCCGCCCGGCCCGGGCGCGCGTGTCAATCCGAGAACACACGATGCGCCAGAAATCTTCAATCAGCGGCAGCAAGGCGGACCAGCCGACATCCGCCTGCGCGCCTCGCCGGTCCGCCTTGATTGCCAGGCCCAGGCCCGGGTCGCGCACCGCGCCGCGGCCAATCATCAAGGTGTCGCAGCCCGAGAGCTCGCGGCAGCGCCGTGCGTCTTCGACTGTCCATATCTCGCCGTTGGCGACGACCGGGATTTTCACCGCCGCGCGTATGTCGGCGATGCGCTCCCAGTAAGCCGGCGGCCTGTAGGCCTGGGCCTTGGTGCGGCCATGCACCACCAGTTCGCCGGCGCCGCCCGATTCGATCGCAAGCGCGCATTCGACGGCGCGCGCATCGTCGTCATAACCCAGGCGCATCTTGGCTGACACCGGCATGCGGGCCGGCACCGCGCGGCGCACGGCAGCGACCACGGCCGTCAGGGTTTCAGGCTCCCTGAGCAGCGAGGCCCCGCCGCCGTGGCGGTTGACGACGGCCGCCGGGCAGCCGAAGTTGAGGTCTATGCCGTCGGGCCCCAGGCCCGCGAGCCGCGCGGCATTCTCTGCCATGCAGTGGGGATCAGAGCCCAGCAGCTGCGCGCGCACCGGTACGCCGGCCAGCGTGCGGCCGCCGTTATGCAGCTCGGGCACGATGCGCAAAAACACGCGCTCGGGCAGCAGTTGGTCGGTGATGCGGATGAACTCGGAGACACAGCGGTCTATGCCGCCGACCCGCGTGAGGATGTCACGCAGCACAAAGTCCAGCAGCCCTTCCATGGGGGCCAGCAGGACGGTAGCGTGTGCTTCAGCCTTCATCGTATCCAGAGACTATTTGGCGCCCAATCGCCACAGCGAGGTCACTTCGGCCGCGCGCGCCGCATGCAGCGCATCGCCGGCGTCCGAGGCTTTGGGATGCTGCGGCTGCGCATCGAGGCGGTCTATGACCTTGAGCCCCGCGGCATCGACGGCGGCCAGCAGCCAGGCGCGCGTGCGCAGGCCCAGGTGCTCGGCAAAGTCCGACAGGATCAGCCAGCCCTCGCCCTTGGGCTCCAGGTGCGCGGCCAGGCCGTTGAGGAAACCCAGCAGCATGCGGCTGTCTTCGTCATAGACCGCATGTTCGACCGGTGAGCCGGGGCGCGCGGGCAGCCAGGGCGGGTTGCAGACAATGATGTGGGCGCGGCCTTCGGGAAACAGGTTGGCTTCGCGCACCTCGATCTGCGGAAAGCCCAGGCGCTTGAGGTTGTCGCGCGCGCAGGCCAGTGCACGCGGGTCCTGGTCGGTCGCGACCACGCGCTGCACGCCGCTGCGCAGGGCCAGCACGGCGGCCAGCACACCGGTGCCGGTGCCGATGTCAAAGCCCAGCAGGTCGGCCGTGCCTTCGGGCACAGGCGCCTGGGCCACCAGGTCTATGTACTCGCCGCGCACCGGCGAGAAAACCCCGTAGTGCGGGTGGATGCGGTTGTGCGGCCCGTCTTCGCCCAGCGCGGGAACCGGCACACCCTTGCGGCGCCATTCATGCGCGCTGATAAAACCCATGAGTTCGCGCAGCGATGCCACCGAGGGACCGTTACCCTCTTTGGCTGGGCCCCAAGCCTCCGCACAGGCTTTCTTGGCGTCGGGCGCTCGGCGCAGCGGGATGCTGTAGTCCGCGTCAAACGGGATCAGCACCATGGACAGCACACGGGCGCGCTGCGCCTGGGCCTGGCGGTGCAGGTGGAAAGCTTCGGGAAACACCGGCGCCGGTGCTTGGACCGGGGCAGCGGCCTGCGCGGCCTCACCGGCCTTCTGGGCCTTGACGCGTTTGTCGCGCTTGGGCTTGGCCGGTTTGTCGACACGGCGCGCCAGGGCTTGCACCAGCATGCGGGCATTCTGGAAGTCGCCGCGCCACAGCAGGCCGGTGCCTTCGCAGGCCAGGCGATAGGCCGCGTCGGCGCTCAGGCTGTCGTCGGCGATGACCACACGTTTGGGCGGCGCGGCGCCGCGCTCGGAACGCCAGCGCGCGGAACGGGCTTCGCCGCCCTCTGTCCAGTGGATAAGGACGGGCTCGGTAGAAGAAGAAACGGGAACGGCAGGTGAAACAGGCATCAGGGGCAAACACAGCAAAGGGAGCCAAGTGTTTTAACAGATGCGGCCACCCGTTTGGGCTGAATCGCCTTAAAACGGCCCGCCAAAGCTGGAAATCGCCGCTTTTCCGGTGAAACACCGGTCAAAGGACCAAGAGACCAGGGGCCAGCGCGCGAAGGCTATCACGACCTGCCAGGGGTGCCCGAATCCCCGGCCTCATCGCAATGCTTCACAACATTCGCACCTATTTTCAGAAATCCACCTTCAATGTTCCGCAAGCGGACATTCGGTGCGAATGACTGCCGCAAAAGAACCTATGGTGCGGTTTCTGGAGGGACTACGCCGCTGTCAGGCGTGTCAAAAAAACATGCCATTTGAAATCAAACCCATTGACCAACACACTTTTGACGCGGTCTACACGCCAAAGCTCACCAATCAACTGAACGGTTTCATTCACCCGACCCGGGACTGGTTCGACTTGAGCCGCCGGCGCTGGATGACCGACCAGGCCCGGGACATCTACTTCCTGGAAACCAGCCTTGCCGACCGCATGGACTGGGCTTTCAGCTATGTGCTGATCCAGAACGGCGAATTTGCCCTGCTCCGGACGGAAGACCACTTTCACTACTCCTTCGTGAAAGTCTCCACGGGCTTTTTTTTCCGGCTCGACGAGGTCAAGGCGCTGGTCGCCGAAGCGCTGCGTGTGGGCGGGGTCTTCCTGGACGGCTGCTACGACCCGCCCTCCTGCTTCGGCATGAACCTGCCCAACATCAACGCCGTCCCCCGCGCGGAATTCATCACACGCAAAACGCGCAAGGCGGAATAAGCGCGTAGCCAGCCCCACTCTCTTCCACAGCAGGGGCCGCGGAACTGGCTTCGCCAGGCCGCAGGCGCCGTCCTCTGCAAGGGGAAAAGGCACTACACGAAGTGAGTGCCGATAGGGGTGTGCCTACCCACCAAGCGGGGGCCGGGGTCCGGCTTTGCCGGCCCACAGGCGCCCGTCCCCTGCAAGGGGAGAGGAGGCTACACGAAGTGAGCCTCAACAGGGGTGTTCACACTGTCCAGCCGCCACCCAAAGCCCGGATCAGGCCCACCGTGGCCAGGTACTGCGCAGTCTTGACCTGCAGCGCCTGGCGGCGGTTGCGCAGTTCGCTGCGCTGGGCGTCCAGCAGCTCGAGCTGGCTGACAAAGCCGTTGCGGTAACGTGAATCCGACAGCACCGTGGCGCGCGTGGCCGAGGCCACCGAGCGCGACTGCGCTTCGGACTGCTCGGCCAGCAGGCGCAGGGCCGAGAGCTGATCTTCCACGTCCTTGAAGGCGACGAGGATCTGCTCACGGTAGTTGGCCAGCGCGATGTCGAGTTCGGCATTCGCGTTCTGCACACCGGCCTGGCGGCGGCCGCCGTCAAAAAGCGGCAGCGACAGCAGCGCGCCCACACCCCAGGCCTGGGTCGAGACCTTGAACAGGTCCTTGATCTCGGGCGCGGCATAACCGCCGTTGGCCGTCAGCGAGAAGGTCGGGAACCAGGCGGCCTTGGCCACACCCACGCGGGCCTGCGCGGCCTGCATGCTGCTCTGCGCGGCGGAGACGTCCGGACGGCGCTCCAGCACCGTGCTGGGCACGCCGGCCGGGATCACGGGCAAGGCGGTCGACCACTCGGTGGGTGCGACGGCAAAATTCGAAGCCACCTGTCCGACCAGGACGGCCAGCGCATGCTCCAGCGCGGCGCGGCGCTGGTCCAGCGCCAGTGCTTCGGACTCGGTAGCGGCGACCTCGGCGCGCACGCGGGCGACGTCGAGCTCGGCCACGTCGCCCTCGCGGAAGCGCACTTCCGTCAGGCGCAGCGTGTTGCCGTAAGCCTTCAGCGTGTCGCGCACCAGCGTGCGCTCGCTGTCCAGCGCGCGCAGGTTGAGGTAGGCCTGCGCCACATCGGCCTGCACCAGCAGCTGGGTGCTGCGCAGCAGGGCTTCGCGTGACTGGGCGTCGAGCGAGGCGGCGTCCGAATTCAGCGAGAGCTTGCCGATCAAATCAACTTCATACGAAAAATTGGCGGCGGCCGTGACCGTGGTCTGCGCGACGCGATTGGTGGTGATGTTGCTCTGGCGCACGGCGCCGCCGCTCAAGCCCACTTGCGGCAGGCGGTCGGCATCGGTGTTGCGCAGGATGGCGCGCGCCTGAGCCAGCCGGCCCGCGGCCACCTTGACGCTGTTGTTGTTGGCGGCGGCCTGCTCGACCAGTTGGTCCAGCACCGGATCGGCGAACACCTTCCACCAGGCGCCCTGCGATTGCGGGGCCGTGGCGGTTGCGGTGCTTGCCGTGCCTACATTCTCTTTATAAGCCGCGGGCGCGGCGGGAATGCTGGCCGGATCCACCGACGCGCTGGTGGCGCAGCCGGCCAGCACCAGGGCGGCCAGCAGGGGCAGCAGCGCGGTGCGCAGTTTTGACGATGTGTGGTTCATGTTGAACTCCTTGACGTGATGCTTGTTGTTATTCGTGAAGCTTGACGGGTGCCGCCGGCTGCGCATGCGTACCCGCGCCGCCGCTGCCCGCGAAGGCCTCGATGTGCGGCACTTCGCCGTGCAGCTTGAGCGGGCGGTTGCCCGTGAGGCGACGCAGGGTGACGTAGAACACCGGCGTGAGGAACAGGCCGAAAGCCGTCACGCCAATCATTCCCGAGAACACCGCCACACCCATGGCATGGCGCATCTCTGCACCGGCGCCGGTCGACAGCACCAGGGGCAGCACACCCATGATGAAGGCCAGCGAGGTCATCAGGATGGGGCGCAGGCGCAGGCGGCTGGCTTCGATCGCGGCCTGCAGCGGCGTGCGCCCGGCAAACTCGAGCTCGCGCGCGAACTCCACGATCAGGATGGCGTTCTTCGCCGACAACCCCACCAGCACGATCAAGCCGATCTGCGTGAAGATGTTGTTGTCGCCGCCGGTGAGCTTGACGCCCAGCATGGCGGCCAGCAGGCCCATGGGCACGATCAGCACGATGGCGATCGGCAGGGTCAGGCTTTCATACTGCGCGGCCAGCACCAGGAAGACCAGCAGCAGCGCCAGCGGGAACACCCACATGGCCGAGTTGCCGGCGATGATTTCCTGGTAGGTCAGGTCGGTCCACTCATAGCTGATGCCGGGCGGCAGGGTTTCGGCCGCGATGCGGGCGACCGCGTCCTGCGCCTGGCCCGACGAATAGCCGGGGGCGGCGCCGCCGTTGATGTCGGCCGACAGGAAGCCGTTGTAGCGCATGGCGCGTTCCGGGCCGAAGCTGGGCGTGACCTTCATCAGCGCCGACAGCGGCACCATTTCGCCGGTGGCCGAGCGCACCTTGAGCAGGCCGATGTCCTCGGCGCGGGCGCGGTAAGGCGCGTCGGCCTGGACCCGCACCGAGTAGGTGCGGCCGAACTTGTTGAAGTCGTTGGCGTACAGGCTGCCCAGGTAGATCTGCATGGTGTCGAACACGTCGGTCACCGGCACGCCGAGCTGGCGCGCCTTGGTGCGGTCGATGTCGGCATACAGCTGCGGCACGTTGACCTGGAAGCTCGAGAACATACCCGCCAGTTCAGGCGTCTGGTAGGCCTTGGCCATGAAGTCCTTGGTGGCTTTGTCGAGCGCGGCATAACCGAGCGAGCCGCGGTCTTCCAGCTGCAGCTTGAAACCGCCGGTGGTGCCCAGGCCCTGCACGGGCGGCGGCGGGAACATCGCGATAAAGGCTTCCTGGATGCCGCCGAACTTGCCGTTCAGCTGGCCGGCGATGGCACCGGCACTCAGGTCCGCGCTCTTGCGCTGGTCAAACGGTTTCAGCGAAAGAAACACGATGCCCGAGTTGGAGCTGTTGGTGAAGCCGTTGATCGACAGGCCCGGGAAGGCAATCGCGTGTTCCACGCCGGGTTGTTTCATGGCGATGTCGCTGATCTTGCGGATCACGTCTTCGGTGCGATCCAGCGTGGCGCCGTCAGGCAACTGCGCAAAACCGATCAGGTACTGCTTGTCCTGGCCGGGCACAAAGCCACTGGGCACGGCCTTGAACAGGCCCGTGGTGGCCAGCACCAGCACCAGGTAGACGCCCAGCATCACGGCCTTGCGCGAGATCGCGCCCTTGACACCGCGGCTGTAGTTCTCGGAGCCGCGGCTGAAGGCCTTGTTGAAGGCGCCGAAGAAACGGCCGAAGATTTTATCCATGCCGCGGGTCAGCGCGTCCTTGGGTGCGTCGTGGCCCTTGAGCAGCAAGGCGGCCAGCGCGGGCGACAGCGTCAGCGAGTTGATCGCCGAGATCACGGTCGAGATGGCGATGGTCAGCGCGAACTGCTTGTAGAACTGGCCCGACAGGCCGGTGATGAAGGCCAGCGGCACGAACACGGCGATCAGCACCAGGGCAATCGCGATGATGGGCCCGGACACTTCGCGCATGGCGCGGTAGGTGGCGTCGCGCGGACTCAGGCCCGCCTCGATGTTGCGCTCGACGTTTTCCACCACCACGATGGCGTCGTCGACCACGATGCCGATGGCCAGCACCAGCCCGAACAGGCTGAGCGCGTTGATCGAAAAGCCGAAGAGGTGCATCACTGCGAAGGTGCCGATGACGGAAATGGGCACGGCCAGCAGCGGGATGACCGAAGCGCGCCAGGTCTGCAGGAAGATGATCACGACCAGCACCACCAGGGCCACGGCCTCGAGCAGCGTGTGCACCACGGCCTCGATGGACGAGCGCACGAACTGCGTGGTGTCATAGACGATCTCGTAGTCCACGCCCTCGGGCATGTTCTTTTTGAGCTCTTTCATCACGGCCTGCACGTCGTCCGAAATCTGGATGGCGTTGGAGCCCGGCGCGGCGAACACCGGCACGGCCACGGCCTGCTTGTTGTCCAGCAGCGAGCGCAGCGCGTAGTCGGAGGCGCCCAGCTCCAGGCGGGAAATGTCGCGCAGGCGCGTCACGGCGCCGCCCTTGTCGGTCTTGACGATGATGTCGCCGAATTCTTCCTCGCTCTGCAGGCGGCCCTGGGCGTTGATGGACAACTGCATGTCCACGCCGGGCAGGCCGGGCGAAGCGCCCACCACGCCGGCGGCGGCCTGGATGTTCTGCTCACGGATGGCGCGCACCACGTCGCCGGCGGACAAGCCGCGCTCGGCCACCTTCTGCGGATCCAGCCAGACGCGCATTGAATAGTCACCCGAACCGAAGAGCTGCACCTGGCCCACGCCGTTGATGCGCGCCAGACGGTCCTTGACGTTGAGCACCGCGTAGTTGCGCAGGTAGGTCATGTCATAGCGGTCGTTGGGCGAGAGCAAGTGCACCACCATCGTGAGGTCGGGCGAGCTCTTGATGGTCGTGATGCCCAGGCGGCGCACTTCTTCAGGAAGGCGCGGCTCGGCTTGCGAGACACGGTTTTGCACCAGCTGCTGGGCCTTGTCGGGGTCGGTGCCCAGCTTGAAGGTGACGTTGAGCGTCATCAGGCCGTCCGTCGTGGCCTGGCTGCTCATGTAGAGCATGCCGTCCACGCCGTTGATGGATTCCTCCAGCGGCGTGGCAACCGTTTCGGCAATCACCTTGGGGTTGGCGCCCGGGTAGTTGGCGCGCACCACCACGGTGGGAGGCACCACGTCGGGATACTCGGCGATCGGCAGCGAGCGCAGCGCGATCAGTCCGGCGATGAACATCAGCAGCGACAGCACGCCGGCAAAGATGGGCCGGTCAATAAAAAACTTGGATAGATTCATGGCGATTCTTCTTGTTCAGGTGTCAAGGCGGGCTCAGGATTTGGCCGCGACCTTCACGGCTTTTTCGGTGAGTTCAGCCTTGGCGGACATTTCCACCGCTTGCGGCGCGACCAGCGCACCGGGGCGAATGCGCTGCAGGCCGTTGACGACAATGCGTTCGTTGGCGGCCAGGCCGCCCTTGACCACCCGCAGGCCGTTGACGGAGGCGCCCAGCGTGACTTCTCGGTAGACCGCCTTGTTATCGGCGCCCACCACCAGCACAAATTTTTTGTTCTGGTCGGTGCCGACAGCGCGTTCATTGATCAGCAGCGCCGTGCCCTTGGTGGCCTGGCCCATGCGGATGCGCGCGAACTGGCCGGGCATCAGCTGGCCGTCCTTGTTGTCGAACACGGCGCGGGCGCGCACGGTGCCGCTGCGGGCGTCGACCTGGTTGTCGACGAGCTGCAGCTTGCCTTCAAACGGCGTGTCGGTGCTGGCGGCGGTGCCCATCTGCACGGGGATGCGCTCCAGGCTGCGGCTGGCCGGGCCGCCGTTGCCGCCCACGTCTTTGAGGGCCTTGGCCACGACCTGCTCGTCGGCATCAAAGCTTGCGTAGATGGGGCTCACCGACACCAGCGTGGTCAGCACCGGCGCGCCGGGGCCGGCGGCGACCAGGTTGCCCACCGTCACTTCGAGCTTGCCGACGCGGCCGGATACCGGCGCGCGCACCTGGGTATAGCCCAGGCTCAGCTGCGCCGTCTGCAGGGCCGCTTGCGCGGCGCGCAGGTTGGCGTCGGCTTCGCCCTTGCCGTTGGTGCGCTCGTCGAATTCACGCTTGGAGATGGCCTGCTCGCTCCACAGGCGCTGCGAGCGCTCCTGCTCACCCTTGGCCTGGGTGACGCGGGCCTGGGCGGCCGCGACCTGCGCATCGGCGCGCTCCACATCGGCGGCATACGGGGCCGGGTCTATGGTCAGCAGCAGGTCACCCTTCTTGACGAGCGCGCCTTCGCGGAAGTGCACGGACTGAATGGTGCCGGCCACGCGCGAGCGGATGTCCACGCGCTCGACGGCTTCCAGCCGGCCGGAAAATTCGTCCCAGGCGGAAACGTCGCTCTGCACAACGGTGGCCACCGAGACAGGGGTGGCTTGCGGCGCGGCGGGACCGGACTGGGCACTGGTGCTGGAGACGCCGAACACGGCGGCGGCGATGCCGGTCACGGCGAGCACGGCAAGGGCCACGGCCAGCAGGCGGCGTTTGGGGGTATGCAGTTGTATGGATGGCATGTCAATTCTCTCGATGATTGGATGGATGAAACTGATGAAATTGGAAAAGGATGGGATGAATGAGGCGAACCGGCGACTGTAGAACCTCAACTTAAGTTGAGGTCAAGCGCATGGCGCGCAAACACGGTGCGCCGCAAGGGCTATCAGCCCGCCGCGGCGTTGCCGCGCGGCGCTGGTCGGTACCTGGATGAATCAGTGGCATGGTGGACTCCCTCAAAGAAAAAATTGAACGTCTAAAACTTCAGGACAGCGCGCTCTGCGCGGCGGTCCGCGCATCCAGCGCGGTGGCGAAAAAACGGCTGAAGCGCTCATGGATCAGCGGCGCCCAAGCTTCCTTATGGTTCGCCGGCTCCAGGTAGCTGCAGGGCCAGCCCGTGGGAACCGGCAGCACCGTGTCGATCGCGACCAGGCCGGCGGCGCGCAGGCGCGCGGCATAAGCCAGCGTCTCGTCGCGCAGCGGGTCGTCCTGCGCCGTGATCAGCAGCGTGGGCGGCAGGCCGGCCAGGCGAAAGGCCGAGCCGGGCGCGGCATAGGGGTGGCTGGCGTCTTCCAGGCGCGGCAGGTAGTTGTGCCAGCCGTCGGCCCAGGTGCAACCCACCGGGCCGGCTTCGGCGTCGCGCAATGAAGCGGTGGCCAGGCAAGGGTCCAGCATGGGCGACAGCAGGATTTGCCCGGCCAGGGCCGGTTCCTGCAGGTCGCGCGCCATCAGCGCCACAGCCGCGGCGATATTGCCGCCGGCTTCCTCGCCGGCCACAAACACCGGCGCACCCGCGCCGGCCAGCTTGTGGCGGGCCTTGAACGCCCACTCCAGGGCGGCGTAGCCCATTTCAACGGCGCTCGGAAACGGGTTTTCCGGGGCCAGCGGATAGTCCAGCGACATCACCACCGCGCCGGCGTCGGCCAGCAGCCCGGCCACGCAGGAACCGCCTTCCAGCGAGCCGCCCACAAAGGCGCCCGCATGGAAGTGCACCACCAGCGGCGACACGCCCGTGCCGCTGCGGCGCCCGTAGAAACGCACATCCAGCGGCTTTTTCAGCGCGAGCTGGATCTGCTTTTCGACCCACGGGGGGCTGGTTTTGTCGGCGCCTGTGAGGGCGGGCTGCTGGCTTTTCATCGTCGTGACCGCGTAGGGCCTCCGGTTTGTTGCAATGCAGCAGAAGATACGCGCGGGGCATCACTTAATAAATAGCCATTCCGTTTATTCTTTATTTCACCAATGCAACAATCGGGGGGATGGCCAAGCCGCTCACGCCCCGGTACCGGGCAAATTGCCGCACAAGCCCCTGCCTGCTTCATTGCCCGCTTTTCTGCCTATGGGCGCGAAGTGTCAGCCTTGCCTCCGTGGCAAGGTCAAAGGAGCAAGGGAAAACCCGGACACCGCCAAGGGCTATTTGGGCCCGTCCGCAGGAAGCCGCCATGATGGTCACAATCGCCCCTCGCATCTCCCCCATAAGCCGCCGTTCGCGGATCTCCACGACTTTCCCCAGGACCCCAGCGGCCACCCGCCGCCGGGGAACGAGGCAGCAGGCCCACCCGCTTGCCACGCCTCCAGTGCATTGACAGACCCTTACCAGGACCACAGGACAGGACTTCTCATGGACAAGTTTTCCGCAATGCAGGCCTTTGTACGGGTCGTGGAAGCCGGCACTTTCACCAAGGCCGCCGATTCCATGGGCATGCCCAAGCCGACCGTGACGCGGCTGATCCAGACACTGGAGCAGTCGCTGGACACCAAGCTGCTCAACCGCACCACGCGCAAGGTCACGGTCACGGCCGACGGCGCGGCTTATTACGAACGCGCCGGCCGCCTGCTGGGCGAGATGGAAGAGCTCGAATCGAGCATGTCGCGCGCCAAGGCCAGCCCGCGCGGCCGGCTCAAGGTGGACATCCCTTCTTCCCTGGGCATGGCGGTGGTCATTCCGGCCCTGCCGGATTTTTATGCGCGCTACCCCGACATCCAGCTGGAGCTGGGCGTGAGCGACCGGCCCATCGACATCCTGGCCGAGAACGTGGACTGCGTGATCCGCGGCGGCGAGATCACCGACCAGTCGCTGGTGGCGCGCCGCATCGGCGAGTTCTATTTGATGTCCTGCGCCTCGCCCGCCTACCTCAAACGCCACGGCGTGCCCCAGCATCCGCAGGAACTCGCACATGGGCACAGGCTGATTCGTTATACGTCGCCGCGCGACGGCAAGCTCTATACCGTCACGCTGCACAAGGACGGGCAGGCGGTAGAAATCGACGGCCACCACCAGCTCTCGGTCAATGACTCAAATGCCGGCGTGGCGGCGGCGCTGGCCGGCCTGGGCGTGCTGCAGACCTTGACCTTCCTGGTCCAGCACCACATCAGCAGCGGAGCGCTGGAGCCGCTGTTCAACGGCTGGTGCTCAGAGGCCAAGCCCATCCACGTGGTCTACCCGCCGAACCGCCACCTGAGCAACAAGGTGCGCGTCTTTGTCGACTGGATCGCGGAGCTGTTCGCCAAGCACGACCTGATCCAGCGCAAAAGCACGCTGCCGGGCCGCATCACGCGCGCGCAGCCCACGGCCGAAGCACTCGTCGAGTAGCGGCGTCCCTCGGCATCTCCTACAGTCAGCGTCACTGACAGCCTACAGGGTGTGCGGCACAAGAGGATTAAGGTCGAGACCTGCCTGATGCCGTCCTTCATCCTGTTTGCGAAAGAGCCTCCATGCCAAGATTGAAAGCACCCGCGCCCGATGCCGAAAGCCGCAGGGCGCTGGAGCAGCGGGCCCGGGAAGCCGCCCTGCCCTCGCCGCCCCAGCAGAAAGGGCGATGGCCGTTTCCCGTGCCGGACGACCAGCCCGCCGGGGAAGCCCGGGAGCACAAGGACGAATCACCGGAAAAACCTGCCCGCCCGGGCAAGTCGGACGCTTCTTAAGCGCGCGGCCGCAGCCGCTTGGCCAGGCTGACCAGCAGCAGCACCAGCGCGCCCGCCACCAGGCCCACCACCGCGTCCATCAACAGCGGCGTGAGCGCGGCCAGAAAAGCGCCCGCACCGGCCGCCACCTGCTGCGTGAGCGATTCAATGAAGTTGTGCAGGGGCGCGATGCCGTGCGTGAGTATGCCCCCGCCCACCAGGAACATCGCGGCCGTGCCGGCCACCGACAGCCCCTTCATGAGCCAGGGTGCGGCCCACAGGATGGCCCGGCCCAGGCCGCGCTGAAAAGCAGGCCAGGCGCCTTCGCCCGCGCGCTGGTTCAGGTAGAGCCCGCCGTCGTCGAGCTTGACGATGCCGGCCACCAGGCCGTACACCCCCACCGTCATGAGCAGCGCGATGCCGCACAGCACCGCGACCTGCGTGATGAAAGGGCTGGCCTGCACCGTTCCCAGCGTGATCGCGATGATCTCGGCCGAGAGGATGAAGTCGGTGCGCACCGCGCCCTTGATCTTGTCTTTTTCCAGCGCCACCAGGTCCACCGCGGGATTGGACAGCGCGGCCGTGAGCGCTTCGTGCTCGGCCGCCTGCTCGTGCGCGCTGTGCATGAATTTGTGCGCGAGTTTTTCAAAACCCTCGTAGCAGAGAAAGGCGCCGCCCACCATCAGCAGCGGCGTCACCGCCCAGGGCGCGAAAGCGCTGATGGCCAGCGCCGCCGGCACCAGGATGGCCTTGTTGATGAAAGAACCCCGGGCCACGGCCCAGACCACCGGCAGTTCGCGATCCGCCTTGACGCCCGAGACCTGCTGGGCGTTGAGCGCCAGGTCGTCGCCCAGCACGCCGGCGGTCTTTTTGGCGGCAACTTTGGAAAGCAGCGCCACGTCGTCCAGCACGGTGGCGATATCGTCGATCAATGCAAGCAGGCTGCTGGCCATAGGTATTCTTTTTCGTCAGGGCCGCGGCGATGAGCCGCAGTGGGTGTCAGAGGCATCCGGCGCATGGTGTTGTAGCTATGGCGCACCGAGGAAGAGCCGCCTACTGTACCCAAATTCCGCTACGCAAAAGAAAAAGCCGCCCGCAGGCGGCTTTTCCGGAGAGAAGACACCAGTTCAGCGCGCAGTCAGCCGCCCCAGGATAAAGCCGATCGCCAGGGCCGCGCCCACGGCTTCCAGCGGCCGCTCCTGCACCCAGGATTTCGAAGTTTCCAGCGCATGCGCGGGCGCTTCGCTGATGCGGCGCGTCTGGTCGGCGAAGCGGTCGGCCACGCTGCTGGCGGTGCCCGCGAGCTTGTCGACGCCTTGATGCGCCGCCGAGGAAGCACGTTCCACCGCGCTGCGCGCCGGATCGGTCACCTTGTCGATGCCGCTGTGGAGGGCCGCGCCGGCGGACTCGACGCCGCGTTGGATGGGATTGCCGTTGGCGGGCGATGCTGTGGTTTTGTCCATGATGCTTCTTTCAAAAAAATTCCACACAATAGGCAGGAGGCCAGAGGGATTGCTTGGTTGATAAGGCCATGCGCTCGGACCATCGCCGTCTCTTTTGACTGTAGGCAGGCGCGCGGCAACAAGCTGTGCGCCGGAAGACAGGCCGGGTGTAGGACAACAGAGTGTTGCGAAAGCTTGCTGGCTTGTCGGCCTGCACTGACAGAGAAACAGCCGCTTGGCTTGGCGGGCCACGCTACCCGCTCGCGCATCATCGTCCAAGCGTCTAGAGGCGTCGCCCAACCAGAGCCAAGGAGAAGATCATGCCCACCAGGATAGCCAGACCCGCATTGAGAACCGGCTCGGCCAATAACGGCCAGCCGCGCCACGGCCCGCCCGAAGAGGCGCCGGATGATGACGATGCGCTGGAGTTGCCGGTGGAGCCGGATGAGGGGACGCCCCTCATTCCGGACGATGAGCGGGTAGTGAATGTTCCTTCTTGAGGCCGGGTCTTGAGGCCGGGTCTTGCGCCGGCCGCGCGCTTCCTCTCCTCTGTGCTCTCTGCTGAGGATGGCTGGCCGGGGGTTGCCCGGCGGCAACTTACTTTTCTTTTGCTTCGCCAAAAGAAAAGTAAGCAAAAGAAAAGGCGACCCTGGTTGCTGCGTCCCTCCGCTTCGCTACGGGCAACCTGCGGTGCTCGGTTCAGGCGGGGTCTCGCTAAACTCGCCTTCGGCTCAAACAACGCGATCCCTGATCCGCCTGAACCTGCGCTCCTCGGCGCATCCACAAGGGGTGGGGAAAGGAATACCAATACCTGAAGAAACAAGGACTCGCCGTGGCGAGTCCTTGTTGTATTTGTCTTCTTGATATTTTTGTCTTTGGTTCCCGCTCCCGCTTGCCCCGTCCTGGCTGGGCCGAGGAGCGCAGAGACAAGCGGATCAGGGCCGGCGTTGTCTGAGCGAAGCGAGTTTAGCCGGACCCCGCTTGGCTCGAGCACCGCAGGTTGCCCGTAGCGAAGCGTAGGGACCCAGACTGCGGGTCGCCTTTTCTTTGGTGACTTTCTTTTGGCGAAGCAAAAGAAAGTTACTGGCCGCCGGGCCACTCCCGGCCAGCAGAACTCAGCAGGGGGCACGCCGTAGGGACAAGAACAGGCTCAACCCAAAGTCTTGAACATCACAAAAGCATCCACCAACCCCAACCTCAAATGCCGAAAAGCCCTCGGCAAAGTCGCCACCACCTCAAACCCCAATCTTTGCCATAACCGAACCGCCCGTTCGTTGGTCGACACCACAAGGTTGAACTGCATCGCCAGAAACCCCATGGCCAGCGCCTCGCGCTGCGAGTGTTCGCACATCGCCGACGCCAGGCCTTGCCCCTGGGCCTCGGGTGCGACCACATAACCGCAGTTGCAGACATGCGAACCCAGGCCGGGCTGGTTGGCCTTGATGAAATAGGTGCCTAGCACGGGCCCTTCACCGTCACGCACCACGTAGGTGGCGCGGGGCGCCTCCATCCACGCGGCATGGATTTCGGCTTCGGTGCTGTCCGGCGAAAAAGCGTAGGTGTCGCCGGCTTCGAAGGTGGCGCGCAGCAGCGGCCAGACGGCCGGCCAGTCGGCTTCTTCGCAGCGGCGAATCTGTATCTGGCTCATGGCTTGGGCGCGTCCACCACTTCGGCGGCCGTGCGGAAGGCCTCGACGGCCGCCGGCAGGCCGCAGTAGATGCTGGCGTGCAGCAGCACCTCCTGAAGCTGCTCCGGCGTCACGCCGTTGTTCAAGGCGCCGCGCACATGGCCCTTGAGTTCATGCTGCTTGCCCAGGGCGGTCAGCATGGCCACGGTGATCAGGCTGCGGGTCTTCAAATCCAGCCCAGGCCGCTGCCACACGTCGCCCCAGGCGTTGCGGGTGATGTAGTGCTGGATGGGCAGGGAAAAGTCGGTCGCCTTGCCGAAGGCATTGGCCACGAAGTCTTCACCCATCACCTGTTTGCGGGTGGCCAGGCCCTTGTCGAAGTCGCTGGAAGATGGTTCGGTCACGTGAGCTCCTTGGAAAAAATTCTCAAAGCCCAAGCGTAGTGGAAAACAAAAAAGCCCGCCCAGGCTTTCACCGGAGCGGGCTGGGACTAGCTGCGTTCAGGCCAGGTCGTAACGGTCCAGGTTCATGACCTTGGTCCAGGCGGCGACAAAATCGCGCACAAACACCTGCTGCGAATCGCTGCAGCCATAAACTTCAGCGATGGCGCGCAACTGGGAGTTCGAGCCAAAGACGAGGTCGGTCACCGTCGCCGTCCACTTGAGCTTGCCTGTGGTCCGGTCACGCCCCTCGAGCACGCCTTCGGATTCGGCCGACTTTTGCCACTTGGTGCGCATGTCGAGCAGGTTCACGAAGAAGTCGTTGCTCAATGTGCCGGGCCGTTTGGTGAACACACCCTGTTGGGCCTGCCCGGTGTTGGCATTCAGGGCGCGCATGCCGCCGACCAGCACCGTCATCTCGGGGGCGGTCAGCGTCATCAGGTTGGCGCGATCGACCAACTGCTCGGCGGCACGCTGTTCCTGCCCCTTGCGGCCGTAGTTGCGAAAGCCGTCCGCCGTCGGCTCCAGCACGGCGAACGACGCCGCATCGGTCTGTTCCTGCGAGGCGTCGGTGCGGCCCGGCGAAAAAGGCACTTTCACGTCGTGGCCGGCCTTTTTGGCGGCCGCCTCGACGGCCGCGCAGCCGCCGAGAACGATCAGGTCGGCCAGCGACACCTTCTTGCCGCCGGACTGCGCGCCATTAAAACCGGCCTGGATGGACTCCAGCACTTTCAGGACTTTCGCCAGCTCCGCCGGCTGGTTGGCCTCCCAGTCCTTTTGCGGCGCAAGGCGGATGCGCGCTCCGTTCGCGCCGCCGCGCTTATCGCTGCCGCGGAAGGTCGCGGCGGACGCCCAGGCCGTGGTGACGAGCTGGGAGACGGAGAGCCCGGAGGCCAGGACCATGGCCTTGAGGGCCGCGACGTCCTGCTCATTGACCAGCGGGTGGTCGACAGCGGGAAGCGGGTCCTGCCAGATCAGTTCTTCCTTCGGCACCAGCGGGCCCAGGTAGCGCGCGGCCGGGCCCATGTCGCGGTGCGTCAGCTTGTACCAGGCTCGGGCGAAGGCATCCGCGAACTCCTGCGGGTTGGCCATGAAGCGCCGCGAGATCTTCTCGTAGGCCGGGTCCATGCGCATGGCCATGTCGGCCGTGGTCATCATCGGGGCATGGCGCAGTGCGGGGTCGTGGGCATCGGGCACGGTGGTCGCGGCAGCCGGGTCCTTGGGCTTCCACTGGTGCGCGCCGGCCGGACTCTTGGTCAGCTCCCACTCGTAGCCGAACAGGTTCTCGAAGTAGCCGTTGTCCCACTTGGTGGGGTTCTTGGTCCAGGCCCCTTCGATGCCGCTGGTGATGGTGTGGACGCCATGGCCGCCGCCGAACTTGTTGATCCAGCCGAAGCCCTGGTCCTCGATGCCGCCGCCCTCGGGCTCGGGGCCGACATGCTCGCCCGGATTGGCAGCGCCATGGGCTTTGCCGAAGGTGTGCCCGCCGGCGGTCAGCGCAACGGTCTCCTCGTCGTTCATGGCCATGCGGGCGAAGGTCTCGCGGATGTCGCGTGCCGAGCCCAGCGGGTCCGGCTTGCCGTTCGGGCCCTCGGGGTTCACGTAGATCAGGCCCATCTGGACCGCGCCCAGGGGGTTTTCGAGTTCACGGTCGCCGCTGTAGCGCTTGTCGCCCATCCACTCGGATTCAGGTCCCCAGTAAATCTCTTCCGGCTCCCAGACGTCGGGGCGCCCGCCGGCAAAACCGAAAGTCTTCAAGCCCATCGAGTCCATGGCCACGGTGCCGGCCAGGACCATCAGGTCGGCCCAGGAGATTTTCCGGCCGTACTTCTGCTTGATCGGCCACAACAGGCGGCGCGCCTTGTCGAGGTTTCCGTTGTCGGGCCAGCTGTTCAGCGGCGCGAAGCGCTGCGTGCCGGAACCCGCGCCGCCGCGGCCATCGGCGATGCGGTAAGTGCCCGCGCTGTGCCAGGCCATGCGGATGAAAAACGGGCCGTAATGGCCATAGTCCGCGGGCCACCAGTCTTGCGAGTCCGTCATCAGCGCATGGAGGTCCTTGACGACGGCATGCAGGTCCAGGGTCTTGAACTCCTCGGCGTAGTTGAACGCCTGGCCCATAGGGTCGGACAGCGGGGAGTTCTGGTGAAGGATTTTGAGGTTGAGCTGGTTGGGCCACCAGGCGGCATTGGTTGCAGCGCCGGCCAGTGCGTGTTTGCGGGCACCGCCCGAGAATGGGCAGGAGGCCTCGCTTTGCGTGTTGTGATCAGCCATGATGGGTTACCTTCTATGAATAAGTGGTGCCGTGTAAGGGCTTGGAGGGCTTGGGCTTGCCAGGCGCGTGGCCTGTGAAGCACAGTCTAGGTTTCGCAGCAAAATAATCAAAGGCAATTAAAAATATTTATCTCATAGTTTTTATTAATTACACATCCTCCCCGGCTCCCGCGTGACCGAAGCGGCCCCCTTGCTTTACGCTTGAAGCCGAGCCACTTATAAAGCCCTTGAAGGAGACCCTGATGACCAGCCCCAAAACCTCCGGCGCGGCACCCCGTTACCCCGCGCCCGAACTGAAAGACCTGCCGCAGGACATCCAGGCCAAAATC
Organism: Polaromonas sp. LjRoot131; assembly: GCF_964252805.1. Taxonomy (NCBI): domain Bacteria; kingdom Pseudomonadati; phylum Pseudomonadota; class Betaproteobacteria; order Burkholderiales; family Comamonadaceae; genus Polaromonas; species Polaromonas sp. LjRoot131. The sequence continues at coordinate 431,327 of NZ_CAXUPF020000001.1, read as the reverse complement.
CTGGAAGTGCAGGAAAAAGCCGGCTTTGTGCCCAATGTCTTCCTGGCACTGGCGCGCCGCCCCGCCGAGTGGCGCGCCTTCTTCGCGTACCACGATGCGCTGATGCTCAAGGAAGAAGGTTCCAACCCCAGCGGCACGCTGACCAAGGGCGAACGCGAGATGATCGTCACCACCACCAGCGCGGCCAACAACTGCCTGTACTGCGTGGTGGCGCATGGGGCCATCCTGCGGATTTATGAAAAGAAACCGCTGGTCGCAGACCAGGTGGCGGTCAACTACCGCAAGGCCGACATCACGCCGCGCCAGCGCGCCATGCTGGACTTCGCGATGAAGGTCTGCCTGCAGGCCGACCGGATTGAGGACGCCGACTTCGAGGCGCTGTACGGCCACGGCTTTGATGACGAAGACGCCTGGGACATCGCGGCGATCACGGCTTTCTTCGGGCTCTCGAACCGCATGGCCAGCTTCAGCGACATGCAGCCGAACCCCGAGTTCTACCTGATGGGCCGCGTGCCCAAGCCGCCCAAGCCGGCCTGAGAATCATTTGTGCAGGGTTTGATTTGGAACAGGATTTCATGACTTCGACCGCCACCGCTTCCCCCGTCGCCCCTGCCGTGCCCAATCCCGCATCGGCCAGCCCCTCCGGCCTGACCGTGCGCAAACTCGAGATCGACCTGGGCCAGGGCTTTGACCGCCACTGGTATGGCGGCGACGCCTTCCTGAGCCAGTACCACAACGCCTTGTCGATGAGCTTTCCGGTCGGAGAGCAATCCTTCATCGACGCGGTGCGCGACTGCGCGAAGCAGCTGCCCCAGACGCCCGAGCATGCCCTGCTGCACGAAGCCACGGCGCAGTTCATAGGCCAGGAGGCCACGCACCGCCACATCCACGCGCTCTACAACGCACACCTGGAAACGCAGGGCCTGGTCAACCATTGGCAGCACTGGGCCACGGCGCGCATAGCCTACGCGGAAAAAAGAGGTGCGCAGCCCATTCACTTCCTCGCGGTGACGGCAGCGTACGAACACCTCACCGCCGTGCTGGCTGACTACCTGCTGCGCCACAACGACACGCTGGACAGCGCCGACCCGAGAATGCAGACGCTCTGGCGCTGGCACGCGGCCGAGGAAACCGAGCACCGCGCCGTGGCCTACGACCTTTACCAGGCGCTGCGGGGCAACTATGCCTGGCGCATACGCTGGTATATCTACGCAGTGCTGGTGTTCAGCTTCGATTCAGGACGGCAGACGGTGCTCAACCTCTGGCACGACGGCACACTGTTCAAGCCCGGCACCTGGTGGAGCGCACTCAAATTCTTCTGGGGCCGCAAGGGTGCGATGTGGTACGCCATCGGCCCGCTGCTGGCCTACTTGAGGCGCGACTTCCACCCGGACCAGGAAGCGTTTGCGGAGCCCGGGCAGCAGACGCGAACCCTGGCCCAGCGCTGGCTTAAAGAGAATGAGGAAAGTTTTCGCGTTGTGCGTTGACTGTTTTCCCCCTCTTCCCCTGGGAGAAGGAGTAAGAAGTCTTTTGGCGGTCCTACTCGACGATCTTGCGCATCCAGTCCGGCAGCGGCCTCGACTTCTGCGCCGGAAAATCCACCCAGATGGTGGTGGCGCCGCCTGCGGCGCAGATCACGCCCGGCGCATCGCTGCGTTCCATGGTGGCCCAGCTTTCAAAGGTGCTGCGGCCCGGGTCGCTGACATACATCTTCATCAGCACGTCGCCCGGGTATTCGAGCTGTTTGTAGAAGTTGCAGAAGGCGTTAACGATGACGGGACCTTCGCCCAAGGGATCGGGTTTGCAGCCGATGCCGTACATCCAGTCTATGCGTATGGTTTCCAGGTAACGGAAGTAGCTGCCGTTGTTGAGGTGGCCCATGGCGTCCATGTCACCCCAGCGAATCGGGATGACCATCTCATGGACCAGTTTTTTCTTCTCGGGGATTTCAATCTTCATGATGGCCATCGCACCTAGCGGTGCGCCCGTATGGAGGCAAGAATACCCAGCGTGAACAGCACGCAGGCGGTGAGCTGCACCAGGGTGGGCCAGCGGCCGTCCCAGGCAAAGGAATACAGCAGCGCAAAAATCGTTTCGCTGACGATGAGCTGCCCGCACAGGCTGGCGCTGAGCCGCTGGCTGGCCATGTTCCAGAGAATGGTGGCCAGCCAGGTCGAGCCCACGCCCGCGACCACGCACAACAGCACAAACATCCATCGGTCTTCACGCCCGGCCAGCACACCGGCGTCCGAGCCCGCCACGCCCCACATCAGCAGCGCGCCCAGGCCGGTGGCCACGCCCAGCCAGTTGGCCCAGTCGGTGGCGTTGACTTCAGGGTGGCGCTTGAGCCAGGCGGAGTTGAGGATGGCGAAAGCCGTCCAGCACACCAGCGAAGCCGTCACGAAGAGCATGCCGCGCCAGAAATGCGCAGCCGTGCCCTGCCCGGCTTCGTGGGTGGAGCCCATCATGATCGCCAGCCCGGCCAGCGTGAGCGCCAACCCCGGCAGCAGCGCGGCCCAGCGCAGGCCCTGCGGCTTGCCCAGCAGCATGACCCAGATCGGGATGGTGCCGATAATGAGCGAAGGCACTTCGGTGCCCGCGTCGCGTATGGCCAGCACCAGCAGCAGGTAGTAGCCGCTGAAGCCGAGGATGCTCATGACCAGTGCGGCCCAGGCTTGCCGCAGCGTGGGCAGGCGGCGGCTACGCAGGCCCACCAGCATCACCGCCGCGGCCAGCACGCCGTAGACGGCGAAGCGCCCGGCTGTCAGGTCAATCGAGGAATAAGCACCCGCGCCCATTTCGAGCATGCGCGGCGCCACAAACACCAGGCCCCACAGCGCGCCCGCCGCGAGCCCGGCCAGAATGCCCGTCAGCATCTATCAGGCGGTGTGCGCGGTGGCCACCAGGCGCAGCCCGAGCAAGCCCATGGCGCCGGCGGCCGTGCGGTCCACCACGGCCTTGCTGCGCAAATAAGCGGCGCGCGGCACCGACGAAGACAGCACCACCGCCACCACGGCATACCAGCCGGTCTCCATCACGAGCACGCCGGCCAGCACCACCATGGCCGCGGCCAGGGGAAACTGCGCGGGCAGCAGCGCCGCGAAGACGCTGCTGTAGACCACCACGATCTTGGGATTGCTCAGCTGCGTCACCAGCCCCTGGCGAAACGATTGCAGCACCGTGCGACGCCCGGCGCCCGTGTCGCCGCCGCCCATCTCCAGCGGCTGGCGCGCGCCGCGCCAGATGTTGAAGGCGATCCACATCAGGTACAGGCCGCCGACGACCTTGAGCGCGGTGTAGACACCGGGCAAGGCGGCCAGCAGCGCCTGCAGCCCGGCCAGCGCCAGTGCGGCAAACACCAGCGCGCCCAGTCCCATGCCCAGCGCGGCGGCCAGCCCGTCGGCGCGCGAACGCGAGACCGCGATGCGCGCGACCTGCACAAAGCTGGGGCCGGGGCTGACAACGCCCGCGAGCAAGGCCAGGAAGATCAGGCCTATGGGGCCGAGGTAGGGGACGACGGAATCCATCATGTTCTTCTCTCTCCGCGAATTGATTGATGTTGTGAATCGATTCAGACGCCAAAGCCGTCGTCAGCCGCAATCACTGCGCCGTTCAGGAAATGACTCTCACCGCTCGCCAGCATCACCAGCAGCGCGTCCAGGTCCTGCGGCTTGCCGATGCGCTTGCGCGGCAGCATCTGCACCAGCTTCTTGCCCTGTTCGGTCTCCCAGTGGTGGTGGTTGATCTCGGTGTCAATATAGCCGGGGCAGATTGCGTTGACGTTGATGCCGAACTTGCCCCACTCCAGCGCCATGGCTTTGGTCATCTGCACCACGGCGGCCTTGCTCATGCAGTACACGCCGATCTGCGGCAGCACACGCAGCCCGGCCATGGAGGCGATGTTGATGATGCGCCCGCCGGCATAGTTGCCGGGCCCGGCGCCGCGCGAACGGGCCAGCATGCGCTTGCCGACCTCCTGCGCCACGAAGAAGGCGCCCTTCACATTGGTGTTGAAGACGAAGTCGTAGTCTTCCTCATCCACGTCCTGGATGCGCTGCGTATTGCTCACGCCCGAGTTGTTGACCAGGATGTCGATGGGGCCGACTTCGGTTTCGGCATGGGCCACGCCGGCCTTGATGCTGGCGTGGTCGGTCACGTCGAGTTCGACCACGTGCGCGTCGCCGCCGGCCGCCTCGATCTGCGCGCGCAGGTCCTTGAGTTTGTCCAGCCTGCGGCTGGCCAGCACCACCGCCGCACCGGCGCGGCTCAGCGTTTTGGCGAACTGGGCACCCAGCCCGCCCGAGGCGCCGGTCACGAGGGCGACACGCCCCGACAAATCAATGCTGTAAGCCATTAGAGGCTCCTCTCTCAATTTAAACCGCACAAAAGAGAACGACCGTTCGCATCGCGGCATTCGCGACATAAAATCCAACGCGAGACCGACAATCCTTCCTGAAAATCATTATCAGCGAGTCCCCGATGAATACCCAAGAAATTCTGGCCCAGTTCGGCCCCCGTGAGGCGATGGAATACGACGTGGTCGTGGTGGGCGGCGGCCCCGGCGGCCTGGCCACCGCCATTCGGCTCAAGCAGCTCGCGGCCGAAAAAGGCAAGGACATTTCCGTCGTGGTGCTCGAAAAGGGCTCCGAGCCCGGCGCCCACATCCTCTCGGGCGCGGTGATGGATCCGAAGGCGCTGACCGAACTGCTGCCCGACTGGAAAGCCCAGGGCGCGCCGCTGAACCAGCCCGTCACCGCTGACGAGGTGCTTTTCCTGACCGAGAAAGGCACCATCAAGACGCCCGACTTTTTTGTACCCGACTGCTTTCACAACGAAGGCAACTACGTCATCAGCCTGGGCAATGTGGTGCGCTGGCTGGCGCAGCAGGCCGAGGCGCTGGGCGTTGAAATCTTCCCGGGCTTCGCGGCCGCCGAAGTGCTCTACAACGAGGACGGCTCGGTCAAGGGCGTGGCCACCGGCAACCTCGGCATCGGCAAGGACGGCCAGCCCACCGACAACTTCCAGCTCGGCATGGAACTGCACGGCAAGTACACCGTGTTCGCCGAAGGTGCGCGCGGCCACCTGGGCCGCCAGCTGATCAACCGCTTCAAGCTTGACGAAGGCCGGGACCCGCAAGGCTACGCGCTCGGCGTCAAAGAGCTGTGGGAAATCGACCCGGCCAAACACAAGCCGGGCCTGGTCATCCACACCGCCGGCTGGCCCATGGACAGCCAGACCTACGGCGGCGGTTTCATGTACCACCTTGAGGACAACAAGGTCACGCTGGGCATGGTCACCGGCCTGGATTACAGCAACCCCTACCTGAGCCCATTTGAAGAAATGCAGCGCTGGAAGACCCACCCCAGCATCAAGCAGTACCTTGAAGGCGGCAAACGCATCAGCTACGGCGCGCGTGCCATCACCGCGGGCGGCGCGCTGAGCCTGCCCAAGACCGTGTTCCCGGGCGGCGCGCTGATCGGCTGCGAAGCCGGCTACCTCAATGCGGCCCGTATCAAGGGCAGCCACGCGGCCATCAAGTCCGGCATGCTGGCCGCAGAAGCCGCCTATGACGCCGTCACCACCGGCCGCCAGCACGACGAACTGGCCGCCTACCCCGAGGCCTATGCCAAGAGCTGGCTCGCCGCGGAACTCGACCAGTCGCGCAACTTCAAGTCCTGGTTCAAGAAGGGACTTTACGTCGGCGCCTTCATGACCGGCATCGAACATTGGCTGCTGCCCAAGCTGGGCTTCAAGAGCCCGCCCTGGACCATCCACAACAGCATTCCCGACTACGCCAAACTCAAGCCGGCCGCCGAGTGCACGCCCATCGTGTACCCCAAGCCCGACAACAAGATCACCTTCGATCGCCTGAGTTCGGTCTTTGTGTCCAACACCAACCACGAAGAACACCAGCCCGCGCACCTGACGCTCAAGGACGCGAGCGTGCCGGTCAACATCAACCTGGCCAAATACGCCGGCCCGGAAAGCCGCTACTGCCCGGCCGGCGTCTACGAGTTCGTGAAGAACCCCGACAACTCCGACCGCCTGCAGATCAATGCGCAGAACTGCGTGCACTGCAAGACCTGTGACATCAAGGATCCGACGCAAAACATCGTCTGGGTTACGCCCGAAGGCGGCGGCGGGCCCAACTACGCGGGCATGTAAACCAACCGGAGCGCTTCATCGAAAAGCCCTTCTCAACTTGAGAAGGGCTTTTTTTTTGCTCCGGATATCAGCGGCGCGGCGCGGCAGCCATCAAGGCCTGTCCCGCCGCAACAAGTGAGTTCGCCGGCCCCTTCTTGCCGAGCAGCGGGCCGTTCATATAAGCGCCGTCGATCAGCAGCACCAACTGGCTGGCCAGATCGTCGGGCTTGCGAACCCCCATCTTTTTTGCCATCACGGCCAGGCGGCGCAGCAGTTCCGTCTTGTTGCGCATGGAAACCGCGCGGGCGGGATGGCTTGGTTCCGGGAACTCGGTCGCTACATTGAGGAAGGGGCAGCCGCGGTATTTGGGTGCGGCGATGTGCTCGGCGATCCAGCGCAGATGCGCCTTCAGTTCCGCCTCGGCGTCCTCCGGCTCCTTCGCCGCGACGCGGTCCCAGTCCTCCCAGTATTCGGCGTCCTCGCGCTCGAGAAATGCCACCACAAGATCATCCTTGGTTGCGAAGTGCCGGTACAAGCTGGTCTTGGCGACGCCGGAGCGCTCGACCACCAGGTCGACGCCGACAGCCCTGACGCCCTCCCGGTAGAACAGCGTTGCCGCCGTCTCCAGCACACGGTCGCGCACGCTCAGACCACTCTGTTCGTTACCCACTTTATTGGCTACCGAAAGACTTTTTTTCACGATATTTCCTTTAAGAGCCGTTCACAAAACCCAGCGAAGCGGTCCTGGCTAGGCGCGTCGCCGCAGACAGTGCACCAGCACGGCAAGGCGGCGCAACAACGCCAGGAGGGATTTTTTGGACGGCTCCGCTTGACACGCTACAGATCTGTACTTTACATTATCCAAAACGATACAGATCTGTAGCGTTTTTGACAACAACTTCAACAAGGGGAATTCGTGATGACATCCAACAAGACAGTGGCCGTCTACGGCGCCTATGGACACACCGGGCGTTTCGTGGTTTCAGAATTACGCCGGCGCGGCTGGACGCCCATCCTCTCCGGACGCGATGCGGTGAAGCTGAACGCCTTTGCGGCGGATCACCCCAGGCTTGAGGTGCGCCCCGCATCGGTTGATGATCAGGCTTCGCTAGACCGCGCACTGGCGGGCGCGGCAGCCGTCATCAACTGCGCCGGCCCCTTTGCCAGCACTTCAGCCCCACTGATTGAAGCGGCCATGCGCGCGCGGATTCCCTACCTGGACGTCGCGGCGGAAATCGAAGCCAACATCGACACCTTCACCCTCTTCGCGGATCGCGCACGTGAAGCCGGCATCGTCGTCGTGCACGCGATGGCCTTCTACGGCGGCCTCGGTGACCTGCTGGCAACCGCGGCCATGGGCGACTGGACTTCAGCGGATGAAATCTCCATAGCCTACGGGCTTGACAGCTGGCGCCCGACGCCGGGGACCCTGGTCGCCGGGCAGGTGTCAAAACAGCGCCGGGACGGCCGCCGGGTCGTTTTCGCGAACGGAAAAATCGGCTACACCACAGCAGCAGCACCGACCGCTGAATGGACCTTTTCCGAGCCGCTGGGAAAACAACCGGTCGTCGCGGAATTCACCATGGCGGACACGGTGACGATCTCGCGCCACCTCAAGGTGCCCGAGATACGTTCCTACATGACGGCCACGGCCGTCAGGGACCTGACCGACCCGAACCCGCAGGCGCCCGTGGCCAGTGACGACAGCGGGCTGTCGCCGCAAACCTTTATGGTCGAAGTGCTCGCGCGCCGTGGCGGCGAGGAACGCCGCGCCATCGCCCGCGGACGGGACATCTACGGCTTCACCGCACCCCTGGTGGTCGAGGCCATGGCGCGTGTCCTCGGCGGCCAGGTCACAAGCACCGGTGTCCTGACCGCGGGTGAAGCCTTCGATGCGCGGGACTTCCTGGCATCGCTGTGCCCCACGCATCTTTCTCTCGAGATGCAATAGGTCTGACAGGTCTTCTTCCGGCTTTCCGCCAAAGCAGAAGAAGCCGGAAGAGCCCGCACGATTTTCCAAAGGCCGCATCCCGCATGCGGCCTTCGTCTTTCAGTCGCGTGCAAGCCACAGATACGCGGCACAAAGCCTGGAAACCTTTGTGACTTTCTGTCGGCGCGACAAGGCGCGCACTTCAGCGAGCGCACGGCATACGCCCCCGTCCACCGGCGATTTGCGCGCGCCATTCACAAGTGCTTACCGAACGATTCGACACGCTTTAAGGCCTGCGTCCCGGCATCCGACGCGCGCTTGCGGCTTACGCTGACACGCCTTCCACCCTCGCCACAAAGACACTGGGATTGTGCAGTTGCGGATGCGGCCGCGCCAATTCACCGGCGGCCAGCCGCCATGTGCCAGCGTTTTTTTGGCGCATCCACCCGCTGCCCTGCAGCTTCTTATTCGTTGATCCAATGACAAAAAACACCCCCAGCGTGCTGCTGACCGGCGGCGCAGGTTATATCGGAAGCCACACTTTTGTGGCCCTGGTGGAGGCCGGTTACCAACCGGTCATCCTCGACGATTTTTCGAACAGCCACCCCGCGGTGCTGGAGCGCCTTGAGCAACTCACGGGCCAGCGCGTGCCCTGCGAAAAAGGCAATGTGCTGGACACCGCCTTCGTGGCCGATGTGCTGCGGCGCCATCACTGTGTCGCCGCCGTGCACTTCGCAGGCTTCAAGGCGGTCGGCGAAAGCGTGCAGCAGCCCCTGATGTACTACCGCAACAACGTGAGCGGCCTGCTCAGCCTGCTGGAGGCCATGGCCGCCACCCCGGCATGCCGCTCTGTGGTGTTTTCCTCGAGCGCCACGGTCTATGGAGACCCGGCCAGCGTGCCGATTGACGAGCGCTTTCCCTGCGCACCCGAGAGCCCCTACGCGCAGAGCAAACTCATGTGTGAAAACATCCTGGCTTCGCTGCGCGCGTCGGACCCCTCCTGGCGCACCGGCGTGCTGCGCTACTTCAACCCGGTGGGTGCGCATCCCAGCGGCCTGATCGGCGAAGACCCGAACGGCATTCCCAACAACCTGATGCCTTTTGTGACCCAGGTGGCCGTGGGAAAACGCGCGCGCCTGCAAGTCTTCGGCAGCGACTACCCGACGCCCGACGGCACCGGCGTGCGCGACTACCTGCACGTGTCCGACCTGGCCGCCGGCCACGTGGCCGCCGTGCAGGCCCTGCTGGCCAAGGGCGAGAGCTTCACCGTGAACCTGGGCACCGGTGAAGGCACCAGCGTGCTGGGCGTGGTGCGCGCCTTTGAGCGCGCCAGCGGCCGGCCCATCCCGTTTGAATTCGCGCCGCGGCGCGCGGGCGACGTGGCGCAGTATTTTGCCGACGTGTCGCTGGCCCGCAAGCTGCTGGGCTGGCGCGCCACGTGCAGCATCGACGACATGTGCCGCGATTCCTGGCACTGGCAGCAACGCAACCCCGACGGCTACCGGACCTTGCCTTCCGGCAGCCCCGCCATGCATGCCCCGGCGCCTGTGCGCAATAGCCCGAACGGGCCCATCCGCCCAGCGGTCAGCGTGTAATACGCCGCGGCGCAGAACAGGTACTCCATGCACACAAAACACATCTGCTTTCACCAGCACAAACCGGGCCATGAGCCATTCGGACTATTGCCGATTGCTGCACTGCACAACAAACTCATCTCCTGCTTTGACAGAGGAGAAATTCATGCCTAAAGCCCTCATTACCGCCGCTTTGCTGGCCACCTGCATGGCTTCAGCATCGGCCTACTCCGACTCTTCCGACCAGCCGCCGCCGCAGCCGCTCGCCGCCAAGGCAAGCGCCGCCAAAAGCACGCACATGAAACTGCAGGCCGGCGCCGACTCGGTCAAGGTCCGCGCCGTCTACAGCCCAGACATACGCCCCAACCCGCCGCAGGCCTTCGCGGCCGATGATGGGCCGGAGGCCGGCGAGTCCGGCTGGCGCTCTTACGGCATGCTGCTGGCCACGCTGGCGCTGATGGGCGTGATCGCCGTGCGGCGCTTCAAGGCGGGAAGGCATTGAGCGTGAGCGTGAGCGGACTCGGCCGGCCCGGCGTCGCGGCGGTCAAATGGAGTGCGGCGTCCACGGTCGCCCGCTTCGCGCTGCAGTTGATGGCCCAGGTCGTCCTGGCCCGCACGCTGGGCCCGGACATCTTCGGTGTGTTCGCCATCGGCATGGTGGTGCTGACCTTTGCCACCTTTGTGTCCGGCTTCGGTTTCAGCTGGAGCCTGCTGCAACGCGAAACGCTCAGCGACGAAGACGTGCGCTTTGCCTGGACCTGGCAGCTCATCGTGGGCCTGGTGACAACACTGGCCGTCTACCTGCTGGCGCCCTTGCTGGCCCTTTATTTCCGCGAACCGCGCGCACTGGCCGTCATTGAATGGCTGTCGCTCGCCTGCCTGCTGGGCGCAGCCGCGCAGCCGGCCACCTACCTGCTGCAGCGCGACCTCAACTTCCGCGCCGTGGGCATGGTACAGGTGGGCAGCTACGCGGCGGGTTATATCGCGGTGGGCCTGCCGATGGCGCTGATGGGCCAGGGCGAAGCCTCGCTGGTGGCGGCCTGGCTCGTCCAAGTGGCGGTGCAGCTGGTGGCCAGCTATGCGCTCAAGCCCCACGCGATACGCCCGCTGTTCTGGTATGCCGATGCGCGCTCGGCCGTGGGCACCGGGCACACGGTGTTCTTCACCAACATCGTCAACTGGGTGCTCAACAACCTGGACCGCGTGCTGATCGGGCGCCTGCTCAATGCGCAAGCGCTGGGTCTCTACAACGTCGCCTACAACCTGGCCACCATGCCCAACACCTTGCTGCTGGGCGCGCTGCAGCCGGCTTTCCTGGCGGCCGGCGCGCGCCTGCAAAACGACTTGCCGCGGCTTGGCCGCGCCTACCTGCAGATGCTGGCCACCATCGTGGTGCTGGGCCTGCCGGCCTTTGTGACCCTGGCGGTTATTTCGCGCGACATCGTGCGCGTGCTCTACGGGCCGGCCTGGAGCGACGCGGCCTGGGTGCTGGGCGCGTTGTTCCTGTGCATGCCGGCTTACGTCATCTGGGGCCTGTCGACGCCGGTGCTGTGGAATACCGGGCGCAAACACTTTGAGTTCATGCTGCAGCTGCCGCTGGTCGTCGCCGGCGCGCTGGGCTTTTACCTGCTGGCCGGCCAGGGCATCCATATCGCCGCGGCCGTGGCGGGCGGGCTGCTGGTGCTGCGCGCGGCCGTCATAGCCACCGCGGCCTTTCGCGCGCTGGGCCTTCCCGCCGGCGCCCTGCTGCCGCACGCCTGGCGCGGCCTGCTGCTGAGTGCGCTCTGCGCGGGCGGCGCGCTGGCCGGGCAACATGTGGTCGCGAAATTCGGCATCCCCTTGCTGTCTCTGGCCGCCGGCGCACTCGCGGCCGGTGTGCTGCCGGCGCTGCTGCTGCTGCTGCGCCCGCAAGTACTGGGCCCGGACGCCTCCGACATGGTGATCCGCTTCCTGCCCGGTGCCGCGAAGTTCCTGCGCCGCCCCGGGGCCGACTCCGCCATGCCTGCGTCCCTGGGCGAACAGCATCCTTAAGGCCGCTCACCATGGACCAGCCCATCGTCATTTCAGTCCTCGTCGCCGGCGCCATCCTGGCGGCGCTCGTCGCCGCGCTGGGCATGGCGGGCGCGGTCCACGTGACCTCGCGCCGGGCGCAGGGTTACATGCACTTCATCTTCTACGCCATCCTGCTGATGGTGGCCATGGCCAACCTGCTTTCGGGCCGCGACCTCTCGAGCAGCAACATGAAGTTCGACGAAGTGGCCGTGTTCGTGCGCCATCCGCTGGTGTCGCTGATGCAGCCCATCGCCTCGCTGCTGCTGCTCACGCTGGCCGGCGAGCGCGTCATCACGCACTGGATACGCCGCGACAAGTCCGCGCAGGCGCCCTCCGCGCTGCTGGTGGCCTTCCTGCTCTTCTGGCTGGGCACCGTGGCCGCGCCGGCCCTGTTGGGCGCGCACCCGCATCTGTCGCACGACTACGTGTACCCGCTGGTCATAGGCTTCGCGGCCGTGCTGGCAACCGCCACTGAACGCGACCTTGCGTTCAGTGCTGCGCGCAATGCCCTGCTGCTTTTCATCGCCGCAGGCCTGTTGCTGATTCCCTTCAAGCCCAGCCTGGTGCTGGATGCCTCTTACACCCAGGGCCTGCTGCCGGGCGTGCCGCGCCTGGCGGGCCTGGCACCGCATGCCGTGTCGCTGGGCATGCTGGCGCAACTGGGCCTGCTATGCCTTCTCGCGCGCCCCCTGCAGCGCGTGTGGCTCAACCGCCTGGCCTGGGTCATGGGCCTGTTCGTGCTGTTCCTCGCGCAATCCAAGACGGCGTGGATTTCCTTCACGCTGTGCTCCGCCTGCATTCTCATCGTGCGCCAGGGGCCCAGCTTCATGCGCCGCGTGGGCGACCCGGTGCGGCCGGAGTTCGGCATCGTCTCGCTGCTGGTATTCATGGCCGCCGTCGTGGGCTTTGCCGCCCTGCTGATGTTCGGCGACATCGATGCCCGCTTGAGCAGTTTCTTTGACAGCGCCCAGGGCGCGCAGCTGGCGTCCATGACGGGACGCGACCAGATCTGGGCCATCGCCTATGACGAATGGCAGCGCAGCCCGGTCTTCGGTTATGGGCCGACCTTGTGGGACGCGACCTTCCGCGAAGCCATCGGCATGCCCAACGCGACCCACGCGCACAACCAGTTCATGGACACGCTGTCGCGCTCGGGAACGGTGGGCGCTGCTGCACTGGTGCTGTACGCGCTGGTGCTGCTGGTGCTGTCGATCCGCTACGCCCGCGCCAGCGGCGGCCTCACGCTGGCGCTGTTTGTGGCGCTGGTGCTGCGCGCCATCAGCGAGGTGCCGCTGCTGCTCTTCGGCTACGGCCCTGAATTGATTGCCCACGTACTGCTGCTGATGACGCTGGCCGCCGCCGTGCGCGAAGCCCGCGAGCGCAAACGCCGGCCGGCGAACACGCCGCCGGTGCCGCGCGCCGCATCGGCTTTTCCCCCGGGCCCCAGAGCCCCCCAACCTCCCTTGGCCGCCGCGCGGCTGCACCGATGAAGCCATGAAATTTTCCATCGTCATCCCGCTTTACAACAAGGCGCCTTACATCAGCGGCACGCTAGAGTCGGTGCTCGCGCAGACCTTCACCGATTTTGAGGTGATCGTGGTGGACGACGGCTCCACCGACGGCGGCGCGGAGCTCGTGAGTTTCATCACCGACCCGCGCGTGCGCCTGGTGCGCCAGGCCAACGCCGGCGTCTCGATGGCCCGCAACCACGGCATCGCGCTGGCGCGCGGCGAGTGGGTGGCGTTTCTCGACGCCGACGACTGGCACCACCCGGACTACCTCGCCACGCTGGTGTGGACACAGGCGCGCTGCCCCCAGGCCGACACCGTGGCCACCGACTACCTGCCGGTGCCCGACACCCTGGACATGTGGCCGCCGCGCTGGCCCGTCATGGAAGGCAGCCCGGACATTGAAGTCGTCACCGACCTGCCGCGGCGCTGGATGGCCTCGCCCACGCTGTGCACCAGCGCCGTTTCGGTACGGCGCACACGGCTGCTGGGGATGCAGCCCTGCTTTCCTCCCGGTGAATCGCATGGCGAAGACGTGGATCTGTGGTTCCGCCTGGCCGAGCAGGCGCCGGTGGCGCTGGCCCACACGCCGCTCATGGCTTACCGGCTCGCCGTGGAAGGCAGCCTCAGCAGTGGGCATGCGCCGCTGGCCATGCCGCCTTTTCTCGAGCGCATGGAGCAGCGCGCGCTTTCCGGCGCCATGCCGCCCGCGCGGCGCGGTTCGGCACTGTGGCTGGTGGCCCAGTACCAGCTCACGCTGGCGCGGCAGGCGCTGGCCGCCGGCAATCGTCGCGAAGGCTGGGCCTGGCTGATCAAGGCGCGCCGCGCCGCCGGTGGAAAGCGCTGGTGGCTGACGGCTGCCATGGCGCTCTTCATGCCGGGCCCGCTGGTCAGGAATTGGCAGCGCTGGCGCGTGCGCCGCACCGTCCATCCAGCCAGCCCCGCCGAGGCAGGATAAAAAATGAACCAGAAATTACCTCGCAAAATAACACCGCTCTGGCATTCGTGCCGGGTTTCGGTGGTCATCAAGGCCCTGAACGAGGAACAACGCATCCGGGCGACCATCGAAAGTGCGCTGCGCGCCGTCTCTGCCGTTGGCGGAGAGGTCATCCTGGCCGACTCCTGTTCGACGGATCGCACGGTGGAGCTGGCCTGCACGTATCCCATACGCATCGTCCAGCTGGCCAATCCCAATGAGCGCTGCTGCGGCGTCGGTCCGCAGCTCGGCTACCAGCATTCGCATGGCGACTTCATTTACATCCTCGATGGCGACATGCAGATGCAGGAGGGCTTTCTGGAGAAAGCCCTCGCCTTCCTGGAGGCGCATGAGGATGTTGCAGGCGTGGGCGGACGCGTGGTGGAGCAAAACACCGAGAGCCTCGAGTACATGGCGCGTGGAGAACGGGACTCCCCGCACCTGCGGCCGGGCAACGTGGACAGGCTCGACGGCGGCGGGCTTTACCGCCGCAGCGCCATCGAGGCGGCAGGCTATCTTTCCGACCGAAACCTTCACAGCTACGAAGAATTTGACCTGGCCATCAGGCTGCGCGCCCTCGGCTGGCGCCTCTGGCGTTTGCCGGTGGATGCTGTCAGTCACTTCGGGCACGACGCACCACCCTATCGCCTTTTGATGCGGCGCTGGAGTACCCGGTATATCTGCGGACTGGGTGAACTTGTCCGCGCGGCAGCGGGCAAGCCGCGCCTGCATCTGGCCTTGGAGGGATTGCGGGAATTGCGCCTGTACCTGGCAGTGCTCGGCTGGTGGGCTGTCATGGCGAGCCTGGTGTTCTGGCCGGTTTCCGCCTCCCTGCGCCTGGCATTTTTCTGCATCATCGCCACGGCGCCGGTGTTGCTGATGACCTGGCGAAAACGGTCCGCCACCAAGGCACTTTATTCAGTGGTTTCCTGGTGCTTCAATGCCGCGGGTCTCATACGCGGCCTGCTTCGCCCGCAGCGGCCGGCCCGCGAGGCCATCGCAAGCCGGATTGTCAAGGACTCGGTCATGACGCATCACCATGCAATCCAGGGGGCTGCCCATTGAAAGGCGAAACCCAGCAATTTGCCGGTGTGCAGATCCTGCGCTTTGCCGCGGCCATGCTGGTCGTGGTGATGCACATCACCCAGGCCATCTCCATGCACATCAGCGGCACAGGGCCCAGCCACTACTGGGGGGCGGGTTCCGCCGGGGTGGACATCTTTTTTGTGATCAGCGGCTTCGTCATGGCCATGTCGACCGCCTCGCTGCCGGCGGACGGGCCGGCGCGAATGGACGCGGCCTGGGTCTTCATGCGCCGCCGCCTGGTCAGGATCGCGCCGCTTTACTGGTTCTACACCCTGCTCAAGGTGGCCTTGTTGCTGGCCATGCCGGCGCTGGCCGCGCGCTCCTCGGTGGAGCCCGGTCACCTCGCCGCTTCGCTGTTCTTCATCCCCGGCATGAGTCCCTGGGGCCTGGTGCAGCCCACGCTGCCGGTCGGCTGGACCCTGAATTTTGAAATGCTGTTTTATGCGGTGTTCGCCGTGGCCATCGCCCTGGGCGCGCCGCGCATCCGGTTCTGCCTGGCGGCCTTTGGGCTGATCTTTGCGGCGGGGCTGCTGCTGCCGGAGTCGGTCGCGCTGAACTTCTACGCCCAGACCATCGTGTTCGAGTTCATCCTCGGCGCCTGCATCGCCCATGCCTTTTTGCATTTCCGCCGCCCCGGCCCGCTGGCGGGCCTGCTGGCGATGGCGGCCGGCGCGCTGTACATGTTCGCGCCGGACTGGGGCCACTCGGCCGACCGCTTCGCCACCTGGGGTTGCGGCGCCGCGCTCATCGTGCTGGGCGCCGTCTGGATGGAACCCTGGACCGTGCGCGCGCCGCTGGCTTCGCGCCTGTCCTTCCTGGGCGACGCCTCGTATTCGATCTACCTGTCGCACACCTTTGTGGTGCCGGCCGGCGTGCAGGCGCTCAAACGCCTGGGCGTGCAGGACAGCCTGGCCATCATGCTGGCCGTCGGCCTGGCCGTGGTCGTGGCGGGTTGCCTCTCCTATGTGTGGCTGGAGCGGCCCATGACCGCCTTCTTCAAGCGCGCCCTGTTCGGTGCGCCCAAGCTCTCTTACCAAACTCCCGGAAAGTAAATCATCTCCATGCGAACCGAATCGCTGCCACGTACCGCCATCCGCGAACGGGAAGGCCGCTACATCTACATCGCCTGCCCTTGGACGCCGCTGGGCGGCGGCATGTTCAAGGTGGCGGATTACCTGATCCAGGCCCAGGCCTCTTCGGCCAGCCTCGCCTCGGCGGAAGCCGCCGAACTGCGGCCGCTGGACACGCGCGGCGGCGCCAACGCCCTGTATTCCTTCTGGGTGCTCGCCACCGCGCTGGCCCGCATCGCGCGCGGCAGGCTCAGCGGCCGGCTGGCCGGCGTGCACGTCAACATGGCCGAGCGGCTGAGCCTGTTCCGCAAGGGCGCCGTCATCGCCGCCTGCCGCGCCCTGGGCGTGCCGGTGGTACTGCACCTGCATGCCGCGCAGCTGCACCATTTTTACCAGTCGCTGCCGCGCCCGCTGCGGGCGCTGACACGCTGGGTGTTCTCGCTGCCGGCCAGTGTCGTGGTGCTGGGCTCGGCCGCCCGGCGCTTTGTCATCGAGGAGCTGGGCGTGGCGCCCGAGCGCGTGGACATCGTCATCAACGGCGTGCCCGAACCCACCCATGCGCGCCGCGTCGCCGGTGACTCGGCCATGCAGCGTGTGCTGTTCGTGGGCAATCTGTCGGAGCGCAAGGGCGTGACCGACCTGCTGCAGGCGCTGGCCCTGCCCGGCCTTGACACGGCCCGCCTGGAGGTGACCCTGGCCGGCGGCGGCGACGTCGAGGCCTATGAAGCCAAGGCCCGGCAGTTGGGCATAGACAGCTTTGCGCGTTTTGCCGGATGGTCGGACCAGCAGCAGGTGGCACGCCTGATGGCACGCGCCGACGTGCTGGTTTTGCCGTCCTATGACGAAGGCCTGCCACTGGTGATCCTGGAGGCGCTGGCCAACGGCGTCGCGGTGGTGTGCAGTCCCGTCGGTGAAATACCGTCGGTGCTCAGCGACGGCGCCAATGCCTTATTTGTGCAACCCGGCGACGTGGCAGGCATCGCCGCCGGCCTGCGCCGCGTGCTGCAGGATGCGGAACTGCGCGCCGCGCTGGAGCGCAACGGCCGGGCGCTGTATGAGCAGACCTTTTCCATCGCGCATTTTTTCGCCAGCGTGGCCCATATCCACCAGCGCGATTTCGGCGTGGCCGGTCGGCCGCTGCGCCCCGCCGCGGCTTCACAGGAAGGCGTGGCATGATTCGCGACGCTGGCACCATTCCCAACGGCAGCCGCCTGGAGGCGGACGTCTGCGTGGTCGGCAGCGGCCCGGCGGGCATTGCGCTGGCACTCTCGCTCAGCGACCAGGGACATGCCGTGCTGCTGCTCGAGTCGGGCCAGTTGCAGGCGCATGCCCCCACGCAGGACCTGTACGAAGGCGAGGTGGCTGATGAGCAGCTGCACAGCCCGCCCGGCAAGTACCGGCAGCGGCGGCTGGGCGGCTCCTCGGCGATCTGGGGCGGGCGCTGCATGCCTTTCGACCCCATCGATTTTGAAACCCGCGCACACATTCCGCACAGCGGCTGGCCGCTGTCTTACGCCGACCTGCTGCCTTACTACCCGCGCGCCAACGCCCTGGCCGAGGCCGGGCGTTTTCTGTATGACGCGAATGAGGCACTCGAGCCGGGGACCGGTCCCCTGATCGCCGGCTTCGACAGCCCGCGCGTGCTCAGCAACGGCCTGGAGCGCTTTTCCTGCCCCACGCATTTCGGCAGCCGTTATGCCAAGCGGCTGGCGCTGGCGCCCACGCTCGAGGTGCTGACGGGCGCCAACTGCACCGCGCTGCGGCTGCAAACCGATGGCCAGGCGCTGCGCGAAATCGAAGTGCGCACGCTGGCCGGCACGCAATTTACCGTCGCCGCGCGCAACACGGTGCTGGCCACGGGCGGGCTTGAGACCGCACGGCTGTTACTGGCCTCGCGCGACGTGGCGCCGCAGGGCGTGGGCAACGCGCATGACGTGGTCGGCCGTTATTACATGTGCCACATCGCCGGCAACGTCGGCATGCTCACTGTGCACGGGCCGACGCGCGATGTGCGGCACGGCTATGAAATCTCACCTGAAGGCATTTACTGCCGGCGCCGCCTCTCGGTCGCGGCCAGCGAGCAGCGGCGCCTGGGCCTGGCCAATGCGGTGGCGCGCCTGCACTTCCCGCGCATCACCGACCCGGCGCACCGCAGCGGCGTGCTGTCGGGCCTGTTCCTGGCGCGCAAGATGATCAGCTACGAATACAGCAAACGCCTCAAAGATGGTGCGCCACCGACGGCCGGTGTCTATGCACGCCACCTGCTCAACGTCGTTGCCGACCCGCTGGACACCACCGCCTTCCTGGCGC
This sequence comes from Polaromonas sp. LjRoot131, assembly GCF_964252805.1. NCBI lineage: Bacteria > Pseudomonadati > Pseudomonadota > Betaproteobacteria > Burkholderiales > Comamonadaceae > Polaromonas > Polaromonas sp. LjRoot131. Next base: position 412,677 of record NZ_CAXUPF020000001.1, on the reverse strand, counting down.
ACTGGCTGACAAAACGCACCCTGGCGGACCGTAAATTCCCCTCTGTGATCCTGCGCAACCGCAGCAACCGCTTCAGCCTGGAAGTGCACGGCGAGCAGATTCCCCAGGCCCACAGCCGGGTCACGCTGGCCGGCAGCGTCGATGCGCTGGGCATGCCTCGCATCAAGGTCGACTGGCGCTACAGCCGCGCCGACATCGACTCCGTAGGCGCGACCCTGGACGTGATGGCCCAGGAATTCGAGCGCAGCGGCAAGGCCCGCTTTGACTACAACCGCCACACGCTGGAAGAAGACCTGATGCGCTTCGGCGCCTACGGCGGCCACCACGTCGGCACGGCGCGCATGGGCACCGACCCGCGCACCAGCGTGGTCGACGCGGATTGCCGCGTGCATTCGGTGCGCAACCTGTTTGTCGCCGGCAGCGCGGCCTTCCCGACTTCGAGCCAGGCCAACCCGACCCTGACGCTGATCGCGCTGTCGCTGCGGCTGGGCGACTTCCTGTCGCGGCAGTTGCGCGCCGAACGCTCGCCCCTGCAGATGAAGGAGGCCGCATGAAAGTCCTGGTACTGGGCGCCTCCGGCCACATCGGCGCGCGCCTGCTCGAGATGCTGCAGGCCACGCCCTGGGCCGTGGCCACAGGGGCATCCCGCCACATGAAGAACACCGCAAGCTGGCTCGAACTCGACAGCCGCGACCCGCGCGAGCTGGCATCGGCGCTCAAAGGTTTTGATGCCGTGGTCAATTGCGTCGCGGGCGATGCGGCCTCCATCGCCGGCGGCGCGCGCGCGCTGGTGCAGGCCGCGCTGCAAGCCGACTGCCGGCGCATCGTGCACCTGAGCACCATGTCGGTCTACGGCCCTGCCGAGGGCAAGGTGCGCGAAGACGCGCCGCTGGATCCAGGCCTGGGCTGGTATGGCAAGGCCAAATGCGAAGCAGAGGCCGCCATGCACGACTTCGTGCAGCACGGCGGCGAGGCGGTGTTGCTTCGGCCCGGCTGCGTCTTCGGCCCCGGCAGCCAGCTGTGGGTGGGGCGCATAGGCCGGTGGCTGCAGGCCGGCCGCCTGGGCGACCTCGGCATTGCGGGCGACGGCTGGGCCAACCTGGTCCACGTCGACGACGTCTGCCAGGCCCTGCTGATGGCGCTGCAACTGCCGGCAGTGCCGGGCGAGATGCCGGTGTTCAACCTGGCGGCACCCGACAGCCCGCGCTGGAACGAGTACTTTGTGGACCTGGCCCTGGCAATCAAGGCAACACCCGTGCGCCGCCTGGGCCGGCGTCGGCTCCAGCTTGACGCCTGGCTTTGCGGCCCTCCGCTCAAGGCGGCCGAGCTGACCCTGAGGCGGCTGGGCGGCCACGGCCTGAAGCTGCCCGACGCCCTGCCGCCCGGCCTGCTGGGCCTGTGGTCGCAACACATACACCTGGACACGCAGGCGGCCACGGAGCAGCTGGGCGTGCAATGGACCCCTTACGCCGACGGCCTGCGCGATTCCGCCTTGTGGTTTTGCGCACCCGCCGCCAGCCAAGCCACGATGGACAACATGATATGCACGCCCTGAAAGCCGACACCTACCGAAAGTTCGGGAAAACCGACACCCAGTCCACCCTCAAGGCCGCGCTGCTGGACCCGGCGTTTCGCGCGCTCGCCTGCCTGCGCTTATGCCAGGCCGCGCAGCAACTCCCGTCCAGCTGGCGCTGGCTGGCCGTGCTGCCCGCGCGGCTGCTTTATCGCCTGGTGAGCCAGCTGGCCGGCATCGAAATTCCCTGGCGCACCCAGATCGCCCCGGGGTTGGCACTCACCCACGGGCGCGGCATCGTCGTCAACGCCGGCGCCCGCATAGGCCGCAACGTCACGCTGTTCCACGGCGTCACACTGGGCCAGCGCGACCATATTGATGCGCAGGGCCGCAGGCACACCCTGTACCCGGTGATCGAAGACGAGGTCTGGATAGGCCCGCACGCCATCATCGTGGGCGGTGTCACAGTGGGAAAAGGCAGCCGCGTTGCCGGCGGCGCCTACGTGTTCGAAGACGTGCCGCCCTATTCGGTGGTGCTGGGCAATCCCGGGAAAATCGTCAGGCGCGACTGCACGCCTGATGTGGACAACCGGTATGACGAGGAAGACATTCCCGTGGCCCAGGCCGCCCATTCGGCGGCGGTGGCCGACACCCACATCAACGCCGGTTGATCAACGTCGACTGTTGGATGCCAGCCGCAGTGCCCTTGTGAGAAACAAGGGGTTGCCGACCACGTAGCGCTGGAACAGCCGGCGCGGCTCAAGCGCGAGGCGGAACACCCACTCCAGCCCGGCCCGGCGCATCCACAGCGGCGCGCGCGGCGTCTTGCCGCCCAGGAAATCAATGATGGCGCCGCCGCAGACGATCAGGCAGGGAAAGCCCAGCACGCTGCGCAGCTGGGCCGCGACTTCCTCCTGCCGCGGCATGCCCATGCCGAGCACGATCAGCGCCGGACGGTGCTCCGCTGCCAGCAGGGCGTAGGCATGCACGTCGAGAAAACCGTGGGCCTGTATGACTTCGCTGTGCGGGGCAAGCTCCTCGCGCACACGCTGCGAGGCTTTTTCGAGGTAAGGCTCGCGCGTGCCGAACAGCGCGATGCCGCGACCGTCGAACGCGCGTATCAGCTGCGGAATCAGGTCGGTACCGTTGAGGTTGAGGCCGGGCTCCATGCGCAGCAGCTTGAACAGCGTGGCCATGCCCGAACCGTCCCTGAGCACCCTGTCGGCCGACTGCATCGCGTCAAAAAAAGGCGCCGACACCGCCATGGAATTCATCGCGTGCGCATTCGCGAACGCCAGCACCGACGGCGCGCGGGGCTGGCTTAACTCGGCCAGCAAGGCCTGTCCCTGGGCGGGGCTTTGCACCCGCTCTATCTTCTCCAGCAGCAGCGACCAGCGCCCACGCCAGTCGGTCGGCCTGCCAGCGGCGGGATTCAGCATGAAACTCTCCGTTCGCGGGACCGCGCCGTGAGAAAATCAGGCCCATGGCCAAAGCACTTTCCCTTGAAAATTTCCAGCGCACCATTCGCATCCTCGCGGCGCTGACGGTCGCCATGAGCGCCGCGGTGCTGTACGTGGGCGGCGCCCAGCCGGTGGCGGTGGGCCTCTTTCCCGCGCCCTGGGACAAGCTGGCCCACCTGCTGACCTTTGCCGTGGTCGGCATGGCCGCCGGCCTGGCCGGCGGCATGCGCGGCTGGCGCATGGCCTTGTGCTGCCTCGCAGGCGCCCTGCTTGTCGGCGGCATGGATGAGGTGCACCAGGCCTTCCTGCCGGGCCGTACCGCGAGCTGGGCCGACCTGGCCGCCGACGCGGCAGGCGGCCTGCTCGGCGCGGCGGTGCTGGCTGCGGCGGACCGCCTCTCGGGCGGACGCCTCCTGCATCGCCTCAAGCATCATTAAGCACCGAGCCCACCATCGCGACGCCGAACTCGCGCAGGCTGTGCGTGAAGCGCGTCATCTGCGGCACCGAGCTGGTGTTCTGCCGCGCCACCACCAGCGCGGCGCCCGCGCGCACCGCCACGGTGTGGGCGTCGGCGCACTCGCTGGCCGGGGGCGTGTCGATGATGATGATGTCGAAGTCCTGTCCCAGTGATTGCAGCAGCCTGGAAAACTCCTGCCGGCCCAGCAACTCCTGCGGATTCGGCGGAATGACGCCGGCCGGCAGCACCGACAGGTCCTGCAGCGCCGCGACGCTGACCACGGCCTCCAGGCCGGCGCGGCCGGCCAGCATGTCCGACAGGCCCGCACCCTTGCCGAGGTTGAACAGCAGGTGCTGGCGCGGCGCCCGCATGTCGGCGTCGATCAGCAAGGTGCGCAGGCCTAGCTGCGAAAACACGATGGCCAGGTTGGCCGAGATGTAGCTGCGCCCTTCCCGTGAGCCTGCGCTGACGATGGCCAGGCCGCGGCGGTCCGGGCCGGTGTCGAACCAGCGCAACATCAGCTGGCTGCGCAGCGCCCGCAGCTGCTCCACGGGCTGGCTGTTCGGGTGGTGGGCCGCCACGAGTTCGCGGCTCAGATTGCTTTCGCGGGCCAGGTAGGGATAGTCGAACTGCACCGACAGCGCATAACGCACGTCATCGTCGGTCAGCAGCCCCAGCGCCTTGCCGGAGTCACCGAAGCGGGCGCCGCGGTCCTTCTGGAAATGCACGATGCGCTCGGCGTCGAGCGGCGAGAGCCGGCCGGCATCGACCAGGATGGCGCCTATGGAGCGCGCAGAACCGGTGGCCGGCTTGCTGGGCACCGTCAGGGGAACGGGGCGCGCCACCGCCTGGTTGTTGTTTCGGTTCATGTCTATCCTCCCAAACCCAGCGCCAGCCGGCGCGGACCACTGAGCCGGGTGTTGCCCGTGCTCGAAGAAATGCTGGCCAGCACCGGCAGGTCCAGCATCTGGACCAGGTCCTCGGCGGAGCGCACGCGGCGGTTGGTGAGCTCCAGCAGCAAGGCGCAGGCGATGCCCAATAGCGTCCCGCCAAACGCGGCGACCAGCAGGTTAACCAGCAAGCGGGGGCTGGACGGCGTCACCGGCGGTGTCGCCACGTTGAGGCGCACCACATTGGTCTGGTTGGTCAGGCTTTGCAGGCGCGTCTGCGAGGCGCTCTGGCTCACGGTTTCGTAAGCGCGCTGTGCCGACTCGACGTCGCGGCGGTAGACGTTGAGTTCGTCGCGCTGCTTGTTGATGGCCAGCACGCGGGCTTTCTGCGCGCCGACGGCTCCCTGCAGTTCGCGTTCGCGGTCCTTGCCGACGCGGTAGGTGGTTTCGATGGAAGCGTTGATGCGCGCGGTTTCGCTGGCCAGCCGGCTCTTGAGCGCGGCCAGTTCAGACTCGGCGCGCTGGCGCTCGGGATGGTTCTCCCCGAGGCGCACGCCGATCTCCTGCACCTTGGCTTCCTGCCGCGCCACGTCGGCCTTCAGGCCGTTGATCAGCGGGCTTTGCATCACCTCGGCGATGGTGTCGCCGCGCGAGCCGCGCTTGCTCTGGCTGTCGGTGGTGTCGCCCTGCACGGTCGTGAGCTGCGAGGACAGCTCCGCCAGCTTGGTGGTTTCATAGTCCACTCGCTCGTCGCTGCTGACGATGCCGGCCTTTTGCTGGTATTCGGACAGGCGGGCCTGGGCTTCCTCGAGCTTGGCGCGCGAGGCCTTGGTCTGCTCGTCAAACCATTCCGCGTAGATGCGGGCGGGTTCGGTCTTCAGCGCCAGGTTGATGTCCAGGTAGGCCTGGGCAAAGGCGTTGGCGACGTTGGCGGACTCTTCGGGCTCGCTGCCCTTGTAGGTGATGTTGATCACATTGCTTTCACGCGCGGGCCGCACGTCCAGCCGCTTCTGCAGCGAATCCGCGATCCAGCCTTCCAGCGTGCCGCGGCCCTCCGTTGCTTCCAGCCAGCGCTCCTTGGTGCGCGGGTTTTCGTCGAGCTTGAGCATCTTCACGACGCGCTGCGCCACGCGGTCGCCGCCGATGATGTCCACCTGCGTGGCCATGTAGCTGGGCGCTACCACGCCCTGCAAGGGCGCGCCGCCGGCCACCGGGTCGGGCGTACGAATGTCGACAAGCACGGCGGTCTGCGCCGTGTATTTTTTCGGCAGCACCAGGCTGATCGCCAGCGCCGCCGAAATGGCCAGCAGGATCACCAGCAGGGCCACGGCGTAGCGGGCGCGCAGGATCAGTAAAAATTGATGGAGTGTCATGGCTTTCCAGTCATGGCTGTTAGAAAAGGCTTTCACGGACGTAGATCACGTCCTCGGGGCGTATCGGGTCGTTCAGGTTCGGCGTGATTTCCACGACCTTGCCCGAGGCGTCGCGGCGATGCAGCTTCAGGCGGTTCTGGCTGCCGCGCACCGTGGGGCCGCCGCCCTGGGCCAGCGCCTGCATCACCGTCATGCCGCGCTCGATGCGGTAGGGGCCGGGGCGCTGCGCCTCGCCGTAGATGTAGAACATGGGCGCCTTGTTGACGTACAGGGTGTCCCCGCCGGTCACCACAATGTCCTCGTCCGACTTGGCGTTAAGAAACAGCCCCGGGATGTCGATGACCTTGCGGAAGGGCTTGCCGTCGCGCTGGCCGGTGAGGATCAGCACGTCGTCGCCGGTCGCGGTGGTGCCGCCGGCGGCGGCCAGCATGTCGCTGACGCGGGTGTTGAAGGTCTCCAGCGGGAAGCGGCCGGGCCGGCTCACCTGCCCCAGCACCGCCACCTGGTTGCCGCGCACCTGGCGCAGCACGATGTTGACCTGCGGCACCTTGACGAAGCCGCCGCTGCGCAGCGCGTCGCCGATCTTCTTTTCGGCCTCGGCGATGGTCAGCCCGCCGAGCTGCACGCTGCCCACCAGCGGGTAGCTGATCACGCCGCTTTCGGACACCCGCGCGTCGATGGAAAGGTCCGGGCTCTGGTAGACCTGCACGCCGATCGCGTCGCCGGCGCCCAGCCGGTAGTCCTGGCTGTTGGGCAAGGCGGGCGTGGCCGCCACCGAAGGCGGCGCCACCGGCGTCGCCGTTGCCGCGGCCTGCACGGAAGGAGGCGCCGCGGGCGGCGGCGGTGCCGCCGGGGCGGTTTGCGCCCACAGCGGCGCGGCCAGCAACGCGCACCACAACGGGGCCAGAAGGTATCGGGTCAGGGGTTTGAGCATCAACGGGTTCATCTTGTGGCCTCTCGGGAAAGCGTGGATTCAGGAAAATTCAAAAACAAAAAGGGCCGGCCATGGGAAGCTCTCATCAAAAGCTGGCGTCGGCCGACAGACCGAAGGAATTGCTCTTGTAGTCAAAACCCGGTTCATTCGACTTGCGCCTGTCGCTCTGCATCGACGCTGTCAGCTTGAGCGCGCGCATCGCCTGCCATTCCAGCGCCAGCGACAGCAGGTTGGTGGTGTCGCGGCGGCTGCTTGCCGCGAAGCCCGGCAGGGGGCCCTTGAAGTCGCGCGCGCCATGGTCGTAACGCAGGCGCACCGCGGTTTTTTCGGTGGGCTTCCAGGTCGGGGCGATGAAGAAGCGGTAGCCCTCGTAGTAGCTGGCGGTGGTGGTCTGGTAGCTCGCCAGCTCGCGCACCAGGCCGCCGGCCAGCGTGGTTTTGGGCGTGATGAACCAGGCGGCGTCAAGCTGGCCGGTCACGCCCGAGAAGTCGCGCGCCCCCAGGCCGTCGTGGTTGCGGTCCAGGTGCGCCACCTTGGCCCGCAGCGTGGTCTTGGCAGTGGGCGCCCAGTCAAAACGGAACTCATGCTCGCGGTCGGTGAAGTTGCCGGCGAAGCCCGGCGACAGGAAGCGGCCCGGGTACTCGCCCTTGCCTTCCCTGAAGCGGTAGGCCATGGAGGTGCCGGACGGGTAGACATAACGCACGCCGCCCTCGGCGCCGTGGATCTTGGTGTCGCCCTCGAAGGTGTTGGGCTGGCTGTTGGTGCTGGTGCGCTCGAACAGCCCGCCCACCAGGCGCCAAGCGCCGTCGAGTTCGTATTCCGCGTCAAAAATCGTGGAGCGGTTGGTCCGGCGGTTGATCTGGCCCGTGCCCTGCACGTCGGCATAGGTATCGACATACTCGCGGCTGTCGCTCGTCAGGTTGCCGTGCAGTGCCGGTGTGAAGCTCCAGCGCCAGGCGGCCGCGTAGTTCACCGCCGTGAAATCCAGGTAAGAAAAGCGGCTGTAGTGGTGGTCTTCAATATTGGCGTCGAACTCAAAACGCTGCAGCCCAAAGGGTTTGTTGATCTTGAAGCCCGCCGTCGTCACCGACACGTTGTCGTCGCGCTCCGGCCTTCCGAGCAGGGCCTGCGTGTTGGCGGAGTCGGACAGCCGAAAGACATTGCTGTCGTGCGTGATGCTTTGCCCCAGCCGGAACTGCAGCGTGTCCAGGTCGTCGGCCTGCGCGGCGAGCGGAAACAGGCCCAGCAGCAGGAAAGGAATCGGGAGGAGTTTGCGATGGGAACTCAAGAAATGGGGGGCCTTCGCGCCGGAAACGGCAAGACGGGGAATCGTGAGGTGGCCGCGGTCGCCGCGTGGGGCGGCAGCCGCGAGGGGATGAAATGAAGATAGCGGATTCATGGTGGGGAGGCGATAGTCCTTTCGTCCTAATGGGCGGCAGGCCTGCGCCTTTTTTCCTTTCTTTTTTTTTGGTTATTCCGGTTTCAACAAACAACAAACTTCAACGAAGCTGACCTCAAAATATCGGGTCTCAATAAGCCGCGCCATCCTTGAAGACCAGGCGGATGGTTTTCAGGATGATGAAAAAGTCCAGCTGCAGCGACCAGTTGCGCAGGTAATCCAGGTCGCAGTCGATGCGCGACTGCATCTTGTCCAGCGTGTCGGTCTCGCCGCGCTGGCCGTTGACCTGGGCCCAGCCCGTGATACCGGGCCTGACCTTGTGGCGCACCATGTAGCCCTTGATCAGCGAGCGGTACATCTCGTTGTGCGCCACGGCGTGCGGGCGAGGGCCGACGATGCTCATGCGGCCCTGCAGCACGTTGATGAACTGCGGCAACTCGTCGAGCGAGGTCTTGCGCAGGATGGCGCCCAGGCGGGTGACGCGCATGTCGTTCTTGCTGGCCTGGCGTATCGCGGCGCCGTCCTCGGTGACGGCCATGGAGCGGAATTTGTAGACCAGGATCTGCTCACCGTCCAGGCCGTAGCGGCGCTGCTTGAAGATGACCGGGCCCGGCGAGTCCAGCTTCACCAGCAGGGCGATGACCCCCATCACGGGAAAGATCAGCAGCAGGATCAGCAGCGACAGCACGATGTCGCTGGCCCGCTTGAGGAAACCGTTGACGCCGCGGAAGGGCGTGTCGCAGACCGAGATCACCGTGACGCCGCACACCGTGTCGCTGCGGCCCTGGATCAGGTCGGTGATGAACATGTCCGGCACGAAGTAGATCGAGGCGGTGGTGTCCTTGAGGCCGTCGAGCACCTGCAGGATGCGCGGCCGCGAGGCCATGGGCAGCGACAGGTAGATGAACTGGATGCGGTGCTGCTTGACGTAGGCCGGCAGGTCGTCGATCTTTCCGACCAGCCGGTGCTCGTCCTGGGCTTCCCGGCGCTCCTCGCCGCGGTCGTCGAAAAAGCCCTTGAGTTCAATGCCCGAATAGGCCGATCCGGCAATGTGCCTGGCCAGCGAAACGCCCTGCTCGTTCATGCCGACGATCACCGCGCCGTGTGGCGGCCCCTGCAGTTTCAGCAGCTGCGGCGCCGCGGCCCTGAGCGCCAGGTGCGCGCCGGCCTGGGCCACGGGCGCCACCCACAACCAGTGCATCAGCACGGTCATGGAAAATTTGTGGAAGTACTCCGTCACATAGCCGGTCAGCAGCAGCAGGCCGGCTATCCATATCCAGTGGAAGGCGATGGTCGAGAACACCTTCCACACCGGCAGACGCAACTGGGACGTGCCCGGAAAGGTCAGAGAGAACACGATGACCGACAGGATCAGGTAGGCGGGCCGCACCGAACCCTCAAAATAAAACGCCAGCGCCCACAGAGAGAACACCAGCACCAGCGGGTCCAGCCCGGCTTCGACGGCGGTGAACAGGTGGCTGCGCCCCAGGCCCATGGAGCGGGGTTCGCGCTGGTTGAGCCAGGCGGACGCGGATTGGAGCTGGTTTGCTTCAGCCATAGATACTGACCCTCGTCACTTTGGAAACCGCCTGCGCGCGGTTAAACACATTGAGCTTCTGGAAGATGCGCTGCATGTGGTTCTTCACGGTGAAGCCGCTGATGTTCAGGATGGCGCCTATCTCGGAGTTGGTTTTCCCCATGGCCACCCAGGCCATGATCTGCGTCTCGCGTTCGCTGAGGCCGCAGGCGTCCTCGGCGGCGCCGCGCGCGGCCGGCGCATTGCGGCGCTGCTGCGGCAGGGGCGCCAGCTGGCGCAGCACGGCATCCATGCTGGGCATCAGCATGCGCATGGCGGTGCGTGCCGGCTCCAGCGGAATCGGCTGGGCGCACATCAGGACATACAGGCAGTCCTGCTGCGCCCGCTCGTCCTGCAGCCCATGGATCAGCACAGAGCGCATGCCGCGCAGGCTGTCGCTGAATGAGCCCGGCAGGCTCGCCTGGCCCAGCAGGTAGTCGAATTCACTGAAGTCCAGGCTGCAGGGCTGCCGGCCGGCGGCCAGCCAGCGCTCGTGGAACTTTCCCAGAAGAAAAGGCAGGCCGTCCGTGCCCGGGGCATAGGACCGCGCGCCGGGCAGGCTGGACACCACGTCGTGCTGCACGGTGCCTTCCTGGAAATTCCCCCAGCCCGCCAGCAGGATGTCGTGGGGAAGGCATTGCTGCATGTCGCCCTGCAGCCAGGCCAGCAGTTCGGCATGCCGTGTGATGGCCGCACTTTGCCCGACCAATGCGGCATAGCGCGAGGAGTCTTCGCTGGAAAGCGGAGTCTGAAAATTCATGTCTGGGGATCACTTCCTGAGTTTTTGTTTCCGTGAGCGCGCCTGTAAGCCTGTGTAGGGGCGCCCCGGAACGGCTGATTGAGGATCGAACAAATCGCCGGGAGGCGCCATGCGCCAAGCGAGAAAGTTGATGTAGGAGACGGACTCAGTTTAGGGTTTTCCCGATTGATTCATTTGACGAAACGTCTGCGCATTCGTTGCAACAACGTAACAGCTGTTCGCTTGATGAGGGATGCCGCATAAAACGATACGGCTTGCAACAGTTTGCTTTTTTCATGCCCGCGCTTGGTGCCTTGCTTGATTACGCTCTAGGCATTCCAACGCAGACACGTGCGCAGAGACACGCACTCACACGACCCCGCAAGCCGGGCGTCAGGATATTTCGCGCAGCATCAGAAAGGAACCCGCATCCGATGACCGGCCAGAAAATGAAACGCAGCCTTGAAGTGGACACCTTGAGAGGCATTGCCTGCGTCTTGCTGGTCTTGTTCCATGTGGTGGGAGACACCCCCACCACCGGATTGAGAATCCCCGAAGGGCACTGGCTGCAGGTCTTCAATGAAGCGCTGGCCTACATCCGCATGCCGCTGTTCTCCTTCATCTCGGGCTACGTCTACGGCTTTCGTCCCTACCAGAGCCGCCCGCTGGGCTTCATCAAGGGCAAGGTGCGCAGGCTGCTGCTTCCGCTGGTCACGGTGGGAACCCTTTTTGCCGTCGTGCAGGCATTCACGCCGGGCACCAACAACGCAGTGGACCACTGGTGGCTGCTGCACATCGTGCCCGTGGGCCACTTCTGGTTTCTGGAAGCCTTGTTCATCGTCTTCCTGGTCGTCATCCTGCTGGAGCACCTGAAAGCACTGGCGACGCCGGCCGGCTTTGCGCTGACCTGGGCCTTGGCAGCCGTGCTCTTCGACTACTTCAGCCCGCCGAATTATTTTGCCGCCCAGGGCGCTGTCTACCTGCTGCCGTTTTTCCTCGCAGGCCTGGCCTGCAAGCGCTTTGAAATAGGCGGCCCTGCCGCGCGCGGCATCGCGGCAGCCGTCTTCATCTGCGCCGCCACCGTGGCCATGCTGCTGCCGCAGTTCTCCGAACAGGGCACCTCCCTACCCGCGCTCGGGCTCGGCGTGTGCAGCGCCTTTTTGTTGCTGCGCAGCGGATGGAGTTCGCCGCGCATGGCCTACATCGGCTCCTATTCATTCGCGATCTACCTGCTGCATGTGTTCTTCACCGCGGCAAGCCGCATTGTTTTGAAGAAGATAGGTGTCACGGATATTTATGTCCTGATGATGGCCGGCCTGGCTGCGGGCCTTGCCGGCCCTATCATCTCGGCGCTGCTGATCAGCCGGCATGCGGGGCTCAACCTGTGGCTGCTGGGCACGACTGGTTCGAGGGCTAAGGCGAAAGAGGCGAAGGCTGCACCGGCTTGATGGGGGTTGGACCGCATTGCACAGCCCCTAAATACCTACGGACAAGTTCGTGTCGATTGATCTGTTGTCGCGTGCTACCAAAACTTCCACCATGGTGTGCCCGGCTTGATCGTCGATTCGTCCCACTCGCCATCCGCGCGGCGCACCGCCCGTACATTGCCAACGACGATCTCAGTATCAGCACCGTGATCAATAAACTCCAGCAAGTCCAAGACAATCCAAAATGCGCTCCCCTCTTGGGGTTGAACATTCAAAGCAAAGTCATCAGTCGAGGTTCCGATTACATCCACTTCTGTCACGGAGGGTGTGGTCTCTCCGTAAACGGAACCGAGAACGCCAGCGATTCCGACGGCCCTCGTCTCGTCCGTGTCACGAACTCGTACGAGGTCTCCAAATCCGATGGGCGAGCTACCAACTGTAGTCATAAGGTTTGACCTGCGAGGCTACGGCAAGTAGCGTTCGGGCTTGGACGTTCTGTGGAATGTTCCATCTGGGTCTACTCCCGCGCCAGTCAAGCAGGTGCCAATTTGGTGAATCTTTGCTGACTTTGGCAAGAACTCAAAGATCAGCGTACAGTAATTTCCCCCGCTATAGACACCAAGACAGTGATCTTCGGTTAGGGCTATCTCTCCCTCTGCCTTTGCTTGTATTGGTGCGTCTTGAAACATGTTACCCAGGACGATGAGGCGAAAGCCCGCGGTGTTCGGATTTCCCGTTGAATCAACAGACTCGATCTTCAGTTGGTCGCCGTGCGAACGAAAGAAAATGCCAGATGGTGTGCACTGCTTGGCCTCAACTGGAATGGCAAGCGTTGCACCAATGACAAAGAGAAGAGTCGGCAGTCCGCGAAGGAAAGACTTGTTGTTCATTTTGAGTTTTTCTCAGGTCGATGAAAAGGACCAAGCCTCTGCAAACCGATTCTAGGCGGACAGTCTGCTTACCGCCTCCTCAATACGGACGAGTGCAACCAATCAACCCATTCGGTTTGTTTGAGCATCGCATTCATGACCGTCGTCACGGGAGCCGACTCTCCGCCTTCGTGGAAACATGGCCTGGCTTAAACTGTGCGGCACGCCGGGCGCCAAGCTGCGGAGACCAAGAACAGTCATGACGGAGACAAAACACACATGAATATTGTCATCACCGGCGGCGCCGGATTCCTGGGTGCGAGGCTGGCCCGCCAGCTACTCGAACAGGGAAAACTTTCCCTTGCAGGCGCCGCGCCGCAAACCATACAGACCATCACACTGGTCGACCGAGTAGCACCGCCCGCAGCCCTGGCAGCAGACCCTCGGATTCGCGCGGTGGTCGGCGACCTTAACGAACTCCTCGAAAGCAGCGATACGGCATCGCAGGTCGTACGCGCCGACGACGCGCTGGTGTTTCACCTGGCCGCGGCCGTCAGCGGCGAGTGCGAAGCCGACTTCGACCTCGGCATGCGCAGCAACGTCGACGCCACGCGCGCGCTGCTGCAGGCCTGCCGCAAGCTGGGCAGCTCTCCCACCGTGGTGTTCGCGAGTTCGCTCGCGGTGTTCGGCAATTCGCCTGCGCAGCCCCTGCCGCCGGTGATCGACGACAGGACGCTGCCGACGCCGCAGAACAGCTATGGCATCCAGAAATTCATTGGCGAGCAGTTGGTGGCGGATTACGCGCGCAAGGGTTTTATACGCGGGCGCAACGTGCGGCTGATGACCGTCAGCGTGCGGCCCGGCAAACCGAACGGCGCGGCCTCCAGCTTCTTGAGCGGCATGATCCGCGAGCCGCTGGCGGGCCAGCGCGCCGCATGCCCGGTGCCGCGCGAAACGGCCGTGGCTTTGGCCTCTCCGGCACGAACGATTGAAGGGCTGGTGCGCGCGGCGGAGGCCAATGATGCCGAGTGGGGTGCGCGTACGGCGATCAACCTGCCGGCGCTGAAGACCACGGTCGGCGAGATGGCCGCGGCGCTGGAGCGCGTGGCCGGTAAAGAGGCCGCCGGCCTCATCGACTGGACGCCGGACCCTGCCATCGCCAATATCGTGGCCAACTGGCCGGCGGTCATAGACGCCGCCCGCGCCCGGGGCTTGGGCCTCTTGCCTGACCCCGACTTCGACAGCATTATTGCGGCTTACTTAAGCGAAAACCCGCGCACCGTGTCCAAGGCGTCGGCGCAATAATAGGTGTGCATACGGCTGCATGCCGTAGTCGCGGATTTTCTGAACAACGATTATTTTGGAGACATCATGAAAATTTCAAAACTGCTGCTCGGCATGGCTTTGGGCCTGGGTTTCATCGCGGCGGCAAACGCACAGACAACCATGCGGATCAGCATTTCCACGGCGCAGAATTCGCACCAGGGCGTGGCCATCGACACCTTTGCCAAGGAGGTCGAAAAGCGCACCGCAGGCCGCTACAAGGTCCAGACCTTCTACAACGGCGCACTGGGCGGCGAGCGCGAATCGATTGAAGCCGTGCAGCTGGGCACCCAGGAACTGGCTTTCTCGTCCACCGGCCCCATACCCAACTTCGTGCCCGAGACCAAGATCCTCGACGTGCCCTTCCTGTTCCGCGACAAGGCGCATGCACGCGCGGTGCTCGACGGCCCCATCGGCCAGAACCTGCTGACCAAGTTCGACGCCAAGGGCTTCAAGGCGCTGGCCTGGGCCGAAAACGGCTTTCGCCACATGACCAACAGCAAGCGCGACGTGAAGCTGCCGGAAGACCTCAAGGGCCTGAAGATGCGCACCATGGAAAACCCGGTGCATATCGCGGCCTACAAAGGCCTGGGCATCATCACCACGCCCATGGCCTTTCCTGAGGTATTCACCGCGCTGCAGCAAGGCACGGTCGACGGCCAGGAAAATCCGCTGTCCGTGATCATGTCCGCCAAGTTCGACCAGGTGCAGAAGCACCTGTCGCTGACCGGCCACGTTTATTCGCCCTGCATCTTCGTGATGAACAAGGCAGCCTTCGACAAGCTCAGCGCCGCCGACAAGACGGCCTTCGTCGATGCGGCCAAGGAGGCCACCAAGGCCAACCGCGCGCGCGTCGACCAGGACGATGCCAACGGCGTGGCCGAGTTGCGCGCCAAGGGCATGACCGTGATCGAGAACGTCGACAAGGCCAAATTCGTCGCCATGCTGGCACCCGTCAATGCCGAGTTCGAGAAGCAGTTCGGCAAGGCGAACATCGACGCGATCCGCAACTACAAATAAGGTACACGGCCGGCCGGTTTCGACCTGGCCCGGCTGCGCCCATTTGCCACCGAAGGCGCCCGCAGGCATAGCACTCGCGGGCGTTTTCCATATCCCTCTTATCCATGGCCCCCCATGAAACAAGCCTTCCTCACATTTGAACGGTGGACCACCGGCTTCTCGATGCTGGTGGCCTGCCTGATGCTGGTCATCGCCTCGGCGCTCGGCATGTTCCAGATCGTGACCCGCTTCGTCCTGGAACAGCCCGCCGAATGGAGCGAAATCCTGATCCGCCTGAGCCTGATCTGGATGGTCTTCATGGGCATCCCCATGGCCTTCCGGCAGGGCGCCATGGTCAGCGTGGACGTGCTTTACCGCTGGAGCCCGCCGCGCATCCGGCGCGTGCTGGACTGGTTTGTCTGCCTGGCCGCCCTGGCGCTGGTCGCCGTGATTGTCTGGTGGGGCTGGGACTATTCGCTGCGCGGCCAGGTGCAGTCGATGGCGGGGCTGGAGTCGGTCTCGATGTTCTGGGGCTATGTGGCCATGCCCGTGGGCGGCATGTTCTGCGTGATCGGCATCATCGGCAACCTGCTGGATCCGCAGCGCAACGAACTGGAAACCGCACAATGAAAACAGAAGCTGGATTTCACCTTCAAGCATGGGCCGCGGAACCGGCTTTGCCGGGCCGCAGGCGCAACGGCCCCCTCGGGGGGCAGGGAACACACGAAGTGAGTGACCGTGGGGGCCCGGTATGACCGCGGTGATGATTTCAACGATGGTGCTGTGCTTTGCGCTCACCGTCTCGGTGGCCGTGTCCATAGGCCTGGCATCCATCTTCGGCATCCAGGCATCCAACGCCAACATGCTGATCTCCGTCAAGGAGATGTTCTCCTCGATCAACAAATTTCCGCTGGCCGCGATTCCCTTCTTCATCCTGGCCGGCAACCTGATGGAAACCGGCGGCATCTCGCGCCGACTGGTGGAGTTCGCCAAAAGCATCGTGGGAGGCGTCCAGGGCGGCCTGCCCATGACCTGCGTGCTGACCTGCATGATTTTCGCGGCCGTCTCCGGCTCGTCCGTGGCCACCACCTTCGCCATAGGCGCCATCCTGATCCCGGCGCTCATCAAGCACGGCTACCCCACGGCCTATGCCGCGGCCCTGCAGGCCACCAGCGCGGAGCTGGGCGTGATCATCCCGCCGTCCATCCCCATGATCCTCTACGGCGTGAGCGCCGAGGTCTCCATCGGTGAACTGTTCATCGCCGGCTTCGGCCCGGGCCTGCTGATCGGCTTTGCACTGATGCTGTTTGTGCACCTGTACTGCCGCTGGAAGGGCTGGGGCAAACAGGACGGCGACGGCCGCTTGAGCTTCGGCAAGGCCACCTGGCAGGCCGGCTGGGCGCTGCTGATGCCGGTCATCATTCTGGGCGGCATTTACGGCGGCATCTTCACGCCGACCGAGGCCTCGGCGGTGGCGGTGTTTTACGCGCTGGTCGTCGGCATCGTGATCTACCGCGAGATCAAGCTGGCGGACCTCTACGTCATCCTGCGCAAGTCGGTGATTTCCAGCGCCGTGATCATGTTCATCATCGCCAACGCCGGGCTGTTCGCCTTCCTGATCACCCGCGCCGGCGTGCCGGACGCCATAGGCCACTGGCTGCAGGAGGTGCTGAAGTCGCCCGCCCTCTTCCTGTTGGGCGTCAACGCCGCGCTGTTCATCATCGGCATGTTCATCGAGACCAGCGCCGCCATCATCGTGCTGGCGCCCATCCTGGCGCCGGTGGCGGTGCATTTCGGCATAGACCCGGTGCACTTCGGGCTGGTGATGGTGGTCAACCTCGCACTCGGCATGATCACGCCGCCTTTCGGCGTAAACCTGTTCGCGGCCTGCACCGTCGCCAGAATTTCGCTGGACCGCATCGTGACGCACCTGCTGCCCTTTGTAGCGGTCATATTGGCTTGCCTGATGGTGATCACTTACGTCCCGCAACTCTCGCTGGGCCTGCGCGACCTGGTTTACGCCAAATAGCCCGGTCCCGAAGGGGATTCACGAAGCTGTCACGCCGGGCCGGCATGCTCGGGTTTTCATTTCAGGATGAAATCCCATGCAGCTCCACAAAACCGACCGTGCCCGCGCCGAGCTCAAGCCCGGCGTGAGAACGCTAGGCCAGCGCGAGCGCACCCTGCTGTTGATGGCCGACGGCAGCAAGTCCGCCCAGGACTTCCGCCCGTTGTTTGACGGCGACGGCGAGGCTATCGCCCTGCGCCTGCTGCGCGATGGCTTTCTGGAAGCGCACCCGGGCAAAACGTCCGCACCGGCGCCCGCTCCCAAACCCACACCCGCCCAGCTGCAGAACTTCCCGAGCCCCGAAACCACGCAGGCCATCCAGGTGTCGGCCGACCAGTTTGAGGGCAAGCGCTCGCTCGCCACCACCCGCATGTTCCTGTTCGACATCTGCGAGCGCATGTTCGCCCGGCGCGACCCGGTGATGGCCGAGCGCTTTCGCGAAGCGCTGCGCAACGCCAAGGACCGCGACAGCATGCTGGCCGCCTCGCGCGAAATGATCGAAGAAATCGAAAAAATCGCGGGCCACGAGCGTGCCGACTCCATCAGCGAGCGCATCGCCATGCTGCTGCCGCAGCACATAGACATCGTGGCGTAGCGACCTGAGAGCCGCGACCAAACCCCTGAGGTTTTACCCCCTCTCCCCCTGGGGAGAGGGTTGGGGTGAGGGCCGGCGGCGCAAATACCCCAAGTTTTCATGCATGAGCCGCGGCCCTCACCCCTGCCCTCTCCCAGAGGGAGAGGGAGTAAGAAAGAAACGGTGCGCTGCAGTCGTGTCTTTTGGTTTTGCTCCTTCCCCCGCTGGGGGAAGGCAGGGATGGGGGCTGTCGGCGCCTGATATTTCGCTGCGCGTGTTGAAGGCTGCGGCCCTCACCCCGCCTCTCCCAGAAGAACAGGACGCAAGACTTGGCCAGCATCGCCGGGAGGGTCTTGGGGGCGGCCTAAGTTACACTCGGCGGGGTCAGGAGAGAGTTTTCCCAGCGAAAACCGCCGAAGGCGCACGTACACCCCGGGGCAACCCTTTTTGGTGCACTGAACGCTCAGGCAAAAGGACTGGCAACCGCCCTGCGGCGCACCACGCGGCAAGGCGTTCCCTACTGGAGAGAGGCCGTTTTCAAGACGACCCACCGAAGGAGCAAATCCGCATCGCCGGGTGAATCTCTCAGGTAAAGTGGACAGCAGGGGCAGCCCATGGGATGAGAACCTGTTCAGGTTCTCAGGGCCATGAACCTGTTTGCCCCCCCCGGAGAATGTCTTGTCCGATTCGTCCACCTCTTCCGCCGTACCTGAAACCCTGCTGAAAACGCCGCTGCACGACCTGCATGTGGAGCTTGGCGCGCGCATGGTGCCCTTCGCGGGCTATTCCATGCCGGTGCAATACCCCGCAGGGCTGATGGCCGAACACCTTCATACGCGCCAGGCCGCCGGCCTCTTTGACGTGTCGCACATGGGCCAGCTGCGCCTGGTGGGTGCCGACGCCGCGGCGGCGCTCGAATCACTGATCCCGGTCGACGTGATCGACCTGCCCGCCGGCAAGCAGCGCTACGGCCTGCTGCTCAACGACGAAGGCGGCATCATCGACGACCTGATGTTCTTCAACCGCGACTACGCGAATGGCGGCGACATCTTCGTCATTGTCAACGGTGCCTGCAAGGTAGGCGACATCGCGCACATCCAGGCCAAAATCGGCTCGCGCTGCCAGGTCATCCCCATGCCCGAGATGGCGCTGCTGGCACTGCAGGGCCCACAGGCCGTCAACGCGTTGCAGCGCCTGGCCCCAGGTGTTGAAAAGCTGGTGTTCATGACCGGCGGGCGCTTCAGCGTCGCGGGCTGCGACTGCTTCCTCACGCGCAGCGGCTACACCGGCGAAGACGGCTTTGAAATTTCGGTGCACGCCTCGCAAGCCGAGACGCTGGCGCGCGCGCTGCTGGCCCAGCCCGAGGTCAAGCCCATAGGCCTGGGCGCGCGCAACTCGCTGCGCCTGGAAGCGGGCCTGTGCCTCTACGGCAACGACATCGACACAACGACCACCCCGGTCGAAGCCAGCCTCAACTGGGCCATGCAAAAAGTGCGGCGCACGGGCGGCGCGCGCGCCGGCGGCTTCCCGGGCGCGGACAAAATCCTGGCGCAACTGGCCGACCCCGCCACGCTGGCCCGCAAGCGCGTGGGCCTGGTGGCGCTGGAGCGCGTGCCCGTGCGTGACCACACCGAACTGCAAAGCACCGACGGCGCTTCAATCGGTGAAGTCACCAGCGGCCTGCTGGGCCCCACGATCAACCAGCCGGTCGCCATGGGCTATGTGAAACCCGAATTCGCCGCCCTGGGCACCCGCGTGAACGCCATCGTGCGCGGCAAACCCGTGCCCATGGAAGTCGCGGCCATGCCTTTTGTCCCCAACCGCTACTTCCGCGGCTGACCCCTGCCGTCCCCACCCCTTAACCCCTGGAGATTCTCATGACCGTCAAATACACCGAAGACCACGAATGGCTCAAGATTGAAGGCGACATCGCCACCGTCGGCATCACCGTGCATGCACAGGATGCGCTGGGCGACGTGGTGTTTGTGGACCTCCCCGCCGTGGGCACGACCTTCGCGCAGAAGGAAACCGCCGGCGTCGTCGAGTCGGTGAAAGCCGCCGCCGACGTCTACATGCCCGTGAGCGGCGAAGTGACGGCCATCAATGAAGCCCTGAAGGACGACCCGTCGCTGGCCAACAGCGACCCCATGGGCGCCGGCTGGTTCTTCAAGATCAAGCTGTCCGACCCATCGCAGCTTGACGCGCTGATGGACGAGACCCGCTACACGGCTTTCTCGGCCTGATTTTTTACTATCCTTTTCTCTGTTTTCTGACTCCTGGCTGCCAAGCCTGACACGGGACCCGACATGTTGATGCAAACCGCCAAGCCCCTGGGCGACCTTGAAAACCCCTCCGAATTCATCGCGCGCCACATCGGCATTGACGAGACCGACGAAGTCCACATGCTCAGCATCGTGGGCTCGGCCTCGCGCCGCGAGCTGGTCGAGGGGATCGTTCCGCGCTCCATCGCGCGCAGCACGCCCATGGCCATCCCGGCCCCGGTCACGGAAGCCGCCGCGCTCAAGCAGCTCAAGGCCATCGCGGCCAAGAACCAGGTGTTCAAGAACTTCATCGGCCAGGGCTATTACGGTACCTGCACGCCGGGCGTGATCCTGCGCAACATCCTCGAGAACCCCGCCTGGTACACGGCCTACACGCCCTACCAGGCCGAGATTTCACAGGGCCGCATGGAGGCGCTGATCAACTTCCAGACCATGGTCTGCGACCTGACCGGCATGCCGATCGCCAACGCCTCCATGCTCGACGAGGCCACCGCCGCCGCCGAAGCCATGACCCTGGCCAAGCGCAGCGT
Source organism: Polaromonas sp. LjRoot131 (assembly GCF_964252805.1). NCBI lineage: Bacteria > Pseudomonadati > Pseudomonadota > Betaproteobacteria > Burkholderiales > Comamonadaceae > Polaromonas > Polaromonas sp. LjRoot131. The sequence continues at coordinate 392,264 of NZ_CAXUPF020000001.1, read as the reverse complement.
CAAAAGCAAGAGCAATGTCTTCATCGTGGCCGGTGACTGCCATCCGCAAACCATCGAAGTGATCCAGACCCGCGCCAAACCGCTGGGCATTGAAGTCAAGGTCAGCACGGCCTCGGCCACCCTGCCCCTGCTCATGGCCGAGGGCGACTACTTCGGCGTGCTGGCCCAGTACCCGGCCACCACCGGCAGCATCCACGACCTGCGTCCGCTCGCGGGCCAGGCCCATGTCGACGGCGCGGCCTTGTGCGTCGCGGCCGACCTGCTGGCGCTCACCTTGCTGACGCCGCCGGGCGAATGGGACGCCGACATCGTGCTGGGCAACACCCAGCGTTTCGGCATGCCCATGGGCAACGGCGGGCCGCACGCGGCTTACCTGGCCTGCCGCGACGAGTTCAAGCGCTCGCTGCCGGGCCGCCTGGTCGGCGTCAGCGTCGACAGCCACGGCAACCCGACCTACCGCCTCGCGCTGCAGACACGCGAGCAGCACATACGCCGCGAAAAAGCCACCTCCAACATCTGCACCGCGCAGGTGCTGCCGGCCGTCATTGCCAGCATGTACGCGGTCTACCACGGCCCGCAAGGCCTCAAGCGCATCGCCGAACGTGTGGCCGCCTACACCGCCGTCTTCGTGCGCGGCCTGCAGGAACTCGGCTATGAAATCACCAACACCGGCGCTTTTGATTCCGTGACGGTGAAGACCGGCGAGGCGACCAATGCAATCGCCGAGCGCGCGCGCAAGGCCGGTGCCAACCTGCGCTTTCGCCTGAACAACCACCTGGGCGTGTCGCTGGACGAAACCACCAGCCGCAAGGACATCGAGCTGCTCTGGTCCTTCTTCGCCAAACCCGGCCAGACGATTCCCGTGGTCAGCGCCTTCGAAAAAGGCGTGGAGTCGCTGATTCCCGCCGACCTGCGCCGCACCACGCCTTTCCTCACACACCCGGTGTTCAACACCCACCACTCCGAAACCGGCATGCTGCGCTACATCCGCATGCTGAGCGACAAGGACCTGGCGCTGGACCGCAGCATGATCCCGCTGGGCAGCTGCACCATGAAGCTCAACGCGACCAGCGAGATGATTCCCATCACCTGGCCCGAGTTCGCCAACATCCATCCCTTCGCACCCGCCGAACAGTTGCAGGGCTATGCCGAACTCGACAAGCAGTTGCGCGACTGGCTGTGCCAGGCCACGGGTTATGCCGGCATCAGCCTGCAGCCCAACGCCGGCTCGCAGGGCGAATACGCGGGCCTGCTGGTCATCAAGGCCTTCCATGAAGCCAAGGGCCAGGGCCATCGCAACATCTGCCTGATTCCCTCCTCGGCCCACGGCACCAACCCGGCCAGCGCGCAGATGGTCGGAATGACCGTGGTCGTGACCGCCTGCGACGCGCAGGGTAACGTCGACATGGTCGACCTCAAGGCCAAGTGCGAAAAGCACAGCGACAACCTGGCCTGCGTGATGATCACCTACCCCAGCACGCACGGCGTGTTTGAAACGCAGGTGAAAGAACTCTGCGCCATGGTGCACAGCCACGGCGGCCGCGTCTACGTGGATGGCGCCAACATGAACGCGCTGGTCGGCGTGGCCGCACCGGGCGAGTTCGGCGGCGATGTGAGCCACCTGAACCTGCACAAGACCTTCTGCATTCCGCACGGCGGCGGCGGCCCGGGTGTGGGCCCGGTCTGCGTGGTGGCCGACCTGGTGCCTTACCTGCCCGGCCATGCGACGGCCGGCATCCCCGTCAACGGTGTGGGGGCCGTCTCGGCCGCTCCGCTGGGCAATGCCGCGGTGCTGCCCATCAGCTGGATGTACTGCCGCATGATGGGCCCCGAGGGCCTGACGCAAGCCACCGAGGTCGCCATCCTGAGCGCCAACTACATCAGCTCGCGCCTCAAAGACCACTACCCCACGCTGTACGCCAGCGAAAACGGCCATGTGGCCCACGAGTGCATTCTCGATTTGCGCCCACTGAAAGAAACCAGCGGCGTCAGCGCCGAGGACGTGGCCAAGCGCCTGATGGACTACGGCTTTCACGCGCCCACGCTGAGCTTCCCCGTGCCCGGCACGCTGATGGTCGAACCGACCGAAAGCGAAACCCTGGCAGAACTGGACCGCTTCATCGACGCGATGATCGCCATCCGCGACGAGATCCGCAAGATCGAAGCCGGCCAGTGGCCGCAGGACAACAACCCGCTCAAGCACGCACCGCACACCGCGGCCAGCCTGCTGGGCGCCGACTGGGACAGGCCTTACTCGCGCGAGACCGGTGCCTTCCCGCTGGCTTCGCTCAAGCTGGTGAAGTACTGGCCGCCCGTGGGCCGGGTCGACAACGTTTACGGCGACCGCAACCTGTTCTGCAGCTGCGTGCCGGTGAGCGACTACGCTTAAAACGCTTCTCTTGCTCCACGCCACTTTGCCCGCCGCATGGACGCCACGCTCGTCCTGATCATTGTGGGCGCGGCGGCGGCGGGCTTTGTCCAGGGCCTGTCGGGTTTTGGCTTCAGCCTGGTGGCCATGTCTTTCTGGGCCTGGGCCATAGACCCGAAGCTGGCGGCCGTCATGGCGGTGTTCGGCGGGCTTGTGGGCCAGGTCATGGCGGCTTTCACGGTCAGCCGCGTGACCGACTGGAAGCGACTGCTGCCCTTCCTGGCCGGCGGCCTGCTCGGGCTTCCGCTGGGTCTTTTGTTGTTGCCGCAACTTGACGTTCAGCTGTTCAAGCTGTTTCTCGGCGTGCTGCTGGCGGCATGGTGCCCGGCCATGCTTTTTTCGGGCAAGCTTCCGCGCATCCACCATGGCGGCCGCGTCGCCGACGGCACGATAGGCGCGGCCGGTGGTTTTATGGGGGCCTTGGGTGGCTTCAGCGGTGTCATTCCGACGCTGTGGTGCACGCTGCGGGGCTACGAGAAGAGTGCCCAGCGTGCCGTCATCCAGAACTTCAACCTGGCGGTGCTGACAGTCACCATGGCCAGCTACGCCGCCGCCGGCCTGGTCACCCGCGAGACGCTTCCCATGCTGGCCATCGTGGCGCCTGCTGCGCTGATTCCCGCCTGGTTCGGTGGACGGGTTTACATGGGCATCAGCGACCTGGCTTTTCGCAGGCTGGTGCTGAGCCTGCTGACCTGTTCGGGTCTGGCGATGCTGGTGTCATCCGTGCCGGAGTTGTTGCGGCGAATAGGCTAGGCCACGCAGCGCGTTTCAATAAAAACGGGAGCCGGCCCGTAGCTCGCGAATGGCCCGCATCATGGTGGGCGCCAGCATATTCCATTGCAAGGCCCGTACCGATCGACGGTATCGCAGCCCGCTGGCCCGCAGGGACTCGGACACCAGTTCCAGCGGATCGCTCACCACGCATAAAAGGCGCGTGAGCATGGGGTCCTTGTCGGTAGGCACACCGCCGAGGAAGGCGTCGTTCTTCCCGTCCCACAAAAGCTGGGCATTGATGTGGATGCCCCAGCCGCATTCCCAGCCGTTCGCTTGCAGGCGTTCACGGGCGGCGGCCACGTATTCGGCATCAAAAATGTAGGTGTCGGTACGCACCCAACGGCCCAGCCAGATTTCCGCCAGCGGGCGCGCCGCCGGCGTGGCTCTCGGGATCAGGCCGCGCAGCATCTCGCCGCGCATCTCCATGTAGCGCAACCGCGCCGGGATGCCGGCAGAGCGCATCAGCGCGATCAGCAAGGTCGCCTTGTCGTCGCCGTCGCCCCCGCGCGCCTCGAGTACGTCGCGTGCCGTCGGGTATTGCAGCTTGACTCGCTTGGTATAGGGCAGGCGCTTGACGAAACGATAGATGGCCAGTGCCTTGTCCCGGTCGGTGCGGCACAACTGGACAAGCGCGCGAGCCTTCAGGCGCAGCTTGGAGTCGTCCAGGTCCAGCAGCGGCGTTGAGCCTAGCCAATCCTGCGGCCGGTCGCTGGCCTTCTTATGCAACCGGCGGGGCGAATCGAGTTGTGCGGCTAGTGCCACCATGGAACCACCAACGGAGTGAATGGTTCACGCATCGTAACCCCGGGAGGTGCGATTGTGGCGAATTTCAGTTCCACATTCGGGCGCTGAGAGGGAGCGTTGAATGTTGCGCCGCAGCATGTATCAAAAGCCGCTGGCCCTGTCTTGCAGACCGCAACCCAGTCAGAGCCTGGGCTTCTTCGCGCTGTCCGGATGCGCGCGGGCGCGCGCATCCAGAGCCGCAGCGCTCAGCCCCAACCCTCGCCCCGAGGAAGAAGAAGAGGAAGCAAGAACATCTCAGGCCAAGGCATTACGCAACTGGGTCTGTGCGATGGGCAGTTGCAGCGCCGCGGCGCGCTCCACCACGGGTGCCAGGCGGCGCAGCTTTTTCTGCGCGTGGTCCTTGGCGATGTCGGCCAGGCGGTGTTCCAGAAACGGGTTGAGCAGCCGGTCGCGCAATTCCACCAGGTAGGCGCGGGCTTCGGGGCCTGTGCCCTCGGCGTCAAATACCGGCAGCACCTCGTCGGCCCATACGGCTTCCAGCAGGGTGCGCAGCGCCGGGGTGTGCATGGCCTGCACCACAGTCATGTCCGCGGCACCGCCCTGCAACTGCCAGTGTTCCGCCAATACCGTGTGGCCCAGGTTCAGCAGCCAGAGCTTGCGTTGCTCGAAGGGGGCCAGCGCATCCGTCACCACCATGGCCGGATGGCTGCAAGGAAGCACCATGCCCGGCTGCTGTTCGATGGCCCACAGCGCATAGGGCTCGGCTACCGCGCCGGCGGGTTCCAGCGGGGACGACACGATGCGGTCCACCAGTGAATTGACCCACACGCAGTGCTCCCGCACATAACGAAGAAAGGAGGGCGTAGCGCCCCAGCTCTGTGCCAGTGTGGCTACCAGGTCGCGCAGCGTGTCGCCGTTGCGGCTGACCAGTTCGCAGGGGTACAGCGTCAGGGGAGCCTCCGGCTGCTGCTGCCAGCGGTGGTGCAGAAGCGCCACCAGCTTGGCGGGGTAGCTGCGCGGCGCCGTCGTGGGGTTACCCAGCAGCGCCGCGGTGTCGGCGTCGTCCAGTGCATAACCCCTATCTGCGGTGTTGGAGATGATGACCTGCACGGTGGTGGCCATGGCATCGCGTAACTGTGCCCAGTCGCGGCGGGCATGCCAGACGGACTGTACTGCGTTCACATGCACGGTTTCCTCGATGCGCTGGCCCTGTAGCATGCCGCGCAATTCGACGCGGTAGCCATGGGCCAGTGCCGCGGCGCGTGCACTGCTCTGCGGGCTGTCTGTGCTCTGCACGACGGTAATGCCGCCGAGTGCCTGGCCTTGGGCCAGGGCCTGGGACACAAACAGGTCAGCATGCGCCTGCAGAAAACGCCCGGTGCCGAACTGGAGGATGGGCGTGCTCACACGGAGGCTCCTGTCAGCATTCGATCAGTGCCTTGACCACGCCCTGCGTGGGGTCCAGCAGGGTGGCGAACTGGGCAGGTACGTCGGCCAGGGCCATGCGATGGGTGTTGAGTGCCGCGGTGGGGATTTTGCCGCCCCGCATCGCCTCCAGCACCGTTTCGAAGTCTTCCATGGTGGCATTGCGGCTGCCCAGCAGCATCGCTTCGCGTTTGTGAAACTCCGGATCAGCGAAGGTAATGTTGTCCAGCACGATCGACACCAGCACATACTTGCCGCCATGGGCAATGAACTGGAAGCCGCGCTCCATGGCCTTTGCGTTGCCTGTGGCGTCAAAAACGACATCGTAAAAATCGCCGTCGGTCAGTGCGCGCAACTCCTCCACGTCCTTGTCACCTATCAGGACACCCGCATGCGCACCCAGGTGTTGTTTGCAGAATTCCACCCTCTCCTTTCGCGTGTCCAGCGCCGTGACCTGGCCGCCACGCAGGCCGGCGAACAGCAGGGCGGCCATGCCGATGGGGCCCGTCCCTACCACCAGTACACGCTGGCCGGGCTGCACGTCGGCGCGGCGTACGGCGTGGGCGCCAATCGCCAGAAATTCCAGCATGGCGGCCTGGTCCAGTGAGACACCTTCCGCCTTGCGCACAAACTGCGCGGGTACGTTGAGATATTCGGTAAAGGCGCCGTCTCGGTGCACGCCCAGCACCTGGATGTTGACGCAGCAGTTGGTCTTGCCCTGGCGGCAGGCTACACACCGGCCGCACGACAGGTAAGGCATGACGAAGACGTTGTCGCCGGCCTGAAGGGCGCTGTCCGCTGGAGCTTCCTCTACGGTGCCCGCGATTTCGTGGCCCATGACGCGCGGATAGGCCAGGAAGGGTTGTTTGCCGGTGAAGATGTGCAGGTCGGTGCCGCACACGCCCACGCGGCGGATGCGCAGCAGCACATCGCCTTCACTGCGGAGGGGCATGGCCCCTTCGACCGTGCGCAGCACGCCGGGAGTTTCGCAAATGACTGTCAGCATAGATATCCTTGGCCTCCGGCAGCCGGTGCCGGAGGTGTCCTTGGGTTGGGTTAGTAGAGAACGTTCTTGGCGGCGGGCGTGTCGATGTTTTTCTTGTTCACCATCAACACACCGGTATCGCGGAAGGCGGGCACTTTCTTGCCTGCCACGATTTCCGCCACGGTCTTGACGCCCAGGTTGCCCATCTCGAAGGCGCTTTGCACGGCAATCGCCTCGATGGTGCCGTCTTTCACAAAGCCCTGCAGGTCGGCGTTGCCGTCAAAGCCGATGGCCACCACTTTGCCGGCCTTGCCCGATTGAACCAGTGCGCGGCCCATGCCGATGGCGGTGGGTTCGTTGGCGCCGAATATGCCCTTGAGGTCGGGATTGGCGGCCAGTACGTCGGTGGTCTGGTTCAGTGCGGTGCCCATCTGCGAGTTGGAGTAGAACGGGCCCACGATCTGCAGCTTGGAGTGCTTCTTGATGTAGTCGGTGAAACCTCCCACGCGGCCGATTTCGGAGCCCGAGCCCGCGGTGTAGGACATGATGGCAATCTTGCCGGTGGTGCCGATCTTTTCGATCAGCGTCTTGGCGGACATTTCTCCGGCAGCCTTGTTGTCGGTGGCCAGGAAGGACTGGTAGTAGGCCTTGCCGGCGTCCGATGCGGCGGAGTCAATCAACACCACAGGAATCTTGGCTTCCCAGGCTTTTTTGATGGCGGGGATCAGGGCATCCGGATCCGAAGGGGCCAGCACAATGCCGGCGACCTTGCGGTTCACGGCGTTTTCCACCAGGGCCACCTGCCCGGCCAGGTCGGTGTCGGACGCCGCGCCCTGGAAGGTGGCGGTGTAGCCCTTGAGGTTGCCCACGGCAGCGTTGGAGCCTTTCTTCACGTTTTGCCAGAAGTCCGAGTTGGCGGTCTTCACGATGACGGCAATTTCCTTGTCGGCGGCCAGGGCCATCGACGACGCAGCCACCAGGGCGGCTGCGATCAGTGTGTGGATAAATTTTTTCATTTCTTTCCTCATGGGTATGGTTGTGGAGGTTGTCTCTCGAAGTCCCGGTAAGCCCTGCCGGTAGGGATCACTTGCGATGGCGCATCTGGTCGATCCATACGGCCAGCAGGATGACGACGCCAATCAGAATTTGCTGGGTGAAAGCGGACACGCCGCTCATGTTCAAACCGTTGCGCAGGATGCCGATCACGAACGCGCCGATGACGGTGCCCGACACCGTGCCCACACCGCCCGTGAGCGAGGTGCCGCCTATCACCGCGGCGGCAATGGCATCAAGTTCGTACATCAGGCCCTCACTGGGCTGGGCCGTGACCAGGCGTGACATCAGCACGCAGCCGGTCAGCCCGGCCAGCAGGCCGGAAAGCACATAGGCAAACAGCGTCACGCCCTTCACGTTCACGCCCGAGAGCCGGGCGGCTTCGAGGTTGGAGCCGATGGCGTACAGATGGCGGCCCAGCGTGGCACGGTTCAGCAGGATGGAGACGGCCAGCGCCAACACGATCATGAGCACCACGGGGTAAGGGATGCCGACGAACACCACATCGGGGAAACCGTCGGCACCGATATTGACGATGCGGAACAAGGCGCCGTTGCCCAGTTCCGCAAAGCTGTCGCCCAGGCCGCTGATGGCGCGGGCATCGGTCAGCTGCAAAGCCACGCCGCGTGCCACCAGCATCATTCCCAGGGTGGCAATGAAGGGCGGCAGTTTGAGCACCGTCACGCACAGACCGTTGATCAGCCCGCACAGGGCGCCGACCAGCAGGCCGGCAAACATGCCGATCGGCACGGGCGCGCCCGCCTTGACCAGCATGGCGGCCACGACGCCGGACAGTGCCAGGATGGCACCTACCGAGAGGTCGATACCGCCGGTGATGATCACGCAGGTCGCGGCGATGCCGAGGTAGGCAATAGACGTCACCTGGAGCGCCACGGTCATGCCGTTGCCCACGCTGAAGAAGGCGTTGCTGGTGAACGAGAAAATGGCGATGAGTCCCAGCAGGCTGGCCAGCGCGGCAAATTTCTGAAACAGGTCTTGTTGTTGTTCGGTCATGGTGTGCTTCGGGAAAAGAGTCTTGGAGGGTTCAGTGGGTCGGCTGGTCGGCCGGCAGAGGCGGCACGCTGCGCCCGGAGGCGTAGTGCATGACCGCCTCCTGATCGGTCTCGCGGGTGGGGAGGATGGTGACCAGGCGGCCTTCATGGAAGACCGCGACACGGTCGGTCATCCCCATGATTTCGGGCAGCTCGGAGCTGATCATCACAACGCCGATGCCCTGCCCCGCGAGCTGGTCCAGCAACTGGTAGATCGCGTACTTGGCGCCCACATCGATGCCGCGCGTGGGCTCGTCAAAGAACAGCACGCGTGATTGGCGGAACAGCCATTTGCTGATCACGAGTTTCTGCTGGTTGCCGCCCGAGAGCAGGCGCACGACCTGGCTGCTGCCGGGCGTGCGGATGTCGAGTGCGCCGATGTAGTGGCGTACGGCATCCTGCTCTTTGGCGAACTGGATCATGCCCGCACGGTTGGACACGGCCTCCATGTTGGCCAGCGTGATGTTCTGCGCCACATTCATCTTCAATGCCAGCCCGTCGTGCTTGCGGTCCTCTGACAGGTAGGCCAGCCCCTGGCGCACGGCATCCCGTGGCGAGTGAATGGTAAGACGCTCCCCGGCCAGAAACACCTCGCCGGCATCGATGGGGTCGGCACCAAAAATGGCGCGAGCCACTTCGGTGCGGCCGGCCCCCATGAGCCCCGCAAAGCCCAGGATTTCGCCGCGGCGCAGCTCAAAGTTCACGTCGTGAAACACGCCCTGGCGTGTCAGGCCCTGCACGCGCAACAACACGTCGGTCGTGGGCACGGATGTTCTCTTGGGGAATACATCGTCCAGCGAGCGCCCCACCATCTTGGCCACGATCTCTTCCACGCTGGTGTCGGCCAGGCGTTCGGTGGACACATAGCGTCCGTCGCGCAAGACCGTGACCCGGTCCACGATGAGCGCCAGTTCGTCGAGGCGGTGGGAGATGTAGACAATCCCCACCCCCGTACGCTTGAGCTCGTGGATGATGGCAAACAGCTTCTCGGTCTCCGACTCCGTGAGGGACGAGGTGGGTTCGTCCATGATGAGCACCTCGGCGTTGAGCGACAGCGCCTTGGCAATTTCCACCATCTGCTGCTGGGCTACCGACAGGGTTTTGACCAGGGCGCCCGGTGCAATGTCCAGCCCCAACCGGTCCAGGCATTGCTGCGCCTGCCGGCGCAGCGCCGCCCGGTCAATCAGCCAGCCTTTGCGCGGCTCACGGGCCAGGTAAATGTTTTCGGCCACCGTGAGGTGCGGAGCCAGGTTCAGCTCCTGGTGAATGATGGCGATGCCGACGGCCTCGGAGTCGGCGGTGGATTGGAACCGGCAGGCCTCGCCGCGGTAGTACAGGGCCCCCGCATCGGGCAGGTACTGGCCGCTGATCACCTTCATCAGCGTCGATTTGCCTGCGCCGTTTTCGCCGCACACCGCGTGCACCTCGCCACTTCGCACCTCAAAGCTCACACCATCCAGTGCCAGCACCCCCGGGAAGCGTTTGGTAATCCCTTCCAGGCGCAACAGTACGCCGGCCCCGGCGGGACTCGGCGCGTCGGGACGGACGGGATCGGACACGGATGACAGCAATGCGAACTCCTCTTGGTGGGTCAGGGGGGACCGGGGAGGGATGAATTTGCCGGCCCGCAAATTGGTAAGGCCACCTGACATGAATCGGGGTATTTGGCCTTACCAAGAAGTGCGTGTGTACTGGTGTTTACCCCTTGTCGAGGGTCAAAATCGGGGTGAAAAGACGAAAAAAAAGCCTGCGCAAATTGCACAGGCCTGACCACGGGTGAAGGTTGACGGCGCGGAGGGCCTGTTAACGCTATTTATGCAAATGCGAATGGGGTGAAAACGGTGCCAATCAAGGCGCGCGACGAATCCCAGACCGGGAGTCTGGGTGAGGAGTGCAACGCCGAGTGGCGCCGTTTTCACCCCATTCCCTCCGGGTTGCGATCAAAAAGGCCTTGCGCGGCGTTGCAAAGCCTTGACGGGGTTCACCCCGCCTGCGTTTTGCGCCTTGCTCAAGGCCTTTTTGACTCGCAACGCATCTTGCATAAATAGCGTTAACAGGCCCTGGCTCATGACCATTCGCGGCGGTTTTCGACCCAGCGCTGTTCGGAGGCTTGCAGATGCATGCGCATGGCGTTCTGTGCGGCCAGTACGTCCCGGTTCTCCAGGGCGCGCAGGATGGTTTCATGCTCCTGCAGCGCAGTGGCCCAGCTTTGGCCGGATTCGGAATGCGCGCTCAGGCGCGCGGCAATCGGGCTGTGGCGCTCGTCAAACAGCTCACCCACCAGCCGCTCCAGCACGGAGTTGCCTGTCATGGCGGCAATCGTCTGGTGAAACTGCCGGTCAAAGGCCAGGGGCGAGCGGTTTTGGGCCATGGCCGACAGCATGTTGTCCAGAATCTGGCGCAACGCCAACAGCGCTGCGGGCGTGGCTTTGGCGCAGGCCTGCAGCACGATGGTGCCCTCAATGGCGGCGCGTGCCTGCATCAGTTCGATCGGGCTTTCGCCCATGCTGGCCAGGGACTGCGGCTTGCGCTGGGCCGCGTTGCAGACATACACGCCGGCGCCCATGCGCACTTCCACGCTACCCTCGATTTCCAGCGCAATCAGCGCCTCGCGCACCGAGGGGCGCGAGACGCCCAGTTGCTGGGCCAGATCGCGCTCAGGCGGCAGCCGCGCACCCGCCGTGTAGTTGCCCTTGTCAATGAAAGTGCGGATCTGCTCGGCAATTTGTTGGTAGAGCCGACGGTTGTCGACCTGTTTGAGTTGGTCCAGCATGAATCCTCCGCGTGGAGTGCAGTTTATGCGACGGCGGGTTTTGCGATCGGGTGATGACTCGAAGGGTAAGGCCAATTCAATGCCTTTGCACCCGGCCTTACCAATTTTGGAGCAATTTGGATGATCCGGAGTAGCCCAGGCGAGCCGGCGCCACCAGGGCAAGTGGAGCGCCGGGACGATAATCCAGGCCAGCCTTTCCGATTCCCCTTAGCCATGAAAGCATGACCTCCATGAAGACCTTGACCGCCGCGCTTATTGCCCTGGCCTCTATTACCCTCTCCAGCGCCGCCCTTGCCGCCGCCCCAGCCGAGACCCTGCCCAACGGCGTGAAGATCGTGCACACGGCCGACGGCACCGGCGCGCAGCCCAAGGCGACCGACACCGTCAAGGTGCACTACCGCGGCACGCTGGCCGACGGCAAGGAATTCGACAGCTCCTACAAGCGCGGCGCGCCCGCCACCTTTCCGTTGAACCGCGTCGTGCCCTGCTGGACCGAAGGCGTGCAGAAGATCAAGGTCGGCGGCAAGGCCACACTGACCTGCCCGCCCGCCACGGCCTATGGCGACCGCGGCGCCGGCGGCGTGGTGCCGCCCAATGCCACGCTGACCTTCGACATCGAATTGCTCGCGATCGAGAAGTAAACGCTAGAGAGCCGCTTCCAGCGTCGTGAGGAGGGCTTTGTCAAAGGCCGCCGCGCGCTGGAACTGCAGCCAGTGGCCGGCGCCCTCGACCAGGGCCAGGCCCCTGAAATCCGCGGCTTGCGCCAGGGCAGCACCCAGCGCATCCAGCTTGCCGCGGTACAGCGCATCCTCTTCCCCGTAAATCGCCCACACCGGGCAGCGCAGCCGCGCCAGTGACTGCGCCAGCGCATCGGTGCGCGCCAGGCTGCGGCCCTTCATGCGGTCGCGCAGCACGTTGGCGATGTGCAGGCGCAGGGCCAGTTCGTCGATCGCGTCCTCGCGGTACAGCATCAGGGCTGCGAGGTTGTGCCTGTGTATCGCGTCGCGCTGGCCGGCATCGGTGATATGCCGCCAGGCGCGCAGGCGTATGGCTTTTTCGGGCGCCACACCCAGGCCGGGCGCGCCCACCAGCACCACACGCGCCGCTCGGGCGGGAAAGCGCTCTGCCAGGAACCCGGCCACCATGCCGCCAAAAGAAAATCCCACGAGGTCGCAGGCCGCCTCGCCCGCCAGCAGGGCCAGCCCCTGCTCGACCGGCTCGGGCAGCACGTCGGCATCGGTGCCTTGCCGCGGCGCGGCCGAATCACCGAAACCGGGAAGGTCGGGCACCAGCACCCAGCGGCCCGAGGCGGCCAGCGCGGGGATGTTGCGCAGCCAGTGCATCCAGCTGCCGCTGCCGCCATGCAAGAGCACCAGCGGCGCGAGCCCAGGCCGGCGCGTGGCCTGGCCCCAGGCGTGCCAGACCATGGCGCCGTCGCCGCAGGGGGTTTCAACACGGCTGGCCGTGCGCAGCATCGCCTGTGCCTCGGGAGGCAGCTCAATGTTTGCCGAATCTGTCATGGGGGATAGAACCTATTTACGGTCTAAACGGGGCCGCGTTGGGATGCAATCGGGATGAGTGGGCCGACCAGGAACGCCGCATGGGCTAATGCCCATGCAAGGGCCTGGGTGGCTCAATCGCCCGACCGCCCAGCCGGCCGGCTGGGCGTCGTGCAGCTGCCCCAATGGGGATGCAAACGCGACCGCGTTTGCGTCACCCCAACCCGAAGGGCAAGCCCCTTCTCGGGTGGTCTGCGGCGTTGCGATGCTAACCCATAGCTGTGCTATGGGCGTCGCACCGCGCCTTGCATCCCATCCCGAGAAGGTGCTTGCGCGGCCTCGTTTAGACCGTAAACAGGTTCTTATACCCTGCCCTCCGTGCGGCCATCGTGAAGCTCCTAAACTGACCCGGTACCCATCTTCACTCCCTCTCCCGCTGGGAGAAGGATCAAAAACATGATCCCCTTTTCAGTCCTCGACCTGTCCCCCATCGTCACGGGCGCCACCGCCGCCGACGCCTTTCGCAACACCCTGGCCCTGGCCCGGCATGCCGAACAGCTGGGCTTCAAGCGCTTCTGGCTGGCCGAACACCACAACAACCCCGGCATCGCGAGCGCCGCCACCGCGGTCGTCATCGGCCATGTGGCTGGCGGCACGAACACGATTCGTGTCGGATCCGGCGGCGTGATGCTGCCCAACCATTCGCCGCTGGTGATCGCCGAGCAGTTCGGCACGCTGGCCTCGCTCTACCCCGGCCGCATAGACCTGGGCCTGGGCCGCGCCCCCGGCACCGACCAGCTGACCGCCCGCGCGCTGCGGCGCGACCACCAGAACAATGCCGACACTTTTCCGCAGGATGTGCAGGAACTGCGCTATTACTTTGAAGACATCGAACCCGGCCAGAGAATCCGCGCCGTGCCGGGCGCGGGCCTGAAGGTGCCGCTGTGGATTTTGGGCTCCAGCCTCTTCGGCGCCCAACTGGCCGCCGCGCTGGGCCTGCCCTTTGCCTTTGCCTCGCATTTCGCACCCGACATGCTGATGCAGGCCCTGGAGCTTTATCGCGACCGCTTCGAGCCCTCGGCGCAGCTGGACAAACCTTATGCCATGGTGGCAGCCAACGTGGTGGCCGCCGACACCGACGAAGCGGCACGCTACCAGCTCACCTCGGTCCAGCAGGCCATGACCAACCTGCTGCGCGGCACCCCCGGCCCCATGCCGCCGCCGATCGACGACATTGAAGCGTACTGGTCACCCGCCGAGAAGGCCGGTGCGCAACGCATGCTGCGGTATGCGGTGGCGGGGGCGCCTGCGACTGTTCGGGAAGGATTGCGGTCTTTTATCGCCGATACGCGGGCCGATGAGTTGATGGTGACTACGCATATTTTTGATCCGGCTATTGCGCGTAGGTCGTTGGAGATTACTGCTGGGGTAAGGGATAGTTTGTAGTTGCCTCCGGCGGTGGTGGTCTCTGCTTGGTTCTGCTGGCCGGGGGTAGCCCGGCAGCTACTCACTTTTCTTTTGCTTCGCCAAAAGAAAAGTAAGCAAAAGAAAAGGCGACCCTGGTTGCTGCGTCCCTCCGCTTCGCTACGGGCAACCTGCGGTGCTCGGTTCAGGCGGGGTCTCGCTAAACTCGCCTTCGGCTCAAACAACGCGATCCCTGATCCGCCTGAACCTGCGCTCCTCGGCGCATCCACAAGGGGTGGGGAAAGGAATACCAATACCTGAAGAAACAAGGACTCGCCGTGGCGAGTCCTTGTTGTATTTGTCTTCTTGATATTTTTGTCTTTGGTTCCCGCTCCCGCTTGCCCCGTCCTGGCTGGGCCGAGGAGCGCAGACGTAGGCGGATCAGGGATCGCGTTGTCTGAGCGAAGCGCAGCGTAGCGAGTTTAGCGAGACCCCGCCGTAGTCGAGCACCGCAGGTTGCCCGAAGCGAAGCGTAGGGACCCAGACTGCGGGTCGCCTTTCTTTTGCTTACTTTTCTTTGGCGAAGCAAAGAAAAGTGAGTCGCCGCCGGGCGACCCCGGCCAGCAAAACTTAGAAGAGAGCACAGAGGAAGGGAGCGCTCAGGCCGGAGCAAGACCGGCCTCAATCAACCGATCGTTTAAGCCGAATCTCTTCCAGCTTGGCACTGCCAAACGCCACAGATTTGAGGGATGGCATCTCCCTCTTGAACCCCGCCGCCTGTTCATAAAACCGAAGCGCTCGTTCATTGCGCAACAACACCCACAGCGTGACCTGCGTGCAACCCTCTTCCTTCAGGCCTTCGCGCGCGCCGTCCCAGAGGGCCAGGCCCGCGCCCTTGCCCCAGTGTTCGGGCAGCACGTACAGGGCCCAGATTTCGCCGACGGTGGATTTGGTGCCGGCGTCGCGTGAGCGGTCAAAGCCGACAAAGCCGACCACCTGGTCGCCTTCGGTGGCTACCAGCAGTTGCGGTTCGCTGAACTCGATGGCTTCGCGCCAGTAGGCCTGGCGCTTTTCGACGGTGATCTTGGCGAGGTAGTCCTCGGGCATGAGGTCTTTGTAGGCGACTTGCCAGGTGGCAACATGAATCTCGGCGATGGTTTTGGCATCGCGGGGCGTAGCGGGTCGAACGGAATAGCTGGACATGAAAAATCGGGGGGGTTGTTCTGGAGGTTGGAAAATATCCGGCGGAGCGGAATTGTCGCCCAAATTGCCGCCCAGGCGGCAATACATTCGCACCCAAGCCGCCGAACGGCGGGCTGGCGCCGGGAAGCGACACGGGTGTCGGGTACATTCGGCGCACCATAACCCTTACAAGCGCTCGCACACCATGGCCCAACGTCTCCAGTTTCCCCTGCAAATGTCCTTCAAGCTCATGGCCGTTGCGCCGCAGTTCCTGGTCAAGGACGCGCGCAACCAGCCGGTGGCCTATGTGAAGCAAAAACTCTTCAGGCTCAAGGAAGCCATCTCGGTTTTTGCCAATGAGAAGCAGGACCAGTTGCTGTATGAGATCAAGGCCGACCGGGTTATCGATTTTTCGGCGCTGTACCACTTCACCGATCATCAGGGCGTGGCGCTGGGCGGCATCAAGCGGCGCGGCATGCGCTCCATCTGGCGGGCCGGTTTTGAGGTGCTGGACAACGGCGTCACGCAATTCAGCATCAACGAAAAAAGCGTGATGACGCGTTTTCTCGACGGCCTCTTTAGCGAAATTCCCCTGATTGGGCTGTTGTCAGGCTACATCTTCCATCCTGCCTACCAGGTGACGCGGCCCGACGGCACGCTGGTGGCCGAACTCACCAAGAGGCCGGCCCTGTTTGAGGGACTCTTCACCGCCGAACAGATGGCTCCCGTCAATGAACGCGAAGAACAGCAGTTGTTGTTGTCGTTGATGACCGTGCTCCTGCTGGAGCGCACGCGCGGCTAAGGCAGGCACAGTCGCACAGACGTACGGCCATGGACGACGACACCCAGCCCGGCAACCGCGTCGCCACACCCGCGTTCAGCATTCGGCTGGACGCGGAGGGCGCGCATTTCAGTGCCTCGCCGTCCCTGCCCATCCTGCAATCGGCGGCGTTGGCCGGAGTGGCGATGGACAGCTCCTGCCGCAACGGCACTTGCCGCACCTGCATCCGCAAATTGGCCAGCGGACAGGTGGCCTACCGCATCGAGTGGCCGGGCCTGAGCGCCGAGGAAAAACAGGCGGGCTACATCCTGCCCTGCGTGGCATACCCGCTGTCGGATCTGGTGATCGCAGCGGCGGACTAGGGCACCACCGGCAGGTCCCCGGGCGACGAAGCGCCCTCGCCCAGCGCGCGCTGCATCAGCACCGTGTCCACCCACTGGCCGAATTTGTAGCCGACGCAGCCCAGCGTGCCGACGCGCGTAAAGCCTTGCGCCTCATGCACCCGCAGCGAGCCGGTGTTGGCGCTGTTGCCGACCACCGCCACCATCTGCCGGAAGCCGCGCTGCTCGCACTGGATGATCAAGGCACGCAGCAAGGCGCTGCCGACGCCGGCCTGGCGCATGCCGGGCGCGACATAAATCGAGTCCTCCACCGTATGCCGGTAGGCCGGCCGCGAGCGGTAAGCGCTGCCATAGGCATAACCCGCCAGCACCCCGCCGCGGCGCGCCACCAGGTAGGGATAGCCGCCCTGCAGGATGTCGGCGCGGCGCGCGAGCATCTGGGCCGCACTGGGCGGCTCGAGCTCGAAGGTGGCCAGGTTGGTCGCCACGTAGTGCGCATAGATGGCCTGTATCGCCTCAATGTCGCTCTCGGCGCAAGGGTGGATGGAAAGCACGCCGGCCGCGTCAGGCGCGGGCGGCGCAGGAAGAGCTTGTGAAAGATGCTGCATGCCGCCATGGTTGCGCAAGGCCATGCATAAGTAAATATATGGAAACTTATGGTTTTGATTAGAATTTCTTTGCATGCTCAACCTGGACCACCTGCGCACCTATGCGCTCATCGTCGAAACCGGCAGCTTCTCGGGGGCGGCCGAAAGGCTGGGCCTGTCGCAGCCGGCCGTCAGCCTGCAGATCCGGCAGCTGGAGCAGCGCCTGGGCGTGCGCCTGGTCGAGCGCGTGGCGCGCCGGGCCTCGCCCACGCCGGCGGGCCTGGACCTCCTGGCGCAGATCCGGCACGTGGATGCGGCGGTGGAAGGCGTGATGACGGCCATGGCCTCGCATTCGGCCGACGTCACCGGCCGCGTGACGCTGGGAACCGGCGCCACGGCCTGCCTCTACCTGCTGCCGCACATCCTGCGTTCGCTGCGGGTCCGCTTTCCCAACCTCAGCGTGCTGGTCAGCACCGGCAACACCGCCGACTTCGTCAAGGCCGTTGAAGGCAACAGCATGGACATGGCGCTGGTGACCCTGCCCGTCAAGCGCCGCGCATTGGTCACCACGCCGATGCTGAACGACGAATTTGTGGCGGTCATCCCCAGGCGGGAGGCGGGGCTGCCTGCCCGCATCACGCCGGCTTTCCTGGCCAGGCGCGAACTCGTGCTGTTCGAGCCGGCGGCCAATACCCGCGTGATCATCGACCAGTGGTTCCGGGATGCGGGCCAGGTTCCCAGGCCCATCATGGAGCTGGGCAGCGTCGAGGCCATCAAGGAGATGGTGGCCGCGGGCCTGGGTTGCAGCATCCTGCCGGCCATGGCCGTGACCGGCCCCGGGCAGCACCCCGAGCTCGCCGTCCACCCGCTGTACCCGCGGCTGCAAAGAACGCTGGCGCTGGTCATGCGCAGCGACAAGCCGGTCAACAAGGCCATGCGCCAGGTGATTTCCGCGATCGAGCAGCGGACGGGGAACTGAACGTTCCCTGCCCCATCGACATTCGACACAAAAAACCCGCCCGCCATGTAGCGCGCTGTCAAACAACTGTGCCAGCATTGTCAGGATGGAAATCCTGCCGCCGACCGCCGCCGTGGAAAGCCCCCGCAGCCTTCACAGCCCCTACAGCCTGACGCCGGCGCGCGACGCGGCCGCGAGTTTTGCGGAACTTGAGGAGCTCAAGGCGATTTTGCTGGCGGGCAGCGCGCACTTTGAAGTCGACGTCGTGGCCGAGGCGCACACGGCCGGCCCCTCGTTTCCGCTCTACACCGCCAGCATAGGCTCGCGCGACCCGCAGGCGCCGGCCGTCGGTTTCTTCGGCGGCATCCACGGGCTGGAGCGCATAGGCACGCAGCTGATCCTGCACTACCTGCGAGCGCTGCTGTTTCGCCTGGAGTGGGACGAGCTGCTGCACCGCCAGCTCGAAAAAATCCGGCTGGTCTTCATGCCCATCGTCAATCCCGGCGGTATGTGGGCGCACAAGCGCGCCAACCCGCAGGGCGTGGACCTGATGCGCAACGCGCCGCAGCGCGCCGAGGGCCATGTTCCCTTCCTGGCCGGCGGGCAGAGCATCAGCCCTTCGCTGCCCTGGTACTGCGGCCGGCCGGGCATGCCCATGGAGGCAGAAAGCGCCGCCCTGCTGCGCGTGGTGCACGAGCAGCTCGCCAGCCGCCCCTTCAGCCTGGCGCTGGACTGCCACTCGGGCTACGGCTTTGACGACAGCCTGTGGTTTCCCTATGCCAAGACGCGCCGGCTGATGCCGCACCTGCCCGAGATGTTCGCGCTGCGGACCATGCTGGAGCAATCGCACCCGCACCATGCCTACAGTTTCGAGCCGCAGAGCAACCAGTACCTGCTGCACGGCGACCTCTGGGACCATGCCTACGACCACGCGCCGCCGCGCCACGTGTTCCTGCCGATGACGCTGGAGCTGGGCTCCTGGCTGTGGATTCGCAAGAACCCACGCCAGCTGTTTTCGCGGCACGGCATCTTCAACCCGATGAAGGCGCACCGCACCAAGCGCGTGCTGCGCCGCCATGCGGATCTGCTGGACTTCCTCACGCGCGCCGCCTTCGCCGCGCCGAACTGGCTGCCCTCGGGCGAGCGGCGCGCGCAGCTCACGCAGCTGGCCACGGCGCACTGGCGGCCCAGGCGGGTGCTCTGATGACCTGGGTTTTGCTCCGGGGCCTGACCCGCGAGGCGCGGCATTGGGGCGACTTCGCGGAACGGCTGGCGCGCGCCTTGCCGGGCTCGGCCAGCGCGGCCACCCGGGTGCTGGCGCTGGACCTGCCGGGCAACGGAGTGTTTTGCCGTGAAGACTCGCCGGCCACGGTGCGCGCCATGGCGGACTTCGCGCGCGAGCAGTTGCGCAGCCGCGGCCTTGCGCCGCCCTACCGCCTGGTGGCGATGTCGCTGGGCGGCATGGTGGCCGCCGACTGGGCGCTGCGCCATCCACAGGAAGTGGACGGGCTGGTGCTCATCAACACCAGCATGCGGCCGCTGGGCCGCGCCAGCGAACGCCTGCGCCCCGCCAACTGGCTGCCGCTGGCGCTGGTGGCCGCGCGCTGGCAAGACGCCGACCATGCCGAGCGCGTGATCCACCGCATCACCTGCAACCGCAGCACCTCGCTGGAGCAAGACCTCGCCGCGTGGATCCGTATTCGCCAGGATGCGCCCGTCAGCGCCGCCAATGCCTGGCGCCAGCTCAAGGCCGCGGCGGCCTTCACCATGGCCGCGCCGCCCGCCTGCCCGGTCCTGGTGCTGTCGTCGGCAGCCGACCACCTGGTGCATCCGCGCTGCTCGGCCCGGCTGGCCCAGGCCTGGCAGGCCGCCCACCATGAGCATCCCTGGGCCGGGCACGACCTGCCGCATGACGACGCGGACTGGGTTTGCCGGCGCATAGCCGGCTGGGCCGAGGGCGGCTGACCCGCTTTTTTCGCATCGTGGGCTGTCAAGGGTTTCCTGGGCGCGAAACCGGGTTTTGGCCGGGTGGGGCGGCGCCGCAAGCCGACTCAGGCAAAATCATCCCTTGTCTATACAAGACACGCCTTCCATGAAGAACCCCACCCCACCCGAACCCCTGCCAGCGGCCGATGGCGGCCAAACCGCCGTACCGGTGCGCAACAAGCGCATGTGGGCGCTGGCGCTGGGCACGGCGGCGCTCTGGAACCTGGACCCGGCCTTCGGCGAAATGGCCGAGATGATCGGCATGATTGCCTGCGCCGGCAACAAGACCCTGGCCAAGGACGCCATCGCCCAGATGCGCAGCAAGGCCGACAGCCTGCGCGCGAAGATCCCGCCAATGCCGGCCAGCGCGCTGACCAAGGTCGTGCGGCGCGCCGAAGCCGCTTGCGGCGCGGTGCTCGACAAGGGCGTGCGCGTCAAGGAAGTCGAAGCCAGCTGGGAGCACTTTGTCGCCTGCGTGCGCGCCTTGCCGGACAAGCACAGGTAGGCGCCGCTCAGCGCGCGGCGTAGGGAATTTGCCGGTGCGCCAGCGCACCCAAAGCCTGCATCGCCGCCTCAAAACGTTCGCTCCACGGATGCCCGTAATTGAGCCGCAGGCAGTTGCGGAAATTGCGGCGCGCTGAAAACACCGGCCCCGGCGCCACGCCGATGCCGTGCTCCAGCGCCGCCTGGTGCAAGGCCAGCGCGTCAAAGCCCTCGGCGAATTCCACCCACACAAAATAGCCGCCCGCGGGACGCGACACACGCACGTCCGGCGGGAAATGGCGGGCCAGCGCGGCCAGCAGGCTGGAGAGCTGCGACTCCATCGCATGCCGCAGCTTGCGCAAATGCTTGTCATAGCCGCCGTGCTGCAGGTAGTCGGCGATCGCCAGCTGCGCGGGCAGGCTGGCCGACAGCGTGGTCATGAGCCTGAGCCGCTCGATCTGCTGGCCGAAGCGCCCGGGCGACACCCAGCCCACACGGTAACCAGGCGCCAGCGTCTTGCTGAAAGAGCTGCAGTGCATCACCAGGCCCTTGCGGTCAAAGGCCTTGGCGGGCAGGAAGCCGCGCTGGCCGAAATACAGCTCGGCATACACGTCGTCTTCGATCAGCGGGATGTCGCGGGCCGCCAGCAGCGCGACCAGCGCTTTCTTTTTCTCGAGCGACAGGCTGGCGCCCGTGGGGTTCTGGAAAGACGTCATGAACCAGCAGGCCTTGACCGGATGGCGCTGCAGCGCGTCGGCCAGCGCCGCCAGGTCCAGGCCGTCCTGCGGGTGCACCGGGATTTCCAGCGCCTTCATCTTCAGCCGCTCCAGCGCCTGCAGGCTGGCGTAAAAACCCGGCGACTCGACCGCGACCAGGTCGCCGGGCTGGGCCACGGCCGTCAGGCACAGGTTCAGCGCCTCCAGCGCGCCGTGCGTGACGATGATCTCTTCGGCCGGCTGCGCCATGCCCATGCCGAGGTAGCGCAACGCGATCTGCCGGCGCAGGCCCTCGTCGCCGCGCGGCAGGCTGGCCACGGTGTCCGGCCCCTGGATAAAACGCGAACTGCGGGCCAGCGACTTGCCCAGGCGCTGCAGCGGGAACAGCGCCGGCGCCGGGAAAGCCGAGCCCAGGGGGACGATGGCCGGGTCCTGCGCCGCACCCAGCACGGCGAACACCAGTTCGCTGACGTCCGGCCGCGGCGCCACCCGGGCCGCCTTGCCGGCCTTGCCATCGGCGGCCCCGCGCGCCGGCGCCGCCAGCTGCTGCATGGCCGAGGCCGTCACGTAATAGCCCGAGCGCGGCTGCGCGCGCACCAGGCCTTTTTCTTCCAGCCGGTAATAGGCCTTGAAGGCGGTGGAGGCGCTCAGGCCGTGCTGCGCCGTGATCGTGCGTATCGACGGCAGGCGTGTGCCCGGCGCCAGGCGCCCGCTGCGGATATCGGCGGCCAGCAATTCGACCAGTTGTTCGTAGCGTTTCATGGGCGGGGTCATCTGATATCGCAATTTTCCGCTGTTTTTCATCTGATACGCTTTTTTCGGCGGCAACTGATGCTTACGCCGATGGCCCATGTGCGGCATGATGGCCGCATGGAACAGACCTGTTTTGGACGCCTTTTGCTGCGCCCCCTACGCCTGCTGGCGCTGCCGGCCGCCCTGGCCTGGGCGGCGGCCGGCCCCGCGGCGGCGGCGCCTCCCCCTTTTGAAGACAGCATCGCCCAGCGCGCCATGGCCTGCACCGCCTGCCATGGGCAGCAGGGCCGTGCCGCGCCTGACGGCTATTACCCGCGCCTGGCCGGCAAGCCGGCCGGTTACCTCTACAACCAGCTGCTCAACTTTCGCGACGGGCGCCGCCACTACGGCCTCATGACGCAGCTCATTGCGCCGCTCAGCGACGCCTATCTGATGGAGATCGCCACCTATTTCTCGCAGCTGGAGCTGCCCTACCCGGCCCCCCTGCCCGCCGCCGCCGCGCCCGAGGCGCTGCGCCACGGCCGGCAGCTTGTGCTGGAAGGCGACGCCGCGCGCCAGCTGCCGGCCTGCGTGCAATGCCACGGCCAGGCCATGACCGGCGTGGCACCCGGCATTCCCGGCCTGCTGGGCCTGCCGCGCGACTACCTCAATGCGCAGCTGGGCGCCTGGAAGGCCGGCACGCGCCGTGCGCACGCGCCCGACTGCATGAAGGAAGTGGTGGCCCGCCTCACCCTGGAAGACATCAACGCCGTGGCCAGCTGGGCCGCCGCGCAGCCCTTGCCCGCCAGCACCAAGCCGGCCACCAGCCTGCCGGCATTGCCAGCCGGCGCGACCGCCATCACCTGCGGCAGCGCGCCCGCACCCGCGGTCCCCGTGAAGGCGCAAAAATGAAAAATAACCCCCACGCTCCCTCACTACGTGTGGTCGCTGCCCCCCGAGGGGGCGCTTTTCATCTTGGGGCGGCCCGGCGATGAAAAAACTCTTCAAAACCGTGCTGGCCCTGGCGGTCCTGGCGGTGGGCGCCGGCGCGCTGGTCTGGGCCCTCAATGTGCGCGACGAGATCGACGTGAAGGCGCCCGTGGCCAACGCCGCGCCCAGCGACAGCCTGATCGCGCGCGGCGCCTACCTGGCACGTGCCGGCAACTGCCAGGCCTGCCACACCGCGCCGGGCGGGCAGGCCTATGCGGGCGGGCGCGGCATCGCCACACCCTTCGGCACCGTCTTTACCTCCAACCTCACGCCCGACGACAAGACCGGCCTGGGCACCTGGTCGTCGGCCCATTTCTGGCGCGCCATGCACAACGGCCGCTCCAAGAACGGCCGGCTGCTGTATCCCGCCTTTCCCTACACCAGCTACACCCAGGTCACCCGCGAGGACTCGGACGCGCTGTTCGCCTACCTGGGCAGCCTGCCCCCCGCTGTGGCGCCCAACCTGCCGCACGCGCTGCGCTTTCCCTACCAGTCGCAGGCGGCGCTGGCGGTGTGGCGCGCGCTCTTCTTCAGCCCCGGCGTGTACGAGGCCGACGCCGCGCGAGGCGCCGAGTGGAACCGCGGCGCCTACCTCGTCAAGGGCCTGGGCCACTGCGCGGCCTGCCACACGGCGCGCAACGCGCTGGGCGCCAGCGACCAGGGCCTGGACCTGGCCGGCGGCCTGATCCCCATGCAGAACTGGTATGCGCCCTCGCTGGCCTCGCCCTATGAGGCGGGCGTCAGCGACTGGGACAAACAGCACATCGTGAGCCTGCTGAGGAACGGTGTCTCGCCGCGCGCCTCGGTCACCGGCCCCATGGCCGAAGTCGTGCAGCGCAGCACCCAGTATTTAAGCGACGCCGACCTGGGCGCGATGGCGCAGTTCCTCAAAGAACTCCCCGCCTCGCACACCGCGCCGCCGGAACCTGCCGCCATCAGGACCGCAGGCGAGTCGGTGGAACGCGCCGCCAGGCTTTATGAGCAGCACTGCGCGCAATGCCACGGCGCCAAAGGCGAAGGCATCGCCAACGCCTACCCGGCACTGGCAGGCAACCGCGCCGTGACCATGGGCCAGGCCGTCAACCTGGTGCAGATCGTTCTCAACGGCGGCTACGCGCCGTCCACGGCCGGCAACCCGCGGCCCTTCGGCATGCCGCCTTTCGTGCTGGTGCTCAATGACGCCGACATGGCGTTGGTGCTCACGCACATCCGCCAGTCCTGGGGCAACCGGGCGAGTGAGATTACGCCGCTGGACGTAAACCGGATACGGGCGAGTACAGGGCGGTAGGCGGAGGGCTCGCCCCGCGTTTATTACGCTAGGATTCATCCATGCGCCTCGCCACATGGTTTGTTTGCCTTCTACTGCCCCTGTCCGTCTCCGCAAACGACAAGATAGTCCGCGAGATGGCCAGGCAGACCCATCTGACAGAGGCGGAGATTCGCGAACATCGGGAATCCGGGTGCGCAAGCGGGGTACAGCTATATATGAACATCTGTTCTCTCTATGGGTACTACGTCGCTGACGCCGCGCTCAACGAGCAGTACCGCTCTCTTCATTCCCGGCTCAAAGAGGCAACAGCGCGCGACAGGCTGACAAAGGCCCAACGTGCATGGGTGGCATGGCGCGACGCGAGTTGCGACTTCGAGACAAGCACCTGGGAAGACGGAAGCTTTCGCCCAACAGCGCTTGCACTATGTCGAAAGGGCATGACCGAAAAACGCACAGAGCAAATTGCAGCGAGTCTTCAATGAGTCAGAACCCAGCCCGAATTGAGTGAAGCTGAGCGGAAGCGATAACCGTTCAAAGCAGTAGCGTGGTCAAAAGGCTGCGAGCTATTTGGTCACCATGCGGTCCCGCCGCGACAGCGAGGGAAACATCCTGAACCAGGCAGCCGCCACTAACAAGGTCCCCACCCCGCCGGCCACCACCGAGCCCACCGGCCCCAGCAGCGCCGCCGTGGCGCCGGACTCAAACTCGCCAAGCTGGTTGGAAGCGCCTATGAAGACCGAATTGACGGCGCTGACGCGGCCGCGCATCTCGTTGGGCGTCTCGATCTGCACCAGGGTCTGGCGCACCACCACGCTGACCATGTCGGCCCCGCCCGAAATCGCCAGCACGATGAGCGACAGCACAAAGCTGGTCGACAGGCCGAACACCACCATGCAGACGCCGTAAAGCGCCACCGCCGACAGCATGGTCGGCCCGACGCGGCGCTCCAGCGGCCAGCGCGTGAGCAGCGCGGACATCAACAAGGCGCCCGCCGCCGGCGCGCCGCGCAGCAGGCCCAGGCCCCAGGGCCCGACGTGCAGGATGTCTTTGGCGAACATGGGCAACAGCGCCGTGGCGCCGCCCAGCAGCACGGCAAACAGGTCCAGCGACACGGCGCCCAGCAGGGCTTTGCGCTGCCAGACAAATTCCACGCCGGCCAGCAGCGTGCGCAAGGTCACCGGTTCGCGCGGCGGCGGTGCGTGGTCGTAGCGCAACACCGCAATCAACACGCAGCCGGTGGCAAACAGGAAAGCGCAGGTGGCATAGACCGCCGTGGCGCCGGCCACAAAAATCACGCCGCCCAGGGCCGGCCCGCCGATCACGGCCGCCTGCATGCCGGCCGAGCTGAACGCCATGGCACGCGGCAGCATGGCGGGCGGCACCAGTACCGGGGTGAGCGCCTGCTGCGCCGGCATCTGGAAGGCGCGGGCCACGCCCAGCAACACCGACACCGCAAGCAGCAGTTCGCGCGAGGCCCAGCTGTGGTGGGTGCCCCAGCCCTGCGTGGCCGACACCAGGATCATCGCCACCGCGGCCTGCGTGACCAGGCAGCCCGCGATGATACGGCCGCGGTGCACGCGGTCGGCCACGTGCCCAGCCACCAGCGTGAGCAGCAGCGCCGGCATGAACTGGTAGAGCCCCACCAGGCCCAGGTCCCAGGCGCTGCCAGTCAGCTCGTACATCTGCCAGCCCACCGCCACCATCAGCATCTGGTTGCCCGTGGTGCCGAAAATCCGCGCGAACCACATGCGCATATAGGCGCGCTGGCGGGTCAATTCCTTGAAAGTGTGTGTCGGCATGCGGGCGTGAAGCTTAACAGCGCCATGTCAACGCCGGACCCCCAGGGGTATTGCCACGATGGGCGAATGAGACGATCTGTTCAAGAGCTGCTCACAAAACCCAGCGCAGCGGTCCTGGCTAGGCGCGTTGCCGCAGACAGTGCTACAGCACGGCAAGGCGGCGCAACAACGCCAGGAGGGTTTTTGAGCGGCTCCAGCGCCCCTGCCCGGCAGTTAACATGGCGGCATAACTACAGCAAACCCCAGGAGGTTTTTCTATGCACCGCATCGTCATCGTTGGAGGGGGCGCCGGAGGGCTGGCGCTGGCTACGCAGCTGGGCAAGCGCCTGGGCAAAAAAGGCCTGGCCGAAATCACCCTGGTGGACGCCGCCCGCACCCATGTCTGGAAACCGCTGCTGCACCAGTTGGCCGCCGGCAGCTACGACACGCATGCCGAAGAAATCGAATACCTGGCGCAGGCGCGCTGGAACCACTTCAAGTTCCGTCTGGGCAGCCTGACCGGCGTGGACCGGCAGAACAAAACCGTGCAACTGGCCGCCAGCCACGACGAGGCCGGCCGCGAGATCACGCCGGCCCAGCAGCTGGGCTACGACACCCTGGTGGTCGCCGTGGGCAGCCAGACCAATGATTTCGGCACGCCCGGCGCGGCCGAGCACACCATCAAGCTGGACAGCCCGCAGGCGGCCAAACGCTTTAACGACCGGCTGATCAACGCCTGCATACGCGCGCAGACCGTGCCGCGCGTGGCCGGCAGCGGGCGCCTGACGGTGGCCATCGTGGGTGGCGGCGCCACCGGCGTGGAACTGGCCGCCGAGCTGCACGCCGCGGCGCGCGTGCTGGCCAACTACGGCTTCGACCACATTCACCCCGAAAAAGACCTGCAGATCGTGCTGGTGGAGGCCGCGCCGCGCCTGCTGGCCCAGCTGCCCGAGCGACTCAGCGAATCGGCCATGCGCGAGCTGCGCAAGCTGGCCATCGAGGTGCACACCAATGAGAAAGTGGTCGAGGTGACCGCCGAGGGCCTGAAGATGGCCAGCGGCAAGGTGGTCTCCTCCAGCATCACGGTGTGGGCCGCCGGCGTGAAGGCGGCGGACTTCCTGCGCACCCTGGGCGGCACACCTGAAAGCGGCGAAGTCCTGGAGACCAGCAAGCTCAACCAGCTGCTGGTCAACGGCAACCTGCAGACCACACGCGACGCCAACATTTACGCCTTCGGCGACTGCGCCGCCTGCCAGCAGCCCGACGGCACCTGGGTGCCGCCGCGCGCGCAGGCCGCCTACCAGCAGGCCATGTACCTGGCGCGTTCGCTGTCCGAACTGATCGCCGGCAAGCCGGTCGCGCCCTTTGTGTTCAAGGACCAGGGTTCGCTGGTCTCGCTGTCCGAGTATTCCTCGGTCGGCAGCCTGATGGGCAGCCTCACCAAGGGCAGCTTCTTCATCGAAGGCCAGCTGGCGAAAATGATGTACTGGGGGCTGCACAAGCAGCACCAGCTGGCACTGGGCGGTTTCAAGAAAACCGCGCTGATCACCTTGTCTGAAATGCTGGACCGGACCTATCGCCCGCGCATCAAGTTGCACTGATAATCAAGCATCCCCCTTTATCAATCCACCGGAGAAAACCATGGCAAAAGGACAGCAGAACAACAACAAGATGGTCAAGAAACCCAAAAAGGACACCTCGCCGCCCAAGACGGTGTCGCCCGACGCGGTGCGCCCGACCATCGTGACCCAGGTGCCGCTGCGCGGCAAGCTGAAGAACAAATAAGCCTTGATGGCCGGCACTGGCGACCTGTCCGCGAAGACCCCGGCTGCTCCTGATCAGCAGCCGGGTAATCCGCTGCACGGCGTCACCCTGGAGGCCATCGTCACGGCCCTGGCCGAGCATTACGGCTGGGAGGAGCTCGGCCAGCGCATCAACATCCGCTGCTTCACCAGCGAGCCCAGTGTGGCGTCCAGCCTGAAGTTTTTGCGAAAAACGCCGTGGGCGCGCGAGAAGGTTGAAAGCCTGTATCTCTTCATGCTGCGCGAAGTCAAACGCAGCAGCCCGCCGGTTCACAATTTCCCGCCGCCTAAAGTCAAGCCCCAGCCCTAGAGGGGATTGGCGAACAAGAGCATCATGGCGATACCAACGCCGATCAGGAAGTTGGCATCAATCAGCCCGGCCAGCAAAAACATCTTGACCTGCAGCGGCTCCATCAGTTCGGGCTGGCGCACGGCGCCCTCCAGGAAGCGCCCGCCCATCGCGCCTATGCCCAGGCAGGCGCCTATGGCACCCAGGCCTATGATCAATCCACATGCAATGGCAATGGCACCTGCGTCAGTCATGGTTTCTCTCCTTGGTTAAAAACTTTGTTGATGACTGAATCATGAAGGCCGGCCCGCCGCAGAACAATGACCTTGCAGGTAATGGCGTCGCTACCGGTGGCCTGGTCCTGCTGCATGCCGACGACAGCCTGCTGGTGCTGGACAAACCCGCGGGCCTGCTCGCGGTGCCCGGGCGCGGCGAAGACAAACAGGATTGCCTGAGCGCGCGCGTACAGGCGGTTTACCCCGATGCGCTGGTGGTGCACCGGCTGGACCAGGCCACCTCGGGCCTGATGCTGATGGCGCGCGGTACGGCCATGCAGCGGGCGCTAAGCCAGGCTTTTGAAAACCGCGAAGTCGGCAAGCGCTACGTGGCCGTGGTGGAGGGTCGCCTGCCCTCGCCGGCCGATGCGCAGGCCTGGGGCCTCATCGACCTGCCCATCATCGTGGACTGGCCGCGCCGGCCGCTGCGCATCATCGATGCCGAGCACGGAAAACCCAGCCAGACCCGCTGGCGTGTGCTGGCCTTCGATGCCGCGGCGAACACCACGCGCGTGGAACTCGAACCGGTCACCGGCCGCTCACACCAGCTGCGTGTGCATCTGCAGGCGCTGGGCCACCCCATCCTGGGCGATGCCCTGTATGCCCCCGCCGAAGTGCAGGCCAAAGCAGCGCGCCTGCTGCTGCATGCCGCGGCGCTGCAGTTCACGCATCCGGCCAGCGGCCTGGCCTTGTCGTTTGAAAGCAGTCCCGGCTTTTAGCGCTCGGCGGCGGCGCAAGCAGCCCTGGCGCTACGGCGCTAACATGCAGCCATGAAACACCTCACCCTCCTCACAGGCGCCTCGCGCGGCATGGGCTTGTCCATGGCACGCCAGTTGCTCAGCGCCGGCCACACGGTGCTATGCATCTCCCGCACTTCGGTGCCCGACCTCGACGCGCACGCCAGGCATGTGGGCGCCACGCTGCTGCAATGGGAGCATGACCTGGCCGACAGCGGCGCCCTCAACGGCAAGCTGGAAAGCTGGCTCAAAGATTCGCAGGCGGAAGGCCCCTGGGCCAGCGCCACGCTGATCAACAATGCGGGCGTGATCCCGCAGATCGCCCCGCTGAGTGATATCGGTGCCGGCGACCTGGCGCGGGCGCTGCGCGTCGGGCTGGAAGCCCCCATGGAGATCACGGCCGCATTCCTTCGCGCCACCGGGGACTGGAAGGCGCCGCGCAAGGTCCTCAATATTTCATCGGGCCTGGGCCGCAAGGCCATGGCCTCGCAGGCCGCCTACTGCGCGGCCAAGGCCGGCATGGACCATTTCACGCGCTGCCTGGCGCTGGAAGAAGCCCTGAAACCCCAGGGCGCCAAGGTCTGCTCACTCGCACCGGGCGTGATAGACACCGGCATGCAGGAACAGCTGCGCGCGGCGCCGGCCGAGGCCTTCCCCGACCGGGCTTCGTTTGTGGGCCTAAAAACCGGCGGCTCGCTGACCTCGCCCGACGATGCGGCGGCGCGCATCATCGCGTTTCTGGCCCGCCCCGACTTCGGCGCGAACCCCGTCGCCGATGTCCGCGATTAACTAACTACGCGCACGATTGAAGAGTTCTGGCGACCAAGCGGGGGCCGCGGGTCCGGCTTTGCCGGCCCCAGGCGCCGCCCCCTGCAAGGGGGGGGGACGGGCTACACGCAGTGAGCCCGGGCGGGGGTGTTCAATAGATTTCGGGCACCACGATGTCCTGCGGGACAGGGTTGCGCACATAGTCTTCGTGGCGCACACGCTCCGGCAGCACGATGGCCGGATGTTCGGTTTCCTGGTAGGGCATCTGCTGCAGCAGGTGGTGTATGCAGTTCAGGCGCGCTTTTTTCTTGTCGACGGCCTGCACCACCCACCACGGAGCTTCGGGAATATGGGTGCGCTCCAGCATGATTTCCTTGGCCTTGGTGTATTCCTCCCAGCGCCGGCGCGATTCGAGGTCCATGGGGCTGAGCTTCCACTGCTTGAGCGGGTCGTGGATGCGGCCCAGGAAACGCAGGTGCTGCTCTTCGTCGGAGATGGAGAACCAGTACTTGATCAGCTGTATGCCCGAGCGGCCCAGCATTTTTTCAAATTCGGGCACGGTGCGGAAAAATTCCTCGTACTGCTCGTCGGTGCAAAAGCCCATGACGCGCTCCACGCCGGCGCGGTTGTACCAGCTGCGGTCGAAGAGCACGATCTCGCCGGCCGCCGGCAGGTGCGACACGTAGCGCTGGAAGTACCACTGCGTGCGTTCGCGGTCGTTGGGAGCCGGTAGCGCCGCCACGCGGCAGACGCGCGGGTTGAGCCGCTGGGTGATGCGTTTGATGACGCCGCCCTTGCCGGCGGCATCGCGGCCTTCAAACAGGATGACGACCTTGTGGCCGGTGGCGACCACCCAGTCCTGCAGTTTCACCAGCTCGGCCTGCAGGCGGAACAGCTCGCGGAAATACTGGCGGCGGTATTCCTTGTCCTTGAGCACTTCCTGCGGGCTGAGCGCATCGTCCTCGCCTGTCAGTTCGGCTACGGTGCGGTCTTCGATTTCCATCTCCAGCTCTTCGTCGAAGCTGTCGATCAGGTCATTGCGGATACGCCGCATCAGTTCTTCGTCACTTGAATCCAAGGGTTTCTCCCAAAAACCGAAAGCCGGTCGCACCCCAGCGTACCGGACCTCCATGGCAGTTTGATGAAAAAGCCCCGCAGGCTTTGCCGCGGCAAGCCCGGCGGATCGCGTCAGGATTTTTTGAGTATTTCGTAGATCTCGTCCTTGACCTTGAGCCGCCTTTTCTTGAGGTCTTCCAGCCCCTCGTCGGTGATGGCGCCCACGCCCTGCTCGTAGCGCGTGATGGCGTGGTTGTCGCTGTCGTACTGGGTGAAGAGGCTGGCAAAGTGCGGGTCGGACACCTTGAGGCTGCGCATTTTCTGCAGGTATTCCGGAAACTCGTGTGCCAGGTCGTGATTCAGCAAGTCCATGGGGAAGCTCCTTGTATGGCCGGTGAATGCGGTGGGAATCTCTCGGGAAAGGAAGGAACAGCTTAGTCCCGAACCACCAGCACCGGCAAGTGGGCATGCGAGAGCACCTGGGCCGTGACGCTGCCCAGCACCAGTTTTTCCAGCCCGCGCCGGCCGTGCGAACCCATCACGATGAGGTCGGCGCCTATCGATTCGGCGGTGTCCAGGATGCCGCGGTAAATCGCATGGCCTTCGACCACCGAGCCAGTCGCGGTGATGCCTATTCCTTCGAAGGCCTGCTTGGCGCCCTTGATGGCCTCGTTGGCCTCGGCGGTGGCGGCGCTCAGGTACTCGGCCTGGCCGTAGGCGAAGTCTGTGCCGACCCCGGTGAAGGCATATGGGTCGATGACGTAGATGACCGTCACTTCAGTCTTGAACGCCTGCGCGACGGCCAAGGCGTTTGTGATGGCTTTTTGTGAGGTGTCCGAGCCATCCACGGGAACGAGAATGTGCTTGTACATGATGCGCTCCTTGAAACCCTGGATAGATTCTCAGGCACCAGCCCCACTCGGGTCAATGCCGGCAGCAGCCGGCCCGCGGAAGGACCGGCCTTGCATCATTTATAGACCAGAGCGCCCCGGGGGCGCCGTCAGACAAGACGCCGAAAACGGCGCCCTTGCTTATTCGCCTTTGATATTGGCGGATTTCGCCAGCTGCGCGTAGCGCGCGAGGTCGGCCTTGATGAGCTTGGACAGCGCGACACCATTGCCGGACAGCGGCTCGACGCCGGCGCCCGAAAGGTTTTCTTTCACGGCGGGTTCGGCCAGCACTTTTTGCACGTCGGCATAAATCTTGGCCACCACTTCAGGCTTCATCTTGGCCGGACCCATGAGCGCGTACCAGATGGAGAAATCCAGCGGCTTGAGGCCCTGCTCTTCAAAGGTCGGCACCTGGGGCATCAGTTGGTAGCGCGCAGCCGTCGACACGCCGATGGCGTTGAGCTTGCCGGTCTTGAGATGGGGCGCTGCGAGGTTGGCGCTCAGGATGGCCAGTTGCACCTGGCCGCCCACCACGTCGGTGAGTGCCGGCGCACAGCCCTTGTAGCCCACGTTGGTGGCGGCGACACCGGACTTCTGCTTGACCAGCTCCATCACGAAGTGCTGGGGCGTGCCGACACCGCAGGAGCCGTAGTTCAGCGCCGTCGGGTTGGCCTTGGAATAAGCGACCAGTTCCTTGAGGTTCTTGATGTTGGTGCTCTGGTGCGACACCAGCGCGATCGGCGTGAGGCCCAGCAGCATGATGGGCGTCAGGTCTTTTTCCGGGTCGTAGTTGAGCTTGCCGTTGACGGCCGGGTTGACCACCATGGTGCTGTTCTGCAGCAGCAGCGTGTAGCCGTCCGGCGGCGCATGCACCACGGCCTCGGTGCCGATGTTGCCTGAGGCGCCCGCGCGGTTGTCCACCGCGACGCCCTGGCCCCAGATGGCCTGCAGGCGCGCGCCTATCTGGCGCGCCAGTATGTCGGAGCCGCCGCCCGTGCCGTAAGGCACGATGACGCGCACGGCGCGCGAGGGGTAGTCCTGCGCCAGCGCGGGGGTCGCGCCCAGGCAGCTCAGGGACATCACGGCGGCCAGCGCCAGCAGTCTGGGGAATTTCATGGTTTGCCTTTTCGTTGCGGTAGTGAAGAGCTTACTCAACGGCCCCGATCGCCCTGCTCCACAGCTCCCAGGGCCGCATGACCTGGCCCTCGTTGGTGTTCATGGCTTTGTCGGCTTCTTCGGGCGTCAGGAATTCGATGGGGCCCAGCGCGTTGGCGGTGAGCTGCAGCTTGGCATTTTCCTCGGCGTACACGGCGCGGTAGACCGCGCGTTCCAGCGAGGGCGCCACCACGGTGGAGCCGTGGCCGCGCATCAGCACGCAGGTGTGCTGGCCCAGCGCCTTGGCCAGGTCCTTGCCCAGGCCCATGTCGCGGATCAGCAGATCGGTGTTGCCGTTGGATTCGCGGATTTCATACAGCGACGAGCCGCTGCCCAGGAAACCGCTCATGTGAAAGATGGGGCGCAGGCGCTGGCCGGTCACGCCGAAGGGAATCACGCTGGGCGAATGGCTGTGCACCACGGCCATGACGTCGGGCCGCGCGCGGTAGATCTCGCCGTGGATGAAACGCTCGAGGTAGGAGCGCAGCGTCGACTCGCCCACCAGGTCGCCGTTGAGGTCGTAGGTCAGGATGTCGGCTTTTTTGACCAGGCCCGGCGCCCGGTTGCAGGACAGCAGGAAATGGTCTGGGGACTTGTCATGGCGCACGCTCACATGGCCGAAGCCGTCCACCACACCCTGGGCATAGAGGATGCGGTTGGCCATCACGAGTTTTTCGACGAGGGCGGAATCGGGTGCGGGAAGCGTCATGGAGTCTCCTTATTGGCAACGACCGGGAGGGTGTTTTTAATAAGTATACATATTACATTCGGAGTTTTCCAGGCAAACGGCTGAAAACAAAGGGTAAACCCGCCCTCTTCAATGAATCGCCGGCCCGCGGGCTGTGGCCGCGCCGGCGCGCCCGCCTCAAGGCTCGATCTTGACGCCCTTCCAGAAGGCGATGTGGCCCTTGATGTTGTCGGCCTCGGGCTTGGGATCGGGGTAGTACCAGGCGGCGTCGGTGTTCATTTCGCCGTTGACCAGCAGCGAGTAATAGCTGGCCTGCCCTTTCCAGGAGCACATGGTGTGGTGGTTGCTGAAGGTGACGTAGTCGCGGTTGAGCGAACTCTCAGGGAAGTAGTGGTTGCCTTCCACCACCACGGTGTCGTCGCTTTGCGCAATCACTGCGCCGTTCCAGATGGCTTTCATGGGAATGTCTTTCTGCGGATGCGAGGGTGTCGGATTCGGATCGGGGGGGACAGGCGCCAATGCTACGCCCCCCAAACGAGGGCCCTCCTGTCCGGGGATATTGTCACCGCCGGCGTGCATTACGCCGGAAGCAGGCGAAAAAAAGCCGGTGACGAAACCGGCTTTTTTGGGTAGATGAGGTTGAGACCTCTCTTTATCAGTCGGGGCCGCGGGACTGGCTTCGCCAGACCGCAGGCGCAGCGCCCCCTCGGGGGGCAGCGACCCACACGAAGTGGGGGAGCGTGGGGGCCTCTTCAAGCAGCCATGCGGAGATTCTTGCCTTCGACGATCACTTTGGAACCCACGGCCACCGCGCTGGACAGCTCCATGTTGCGCACCGTGCCGTCGTCCATGCGCACGCGCACTTCATAGACGGTGACCTTCTTCATGTTCTTTTCGATCTGGTTGCCGGCAAAGGCGCCGCCGGCAACACCGAGGACGGTCATGGCGGTCTTGCCGTTGCCGCCGCCCACCTGGTTGCCCAGCAGGCCGCCGACCACACCGCCGGCCACGGTACCCAGGCCGATGGTGGTGTTGCCGACGTCCACGCCATTGACCTTGCCCTGGCGCTGCACCGGCGTCACGGCTTCCACCGTGCCGCAGGCCGCGCAGACATTGGCGCGCGGTTGGGCTTGCGCCACCACGGTCGGGGTGCTGTGCGGCTTGGCGGCTTGCGGTTTGGGCGAATCTGCCAGCTTGGCAACCTTGGCGGGTTCATTGGCGGGGGCGTAACCCGACACACCCGGCTGCGCGTCGGAGCGGTTGACGACCAGCGCGGCGGCCAGCGCCATGACGGTCACGCCGAGCACCGCGATGATGGCGACGAGGGCCTTGCTGTGCTGCAGGCGCTGGGCAAAACCCGGTTGGGAAGCATTAACAACTTGGTTGTTGGTATCCATGATGGACTCCTTCTGTGTGAGCCCCAGTTGTAACCAAGCCGTTTGATACATCCTGTAGGACGAGGTGACATTCGTAAGGAAAGCTTTCCGCGTCTTGCTAAAAGCGTGCAATTTTCCGCACATCCACGCGGCTTTATGCCTGCCTCACCAGCGCTTGACCGGCGCTTTACACGCCTCCCTGGGGGTGTGTCGGGTCCACCCAGAGCACGGTATCGGGTTTTTCGACCGGCTCGATGTCGAGGTTGACGGCCACCGCTTCGCCGTCACTGCGGCACAGCACACACTCCAGCACCTCGGTCGGGCTGGCGTTGATTTCCTGGTGCGGCACATAAGGCGGCACATAAATGAAATCGCCCGGCCCGGCTTCGGCGGTGAACTCCAGGCGCTCGCCCCAGCGCATGCGGGCTTTTCCACGAATCACATAGATCACGCTTTCCAGGTGGCCGTGGTGGTGGGCACCGGTCTTGGCATCGGCATGGATGGTGACGGTGCCGGCCCACAGTTTTTGCGCGCCCACCCGGGCAAAGTTGATCGCGGCGCGCCTGTCCATGCCGGGCGTCTGCGCCGTGTTGCCGTCGAGCTGGTTGCCCGCGATCACGCGCACGCCGTCATGTTTCCAGGGCGGGTCGGCCTGGCCCTGGGCGTGGGGATGGGTATGCCCGGGGCCGTGGGAATGGTCGTGGTCGTGCGGGTGATGCGGAAGCGTGGGATCGTTGCTCATGCCGCCAGCGTACACCAGCCGCGCGCATTCAGTCCAGGACCACCACATGCCCCTGTTGCGGGTCCATGCGCCCGCCGTGCATGTCGTCGATCAAGGCCTGCGCCGCTTCAAAACCATGGTGCTCGCGCAGTTGCATCCAGGGCCGGTCCGCATCGCTGACGCGGCGGATAAACGCCAGCTGCGCTTCGTTAAAACGCTGGTTGACCACGGCATGGCCCCAGTCTGCGTTGCGCTTGCGGATCTGCACCGGCGCGAAGTAAAACTTCGGCTCGGGGCCCGGCATGTCCAGCGGTCGCAGGAACTGCGTGTTCTGCGCCGAACCCGAATAACAGTCATAGACCAGCGATTCGCCGAAATGTGTGTGCACCGCGATGCGCAAACCCTCGTCGCCCGAAAAATCCACATACAGCGTGGGTGTGCCGCGGTCCAGCTTCGGCAACTCCTCATAACTTGCCACTTCGCCATAACAGCCCAGCGCCTCGACAAAGCCCTTGTTGCGCGCCGAGGTCAGCGCGATGCGTTTGATCTGAGGAAAGGCCTCCAGGCAAAAAGCCGTGCCGTAGGCGGTCTTGCTCGAAGCACTGGAGAACACCAGTTGCCGCGCACCGAAGAAAGCGTTGTCCTGCAAAAAATCCGCCAGCATGAAGGAGGTGATGAACAAGGGCCGCACCAGCATCTGGTAGTTCTCGTCTTCCAGGCGGTAAGCCGCGTCGGCACTGCAGCGCATGTACTGGTTGTAGGCCGAGGTCAGGGCCTTGCGGTGCACGGCGCCGTCGTAAAAGCCGCGTTCCGTCACACGCTCGGGCTGCACACGCAAGTGGCTGGCGATGGGGAAGTAGCCGTAAAAGCGCTCGCCCACTTCCACGCCCGGCACGCTGGAGCTTTCCACGTCGGCAAATCCCCACACCGGCATATGGCCCCAATCCGCATCGCCGGTCGGGAAAAAATCCCAGTACTGCATGGCATCACCAAAGGCCGCGTAGGTGATGTTGTTGGTGGTGATGGCCGCGCGGCGGATTTTCAGCACGGCCTCGCCCGGCGTGTCGCCTGCGGGATGTTGCTGGTCCACCCGGGTGTGATTCAATGCATTTTTGCGCGTGAGCAGCCGCGTCAGCAGGGCCGGATTGTTCATGGTGCCTTCTTTCCTTCTTTGGAAAATTAATCGGTCAGTGACAACCAATGTATAGCCACCGCCCTCCTGCCGGGTTCGGAAAACCGCCGGCCGCCAAACCCCTCAAACGCCCCACGCAAGCCAGGGCGGTGTTCACCGTGCAGGCGATTTACGACGCCTTTGTTCGGATTTGGCAGCGGGACGGCTGGGACGGCGTGAGTACACGTGCGGTGGCGCTGGAAACCGGCGTGGCCATCGGCACGCTGTACGACTATTTCCCCAACAAGGCCGCGCTGCTGTCGGGCTATGTGCGGCATTGCATGGAGCAACTGCTGCAGGCGATTGAACAACAGGCGGTCACGCCGCCCGGGCTCAGGGCCGAGCAGCGGCTGCGTACGCTGGTGCGCCTGGCCTGCGGCGCCGACACACCCGAGCTTCCCTGGTTTGACGCCGGCATGCTCGCACTCGAAGCCGGCATTGCCGAGGGCAAGCACCACCGGCGTGTGCATGAGGAATTGCTGGCCGCCTGGACGCGGGTGCTTGACGCCTGCACCGACCTGCCGCAGCGGCCATCCGCCGACGCGATCCAGGCCATGCACCTGGCGGTGTGGGGCGGACGGCGCTACGGCTTGCTGATTGGCCTCAGCGAGCCCGAAAGCGCCGCTTGGGCGCGCGAGATGGAACGGCTGTGCCTGGCGCTCACCAAAGCGGAATAAGGCTTACTTGTAGCGCTCGCGCGCCAGCGCAGCGCCCTGGGCCAAAGCCTGCAGTTTCTTGAGCGCCACTTCACGGTCCATGGGCGCCAGGCCGCAATTGGTGCAAGGCAGCAAGCGGTTTTTGGGCACGTACTGCAGCGCCTTGCCGATGGTGTCGGCCACCTGCTCGGGCGTTTCAATCTCGTCGCTGGCCACGTCGATCACGCCGACCATCACGTCCTTGCCGTCGAGCAGCGCCATCAGGTGCGGCGGCACGTGCGAGTGGTAACACTCCAGGCTCACCTGCCGGATGGTGCTTTTGGCCAGCGCCGGAAACACGGTTTCATATTGCCGCCACTCCTCGCCCAGCGAAGCCTTCCAGTCGGTGTTGGCCTTGATGCCGTAGCCGTAGCAGATGTGCACGGCGGTCGTGCAAGTCAGGTCCTGCGCCGCGCGCTCCAGCGCCTTCACACCCCAGTCGGCGGCCTCCTTCATGTAGACATTGAAGGCCGGCTCGTCAAACTGGATGATGTCCACGCCGTCGGCCTGCAGGGCCAGCGCTTCCTGGTTCAGCAGCTCGGCAAAAGCCATGGCCATCTTGACCTTGTCGCCATAGAACTGGTCGGCCACGGTGTCGACAATCGTCATAGGCCCGGGCAGGGTGAACTTGATTTTTTTGTCGGTGTGCGCGCGCAGCAGGCGCGCCTCGGCCGCATGCACGCGGCCCTTGAGCTTGAGCGCGGACACCACCTGCGGCACCATGGCGTCGTAGCGGTTGTTGCGTATGCCCATCTTGACCTTGTGCTCGAAGTCAATGCCTTCGACCTGCTCGAGAAAGCCGTGCACAAAATGCTGGCGCGACTGCTCGCCGTCGCCGATCACATCCAGGCCCGCGTCTTCCTGCGCCTTGATCCACAGCAGCGTGGCGTCGGCCTTGGCCTGCTTGAGTTCGTCGCCTTCGGCCTTCCACTGCGGCCAGAGCTTGTTGGTTTCGGACAGCCAGGCGGGTTTGGGCAGGCTGCCGGCGATGGTGGCGCTGAAAAGCGGCCGTGCGGAGGGCGTGGTCATGGGATTCTTTCCTTGTCTCAAAATTTGTTGTTCATCGCGCGCTGTTTCGGAAAATCAGAAAAACTCGCGGGCCAGCAGTTCGTAAGAGCGGCGGCGGGCGACGGGGTCGTGGGCCCAGGTGATCACCACCAGCTCTTCAACCTCCAGTGTATTAGCCAGGGCTCGCAATTTGGCGGCGACCTGCGGGCCGCTGCCGACCAGCGCATTGGCCCTGAGTTTGTCGACCTCCGGCTGCTCGGCCGGCGTGTAGGGGCGCCGCGCCACTTCTTCGGGGGACGGCAGGGCCGCCAGTGCGCCGCGGTTGCGGTCTATCTTCCAGCGCTCGCGGCCCGAGAAATGGTGCCAGGCCTCCGCCTCGGTGTCGGCCGCCAGCGCCCAGACACAGAGCACAGCCTGCGGCGCCGGGTGGCGCGGGCTGGGCCGGTAGTTGGCGCGGTAGAGTTCCAGCGCCTGCTCCGCGCCCTGCCCGTCGGTGATGAACCAAGCGAACGCATATGGCAGGCCGTAGTGCGCGGCCAGTTGCGCGCCATAGTCCGAGCTGCCCAGCATCCACATCTCGGGTGTGGTCGGGCCCATGGGGTTGGCCGTCACGCCGCGGCCCGGATGGCCTTCGGGCAGATCAATACCGGCCAGCCAGGCCTGCAACTCACGCACCTGGATCGGAAAATTCTCGGCCGACTGGCGCGGGTCGCTGCTCAGCAGCCGCGCCGTGCGCATGTCCGAGCCCGGCGCGCGGCCCACGCCCAGGTCTATGCGGCCCGGCGCGATGGCTTCCAGCACACGGAACTGCTCGGCCACCTTGAGCGCCGCGTAGTGCGGCAGCATGACACCCGCGCTGCCCACACGGATACGGCTGGTGGTGGCGGCAATCGCCGCCATCAGCACCTCGGGCGCCGAGCCCACGATGCTGGGGTGGCTGTGGTGTTCGCTGACCCAGAAGCGGCGATAGCCCAGCGCCTCGCAGTGGCGCGCCAGCTGCAGGGTTTCACGGATGGAGGCGTCTTCCGTACGGCCGGTGACGGCGACGGACTGGTCGAGAACGGAGAGGCTGATCATGGTCGGATGACTATAGCCAGACCGCTTAAATCCCGCTCGGCCAGGGTTACCGGCCGCCGCTCTGTTCCAATAGAGGGTTTACAACTGATTAGGGTCCCGGACACCTATGGCACTCAAAGCCACCATCTACAAAGCTCAATTGGCGTTATCCGACATGGACCGCAACATCTATGCCGACCACAGCGTGACGATTGCGCGCCATCCGTCGGAGGCCGACGAGCGCATGATGATCCGCCTGCTGGCCTTCGCGCTCAACGTGCCGGCCGACGACAAAAAGGGCAACCTTGAATTCGCCAAGGACTTGTGGGACGTGGACGAGGCCGCACTCTGGCACAAGGACTACACCGAGCAGATCCTGCACTGGATCGACGTCGGCCAGCCCGACGACAAGCGCCTGATGAAAGCCGCGGGCCGGGCTGAACGTGTCAGCGTCTACAGCTTTGCCAGCAGCACACCGGTCTGGTGGAAAAACATTGCATCCAAACTCACGCGCGCTTCCAACCTCGTGGTCTGGCAGATCGACGCGGCCGAAAGCCAGGCCCTGGCCAAGCTCGCCGAACGCAGCATGCAGCTGCAGGTGACGGTGCAGGACGGGACGGTGTGGATGAGCACCGGGCTCGGATCGGTGGAGATCACACCGCGGCGGCTGACGGCCGGCGAATAAAAACTAGGGCGCCTGGGAAGGCTCAGTCTTGCCATCCTGGTGCTGGCCTTGATGCTGGTAGGGCGGCAGCTTCGCACCGCAATGAAAGCAGAAGTCCGCCTCGGGCAGATGGCCTTCGGTCAGGCACTCATGGCAGGTGCGCGTGGTGGGCAGGGCCAGGTGCTGCAGGCGCCGCTCCGCCGCCATTTCAGCCGTCACGATGCCGGTGGGCACGGCCAGGATGCCCCAGCCCAGCAGCATCATGAACGACGAGATCAGCCGGCCCAGGTCGGTCTTGGGCGTGATGTCGCCAAAGCCCACGGTGGTGACGGTGCTGATGGCCCAGTAGACCGAGGTCGGGATGCTGGTAAAACCGTTGGACGGCCCTTCGACCACATACATCACCGTGCCCATGACCAGCACCATCATGACCACGGCCGACAGGAACACCAGGATCTTGCGGCCGCTGGCGGCCAGGGCCCGGCCCAGGGACTGGTATTCGGCCACATAAGCCGCGAGCTTGAAGATCCGGAACACGCGCAGCAGCCGCAGCACACGCACGTCGATGAGGGCGTGCAGTTCCGGAAAGAACAGCGCCAGGTAGGTCGGCAGCACGGCGACCAGGTCGATGATGCCGAAAAAGCTGGTCGCGTACTGCAGCGGCTTGCGCACGCAGACCAGGCGCGCGATGTACTCGGCGGTGAACAGCAACGTGAAGATCCATTCGACCACCGCGAAGGCGCGACCGTGCGAGGCATGGATGGCCTGCACGCTGTCGGCCATGACCACGGCGATGCTGACCAGGATCAGGGCGATCAGCGCCTTGTCGAACCAGCGCCCCGCGCGGGTGTCGGCCTCAAAAATAATCGTGTACAGGCGCAGCCGCCAGCCGGCCAGCGGCTTGTCGTCGAAGTCTTGCGGTGTGGGGGGAGCGGGTTTGGCCATGGGTGCTAGCGCCCGCGCTCAGGCCGTGGCCTGGCGGTACTTCGCCCAGGCGGCCGGTGTCGGCGTGGTGCTGGCACCAGGCTGCTGCGGCAGGCTGAAGTGGCCGTCCACCACCTGCGCGGGCTCGAGGAAGCAGTCCTTGATCCAGGGGATGTATTCCAGCACCGCGCAGGCCGGGTGCGCGTGGTTCAGGTGCACGTGCACCTGGCTCATGTCGCCCGCATGCGGTGCCACCGGCAGCCGGAAGGCATGCGCGGTATCGCAGACCCGCAGCACTTCGGTGATGCCGCCCATGCGCGTCACGTCGGGCTGCACCCAGTGGATGGCCTCCTGGTGGAAAAATTCGGCGAACGCGTCATGCGTATAGAGCTGCTCGCCCAGCGCCACCGGGATGCTGGTGCCGCGCGCCAGCTGCGCGTGGCCCTTGACGTCGTCGTACCAGAGCGGCTCTTCAATCCAGTACAGGTCAAAAGCCTCGGCCGCGCGGCAAAAGCGCTGGCAGGTGGGCAAGTCCCATTTGCCGTTGCCGTCGGTGGCCATGGTGATGGACGGGCCTATGGCGCGGCGCACGGCCTCCAGGCGCTTGAGGTCGCGGTCCACGCTGGAGCCTATCTTGACCTTGATGCCGGTAAAACCCTCGTCCACCGCGCGCTTCGCCCCGGCCACGAGTTGATCGTCTGGGATGCTGAGCCAGCCGATGTCGGTGTTGTAGGCCCGTACCTTGTCGCGTACCTGGCCGCCCAGCAGCTTCCACAGCGGCACACCCGCAGCCTTGGCCTTGAGGTCCCACAGCGCGATGTCGATCGCGGCCTGCGACAGCGTGGTGATGCCGGCGCGCCCCACCCATTGCAGCGCCGGGTTGCGCGCGAGCTTGAGCCAGAGGCGGTTCGTGTCCAGCGCGTCCTCGCCGATCAGCAGCGGCGCGTGGCAGGTTTCAATGCAGCGCGTGATCAGCTGGTCGCTGGGCAGGTGCGCATGGGTGCCGGTAAAACCGTAGCCACTGAGGCCGGTGTCGGTGTCTATCTGCGCGCCCACCACGCCCCAGTGCGAGATGGTGTGCGTGCTGTCGGCGATCTGGGAGCCCGTCACAGGCACATGCAGGATAAAAGGCTTGACCGAGGTGATTTTCAAACGGGCTCTCCGGAAACAGGGCACGGCGGCCGGGAGGTTCAGGGCTTCTCGGCTTCCTGCAGCGCGCGCCACATGACCTTGCCCGAGCCGCTTTTG
Organism: Polaromonas sp. LjRoot131; assembly: GCF_964252805.1. Lineage (NCBI taxonomy): Bacteria > Pseudomonadati > Pseudomonadota > Betaproteobacteria > Burkholderiales > Comamonadaceae > Polaromonas > Polaromonas sp. LjRoot131. The sequence goes on along the minus strand of NZ_CAXUPF020000001.1, from coordinate 349,800 downwards.
GGCAGCGCATCGACAAACTGCACCACGCGCGGGTATTTATAAGCCGCCATGTTATCCCGGCACCAGCTGATGATGTCTTCCTCGCTGGTATTTCCCTTCGCAGCGGGGCGCAGCACCACCACGGCCTTGACGGTTTCTCCGCGGTAGGCGTCGCGGGTCGAGATCACGCAGGCTTCCTGGATGGCCGGGTGCTTGAACATCAAGGCCTCGACCTCGGCCGGCCAGACCTTGAAGCCCGAGGCGTTGATCATGCGTTTGAGCCGGTCGGTGATGAAGAAGTAGCCCTGCTCGTCCACGCGGCCCAGGTCGCCGGAGCGGAAAAAGCGTTTGCCGTCAAGTTCGATAAAGGCCTGCTCCGTCGCGTCCGGGCGCTTCCAGTAGCCCTGGAACACCTGCGGCCCGCTCATGACGATTTCACCCTGCTCGCCCTGCGGCACTTCCTTGAGCGTGAGCGGGTCGATCACGCGCGCGTCGCAGCTCATGAAGGGCACGCCCAGGCATTGCTGCTTGGTGGCGTCATAGGGGTTGCTGTGCGAGGGCGCGGCGGTCTCTGTGAGGCCGTAGCCTTCGGCAAAGCGCAGGCCGTATTGCTCCCACAGGCGCTGGGCCACGGCCTGCGGCATGGCCGCGCCGCCACCGCCTATGTAGACCAGGCTGCTGAGGTCGAATTCGGCGAAGTTGGGGCTGGCCAACAGGTCTATCACCATGGTCGGGATGTTGGTCCAGTGCGTCACGCGCCAGCGCGAGATCAGCCGCCCAGCCAGTTCGCGGTCCCAGCGCGGCATGATGACCAGCGTCGCGCTGCCGTAAATCGACGCATGCATCACGGACACCATGCCCGTGATGTGGAACATGGGCACCACGGACAGCGTCACGTTCTCGAAGGTGCTGCCGCCCCACAAACAACTGGCCACCGCGTTGTGCATGATGCTGGCATGGGGGTGCATGCAGCCCTTGGGCAAGCCGGTGGTGCCGCTGGTGTAGGGCAGCACCGCCAGGTCTTGCGGCGTGGCGGTGTGCGGGGGCAGGTCTCCCGTGCCCGCAATCGCCTCGGCCCAGTCCATCACGCTGCCGTCTGCCAGCACCGGCGGCGCATGGCGCGTGCCCAGCCAGTCGCGCCAGGCCGACGGCATGGCTGCGTCGCCCTCGCCTTCCGCGGCGATGTCGAAGGCGTCGCTGTAGTGCGTCACCACCATGTGTGCCAGCCGCTCGCCGGGTTCCAGTTGCGCATTGGCCTTCGCCAGTTCGCCGGCCAGGTCGGCCGCGATGATGGCGACTTTCGCATCGGGGTCGGTGATGTAGTGCTTGAGCTCCTCGGCCCGGTTCATCGGGTTGACGGGCACCACCACGGCGTTGGCGCGCAGGATGGCAAAGTGCGCGATCACCCACTGCGGGCAGTTCTGCATATTGAGCACCACGCGGTCGCCGCTGCGCACGCCCAGGCTGTGCAGCGTTGCGGCCAGGCGCTCGGCCTGGCGCAGGACCTCGGCATAAGTGAACACGCGGTTGAAGAAAACCAGCGCGGGCTTGTCGGGAAAACGCAGCGCGCTGACCGCGAGGTTGTGCCACAGCGAGGTGGCCGGCGGCGTGATGCTGTGCGGCAGGCGTTTGGGCCAGACCTGGTGGTGCAGCGTGTGCGAGGTCGCGGCAGGGGCGGCCTGGCCGGTATCGGAATCAAGGGTCAAGAAAGGGCTCCAGGCAAGTGCGGACTTGGGGCCCCAGCCTAACCCGAGTCCGCGCCGGCCACATCCGGGAAGCTCCCGATAAAACACTGTCGCTTGGGCGACCGCTGCTCACTATGATGAACCAGCACCGCTTACACGCGGAAACAAGCACAACAGGAGACTTCATGAATCGCTTCTTCGCCCTGCCCCGCAAAGTCCTCACGGCATTGGCCGCGGCCGCCCTGGCCTCCTCCGCGGCCATGGCCGCCTTTCCCGACAAGCCCATCCGCGTCGTCATCGGGTTTCCGGCCGGCGGCCCGCTGGACCAACATGCGCGCCTGCTGACCGAACGCCTGCAGGCCGTGCTGGGCCAGCCCATCGTGATCGACTACAAGTCGGGCGCCGGCGGCACCGTGGGCGCGCAGGACGTGATGAAGGCCGCGCCCGACGGCTACACCCTGATGCTGGCCAACACCGGCGTGATGGTGATCAACCCCGCCCTCTACAGCAAGCTGCCCTATGCCACGCTGAAGGACTTCACGCCGATCGCGCGCACCGCCATGCAGCCGCTGGCCCTGCTGGTCAATCCCAAGCTGCCGGTCACCAACCTGCAGGAATTCATCGCCTACGCCAAGGCCAGGCCGGGCCAGGTCAACTACGGCTCGGCCGGCAACGGCGGCATCAGCCACCTTGTCCCCGAGATGTTCAAGAACGCCACCGGGCTTTTCATGGTGCACATTCCCTATCGCGGCAGCGCGCCGGCGTTCACCGATTTGATGGCCGGCCAGGTGCAGTTCATGGGCGAATCCATCCCACAGGCCGCCAACTACCATAAGCAGGGCAAAGTGCGCGCGCTGGCCGTGACCAGCAAGGAGCGCAATCCCGCCCTGCCGGACATCCCAACCGTCATTGAATCGGGCATCAAGGGTTTTGAGGTGGTCGGCTTCTACGGTTTCCTCGCGCCGGCCGGCTTGCCCAAGGACGTGACCGCCAAGCTCAGCGACGCCTTCAAGCAGGTGATGAACAACCCCGAGATCCGTAACCGCATGGTGACCCAGGGCGCCGATCCGGCCTTTATGGGCAGCGAGGAGTTCACCCAATTCCTGGCCACGGAAATGCCGCGCTGGGCGCAAGCCGTCAAGGCTTCCGGCGCCAAGATGGACTGACGGGGTCCTGCCACGGAAATCCCCGTTCTGGTGCGCCCGGCCGCCGGAAAGCCGCAAGCCGGTGCGGCGGCACGCCAGTCAGGTGCGCAAAACTTGTATACCAGTTAGCTGAACCAGCCGAAATGGCTGGCACGGGATATGCACTGCCTTGTGCATGGCCACCGCCCCCGACATCAGCAACCGCATCATCGAAGCCGTGATGGCGCAAAAGCTTGCGCCCGGCTCGCGCCTGGGAGAGCAGCAGCTGGCGCTGTTGTTTGATTGCAGCCGCACCATCGTGCGCGAGGCCCTGACCCGGCTGGCGGTGCGCGGCATCGTCACCGTCAGCAGCCGGCGCGGCTGGTACGTGATCGAGCCTTCCCAGGAAGAAGCGCGCGAGGCCTTTGAGGCGCGCCGCGTGATCGAGATGGGCCTGATCCGCTGCACCACCGACGTCAGCAAGGCCGCCATCAAGCAGCTCAAAAGCCACCTGACCCGCGAGAAAGCCGCCATCAAGGGCGATGACGTGGGCCTGCGCAGCTTTTTGCTGGGCGACTTCCATGTGTGCCTGGCCGAATGCCTGGGCAACAGCCTGCTGGCCGACACCCTGCGCGACTTCACCGCGCGCACCACGCTGATCGCCATGCTCTACCAATCGTCCCACGACGCGGCGCAGTCCTGCGAAGAGCATGTGCTCATCGTGCAGGCGCTGGAAAAAGGCGACCTGGCGAAAGCCGAAAAACTCATGCAGGCGCATATCGGCAGCGTGCAGGCCGCGCTCAAACTCCAGGCCGGCGGCGGCGACCCGCTGGCGCAACTGCGCAGCGCGCTGAGCCCGCTGGATGCGCAAGCCCCTGCCGACAAACCGGCATCCTCCCCGCCTTCCCGTGTTCGCAAAGCCGGCCGTACCGCGGCCAAAACCACAGACGATTCCTCAACCTACCTTGGAGCCCTGCTATGAAGTCCAGCAAACGCGTTTTTTCCTTCGCCCTCGCCGCAGCCGCCGTGCTGGCCGCCACCGGCGCCCATGCGCAGACCGCGCTGGACGACATCATGAAGGCCAAGGAAATCAAGATCGCCATCCCGACCGACTTCCCGCCCTACGGCATGGTCGGCACCGACCTCAAGCCCCAGGGCCTGGACGTGGAGATGGCCGGCTACATCGCGCAAAAACTCGGCGTCAAGATTGAACTCGTGCCCGTGACCAGCGCCAACCGCATCGCCTACCTGCAGACCAAGAAGGCCGACCTGGTGATCTCCACACTGGGCAAAAACCCCGACCGCGAAAAAGTCATCGACTTCACAGCCGCCTACTCGCCCTTCTTCCAGGCCGTCTTCGGCCCCAAGAGCATGACGGTGAAGTCCGCCGCCGACCTGTCCGGCAAGACCATCAGCGTGACGCGCGCCGCCCTGGAAGACCAGGAACTGACCAAGATCGCGCCGGCCGGCACCGACATCAAGCGCTTTGAAGACAACAACACCACCGTGTCGGCCTACACCGCCGGCCAGGTGCAACTGATCGCCACGGGCGCCTCGGTGGCCGGCAACATGATTGCCAAAAATCCTCAGCTGAACACCGAGTACAAGCTGCTGCTCAGCGACAGCCCCAACTTCATCGGCGTGGCCAAGGGTGAAGACAAGCTGCGCCTGAAGGTCAATGAAGTGATCGCCGAAGCCAAGAAAAACGGCGATCTCGACAAGATCGCCATGAAGTGGCTGGGCCGCCCGGCAGGCAATCTCCCCTGAAAAATTGCTGTACACCCCCGTTGCGGTTCGCTTCGCGTAACCGCCTCCCCCCTTGCAGGGGGCGCCGCTTGCGGCCCGGCAAAGCCGGTTCCGCTGCGGCCGCTGGCAGGGGAAACAAGCGACGGCGATCTTTCAACAGGATGTGACCCATGCGTATTGAGTTGGACTTCATGGCTGTACTCAGCCAATGGCCGCTGCTGGCCATCGGCGTCGCCTGGACGCTGGGCCTGACGGCGATCTCGTCGGTGCTGGGTGTATTCATGGGCATGGGCTTTGCCTGGGCACGGGCCAGCGGGCCGACCTGGCTGCGCTGGGTGGTGGGCGCTTACGTCGAACTGATCCGCAACACGCCTTTTATCGTGCAGCTGTTTTTCATCTTCTTCGGCCTGCCCGCCGCAGGCTTCAAGCTCTCGCCCGAAACCGCCTCGGTGCTGGCCATGGTGATCAACCTGTCGGCCTATGCCACCGAGATCATCCGCGCCGGCGTTGAAGCCACGCCGCGCGGGCAGATCGAGGCAGCCGAAAGCCTGGCGCTCAACCGCGTGCAGATCTACACCCGTGTGGTGCTGCCGCCCGCGCTCAAGAAAGTCTGGCCGGCCATGGTGAGCCAGATCATCATCGTGATGCTGGGCTCGGCCGTCTGCGGGCAGATTTCGACACAGGAACTGTCGTATGCCGCCAACCTGATCCAGGGCCGCAACTTCCGGGCCTTTGAGGCTTTCATCATTGCCACGGTGATTTACCTGGTGCTGTCGGTTGCAGTGCGCAAGCTCCTTAATTGGGCTGGCCCAAGATTTCTCTTCGGCCGCTAAATATGCCCCCACGTTCGCTCACTGCGTGTAGCTCTCTGCCCCCCGAGGGGGCGCTGCGCCTGCGGCCCGGCAAAGCCGGTTCCGCGGCCCCTGCTGAATGGAAAGCCCCCATGGCCACTCATTACCCGTCGCTACATCCAAAGGAATTGCGATGATCGAATTCACCGTCTGGGATATCTTCCGGAACCTGCTGCTCGCAGCGCGCTGGACCATCGTTCTCTCGCTGGTCGCTTTCATAGGCGGCGGTATTGTCGGCGCGCTGTTGCTGGTGGGCCGCCTGTCGGCTACGCGCGCGGTGCCGGGCGCGCAGAAGGCAGCGCGCATCGCGCGCCGCGCGCTGGACGGCTATGTGCTGCTGTTCCAGGGCACGCCGCTGCTGATGCAGCTCTTCCTGGCCTACTTCGGCCTGGCGCTCTTCGGCATCAACGTGCCGGCCTGGGTGGCGGCCGCGGTGGCGCTCACGCTGTACACCAGCGCCTACCTGGCCGAAATCTGGCGCGGCTGCGTCGACGCGATTCCCAAGGGCCAGTGGGAGGCCGCGCAAAGCCTGGCGCTCAGCTTCGGTGAACAGCTGCGCTACATCGTGCTGCCGCAGGCCGTGCGCATCGCCGTGCCGCCCACGGTGGGCTTCCTGGTGCAGGTGGTCAAAGGCACGGCGCTGGCCTCGGTGATAGGTTTCATCGAGCTGACCAAGGCCGGCACCATGATCACCAACGCCACCTTCAAACCGTTTGTGGTGTACAGCTGCGTCGCGCTGATGTACTTCGCGCTGTGTTTCCCCGTATCCCTGTATGCCCGCAAGCTTGAGAGGAAAGCCCGCAATGGACGTTAATGCCATCCCATCCCCTGCAACGGCCGACAGATTTTCCGCCGGGCCGCCCCAAGGAAAATTAGCCCCCTCGGGGGGCAGCGAAACACACGAAGTGGCAAGCGTGGGGGCTCCAAGAACATTGGTCGAGATCAACCAGTTGCGGAAAAGCTTCGGCACCAATGAGGTGCTTAAGGGCATAGACCTCGAAGTCAAGGCCGGCGAAGTGATCGCCATCATCGGCAAAAGCGGTTCGGGCAAAAGCACGCTGCTGCGCTGCATCAACGGCCTGGAAGTCTTCCAGAGCGGCACGCTGCGCGTGGACGGCAAACACCTGCTGCACGACAACCCGCAGGTCATGCGCGAACTGCGCCAGCGCGTGGGCATGATCTTCCAGAGCTTCAACCTGTTTCCGCACCTGACCGTCGGCAAAAACATCATGCTGGCGCCTACGCTGGTCAAGAAGACGGCCGGTGCGCCCGCCGCCGAACATGCGCGCGCGCTGCTGCAGCGCGTGGGTCTGGCCGAAAAATTCGAGTCCTGGCCCGACCAGCTTTCGGGCGGGCAGCAGCAGCGCGTGGCGATCGCGCGCGCGCTGGCCATGCAGCCTTCGGTGCTGCTGTGCGACGAGATCACCTCGGCGCTGGACCCGGAACTGGTGGGCGAGGTGCTGCAGGTGGTGGAAAGCCTGGCCGCCGAGGGCATGACGCTGCTGATGGTGACGCACGAGATGAGCTTCGCGCGCAAGGTCTGTGACCGCGTGGTGTTTATGCACCAGGGCCGCGTGCACGAGATCGGGCCGCCCGACGAGGTGTTCTCCAACCCGCAGACCGCCGAGCTCAAGCAGTTTCTCGGCATGATCCAGTAAGCCTATGACCGCAGCCGTTTCGCCCCGCACGCTCAACATTCCGGCCGGCCACGGCAAGGCCGTTCGCCTGCAGGCCGGCCAGGCCGTGAAGGTCATCAACACCCACGGCACGCAGGTGGTCGATTGCTGGGCCTTTAACGCCTACGACCTGAACGAATTCATGTGCATGGAAACCACCCGCGTGTGGAACCAGCGCCTGAACCCTATCGTCGGCGACTCCTTCGTCACCAACCAGCGCCACTCCATCCTCACCGTGGTCGAGGACACTTCGCCCGGCGTGCACGACACCTTCATGGCCGCCTGCGACCGCCGCCGCTATGAGCTGCTGGGCGTCAAGGGCTACCACCGCAACTGCTGCGACAACATGTTCGAAGGCATGTTCGCGCTGGGCCTCACACCGCCGCGCGCCATCCTGGCCTCCTTCAACATCTTCATGAACATCCAGGTGCAGCCGGACGGCATCACGCTCAAGACCCTGCCCACCGTCACCAAGGCCGGCGATGCCATCACGCTGCGCGCCGAGATGGACTGCTTCGTGGCCTTCTCCGCCTGCCCGCAGGACATCGTGAAAATCCAGGGCGCGGGCGACAACACGCCCAAGCCGGCCGACCTGGAAATATTGCACAGCGCGAGCGGCCTGCCCGTCAAAGGGCCCTGGGTTCCGCAGGCTTAGCGCGATTTTCCCCCGGCCCTGCAGGGCCGCGCGGCTTCCCGCACAATGGCGGGGGCAGACTTACCCGATCCTGATTTGACAGCTGCTTGCGCCCGCCACCCCTGGGCGGCTTGCGCTGTCCCGCCGACCCGACGCCGCCTTCATGAACACCATGCCTCCCATCCTGTATTTTTTCGCCCTGTGCAACCTGGTCATAGGCAGCGGCGCCTTTGTGCTGGGCGGCATCCTGCAGCCCATGAGCCTCTCGCTGGGCATCAGCGTGGCGGCCGCCGGCCAGGCCATGACGGCCTATGCCGTGGCCACCGCCGTGCTGGCGCCGCTGCTCATCATCCTCACGGCCCGGTGGCCGCGCAAACGCGCCGTGCAACTGGCGCTCGCGCTGTTCACCGCGGGCTGCCTGGTGTGCGCCCTTGCGCCCAATCTGCCCCTGCTGTTGCTGGGCCGCGTGCTGATGGGCGCGGGCGCCATGTTCACCGCGGCCGCCTCGGCGCTGGCCGTCAGCATGGTGGTGCCCGCGCTGCGCGGCCGGGCGCTGTCCATCACATTCCTGGGCATGAGCATCAGCTATGCCGTGGGCCTGCCCATAGGCGCCTGGCTGGGCTTTGAATTCGGCTGGCGCGTGCCGGTGTGGCTGTCGGCGATCGCGAGCGGCGCGGCGCTGGTCGCGGCCAGTTGGCTGATTCCCGCCAACATGGCCAGCGCCGGCACCAGCTTCGCGGGCTTCCAGGCCGCCGCGCGCCAGGGCGCGGTGCTGCGCGTGTGGGGCCGCACCCTGCTGTACTTCATCGCCATCTTCAGCGTCTTTGCCTATGTCGGGCCGGTGCTGCAGGCGCTCAACCCCATGAACTCGGCACAGCTCTCGGCCACGCTGGCCGTCTTCGGCCTGGCCGGTGTCGGCGGCACGCTGATGGGCGGCTGGGCCACCGACCGCTTCGGCGCGCTGCGCACCCTGCGCGTGCAGCTCGCCGTGCTGGTCGCGATGATGTGCCTGCTGCCGCTCACGCGCGGGAATGTGCCGGCCACCATGGCCGTGCTGGTGGCCTGGGGCATCGCCGGTTTCGGCCTGATGGCGCCGCAGCAAAGCCGGCTGGCCAGTCTCTCGCCGGCGCAGGCGCCGCTGCTGCTGAGCCTCAACGGCTCCATGCTCTACGTGGGCACGGCGCTGGGCGCGGTGATCAGCGGCGCGCTGCTGGAACAGGTGGGCTTTGCGCAGCTGGGCTGGGTGGGTGTGCCCTTCGGCCTGCTGGCCATGCTGACCCTGGTGTTTGACCGCATGCCGGCACGTGTGACGGCCTCGGCGACCGCCTGATTTTTATACTCGCACCATGACAGCCCAAGACCAGCTCGAAGCCTTGCAAACCGCCCTGCAGCAATTGCGCGATGACACTTTGGGCGTGGCCGCCTTTTCGCAACTCGCGATGCAGCAGGCAAGCCTGGCGGCCGCCCTGCCCGACCGTTTTGGCGAGGTGCTGTCGCAGTTGCTGAACCGGCTCGAGTCCAGCGCGCTGTTCACCGAAGAAAGCTGCTCCTTCAGCCAGAAGGAGTTGCTGGACAGCCTGCAGCTGTGGCTGGACAAGGCCCGCCTGCAGCTTCAAAAATCCTGACGCCGCCGGGCAATCCAGCTCCGTCCGTCAACCGCCGTCACCATGGCCGTGGCGATGATGGGCATCCGGGTAATGCGCATGGCTGTGGGTCACGGGCTCATGCTTATGGGGATGTGAATGCGCTCCTGCAACCGCGGGCGCATGGTCATGCGGATGGTGCTCGTCGTGCGTGTGCGGGTGTTCATGCTCCAGGACGTCATGCGTGTGCACATGCGCGTGGTGTTCGGTCAGGTGCAGCCAGATACCGTATGCCATCAGCGCAGCGGCCGCCAGCAGTTTCCAGCTGACGGGCTCCGCCAGAAACACCACGGAAAACAGCGCCCCGACAAAGGGCGCGGTCGAAAAATAAGCGCCGGCCCGTGACGTCCCCAAATGCCGCAGGCCGACAACAAAGAGCGCCAGGCTCACCCCGTAGGCCAGCAGGCCAACCCCCATGGCGATGGCCGTTGCTCCCGGGCCCGGCAGCGCCGCTCCCACCAGGAAAGCGAGCAACAGGTTCGTGACGCCCGCGGCCAGCCCTTTCACGCAGGCAATCCATGACGCATCGACCAGCGACACCTTTCGCGTGAAGTTGTTGTCCAGGGCCCAGAAAAAACACGCCAGCAATACCGCGAATGCCGGCCACAGCATGGCGAATGTGGACGCGGATTGGCCAGGCTGCGGCCAGCTGAGCAGCAGCGCGCCCGCCACGATGGCGGCCATCCCCAGCACGATCCGCCGGTCAACGTTTTCCTTGAACACCATCCATGCCAGCACGGCGGTCAACACTGCTTCGGCATTGAGCAGCAAGGCGGCGTGGCTGGAAGGCATGGCCGACAGCCCGTACATCAACAGCACCGGCGCGATGCCCCCGCCGCACAGCACCGCGGCAGCCAGCCAGCGCATCTCGCCGGGGTCCAGGCGCGGCCGGGCGGCGCGCCGCACCCGGCGATACACGAACAGGCCCAGGCCGGAGCCCAGGTACAAAAGCCCGGCCAGCATCCAGGGACTCATCTCGCCGAGCAGCCATTTGGCCAGCGGCGTCCCCGCGCCGAACAGCAAGGCCGATGCCAGCGCGGCCGCAACACCCGGGCTCAAAGAATTTGCCAAGAGCTTCAAATGCCTGACTCCTCTGAAGATGAGAAAGCGCTCCCCTCCAATCCACCATTTTCGGCCACGATAGCATCCACTGCCGGCTTCCAGTTCAAAGGGTACGACATGGGCATGTGAAAATCGAATGCACTGGATACGGAACTTTCCGGGCACATCCCCTATCATTCACCGATGCGCCATTTGCTCTTCGCCGTCCTGATCGCCCTGCTGCCCTTGCGCGGCTGGGTGGGCGACGCGATGGCCACGCAAATGGCGGCAGGCCAGATTCAGCATCAAGCGACGCAAGTGGCCGCCGAGGCCGGCCACCTTCATGACGACGTGGAGATGGCCCACACCGGCCACGCGACAGAGGCGCCGGCCCTGCACGACTGCGCGGAGCAAGCCGCGGATGGCGGCAACAGCCACTCAGCCGACGGCCACTGCGAAACCTGCGCCGCCTGCCAGGCCTGCCACACGGTGGCACTGACGCCTGCGGCACCCGACCTGCTGCCTTATTACAGCGCATCCACCTTGCCGCTTCCGGCGGCAGATCCCTTCGCCAGCGCCGACGCCGCGCTGCGCCAAAAACCACCCATTTCCTGATCTCCAGGCCCGTAGTGGGTCTGTACTTGCCCCCCAGCACAGTCCCTTGCGGCTGAACGTGCTGGGCCCTGCGATGCCCGGCATCGCACCCGCTTGTATTTCAGGAGATTTTTGTGAACATCCGTGTCATTTCAAACCCGCACGCCTGGTTGCCGGTTCTGCTGCTGTCCGCAGCGGCTGCCGCCAAGGCGCAGATCACTACCCCCTACCCCCGGCTGGATCCCAAGCCCACCGAGCAAGCGGCCGATCCGGCCTCACCGGTCCCGGCAGCCCGCTACACATCGGCTTTTGCGGGCCTCGCCACCGGCGTGGAAACCGCCGCCGATGACTGGAAAAAAGCCAACGCCGCCGTGGGCCAGTTCCCGCGGGGCCATGCCGACCTGCTGAAGTGGGAGCAGGCCCAGGACGGCAAGCCTGCGGCGCCCGCCGGCCAAAAACCATGAGGCCGACCATGAACAGCGCCTCTCTTCATCGCCGGCCCAGCCAGCGGCAAGCTATCGCGCTGGCTTTGCTGCTTCTCACGCTCACGGCTCGCGCCGCTGTGCCTTTCGATGGCGGCGTCAGTGGCCTGGAGGCACTGGCCCAGGAGCAGACCTCCAGCCCCGTCGCCATCGCGCGGCCGGGCACGGATTCCGGCGCGGCCATCGCGCCCTTGCTGTCGGCCGGCCCGCTGAGCGCCGACACCGCCGTGCGCATTGCCCTGCTCAACAACCCGGGCCTGCAGGTCTCGCTGGCTGCGCAAGGCGTGAATATCTCGGATGCCGCGCTCCCCGCCAGCCCGGTCAGGCGCCAGGCCGGCCAGGACATTGTTCTGCTGGCGGCCCAGGCGCGCCAGGCCTGGACACGTGCCGTGGCGGCCGCGCAGATCGCGCGGCTGGCCGCTGAAGCCAAAGACAGCGCCGACGCCGGCGGCGAGCTGGCCCGCCGCATGGCACGCGCCGGCAACTGGAGCAAGCTGCAGCAGGCGCGCGAACAACTGCTGCTGGCCGATGCGGCGGCGCAACTCGCTCGCGCCCGACAAGCGGCTTTCAGCGAACGCGAAAAGCTGATCGTGGTACTGGGCCTGTGGGGCGTGCAAACCGGCTTTGAACTCCCGGACCGCCTGCCCGAACTGCCGGCACAGCCCCAGGAATTGCCCGACGTGGAAAGCCGCGTGCTGCAACAGCGGCTGGACCTGCAACTGGCGGCGGCGCAGTGGGCACGGCAACGCGCAAGCCGGCGCGAACCGGGCGCCGACGCGCTGTGGGACGCGATGGGCAATGCGGCCCGTGTGCGTGAACTGGCGGTCAAAGCCCGCAGCGAAGCGCGCGAGGCCTACCACGGCTATCGCACGGCCTGGGACCTGGCGAAGCACTACGAGAAGGAAATCCTGCCCCTGTCGCGCTTCACGAGCGAAGAAACACTGCTGCGCTACAACGGCATGCTGGCCAGCGTCTTCGAGCTGCTGGCCGAGGCGCGCGCGCAAGCGCAGGCCGCGGGCGAAGCAATCCAGGCCCAGCGTGACTTCTGGCTGGCCGACATCGCGCTGCGCACCGTGCTGGCCGGTGCCCCCTACGACGGGGCTCCCGATACACCAACGCAGCGCACGCCTCCTGGCGCAGCCGCGCACTGAGGCCGGCGCCCACTCACCGAATACCAAGGACATTCATGAACCGACGACATTTTTTCAACCGCGCCGCCACGGCAGGCATGACAGCCGTGGCCGCCGCCTCCGTCAGCAAGGTGGCCATGGCCGCCCTGCCCGAGCCGGCCACGATGGCACATGCCAACACCGCCGCGCCACTGGCTCCGCCGAATGGCCGGCCCTACAACCCGGTGGTCACGCTCAACGGCTGGACCCTGCCCTGGCGCATGAACGGCGGCGTCAAGGAGTTCCACCTGGTAGCCGAACCCGTGGTGCGCGAAATGGCGCCCGGCTTCAAGGCCCATATGTGGGGCTACAACGGGCAGAGCCCCGGCCCGACCATCGAAGTGGTGGAAGGCGACCGCGTGCGGGTCTTCGTGACCAACAGGCTTCCGGAACACACCACCATCCACTGGCACGGCCAGCGCCTGCCCAATGGCATGGACGGGGTGGCCGGCCTGAACCAACCGGCCATCCCGGTGGGCAAGACTTTTGTCTACGAGTTCATCGCGCGGCGGCCCGGCACTTTTATGTACCACCCGCATGCCGACGAGATGACGCAGATGGCCATGGGCATGATGGGTTTCTGGGTAACCCATCCCAAGGAAAAGCATCCACTCATCGAGACCGTGGACCGCGACTTCGTCTTTCTGCTCAATGCCTACGACATCGAGCCCGGCAGCATGACGCCGAAAATCATGACCATGCTGGACTTCAACCTGTGGAGCTGGAACAGCCGCATCTTCCCCGGCATAGACCCGCTGGTGGTGCGCAAAAATGACAAGGTGCGCATCCGCGTGGGCAACCTGACCATGACCAACCACCCGATCCACCTGCACGGCCATGAGTTCACGGTGACCGGCACCGACGGCGGGCCCACGCCGAAACCGGCCCGCTGGCCCGAAGTGACCACCGACGTGGCCGTGGGCCAGATGCGGCAGCTGGAGTTCCTGGCCGACGAGGAAGGCGACTGGGCCTTTCACTGCCACAAAAGCCACCACACCATGAACGCCATGGGCCACAACGTGCCGACCATGCTGGGGGTGGACCACCGCGGCTTGGTGCAAAAAATCCAAAAGGCTGCCCCCGACTACATGGTGATGGGCGAGCGCGGCATGGCCGACATGGGCAGCATGGAAATGCCGATTCCCGACAACACCGCGCCCATGATGACGGGCAAGGGACCCTATGGCGGCGTGGAGATGGGCGGCATGTTCAGCATGCTCAAGGTGCGCAGCGGCCAGAAACCCGGTGACTATAAAGACCCGGGCTGGTACCGCCAGCCGCCCGGCACGCAGGCTTTTGAGTGGAAGGGGGCAGTACCCGAGCCCGCGCGCGCCGGGACCGGCAGCGCAGCCGCACCTGCGGCCATTCCCGGCACCGGCGCTGAAGTCAACATCCGCAAACCGTCAGGCCATAGCAGCCATTAAACAGGACACACCATGAAACACATGAACATTTTCCAAGGCATCGCTGCATTCGCCTTGCTCGCAAGCATCGGGGCGGCATTCGCCCAGCACACGGGACACGCCCCCGCAAGCTCCGCGCCGAGTCCCTACGCAGGCCAGCAGGCACGCGAAGTCAAGGCCCTGTCGCCGACGCAGACCGCCGACCTGCTCGAAGGCAAAGGCATGGAGCAGGCGAAAGCGGCCGAACTGAACGGCTACCCGGGACCCATGCATGTGCTGGAGCTGGCGGAGCGGCTGGCACTGAGCACAACGCAGTTACGGGACAGCGAAGCATTGCTGGCGGCCCACAAGGCGGAGGCCCGCGCTCTGGGGGCCCGGCTGGTAGAGGCTGAACGCAGGCTGGATGCGGCTTTTGCCGGCAAACAGATTGACACGGCGCAGCTCGAACTGTTGACGCGGCAGATTGGCCTGCTTCAGGCTGAATTGCGCGCTTCACACCTGCGCACGCACCTGCAGCAAACCCGTCTGCTGACGGCGCCACAGGTGGCCCTTTACGCGGAGCTGCGCGGCTACACCGGGACGCCCGGCACCGCCGCGCCCGCACAGCATTCAAACCCTTCTCACTGACTCAAGCATCTGGAACATACACATCATGAAAATTTTCATCGCCTCCCTCGCAGCTACCGCAGCCATCACATTTACCCTTGCCCCAGCGTCAGCTTTCGCCCACGGCAACGAAGACCATGCGGGCAAGCCGCCCGCCGCCGCCAAAAAAGAACAAAAGGACTGGGGCATTGCCGGTGATGCCAAATCGGTGACGCGCACCGTGACGCTGTCCATGAGCGACGCCATGCGCTTCACACCCGACAAACTGGCCTTCAAGCAAGGCGAGACCGTGCGCTTTGTGATCCGCAACCAGGGGAAACTTCTGCACGAGCTGGTGATCGGAACCAAACCGGACCTCGACGCACACGCCGCGATGATGGTGAAATTTCCCGGCATGGAACACGACGAGCCCTATATGGCGCATGTGCCCGCCAGCAAGTCGGGCGAGCTGGTCTGGACCTTTAACCGCGCCGGCGAGTTTGACTTCGCCTGCCTGATCGCCGGCCACTACCAGGCCGGCATGGTGGGCAAGATCACCGTGACGCGCTGATCCGGGGCCCTCCGCTTTTTCATCCGACACAAGGAGCACACGATGCAAAGACGACAACTCATTCAAGCCATGGCTGTGATCGCCGGCCCCGCCATCGCGCCGGCGCTGCTGGCGCAGACCCTGCCCCAGGTCGAGGTCTGGAAAGACCCCGATTGCGGCTGCTGCAAGGACTGGGTGGCGCACCTCGAGGCCAATGGCTTCGCGGTGCGCGTGCATGACAGCGGCAACACGGCCGCGCGCAAGCGCCTGGGCATTCCCGACAAGCTCGGCTCCTGCCATACGGCAGAAGTCAGCGAGAAAGGCAGGCGCTACGCCCTGGAAGGCCATGTGCCGGCCCGCGAGGTGCATCGCCTGCTCAAGGAAGCGCCCAAAGCCATCGGCCTGGCCGTGCCCGGCATGCCGGTGGGTTCGCCCGGCATGGATGCGCCACTCTATGGCGGGCGCAAGGACCCTTATGACGTACTGCTGGTCCTCCAGGACGGCAGCAATCGTGTTTACCAAAGCTATCACCGCGTTTGACAAGGATTCACCATGAAACATCTGAAACAAGCCCTGTTCACCCTGTTCGCCGCGCTGGCCGCTTCGGCAGCCCTGGCGCAAACCGCCGCACCATTGACCGAAGGCGAAATCCGCAAAGTCGACAAGGAGGCCGGCAAGCTCACAATCAAACACGGCGAGATCAAAAACCTGGAGATGCCGCCCATGACCATGGTGTTCCGCGCCAGCGACCCCAAACTGCTGGAGTCGCTCGACGCGGGGGACCAGGTTGGCTTCCACGCCGAAAAGGTGGACGGCCAGTTCATAGTGACCGTGATTGAAAAAAGGGCGAAGTAAGCACAATGGCGGCAGCGTGATAAGGTTGCCCGCATGCCCAAAACCATACGCTACACCCTGCTGTCGCTGCGCGACCTGGCCGTCTCCGCCGGCCCGTTCATCCTGCTGGCCGTCGCATTGCTGGCGCTGGCCTACTGGTGGCTGGACCCGAACCCGCCCAAGCGCGTGACGCTGGCCACCGGCCCGGCGCAAAGCGCGTATGAGGAGTTCGGCAAGCGCTACGCCAGGGCCCTGGCGGCCGAAGGCATCCAGGTGGTCCTGCAGCCCTCGGAGGGCTCGGCGGCCAACCTGCAGTTGCTGCGCGAGGGCAAGGTCGACGTGGGTTTTGTCCAGGGCGGCACCAGCGACTACACCGAGCAGGACGAGGAAGACCTGGCCTCGCTGGGCAGCCTGTTTGTGGAGCCGCTCTGGCTGTTCTACCGCGAGGACGCCGCGCGCAAGGTGGCCGCCGCGGCGCGAGCCGCCAGCAACCCGGGCGGCCGCGCTGCCGCCAAGGCCGACCCGGCGGAAGACGCCAGCCTGGCATCGCTCACCCAGTTGCAAGGCCTGCGCGTCAACGTGGGCACGCCCGGCAGCGGCGTTCCCAGCCTGATGGCCAAACTGCTGGACAGCAACCGCATTGACGCCGCGACGCTGAAACTCTCCCGGCTGGAGCAGACGCCCGCCACCGTGGCCTTCCTGGGCGGCGAGCTGGACGCCATCGTGTTCGCGTCAGCACCCGAATCGCTGATGGTGCAGATGCTGCTGCAGACGCCCGGCGTGAAGCTGATGAACTTCGCCCAGAGCGAGGCCTATTCCCGGCGTTTCGCCTTCCTGACGCCCACGCGCCTGCCGCGCGGTGTGGTGGACCTGGCCGGCAACATCCCGCCCGATGACGTGCGGCTGGTGGCATCCACCACCTCGCTGATCACGCGCACCGGCACCCACCCCGCCCTGCAGCAATTGCTGGCCCAGGCGGGCAACGACATCCACGGCGGGGCCGGCTGGTTCAAGAACGCCCGCGAATACCCCAACCGCGACAACAGCGAACTGCCGATTTCCAAGGAAGCCGAACGCGCCATCAAGAACGGCACGCCGGTGCTGCAGCGCTACCTGCCCTTCTGGGTGGCCAACCTGGTCGAGCGCATGTGGCTGGTGATGGGCATCATCATCGCCGTCATGCTGCCGCTGTCGCGCATCATCCCGCCGCTTTACGCCTTTCGCGTGCGTTCGCGCATCTTCCGCTGGTACGGCCGGCTGCGCGACATCGAAAACCGGGTGGACGGCAGCGGCGACGGCGACCGCAACAGCAGCAAAAACCAGGCCCTGCTGGAGGAGCTCAACGACCTGGAACGCCGGGCCGAAAAGATCACGGTGCCGCTGTCCTATACCGACGAGCTCTACGCGCTGCGCGGGAATATTCACCTGGTGCGAAAAAAGCTGCAGCGGCTTTAGCGCCCGCCGCGCCGCAAAGGGGAGCGCGGCACCTTAAAAAGGCAGTAAAAGGCCCGATTCAGGGCAGTTGCCGGGGCCACCCGGTTTCTTTAACCCTAAAGTAAACCCCTGTGTCGGCATAGCAATTGCTCTGCTAGTATCCCCCGATACTTTTTCTTTGGCCGATGCTTGCTTTTATTCTGCGCCGCCTGATACAGGCCGTGATCGTGATGGTCGTGGTCGCCCTGATCGCCTTCATGCTGTTCCAGTATGTCGGCGATCCGGTGGTGTTCCTGCTGGGCCAGGATGCATCGCCCGCCCAGATCACCCAGCTGCGCGCCGACCTCGGCCTGGACCGGCCCTTCATCGTGCAGTTCTGGCATTTCCTCGTGAATGCCGCGCAGGGCGAATTCGGCTTGAGCCTGCGCCAGGGCGCCAAGGTCTCGCGCCTGATAGCGGAACGCTTTCCCGCGACGCTGGAGCTGGCCCTGGTGGCGGCCCTGATGGCGCTGCTGATCGGCATCCCTATGGGCGTGTATTCGGCGCTGCGCCGCGGCAGCTTCCTGAGCCAGGTGTTCATGACGATTTCGCTGCTGGGCGTGTCGCTGCCGACCTTCCTGATCGGCATCCTGCTGATCCTGGTGTTCGCCGTGGGCCTGGGCTGGTTCCCGAGTTTCGGCCGCGGCGAAACCGTGCAGATCGGCTGGTGGACCACCGGTCTGCTCAAGGCCAAGGGCTGGCACCACATCGTGCTGCCGGCCGTGACGCTGGCGGTGTTCCAGCTCACGCTGATCATGCGGCTGGTGCGCGCGGAAATGCTGGAGGTGCTGCGCACCGACTACATCAAGTTCGCGCGCGCCCGCGGCCTGCCCGACCGCGTGATCCATTTCGGCCACGCGCTCAGGAACACGCTGGTGCCGGTGATGACCATCACCGGGCTGCAGCTGGGCGGCCTGATCGCCTTCGCCATCATCACCGAGACCGTGTTCCAGTGGCCCGGCATGGGCCTCTTGTTCATCCAGGCGGTGACCTTTGCCGACATCCCGGTGATGGCGGCCTACCTGTGCCTGATCGCGCTGATTTTTGTCATCATCAACCTGGTCGTCGACCTGCTGTATTTCGCGGTGGACCCCAGGCTGCGCGTCGGCAACGCGGCGGGCCATTGACACCGCAGGCCGCACCCTTTTTTCCATTGTTGTTCGTCCCGTTTTTACCCGCAAGCCCTCATCCCTTCCACAAGGAGTTCCCGATGAAATTCAAGTCCAAACTGCTCTCGGCCAGCCTGCTGTGCGCCTTCGCGGCCACCAGCTTTGTCGCATCCGCGCAGACCCTGAGGGTCGCCAACCAGGGCGACTCGCTGTCCATGGACCCGCACTCGCTCAACGAATCGCTGCAGCTCAGCGTGACCGGCAATGCCTACGAGGGCCTGGTGATCCGCAACAAGGACCTGAGCCTGGCCCCCGGCCTGGCCACCTCGTGGAAGCAGACCTCGCCGACCGTCTGGCGCTTTGAATTGCGCAAGGGCGTGCAGTTCCATGACGGCACGCCGTTCACGGCCGACGACGTGGTGTTCAGCTTCAACCGCACCCAGGCCGACGGCTCGGACATGAAGAGCTACACCAACGATTTCAAGGAAGTGCGCAAGATCAACGACCATGTGGTTGAGATCGAAACCAAGACGCCCTTCCCCATCCTGCCCGACGTCATCTCGCTGGTCTACATGATGAGCAAGAAGTGGTGCGAGACCAACCAGGCGACCCGGCCGGTGGACCGCCGCAAAGGCATTGAAAACGCGGCTTCCTTCCGCGCCAACGGCACCGGCCCTTACCGCGTGCGCGAGCGCCAGCCCAATGTGCGCACCACCTTCGTCCGCAACGGTACTTACTGGGGCAAGATCGAAGGCAACGTCCAGGAAGTGATCTATACCCCCATCGGCAACGACGCGACCCGCGTGGCCGCCCTGCTTTCAGGCGAGGTCGACGTGATGGAACCCGTGCCGGTGCAGGACATCGACCGCGTCAACGGCAACGCCGGCACCAAGGTGCTGGTCGGCCCCGAGCTGCGCACCATTTTCCTGGGCATGGACCAGAAACGCGACGAGCTGCTGTACTCGAACATCAAGGGCAAGAACCCGTTCAAGGACAAGCGCGTGCGCCAGGCCTTTTACCAGGCCATCGACATCGACGGCATCAAGAAGACCGTGATGCGCGGCGCCTCGGGACCGACCGCGTTGCTGATTGGCCCCGGCATCAACGGCTTCCAGCAGGAGCAGAACAAGCGCCTGCCTTACGACCCGGAAGCCGCGAAAAAGCTGATGGCCGAAGCCGGCTACCCGAACGGCTTCGAAGTCGCCATGAACTGCCCGAACGACCGTTATGTGAACGACAGCCGCATCTGCCAGGCCGTGGCGGCCAACCTGTCGCGCATCAACGTCAAGATCAACCTGCAGGCTGAAACCAAGGGCACCTACTTCCCCAAGGTGCTGCGCCGCGACACCAGCTTTTACATGCTGGGCTGGACGCCGGCCACCTATGACGCCCACAATGCGCTGAATGCGCTGGTCGCCTGCGTCGACGACAAGGGCGCCGGCCAGTTCAACCTGGGCGCGTATTGCAATCCCAAGGTCGACGAGCTGACCAAGAAGATCCAGTCCGAAACCGACAAGACCAAACGCAACGCGATGATCAAGGAGGCCTTTGACATTCACAATGCCGACGTCGGCCATCTGCCGCTGCACCAACAGTCCCTGGCCTGGGGCACGAGCAAGAAGGTCGAGCTGGTCCAGCTGGCTGACAACTTCATGTTCTTCAAGTGGATGACAGTTAAAAAGTAACCCCTGTTGCCTTTTCGCTTCGCGTAACGGCCTCTCCCCTACAAGGGGACAACAGCTATGGCCCGGCAAAGCCGGTTCCATGCTGTTGCTGGCTGGCACGGGTCTCGCTTCACTCGCTCCTGATGACACTGACTGCACGCTCCTCTTGATGAAAAAAACCCTTGCGCGCTGGCTTGACAGTGATGTGGGCCACAGCTTTCGCACTTCTCCGGTGGCGATGGTGGCGGCCGCCATTGCGCTGGTCTGCATTTTCTGCTCGGTGTTCGCCGGCTGGGTGGCACCGCACGACCCTTTCAACCTGAGCACGCTGGAACTCAGCGATGCCCGCCTGCCGCCGGCGTGGAGTGCGCAGGGCAGTTCCAAGTACCTGCTGGGCACCGACGACCAGGGGCGCGACATTCTGTCGGCGCTGATGTATGGCGCGCGCATCTCGCTGGTGGTGGGCTTCGCCTCCGTCATCCTGTCCATGCTGGCCGGCGTTTCACTGGGCCTGCTCGCGGGCTTTCGCGGCGGCTGGATTGACTCGGCCCTGATGCGCGTCTGCGACGTGATGTCCTCGTTTCCGCCCATCCTGGTGGCGCTGCTGATCGCGGGCGTGGGACGCGCGGTGTTTCCCGACGCCAGCCAGCTGCTGGCCATGGGCGTGCTGATCTTGTCGATCTCCATGGGGCAATCGGGCTGGGTCCAGTACGCGCGCACGGTGCGCGGCTCGACCATGGTGGAGCGCGGCAAGGAATACGTGCAGGCCGCCCGCGTGACCGGCGTGGCGCCGCTGCGCATCATGCGCCGCCATGTACTGCCCAATGTGATGGGGCCGGTGCTGGTGCTGGCGACCATCCAGGTCGCCACCGCCATCATCACCGAGGCCACCCTCTCCTTCCTGGGCGTGGGCGCACCGCCCACCTCGCCCTCGCTGGGCACGCTGATCCGCGTGGGCAATGACTACCTGTTTTCGGGCGAGTGGTGGATCACTGTGTTCCCGGGCCTGATGCTGGTGCTGATCGCGCTGAGTGTGAACCTGCTGGGCGACTGGCTGCGTGATGCCCTCAACCCCCGTCTCCGGTAAAAGCGAATCGCACAATGAGTCTTTTACAAATCAAGAACCTGGTGGTCGAGTTCCCCGGCCGGCGCGGCACGCTGCGTGCGCTGGACGACATCTCGTTCGACATCGCGCCCGGCGAAATCCTCGGCGTGGTGGGCGAATCGGGTGCGGGCAAGTCGCTGACCGGCGCTGCCATCATCGGCCTGCTGGAGCCGCCGGGCCGTGTGGCCGGCGGCCAGGTGCTGCTCGAAGGCGAGCGCATCGACAACCTGCCGCACGAGCGCATGCGCCACATCCGCGGGCGCAAGATTGGGGCAATCTTCCAGGACCCGCTGACCTCGCTGAACCCGCTCTACACCATAGGCCGGCAGCTGGTGGAAACCATCCAGGCCCACCTGCCGGTGACGGCGCGGGAAGCCAGGGCGCGTGCCATCGAGCTGCTCAACGACACCGGCATCCCGGCGGCGGCGCAGCGCATAGACCACTACCCGCACCAGTTCTCGGGCGGCATGCGCCAGCGCGTGGTGATTGCCCTGGCACTCGCGGCCGAGCCCAAGCTCATCGTGGCCGACGAACCAACCACCGCGCTCGACGTGTCCATCCAGGCGCAGATCATCACCCTGCTCAAAAACATCTGCAAACAGCGCGGCGCCGCCGTGATGCTGATCACCCACGACATGGGCGTGATCGCCGAGACCTGCGACCGCGTGGCCGTGATGTATGCCGGGCGCATCGCCGAGATCGGCCCGGTGCACCAGGTGATCAACCACCCCTCACACCCCTATACCGCGGGCCTGATGGCCGCAATTCCCGACATCGCGGTGGAACGCGAGCGCCTCTACCAGATCGACGGCGCCATGCCGCGCCTGAACGCCATCCCCCAGGGCTGCGCCTTCAACCCGCGCTGCCCCAAAGCCTTTGACCGCTGCCGCCAGGATCGGCCCGACCTCATGCCGGCCGGCGACACGCGGGCGGCCTGCTGGCTGCACGATGCGCATGCGGGGGTGGCGGCATGAGTGAACCCCTCAATACGCAAAACCCGGCAAGCACCGGCGCACCCCTGGTCCAGGCCCATGATCTGGCCAAGACTTTCGACGTATCGCCGCCCTGGCTCAACCGCGTGCTGGAACGCAAGCCCCGGCTGCTGCTCAAGGCGGTCGACGGTGTGAGTTTCGAGATTGAAAAAGGCAAGACGCTGGCGCTGGTCGGCGAATCGGGCTGCGGCAAGAGCACCGTGGCGCGCCTGCTGGTGGGCCTGTATGAGCCCACGCGCGGCGGCCTGACCTTTGACGGCCAGGACGCGCATGCGGTGTTCAAGACACCGGCCGGCCGGCAGCTGCGCAGCCGTATCCAGATGATCTTCCAGGATCCCTACGCGAGCCTGAACCCGCGCTGGACGATTGAAGACATCATCGCCGAGCCGCTGCGCGAGCACGGCATCCTGGAGGGTGGCGCTGAACTCAAGGCGCGCGTGGGCGAGCTGCTCAAGTCGGTCGGCCTGTCGCAGCTGGACATGCCCAAGTACCCGCACCAGTTCTCGGGCGGGCAGCGCCAGCGCATTTCCATCGCGCGCGCGCTGGCGACCGAGCCTGAATTCCTGGTCTGCGACGAGCCCACTTCGGCGCTCGACGTGAGCGTGCAGGCGCAGGTGCTCAACATCATGAAGGACCTGCAGCGCACGCGCGGCCTGACCTACCTCTTCATCTCGCACAACCTCGCGGTGGTGCGCCACGTCAGCGACCAGGTCGGCGTGATGTACCTGGGCCGCCTGGTGGAGCTGGCCGACAAGCACAGCCTGTTCGACAGGCCGCGCCATCCCTACACGCGCATGCTGCTGGACGCCATCCCCAAGATGCACGACACCGGCCGCGCCCGCACCCCGGTGTCGGGCGAGGTGCCCAATCCGCTGAACCCGCCCGGCGGCTGCACCTTCCACCCGCGCTGCCCGCACGCAAATGCGCGCTGCCGGAGCGAGAGGCCGGAGTTCCTGCAGCTCGAAGGCGTGCGCGTGGCCTGCCATGCGGTCGAAGAGGGCCGGATTTAGGCATTAATGCCAGGAACCCAGGCACGGTCATGCAAAGCGGAACCGGCTTGGGTAATATGCACTCTTAGGGGACATCGTCATGAAAATCATTGAATCCATCCTGTCCGGAGCGGCCGACATCGCGGCCGTGCGCCGCGACATCCACGCCAACCCTGAACTGTGTTTCCAGGAAGTGCGCACCGCCGACCTGGTCGCGCAAAAACTCGAATCCTGGGGCATCCCGATTCACCGCGGCATGGGGACCACCGGCGTGGTGGGCATCGTGCAAGGCCGCGACGGCGGCGCCTGCGGCCGCGCCGTGGGCCTGCGCGCCGACATGGATGCGCTGCCCATGCAGGAGTTCAACAAATTCCCCCATGCCAGCACCCAGCCGGGCAAGATGCACGCCTGCGGCCATGACGGCCACACCGCCATGCTGCTGGCCGCGGCGCGGCATTTCTCGCAGAACCGGGACTTTGACGGCACGGTCTACCTGATCTTCCAGCCGGCCGAGGAAGGCGGCGGCGGCGCGCGCGAGATGATCAAGGACGGCCTCTTCGAAAAATTTCCCGTGGAAGCCGTCTTCGGCATGCACAACTGGCCCGGCGCGGCTGTCGGCACTTTCGCCGTCAGCGCGGGGCCGGTGATGGCATCGAGCAACGAATTCAGGATCACCATACGCGGCAAGGGCGGCCACGCCGCGATGCCGCACTTCGGCATAGACCCGGTGCCGGTGGCCTGCCAGATGGTGCAGGGCTTCCAGAACATCATCAGCCGCAACAAGAAGCCCGTGGATGCGGGCGTCATCTCGGTCACCATGATCCACGCCGGCGAGGCCACCAATGTGATACCCGACTTCTGCGAGCTGCAGGGCACGGTGCGCACCTTCAGCATCGAGGTGCTGGACCTGATCGAAAAACGCATGAAAGAAGTCGCCGAACACACTTGCGCCGCGTTTGAAGCGCGCTGCGAGTTCAGCTTCATACGCAATTACCCGCCCACCATCAACAGCGCCGCCGAGGCCGACTTCGCGCGCCGGGTGATGAGCGACATCGTGGGGCCGGCCAACGTGCTGGCACAGGAGCCCACCATGGGCGCCGAAGACTTCGCCTACATGCTGCAGGCCAAACCCGGCGCCTACTGCTTTATCTTCAACGGCGACGGCGCGCACCGCGCAATGGGCCATGGCGAAGGGCCCTGCACGCTGCACAACCCGAGTTACGACTTCAACGACGACCTGATCCCCCTGGGCGGGACCTACTGGGTCCAGCTGGCCACGCGCTGGCTGGGCACGGCTCCTGGGGCGCGATCCTGACAACGCCAAGCTCACCATGAACACACACGCGGCTTTTTCGGCCAGCTACGCAGCTGCGCGCGCCAAATTTCTCGAGGCGGCCGGCGCCGCCGGCATGGCGCTTCGCTCCTACGAACATCCGCTCAAAGGCCGCGACGGCGAAACCCTGGCCATGGACGTGGCCCTGGACGGCTCGCCCGATGCCGCGAACCTTTTTATCGTCAGCAGCGCTTGCCACGGCGTGGAAGGCTACTGCGGCTCGGGCGTGCAGGTGTATGCAGCGCGCGACGCCGAATGGCGCGCCAAGGCGCGCGCGGGCGGCGTGGCGGTGCTCTACATCCATGCGCTCAATCCCTATGGTTTCTCGTACGCGCGGCGCACCACGCATGAAAACGTGGACCTGAACCGCAACTTCCACGACTTCAGCCGGCCCCTGCCCGTCAACGAGGCTTACCGCGAGGTCCACGATCTGCTGCTGCCCGCGCAGTGGCCGCCCACGCATGAGAACGAAGCCGCCATCGCGGCCTACATCGACACCCACGGCGTGACGCGCTACCAGGCGGCCGTCTCGCAAGGGCAGCATGAATACGCCGACGGCATGTTTTTTGGCGGCACCGAGCCGACCTGGAACAACCACACCCTGCGCGAAGTGCTGCGCACCTTCGGGCGGCGGGCCAGGCGCATCGCCTGGATGGACCTGCACACCGGCCTGGGACCCAGCGGCCTGGGCGAGCGCATCTTTGCCGGTGAAAACGACGCCAAGGCCCTGGCGCGGGCGCGCGCCTGGTGGGACGGCGGCGGCGCCACGCCCGTGACCTCGTTCTACGACGGCTCCTCCAGCTCGGCCCACCTGACAGGCCTGCTGTGGACCGCCATCTCCGATGAATGCCCGCAGGCCGAATACACCGGCATGGCGATGGAGTACGGCACACTGCCGATACTCGACATGATCTCCGCCCTGCGCGCCGACCACTGGCTGCACAAACACCCCGACATGCCACCCGAGACGCACGCGGCGGTCAGGCGCCAGATGATGGACGCGTTCTACGTCGACACCGATGAATGGCGCACGCAGATCGTCGCGCAGGCGCGCGAGGCCCTGTTCCAGACGGTGGACGGACTGGGCAGCCCCTGATGCCGGCACGGCGGCCCGCCACTCCACCCGAGCACGAAAGCCGCACCATGCCGCCCGACGCCGACCTTAAGCTCCAGCTCAAGCAGTTGCAACAGCAGCACCGGGCGCTGCAAGCCGACTACCGCGAGCTGCAGCTTGAAAAGCAGAAGCAGGAGACCTCGGCCGCGCTGTGGCTGGAGCAGCGCACCCGCGAGCTGCAAGCCGAGGCGCTGGAGCAGAAAAAGGCCGAAACGCTGCAGCGCGTGTTCTACCGCATCGCCGAACGGGCGGCGGCCGACCTTTCCTTTTACGATTTCCTGCAGTCGGTGCACGGCCTGCTGGGTGAGCTGCTGTACGCCAAGAACTGCTACGTGTGCCTTTATGACGCGCAAAAGCAGCGCAAGGATTTCCCCTATTACGTGGACGAGCGCGACGGCGACACCCTGCAGCGCAGCAACGTGCCCTACCGCCGCGGCTTGACCGAGTTTGTGCTGGCCACCGGCCGGCCGCAGATCATCGACGCCGCGCGGCTCAAGCTGCTCGAAGCCGGCGGCCAGGTGACGGAAGGCAGCGGCGACATGACCTTCAGTTCCTGGCTGGGCGTTCCCATGCACATACGCGGCAGCATAGGCGGCGTGCTGGCGGTGCAGGGTTATGAGCCGGGCGTGGCCTACAGCGACACGGACGCCGACATCCTGTCCTTTGTCGCCAACCACGTCAGCAGCGCCATCGAGCGCTACCAGGCGCTCGACGAGCTGCGCAAGTCGGAAGAACGCTACCGCACGGTGATTGAAAACGTCGGCGTCGGCGTGGTGGTGGTGCAGGACGGCCGCATGGTGTTCGCCAACCCCAGCCTGGAGCGCATCGTGGGCCATCCGCGGGAATACCTGCTGTCGCAGCACTACACGGCGACCGTTCACCCCGACGACCTGCCGGTCATGCGCGAGCGCCATGAACGCCGGCTGCGCGGCGACGAGGTCGAGTCCATGTACGGCTTTCGCGTGATCACCCAGGCCGGTGAGGTGCGCTCGCTGGAGCTTTCCGCGGTGCAGATCGAATGGGGCAAGCGCGAGGCGACGCTGATCTTTGTGGTGGATGCCACGGCCCGCCTGCAGGCCGAACTGACGCAGCGCCAGACCCTGCAGCGGCAGACCGAGCTCAACGACATGAAGTCGCGCTTCATCTCGGTGGCTTCGCATGAATTCCGCACGCCGCTGGCCTTTATCCTGTCGTCCGCGGAGCTGCTCAAGCACTACGGCGACCGCATGCCCGAACCCGAAAAAACCGAGGTCATCAACACCATAGAGATCGGCGTGCAACGCATGACCCAGATGCTGGACCGCGTGCTGCTGCTGGGCAAGGTGGAGGCGCAGATGCTGGAGTTCCAGCCGGCCGAGCTCAACCTGCAAACGCTGTGCCAGGACCTGGTCGAGGATGCCCGCATCCAGCATGCGCAGGGAGGCTGCGAGCTGGCCCTGGAATTCGAGGCCGGTCCGGCGGTCGGGCTCTTCGATGAAAAGCTGCTGCGGCATATTTTCGGCAACCTGCTGTCCAACGCCATCAAATATTCGCCACAGGGCGGGAAAGTCCTGTTCCGCGTGTTTTCCTCGGAGGGGCGGGTGGCCTTTGAGGTCTCGGACCAGGGCATAGGGGTTCCGGCCGAAGAACTTCCCCACCTGTTCGAATGGTTCCACCGGGCCAGCAACGTCGGCGAGATCCAGGGTACCGGCCTGGGCCTGGCCATCGTCAAGAACTCCGTCGACCTGCACGGCGGCCGCATCGAAGTCGCCAGCACTGTGGGCCAGGGCACACGCTTTACCGTCACGATTTGAACATTCACGCCCGGCAACGCTATAAGATGGGCCACCAGACCAGCGCGGCGGCACAGCCGGCGGCCTGGCGACTCAGGGAATGTCCGCCCCGCCGACAATCACAGCAGGGGCCTTCAATGCGAAAGAACCATGGCGCGCATTCTGGTGATTGAAGACGAATCCCACATCCGGGACAATCTGCTGCGCTTTGTCCGGCTGGAGGGCCATGAAGGCCTGTCCGCCGCGGACGGCCACGCCGGCCTGCAACTGGCCCGGGAGCAGCCACCGGACCTGATTTTTTGCGACGTGATGATGCCGCAGATGAACGGCCTGGAAGTGCTGGCCGCGCTGCAGGCCGATGCCGCCCTGAAGCAGGTGCCCCTGGTTTTCCTGTCGGCCAGCGCGGAGTCGGAACGGCTCGAAGAGGCCCTGCGCCTGGGCGCCAGCGGCTATGTGACCAAGCCTTTCAACTTCGCGCAGCTGCAGGCAGTGCTCAAGCAGTATTTGCCCAAATAGAGCCGGCACCCGCGGCTAAAGGCCCAGCGCCTTCCAGCCGGTGTGGCCGAGTTTTTCGAGCGTCGCGATGTTCTGCTCGAAGATGGCCTCGGCCTCGGGGAATGCCTCCACGGCCTTTTCCACGCTTTCCTCGCGCAGCAAATGCAGGATGGCAAAGGGCGCGCGGTTGGTGTAGTTGCCGATGTCGTCGGGCTCGGTGCCGTCAAACTGGAACTGCGGGTGAAAGCTGGCCAGCTGGATCACGCCTTCCAGGCCGTGCTCGTCCACCACGCCTTCGGCAATCTCCAGGAAGTCATTGAAGTCCAGGAAATCCTCGAACAGCGTGGGATGGATCAGCAGCGTAGTGTCGACCTCTTCGGCCGGCGTGGCCCCCAGCAGGTCCAGTTCGCGGTCCAGCTCTTCGAGCAGGCCGTCCGCATGCCGGGCATGGCTCACCACCAGGCGCACCTGGTTCTTGACGTAGACCGCCTTGGCGAACGGGCACAGGTTGAGCCCGATCACGGCTTTTTCAAGCCAGTGGCGGGTTTGGGTCAGGACTTCATCGTCGGTCATCAGTATCTCCACAGGAATTGCCCGCATCGGCATTACCCCCTCTCCCTCTGGGAGAGGGCGGGGGTGAGGGCTGGCGGCCTTCTACCAGGCACAGCGCAGCATCAGACGCCGCCGGCCCCCATCCCAACCCTCCCCCAGCGGGGGAAGGAGTGGACTGCCGCTCACGGGTAGCGCGAGCGCAAAAACTTAATGCAATGCCTTAAAGCGGACACGCTTGGGTTTTGCACCCTCTTCACCCAATCGCTTCTTCTTGTCGGCTTCGTACTCCTGGTAGTTGCCGTTGAAGAAGGTCCACTGGCTGTCGCCTTCGGCGGCCAGGATGTGGGTGGCGATACGGTCCAGGAACCAGCGGTCATGGCTGATCACCAGCACCGAGCCGGCGAACTCCAGCAGCGCGTCTTCGAGCGCGCGCAGGGTTTCCACGTCCAGGTCGTTCGAGGGTTCGTCAAGCATCAGCACGTTGCCGCCCGCGATCAGGGTCTTGGCCAGGTGCAGGCGCCCGCGTTCGCCGCCCGACAGCATGCCGACGCGTTTTTGCTGGTCGGCGCCGTTGAAGTTGAAGCGGCCGGCATAGGCGCGGCTGGGCATGGTGAACTTGCCGACGGTCAGCATGTCCAGGCCGCCCGAGATGTCTTCCCAGACGGTTTTTTCATTGGCCAGGTCGTCACGGTGCTGGTCGACGAAGGCCATGCGCGCGGTCTTGCCGATGGCGACTTCGCCGCTGTCCGGCGTTTCCTTGCCGGCGATCAGCTTGAACAGCGTGGATTTACCCGCGCCGTTGGGGCCGATGATGCCGACGATGGCGCCCGCGGGCACCTGGAAGCTCAGGTTGTCGATCAGCAGGCGGTCGCCGAAGGACTTGCTGACGTTCTTGAATTCGATGACCTCATTGCCCAGGCGCTCGGCCACGGGAATGAAGATTTCCTGGGTTTCGTTGCGCTGCTGGTATTCGAAGTCGGAGAGTTCCTCAAAGCGGGCCAGGCGCGACTTGCTCTTGGCCTGGCGCGCCTTGGGGTTCTGGCGCGACCATTCAAGTTCCTTCTTCAGGGCCTTGGCGCGGGCTTCCTCGCCCTTTTGCTCCTGCGCCAGGCGCTCACCCTTCTGGTCCAGCCAGCTGCTGTAGTTGCCCTTCCAGGGGATGCCGTGGCCGCGGTCCAGCTCCAGGATCCACTCGGCGGCGTTGTCCAGGAAGTAGCGGTCGTGGGTGATGGCCACCACGGTGCCCGAGAAACGCTGCAGGAACTGCTCCAGCCAGTCCACCGATTCGGCGTCCAGGTGATTGGTGGGTTCGTCGAGCAGCAGCATGTCGGGCCGGGACAGCAGCAAGGCGCAAAGGGCGACTCGGCGTTTTTCGCCGCCCGACAACACGCCGATCTTGGCGTCCCAGGGCGGCAGGCGCAGCGCGTCGGCGGCGATTTCAAGCTGGTGTTCGGAATCGGTGCCGGCGGTCGCGATGATGGCTTCCAGGCGGGCCTGCTCGGCGGCCAGTGCGTCGAAATCGGCATCGGGCTCGCCATAGGCCGTGTACACGGCTTCGAGCTGGGCCTTGGCGGCAAACACCGCGCCCATGCCGGCTTCCACGCTTTCGCGCACCGTGTGCTCGGGGTCCAGCTTGGGTTCCTGCGGCAGGTAGCCGATGTTCAGGCCCGGCATGGGGGTGGCTTCACCCTCGATTTCCGTGTCCAGGCCGGCCATGATCTTGAGCAGCGTGGACTTGCCGGAGCCGTTGGTACCCAGTACGCCGATCTTGGCGCCCGGGAAGAAGCTGAGCGACACCTCCTTGAGGATGTGGCGCTTGGGCGGCACGATCTTGCCGACCTTGTTCATGGTGAAAACGTACTGAGCCATCAGGATTAACTTTGGTAAAAATGAAAAACAATGCAGGAAAACGGGCTGCTTGCCGCCTGTAAATACTATTTTTGCAGGCTGTCAGCAGGCTTTCTTGCGGGCTGGAACGACACGCTGCGCCTGGGCGCAAACGCCTTTTGGCAAAGCGTGTTTTATGCGTGAATGCCCCCATTATCGTTGCTGTGCGACAATGCAGGGGTTGCTGGCTCCAGTTGCCTACAACATTTGGGCACATCCGGGTACCGCTTCAAGTGGCTGCTTACGATGTTTTCGGCCCACTTTCTGACCCCATCTGCCTTTGACTGGCGGGTTGCCTTCCAGCAAGGCGCCCAACAGGCCGATCTAAAGCGCCATACGGCGCAACATCATGACATTTGAAGAATTGAATTTGGCCCCGGCCATTCTGAAGGCCGTGCTCGAGCAGGGCTACGACACCCCTACCCCCATCCAGGCCCAGGCCATCCCCGCCGTGCTCAAGGGCGTGGACCTGCTGGGCGGCGCCCAGACCGGCACCGGCAAGACCGCTGCCTTTACCCTCCCCCTGCTGCAGCGCCTGTCCACCGAAGCGCGCCTGACCAACCGCCGCGGCGTCAACGCCGTGCGGGCCCTGATCATGACCCCGACCCGCGAACTCGCGGCCCAGGTCGAAGAAAGCGTGCGCACCTACGGCAAATACACCGACCTCACCTCCATGGTGATGTTCGGCGGCGTCGGCATGGGCGCCCAGATTGAAAAGCTGCGCCGCGGCGTCGACATCCTGGTCGCCACCCCCGGCCGCCTGCTGGACCACGCAAGCCAGGGCACGCTGGACCTGAGCCAGGTGCAGATCCTGGTGCTGGACGAAGCCGACCGCATGCTGGACATGGGCTTCATCCATGACATCAAGAAGGTGCTGGCCCTGGTGCCCAAGCAGAAGCAATCGCTGCTGTTCAGCGCGACCTTCAGCGACGAAATCCGCGAACTGGCCAACGGCCTGCTCAAAAACCCCGAATCCATCCAGGTCACGCCGCGCAACACCACGGTGCAGCGCATCACGCAGACCATCCACCCTGTCGGCCGCAGCAAGAAGAAAGCGCTGCTGACCCACATCATCAATGAGCACAACTGGAGCCAGGTGCTGGTGTTCACCCGCACCAAGTTCGGCGCCAACAACGTGGCCGAGCACCTGACCAAAAACGGCATTCCCGCCATGGCGCTGCACGGCAACAAGAGCCAGACCGCCCGCACCCAGGCGCTGGCCGATTTCAAGAGCGGCACGATTCGCGCCCTGGTAGCCACCGACATCGCCGCCCGCGGCATCGACATCGACGAGCTGCCGCACGTGGTCAACTACGAAATCCCCAACGTCAGCGAAGACTATGTGCACCGCATCGGCCGCACCGGCCGCGCCGGCAACAGCGGTGAAGCCGTCAGCCTGGTCTGCCTCGATGAAGAAGGCTTCATGCAGGACATCGAGCGCTTCACCAAGCAAAACATCGAAAAAGTCCTGGTCCCCGGCTTTGAAGCCGAGCCCGGCGAACGCGCCGAGCCGCTGGCCATGGGCCGCCAGACCATCTGGGGCGGCCTGGGCAAACCGCCTAGCCGCGACGTGATGCAGGCAGCGGCCAAGGCCGCCCGCACCGAGATGATGCAGCGCATCCGCGACACCAAGGGCGCACAGCCCGCACGCGGTGCAGGCGGCGGCAACGGTGGCGGCAATGGCGGCGCGCGCGGACGCGGCCCCGCCGGCGGAGGCAACGGAGGTGGCGGCGGTAGCGGCCGCGGTCCCCGCACACCCAACCCCGGCCAGCCACGCCAGGCTTCGGGCTACTCACAGAACGGCCAGCCGCCACGCCAGCAGGCGCAGCGCCCGCCGCGCGACGACCAGCAGCCGCGCGCACCCCGCAGCGAGCCGAGGGAGCCGCGCAATGACTTCGACAACCAGCAACCCGCCAGCCACGCTTCTTCGGGCTTCCCGTCGTCCGGCCAGCCCACAGGCGGCAACCGCGGCAATTACCGGGGCGGCAATCGCTCCGGTGGCGGCGGTGGTGGTGGTGGTGGCGGCCGGGGCAACGGGCCTCGTCGGCCCGGCGGTCCCGGCTCGTTTACCGGCCGCTAAGCGCTATCCGGCGGTCCACTGCGTGGATCGCCGCGCAGCACCGGCCCGGCATTCGGCCTCAAATTCAAGCGGCCTTGAGCTGCTTGGCCGGATTGCTCAGTTTGGGCAAACGGCGCCGCGAACCGAGCACCAGCTCGATATCCTCGTGCGCGCCGTCAATCAGCACCAGGATCGCTTTTTCGGCCTTGGCCGGGTTGCGCGCGATCACCGCGTCCAGCACCGCCCGGTGCAGCGGCAGCGAGCGCTTCGGGCCATCCTTGCGGACAGTGGAGATTTCAAAGCTGGTGCGCAGCAGGGCGCTGAGCGCCTTGCTCATCTGGACCAGCATGCGGTTGTGCGCGGCACGCAGCAGGCCCTGGTGAAAACGCAGGTCGTAGGTGACGTAGTCGCCGCCGCCCTCCACGGCACGCTTCATGCCGGCATAGGCATCCTCGATCCCGGCGATTTCTTCCGCGGTGGCGCGCTCGGCGGCCATGCGCACGGCGGCAGGCTCCACCAGGCGCCGCAGCTCCAGCAGGTCGCGTAAAAATTCAGGCGTGATGCCGGCCTTGGCCTTCCAGGCGATGACGTCGGGGTCGAACCAGTTCCAGTGCTCCTCGGTCAGTACGCGGGTGCCCACTTTGGGCCCGGTGGTGACCAGGCCCTTGGCGATCAGCGACTTGACCGCTTCGCGCACCACCGTGCGGCTCACGCCCAGTTCCTCGCAAAGCACCGGCTCCGGCGGCATGGACATACCGGCGGTATAACGACCCGCGACGATGGCTTCCCCGATATGGTCAACCGTGTTGCCGTGGACGTTTTTCATGGTGGCCATGGTGTCGCCTTAGCCTCGCACAAACAGCGTGACCAGCGGATCCGGCCCGACCTGGCGGCTCCAGTGGCCGTGCAGGGCCGGGTCGAAGGTGGCGCCGGCCGGCAGGACGTCGGCGGAATAGAAATGCTGGCCCGGCTTGAAAACGCGGGAGACGCCGCCCTGCAGGCCGATTTCCATCTCGCCGCCCAGGATGAACACCCACTGCGGGCTCGGCGTGCAATGGAACTGGCTGCGAAAGCCCGGCGGGCTGTGGCGCAACTGGTAGCCGCCCGAGGCGAACAGTTCCGACAGCATGGCCTGCGGCGAGCCTTCGCCCAGCGGGACCGCCTCTTCCCGGAATTTGGCCCGGCCGTCGGTATCGGTGTAAAGAATGACTTTGGAGAAAACGGTCACAAGGGACTCCGGTGAAGGGATATAAAAAGCAGGCGCCCCATCAGGTTTCGCCGCCAAAGGCGATTTGCACCTTCATGGATTGGCGTTTGTCGCCGGCGAGTGTAAAGGCATGCGTGGCCTGGTCGAAAGCGACGATGTCGGTGATGACGGGCCGGCCATCGATGAGCCGCTGGTTCAGGAAGGCTACCGCCACGGCGAATTCGGGGTGGAAACGAAAGGTACCGCGCAACTCCAGCTCCTTGGCGACCAGGGTGTTGAGCGGCAGGGAGACGTTGCCACCCAGGCCCACCGTCACGACGACGCCGCGCGGCGCCACCACGTCAAGGCCCGCCACCAGGGCCTTCTCATTGCCCGAAGCCTCGAACATCACATCGAACTGCCCCTTGCCGGCGGCAAAGGCCGCCAGGCCGTCGGGTTCCTGGGCCAGGTTGATGGTCTGGTCGGCGCCCATTTTTTTGGCGCAGGCCAGGGGGAGCTCGGCAATGTCGGCCGCGACGATGCGGGCCGCGCCCGCGCGGCGCAGGCCGGCGATCAGCAAGGCGCCTATGGGGCCGCAGCCGGTCACCAGCACCTGTTTGCCGAACACCGAGCCGGCCCGCGAAATCGCGTGCAGGCCGACCGACAGCGGCTCGGCCAGCGCGGCCTCGGACAAGGGAAGGTCGTCGGCCACGGGGTGCGCCTGGGCCGCTTCGATGACCAGGGTTTCGCGGAAAGCGCCCTGGATGTGCGGGAAACGCATCGCGCTGCCGTAAAAGCGCATGTCCATGCAGTGGTTGTGCAGGCCTTGCTGGCAGAAACGGCAGGCGCCGCAGGGCCGCGAGGGCGAAATCGCGATCCGCTGGCCGGTGCGCAGGCCGCTGACCTCGCTGCCCACGGCCTCGACCACACCCGACACCTCGTGGCCCAGCACCATGGGCTCCTTGATGCGCACGGTGCCGAAGCCGCCGTGCTGGAAGTAGTGCAGGTCGGAGCCGCAGATGCCGCCATAGGCCACCCGCACGCGCAGCTGCTGCGGGCCCAGGTGTTCGGTATCCAGCGCGTCAAGGCGCAGGTCTAGGGGCGCATGACAGACAAGTCCACGCATGATGTTTCTCCCTGGTTGCGCGGGCGGCGGCGGCTTCACAGCGTCGCCGTCACCCCGCCGTCGACATATAAAACATGGCCGTTGACAAAGCTCGAGGCATCGCTGGCCAGGAACACGGCCGCGCCGGCCAGCTCGGCTACCTCGCCCCAGCGCCTGCTGGGCGTGCGGCCCGTGAGCCAGGCGCTGAACTGTTCGTCGGCCACCAGCTTTTCGGTGAGCTCGGTCTTGAAGTAGCCCGGGCCCAAGCCGTTGACCTGGATGCCGTAAGGCCCCCAGTCGATCGCCATGCCCTTGGTCAGCATCTTCACCGCGCCCTTGCTGGCCATATAGGGGGCGATGTTGGGACGCCCCAGCTCGCTCTGCACCGAGCAGATGTTGATGATCTTGCCCTTGCCGCGCCCTATCATTTTCCGGGCGACCGCCTGGCCGACAAAAAAGACGCTGTCGACATTGGTGCGCATCAGCTCGTGCCAGTCCTGCGCCGGGAAATCCTGCAGGGCCATGCGCCTTTGCATGCCGGCGTTGTTAACGAGGATGTCGATACCGCCCAGGCTCGCTTCAATGTCCTCCACCGCCGCCTGCACCGCGGCGGCATCGGTCACGTCAAAGCAGCGCGTATGGACTGTGAGCCCCTCATCGCGCAACACACGGGCCGCATGCTCAAGCCGGGCCTTGTCGCGGCCGTTGAGCACCAGAATGGCTCCCGCCTGCCCCAGGCCGCGCGCCAGCGCAAAACCAATGCCGCCCGAAGAGCCGGTCACCAGCGCCAGACGCCTGTCAAGCCTGAAAGTGTCCACGACCATGGGCTTCCTCAGTCCATCCGGGCGCCGCTGGCATCGTCAAACACATGGGTTTTGCCGGCGGCGATTTCGAGGTGCACGACCTCGTCGGGGCGCACGGCCGTGCGGCCGTGCATCACCAGAATGACCTTGGCGCCGTTCACGTCGAGCAGCAGCTCCGTCTCGGCGCCGGTGGGTTCCACCACGATGACTTTGGCCGGTATGCCCTGCCCCGTCGCGGACAGCGACAGGTCGCCGGGCCGCACGCCGTAGTGCACGGGTTGCCCGTCCTGCGCCTGCGCGATCGCGCCTATGGGCCACTGGTGGCCCTGGGCTTCAACCCAGGCGCGGCCGCCGTCCTTGCGCAAAACGCCCTTGAAGACGTTCATGGCGGGCGAGCCGATGAATTGCGCGACGAACAGGTTGCCGGGCCGGTCGAACAGTTCCAGCGGCGTGCCGATCTGCTCGATGATGCCGTCATGCATCACCACGATGCGATCGGCCATGGTCATGGCTTCGATCTGGTCGTGCGTGACGTACACCGTGGTGGTCTTCAGGCGCTGGTGCAGGGCCTTGATCTCGGCGCGCATGGCCACGCGCAGCTTGGCGTCCAGGTTGGACAGCGGCTCGTCGAACAGGAAGACCTTGGGGTCGCGCACGATGGCGCGGCCCATGGCCACGCGCTGGCGCTGCCCGCCCGAGAGTTCGCGCGGGAAGCGGTCCAGCAGCGGGTCCAGGTTCAGGATGCGGGCCGCGTCGCCGACGCGCTTGTTGGTGAGTTCGGCGTCGGCCTTGCGCAGCTTCAGGCTGAAGGCCATGTTGTCGCGCACCGTCATGTGCGGGTACAGGGCGTAGCTCTGGAACACCATCGCGATGTCGCGGTCCTTGGAATCGAGCTCGTTGATGACCTTGCCGTCAATCGACATTTCACCACCGCTGATTTCCTCGAGGCCGGCCAGCATGCGCAACAGCGTCGACTTGCCGCAGCCCGATGGTCCCACCAGCACCACGAACTCTCCATCGGAGATGTCAAAGCTGATGCCGTGGATGATCTTGACCTTGCCGAAGGCCTTTTCAATATTGCGAAACGATACAGAAGCCATGTTTGGTATTTCCCGGGGTCAGCTTTTTACGGCGCCGGCCGTCAGGCCCGACACCATGTAGCGCTTGAAAGCGTAATAAATTGCCGCCGGAGGCAGCGCGTAAATCAGGCCCGTGGCCATCAGCAGTTCCCACGGCGAGTCGTCGGCGGCGAGGAAGTTGCCCAGGGCCACCGCCAAGGTCACGCTGGTGTCCCTGGACAGCAGCAGGAAGGCGTAGAGGTATTCATTCCAGGCCAGCAGCAGCGCATAGGTGCCGACCGCCACCAGCGAGGGCACCATGAGCGGCAGGTAGACCAGCCGGAACAGCTGCATGGCCGTGGCGCCGTCCATCTTGGCCGCTTCGTCGAGCTCGTAGGGCAACTTGTCAGAGGCCTGCTTGAGCACCCAGATGCAATAAGGCGAGGCGATGGTCACCATGGCCAGGATCAGCGACCACTGGTGATTGAGCAAGCCGTAGTTGCCCATGGTCTTGTACATGGGAACGGCCAGGAAGGCGGCGGGAATGAAGTAGGTGAAGAGCGCCATGTTCATCACCGTGCGGCCACCGCGCACCTTGAGGCGGCTGATGGCAAAGGCCGCGGTGGTGGAGACCACCAGCGTCAGCACACCCACCGACAGCGCAATCACCAGCGAGTTGCCCAGTTGCACCCAGAAGTGGTCGAGGTAAAAATGCTTTTGCCAGAACACCGTCTCGAAGTTGTCCAGCGTGGGCTTTTTGGGCCAGAGCCGCCCGGTGGTAGCTTCGTTGCGGGGCGAGATCGCGAACAGCACCATGTGGTAGATCGGGATCAGCGTCCACAGCAGGACCGGGATGCCGATCAGCAGCAGCCTGGCCTCCCGGCTCACGGTACGCAATGTGACGCGGCTCATTTGGACAACCTTTTCATCATGAAATACACCAGCGGCAGCACCAGGGGCAGAGCCACGACGATGGAGGCCAGGGACAGGTCGACCTGGTCCAGCCGCAGGTAACGGATACCCAGCGTGGCCAGCACGTGGGTGAGGTCGGCCGGCCCGCCGCCCGTGAGCAGGTAAACGCTGTTGAAGTCGCCCAGCGTCCAGATCATCGACAGGATGGTCGAGGTCAGGTACAGCGAGCGCATCGACGGCCAGGTGATGAAGCGGAATTTCTGCCAGATCGTGGCGCCGTCGACCGACGCAGCCTCGTATTGTTCGGCCGGGATGGCCATGCGGCCGGCCAGCAGGATCAGCGTCCAGAACGGCAGGGACTTCCAGATGTGGGCCAGCATGGAGAAAGACAGGGCCAGCGTCGGGTCATTGAGCCAGTTCGGCCCGTCTATGCCCGTCAACTTGAAAATCAGGGTGTTGATGACGCCCCACTCGGGGTTGAGCATGAAGCGCATCGACAAAATGGTCGGGATGGACGGCACCGCCCAAGGCAGGATGAAAATCACCGACAGCGCCTTGATCCACCAGCGCGTGTTCAGGAAAAATCCCGACAGGAACAGAGCGACCATCATCTTGATGTTCACCGCCACGACGATGAACACCACCGTGTTGACCAGCGAACGGAAAAAAATCGGGTCGGCGAACAGCCTGACATAACTCTCCGGATGGCGTGCCAGCCACAGGCCGTAGCCCACCGGGTAGATGACAAAAACCAGGAAGATCAGCAGGTAGGGAACGACCAGCGCGAGCCCCCACTTCTCCCACGAAGTCATGGCGGCGCGTTCGGCGCGCACGGAAGGGGCGGCCTGTTGGATGCTTGCAGTGCTCATGCTTTGCTTTGTTGACGCGCGCCGCCTGCCCGGGATCCCAGGCAGGCGGCGCGGCTTTCTTCAGTCGATACCGTTTAGTTCGCCACGGTCTTGATGCGGGCGATCATTTCGTCAACGGCCTTGTCCACGGGCACCTTTTCATTGATCACGCGATTGGCCGCCTTGGCCCAGACGTTCTCGTTGTTCAGGATGGTGAACTTGTAGTTCTTGGTGAACTCGAAGTTGACCGTGCCGTTCATGAACTGGTTGTACACGGCTGTGCGATGAGAATCGGCTTTCCAGAACGGCCGCTGCTGCCCCGCCTTGGTCACCGGGAACCACCGGCCCAACGAGCCTTCCACATACGGCGTGAGGTTTTCTTCCTGCATCAGGAAGGATACAAACTCCTTGGCGCGGGCCTTGTTCTTGGCCTGGTTGAACACCACACCCACTTTGACGGCGGCACGGTAAACCATCTTGCTGCCATCAGGCTTGTTCGGGAAGCCCGCAGTGCGAATACGCTCGGTGTAATTCTTTTTCGCAAGCTCGCGCTCCTCCGGTTTCAGGGCCGCGTTGTTCATGTCGTCCAGCCACTTCGCAGCGATGGAGATCGTGGCGTTATGGGTCAGGATGGTGGTCTTGTTGTGGAAGGCGACGTTGTTGTCCGGATCCTTCCAGCTGGTGGACGACGGTGGCGTGCAGCCCTTGGCGTAAGGCTGGGTGTAATCCGTCAACGCACCGATCAGGCCGGCGCGAACCTTGGGATCATCGACCAGCAGCTTGCCGCTGTCGCTGACCAGGGTCACGTTGTAGGCGTCCATAAAGGTCAGGAAGGAGTAGAACGAGTCGCTCGAATCCACGCCCAGGGGCTGGCCGATACCAAAGGTGCGGTTACCGGTCTTCTGACGGTGGGCGGGCTGCACCTTGTCACACCAGAAGGACCAGTAGTCTTTCCACCCGGTGGGGATGTCGGACTCCTTGAAGCCGGCTTCATTGAGCATGTCCACCCAGTACTGGATGTGCATGGTCTGCTGCTTCATCGGAAAGGCGTAATAGGCCCGGGTCTTGGCGACGTCGTTATAGAGGAAAGCGGTTTCCACCGTGTTGGGCGCGAAACGCGCGCGCATGGGGTTGATCACGCTGCTGATGTCTTCAAGCTTGCCGTCGAAGGCCCACTTGCCGGCGACCTGGAAGTCATAGACGTCGGCATAGGCCACATCGGGCGGGCTGCCGGAATCCAGGGCCGCGACGGTTTTCGGAATCATGTCCTGCACGGGGTATTGCGAGAGCTCGATCTTGACGCCCTTGTGTTTTTCTTCGTACTTCTTGATCGCGGCGAACAGCGCGTCGTCTTCGGCTTTGTAAAAGCCCTTGACCCACCAGACGGTGAGCTTTTCCTGGGCGGCGGCCTGCCCCGCCGTGATGAGGCCAGCCGCGACCATCGCGGCGGCCAGAATTGTCTTGAGTTTCATTGGGTTTGTCTCCTCTGCGGGTGGGTTGTTGAACGGCAAAAAACTCGGGAGGGGTTCATTGACGCGTTGTTATCATATGATGATTAAACCCCGAGTCTTCTATGGAAAACCCGAAGCATCCCGCCCCTGATTCAATGCCATTCCGGCACGGGGGTAAAGAGGGCTTGCCCGGCAAAATGGGCACTCAGGTTGTCGACGGCCAGCTTCGCCATGGCATGGCGCGTCTGCACCGTGCCGCTGGCCATGTGCGGCGTCAGCACCACGTTGTCCATGGACCAGAGCGCCTCGGTGGGGTGCGGCTCTTTCTCGAACACATCCAGCGCCGCGCCGGCGATCACGCCTTGCTGCAGCGCATCAACCAGGGCAGCCTCATCGACCACCGAACCGCGCGCCACGTTGATCAGGTAGCCCTCGGGGCCCAGCGCCTTGAGCACCTCGGCGTTGATCATGTGGCGCGTTCCGGCGCCACCGGGCGTGATCACGATCAGGAAATCCACCTGCGCGGCCAGCGCCTGCGCCGTGGGGTAAAAGGTGTAAGCGAGTTCGGCTTTCGCGCCGCGCCCGGTGTAGGCAATCGACATGCCGAAGGCTTCCGCGCGGCTCGCGATGGCCTGGCCTATGCGGCCCAGGCCGACGATGCCCAGGCGCGCGCCCGAGACCTTGCGCGCCAGGGGCATGGGCCCTTCTTTGGCCCAGCGGCCGGCACGCACATAGCGGTCCGCCAGCGGAATGCGGCGCGCCACCGACAGCATCAGGCCTATGGCCAGGTCCGCCACCTCGTCGTTGAGCACGCCGGGCGTATGCGTGACCGGAACGCGTTTTTCCAGCGCGGCGGCGACGTCCACACCGTCGTAGCCCACGCCCATGATGGAAACAATTTCCAGCGCGGGCAATTGTTCCATCAGGGAACGCGGCACCTTGGACTCCCCGCCCCCGGCGATTCCCCGGATCAGCGGCGCCACCCTGGCGAAAGCCGCCGGGTCGCTTTCATGCAGCCTGTCATGGACTTCATAAGCCGCCTGCAGCGGCTCCATCAGGAAGGGCGGAAGCTTGGCGACGGTAAGGATGTGCGGGCGGTTGGACGGGGCGGACAAAGGGCGGACTCCTGCGGTCATGGTTTTCACTAAGATAATGGGGTCAATGGTATGACGATAATATGTTTGACGATTTAAGGATTTTCCCGCATGAGCACACCACCCAAGAAAAAACCCGCCCACGAACTTCGCAGCCAGCAATGGTTCGGCCGCCAGGACCGCGACGGCTTTGCCTACCGCAGCTGGGTCAAGGGCAAGGGCGTCCCGCACGACCAGTTCGACGGTCGGCCGGTCATCGGCATCTGCAACACCTTCAGCGAACTGACGCCCTGCAACTCGCATTTCCGCACGATCGCCGAGCAGGTCAAGATAGGCGTCTATGAGGCCGGCGGCTTCCCGCTCGAATTCCCGGTGATGTCGCTGGGCGAAACCCTGCTGCGCCCCACCGCCATGCTGTACCGCAACCTGGCCAGCATGGACGTTGAAGAAAGCATACGCGGCAACCCCATCGACGGCGTGGTGCTGCTGATGGGCTGCGACAAGACCACACCCTCGCTGGTGATGGGCGCGGCCAGCGTCGACCTGCCCACGGTGGGCGTCAGCGGCGGGCCCATGCTGAGCGGCAAATGGCGCGGCCAGGAACTGGGCTCGGGCACCGGCGTCTGGAGCATGAGCGAGCAGGTGCGCGCCGGCACCCTGAAACTCCAGGACTTTTTCGAAGCCGAGAGCTGCATGCACCGCAGCCACGGCCATTGCATGACCATGGGCACGGCCTCGACCATGGCCAGCATGGTCGAAGCGCTGGGCATCGGCCTGCCCGGCAACGCCGCCTACCCCGCGGTGGACGGCCGGCGCAACGTGCTGGCCCGCATGGCCGGCCGCCGCGCCGTCGAAATGGTGCACGAAGACCTCACGCTGTCGAAAATCCTCACGCGCGAAGCATTTGAAAACGCCATCAAGACGCTGGCCGCGATCGGCGGCTCAACCAATGCCGTGATTCACCTGATCGCGATGGCCGGGCGCATCGGCGTAAAGCTCACGGTGGACGACTTCGACCGGCTGGCCAGCGAACTGCCCTGCTTGGTCAACCTGCAGCCCTCGGGAAAATACCTGATGGAAGACTTCTGCTACGCCGGCGGCCTGCCGGTGGTCATGAAGGAGATCGCGCAGCACCTGCACACCGGCGCCATCACCGCCAACGGCAAAACCATAGGCGAAAACATCGCCGACGCGGAGAACTACAACACCGACGTCATCAAGCCGCTGTCCGCGCCCTTCAAGGACAAGGCCGGCATCGCCGTGCTGCGCGGCAACCTCTCGCCGCGCGGCGCGGTCATCAAACCCAGCGCCGCCACGCCGGCACTCATGGTGCACAAGGGCCGGGCCGTGGTGTTTGAGACCATTGAAGACTTCCACGCGCGCATCGACGACGAGAACCTGGACATCGACGAAAACTGCGTGATGGTGCTGAAGAACTGCGGGCCCAAGGGCTACCCCGGCATGGCCGAGGTCGGCAATATGCCGCTGCCGCCCAAGGTGCTGCGCAAAGGCATCACCGACATGGTGCGCATCAGCGATGCCCGCATGAGCGGCACGGCCTACGGCACCGTGATCCTGCATACCGCACCCGAAGCGGCAGCGGGCGGCCCGCTGGCATTGGTGCAAAACGGCGACATCATCGAACTTGACGTCCCCAATCGCCGCCTGCACCTGCACGTCAGCGATGAAGAGCTTGCGCGGCGAATGACCAGCTGGAAAGCGCCCGAACCCCCGCTGTCTTCAGGGTACTGGAAACTGTACATCGACCA
This sequence comes from Polaromonas sp. LjRoot131, assembly GCF_964252805.1. Lineage (NCBI taxonomy): Bacteria > Pseudomonadati > Pseudomonadota > Betaproteobacteria > Burkholderiales > Comamonadaceae > Polaromonas > Polaromonas sp. LjRoot131. The sequence goes on along the minus strand of NZ_CAXUPF020000001.1, from coordinate 307,034 downwards.
CGTGCTGCAGGCCGACGAAGGCGTGGACCTGGATTTCCTGGTGGGCAAACGCGGCTCTTTTGTGCCGCGCGACAACCACTGAGCCGGGTACAGCGCGGGTACGGGGCGGCACCCGGCTCGCGGGTACCATTGGGGTTTGAGGCGCGGCGTGCTTTTTTTCCGGCTTTCTTCCCTGAAAAAGGCCCGCCCCGGGATGCCGCAAGAAGCCAGGAAACCCAATGCAAGCCAGAAAATTCGATGTCATCGCGCTCGGCGAAGCCATGGTGGAATTCAACCAGACCACCGCCGGCCAGCCCAACTACCTGCAGGGCTTTGGCGGCGACACCAGCAATGCCGTGATCGCCGCCGCGCGCGCCGGCGCCAGCACTGCGTATCTGACTCGCCTCGGCGGCGACACTTTCGGCCAGTCCTTGATGGCCTTGTGGGACGCGGAAAACGTCTCCACAGCCGCCGTGCAGCAGGACACCGAAGCCAGCACAGGCCTTTATTTCGTCACCCACGGCCCCAAGGGGCATGAGTTCAGCTACCTGCGCGCTGGCTCTGCGGCCAGCCGCATGACACCGGCCTGGCTGCAGCAGGCCGGCGCGGCCGATGCCGTGCGCCAGGCCAAGGTCCTGCACGTGTCAGGCATCTCGCTGGCGATTTCCGCGAGCGCGTGCGACACGGCCTTCGCCGCAATGAAGATTGCCAAAGAGGCCGGCACCCTGGTGTCCTTTGATTCCAACCTGCGGCTCAAGCTCTGGCCGCTGGACCGCGCACTGGCCTGCACCCGCCATGCCGTTTCGCTGTGCGACATCTTCCTGCCCAGCCTGGAAGACATCACCGCCCTCAACGGCATGACCGATCCCGACGCGGTGGTGGACTGGGGCCATGCCCTGGGCGCCAAAACCGTGGTGCTCAAGCTGGGCGGCGACGGCGCGCTGGTCAGCGACGGCACGCGGCGCGAACGTGTGCCGGTGCACCGCGTGAAACTGGTGGATGCCACCGGCGCGGGCGACTGCTTCTGCGGCAACCTGCTGGCGCGCATTGCCCAGGGCGACTCGGTGTTCGACGCCACGCGTTATGCCAACGCAGCCGCGGCCCTCACGGTGCAGGGCTATGGCGCCGTGGCGCCGCTGCCGCGGCCCGAACAGGTCAGGGCTTTGCTGTGAGCCGGCTGCTCGCGGTCGACTGGGGCAGCTCGTCGCTGCGCGGCGCGCTGCTCGATGCCGACGGTGCGGCACTCGATGAACGCGCCTTCCCACGCGGCATCCTGACGGTGGAGGCCGGCGGCTTTCCCGATGTTTTTCAAAGCTGCTTCGGCGACTGGATGACACCCGGCACGTTGTGCCTGATCTCCGGCATGGCCGGCAGCAAACAAGGCTGGCGCGAGGCGCCCTACTGCGCCTGCCCTGCGGGCTTTGACGCGATTGCCGCCGCGCTCGAATGGGTGGAGCCCGGCCGCATCGCCATCGTGCCCGGCCTGAGCATCGACAAGGCCGGTGTTCCCGACGTGATGCGCGGCGAGGAAACCCAGATCTTCGGCGCGCTGCAGCTGCTGGGCCTGGAGCATGCGCGGCTGGTGCTGCCAGGCACGCACAGCAAATGGGCCACCGTGAGTGATCGCAAGGTGACGGACTTCTCAACCTGGATGACCGGCGAGTTCTATGCGCTGCTGCGCCGCCACTCCATCCTGGCGCGCATGCTGCCCGAGGACGAACCCGCGCTGGATACCGCCGCCTTCGACCAGGGTGTGGCCCATGCGCTGGCCGGCCCCGGCCTGCTGAACACCGCCTTCAGCACGCGCACGCTGTCGCTGTTCAACCGGATGAAGACTGAGGCACTGCCAAGCTATTTGTCGGGCCTGGTCATAGGCGAAGAGCTCAAGTCACAGACGCTGCCGCGCGGCGAGCCTGTGGTGGTCATGGGCGCAGAGGCGCTCACGGCCCGTTACGAACAGGCGCTGGCCCAGCTCGGCGTGCCGGTCCAGCGTGTTGGCGCGGGCGCCACCTGGCGCGGCCTGCGTGCCATTGCCGACACACTGGGCTGAGCACGCCACCCCGTCGATAGAACACCATGAACCACGCACACCAAAAATTCACCCAGGCCCTCACCACCCTCCCCCTGGTAGCCATTCTGCGCGGGCTCACCCCCGCCGAAGCCCTGCCCGTCGGCCAGGCGCTGGTCTCCACGGGCTGGACGCTGATCGAGATTCCGCTCAATTCGCCGCAGCCGCTGGACAGCATCGCCGCCATGGCCGGCGCCTACCCCGAAGCCTTGATAGGCGCGGGCACCGTGCTCACCACCGAAGACGTGCGCAATGTGCAGGCCGCAGGCGGCCAGCTCATCGTCTCGCCCAACTTCAACCCGGCAGTGGTACGTGAAGCCGTGCGCCTCGGCATGGTCTGCCTGCCCGGCGTGATGACCGCCAGCGAGGCCTTTGGCGCGCTCGAAGCGGGCGCCACCGGCCTCAAGATTTTCCCGGCCGAGATGATCACGCCGGCGGTGGTGAAAGCCCTGCGCGCCGTGCTGCCGAAGCAGGCCCCGGTGATGCCCGTGGGCGGTGTCACGCCGGACAACATGGGCGCCTACCTCGCGGCCGGCGCCAACGGCTTCGGCATAGGCTCGGCGCTGTACAAACCCGGCATGACGGCAGCCCAGGTGGCCGACAGCGCGAAGAACTTCGTCGCCGCCTACACGGGTACCATGCGGGCATGAACACTTCTCCGGCGCCAGCACCCACCATCTCCTTCGGCCTGGCCGGCCGCGTCTGCATCGTCACCGGCGGGGCGCAAGGCATAGGCGAGGCCTGCGCGCGCCGCTTCGCGCGCGAACAAGCCCTCGTGGTGATTGCCGACATCGCCGACGCGCCTGGCGCGGCATTGGCCCAGGAGCTGGGGGGGCTGTATGTGCATTGCGACGTCGGCGACAAGGCCCAGGTCGATGCGCTGGTCGCGCAAACCCTGGCCGCGCACGGCCGCATCGACGTGCTGGTCAACAACGCCGGCATCTTCAGGGCCGCCGAATTCCTCGACGTGACCGAAGCCGACTTTGACGCCGTGCTGCGCATCAACCTCAAAGGTTCCTTCCTGGTAGGCCAGGCTGTCGCGCGCGTCATGGCCGCCGCCGGCAAAGGCAGCATCGTCAACATGAGTTCGGTCAACGGCGTTCTCGCCATTCCCACGATTGCCAGCTACAACGTCAGCAAGGGCGGCATCAACCAGCTCACGCGTGTGATGGCGTTGTCGCTGGCCGGCCAGGGCGTGCGCGTCAATGCCGTCGCGCCCGGCACCATCGCCACCGAACTCGCCGCCAAGGCCGTGCTCACCAGTGACGAAGCCAAGGCCAAGATCATGAGCCGTACTCCCATGAGGCGCCTTGGAGAGCCTTCCGAGATTGCCGATACGGCGGCTTACCTGGCCAGTGACGCGGCCAGCTACATCACGGGTGAAATCGTGGTGGTGGATGGCGGGCGGATGACACTCAATTACACAGTCCCGGTTTAATCGGGCTGACTTTGGCCGCTTTGACTGCTAGCCTGTGCTGGCAAGGCGCCACTCCGGCGCCAGCCAGAAGACTGGAGGCACCATGGCCACGATCTACAAGGAATTCACCGTCGACGCGGGCATAGACAGCGTCTGGGACGCGCTGCGCGATTTCAATGCGGTACACCGGCGCCTGGCACCCGGCTTTGTGGTGGACTGCAAGCCCAGCGAGGGCGGCCGCACCGTGACCTTTGCCAACGGTGCGACAGCGCAGGAATTGCTGGTGGGTATCCACGAAGGGATGCACCGGCTCAGCTACACCATCGCCGGCGGCAAGGCCAGCCACCACATGGCTTCGGCGCAGCTGCTCGCCGAGGGCGACAAACGCACGCGTTTTGTCTGGATCACCGATGTGCTTCCTGATTCGCTGGGGGACTACATTGACGCGATGATGACGCAGGGGGTGGTGGTTATGCAGCGGGCGCTGGGTGGTTCTTCGGAAAAGCCTGCGGGCTAGGCGTCGAAGCTTCTTTGCTGTTTTGTACGCTGGTGTTGGGTTGAGTTCCGGGGCCGGGGTCGCCCGGCATGCGACTCACTTTTCTTTGCTTCGCCAAAGAAAAGTAAGCAAAAGAAAGGCGACCCGCAGTCTGGGTCCCTACGCTTCGCTTCGGGCAACCTGCGGTGCTCGACTACGGCGGGGTCTCGCGCAAACTCGCTTCGCTCAGACAAGCGCGATCCCTGATCCGCCTACGTCTGCGCTCCTCGGCCCAGCCAGGACGGGGCAATCTGGAGCGGGGACAGAAGACAGAAATACAAAGAACAAAGAAGACAAATACAACAAGGACTCGCCAAGGCGAGTCCTTGTTTCTTCAGGTATTCGTTATTGGTATTCGGCTGTTCGGTATTCCTGTCCCCACCCCTTGTGGATGCGCCGAGGAGCGGAGGTTCAGGCGGATCAGGGATCGCGTTGTTTGAGCCGAAGGCGAGTTTAGCGAGACCCCGCCTGAACCGAGCACCGCAGGTTGCCCGCAGCGAAGCGGAGGGACGCAGCAACCAGGGTCGCCTTTTCTTTTGCTTACTTTTCTTTTGGCGAAGCAAAAGAAAAGTGAGTAGCCGCCGGGCTACCCCCGGCCAGTAACCCTCAGCAGAGGGCGCACAGCCGGAGCAAGACCCGGCATTAGACCGGCCGCCGAGCCAACAAAGCCCAAACCCCAGCCATAGACAACAACGCCCCACCCGCAAAATGAAACCTCCGCTGCGCACGCGGCGAAGCCAGCAAACTGCGAGCCGAGGCGGCAAACACCGCGTAAAGCGTGGCGTTCAAACTGGCCATCACCACAAAGGTCGTAGCAAGCACCCACAGCTGCCGTGTCACGTCAGCGGCCGGGTTGAGGAACTGCGGCAGGAAGGCCACAAAAAACACAATCCCTTTGGGGTTGAGCGCGGTGACCAGATAAGTGTTGCCGAACAGCTTCCACAAGGAGCCTGGCGCTTCGGGCGCCGCGGCCTGCATGGGCGAAATACCGGCGCGCAAGAGCTTGATGCCGAGATAGAGCAGGTACAGGCCGCCGGCCCATTTGACCACCGTGAACCAGAAGGCCGAAGCAGCCAGTAAAGCCCCCAGGCCGAACAGCGACACAACCAACGCCGTCGAGTCGCCTAACGCCACAGCAGCGACCAGCGGAATATTCGCGCGCCGGCCATGCGCCATCGAATAGCTGATGACGGTGAGGATAGTGGGGCCGGGAATGATGAGCAGGACGGCGGTTGCGGCGACAAAAGCGAGCCAAAGCTGAAGGGACATGGTGCGTGTTCCGAAGTTGCGGGGCTGAGAAGCTGCGGGGATTGGGTTTCATGATAACGCCGGTCGCCCGCATCTGCCTAAAATCGCCCATGCCTTCCGCCGCCCCACCCAAGCCTCTCACAGTAGCCGTGTCGCCCGCCGCGGGCCTTTTTACCGACGACAGCCGCACCACGCGCTGCGCCTGGTGCCAGGCGACGCCGCTTTACCGCAACTACCACGACAGCGAATGGGGGTTTCCGGTCGACGACGAACGCCGGCTGTTCGAGAAGATCTGCCTCGAAGGCTTCCAGGCCGGCCTGAGCTGGTTGACCATTTTGAACAAGCGCGAATCCTTTCGCAGCGCCTTTGCCAACTTCGATGCCGAGCAGGTAGCCCGCTTCGATGCGCGCGACATCAAGCGCCTGGTCAACGACGCAGGCATCGTCCGCCATGCGGGCAAGATCGCCTCGACCATCAACAATGCACAGCGTGTGATCGAACTGCGCAAAGAGTTCGGCTCGCTGGGCGCCTTTGTCTGGCGGCTGGAGCCCGAAGCCAAAAGCCGGCCCGCGCGCATCACGCACGAGGCCGTCAAAGCCATGCCGACTTCACCGGCATCCATCGCGCTGTCCAAAGACCTGAAAAAACGCGGATGGAGTTTTGTGGGACCGACCACGATGTATGCCTTCATGCAAGCCATGGGCCTGGTCAACGACCACATCGAGGGCTGCGCGAGCCGCAAGGCCACGCTCGCGGCGCGCAAGGCCTTCACCTCGCCCAAGGTGTCGTAAGTTATAGCCAGCGTGCGCGCTTGAAGCGCCAATAAAGAAGCGAGCACGCCACCACAATCATGCTGATGGCCATGAGATAGCCGTAGCGCCACTTGAGCTCGGGCATGGCTTCGAAGTTCATGCCCCATATGCCGGCGAACGCCGTGCAGACCGCAAAGATACTGGCCCAGGCCGCGAGCTTTTTGGTCACCTCGCTCTCCTCAATGGTCACCATCGCCAGATTCACCTGGATGGCCGTGCCAATCGTGTCGCGCATGTTCTCGATCAGCGCATTGATGCGTGTCAAATGGTCGACGACATCGCGGAAATAATCCTGCACGCCGGCGCAGATCTGCGGCACGCGGCCGCCGTAAAGCTTGCTGGCACCTTCGAGCAGCGGCGCAACCGCATGCTTGAGCACCATCACGCTGCCCTTGAGTTCGTAGAGCCGCTCGATGTTCTTGCGCGCGGCGCCGGGCGTGAAGATTTCTTTCTCTATCAGTTCCAGTTCGGTTTCGAGTTCGTCAAGAACGGGAAAGTAGCGATCCACCACCGCGTCCATCAGGGCGTACAGCACGAAGCCCGAGCCGTGGCGCAGCAGCTCCGGCTCGCGCTCGCAGCGTTCACGCACACCCAGGAAACCCTTGTTGCTGCGGTTGCGTACCGAAAGCACATAGTTCTTGCCGGTGAACACGTCGACCTCGCCGACGTGAAGTTCGCCCGGCTTGTCGGTGGAAGGCTCCACCAGGTGCAGCACTGAAAACAACGAGGCGCCGTATTCTTCGATCTTGGGCCGCTGGTGGCCGTGCCGGGCGTCTTCGACCGCCAGTTCATGCAGGCCGAACTCGTGCTGCATTTCCTCAAGCTCTTCCGGCGTGGCATCTTGCAGCGCCACCCAGACAAAAGCATCGGGCCGGCAGATGTAGTCGCTGATCTCGCTGACCGGGATGTCGGCCAACTTGGTGCCGTTCTGGTAAACCACGCAATTGATAAGCATTTTTTATATCCCGCAAGTTGCCTGCCTGCGTGGATTCTGTCACAGCGAGAGCCACTCACAAACCCTCCTGGTGTTGTTGCGCCGCCTTGCCGTGCTGTAGCACTGTCTACCGGCGGCACGCCTAGCCAGGACCGCTTCGCTGGGTTTGTGAGTGGCTCTCGACCCTGCCTTTTTGCCAAGTTTTTGGGTTCAGGCTGCCTTGCGCGGCACCACCAGCTTGTAGGTCGACTGCTGCAGCACGTCGCCGTGCTGGTTGAGCGTCTGGCTGCGCACCACCACCCTGCCCCGGTCGGGCCGCGACACCGAGGGGGTCACGCTGACCACCTCGGTTTCCACATGCAGCACGTCGCCGGGCCGTGTCGGCTTGGGCCAGCTGATTTCACCGCCCGCGCCTATGATGCCGCCGGCCAGCGGCAGGCCGCCGCCCACCAGCAGGCGCATGGTGATGGCCGCCGTGTGCCAGCCGCTGGCGGCCAGGCCGCCGAACAGCGTGGCCTTGGCGGCTTCGTGGTCCAGATGGAAAGGCTGGGGATCGAACTGTGCCGCGAACGAAGTGATTTGCGCTTCGTCCAGCGCGTGCTCGCCGCTCACAAAGCGGCCGCCCACCCTCAGGTCATCGAGGTAGTGCAACGTGGCGGCGCCGGGCGCTTGCGTCGTGGTATTCATGGGGTGTCCTTGATGTGAGGTCGCCGACTCATGCCGCGGCCTTGGCGGCCATCCGCCTCGGCAGCAGCGCCTCGCGTATCGGCAGGTTCACCAGCGCGGCGCCCGCGGCCAGCACGATGTCGATGTACCAGACCCAGTCGTAGCTGCCCGTGGCCTGGAACACATAGCCGCCCAGGTAGGCGCCCAGGAAGCCGCCCACCTGATGCGACAGCATGACCACGCCGAACAGCATGGCCATGTTGGCCGTGCCGAACATCTTCGCCACCAGGCCCACTGTGGGCGGAACGGTCGACAGGAAGGTCACGCCCATGACGGCGGCAAAAATCAGCATCACCGCCGGTGTCTTGGGTGCCAGCAGGAAGATGAGCACGGCAAGTCCGCGCGTCGCGTACAACAGGGCCAGCAGCGACTTCATGCGCCACCGCCCCACGGCCCAGCCCATGGCCAGGCTGCCGACGATGTTGAACAGGCCGATCATCGCAAGCGACCATCCGCCGATTTCAGGCGGCAGGCCGCAGGCCGCCACCACGCCCGGCAGGTGGGTGGCCAGAAACGCCACGTGGAAACCGCAGACCAGGAAGCCGGCAGCCAGGTAGCGGTAGCTGGGCGTGGCGATCGCCTGGCTGATGGCCTGGCGCGCACTGAGCGCCTTGGTGCCTGAGGCCGCAGCGGCCTGCGCCGCCAGCGCTTTTGAATTGCCCTTGAGCACCAGCACCGCCGGCACAGCCAGCAGCACCAGCGCGCCCAGCCACTGCATCGCGCTGGCCCAGCCTACCGCGGCGGTCAGGCCGATGGCAATCGGCGCCATCGCGAACTGGCCGAAGGAGCCACCCGCGTTGACGATGCCCGTGGCCAGGCCGCGCTTTTCCGGCGCCACCAGGCGCGTGCTGGCAGCCATCAGCACCGAGGGGCCGGCCATGCCGGCGCCGCCCGCGGCCAGCACGCCAATAGCAAAAATCAACCCGGCCGTGCTGGTCATCAGCGGCGTGATGATGGTGCCCACGGCCACCAGCAGCACACCGAAAAAAATCACGCGGCCGGTTCCTATGCGGTCGGCCACCGCGCCGGCAAAGGGCTGCGTCAGCCCCCACCAGAGCTGGCCGAAGGCGAAGGCCAGGCTGATGCTGCCTATGCCCAGCGCGGTCGAAGTGTTGAGCGCCGAGAGGAACAGGCCCATGGTCTGGCGCACGCCCATGGTCAGGGCAAAGGTGCCGCCGGCGGCCAGCAGCACCAGCCACATGGCGATATGGCGCGCTGGCAATGCGGTAGAAGGCGCGCTGGGATTGGAAGGCTCGGGATTACTCATCATCAGCTCCAGATTCGATGGGGGACAAAAGCTCTAAAGATTCATTGATCAGGTTGTGCAAGGCCAGCACGCGCCCGGTGCCCAGCAGCGCGTTGAGCTGCTCTTGCGCCACCTTCCAGCGCGAGCGGGCTTCTTCGCGCTTGGCGCGGCCCGCGTCAGTCAGCACCACGGTGCGGCTGCGCGCATCGCTGCCCGCGGTGAGTTCTATCCAACCGGCGTCGATCAGCGGCTTGAGGTTGCGCGTCAGGGTGGAGGCGCTCATCTTCATGCCGCGCGCCAGCTCACCGGGCCGCATGGGGCCGAGCTTGAGCACATAACTCAGCAGCGAATACTGCGTGGTCTTCAGCCCCGCCTTGGCCATCTCAAGGTCGTAGTGATGGGCGACGCGGCGCATCAGCTGACGCAGCTTCAGGTTGGTGCAGCCCTGCACCTTGAGTTCGGCCTGGGTTGACAGGCGGGTTTTCTCGCTCATAATTTGATTGTAGCTACAACTATTGCATATGCAACTTTTATGGACAGCATGACCCCACAAGACACATTGGCTCAGTGGATGGAACAGAGCGCCGCGGTGCGCGACCGCATGGAAAAAGGCGGCGGCCGGCCGGGCCTGGCGCGGCCGGAGGACGTGGCCGGCAAAACCGGCATGGAAGTGATGAGCGCCATGCTGGCCGGCAAGCTGCCCTACCCCCACATCGCCGAAACCCTGGACTTCGCGCTGATCGAGGTCGAGCCCGGCAAGGCCGTATTCCAGGGCACGCCGCAGCTCAAGCACTACAACCCGTTGGGAACGGTGCACGGCGGCTGGTACGCCACCTTGCTCGACTCAGCCGTGGGCTGCGCGGTGCACACCATGATGCCCGCGGGCCGCGCCTACACCACGGCCGAACTGAGTATCAACATCGTGCGCGCCGCCTCGCACAAGACCGGGCCGCTGCGCGCCATAGGCACCGTGATCCACTGCGGCCGCCAGCTGGCCACCGCCGAGGGCCGCATCGTCGGGCCGGACGGCAAGCTGTATGCCCATGCGACCACGACTTGTTTGGTGTTTGAGGTGCCGGCGCAGAAGTAAGCCCGGCGAAGGCTGCCAGCATGGCCCAGGGCGCCAATTGGACGAACTGCCGGTTTCGGTAAAAACCGGCCCCACATCGAAACCAGACATTGTCCGCACGCGGGCAATTTTTGTTTTATTTTTGGGCTCGAACCGAGGTTCAAGCGAAATAAGCAGGGAATCCCCTGTCATATCTGACAGGGTAAAGGTTGATTCAGCCTTGCTCGGCGCATAGACTGCGCAGACATCAAGAAGAAGTGACGCTTGTGGGATGAAGAAGCACGTGGGAACGCAAAAAATCCGGGCATCCATCTACCTGGAAGAAAGCAGAACAAAAAACACTTGGCGAAACCAACCGTCTAACCTGGAGATGCACCGCAATGATGACCTATCTGAACAACCATGCGCAGCCCCCCTTTCAAGCCCTGCACGGCGCGATGGATGCTTCTGCAGCCATTTTTCCCGCCAGGGGAGTCCCCTTCATTCCGCGCCAGCAGGAAAATTTCATCGACGAAATCACGCTTTGCCACCTGGATGCCCCGCCAAAGCTGGAGAAAGTCCAGGCCCTGCGCGAGCACATCAACCTGCCCTCCGGATGCCGGGACGCGCAGTTCTTTGAACAAGAAAAAAAAGAGACGAAATGGGGTTTGTGTTTGCGTTTGAGTTCCACCGCGTCGTGATTGGAACCTTGAGGCTGGTTCCCATGCACAGGGGTCTGACATCACTTGAAAAGCTGTTGGCGGAAAAACAATTGATCGAATCGGCCATCTGCCAAAACAGCTGGGAAATCGGGCGCCTTGTATTGAATCCCGACTACAGAAGCGGTCCCGATCTCGTGAAGAGATGCATATTCCTTGGGGTTTCGTACCTCGCCCAGCATACTGATGGGCGAAATCTTTTTGCATCCTGCACGCCCGTGCTGAGCCGGCTTTACAGGCGTTTCGGGTTCTCCACCATTGCCAACAATTTACGGGTGGATGGGGCGGACGAATCGTATGCCTTGATACATGGACATGTACCGGATATTCTCAAATCGACTGCGTGCCAGTAACTCATGCGGGAATATTTCGTATCGCAGCCGCGCACTTCGGCGTGGATCTAAAGAGTTTTCTATTGGTAATTTCCCCGCGCAAACAGCATTGAAAAATATATGGGCTGGTTGAAAAGACTCTTTGGCCACTATGAGGCTTACCACGCGCACGGCAGGCCGCTGCTCAAGTACATTGGCATCGTCGGTGCCCTGACCTATGTGGTGTTTTACCTGATACGGTTCACGAAACCCAATCCTCGTCCCTACGATGACCTGGGAATGCGGGTGCTGGTCGTAATTCTCTTTACCGTGCTGGCCATGAAAAATCACTGGCCCCAGAAACTCAAAAAATACTACTTTTCCTACTCCTATTGGGCATTGATCTATTGCCTGCCGTTTTTCAATGTATTTCTTTCGCTGAAACGGCACGGAGGTATCCCTGCGATTTCCAATTGTTTTATCGCGCTCAGTTTTCTGGTCATGATTGCGGACTGGCGCAACACGATTGCCATGCTCCTGATCGGTTGCGGTAGCGCGGCACTGCTTTATGTGGCCATCACCCCTCATCCCGCAATACCCATGGATATGGTGGCCCAACTCCCCGCCTACCTGCTGATTCTTATCGGCGGTGCCGCATTCAAACTCTCGGAAAGGCAAATCGATGCCGAAAAATTGCGCCTTGCAAACGCTCTTGCCGGCTCCATTGCCCATGAAATGCGCAACCCGTTGGGGCAGGCCAAAATGAGCCTGGAGAGCATCGGGGAGATGTTGCCGGCCAACGGCAACGCAATCCCGGCTGAAGACATTTCCCGCATGCGCCAGTTTGTCAACATAGGGGAAATCGCGGTGCACAGGGGCCATCAGGTGATCGACCTGATCCTGGGGTCTCTCAAATCCAGCACGGTGGATCGCAGCAAGTTTGCCTACCTGTCCGCCGCAAAGGCCACCCAGAAGGCAGTGGATGAATACAGTTTTGTCGAGCGGGACGTTCGCGACGACCGCGGCAATTTACGCGACCGCGTCACAGTGCGAGTCGTCAAAGATTTCGCTTTTTATGGGGACGAAACTCCCTACGTTTTTGTGCTCTTCAACTTGATCAAGAATGCACTCTATTACCTCGGGCAGAAGGCCGACGCAACCATCGTGTTGACGGTAGACGATCACAAGGTGATCGTCAGGGACACGGGGCCCGGCATCGACAGGGAGGTTTTGGCCCACCTGTTTGAGTCCTTCATGACTTCCGGAAAAGCCGAAGGGACAGGCCTCGGGCTGTCGTATTGCAAACGGACCATGCAAAGCTTCGGCGGCGACATTCATTGCGACTCCGTGGTGGGTGAATTTACGCAGTTCACACTGACCTTTCCCCTATTGCCGCAAACCGAAATCGGCGAAGTCGCCACGCCCTTGCAGACTCCAATGCTGCCCGCCAGGCCGGTGATCTCCAGCGATATCCTGGAAGGCCGAACCGTCATACTGGCCGAAGATGACGAACTGAATCGCCTGATGGTGGGGGACTGTCTGAAAAGCTGGGGCCTGAATGTACTGGAGGCCGAAGGAGGGCGCCAGGTTCTGGCCCATTTGAACAACACGCCAAGTGTCGATTTGATCCTGATGGACATGAACATGCCCGGCTTGAACGGCGTGCAAACGACTCAGGCCATCCGCTCGCGGGATTGGGAGCACCGGGGCATTTTTATCCTCGCACTTTCCGGGAACTCCGAAGAGCTTGATGTCAGGACAGCCTTGAAAGCGGGCATGAATGGCTACATCCTGAAGAATGGCGACATGAAGTTGCTGCAAGGAAAAATGCTCGAAGCCCTGGCCGGAACGGAATAAGCCAGGGGACACCGCGGAGCCCTCACCGGCAATGGCCGCGGCGCGCATCGCCACAGCCTTTGCGTCCCTACACGAAGTGGCCTGCACAGAAAGCGAAGTTTGGCGACAATCGGGCCATCCACGACTCCCACCCTATACATCCATGAGACTCCTACACACCATGCTGCGCGTTGGCAATCTCCAGCGCTCCATTGACTTCTACACCCAGGTGCTGGGCATGAAACTGCTGCGCACCTCGGAAAACCCCGAGTACAAATACAGCCTGGCCTTTGTCGGCTACGGCAACAACCCCGAGCATGCCGAGATCGAGCTGACCTACAACTGGGGCACCGAAAGCTACGACATGGGTACGGCCTTCGGCCATATCGCGCTGGGCGTGCCGGATGCGTACGCAGCCTGCGAGAAGATCAAGGCCGCGGGCGGCAATGTCACGCGTGAAGCCGGCCCGGTCAAGGGCGGCACCACCGTGATCGCTTTTGTGACGGACCCGGACGGCTACAAGATCGAATTGATCCAGCGCGCCGAGAACGCCGCGGGCGGCGGTCTGCGCTAAGCGCTCAACCTGGTGCTGTAACTGGCAGGCCTGCGTATCAGCGGCGCGCAGGCCCCTCTTTAACGACCCACTCCGCATTCGGCGTCTCCGCGAAAATTTCAGGCGCATACATGGCCTCGAGCCGTGTTGCGGGAAACCTGAATTCGCCGGCATTGTTGATGCGGACCGAATACTCCGTGCTCCAGCTTCCGCGGGGAACCCACCGGTAGTAGCCTTTGTAGCTGTCTGCGGCGCGTTCGACATAAGAAGGCCAGACGGCGCCGGCGTTTTGCTGGCCTCGCTGGGCCAGCGCGCTTTCGCGCCCCAGGCCGCGGCCCAGTATCGTGGCACCCGAAGGCACGGGGTCATGCACTACGACCCAGGTCAGGTCGGCCTGCGAATGCATGGTGAGCCGTATCCGCGCCACATCGCCCACCGACCACTGGCCTTTGATTTTCTGCTCCACGGCCGTGATGGTTTTTTCGACCCGCATGCCGGCGTTGTGGGGTTTGTCCAGGCGCACCGCAGCCTTGATGCTCACCGTCGCCCACGGCGCGCCGCTGCCCTGGTGCGTGATGAGCAGCGTGTCGCCACCGGGTTGCGGCTCCAGCCGCAGCAGCGCCTCCGGCGGCTTGGGCCACACCACTGTCCGGGCCGATTTCGGTTCGCCCGCCAGGCTCAGTTGTGTGCTTCCGCTGACCGGGCCTTTCTCGGTGCCTGCGGCAAAGCGCTGCAAGGCAATCGTGGCCCAGGCGTTCGCCGCCGTGGTCGACCACCGCCCCTGCTGCTGGCGGCCTGTCAGGCCCGTGATGACGAGCGGCACATCGTCTTTCCAGCCCGGGTCTATCGCTTGCCACTGCTGCAGCACCAGCGCCGTGCGCGCGGCGGCCAGGTCGCCGCTCCACATAAACCACCACCAGTTCTCGCGCTCTTCATTGCGCCAGTTCAGGCGTGTCCCCTGCACGTCATAGCGGCTGCGCAACAACGCCGCGGCGGCATCCAGGTCGGCGGCGGAGCGCGATCCAGGCGCCTGCGCCAGCAGGGCACGCACCCAGTCGGTGAGCGCGACCGTGGGCAGGCTGCCCGGGTCTTCCGGCCGCACCGGCAGCGCCGCCGTGTTGCTCAGCGTACGCTGTTCGATCAGCGTGGCCTGCAGGGACAGCTTCCGGGCGACCGGGTCGCTGCCACTGGGCATCCAGTCCTGGCCGGGCAACTGGCCCTGAAGGATTTGCTGCAAGCCCGCCAGCATGCGCGTACGCGACGCGGCCGGGATGGCCCAGCCCTTGGCCGCGGCCACGTCCAGCAGGTGCGCGGTCAGCGTCTCGCTGCCGGCCAGGCTGTTTTCGGGGAAATACCGGGCCAGCCCGTTAGCGTCCAGGTAGCGCGGGAGGTCGGCCATGAGCGCATCCCAGGCTTTCACGTCGCCGGCCACCACGGCCTTGCTGCTGTCCTGCTCCAGGCAGGCATAGGGGTAGGCGGCCATCCATTGCCGCACTTCGGCCAGCGACGCATCGACCAGGCTGTCCTGCAAGGCCACGCCGACCACGGCCGATTGGGGCTGCGCATTGGACGGCATCACCACGGGCAGGCTGGCCTGGCCCTTGACCTGCAGCAGCGTGGCCTGCCGTACGGTGACGGGAAGCGCCGGCAGCACGGCCTGCTCGACGTCCAGGGAGTCGGCCACGCGGCCGTCCGGCGTGGTGGCCGAGATGCGCCAGGCCAGCGCGCCGGCGCCCTGCGGCACCGCGATGCTCCAGGAGACCGGCTGCGACTGCCCCGGCGCCAGGCGGACCGTGCGCTCCGCGGCAATGGTTGTGGCTTGCACCGCCACGGCGCCGGTCTTCACCGCGACCCGGGCCTTGAGTAGCAGGGACACCGCTGCAGGTCCGCCGTTGCGGACCGTCACCTGCTGGACCAGCCGGTCGCCGCTGCGCACCACCGGCGGCAGTCCCGAAAAAATCTGCACCGGTTGCGTGGTTTGCACACCGGCCTCGCCGGTGCCGAACTGCTGCGCGCCCTGCTGCACGACGGCGACAATGCGCCAGCGTGTCAGGCTGTCGTTGAAAGGCACCGTCACCAGCGCCTGGCCCTGCGCATCCAGCGCCAGCTCGGTGCTCCAGAACGCCAGCGTGCTGAACTGGTTGCGTACCGCCGCACCTTCCGCGCTTTCCGATCCGTCCGAGTTGCGCATCATTGCGGCCGGAGGAGCGGCAACCGGCGCATTGGCCGGGGTCACAAAACGGCCCCGATCGTCCTGGGGCCAGAAGCCGGGCTGGGCGCCAAACACCAGCGAACGCGCCAGCTGGCCTTCCAGTCCCGACCCATGCACCTGGATGCCGCGCTGGCGCATCATGGCCCCCAGCAGGTTCCAGCTGGGGTTGGGGGACAGCGCCAGAAGGGCTTCGTCGACCGCCACCAGTGTGAGCTTCGCGCCCGCCGCCGGGCTTTGGTCCTTGCGCTGCACGGCGCTGACCTTCACGCTCACCGCCGTGCGCGGCGGCAGCACGGTTTTCTCGGGTTCGACCTTGACGTCCAGCGCGAACACCGTGGGTTGAATGCCGACGCTCAGTACCGCGTTGTTGGCAAGCGCCTGCGGCTTGCCTTCCACCGGATCGGGCAAGCCGGCCAGGCCGCGCATGAAACGCGCGTGGACCTGCACATTCGGGGCCTGCTCAGGCCGCAGGGTAATCGGCAGCGTGGTGACCGGCTGGGTCAGCGTGTAGATGGCCGTGTCCAGCACGCTTTCGCGCTCGACCGTCAGCAACAGCGTCGCGGGCAGAAAGGGCGCGCGCACCGAGATCTGCACCGGCCGCGCCGCATCCACCGGCTGCGTGCCGGCCAGCGCCAGCAACTGCTCGTTGCGCGGATGCAATTCGTACTCGTTCACAAACACGCTGCTGCTGATCGCCTTGCCGGCGCTGTCGCTGCCCTGTATGCGGAACAGCCAGCCGGGACTTGCGCGTTCGCGCGGCTCGGGCAAGGCAGGCATCGCGGCCGCCTCGCATTCGATCTGACCCTTGAGATCCGTCTGCGCCGCGCAGACCGCCTGCTCGTTACCGGCCAGCTCAATCCTGTAGCCGCCCTCATAGATCCGCCAGGCAGGCCGCACGGACACGGCGACTTTGCGCCCGGCCAGCGGCTTGTCGTCGGCATCCAGGACCAGGCCGCCCACGACCGCGACGGGCGTGCCTTTCGCCGCATCGGTGCGGGGCAGCACACGCACGCCCAGCCGGGTGTCCGAATGCCAGAGGACAAAGCGCTGCGCGATGGTCTGCACCTCGCCGCTGGGGTCGGCGAACTTCATCTCGGCGAGCAGCGTGGCGGGACGGTCGAACACCGGCAACTCGACAAGCAGCAGGCTTTTCCCCTTGGCGTCGAGGCGCGATGTGATGGACTTGAAAGGCGGCTCCTGCGCCCTCGGCAACAGCACGTCGGCAAAGCTGTAGCCCTGCACGGGTACGGTCGCATTCAAGACATAGCGGCCCTGAAGCTCGACCTTGTGCTGCACCGCCGCACCGCCGGCCATGAAAGCCAGGCTCAGCGTCGCCGGCAGGCTTTGTTTCCCGGCGCGCCAGGCGGCCTTGCCCGTGAGCGCGGCTTCGAACACCGGGGCGCGGAATTCTTCCACCACAAAATACATGCCGTAGGTGGAGCCATCCGGACCGGTCACAGTGGCCCTGTAGGTGCCCAGCCTGGCATTGGCCGGTACCGTCCATTGGCTGAGGGCCTGGCCCGCCGCATCCCAGGCCAGCGGCAGGGACGCCACCAGCTCGCGCTCAAAATGCAGGTCGACCTTGCCCGTCCCGGCCGGGAAGTTTCCAAAGCCGGTGGCAAGCCGCTTTCGCACCAGGTGCTGCATATGGACCGTATCGCCGGCCTTGAAAAGCATGCGGTCCAGGATGGTGTGGCCTATGCTCGACAGGCTGCCATAGTTGTAGCGGTAGCTGCCGCTGTCATCGACCAGCAAGGCAAGGTCCTTGCCCTTGCGCGCAACCACGAGCACCCGGTCCCGGCCCTGCCCATAGCGGTCGGCGCAGGTGCCGGCCTGGGGCAATCCGGTCAGGGACTGGCTGATCCTGAACAAGCCGTTCGCATCGGTGTCGCCCTGGGCCAGCGCGCGCCCCTTGCAGCTCATCACGTCGACCGACACGCCGGCCACCGGCAGTCCGCTGTCCAGCGCGGTAACCCAGACCAGGGACTCGCCGCCGTGGCCTATGCGCGTGCTGATGTTGAGGTTGGTCACAACAACCAGGGCCGCGCGCTGCTGGGGCCCCCGCTGCTCAGAACCGGGCGCGCCCGCCGCGCCGGCCATCTGCCCGGCGAAGGCGCTGCTGTGAGCCTCCGCCAGGTACAAGCCGGGCTCGGCCAGGGCCAGCGGCACAAATTCCATGGCGGCGCCCTGCGTGGGAACCTGCTGCAGGCTGCTGCCCGCCCAGTCCCGGGACTGCTGCGCGCTGACGGGATACGGCCGCGGCGGCGTCTCATAAGCCTGCGGCCAGTCCTGCATGCTCCGCCAGAGTGCCAGGGCACTTGCCGAACTTGCCGCCCGCACCGCCAGCGCATCGCCCGGCGCCTTGCCGTCCAGGCTCTCGCCGCCAATGCGCATCAGCTTCACCGGCACGGCCTTCTCGGTGCGCCGCACCGCCAGCGGCCATAGCGAGGATTTGCCGGTTTCGAAGGGCAGCACGCCGCTGCTTTGCGCAAAACCCACATAGGGCGGTAGCGTGGAGGTTTTCGCGCGCCAGGGAAATGCGTCCCGATTCGACAGGCTCCGGCCGTCGACGTCGGCCAGGCCCTCGGGCAGGGTCACCACCAGCACCGAGTTTTCCGCCGGCACCGGAATGGAGGGCGAGCGTTCTGTGGCCAGTGAGCGGCCGGTGTCCGGGTTGTACCAGCCACGCTCCACCTTGACCGGCAGTGCCGCACCGGCGGCATCCCGGACCACGACCTGGTTCAGCCAGGACAGCGCCACCTCTTCGGTGAACTCGAGCCGGATGGGCTGCCGCGGGTCACAGCCTTCGGTCGCATCGAGCTGCACGCAGCGCAGCTCCGCACGCAGCAGCGGCCGCACCGTGTAGTTGCCCAGCGATTGATCGTCGCGGCTGCTCACGCCCTGCGGCGAGGCAATCTCCTTGCCCCACAAGAGCCGCACCGCTGCGCCGTTGGGCAGCGGCTGCGCGCAACTGACCGCAAACGTGTCGGCTTCCGAAAAACGCGGGACCTGGTAGCGCCGCCGCTGGGCGGCCGACTGGTATTCCTCGCGTGCCCGTTCGACTGGAAGCACTTTGACCGGATGCTGCACGGTACCGACGACACAGCGCAGGCCCTGCGCCACAGCATCACGGCTTGTCGCGGCGCTGGCATGCAGCAGGAAAACCTGGTCCTCCTTGATGCGGGCGCCCTCGGCCGGTTCAGACCAGTCCACCTTGGGCCCGCCGGTGCTGAAGTGCCAGGCTTGCCGCGGCTGGCGCAGCGCCGCCCCGGCCAGCGATTGCAGGCCTTCGCGCAATTGCGCCTGGCAGCGTACGCCTGCCGGCAGGGGCGTCTTGAACTCGGCCACCCAGCGCCGCGTATCCACCCAGCGCATGGTGAGGGCCGGCAGCGACGTGCCTTCGCAACTGAGGACAAGGGGCGGGCTCGCGTCGGCCTCGCCCAGCTTCACCATGTCCTGGCTGAAGCGCACCGCTACCTGCTGAAGCGAGCGTATTTCGCCCTGCGGGCTGAAGCTTTCAACGAAAGGAGAAGTCTCCGTCTGGGCGGGAGCCGCCACGGCGGCAAGGGCCAGGCACACAAACACAGCGCCATGGCGCATCGCGGAAGCAAACATGCGGAGGTCCTTGGTAGTCGATGGATACTAACCAATTCCCGCCGCTCGCCGCCTCTTTCATCGGCGGCAGGCCACCGGACTGCGGCAAAACCTTGCAGCCGCTCAGCCGTCGTTGCGCTGCAGGCGGCAGGCTTGCTGCGCCAGCGCCGTTACCTGCGCCCAGTCGCCGCGCGCCAGCACATCGGACGGTGTGAGCCAGGAGCCGCCCACGCAGACTACATTGGGCAGGCTTAAAAATTCCGCGGCGTTGGCCGTGGAGACACCGCCCGTGGGGCAAAAGCGCACGTCGCCGAAGGGGCCGCTCCAGGCCTTGAGCATGGCCGGGCCGCCGGCCTGCATGGCGGGGAAAAACTTCAGTTCGGTCAGGCCGTCTTCCTGGGCCATCATGATTTCGCTGCCGGTGGCAACGCCGGGCAACAGCGGCAAACCGGCATCGCGGCAGGCCTGACCCACGGCGTGGGTGTAACCCGGGCTCACGGCAAAACGCGCGCCGGCCATGGCGCAGGCCTGGGCGTCGGCGGCGCTGCGCACCGTGCCCGCGCCCACCACGGCCTCCGGCACATCGCGCGCGATGGCTTCGATGCAGGCCAGTGCCTGCGGCGTGCGCAGCGTGACTTCGAGCATGCGGATGCCGCCGGCCACCAGCGCGCGCGCCAGCAACACGGCCTGCTTCGCGTCGCTGAGCACGATGACGGGAATCACCGGCGCATCCTGCATCACCTGCAGGGCCGTCAGCTTGCCGCTGGGATTGATGTTCACATCCACGATAACGCTCCTTCTTCAGCCGTCAGCGCGTGGCGGCGCATGCCGGTAAACAGTTCACGGCCCATGCCGACGGCATTGCCTGCGCGCAAATCGGCGGGCATGGTTTCCACAGGCCTGGCGGCCCACTCCACTTCGGCCACCAATACGTTAAGTACACCGGTGACGGCGTCGACACGGACCAGGTCGCCGTCGCGCACCCTGGCCAGCGGGCCGCCGGCGGCCGCTTCAGGCGACACATGGATGGCAGCCGGTACCTTGCCCGAGGCGCCGCTCATGCGGCCGTCGGTGACCAGCGCGACCTTGAAGCCCTTGCCCTGCAGCACCGCCAGCGGCGGCGTGAGCTTGTGCAGCTCGGGCATGCCGTTGGCCTGCGGCCCCTGCCAGCGCACCACACAGACCACGTCGCGGTCGAGTTCGCCGGCGTTAAAGGCCAGGTGCAGGGCCTCCTGCGAATCAAACACACGGGCCGGCGCCTCGATGACGTGGCGGTCGTCCGGCACGGCGGATACCTTGATCACGCTGCGGCCCAGATTGCCCTGCAGCAGCTTGAGCCCGCCGGTGGCGCTGAAAGGTTTGGCGGCGGGCCGCACGATGGCTTCGTCCTTGGACGCGCCAACATCGTGCCAGGCCAATGCGGCACCGGCCAGCGCCGGCTCGCGTGTGTACTCGCGTATGCCGCCTTCGCGCACCGTGAGCACGTCTTCATGCATGAAGCCCGCGTCCAGCAATTCACGGATGACGAGGCCCGGGCCGCCCGCGGCCTGGAACTGGTTCACATCGGCGCTGCCGTTGGGGTAGACGTGGGCCAGCGTGGGCACGAGGTCGGAAAGGTCGGAAAAATCGTTCCAGTCGATCACGATGCCGGCCGAATGCGCCACAGCCACCCAATGGATCAAATGGTTGGTCGAGCCGCCCGTGGCCAGCAGCGCGACCATGGCATTCACGATGGCTTTCTCATCGACGATGAGGCCGATGGGCGCGAAACGTTTCGCTTTGACGATGCTCAGTACGGTGCGCGCCGCTTCGCGCGTGAGTTCCTCGCGCAGAGCGTTGCCCGGATTCACAAAGGCGGTACCGGGCACATGCAGGCCCATGGCTTCGAGCAGCAGCTGGTTGCTGTTGGCCGTGCCGTAGAAGGTACAAGTGCCGGGGCTGTGGTAGGACTTGAACTCGGAATCCAGCAAGGCATCGCGGCCGACCAGACCCTGTGCGGCCTGCTCCCGCACATGGGCTTTTTCCTTGTTCGGGATGCCGGAAGTCATGGGCCCGGCCGGCACGAAGACTGTGGGCAGGTGTCCGAACTGCAGGGCACCTATCAGCAGGCCCGGAACGATTTTGTCGCACACGCCCAGCATCAGCGCCGCGTCGAACATGTCGTGCGAAAGCGCTATCGCCGTACCCATGGCAATCACGTCGCGGCTGAACAGGCTGAGTTCCATGCCGCTGGTGCCCTGGGTCACACCGTCGCACATGGCAGGCACGCCGCCGGCCACCTGGGCCGTGGCACCCAGCTTGCGGGCTTCGTCCTTGATGAAGGCCGGGTAAGCCTGCAAAGGCGTGTGCGCCGACAGCATGTCGTTGTAGGCGGTAACGATGCCGATGTTGGGCGCGCGCTGCGTCACGACCTTGAAGCGGTCATCGAGCGGCATGCCTGCGAAGGCGTGGGCCACGTTGGCACAGCCCATGCGGTCCATGCCGGGGTCGCGCGTGGAAGCCGCGTGCAACTGGGCGAGGTAGGCCTCGCGTGTGGGACGGCTGCGCGCCGCGATGCGGGCGGTGATGTCTGAGACTTTGGGATGAAGTGCCATGGTGGAGCTTTAGGTCTGGTGGCGGGGGCTACAGGGGCTGCCGGGAGCGATGTAACTTTATTACTGACTCTATGGTAACGGGTTACCGGCCCATTTGAAGCGAATGTGGTTACGGTACGGTTACCAAACCCAGTCTGCCGCCAAGGCGGCCGGCCCGGCGTCGGTTCCCTGCCCTTGCCCTTGTCAGCGATGCACTACGCCCGCCGGTCGCCTGCGTTTACTGCAGCGAGATTTCAACGCGGCGCGCCTCGGCATCGCTGCTCCCGGTCAGCTGCTCGGGCTTCTTCAGTTCGATCTGCCGTTCGGGAACACCCGCAGCCTTGAGCGCATCGCGCACCGCCACGGCGCGTTGTTTTGCCAGGGCCGCATTTTTGGCGGCGTCTCCTGTTGCGTCGTGAAAGCCCGAGATCACCAGCGTACGGCCGCCCGCCTTGGCGGCCTTGACCAGGTCGGCCATGGCATCCCCTGCGCCGGCGGCCAGGTCGGCACTGCCGGAGGCGAAATAAAAGCGCACCACGCTTTGCTCGACCTTCACGCTGGCGGCATCGGCCGCGGCTTGTGAGGCCTGGGAAGCCTGGATGGCCTGGGCGACGTCGGGAAGGATGGCGGAGGCAGCAGCGGCAGGTGCCGAAGCCACGGGGGCAGGAGCCGCCGCGGCGACCGCGATGGCGGGAACAGGCGGAGCGCCCGAAGGCTTGGCGCGATGCAGCCGGTGCAGGCTGATGCCTATGACCAGCGTCATGACAAAAACCATCAGGCCAAGAACGACCGCCAACACCAGGCCCTGCTGGCCATCATCGTCCTGAGAAAACATTGCCCGACTCCCGTCACAAAAACTCGGGCCATTGTAAAGTGCGTCTGTGGAAAATTCAGCAAAGCAACTGGCCGGCCCTGGCCTTTCCGTTCCCCGAAGTCCCGACCACATGCTGGAAACCGTCATGCGCGAATGGGGCGGCAAGAAGGACCTCTGGGTCTTCGCCTACGCCTCGCTGATCTGGCGCCCGGAGTTCGAGCATGCGGAAGAGCGTTTTGCCACCATCCACGGCTACCACCGCGCGCTGAAGATGTGGAGCCGCGTGAACCGCGGCACGCCGGAATGCCCGGGACTGGTCTTCGGCCTGCTGCACGGCGGCAGCTGCAAGGGCATGGCCTTTCGCATCCCGCGCGCGCAGGTGGCCGGCGCCCTGCCCGCCCTGTGGGCGCGCGAGATGCCCAACGGCGTCTACGACCCCAAGTGGCTGCGCTGCCAGACCACACAGGGCGACCTGCGGGCGCTGGCTTTCACGCTGTCCAAGCGCAGCCCCAGCCACACCGGCGTGCTCAGCGAGGATGTTTACCGGCGGATTTTTTCAGACTCCTGCGGGCGCTACGGCACCACACGCGAATACGCGCAGCTCACCTATGACAAGCTGAAGACCTTGGGCATTCACGACCATGCGCTGGGCAGGCTGTTGGCTCTAGTTAGCAGCTAGGAGCCGTTCACAAAACCCAGCGAAGCGGTCCTGGCTAGGCGCGCCGCCGCAGACAGTGCTACAGCACGGCAAGGCGGCACAACAACGCCAGGAGGGTTTTGTGATCGGCTCCGGCCTTGCCAGCGCGGGCCATGCAGCCTACAGTGGGCCTTTGTTTTTTCAGCTTCCCACCAACTCTTCAGGAGACCGCATCATGATCTACCGTCTGGCGCCACTCGCCGCCGCCCTTGTGCTCAGCGCCTGCGCATCCACCATGGGCGGGCCACGCGCCGTGGCCCAGCTGCAAAGCACCACCGGCAACAGCGCGGCCGGCACCGTGAACTTCACCCAGAGCGGCGACAAGGTAAAGGTCTCGGGCGAGATTCGCGGCCTCAAGCCGAATGCCGAGCATGGCTTTCATGTGCATGAAAAAGGCGATTGCTCCAGCGGCGACGGCATGAGCACCGGCGGCCACTTCAACCCCGGCGGCCAGCCGCACGGCAACCACTCGGACATGGCCCACCATACCGGCGACCTGCCCAGCCTCAAGGCCGACGCCTCAGGCGTGGCGAAATTCAGCTTTGAATCGAAAACCATTGCCATCGGCAGCGGCACGAACAACATCGTGGGCAAGGGCCTGATCGTGCACCGCGACCCCGACGACTACAAAACCCAGCCCACCGGCAACGCCGGCCCGCGGCTGGCCTGCGCAGTGATCGCGCTGGTCTAGCGCTGAGCCAGCAAGGCTTCGGCGCGCTGCAGGTCTTGCAGCGTATCGATGTCGGTCACCGCGCCCTCATCGGCGACGTCGATAAGACCGACCGTATTCAGCGCAGCCTGCGCCTGGACCACCGGGGACGCGCCCCGGTTTCCCGTCAAGGCCAGCAGCGCCTCGCGGCAAGCGGCCGAAAAACCCACCGGGTGGCCGCGTGTCCCCTGGAACACGGGCACCACCACCACATGCCGCGCCAGCGCATCGGCCATCATCCGCAGCGTGGCGGCTTGCACCAGCGGCAGATCGCCCGGTAAAACCAGCCATCCCGAGGCTTCAGGCGTGGCCCGTACGGCCGCCGCGATGCAGTCACCCATGCCGGGATGGCCCGCATCCTCCAGGTGCCAGGGCAGCCCGCTGGCGGCCACGGCGTCCAGGGTGTGGCGCAGCACCGGCTTGCCGGCGAGCAAGGCCTGCAACTTGGGCACGTCGCCGCCCGACGCGGCAAAGCGCTCCCCCCGGCCCGAGGCCAGCACCAGCACCGTGGGCACGCTCTTTTCCATCAAGCCAGTTTAAAGGGCAGCTCGCGCGGCGCCGGTTTTCCTGTGAGTTTGGCGATGGCATTGGCAAAAGCCGGGGCCAGCGGCGGCAGGCCGGGCTCGCCCAGGCCGGTGGGCGCATCGGCACTGGGTACGATGAACACCGCCACCGTGGGCATGTCGGTGATGCGCGGCACCGGGAAGTCGCCGAAGTTGCTTTGCTCCACCACACCGTCTTTCAACGTGATGGCGGCACCCGGCAGGCACATCGACAGCCCCATCAGCGCCGCGCCCTGGACCTGCGCCTCGATGCTGGTCGGGTTGATCGCGAGGTTGCAGTGCACGCCCGCGGTGATGCCGTGCAGCACCGGCGTGTTGTCCTTGACCGAGGCTTCGACCACATAGGCCACCACGGTGTTGAACGATTCATGCACCGCCACGCCCCAGGCGCGGCCCGGGGCCAGCGTGCGTTTGCCGTAGCCGGATTTGTCGACCGCCAGCTGCAGCGCGGCCGTATGGCGCGGATGTTTGGCGCCGAACTGCTTGAGGCGATAGGCCACCGGGTCCTGCCCGCTGCCGCGCGCGATCTCGTCGATCAGCGTTTCCATCACGTAGGCCGTGTGGGTGGAACCCACGCTGCGCCACCAGAGCACCGGCACGTTGAGCTTTGGGTGGTGCACCGACAGCCGCATCGGGATCTCGTAAGGCTCTTTCATGCCTTCGACCATGGTGCCGTCCACGCCGTCCTTGACCATAAAACCCTCAAACGGCGTGCCGCCGACGATGGACTGCCCGACGATGACGTGGTCCCAGCCCAGGATCTCGCCCTTTTCGTCGAAGCCGATTTCGGCGCGGTGCACATGCATGGGACGGTAGTAGCCGCCTTTGATGTCGTCCTCGCGGCTCCACAGGGTGCGCACCGCGGCCGTCAGCCCGGCGCCGCGCGCGGCCCTGGCGACGTTGCAGGCCTCAACGACGTAGTCGCTGGTGGCGATCGCGCGACGGCCGAAACCGCCGCCGGCCATCTGCACATTCATCTTGACGTTCTGCGGCGCGACGCCCAATGCCTTGGACGCGGCCAGCGTGTCCAGGCCCGGCATCTGCGTGCCCAGCCAGAGTTCGGCTTTGGCATCCGCGCCCTGGCCGCTGAGCTGCACCGTGCAGTTCAGAGGTTCCATGGGCGCATGTGCCAGATAGGGGAAAACAAACTCGGCGCTGATTTTTTTAGGGGCCGAAGCCAGCTTGCCGATGTTGTCGTTGTACTTGAGCGCACCGGTCTTTTGCGCCAGCGCGCGGTAGCTCGCGAGCTGCTGCGCGCTGTCGACCTTCTCGACGCCGCTGGTATCCCATTCCACCTTGAGCGCATCGCGGCCCTGCTTGGCGGCCCAGTAGCCATCGGCCACCACGGCCACGCCCTCACCGCCGCGGTCCAGCGGCACGCGCAGCACGGCCTTCACGCCGGGAACGGCCTTGGCCGCGCCGTCATCCAGCGACTTGAGCTTGCCGGCGAACACCGGTGGGTGCGCCACCACGGCCGTCAGCATGCCGGGCAGGCGAACGTCGATGCCATAGCTCTGGCCGCCAGTGGATTTGGCGCGCGCATCGAGCCGGCCCGTGGGCTTGCCGATGATGCGGAATTGTTTCGGATCCTTGAGCGTGACCGCCTCGGGCACCGGCAGCTTCATGGCCGCTTCGGCCAGTTCCCCATAGGTGAGGCGCTTGCCGCCGGGACCTATCACCACGCCCTGCTGGGTGCGCAGGCTGCCGGCGTCGACGCCCCATTGCGCGGCGGCGGCGGACACCAGCATGGCGCGGGTGCGCGCGCCGAGTTCGCGGTACTGCGTGTAGGAGTTCTTGATCGAGCCCGAGCCGCCCGTGAGGTGCATGCCGAAAGCCGGGTCCACATAGGCGGGGTCGGCATTGCCGTGCTGGCTTTTGACCAGGGCCCAGTCGGCGTCAAGCTCTTCGGCCAGGATCATGGGCAGGCCGGTCTGCACGCCCTGCCCGAAGTCGAGCCGGTTGATGGTGACGGTCACCGTGCCGTCCCGGTCTATGCGAACAAAGGCCGAAGGTTGCTGGGTCGGCTTGAGGCTGGATGCGGCGGGTGTCCCGGCCGTCGCCATGGTTTGCGCTTGCGTGAGCAGCGGAAAGGCGCCCAGCGCAAAACCGCTGGTGGTCGCGACCTTGAGGAAGCTGCGGCGCTGCAGGGCCGCGTCGACGAGGCTTTGCGCGACATCTTGCGTCTTGTGCATGAGGGCTTGCAGGCCTTTGGGCAGTTGGCCGACGATGTCGAGGGTGTCTGTGGAATTGGAATACATGGTGTTCTCCTTCAAGCCAGGGTTTGGGCGGCGTCTTTGATGGCCGCGCGTATGCGCACATAGGTGCCGCAGCGGCAGATGTTGCCGGCCATGGCGCCGTCGATGTCGGCGTCGCTGGGCTTGGCGTTGGCCTTGAGCAAGGCGGTGGCGCTCATCACCTGGCCGCTCTGGCAGTAGCCGCATTGCGCCACGTCGTGCTTGACCCAGGCGTCTTGCACCGCCTTGCCAACCCGGTCGGTGGCCACGGCTTCGATGGTGGTGATTTTCTGGCCGGCAGCGGCCGAAATCGGCGTGATGCAGGAACGTATGGCCGCGCCGTTGAGGTGCACGGTGCAGGCGCCGCACAACGCGGCGCCGCAGCCGAACTTGGTGCCCGTCATGCCCAGCGTGTCGCGCAGGGCCCAGAGTATGGGGGTGGATCCATCGGCGTTGACGGCGGTGTCCTTGCCGTTGATGTTGAGGGTGGGCATCGTGGGAACTCCTTGCAGTTGTTAGTAAGGGGAAGGCGGGAAAAGCGGGAAAAACGGGTCGACGGAGAAATTTGGAAGCTGCTTGTCGAATTTATATTCGCTTAAATCAGGGTTTTATCCGTAAAAACTTGGGCATGCAGAAATGAGGGGTATTGCCCTTTCAGGCGCGGTTCAAAAACTCAGGCCTTGATGGCATCCCAGCACAGGCCGAAAGCCGCCTGGCGCACGGCCTCGTCATCGGGCAGCACCTGCGTGCGTATCAGGTTGGCGGTCTCCCGCACCGAGCCCACCACGCTGGCCGTCAGCAGGGGCAGCGGCACGGGCTTGAAGATTTCCTGCTGCTGGCCTTCTTCCATCAGCGCCAGGAAGCTTGCCGCCAGCCGGGTCGACAGCTCACGGTTGCCTTGCGTGAACCAGGGGGAGTTGTAGTACTGCTCCTGGAACACCACCTCGGCGTGGCGCTCCAGCCGGTGCCGCAGCAGGTTGCACCAGATGCGCCGCACCCGGCTGCGCAAAGGGGCGCCGGGAAGCACGCCGTCCATCAGGCGCTGCATGGTCGCGGTCTTGGCTTCTTCGTAGAGCTGGCTGATCAGCTCGTCCTTGGACGGGTAATAGACGTACAGCGTGCTGGTGGCGATGCCGGCCGTGCGCGCGATGTCGGCCATGGTCAAGCCGCTCAGGCCGGTCTGGGCCACCAGGTTGAAGGTGGCCTCGGCAATCGCGCGCTGCTTTTCGTCGTCTTTGGGCTTCATGGGGAAGCCGTGAATATAAGCGAATATTAATTCGCTATCAAGCGCCTCTCAAAACACGACCCATCCTGATAGGCAAGGCCGGTTGCGGACAGGGGCATGGGCCGAGCGGGCACAATCATGGGCATGAGCCAGCCCACCCTCTCCATTGCCGACCTGCGCAAAAGCTACGAGCGCGCCGAACTCAACGAAGACGCCTCGCAGGCGGACCCGCTCAAGCAGTTCGAGCAATGGCTGCAGGAAGCCATCGCAGCCGAGGTGCCCGAACCCAATGCCATGACACTGGCCACCGTAGCCAGCGACCTGCGCCCCTCCACCCGCATCGTGCTGATCAAGGGCTATGACGAGCGCGGCATCACCTGGTTCACCAATTACGACAGCCGCAAGGGCCGGGAGCTGGCCGGCAATCCTTATGCGGCGCTGCAGTTCCACTGGGTGGAGCTGGAGCGCGTGGTGCGCATCGAGGGCGTGGTCGAAAAGGTTTCCGCCGAGGAAAGCGACGCCTACTTCAACACCCGGCCGCTGGATTCCCGCATAGGCGCTTGGGCCAGCCCCCAAAGCGAGGTGATCGCCGGGCGCGGCGTGCTGGTGGCCAATGCGGCCAAGTACGGCGCGAAATTTTTGCTGCAGCCCCCCCGCCCACCGCACTGGGGCGGCTACCGCCTCAAGCCCGACAACTGGCAGTTCTGGCAGGGCCGCAAGAGCCGGCTGCACGACCGGTTGCGGTATACGCTGCAGGAGGGCGGGGACTGGCTGCGCGAGCGGCTGGCGCCTTAGGGTTGGAAAGCCTCAGGAAGGCGTGACGTGATCTGGCGCTTGACGGTGAGCTGACAAAGGTGCTTCAAAGCGACCCTCCTTTGGGAGGCTTGGCTACAACCTGCCATTCGTCTTGGTACACGACCACGCCCGGGTCTCGCGTTTGCAAGACATTCACATGGTATCCATGGCTCTCTAAAAGGAGCTTGAGCCCCCACATCTTTTGAATCGCCTGGCGTGCGGTTGGCCTAAACCAGGATATTGCTCTTCGGTGCTCGACATCTACCAGGACACTCGGAACAGGGAGATTCTCGGTGAACCAGGCCAGTGCCTGTCGCAGTTCCGCGTGCTCTTCTATCGAAATGTCGCCTTCATCTCTCAATGTGTGCGCAGCCACCAAGATGCCAGAGGCGTGACCGGAGTCGACATCTCGAGCAAGCGTGGCGAACCGGATCAGCATTGAAAAGGCCGTGATGCATGGGCCGACATACCAAGGCTCAAAATGAACTCGCCCTTACGAGAAGAAAGCGGCCTGGCTGGAACCAGTGAATCATGCCGGGCATCGTCACCTCGCTGTGAAATCAATTCCCTCTCGAAGGGCCTCAGCCCTTTCGGGGGAGCATTTAGCGTCCTTCATCCGCGCGATGACATCCTGGTAAATCAGAATACTGTAGGCGAAGGCAAACTGAGTCCGCTTCTCATCCATATACTTCGGCCGGAATTGATTCTGGAGCCGGAACAAGTGAGATCCTGCCGTGCTTACCTTGCAGCGTGCCGCATCCCCGGCATAGCTGGCACTCGCGGCAATATACAAGAGGTCCCACTTCGGCAAGGGGATCGAATTCTTCTCTTGCTCTGACGATGGCTCCATAGGCTTGCCGTCAAAGCCAGGTACTTTTCCCCAAAATTTCTGACGCGTGACTTCGGCTACTTCGAGTGCGCGCACCTCCGACATTACTGTTTCATCCATAAAGACGATAGGCGGTGGTTGCGTTTGGGCGATACCTTGGCTGCTCAACATGAGGGCGACAGACAACGATATAAGTGCGCGCATAAGTGAAGCCTAACGTAAAAATGGCTCTGAAAGCCTCTCGATCCGCTGATGTTCAACGGCCGCTAGCCGCAAGCTACTGACCAACCCCGGCGCAATCTCTGCCAAAGGTAACAGCACAAAAGCGCGCTGCCACATACGTGGATGCGGCAGGATCAAGCGGACAGAATCAATACGGGCGCTGCCGTAGAGCAGCAGATCCAGGTCCAGCGTGCGTGGCGCGTTGCGGTACGGTCTTTCGCGGCCGGCTTGCTGCTCGATCTTCTGCAGATGGGTTAGCAAATCGGGAGCGGTCAAGCCGGTGTCGAGTTCGACCACGGCGTTGAAGTAGTCCTCGCCCGGTGCGGGCAATTCCCCGCCTGAGTCGGTATCCAACGGCGCTGTTTTATAGAGGCTGGAAGATTGAAGAACCTGCGTTTTCGGCAGCTTGCCCATAGTCTCAACCGCCCGGCGCAGGGCCGCAGCCGCATCACCCAGATTGGCACCCAGGGCAACGTAGGCGCGAACCATAAGGACGCTCAGGAGTTGGAAGCCGTGTCCGCCGATGGCGAAGGCGCATCGCCGCCCGCGCCTTCTCCGCCCGCAGCGCCGCGATTGGCCGGCTTGCGGCGCCGGCGGCGTTTTTTGGCGGGTGGGGCATCGCCCTGTTCGCCTGGCACGTCGACCTCATCGCTTGCGGGGCGTTCGGCATGACCTGATCCGGCTTCAGCATCGGGACGCTTGATGCGAACCCGCGGTGCCTGCGGTTTGTGCTGCTGCGCCTGGCGCGCTTCTTCGATCATCGCGTGGCGTTCGTCGTCGTAGGCGGTGCTGAACTTCTCCCACCACTCGGCCAGCTCCATGTCGATCTCGCCGGTCTGCGCGCGCAGGCGCAAAAAGTCGAAGCCGGCGCGAAAACGCGGCTGGTCCAGCAGCGAATAGGGCGCGCTGCCCGTACGCTTTTCAAAGCGAGGCTGCATGGTCCAGATCTCGCGCATGTCGGTGCCCAGCTTGCCGCGGCCCGACACGTCGCCGATCTTGGCGTTGAAGGCATCGTCGATCGCGTCCTGCAGCGCGGGCATGAGGTGCTCGCCGCGCTTTTTGCGCTGCTCCCAGCCTTCGCGCACGTCGGCCCACAACACGCAGGACAGCAAAAAGCTGGGCGCCACCGGCTTGCCTTCGCCGACGCGGCGGTCAGTGTCCTGCAGGGCCAGCTTGAGGAAAGGCTCGTCGGCGTTTTCGACCACCACGTCGAGCAGCGGGTAGATGCCGGTGCCCAGGCCCAGGAACTTGAGCTGGGCGATGCTGGCCAGCGCATGGCCGGTCTGCAGCAGCTTGAGCATTTCGTCGAAGAGGCGCGACTGCGGCACGTCGGCCAGCAGTCCCTTCATCTCGCGCAGCGGGGCAACGGTCTTGTCTTCGAACTTGAAGCCCAGCGCACTGAGCTTGGCCGCGAAACGCACGGCGCGGATGATGCGCACCGGGTCTTCGCGGTAGCGCACGGCCGGGCTGCCGATCATGCGGATGATTTTTTTCTTGGCGTCCTTGATGCCGTTGTGGTAGTCGACCACCACCTGGGTTTCAGGGTCGTAGTACATCGCGTTGATGGTGAAGTCGCGGCGCGCGGCGTCCTGCTCGATCGGGCCCCAGACGTTGTCGCGCAGCACCCGCCCGGAGGCGTCGACGGCATGTTTCATGCCGGCCAACTCGCTCTTGCTGGTGCGCTCGTTGCCGCCGACCTGCTCGGCCAGGCTGCTGTCGAGATGGGCGCGGAAGGTCGAAACCTCGATGACCTCGTGTTCGCGGCCGCGGCCGTAGATGACGTGGACGATGCGAAAGCGCCGGCCGATGATGAAAGCACGGCGGAACAGGGACTTGACCTGCTCCGGCGTGGCGTCGGTGGCGACGTCGAAGTCCTTGGGCCGCAGGCCCACCAGCAGGTCGCGCACCGCGCCGCCGACGATGTAGGCCTCATAACCGGCGTCCTTGAGCGTGTGCACCACGTCCATGGCGCGGTCGTCCACCAGCTTGACGTCAATGCCGTGTTCCTTGACGCCGACGTCCTGGCGCTGCCCGAAGGGGGATTTTTTGGCCCGTTTGGCACCGGGCTCCGTGCTGTCGGACTTGCCGAACAGCTTGTCGATGAATTTTTTGATCATGAAATACTAGGTAAACAGCTCAAGTATGCGCCATCCGCGCTCCACCGCCAGCGCCCGCAGGCGCTCGTCCGGGTTGGTGGCCACGGGGTGGGCCGCCTTCTCCATCAGGGCCAGGTCGTTCAGGGAATCGGTATAAAACGTGGTTTCCACGTCATCCCAGGACAGCCGGCGGGAGGCCAGCCATTGTTCCATGCGCGTGACCTTGCCCTCGCGGGCCGAGGGCGTGCCCCGGATTTCACCGGTCACCCAGCCCTGGGCGTCGCGCTCCAGCTCCACCGCGATCAGCTCCTTGACGCCGAAAGCGCCGGCGATGGGGCGCGTGACGAATTCATTGGTGGCGGTGACGATGACCAGCTCGTCGCCGGCCGCGCGGTGCCCGTCCACCAGGGCCAGGGCCTGGGGGGTGATGGCTTTTTGCACGACTTCCCGCATGAAACGGGCATGGGCGGCGGCCGAATTGGCGGCGCCCTGCTCGCGGATGGCTTGCGTGGCGAAGCGCACGTAGTCGTGGATGTCCAGGGTGCCGGCGCGGTAATGCTCGAAGAATTCGGCATTGCGGCGCTTGAACTCGGTGCTGTCGCACCAGCCCAGCGCAATCGTGAACTCGCCCCATTCGTAATCGGAATCGATGGGGATCAGCGTGTGATCCAGGTCGAACAACGCAATCTTTTTCTTGCCCGTCATTCACTCTCCAGCATGGACTTGATCAAGGGGATGGTGATGGCGCGCTGGGTCTGCAGGGCGTAGCCGTCGAGCTGGTCCAGCAGCTGCATCAGGCTGCCGAGGTCGCGGGAAAAGCGGGTCAGCATGAAATCCATGGCCTCGTCGCTCAGGAACACGCCGCGCGCGTCGGCCTCGCGCCGCAGCACGGCGCGCCGCTCGGGCTCGGTCAGGGCCTGCAGCGCGAACACATGGCCCCAGCCCAGGCGGGTGCGCAAATCCTCGCGCAGCGCCAGGTCGGCGGGCGGCACGTTGCCGGCGGCCAGCACCCAGCGCGGCCGGCCGTCGGGGGCGCTGAGCGCGTTGACGAACCAGTTGAAGGCCGCCTGCTGCTGCACTGCGGTGTACAGGTGGCAGTCGTCCAGGATAACGGCGGCCCAGGCGTCGTTGAATTCGGGCGGCTCCAGCAGCGAGGCATCCATCCAGCCGCTGGCGGCGCCCTGCTCGCGCAGCGCCTCGCGCACGGCCTTGAGCAGATGGGTCTTGCCGCTGGCGGTTTCACCCCAGAGGTAGGTGGGCACGGGCGAACGCAGCATATTGCCGGCCCAGAGCTCCAGGTGCTTGAGCGCGGCCTCGTTCGGCCCGCCAAAAAAATTGGCGAACGAGGGCGCCGAGGCCAGCCCGATGTCCAGCGCAATCTGTTTCATGCCCGCCATGTGTCTATTCCAGCCTCATCGCTGTCACCCAGCCTTGTAAAGCCGGCTGGCCATGTAGCTGGCCTTGACGCGGCGTATGCCCACCAGCAGCACGGCGCTGGCCGGCAGGGCCACCAGCACGCCGACAAAACCGAACATCTGGCCGAACGCCAGCAAGGCAAAAATCACCGCCAGCGGGTGCAGGCCTATGCGCTCACCCACCAGGCGCGGCGTGAAATACAGGCTTTCCACCACTTGGCCGATGCCGTAGACCACGGCCACCATGACCAGCGCCTTGAGCGAGGCAAATTCCAGCAGGCCGGCCAGCACGGCCAGCATCAGGCCCAGGCCGAAGCCGAGGTAGGGGATGAACATCGCCAGGCCGGTAAACACACCGATCGGCACGGCCAGGTCCAGGCCGAACAGGGCCAGGCCCACAGCGTAAAACACCGCCATGATCAGCATGACCAGCAGCTGGCCGCGCAGGTACTGGCCCAGCACCGCGTCGGCTTCTTCAGTGAAGCTGTCGAAGCCGCCGCGCAGATGGGGCGGCACCAGTTCGAGCACGCGGGCGACAAACTTGTCCCAATCCATCAGCAGGTAAAACAGCGCCACCGGGATCAGCACGGCATTGCCGATGATGGCCA
The DNA here is from genome assembly GCF_964252805.1 of Polaromonas sp. LjRoot131. Classification (NCBI taxonomy): domain Bacteria; kingdom Pseudomonadati; phylum Pseudomonadota; class Betaproteobacteria; order Burkholderiales; family Comamonadaceae; genus Polaromonas; species Polaromonas sp. LjRoot131. The sequence goes on along the minus strand of NZ_CAXUPF020000001.1, from coordinate 273,016 downwards.
GCGCCACGCTGCCGCCCAGCTTGAGCGAGGACATCAGCGAAGTGAACAGGTCCTCGAAATTGGCATTGAGGTACTTGAGCACAAAGGCCTTGATGCTGCCCACGTCCAGCGCCACATGAATGCCGAACTGCGCCAGCCAGGGCGCCAGGCTGGTGTTGAGCCGGTCGGCCAGCAGCGGCACCTGCTCGCGCAGCACCGGCAGCTCCTTGGCCATGATGGGCACGATCAGCAGGAACAGGCTCAGCAGCACCACGATGAAGAGAAATTCGACGATGACCACCGCCACCACGCGCGGCAGGCGGCCCTTGCCCATGTCGTCCAGCCGGTTGACCAGCGGCGTCAGCGCATAGGCCAGCACGGCGGCCACCACAAAGGGCGTGAGCACCGGCCCCAGCAGCCACAGCGCGAGAACGACCAGGGCGGCGATCAGGCACCAGGCGGCGGCGCGTTTTTGGGCGGTGGTGAATTGCATAAAGCCTTGGGTTGAGCTTGCCGGAAGAAGCCCCGAAAAGGGACTGAGGAAGGCCGAACGTGGCCCGAATGGGTAGCCTTTAGAATCTCAGGCTGAATTCTATCGGGCTTGCAGGCCCTTTCCGGGCCACAAACCCGCCTCACAGACCCTCGCCCTTCCCTACCGCACCCAACCCGTAGCAAAGCCGACACCATGACCACCTCTTCCCCCTCCCCCCTGAGCTACAAAGACGCGGGCGTCGACATCGACGCGGGCGACGCGCTGGTCGAGCGCATCAAGCCCCTGGCCAAAAAAACCATGCGCGAAGGCGTGCTGGCCGGCATCGGCGGCTTCGGCGCGCTGTTCGAAGTGCCCAAGCGTTACAAGGAGCCCGTGCTGGTCAGCGGCACCGACGGCGTGGGCACCAAGCTCAAGCTGGCCTTTGAATGGCAGATGCACGACACCGTAGGCATAGACCTGGTGGCCATGAGCGTCAACGACGTGCTGGTGCAGGGCGCCGAACCGCTGTTTTTCCTCGATTACTTCGCCTGCGGCAAGCTGGACGTGGACACGGCCGCAGCCGTGGTCGGCGGCATCGCCAGGGGCTGTGAACTGAGCGGCTGCGCCCTGATAGGCGGCGAAACCGCCGAAATGCCCGGCATGTACCCCGCCGGCGAATACGACCTGGCCGGTTTTGCCGTGGGCGCGGTCGAAAAATCCAAGATCCTGACCGGCAAGGACGTCAAGCCCGGTGACGTGGTGCTGGGCCTGGCCAGCAGCGGCGTGCATTCCAACGGTTTCAGCCTGGTGCGCAAATGCATAGAGCGCGCGGCCGGCCATGCGCCCGCAACGCTGGACGGCAAGCCCTTCAAAGAGGCCCTGATGGAGCCCACCCGCCTTTACGTGAAGAATGTGCTGGCCGCGCTGGCCGCCCACCCGATCAAGGCGCTGGCCCACATCACCGGCGGCGGCCTGCTCGAAAACATCCCGCGCGTGCTACCCGAAGGCACGGCCGCGCAACTCAAAAAGGGCAGTTGGCCGCAAACCGAACTGTTCGCCTGGCTGCAAAAAACCGCCGGCATCGACGACTTCGAGATGAACCGCACCTTCAACAACGGCATCGGCATGGTGGTGGTGGTGGACGCCGCCAACGCGCAGGCCACGGCCAAGACCCTGCGCGACGCGGGTGAGCAGGTGTATGAGATCGGCGTGATTGCCCCCAAGGGCGACGGCGCCGCGGTTACCGTCAACTAACCAGTCAGGCCAGCGCCAGCCCCGCCACACCCAGCAACATCAGCGCCGCGCCCAGCACCTGCGAGGGCTTCAGCGATTCCTTGAGCAGCCGGGCGCCCACCAACGTGCCTATCAGCATGGACATCTCGCGCACCGGGGCCACATAGCTGAGCGGCGCGGACTGCACGGCGAACAGCACCAGGCAATAGGCCAGCGGCGACAGCACGCCGACCAGCACTATCGCCGCGCGGTGCTGCCGCCACTGCCCGCGCAGTGCGCCGCGCTGGTGCATGGCCCAGGGCGCGAGCAGCACCGTGCGAAACGCCAGGCCCGTGGCGTAGAACAGCACCGGCGCCATGCCCAGCGATTTCACGGCCCAGCCGTCGATCACGGTATAGCCGGCGATGCACACGCCGGTCAGCGCACCCCAGAGCACGCCGCGCCGACGCCGCTGCGCATCACCGCCGGCGGCCCCCGTGGCCCCACCCGCCGTCATGAAGACGCCGGCCAGCACCAGGGCCACACCGAGCCAGCCCAGCGCGCTGGGCAGCTCACCGAGCAGCACCACAGCCCCCAGCACCGCGAGCAGCGGCCCGGTGCCCCTTGCCATGGGATAGACCACGGCGAAGTCGCCCGCCCGGTAGCCTTTTTGCAGCACCAATAGATAAATCACGTGCACCAGTGCACTGGCCAGCACGGCCAGCCACATCCAGCGGTCAAAGGCCTGCGGGTGCAACTGCCAGGCCACCAGGGCGACCGGCGCCGCGGCCGCCACGCTGACGCAGCCGAACAGCCAGACAAACAGCGTGCCGCCGGCAGCACGCTTGGCCACGATATTCCAGAGCGCATGGCAGACCGCCCCCGCGAGCACCAGGGCCAGCGTGTGGGCGTTCATGCCGGCGCGCCGGGCTCGGGCAGGCGGAAGCGGCTGTCCAGCAAGGCCTTGACGCGACCCGCCACGGCTTCGCACTCCATCGGGCTGAGCGGCGCGAACCCCGACGCCCAGGCCGCCATGTCCGCCCAGCGCGGAAATTTGGGCGACTCGCCCCAGCGCCAGTCGGGATTGACCGCCTGCCGGTTGCGCCCCAGCACATGCAGGTGCACGCTGCGATGCGCCTGGACGTCCTTGGGTCCGGTGGGCGGGGCCTGGTCGTTGAGCGCCCAGTTGCCGGCCTCCCAGTAATTGAGGCAGCCGTCATGCAGGGCAGGCAGCACGTCCAGCATGGCGCGGCCGGTGGCGGCTACCAGGCAGGACCATTGCGCCAGTTCCAGCGGGGCCAGTTCGCTGCGCTCCCAGACCGGCCGCGGCGGGTTGACCACCAGGTGGCCGCCATCGCGGCGGTCGCACAAAAGGGCGTCGGGGAGAAGCAGGGTGCCGCCGGGGCAGCTGTGCAAAACAAGGGGCATGGGGGAGCCTTTGGCAATGAGATGATGAGCAGGCATCATCAAGTGATGATCTGGCCAAACGCCATAATCCATGAATTCATTCGAAATAGCACCACAATCCATCCGAAAAATGAGCATCAATGATGAGTAAAACAGATGACTCCAACCTCCAGGCCTTGCCGCTGAATGCCGTGCGGGTGTTCGTGGAAGCCGCCCGCCAGCTCAATTTCAGCCGCGCCGGCCGCATGCTGGGCATGAGCCAGGGCGGTGTCAGCCGCCATGTCGCCACGCTGGAGCGTTACTTCGGCCAGCCCCTGTTCGCGCGCAGCGGCACCTCGGTGCGCCTGACCGACGCCGGGCGCCTGTATTTCGACACGGTGCAGGAAGCGCTGTCGACCATAGAACTGGCCACCCGCCAGTTGGCGCAAAGCCAGGCTGGCGCCCGCCTCATCGTGCGCACCTCGCTGCCCACCTTTGCGATGACGACGCTGATTCCCGCCCTGCCCGGCTTCCAGCCCGCAGCCCCGGTGGCGGTGGACCTGGTCACCTCGCTGTCGCCGCCGGGCCCGGGTGACAGCTACGACGTACTGATCACGCGCGACCTGGCCGTCGCCGGCGCCGAGCACTGGCTGCTGGCCGCCGAAAACCTGGTGTGCGTGGCGTCCCCGGCGCGCTGCCGCGAGTTCGCGAACCAGCCCGTCAGCCAGTGGCAGTTTCTCGCCGCGCAGTCGCGGCCCGACGCACTGGCCGCCTGGTCCGCCCAGTCAGGCCTGCAGGCAGCCGGCATCCACGTCAGCGCCAGCTTCGACCACTACTTCCTGGCGATCGCGGCCGCGACAGGCGGCATGGGCCACCTGGTGGTGCCCGAACTGCTGGTGGCCGAGCCCTTGCGCCGTGGCCACCTGCTGCATGCCACGCCGGCCGTGATCCGCGGCGACGCCAGCTACTCCGCCTATATCAACCCGCGCAGCACCGTCCCCGAAACAGGCCGGGCGTTTTGCCGCTGGCTCAAGGGCTGGCTCAGGGAGGCGCCGGAAAGCGAGTCGCCTGCGCTACAAAAACACTAGCTGCGGGGACCGATGCCGACTGGCTTCACTGGACTTTTTGTTATTTCTGTATCAAACTGTTCCTCTGATCCGTCTTTGGAGCACGCATGCCGGTCATCGCAGTCGTCAACCGCAAGGGAGGCAGTGGCAAAAGCACACTGGCCGCGCACATCGCCGCCTGGTGCGCGCGCAACGGCAGCTCTGTCATGCTCGGCGACGTGGACCGGCAGCAGTCGGCGCGCAGCTGGCTCAAGCGCCGCGACGCCGGCTTGCCGGCCATCGCCCCCTGGGCCGTGGACCAGAAAAACATGCTGCGCGTGCCCACCGGCATCACCCATGTGGTGCTCGACACGCCGGGCGGCATGCACGGTTTCGAGCTCGCGCGCGTCGTGATGTTCGCCGACGCCATCATCATGCCGGTGTGCAATTCCATGTTCGACCGCGAGTCCGCCGCGCAGTGCCACGCCGACCTGATGGCACTGCCGCGTGTGGCCAGCGGCCGCTGCCGCCTCGCCACCGTGGGCATGCGCATCGACGGGCGCACCAGCGCCGCGAAAGTCCTGGAGGAATGGTCGGAAACCCTGGGCATGCCCTTTCTGGGCGCGTTGCGCGAAACCCAGCTGTATGTACGCAGCCTGGAGCGCGGCATGACGATGTTCGATTTGCCGGCCAGCGCCGCCGCGCCCGACCTCGCCCAATGGCAGCCCATCCTCAATTGGCTCAGGCCCACGCTGTACCCGCCGCAGGCGGCCAACGACGCGCCGGAACACGCGCAGGCCAGGACAGTGGCCAAGGCCCCGGCCCGGGTGATCGCCCCCCGGCCTTCGGTTGCGGCCACGCTGGGCGCCAGGCCACTCAACCCGGCACCTGAGCAAAAAGCGGCGGCAGCGCCACGTCTGGGCAGTTCCCTGCCCGGTAGCCTGATGCCCGCGCAGGAGTCGCTGGTGCACGGCGCCCGCATGTCCGCCCAGAGCACGGCCCGCGCGGTGGGCCGGCCCATCCAGGTCAGCAGTGCGCCGGCCATGTCACGCAATGTGAATTCGCCCGACGGCCAGCAGATCCCGCAGTTCCTCAAGCGCGGCACCTGACGGCCGCCCCTCACACCGTCAGTTCAAGCCTGACCTCGCGCGCGGCCTGCACCATATTGCCCAGCGCCGCCTCGGTCTCGGGCCAGCCCCGGGTTTTCAGGCCGCAGTCGGGATTGATCCAGAGGTTTTCCGCCGGAATCACCGCAGCCGCCTTGCGCAGCAGCCGCACCATCTCGTCCACCGTGGGCACGCGCGGCGAGTGGATGTCGTAGACGCCGGGGCCTATCTCGTTGGGGTACTTGAAGTCGCCAAAGCCGCGCAGCAGTTCCATATCGGAGCGGCTGGTTTCAATCGTGATCACGTCGGCGTCCATGGCGGCGATTTCCGGCAGGATGTCGTTGAACTCCGAATAACACATGTGGGTGTGGATCTGGGTTTCATCGGCCACGCCGCTGGCGCTGATGCGGAAGGCGCGCGTGGCCCATTCCAGGTAGGGCTTCCAGCCGGCGCGGCGCAGCGGCAGGCCTTCGCGTATCGCCGGCTCGTCGATCTGGATGATGCCTATGCCCGCGCCCTCCAGGTCCACCACCTCGTCGCGTATTGCCCAGGCGATCTGCGCCGTAGTCTGGCTGCGCGGCTGGTCGTCGCGCACAAAAGACCATTGCAGGATAGTGATGGGCCCGGTCAGCATGCCCTTCATGGGCCGCTTGGTGAGGCTTTGCGCATACACCGTCCAGGCCACCGTCATGGCGACAGGACGCGCCACGTCGCCGTAGATCACCGGCGGCTTGACGCAGCGCGAGCCGTAGGACTGCACCCAGCCGTTGGCGGTGAAGGCAAAACCGTCGAGCTGCTCGCCGAAATATTCGACCATGTCGTTGCGCTCGGCCTCGCCGTGTACCAGCACGTCCAGGCCCAGCGCTTCCTGCTTGCGCACCGCCAGCCGGATCTCGGCCTGCATTTTTTCGGCGTACTGCGACTTGCCGATTTCGCCGCGCTTGAAGGCCGCGCGCGCGGCACGTATCTCGGCGGTCTGCGGAAACGAGCCTATCGAGGTGGTCGGGAATAAGGGCAAGGCAAAACGCGCGCGCTGCAGCTGCTGGCGCCGGCTGAAAGGCGACGGCCGCTGGTCGGCGCCCGCGGCAGCCTGGGCCAGCCGCGCCGCCACGGTGGCGCGGTGCACACGCGGGCTGCTGCGGCGCGCATGGGCGGCCAGGCGGGCGGCGGCCAGTTCGGGCTGCACGGAGTTTTCGCGGCCCTCGAGCACGGCCTTCAGCATGCGCAGCTCAAACAGTTTCTCGACCGCGAAGGCCAGCCAGGACTTGAGTTCGGTGTCCAGCCTGTCCTCGGCTTCCAGGCTGTAAGGAACGTGCAACAGTGAGCAGGACGGCGCCAGCCAGAGCTCGCCCTGGTGCTTCTCGGCCACAGGCCTCAGTCTGGCCAGGGCGGCGTCGGGGTCGGTGCGCCAGATGTTGCGGCCGTCGACGATGCCCACCGACAGCACCTTGTGGCTGGGTAGCCAGTCGGCAACGCCCACCAGCTCTTCAGGCGCGCGCACCGCATCCACATGCAGGCCGGCCACCGGCAGCTGGCAGGCCATGCGCAGGTTTTCCTGCAGCGGTGAAAAATAGGTCGCCAGCAACAGCTTGGCGCCGCTGCGCGAGAGCTGCCAGTAGCTCGATTCAAAAGCCTGACTCCAGGCCGCCGGCAGGTCCAGGCCCAGGATGGGTTCGTCGATCTGCACCCATTCCACGCCCTGGGCCTTGAGGCGGGCCAGGATTTTTTCGTACACCGGCAGCAGCTGGCCCAGCAGGCTGAAGCGGTCAAAGCCCGGCGTCTTTTCCTTGCCCAGCCAGAGGAAACTCAGCGGCCCCAGCAGCACCGCCTTGACGGCATGGCCGGCCAGCCGGGCCTGCGCGACTTCGTCAAACAGGCGCTCCGAGGCCAGGCTGAATTCGGTATTGGGGCCAAATTCCGGCACCAGGTAGTGGTAGTTGGTGTCGAACCATTTGGTCATCTCCAGGGCGAATGTTCCGCCCTCAGCCTGGTCTTTTTCTTTGCCATTGCCGCAGTCGCAGCCGCAGTCCAGGCAGTGGGTATCGCCGCCCTCGGCAATCACGCCGCGCGCCATCGCGAAATAACGGCTCAGTGCCGGCTCCTGCCCGGTGAAGCCGAAGCGCGCCGGCTCGCAGCCCAGCATCTGGATGTGGTTGGCCACGTGGTCGTAAAAAGCGAAGTCGCCCACCGTCACGAAGTCCAGTCCGGCTTCTTTCTGCACGGCCCAATGGCGCTCGCGCAGTTCGGCGCCGGCCGCTTCCAGCGCGGCCGGGCCGATGTCGCCGCGCCAGTGTTTTTCAAGCGCGAACTTCAATTCCCGGTGCGCGCCCATGCGCGGAAAACCCAGGGTGTGTGTATGGACCATGCCGGCTATCTCCCGATTGCAAATCAAACAAAGAAGGCAATGGTCGGCCAGATTCAACTATTATTCAAACGAAAGATATTGCCTCTTAACGTGAAAATAATTGATTCACCCGCACACCCGTCATGACGCTTTCCATCCTTGAATTGCGCCACCTGCGCACCCTGACCGCCCTGCGCGACAGCGGCAGCCTGGTGCGCGCGGCGCAGCTGCTCAACCTCACGCAGTCGGCGCTGTCGCACCAGGTCAAGCTGTTGGAAGAGCGCTATGCCACGCCGCTGTTCGAGCGCAAATCCGTGCCGCCGCAGTTCAGCACCACGGGCCTGCGCCTTCTGGCGCTGGCCGACGCGGTGCTGCCGCAGATCGAGGAAGCCGAGCGTGACGTGGCGCGGCTGGCTACCGGGCGCTCCGGCCAATTGCGCATCGCGGTTGAATGCCATACCTGTTTTGACTGGCTGATGCCGGCCATGGATGCGTTTCGCACCCGCTGGCCTGAGGTGGAACTGGACATCGTCTCGGGCTTTCACCCCGACCCGATCGCGCTGGTGCTGCAGGACCGCGCCGACATCGCCATCGTGTCGGAGGCCGACGCCGATGAAACGGTGGACTTCCACCCGCTGTTCCGTTTTGAAATCATGGCGCTGATGGCCAACCACCACGCGCTGGCCGCCAAGACACACCTGACGGCCAAGGACTTCGCCAACGAAACGCTGATCACCTACCCGGTTCCGGATGAAATGCTGGACGTGGTGCGCCAGGTGCTGGAGCCGGCGGGCGTCAAGCCCGCGCGCCGCACCACCGAACTGACGATTGCCATGCTGCAACTGGTGGCGAGCGGCCGCGGCGTGGCGGCGCTGCCCAAGTGGGCGGTGCAGAGCTACCTGGACCGCGGTTATGTGAGCGCCAGGCCCATAGGAAAAAAAGGACTGATGGGGCGCCTGTATGTGGCCTGCACCGAAGCCACGTCAAGCCGGCCCTGGCTGGGTGATTTTGTGGCGATCACGCGTGAGAGCTGTTTTCTCACGCTCAGTGAGATCGAGTTGCTTTAGGAAATAAACCCAGTCAATAAGCTGTGAAGCTCAGTGCCGGCCCTGGCGCAACTGGGCCAGGCGCTCGGCCATGGCGTCGATGTCGAGCGCGTCTTCGGCGTTGGCCAGGTAGGTTTCCAGGTCGGCCACCGCGCGTTCGGGCTCGCCGTGGGCGGCCCAGGCCAGGCCGCGGTCGCGGTATTCCGTCCAGGCTTCGGGCTGCAGCACGATGAGGCGGTCCTGCACCGGGATCAGGCGCTGCCAGTCTTCCTGGGTCTTGTGGATTTCCTTGAGGTTGCGCAGCATGCGGCTGATGATCTCGCGCGGCGGCGCCGACTGCAGGTACAGGCCCATGGGCACCTCGAATTCATCACCCGGGCTGCCGCCGTGCTGCCGGAAGGGCTCGAGCCGCTCGGACAGCTCCTCGCGGCTCAGCGACTGGCCGCTGAACGGGTCTATCACCACCTGGCCCTTGGGCAGATTGACCTTGACCATGAAGTGCCCCGGAAAGGCCACGCCGCGCGCATTGAGCCCCAGGCCCAGGGCCAGTTCCAGCCACAGCACCGCCAGCGTGATCGGGATGCCGCGGCGCGTGCGCAGCACGGCGTTCAGGTAGCTGTTGTCGGGGTCGTAGTAGTCATTGACGTTGCCGCCAAAGTTCAGGTCGTGGAAAAAGAACTGGTTCAGCGCGCGCAGCCGCTGCAGCGCCGGTGCGTCGGCCGGCAGGCGGCGCTTGAGGCGGGCCAGCAGCTGGTCGACGTCGCCCAGCACCTGTTGCACGTCCAGGTCGGGATATTCGTCCTGCGCCAGGCTGATGGCGGCTTCCAGGAGGGGGAAATGCTCGTCGCTTTCCACCAGGCTGGAGAAATATTGCAATGGTGACGGTACAGCCAGATTTAATTGCATGACCCCTACTTTCTCATAATCCGGCGCAAAAAGGCATCCGGGAAATGCCGCTCGGGGCCTGGAGCATGCCGCCCGTCAATGTCTCAGCAGCTTTGTCACCTTGAGCCCGGACAGCCACAGCGCCGCAAAATACAGCAGCGCCGACGCCAGCATGACCAAAGCCAGCCAGCCGATACGCTCCAGGGAATGGCTTTTCAGGGCGACCCAGCTCACCGCCCCGGCGGCCCACAGCAAAAAGGCCGCCAGCAGGGCGCTGGCGCCCCCCACCTGCAGTGCAAACTTGCCCCAGCCGGGCACCGGTTTGTAACTTCCGCGTTTCAAAAGCCCCAGCAACAGCCACAAGGCGTTGACCAGGGCGCCGATGGCGATCGACAGCGTCAGGGCTGCATGCTGCAGCACCGGCACCAGAAAATAATTCAGCACCTGCGTGAACACCAGCACGCACACGGCGATATACATCGGCGTGCGCATGTCGTGCCGGGCATAAAAGCCCGGCGCCAGCACCTTGACGGCCACGATGCCCATCAGCCCCACGCCGTAGTTGCTGAGCGCCACCGTCGTACGCTGGACGTCGAGGTCGCTGAACGCACCGTAGTGGTACAGCACGGCGACCAGCGGCTGCGAGAACACCAGCAAAGCCACGGCACAGGGCACCGAGAGCAGGACCACCAGGCGCAGACCCCAGTCGAGCATGGCCGAGTAGCGCTCGTCGTCCTGGCTGCCGCGCGCCGCGGCCAGTTGCGGCATCAGCACCACCCCCAGAGCGACGCCCAGCATGGCGGTGGGAAATTCCATGAGGCGGTCGGCATAGGTGATCCAGCTCACGCTGCCGACGGCCAGGTGCGAGGCGATCTGTGTGTTGATGAGCAGCGATATCTGCGCAACGCTCACACCCAGCAAGGCCGGTAACATCAGGCTCAGCACCTTGCGTGTGCCCGGATCATTCCAGGACTGGCGCAAGGCCGTGAAACTGGCGCCTATCCGCGGCAACAAACCCAAACTTCGCAGCGCGGGCAGTTGCAGGCCCAGTTGCAGCAGGCCGCCCACCATCACCCCCACACATTGGGCATAGATCGGTTCGATGCCATGCCTGGCAAACCAGGGCGCACCCAGGGTGATGGAGCCTATCAGCGCCACATTCAGCAATACGGGCGAGGCGGCGGGCACGGCAAACCGGCGCCAGGTGTTGAGGATGCCGCCGGCCAGCGCGACCAGCGACATGAAGCCGATGTAAGGGAACATCCACCGGGTCATCACCACGGCGGCGTTGTAGCCCTGCGGCTTCAGGCCGCTCGCCATGGCCCATACCATCAGCGGAGCGGCCAGCACGCCGGCCACGCAAAGCAACACCAGCGTCCAGGTCAGCAGGGTCGCGACGTGGTCAATCAGCTGTTTTGCGCCTTCTTCACCTTTTTCCGCCTTGCAGGCCGCCAGCACCGGCACAAAAGCCTGGCTGAAAGCCCCCTCGCCGAGTACCCGGCGGAACAGGTTGGGTATCCGGAAGGCGACGTTAAAGGCGTCGGTCATGGCGCTGACGCCAAACACCGAAGCCATCAGCAGGTCCCGGACAAGGCCCGTGACACGCGAGGCCAGGGTCAGCAGGGAGACGGTGGAGGCGGCTTTAAAAAGTGACACTCCGGGAGTTTATAGCCCCCACGGTCGTTCACTTCGTGTAACTCCCTGCCCCCCGAGGGGGCCGCTGCGCCTGCGGCCCGGCAAAGCCGGTTCCGCGGCCCCTGCTGGTGTAAGTCCTTCCTGGCTAAAACCACCATTTTTGGCATAAACCTCGGCCGTCGTATAATCCAAGGCTTTGCTGCAACATCCACAGACTCCTCCCCAGGATTAAAGGAATTTATATATGGCTACCGCCAAACCCAAGAAAAAGAACCCACGCCTTGCGTCGGGCCGCAAACGCGTCCGCCAGGACGTCAAACTCAACGCCGCGAACACCTCGCTGCGCTCCAAATACCGCACCGCTGTGAAAAACGTCGAAAAAGCCGTTGCAGCTGGTGACAAAGACAAAGCCAAGGACCTGTTCGCCAAGGCCCAGAGCATTGTGGACACGGTTGCCGACAAAGGCATCTTCCACAAGAACAAGGCAGCGCGCGACAAGAGCCGCCTGTCCGCCAAGGTGAAAGCCCTGGCACTGGCCCCCGCAAAGGCCGCCTAAGTAATTAGGCAAATCGCCCGGACGGCATCTTCTTAACGAAAATACCGTCCGCCGTTTTGTAGGGTGCGCTGCAGCAAAGCAAAAAAGCCGTCGAAAGACGGCTTTTTTGTTGGCGCTTCAATTTCGAGACCCGGATGAGCCAGAAAGCGTAGCGAGCGGGTACGAGGCAAGGCGCCCGGAGCACAGCAACCGGAATGTACCCAGGTACATGAGGATTGCGAGCACCGCGCAACGCCGCATCGTGCCCGCGCAGTAGCTTTATGGCTTATCCGGAATCAGGCAAGCTTCGGCCATTTGCAGGTCATTGTCCTTGGCGAAGTTAATCGCGAAATCCCAGGCCATGGGTTCGGCCTCGCGCAGTTCCGAGTTGACGACCACACATTTCACGCCGTTGATGACGGTGGGCACGCACCAGGGGGAATAGGTCAGGTGGCTGCCGGGCTGCGGACCGCCCGGGCGGAAATGGCTCATCACGCCGCACAGCCTGTCGGCCCAGTCGCTGGGCCGGAAGGTTTTGCCGTCGCGGGTAATACCCTGGATGAAGACTTCTTTGGCGGTGTTGGAGACCATCGGGTGGAGGGTTTTTTGCGCCGCCCGGCATGGGAAAAGGATGGGATTCACCCCATGCTGCAGCGCACAACAATTCTAGCTTAACTCGGACTCTTATATAAGACTTGATAGACAAATTTTCAATGGCGCCCATAGCGGGGAGCGCCGCGCGCCTGCATTGCAGCAATGCGCAAACGTCACAAAAGCCCGCAAAGTCTGCGCCTAAAATCAGCCTAGGCCCGCATCAATCGCTGCGGGCCTCGGATTTTCCGCACTGTCACAGCCCTTGTTCCGGAGTTTTCCATGACCGCAGCCCTGCCCAAGCACATCGAAGCCGCCTCCCCCCACGTGATGAACACCTACGGCCGCCTGCCCATCGCGCTGGACCATGGCCAGGGCTGCCGCGTCTGGGACGTCAACGGCAAGGCCTACCTTGACGCGCTGGGCGGCATCGCCGTCAACACCCTCGGCCACAACCACCCCAAGCTGGTGCCGGCCCTGCAGGAGCAGATCACCAAACTCATCCACACCTCCAACTACTACCATGTGCCGCTGCAGGAAGCCCTGGCCGCCAAACTGGTGGAGCTGTCGGGCCTGGAAAACGTGTTTTTCTGCTCCACCGGCCTGGAAGCCAATGAGGCCGCGCTCAAGCTGGCGCGCAAGTTCGGCCACGACAAGGGCATTGAACGCCCGGAAATCGTGGTCTATGAAAAAGCCTTCCACGGCCGCAGCATCGCCACCCTGAGCGCCACCGGCAACCCCAAGGTGCAAGCCGGCTTCGGCCCGCTGGTCGAGGGTTTTATCCGCGTGCCGCTCAATAACATGGACGCGCTCAAGGCCGCCACCGCCAACAACCCCAATGTGGTCGCCGTGTTCTTTGAGGCCATCCAGGGCGAAGGCGGCATCAACAGCATGAAGGACGAGTACCTGCGCGAGGTACGGGCGCTCTGCGACGAGCGCGACTGGCTGCTGATGATCGACGAAGTGCAGTGCGGCATGGGCCGCACCGGCAAATGGTTTGCCCACCAGTGGGCCGGTATCAAGCCCGACGTGATGCCGCTGGCCAAGGGCCTGGGCTCGGGCGTGCCGGTCGGCGCCGTCGTGGCCGGCCCCAAGGCCGCCCGCATTTTCAGCCCCGGCAACCACGGCAGCACCTTCGGCGGCAACCCGCTGGCCATGCGGGCCGGCGTGGAAACCCTGCGCATCATGGAAGAAGAAGGCCTGCTGGCCAATGCCGTGAAGGTGGGCGACCACCTGCGCGCGGCGCTGGCGAGCGGCCTGGCCGGTGAGAAAGGCCTGAAAGAAATCCGAGGCCGCGGCCTGATGCTGGGCATTGAACTGACGGTGCCCTGCGGCGAGCTGCTGGGCCGCGCCGCCGAGAATGGCCTGCTGCTGAGCGTGACCGCCGACACCGTGATCCGCTTGGTGCCCTCGCTCACCATGACCACGGCCGAGGCCGACGAAGCGGTGGCCATCCTGGTGCCGCTGATCAAGCAATTGCTGAAAGAGAAAAACGCGTGACCACTGCGATCCCCGCTACCCCCGCCCCTGTGCGGCACTACCTGCAGTTCAGCGACCTGAATGCCGCCGAATACGCTTACCTGTTCGAGCGCGCCGCCATCATCAAGAAGAAATTCAAGACCTACGAAAAACACCAGCCGCTGGTCGATCGCACCCTGGCCATGATTTTCGAAAAAGCCTCGACGCGTACCCGTGTGAGCTTCGAGGCCGGCATGTACCAGCTGGGCGGCAGCGTGGTGCACCTGACCACCGGCGACAGCCAGCTGGGCCGGGCCGAGCCCATCGAGGACAGCGCCAAGGTCATCAGCCGCATGGTCGACCTGGTGATGATCCGCACCTTTGAGCAGACCAAGATAGACCGCTTCGCCGAGCATTCGCGCGTACCGGTCATCAACGGCCTGACCAATGAGTTCCATCCCTGCCAGATCCTGGCGGACATCTTCACCTACATAGAGCACCGAGGCTCCATCAAGGGCAAGACGGTCGCCTGGGTGGGTGACGGCAACAACATGGCCAACACCTGGCTGCAGGCCAGCGAAATCCTGGGCTTCAAGGTGCACCTGAGCACGCCGGGCGGCTACGAGGTGGACCAGTCCATCGCCGGCATACGCTCGGCCGACAGCTACAAGGTCTTCAAGGACCCGATGCAGGCCTGCGCCGGCGCCGACCTGGTCACCACCGACGTTTGGACCAGCATGGGCTATGAGGCCGAGAACGAAACGCGCAAAAAGGCCTTTGCCGACTGGTGCGTGGACACCGACATGATGCGCGCGGCCAAGCCCGACGCACTGTTCATGCACTGCCTGCCCGCGCACCGCGGCGAGGAAGTCGAAGCCGACGTTATCGACGGCCCGCAATCGGTGGTCTGGGACGAGGCAGAGAACCGGATGCACGCGCAAAAGGCACTTATGGAGTTCCTTTTGCTGGGTCAGCTCGCGTAAGACGCGAGCGTCGGCGCGATAGCGCAGGCGCCAGAGGCAAAGTCCTTAACCGCGCCCCACAAACGGCATCTTCGTGGCCATGATGGTCATGAACTGCACGATTTGAGTCGACCATGCATACTGACCCACTCTATTGAACACATGTCATCACGCCTGTGCGTCGAACAAGAGTGAGCTCAATTGGCGCAACGGCAACTACTTCGCCATTTACGAGCAAGCGCGGAGGCGTGACCTGAAACGACTCGGACACAACTGCAGCGGTCTTCACGTTCAGCCAAAACTCGCGTATGGGCTGTGAACCTTTCAACTCCATTGATGCGTCCAATGACCGATACGGCAACCCAGAGTCCTTGGAGAAGGGCAAGCTTATGTGCGGGCCTGTTGCCGGCACATCCACGCTGATGTCAGATGTTAAAAACCTGACCGAAGTCCCCGGCGTCAGGCCGAAGGTCATACCAATCCACACCATACCGTCGGCGCGGGAAGCATGAACAGACATCGAACTTGCATTTGGAAGAGCCTGCCGCCAGCCACCATACGGCACGCTGCCACACGTTTTTCCTTCATATCGGTGTGCAGTGTCGACGGGAAGAAAAATGTCGCGGGACACCGCGCAACCAGCCAGCGCAGCAAGCCCAAGCAGTCCCACGAAAAATGCACTGACGACGAATGCATGCCTAAGGGTTGAATTGAGCGGCTCTTTAAGACTCCGCATTGCTATGCCCCAAAGGCCGACAGGACAGCAACGTGGAAACTTTGCCATGCGCAAGCCTGACCCGCAAAAGCATCAGCCGCGCCCCACAAACGGCATCTTCGTGGCCATGATGGTCATGAACTGCACATTGGTCGACAGTGGCAGCGATGCCATGTGCACCACCGCGTCGGCCACTTCCTTCGCGTCCATCATGGGTTCGATGGCGATCTCGCCGTTGGCCTGGGGCACGCCCTTGGCCATGCGGGCCGCGAGTTCCGTCATGGCATTGCCGATGTCGATCTGGCCGCAGGCGATGTTGTACTTGCGGCCGTCCAGCGAGATGGATTTGGTCAGCCCCGTGATCGCATGCTTGGTGGAGGTGTAAGGCGCCGAATTGGGCCGCGGCGCGTGGGCCGAGATCGAGCCGTTGTTGATGATGCGGCCGCCCTGGGGCAACTGGTCTTTCATCAGCCTGATGGCGGCTTGCGCGCAGAGGAAGGAGCCGGTCAGGTTGATGTCGACCACATTGGTCCATTGCTCAAAGGTGATGTCCTCGAGGTTCACGGGCGGCGCGCCCACGCCGGCGTTGTTGAACAGCAGGT
This sequence comes from Polaromonas sp. LjRoot131, assembly GCF_964252805.1. Lineage (NCBI taxonomy): Bacteria > Pseudomonadati > Pseudomonadota > Betaproteobacteria > Burkholderiales > Comamonadaceae > Polaromonas > Polaromonas sp. LjRoot131. The sequence goes on along the minus strand of NZ_CAXUPF020000001.1, from coordinate 257,042 downwards.
CGAGGCGGCCGAATTTTTCTTTCACCTTGGCAAACGCCGCCGCCACGGACTCGGGCTTGCTCACGTCGGTCGGCAAGGCCAGTGCTCGATCGGTGCCGCCCTCCTTGGCGACTTCGTTGAGCGGCTCCACGCGGCGCCCGACCAAGGCCACGCTATAGCCTTCACGCAGCAGAGCCAGCGCCACGGCCTTGCCGATGCCGGTGCCCGCGCCGGTAACGAGTGCGACTTTGCCGTTGGACTTGTTGTCGGGATTCATGGTGTGCCTTTGTCTCTCTTGAAGGGGTTGCAGGAGGGGTTCGGTAAATCGATGCAGCAACAAGCGCCGCAGGTCTGGATTGTGCCCCAGCCTGCGCAATTGCACAGGCCGCGCCTGGGCCTCGCCGCAGGCCATCGCCGCTCAATACTTTAGGTTTCAACTATTTTTGACATTGTTGGAAATAACCGACACCACGGTTTTTTTGCCGGTGCTACCTTTGCACCCATGACAGCCCGCACACGCGCTACAGGCGCATCACCACCGCTCAAAATCTGGGACATCTCGCCATCGGTCGATGAAAACGCCGCGGTGTTTCCCGGTGACACGGCCTATTCGCAGCAGCTGCATTTTTCGCTGGCGCCGGGCTGCCCGGTCAACGTCAACAGCATCACGCTGTCGCCGCACACCGGTGCGCATGCCGATGCGCCGCTGCACTATGCCAACGGCGAAGCCAGCGTCGGTGAGCTTGACCTCGCCCCCTACCTCGGCCCCTGCCGCGTGATCCACTGCTTCGACTGCGGCCCGCTGGTCCTGCCCGGGCACGTCGCCCACGCGCTGCAAGACCTGCCGGCGCGCGTGCTGCTACGCACCGCACGCAAGGCCAGCCAGGCCTGGGACGCCTTCACCGCCATCGCGCCGGAAACACTCGAATTACTGGCGGGCAAAAACATCACCCTGGTCGGCATAGACACGCCCAGCGTGGACCCCGCCACCAGCCAGGACCTGCCCAGCCACCACCAGTTGCTGGCACACGGCCTGCGCGTGCTGGAAAACCTGGTGCTCGATGAGGTCGCCGAAGGCGACTACGAGCTGATTGCCCTGCCGCTCAAGCTCACCCAGGCCGATGCCTCTCCCGTGCGCGCCATCCTGCGCGAACTTCCCTGAAGAAAAAATGATGACCACTCTGCAAGACTGCCGCGCCCTTGATGCGCAAGACCCGCTGCGCAAACTGCGCGACCAATTCACCTTGCCCGAAGGCGTGATCTACCTCGACGGCAACTCGCTGGGCGTGCTGCCCAACACCGCAGCCGCCCGCGTCGCCGAGGCCGTGACGGCCGAATGGGGCCAGGGCCTGATCCGTTCCTGGAACAGCGCCGGCTGGTTTGAGCTGCCGCAGCGCCTGGGCAACAAGATTGCCCGGCTGATAGGCGCGGCCCCCGGTGAGGTAGTGGCTACCGACAGCACCTCCATCAACCTCTACAAGGTGCTGAGCGCCGCGCTGCACATCGCGGCCCAGGACGAGCCCCAACGCAAACTCATCGTCAGCGAACGCAGCAACTTCCCGACCGACCTCTACATCGCCGAAGCGCTGTGCCGGGAGCGCGGTTTTCGCCTGCAACTGGTCGAGCCCGACGAGATCGCCGCCGCGCTCACGAATGAAGTCGCCGTGCTGATGCTGACGCATGTGAACTATCGCACCGGTGCCATGCACGACATGGCCGCCCTCACCGCCGCCGCGCATGCCGCCGGCGTGCTCACCGTCTGGGACCTTGCACACAGCGCCGGTGCCGTGCCGGTGGACCTGAACGCGGCGAAGGCCGACTTCTCGATTGGCTGCGGCTACAAATACCTCAACGGTGGCCCCGGCGCGCCGGCCTTTGTCTGGGTCAACCCGAAACACGCCGACCGCTTCTGGCAACCGCTGGCCGGCTGGTGGGGCCACGCAGCGCCCTTCGAGTTCACACCCGACTACCGGCCTGCCGCAGGTATCTCACGCTACCTTTGCGGCACCCAGCCCATCCTGAGCATGACCGCGCTGGAGTGCGGGCTGGACACGGTACTGGCCGTAGAACCCTTGGGCGGTATGCAGGCCTTGCGCAAAAAATCACTGGCGCTCACCGACCTCTTTATCCAGCTCGTCGAAGACCGCTGCGCAGGTCACGGCCTGGGCTTGGCCACACCGCGCGAACATGCAATGCGTGGCTCACAGGTGTGCCTCACCAAAACAGAAGGTGCCTACGCCATCGTACAGGCCCTCATCGCACGCGGCGTGATCGGCGACTTCCGCGCCGGCGACGGCAAAACCGGCAAGCATCTGGACATCCTGCGCTTCGGCTTCACACCGCTCTACATCGGCTTTGAAGACGTCTGGAACGCCGTCGAACATCTGAAGCAAGTGCTCGAAACCGCCGAATGGCAAAAACCCGAGTTCAACCAGAAACACGCGGTCACCTGATGAACAACGACAACGACAACAAGCCCCAAGCGCCCGCAGACATCGTGCGCGACGAAAAAGCGCAGCTCGACTTCAGCAAATCCATGAGCTACGGCGACTACCTGCAGCTCGACGCCATCCTGGGCGCGCAAAAGCCGCTCTCGCCCGACCACAACGAAATGCTGTTCATCATCCAGCACCAGACCAGCGAACTCTGGATGAAGCTGATGCTGCACGAGCTGCGCGCCGCAATTGCCAACGTCGCGAAAGACGAGCTGGGCGGCGCCTTCAAGATGCTGGCCCGGGTGAGTCGCATCATGGAGCAGCTGGTGCACGCCTGGGACGTGCTGGCCACCATGACGCCGCCCGAGTACAGCGCGATCCGCCCCTACCTCGCCAACTCCAGCGGATTCCAGAGCGCGCAATACCGCTGCATCGAATTTGCACTCGGCAACAAGAACGCCGCCATGCTCAAGCCCCACGCGCACCGCCCCGACCTGCTGGCGCAGGTGCAGGCCGCTTACGAAGCCCCGTCGCTCTACGACGAAGCCCTGCGCCTGCTGGCCCGCCGCGGCCTGGCCGTGCCGGCCAGCCATACCCAGCGCGACTGGACCCAGGGCTATGTCGAAAGCGACGAGGTTGAGCAGGCCTGGCTGGTGGTCTACCGCGACCCGAAGAAGTACTGGGACCTCTACCAGCTCGGCGAGGAACTGACCGACCTGGAAGACGCTTTCCGGCTTTGGCGGTTCCGGCATGTGACCACGGTGGAGCGCGTCATCGGCTTCAAGCGCGGCACCGGCGGTACCGGCGGCGTCAGCTACCTGCGCAAGATGCTCGATGTGGTGCTGTTCCCGGAAATCTGGAAACTGCGCACCGACCTCTAAAGAATCTCTAAAGACCGGGCATTTATTTAATTGTTGACGAACGTATTCATTTGAATACAATCGTCGACATGGTACCTATTTCCGCCCGACTCCCCGACGATCTTTACGAGTGGTTGTCGACGCTTCCGATGGAAGACGCGACCACCCTCAGCGACAAGCTCCGCGTCGCCGTACTCCACCTCAAACGCATGCACGATGGCGACGCCGATTATTTGGGCGCCCTGTCGATGTACCGCGACCTGGGCCGCAACACGCGCGAGCAGATCGCCCAGCTTGAGCGCCAGACCGGCCAGCACTCCGAAGTGCTGGCGGCGTTCATGGAACATCTCCCGGCCTTGATCGCCATGCTGCATGCCAGCCAGGCCTCCTCTCCCAACAGCGCCCGGGAACTGGAAGCCGTCTTGGTCAAACGCACCATGCAGCTGGCGGAAACGCTGCTGAGGCAGGCGGTCACCACCCGCGCCGCCGCCTATGATGAAAAAGTCATCATTGATAATTCAACTCGTGTGCTCGAGTTGGCGCGCCTGATTTCGTCACCACGCTAAAAAGGGAGGTTTTATGGCCGATAGCTTACGTACCCGGGTTACCCGCGTGATTGCGGGCGGCGCACATGCGCTGCTCGACAAAATTGAGGATGCCGCGCCTGTCGCCGTGCTCGAGCAATCGGTGCGCGAGGTCGAGCAGATCACCGACGAGGTCAGGGCCGAACTCGGCCGCATTGTCGCGAACCGGCACCTCGCCCAGCAGCAACACCTGCAGCTCAACAAGGAGCACGATGCCTTGTCCGCCTCCGTGACCACGGCGATTGCGGAGAGCCGCGAAGACCTGGCCAAACAGGCAATCGCCCGCCAGCTCGACATCGAGGCGCAGTTGCCCATCCTCGAGACCAGCCTCAGTGAAATGAGCCAGCAGGACAAAGAGCTGTCCGGTTTCGTGGATGCGCTGATGGGCAAGAAGCGCGAGATGGAGAAAACCATCCAGGACTTCGAGGCATCGCGCCGCCTCGCCGAAACCAGCAACCTGCGCAAAAACCCCGCCGCCACCGCCGAGGCCAGGATGAATTCCGCCCAGTCGGCGTTTGACCGCACCTTCCGGCGCCAGACCGGCCTGAACGGCGCCGGCAGCGGCGGGCTGGAGCAGGCCGCCAAACTCAACGAACTCAACCAGCTGGTGCGCGACAACAAGATCAGCGAACGCCTGGCCGAGCTCAAGGCGAGCCATTGAGGCCGCCGCGATGATCATCTTCACCGCACCGGAAACCTGGCCTTTTGGCGCCGCGCTGGCGGTGATGGTCGGCTTGAGCATTGTGGAGGGAGCGGGCCTGATGCTGGCGCACAGCCCTTCGCACATTCTTGACAACCTGCTGCCCGAGATGCCCGACGGCGCCGACGGCCCGCTGGGCTGGCTGCATGTCGGCAAGGTACCCTTGCTGGTACTGCTGATATTGTTCCTGGCGGGATTTACCGTCTCCGGTTATGTGATCCAGTCTGTCGCCCACGGCTTGGCCGGCTCCCTGCTTCCCGCCTGGCTGGCCAGCATCCCGGCTTTCCTCGCGGGTATCTCCACGGTCAACGGCGTGGGCGGACTGCTGGCCAAGATCGTGCCCGGCGATGAAACCAGCGCGGTGAGCGAGCAGACCCTGATAGGCCGCGCCGGCGTCATCGTCAAAGGCCACGCGCGCGACGGCGTGGCCGCAGAGGCCAAGGTCCGCGATGCGAATGGCCGCGCGCACTATGTGATGGTCGAACCCGACATCGCGGAGCAGACGCTGGACGAAGGCACTGCCATCGTGCTGGTGCGCAAAGCCGGCGCCCGCTTCAAGTGCATACGCAACCCGCACCCTGAGCTTTTGTGAGACGAGCCAAAAGAACTGAAATTGAATGGCACAAAACGGCCCTCACGGCCGGCCAAAAACAACAACCGGAGGAAGTAGATCGTGATTGACATGCTTATCAACATAGCGGTTCCCGCAGCGCTGGTATTTTTCCCGCTGCTGCTCATCGGCATCATCTTCGCGCGGCTTTACCACCGCGCCACCAAGGAGACCGCTTTTGTGCGCACCGGCCTCGGAGGCCAGAAAGTCATCATGGATGGGGGCGCCATCGTGCTGCCGATCTTCCATGAAACCATTCCCGTGAACATGAACACGCTCAAGCTTGAGGTCTCGCGGCGCGAGGAGCAGAGCCTGATCGCGCTGGACCGCATGCGTGTGGACGTGGCGGCCGCCTTCTTCGTGCGCGTCAAGCAGACCGCGGAATCGGTCAGCACGGCGGCCCAGACCCTGGGGCGCAAAACCATGGAGCCGGCGGCGCTCAAGGTTCTGGTCGAAGACAAGTTCGTCGATGCCTTGCGTGCCACCGCGGCCACCATGTCGATGCGCGAGTTGCAGGACAAGCGCCGGGAGTTTGTCCAGGCCGTGCAAAACGCCGTGGCCGAAGATCTCGAGAAAAACGGCCTGGAACTCGAATCGGTCTCGCTCACCAGCATGGACCAGACCGCCAAGGAGTTCTTCAACCCCAGCAACGCCTTTGACGCCGAAGGCTTGACCCGGCTGACCGAAGAAACCGAAAGCCGCCGCAAACAGCGCAACGACATCGAGCAGGACACCGAAGTCCAGGTGCGCACCAAAAACCTCGAAGCCGAACGCCTGAAGCTGACCATCTCCAAGGAGCAGGAATTCGCGACCTTGACCCAGCAGCAGGAAATCTCCAATGCCAAGGCCGACCAGACCACCGCCATCGCCAAGATCGAAGCCGAACGCCATCGCGAAGCCGAGGAGGTCCGCATCAACGCCGACCGCTTGGTGAAGGAAAGGCGCATCGAAGCCGACCGCACCGTCAACAGCGCAGAGATCGACAAAAACCTTTCGGTGCAGAAAAAGCAGATCGAAGCCGACCGCGAAACCAAGGTCAAGCAGGCGGAGCAGCGCCAGTCCATCGAGCTCGCCAACCAGGGCGCAGCCATCGCCATCGCGCAAAAGTCCCAGGAACAATCCCAGGCCGATGCGGCCGCCAACACGGCACGCGCTGAAGCCGTCAAGTCCGAAGAACTGGTCAACACGGCCCGTGAAGTGGCGATTGCCGAACGCGGCAAATCCATCCAGCTGATTGACGCCGCGCGTGAAGCAGAGCAGCAGGCGATTTCCATCACTGTGGCCGCAGCAGCCGAACGCGAAGCCGCAGAGAATCGCGCGCTGGCATTGCGGGTCGAAGCGGATGCCAAGAAAGCCGCGGCCCTGGCCGAAGCCGAAGGTATCAGCGCCATCAACGAAGCCAAAAACCGCCTGGGTGCGGCGCAGATCGACCTGGCCGTTCGCCTGCAGCTGATCCAGTCGCTGCCGCTGATCATCCAGCAGTCGGTCAAGCCTCTCGAGAAAATCGAGTCGATTCGCCTGTTCCAGGTCAACGGCATGCCCACAGGCAATGGCGCCGGCGGCGCGGGTCAGGCCGGCGGTTCCGGCGGTGCAGGCACCTTGCCCGAGCAGGTCGTCAACTCCGCGCTTCAGTACCAGGTCGCCAAACCGATTGTCGATGCCATCATGAAAGACGCCGGACTCAGCAATCCCTCGCTGACGGGGATTGCCGAATCCGTGGCGGCCATGGTGGCGATGCCGCAGGTGCCTGTGGTGGTGGCTGCGCCTCACGCTGAGCCAAAGTCCTGAGGCTTGCCGGCCGGGTCTTGCGCCGGCGGGCGCGCTCCCTCTATGCTCTTTGCTGAGGGCGGTTGGCCGGGGGTTGCCCGGCGGCAACTCACTTTTCTTTTGCTTCGCCAAAAGAAAAGTAAGCAAAAGAAAAGGCGACCCTGGTTGCTGCGTCCCTCCGCTGCGCTTCGGGCAACCTGCGGTGCTCGGTCCGGCCGGGGTCTCGCTAAACTCGCTACGCTGCGCTTCGCTCAAACAACGCGATCCCTGATCCGTCTGGCCCTGCGCTCCTCGGCGCATCCACAAGGGGTGGGAAGGAATACCAATACCTGAAGAAACAAGGACTCGCCGTGGCGAGTCCTTGTTTGTCTTGGTTTGTTCTTTGTCTTTTGTCCCCGCTCCCGATTGCCCCGTCCTGGCTGGGCCGAGGAGCGCAGAGACAAGCGGATCAGGGCCGGCGTTGTCTGAGCCGAAGGCGAGTTTAGCCGGACCCCGCTTGGCTCGAGCACCGCAGGTTGCCCGAAGCGAAGCGTAGGGACCCAGACTGCGGGTCGCCTTTTTTTGCTTACTTTTTTTGGCGAAGCAAAAAAAGTGAGTCGCATGCCGGGCGACCCCGGCCAGCAGTCCTCAGACGAGGGCGCGCCGCCGGAGCAAGACCCGGCTAAGAACCTCCACCCCCATACAACCAAGGCATATCCAACACCCTCTCCCCCAACACCTTCATAGCAAAATCCCGCCCCCACCGAACCACTCCACCCGCATGGAAGACCTGCCCGTTGCGCAAAGCCCTCGCCTGAACCCGCGCATTACGCTGCCAGCGGTTAAGCGCATAGCGCTGCAGCATGGTCGGCACATCCAGGGCCGGGTCCAGCGCCTGGGCCAGGGCGTGGCCCAGTTCGGCGGCGTCTTCAATCGCCATGCCGGCGCCCTGCGCCAGGTAGGGTCGCATGGGATGGGCGGCGTCGCCCAGCAAGGCGACGCGGCCCACGGCGTGCTGGTGGGCGCCCTGCATGGGTGCGCGGTCGTGCAACACCCACAGGCGCCAGCCTTCGATCGCGTCCATCACTTCGCGCAGGGCGGCGCAGCAGCCGGCCGTTGCTGACGCCAGGTCGGCGGCATTGGCGCTGTGATCCCAAAGGTCGGCTTCGGCCGCAACTTCGCCATGCACGACGGCCACCACGTTGAGAAATTCACCGCTGCGCACCGGATACTGCACCACATGCATGCGCGGCCCCAGCCAGGCGGTGATTTGTTGGCTTCTGAGCAATTCAGGTAGATCGGACTGCCGCACCAAAGCGCGGTAGGCCAGATGGCCGGTGCGGCGCGGCAGGCCGTCACCCAGCAATTCCTGGCGCACCGTGCTCCAGATGCCGTCTGCGCCTATCAGCGCGTCGCCTTCAATGCCGGGGCCGTCGTCGGCTTGCACGGTAACGGCTTGCGCGGTCTGGCTGAAGGACTGCAGCGGCCGGCTCAGGTGCAGCTTGACGTCGGCCTGCTGTTGCACGGCCTGCAGCAGCACGCCGTGAAGGTCGGCGCGATGAATGGAGAGGTAAGGCGCGCCATAACGCTGGGCCATGGCGGCGCCCAGCGGCAACTCGCCCAGCAACTGGCCTGATATGGCACTTCGCACCTGCAGGCGTTCTGGAAACGCAGCCACGGCCTGCAGCGCGTCTGCCAGGCCCCAGCCGTGCAGCACCTTGACCACATTGGGGCCGAGCTGGATGCCGGCGCCGACTTCGCTGAAGGCGCTGGCGCGTTCAAACAGGCGGACGTCCCAGCCGGCGCGCGATACCGCGAGCGCCGCCGCCAATCCGCCGATGCCGCCGCCGGCGATAAGAGCCTGCCGGAGCATCAAGCGAGCAACTGTCGCAGCACCTCGCCACGCGGCCGCGTGGCGATTTCCAACGAAATGCCTTTCGTGCTCATGCAGCCAACAGCTGCCTGAGCACAAAAGGCAAAATTCCGCCGTTGCGGTAGTAGTCGACCTCAATAGGTGTGTCCACGCGCAGGATCACGGTGACTTCCTCGCGAGAACCGTCGGCGCGCGTAATCACCAGCTTGGCTTCGCTTTGCGGCTTGAGTTCGGCGTGCGGAATCACGTCGATGACCTCGGTGCCGGTGAGCTTGAGGGTCTGCCATGATTCGCCCGGCTTGAACTGCAGGGGCAGCACACCCATGCCCACCAGGTTGCTGCGGTGAATGCGTTCAAAGCTGCGCGCCACCACGGCCTTGATGCCCAGCAGTTGCGTGCCCTTGGCCGCCCAGTCGCGCGACGAGCCCGTGCCGTATTCCTCGCCGGCGAAGATCACCGTGGGCGTGCCCTGTTCCATGTACTTCATGGCGGCGTCGTAGATGAACATCTTCTCGCCGCCGGGCTGGAACAGCGTCACGCCGCCTTCTTCGCGCGAGCCTTCGGCGTCGGCCGGGATCATCAGGTTCTTGATGCGCACGTTGGCAAACGTCCCGCGCATCATCACGTCATGGTTGCCGCGCCGCGCGCCGTAGCTGTTGAAGTCGGCCTTCTGCACGCCGTTGGCCTGCAGCCACAAGCCCGCGGGCGAACTGGCCTTGATCGAACCGGCCGGCGAGATGTGGTCGGTGGTGATGGAGTCGGCGAACAGCGCCATGATGCGCGCGCCCTTGACCGACACGCTGCCGGCCTCACCGGCATCCATGCTGAAGTCCTTGAAGAAAGGCGGCTCGGCGATGTAGGTGCTGGCCGGCCAGGTGTAGGACGTGCCTTTGACACCCTTGATGTTTTCCCAGAGCTTGCCGGGTTCGGTCTTGACCTTGGCGTAATTGGCGCGGAAGGCCTTGCCGTTCATGGCGTACTTCATGAGCTTGTAGATCTCGTCGCTGGTCGGCCAGATGTCGCCGAGGTAGACATCCTTGCCGCCCTTGCCTTTGCCGACGGGCTCGGTCATCAGGTCGCGCATCACCGTGCCGGCAATTGCGTAGGCCACCACCAGTGGCGGGCTGGCCAAAAAGTTGGCTTTGAGGTTGGGATGGATACGCGCCTCGAAGTTGCGGTTACCCGAGAGCACGGCCGCGCACACCAGGTCGCTTTTGCTGATGGCTTCGTTGAGCTCGGGCGTCAGGTCGCCGGCGTTGCCGATGCAGGTAGTGCAGCCGTAGCCGGCCAGCGCGAAGCCCAGCTTTTCAAGGTAAGGCAGCAGGCCGGTCTCGGTCAGGTACTCGGTCACGATGCGCGAGCCGGGCGCCAGCGAGGTCTTGATGTGCGGCTGCACCTTGAGGCCGGCTTCCACCGCCTTCTTGGCCAGCAGGCCCGCGGCCAGCAGCACGCTGGGGTTGGAGGTGTTGGTGCAGCTGGTGATGGCGGCGATCAGCACGTCGCCGTTGCCGACTGTGATGCCGGGCGGCGAATGCACAACCTCGGTCTGCGCCTTGGCGGGTGCGTCGGTGGTGTTGCTGGCGCGGGCGTGCGCCAAGGTGGGGCGGTTGCCCTCCATCTCCATCACGGGGCGGGCGGCACCCGCGGGTGTCGGCGGTGCGGAGGGCAAGGTGTCCAGCCGTCCTTCGTCGGTGCGGCGCACCAGGTGGCGCGTGTTGAGCATGGCCGGCGGCTGGTTGAAACCGTTCTCGGCAATCGGCTTGCTGAACAGCGACTTGAACTGGCCGGCGACGTTGCCGAGCTCGATGCGGTCCTGCGGGCGCTTGGGGCCGGCCAGACTGGGCGTGACGTCGCCCAGGTCGAGTTTGACCACGTGCGAGTAATCGATCTGGCCGGCTTTGGCCACGCCGAACAGGCCCTGCGCCTTGAAGTAGGCCTCGAAGGCTTCGATCTCCTCCTTGGTGCGGCCCGTGCCCTTGAAGTAGTCAATGGTTTTTTCGTCGACCGGGAAGAAGCCCATGGTGGCGCCGTACTCGGGCGCCATGTTGCCGATGGTGGCGCGGTCGGGCAGGGCCAGGGTGCGTGTGCCTTCGCCGAAAAATTCGACGAATTTGCCGACGACCTTCTCTTTACGCAATTGCTCGGTCACGCGCAGCACCAGGTCGGTGGCGGTGACGCCTTCGCGCAGACGGCCGGTCAGCTCAAAGCCCACCACGTCGGGCGTGAGGAAGTACACCGGCTGGCCCAGCATGGCGGCCTCGGCCTCGATGCCGCCGCAGCCCCAGGCCACCACGCCGATGCCGTTGATCATGGTGGTGTGGCTGTCGGTACCCACCAGCGAGTCGGGGTAATACACGTTGTCCTGGGTCTTGTGCACGCCGCGCGACAGGTATTCAAGGTTGACCTGGTGCACGATGCCGAAGCCCGGCGGCACGACGCCGAAGGTGTCGAAGGCCTGCATGCCCCACTTCATGAATTCGTAGCGCTCGCGGTTGCGCTGGAACTCCAGCTTCATGTTGAGGTCCAGCGAATTTTTCTTGCCGTAGTAGTCGACCATGATGGAGTGGTCGACCACCAGGTCGACCGGCACCAGCGGCTCGATGGCCTTGGGGTTCTTGCCCAGTTTCAGCGCCACGCTGCGCATGGCGGCCAGGTCGGCCAGCAGCGGCACGCCGGTGAAGTCCTGCAGCACCACGCGCGAGACGACAAAGGGGATTTCTTCGCTGCGTTCGGCCTGGGGCAGCCAGTTGGCCAGCTGGGCCACGTGTTCGGCCGTGACTTTTTTGCCGTCGCAGTTGCGCAGCACGGATTCGAGCACGATGCGCATGGACACCGGCAGGCGGGCGACTTTGGGGAATTGTTTGGCAAGTTCCGGCAAGGAATAGAACTTGCCGGTTTTGCCGGAGGCGGTCTTGAAGCTTTTGAGCGTGGACGAAAAAGCGTGGGGAGGCGGTTTGGCCATGGCGGACTCCTTTTTATTGACGGCAGCCCCCATTCTGGCAGGCACCGCGGCCCCGTGGGGGGCCGCGCCTGCATACCCTGCCCTCCTACCCAGTCTTGTGCCTTCTTACCAGGCCGGCTGGGGCGCCGTGCGGCGCAGGCCGAAGTACTGCAGTTCGGCCAGCACCGCCACCGTCAGCGCTTGCATCACCACATAAGCCACGCCCAGCATGGAGGGCGATACGCCCCCACCGACCAGCAACAGCACGCAGGCCAGCGCCCAGCCGAGATTGCCCGCCACCAAGGCCCAGATGACGCCGCGCGGCAAGGGATTACGCGTTGAAACAAAAGCAACGGCCGCCGCATAAGCCAGCAGGAACTCGCCGGTGTAGGCGATGAGGGCCTCGGGCAGGTTCAAGAGGCGGGCCATCGCGGCCGGGAAGGCTACTTGCAGCGCGCCACAGGCAATGCACGACAGTGCGTCCACACGCAGCACATTGCGCAGAAAGTTGGGGGAAGACAGGATGGAACTCGAAGACATGGCAAAACTCCTGAACAAGTAGCAGCCGATGATGTTGGCCAGCGCGCCGGGCCGCCGTGTCGGTGCGCATGGGGGTCATCATTCCCGCGCACCGGCCGCCCGTCGATAACCTGGCAGGTAATGGAAACCCACCCGCATGGCTTTACGATGGCACCATGACCGCCAGCACCCACCACCCCAGCCGCCCGGCGCCGCGCAGTGCGCCCCAGCCTTTTGGCGACCACCTGCGCCACTGGCGCCAGCACCGGCGCCTGAGCCAGCTGGACCTGGCCCATGAGGCCGACATTTCGACGCGCCACCTGAGTTTTGTGGAAACCGGGCGCTCGGTGCCCAGCCGCGAGATGGTGCTGCGGCTGTCGGAGCGGCTGGACATTCCGCTGCGCGAGCGCAACGCGCTGCTGGTGGCGGCCGGCTATGCGCCCATGTACCGCGAACGGCCGCTGGACGACCCTGCCCTGGCCTCGGCGCGGCAGGCCGTGGAGCTGCTGCTCAAAAGCCACGAGCCCTACCCGGCCCTGGCGGTGGACCGGCACTGGAACCTGGTGGCCGCCAACCGCATGGTGCCGCACCTGATGGAGGGCGCCGATGCCTCGCTGCTGCAGGGGCCGGTGAACGTGTTGCGCCTGAGCCTGCATCCCAAGGGCCTGGCACCGCGCATCGCCAACCTGTTGCAGTGGCGCGCGCATATATTTGAGCGCCTGCGCCAGCAGGTCGCGGCCACGGCCGATACGGTGCTGGCCGCCTTGCTCGAGGAACTCAAGGCCTACCCCGTGCCAGAGGAAGCGAAAAACGAACACCTCGACGGCGAGCACCCGGGCGTGCTCATGCCTTTCCTGTTCAAGACACCCGCCGGCATGCTGAGCTTTATCAGCACCACCACCATCTTCGGCACGCCGGTGGACGTGACGCTGCAGGAACTCGCGATGGAAACGTTTTTCCCGGCGGATGATTTCACGCGCCAGGCGTTGCAGGCGCTAGCGGCGCAGGCTTAGACGTCAGCAGCCTTCACAACTCGACGATTGTCTTGAAGCCGCCAAAGATCATCCGCTTTCCGTCGAAGGGGAGATTCTTCGGGTCCATCATGGCTTCAAGGCGAGGGTCGGACATGACCTTTTTGTTGACGCTGTCGCGCTGCTTGCGCGACTTGTAGGTGATCCATGAGAACACCACCACTTCATCCTTCTTGAGCTTGACGCTTTGCGGAAAGGACGTGAGCTTGCCCGGCTTCACGTCGTCGGCGATGCATTCGGTGTATTCGAGTGCACCGTACTCCTTCCAGATCTTGCCGGCCTTGCGGGACAGCTTGCGGTAGGCCTCCACTTTTTTGGTGGGGACGGCGACGATGAATCCATCTACGTAACGGGCCATGGGAAATCTCCTGGTTTAGGGGTCGGTGAAAGGCGGATGCGGCACAGCGAAGCAGCCAAGTCCAGAACTCGCCAACTCTTGTGTACACCGTACACAATATACCCAAAAACAGCAAATCCCTCTCTGGAAAAAGTAACAAAGCTTGTTGCCTTCCGGGCGGGACGGCGCCGCCCGCGAAGCGCCACCAGGGTCGGGTTTCAGGCGCTGAAGACGTGGGCCTGGCCGACCACCGTGATGCGCACCATGGCGCCCAGCGCCGGCGCATGCATGCCCGCGCTGTGCACCAGCAGCGGCTCATCCCAGCCGGCTGCCGGCGCAGCCGCAGCCGCGCCGGTGCCGCGCAGCAGGCGCACCGACAGCACGCAGACCGAGCCGCCGAAATCGGTGTCGGTGACCGCGCCGTAGCAGGCATCGCCTCGTGAACCCTGCGCTGCGGCTTCGGCCGGCACTTCCGCTACCTGCAATTGCTCGGGCCGCAGCATGATCTGCGCTGCCCCCTGGCGCCCGCTGTCGTTGACGGCGATGCGCCCCAGTGCGCAGTCGGCCCAGCCGCAGGCCAGTTGCGCAGGCAGCACGATGCTGTCGCCCAGGAAACCGGCCACGGCCGCATCGCGCGGCCGCAAATACAGGTCCAGCGGGCGGCCGGCCTGCACCAGCAGCCCGCCGCGCATCACTGCCACCTGGTCGGCGAATGACAAGGCTTCCGCCTGGTCGTGCGTGACGAGGATGGTGGTAATGCCGGCCGCGCCCAGCAATTGCGCCACCGCCTTGCGGGTGCTGGCGCGCAGGCCTGTGTCGAGTGCCGAGAAGGGCTCGTCGAGCAACATCAGCTTCGGCCGCTGCGCCAGTGCCCGCGCCAGCGCCACACGCTGCTGCTGGCCGCCCGACAGCTCATGCGGGCGGCGGGCCAGCATGGCCGTGTCCAGCGCGACCATGTCCATCAACTCGGCGATGCGTTCAGCGCGCTGCGGCGTGTTGCGCGGCAGTCCGAAGCCGACGTTGCCTTCAATCGTCAGGTGCGGAAACAGCGCGCCATCCTGCGGCACGTAGCCTATGCCGCGTTCGTGCGCGGGTACGGCGTCCGGCCCGTCGGCCAGTTGCCTGCCGCCGAGCGTGACGCGGCCCGCATCGGGCGCTTCAAAGCCCGCGATGATGCGCAGCAGCGTGGTTTTGCCCGAACCCGAAGGGCCGACGATGGCGGTGCGGCTGCCGGGCGCGACGCTCAGGTCCACGCCGCCCAGCGCCCGGACAGCGCCGTAGTGTTTGCGGATGGCTTGCAGTTCCAGAGAAGTCGTCATCGCGTCATCGTCCCGCCGTGCGTTTGGATTGGTGGTATAGCAGCCAGGTCATGGGCAGCGAGAGCAGCACCATGATGAGCGCATAGGGCGCGGCGGCGGCGTAGTCGATCTCGCTGCTGTAGGCCCAGAAGGAGGTCGCCAGGGTGCGCGTGCCGTTGGGCGCGAGCATCAGCGTGGCGGTGAGTTCATTGGTGATGCCCAGGCCCACCAGCGCCGCGCCGGCCGCCGCGCTGGGCGCGGCCAGCCGCAGGGTGATGGCCCACAGCGCCTGCGCGGGCGTGCGGCCCAGGCTGCGCGCCGCCTGCTCCAATTCAATCGGCGCCTGCGCGATGCCGGCGCGCAGGCTGATCAGGGCGCGCGGCAAAAACATCAGCAGATAGGCCAGCAGCACCGTGAACGCGGTCTGGTAAATCGGCAAGCGCACCGTAACTGTGACCAGGGCCAGCGCCACCACCACACCGGGCAGCGAGCCGACCATGTAGTTGCAGGCCTCGAGCACACGCTGCAGCCGGCCCGGCGAGCGGATGGACAGCCAGGCCATGGGAACGGCTGCCACGGTGGTCAGCAGCGCACCGGCCAGCGCGAGCGCCAGGGTCTGCGCAATCGACGGGCCGATTTCATCGAGGCGCCAGACGGCCGCACCACCCGCCACCAACCAGCGTCCCAGCGTGACCAGCGGCACGCCCAGCGCCAGCACGCTGAGCAGCGCGGGCAACAGCAGGCATAGCGCGGTGAAGCGGCCCAGGCGGCGCTTGAAAGGCATGCGCGCCGCGCCGGAGCCGACGCGCGCATAACGCTCCTTGCCGCGCGCGGCCGATTCGAGGCCGAGCAGCGCGAAGCAGCAGACCACCAGCACGCCCGACAGCATGTTGGCGGCGGGCCCGTTGTAGGTGGACTGGAACTGGTCGACGATGGCCGTAGTGAAGGTGTCGAAACGGATCATCACGTAAAGGCCGTATTCGGCCAGCAGGTGCAGCCCCACCAGCAGCGAGCCGCCGCACACCGCCAGCCGCAGCTGCGGCAGCACCACACGAAAGAAGACCGCCCACGGACTCAACCCCAGCGAGGCGGCGCTGTCTTCCATGCCCGGGTCGAGGCGCCGCAGGGCCGCGGCCACCGGCAAGTACAGAAAAGGGAAATAGGCGATCACCGAGACCATCACGCCAGCCACCAGGCCATGCAGGCCGGGCGCCACCGTCATCCAGGCATAGCTGTGCACAAAGGCCGGCACCGCCAGCGGCGCGACCAGCAGCCAGGCCCAGGTGCGCGCACCGGGCAAGTCGCTGCGCTCCGTGAGCCAGGCCAGGGCCACGGCCAGCACGGCGCACAAGGGCACTGTGAGCACGACCAGCAGCGCAGTGTTGATGAGCAGCTCTCCGACACGCGGCCGGAAGATCAGGGCAGAGGCCGTTTCCCAGCCAGTCTGTATGCCAACCCAGAGGACAAAGCCCAGCGGCAGCAAGGCCAGCAGCGACACCACCAGAGCCGCGCCGCCCACCCAGGACAGCCGCCAGCCGCCACGGCCGGCCGCGGGCGAAGGCAGGCGCACCGCAACCGCCGGGTTCAGGGCGGCTTCGGCACCGGCATCAAGGGGCAAGGCACTCAAAGGGAAGTGTCAGATCCGTGGACCTGGGGGGTGGTTGAAGGGGTTGAAGGGGTTGAAGTTGGGTTGGAGGTGGTTTACAGCAGCCCGGCCTGGGTCATCAGGTCGGTGACTTTTTTGCTGTTGAGTTTGGACGGCTCGACCTTGGGCGCCTGCAGTTCGGCCAGCGGTACCAGCTTGGGGTTGGACTGCGCGCCGGTACCGACGGCGTACTCATAGGCATCGCCAGTCTTCAAAATTTCCTGGCCACCCTTGCCAGCGATCCATTTCACAAAAGCCTGGGCTTCGGGCTGGTGCTTGCTCGAGGCCAGCACGCCGCCGCCGGAAATGCTCACGAAAGCGCCCGGGTCCTGGTTGCGGAAGTAATGCAGCTGGGCGTTGTTGCTGTTCTCGCCGGTCTTGGCCTGGTCGCCGTAGTAGTAATAGTGGTAGATGATCCCGCCCTCGATCTGGCCGCCGTTGACGGCCTTGAGCACGGTGCCGTTGCCTTTGTAAGGCGTCGCGTTTTCCTTCATGGCCTTGAGCCAGGCGGTGGTGGCGGCTTCGCCCTTGAGCTCCAGCAGCGCACTCACGATGGCCTGGAAGTCGGCGCCGGAAGGCGACGCGGCCCAACGGCCCTTCCATGCGGGCGTGGCCAGGTCCAGCATGGACTTGGGCAGCTGCGCCGGCGTGAGCTTGGCCTTGTTGTAGACAAACACCGTGCTGCGCGCGGCGATGCCGATCCAGCGGCCATGCTCGGGACGGAAGTTGGCAGGCACTTCAGACAAGGTGGCCGCATCCAGCGGGGCAAACAGCCCCACCGTGTCGACCAGCGCCATGGCGGGCGAGTTCTCGGTCAGGAACACGTCGGCGCGCGATGCGGCGCCCTCCTGCACGATCTGGTTGCCCAGTTCGGTGTCGCTGCCGTTGCGCAGCGTGACCTTGATGCCGGTTTCCTTGCTGAAAGCATCGGCCCAGGCCTTGGTCAGGCTGGCGTGCTGGGCGTTGTAGACCACGATGCCTTCCGGCGTGGGCTTGACGCCCTGGGCGGTGGCGGCCAGGGGCGCGGCCAGCAGGCCGGCGGCCAGTGCGGCGGCGGCAAAGGATGGGAGGCACAGTTTCATGAAATACCTTTGGGGAGGGAAAAGGACGGGCGCTGCGGACGGGCCACGTCCGTAAGCAAGCCGTAATACAAATGCGAATTACTTGCATCTGTATGGTAACCGCTTCTGCATTTGGTTCCCCTGTAGGGCGATGGTTTACACAAGCTGCAGCCTGCGGGCGGAGCTATCGGCACTTGCTGACAGCTGCCCGCGCCGCCCGCTGATGAGCGCCAGGCGGCGCCCGGCCTAGCATCGGCTCATCGGCAACCACCCATTGGAGTTCTCATGAGCGCAGCGAAATCAGACCACGACACCCTTTGGGAATTGATCAAGGGCATCAAGTTCGGCATGTTGACGCACCGCCACGCCAATGGCATGTTGCACGCGCACCCGCTAACCACGCAGAACCAGTCACTGGATGCGGAAGCGCACCTGTACTTCTTCATTTCGCACAAAAGCGAACTGGCCCAGCGCCTGCAGCAGGACGGCAACGTCAATGTGTCGTATGCGGATCCCGGTGACGACAGCTATGTGTCGCTGTCAGGCCAGGCGGTGATCGCCGAAGACCAGGCCAAAAAAGAAGAGCTCTGGTCGCCGGCGGCACGGGCCTGGTTTCCGGCCGGCGTGAACGACCCGGACCTGGCATTGCTGGCGGTGCGTATCCACCATGCCGAATACTGGGACGTGAAGGAAAGCAAGATGGTTCAGTTGGCCAAGATGGCCAAGGCCGCGCTCACCGGAGACACGCCTCCCAGGCTGGGTGAGCACAAAGAACTGCACCTGTCCTGAGAACCGGCGCGAAATCCCATGCCCTTCATCTCATTCAACAAATCCACCGAACCGGCCGCGCCGGACGACCTGCGTATCAACAGCACCGCGGTGTTGTATGTAGAGGCCTCGCGGCCCGACCTGGTCGGTGAGACCACCATCCATATGCTGGGCCAGGGCACCACGGTGAATGCCGTCACCGAGTCGATAGGCACGGTGGTCTCTTCCATAGGCGGGTTAGTGGCGGTCAAACGCCATTACCTGGCGCCCCCGCCCGACGACGGTGCAAGCACGGTCTATGTCCTGCCGGCCAATATCAGCCACATGCGCCCCAACCTCCCGCTGGCGCCGGAGTTCTGGTATTTGAAATTTGTTGATGGTTCGGAATTGCGGGTGGTGGACCCGCTGCCGTCGGGGCTGTAGCGCACCCGCATCGCCAAAAGAAAAGCCCTGCTGAAACAGCAGGGCTTTTTTATTAAAAACGGCTTTACTTCGAGGCCGGTTGAGCAGGCACATAACGCACAGGCTCATCGCCCACACGCAGGTAGTTCACCACGCCCATCACGTCGTCGACCAGCCAGACGGCTTTTTCCAGCGCCTCGGATTGCTCACGCGTCTTGACGCAGCCTTTGAGAAACACCAGCCGGCGCTCGCCCTGCACCCAGACACTGGTGTCGTCGAAGCGGCCGTCCAGCTTGATGTACTGCGAGACGCGCGGAATGATTTCGGCGTCGTACAGGTAGGAGTTGGCCAGCCGGCAGCGCCCCACGCGATAACAGCTGCCACCGTGCTGCGCCCGCACATGGGCCACGTCGCGCACTTCCTGCTCGGTGTATAGCGGCCCTTCAGGAACCGGGCATTGGGTGATCGCCGAGGTGACCTGGAGGAAGGGGTCGTTGAAGGCGTTGCTGCGCGCTTCCTGGGCGCCTGCACCGGTGGCTGAAAAAAGGACAAAAAAAAGGAAGGAAAGAAGTGATGGTTTCTTCATCACTTCATCCTTCCATTTCACCTTGCGGCTGTCAAGCCGCCGGCAGGGTGTCCACTTAGGCGGGCACGCCGTCCTTCACGGTGTCGGCCATGTCGGTGTAGTCCTTGACCTTGTCGAAGTTGAGGTACTGGTAAACCGTGTCGCTGGCAGCCGTCAGCACGCCCATGTCGGCCATGTATTCGGCCTTGGTGGGGATGCGGCCCAGCTTGGAGCAGATCGCGGCCAGCTCGGCCGAGCCGAGGTAGACGTTGGAGTTCTTGCCCAGGCGGTTCGGGAAGTTGCGGGTGGAGGTGGAGAACACCGTCGCGCCCTCTTTCACCTGCGCCTGGTTGCCCATGCACAGGCTGCAGCCCGGCATTTCCATGCGCGCGCCGGCCGAGCCGAGCACGCCGTAGTGGCCTTCTTCCGTGAGCTGCTTGGCGTCCATCTTGGTCGGCGGCGCCATCCACAGCTTGACGGGGATGTCGCGCTTGTTTTCGAGCAGCTTGGAAGCCGCGCGGAAATGGCCGATGTTGGTCATGCAGCTGCCGATGAAGACTTCGTCGATCTTGCTGCCGGCCACTTCGCTGAGCGTTTTCACGTCGTCGGGGTCGTTCGGGCAGGCCACGATGGGCTCGTGGATGTCGGCCAGATCGATTTCGATGACGGCGGCGTATTCGGCATCCGCATCGCCCTTGAGCAACTGCGGGTCGGCCAGCCAGGCTTCCATGGCGGCGATGCGGCGCTTGATGGTGCGCACGTCCGAGTAGCCCGTCGCGATCATCCACTTCAGCATCGTGATGTTGCTGTTGATGTACTCGATGATGGGTTCCTTGTTCAGGTGCACCGTGCAACCGCCGGCGGAACGCTCGGCGGAGGCATCGGAGAGTTCGAACGCCTGTTCCACCTTGAGGTCGGGCAGGCCTTCGATTTCCAGGATGCGACCCGAGAAGATGTTCTTCTTGCCCTGCTTGGCGACCGTCAGCAGGCCGGCCTTGATGGCGTACAGCGGGATCGCATTGACCAAGTCGCGCAGCGTGATGCCGGGCTGCATTTCGCCCTTGAAACGCACCAGCACCGACTCAGGCATGTCCAGCGGCATCACGCCGGTGGCGGCGCCGAAAGCCACCAGGCCGGAGCCCGCGGGGAAGCTGATGCCGATGGGGAAACGCGTGTGGCTGTCGCCGCCGGTGCCGACGGTGTCGGGCAGCAGCATGCGGTTGAGCCAGCTGTGGATGATGCCGTCGCCGGGACGCAGCGAGATGCCGCCGCGCGTGCTGATGAAGTCAGGCAGTTCGTGGTGCATCTTCACGTCGACGGGCTTGGGATAAGCCGCCGTGTGGCAGAAGGACTGCATGACCAGGTCGGAGCTGAAACCCAGGCAGGCCAGGTCTTTCAGTTCGTCGCGCGTCATCGGGCCGGTGGTGTCCTGCGAGCCGACCGAGGTCATCTTGGGTTCGCAATAGGTGCCGGGGCGCACGCCCTGGCCTTCCGGCAGGCCGACCGCGCGGCCGACCATTTTTTGCGCCAGCGTGAAGCCGCGGCCGTTGTCGGCCGGGTTCTGCGGCAGGCGGAACTGGGTGGACACGGGCAGGCCCAGCGCGAAGCGTGCCTTGGCCGTGAGGCCGCGGCCGACGATCAGCGGAATCCGGCCGCCGGCGCGCACTTCGTCGAACAGCACGTCGCTCTTGAGCTTGAACTCGGCGATCACCTTGCCGTCCTTGAGCGCCTTGCCTTCGTAGGGACGCAGCTCGATCACGTCGCCCATGGCCATCTGGCTCACGTCGAGTTCGATCGGCAGCGCGCCGGAGTCTTCCATGGTGTTGTAAAAAATCGGGGCGATCTTGCCGCCCAGGCAGACGCCGCCGAAGCGCTTGTTGGGCACAAAGGGAATGTCCTGGCCCGTCCACCACAGCACCGAGTTGGTAGCCGACTTGCGCGAGGAACCGGTGCCGACCACGTCGCCCACATAGGCCACGAGATTGCCCTTGGCCTTGAGCTCTTCAATGAACTTGACCGGGCCGCGCTTGCCGTCTTCCTCGGGCGTAACGCCGGGGCGCGCGTTCTTGTGCATGGCGATGGCATGCAGCGGGATGTCGGGGCGGCTCCAGGCGTCGGGCGCGGGCGAGAGGTCATCGGTGTTGATTTCACCGGCCACCTTGAAGACCGTCAGCTTGATGGACTCGGGCACTTCGGGCCGGCTGGTGAACCACTCGGCATCGGCCCAGCTTTGCAGCACGGCCTTGGCGTACTTGTTGCCCTTGTCGGCCTTTTCCTGGACGTCGTGGAACTGGTCGAACATCAGCAGGGTATTTTTCAGGCCGCTGGCGGCCTGCGTGGCGACGCTGTCTTCCGCGTCGTCGAGCAGCGCGACCATGGGGCTGATGTTGTAGCCGCCCAGCATGGTGCCCAGCAGCTGCGTGGCTTTTTCACGCGAGATCAGCGCGCATTTTTCCGTGCCGTGGGCCACGGCCGCCAGGTAGCTGGCCTTGACCTTGGCGGCGTCGTCAACGCCGGCCGGAACGCGGTGGGTGATGAGTTCGACCAGGAAGGCTTCCTCGCCCTTGGGCGGGTTCTTCAGCAGTTCGATGACTTCGCCGGTCTGCTTGGCGGACAGCGGCAGCGGCGGGATGCCGGTGACGGCGCGCTCGGCGACGTGGGCGCGGTAGGTTTGCAAGAACTCGGACGACATGCTGGTTTCTCCTGTAATCGAAATCGTGGTGTGTAAAAGAAAGCGGTTTTTGCTTATTTGGCGGCCGAGGCGGGCTGTGCTGCTGCGGCGGGCTGCGCGTCGGAGGCCACCGGTGCGGCGGCGACAGGGGCTACGGCCACGGCGGGCTTGGGCGCATCCAGCACGCTGACGGGCGGGTTCAGCTTGATGGCTTCGGCCACCGCCATCTGCGCCGGGCTCATGCATTCGTCGGCCAGGCGTATGCCCAGCTTCTGGTTCATCAGCATGGACTTGTTGGCCAGCTGCAGCCAGACGGCGCCGGCCCTCTGGTCCTCCAGGCGGATCGCGCCGGTGGTGGTGGCCACCGGGAACATGCGGTACTTGAAGTTCTTGCCGCTCACGTTGAAATAGCCGGGCGCCTTGGCATCGGGCGCCAGGTCGACCGCGGCGCCCAGTTCGCAGGGCAGCTTGCCCACGTGCACGCGCTCGGCGATGGCCAGCTCGGCCGGCGTCAGCGCGGCTTCGGCGGCCTCAATGCCGGCGGCCACGTTCTTGGCCGCGCTTTTGAGATTGGTGCGGTTCGACGGGTTGACGACGGGCTGCTTCTTGGCGGCGGGTTTTGCCACGGGCTTGGCGGCAGGCGCCGTCTGGGCCATGGCCAGGCCGGAAGCGGCCAGCAAGACAGCGGCGGCCAGTGCATTGACAACGCAAGGGGTGTGGAGTTTTTTCATGGGGCTTTCGTGCAGTGATGTGTTGTGATGGGAGGTGGGCGCTCAATGGAACGCGGTCTTGAAATAAGCTTGCGCCTCGGGGGGAAGCGCCCGGCCGGTCTGGTGCGCGCGCTCCAGAACCTGCCAGAAGTAGCGGTAGCTCGCGCGGTCGTGCAGCTTTCCTTCAAAGTTGATGGGCGCCCAGTCGGCAAGGGCGGCGGCGGTGATTATTTTGGTGGCGTCCTCAATCTCGCCTTCGCCGGGTGCGAAAGCCTCCAGGATGGGGCGGATCTGGTTCGGGTGGATGCTCCACATCCGGGTGTAACCCAGTTCGCGGGCGGCATGGCGTGCGGCGGCGGTCATGGCCTCAATGTCGCTGAATTCCGTGACAACACAATGTGAAGGCACCTTGCCGTGGGCGTGGCAGGCCGAGGCGATCTCAAGCTTGGCGCGCAGCACCAGCGGGTGCGTGAACTGGCCGCGGCTGCTCATGCCGTCGGCGGGAATCGCGCCCGCATGGGCCGACACAAAATCCATGAGCCCGAAGCTCAGCGACTGCACGCGCGGGTGCGCCGCGATCTCAAAGGCGTTGCGCACCGCGAGCGGCGATTCGATCAGCACGTGCAGCGGCAAATCACCGGCGGTAGCGGCCAGCAGCGCCTGCTCGGCGCGCAGCACGTCGGCCAGCGATTCGACCTTGGGCACCATGATGTGCGAGAGATGGCGTGCCAGCTTGCCGGCGATCACCGCCATGTCGGCATCAAAAGCCGGATGGTCCACCGCGTGCACGCGCACGGCGACGCGGGCCTTGTCACCGGCCAGTGCCGCCAGCGCCACCACCATGGCCGCATGCTCGGCCTCGCCGCCCACAGGCGCGCCGTCTTCGCAGTCCAGCGTCACGTCAAACACGCAGGCACCGAACTCCTCGGTCATCTCGGCCTGCAGCTGCAGGCTTTTGCGCATGCGCGCTTCGACGCCGCTGTAGTGGTCGCAGACCGGCAACACAATCGCACCGGCTTGTGCACCCAGAAGTACTTCACGCGGGTTCATGCGCACGTCCCTCTCAAGCAGGGGCCGCGGAACCGGCTTTGCCGGGCCGCAGGCGCAGCGCCCCCTCGGGGGGCAGCGCAGTACACGGAGTGACAAGCGTGGGGGCTCATTTTTGGGCGACGATAAACATGCGGGGAAAGGCCAGCAGCCGTTTTCCATCACTGCGCGGCGTATAGGCTTTATCGACGCGCCGCTCGTATTCGGCGAGGTAACTCGCTTGTAAATCCGGCGGGAGGCGGTCCACGAAAGGTTTGAGGCCTGTCGCGCGCACCCATTCCACGATCGCGGCGGCCGAAGCCATGGGATGCTGGTAGGCCGTGCGCCAGACATCGACATGCGCCGCCTCGGCGGCCAGTAGGTCGTAATAGCGGTCTATGGAAAACAGCTCGGTGCGCAGCTTTGAATAATCGCCGATCGCTTCGGTCCACGGCGCCTCGGAAGCCAGCTCGCGCATCAGGCGATGCGTAGGCTCGTCGCGGTTGTCGGGCATCTGGATGGCCAGCACGCCGCCGGGCGCCAGCGCGGCGAACAGCCGCGGGACCAGCCTGGCGTGGTCGGGCACCCATTGCAGGGCCGCATTCGCGTAAATGAGCTGGGGTGCGGCATCGCCGGATGCGGCCTGCCAATCGGCGATGTCGCTCAGTTCGAAATGCGCGGCCGGCAGGCGCTTGCGCGCACTGGCCAGCATGGCTTCGGAATTGTCGGTGCCCGTGACCACGGCGCCCGGAAAGCGGCGGACCAGCAACTCGGTGGAGTTGCCCGGCCCGCAGCCGAGGTCGAACACCCGGGCCGCCTGCGCCAGCGGAACCCGCGCCAGCAGCTCCTGGGCCGGGCGCGTGCGCTCATCCTCATAGCGGCTGTAGAGTGCGGGATTCCAGTCGCTCATGGATGAGGGCGGCGGTGTGCGGGCAAGTGCTGGCGGCCTCGTACTGCGTACTAATTTACAGGAGGTGCTTGACGCCGTCCTGCTCACCCTTGAGCTCGTCCAGCGTCTTGTTGATGCGTTCCTGGCTGAAGGCGTCGATTTCCAGGCCTTCGACGAGTTTGTACTCGCCGTTTTCGCAGGTCACGGGGAAACCGAACATGACGTCCTTGGGGATGCCGTACTGGCCGTCCGACGGGATGCCCATGGTGACCCACTTGCCGTTGGTGCCCAGCGCCCAGTCGCGCATGTGGTCGATAGCGGCGTTGGCGGCCGATGCTGCCGAGGACAGGCCGCGCGCTTCAATGATGGCGGCGCCGCGCTTGCCGACGGTGGGCAGGAACACGTTGGCGTTCCATTCCTGGTCGTTGATCATCTTGGCGACGCTTTCGCCCTTGATGGTGGCGAAACGGTAGTCGGCGTACATCGTGGGCGAGTGGTTGCCCCAGACGGTGAGCTTTTCGATGTCGGCCACGGCCTTGCCGGTCTTGGCGGCGATCTGGCTGGCGGCGCGGTTGTGGTCCAGGCGCAGCATGGCGGTGAAGTTCTTGCGCGGCAGGTCGGGAGCGCTCTTCATGGCAATGTAGGCGTTGGTATTGGCGGGATTGCCGACCACCAGCACCTTGACGTTGCGGCTGGCGACGGCGTTGAGCGCCTTGCCCTGCGCCGTGAAGATGGCGCCGTTGACGGCCAGCAGTTCGGCGCGTTCCATGCCGGGGCCGCGCGGGCGCGAGCCAACCAGCAGCGCGTAGTCGGCGTCCTTGAAGGCTTTCATGGGGTCGTCATAGGCCTCCATGCCGACCAGCAGCGGGAAGGCGCAGTCGTCGAGTTCCATCATCACGCCCTTGAGCGCCTTCTGCGGGCCCTCAACAGGCACTTCGAGCAGTTGCAGAATGACGGGCTGGTCCTTGCCGAGCATCTCGCCGGAGGCAATGCGAAACAGCAATGCGTAACCGATTTGGCCAGCTGCACCGGTGACTGCAACACGGACGGGTTTTTTGCTCATGATCGAGGGCTCCAGGAAAGTTAAGAATCGGTTGAATGAGGATGTGACGTGAGATGTCTGGCGCGAGCCTGGGATATTCGGGGATGCTTGTTCAGGGTTTTCGCCCCTCAAAATCACCGCAAAATGGCAGGCCATGCACTGGCTCAGCCCAAGATTTTACGCTTGAAAAGTGACGGGCGTCAATTTGTCTTATGTCTTATATAAGATATGATTCAGCCTTGTTTCGGACTTTATTTCCGGGATTGCCGCGTGCCTGTTGCGGCCTCCCCCACAAGCCGCTTTAACCCGCCGCCAACCGCCACTTACTGCTGCTAACCTGCTGCCCCATGGCCATCAACCCGTCCTCATTGACCGATTCCGCCGCTCTCGCCGGCGATGCCGGCGTGGTTACCGGCGTGGCACCGGCCTTCAGCCCCCTGTACCAGCAGATCAAGGTGCTGATCCTGCAAAGCCTGCAGGCCGGCGAATGGAAGCCGGGCGAGGCCATTCCCAGCGAGATGGACCTCGCCGCGCGTTTTCGCGTGAGCCAGGGCACGGTGCGCAAGGCGATCGACGAACTGGCGGCCGAGAACCTCGTGGTGCGCCGCCAGGGCAAGGGCACTTTCGTGGCCACACATGCCGAGCAGCATGTGCAGTACCGCTTCCTGCGCCTCATGCCCGACAGCGGCGACACCACCAGCGAAGGCCCGGCCGAGCGGCAGATCATCGATTGCAAGCGCCTGCGCGCACCGGCCGACATCGCGCGCCCGCTCTCGCTGCGCACCGGCGACGCCGTGCTGCAGTTGCGCCGCGTGCTGGCCTTCCAGGGCACGCCGACCATTCTCGAAGACGTCTGGTTGCCGGGCGGCCCGTTCAAGGGCTTGACCGCTGAGCGGCTGGCCACGCACCGCGGCCCCATGTACGCGCTGTTTGAAACCGAGTTCGGCGTGCGCATGGTGCGCGCCGAGGAAAAAATCCGCGCCGTCGCGGCCGATGAAGCCTCCGCCGCGCTGCTCAGCGTGCCGGTGGGCGCGCCGCTGCTCAGCGTGGAGCGCACCGCCTATACCTACAACGACCTGCCCATGGAATTGCGCCGGGGCCTGTACCGCACCGACACCCATCACTACAAAAACGACCTTAGTTGACGGGAACCCTCAGGAAGCTGCAAACGTTTGTAAGCTGATTGTTGCGTTGCAATAGAATTCGGCTGTTTAGCTGTAATTGCAGACCCGGTTACCACCCAGTTACACCCACGAAAGCCTAAAAATGACAGAGCTGGCCTCCAAACAGCGTCCCAAGCGGCCCGAGTTCCGCAACATCAACGCGCTCACCGACCTCCCCACCTACCGCTTCCCCGTCGCAAGCATCATTTCCATCCTGCACCGCATCAGCGGGGGCATCATGTTCCTGCTGCTGCCTTTCATCATCTGGATGTTCGACACCTCGATTTCCTCCGAGATTTCGTTCGAGAAATTCAAGGCGGCTTTCAACATCGGCATGCTGGGCCTGCCCGGCATCATCTGGAAGCTCGTGGCGCTGGCCCTGATCTGGGCCTACCTGCACCACTTCATCGCCGGCCTGCGCCATCTCTGGATGGACGTCAGCCACGCCGCCGTGAGCAAGGAGTTCGGCAAGTCCTCCGCCATCTTCACGCTGGTCGTGAGCATCGCCCTGACACTGGCCCTCGGCGCCAAGCTGTTCGGCCTCTACTGATCACAAGGAGCACAAAAAATGGCAGTTAACTACGGCTCCAAACGCATCGTTGTCGGTGCCCACTACGGCTTGCGCGACTGGCTCGCGCAACGCGTCACGGCCGTCCTGATGGCCCTCTTCACCGTGCTGCTGCTGGCCCAGGTCATCTTCAGCAAAGGCCCCATCGGCTACGACAAATGGGCCGGCATTTTCTCGGCGCAGTGGATGAAAGTGCTGACCTTCACGGTCATCATCGCCCTGCTCTACCACGTGTGGGTCGGCATGCGCGAGATCGGGATGGACTACCTCAAGGCGGCGTCCCTCAAGCTCGTGCTGAATGTGTTCACCATCGTCTGGCTGGTGGCCTGCGCCGGCTGGGGCATCCAGGTCCTGTGGCGCCTCTGAGCCGCCACCGACCCCGCAGACCCGACAAGAAGACCGACACCCCACAAAAATCATGACAGCAACCTCCAAACTCCCCAAGCGCAAATTTGACGTCGTCATCGTCGGTGCCGGCGGCTCTGGCATGCGCGCCTCGCTGCAGCTGGCGCGCGCCGGCCTCAACGTCGCCGTGCTTTCCAAAGTGTTCCCCACGCGCTCGCACACCGTCGCGGCCCAGGGCGGCATCGGCGCCTCGCTCGGCAACATGAGCGAAGACAACTGGCACTACCACTTCTACGACACCGTCAAGGGTTCCGATTGGCTCGGCGACCAGGACGCGATCGAATACATGTGCCGCGAAGCGCCCAAGGTCGTCTACGACCTCGAGCACATGGGCATGCCTTTCGACCGCAATCCCGACGGCACGATTTACCAGCGTCCCTTCGGCGGCCACACCGCCAACTACGGCGAAAAACCGGTGCAGCGCGCCTGCGCCGCGGCCGACCGTACCGGCCACGCCATGCTGCACACGCTGTACCAGCAAAACGTCAAGGAAAAGACCAGTTTCTTCGTCGAGTGGATGGCGCTGGACCTGATCCGCGATGCCGCGGGCGACGTGGTGGGCGTAACCGCCCTCGAAATGGAAACCGGCGACGTCCACATTTTTGAAGCCAAGACCACGCTGCTGGCCACCGGCGGCGCCGGCCGCATCTTTGCCGCGTCGACCAACGCCTTCATCAACACCGGCGACGGCCTGGGCATGGCGGCACGCGCCGGCATCCCGCTGGAAGACATGGAGTTCTGGCAGTTCCACCCGACCGGCGTGGCCGGTGCCGGCGTGCTGCTGACCGAAGGCTGTCGCGGGGAAGGCGCGATCTTGCGCAACAGCAACGGCGAGCGTTTCATGGAGCGCTACGCGCCCACGCTGAAAGACCTGGCGCCGCGCGACTTCGTCTCGCGCTCCATGGACCAGGAAATCAAGGAGGGCCGCGGCTGCGGCCCCAACAAGGACTACATCCTGCTGGACATGACCCACCTGGGCGTGGATGCCATCATGAAGCGCCTGCCCTCGGTGTTCGAGATCGGCCACAACTTCGCCAACGTCGACATCACCAAGGAACCGATTCCCGTGGTGCCCACCATCCACTACCAGATGGGCGGCATCCCGACCAACATCCACGGCCAGGTCGTCACCCAGGACGCCAACAACCAGAGCCAGGTCGTCAACGGCCTCTACGCGGTGGGCGAATGCTCCTGCGTCAGCGTGCACGGCGCCAACCGCCTGGGCACCAACTCGCTGCTGGACCTGCTGGTCTTCGGCAAGGCCGCCGGCAACCACATCGTCGAGTTCGCCAAGACCACCACGCACAAGCCGCTGCCGGCCGACGCCGCCGACAAGACGCTGGCCCGCATTGCGCGCCTGGACAACGCGACCGACGGCGAATACGCCCAGGACGTGGCCAACGACCTGCGCGCCGCCATGCAGCAGCACGCCGGCGTGTTCCGCACCCAGGCCATCATGGACGAAGGCGTGACCAAGATCGCCGCCCTGCGCGACCGCGTCAACAGCATCGGCCTGAAAGACAAGTCCAAGATCTTCAACACCGCGCGCATCGAGGCGCTGGAAGTCGAGAACCTGATCGAGGCCGCGCAAGCCACCATCGTGTCGGCCGCCGCCCGCCGGGAAAGCCGCGGTGCGCATTCGGTTGATGACTACGGCGACACGCCCGAACACCCGAACGGCCGCAACGACACCGAATGGCACAAGCACACGCTGTGGTACAGCGAAGGCAGCCGCCTGGCCTACAAGCCGGTGCAGATGAAGCCCCTGACCGTCGAGTCCGTGCCGCTGAAGACGCGCACGTTCTAATAGAACAGACACGACACACGACAGACGGCCTGCGACCCCACAAGAAGCGAGAACCCCATGACCAAACGCACCTTCAAGATCTACCGCTACGACCCGGACACCGATGCCAAGCCCTACATGCAGACCATCGAGGTGGAACTCGACGGCCATGAGCGCATGCTGCTGGACGCGCTGATGAAACTCAAGGCGCAGGATCCGTCCATCAGCTTTCGCCGCTCCTGCCGCGAAGGCGTCTGCGGCTCGGACGCGATGAACATCAACGGCAAGAACGGCCTGGCCTGCCTGACCAACATGCGCACGCTGCCCGAGGTCATCATCCTCAAGCCGCTGCCGGGCCTGCCCGTGGTGCGTGACCTGATCGTCGACATGACGCAGTTCTTCAAGCAGTACAACTCGATCAAGCCCTACCTGATCAACGACAACGTGCCGCCCGAGAAAGAGCGCCTGCAGAGCCCCGAAGAGCGCGAAGAGCTCAACGGCCTCTACGAGTGCATCCTGTGCGCCAGCTGCTCGACCTCCTGCCCCAGCTTCTGGTGGAACCCCGACAAGTTCGTCGGCCCGGCCGGCCTGCTGCAGGCCTACCGTTTCATCGCCGACAGCCGCGATGAAGCCACCGCCGAGCGCCTGGACAACCTTGAAGATCCCTACCGCCTGTTCCGCTGCCACACCATCATGAACTGCGTCGACGTCTGCCCCAAGGGCCTGAACCCGACGAAAGCCATCGGCAAGATCAAGGAAATGATGGTGATGAGGACAGTTTGACCGTCCGCTGGCCGAAAATATGGAAACCGCCGACGCCCTGCTAGACGAGCGCGCCCTGAGCAAGCTCAAGTGGCGCTGCCGGCGCGGCCTGCTCGAAAACGACCTGTTGATAGAGCGCTTCTTCCAGGGCCACGAGGCCACCCTCACCGTCAGGCAGGCTAAAGGGTTGAATGATTTAATGGAGTTGTCCGACAACGATTTGCTGGACCTGCTGTTAAAACGAAAAGAAGCCGGCCAGCTGCCCGATGAAGCCGCCAAGGCAAGCGCCTCTACTTCTGAAGCCCACGAGGTTTTAAAGTTGCTGCAGCCCGCGGCGCCGGCCCCCTGATTACCCGCCCGTCCCTCATTGACACTGATACGAAAGAAAGAAGCAAGAAATGAAGCTAGCTGACAACAAAGCCACCCTGTCCTTCAGCAACGGCAGCCCCAGCATCGAGTTGCCGGTGTACCAGGGCAATGTCGGCCCGGACGTCGTCGACATCCGCAAGCTGTACGCGCAGACCGGCATGTTCACCTATGACCCCGGTTTCCTTTCCACCGCGTCCTGCCAGTCGGCCATCACCTACATCGACGGCGACAAAGGCGAATTGCTGTACCGCGGCTACCCCATCGAGCAGCTGGCCACCAACTGCGACTACATGGAAACCTGCCACCTGCTGCTGTACGGAGAGCTGCCCAACGTGGCGCAGAAGACCGACTTCGTGCACCGCGTGACCAACCACACCATGGTCAACGAGCAGATGCAGTTCTTCCTGCGCGGTTTCCGCCGCGACGCGCACCCGATGGCCATCATGACCGGCCTGGTCGGCGCCCTGTCGGCCTTCTACCACGACAGCACCGACATCACCAACCCGGAACACCGCGACATCTCGGCCATCCGCCTGATCGCCAAGATGCCGACCCTGGTCTCCATGGCCTACAAGTACACCGTGGGCCAGCCCTACATGTACCCCAAGAACAACCTGAGCTACGCCGGCAACTTCCTGCACATGATGTTCGCCACGCCGTGCGAAGAGTACAAGGTCAACCCGGTGCTTGAACGCGCGCTGGACCGCATCTTCATCCTGCACGCCGACCACGAGCAGAATGCCTCGACCTCCACCGTGCGCCTGTGCGGCTCCTCCGGCACCAACCCGTTTGCCGCCATCGCGGCCGGCGTGGCCTGCCTCTGGGGACCGGCCCACGGCGGCGCCAACGAAGCGGCCCTCAACATGCTGGGCGACATCCAGAAGCAGGGCGGCGTCGAGAAGATCGGCGAATTCATCAAGCAGGTCAAGGACAAGAGCTCCGGCGTCAAGCTGATGGGCTTCGGCCACCGCGTTTACAAAAACTACGACCCGCGCGCCAAGCTCATGCAGGAAACCTGCAAGGAAGTCCTGAAAGAAATGGGCCTGGAAAACGACCCGCTGTTCAAGCTGGCCATGGCCCTGGAAAAGATCGCCCTCGAAGACGACTACTTCGTCTCGCGCAAGCTCTACCCCAACGTCGACTTCTACTCCGGCATCGTGCAGCGCGCCATCGGCATCCCCGTGCCGCTGTTCACCGCTGTCTTCGCCCTGGCCCGCACGGTCGGCTGGATCGCCCAGCTCAATGAAATGATCGGCGACCCCGAGTACAAGATCGGCCGCCCACGCCAGCTGTTCACCGGCTCCACGACCCGCCAGGTCCTGCCGCTGGCCAAGCGCTAAGCCGCCCGCGCCCTGGCGCAAAGCCCGCCTGATGGCAGCATCGGCGGGCTTTTTTACGCCCGAATCAGAGGAAAACGCCCATCGGCAAGCGGGTCATCGCGTATTACGATGACAAAACACGGTTCTTAGCGGCAAAATAGCGATCCACCGTCGTCGAACGCGATGACGTCACGCGACAAGCCCCCATGAAAAGCTCAGAACGCAACTTTGCCCGCCGCATCGACCTGACCTCGCTTCAGCTCTTTGTGGCCGTGTGCGAGCTGGGCAGCATCGGCAAGGCGGCCGAACGCGAATTCATCGCGGCCTCCGCCGTCAGCAAGCGCCTCTCCGATCTCGAGGCCACGCTGGACACCCCGCTGCTGTACCGCCACACCCGCGGCGTCGACCTGACGCCGGCCGGTGAAAGCCTGCTGCACCATGCGCGCTCGGTGCTGTTCAGCCTCGAGAAAATGCAGAGCGAACTCAGCGAATACGCCGACGGCGTGCGCGGCCATGTGCGCGTGCATGCCAGCATCTCGGCCATCGTGCAGTTTTTGCCCGAGGACCTGGGCGCTTTCACGCGCGAGCATTCGGGCATCAAGATCGACCTCGAAGAGCACCTGAGCACCGAAGTCGTCCGCGCCGTGCAGGAGGGCGCGGCCGACCTGGGCATCTGCAACACCGCCGACGGCACGGGGGACCTGCAGACCCTGCCCTACCGCACCGACAGACTCGTGCTCATCGTCCCGCGCGGCCACCCGCTGTGCGCGCAGGGTGCCATCCGCTTCGAAACCGCGCTGGACTACGACCAGGTCGGCCTGCATTCCAACAGCTCGATCTACCTGGCCATGCGCGAGGCTGCCGCGCGGCTCGGGCGCACCATCAAGCTGCGCATCCACGTGACCGGCCTGGACGCCATGTGCCGCATGATCCACAACGGCCTGGGCGTGGGCGTGATGCCGCAGCGCGCCTTTGAACTGACGCACGGCGTCGGCGAACTTGAATCCATCCCGCTGCTGGACAGCTGGGCGGAGCGCCAGATCCAGCTGGTGGCGCGCGACTTTTCCACGCTGCCGCTGACGGCGCGGCTGCTGGTGGACCACCTGACGCTGCCCGCGCCCCAACACGGCAGCCTGAAAGCCGCGAAAAACGCGGCAGCCCCGGCTCACGCAGCCGCCTAAAATCACTCAACGACAGACGACAACAAGAGACCACGAAGGAAACCCATGGGACGCACCCTCTACGACAAGATCTGGGACGAACACGTCGTCCATACCGAAGAAGACGGCACGGCCATCCTCTACATCGACCGCCACCTGGTGCACGAAGTCACCAGCCCGCAGGCCTTTGAAGGCCTGCGCGAGGCCGGCCGCAAGGTCTGGCGCATCAGCTCCATCGTCGCCACCGCCGACCACAACACGCCCACCACCGGCTGGGAGCTGGGCTACGACGGCATCACCGACCTGGTCAGCAAGGAACAGATCACCACGCTGGACAGCAACATCAAGGAATTCGGCGCAGCCGCCTTCTTCCCCTTTCTGTCCAAGCGCCAGGGCATCGTGCATGTGATCGGCCCCGAAAGCGGCGCCACCCTGCCCGGCATGACGGTGGTCTGCGGCGACTCGCACACCTCCACCCACGGCGCCTTCGGCGCGCTGGCGCACGGCATAGGCACCAGCGAAGTCGAGCACGTGATGGCCACGCAGACCCTGCTGGCCAAGAAGGCCAAGAACATGCTCGTGAAGGTCGAGGGCAAGCTCGCGCCCGGCCTGACCGGCAAGGACATCGTGCTGGCGATCATTGGAAAGATCGGAACAGCAGGAGGCACCGGCTACACGATCGAATTCGCCGGCTCGGCGATACGCGCGCTCAGCATGGAAGGCCGCATGACGGTCTGCAACATGGCGATTGAAGCCGGCGCGCGCGCCGGCCTGGTGGCGGTGGACCAGAAGACCATCGATTACGTCAAAGGCCGCCTGCTCTCGCCCACCGGCGTCGAATGGGACATGGCCGCCAAATACTGGAACACGCTGCACTCCGATCCCGACGCGAAGTTCGACGCCGTGGTCGAGCTTGACGCCAGCCAGATCCTGCCCCAGGTCACCTGGGGCACCTCGCCCGAAATGGTGCTGTCCATCGACGACCGCGTGCCCGACCCCGACAAGGAAAAAGACGCCAACAAGCGCGATGCCATCGAGCGCGCCCTGAAATACATGGGCCTGGAGCCCGGCAAGGCGCTGAACGACCTCTACGTCGACAAGGTATTCATCGGCTCCTGCACCAACAGCCGCATCGAGGACATGCGCGAAGCCGCGGCCGTGATCAAGAAGATTGGCCAGAAGGTTGCCAAAAATGTGAAGCTCGCGCTGGTGGTGCCGGGCTCCGGCCTGGTCAAGGAACAGGCCGAGCGCGAAGGCCTGGACAAGATTTTTGTGGCCGCCGGCTTTGAATGGCGCGAACCGGGCTGCTCCATGTGCCTGGCCATGAACGCCGACCGGCTGGAACCGGGCGAGCGCTGCGCCTCCACCAGCAACCGCAACTTCGAAGGCCGCCAGGGCGCCGGCGGGCGCACCCACCTGGTCAGCCCCGCGATGGCGGCGGCGGCGGCCGTGCACGGCCACTTTGTCGATATCCGGAAATTTGTCTAACCACCAGCCCCAGGAGGAACTTCCATGAAAAAAATCAAAACCCTGCTTGCGCTGTCACTGGCCTGCGCGGCCGTCCTGCTGGCCGGCTGCAACACCTTCCGGGGTGTCGGGCAAGACGTCCAGAAGGTCGGCGAAAAAATCGAAAACGCCGCAAAGAAGTAAATGAAAAAATTCACCGTACACAAGGGCCTCGTGGCCCCGATGGACCGCGAGAACGTCGACACCGACGCCATCATCCCCAAGCAGTTCCTCAAATCCATCCGCAAGACCGGCTTCGGGCCCAACCTGTTTGACGAATGGCGCTACCTGGACGCGGGCTTTCCCGGCCAGGATCCGGCCACGCGCAAACCCAACCCCGACTTCGTGCTGAACCAGCCGCGCTACGCCGGCGCGTCCGTCCTGCTGGCGCGCAAGAACTTCGGCTGCGGCTCCTCGCGCGAACACGCGCCCTGGGCGCTGGACCAGTACGGCTTTCGCGCCATCATCGCGCCCAGCTACGCCGATATCTTTTTCAACAACAGCTTCAAGAACGGCCTGCTGCCCATCGTACTGCCCGAGGCGCAGGTGGCCCAGCTGTTCGACGAAGCGCTGGCCTTCCCCGGCTACCAGCTCACGGTGGACCTGGAGCGCCAGGTCGTCGTCAAGCCGCAAGGCGAGGAGCTCCCCTTCGAGGTGCAGGCCTTCCGCAAGTACTGCCTGCTCAACGGCCTGGACGACATCGGCCTGACCTTGCGCCAGAGCGACAAGATCAAGGCCTTTGAAGCCGAGCGCCTGGCGACCAAGCCGTGGTTGAACCACACTGCCGCGGGCTGAACACCTTTCCCAAGAATCCACCGCGGGCCGCCCCAAGGGCGCGCGCGGCCATCACAAAGACAGCAAATGAAAATCGCAATCCTGCCGGGTGACGGCATCGGCACCGAAATCGTCGCGGAAGCCGTCAAAGTCCTGAAGGCGCTGGACCTGAAATTTGAGACCGAAAGCGCGCTGGTCGGCGGCGCCGCCTATGAGGCCCACGGCCATCCGCTGCCCGAAGCCACGCTCAAGCTGGCCAAGGACGCCGACGCCGTGCTGTTCGGCGCCGTCGGCGACTGGAAATACGACAAGCTTGACCGGCCGCTGCGCCCCGAGCAGGCCATCCTGGGCCTGCGCAAGAACCTGGGCCTGTTCGCCAACTTCCGCCCCGCGATCTGCTACGCCCAACTGGTGGACGCCTCCAGCCTCAAGCGCGAACTGGTGTCCGGCCTGGACATCCTCATCATCCGCGAGCTGACCGGCGACATCTACTTCGGCCAGCCGCGCGGCCGCCGCGTCTCGCCCGACGGCCACTTCCCCGGCTCTGAAGAAGCCTTCGACACCATGCGCTATTCGCGCCCCGAAATCGAACGCATCGCCCACGTCGCCTTCCAGGCGGCCCGCAAACGCGACAAACGTGTGACCAGCGTCGACAAGGCCAACGTGCTGGAAACCTTCCAGCTCTGGAAAGACGTGGTCACCGAGGTCGGCAAGGAGTACCCCGACGTCGCGCTGGACCACATGTACGTGGACAACGCGGCCATGCAGTTGGTCAAGGCGCCCAAGAAGTTTGACGTGGTCGTCACCGGCAATATGTTCGGCGACATCCTGAGCGACGCCGCCGCCATGCTGACCGGCTCCATCGGCATGCTGCCTTCGGCCAGCCTGAACGACAAGAACCAGGGCCTCTACGAGCCCAGCCACGGCAGCGCACCCGACATCGCCGGCAAGGGCGTGGCGAATCCGTTGGCAACGATCTTGAGCGCGGCCATGATGCTGCGCTTCAGCCTGAACCAGCCCGAAGCCGCCGCCCGCATCGAAAAAGCCGTGGATGCCGTGCTGAGCCAGGGCCTGCGCACGCCCGACATCTACAGCGAAGGCACGACGAAGGTCGGCACGGTGGAGATGGGCGACGCGGTCGTAAAAGCCTTGGCCTGACGTTTTTTCGCCGCAAACCAGCGCTTTACCGCTGGTTTGCGGCGGCTGTCAGCCTCGGCAAAGCCAAGCCTGGCTACAATCGACACCTATGCGCAAAAACCCCGCTTTCACCCACTGCCCCGCCGCCCTGCGCGCGGGACGTGCGGCGCCGGTTTTTGCCCAGATCACCAAAACGACCACCATTAAAGGCTAGCAAGCCTGGTTCGTCGTGCCCTGCCGGCTCGATGAGCCGGGCCAAAAAGCCATTTTTATGTACTTTTTGAAGGGGCAGTTCCAATGAAACTCAAAGGCAATCTCACCGGACTCGTCGGCTGGCGCGGCATGGTCGGCTCGGTCCTGATCGATCGCATGCAGGCCGAAGGCGACTTCGAGCTGATCGAGCCGGTGTTCTTCTCGACCTCCAACGCGGGCGGCAAAGCCCCCGCCCAGGCGAAGAACGAGACCACGCTGAAAAACGCCTTTGACATTGAAGCGCTCAAGAAGTGCGACGTCATCATCACGGCCCAGGGCGGCGACTACACCTCCGAGGTCTTCCCCAAGCTGCGCGCGGCCGGCTGGAAGGGCCACTGGATCGACGCGGCCTCCACGCTGCGCATGAACGACGACGCCGTCATCATCCTGGACCCGGTCAACCTGCCCGTCATCCAGAACGCCCTGGCCAAGGGCGGTACCAACTGGATAGGCGGCAACTGCACGGTCAGCTGCATGCTGATGGGCGTGGGTGCCCTCTACAAGGCCGGCCTGGTCGAGTGGATGACCAGCATGACCTACCAGGCGGCCTCCGGCGGCGGCGCGCAGCACATGCGCGAGCTGCTGACGCAGTTCGGCACGCTCAACAGCGAAGTCCGCACGCTGCTGGACGACCCCAAGTCCGCCATCCTCGAAATCGACCGCCGCATCCTGGCCAAGCAGCAGGGCCTGGGCGCCGCTGAAACCGCCAACTTCGGCGTGCCGCTGGGCGGCTCGCTGATCCCCTGGATCGACAAGGACCTGGGCAACGGCATGAGCAAGGAAGAGTGGAAGGGCGGCGCCGAGACCAACAAGATCCTCGGCCAGGGCGCGAGCTTCGGCACCGCCGAAACCCCGGTCGACGGCTTCTGCGTGCGCATAGGCGCGATGCGCTGCCACAGCCAGGCGCTGACCTTCAAGCTCAAGAAGGACGTGCCGCTGGCCGACATCGAGGCCATGATCGCGGCCGACAACGAGTGGGTCAAAGTTGTGCCCAACACGCGCGAAGCCTCCATCAAGGACCTCACGCCTGTGGCCGTCACCGGCACCATGCAGATCCCGGTGGGCCGCCTGCGCAAGCTGGCCATGGGC
Organism: Polaromonas sp. LjRoot131; assembly: GCF_964252805.1. Lineage (NCBI taxonomy): Bacteria > Pseudomonadati > Pseudomonadota > Betaproteobacteria > Burkholderiales > Comamonadaceae > Polaromonas > Polaromonas sp. LjRoot131. The sequence goes on along the minus strand of NZ_CAXUPF020000001.1, from coordinate 219,060 downwards.
CCCGACTACCTGGGCGCCTTCACCGTGGGCGACCAGCTGCTGTGGGGTGCCGCCGAACCGCTGCGCCGCATGCTGCGGATCCTGCTGCAGGCCTGAATTAATTGAGGTGAGCGGCTGCCAACATACGGCCGCCCATCCGTAACTACATGTCACAGGACGTTGTCGTCAGACAACATCCGAAACTTGTAAGTTGCTGCTAACTCGCTGTGTCAAAACTTAAGTGGTGTCTTAGCTTGTCAGCCTAATGCCTTGATGTTAAGGTTGTTTTTCGAAAATTCGCATCGAGGTTTTTGTGCGCTTAAGCAGAATAAAGTTACATGCAGACCGAGCACTGGAGGCTCACAACCCCATGAATAATCGCGGTCGTTGGCGTATCGGCGCCCTGGCAAGTGCCATTGCACTGCTGGGCAGCCTGGCAAGTCTGGAAGCCCACGCGCTCGCGCTGGGCCGTATCACGGTTCAATCGGCATTGGGTGAGCCCCTGCGCGCCGAAATCGAGATTCCCGACATCAAACCCGAGGAAGCCTCCAGCCTCAAGGCCGGTGTGGCGCCACCCGACACCTTCAAGGCCGCCGGGCTTGAATATGGCAGCGTGGTCTCGGGCGTCGAAGTCACCCTGCAGCGCCGCGCGGACGGGCGCTCCTTTCTGCGCCTGAGCAGCAACCGCCCCGTCACCGAGCCTTTTGTCGACCTGATCCTGGAAGCCAGCTGGGCCAACGGCCGCATCACGCGCGACTACACCATGCTGTTCGACCCGCCGGCCCTGCGCTCGGGCACAGCGGTCGCGCCCACGGCCCCCGTGCTGTCTTCCCGCCCCGCGGCGCCTTCCGCCAAGGGCATAGCCGCCATTCCTTATTCAGCACCGGCAGGCCCCAGCAGCCGGTCCGCACCGGTCGCCAAGGCCCCTGCCGCCCCCCTCGAAAAAGTGCCCGCCGGCGGCGACAAACAGGTCACCGTCAAAGCCGGTGACACCGCCGGCAAGATCGCCGCCCAGAACAAGCCCGCCAGCGTGTCGCTGGACCAGATGCTGGTCGCCCTGCTGCGCAGCAACCCGGACGCCTTCATCGGCGGCAACGTGAACCGCGTCAAGTCGGGCGCCGTGCTGGACATCCCGAGCGCCGAAACCGCCAGCGCGATTTCCGCCGGTGAAGCCACCCAGACCATCGTCGCGCAAAGCAAGGACTTCAACAGCTTCCGCCGCAAGCTCGCCGAAGGCGTGCCGGCCACCCAGATGGCCAGCGCCGACCGCCAGGCCGGCGGCAAGGTGCAGGCCAAGGTCGAAGACCGCGCGCCCGCCAGCAGCACACCCGACAAGCTGACCCTCTCCAAGGGCGCAGTCCAGGGCAAGGCAGCCCCCACGGCGGCCGAAGACAAGATCGCCAAGGAACGCCAGGCCAAGGAAGCCTCCACACGGGTGGCCGAACTGTCCAAGAACATCAGCGAGTTGAACAAGCTGGGCGGTGCCCCTGCGGCGGCACCTGCAGCCAGCGCGGCAAAAGCCCCTGGTGTCGCCGTTCCCGCGCCCGCCAGCGTGCCAAGCCTGGCGCCACCCGCCCCGGCCGCTACGCCAGCCCCGGCGGCATCTTCGGTAGCCGCCCCGGGCGTAACGCCTGCTCCGGCCCCGGCCGTTGCCCCTGTCACGCCATCGCCGGCCACCGCCAGCAGCGCGCCGGCTGCGGCCGCCTCCGCTCCCGCAGCGGCAACATCCGAGGCGGCCACCAGTACGGCTCCAGTGGCTGCGGCCTCCGAGCCCGCACCAGCCGCCAGTGCCGCGGTCACCCCGCCTGCGACCGTCACCAAAAAGCCCGTGGCCGTACCACCGCCCCCGCCTGAACCCAGTCTGGTCGACGAAATCCTCGACAACCCGCTGATCCTGCCCATCGCCGGCGGCTTGCTGCTGCTGCTGGCCGGTTTCGGTTTTTACCGCTACCGCCAGCGTGGCGGCGCGGCCCAGGTCGACAGTTCCTTCCTAGAGAGCAGGCTGCAGCCAGATTCTTTTTTCGGCGCCAGCGGCGGCCAAAGAATTGACACGAATGAAGGCAACGCCACGGGTTCGTCCCTGGTGTATTCGCCCAGTCAATTGGATGCCGCTGGCGACGTCGACCCGGTAGCCGAAGCCGATGTGTACCTGGCCTATGGACGCGACCTGCAGGCCGAGGAAATCCTCAAAGAAGCCATGCGCACCAGCCCGATGCGCGTCGCCATCCATGCCAAGCTGATGGAAATCTACGCCAAGCGCCGCGACAGCAAGGCCTTTGAAACCGTCGCCATCGAGGCCTTCAACCTGACCCACGGCAGCGGCCCTGAATGGGCCTACATCACCGAGATGGGCCGTGAACTGGACCCCGCCAACCCGATGTACCAACCGGGCGGCCAGCCCGCGGGCAGCGCCCATGCCGGCGGCACCTCGGCGTTCAGCCCAGGCGGCACCGTGGCCATGGTGGCGCAGCCGGTGCATGTTCCGGCACCCGCGCCTTCGATGGATGTCGACCTTGACCTGGACTTTTCGCTCGATGACGAACCCATTGCGGCCACCACGCCGGCCGTGATCTCGGCCTCGCCTCCTCCGCCGCCCGCTCCCGTTCGTGTTGAGCCCACAGTGGCCATGAAACCGCAGGAACCGGCCCCGCTGAACATGGATTTCAGCAGCGCCACGGTGGCCCTGCCCACGGCCAAGCCACCGGCGCCGGCCGCCAAACCCGCCGAGGCCGCGCCCGAAGTATCTTTCCTCGACGAAGGCCTGAACTTCACGCCCGAACCGTTCACACCGCCGCCCAAACCGGCGCCAGCCCCCGCCAAAGCGGCGGCAGCCCCGGCCCCGGCGCCGGCGCCGGCGGCTGACAACGGCATGCTGGAGTTCGACCTCGGATCGCTGTCACTGGACCTGAACGGCCCGACGACGGAAAGCCCGGCCCACCCGATGGAAGTCACGTCCGACGACCCGCTGGAAACCAAATTCCTGCTGGCCGAAGAATTCCGTTCGCTGGGCGATTCGGATGGCGCAAGGTCCCTGGCCGAAGAGGTGATGGCCGAAGCCAAGGGCCCGCTGAAGGTCAAGGCACAGGCCTTCCTGAACGCCCTGTCGTGAGCGCAGCCTGAACGCGCTGCGTTCACTGCGTCCCTTTCCGTGAGGATTGCACTCGGCGTCAGCTACAGCGGCAGCGGCTACGAAGGCTGGCAAAGCCAGCTTTCGGGCAACACGGTGCAGGACAAGCTGGAACTGGCGCTGGGCAAGTTCGCCGCCCAGCCCATCCGCACCCTGTGCGCCGGCCGCACCGATGCCGGCGTGCACGGCCTGATGCAGGTCGTGCACTTCGACACTCCCCTGCAGCGCGACATCGCCTCCTGGGTGCGCGGCACCAACGCCTTTTTGCCGTCCGACATCGCGGTGCAGTGGGCGCGCGAAGTCCCCGACCAATTCCATTGCCGCGGCAGCGCCATCGCGCGCCGCTACGCCTATGTGGTGCTGGAGTCGCCGGTGCGTCCCAGCGTGGAAGCCGGGCGCGTCGGCTGGGTCTACCGGCCGCTGGATGAGTCGGCCATGCGGCAGGCCACCACCTACCTGGTCGGCGAACACGACTTCAGCTCCTTCCGGGCCGCCCAATGCCAGGCCAAGTCCCCCGTCAAAACCATCAGCCGCATCGAGATTTCGCACCGCGGTGATCCAGGTGCCCGGTATTGGCGCTTCGAGTTCGAGGCCAACGCCTTTTTGCACCACATGATCCGCAACATCATGGGCTGCCTGGTCGCCATTGGACAAGGCAACTACCCGCCCGGCTGGCTGGCCGAGGTGATGGCCGCACGTAGCCGCGATGCCGCCGCGCCGACGTTTTCGCCGGACGGCTTGTACTTTCTGGGGCCGGTCTATGAAGACCACTACGGCCTCCCGGCGCGCGCACCAGCCTATGATTGGTTGCCATGACGCCCGCACCCAGCACCCGTACCCGCATCAAGATATGCGGCCTGACCCGCGAAGAAGACGTGGATGCCGCCGTGGCGGCCGGCGCGGATGCGGTCGGTTTTGTGATGTACGAGGCCAGCCCGCGTTACGTGACGGCCGAACGTGCCGCCGAACTGGCCCGCCGCCTGCCGCCCTTCATCACGCCGGTGCTGCTCTTCGTCAACGCGCCCACGGCCCAAATCAGCGCCGCCTGCGCCCTCATCCCCACGGCCTTTCTGCAATTCCATGGAGACGAGACGCCTGAAGCCTGCCTGCAGGCCGGCCGGCCCTTCATGCGTGCGGCACGCATTCCATTGGGCGAAAAATCAGCCGAAAACACCCCGGGTTTCCCAGGCGGCTTTGATCTCGTAAAATACGCCCAGGACTTCAAGGCCGCACAAGCCATCCTCCTCGACGCTCATGTCGAAGGTTATGGCGGCGGCGGGAAAACATTCAATTGGTCACTTCTTCCTCCAAACGTCAGCGCTCACCTCGTTTTGTCTGGTGGATTGACGCCTGCAAACGTGATCGATGGCATTTCGCAAGTCAGGCCGCGTTGCACAACGCTGGCCGTTGATGTCAGTTCCGGCGTCGAGATTTCCAAGGGAATCAAAAGCGCCGACAAAATCAACCAGTTCGTCGCGGCCGTGCGCGCCGCCGACGAATTACTTGCAAAGAGTCCCCATCATGTACGAGTACCACCAGCCTGACGTTTCAGGCCATTTCGGAATTTACGGCGGCAGTTTCGTTTCGGAAACGCTGACCCACGCGATCAACGAGCTGAAAGACGCTTACGCGAAATACCAGCACGACCCGGAGTTCATCGCCGAATTCCAGTACGAGCTGGCGCATTTCGTGGGCCGCCCCTCCCCGATCTACCACGCCGCGCGCATGAGCCGCGAACAGGGCGGCGCGCAAATCTACCTCAAGCGCGAAGACCTCAACCACACCGGCGCGCACAAGATCAACAACACCATAGGCCAGGCCATGCTGGCGCGCCGCATGGGCAAGCCGCGCGTCATCGCCGAAACCGGCGCCGGCCAGCACGGCGTGGCCACCGCCACGATCTGCGCGCGCTACGGCCTGGAATGCGTGGTCTACATGGGCAGCGAGGACGTCAAGCGCCAGAGCCCGAACGTCTACCGCATGAATTTGCTGGGCGCCACGGTGGTGCCGGTCGAAAGCGGCAGCAAGACGCTGAAAGACGCGCTCAACGAGGCCATGCGCGACTGGGTCGCCAACGTCGACAACACCTTCTACATCATCGGCACGGTGGCGGGCCCGCATCCCTACCCCATGATGGTCCGCGATTTCCAGAGCGTGATCGGCGCCGAATGCCTGCAGCAGATGCCGGAATTCATCGGCAACAAACAGCCCGACGCGGTGATCGCCTGCGTGGGCGGCGGCAGCAATGCCATGGGCATCTTCCACCCCTACATCCAGCACGCCAAAACCCGCCTGATCGGCGTGGAAGCGGCCGGCGAAGGCCTGGAAAGCGGCAAGCACTCGGCCTCGCTGCAGCGCGGCCTGCCGGGCGTGCTGCACGGCAACCGCACCTATGTGCTGCAAAACGAGGACGGCCAGGTCACCGAAACCCACAGCATCAGCGCCGGGCTCGACTACCCCGGCGTGGGCCCTGAACACGCCTTCCTCAAGGACATAGGCCGCGCCGAATACGTCGGCATCACCGACAAGGAAGCCCTGGAGGCCTTCCACTACCTGTGCCGCACCGAAGGCATCATTCCGGCGCTCGAATCCAGCCATGCCGTGGCCTGCGCCATGAAAATGGCCCGCAGCATGCGCAGCGACCAGAGCCTGCTCGTCTGCCTCTCGGGCCGGGGCGACAAGGACATCGGCACGGTGGCCGACCTCTCGGGGGCCGACTTCTACGACCGGCCGTCCATGCGCGGCCTGTCCGTCAAGGGCGGCGCGGCTTCGCCGGTGTCTTTCGACGCCAGCGGCGCCAAGGGAAGCGGGGTGCAGTCATGAGCCGCATTGCCTCCACCTTCTCCACGCTGAAAAGCCAGGGCCGCAAGGCCTTGATCCCCTATGTCACCGCGGGTTTCCCGTTTGCCGACGTCACGCCCGAGCTGATGCACGCCATGGTGGCCGGCGGCGCCGACGTGATCGAGCTGGGCGTGCCCTTTTCCGACCCCAGCGCCGACGGCCCCGTGATCCAGAAAGCCGGCGACAAGGCCCTGTCCTTCGGCACCGGCCTGGCCCAGGTGCTGGACATGGTGCGCCAGTTCCGCGCCAAGGACGGCACAACGCCGGTGGTCCTGATGGGCTACGCCAACCCGGTGGAGCGCTACGACATCAAGCACGGCGGCAGCAAAACCGAAAGCGCCTTCATCCGCGATGCCGCCCAGGCCGGCGTGGACGGCGTGCTGATCGTCGACTACCCGCCCGAGGAATGCGTGGAGTTCGCCGCCCGGCTGCGCGCGCATGGCATGGACCTGATCTTTCTGCTGGCACCCACCAGCACGGACGCACGCATGGCCCAGGTGGCCGAAGTCGCCAGCGGTTATGTCTACTACGTCTCGCTCAAGGGCGTGACCGGTGCCGGCACGCTGGACGTGGACGCCGTCGAGGCCATGCTGCCGCGCATACGCAAACATGTGAACGTGCCCGTGGGCGTGGGCTTCGGCATCCGCGACGCGGCCACGGCCAAGGCCATCGGCAAGGTGGCCGACGCCGTGGTCATCGGCAGCAAGATCATCCAGCTGATCGAAAACCAGCCGCGCGACAAGGTGGCGGCCGTCGCACAGGCATTTTTGACGGAAATCCGTACCGCTTTGGACTGACTTTTGCGCCGGCCGGTACCGGGTTGAAGCCCGGGCAAACCGGCGCATAATTGCGCTTTTCGCCCGGCAGGGCCCCAGGCCCCGCCCGACACCACAAGGACTGACTTCATGTCTTGGCTAGAAAAACTGCTTCCCCCCAAAATCAGCCCCACCGACCCGACGGAACGCCGCCAGGTGCCCGAGGGCCTGTGGATCAAATGCCCCAGCTGTGAAGCGGTGCTCTACAAGACCGACCTGGAAAAAAACCAGAACGTCTGCCCGCAATGCAGCCACCACCACCGCATAGGCGCCCGCGCCCGGCTGGACGCCTTTCTGGACCCGGAGGGCCGCTACGAACTGGGCCAGGAAGTGCTGCCGGTCGACGCCCTCAAGTTCAAAGACAGCCGCAAATACCCCGAACGCCTGAAAGAAGCGCTGGAAAACACCCAGGAAACCGATGCGCTCGTCGTCATGGGCGGCGCGGTGCACAGCATAGGCGTGGTGGTGGCCTGCTTTGAGTTCGACTTCATGGGCGGCAGCATGGGCAGCGTGGTGGGCGAGCGTTTTGTGCGCGGCGTGCACGCCGCCATCGAGCAGAAAGTACCCTTCATCTGCTTTACCGCCACCGGCGGCGCGCGCATGCAGGAAGGGCTTTTGAGCCTCATGCAGATGGCCAAAACCAATGCTGCGCTGACCCGCCTGGCCAAAAAAGGCCTGCCCTACATCAGCGTGCTGACCGACCCGACCATGGGCGGGGTGAGCGCCGGCTTCGCTTTTGTTGGTGATGTGGTCATCGCCGAGCCCAAGGCCCTGATCGGTTTTGCCGGCCCGCGCGTGATTGAATCCACCGTGCGCGTGACCTTGCCGGAAGGCTTCCAGCGCGCCGAATTCCTGCAGACCAAAGGCGCGATCGACTTCATCTGCGACCGCCGCGAACTGCGCAAGACCGTGGCCAGTTCGCTGGCCATGCTGCTCAGGCAGCCGGCCGACGCCGTCAGCTGAGACCGGCCGGCCCGGCCTCCTGCAAAGCCCCTTGAGCCCGGCGTGTTAGACGCATGAAAAGTTCGCGACCCCGGGGGAGCGTGGGATGATGTGGCTCACTGCAATCCAAAGCACGATGAGACCATGTCCGAAGCCCTGACGCTGAGCTCCCTTCCCCTGTTTCCGCTGGGCGCGGTGCTGTTTCCGGGCGGTGTCTTGCCGCTGCGCATCTTTGAAGTGCGCTACCTGGACATGATCGGTAAATGCCACAAGGCAGGCGCCCCGTTTGGCGTGGTGTCGCTGATCGAAGGCTCGGAAGTGCGGCGTCCCGCCGATACCGGATCCAGCGGCCCCGGCGGCGACGGTTTCGCGCACGAGACCTTCAGCGCCGTCGGCACCCTGGCCACCATCACCGAATTTTCCATCCCGCAACCGGGCCTCATGGTCATACGCTGCGTGGGCGCGCAGCGCTTTGAAATCTCGCGCCGTGAAAAACTCAAGCACGGCCTGTGGATTGCAGACGTCACCCGGCTGGAAGACGACCAGGCCGTGCAAGTCCCGCCTGACCTGCAAGGCACGGCCGACGCACTCGGCAAGCTGATCAAAAGCCTGCAGGAGCGCGAGGTGCCGCAGGCCCAGATGCCGCTGCAGTCGCCCTACCAGCTGGACGATTGCGGCTGGGTCTCCAACCGCTGGTGCGAGCTGCTGCCGATACCGCTGGAGCTCAAACAGCGCCTGATGCAGTTGGACAATCCCTTGATGCGGCTGGAGCTGGTGAGCGACATCCTGGAGCGCACCGGCATCGCGCTTTAAGGACCTGTTGACGATCTCAACGCCTTTTCAGGCGGCCGTGCCAAAACGCCCCTGTTAAAACTTAAAATCGACAATTCGGCGCTTTTCGGGCCTTCTTCTCCTGAAGGCAGGGCGCCCGACACTTTTCGACCTCTTTCCGGAACCTTGACCTTATGTCCAACCAGCCGAACACGCCCACCGCCGCCCCCGCCCCGCAAGACGACAACAAGTTGATCGTCGAGCGCCGCGAAAAGCTCAAGGCCTTGCGCAAAGACCAGGCGGACGGCAAAGGCGTGGCCTTCCCGAACGACTTCAAGCCGTCCGACCATGCCGGCAAGCTCCACGCCGCGCACGGAAGCAAGGATGGCGAGGCACTGGCCGCCGAGGCGATTCCCGCCAAGATCGCCGGCCGCATGATGCTCAAGCGCGTGATGGGCAAGGCGAGCTTTGCCACCCTGCAGGACAGCACCGGGCGTATCCAGATTTTCCTCACGCGCGACGAGATCGGCGAAGAGCTTTATGCCGCCTTCAAGCACTGGGACCTCGGTGACATCGTGGCGGCGGAAGGCAAGGTCTTCAAGACCAAAACCGGCGAGCTGTCCATCCATGCCACCAGGGTGCGCCTGCTGACCAAGAGCCTGCGGCCCTTGCCCGGCGATTTTTACGGCATGGCCGACCAGGAACAGAAATACCGCCAGCGTTATGTGGACCTGATCACCGACGAACAGGCACGCAAGCGTTTCACCGCGCGCAGCAAGGCCGTCAGTTCGATCCGCGAATTCATGGTCAGCCACGACTTCCTCGAGGTCGAGACCCCGATGCTGCACCCTATTCCAGGCGGCGCCAATGCCAGGCCTTTCAAGACGCACCACAATGCGCTGGACCAGGAGATGTTCCTGCGCATCGCCCCCGAGCTTTACCTCAAGCGCCTGATCGTCGGCGGCTTTGACCGCGTCTTCGAGATCAACCGTAGCTACCGCAACGAGGGCATCTCGGTGCGGCACAACCCCGAATTCACCATGATGGAGTTCTATGCGGCCTACTGGGACTACAACGACCTGATGGATTTCACCGAGGCGCTGATTCGCGACGCGGCGCAGAAGGCTGCGGGCACACTGCAGCTGAGCTACGGCGGCAAGGAGGAAAAAGTCGACCTGGCCAAACCCTTTGAACGCCTGACCATTCGCGAAGCCATCCTCAAGCACACCGAAGCCGGCGAGCACGTGGACGACACCGTGTGGCTGACCAACGCCCTCAAGAAGCTGGGCATGAACGAGGAAAAAGACCGCCTCTCGACCCGCTCGCTGGCCAGCCTGCAGGTGCTGTACTTCGAGGAACTGGTCGAAGAAAAACTCTGGCAGCCGACCTTCATCATGGAGCACCCGACGGAAATCTCGCCGCTGGCACGCGCCAACGACAGCCGGCCCGAGGTCACCGAGCGTTTTGAGCTCTACATCACCGGCCGCGAATTCGGCAACGGCTTCAGCGAACTCAACGACGCCGAAGAACAGGCCGCCCGCTTCAACGCCCAGGTCGCGGCCAAGGACAGCGGCGACGACGAAGCGATGTTCTTCGACCACGACTTCGTGCGCGCCCTCGAGTACGGCATGCCCCCCACCGGTGGCTGCGGCGTGGGGATTGACCGCCTCATGATGCTGCTGACCGACAGCCCCAGCATTCGCGACGTCATTCTCTTCCCCGCGCTGCGACGCGAGGTCTAGCCCAAACGTCAGCCGTCATACCCGATTCAACACCAGCAGGGGCCGCGGGACTGGCTTTGCCAGACCGCAGGCGCCGCCCCCTCGAGGGGGGAACAGGCTACACGCAGTGAGCCTGGACGGGGGCGAACCTATGTCCTTGAAATATCTCGCCGGTTATCCCGAAAACCTGCAGGTCCAGGTGCAGCAATTGCTGGATCAGGGCCGGCTGGGCGAGGTGCTGCTCACCAAGTACCCCCAGGGCCACGGCGTGCGGACTGACAAGGCGCTCTACGACTACGTGATGGATCTCAAGAACGATTTCCTGCGCAGTTCCGAGCCGCTGTCCAAGGTGGCCTTCGACAGCAAGCTCCATGTCATCGCGCACGCGCTGGGCACCCACACCACCGTGTCACGCGTGCAGGGCAACAAGCTCAAAGCCAAACGCGAGATCCGCGTCGCCACGCTGTTCAAGGATGTGCCCGCGGAGTTTTTGCGCATGATCACTGTGCATGAGTTGGCTCACATCAAGGAGAGAGCCCATGACAAGGCGTTCTACCAGTTGTGCACGCATATGGAACCGCAGTATCACCAGTATGAGTTTGATTTGCGGGTTTATCTCACCCACCTGGAGCTGGTGGGGAAGCTGGCCTGGCCAGGGAGTTAGGGCCGGTTCTTGCTCCGGCGGTGTGCGCTCTTCTGGTTCTGCTGGCCGGGGGTAGCCCGGCGGCTACTCACTTTTCTTTTGCTTCGCCAAAAGAAAAGTAAGCAAAAGAAAAGGCGACCCTGGTTGCTGCGTCCCTCCGCTTCGCTGCGGGCAACCTGCGGTGCTCGGTCCAGACGGGGTCTGGCTAAACTCGCTTCGCTCAGACAACGCCAGCCCTGATCCGTCTGAACCTGCGCTCCTCGGCGCATCCACAAGGGGTGGGGAAGGAGTACCAAATCCAAATACCAAATACTTGACGAAACAAGGACTCGCCGTGGCGAGTCCTTGTTTGTCTTGGTTTGTTCTTTGTGTTTTGTCCCCGCTCCCGCTTGCCCCGTCCTGGCTGGGCCGAGGAGCGCAGACGTAGGCGGATCAGGGATCGCGCTTGTCTGAGCGAAGCGAGTTTGCGCGAGACCCCGCCGTAGTCGAGCACCGCAGGTTGCCCGCAGCGAAGCGGAGGGACCCAGACTGCGGGTCGCCTTTTCTTTGGTGACTTTCTTTTGGCGAAGCAAAAGAAAGTTACTTGCTGCCGGGCAACCCCCGGCCAACCGCCCTCAGCAAAGAAAGCGCCCGTCGGAACAAGAACCGACTTAAGGAATCAACCCCAAAGCATGCATATACGCCGGCTGCACCATCAACTCATCCCACCCAAACCCCTTCCCCTGCGGCAGCAGCGCCAGCCGCCGCAACTCGCTGGCCTCCATGGCTTCCCACTGGCCCTTGAGCAGGGCTTCGGCCATGCCGTCGAGGAGTTCATCAACGGGCTGACCCTCTCCCACGGACTGGTTGCACAGCAGCACCATGTCGCAGCCGGCGTTGAGCGCCGTCACCGCGGCTTCGGTGTAGCTCACCTCTTTGCCGTCTATCAGGCGGGCGCCGGCCATGCTGAGGTCGTCGCTGAAAATCGCACCGCCGAAACCCAGCTGGCTGCGCAGGATGAAGTTCAGCCACTGGCTGGAGAAGCCGGCAGGCCTGGCGTCGACCTTGGGGTAGATCACATGGGCGGGCATCACGCTGCTGAGCGTGGTGTTGAGCCAGCCGTAAGGCGCGGCGTCGTCGGCCAGGATGGCTTTGAGGCTGCGCTTGTCGACCGGGATGTCGGTGTGGGAGTCGGCCTTGACGAAACCATGGCCGGGGAAGTGTTTGCCGCAGTTGGCGACGCCGGCCTGCAGCAGGCCGTGCATCAGGCTTTTGGCCAGCAGCGTGACGACGCGCGGGTCGCGGCCGAAGGCGCGGTCGCCGATCACGCTGCTTTCACCATAGTCCAGGTCGAGCACCGGCGTGAAACTGAAGTCGACGCCGCAGGCGCGCAGTTCAGCGCCCAGCACATAACCGCAAGCGGTCGCGGCATTGGTGGCGACCAGTTGGTCTTTCATCCACAGCAGGCCCAGCTCGCGCATGGGCGGCAGGTGGGTGAAGCCGTCGGTCTTGAAGCGCTGCACGCGGCCGCCTTCGTGGTCGACGCAGATCAGCAAATCCTCACGGATGTCCTTGATCTCGGTGCACAGGTCGGACAGCTGCCGGCGGTCTTTCCAGTTGCGGGCAAACAAAATGATGCCGCCGGTCAGCGGGTGTTTGAGGCGCCGGCGATCGGCTTTGGTGAGCGACAAACCGTCGATGTCGATGATGAGGGGGGCGTGCTGGGTCATAAGGAAGTCCGGGAGGTTGGGGTCAGGCGCGTTTTTCCACCACGCAAAAGCTGGCGGCGTAGTCGGTCTCGTCGGTCACGGTAACGTGGGCCGTGAGCTGGCGTGCATCGAACCATGTTTTGAGGGCCCCGTGCAGCACGATTTCGGGTTTGCCGCTGGCGGCCTTGGCGATTTCGCAGGAGCGCCAGGTCATGGGCATGCGCATGCCCATGCCGATGGCCTTGCTGAAGGCCTCCTTGGCGGAAAAACGCGTGGCCAGGTAGCTGACGCCGCGGTCCGGCCAGCGGGCGCTGCGCTCTTTCCAGGTGGCCAGCTCACCGTCGGCCAGGATTTTTTTGGCAAAGCGCTCGCCGTGCTTTTCCAGGCTGGCGCGGATGCGGCGCACGTCACAAATATCAGTACCGATCCCGTAGATCATGCCGGTGCAAACGCCCGGTCTATGCAGGCCAGGTAGCTCCTGACGGTGGCGGCGTAACCCAGCTCCAGCGCGTCGGCGACCAGGGCGTGGCCTATGGACACCTCCAGCACGCCGGGCACCTCACGCACAAACTCCGTGAGGTTGTCGCGGTTCAGGTCGTGGCCGGCGTTGATGCCCAGGCCGGCGGCGGCGGCCGCCTTCCCGGCCTCGGTGAAGCGGGCCAGGACTTGTGCTTTTTCGGGACCTCCCCAGGCGCGCGCATAGGTTTCCGTATAGAACTCCACGCGGTCGGCGCCCACGGCTTTGGCGGCTGCCATGGCTTCCGGCACCGGGTCCATGAAGAGGCTGACGCGCACGCGGCGGTCATGCACCTGCTGGATCAAAGGCTGCAGGCGCGCGGCGTCTTCGGGGAAATTCCAGCCGTGGTCGCTGGTGAACTGGTCTTCGCTGTCGGGCACAAAGGTGCACTGGTGCAGCGGCAGGCCCCGGGCGGCCAGGTCGTGCACAAAACCCATGAGGTTCTGGAAGGGATTGCCTTCAATATTGAATTCGCGGTCGGGCCAGTCCTTCATGAGTGCCGCGAGCTCAAAGACGTCGTCCGGGCGGATGTGGCGCTCGTCGGGCCGCGGGTGCACCGTGATGCCCTGGGCACCGGCCTCCAGGCACAGTTCGGCGGCGCGGCGCACGCTGGGGATGTCCAGGTGGCGGGTGTTGCGCAGCAGCGCGACCTTGTTGACGTTGACCGACAGTGCGGTCTTGCCATAGGCATGGGAAACGACAGGAACAGGCGAAAGGAGTTTCATGGCGGTGGCTCGTTAAAAAGCTTGCAGGTCCATCATCATTTGCCGGGTTTTCAGGACCTTCACGCCGCAATGGTAGTGCAGCAAGGCGCGCAACTGGGTTTTAAGCTCATTGAAGCCGGGGATACAGGCCCGCACGGTGTCCGAGAACAAGGCCTCGTCGCCCAGCGCCTGCTGCAGCGCCTGCCACTGCCCGCCGGGCAGGCTGACGCGGTCGTCGTCGTGCGCCTGGCGCAGGCCCGCCTCGGGCACCAGCACGTAGCGGGTGTCCGGCTCCAGCGGCGCCAGCGTGGCGGTCTCAAGATCCAGCAGGGGCAACAGGCCGATGTCGCGCAGCAGCCGCAACTCGAAGGCGCGCAGCGCCAGCTGCAGGGTTTCGGCGCTCTGCGCGGCGATCAGTTGCACCGTGGCCGCATAGGCGTCAAACAGCACGGGATGCGGGTCGTCACGGGCCATCAGGCGCATCAGCAGTTCGTTGAGGTAATAACCCGACAGCAGCGCATCGCCGGTCGGCATCACGTGGCCGCCCTGCCATTCGGCGCTCTTGAGGGTGCGGATTTCGGCATCGCCGCCGAAAGCGATGTGCAGCGGCTGCAAAGGCAGCAAGATCGGCCGGAAACTGGAACTCGGCTTTTTCGCCCCCCGCGCCACCAGCGCCACGCGGCCGTACTTGCGGGTGAACACCTCCAGGATCAGGCTGGACTCGCTCCAGTCGTAGCGGTGCAGGACGTAGGCCGGCTCATCACCTATGCGTTTGGTAGCCATGGCGGTGCACCTATAAATCCGAAGGCCGGGCGCATGGCGGCGTTGCACGGTGCTCGGAATCCTCATGCACCCAAGTGCATTCCGGTGTCCTGCGCTCCGTGCGCCTTGCCCTGCATCCCGGCCATCGAATTTCTAGGCGCACCGCAACTCCATTTACTCGTAGCCGAACGTTTTGACCCGGGCTTCGTCGTCCGCCCAGCCCGAGCGGACCTTGACCCAGATCTCCAGGAAGACTTTTCCGCCCGTAAGGGTCTCAAGCTCATGCCGGGCTTCTGTACCTATGCGTTTGAGCTTTTCGCCCTTCTCGCCAATGATCATGCCCTTGTGGCCGTCGCGCTCGACCACGATGGTGGCAGCGATCTTGCGCAGGGCACCCTCCTCCTCATACTGGTCGATGATGACGGTGGAGGTGTAGGGCAGCTCGTCGCCGGTCAGGCGGAACAGCTTTTCGCGAATGATCTCGGCGGCCATGAAGCGGTCGCTGCGGTCGGTCAGCTCGTCGGCGCCGTACATCCAGGGCTGGACCGGCAGGTATTTTTCGCAGATGCCGAACAGGCGCTCGATGTCCTTGGCGTTGTTGGCCGACATGGGCACGAATTCGGCGAAATTGTGCCGCTCCTGCATCTCCTTGAGCCAGGGGGCGATCTCGGCACGCCGGTGTATCAGGTCGAATTTATTGGCCAGCAGGATCGCGGGCGTTTTTTCAGGCAGCAGGGCCAGCACCTTGGCGTCGGCCTGGTTGAACTGCCCGGCCTCGACCACAAAAACGATCAGGTCCACGTCGTTGACCGCGCCGACCACGGTGCGGTTCAGCGAGCGGTTCAGCGCGTTGCCGTGCCGGGTCTGGAAGCCCGGCGTGTCCACGAACACGTACTGCGTTCCCTTGACCGTGCGCATGCCGGTGATGCGGTGGCGCGTGGTCTGGGCCTTGCGGGAGGTGATGCTGATTTTTTGCCCTACGAGGGCATTGAGCAGGGTGGACTTGCCCACATTGGGCTTGCCGACAATGGCGATCAGGCCGCAGCGCTGCTCGCCGGCGGGCGGCGCGGGTGCGGCGTCGGGGGCGGGGGCGGGCACAGCCGCGCCGCGCGAGGACAAAGCCTGCGCCAGCATGGCTTCGAGCGCATCGGGCGGCTGCACGGCCTCCAGGGCTTTGGCCTGCCTCGCTTTGGGCTTGGCGGCCGGGGCGACAGCCGAGGCGGTCGCGGGTTTTTTGGCTTCTTTTTTACCTGTACTCATAATCTTGGTGTGTTGGCCAGCGCCTCTGGGCGGCCGCGGGCGCGGAGTCAGGATTCCAGCGTCTTGACAAACATCAGCATGGCCGCGGCGGCAGCCTGCTCCCCGGCGCGGCGGGAACCGCCTATGCCGCGCTCGGCCCGCCCGAATTCGGCGATTTCACATTCGACGTCAAATGTCTGCTTGTGGGCGGCGCCCATGGTGCCCACCACGCGGTAGATGGGCAGGTTCATTTTGCGCCCTTGCAGCCACTCCTGCAATTCGGTCTTGGGATCCTTGCCGATGGCCTGCATCTGGGGATTGATCTCGACATCCTTGAAAAGGCGGCGCACCAGCTGGTTGGCGGTTTCAAAGCCCGCATCCAGGTAGACCGCGCCGATCACGGCCTCCAGCGCGTCGGCGAGGATGGAGGGCCGCTTGTGGCCGCCGGACTTGGCCTCGCCCTCGCCCAGGCGCACCAGGTCGGGCAGGCCCAGCACCACCGCCAGCTTGTGCAGGGTGTCCTGTTTGACCAGGTTGGCGCGCACGCGGGACAGGTCGCCTTCGGGAAGCTCGCTCAACTGCTCATAGAGCAGGCCGGCCACCGCCAGGTTCAGGACGGAATCGCCCAGGAATTCGATGCGCTCGTTGTGGTCGGACGAAAAACTGCGGTGCGTCAGCGCCTGCAGCAGCAGTTTGGGATTGGAGAACTCATGCTCCAGGCGCTTTTGCAGCGCCGGCAGGCCCGGGCTCGATGTGGCGCTGGCTCGCACTTATTTGGATTTGCCGTTGTACTTGAGCAGCAAGAAGGCGGGGCCGGCCATGTGGATTTCCTTGGTGTAGGCGAAAGCCACGACGATTTTATCGCCGTCCTTGGTCACTTCCAGGTCCTTGCCGGCGATCGATTTGATGTCGTCAATCTGGGCCGCCTTGTCGAAGATGGTCCGGACTTCGACAACGGTATTGCCGTCCCTGGCCTTGTTGACGGCCTTGTTGATGGCCTGGAGCTCCACCAGCGTCGGGAACACCTGGGCGGCCAGGATGCCCGCGCAGACCAGGATGACGCAGAAAAACAGAAGGCCGATGAAGGAAATGCCGCGTTGCTGATGTTTCATTTTTTCTCCGCTCCGACTAAAAAAATCTTCCGGCTCACCATCGGGACAGCGACGCCGCCCGTGACCTTATTCGAAAGAGCCGATACGTTTGAGGTTGCCGAAATTCATCCAGACAAAAAAGGCCTTGCCCACGATATTGGCCTCCGGGACAAAGCCCCAATAGCGCGAATCCTGCGAATTATCGCGGTTGTCGCCCATCATGAAGTACTGCCCCTCAGGCACCTTGCAGACCATGCCCTCGCTACTGTAACGGCAATTTTGCTTGAAAGGAAAGTCCATGACCTCACGCTCATCCAGCCCGGCGCGCCGTGTGTCGTCATTCAGCAGGCGGTACTTGCGGGCGCCGTTGACCTCCTCGAACTGCTTGGCGTAGCGCAGCACGTCCTCGTCGAAGAAATCCGGCAGCGGCGTCTTGGGCAAGGGCTTGCCGTTGATGGTCAGCTTCTTGTTGAGGTAGGCCACCTCGTCCCCCGGCACGCCGACCACGCGCTTGATGTAGTCCAGGCTGGGTTTGGGCGGGTAGCGGAACACCATCACGTCGCCGCGCTGCGGGCTCTGGTTGTTGATGACCTTGATGTTCAGCACCGGCAGGCGTACGCCGTAGTGGAATTTGTTGACCAGGATCAGGTCGTTGACGAGCAGGGTCGGGATCATCGAGCCTGAGGGGATCTTGAAGGGCTCGAACAGGAAGGAGCGCAGCAGGAAGACCACCACGATTACCGGGAAAAGGCCCGCCGTCCAGTCCAGCCACCAAGGCTGCATGATGAGCCGGGCCCGGGCTTCGCCGAAGTTGATGTTGTCGACCTGGGTGATGCCTTTTTTGGCCAGTTCGGCCTGCCGGCTGGCGGCGCTTTCCTCAAGCGCCGCGGCGGCCTTGTAGCGCTGCGGCAGGAAATAAAAGCGTTCGGCCAGCCAGTAAATGCCGGTGACCACGGAGGCCAGGAACAGCAGCAGGGAGAAGTTGCCTTCGACCGCGCCGAAGTACCAGGCGGCGCCGTAGCCCACAAAGGCCGCCAGCACCACGGCGGTGATCGTGCTCATTGCGCCGCGCATCAGTCTTCCACCTGCAAAATGGCCAGGAAGGCCTCCTGGGGTACTTCAACGGAACCGATTTGTTTCATGCGTTTTTTACCCGCTTTTTGTTTCTCTAGGAGCTTGCGCTTGCGTGAAATATCGCCGCCGTAGCATTTGGCGATCACGTTTTTGCGCAGCGCCTTGATTGTCTCACGCGCAATAATATTGGCCCCGATGGCGGCCTGGATCGCGACGTCGAATTGCTGGCGAGAAATGATCTCGCGCATCTTGGCCACCACCGCCCGCCCGCGGTAGGCAGACTGGCTGCGGTGGACGATGATGGACAGCGCGTCCACCTTCTCGCCGTTGAGCAGGATGTCGACCTTCACCACGTCGGAAGCCCGGAATTCCTTGAATTCGTAGTCCATGGACGCGTAGCCGCGGGAGACGGATTTCAGCTTGTCGAAAAAGTCCAGGACGATCTCGCCCAGCGGCATTTCGTAGGTCAGCATGACCTGCTTGCCGTGGTAGGCCATGTTCAGCTGGATGCCGCGTTTCTGGTTGGCCAGCGTCATGACGGCGCCCACATAGTCCTGCGGCATATATAAGTGCACGGTGACGATGGGTTCGCGGATCTCGTTGACTTTCCCGGCGTCCGGGATTTTGGACGGGTTCTCGACCTTGATGGTCTCGCCGTCGGACCTGAGCACCTCATAGACCACGCTGGGCGCCGTCGTGATCAGGTCCTGGTCGAATTCGCGCTCCAGCCGCTCCTGGACGATCTCCATGTGCAGCAGGCCCAGAAAGCCGCAGCGAAAGCCGAAACCCAGGGCTTCGCTGACTTCCGGCTCATAGTGCAGGGAGGCGTCGTTGAGCTTGAGCTTTTCCAGCGCGTCGCGCAGGGACTCGTACTCGCTGGCCTCGGAGGGGTAGAGGCCGGCAAAGACGGCGGGCTGGATTTCCTTGAAGCCGGGCAACGCCTCGGTGGCGGTGAAAGCCGCGCCGCCGGTGCCGGGCTTGATCAGGGTCACGGTGTCGCCCACGCGGGCGGCCTGCAACTCCTTGATGCCGGCAATCACGAAGCCCACTTCGCCGGGCTCGAGCGCCTGGCGCGGCTCGGTGTGCGGGGTGAAGACCCCCAGTTGCTCGGCGTTGTACATCGCCTCGCTGGCCATCAGCTTGATGCGGTCGCCCTTGGCAAGCCGGCCGTCCACCACGCGCACCAGCATAACCACGCCCACGTAGGCGTCGTACCAGCTGTCGATGATCATGGCGCGCAGCGGGCCGTCGGGGTTGCCCTTGGGCGGCGGAATCCTGGCGACGACGGCCTCCAGGATTTCATCGATGCCCATGCCGGTCTTGGCGCTGCAGGGGATCGCGTTGGTCGCGTCGATGCCGATCACTTCCTCGATTTCCTGCTTGGCGTTCTCGGGGTCGGCCTGCGGCAAGTCCATCTTGTTGAGCACCGGCACGACTTCGACGCCGAGGTCCAGCGCGGTGTAGCAGTTGGCGACGGTCTGCGCTTCCACGCCCTGGCTCGCGTCCACCACCAGCAGCGCGCCCTCGCATGCGGACAGCGAGCGGCTCACTTCATATGAGAAGTCGACGTGGCCCGGCGTGTCGATCAGGTTGAGGTTGTAAACCTCGCCGTTGAGTGCCTTGTATTTGAGCGCGGCGGTCTGTGCCTTGATGGTTATCCCACGCTCTTTTTCGATGTCCATCGAATCCAGAACCTGCGCGCTCATCTCGCGGTCCTGCAAACCACCGCAGCGCTGGATGAGTCGGTCGGCCAAGGTGGACTTGCCGTGATCGATGTGCGCAATGATCGAAAAATTTCTGATGTGATTCATCAACGAGAACGCCTAAGTACTTGAAAGTATTGCGAAGAGATTGAACTCAATTCGCGAGGGGCCATAAAAAAGGGCGCGTCGATTGCGACGCGCCCTGAACCAACAATCTATGGCAACTGCGATAGTTGGAACTTCATTGTAGGCAAAAAGCCAGAGCCGAACAGTCCCGAAATTGCCATATTTTTGTCGTTGCAGGCTAGCAACAGGAATCTTATACACAACTTATTCACAATTTTAAACTGCTTGTCTCTGGACAACTTGTGGGTGATCTGTGGAGCGATGGGTATTACCCAAAATTAAGATCGAAAGTGGGACTTTGGGCTTCCCGATATATCCAAAAGACGCAGAGGCAAGCCGGTATTCTACCGAAAACCGTCCTTGACCCATTTCGTTGTTAGTGGTCACCAACAAAAGGCAGGTGGGAGGCCTCCCAAAAATATATTTTTCAGGGGGCCAAAAAAGGCCTGAACCCCGGCAAAACCCACAAACCCCAGCAGGGTATGGGGGCCTTGAAGGCCCGTCCCGGCCTCCCCCGACACCCATGCCGGGGCCTCACCCGGGCTTGTTTTGCGGTTTAGCGTGAGGGCCGGATCAAGGCGTACTGCGCCCATTCACCGCGGCGGAACAGCACGTTGATGGCCTTGGTCTTGTCAATTTTCGCGAGCGCAGCCTCAAACTCCTTGACGCTGGTGACTTCGGAATTGGCAATCGCCACGATCACGTCCCCCTCCTTCAGTCCGGCGCGTGAGGCCGCGGCTTCGGCCGTGTCCACCTTGACGCCGCCCTTGATCTTCAGTTCTTTCTTCTGCGCGTCGCTCACTTCGCTGACCACCAGGCCCAGCGCCTGGGCGGCGCCGGCGACAGGCGGCTTGGGCTCGGGGCCCGATGCTTTTCGCGCCGGCTTTTCAGGCTCGACTTCGCCGATGGTGACCGAGAGGTCCTTGCTGGCGCCGCGCCGGAAGACGGTCACCACGGCCTTGGTGCCGGGCTTCACGTTGCCGACCATGCGCGGCAGGTCGCTGGATTTCTCGATGGCCTTGCCGTCGAACTTGATGATGATGTCGCCGGCCTCGATGCCGGCTTTTTCCGCCGGCGCACCGCTTTCGACACCGCGGACCAAGGCGCCCTGCGCCTTGCCCAGGCCTATGGATTCCGCCACCTCCTTGGTGACCTGGTCGATCTGCACACCGATACGGCCCCGCGTCACCTTGCCGGTGCTGCGCAGCTGGTCGGACACACGCGCGGCCTCGTCGATGGGGATCGAAAAGGAAATGCCCTGGAAGCCGCCGGAGCGCGAGTAGATCTGGCTGTTGATGCCGACGACCTCGCCGCGCATGTTGATAAGGGGCCCGCCCGAATTGCCGGGGTTGATGGCCACGTCGGTCTGGATGAAGGGTAGGTAGTCGCCGGTGTCGCGCTGCTTGGCGCTCACGATGCCGGCGGTCACGGTGTTTTCAAGGCCGAAGGGCGAGCCGATGGCCATCACCCATTCGCCCACCTTGAGACGGTTGATGTCGCCGATCTTGACGGCCGGCAGGCCCGTCGCCTCGATCTTGACCACGGCGACGTCGCTGCGCTTGTCGGCGCCGATGATCTTGGCCTTGAATTCGCGCTTGTCCGTCAGGGTGACGAGGACCTCGTCGGCGCCCTCCACCACGTGGGCATTGGTCATGACGAAGCCGTCCGCCGTCAGGATGAAACCGGAGCCCACGCCGCGCGGCTGGTCTTCGTCGGGCTGGCCGCGGTCGGGCCGGGGGGCGCGCGGCATGTTGGGCGGAACCGGGATGCCGAAGCGCTTGAAGAACTCCAGCATCTGCTCGTCGGCGCTTCCGCCGGCGGAGGGTTTGGCTTTTTCCAGGGTGCGGATGTTGACCACCGACGGGCCCACCTGCTCCACCAGATCGGTGAAGTCGGGCAATGTGCGGTTTTGCGCCCAGGCAGGCGCTGCCGGCACCAGCGTGGCGACGGCAGTGGCGGCCATCAGGCCGGCGGTCAGGCAGGAGCGCAGGGGTTTCCAGTTCAGTTCAAGCATCGTCAGCCTCGTCAAAAATTTGGTCATCAGGCCACCCAGGCCGCCGCCGGAAAGCGCCGGCCGCCGGAGCGCCAGGGGCATATTATTTCCTGCGCTCCAGGCCGTTGGCAAAGAGCTTCAGCGTGGCCATGGGGACTTCGCCCATGACGGTGACCCAGTAGGCGTCCAGTTGCCGGGTGATGGTCTGCGTGGCACCCATCGACAGGCTGGATTCCCGCTCATGGCGCTGCCGGTCGAAGGGCTCCACAAAGATGGACACCGAAGCCAGGCCGTCGGAAAAAATCCAC
Organism: Polaromonas sp. LjRoot131; assembly: GCF_964252805.1. Classification (NCBI taxonomy): domain Bacteria; kingdom Pseudomonadati; phylum Pseudomonadota; class Betaproteobacteria; order Burkholderiales; family Comamonadaceae; genus Polaromonas; species Polaromonas sp. LjRoot131. The sequence goes on along the minus strand of NZ_CAXUPF020000001.1, from coordinate 197,016 downwards.
TGCAGGGGCTCCTCGCCGGGCGCCGGGTTGGCCGTCACCGGCCGCTTGTAGCAGCTCATGGGCTTGAAGCCGGCCACCGGCGCCTTCAGCACCCAGCCTTCGGCGCTCGCGGTGGTCTTCACCAGGACCGGTTTTTCCACGCGGTAGCCCTCGACCTTGCCCATCATCTGCAGCAGCTTGTCCATCTTGACGGGGGCATCGAGTTGCAGTTCAGAGAATGCCGCCTGCTCCAGCACCTTGCCGTCGGTGTCCAGCGTCTGCAGCTTCACGACCAGGCCTTTTTTCTGCTCGGTCCAGACGCGGTAGCCGAAGCGCATGCTGTCCTTGGGCACCAGCAGCACGATGTCGGCTTCAACGCCGGCCACGCGATCGGTACCCTCCTGTTTGACCTTGTAGAAATCGGCGATGCGGCCGTCGGTCGATTGCAGCAGTTGCGGGAACATGCCCAGCGACTCGCGTTTTTCACTGCGGACCACCTTGTGGTCGGGCATGAAGGTGACCACCTGGTCGTTGTGCCGGAAGATGGAGCGCGGCGCGCCGGTGAGCGTTTCGACCCGTTCCATCTGCTGGTCGCCCTCGCAGACATGCCAGATCTTGGCGCTGGACATGGCACCGCCCGACGAGACCACGAAGGTGCCGATATAGGAGCGCTTGCGGGAGGCCTCGTGCATGCGCATCAGCCAGTCGTTGATGCCGCGGGACTCCACGGCCGATGCCGCGGCAGGCGTGGCCTGCGCCGCCACATAGCCCATGGCCGGCAGCGTGCATCCAGCCAGCGCGAGAAGACGGAGAAGCTTGAGGTTCATGGTGTCGCCAATGCCCGGTCGCGGCGCAGCGCGCACTTAGCGCCCTGCATTGCGAGGGGTCTCGAAAGTGGCATTGCGCAGAAAACCCGAGGGCTCCTGCAGGGCCGAGGTGCCGCCCAGCTGCTTGTGCGCGGCCAGCAGCTCCTCAAGCCGCGCATCGCGCACCATGGGGCCTTGCGGCGAAGCGACCACCACCTGCTGGGGGGAGGCTGGTGCCTGGGCCAGTTGCGGCGCGGCGGCGGGTGACAGCAGGCTGGCGGCGTTCCACGCAATGGCCGACACCGCCGCGAGCGAGGCGAAACCCGCCACCAGCTTCCAGCGGAATTCGCCGTCGTTGGACGCCTGGCTGCGGTGGGGAGGCAGGGCAAGGGGCACATCCTGGACAGCGGGCTGGGCGGGGCGGGACGGCGCACCCGGCGAGGCTTCCTGCGCCAGGCGCTGGTTCAGGCGGCTCAGAAATGCCGTATCCGCGCCGTGCGCGCCCTGCGCAGGGGACCGCAGCGCATCGCCGATCAGATGATAAGTGTCCCAGCACGCAAGGGCCGAATCATCGTGCCGGCTGGCGTGGAGTGCGGCCGCAAAATCTTCCCCGTCCAGCTGGCCATCGGCCAGGGCGGACATGAGTTCGCTGGTTTGCATAGACGGTTTCATGATGTTCGTGCTGCTCGTGGTGTTCGCGGATAGGGGGACTGCCGTGGCGGGAGGTTGAAAATACTGATTCGTGGCTTCATGGTGGCTCCTGGGTGCTGCGGCCTCACCAGCGCTTGCCGCTCTGGTTTTCCAGCAGGGGTTTCACCTTCTGCGAAATCGCTTCACGCGCCCTGAAAATCCGGGACCGCACCGTGCCTATGGGGCAATCCATGGCCTCCGAGATCTCTTCATAGCTCAAGCCTTCGATTTCACGCAGGGTGATGGCCTGGCGGAGCTCCTCCGGCAAGGCTTCCATGGCGGCGTTGATGATTTCCGCGATTTCCTTGCTGGCCAGCACGGCATCCGGCGTTTCCGAGCTTGTTAGTTCGTTTTCCAGCGGGGAAGTTTCATCGTTTTCCTCGCTTTGGCCCGATTTGAAGGCGTTTTCGGAAACGGTCGGGTCCCGTTTGAGGTCCATCAGGGCTTTTTTCGCGGTATTCACGGCGATCCGGTACAGCCAGGTGTAGAACTGGGCCTCGCCCCTGAATTGCGCCAGGGCCCGGTAGGCCCGGATAAACGTCTCCTGGGCGATGTCTTCCACCAGGTCCACGTCGCGAACCATGCGGCCTATCAGGCGCTGGATACGCCGCTGGTACTTGATGACCAGAAGCTCATAGGCTTTCTGGTCACCCGCAACGGTGCGCTCAACCAGCATGGCATCGCTGTCGGTGGCTTTTTCAGCCGGCAGTGGTGGCAAGTCAGCGCTCATGGAGGGTTTGGCGTGCCGTCATTGGGGTGCATAGCCCCCGATACTGCCACAGCCGGCGCCCCATCCATGCGCAGCGAATCGTGCTGCCATGGCATGGCGGCCGCCTTGTGCGGCGAAAAAACCGCCCTGCGCAAGTCCAGCCAGCGCTCGGGCATGCTGCGCCGCTCCATCCAGAGCCACAAACAGGCATGGGCCTGGTTTTCGAGCCGCAGCAGCAGCGCATGCTGGAAGTCAGCGAGGACCGACAGCCCGTATTCGGCGACACCGGCCTGGTAGCCGGGGCTTTCCCAGCGCCAGACCTCGCCGTCCCAGGCGAGTTGGCCTGCCGGGGCGTTGCGCCAGCCGGCATAGGCCGCGGCGCCGGCGCCAAGCACACAGGCGAGCGCCAACGCAATGCGCCAATCGAGCTGCCCGGCCCCCAGGAAAAACCAGGCCAGCGCCAGCAGCAGGCCGCAAAGCCACAGGCACAGCAAAAGCGCACCCAGGAAACGCGAACGCCCCAACGGATAAACAACCGGAGGGGCGTTGTGTGTGGTCAAGGGTTTGCTTGGCTTGCGAGGCGTGCGGGCAAAAATCAGGCGCGCTTGAAAACCAACGTGCCGTTGGTGCCGCCAAAACCGAAGTTGTTTTTGACGGCGAGCTCGATTTTGGCGTCACGCGCGGTATTGGCGCAGTAGTCGAGATCGCACTCGGGATCCTGGTTGAAGATATTGATGGTCGGCGGAATCTTCTGGTGATACAGCGAGAGCACGGTGAACACCGATTCGATGCCGCCCGCCCCGCCCAGCAGGTGGCCGGTCATGGACTTGGTGGAGCTGACCACCAGGTCCTTGGCGTGGCCGCCGAAGGCTGCCTTGATCGCATTGGTTTCGTTCAGGTCACCCAGCGGCGTGGACGTGCCATGCGCGTTGAGGTACTGGACCTCATCGGCGTTGACGCCGGCGTTCTTCAGGGCCATCACCATCGAGCGGCGCGGGCCGTCGACGTCGGGGGCGGTCATGTGGTACGCGTCGGCGCTCATGCCGAAGCCGGTCAGCTCGGCGTAAATTCTGGCGCCGCGCGCCTTGGCGTGTTCATACTCTTCGAGCACCAGCACGCCGCCGCCCTCACCCAGCACAAAACCATCACGGTCTTTGTCCCAGGGGCGTGAGGCTGTTTTCGGGTCTTCGTTGCGGGTGGACAAGGCGCGGGCGGCCGCGAAACCGCCTATGCCCAGGGGAGACACGCAGGACTCCGCACCGCCGGCCACCATGACGTCGCAATCACCGTACTCGATCATGCGGGCCGACAGGCCGATCGCGTGGAGACCAGTGGTGCAGGCCGTGACGACCGCGATGTTGGGGCCCTTGAAGCCGAATTTGATGGACACATGCCCGGAGATCATGTTGATGATCGAGGCAGGGACAAAAAACGGTGAAATCCGGCGCGGGCCGCGATTGACCAGCTCGGTATGCATCTGCTCGATCATGGGCAGACCGCCAATGCCCGAGCCGATATTGCAGCCGATGCGCGTGGCCATTTCGTCGCCCAGCGCCTCGCCGGTCGGCAAACCGCTGTCGGCCACCGCCTGGAAGGCCGCAGCCAGACCCAGGTGGATGAAGCGGTCCATGTGCCGGGCTTCTTTTTCGGGGATGTAGTCCGCGATGTTGAAACCCTTGACCTCGCCGGCGAATTTGCAGGCGAGGTTGCTGGCATCAAACCCGGTGACCAGATCAATGCCGGGATTGCCGGCAAGAAGATTGGCCCAGGACTCGGCCACGGTATTACCTACCGGGCTGACGCAACCCAGACCTGTCACGACGACACGACGACGGCTCATTCAGAAATCCTGAAAAGAACCTGAAAAGGCCCTGTGGCTTTTCAGGCTTGATGACGGCAGAGTCACAGGCGAAAACCTGCGGCCTCAGGCCTTTTGATGGGTGTTCGCGTAGTCAATCGCGTTCTGGACGGTGGTGATCTTCTCGGCGTCTTCGTCGGGAATCTCAATGCCGAACTCGTCTTCCAGAGCCATAACCAGTTCTACGGTGTCAAGGGAGTCAGCGCCCAGATCGGCCACAAAGGCTTTTTCATTGGTGACCTGGCCTTCTTCCACGCCGAGTTGTTCGGCAATGATTTTCTTAACACGTGCTTCGATATCGCTCATAGTTCCCTCTGAGGGTTGTAAATTAATCCGTGATTTTACCGCGTTAGAGTCGTTTCCCTAAGCACCGCGCCGGACGGATAAAAACCGGCTTCGATTTCCCGTGTTTTACCACTGTCAACCCGCGGTTTTCATGAAACCCCAGGTTGACGGCCTCAAGGCCTACATATACATGCCGCCGTTGACGTGAATCTCCTGGCCGGTAATGTAAGCCGCCTGCGGGCTGGCCACAAAGGCCACAGCGTGCGCAATGTCTTGCGGCTTGCCGAGATGGCCCAGCGGAATCTGCCCCAGCAACGCTTTTTGCTGCTCTTCGGGCAAACCCGCCGTCATGTCGGTCTCGATAAAGCCGGGCGCCACACAATTGACCGTGATGTTGCGCGAACCGAGTTCGCGCGCCAGCGCGCGCGTCATGCCGGCCACGCCGGCCTTGGCGGCCGCGTAATTGGACTGGCCCGCGTTGCCCGAGGCGCCAACCACCGAGGTGATGCTGATGATGCGGCCGTAGCGCTGCTTCATCATGGTGCGCATGACCGCGCGACTCATGCGAAACACAGCCTTGAGGTTGGTGTCCAGCACCGCATCCCAGTCGTCGTCCTTGAGACGCATGGCCAGCATGTCGCGCGTGATGCCGGCGTTGTTGACCAGCACCTGCAGGCCGCCGTGCTCCTTGACGATGGCCTCGATCAGCGCTTCGGCGGCGGTGACATCGTTCACGTTCAGGTTTTTGCCGCCGCAGCCGGGGAAAGCCGCGAGGGCTTGGCCGATCTTGGCCGCGCCTTCGTCGCTGGTCGCGGTGCCGATGACCTTGAGGCCCTTCTGGGCCAATTCGAGTGCGATGGCCGCGCCGATTCCGCGCGAGGCCCCCGTGACCAGCGCGACCTGGCCTTCAAACTTGACTTCGCTCATGCCAGTAACTCCTTCACTTCCGCCAGCGAGGCGGGATCAAACAGGGCGACGCCGGTCAATTCGGGGTCGATTCTTTTGGCCATGCCGGCCAGCACTTTGCCCGGCCCGCACTCGACCAGCGTCGTAAGGCCACGCGCCTTGATGGCCTGGACACACTCCACCCAACGCACCGGGCCGAAGGCCTGGCCGTAGAGCGCCGCGCGTATGCGGTCCGCGTCGGTCTCGACGGTCACTTCGATGTTGTTGATGACCGGAATTTGCGGCGCCGCGAAATCGACGGCGGCCAGCTTTTCTCGCAGTTTCTCGGCCGCGGGCTTCATCAGGCTGGAGTGAAAGGGTGCCGACACCGGCAGGGGCAAGGCGCGCTTGGCGCCGTTGGCCTTGAGCACTTCGCAGGCTTTTTCGACCCCGGCCTTGCTGCCCGCGATGACGGTTTGCATCGGGTCGTTGAAATTGACGGCTTCCACCACCTCGGAGGTGTTGGCGCCGAAGCTGCGCGCGGCTTCGGCGCAGCCTTCGATCACCTTGGAGGCTTCCATGCCCAGGATGGCCGCCATCGCGCCCACGCCAACCGGCACGGCGTCCTGCATGGCCTGCGCGCGAAAGCGCACCAGCGGCGCGGCCTGCGCGAGCGTCAGCACGCCGGAAGCCACCAGGGCGGAGTATTCGCCCAGCGAGTGGCCCGCCACGGCGGCCGGCGCGGCGCCGGTCTCGGCCATCCAGGCGCGGTAAGCCGCCACACCGGCAACCAGCATCACGGGCTGCGTGTTGGTGGTCAGCGCCAGCGCCTCCTTGGGGCCTTCCTTGATCAGGCGGCCGACGTCCTCGCCGAGTGCCTCGGAGGCTTCGGCCAGCGTCTGCGCGACCACCGGATGATCGCCCCAGGCGTCCAGCATGCCGACCGACTGCGAGCCCTGGCCGGGAAAAACAATAGCAAACGATTTCAAATGATTACTCCATGGGTCGAATTCTTGGATCGCTGAAAAGCACCCGCCTGCATTTTAAGAAGATGAACAGCCATTTTTTAAAGCGCGGCCCGTCAGGCCGAGGATGGCATGGCGCCATGGTGTGTGCCCCGCAGCCGCGCCAGCCCCCAGCCGACCAGCGATTTGATGCATTGGTAAATCGCTGCAATGGCCAACCAGGGGTCGATAAGGTAATCCCACAGGTTGGTCGACTCCAGCGCGCCCGCCACCCAGGCCAGCAAAGCCAGGGCCAGCAAGGCGGGCAACAGCCGGAAACCCTTGGCCCAGCAAGCCAGCGACAGTACCAGAAGCACCACCCAGAGCGCCCACGAACCCCAGCCTAGCCGGTAGGCATCCCAGTCACCCCAGCCCAGGGCCAGCGGATACAGGAACAAGGCGCCGACCGCGAAGGCCAGGTTCACCGACGTGCGCTCACGCTGCGCCACCAGCGGGAGGCCGCGCAGGCGCTGGTACATACCCAGGCAGGCGATGGCCACGAGGGAAATGCTCAGGTCCGAACTGATGCCGCGCACATAGGCCACGAGCGGCAAACGGGCGGCGCCCACCGGGCACCACAGCAGCACAAACACCGCGGCGGTCACAACTTTGGTCCACGGCGTGACGCCGCACCGCCAGCTCAGCAGGCGCAGGCAAGCGGCACTGAGCACCAGGTTGATGCCGAGCATGGCGATCAAATCATTTGCCGGAGGGAACATGGCCGGGCGCCGCTTGCGCGGCCTCAAGGGTTTGCAGGGGGTCCAGCCGCACATGCTTGATGCGCGTGCGGTGCCAGGTGTAGACCAGGTGCAGGTAGCCGTCGCGGCTTTGCAGCAGGTAAGGATAGGAAAACTCCTGGGAGCAGCTTTGGCCGCCGCACAGCTGGCGCCGGGCGCTGGCCACATAGGCTTGGGCTTCATCGTCACGGGCGCCGCGGGCCTTAAGCTCCTGTGTCAGCAGGCGCTCGTAGTCACCGATAGACGTGCGAACCTGCGGATTGGCGGATGACTCCACGACCCATGGCGCCACGCCGTCAAACGAGCCACCCGTCCCCGTTTGCAGCAAGGCCAGGATTTCGCGATTCCGGGGCGCCGGGTTCAAGGCCAGCCATTGCGTTCCGGTGTTCGTCACGGCGCCAGCCAACGCGGAGTCAGGATTGGGCCAGGCGCTGGCATGGGTCGGTGACCAGGTCTTGCCGGCATCGGTGGTGTCTGAAGCCATCAGCGCCCTGGCATTGCCTGAACGCATATAGACCTGGGCGTTTTGCGGCCCTGAAACCAGGACAACCGGCTGCAGGCTGGTGCGGCTGCCGGGAATGCGAATTTTGTCGATCACTTGCCCCATGGTGTTGACACGCAGGACTTCGCCGAATTTGGTGATGAACTCGTGATACACCGGCAAACCGGTTTCGCCGTTCTCGAAGCTGACGGGCGCGCCCTTGACCAGCGTGCTGATGTTCAGGAAGGGCGAGGTCACCAGACGGCGCGGCACGCTCCAACTTGCGCCTTCGTCAGTGGAGCGCGCCCAGGTGATGGAGCTGCCGGCCCACCCGCCCAGCGAGACATTGACCATCCACAACATGAGCGAGCCGTCGGGCGCGCGGGCGATCACCGGGTTGCCCAGCTTCTTGACGTAGCGCCACAGGCCTTGCTGGAGGGTTTGCCGGTCGAACAGGGTGCTTTCCGCGCTCCAGCGCAAACCGGTGGCGTCCGTGACGGCGCTCTGGACGGTGACGTCCCCGGCGCCCTCGCGCGAGCCCGAGAACCAGACCGCCCGCAAGCGCCCGTCGCGCAGTTCCACCAGGGAAGCCGCATGCACGGCCTGGCCGGGGGAAGAGGAAACGAACTGCGCATCAAAACGGAAGCGGCCGTCCGGCGAGCGTTGCTGCGCCGGCGGGACTGTGCGTGGCAGGGGTTGGATCGCCTGGGCCGACAAGAACGGCGAAGCCGGCGGTCGCTGCAGGATTTTCCATCCGGCCAGGGCGAAGGCCAGCACCAGCAAGGCAGCTGCAAGGCGCTCCAATGCACCGGACGGTTTGAAATTCAATTGCCCACCTGTCTGTGAAAGCCTGGCGGATGGGTGGGGAGCCGCTCAGTAGTTGAGAAGCACCGCACCCCAGGTAAAGCCACCGCCCACGCCTTCGAGCATGAGGGTGTCGCCTTTTTGGATCTTGCCGCTGCGCACGGCCACATCCAGCGCGAGCGGGATGGAGGCGGCGGAGGTGTTGCCGTGCTGGTCGACGGTGACGACCAGCTTCTCGAGCGGCATCTTCAGTTTTTTGGCCGTGCTCTGCATGATGCGGATATTGGCCTGGTGCGGGATCAGCCAGTCGATGTCGGCGTCGGTCATGTTGGCCTTGGCCAGCGTGGCGCGCGCGGCGCTTTCGAGCACGCCCACGGCGAGCTTGAACACCGCCTGGCCGTCCATCTTGAGCAGGGGGTCGCCGAGAATCTGGCCACCCGAAACATTGCCGGGCACGCAGAGGATGCCGACGTGCTTGCCGTCGGCATGCAGGTCGCTGGCCAGAATGCCGGGCGTGTCGGATGCTTCAAGCACCACGGCGCCGGCGCCGTCGCCGAACAGCACGCAGGTGGTGCGGTCCGAAAAGTCCAGGATGCGCGAGAACACTTCCGCGCCTATCACCAGGGCCTTGCTGGCCGAACCGGTGCGTATCATGGCGTCGGCCACGGTCAGCGCATAGACGAAGCCGCTGCAGACGGCCTGCACGTCAAAGGCCGCGCAGCCGGCGATACCGAGCTTGTTCTGCAAAATGCAGGCGGCGGACGGAAACACCATGTCGGGCGTCGAAGTCGCCACGATGATGAGGTCGATGTCGGAGGCCTGAAGGCCCGCGGCCTGCAAAGCATTTTTGGCCGCTTCCACGCCCAGGTCGCTGCTGGTCACGTCGGGTGCGGCAAAGTGGCGGGCCCGGATGCCGGTGCGCTCCACAATCCATTCGTCGGAAGTTTCCACGCCTCGGGTGGCCAGGTCGGCGGCCAGTTCGGCGTTGGTCAGTCGGCGCGGCGGCAAATAGCTACCGGTGCCGGTGATGCGTGAGTAACGGGTCATTAATGAGTGGCCGGTGTTGAAACTGCTGAGTCAACTGGCATTGAGAAGGCCTCGGTCGGCGTATCGGCGGAAGGTGCCACCTGCGCCGCAACCAGCAAAGGGGCCGCATGGGCAATACGTTCGCGGACTCTCTCAAGCAAATTGTTCCGAGCCGCATCATAAGCCCGATTCAGCGCCCTCTCGAACGCGAAGGCGTCCGCTGAGCCGTGGCTCTTGAAGACGAGGCCTTGCAGGCCCAGCAGTGCCGCACCGTTGTACCGTCTGTGGTCAACCCGATTTTTAAATGCATTTAGCACCGGATAGGCAATGATGGCGGAAATTTTCGTGAAGATATTGCGAGAGAACTCGGCCTTCATAAAGCCGCCAATCATGCTGGCCAAGCCTTCACTGGCCTTGAGCGCCACATTTCCCACAAAACCGTCACAGACGACGATGTCCGTCGTTCCCTTGAAAATATCGTTTCCCTCGACATTTCCATAAAAATTCAGATCGCCGGAATTAGAAGCGGATCGCAGCAATTCACCAGCTTTTTTGATCATTTCACTGCCCTTTATCGCCTCTTCGCCGATATTGAGCAGCCCGACGCTGGGCGTGGGGTTGGTGGTGATGGCGGCCACCAGGGCAGAACCCATCACGGCAAACTGCAGCAGGTGGTCTTCGGTGCAGTCGACATTGGCGCCCAGGTCCAGCACCGTGGTAGCGCCGCCCAGGGCATTGGGCAGCTGGGTGGCGATGGCCGGGCGGTCTATGCCTTCAAGGGTTTTGAGGACATAGCGGGCAATCGCCATCAGGGCGCCGGTATTGCCGGCCGACACGGCCGCCTGGGCCACGCCGTCCTTGACCTCGTTGATCGCGACCCGCATCGAGGAATTCTTCTTGCGCCGCAGGGCGATTTCGATGGGATCGTCCATGGTGACGATCTCGCTGGCCGGGACGATCTGGCAGCGTGGATGGGCCAGGAGCCGTGCGTGCAGCGGGTGCGCCGCCAGTGTTTCGGGCTGGCCCACCAGCACCACGGCGGAGTCCGGGTGGCCGTCCAGAAACGCCAGGCTGGCCGGCAGCGTCACGGCGGGGCCGATATCGCCGCCCATGGCATCGACAGCGATCCTGATCATGGGGCGACCGGTGCAGTCAAGAGGTGGAATTCAGGCAAAAGAAAGGCCCGCAGGATGAGTGCGGGCCCATGCTCAAAGCGTGGAGTTACGCTTCGGATTTGGTTTTCAGCACCTTGCGGCCACGGTAGAAACCGGTGGGGCTGATGTGGTGGCGCAGGTGGGTTTCGCCGGTGGTGGATTCCACGGCAATGCCTGGCACGGTGAGTGCGTTGTGCGAGCGGTGCATACCGCGCTTGGAAGGTGACTTTTTGTTCTGCTGGACGGCCATGATCCGCTCCTGATGGGGTGTAAGGTTGGTAAATTACGCACCAAATTCCGAGTTCAGACAGCTGGACCTGAATATCGGCCGATGGCAGCCTGGGCGCCATGTCACCGTATTCACCGCATTGGTACGCGAAGCCTTTGATTATAGCTTGATGCGGCGTCATTTTCACTACGCCACCTTGTTGCGTGTGAAATGTCGGCCTATTCAAGGGTTTTATCGCTCGGATATGTAATACCAAATTACTATTTTTTGGTTTTAAGCTGTGCCAGCACGGCAAACGGGTTGGGTTTTTCCCCGGGCTCGCCCGCTTCATCCGGCTCCGAAATATCACCCGCCTGTAGCTTTGGCGCGACCGGGCATTCCTCATGCATGGGCACCAGGGGCAAGGCCATCAACAATTCGTCTTCCAGCACGGCGAGCAGGTTGAACTGGGGCTCCATCACCAGCAAATCCTCTTCGGACTGGTCGTCTTCGGCCATGGCGATCTCTTCGCTGGCGACAAAACGGTACCACTGGTCGACCTCCACCGGCGTCTCCACTACGCCCATGCAGCGTTGGCAGGTCAGCGGGACGGTAGCCTGGGCCTGCAGGTGCAGCCACACCTCGTCGTCGGCGCCGGTGCGTGGGCGCAATTCGCCTAGCGCCTGCCATTGCACCGTCGAATCGGCCTGCAGCCCTTGCGTTTCTTCGGCAAGGCGCTCCATATTTTGTAGCGGAGTGGTTTCAGCGAGCGCCACGCCCTCCTGGGCAAACGCTTTCATGTTGAGCCGGCTGGGCTGAAGGGATCTGGACATGGATGCAGTGTAAGAGAATCGGGGGCATGACCCTTGCCTCCGCTCCCGCCACAAACCGCCCTCTCGTCCTCGGTTCCACCTCACGCTACCGCCGCGAATTGCTGGAACGGCTACACATCCCGTTTGAAGTCGCCGCGCCGGACGTGGACGAAACCCCAAGGCCCGGCGAAGCGCCGCGCGCGCTGGCCGAGCGCCTGGCCTTGGCCAAAGCCCGCGCGGTGGCCGCGGCCTTCCCGGGCGCCGTCGTCATCGGCTCCGACCAGGTGGCCGACCTGGCCGGCGAGCCGCTGGGCAAACCGGGGACCCACGAAAACGCCGTCGCGCAGCTGCGCCGCATGCGCGGGCACACCGTGATCTTCCAGACCGCCGTGGCCGTGGTTTGCCTCGAAAGCGGCTATGAGGCACAAAGCCTGGCCCCTGTAAAAGTCAAATTCCGCGATCTCAGTGACGACGAGATCGAAAACTACCTGCGCATCGAACAACCCTACGACTGCGCGGGCAGCGCCAAAAGCGAAGGCCTGGGCATCGCGCTGCTGGAGTCCATCGACAACGACGACCCGACGGCCCTGGTCGGCCTGCCGCTGATACGCACCTGCCGGATGATCCAGGCAGCCGGCGTCAAGCTGCTGCTGTCGGGAGCCCGGCCATGAGCGCCGCCGCAAAGGGCAAGCTCTACCTGGTGCCCGCGCCGCTCGATTTCGGCTGCGACATACAGGCGCCGCTGCAGGACGTCATGCCGCTGCAGACGCTGCAGACAGCGTCTCAACTGACCTGCTGGATCTGCGAGAACGCCAAAAGCACGCGAGCCTACCTCAAGCGCATCGACGCGCTGCATCCGCTCAGCGCGCCGCTGCAGTCGCAGCAGATCCAGGAACTGCCGCGCGAGGTCCATAAAAAAGGCGACCACGGCGGCAACTTCGACGCGCGCCCACTGCTGGCGGCTGCCCTGGAAGGCCGCGACATGGGCCTGGTCAGCGAAGCCGGCATGCCGGCCATCGCCGACCCGGGCTCGTCGGTGGTGCGCGCCGCGCATGACCTGGGGCTGGAAGTCGTGCCACTCACGGGCCCGATGTCGCTGATGCTGGCGCTGGCCGCCAGCGGACTCAACGGCCAGAGCTTCGCCTTTGCCGGCTACGTACCGCAAACGCCGGCCGAGCGCGTGCAACGCATACGTGAGCTGGAATCGCTGGCCCTGAAATCCGGCCAGACCCAGCTCTTCATCGAGACGCCTTATCGCAACGCCGCGCTGCTCCAGGCGTTGCTGCAAACTTTGCAGAGCAACACCCGGCTGGCACTGAGCTGCGGCCTGACCCTGGGCGCCGGCTGGTCGCGCAGCGCGCAGGTCAGCACCTGGAAACGCGACAAACCCCAGGCGCCGCTGGATTTGCCGACCGTGTTCGCCATAGGCCGTTAAAAAGCCCCGCGCCCATAAAAAAGCCCGCATGTGCGGGCTTTTTACGGGGTCTCGATAGCTCAGCGCAGCGCGGGAATCGCCTTGAAGGCCTTCATCGCGCCCTCGCCCATGGCGGCGCCGAACTTCTTGGCCAGGCGCTCGGCGACGTTGTCGCGGCGCGTGTAGTCGATGATCTCGTCGGTCTTGACCACTTCGCGCGCGACATAGTCGAGGTTGCCGAGCTGGTCGGCCAGGCCCAGTTCCACGGCCTGCTGGCCGCTCCAGAACAGGCCGCTGAACATTTCGGGCGTTTCTTTCAGGCGCTTGCCGCGGCCGGCTTTCACCACCGCGATGAACTGCTGGTGAATCTGGTCCAGCATGGCTTGGGCAAACACGCGCTGCTTTTCATTTTGCGGGCTGAACGGGTCCAGGAAACCCTTGTTCTCGCCGGCGGTCAGCAAGCGGCGCTCCACGCCCAGCTTGTCCATCAGGCCGGTGAAGCCGAAGCCGTCCATCAGCACGCCTATGCTGCCGACGATGCTGGCCTTGTCGACGTAAATCTTGTCGGCCGAGACGGCAATGTAATAAGCGGCGGAAGCACAGGTTTCTTCGACCACGGCGTAGACCGGCTTCTTGTGCTTGGCCTTCAGGCGCAGGATCTCGTCGTTCATCATGCCGGCCTGCACAGGGCTGCCGCCGGGGGAGTTGATCAGCAACACGACGGCCTTGGCGCCCTCGTCTTCAAAGGCCGCGCGCAGGGCCGCATTGACGAACTCGGCGCTGGCGTCGGCGCCCGCGGCGATCTCGCCCTTGATTTCCACCACGGCCGTGTGCGGAACCGTCGCGTCGCTGGCGGGCGTGCCGCGGTGCAGCGCCATCCAGACCAGCGCGACAAAAAAGGCCAGCCAGGCCAGGCGCACAAAAGTCTTCCAGCGCCGCGTGGCCTTTTGCTCGTTGAGCGCGGCGAAAGCCAATTTTTCCAGTGTGGCGCGCTCCCAGCCGGGGCTGCTGGACGCGTCTACTGCGGATTTTTTCATTGAAGCCTGGGGTGGAATGGAATCCGGCTGGTGGGGCCGGAAATCCGATTCGCGCAGCGAATCAGAGTCCATGGGAGGGTCGGGGCGATGGGGGTCGTTCATGGGCGTTAGTTTAGAGAGGTATTAGAACTGTAACGGTTTAAGGTTGTAAGCAGAATGCCAATAAACAACCCCCTGCGCTTCGGAAAGCTGGATTTTGATCAGGCCGCCCTGGCAGGGCCCGCCCGCGCATTGGCCGGTGTCGGGACGGTAGGCGGCGCCGTGGCTGGCGCACAGCAGCCACTGGCCCTGGTCGTCGAACACCCGGTTGGGCTGCCAGTCCAGCTCCATCGCGACGTGGCTGCAACGATTGAGGTAGGCATGGACCACGCCTTCAAAACGCACGGCGAAGGCGCGGCAGGTCTGCCCCGCGTAGACCACGTCGAAGGGAACCGCCAGCCCGCCTTCGAGCAGGTCCCGGCTGTTGCACAGGGCGAGCCGTTCGTCCATGGCCTTAACGCCTGAAATCAACCATGGACCAGCAGCCAGTCGTGCAGCTCCGGCACCGAATGCGCCACATGGCGCGGCGCCAGCACCGCGAAGGTGTCGGGCTCGTGCGCGCCGTAGCTCACGCCCACGCTGGGGCAGCCGGCATTGAGCGCCATCTGCAGGTCGTGGGTGGTGTCGCCCACCATCAGCACGCGCTCGGGCGCGACGCCGAACTCTGCCATCAGTTCGTGCAGCATCAGCGGGTCGGGTTTACCGGCAGTCTCGTCGGCCGTGCGCGAGCCGTCGAACATGCCCTTGAGTTCCACTGTGCGCAGCACCTCGTCGAGGCCGCGGCGCGACTTGCCGGTGGCCACCGCGAGCAGGTGGCCGCGCGCCTTCAACGCGTCGAGCAGGGGCAGCACACCGGCAAACAGGCTCAGGTCGTCGTAGTGCGCGGCGTAGTGGTGGCGGTAGCGCTCGCCGAGCTGCGGGTATTTTTCAGGCGGCACGTCGGGCGCGGCATGGGCCAGGGCCTGCATCAGGCCCAGGCCTATGACGTAACCGGCCTCCTTGTCGGTCGGCACCGTGCCGCCCACGTCGCGCACCGCGGCCTGGATGCAGCGCACGATGATGCTGGTCGAATCAAACAGCGTGCCGTCCCAGTCAAAGGCGATCAGGTCGAAATTTCGGGTTTGCATGGGGATATTGTCTTAGGGAAGGCCGGCCTGTGCGCGCACATGGGCAAAAGTCGAAGCGCAGGCCTCAGTTGTCCCCGCTTTTGCGGAAGTACCAGGACCCGAGCCCGTGAATCGCGCCGAGCAAGGCAGCTGCCAGGCTGAGCAGCGTCAGGTGGAAGAGCGGCCCAAAGCTGTCAAGAAATCCCCATTCCGAGTCTTCGTACGGAGACCGGATACGGGGGTTGTAAAAATACAGCGCGTCCCACCCTTGCGTCACTGTCGACGGATTCAAGACCACAAAAGCGCACACACACACCACCAGGCAGGCGGCCGAGCTGGACAACACAAAACGGAAGGCGGACATGGCGTTCAAGGAAGGCATCAGCTTCTTGTTCAGCAGCCAGAAAGCCACGGCGGCCAGCACAGTAGGGAGCGGAACCTGGAACAAGGATTCAAGATTCCCGAACGACACCCAGAACAGGAATTCCATCAGAAGCGGCCAGAACATCAGCGAGGGCGCCTCACCCCAACGGAATTCGCCGCGCTCCAGGCCACCCGTCACCAGGTAGTAGGCCACACCGTACAGAGCGGGACCGGCAAGGACGAACATCAGCAGCGTCCCGGCCAGACCGCTGAACTTCCCCTTTGTAAGCCTGGCCGCACTCTTTGAACCAAGCGCTTCAGGAGCATCGTGAATCATGAGGAAACCGACGCCGGCAAAAACTGCTGCAGCTCGGGCGGCAGGGGTGCCTGAAGGTGCACCACTTTACGCAGCTTGGGATGGTTGAACTTCAGGCTCCAGGCATGCAGGAACATGCGTTTGAGCGGCACCGCGCCGGCCGCGGTTTTCTGCAGCGCCCGGTTCAGCTCGAAATCGCCGTATTTGTCGTCGCCGGCGATCGGGTGGCCTTCGTTGGCCAGGTGCACGCGGATCTGGTGCGTGCGGCCGGTCTTGATGGTCACTTCCAGCAAGGTGAAGGGCGTGGCCGGGGCCAGCGGGCTGGCCGGAACCGCCGCCTTGACCTTGACCAGCGTCACCGAGCGCATGCCGTCGGGATGGTCGTTGTCCACCACCTTCACGCGCCGCTCGCCGTCGGGCAGCAGGTATTTGTGCAGTGCCTTGTCGATCACGCGGTGGTTGGCGGGCCATGCGCCGCCGGCCAGCGCCAGGTAGACCTTGTCGGTTTCGCGCTCGCGGAACTGTTCCTGCAGCAGCTTGAGGGCCATGCGCCGCTTGGCGATCAGCAGAATGCCGCTGGTTTCGCGGTCCAGCCGGTGCACCAGCTCCAGGAAGTCGGCCTCCGGCCGCGCCATGCGCAGCTGCTCGATCACGCCGAAACTTACGCCGCTGCCGCCGTGCACCGCCACGCCGGCCGGTTTGTCGATGGCCAGCACGAAGTCGTCTTCAAACAGGATGGGGAATTCGCGGGACGGCGCATAGCCGCCCGTGGTGGAAGTGGCGCCGTGTCGGGCGATTTCCTGCGCCATGGCCTCGGCCTTCTGCCCGGCCCGCTCCGAAGTACGCACCGGCGGCAGGCGAACGATGTCGCCGGCCTCCACGCGCGTGTCGGCCTGCGCCCTGCCCTTGTTCACCCGGACCTCGCCGCTGCGGATGATGCGGTAAACATGGGTTTTGGGCACGCCCTTGAGCTGGCGGATCAGGAAGTTGTCCAGCCGCTGGCCGGCGTAGTCTTCATCCACCGTCACCAGCGTGGCCTGGGGCACTGCGGGGGCTGCCGCCTGGGGAATGGGCGCCGCCGGGGTGGCAGGTGCAGACACGGCCGCGGACGCCCATACCGGTGTTTTCCCGGGTTTCCTTGCCAAGCCCTTTGCTGACCCTATAATGTGTTTCACTAGCGATGCGCTGTAAGTGGTTGATTTGCCTGGAGTTTAGTCCACGCAAGTCCCCGGCCCTGAAAAGGCAAGCAAGCAGCCTCGCTGGAAGGTCGATGCCCACGCCGGCAATTGCCCGCAAGCGACGAGTGCCAGGCACCTCGCGGCGAGCGTCTTTGCACGGTAGACGAGTCGACGTTTTGCGAACACAACTACGGAATACCATGTGTGCAGCCCAAGTCACGAACAACAGGCTGCACGCGGATCCAGCCGAGAACAAGTCCTTTAACGGGTAGCCCTCTGATGACAACACTGGTCAGTCTGATTTATATATGCCTGCGGCGCTTCACGACATTCGTGGGCCCCGCATTCGGCATGAATCAGCCGCCGGCCCTTGTCCAGTGGGCGCAAGCAGCCTCGCTTTGCGCGGCACCCACCCGTTTGACCCCTGCTCGCTCCATCCACGCGCCTACGCCCAGACCACGTCGCTGACCGATTCATTTCGGTCGGCCGCGCGCCGTCAAAAGCTCTCCGGCAATTCCTCCACGTTCGCACTGCGTCCCTCCGGCGTCGTTGGCCCATTTTGGGCATGTGATTGATGTTTCTGACATGACATCAAAACGAAGAACGATAAGGAAGGCTACCCATGAAACGGATGCTGGTAAACGCCACTCAGGCTGAAGAACGCCGCCTGGCGATCGTCGACGGACAAAAACTCCTCGACTACGAAATTGAAATCGAAGGGCGCGAACAGCGCAAGGGCAACATCTACAAGGCCGTCGTCACGCGCGTCGAGCCCTCGCTGGAAGCCTGCTTCGTCGACTACGGCGAAGACCGCCACGGCTTCCTGCCGTTCAAGGAAATCTCCAAGCAGTACTTCGCCCAGGGCGTGCCGGTCAGCCAGGCACGCATCAACGACGTCATCAAGGAAGGCCAGGAACTGCTGGTCCAGGTCGAGAAGGAAGAACGCGGCAACAAGGGCGCGGCCCTCACCACCTTCGTTTCCCTGGCCGGCCGCTACGTGGTCCTGATGCCCAACAACCCGCGCGGCGGCGGCGTGAGCCGGCGCATCGAGGGCGACGACCGGGCCGAGCTCAAAGAAGCGATGGACCAGCTCGAGTACCCCAACGGCATGAGCATCATCGCCCGCACCGCCGGCATCGGCCGCAGCGCGCCCGAGCTCCAGTGGGACCTGAACTACCTGCTCAAGCTCTGGACCGCCATCGACGGCGCCGGCAAGGGCGGCAAGGGCGCTTACCTGATTTACCAGGAATCCAGCCTCGTGATCCGCGCCATCCGCGATTACTTCAACAGCGACATCGGCGACATCCTGTTCGACACCGACGACGTCTACGAGCAGGCCAAGCAGTTCATGGCCCACGTGATGCCCGAGCATGAGCACCGCGTCAAGCGCTACCGCGACGACGCGCCGCTGTTCAGCCGCTTCCAGATCGAGCACCAGATCGAGTCGGCCTATGCCCGCACCGTGCAGCTGCCTTCCGGCGGCGCCATCGTGATCGACCACACCGAAGCCCTGGTGTCGGTCGACGTCAACTCGGCCCGCGCCATCAAAGGCGGCGACATCGAGGAAACCGCCACCCGCACCAACCTGGAAGCCGCCGACGAAGTCGCGCGCCAGATGCGCTTGCGCGACCTCGGCGGCCTGATCGTCATCGACTTTATCGACATGGAAGAGTCGCGCAACCGCCGCGACGTCGAAAACCGCCTGCGCGACGCGCTGCGCCAGGACCGCGCCCGCGTGCAGTTCGGCACCATCAGCAAGTTCGGCCTCATGGAAATGAGCCGCCAGCGCCTGCGCCCGGCTCTGTCCGAAGGCGCATCGATCCCCTGCCCGCGTTGCGGCGGCTCCGGCCACATCCGCGACACCGAAAGCTCGGCGCTGCAGATCCTGCGCATCATCCAGGAAGAATCCCTCAAGGACAGCACGGCCTCCGTGCTGTGCCAGGTCCCGGTCGACGTGGCCTCCTTCCTGCTCAATGAAAAGCGCTCCGAAATCGCCAAGATCGAGGTCAAGCAGCGCATCAACGTGCTGCTGGTGCCCAACAAGACGCTGGAAACCCCCAACTACCGCCTGGAACGCCTGAAGCACGACGACCCGCGCCTGGACAACATCGCCGCCAGCTACAAGATGGCCGACGAAATCGAGGACCCGACCACCGTCACGCGCCGCAGCCAGGAAAAGCACAACAAGCAGGAGCCCATCATCAAGGGCGTGCTGCCCGATGCGCCCGCCCCCGTGGCCCCGCCCAAGCCCGAAGTCGTGCCGCACGTGGCGCCCAAGGCTGCCGCCCGCCCCGCACCCGTGGCTGCTGCAGCTGCACCCGCTGCTGAAAAAGGTTTCTTCGGCTGGATCAAGGGCCTGTTCGGTGGCGCCGAAGCGCCGGCCCCGGCACCTGCCGCCAGGGAAGTGAAAAAAGACGAGCGCGGCGAAGGCCGGCGTGACGGCCGTGGCGCTGAAGGCCGCGGCGGCGAGCGCGGCGAGCGTTCGGACCGTGGTGGCGAGCGCGGCGGCCGTGACGGCCGGCGCGGTGGCCGCGGCCGCAGCGAAGGACGTGGCGAGGGCCGCGGCGCTGAAGGCCGTAGCGAAGCGCGCCCCGAAGGCCGTGGTGAACGTGGTGAAGGCCGCGGCGGCGAACGCCGAGAACGCAATGCCGAAGGCCGCCAGGAGCGTCCGGCCGGTGAAGCCCGCGCCGAGGGCGCAGCCGACCAGCCGCGCAGCGACACCCCCAACCGTGAAGGCCGCGAAGGCGGCCGCAACCGCCGTGAACGCGGCGAGCGCGGTGGTGAACGCAGCGGAGAACGTGGTGAGCGCGGTGAACGCATCCAGCGCGACGCCGTCGAGCAGGACCTCGCACTGGCCAACCTGGCCGCCATGGCAGCTGCCATGGGCGGTGACACCGGCGAAGCACGCCAGGAACGCGCACCCCAGGACGGCGACCGCCAGGGCAACCGTGAACCGCGTGCTGACCGCGGAGAACGCGGTGAAGGCCGCCGTGAACGCGGTGACCGCAACGGCCGCCGTGGCGACCGCCGCGGTGCAGACCGCCCTGAAGGCGTCGAAGGCCAGAACGCCCCCGCCGAAGGCGCGGTGGGCTTCAACCCCGACGCTCCCGCAGCAGCACCTGTGCTCGACGAAGCCGGCAATGTGATCGCCCCCACGGCCAACGGCCAGGGCGACGAACAGCGCCAGCCACGCGAGCGCCGCAGCCGCGACCGCTACGGCCGTGACCGTGATCGCCGCGAACGCGGTGAAAACGGCGAGCGCACCGAGCAGCAGCCCGCCGAAGGCGGCGTGGACGCAGCCCCGGCCGGTTTTGCCGAGCCGCGCCAGCAGCCGCAAGCCCCTGAAGAGCGCGCCCCGGCAGTCGCCGACTATGCGGCACCTGCCCCTGCCCCCGCCTACACGGCACCCGTGGCCGTTGCCGCACCGGCGCCCGCGCCAGCACCTGTCGTGGCAGCCCCGGCGCCCGCGCCGGTCCAGGCCGCGGCACCGGCCGTGGGCATCAGCCTGCCCAAGGTCCAGTCCTATGCACTGCCCCTCGATGAGCTGGCCCAGGTGGCCCAGTCTTCCGGCCTGCAGTGGGTGAATTCCGACGCAGCCAAGATCGCCGAGGTCAAGGCCGCCATCGCCGCCGAAACCAAGCCCATGCACGTGCCGCGCGAGCGCCCGCCGCTGGTCGTGGCCGACGAAGGCCCGCTGGTGCTGGTTGAAACCAAGCGCGACCTGGGCGCGATGTCCCTGCCCTTTGAGAAGTCGGCGGGCCAGTAAACGCCCCGGCCTCGGCCGCCGCCCCCTGAAAAGCCCGCATCTGCGGGCTTTTTTTATGCCTTGAAAACTGGCCCTAGAATCAGGCCAACAAAACAGGACAAGGGGGGATGACGATGGACAATCCAACGCACGATGCGCGCTACGCGCCGCCGCAGGCCGTTGTGGAAGACGTGGCCGACGCGAACCAGGGCCCGCAGCTGGCCGGCCGCGTCGAACGGCTTGGCGCCGTGATCCTCGACACGGTCTTCCAGAGCCTGGTGCTCTGGCTGGTGTCGCTGGTGACCCCCTACAACCCCTGGGTCCCGCAAGCAGGCGGCCCATGGTCCTTCAACCCGTTGAGCATGGCCATCGGCGCCTTGATCTTCATCCTGCTCAACGGCTACCTGCTCGCGACGCGGGGCCAGACCATCGGCAAGGTCCTGCTCAAGATACGCATTGTCCGGCCCTCGGGCGAAGCCGTTTCCCCCACGCGCCTGGCCTTGCGCTACGGCGCGGGCTTTGTGGCCGGCCTCGTCATGGCCGTGGTCTGGGTGTATTCGCTGATCGACTGCCTGATGATCTTTCGCAAATCCCGCCGCACCCTGCACGACGAGATCGCCGACACCATCGTCGTCAAGGCCTGAGACCCCAGCCTGTGGCCACCACGCGCCTTGACACGCTGTACACGGCCGAAACGCCGGAAGGCATCACCCTGTCCCTGCGGCCCGCCGGCATCGTCGCGCGCGGGCTGGCCTACCTGATAGACCTGGCCATACGCGGCTGCCTGTTCATCGCCGTGGCCATCGCGGTCGGCGTGATGGGCAAGGCCGGCGTGGCCGTGCTGCTGCTGGCGTATTTCGCCCTCGAATGGTTTTATCCCGTGGTGTTCGAGCTGACCCGCTCGGCCGCCACCCCCGGCAAGCGGGCCCTGGGCCTGCGCGTGGTGATGGATTCCGGCCTGCCGGTGACGCCCGCAGCCTCGCTGACCCGCAACCTGCTGCGCGCCGCCGATTTCATGCCCGCGCTGTTCGGCGCCGGCCTGGTGTCCATGCTCTGGCGCGACGACAGCAAACGCCTGGGCGACCTGGCCGCCGGCACGCTGGTGGTCTTCACCGATGCCGTCAAGCTGCATGGCGAGGTACCGCTGGCGACGCCGCAAGCGCCCGCGCGGCCGCTGTCCGCCGCCGAGCAGGCCTCGGTGCTGGCCTGGGCCGGCCGGGCCACGCGGCTGACGCCCGAACGCCTCGGCGAACTCGCCGCCCTGGCCGAGCCGGTGCTGGGCACAGGCGTGCCCGGCAGCAGCGCCACGCAGCGCCTGCTGGGCGTGGCGCAGTGGCTGATGGGCCGGCGCGAAGGGGAAGCGCGGCGATGACACCCCTGCAATTTGAAGCGGCCTACGCGCCGCTCTGGACCGAACTCGAAACCGTCATCGGCATCGCCGAGACCGAGCGCAAGTTCGACGGCGCGCGGCTGGCCACGCTGTACCGCCGCGTCTGCGAACACCTGGCGCTGGCGCAGGCCCGCGCCTACCCGGTGCACCTGACGCAGCGGCTGGAGACCCTGACGCAAAGCGCCCACCGGCTGATCTACCGGCGCCACGACTACGGCCTGGCGCGCCTGGGCTGGCTGGTGCTGGTCGACTTTCCGCAGGCGGTGCGCGCGCACCGCGCCTACCTGCTGGTGTCGGCCCTGTTGTTCGTGGTGCCGCTGCTGGCCGCGGGCCTTGCCACCTACCGCGACCCGGGCTTCATCCTGCACCTGCTGGACGCGGCCCAGGTGCAGAACTTCGACAGCATGTACAGCGACAGCGCCAAGTCCTTCGGGCGCAACCGCGACGCCAGCGGCGACTGGCAGATGTTTGGCTTTTACGTCATGCACAACATCGGCATCGGTTTTCGCTGCTTCGCGGCCGGCATCTTCGGCGGCATCGGCAGCGCGGCCGTGCTGCTGTTCAACGGCGTACAGATAGGCGCCGTCGGCGGCTACCTGATCGCCTCCGGCCACGGACAGAATTTCTGCTCTTTCGTCATCACCCACGGCGCCTTCGAGTTGACCGCCATCGTGCTCGCCGGCGCGGCGGGGCTGCGCCTGGGCTACGCGCTGATCGCGCCCGGCCGGCACACGCGGCTGGAGGCGCTGCGGCTGGCGGCACGCCACGCCATCGTGGTGGTCTACGGCGTCATCGGCCTGCTGCTGATCGCCGCCGCCGTCGAAGCCTTCTGGTCCTCGGCGCGCTGGGTCACCCCGGCCGTGAAATACGGCGCCGGCGCGGCCTGCTGGGCCCTGGTGTTCGCCTACCTGGGCTGGCAGGGCCGGCCGCGTGCCGGCGCCGCGCCCACGGGCGAAGGGCAGCGCCATGCAGGTTGATGCGCTGGCCGTCGCGCTGCGGCCGCGGCCCATGGCCGAGGCCGCCGACCTGGGCGTCGCGCTGGTGCGCCGCCATGCCGGCTCCATCTGGCGCACCTTCCTGCCCCTGTATGTGGTGGTCATCGCGCTGGTGCTGTGCACCATCGAGTTCGCCTACTGGCTGCCCGGCCTGCTGATTTTCTGCCTCAAGCCCTGGTTTGACCGCAGCCTGCTGTTCATCCTGTCGCGCGCGGTGTTCGGCCAGTCCACGCGCTGGAAAGACCTCTGGGAGCATCGCGCCCAGGTGTGGGGCGGGCAGCTGCTGCGCACCCTGCTGTGGCGGCGGCTGTCGCCCTGGCGCTCCTACACGCAGGCCGTCGACCAGCTCGAAGGCCAGCGCGGCGGCGCCCGGCGCAAGCGGCGCGACCAGCTGCTGCGCGGGCGGCGCGGCGCGGGCGCCGGCATGCAGCTGATTTTTTCCAATGTCGAGATCGCGCTGGAATTCGCCATCCTGTCCATCCTGTTCTGGTTCGCGCCCGACGGCACCCTCTCGGAACTCTGGCGTTGGCTGATCGCTTCCGAATCCACGCTGCAAAGCCTCTGCCTGGCCCTGGTCTACGCCTTCGCCGTCGGCCTGGTCGAGCCCTTCTTCGTGGCGGCCGGCTTCGCGATGTACCTGAACCGCCGCGTCGAACTCGAAGCCTGGGACATCGAGCAGGAATTCCGCCGCGCCTTCAAGCCCGTGCCGGCCAGGAGCAGCCCATGACGGCGCGCCACGCTGCCGCGGCCTGCATCCTGCTGGCTGCCTGTGCGATGGGCATGCCCTTGTGGGCCAACCCGGCCGCCGCCGCGCCGGGCGAAGCGCCCTCGCGCCAGCAGGTGCAGTCGGCCGCCGAGCGGGTTCGCGCCGACCCCAACCTGCCCGGCAGCAAGAGCGAAAAATCCCTGAGCTTCAAGGACCAGGAAAAAAAGCCCGAGGACAAAAAGAAGGAGCGCGACAGCTTCGGCTGGCTCAAGGATTTTGTGACCCGGGTGTCCGAAGGCGCGCGCCTGCTGGTGTGGGCGCTGGGCGCGCTGGCCGTGGCCTGGCTGGTGGTGGGCATACGGCGCTGGGTGAAGGTGCGGGCCGGCGGCGGCCGCCACCGCATGGCGCCGCTGCCCAGCCACATCGGCAGCCTGGACATACGCCCCGAAAGCCTGCCCGACGACGTGGGCTCCGCCGTCGCCTCGCTCTGGCAGCGCGGCCAGCGCCGGCCCGCGCTGTCGCTGCTGTACCGCGGCGCGCTGTCGCGCCTGGTGCACCTGCACGAGGTGCCCATCCGCCATGCCAGCACCGAAGGCGAATGCGTGGCGCTCAGCCAGGGCCGGCTGGCGCCCATGTCGCTGGAATTCTTTTCGCGGCTGGTGGCCGCGTGGCAGCTGGCGGCCTACGGCGGGCGCCTGCCGCCCACGGCCGGCGTGCTGGCACTGTGCGACGAATTTGACGCGCGGCTGGGCGCGCCGGCCGGGCCGGCAAAGGCGTCGCCATGAGGGACCGGCTCTTCCTCATCCTGCTCGCGGTGCTGCTGCTGGCCGGCGGCGCCTGGCTGGTGTCGGCCACCGAATGGGTCGACGTCGACGTCCCCACGCCGGCCAAGGGCGAGGCCCTCACCAACCCGCTGTACGCGACCGAAA
Organism: Polaromonas sp. LjRoot131; assembly: GCF_964252805.1. Lineage (NCBI taxonomy): Bacteria > Pseudomonadati > Pseudomonadota > Betaproteobacteria > Burkholderiales > Comamonadaceae > Polaromonas > Polaromonas sp. LjRoot131. Next base: position 172,360 of record NZ_CAXUPF020000001.1, on the reverse strand, counting down.
AACTGCTGGGCGCCCTGGGGGCGAAAGTCGTGCGCCACAAAAGCCTGGACGCCATGCCGCCACCGCAGGCGCGTCTGGTGCTGGTCTCGCGCAACTGGGACCTGTTCCCCGAGCGCAAGCAACGCCTGCGCGCCTGGGTGGCGCAGGGCGGGCACCTGGTCATCCCCGGCTTCCTGGCCGGCCACGAATCGCTGAAGGGCTGGCTGCCCGTTACGGAGCAACGCCCCCTCAAGTTCGAGCCGCCCGCGATCCCGCCGCGCCTCCTAGGCAAGCCCGCCAAGGACATGGATTGCCGCGCGCTGGAGGAACCCGCCGACGTCACGCCCAGTTACGGCGACAGCCGGGTGTTTCGCGCCTGCGGCGCGTACTTCAGCTCCCAGTACCTGCCGGTGAACCGGCAGGCCGCGCCGCTATGGGCGCTGCAGGGCACGGCCGGCACCGAGGCCGTGCGCGTGCAGGTCGGCCAGGGCACGGTCACCGTGCTCGGCGGCTGGGGCCTGCTGAACAACAGCAACCTGCTGCGCGCCGACAACGCCCTGCTGGCGGCCGCGGCGCTGCAGGCGCGCGCCGGCGCCGAGTTCTGGTTTGTCGCCGAAGAGGCCCGGGAGCCCTTCGCGCCCTGGCTCTGGCACCAGGCCTGGGCGGCGCTGCTGCTGGGCCTGCTGGCCCTGGCGCTGGCCCTGTGGCGCGCCGGCGTGCGCTTCGGGCCGCTGGCACCGTCCGCCCCCGCCCACCGGCGCTCCATGGCCGAGCAGGTGCGCGGCACCGCGCGCTTCCTGCACATGCACGGGCCCAAAGCCCTGCACACGGCCCAGCTTCGCGCGCTGCACGCCTCGGCCGCACGGCAGTTGCCGCGCTTTTCGCAGCTGGACCCGGCACGCCGCACCCAGGAGATCGCGCGCGCCACTGGCCTGGATACGCGCGTGCTCGAACGCGCGCAGGCCGACAAGGCGCGCAACCGCGGCGCGCTGGCCGCCGACCTCGAACTGATAGAAACCGCCCGCCGGCGGCTCGATGCGCGCGAACCCGCCGCGTCACCGGCTCCTTCATCCGCCTCTTCACCCTGAACCCGAGAAACCACCATGTCATCAATTCCCAACGAAGAACTGATACGCGCGGCCGAATGGCTGCAGACCCTGCGCCACGAAGTCGGCAAGGCCGTGGTCGGCCAGAAGGAAGCCGTCGACCAGACCCTGGTGGCGCTGGTCGCGTCCGGCCACGTGCTGATCGAGGGCGTGCCCGGGCTCGGCAAGACGCTGCTGGCGCGCGCGCTGGCGCAGGCCATGAGCCTGCGTTATGCGCGCGTGCAGTTCACGCCCGACCTGATGCCCTCGGACATCACCGGCCACTCGGTGCTGGACCCGTCGACCCGCGGCGAGTCCGGCATAGGCACGCTGCGCGTGCACCAGGGGCCGGTCTTCACCCACTTGCTGCTGGCCGATGAAATCAACCGCGCGCCGGCCAAGACCCAGAGCGCGCTGCTCGAGGTGATGCAGGAATACCAGGTCACGCTGGAAGGCCGGGCCATGCCGCTGCCGCGCCCCTTCATGGTGATGGCCACGCAGAACCCGATAGACACCGAAGGCACCTACCCCCTGCCCGAGGCGCAGCTGGACCGCTTCCTGCTCAAGATCAACATCGCCTTCCCCAGCCATGCCGAAGAAAAAGCCGTGGTGCAGCTCACCACCGGCCAGCGCGCCGGGAACCAGCTGCCGCTGGACGCCGTCAGGCCCTGCCTGGACGACACCCAGGTGCTGGAACTGCAGCGCCTGGCCAGCCTGGTGCAGGCGCATGAACAGGTGATCGACTACGCGGTGCGCATCGCCCGCGCCACGCGCGACTGGCCCGGCCTCTCGTCCGGCGCCGGCCCGCGCGGCACCATGGCGCTGGTGCGCGCCGCGCGCGCCGGCGCGCTGATGGACGGGCGCGACTTCATCACCCCCGACGACGTGGCGCGCCAGACCCTGCCGGCGCTGCGCCACCGCGTGATGATTTCCCCCGACGCGCAGCTCGAAGGCCTCAGCGTGGACGACCTGCTGCGCAGCGCCCAGGGCAGCGTGCAGGCGCCCCGCCTCTAAAGGCCGCACCGCATGCGCTGGCTGGTGATTCCCACGGCAGGCACGGTCCAGGCACTGGCCGGCATGGCCCTGGCCGCTTCCCTGGCCCTGCTCGCCGGCCTGCCGGTGGAGACGGTGGCCCTGCTGGCCGGCGCCGTGCTGCTGCCGGCGCTGGCCTGGGCGCTGTTCGACCTCTGGCGCAGCCTGCGCCTGTGGCGGCAGGCGCCCCTGCGCATCGAACGCACCTTGCCCGGCGCTTTTTCGCTGGGCGTGCCGACCGTGCTCACGCTGGTGTTGGTCAACGAAAGCCCGCGGGCCTGGGCCGTCACCGTGTTTGACGAGGTCGACCCGCGCTTTGCCTTTGAAGGCCTGCCGCAATCCCTGAGCGTGCCGCCGGCTTCGCGCGCGGAACTGCGCTACACGGTGACCGCGCGCGAGCGCGGCGTGGCCCTTTTCGGCATCACCCAGTTGCGCTGGCGCAGCCGCGGCGGCTGCTTTGAAGTGCAGCAGCCGCTGGGCCAGCCCGGCAAGCTGCGCGTGTACCCCAACTTCGCCGCGCTGGCGCGCTACGCCTGGCTATCCGGCGACCGGCGGCTGGCCCAGATCGGCATCAAGACCTACGTGCAGCGCGGGCTGGGCACGGATTTTCGCCAGCTCGCCGACTACAAGACCGGCGATTCGCTGCGCCACATCGACTGGAAAGCCACGCTGCGCCACCAGCGGCCCATCGTGCGCGAGTTCCAGGACGATCGCGACCAGTGCGTGTTCTTCCTGCTCGACTGCGGCCGCCGCATGCGCGCCGATGAAGGCGGGCCCGACCAGGACGGCCAGGGCAGCAGCCATTTCGACGAGGCCCTCAACGCGCTGATGCTGCTGAGCTACGTTGCCCTCAAGGAAGGCGACGAGGTCGGCGCCATGACCTTCGGCGGCGTGCCCGGGCAGCGCCGCGACTTCGCGCCGCGCAAGGGCGCAGCCACGCTCAATGCCCTGATGAACCGGCTGCACGACATCCAGCCCGGCGCCATGCATTCGGACTACCTGCTGGCCGCGCAGGACCTCCTGCGCGTGCAGCGCCGTCGCGCGCTGGTGATAGTGCTCACCAACTTTCGCGACGAAGATTCGGCCGAGCTGCGCCCCGCCATCAAGCTGCTGCGCCGCCAGCACCTGGTGCTGGTGGCCAGCCTGCGCGAGCGCGTGCTGGGCCGCATCGCCGGCCAGGCCCTGTCCACCCCCGCGGATGCGGTGGACGTGGCGGCCGCCCACCTGTTCGCGCAGTCGCGGCGCGACGCCTTCGCGCGTGTGGTCGGCCAGGACCCGCTTTCGATGGACGTGGAGCCGGCGCAACTGGCCGTCTCGCTGGTCAACCGCTACCACGCGGTCAAGCGCGCCGGGCTGCTTTAAGAACACGCTCCAAGGGGGCTCCACACAGGCCCCGGCAACGGTTATCCTTCGGTTCTCAACAACAGGAGGGATGAGATGACTGAAGCAGTGAATCCGTATGCAGCGCCCAAGGCCGTGGTGGCCGACGTTTATGACGATGAAGCGGGCGTGCAGCCCGTCAAGCTGTTTTCGGCCAAAGGGCGGGTCGGCCGGCTGCGCTACCTGTCTTACAACGTGGGCGGCTACCTGCTCATGGCAGTGGCAGCCGCCGTGCTGGGCTTTATCGCCGGCGCCATCGGTTTCGGCAAGGCGGCCGGCGTGATCGGCGTGCTGGCGGTCATTCCCTACCTCATCTTCATTGTGCTGCTGACCATACAGCGCAGCCACGACATGGGATGGACCGGATGGACGGCGATCCTGGCCTTCATCCCCCTGGTCGGGCTGGTCTGGCTTTTGAACCCTGGAACCAAGGGCGGCAACCGCTTCGGCGGGCCTCCGCCGCCGAACACCACGATGGTCAAGATTGGCGCGCTGATTATTCCCGGCATCGCAGTCGTCGGCATCATCGCCGCCATCGCCCTGCCGGCTTACCAGGACTACACGAAACGGGCCAAGGCGGCCCAGGTGGTCAAGCCTTAAACCTGCCGCAAGCGCGCGCCGCGGAAACTGTTTTTCAGATCTGCGCGGCGCGCTTGTAGGCCTGCGCTGCGGCGGCTTCGTCCTCGCGCTGCTCGGCCAGCAAGGCCAGCGCGCGCCAGGCATTGCGGTGCAGCGTGACGTCCTGCAGGGCCGGGGCCGCCTGCGACAGCAGTTGGCGGGCCTTGCCCCAGAGCTGGCGGTTCAGGCAGGCCATGCCCGCCAGGTACTGCAGGTTGGCGTCGCGCGGGCGGCTCAGTTGCGCCGCCTCTATGCGCGCCAGCCAGGCCGCGTCCAGCGAATCCAGGCCGGTTTCGAGCACGCTGATCAGCTTGATGCGCAGGTTGTCGCCGATGTCCGAGCGCGGCTGCATCATGCTGTCCCAGACCTGCAGCAGCCAGGCGCGCGCCAGTTCCGGCTCGCCGTGCAGCGCCATCAGGCGCGATGCGGCATGCACCACCAGTTCGGGCATGGCGCGCTCGCCCTCGTCGAGTGAAAACCAGGCCTGTTGCAGCTGCGACGGGTCGTGCGCGTCGTTGAGAAGTTCCAGCGCCAGGCCGCGGATGATGCTTTGCGCCGCCGCCTGCGAAAACGCGCGGTGCTTGGCCAAGAGGCGCGCGGTTTCCAGCGCCTGCGAGGTCTGCCGCGCATGGCGCGAGGCGCGCAGCTTCATGCGCAGCGCCAGCGTGCGGCGCGATGCGCCCTGCGGCAGCTGGGCCAGCCAGTCGAGCGCAGCGCCGGCGTCCCGGTCGTCCAGCGCCCAGCGCGCGGCGCGGAACTGCACGCCCTCGCGCACCTCCTGCGCATGGCGCGGGGCCGAGCTTTGCAGCGCCTGGTGCAGGTGCTGGTCGCGCAGGCCCTTGTTCTGCAGCGACTGCGCGGCCTCGGCCACCAGCAGGTGGGCCAGCGCGCGCAGCTGGCCGCCGCGGCTGGCGCTGTGGCCGGTCACGTGGCCGGACTGGTCGGCCAGCAGGGCCAGGCTTTTTTCCTGCGCCAGCGCGTTTTGCGCCGATTTGGTGGAGCGTATATAGCGCCCGGCCAGCAGGTGGGCCAATGAATCCATGAGGGCGCCGTACATCGCGCGCTCTTTTTGCTGGGCGCGCCAGCGCCGCGCTTCGGCCGGCAGCGAAAACACCGCCGACAGCGCGCGCAGCGCCAGGTACAGCACGAAGAACAGGCCGGCCAGCAGCAACACCATCAGGTTGAAGGAAATGTCGACCCGGTGCGGCGGCCAGAAGATGGTCACCACCGCCTGGTTGTTGCCCGCGAACAGCGCCACGGCAACCGCCACGCCAAAAAGGGCCAGTAGCCAGAGAGCGGCGCGCATGCGTGTGTCCTGCCTTTGGGGAAATCAGCGGCCCGCGGCCGCCGTGGCCAGCGCGGCCATGGTTTCGTCAAGGCGCGGCAGCTCACTGGTCTTGAGCTGGCCCTGCACCTGGGCCAGCAGCTGGGCCGCGGCCTGGGTCTTGCGAGAGTTGGGGTCGAAATACTTGCCCAGCCAGGCGTTGGCGCTGGCAAGGTCGGCGCGCACCGAATCGGTCTGGCGCGACAGCAGCGCCAGGCGCGCGTTGAGCAGGCGCAGCTTGAGGTTTTCACGCAGGAAGAAGGATTGCTCGGGCGACAGCAGCGCCGCCTCGGGCTGCTCGATGCGGCTCACGCGCAGCAGCTTGCGCCCCTCTTCGCGCAGGTTGTCCAGCGTGCGCTGCGACCAGGCGCTGAGCGAAAGTTTGTCGAATATTCCCATCGGAGGCTTGTCGGCCGCCGCAGCGCTGGCGCCGGGGCGCGCGGCGGGGGCGTGTGCCGGCGCGCTGAGGGCCGGCGCCGAGCGCAAGGGGCTGTTGGCCACCATGGCATTGGCCACCGGCAGTTCATCGGCCATGCGGGCCAGTTCGTCGAGCTTGAGCATCAGCACCGGCACGTCGGTCAGCGTCGCGGCCTTGATGCGGTCCATGTCGCGCGCGATGGCGCGCTGCAAAGGGTTCAGGCGCGGCTGGGCGGCGCGCGCCAGGCGCTGGTCGGCCGACTTGAGCGCGGCCAGCAGTGGTTCGGCGCTCCCCGTAAGCTGGGCCTGCTGCTGCGCCAGGCGCAGCGCGGACTCGACGTCCACCACCAGGTTTTCATCGCGCGAGCGCGACAGGCTTTGCATCAGTTCTTCGAGCTGGGTGCGCTGCAGGCTGACCTCGCTGATGCGGGTTTCCTGGATGGCCAGCCGCGCCGAAAGTTCGCGCGTGGCTTCCTGGGCCTGGCGCGCCAGGGTGCGCGCTTCGATGGACTGCGCGCCGGAATCCAGGCTGCGGCGCGCCAGCTCTTCCTGGATGTTGCCGAGCTTTTGCCACAGCAGGCCGCTGGCCAGCAGGCCACCGGCCGCGAGAACGGCCACGAGCAGCGCCCACTTGCGGGGCACCAGCCAGACGTCGGGCGCCACAATCGGCGGTTCGGCCACGACCAGCGCGCGCTCCAGCACAGGCTGGTTGTCGGGCGTGGGGGGAATGGGCTGGGCTGTTTGGGGATCGCTCATGGATAAAAGGATTCTATCGAGGCCAATGTGTCCCTGATGTCCTTCAGGGCGGGACGTGACGCCACAACAACACCCCAACCGGCGGCGCGCACGGCTTCCTCGATCCGCGGGTGCGTGGCCACCGCGCGGGCCTTGCGCCAATCGACGCCGGCCAGCGCCGGCAGGCGCGTGAGGTTGGCCAGCGCTTCCGAACTGCTGAACAGCCAGACCGAACCGTCCGCGCTGGCGGCGCGCGCGCGCGCCAGTTGCCGCTCACTGAATTGGGGGGCCCTGCGCTGGTACACACTGACAAAGTCCACCTGCGCACCGGCCGCTTCCCACTGGCGGGCGATCCAGTCGCGCCCCGACGACACCGCAGCGCCCGCGGCATCGGAGCTTTCGCCGCGCACCACCAGCACACGCCGGCCGCGCCAGTCGCGCTGGCCGACCACGGCCCACAGGGCCTCAGAGTCAAACTGCCCGGCGGAGTCGGCCGGCGCGTCGACCTGCGCGGCAGGCACACCCGCCGCCAGCAGGGCTGCCACGGTGCCCGGCCCGGGCGCCATCAGGCGCAGGGCGGGCGGCAGGCCTTCAGCGCCTGCCAGGGGAGATTTGAAAAAATACTCGACCGCATTGCCGCTGACGAACATGCAGGCCGCATAGCCGCCCAGCGCCTGCCGCGCCTGCGCCAGCGCGGCGCCGTCGGACGCGGGGGCGATAGCGATGAGCGGCAGGGCTTCGGCCGCGAAGCCCTCCTGCCGCAGCTGCTCCACCCAGTGCTGCGCATCGGCCGCCGGCCGCGTCACGATGACGGGGGCCGCACCGGCCGCAGGCACCGGCATCCGCGGCATCAGGCGTCCGGGCCTTTGCCGGCCCACACGGCGCCGCCGGCGCGCAGTTGCGCCGCCACGGCTTCACCCAGGGCCTCGGCCTCGGCAAAATTGCGTACCTGGGCGGTCCGGTTCACCTGCACCAGCGGCGCCAGCGGGCCGGCGCCAGGGGTGGTGGGCGCCTCGGCCGTGGCCGGGTCGCCCCAGGCGGCATTGAGCTGCATCGCATCGCCCGCCGCCGTGCCCTGCGTGAAGGCCGCCAGCGGCATGGAGCAGCTGCCGCCCATGGCGCGGGACACCGTGCGTTCGGCCGTCACGGCCAGCCAGGTCGGCGTGTGCGCCAGCGCGGCCAGCGCGGCCAGCAGGTCGGCGCGGTCGGCGCGCACTTCAATGCCCAATGCGCCCTGGCCCGCGGCAGGCAGCATCTGGGCGGGTTCGAAGGTGGCGCGTATTCGAGATTCCAGGCCCAGGCGCTTCAGGCCCGCGGCCGCCAGCACGATGGCGTGGTACTGGCCCTCGTCGAGCTTGCGCAAACGCGTGTCGAGGTTGCCGCGCAGCGGCTGTATCACCAGGTCGGGCCGCAAGGCCTTGAGCAGCACCAGCCGGCGCAGGCTGGAGGTGCCAACCACCGCGCCTTGCGGCAAATCGGCCAGTGCAGCGAATTGATTAGACACAAAAGCATCGCGCGGGTCCTCGCGCTCCAGCACGCAGGCCAGGGCGAAGCCCTCGGGCAAGTCCATGGGCACGTCTTTCAGCGAATGCACGGCGATGTCTGCCCGTCCCTCGCTGAGCGCCACCTCGAGTTCCTTGACGAACAGGCCCTTGCCGCCGACCTTGCTCAGCGAGCGGTCCAGGATCTGGTCGCCCTGGGTGGTCATGCCCAGCAGTTCGACCTGCCAGCCCAGGCGCGCCTGCAGCAGCGCCTTGACATGCTCGGCCTGCCACAGGGCCAGGCGGCTCTCGCGCGTGGCGATGACCACCTTCTTGATACCAGGGGGGTTGGGTTCAGACACTGCGGACACTCGTAACCTGCTTGTAATACTTGGGGGGAAGTGAATGCTAGCATGCGAGGATCAAGAACTAGAGGGTAGAGATGGTCACTTCCGCGCGCGCCAAAAAGCTACAACAACACGCCGTTGAGGGCGCCAGGGACGGCGCCGCAGCCGCCGTTCCCAAGGCCTCCACCCGTTCCCGGGACAACGAACGGCCACTGGTCGAGGACATTCGCCTGCTGGGCCGCATCCTCGGCGACGTGATCCGCGAACAGGAAGGCGTGGCCGCCTATGAGCTGATAGAGCAGGTGCGCAAGCTGTCGGTCACTTTCCGGCGCGACGCCGACCCCGAAGCCGACAAGGCGCTCAAAAAGCTGCTCAAGGGCCTGTCGGGCGACCAGACCGTCAGCGTGATCCGCGCCTTCACCTATTTCAGCCACCTGGCCAACCTGGCCGAAGACCGCCACCACATCCGCCGCCGCGCCGTGCACGAGCGCGCGGGCGACACCCAGGAAGGCAGCATCGAGGTCGCGCTGGCCCGGCTGCGCTGGGCCGGCATCTCGACCCGCACGATCTCCAACACGCTGGCGCACAGCTTTGTCTCGCCGGTGCTCACCGCCCATCCCACCGAAGTGCAGCGCAAGAGCATCCTCGACGCCGAGCGCGACATCGCCCAGCTGCTGACCGCGCGCGACGACATCAAGGCCCTGGCGCTGGCCCACAACGCCGCCAAGGACGCCCTCACGCCGCGCGAACTGGCCGCCAACGAGGCGCAGCTGCGCGCCCGCGTGATGCAGCTGTGGCAAACGCGTTTGCTGCGTTTCAGCAAACTCACCGTGGCCGACGAAATCGAAAACGCGCTGAGCTATTACGAAGCCACCTTCCTGCGCGAGATTCCCAAGCTCTACGCCAACCTCGAGCGCGAACTCGGCAACCAGCCGGTGCACAGCTTTCTGCGCATGGGCCAATGGATAGGCGGCGACCGCGACGGCAACCCCAACGTCAGCGCCGACACCCTCAACTACGCGCTGGGCCGGCAGGCCGAGGTAGCGCTGCGCCACTACCTGACCGAGGTCCACTTCCTGGGCGGCGAACTCTCGCAGTCGGCCATGCTGGTCGACTTCAGCCCCGAGATGCGCGCCCTGGCCGAAAGCTCGCCCGACACCAGCGAGCACCGCAAGGACGAGCCCTATCGCCGCGCCCTGACCGGCGTCTACGCCCGCCTGGCCGCCACCCTGAAAGACCTGACCGGCGGCGAGGCCGCGCGCCACGCCGTCGCGCCGCAAAACGCCTACCTGAAGTCCGAGGACTTCCTGGCCGATTTGCGCACCATCGAAACCTCGCTCCGGGCCCACCACGGCGAAGCCATCGTCGCCCAGCGCCTGCACCCGCTGATACGCGCGGTCGAAGTCTTCGGCTTCCACCTGGCCACCGTCGATTTGCGCCAGAGCTCCGACAAGCACGAGGAAGTGGTGGCCGAGCTGCTGGCCGTCGCGCGCATCGAAGCGCACTACGCCAAGCTCGACGAAGCTGCCAAGCGCGTGCTGCTGGTGGGCCTGCTCAACGACGCGCGGCCGCTGCGCGTGGTCGGCAGCGACTACTCGGCCCATGCGCAAAGCGAACTGGCGATTTTCGAGGCCGCCCGCACGGCGCGCGCGCGCTTCGGCAAGGAGGCGATACGCCACTACATCATCAGCCACACCGAAACCGTGAGCGACCTGCTCGAGGTGTTGCTGCTGCAAAAAGAAGTCGGCCTGATGCACGGAACCCTGGACGGCAACGCCACCAACGACCTGATCGTGGTGCCGCTGTTTGAGACCATCGAAGACCTGCGCAATGCCGCACCCATCATGCGCGAGTTCTACGCGCTGCCCGGCATCGCCCAGCTGGTCAAGCGCAGCGGCGCCGAGCAGGACATCATGCTCGGCTACTCCGACAGCAACAAGGACGGCGGCATCTTCACCAGCAACTGGGAGCTCTACCGCGCCGAGATCGCGCTGGTCGAGCTCTTCGACGTGCTGGCCAACTCGCACAACATCCAGCTGCGCATGTTCCACGGCCGCGGCGGCACGGTAGGCCGCGGCGGCGGCCCCAGCTACCAGGCCATCCTGGCGCAACCACCGGGCACGGTGCGCGGGCAGATACGCCTGACCGAACAGGGCGAAGTCATAGGCTCCAAATACGCCAATCCCGAAATCGGCCGGCGCAACCTCGAAACCCTGGTGGCCGCCACACTGGAAGCCACCCTGCTGCAGCCGACCAAACCCGCGACCAAGGCCTTTTTGCAGGCCGCGGCCGGTTTGTCGGAAGCCAGCATGGCGGCCTACCGCGCCCTGGTCTACGACACCCCCGGTTTCACCGAATATTTTTTCAGCGCCACACCGATACGCGAAATCGCCGAACTCAACATCGGCTCGCGCCCGGCCTCGCGCAAGGCCTCGCAAAAAATCGAAGACCTGCGCGCCATCCCCTGGGGTTTCAGCTGGGGCCAATGCCGCCTCACCCTGCCCGGCTGGTACGGCTTCGGCTCGGCCATCGCGCAGATGCTGAACGAAGGCGGAACACCCGCCGCGCGCAAGGAAGCACTGGCATTGCTGCAAAAAATGTACAAGCAGTGGCCCTTCTTCCGCACCCTGCTCAGCAACATGGACATGGTGCTGGCCAAGAGCGACCTGGCGCTGGCCTCGCGTTATTCCGAGCTGGTGGGCGACGCGCGCCTGCGCAAAAAGATCTTCGGCGCCATCGAGGCCGAGTGGCACCTCACGGCCGAAGCGCTGGGCCTGATCACCGGCGAAAAGCAGCGCCTGGCCGGCAACGCCGCACTGCAGCGTTCCATACGCCATCGCTTTCCGTACATCGACCCGCTGCATCACTTGCAGGTTGAGTTGGTGCGGCGTTATCGGGCTGGTCAGGCTGACCAGCGGGTGCAGACGGGGATTCATATTTCGATCAACGGCATCGCGGCCGGGTTGCGGAATACGGGTTAAGGGCCGGTCTTGCTCGGGCCTTTGCGCTCCAGTTCTCTCTTCTACTCCAGTTCTCTCTTCTTAGTTCTGCTGGCCGGGGGTTGCCCGGCGGCAAGTAACTTTCTTTTGCTTCGCCAAAAGAAAGTCACCAAAGAAAAGGCGACCCGCAGTCTGGGTCCCTACGCTTCGCTTCGGGCAACCTGCGGTGCTCGACTACGGCGGGGTCTCGCGCAAACTCGCTTCGCTCAGACAAGCGCGATCCCTGATCCGCCTACGTCTGCGCTCCTCGGCCCAGCCAGGACGGGGCAATCGGGAGCGGGGACAAAAATACAAAGAACAAACCAAGACAAACAAGGACTCGCCACGGCGAGTCCTTGTTTCTTCAGGTATTCGGTATTGGTATTCCTTCCCCACCCCTTGTGGATGCGCCGAGGAGCGCAGGGTCAGACGGATCAGGGCAAAAACTTGTTTGAGCCGAAGGCGAGTTGTTTTTGACCCCGTCTGGACCGAGCACCGCAGGTTGCCCGTAGCGAAGCGAAGGGACGCAGCAACCAGGGTCGCCTTTTCTTTTGCTTACTTTTCTTTTGGCGAAGCAAAAGAAAAGTGAGTAGCCGCCGGGCTACCCCCGGCCAGCAGAATTCAGAAGAGAGCGCACTGCCGGAGCAAGACCCGGGGTAGCAGGCCGTAGGGGTATTCAAGAAGCGCATACTGTAGGCCCTGTCCTAGACAAACTCCAGCGTCTTCCGATGGCACCCCGCAGTGCCTCTGCTTAGCATGGTGTCAGACACGGAGCAATGTGGCCTTCGCATTGCCCAACCCCCCAAGCCTAGCCCGGAGCGCAAAATCATGACCACCCTGGAGATCATGGCCGACAGGCCGTCGGCCATTCATACCGATTTTGTTTCCACCGACGCCGCCGACCTGGCGTCGCACATGGACCAGTGCGCGCATTCGCGCGGCCGCTTCTTCGGCCTGCAGTCGGGCCTTCAGTCCGCGCATTCCGTGATGTCGCCGCGCATTGTCACGGTGGCGGTGATCGTGGCGATCTGCCTCGGCCTTCTTGCCATAGCCTGAGCGAGTGGCTACGGCTGTCCTTGAACGGCTGGACACCTTAAGCGCCTACGCCCGGCAACTCCTCGTCGGCCGCCGCGGCGACATACAGCAGCCCATACGCGCGGAACTGTTCGGCGCCCAGCGTTTTGAAGAGCATGGCCGCAGCCTGGCTGCCGCACAGGCGGTGCGCCCAGCCGGCAGCCCCGACACCGACCCGCCGTTTTTTCCGCGCGTTCAAGAAAACATCGCCGCCATACGGCTGGCCTACGACTACATCGCGCTGACTTCGCGCAGCGGCCACTACGTCACGCCCGCCGCCGAATGGCTGCTCGACAACTTTCACCTGGTCGAGGCGCAGCTCCAGCAGATCCAGGAGGGCGTGCCGCACCGCTACTACGCCGACCTGCCCAAGCTGGCGGACAAACCCCTGCAAGGCCTGCCGCGCGTCTACGGCATTGCCTGGGCTTATGTGGCACATACCGACAGCGTGCTGGATCCGGTGCTGTTCACCGCCTTCCTGCATGCCTACCAGGAGGTCAGCGAACTCAACCTCGGCGAACTCTGGGCCCTGCCCACCACGCTGCGCGTGGTGCTGCTGGAGAACCTGCGCCGCATGGCCGACCGCATCGCCTGGAACAAGGTCGCGCGCGAGGTGGCCCACGCCGCCTGGGACAAAGCCGACGCCCTGAGCCTGCGCGATCTCGACGAACTGCTGGCCCTGATGCAGGCCCACGGCCTGGAGCGCAGCTACCTCACCCAGCTGTGGCAGCGCATGCCCGTGGAGCGCACCGAATCCGATTTGCACCCCGCGCTCCTGCTGGTCCGCTGGGCGGAACGGCACTGCACCGACGCCCTGGGCATGATCGGCGAAGGGCAGACCGTGCAGGTGGCCGCCAACCTGACCGTCAGCAACATCATCACCACCCTGCGGCTGATCGGACAGGTCGAGTGGGTCGAACTGATCGAGCCGGTCAGCCATTCCCTGCAGGTGCTGCGCCGCTTGCCCAGCTTCTCACGCGAAAGCGAGATGACGCGCCAGCAGATCACGCGCGCGATGGAGCGGCTGGCGCAGCAAAGTGGAAAATCCGAGCGCGCCGTCGCCGAAGCCGTTCTGGCCGCGGCACGCCAGCCCAACAACTCCATGGTCGCGCGCACCGCGGGCTACTACCTGATAGGCTCCGGCCGCCCGATGCTCGAGGCCGCGCTGCGCCCCGCGGCCGGCCCGCGCAAGGCTTTGCCCAGCAACGAAACGCCGCGCGCCTGGCGCCTGCCCTTGTTTGCGGCCGCCTGGGCCGCCGGCACCGCCGCGCTGCTCACCTGGGCGCTTCATCCGCTGACCGTGCTCCTGCTGCCCTGGCCCGCCTGGGTGGCGGTGTTCCTCATGGCCTGGCCGGCCTCCGAAGCCGTGGTCGCGCTGATCCATCGCCTGATCGCCGAATCCACCCGCATACAGCCGCTGGCCCGGCTGGACTTCAACGCCGGCATTCCGCCCGAGCACCGCGTGCTGGTGGTGATCCCCTCCATGCTGTCGTCCATTGAAGCCAACGGCGAACTGGCGCACCGCCTGCATCTGCACTGGCTGGCCAGCCGGGAAGCCAACGCGCAATTCGCGCTGCTCACCGACTGGGCCGACGCCGACACCGAAAGCGCGCCCGGTGACCAGGCCCTGCTGGACGATGTGCTGGCCAGGCTGCGCGCCCTGAACGCGGCCTACCCCGTGGCCCAGGGCGCGCCCGCCCGTTTTGTGCTGCTGCACCGCCCGCGCACCTGGTCGGCTACCGAGCGCCGCTGGATTGGCTGGGAGCGCAAGCGCGGCAAGCTCGAGATGCTGCTGCGCCACCTGGCGCAGCGCTCCGCGCCAGGCTTCCTGCCCGCCGGCGCCGACATGCGGCTGGCCGAAGGCACGCGCTACGTGGTCACACTGGACAGCGACACCACCCTGCCCGCGGGGTCGCTGCGCGAGCTCGTGTCGATTGCCGCGCATCCGCTCAACACCCCGCAGATCGACCGCAAAACCCGGCGCGTCACGGCCGGCTACGGCATCTTGCAGCCCCGCGTGGCCACGCCGCTATCGGCGCACCGCGAGCGATCGGTATTCCATACCCTCTTTGCCGGCCAGCGCGGGCTGGACCCTTACAGCAGCGGCACCTCCGACCTCTACCAGGACGTGTTCGGCATGGGCAATTTCACCGGCAAGGGCCTGCTGCATGTCGAGGCCGTGCACGCCGTGCTGGACCGCCGGCTGCCCGAAGGCGCCATCCTGAGCCACGACCTGCTCGAAGGCAGCATCGCGCGCTGCGGCTATGCGGGCGATGTCGTGCTGATGGAAGACCACCCGCACCATGCCGGCGTGGCGGCCTCGCGCGTACACCGCTGGACGCGCGGCGACTGGCAGTTGCTGCCCCTGATGCTGCGGCCCGCCGCCTTCGGCATAGACGCCCTGGGCTTGTGGCGCATGGCGGACAACCTGCGCCGCTCGCTGGTCGCGCCGGCCTGCTTCGCGCTGCTGGCCTGGGTGGTCTTCACCGGCGCGCTGCCGCTGGGCACCGCCCTGGCCCTGAGTTTCCTGGCCTTCCTGGCCGGCCCGCTGATGGGCGCACTGGCAGGGTTGATCCCCACGCGCCGCGGCATCGCCTGGCTGCACTTTTTCGACGTCGGCATGCGCGATGTGGGGCGCAGCCTGGCGCAGGCGGCCTGGCAGTTCAGCCAGCTGGCGGTGCAAGCCGCCCTCATGGTCGACGCCGTGGCCAGGGCCCTCTGGCGCATGGCCTTCAGCCGCCGGCGCCTGCTGCAGTGGACCACCGCTGCCCAGGCGCAGGCCTCGGCGCAATACACACTGGGCACCTTTGTGCGCGGCCATGCCGCCGTATCCGTAGCCTGCGCCGCGCTCGCCGTGGCGGCGGCCTGGAGCCCCCATCCGGCAGCCGGCCCCGCGCTCTTCCTGTTATGGGCATTGGCGCCGGTGGTCGCCTGGTGGGGGAGCAAGCCGCCCCCGCCCGCGCCGCACGGCGCGTTGAACGCCGCCGACCGCGACTACCTGCTCAAGCTCGCACGCCAGACCTGGCACTTCTTCGAGCGCGTGGTCGGCCCCGAAGACCAGCACCTGCCGCCCGACAACCTGCAGATGGAGCCCGAGCCCACGCTGGCCCACCGCACCTCGCCCACCAATATCGGCCTGTACCTGATGGCCGTGGCCTGCGCGCGCGAATTCGGCTGGATCACCGGCAGCGAAATGGCCAAACGGCTGGCCGCTACGCTGGACACGGTGGAAGCCCTGCCCAAGCACAAGGGCCATCTCTTCAACTGGTATGAAACGCGCACGCTGCAAGTGCTGCAGCCGGCCTATGTCTCCACCGTAGACAGCGGCAACCTCGCCGGCCACCTGCTGGCGGTGGCGCAGTCCCTTCGCCAATTCGCATCCCAGGCGGGCACCGATCCGGCTGAAGCCGCCCACTGGATAGCGCTCGGCGAACGCTGCGAAAAGCTGTGCATGGCCATGGACTTCAGCGGCCTTTACAGCACCAAGCGCCACCTCTTTCATATCGGCCTGCGCGTGCATGAGCAGGCGCTGGATGCGAGTTTTTACGACCTGATGGCATCGGAGTCGCGCCTCACCAGCTTCCTGGCGATTGCCAAAGGCGACGTGCCACGGCGCCACTGGCAGGCGCTGGGCCGGGCTTTCCTGACCGTCGGCGTCACGCCGGGCCTCAAGTCCTGGTCGGGCTCCATGTTCGAATACCTGATGCCCTCGCTGGTGATGCGCGAGCCCGACGAGGGCCTGCTGCATATCTCAGGCCTGGCCGCGGTCAAGGAGCAGCAGGCCTACGGCGAATCCCAGGGCCTGCCCTGGGGTGTCTCGGAATCGGCCTATTTCGCCCAGGACCACACGCTGGCCTTCCAGTACTCGCCCTTCGGCGTGCCGCGCCTGGCCCTGCGCCGCACGCCGCCCACCGACCGCGTGGTCGCACCCTATGCCAGCATCATGGCGACCCAGTTCATGCCGCGCGAAGCCGCGGCCAATTTGCGCCAGCTTGAACAGTGGGGTGCGCGCGGCGAGTATGGTTTTGCCGACGCGCTGGACTTCACCGTCGCGCGCCAGCCCGGCGCGCAGGCCATGAGCCTGGTCAACACCTTCATGGCGCACCACCAGGGCATGTCGCTGGTGGCGCTGTGCAACGTGCTGTGCGACGAAGCACCGCGGCGCTGGTTCTCCTCGGCGCCGCTGATGCAGGCCTTTGAGTCGCTGCTGCATGAAAAGACGCCGCGCCAGATCATCGAAAGCGCAGATCCCCGCGCCCTGCCCGAGCCGGACGACACGGCCCAGGCCCGGCTCTACCACTCACGCGAGCTGGACCCCGCCGCGCCCGGCTGGCAGCCCACCCAGCTGCTGTCGAACGGGCGCTACAGCGTGGCCCTTCGCGCCAACGGCGCCGGCGTCAGCCGCTGGCGCAGCGGCGACAAGACCTGGAACATTTCGCGCTGGCGCGACGACCTGTTGCGCGATGCCTGCGGCACCTTCATCTACCTGCGCCCGGCGGGGCAAGACCGGCTCTCGTCCCTCACGCTGCATCCCGCGCCGCACCCGGACTGGCGCTACAAGGCCACCTTCCTGGCCGACCGCGTGCAGTTTGACGCGGCATCGGACCAACTGGAAATGCGTACCACCGTGCTGGTCAGCCCCGAAGACGACACCGAAATACGCACCGTCACGCTGCACAACGTCTCCAGCGCCGATATCACGCTGGACGTCGTGTCATGTTTCGAGGCCGTGCTGACCGACCCGCGCGCCGACGAAGCCCATCCGGCTTTTTCCAATCTGTTCATCGAGACCCAGTGGCATGCCGAATGGCGCGCACTTCTGCTGACGCGCAAGGCCCGGCTGCAAGGCGACCCGGCCATGGCGGTGGCGCACTTCCTGGCGGATTCCGAGGCCAACGTGCGGTCCATCGACTTCATCGCGGACCGCCGCGCCTTCCTGGGGCGCAACCGCGGCCCCGCCGAGCCCGCGCTGCAAACGCAGGTCCACGGCGAAGGCGGCGCGCCCATCAACGGGCTGGACCCGGTCGCCGGGCTGCGCGTGCGCATACGCATCCCGGCCGGCGGCGTGGCAAGGCTCAGCTTTGCCACCGCCGCCGCCCCCAACACCGACGAGCTGGCCGCCCGCATCGACAAATACCTGCAACCCATGCACGTGGAACGCGCCACCCGCATGGCCGCCACGCTGGCCCAGGTGCGGCTGCGCGACCTCGGCGTGGACCCCGAGGAAAACGCCGCGCTGCAGGACATCAACACCGCGCTGATGTACAGCTGCACCCGCCCGGTGGGCGAGCGCGGCCTGGTGGACCAACGCCAGCTCTGGCGCTTCGGGATTTCCGGCGACAAACCCATCCTGCTGGTGCTCATCCACTCCAGCAACGGCATGACGCTGGTGCACTCCCTGCTGCAGGCCCAGCCCTGGTGGAGTTTTTGCGGCCTGGCCGCCGACGTGGTGATCCTCAACAGCGAGGTCAACTCTTACCTGATGCCGCTGCAGCGCGACATCCTCGCCCTGCGCGACCGCACGCTGCGGCAGGCCGAAAACAGCTTTCCGGGCCGGGACGCCGGCGGCTTTTTCCTGCTGCGCGAGCAGGAGATCGTGCCCTCCGAGAAAGCCGCCCTCACGGGCCTGGCGCGGATCATCCTCGTGGCCGACGGCCGGCCGCTGGAGCAGCAGGCCGCGGCGCTCCAGGCCATCGGCAGCCCGCAGCGCACCGGTGCGTCCACCGCGGCCCCGCTGCCCACGCCCCACGCCGCCGGTGACACGCAGGCGCCGCAAGGCCGCTTTGATGCCGCCACCGGCGAGTTCCAGTTTGTGGTGGACCAAGCCCATCGCCCGCCCCGCCCCTGGGTCAACGTGATCGCCAATTCCGCCTTCGGCTTTCAGGTCTCCGAAGCCGGTGGAGGCTACACCTGGGCGGTCAACAGCCGGCTGCACCAGCTCACGCCCTGGTCCAACGACCCGGTGGCCGACCCCTGTTTTGAACACTACCTGCTGCAGGACCTGGACACACAGGCGCTGCTGCCCTTGAGCGCTAGCGCCGACAGTGGCGCATCTTGCCGCGTGCGCCACGGCCAGGGCTATTCCGCATTTGAATCCCTGCACGGCGCGCTGAAGGTAGAGACCACGTACTTTGTCGACATCAACGAGCCCGTCAAGCTTGTGCAACTGCAGCTGCACAACCAGGGCGGTGCAACGCGCCGGCTGCGCGCGCTGGCCATGGTCGAGTGGCAAATGGGCGCGGGGCGCCACGAACGCCGCACCGTCCGCGCCTGGAAATCCGACGACCCGGCCTTCACGGCTGTGCTCGCCAAACAGCGTGAAAGCCGCGCCGGTTTCGGCGGCAGCACGGCCTTTTTGTCCGTCGCCGGCCTGCCCGGCCCGCTGCAGTGGACCTGCGATCGAAGTGAGTTCTTCGACGCCACCGGCCGGCTGGTGATTCCCGCCGCGCTGGGCCGCAGCGCCACGGGGGGCGCAGACCCCTGCGCCGCGCTGGCGGGCCACTTCACACTGGCACCGGGCCAGAGCCTGACCTTGACCTTCATGCTCGGCCACGCCGCCGACCCGACAGCCGCCGAACAACTGGCGCGCCGCTGGCAAACACGTGATTCCACACAAACGCTGGACGAGGTCAAGGCTTATTGGGCCGGCCTGCTCGGCAAGCTTCAGGTGCGCACGCCCGACCCGCTGTTCGACGCCTTGGCCAACCGCTGGCTCCTCTACCAGACGCTGGCGTCCCGCCTGTGGTCCAAAGCCGGCTTCTACCAGGCCGGCGGCGCCTTCGGCTTTCGCGACCAGTTGCAGGATGCTATGGCCTTCGCCGTCATCGAACCCGACCGCCTGCGCCGGCAAATTTTGCTCAACGCCTCGCGCCAGTTTGCCGAGGGCGACGTGCAGCACTGGTGGCACGCGCCCGGCGGCGAAGGCGTGCGCACGCATTTCTCTGATGACCTGTTATGGCTGCCCTATGCCTGCGCCTACTACGTGCAGGTCACAGGCGATGCCAGCATCCTCGACGAGCCCGTCCCCTTCATCGATGGCCCGGCGATTCCCGAAGGCGCCGAAGACGCCTATTACGCGCCGCAGACCAGCACGCAAACGGCCACGCTGTTCGAGCACTGCGCCCGCACCCTCGACAAGAGCCTGGCCACCGGCGCCCACGGCCTGCCCCTGATGGGCACCGGCGACTGGAACGACGGCATGAACCGCGTCGGCCACGAAGGCCGCGGCGAATCAGTGTGGCTGGCCTGGTTTTTGTGCCGCGTGGTGCAGGACTTCGAGCCGCTGGCCCGCGCGCGCGGCGACCAGCGCGTCGACAGCTGGCTGGCCGCGCGCCAGGGCTGGATCGGTGCCTTGCACAAGGACGGCTGGGACGGCGCCTGGTTCCGCCGCGCCTTCTTCGACAACGGCGCGCCGCTGGGCTCCGCCGCCAACAGCGAATGCCGCATCGACCTGATCGCCCAGGCCTGGGCCGTGCTGTCCGGCGCGTCCACCGATGAATTCACGGTGCCCGCGATGCAGGCCATGAACGAACAGCTGGTCGACCCCGAGGCCGGCCTGCTGCGCCTGCTCACGCCGCCGCTGCAGCACTCGGCCGACAACCCCGGCTACATCCAGGCCTATCCGCCCGGCGTGCGCGAGAACGGTGGCCAGTATTCGCACGCCGCCGTCTGGGCCATGATGGCCCAGGCCGCCACCGGCGACGCCGAAGCCGCCTGGGAAAGCTTCCAGGCCCTGAGCCCCGCCCACCGCAGCGAACACCCGCTGCGCGGACCCGTGTATGAACTGGAGCCCTATGTAATGGCCGGCGACATCTACGGCAGCGCCCCTTATGTGGGCCGCGGCGGCTGGAGCTGGTACACCGGCTCAGCCGCCTGGCTACACCGCGCAGCCATCGAAAACATCCTGGGCCTGCGCGTGCAGCAGGGTGAACTGTCGCTGTCGCCGTGCGTGCCGGCGCACTGGCCGTCGTTTGAGATCACGCTGCGGCTGGACGGCCGCGTGCTGCAATTGCGCTGGCAGCGCAAGGGCGCTCCTGCGGACAGCAGCTTCACGCCGGATCGCCGCATCGCGGAAGGTGAAAAGTTGCTGCTGGCGGATTTGCCGGCGGAGGCAAGACTGCTTGTTCAGACAGTGGCTTGAACAGCATTGCCATCGCCCTGTCTTCAATCTGCGTTCATCTGCGTAATCTGCGGATACACCTTTTTATCCGCAGATAACGCAGATGAGGGTCAGCAAAGCAAACACCGACCCGTATTCACGTGATCGATACACCTGAGGGCGGCATCTAGAATCGCCCTAAGGGGTGGGGCTTTTCCATCCGTGAAAAGTCTCCATGACACCACACATCACCTGCATCCCCGCGCATCATGGCTTGTACGCATTGGGCAAACCAACATACTGACCAGACACCTCAAGCGATGACAAGCACTTTCTACAACCCGGATCTCGCGCCATCACCCGCGGTCTGGCTCGGCATGTCAGAGCAGGAACGCATGCGCCTTGCCATGAACTTCCACACAGCGCAGCGAATGCGCGGCCATGTTCGCCATCACGCGGTTCTTCACGTTGTCGTTGAGAACTACCTTGCGCAAGGCTTTGGTCCCGCCACGCAAGCACTTGCGGCTCTCATCCGGGATGGGCATGCGCGGCATGAAGCTCTTCATCTGATCGGCCAGGAAATAGGGGAAAGCATGTCGCGCACTGCAGAGGACCCCAGCAAAATGCAATCCGTCATCTCCGAACGGCTTCTTCGGCTGGCCAGGCAAGCTCCGTCGGCGCAGCCGACTCAAGTCGACGATTGATCAGCTACCCATCAAACACCCCGCAATGCTCTCCATTGAAAACCTCAGCTTCCACTACCCCAAGCCCAAGGTGGAGCTTTTCTCCCAGCTGTCCATCACCATCCCGCCGGGCGTGACCCTGGTGCAAGGCGGCGACGGACGCGGCAAGAGCACCCTGCTGCGCTTGATGGCGGGCGCCATGGCTGCGGATGCGGGCCGGTTGCAGCTGAACGGTATCTCACTCAAAGAGCAGCCCGAGGCCTATCGCCGGCAGCTGTTCTGGATGGAGCCGCGTACAACAGATTTCGACCAGCTCACGCCGGTGCAGTTCTTCGCATCGCTGGGTGGCCGCCATCCCGGTTTTGATGAAACGCTGCTGGAACCCCTGGTCGAGGGCCTGGGGCTGGAGCCGCACATGGAGAAAAAGATTTTCATGCTGTCCACCGGGTCGAAGCGCAAGGTCTGGCTTGCGGCGGCGTTTGCCTCAGGGGCCGACCTGCTGCTGATCGACGAGCCGTTTGCCGCGCTCGATGCGCCTTCGATTGCGTTTGTTAAAGAGCGGCTTCAGGATATTTCGGAGCATCCGGGCCGGGCGGTGGTGATGGCGGACTATGGGGCTCCTGCTGGGGCGGTGTTGGCAGGGTTGGTCGATCTGGGGGACTGATTGGAGCCGGGTCTTGCTCCCGGCGGGCGCTCTCTGCTGAGAGTGGCTGGCCGGGGGTAGCCCGGCGGCTACTCACTTTTCTTTTGCTTCGCCAAAAGAAAAGGCGACCCTGGTTGCTGCGTCCCTCCGCTTCGCTGCGGGCAACCTGCGGTGCTCGGTTCAGGCGGGGTCTCGCTAAACTCGCCTTCGGCTCAAACAACGCGATCCCTGATCCGCCTGAACCTGCGCTCCTCGGCGCATCCACAAGGGGTGGGGAAGGAATACCAAATTCAAATACCGAATACCTGAAGAAACAAGGACTCGCCGTGGCGAGTCCTTGTTTGTCTTGGTTTGTTTCTTTGTCTTTTGTCCCCGCTCCCGATTGCCCCGTCCTGGCTGGGCCGAGGAGCGCAGAGACAAGCGGATCAGGGCCGGCGTTGTCTGAGCGAAGCGAGTTTAGCCGGACCCCGCTTGGCTCGAGCACCGCAGGTTGCCCGAAGCGAAGCGGAGGGACCCAGACTGCGGGTCGCCTTTTCTTTGGTGACTTTCTTTTGGCGAAGCAAAAGAAAGTTACTTGCTGCCGGGCAACCCCCGGCCAGCAGAACCAAGAGAAGAGCACTCCGTCGGAACAAGCCCCGACCTCATACCGGCCTGAAGGCCATCTGCTGCGCAACAAACCCCTCAAACGCCCGCAGCAGCGCCTGATAGCCCCCACTATCCCCTTCAAGCCGAACCAACGCAGAACAGACCGCCTCCAGCGTAGACAACTGCCCAGGTTTATGCGCCTTCCGTATCCGGTAGTTCGAGGCCGGCAGCTCGACCAGCGACAAGCGCGGCAACTTCCGAAGCAAAGGATTAAGGAGCAGCATCTTCCGGCTCTTGCGCCAGGTCGCATCCAGCACCACCAACCGCACCCCCGCCGGGTCCTTGAGCCGCTCTGCATCCAGGGCAGCAGGCGCCTCGGCATCTTCCGGCGTGGGCGGATACAGCAGCACCGTATAAGCCGTCGTCTCCGCCATCGCCGCCCGCAAGCCGGCCTCGTCAAACGTTTCGCCCGTCAGCATGCGGCTGCGCGGCAGGCTCAGGTGCAGGAGCCGGCCGGTGTTTTTGGCGTGGTCCACTTCCAGGGGGTGCTGCAGGATCAGCACCTCGGCCGCATGCGCGACCGGGGTGATCCACCGACAGATGCAGGCGCTTTGCGGCCGCAGGCAGATGGTGCAGCCTGCGCGCCTGGGGACAAGCTCAGTCACGGGCGCGGGGGCTGTCCGCCGCCTTGTCGTCCGCCGAATAGGCGTTCCTCAGGTGCACAGGCTTGCTGGTCTTGCGGCGCATGCGGATATTGAGCATTTCCACCCCCACCGAGAAGGCCATGGCGAAGTAGACATAGCCCTTGGGCACGTGGTGGTCCAGGCCTTCGGCGATCAGCACCACGCCGACCACGACGAGGAAGGACAAGGCCAGCATCTTGATGGTCGGGTGGGTGGACACAAAACGGCCTATGGCCGGCGCGAACAGCATCATCAGGCCGACGGAGGCGATGACGGCGGCGATCATGACGGTCAGGTTGTCGACCATGCCGACGGCGGTGATGATGGAGTCCAGCGAGAAGATCATGTCGACAATCATGATCTGCACGATCACGGCGGCGAAGGTGGCCTTGACGGTGCTGGAGGCATGGCCCTCTTCGCCTTCCATGGACTGGTGGATTTCACCGGTGCTCTTCCAGATCAGGAACAGGCCGCCCCCGATCAGGATCAGGTCGCGCCCCGAGATTTCCTGCTTGAGCACGGTGAACAGCGGCTCCACCAGCCCGATGATCCACGACAGCACCAGCAGCAGGCCGATGCGCATGAACATGGCCATGAACAGGCCGAGCCGCCGCGCCACTTCCTGCTTCTCCTTCGGCAGCTTGTCGACCAGGATGGAGATAAAAATGATGTTGTCTATGCCCAGCACCAGCTCCAGCGCGGTGAGGGTGGCAAAGGCAACCCAGGCTTGCGGGTCGGTGAGCAGTTCCATCATGGCGTGTTCTCTTTCTTTTCATTCAGTTAGCAGGACTTCCAGACCAGCATGAGCCGCAGAACCGGCTTTGCCGGGCTGCAGGCGGGCGGCCCCCTCGGGGGGCAGGGAGTTACGCGAAGCGAACGACCGTGGGGGCCTTATTCCAGCGTGGGGGCCTTTCACGAGCCTAAGAACTCGCCGATAGGCTTCAAGTCTTCCACCCGGTCGCAAATCGCCTTGACGATCATCAGAATCGGGATACCCAGCAGCAATCCCCACACGCCCCACAGCCAGCCCCAGGCCAGCAGGCCGACAAACACCGCCACCGGGTTCATGCGGCTGGCGCGGCTGGTGAGCCAGGGCGTGAGCAGGTTGCCGACCAGGGTGTGGATGACCAGCGAGGCCCCGCCCACGGCGAGGGCCATGTTGAGCGAGCCGAACTGCATGAAACCCACCAGCGCCGAGCCGGCCGCCGTGACCAGCGAGCCGACGTAGGGCACCAGGTTGAGCACGGCCGCCGCGACGCCCCAGACGGCGGCATTGTCCAGCCCCAGGGCCAGCAGGGCCAGCCAGGTCAAAAGGCCCACCAGCGCGCTGGTCAGCAACTGCACCTGCAGGTAGCGCTGGATCTGGCCGGTGATTTCATTGAGCGCCTGCAGCGTGATCTTCTTGCTGCTCAGGCTGTCGCCCGCCAGCTTGATCAGCTTGCGCCGGAAGGTGTCGCCCGAGAGCATCAGGAAGTAGGTCAGGAAGACCACCACGGTGGCCTGGCCTATCAGCGCGATCAGGCCGACAGTGCCGGACCACAGGAAGTGCCTGATGTCAAAGCGCGCGGGCTCCACCACGACGCGCATGGCGCCGCGCGTGTTGCCGGGTACCGAGCTTTCCTGAGCGGCCTGCTCGATCTGCGAGGCGGCTTTCTGCACGGTTTCCAGCGCGCTGTCGGAGCGGCCGGTGCGCGCCTTCACGGCCAGGCGGAACTTCTGCGCCGCCGCCGGCAGCGCCTCCACGAGCTGCGTGGCCTCGTCGCCGAGCGACCAGGCGGTGGTGCCTATGCCGCCCAGGATGGCCAGCAGGAGCACGGCCGCGCTCAGCCAGCGCGGCACCCGCCTGGCCTCAAACCAGTTGACCACAGGGGAAAACGCGTAGCTGAACAGCACACCCAGCATCACCGGGATAAACACGGCCTTGGCCCAATGCAGCACAAACAGGAAGGCCAGCCCGGCCAGCACCACCAGCGACATGTTGCGGATGTCGACCGGCATATGAAGCAGCAGCCGGTCGGGCTCGGGCGGCGCCGCATCCGGCCCGGCAGGCGGCGTTGCGGCTTCTTCTTGTGTCATGTGTCCCCCGTATGCATTTAAGCCGCCGGGCGCGAATAGCGAAATTTCCGCGATGGAAGGCCCAGATAGTACTTACGTAGATATTCAAACCGGGCCGCCCAGGAAAACGTGTAGGACGCTTTCGCCGGAACGTACCAGCTGTTCAGGCCGGTTCGCAGCAGCAGCTGGTAGCCCTGGGCGCGCATCAGCGCGTGCTTGTGGTGGTGGGTGACGTGGTCCTCGATCAGCACCAGCCGGGGCTGCCAGTGGCCGAAGTCGAAACCCGACAGGGCGACCAGTTCATGGCCCTCGATGTCGATGGACAGTAAATCGAAACCCACGGGCGCGCCGTGTTCTCGCAGCATGGTGTCCAGGGTTTCGCAGCGCACCGCCACGGTGGAGCGGACCACTGCGCCCAGGGCGATGGGCCGGTCTTCCAGCGTCGAGTGCGGCCCCGCGCGGTTCAGCTGCAGCAGCTTGCCGGCGTTCTCGGCGCTGGAGCAAGCCATCTCGATCACCGTGCCCTTGCGGCTTTGGCGCAGCAACGCGCAGCAATCCGGGTCGGGCTCGACCAGCAGGCCCGTCCAGCCCAGCGCCTCCAGGTGCTGGGACTGGGAGTCGAGCACGGGGTCGTTGGCGCCCACGTCCACGTAAAACCCGGGCTTGCCGTCAAAAAATTCGCGCACCATCTGCTGCTCGACGGCGGGCTGGTTGCTGAAGCGGTGCACGTGGCGCTGGGTGAAATCGGCGTATTGGGACATGTGTGAGTGGGGAAACGGAAACGAAAACAGGAATACCGGGTTGGCGGGGACAGCGGCCTCAGGACGTGATGGCTTCGCGCACCGCGCTGAGCTGGCGCCGCGACACCGCCAGCAGCTCGTCGATGCCGTTGAGCCGCACCGCCCAGCCCTCGCCCTCCTCGGGGTCGAAATGTTTTTCAAGCGCACGCACCGCATGCCTTGCGATCAGCGCGTTGCGGTGTATGCGCATGAAGCGCTGGGCGTGGCGCTCCTCGAGCTCGCTCAGCGAGCCGTCCAGGATGTAGCTGCGGCTGGCCGTGCGCACGGTGATGTACTTGAGCTCGGCCTTGAAGTAGATCACCTCGGCCAGCGGCACGCGCTCGGTGCGGCCCCGGTCCTGGATGATGAGCATTTCCGCGGCGGCCTGGGCGGGGCCGGGCCGCGCGGCCTGGGCCAGGCGTTCGACTTTCTGCAGCGCCTGCTGCAGGCGCTCCAGGCGCACCGGTTTGGTCAGGTAGTCGACGGCCTCGAGTTCAAAGGCCTGCACCGCATGCTCGGAATGCGCGGTGACGAACACCACGGCCGGCCGCCGCGGCATCGCCGCGATCATCTGGGCCAGCGCGATGCCGTCGGGACCCGGCATGCGGATGTCGAGCAGCACCGCATCGAAAGCCTCGCGCTGCAGGGCCTTCATGGCCTGTTCGGCGTCGGCGGCTTCCCCGCCCGCCACCGCCATCGGCGCCTTGCAATCGCCCAGCAGGGTCCGCAGGCGGGAGCGGGCCAGCGCTTCGTCGTCCACCACCAATACCTTGAGTGTCATGCCGGAATCTCCATGCGTACCTGAAATATGCCGTCCTTGAAGACCGTCTTGAATTTCGCCTCGACATCATGCAGCAAAGCGAGCCGCTCCCTCACATTGGCCAGCGCCAGGCCGTGCCCGCGCTCGCCGGCGCCGGCCGGCGTCGAGTTGGTGACCTTGATCACCACCGTGCCGCCGCGCTTGAGGGTGGAAATCCTGAGCTGCGCGCCGCTGGCGCTGGGCTCCACGCCGTGCTTGACGGCGTTCTCCACCAGCGGCTGCAGCAGCAGCGGCGGCAGCTTGGCCTGGTCGGCGTCGGCGTCCAGGCTCCACTGCACCTGCAGGCGCTCGCCGAAGCGGACCTGCTCGATGGCCAGGTAGCGCTGGGCCAGCAGGATCTCCTGCCCCAGGGTGACGGATTCGGCCGGATCGGCCAGCGCGTGGCGGAACAATTCGCTCAGGTCTTCCAGCACGGCTTCGGCCTTGGCCGGCTCGGCGCGCACCAGGGCGATCGCGCTGTTGAGGGTGTTGAACAGGAAGTGGGGGCGTATACGCGACTGCAGTTCGGCCAGGCGCGCCGCCGTGGCCGCCGGCGTGCGCGCCTTGGCGCGCCAGAACAGGCCCGCCAGCAGCACGGCCGACAGCAGGGCACCCGCCGCCGCGCTGGCCTGCCAGGGCGGCCGCAACAGCAGCCCCATCACCGACAGCAGGCCGCAGCCGTAGAGGCCCGCGCCCGCGCCCAGCAGCACGCCGGCCGTCCATTGCTGCCAGTTCCTGAGCCGGTTCAGCCGCGACTTGAGGGCGCAGGCCACGATCAGCCAGGCCAGCGTGGCCGGCAGCACGCCGCCGGTCAGCAGGGCAAAGCGCAGCAGCCATTGAAGGGGGTTGTCGGCGCCGAACATGGCGGCCACGCCCACCACCGCTTCGGCGAACAGCACGGCCCGCAGCACCACGCCGACCTGGCAGGCGTCGAACATGCTGGCGCGCATGCCGCCGCTGCGCCGCGCGGGCTCCTCGTCGCCGGAGATAACGCTGCCCAGCAGCGTGGATTCCCCGAAATTGTGCGGATCTGGCGAAGGCTTCATGGCGTGTGTGCTTGGATATCGACAAAACGGCGGGAGCGGGCTCCCGGGCGGATTAGAAACCGGTTCTTAGGCACATGGATAAAATCACCGAGATGCCGAGTATTGCACCGGTCGCGCCCCTGCGGCGGCGGCCTGGAAGACAATCAGGGCCGCCGCCGGCCCGTGCTTGCCCAGAATAGCGCATCCGGCGCCCCGAATCCACAGCCTGCCCGGTACAGCCGGCAAGCTGGCCGCTACCCTTAGAAAGCCCGACGTGAACCAATTCGACAAAAAGTCCCAAGCCTGGTCTGCCCTGTTTTCCGAGCCCATGAGCGACCTGGTCAAGCGCTACACCTCCAGCGTGTTCTTCGACAAGCGCCTGTGGCAGGCCGACATCGCCGGCTCGCTGGCCCATGCCGAGATGCTGGCCGCGCAAAAAATCATTCCCGCGGCCGACTATGCCGACATCCAGAAGGGCATGGCGCAGATCACCGCCGAAATCGAGTCCGGCGCCTTTGAATGGAAGCTGGACCTCGAGGACGTGCACTTCAATATCGAGGCCCGCCTGACCCAGCTGGTCGGCGACGCCGGCAAGCGCCTGCACACCGGCCGCAGCCGCAACGACCAGGTCGCCACCGACGTGCGCCTGTGGCTGCGCGGCGAGATCGACCTGATAGGCGGGCTGCTGACCGACCTGCAAAAAGCCCTGGTCGACATCGCCGAGAAAAACGCCGAGGTAATCCTTCCCGGCTTCACCCACCTGCAGGTGGCCCAGCCCGTGAGCTTCGGCCACCACATGCTGGCCTATGTCGAGATGTTCAGCCGCGACGCCGAACGCATGCAGGAAATCAGGAAGCGCGTGAACCGCCTGCCGCTGGGCGCCGCCGCGCTGGCCGGCACCAGCTACCCGCTGGACCGCGAGCGCGCCGCCAAAACCCTGGGCATGGTCGATGAAATGGGCAAGCCGCAGGTCTGCCAGAACAGCCTGGACGCGGTGAGCGACCGCGACTTCGCGATCGAATTCACGGCCGCCGCCTCGCTGGCCATGGTGCACATCAGCCGCATGAGCGAAGAGCTGATTTTGTGGATGAGCCAGAACTTCGGCTTCATCCACATCCCCGACCGCTTCACCACCGGCTCGTCCATCATGCCGCAGAAGAAAAACCCCGACGTGCCCGAACTCGCGCGCGGCAAGACCGGCCGCGTCGTCGGCCACCTGATGGGCCTGATCACCCTGATGAAGGGCCAGCCCCTGGCCTACAACAAGGACAACCAGGAAGACAAAGAGCCGCTGTTCGACACCGTCGACACGTTGAAAGACACGCTGCGCATCTTCGCCGAGATGGTGGCCGGCATCACCGTCAAGCCCGAGGCCATGGAAAAAGCCGCGCTGCGCGGCTATGCCACCGCCACCGACCTGGCCGACTACCTGGTCAAGAAAGGCCTGCCCTTCCGTGACGCCCACGAAACCGTGGCCCACGCCGTGAAGGCCGCCACCACGCACGCGGTCGACCTGTCCGAACTGCCGCTGGCCGTGCTGCAGGAGTTCAACCCCAGCATCGAAAAAGATGTTTACGACTGCTTGAGCCTGCGCGGCTCGCTGAACGCCCGCAACATCCTGGGCGGCACCGCGCCGGTGCAGGTGAAGGCGCAGATCGCGCGGCACCGGGCGCGGCTGGGCTGAGCTGAAGCACCGGCGGGATATGTTTTACGCAATTCCGCTGGAAAACCGGCCCACCTGGCGCAACCCGCCATGGCTGACGATCCTGCTGATCCTGGTGAACATGGCGGTGTTCTGGGGCCCGCAGCGCGCCGAGGAAACCGCACAGAACAAGGCCGCGGCCTTTTACCTTTCGAGCAGCCTGCCGGCGCTGGAGCTGCCGGCTTTTGTCGGCTGGCTTGAGGAAACCGGGTCACCGCGCGCCCCGACGGCCAGGCGCATGCTGGAGCAGCGCCGCTACGGTGCATTGCTGGACGGCCTGGAATCCGAAAAAACCTTCCTGGCGCGCCTGCACGCCGGCCTCGTCGTCCGGCCCGGGAACCCGGCCCATGAGCAGTGGCAGCAGGACAGGCGCCGCTACGAAGGCATGCAGCCGGCCCCCTTCACCGCCCACTGGGCCCAGGACAACAGCAAGGACGCACCGTTGCGCCCCGTGACCTGGATCACCGCGGCCTTTCTGCATGCCGACACCAGCCACCTGATCGGCAACATGGTGTTCCTCTTCCTGTTCGGCTTTTCGGTCGAACTCGCGCTGGGCCGCGGCCTTTACCTGGCGTTTTACCTCGCGGGAGCGCTCGGCGCTTCCCTGCTGGCCGGCTGGGCCTACGCCGGGCAAGGCGGTTACGGCCTGGGCGCTTCCGGCGCGGTCTCCGCCCTGATGGCCATGTATGCCGTGATGTACCGCCTGCGCCGCATCCGCTTTTTCTACCAGCTGTTCTTCTATTTCAACTACGTCACGGCGCCCGCGCTGCTGCTGCTGCCGGCCTGGATCGCCAACGAGGCGCTGCAGCACGTCGTCGGCGGCAAGGGCGTGGCCTATATGGCGCACCTGGGCGGGTTGCTCACGGGTGCGATCCTGATGGCCGCGGCCATGCACTGGCGCAAACTCACGCCGCCGCCCGTGGCCGCCGAGCAGGCCGGCGACGGCTTCGACCAGCACGTCGCCGAGGCCAAACGGCTGGCGGCCGGGATGAAATTCGACGCCGCCTGCGCGCAATGGCGTGCCGCGGCGAAACTGCGGCCCACCGATGGCGAGGTGCTGCGCGCCTGGTTCAACACCGCGCGGCTGCAGCCGGCCAGCGAAGACTTTCACGGTGCCGCGCGCCGCATCTTCCGCCTCGCGCCCAGCGACGACGCCACGCTGGAGCTGCAGCATGCCAGCTACCGCACCTACCTGGACCAGGCCAAACCCGGCGCGCGGCTCAAACCCGACGACATGGCACGGCTGGCGCGCCGCTTCACGCGCGCCCGCCAGTTCGACGACGCCGACAAGCTGTGCCGCGCGCTGCTCAAAAGCGCGCCGGAGCATTCGGGACTCGCCGACACGCTGGGCGTCTGCGCCCAGGGCTGGCTGCGCGCGGGGCAGCGCGAGCGCGCCCTGTACTGGCTGCCGCACCTGCAGCGGCTCGCGCCCAACGACATGGCCACGCGCTCACTCGCGCAGGCCTGAGCCGCAACTTCAGGCGGCCGGCTGGTCGCGCAGCAGCCAGCGCACCTCGCGCGTCGCCTCGCTGTCGGGATAACGTTCCTCGAGCACGGCCAGCACCGGGCGGGCCATGTCGGCACGGCTCATGCCCTGGGTCAGCACCCGCGCGATGAGCTCGTAGGCCTGCGGGATCGCGGCGTGGCCGCGAAAGCGCTTGTCGAAGCTGCGCAGCATGGCCAGCGCCGCCTGCGCATCGCCGGCGCGCCAGGCAGCGCGCGCCAGGGCCAGCGTCTGCTCGGCATCCTCGAGGACAAAGGCCGGCTCACGGGCGCGGCAGTCCTGCCAGGCCTTGACCGCCTCGGCCCCCAGCTCCTGCTGCAGCAGCAGCGCGATGAAACGTTTCGCATGCTCCAGCAGCGTCGGCGTCTTGTCGGACATCAGCAATACGCGGTGGTAACGCCGCAGCGCGGCAACGTCGTTGGGCCGCAGGCGCTGGTCTTCGTAGGCGATGTTGAGCGCGGCGGGGATGTCGCCCTCGGTCACCAGCTCGGCCACCAGCGCGTCGGTCTCCTGGCGCGCGATCTGTTCCGGGCTGCGGCGCTCGGGCGGGGCTTCGTCCGCGCCGGCGCCCGGCAGCAGGTCGATCTCGAGCGCCTCATGGTGCTGGTACATCACGTAACCGAGCAGGCTGGCCATGACCCAGCCGAAATAGATGAAGGCAAAATTGAACAGCGGCACCAGCAGCCACAGGCTGACCAGGGGCAGCAGCAGCCCCAGCGCGACCTGCGCACCGCTGCTCAGCAAGAACAGGAACAGGCACAGCGCGAGATAAGGCGCGCCGAGGACCTGCACCACACGCCAGAGCGCGGCCGGGTTCAGCGAGCGCATCGCGCTGCCCGATTGCACCAGGACGATCACGGTCGCCGGAAACAGGAAGGACAGCACAAACGTCCCGACCGTAGCGAGCTTGCTGTTGACCGAGGCCACGAAGCCCAGGACCACCGCCTGCACGACGAAGACGCCGAACAGCTTCCAGGGAAGGCTGCTCCACTCGTCATCCAGCTGCGACGGGAAGTCGCGGGCACGCGCGATGCCGCGTGAGCCGAGCACGGCGATCTTGAAGCCGTAGCGGCTCGCGGCCAGCAGGATGCCGAGCTCAACAATCACCCATATGAACACCCGCGGCAGGAAAATCAGTACCTCGGGCAGCAGGCTGCAGAACGCCAGGAACAGCCCATAGGCCAAAGGCGTGGCCTGCAACGGAAATGCGAAGAATTTGTTGAGGCGGTGCCAGAAGGGCTTGACCGCGGATTTGGTGGCCGCCATGCTAAAGCGCGCCCTGTGTTGCACCGGACCATCCCACCCGCATGAACGCTCCCATCCCGGCTCCCAGTTGTTGTGCGGTGATTCTAGACGGGGCCCCTGCCTTGCTCCAGAGCCGGCTCCTGTCTTGCCCCGTCTCCCCCTGGGAGAGGGTTGGGGTGAGGGCCAGCGGCTTTTCCATAGGCACAGCCCAACATCAATCGCCGCCAGCCCTCACCCCTGCCCTCTCCCAGAGGGAGAGGGAGCAATCAGCCGGGAGGTGGCCGGTTTTTAAGTTCGACCTAAGCCAAGGCGTGCATACTGGCGCCTTCCAAGCTAGAAAATCCCATGCGCCTACTTTTGGTTGAAGACGACACCATGATCGGCGAGACGGTTTTGCAGGTGCTGCGCGCCGAGCATTACGCGGTCGACTGGGTGCGCGACGGCCGCATGGCCGACGAGGCCCTGCGCAGCGAGCACTACGACCTGGTGCTGCTGGACCTGGGCCTGCCGCAGCGCGACGGCCTCGAAGTGCTGCGCACCCTGCGCGCCCGCCGCGACACCACCCCGGTGCTGGTGGCCACCGCGCGTGACGCGGTCGGCGACCGCATCGCCGGGCTGGACGCCGGCGCCGACGACTACGTCGTCAAGCCCTATGACACCGACGAGATGCTGGCCCGCATACGCGCGCTGATACGCCGCAGCGCCGGCCGGGCCGAGCCGGCCTTTGAACACAAGGGCGTGAGCCTGAACCCGGCCACGCGCGAAGCCAGCCTCAACGGCCAGCCCGTGACCTTGTCGGCGCGCGAATGGGCGGTGCTCGAGCCCCTGCTGGCGCGCCCCGGCGTGGTGCTTTCGCGTGCTCAGCTCGAGGAAAAACTCTTCAGCTGGAAAGACGACGTCAGCAGCAACGCCGTCGAGGTCTACATCCACGGGGTCCGGAAAAAACTGGGCAACGACATCATCCAGACCGTGCGTGGCCTGGGCTACCTGGTGCCCAAGCAATGACCATGAACAAACCGGTGACACATTCCCTCAGAAAAAGATTGCTGTGGTTTGTGCTCGCCGCCATCCTGGGCGCCGCCGTCCTGCAGGCCGGCACTGCCTACCGCGGCGCGCTGCGGCAGGCCGATGCGATGTTCGACGAGCACCTGCAGCAGATGGCGCGCTCGCTGCGCAGCGGCGTGCCCCTGAACCTGCCGCTCGAAGAGGCCGACGACGACGACCGCTTCGAGGTCTATGTGCAGATCTGGGGCCTGGACGGCACGCAGATCTTCCGCTCCACCCGCTCGGCGCTGCCGCCGCGCGCGGTGCTGGGCTTTTCCGACGTCGAGGCCCACGGCAACCGCTACCGCGTCTATACCTTGCAGACCGCGCTACAGACCGTGCAGATCGCCCAGGACCTGGACGCGCGCTCGGCCCGCGCACGCGCGCTGGCGGTGCGCGCCGTGATGCCGTTTGTGCTGCTGACGCCGCTGCTGATGCTGGCCGTCTGGTGGGTCATCAGCCGCTCGCTGGCCCCCATAGAACGGGCCAGGCGCCAGGTGGCGGGCCGCCGCGCCGACGATTTGTCGCCGCTGGCCGCCGAGGGGCTGCCCGACGAGGTGCGCCCGCTGGTCGACGAGCTCAACCTGCTGTTCGGCCGCGTGCGCGGCGCCTTCGAGGCGCAGAAACATTTTGTGGCCGACGCGGCGCACGAGCTGCGCTCGCCGCTGACGGCGCTCAAGCTGCAGGCCCAGGCCCTGCGCCGCAACGGCGACGCACCCGCCGAGCGCGAGGCCGGCATCGCCCGGCTCAACCAGGGCATAGACCGCGCGATACGCCTGGTTGAACAGCTGCTGGTGCTGGCCCGCGAGGAAGCCGGCGCGGCCGCGGGTGCGGCTGCGCCGGTGGACCTGCAGGAGGTCGTCAAGCTCGCGGTGGCCGACGTGCTGCCGCATGCCCTGCACAAACAGATAGACCTGGGCCTGGTGGCTGGCACCCCGCCGCCGCAGCCGCTGCGGGTCACCGGCCAGGCCGACGCCCTGCGCGTGCTGCTGCGCAACCTGCTGGACAACGCCGTCAAATACACGCCGGCCGGCGGCCGGGTCGACGTCTCGCTGGCCCTGGCGGACGGCCACCCCGAACTCACGGTGGAAGACAGCGGCCCCGGCATCCCGCCCGAAGACCGCGATCGTGTGTACGACCGCTTCGTCCGCGCCGGCGCCGAAGGGGGCCGGGCCGATGAAGCGCCGCAAACCGGCAGCGGCCTGGGCCTGGCCATCGTCAAGGCCATCGCCGGACGGCATGGCGCCACGCTGCAACTAGGCAGCTCGGAACGCCTCGGCGGGCTCAAAGTCGATGTGCGTTTTCCGGCAACGCCCGATTCAAGCGCCGCCTAAAGATTTCAGAACGGCTGAGAGCCGCTCACAAAGCCCAGCGAAGCGGTCCTGGCTAGGCGCGTCGCCGCAGACAGTACACCAGTACGGCAAGGCGGCGCAACAACGCCAGGAGGGCTTTTTGAGTGGCGCCACCTTAAGCCCCGTCTAAGGCTGCGTCCTCATAGTTGTGGGCAACGGCACCGTTGTGTGCCATCAACCCAAGGAAGCACGCATGTCATCCACCGCATTGAAGAACACCCGGCTCGTCGCCGCATTGCTGGCCGCGGGCGCCATTGGCGGCGCCGGCGTCGGCGCCATCAACATCCTGCATTCCGCCGCTACGGCCGCCACGCCCCCCGCCGTCTCTGCGCCCGCTGCGACGACCGGCGCGGCTTCCGTCCCCATGGCCCTGCCCGACTTCTCGCAGATCACCGAACGTTACGGCCCGGCCGTGGTCAACATCAGCGTCACCGGCACCACCAAGGTCCGCAATGAAATCGCCCAGGGTGACGGCGACGACGATGAATCGCCTTTCTCGGGTGACCCCTTCTTTGAATTCTTCAAGCGCTTCCAGCAAGGCCAGGGCCGCCCCGGCGGCCGCGGCAGCGCACCCCAGCAGGAAATGCCCACGCGCGGCCAGGGCTCGGGCTTTATCGTCAGTGCCGACGGCATCATCCTGACCAATGCCCACGTGGTGCGCGACGCCAAGGAAGTCACCGTCAAGCTCACCGACCGCCGCGAATACCGCGCCAAGGTGCTGGGCGCCGACCCCAAGACCGACGTCGCCGTGCTGCGCATCGAGGCCAAGAACCTGCCCGTGGTCACCCTGGGCAAGATCAGCGAACTCAAGGTCGGCGAATGGGTGCTGGCCATCGGCTCACCCTTCGGCTTTGAGAACACTGTCACCGCAGGCGTCGTGAGCGCCAAGGGCCGTTCGCTGCCCGACGACAGCGCCGTGCCCTTCATCCAGACCGACGTTGCCGTCAACCCCGGCAACTCCGGCGGGCCGCTGTTCAACACGCGCGGCGAGGTGGTCGGCATCAACTCGCAGATCTACACCCGCAGCGGCGGCTACCAGGGCGTGTCCTTCGCGATCCCCATCGACGTGGCGGCCCGCATCAAGAACCAGATCGTGGCCACCGGCAAGGTCGAGCACGCGCGCCTGGGCGTGGCCGTGCAGGAGATCAACCAGTCCTTCGCCGACTCCTTCAAGCTCGACAAGCCTGAAGGTGCGCTGGTCGCCAATGTCGAAAAAGGCGGCCCCGCCGAGAAGGCCGGCCTGCAGACCGGCGACGTGATCCGCAGCGTCAACGGCCAGCCCATCGTCTCCTCCGGCGACCTGCCCGCCATCATCAGCCTCGCAGCCCCCGGCGACAGCCTCAAGCTCGACATCTGGCGCCAGGGATCGTCCAAAGAGATCACCGCCAAACTCGGCAGCGCCGACGACAAACCCGGCCAGGTTGTGGCAAAGAAGGACAACCCCGGCCACGGCAAGCTGGGCCTGGCGCTGCGCCCGCTGCAGCCCGATGAAAAGAAGGAAGCCGGCGTCGACAACGGGCTGGTCGTCGAACAGGCCAGCGGCCCCTCGGCCCTGGCCGGCGTGCAGCCCGGCGACGTGCTGCTGTCCATCAACGGCGTGCCCGTGAAAAACATCGAGCAGGTCCGCGCCACCGTGGCCAAGGCCGAAAAATCCGTGGCCCTGCTGATCCAGCGCGGGGACAGCAAGATTTTTGTGCCGGTGAACCTCGGCTAAGTGAAGCGTGAGGCGCGCAGGCCCTTGGCGTTGCCAGGGGCTGCTAGCCTCCTCGTCTGAAGGCGAGCCGGGTCCAGGTGACGTCCGCCGCAAGATTTCCCGGCTGCAAGGATCCTGTTAGCGTATTCAGCACAACTTCAAGCCCATGCTGCCGCGCAAGCTCTATCGTCTCCTCGCCGGAAACCTCAAACATGCGCCGCCCGGCGGGAATCGGGCCATGCCGGAGTGACAAGAGGATCAGGCCGCCAGGCGCCAGCAGCGACGCCAGCTTGGGCATGCCGGCGCTACGCTCCGTTTCGTCAAGGTGCATCCACACAGCGCTCAGCATGACGACGTCAAAGCGCTGCCCGCGCGACAGCACTCGCTCCAATCCAGGCAAGGTATCGTCCAGCCATTCGATCAAAGGCGAGGGGTGAAGGCGCATGGCCGCCGTCAGAAATTCCGCAGTCGGCTCCACGGCCAGGACGCTGTGCGCTTGCTCTGCAAACCAGGCCGCATCGACGCCGGTCCCCGCGCCTATGTCCAGGATGCGGCTGGGGGCCGTCGGCAAAAGATGCAGTTCGGCCTCGTGGCGTTTGACAAAGGGAATGGCTTCGTACTGGGGAATCAGCGCCTCGGCTTGCTCGGCGTAGCCTTGGGTGCTTGCGGGTTTAGGGACCCGCTGCTCGTCAGGCATCGCCACCGTCATCTCCCCCACCGCCGTGACCGCCAACACCTGAAGCATCTCCTTCCCCCACATGCCCCGCCCCCCAGGCGCCCCCACCCGCCACCGACCCCGCCGCGATGGACAGGAACAGCCAGCCGATCAAGGCACCACCGGCAGCACAGGCGAGGATGAGCGCAAGCGATGCAGCGGCGGACCACTCCTCAAAGTGGGGCCCGCTGACCAGGACGCCGGCGAAGAGGCCTACCGCGACCCCGCCAAACAAGCCGTAGCCCCGGTAGCTCCGCGCTGTGGCTCGCCCCGCAGGCTCATGAATCTTTTCCATGCTCATAGGTCACCAAACTTGAGTTTTCTACGTGTCATGGGAATTCCAGTATCGAGGTGATGGTTCCGCCATGCTGAAATTTACCTTCAAAGCGGGGTAATGACGAAACGCCCAGCAGCCTCCGGCGAAGGCCATCCGCCATTTCGTGGCTTGGCTTGCGCACACAAAAGTACGGGCCCTCGTGAAGTTTCCAGTCATACACCCACAGCCCAAGGCCGGCATAGACGTCCCACACCTTTTCGGTACCCCAATGCGGGGAGAGAATGCCCTGGGAGATGGCGTCGTGCTCGCCGGCATGCGAAAGGACGAGCGGAGGCACAAATCCGGCTCCCGCCGTTGCAAACAGGGCGATGCTCCCCCTTGAGTCCATGGCAAACCAATCGAACTCCATTCCTTCGACTTCAGCAGGCTGGGTCATCTCACGGGGTCTTTGGTAACAGCCAAGCTCCGGCAGACAACAAGCAAAGCCAAAGCACCTACCGCAAAGACCAGAATGACGATCTCCCGCAACCAGAGCATCACAAAACTCATCAAGCCAAGTCGTCTCCCGCTTGGATAGGGGTATGCGGCCGAGTAGTACATCAGAGCCCCCAGAATGCAAAGTGAGACAACGAAGGTGGCTAGGGGTACAACCAGCGTTGTTGGTTTACTTTTATCGTGTTCTTGCATTTCCATGGACTTCTTTCAGCCCGCACAGCCGGCGCCGGACGCTGAGCTGGAAGTAGCCCGTTGCCGAAAGGGGATGCCCAGGAGTCCGCGATGGAAGGCGGCGCAGTAAGTGGCGCCCACTTCAACCTTCGAATAGGCTTCGGGCAGCAAACGGACTTCAATGCTTTCCCCGCTGGGGCCATCCAGAAAACGGATGTTGTAAGTCGTCGGCCGCCTTCCTGTGACCACATACTTCGCGGTCACCGGCCCGCTGTAGGCCGTGGGAAGCGCATCCACGGACAAGGTATTGATGGCCATCAGATAGCCCCAGCCGAACCATAAGGACAGCGGGTAATAGATGGCCGCCATCACCCACGGCCGCCAGGGATTGGGCGACAACTCGGCAAGTGCCTTGCGCTTGAAATACACGAAGCCGAAGATGGCCACCCCAAATGGCAGCCAGAAGATCTTGGCGGATTTTGCAAACCCGCCGTGAAAAACACTGTCGATCGTGGTTAAAAAAAACACGCCGCCCAAGGCAAAAGCAAAAATGAGCAGGCCGCCCAGTCGAATGGTGAACCGGGTCACTGGTGTGCTCCAGGATTGAAGACAGCCGGGGCGCCTCGTTTGTAGCGAAGCCGTCCCTGGTGTTGTGAACCCGTATTGATCGATCCGGCAAAGAACATACTCACTCCCGTCGGGAAAATCATCCAATGTGCCGTGCTGGTTTTCATATGTTTCAAATTGAAGGCCGGCTTAGCCGCGCGCTTCAAATGCCTCAACCAATGCATAGAGACTCCTCAACTGCTCAGACAACTCAGGTTCCCCCTCAAGAACATCGATCTTGTGCCTCACCAGGTAAAACTCGGCCTCAGTCCTGATTTTTCCCCGCGCCATGACTTTCTCCAGACGCGCCGTCTCGAGTTGCAGAAACTCGGGATACTCCGCGGTGAGTGCATCATGCAGCGCTTTTGAAACCGCCCCGCGCCACTGACTATCAACCTCGCCAATAAGGCTAGGCATTTCCCTCAAACCCTGCTCCAGGCCAGTGATGATCTGCGAACTTGTCGGCTTGGGATCGCGTGAACGGACCTCGTCGACGAAGGCCGGAACCCCGGCAGCGACCTGACACAGCTCCCACGCCTTTTCATCCGGAATGCCGACA
The DNA here is from genome assembly GCF_964252805.1 of Polaromonas sp. LjRoot131. NCBI lineage: Bacteria > Pseudomonadati > Pseudomonadota > Betaproteobacteria > Burkholderiales > Comamonadaceae > Polaromonas > Polaromonas sp. LjRoot131. The sequence continues at coordinate 133,197 of NZ_CAXUPF020000001.1, read as the reverse complement.
ATGGTTTGCGCAAATCGCGCATACGCCGCAAAGAGTTTTTCTGATTTTGTCGCCAAGTTAGTTCCTGGTACGCCTTCGCCACTTTAGTGGAAGTTAAACAGGCCCATGAAGACTGGAAAGCAGAGCGTCATCAGGGTAACCAGCAGCGCAGCAGCGCAAGCAGCGCCATGGCGATCCTTGCATTTCTTCGTGTTGAGCAGAAAAAACTGGATCAGCGGGGTCACAAACATGAACAGGCAAGCACCTACTAGCGACAGGAAAAAGAAGCCCGGACCGCCGTGGCCAAGAACAGAAAAAGTGACCAGAGCGATTGCGAGAAAAGGCCCCGCCCACCAGTAGAGACTGCGAGTAGTTTGAGGAGACATAAGACTGTGTTTTAACTAGCGCTGCTCGCGCGGGTCATCCGGCTGCAATGCGCCCTTGCGTAACCGCTGTGAGCACAACCAGAAGAAAAGTCCGCCAAACGCACCCGACCCCAGATAGGTGAGCGAGTCGTATCCGCCAGCATGGTGCCAACGCGCGGAATCGAAGGGCTGGGCCAGCCCGTACCAAAAGGGCAATGCACAGAACACGCCGCCCAGGACATATTGCCAGTGCCTCTGCAGCCCAAAGCGCTTGAACAGGAACCAGACGGGCAGGCCTCCTATGAGCGCGGCGATGATCGCAAAAAACGAGCCCACAAACCATGTCAGTGGACTGCACCAAGTATCGGTTTCCAAAAAGAGGCCGATTCCGCAATTGCTTAAAACCGCCGCCGCCACGCCAAGAATGGCGGAGAGAACCGTGAGGTTCAGCACCAATACGTTTTCTCGATTGAAGGGGTTGGTGATTTTGAACATTCATCCACCCTGCACATCGTCGTTCTGCTCTGGCACATAGAACCGGTCCTTGAAAACAGCGGGGTCTATCGAATAAGTACCGCCAAGTTCGGCAGGCCTCAAATGCGGATGCCGGGCATACAGGGTTTCAGCAATTCCATGTAATGCGCCCATGACTTCGGCGGCCTGCAGCCGGTATGCGGTGAATTCCTCGGGCTCGCCCTTCTCTTTCACGAACGCAAGGCTGTCATTCATTTTGGCGTTCAGTTGCAGCACCAGGAGGCTCAGGGCTTCCGCGGCGGGGCTATTCATGGGGTGCTCCGTCAGGCTTCTCCCCGGATCCTGCGCCAATCAGGCGGACTTCGCTGTAGCGCATGTATTCCAGGCTCCCTTGGGATTCGAGATGGCCCGCCTGGACCAGGAGGATCACTCTCTGTGCATAGTAGCCGGCAGGCACGTCAGGGAACTGGCTGAAAAGCCTCCCAATGGCATCACCGACCACCCTGGCGACCTTTCGCCATGAAGTCGCACACCCCGCCAACAGCACATCATCGATGGCCCGCACCTGTTCGGGCGTAAGCTGGTCAACAGACTCCTGCTCTTCCGGGTCAAGCTGCGTGTCAGGGGGTCCCTCTGGAACACTGGTATCGAGATCCGGATACTGGATGACGAGCGGCGCTCGCAGTTTCCACAGGATGTCGGTGATAACCTCTCCGTACGCCTCGACTCGCGCCTTACCGCCCTCGTCCTTTTGCAGCCGGAAGACCAAGTCCTCCGATTCCGTCAGCACACGGATCGCACGGTCATAGATCTCATAGAGAACGGCAGCGTCTTCTCGTTTCAGCATAGGCAAGTAAGTTGGAGAACCGCTGGCATCACTGAAGCAACGCCGTCTGGTGTCTGGTTGAAAGATTCAGGGAGATCACACGGCCTCCGCTCTGGCGACAACAAAATGCGGTGAGGAAACACCAAATTCCTTTATGCGATCGCTCAAGTGAACATGGTCATAGGCATCGCCCATGCGCTCCATCTCCGCGGCACAAAAGACGAGGAACTCACCGATGCGCCGGAGTTCACCCGGCGTTGCACACAAGGTGACCTCCGCCAGTTCCTCGGGAACGACAGACTCAGGTCCGGCTTGCTGGTTCGTATACCCAAAAATTTTCATAAGGACGATGGTACTAGGGCCGGGTCAGACCGCATTCCCCGCAAACCCACTGAAACCCTCGCTGAACTGCAGGTAGCCAAACGGACTGGCCTCCAGGCAGGCTTTCAGTTCAGGGCTTGCAAAGTAGTACTCATCATTGAAGGTCAGCAAGCGCAATCCTTCAAGCGGGAGGTCGGCCAGCATGTTTTGCGTAAGAAACTGGCTGATGTGAAGGCGAACATGGGTGCGCATCTCCTCGCCTGTGGCTCGATTGAACAGCACGGCCGGCTCCTGCCTTGCTCGCTCAAGTCCAAGTTGATCAAGGAACAAAGCAAGCGCCCGCTCCACGATGAGATAGCGATAGCCCGACATCAACGGTGCGATGGGGCCTTGCTCAATCAGCTGAAAGCGGCCATCCCCCAGTTCATACAGGCGGACAGCGGGTAGCTTGCAGGAGATAAGGAATGGCAGGGGCATGTGGCAGGCCGGTTAAGTGGCATCTTCGTACACTGCGGCGTCCTCACCGAACTGCAACTCCATCGCGATTCGAATCATCGCAGGCAATGCGAACCAATATTGCCGCCTGAGGGCATCCTTGACAAAGGCTTCGCCGAAAATCTCGCAGAAGTGTTTGATTTCCCCTGGGGCGAGCCGATTCCGGTCATTGCGGATGAGTTCCCGTCTGTGGCGTTTCATCAGCCGAGTGAAATCGCCCCGGTTCAAGATACCGAATTTCGCCAGCTCCAGAGCGATGTCTTCGTAGGAGTTGATCCCATAGTCGCTGCGCTTTGGAAAAAGGCGAGCCGTTACCCTGTGAATGAGCTCCCCGGACAAGGGCTGCTTGTTCCTTCTGCGACGGGCGGCTATGTAGCGGGTCATAGGCGGCCTGGCACCTCGATGCAGCGGTCAAGCATCATGCTCTTTCCTTGGAGGTACGGACCGGCCGCGAATGCCTTTCCAGTACTCATCATGGACATCGGCGTCAACCGCAACGGGAATATTCGTCGGGTACAGGCGATCCCTGCCGTCCTTGCGGGGGCCGGATATCCAGTAGCGGTCGCGGGTCTCCACATCAAAGTAGTTTGACTTGAAGCCTTTGCCTTTCAGGCTTTGAAAAGTCTTGCCCCGGTAGCTGAGCGAGGCGCCCGTTTTCGAGAAGCTCACGCGGCCAATGCGGGCTGGACCGACCAGACCGTCGGCCTTCGACTCGATATACATGATGCGGGTTTTCATGGTTCTTGAAGTTTTGGGTAAAGGGGGGCTATGGCTTGCCGCAGAGACCTCATTGACGAATGGCTCAGGGGGTCTCCCGTGATTCCCGGGCTTTCCGAATAGACGCCATGTGATGCGTGATTCGCCAGTAATAGACAAAAGAGAGCGAGACAGTAAGAGCGAAGTAGAGATAGCGGTAAACCAGGGCCGGGTCGCGAAATGTTCGCGCATCAAGAACATAGTCAGACCCGAAGTAGAGGGCCTGGCCCGCGACCAGCCCCAGGACGGCGATCTTGAAGCCGGCAGGAACAGCCAAGGCGCAAAAACGCAGTATGAAGTCAGTACCTTTGTCCTCTCCGTTGGCCTTGTAACACTCGAGCACACCGAACCAGCTGATAGTGACGAATGCAAAGAGTTCGAGGAAAAACCAGCCGTCGCGGTACGAGCCGAACCACAAGGCCCAGTAGGTGTTGTACGCGTAGAGGAGGGCTCCGGCCAGCATGTAGTGCATACCGGTTCGCTCGGAGAGCTTGCCGTCCGCCAGCTCGGCAGCGAGTTTTCGGGTGTTCAAGAGATGAAGGGTCATTCAGTGCCTGAGCTTGCATGCAAGGGGTCGATCTTCTTAGCCGGCGCCATGGGTTCCATGATGCTTGCGCCGCAAGCAGTGCAGTTCTCGGTGTAGTTTCTGGCGCGTTCAGATTCTTGATCCATGAAGTCCTGGCCGCACACAATGCACGGATGCTGTCGGAAAGATTCCCCGGGGTGGGTGCAGTCTTTGACGTTCCGGGGGTCGAACCGCGCAACCCATTCACCCATCCTGCCCGCCGGGTCCCTGCGAGACACCTGAAAATGAACGCTGGCTTCGCACTCGATATCGTTCGGCTCGTAAAGGAGCAAGGCCATTCCTTCTGTCAGCCGCAATCCCTGCCGGGCCAGGCTGCCTAACGTCCCATAACCCGTGAGAGCCATTTCCGCCATGGTTCTTTCGTCATCGAGGTATTCAATGGCGTTGAAGTCGGCGTAGACGCGAGGCAGGGGCATTCTTTTGCGGCCAGGAATTTAGCGCGGGGGATGATAGGGTTTGCCGATACATGACTTCTCGATTGAAGGATCAGGCAGCAAGAACATAGGCTCCACGCAGGGAATAGGCTGGCTCGGTGACGGCACGGACGATAGCCTGTGCGATCTTTTCTCCGCCAGAGGCGGATGGTTCAATGGGATTCGCGTAGTCGTCCGGAGAGGTGCAAACAAGCCGGAGATCTATGACTTTGAGGTGTTTTTCAGTCGCAACCCGGATCACCACGTCATTGAACAAGGTGAGCGCCACCGCGACCCGTTGCTGGTAATTCGCATCCGGAAAATTGCCGTGGTAAACCGTGCAGACAACGAGCGGAAGATTGAACCCAAGGCAGGCGTCTACCGCCCGCCGATAGCCCAGCTCAAAATCACGGACGACTTCGGACAGCAGAAGCAGCACCTCGCCGTTCGAGGCGACAGGCATTTCCAGGACATCCGCACGAAGCAAGGCATTGTTGCCCCCTACGCTGAGCAGGAGATGCGTGGCCTCCGGTGGAAGCGTCTTTAGCTGGGAATGGATGTCGTCAGTTGTCGAACCATCCACCGCGCTCAGGGAAGCGCACCAACCCTCGGGTAGCTGCCGCTGCACATGCGTGATGACAGCAGGACCGCCGGCGGTATATGCGCCGTTGTCGAGAATGGAGTCGCCGAGCAGGACCAGATGGTTCATTGCATGTTGCCTGAGTTTCGAGGTCTCCGGTATGGCCTGGCCTGCGTGTGCCTGTCCGACGGAGTGAGATTTGCACTATAGCCGCCAACAAAAAATTCCGCGTCTACGGAACCTGCATTTTCCTTCAGCGGCATGACCCAGCCGCACTTTGTCGCGCAGACGCCGCGTTTACCCCTCAAATCCCCTCATTTCCCAAAGCCCCGGCGTAAAACCGCATTCCCCTCGCTATATTCCCTGCATGGCAACGACGACAACCTCCAGCAGCAGAAACCAGGGCGGCCTGCTCAGCGTGTTGATCCGGCGCGGGCGGGAAGAGCGGCTTCCGCAGTCGGCGGGTGGGCTGACCTTCACCATGGTGATGTCCATGGTGCCGCTGCTGGCGCTGAGTTTTGCGCTGTTCGCGCGCATCCCTGCCCTGCATGCGACCGGGGACGCGATCCGTGAGCACCTGCTGCGCGGCTTGCTGCCGGACGGCATCGCGCGGACGGTGCTCAAGCATTTGGCGCAGTTCGCGGGCAATACCGGCGGGCTCACGCAGGTCGGCTTTGCGCTGCTGCTGGTGTCGGCGCTGGCGCTGCTCATGAGTGTGGAAGGCACGCTGAACCGGATATGGCAGGTCAAAAAACCGCGCCCGCTGCTGCGTCGCCTGGGCCTGTACATCGGCATGCTGCTGACCGGCCCGGTGCTGATAGGTGCCAGCCTGTGGGCCGCGTCTTATCTTGCGGCGGCCTCCAGCGGGTTGCCGGTGGCGCGGCCCGGCTGGTTGCCGCATGCGCTGAACATCGGGCCCATGGCCTTGAGCGCCATCGGCTTTTCCTGCCTTTTCCGCTTTGTGCCGTACACCGTGGTGCGTTGGCGCGATGCAATCGCGGGCGGCTTGCTGGCCGGTGTCGCGTTTGAACTGGGCAAGCAGGGTTTCGCGATCTACCTGGCCAACGTGCCGACCTACCGCACGATTTACGGCGCCTTCGCGCCGCTGCTGGCTTTCCTGCTGTGGGTCTACTACTCGTGGCTGGTCACGCTGGCCGCGGCGCTGGTCAGCGCGAGCCTGCCGCGCGCCGGGTCGCAGCCTTCGCGGCGGTTGTCACGCGCCTGAGTTTTACGCGCGTAGGTTTCACACCACAGCGGGCTTTTTAGCGGAGCCCAGGCTTTACCATCAAGCGCATGAAAACAACTTACATCTTCGGCGCCATCCTGGCCTGCAGCATCATCGGAACCTTGGTCGGCGCCCGCGCGGCCAAGACCGGATTCCTCGTGGTGACCGCCCTGCTTTCCCTCTACGGCTTGTTTCGGCTCCTCGGCTAGGGTCTGCGGTGGCCCAGCCAGCGGGCGCTCACATCAACACCACAGCAAACCCCGCTGGCCACCAGGCCGGTGACGGCCAGCATGGCCGCGGTGTGAACGCCGACGGCCGCAAGCGCGAGCGCCAACGGCCCGGCTCCTTCCATCCCCGCCAGTGACGCCTCTCCCGCGCAGAGCGGAACCAGCGCCGGCACCAGCATCAGGCCGGCGCCGTGCGCGCTCGCCATCATGAAGGAGACCAGCGCCAGCCCGGCCTTGCCCGCGGGTGCGCGTGCCGCCCTGGGACTGCGACGCGACAGGTGAAGCACGGCGCAGGCGGCGAGCAGGCCGCCCGTGAGCACTTGCAGCGTGAAGCGGTCCATGGCCGAGCCCCACACCACGGCGCCGGCCACCAGCGCGACCGAGGCGGTGTGCCCGGCGGCGATCGGCAGCAAGGCCCGCAGCGCCTGCGCGCGGTCGCGGGAGCGCAGGCCCCAGGCGGCGGCCCAGGCCCAACCGTTGGCGGGGTTCAGCCCGTGAAGGGCGCCGACGCCCGCCACCGCCAGCCAGGGCCAGAGGTTTGCCACGATGCTTGCGCCTGCCTGGGGCCGCTCAGGCTTTGTCGCTGCAGCACGCATGGGCCACAGGCGCGGGGGTGAAGACGGCCTGGGTCTCGTAGCGGTCATGGTGGCGCATCCATTCCATCTTGTAGAAGGTGTCGCGCTCGTCGCGGCCCTTGGGCGCGAGGTCCAGCATGCTGTAGGTGCCTATCATGACTTCGACGCCGCGCCCATAGGTCGAGTAGGTGTGAAAAATCCGGCCTTCGCTGTCCTTGTAAAACAGGCTGATGCCGGGCGCTTCCTCGGCCGGGAATTCCACCATGCCGTAGTTGTAGTGGACGGTGCCGTCGACACGGTCCTCCGGTTTGAAGCTCACGTGGAAGTCGTAGTTGAAGTCGCTGCCGTTGGACGACACCCACTTGAACTTCCAGCCCATGCGACTGTGAAAGCGCGCTATCTCGGGCAGCGTCGCGCGCGAAACCGCCACGAAGCTGATGTCGCGGTGCTCCAGGTGGATTTGCATGCCATCGGTATGGTCAGCCATAAAAGAGCAGCTCGGGCAGCCCTGCTCCCAGCCCGGGCCGAACATGAAGTGCTGGACCATGAGCTGGCGCCGGCCTTCAAACAAATCGGCGAGCGAGCGTTTGCCTTCGGGCGTGTCGAAGACATAGTTCTTTTCGACATGGACCCAGGGCAAGGCGCGGCGTTCGCCGGCGATGCGGTCGCGCAGGCGTGTAAGTTCTTTCTCCTGCGCCAGCAGCGTCTTGCGCTCGGCCAGCCAGGTGTCTCTGGAGACGACAGGGTGGTTCAGGGTATTCGTTTCGGTGCTTGATGTGCTCATGGTGTTCTCCTGGGTTGGGTTGAAGGTTTGCGTGGGCCAAAGCGCTGCCCGGCCCGTGCTGGAAACGGGTGCGCTCGTTGCCGGCCCGTGGGCCGGAGGGGATACAGGCGCCGGGGCGCCGGGTTCTAGGCGGCTTTGGGCCGCCGCACGGCACGGACCTTGCCGCTCTTGCCGCCACCCGCGTAAAACAGGTCGGCGCCGTCGGACTCCAGCCCGCTGACGCCCGCGCCTGCCGGCATCTGTAGCCGTTCGATCACGGCGCCGCTCTGGGGGTCGATGCGGCGGATCTCGCTCTCGTCGCCCTCCCAGGTGCCGTGCCAGAGTTCGCCGTCCACCCAGGTCACGCCGGTCACGAAGCGGTTCGATTCAATCGTGCGCTGGATCGCGCCTGTCTTCGGGTCGACCTGGTGAATCCTGCGGTCGCGGTACTGGCCGACCCACAGGCTGCCTTCTGCCCAGGTCAGGCCCGAGTCGCTGCCGCTGCCGGGCGCGGGGATGGTCGCCACCACCTTGCCGGTGGCCGGGTCTATCTTGTCGATGCGCGACTCGGCGATCTGGTAGAGGTGTTTGCCGTCAAAGGCGGTGCCGGCGTCTCCCGCGCAGTCCAGCGTGCGCGTCTGCTCGCCGCTGGCGGGGTCGAAGGCGATCAGCTTCGCGCCCGCGGCGGCCCAGACGCGCTGGCCGTCATGGGTGACGCCGGCGATGTCATCGACGCCGGGGAAGCCGTACTCGCGCACGATCTCGGCGGGGCGCGCCTTGGGTTCGGGCCTTTTGCTGAGGGTCTTGCTGGTCATCGTTGGTCCTTGTCGCGCCGTTCATCGGCGCCATGGAGGTGACTCTATCCAATCGGCAGCGAAGCGGGGAGTAACAAGATCGTCGTGAATCCGGCCAGCGGCGGCGCCAGCCAGCGCTGCGCCCGCGCCCGGCCCAGGGAGCGCACCCGCCCTTCTGCCTCCAGCTCGGCCAGCGCGCGCTGCACGGTGCGCTGGCTGTCCCCCAGCGCCAGCGCCAGGGCCGAAGTGGACCAGGCCGCGCCGTCGGAGAGCAAGGCGATCAGCGAGGCCTGGTCCCCGTCCACGGGCGGCGCCAGCACAGCAACGTCGCGCCCACCCAGCGGCCGCAAGATAAAACCCCGGCCGGTCGCCTCAATGGCCGCGAGCGGTTTGGCCAGCGCGCGCAGCCGGCCTATCTCGACCCTGAGGCGCGCCCTGTGGGTTTCATCGGGATGCCGGGTGCGGAACACACGCGCGATCAGGGCCTCACGCTCTGCATCGCCGGGCCAGGCCTCTGCCAGCGCGCGGGCCAGCGCGAACAGCACAGGCCGGCGGGCCAGCGACCGCCATTGCTCGCCGGCGCCCAGCCCGTGCCGGCAGGCATCGACGACCAGCGCGTCCGAGGCCAGCAGCGCCGACACCTCGTCCAGGCGCAGCGCCTGCTCACCGCCGGCGGTGAGCCGCCGCGCCGCGGGCCTGTCAAGCGCGGCCCGCGCCTCCGCCACTTCGGCCTGCAATGCCGGCACCTGCGCGCGTTCGGCCGCCGCCTGCGCACGCGCCAGCGCCATGCGCGCCTCGCCGACCTGCAACGAGCGCAAGGCCAGCTCGGCCGCGGTCAGCTCGGCCACCGCCCTCAGCGAAGGCCTGAGGCCGCGCGCATCGAGCCGCGCCAGCGCGGCCCTGGCCTCGTCGAGCCGGCCCAACAGCAGATACCGGCGCGCCGTGATCAGCCAGGCCTGCAGCGCATTGGCAGGGTCGGCATGCGCCTCCAGCGTGGCCGAGGCCGCCGCCAGCGCGCGCGGCGAGCCCGCGAAGTCGCGCATGGCCAGCGCCACCTCGGCCTCGGCGACCACGCAACGCGCACGCGCCAGCTCTTCGTGCGCGCCAAAGCCGCGCGCCGCGCGCCGCAGCAGTTCACGCGCACGTGGGTGTTCGCCGAGCTGGGCCATGGCAATGCCGCGCAAGGCCAGCGCCGGTGGGTCCTCGCGCAGGGCCACCCGCTTGAGGGCGCCCAGCGCGTCACCCGCAGCCAGCGCGCGCGAGGCGGCGGTGATCAGGGAATCCATGGGCGTAGGCTACACGGTTCAGGCAAGGCGGCCGCCGGGCTTGCAGCTTTGCATGGGGTCATTCCCCCATCTCGCCAGCCTCTTTCAGCCACGTGGCCGCCAGGGTAGGCAGGATCTCCGTCGCCTTGCCCCGCAGGAAGCTAAATCCGTAGGGCAGTTTGTCGACCTCGAAGGAGACAAGCACTTTTTTGGCCCTGCCGCGAGCAGCCTTGACCAGCGAAGCGGCGGGGTAAACGGAGAGGGAGGTGCCTACCACCAGCACTCTTGCGGCAGTGGCGAGGTGCATGCGCGCCTCCTCGAAAAACCGCATCTCTTCCCCGAACCAGACGATGTCGGGCCTGAGCTGGGTGCCGTCTTCGCAGAGCTGGCCCATGGAAATGGGTTCGCCCTCAATCCGGTAGCGTTTGGGAGTGTCGGAGGTACCCCGCGCATAAGCCAGTTCGCCGTGCACGTGGATGACCTTGCTGGAGCCGGCCCGCTCGTGGAGCTCGTCGACGTTTTGTGTGATGACGACCACGTCGTAGGCGGCCTCGAGCGAGGCGATGGCCGCGTGCGCCGCGTTGGGTTTGGCCTGCCATGCCAGCAGCCTGCGCTCGTTGTAGAAGGCCAGCACTGATTCAGGACGCAGCTTCCAGCCTTCAGGGCTCGCCACTTCCTGCCACGAGAACGTCTTCCAGAGGCCGCCGGAGTCCCGGAAGGTCGGCAGGCCGCTTTCCGCACTGACCCCGGAGCCGGACAGGACGACAATTTTGTTGGCTTGGACCTCGGGTTTCATGGACATGGGTGTTCTAGGTCGGCAATCGCCCGTTTTCATGGGTCATTTCGTTGGAGAGCAAGGTCTCAGATTTGCATCACGATATGTACAGGAGCATGGCCGCCCCTTGCTCCGCGGCCTGCGCGAAGTATTCGCGCAGGGCTTCATAGTGATGCTTGATGTACGTTCGTTCCGTCTCATCGCCCACCCAGGGCTCGGGATAGATGTCGGCGTCTTTGACCCGTTGGCTGTCGAAACCACTCCACACATCATCGGCCGAAACCTTCGCCAGTGCCAATGACGATTCGCGAACTTCGGAAGCCAGCAGGTAGCGGAACGGCCCATAGCCGGCATCGGTGTCCGCCAATTCCGTGCCGCCAAGAATGACGTTACCCAGTGGCGGCTCCCCTCCCCATGCCTCGCCATTGAGCAGAAAGTGAATCAGGTGCCAAGACTTATCCAGATCCAGGGCGCCGGGATGCCGGTCATCTTCTGGATAGGCGAGTGCTATTGCCTCCTCCGGGTCTTCGATAACGGCGGCCAATTGGGCTTCTGACAACTTCAGGCAGTTTCCGATCATGGACATAGCGGTTTCATCTCCAGAAATTCAAGGGAAAGCGGTGGTGGCCCTCCCGCGGTCGTCTGCCGCGTGGAAGAGCCGGGCTCACCGATAAGCAGGAAATCAGTCACCGATCCGGCTCCAGCTTTCATAGGGAATCCTGTGCTCTTGAAGGAAGGCGGCGAGGCCCGCGGCAGCGGGACCCTCAAAACGGCTCTCGAGGGCGGCCATCAGGTCGGCGCTTGTATCGAGTGCCGCGGCCAGCTTTGGCAGGTCGGTGCGGGCAATGGTCCACGTCCATTCATATTCGCGATACCCAAACGCAGCCTCGACCGCATCGCCAAGGTCCTGGCCTTCGATGACCAGGTTTCCGTCGCTCGAATAAGTGGCACCGAGGTAGCGCAAGTTCCCTTCGCTTCGCTCGTCCCTGAGGATCGCGCGTGTTTGCGCTGTGGGCCTCAGGGCCCTGCGCAGCAGTGCGAGGAATGCGTTGAACATACGGTCTTCACTATAACTTTCAAGCTGAAAAATCCTGTGCGCAGGGGCAGGCGGTTTACCCGGCAGCACGGCGGGGCCGCAACAATGCGGCATCCGTACAACAGGGGCCAGGCGAAAAGCCGGCCTTCAAACTCCGCCGTGCCGGCTGGCCCAGCCTTGATGTGGATCAAGGCTCAAGCACCCCGCCCTCCGTAAACTTTTCGCATCGGACAGCGCCCCGAGGTGGAGCGCGCCGCCATGCCCCCCCAAAAAAAGGAAAGCCCGTGCGCAGCAATCTCCCGGTGACCGATGTCGAATACGCCATGCAGGACGGCAAGCCCATCGTCTCCAAGACCGACCTGAAAGGCAGGATCACCTACGTCAATCCCTACTTCGTCGAGGTCAGCGGCTACGCCGAGGAGGAGTTGCTGGGCGCGCCGCACAACCTGGTGCGCCACCCGGACATGCCGCCCGAAGCCTTTGCCGACCTGTGGGACACGCTCAAGGACGGCATCCCGTGGAACGGCGTGGTCAAGAACCGGCGCAAGAACGGCGACCACTACTGGGTCGCCGCCAACGTCACGCCGGTCATGGAGAACGGCCGGGCCACCGGCTATATGTCGGTGCGCAACAAGCCCAGCCGGGCGCAGGTCGAGGCGGCGGACCGGCTCTACCGCCGCATCATGGCCGGGCAGGCGGACGGCATCGCCCTGCGGCAGGGCCGGGCCGTGCGCACAGGCATGGCCGGCGCTTTTGCCGCGCTGAAAAATATGTCGATACGCGCGCGCATGGGCACTGCGCTGTTCGCGATGCTTGCGCTGTTTGCCGGCATGGGCTGGGCCGGCTTCACGGCATTGGACGGCGGTGTGGCCGCATGGTTTGCCGGCGCCGCCGCGCTGGGCGTGGCCGGCGCGCTGTGGACGGCTTATTCGCTGCACACCGGCATCGTGCTGCCGCTGCGCGCCGCCACCCAGGCCGCGCGCACCATCGCCGGCGGCGACCTGTCGGGCAAGCTGGAAACGCAGCGCGGCGACGACGTGGGCCAGCTGCTGCGCGCCCTGCAGCAGATGAACGTGAACCTGGTCGCCATCATCGGCGACGTGCGCGCCAACGTGGCGTCCATGGGCATCGCGACCAGCGAAATCGCCGCGGGCAACATGGATTTGTCGAGCCGCACCGAAACCCATGCCTCGAGCCTGGAGGAAACCGCCGCCAGCATGGAGCAGTTTTCCGCGACGGTGAAACAGAATGCCGACAGCGCGCTGGAGGCCAACCGGCTGGTGGTGTCGGCCTCCGAGGTCGCGGCCAGGGGCGGCGATGCGGTCGCCCGCGTGGGCGCGACCATGGACGACATCCACGATTCGGCGAACAGGATCGCGGGCATCATCGGCGTGATCGACGGCATCGCCTTCCAGACCAACCTCCTGGCCTTGAACGCGGCGGTAGAGGCCGCGCGCGCCGGGGAACAGGGCAAGGGCTTCGCGGTGGTGGCCTCGGAAGTGCGCAACCTCGCGCAGCGTTCGGCCGGCGCGGCCAGGGAAATCAAGACGCTGATAGGCGATTCGGTCAAAAAGGTGGAACTGGGCAACTGCCTGGTGAGCGAGGCGCGCCAGACCATGACGGAGATCATGCAGTCGGTGCAGGGCGTGACCACCATCATGGGCGAGATCACCGCCGCCAGCCGCGAGCAGAGCAGCGGCATAGACCAGGTCAACCAGGCGGTCTCGCACATGGACAAGGCCACACAGCAGAACGCGGCCCTGGTGGAGCAGGCCGCCGCGGCCGCGGCCAGCCTGGACGAGCAGTCGGTGCAGCTGTCGCGCGCAGTCTCGGTGTTCCAGCTGAGCCGGGACGCCGCGCGCACCGCCAGGCCGGCGCTGGCCGCCTGAGGGCCCCGCGGCAGGCGCTACAAAGCGGCAGGCGACAGCCGCCGCGCATACCGCCCGGGCGCCTGCCCCACATGCCGGCTGAAAGCCGTGCTGAAGGTACTGGCCGAGCTGTAGCCCACACGTTCGGCCACCTCGGCCATGGCAATGCCACCGCGGCTGAGCAGGTCTTTGGCGAGGGCCATGCGCCAGGCCAGCAGGTACTCCATGGGCGGCAGGCCGACGGCGCGCGAGAAGCGTTCGAAGAAGGCCGATCTCGACAGCGCCGCCTTCTTCGCGAGCTCCAGCACCGTCCAGGCGCGCGCGGGCTCGCCGTGCATGTGGCGCATCGCGGCGGCCAGCCGGCTGTCGGCCAGGGCGCGCAACAGGCCCGGCGGCGCGCCTTCGGTGGGCGCGCCGCGCAGCGCCTCGATGAGCAGCACCTCAATGAGTCGCCCCAGCACCAGTTCGCGGCCGGGCCGCTGTGCCGTGGACTCCTCCCTCACCAGTTGCACCAGCAGCGGTAGCCGCCCTATGCCGCGCACATGCAACACGGCCGGCAGCAGCGAGACCAGCAGGGCCGCATCGGGCGAATCAAACGCGAAGTAACCGCCCAGCATGCGCACGTCGGGTGGGCCCTGAGGATGGCCATGCCGAATTTCACCCTCGGGCGCGGGACCGGCCTTGGGATCGATAAAGATGGGAGCCGACGGCGCCACCCCGGACATCGTGAACCCGGGCGTGGCCGGCATCAGCAAAAAATCCCCGGCCGCCAGCGTGAGGGGCGGCTGCCCATCCACGGCCAGCACACATTCGCCCTCCAGCATGGTGCAGAAGCTGGGCTGGCCGAACGCGGAATAGCGCACAGCCCAGGCGCCGGCGCCGCTGATTACTTTCGAATACACCGCGCGCGGCTTCAGCAGCGTGATGACTTCTGCGAGTGGGTCGACCATGCCTGGACTCCTGCCAATTAATTACGGACTCATCATTGTAGTAAGTCCGTCCCTCAGCCGATATCGTTACGCCACCTTCAACCAAGCTTCCATCAACTCCCAAAGGAAACACACCATGAAAACCATTTTGATCACCGGCTGCTCCTCCGGCTACGGCCTGGAAACCGCGCGCCACTTCCACGCCCAGGGCTGGAAGGTCATCGCCACCATGCGGATGCCGCGCGAGGACCTGCTGCCGCGCTCGGAGCGCCTGCGCGTGCTGCCGCTGGACGTGACCCGGCCCGAGAGCATCGCCGCCGCGATCAAAGACGCCGGGCCCATCGATGTCCTGGTGAACAACGCCGGCCTGGGCCTCTTCGGCGCCTTCGAGGCAACGCCCATGGCCACCGTGCGCGAGATCTTCGAGACCAACACCTTCGGCATGATGGCCATGGCCCAGGCGGTGTTGCCGCAGTTCCGCACGCGCCGGGCCGGCCTGCTGGTCAACGTGACCTCGACGGTGACGCTGGCGCCCATGCCGCTGGTGGCCGCCTACACCGCGAGCAAAACAGCCATCACGGGTTTCACCGAGTCGCTCGCGCTGGAGCTGGCCCCCTTCAACATTGGCGTGAAGCTGGTCGAGCCGGGCTACGGGCCGGGCACGCGCTTCACGGCGAACGGGGCCGAGCGCATGCAGGGCCTGCTTCCCGAAGCCTATGCGCTGTTTGCGCAAGGCATTTTTGCGTCATTGGGAACGATGAGCGCGGTTACCACCGCGGCCGACGTGGCCGAGGCGGTGTGGCGCGCCGCAACCGATGGGAGCGCAACGATGCGCTACCCGGCAGGCGCCGATGCGCTCGCGCTTGCCCGGTAGTCCTGTTTTTAATCTGCGTAAATCTGCGAAATCTGCGGATGAATTCTTTATCCACAGGTTTCGCAGATTGACGCAGATAAAGAAACCATGATGTGAGGTCCTGTGTTCAGCAGGACGTTCACAGGCCCTAGCTGCAGCTGCTTCCCGCCTGGGACTTGCTGCGATCCACGAGCACCACGCCCTTGTCCAGCAAAGGCTTGACCTTTGCCATGAAGAGCGCCAGGTCTTGCGGCGTGTCATTCCCCGGCATCGACACTTCGAGAAGCCGGCCCTGGGGAAGCTGCCACTCCTCCACCTTGAACACACCGACGGTGACGCGTTTCATGCGATTCTTGCACCCCATCGATGTCGCACGCATGGCCTCGGGGAAATCGAGTACCTTCTTCTTCGCCTCGCGCTCGCAGGACACCGAATAGGCCCGGCTGGGTTGAAGCGTCTGGAGCACCGAGATGTCGGTCTCCACCTTGACGTTCGTATCTTTTCCCAAGGCGCAGGCAGCCTGGGTGTCAAAGCCGCTGCCGAAGGCTTGCGGGCTGCGGTATTTCAGTGTCAGTTCGACCTTGCCGTCGGACCGGGTCCGCCGCCTGCCGATCGCCGGCGGACTGGTGGGCACCGGAGGCGCCAGCACCGTGAAGTACTCCACCTCATACGCCGTGACTTTGCGGCTGCCCTCCAGGCCCATCAGCGTCACCGCGTCATCCGCGGAAACCGGCCCGCCGCTGCTCCAGCGCAACGCGAATTCCGCGCCGCCGGCCCATGAGAGCACAGGCATTAGCCAGCACAGCATGCAAGTACCGCGCACAAGGGACAGGCAAGCGCCGGCAAGCTTTGGATATTTTTTCATCACTGGTTCCTAATGGCTAAAACTGCCCTTTTTCCGTGCCATCGGTCCACGACTCCGGGGATGGCGTCCATTCCCCGGGCCCCAGCACAACCGCAGCGAGATCGTCCAGGCCCATGCCCAAAACCGTCTTCGCCGCCTCTTCCCCGCCGTCCTGGTAGTTCGCCGTTTCGCAGAAGCGCGTGAGCGCGTCGTAATCCTTGCCCAGCAGCTGCACCAGCAACCTGGCCAGTTCGTAGCTGAGGGCCTGGCCGTCGTCGGGCCGTATGAAGGACTTGCCGCTCCAGAACTCCTGGATCGTGGCGGCATTCCAGAAGCGGGTGAACAGGAACTCCAGTTCCTGCGGGCGGTACAGCGGGCGCGGCCGGACAAAACGGTGCTCGGTGTTGACGGCCAGCCCCTCGTTCAACCAGGCCGGAATCGGCAGGTGGCGAACCAGGCAATGGGTCATTTCGTGGATGACCACGGGTTCCATGGTGTCAAAAGCGCCCTGGGTGAACACGAAGTGGCCGTAGCCTGCGTCGATGAACATGCCGCTGCTGTGGGCCTCGGGCTGGGATGAGCCGCTGCCGTAATGCGAGATGTACTGGTAGTAGTTTTCTTCCTCGCCGAACACCATGACGACCGTCTTCCCATGGCCGTGGTCGGCAGCTATCCCGGGCAGCGTGGCAAGCACCCTCTTGCGTGAGCGCTCCAGGTAGTCCAGCAGCACGCGTGTCGCGCGCGGTTCCAGGACGGACAGCAGCATGAAGTTGGCCGATTCGGCACGCGTGTAGCGCTCATCCAGAGCGCTGCCCGTCGCATCCAGCCAGGCCGCCGCCCATCCGTTGGCGTGGCGATGCAGCGTGCCCTCGTCGCCATCCTCGGGCCAGGGCTGCTGCTGCCAGTCGGGGATGGGCAAATGGGTGCCGGCGCGCCACAGGATGTCGTGTGAAGGAAACGCCTCGCTCAATACCAGCTCGTTGTTTCCTGTCGCATCCGGTTCGCGTTTTCTTTTAAGCCACTGCAGCATGTCGAATCTCCCTGGCGAGATTCTGGCATCCCTTCGCCATCAGGGAATTCATGGGCCTGGGCTACTGGCGGCGTGCGGGTTCACTGGCATGTGGCAATGTGGGCTCCCAACAAATGTCCACAGCTACGCCTCGGCTTTGGGCCACGCCGAAGACAGCGGCTTTGCCTCTGGGTACGCCGCGGTGACCCGCTCTGCCTGCTGCTGCGAAATACCGATAAAGAGGGTGGCCGAACTGTCCCAGCATACGATCTCAAAAACCGCGCCCTGCAGTTGCGGCTGTACGTCCGGTGGTTGCCAGAATCTCGCATTACCGTCGGCAGACGGCGATAAGAGAACATCGAACCGCGTGCCCCGCGGCATTGCGCTGAAAACAGCCCATTCAAACTGAATGTCGTCGGCGAGCGCTCGAGAAAGTTCGTCGCCGCTCAGCCATCCATCGCCTTCGATGAGGACTGGAACAGGGATATTGGTCTCCACGTCGCTCACAAACCAGTCATAAGAACTTGCCTCAACAGCCATCGCTTTGAGGGTGGCGCGCATGTCCGTATAAAACGGCACGCTGTCGGAACTCTCGAGAAGAATATTCATACGCGTTGCCGCTGGTCATGTTGAATGTCTGCGTCGATTGGCACGCCACCTCGGCCGAATCGCGGTGGCTTAAATGGCTTCCAGCAAAGCATCGTCTCGTTTCCCTCCGCTGAGTTGCCTTATTTCTTCAATGAAATTGTCGAGCAATGCGGGCTCGGTTCTGAGATAAAGCGTCGCCTCGCTTGCCACATTTTTCTTCCCGAAATCCGCAAAATCGGATTGGCTTTTCACGGTGACGAAAAGAATTCCACGCTCCTGGAAGTGCAGGCGGGCATGAAATGCACCGCTGGCGTACTCAGGACCAAACGCGCCAAACATCACGTCATGAATTCCGCCGTGAACGTGGGTCTTGAACCGGTCCATATCTTTCACAAGGTCCATGAGTTGTTGATGGCCGACATAAACGTCATTGGTGAAAATTGAGTCCCCGTTTGAGACCTTGATTCTCAGTTCGACCATGTCATCGTCAAACCAGATTTTGGTGAAAGAAATGCCTGGTTTCATGCGTGAATCCGAATATGCAAGTTGAAGGCCAGGTATGGCCGCGAGCCGTCGCCTCTGGGGGCCGGGCTCGTCGCTTGTTTTGAATGGCTTTCACTATAGCCTGCACGCTGAACAGCCCATGCGTGTCCGCCGCTCGACAAGTGTCCGCAAACACAGACACCCGCCAAGGCCATGGCACGCGAAATAAAGGGGTAGAGGCCTGACCGGACGCAACCCGTCGCCCAACCGGCATTTTTCCCCGTCGCCGCTGCATTTTGTTACATACAAATCAGCTACGCTCTGGCTTCCCGAAGGAGAAGGAAACGTGAGCCAAAACATGAAAAAAGCCGCCCTGGCACTGATCGCGGCGGTATCGCTGCATGCCCATGCCCTGCAAATCATCAGCCTTTCGCCCCAGGGCGAGGTCGCGCGGGTGCGGCAGGTGGTCGCCAAGTTTGATGAGGGGGCCGTCAATTTCGGCGACCCGAAGGCGCCCGCGCCGCTGTCGCTGAGCTGCAGCGACGCGCAGGCCACCAAGGGCTCCGGCCGCTGGATCAGCGAGCGCGAATGGGCCTTCGAGTTCGAGAATGACCTGCCGCCGGGCGTGAACTGCGCGGTGAACGTGGTCGGCACCTTCAAGTCGCCCAAAAGCCAGCCGGTAAGCGGCCCTGCTTCCTACAAATTCAACACCGGCGGCCCCTTTGTCCAGAACCTGCGCCCCGGCACCTATGAGCGCATCGACGAAGAGCAGTATTTCCTGCTGCAGCTCAACGGCCCGGCCACGCTGCAAAGCATCCGTGAGAACGTCTGGTGTGCCGCCGAAGGCCTGGGCGAGCGTGTGCCCGTCAAGCTGATCGACGGCAAGGAGCGCGAAGAGCTGCTCAAGTCGCAAGGCCTGGACAAGGCCGCGGCCAAAGACCCGCTGCGCTACGTCACGCTGGCCTGCAACCGGCGCCTGACGTCGGCCACCAAGGTGCAGCTGGTCTATGGCAAGGGCGTGAGCACGCCCAGCGGCGTGCCCAACTCGGTCGAAAAACGCTACAACTTCCAGGTCCGCGAGCCCTTCTCGGCCAACTTCAGCTGCGAGCGCGAAAACGCCCAGTCGGCCTGCCTGCCGATGCGGCCCATGACCCTGAACTTCAACGCGCCGGTGCCGCGCAAGCTGGCCGAGGGCATCCGCCTTAAAGGTGACAAGGACACGCTGAAACCCTCTTTCGAGGACGGCAACAGCGACGGCGACAACGTGGTCACCAACCTCAGCTTCAAGCCCATCTTTCCGGAGCAGGCCCAGTTCTCACTGGAACTGCCCGGCAACTTCAAGGATGCCTCGGGCCGCACGCTGCGCAATGCCGACAGCTTTCCGCTGAAAGTGGCGACCGGCGCGATGCCGCCGCTGGCGAAGTTCGCCGCCTCGCCCTTCGGCATCGTCGAACGGTTTGCCGAACCCAACACCAAGCCGGGCGACCCGGCCCTGCTGCCGGTGACGCTGCGCAATGTGGAAGCAGCCCTGCAGGTCAAGGGACTGGTGCCGGGCGCCCCGGCCGGTAAGGTCAGCGACCTGCAGCCGCGCACCGACGCCGACATCATTGCCTGGTTCCGCAAGGTGCAGCGCTACGACGAGTACGAGGTCTCGCGCAAGCAGGCGGCCGCCGACGTCAAGGGCCCGCTGCCCAAGGCGCTCGATTCGCAGGGCAAGGACTATGTGCAGTCGCGCATGCTGTCGCTGCTGGGCGGCCAGGCCGGCGTGAAGACGCTGGACCTGCCCAAGCCCGTGGGCGGCGACCCGCGCCCCTTTGAGGTCGTCGGCATTCCGCTGGCACCCGGTTTTCACGTGGTGGAGATCGCCTCGCAGAAACTCGGCTCCTCGCTGCTGGACGATCGCCACGGCGCGAGCCGGACCATGTATGTGCGCACCTCGGCCCTGGTGACCAACCTGGGCGTGCATTTCAAGCTGGGCCGCGAGAACTCGCTGGCCTGGGTCACCACGCTGGACAAGGGCATGCCGGTGGCGGGCGCCACGGTGCGCGTCTCGGGCTGCAACGGTAGCGAAGTGGCCAAGGCCGTCACCAACGCCCAGGGTATCGCGAATTTCGCGGGCCTTTCTTCCGAGCCGCCGCGCTGCCCGGGCAATGACTCCAGCAATGCCTATTTCGTCAGTGCGCGCAGCACGGTGGCCGGTGTCGAAGACCTGGCCTTTACCTGGAGCGACTGGCACAGGGGCATAGAGCCCTGGCGCTTCAATGTGCCGACCAGCCGCAACCCCATGCCCGACGAGCGCGCGCACACGATTTTTGACCGCACCTTGCTGCGCGCCGGCGAAACGGTGTCGATGAAACATCTGCTGCGCACCGAAACCAGCAAGGGCTTCGGCCTGCCCGAGGGCACACCGGCCACGCTGGTCGTCACCCACGTGGGCAGCGGCCAGCAGTACACCCAGCCCATCAGCTGGCGCAAGACCGCCACCGGCGGCCTGAGCGCCGAGAACACCTTCGCCATCCCGCCGGCCGCCAAGCTCGGCGTCTACGAAGTGCAGCTGAAAGGCCAGAACGACAGCGGCAACGGCCGCGGCAATCGCGCCCGCAGCTTCACCAGCGGGCAGTTCCGTGTCGAGGAATTCCGCCTGCCGGTGCTCGAGGGGCGCATCAACCCGTCCGAGAAAAAAGCCCTGATCAACGTGAAGTCGGTGCCGACCGACGTGCAGATCAACTACGTCTCGGGTGGCGGCGCCGTCAACCTGCCGGTGCGCGTGTCGGCGCTGGTGCGCGCCAAATCGCTGAGCTACAGCGACTTTGAAGAATTCAACTTCATGCCGCCGCGCATCAACCGCGACTCGGCCGCCAGGGCGGACGACGAAGAAGCCACCTCCTCGCAAGACCAGCGCGTGATCGCCGACAAGCTGCCGCTGACGCTGGACCGCAACGGCGCGGGCAAGCTCACCATCAACGACATCCCCACGCACAGGCAGCCGCAGGAGCTGCTGATGGAAGCCACTTACGCCGACCCCAACGGCGAGGTGCAGACCATACGCAGCGTTTCCACCGTCTGGCCGGCCGCCGTGGTGGCGGGCATCAAGACCGAAGGCTGGGTGTCCTCCAGCCAGAAGATCAAGTTCCAGGCGCTGGCGCTGGACCTCACGGGCAAGGTCGCCCCGGACGTGTCGCTTGAGGTGAAAGCCGTGGCGCGCATCACCACCACCAGCCGCAAGCGCATGGTGGGCGGCTTCTACACCTACGACAACAAGACCGAGACCAAAGACCTCGGCAGCGTCTGCAGCGGCAAGAGCGATTCGCGCGGCCTGCTGCTGTGTGAGACCAAGCTCGGCGAGCCGGGTGAGGTCGAACTCATCGTGACCGCGAAAGACAAGGACGGCAACACCATACAGGCGGCCAGCAACGTCTACGTGACGCGCCAGGGCGAGCTCTGGTTCGGCGGCGAAGACCATGACCGCATGGACGTGCTGCCCGAAAAGAAAAGCTACCAGCCCGGCGAGATGGCCAAGTTCCAGGTGCGCATGCCCTTCCGCTTCGCCACCGCGCTGGTCGCGATTGAGCGCGAAGGCGTCATCGAGACGCAGGTGGTGCAGCTCAACGGCCAGGACCCTACGGTCAACCTGCAGATCAAGGAAGGCTGGGGCCCGAATGTCTACGTCAGCGTGCTGGCCCTGCGCGGCCGGCTGCGCGAGGTGCCCTGGTACAGCTTCTTCACCTGGGGCTACAAGGCGCCGCGTGAATGGTGGACCTCCTTCTGGTACGAGGGCCGCGAATACGTGGCGCCCACCGCGCTGGTGGACTTGAGCAAACCGGCCTACCGCCTGGGTGTGGCCGAAATCCGCGTGGGCACCAAGGCCCACCAGCTCGACGTGAGCGTGAAGGCCGACAAGGAAAGCTATGCCGTGCGCGGCCAGGCGAAGGTCACCATCACGGCCAAACTGCCCAACGGCCAGCCGGCCGCCAATGCCGAAGTGGCGCTGGCCGCGGTGGACCAGGCACTGCTGGAGCTGATGCCCAACGACAGCTGGGACTTGCTGGGCGCGATGCTGCAGCGCCGCTCCTGGGGCGTCGAAACCTCGACCGCGCAGATGGAAATCATCGGCCGCAGGCACTACGGCCGCAAAGCCGTGGCGGCCGGCGGCGGCGGCGGGCGCAGCAACACGCGCGAACTGCTGGACACCCTGCTGCTGTGGAACCCGAATGTGGTGCTGGACGCCAAGGGCCAGGCCGTGGTGACGGTGCCGCTCAATGATGCGCTGACCACCTTCAAGATCGTCGCGGTGGCCGACGCCGGCACCGGCCTGTTCGGCACCGGCCAGACCTCTATCCGCGCGACGCAAGACCTGCAGATCATCAGCGGCCTGCCGCCGCTGGTGCGCGAGGACGACCAGTTCCGCGCGCAGCTGACCCTGCGCAACACCACCAAGGCCGCGATGAAGGTCGAAGTGAGCCCGCGCGCCACGTTGCTCGACCTGAAACCGCAGACCGTGGACATCCCGGCCGGTGAAGCGCGCGAAGTGGCCTGGATGGTCACTGCGCCTGCGCAGCTGGCGTTCACGCGCGCCGAGGCCATCCTGTGGGAGATCGAGGCGAAGGACACGATCACCGGCGCGCGCGACGGCCTCAAGGCACGCCAGCGCATCATCCCGGCCGTTCCGCTGACGGTGCAGCAGGCCACGCTGGTGCAGGTCGACGGCAGCTTCACGCTGGACGTGAACCCGCCGGCCGACGCCCTGCCCGGCCGCGGCGGCCTGAAAATGTCGCTGCAGCCCAAGCTGGCCGAAGGCATGGACGGCGTGCGCGATTATTTCGCGATGTACCCCTTCATCTGCCTGGAGCAAAAGACCAGCAAGTCGGTGGGCCTGCGCGACGCCAAGCTGTGGCAGACCGTGCTGGCGCAACTGCCCAGCTACCTCGACAGCGACGGCCTGGCCAACTACTTCCCGCCGCGCGACGGCGAAGCCAATCGCGGCAGCGATGCGCTGACGGCCTACCTGCTGGCCGCCACGCATGAGGCATCCGGCATCAACCCGGCCTTTGCCTTGCCCGACGACGCGCGCGCGCCCATGGAGCGCGGCCTGATCGCCTTCGTGGAAGGCCGCATCCAGCGCGAGTTCTGGAGCCCGCGCAAGGACCTGGATGTGCGCAAGCTGGCCGCGCTGGAAGCGCTGTCGCGCTACGGCAAGGCGCAGGGCCGCATGCTGGGCAGCATCACCATCGCGCCCAACCAGTGGCCCACCCATGCGGTGATCGACTGGCTCAACATCCTCAAACGTGTGGCCGACGTGCCGCAGCGCGAGCAGCGCATCGCCGAAGCCAACCAGGTGCTGCGTTCGCGCCTGTCCTTCCAGGGCACCAAGCTGGTCTTCAGCACCGAGAAGGACGACTACTGGTGGTGGCTGATGACCAACGGCGACGTCAACACCGCGCGCCTGATGCTGGCCGTGATGGACGACCCGGCCTGGAAGGACGACATGGGCCGGCTGGCCAACGGCTTTATCGCGCGCCAGCAAAAGGGCGCCTGGCACACCACCACGGCCAACCTCTGGGGCGGCCTGGCACTCGACAAGTTCTCGGCCAAGTTTGAAGCCACGCCGGTGGCCGGCGTGACCAAGGCGACGCTGGCAGCCGCCGCGGCCAGTGTGGCGAGTGTGGACTGGGCCAAGGTCGACCGCGTCAAGCCCACCGACGCGGCCGGCGCGCCCAACCAGACCACCTTCTTCGGCGCGCCGGCCGCACCCGGCAACCTGCGCAACAACAGCATGTTCCTGCCCTGGGGCACGGCCCCCAAGGACACGCTGACGGTGACGCACCAAGGCCCGGGCAAGCCATGGCTCACGCTGCAATCGATCGCGGCCGTGCAGCTCAAGGAGCCTTTCAACGCCGGCTACCAGATCAAGAAAACCATCACGCCCGTGGAGCAGGCCGTCAAAGGCATCTACACGCGCGGCGACGTGGTCCGCATCACGCTGGAAGTCAACGCCAGCGCGGACATGACCTGGGTGGTGATCAGCGACCCGGTGCCCGGCGGTGCGACGATTCTCGGCGGCGGCCTGGGCCGCGATTCCGAAATCGCGACCGGCGGCGAGAAGAAAACCGGCGCGGGCTGGCCTGCGTTCGAAGAGCGCAGCTTCGAGGCCTTCCGCAGCTATTACGAATACCTGCCCAAGGGCGTGGTGAAGATGGAATACACGGTGCGCCTGAACAACGTCGGCGATTTCGCGCTGCCGCCGAGCCGCGTGGAAGCCATGTATGCGCCCGAGATGTTTGGCGAGTTTCCGAATCCGCGGGTGAAGGTGGAGGCGGCGAAGTAAAAGAGCGTTCCAAAAAACTTTTATCCGCAGATGACGCAGATTTAGGCAGATTGGGAAACCAAGATGAAAAGTCGCGCGTCATGAGTATGGAGATACAGGTGAAGACCAATTTCAAGGCAGGTTTGCTTGCCTTTTCTGTGATGATGACTTGCGCCAGTCCCGCGCAGGCCGTCGCCACCTTCGACGAAGTCAAACGCGACTTCAAGCCCTCCGACACCCTGGTGCTGGACCGCAACGGCGAAATCCTCCAGCGCCTGCGCACCGACAGCGCGGTGCGGCGCGGCCAGTGGGTGGCGCTGCCCGATGTGTCGCCGGCCCTGCGCACGGCGCTGGTGCTCAGCGAGGACAAGCGGTTTTACGAGCACAGCGGCGTGGACTGGCGCGCGGTCTCCAGCGCGGCGTGGGGCAATTTGTGGAACACCAAAACGCGCGGCGCCTCCACCATCAGCATGCAGCTGGCCGGGCTGATGGACGAAGACTGGCGTGCCGGCGCGGGCGGCCGCAGCCTCACGCAGAAAGTCGGGCAGACGGTGTCGGCCCGGATCCTGGAGGCGCGCTGGCGCAAGGACCAGATTTTGGAAGCCTACCTGAACCTCGTGCCCTTTCGCGGCGAGATGGTGGGCATAGACGCGCTGAGCCGCACGCTGTTCGGCAAGGCCGCGCACGGGCTGGACGAGCGCGAGGCGGCCATCGCGGCCGCGCTGGTGCGCGCGCCCAATGCCAAGGCCGTGCAAGTGTCGCAGCGGGCTTGCGGCGTCTTGAAAGTCATGCAGGCGCCGGCCAAGGTCGATTGCGAAGGGCTGGATCTGTTTGCGGCGGCCGCGCTGCAGCGCAAGGCCTTTGATGCGAGTGAAGGGGTGGCGCCGCACCTGGCGCGCAGGCTGCTGGCGCTTCGCGCGGCCTCAGCCCTGCCCTCTCCCAAGGGAAAAGGAGGCAATAACCCTGAGCGCAGCGAATCCGCCTTGCTCCCTCTCCCCCTCGGAGAGGGCGGGGGTGAGGGCTCCGCGAATTCGAAGAGCCAGACTGTCCGCTCCACCCTGCGCGCCCCGCTGCAACGCTTTGCCGTGCAAACCCTCACGCAGCAGCTGCGCGAACTGCGCGGCCGCCACGTCGAGGACGGCGCCATCGTGGTGCTGGACAACGCCACGGGCGAGGTGCTGGCCTGGGTCGGCTCATCCGGCGAGCTGAGCGACGCGGCCGAGGTCGACGGCGTGACCGCCCTGCGCCAGCCGGGCTCCACGCTCAAGCCCTTTTTGTATGCGCAGGCGGTGGCCGAGCGGCGCATCACGGCGGCTTCGCTGCTGGAAGACTCGTCCTCCCAGATCCAGACAGCCGGCGGCCTCTACATCCCGCAAAACTACGACCGGCAGTTCAAGGGCCTGGTGTCGGCGCGCACCGCGCTGGGCGCCTCGCTCAATGTGCCGGCCGTGCGCACCCTGGTCATGGTCTCACCCGACGCCTTCCAGAAGCAGCTCAAGGCCGTGGGCCTGCCGATCAAGGAAGCGGGCGACTACTACGGCTACAGCCTGGCGCTGGGCAGCAGCGAGGTGTCGCTGCTGGCATTGACCAACGCCTACCGCACGCTGGCCAACGGCGGGCGCTACAGCGCGCCCTCGCTTGGGAAGAACCCCAAGCCGGTGTTCAGGCCGGCGCTCGACCCGCGCGCCGCCTTTATCGCGACCGACATCATCGCCGACCCGCTGGCGCGCGCGCGCACCTTCGGCACCGACAGCATCCTGGCCACGCGCTTCTGGACGGCCGTCAAGACCGGCACCAGCAAGGACATGCGCGACAACTGGGCCATGGGCTTCTCGCAGCGCTACACCGTGGGCGTATGGGTGGGCAACGCCAGCGGCGCGCCCATGTGGGACGTGAGCGGCACCAGTGGCGCGGCGCCCATCTGGGCGGCGCTGATGAATTACCTGCACAAGACCGAGCGCAGCCGTGCACCCACACCGCCCGCCGGCCTGGTGCAAAGCCGCACGCAGTTCGCCCCCCCAGGCGGCACGCCGCTGGAGGCGGCGCGCAGCGAATGGTTTATCCAGGGCACGGAGCAGGCGGTGTTTGCCGTGAATTCGGCTGCCGGCGATGCCCGTCCGGCCAGGGCCTCCAGGTCCGCGAAAAAGCCGGCGGCTGAGCCCGACATCACGGCGCGCATCACCGCCCCGGCCTCGGGCACCATCATCGCGCTGGACCCGGACATCCCGCCCAAACACCAGCGCATCAGCTTCAGCGCCGAAGGCCGGGGCACACGCTGGCTGATGGACGGCAAGGAGTTTGCGCGCGGCCCGCAGGCCCAGTGGCTGCCCTGGCCGGGCCGGCATGTGGTGCAGCTGGTCGATGCCGGCGGCAAGGTCGCCGACGAGATCAAGTTCGAAGTGCGCGGCGCCGGTGTGCGTGAAGCCAGCGTGCGTGGCGGCGCGACTGCGGCGCGTTGATTTTCCGCAGCCCCGACGTCCGGCAGCGCTGCGCCCCGCCCTTCGCCTTTCTTTATCCCAGACCCTTCATGCAACATCCTCAAGCTGCCGTGACATTCCCGGCGCCAACAACATGGCGCCTCTTCAAGACCCTGGCCGTGCTGTGGGTGGCGCTGTGCATGCTGCCCGCCGGTGCCCAGCAGATAGCCGTGCCGACCGATGCCGCGCAGGCGGCCGAGCCGGCCGATGCCGCGCAGGCGGCCGAGCCGGCCGATGCCGCGCAAGTGCCCGCGCCGTCCCAAGCCGCGCGGGTGCCCGTGCCGCCTTACAGTGCCCGCGTGCTCGACACCACCAGCACCCTGAACACCCAGCAGATCGCGGCCTTGAACGAGCAGATCCTGGCGATCGAAGCAGACACACGGGCCGCAGTGGTCGTGTTCATGCTGCCGACCACGGGCGAAGACTCCATCGAGGAATACGCCACGCGCGTGTTCGAGAAATGGAAACTCGGCGACACCCAGCGCGACGACGGCATCCTGATTCTGGTGGCGCTGGAGGACAGGCGCATGCGCATCGAGGTGGGCCAGGGCCTTGAGGGCACCGTGCCCGACGTGCTGGCGGGCCGCATCATCGACCAGGACATGAAGCCGCGCTTTAAGCGCAACGACTACGCGGGCGGACTGGAAGCGGCCGTCAGCCACATAGGCGCGCTGTTGCGAGGCGATATTGAGCCCCCAGACGCGAGCCCCGGTGGCATCACGCCCTTTGGCTGGGCTTTTATTGCCGCACTGCTGTGGGGTTTCGCCGTGGGGGTAGTCCGCGCGTTCTACCGCTGGAAGTGGCAGCTGACGGTCGGCGTACTCGCCGCAATGCCCCTGGTGGCGGCCGTCGTCCTGACAAGTCCCGGCATAGCGGCCATCCTGCTCACTTTCCCGGTGCCGCTGGCCTTCGCGCTGGGTTTCGGCTGCGGCCGCTCCCGCACAGTGCGCCGGATTGCCGGCGGTTTTGCACTGGTGGTGTGCCTCATGGTCGGCACTGCCTTTGTGGTGGGCGCCAAGAGCTTCGGCGTGGGCATGCTCTACGCGGGAGGGGGCGCTATCGGCGGCCTGTTGTTGGGCCTGGTCGGCGCGGGTGCTTACATGGCCTGGAAGCGGAGCCTGCTGGAGTTCGGCGTGCGCTGCGCCCTTGTGGCCGGTATCGTGGGCTATGTCGCCTTCGAGAATTCGCCGGATCTGCTCTTTCTGGACTGGGAATCCTGGCTGCCCATCGGGGTCACGGCGGGCCTGGCCCTGCTGTTCGGTTTCTTCCCCGGCAGCGTCAGCACCAGCAGCGGGGGCGGCAGTTCATCGAGCAGCAGTTCCAGCTCAAGTTCCAGCAGCCGAAGTTCCTCGGGCGGCTCCAGTAGCGGCGGCGGCGCCTCCGGCAGCTGGTAGCAGGACTGCCTGAGCCGGGGCCCCGGCGCCCCCGTATTGAAATAATTTGCGGCCCGCCGAAATTTATTCAATCGCCGGCCGGCGCCAGGCTTTAGCATCAGAACCTGTTCACGGTCTAAACGGAGCCGCGCAAGCACCTTCTCGGGATGGGATGCAAGGCGCGGCGCGCTGCCCATAGCACCGCTATGGGTTAGCGCCGCAACGCCGCAGACCGCCCGAGAAGGTACTTGCCCTCCGGGTTGGGGTGAAATCGGGCGATTGAGCCACCCGAGCCCTTGCATGGGCATGAGCCCATGCGGCGTTCCCGGTCGGCCCACTCATCCCGATTGCACCCCAACGCGGCCCCGTTTAGACCGTGAACAGGTTCTAGCCAACTGAGGAGACTATCGCCGTGCCCGTGATCACCAATATTGAAGACCTTCGCGTCCTGGCCAAGAAGCGGGTACCCCGCATGTTTTACGACTACGCCGATTCCGGCTCGTGGACCGAAAGCACCTACCGGGCCAACGAAAGCGACTTCCAGAAGATCAAGCTGCGCCAGCGCGTCGCCGTCAACATGGAAAACCGCAGTACGGCGACCACCATGATCGGCCAGCCCGTCGCCATGCCGGTCGCCATCGCGCCCACAGGCCTCACGGGCATGCAGCACGCCGACGGTGAAATCCTGGGCGCCCGCGCCGCCAAAAAATTCGGCATCCCCTTCACGCTGTCAACCATGAGCATCTGCTCCATCGAAGACGTCGCGGCCGGCACCGACCGCCATCCCTTCTGGTTTCAGTTGTACGTGATGAAGGATCGCGCCTTTATCGAAAGCCTGATAGACCGCGCCAAGGCGGCCAACTGCTCGGCGCTGGTGCTCACGCTGGATCTGCAGATCCTGGGCCAGCGCCACAAGGATTTGAAGAACGGCCTGAGCGCCCCGCCCAAGCCCACGCTCTCCACCATCCTCAACCTCATGACCAAGCCGCGCTGGGGCCTGGGCATGCTGGGCACCAAACGCCACGGCTTCGGCAACATCGTCGGCCACGTCAAGGGCGTGGAGAACATGGGCTCGCTCTCGGAATGGACGGCCAAGCAGTTCGACCCCGCCCTCAACTGGGGCGACGTCGAATGGATCAAGAAGCGCTGGGGCGGCAAGCTGATCCTCAAAGGCATCCAGGACGTCGAGGACGCGAAGCTCGCCGTCAACTCAGGCGCCGATGCGCTGATCGTCTCCAACCACGGCGGCCGCCAGCTCGACGGCGCCATGTCCTCCATCTCCTGCCTGCCCGAAATCGTCGCCGCCGTCGGCAACCAGATCGAAGTGCACATGGACGGCGGCATACGCTCGGGCCAGGACGCACTCAAGGCCGTTGCCCTGGGCGCCAAAGGCACCTACATAGGCCGCGCCTTCCTCTACGGCCTGGGCGCCATGGGTGAAGAAGGCGTGACCAAGGCGCTGCAGATCATCCACAAAGAGCTGGACCTGACCATGGCGTTTTGCGGGCGGACGGATATCAAGGCGGTGGACACCAGCATCTTTGTGCCGGGCACTTACTGAGCATGGCCTTCCTGGGACAAGCCGCCGTCGCGATGTGGTGGAACATGGCGGCCGAACACCGGGAGGAATTCGAACACTGGCATTCCCACGAACACTTTCCCGAACGCATGGGCATCCCCGGTTTCCTGCGCGGTTCGCGCTGGTCCAGTGCCGATGGCGGGGAAGGTTTTTTCGTGCTGTATGAGCTGGAGAACTATGAAACCCTCACGTCGAGCGGCTACCTGGAGCGCCTAAACAATCCGACGCCCTGGTCCACAAAGATGATGCCGCACCATCAGGGCATGGTCCGAAGCCAGTGCCGGCTGCTGCACAGCACCGGAGGCGGCATAGGCCGCCATGCGCTGACCTTGCGGCTGTCGCCTGCCGAAGGCCGGGATGCGGAATTGCTGGCCCACCTCTCGGCACTTGCGACCTCATTCGTCAGCCAGCCCGGCGGCGTGGCATTTCATGTGCTGCGCACCGAGACGCCGCAGGCCGCCAGCACCCGGGAGCAGCAGATCCGCGGCGGCAAGGACAAAGCCGCCGACTGGATAGTGGCTGCCGCCGCCTATGACGCATCGGCGCTGGACGCCTTGCAGCGCGGGGCGCTTGGCGAAGACATCGAACGCCACGGCGCCCTGCCCGGCGCGCTGGCGGGCCGCTACCAGCTGGCTTATGCGGCCAGTGCCCATGACCTGAAGTGAGCCTTGGAACGCCGCAGCCGGGCTGATCGATCGCCCGGCCGGCCGCTCACCCCGATTGCAACTGCCCCCGCCGCCAAGCCCCCGGCGGCTGCCCCGTCGCGCGTTTGAACGCGCGTGAGAACGCCGCCTCCGAGTCATAGCCGACTTCCGGCGCGATCGCCGCGGCGCTCAGGCGGCCTTCGCGCAGCAGGCGGGCACCGCACTGCATGCGCCAGCTGGTCAGGTACTGCATGGGTGCCATGCCTGTCAGCGTGACAAAACGTTCATGCAGGGCCGAGCGAGACAGCCCCACACGGCTGCCCAGTTCCTCCAGCGTCCAGGGCTCGGCCGGGTCGCCGTGCATCAGCGTGATGGCGCGGCCGACCTGACGGTCGCGCAGCGCGCCCAGCCAGCCCCGGGCCTGTTCCGGCAGCGAGTCCAGGTAGCGCCGCGCGCCGTCGACAAACACCATCTCGCTGACGCGCTGCAGCAGCGCCGCGCCGCCCGGGCGCCGGTCGACGGATTCGGACGCCGCCTGCTCCAGCATGGGCGCCACCCAGGCGCCTACGCCTTCGGCCGGCAGGTGCAGCAGCCTTGGCAAGGCGTTGATCAGCGGGTTGAAAGGCTTGAGATCGCAGGCGATGAAACCGCACAGGATGACGGTGCTGGCGTCCTCGGGCGGCAGGCCCAGCCCGGCCTCGAACATGCCGCCGCGGTAGGTGATGGGGATGGGCTTGGGGTCGTCGCGCATCCTGAACAGCCAGTCATCCTGCTCGGCCGGCGCCAGGCCGGGCGCGCTGGACACGACGTGCGCGTCGCCATGCGGCAGCATCACGATGTCGCCTTCGCGCATGCGCAGCGGCGGCTCGCCGTCGACCGCCACCCAGCCCTCGCCCTTGAGGAACAGGTGGTACTCGATGACATGCTCGGCGCCCGGCATCAGCACCGGCGCCATCTCGCTCGAATGCGGCGCCTGCGCCGACCACTGGTCGCGGCAGCTGACGTGAAAAAACACCGAGCCGCGCAGCCGCACGCTGCGCAGCACGTCGGAAAGCGGGTCAAGCTGGCTCATGGCGCAGGTGCCGCCGGGATGGCGGATTGAATGGTGGACTTTCGGTCAAGCCGGGGCGACGCCGGGTCAAGCGCTGGAAGGCACCGGCCTCGACCATAGGCATACCGGCAAGCGCTATGCCGGCATCCAACCCATCCAAAGGTAACCAACATGACATCCATCACCGCCACCCCCGAAAAACCGGCCGCCGCACCGGACTATGCCGCGATCAAGCAACGCCAGCAAGCCACCTGGGCCAGCGGCGACTACACCATCGTAGGCACCACGCTGCAAATCGTCGGAGAGACGCTCGCCGAAGCGGTCGACGTGCGCGCCGGCGAACGTGTGCTGGACGTCGCGGCAGGCAATGGTAACGCCACGCTGGCCGCGGCGCGCCGCTTTGCCGACGTGACCTCGACCGACTATGTGCAGGCCCTGCTGGACAAGGGCCGGGGCCGCGCCAAAGCCGAAGGCCTGGACGTGCACTTCGAGGTCGCCGACGCGGAAGCCCTGCCCTACGAGGCCGGCAGCTTCGATGTCGCGCTGTCGACCTTCGGCGTGATGTTCGCGCCCGACCACGCCAGCGCCGCGCGCGAGACGCTGCGCGTGGTTCGCCCGGGCGGCCGCATCGGCATGGCCAACTGGACGCCCGACGGCTTCATCGGCCGCCTGTTCAAGATCATCGGCACGCATGTGGCGCCACCCGCGGGTGTGCGCTCGCCGGCGCTGTGGGGCACCGAGGCGCACCTGGTCTCGCTGTTCGGCCCGCGCGCCAGCAACATCCAGGTTGAACGAAAAATGTTCTCCTTCCGCTACCGCTCGGCCGCGCATTTTGTGCAGGTGTTCCGCGACTTCTACGGCCCGACCCACAAGGCCTTCGGCGCACTGGAAGCCGGCAAGCAGGCAGCACTCGAGCGCGACATCCTGGCGCTGCTCAATGAACTCGACGTCGGCAAGGGCCGCGGCCTGGTCGTGCCCAGCGAGTACGCCGAGACCGTGATCACTGTGGGCTGATAAGGCTTGCGGAAACGACGATGTCGGCCGAAGCCAACAAACGGTTGGTGCGGGAAATTGTGCCGAGCTTGAAACCGGCATGGGTGCGCTGTTTACAGCCACCCCTTGCCGACAATTCGGCCGCCGACTACAGCCGACACTGTGACACAACAACTATGGAGCAAACCCGCTGATACGCCAAGAGAGTGCCAAGATTAAAGCCTGCACCAACCACCACTGGCCGAGCAAAAGGCCGATAGTGACACCCACTGCGGGCCAGCGCCGCATACCGGTTTGCATGAGAACCCTAGTCGCCAGAAGGCAGCTCAGTACTCCGAGCACCGAGAGACAGCCCCGATACCACTCAGTGGCCCAAAGAGTTTGGTGAGCCACTATTGTGGCGATGGAGCTAAGGACGAAGGGCGCCCAAACAATGAAGGTTCGTTTGAAGTTTTTCATTTTCTGTCTTTGAAGAGATCAACTGCAGAGCCCTTGAAATCGCGACCGCCCTTCTCTGTTCCAGATTTTGGCGGCTGAGCTAGGGTAGCGCATGCGGACTCCTCATTGAACAGTGCTTGTTGTAGTCGTGTTCAATTTCTCGCTCTTGTGACTTGTTGCACGCGGTTCAGGGCGTCATAGACGCGTGATGTTTCTCTGCAGGTTGTCCCAGGGATCGTTGATCCTGCTCGCCGGTCTTGTTGCCGGGGTTGCCGAGGGTGTGGGTCACCGAGTTGCCCTTGACGTCGATGACCTCCGTCAGACCCGGATGGTGGAATTGGTAGCCGCAGGGAACCCAAATTCCCATCGAAAGGCGTGCCGGTTAGATTCGAACGCGGCGCCCGCAACCGCCGAATTGTTACGTTTGTTCGCTAGTTTGAATATCTTGCTCTTGCGCGGGCAGACCCCGCGGATAGTGGTACCAAGCATCGTGAGGTGATAGCTCTCCACATCGGGGGCATTGGGTTTGGGTCCAGCAGTAACCGCAGCCAGGACACACACCATGCGTCCAGAACGTATTCCATGTCGTCCCGCAACTGGGTATGCACTCCCAGACATCTTCTGGTAGCGGGCGATACGCACATGCCGGGCAGTAAATCTCAGGGTCCTGCTTCATACCGTTCGCAATCTCATCTATCAGGCCCGTGGTACATCTGGGACTGCCACCCTATCGCGGCGCATCCACACATTGACAAACCACTGGCCCGCCATCCCAATTCTTTTTGAACGCATTGTCAAACTTGGGGTCACGCTTCATGGCACCTAATTTCGGCGCACATCTCTTTTCACACGCGCTACGTTCATCCTCGCGGTTTGAAGGAAAAAAGTAAGATGCAACAGGTATCGACAACGTCACCGCAACGACTAAGGCAGCAATCATTCTGTTGGTAATTTTCATTCGATTACAACCGTTTTAAATTGAATGCACTGGCAAACGATTAGTCTTCATAGACACGGGGCTGTTCAATCCGCCACTTTCTCAATCGAGCTTAGACTTGCAATCCCTGCATTCCGTGACACCGAAGCTTCTGAAAATATCGACCGAAGAACTCCCTTCAGGAGGTGCCAATGGACTCCCGCATTGATCGCACTTGACAGCCTTGAGACGCCAGCTCCAAAACAGGACATTGGCAAAGAAGACGATAGCAAAGGCTTCGTTGATCCATAAGGATAGATAGATCAGCAGGAAGCTGGAGAGCAAGAAGCCACCCAGGCTAAATCGGTATTTGAAAAGAGAAGACATGGCTGATTCACTTCTGCAGCTTACGAGTGTTGAGTTGCATCGAGGCCTCACCCGAATTAAAGCCATTACCGCGCTAAGTGGGTCAGATTTCGACGGAATTCAACACCAGGATAAAGAGACTTATGCGGAGTGGGTGTTTGTGGCTTCGGTGAATTGAGTTCGATGACGGGTATCTCTTGGATTTCTGCCAAGATAGCTGTGGTAATCATCCACTCATAGAACCGTTGGGCCTCGAGTGTCGCAAATTTAACGCGGCCCAGCCAGTTCATCACTCTCACGTATAACTCAATTGCTTTGGTTTCGTAGCCGTCGCATTGCATAGCACCAATCGCCGATGGTGGCTCCTGTCTAGACACACCCGGAGCCTCCAACATAGACTTCGACGAAGTCCTTAACTTCTATTCACCCAGAAGAGCCTCATGAGAGCTCCAAAAGAGATGAAATAGATCAATCCGCTCAAAGCAGCTATGAAAAAGAAAGGAATACGTCCTGGAAATTGTGTGATCCAGATAAAAAATAATGGAATCACAATCAAATACGGAAGCCATCCAGCCGCGCGAATTTTTTGAAGCAAAGTTAAATTTCGGCGAACCAGATGGAGAATGCATAACGGGAAGATCGTCAGGATGGTCAACATCGCTAAGGCGGGCTCTTTCAATAAAATTGCCCACCCCACCAAGCCGACATACAACACCGCCAATACGGACAGTTCACCGATTCTCATCATTTGCATGTGCACTCTGGTTTAAGTAACGAGGCCAATGGATTGCGAACGCTCAACAGGGTTGATGTATGCGTCGAAGTCTTTCCAACAGTTAGGGCAAAACCAAATCCACCTCCCGCGCGCCCCGCGCCGCCAGTTGCTCCATAACTACCTTGAGCCAGGGTTACTTGCCATCTCAAGCCTGCAGCGCAATCTCATACTCCATCGCATACGAATGCTTGCCATCGGCGATCTGGATACTCAGCGTACCGCTGAGGCCCGTGAGTTCATCGGTCCCTGAATCCGGCACCACGCTGACGATCAGCTGCGGCGCGCCGCGGTTCATGGTGCCGCTGTGCTGCAGCACAAAGCTGCCGCTTTTGCCGTGCAGCGTGCCGGTCACGCGTTCCATCGCGACATAGCCGGCCGAACCTTTAACGGCCGTTCCCGCGCTCAGCATCTCGCCCTGGCTGGTGGCCTGGAGGTCACCGCTGAAGGTCTTGTTGATGGACAGCCGGCCCATCAGAGGACCGGCGTCGGCGTTCGCGAGCGCTTGCGGCACAAGATTGACTTCAAAACATCCGGTCGCATGGGAGGGCATGGCGTTGGCTTTCGATAAGAAGGATGGGCAAGCCGGCCATGATGC
The DNA here is from genome assembly GCF_964252805.1 of Polaromonas sp. LjRoot131. Classification (NCBI taxonomy): domain Bacteria; kingdom Pseudomonadati; phylum Pseudomonadota; class Betaproteobacteria; order Burkholderiales; family Comamonadaceae; genus Polaromonas; species Polaromonas sp. LjRoot131. Next base: position 97,657 of record NZ_CAXUPF020000001.1, on the reverse strand, counting down.
CAGAGCACCGACAGCCTCAGGCGATTGTTTACGCTCGCTTACCGCTGGCCGAAAGGCCTGGCCGGCACCGTCTGCAAATATGCATACAGCGCCTGCGCGTCGACGTCGTTGAGCGCGCGCAGCGACTCGAAGGGCATCACGGTGATGGACGTTCCGTCGGGGCGCTTGCCGCTGCGCAGCATGGCGACAAAGGCGCCTGCATCCTTGTAGCGCGGCATGGCGCTGCCTTCGCCGGGTGTCAGGTTGGCGGCGGGAGCCCAGTCGGGCGGGCCGCCGGGAATCTTGCCGCCGGCCAAGGTCGTGCCGTGGCAGCCTATGCACATATTGGCGACGTAGGCGCCATGGGCGACGGTCACACCTTCGGCAATGGGTTTGGCGGGCGGCAGGGTGTGGTCGATTTTTTGTGCGGCGTCCTGGATGGCGTCAAAGGCGTAAAGCACCCTGACCGGCAGGGGCAGGTCCAGCACGGCGGCGGCGCCCATCCTGGGTGGCAGGCTTTTCACATACGCCACCAGCGCACCCAGGTCCTCGTCGGTCAGGCGGTTGTAGTCTTCGCTGGGCATGACAAACACCGGGCGGGCGTCGGGCTTGACGCCGTGGCGCAGGGTGCGCACCCAGTCTTCGGGCGTGTAGCGCGCCACCACATTGCCCTCGCCCAGGGTAATGTTGGGGCCGGCCAGGCGCATGCCCTTGCCGTCGTTCATGAATTCGCGGCCCGCGCCGTTGGCGCCGTGGCAGTCGGCGCAGCCGCGCGAGTTGTACAGGTAAGCGCCGCGCTCCAGCGCCTGGGCCGTGGCCGGGATGGCCACCGGCTGCACACTCACCTTGATTTGCCGCTGGCTTTTGCGCTCGGCCATCTGGCTGCCGACCACGGCCGTGCCGGCCAGTAGCAGCACTAGGGCGCCCGCCACGCCGGCGGTCCATTTGATCCATCGCTTCATCGCGTCTTTTCCTCGTCTTGTGGTGGGGTGCAGGCTGGGTCGCTTCATTGGCACGCTTGCGCTGTTTGGGCAAAGGCGGGATTTTAGAAGTCCCCTAAGAAAATAGCAGCGGAAATATTTGCCTGCAGCCGCGCTTCCTGTTGCAGCCAGGAGCACACCAGCCTTGCGGTTGCACGAGCCAAATAGGGCCAAATCGTGTCGGAACGGCCGCGCCCAGGCTGCCGCGAATTGCTATGCTTGCCGGGTGAGCGCCCCGTCCCCTTCTCCCGCACCCAAGATCCGCCGCATTGCCCACCTCGACATGGACGCTTTTTTCGCGTCCGTCGAGTTGTTGCGCTACCCGCAGCTCAAGGGCCTGCCGGTGGTCATAGGCGGCGGCTGGCGCAAAGTGGACGAGGAACTGCGGGCCGCGCAGGGCGAGCGCGCGCTGCGTTTCATCCCGGTTGAAAGCTTTCCACTGCTCAAAGATTACGTCGGCCGCGGCGTCATCACCACGGCCACCTATGCGGCGCGGCAGTTCGGCGTGGGGTCTGCCATGGGCATGATGAAAGCCGCCAAGCTGTGCCCGCAGGCCATCGTGCTGCCGGTGGATTTTTCGGAAATCCGCAAGTACTCGCAGCTCTTCAAAAGCACCATCACCGACATCGCACCGCTGATGCAGGACCGCGGCGTGGACGAGGTCTACATCGACTTCACCGAGGTGCCGGGCGGCCAGCGCGAAGGCGGGCGCGTGCTGGCGCGGCTGATCCAGAAAGCGATTTTTGAAAAGACCGGCCTGACCTGTTCGGTCGGCGTGGCGCCCAACAAGCTGCTGGCCAAGATGGCCAGCGAGTTCAACAAGCCCAACGGGATTTCCATCGTTTATGAATCCGACCTGCAGGAAAAGATCTGGCCGCTGCACGTGCGCAAGATCAACGGCATAGGCCCCAAGGCCGGCGAGAAACTCGCCAAGCTGCACATCCACACCATAGGCGAGCTGGCCGCGCAGGACCCGGGCTGGCTGGTGGACAACTTCGGCAAGGCCACCGGCGCCTGGATGCACGAGGCCGCCTGGGGCCGCGACGACAGGCCGGTGGTGACCGAGAGCGAGCCGGTCAGCATGAGCCGCGAGACCACCTTCGACCGCGACCTGCACGCGGTGCGCAACAAAGCCGAGTTGGGCGCCATCTTCACCGACCTGTGCGTACGGCTGGGCGAGGACCTGCAGCGCAAGGGCTATGTCGCCAAGACCATAGGCATCAAGCTGCGCTACGACGACTTCAAGATCGCCACACGCGACCAGACCTCTGACAGCTACACCGACGACGGCGCCACCATTCGCCGCCTGGCCGGCCAGTGCCTCAAACGCGTGCCGCTGGAGAAAAAGCTGCGCCTGCTGGGTGTGCGCGCAGCCACCCTGGCGCGCGCGGGCGAGGTGCCGCTGCCCGATGAGAAAAAGCCTGCGAGCCCCCCGGAGGGCATCGAGGCGAACACCACCGACCAGCTGTTCTGAACCGCTTCCGACCCGCCGCGCAAAGCGGCTGGGTCCTACAGCCTCGGCCTTGCGGCGCTTCGCACAATGCAGGCCTATGCCCACCGGCCCAACGCCCCCAACGCCCTCTTCTTCCGCCAGCGTTCCCTCGCGCAGCACCAGCCCAGCCGCCGCGAAAGCCGCTGCGGTGCCCGAACTCAAAGGCTCGGGCCTGGTGTATGTCAGCGACGACATGCCGGGCCTCACGAGGGTCAAACGCGGCAACAGTTTCCGCTACCGCGACGCCGCCGGCCGATGGATCAAAGACCCGGAAGAAATCCGCCGCATCCACAAGCTGGCGATCCCGCCGGCCTACACGCGGGTCTGGATCTGCCCCCGGCCCAACGGCCACCTGCAGGCCACCGGCTACGACGCACGCGGCCGCAAGCAATACCGCTACCACGCCGACTGGCAGGCCTTGCGCGGCGACAGCAAGTTCGAACGGCTGCTGGCCTTCGGCAACGCCCTGCCGCGCATACGCGCCCGGGTGGCGCGCGACCTGGCGCCGCGCCGCAATGCGCCCGTGAGCCGCAGCCTGGTGCTGGCGACGCTGGTGCGCCTGCTGGACACCACCTTTGTGCGCGTGGGCAACGACGAATACACGCGCGACAACGGCTCTTACGGCCTGACCACGCTGCGCAACCCGCATGCCGGCGTGCGCGGCAAAACCCTGCAGCTGCGCTTTCGCGGCAAGAGCGGTGTGATGCAGGACCTCAAGGTGGACGACCCCAAGGTGGCGGCCGTGGTGCGACGCTGCCAGCAATTGCCGGGGCAGTTGCTGTTCCAGTACGAGGATGAGGCCGGCGAACTGCGCGCGGTGGGCTCGGGCGATGTCAACGACTACCTGGCGGAAATCGCGCAAGGCCGGGGGAAAGCCGACGGTGAGCGTTTTACGGCCAAGGACTTCCGCACCTGGCATGGTACGGTGCAGGCGCTGGAACTCACGCGCCTGGCCTGCGGCGCAAACGGCGAAAAAGGCGGGAAGGGCGACTCAGCGGCCAAAGGCGGCTTCAGCGCCAAAGCGGTTCTGCAGGAAGTGGCGAGGCTGCTGGGTAACACACCGGCCGTCTGCAAAAAATCCTATATCCACCCGGCCGTGCTGGAACTGGGCGGTCACCTGGCCCAGGACGAACCCGCCATGGCGGCGCTCTGGCCGCAGCTGGAGTCGGGCAAAAAATTGCGCCGCCTCTACGCCGCCGAACACCGGCTGCTGGCTTTGCTCGGGAGCCGGCAAAAGGCACAGGCCAAGAACAAGCGCGGCGCGCGAACCGTCAGTCTCGCCCCTTGATGAAGACGCGGCCGAACTAGCGGGCCACTACAACGATCTCGTCCTGGTGGTTGGCGATGTGAAAAGCATGGGCCCGCGAGAAGTCGGCCTTGTCGAGCGCGCCGTAAGCGAAGTGCGGCTTGAGCGGGCCCTGATGGCGCGTGAAACGCTCGATGGCGATGCTCAGCCGCACAGAGGCGGGCCGCCAGTCGCCTTCGAGGTGCAGGGCCGCCGCGCCGGGAATCGGCTCGCTGAGGCTGTGGCTCATCTGCCCGCGCCACTTGAAAAAAGCAAAGGCCGCCGCGCCGGCTGTGTTCTGGAAGAAGGCACTTTTGGGCTGCGGGAAACCGTCCAGGCTCATCTCCACGCTTTGCGCCATGTGCTCCAGCACCGACACCATGGGCCACTGGCCCGTGGTTTTGACGCTGGCCGCTTTGTCCAGCGTGTCCAGCCAGCGCATTGCGTCGTCCAGCGAAGTTACTTTGGGGAGGTCGGCCATTGCGAAATCTCCGGTCAAGGTCATCGTGGCGGCGGCTAGGAAGTGGCGGCGGTTCATTGCCGGAATGCTAGCAGTCGAGGGGGCGACTGCGTGTTCCCCAGGAGACAAATGGCTTTTGTTGAGGCCGGTCTTGCTCCGGCGGGGCGCTCGCTGCGGAGGGTGGCTGGCCGGGGGTAGCCCGGCGGCTACTCACTTTTCTTTTGCTTCGCCAAAAGAAAAGTAAGCAAAAGAAAAGGCGACCCTGGTGTCTGCGTCCCTCCGCTTCGCTACGGGCAACCTGCGGTGCTCGGTCCAGGCGGGGTCTCGCTCGAACTCGCTTCGCTCAGACAATCGCGATCCCTGATCCGCCTGGACCTGCGCTCCTCGGCGCATACACAAGGGGTGGGGAAGGGATGCCAAATCCAAATACCGAATACCTGAAGAAACAAGGACTCGCCTTGGCGAGTCCTTGTTTATCTTGGTTTGTTCTTTGGTATTTGTCTTCTGTCCTCGCTCCCGATTGCCCCGTCCTGGCTGGGCCGAGGAGCGCAGAGACAAGCGGATCAGGGCCGGCGTTGTCTGAGCCGAAGGCGAGTTTAGCCGGACCCCGCTTGGCTCGAGCACCGCAGGTTGCCCGTAGCGAAGCGTAGGGACCCAGACTGCGGGTCGCCTTTCTTTTGGGTACTTTTCTTTGGCGAAGCAAAGAAAAGTGCCTCGCCGCCGGGCGACCCCGGCCAGCAAAACTTAGCAAAAAGCACCCCATAAGAACAACAAAGAAAAAAGTTGAATCCACCCCACCTCTCCCCTCCGTACTCCATACACCAGCCCCAAAACCAAACCCCACCCCATGAAAACCATCCCCCTGCTAGCCACCCTCCTCCTCTGCACCGGCGCCCAAGCCGACACAGGCAAACTCCTCCTCACCGGCGGCGTCAGCACCATAGAAGGCACAGCCGGCGGCGGCCTGACCCCCTGGGCGGTCATCGGCAGCAATGCCACGGCGGACGAAACCGGCGGCTCGGCCTACCTGACGCATGTGGGCACCCGCGACTACGGCCTGAACATTTATGGCGCGGCGGTCGGCGTCCATGACCGCTATGAGCTGTCGATCGCGCGGCAGGACTTCAACACGCGGGATACCGGTGTGGCGCTGGGCCTGCCGGGACTGCACCTGAAGCAGACCATCGTGGGCGCCAAGCTTCGCGTGCTGGGCGATGCCGTGCTCGACAGCGACACGCTGGTGCCGCAGGTGGCGGTGGGCGTGCAGCACAAGACGCTGGGCTCTACCGGGCTGGACGCCACGCTGGCCACGCTGGGGGCAAAACGTTCGGGCGTCGACGTGTATGTGAGTGCCACCAAACTTTTCCTGGGTCAGGGCCTGCTGGTCAACGCCACGCTGCGCGCGACCAAGGCCAACCAGAACGGCCTGCTGGGTTACGGCGCGACGCTGGGCGGCAATGAAAACCGCTACAGCCTGCAGCCGGAGTTTTCGGTCGCCTACCTGGTCAGCAAGAACATCGCCATCGGCGCCGAATACCGCTTCATGCGCAACAAGCTCGAGGGTGCCGGCCGCGCGGCCGGCTTGGGCAACGGCCTGCGATCGGAAGACTGGAAGGACATCTTCATCGCCTGGGCGCCGACGAAAAACCTCTCGCTGACCTTGGCCTATGTGGACCTGGGTGTGATCGTGCCCGCCACCACGGCCAGCCGCAAGCAGTCCGGTTACTACCTCTCGGCCCAGGTCGCTTTCTGAACCCTGCCAATCATTCAAGGAGCCCTCATGAAAAAAACACTGATCTGCCTGGCACTTGCCGCGGGCAGCCTGCTGACCGCAGGCGCCGCATTCGCGCAAACCGCAGCCCCGCAAAACGACCAACTCTACAAAGCCTTTGGCGAAAAGCCCGGCCTGGTGGCGCTGATGGACGACTTCATGGTTCGCCTGCTGGCCGATCCGCGCACCGGGCCGCACTTCAAGCCCGCCAACCAGCAGCGCGTGAAGGAACAACTGGTCGATCAGCTCTGCGCCCTGAGCGGTGGCCCCTGTGTCTATAAGGGCGCGGACATGAAAAGCGCGCATGCCAACCTGGACATCAAAAAGTCCGACTTCCACGCGCTGGTCGAAGTGCTGCAGCAAAGCATGGACGCCAGAGGCATTCCGTTTCGCAAGCAGAACGAAATGCTGGCGCTGCTGGCGCCCATGAACCGCGACATCATCACGCCGCCGGAAAGCGGGGCCAAGCCATGAAGGCCGCCGCGCAGGGCGTGGCCCTTTCCGCACTGCTGGCGTTCAGCGCAGCGGCGCAGGCCGGCAAGCTGGTGGTCTCGGTGCTCGACAAGGACGGCAAGCCGGTGCAGGACGCGGTGGTGGTGGTGACGCCGGCCGGCAAAAGCGCCTTACCCAAAACCCCGCTGCCCGCGCAGGCCACCATCCACCAGGAAAAAATGCAGTTCGTGCCGGCCGTGACGGTGGTACCTGTCGGAGCCAAAGTTCAGTTCGTCAACAACGACCCCTGGGACCACCATGTGCGCAGCTCGCCCGCGGGCACGGGGCAATTCAGCGCGGCGAACGCGGGCTTTGAACTGCGGCTCGAAGGCAAATCGGAGGGCAAGCCCGCAAAAACCAGCGAAGTGACACTGGACAAGGCCGGGGTGCTGGGCGCAACCCTGCTGGGCTGCTTTATCCACGGCTCCATGCGCGGCTACCTCTATGCCAGTGAATCGCCCTGGGCCGCAAAAACCAGTTCCGAAGGCATCGCGACCTTTGAAGACTTGCCCGAGGGCACAGCCCAGGTGAAGGTCTGGCAGGCCGACCAGCTGATAGACATCGCGCCGCAACAGGTCACGGTGGGCACGGTACTGGCGAAAAATGTCATGCAGCTCACGGTGGTGCCGCGGCGGCGCAGGCCCTGACGCGGATCGCTATCGGCTGTCATCCTTCTGCGAATCCGGCTCCAGCGGCGCCAGGTCGGATGAATAAACCCGGTCGCCGATCTGCAGCGCCCGTCCCTTCTCCCAGGCGGCCTCAAAGGCCGCGAGTTCTTCCAACGTGGCGCGCTCATGGCGCCGCACAGGCGGCCGCGAATCGCCAGCGTCCTGGCCCGCGGGCAGGGGAACTGGCCGGCTGGCCGAGAAGCCCTGGATCTGCTCATTGACCTGCCAGTACACGCCGCTGACCAGCAGGTCATAACGCGTGGCGGCATTTTTGGCGATGGCCGCCCCCACCTCGGCCAGCCGGGCAGGCGCGCCTTCCCGGTTGTCCAGGAAGTCGGTGGAAAGGTCCACCAGCACGAAATACTGGTGGCCTCGCTTGTCGTTGCGCACCACGCGGAACTTGTAGCTGGCCGACAGGATGCCGTGGGCCTGCATGGTGACCTTGATGGCTTCGAACAGCATCTCGCGCCGGAACGCCATGCGCTCGTCCAGGTTCATCTTGACCGGCCCGGTCTCAGGCCCCGTGGCGTCGTGCTTGGGGCTCTTGCTGGTGCTGAAAAGGTTTTTGAGCACGGACATCTCGGGCCTCGCTTCTTCAGGTGTTTTTGGCGGTGAAAAACACGTAGTCGGCGGTATAGCCTTCCTTGACGCGTTTGCCGGCGTCGGCCTGCACCGCGCACCCCTTGGCCGGTGCATTGCCGCCCTCGGTGTTCAAGCGCTGCACGCTGGTGACGGCGGCCATCTTGCCGGGAGTGCCGGCGGATTTGGCCGTCAGCAGCAGCAAGGGGATGTCGCCGGGACGCTCGCCGTCGGCGCGCGCTTTGACCGTGCCCAGGGTCTTGCTGCCGTCCAGTGCGGTCCAGTTGGGGTCGGCGCCATGTGTGCCGACTTTTTCGTCTTTCTGGTTGAAGAGGTCCGCCTCGGGCGCGACAAACACCCAGGCCCAGCCGCCCTTGTCGGACGCGCGGCATTCGTAAATCTGCGAGCCCACCGCGTGCCAGGTGAAGGCCGCGCGTTCGCTGTCGGCGGGCTTGAGCGCGGCGGGCACCGGCTTGCCGCCATCCATTGGCGCGGCCGGGCCGCCGGCGCAGGCGCTCAGCAGCAGGCCGGCACACAAGGCGGCGGCCGCAAGGCCGGTGCGTAAGCCGGGTCGGGTGGCGGTTGCAATCGTTGTCATGGCGATCTCCTGGGAGGAGGCCTGCAAATATTGACAGGTCTCCGGGTTAAAAGAAAGTAAAAAAGCCCCAACAAATCCCACGACCGAAGGGGTCGCAAGCCGGCGCGGTGTCCGGCTCACCAGGGACAAACGACGGCAAGCACCAATTGGATGCAGTTTTTTTGAAAAAAATGGCATTCCCGGGTACGTTTTGCCGCCTGGGCCTAACTCCCTATACTCAGCCGCATGAAACTGGCCCCCGATACGGACACCCGCAGCCTGCAAGCCCTGATCGCCGGGGCGGCGCAAGGCGACCATGGCTGCTTTGCCCAGGTTTATGAACGCACCCATACGCATCTGTTTGGCGTCGCCGTTCGTATATTGGGACAAGGACAGGCGGCCGAAGATGTGCTGCAAGAGGCGTATGTGAGCATCTGGAAAAGCGCAGCCGGCTACCGCAGCGAGGTGGACGGCCAAACCATTCAACCCATGACGTGGCTGATCGCCATCGTCCGCAACAAGGCGCTGGACGCCTTTCGGGCACGTGCGCGCCGCAAGGAAAGCGAGCTGCCCGAATCCGGCGAGCTGGATGAGGAAGTCATTGAAAGCACCATGGCACCCGCCCCCAGCGCCATGCAGCTGCTGGAGCAGGCCACCGAAGCCCTGCACATAGAAGGCTGCATGAACGCGCTGGAAGGCAGCCACCGGCAAAGCCTGGCGCTGGCCTATTACCAGGGCCTGTCGCACAGCGAGGTGGCCGCGCAGATGGGCGCACCGCTGGGTTCGGTGAAAGCCTGGATACGCCGCGGCCTGGAGAAACTCAAGGGTTGCCTGGCCGCCCAAGGGGTGGTGGCATGAGATACACCCACCCCGAATTGCTCGAGCACCTGGCTTCCGCCTATGTGCTCGGCACACTGAACGGCGGCGCGCGGCGGCGCTTTGAGCGCCTGCAGCGCGACCGCGCCGACGTGCGTGTGCGCGTTGCGCAGTGGGAGGCGCGCCTGGGCCAGTTGGCGATGTCGGTGCCGGCGCACCAGCCTTCACCCCGGGTGTGGGCCGCGATCGCGGCGCGCACGCAGCCCGCAGGCACGCGGCACGCGCCGCAGGGCAAAGCCGGCTGGCTGGGCTGGCTCAAGCCGGCGGGCTTTGGTTTTGGCGGCCTGGCCGCTGGTGTGATCGCGGCCAGCGCGTTCTTTCTGGCCATGCCCACCTTGTTCATGTCCAGCGACCAGCTCGCGATGCGCTCGGGCGAACGGCTGCCGCAAAGCTATGTGGGCCTGCTGACCGACGCCCAGGGCAACGGCAAGCTGCTGGTCAGCTCGCTGCGCCACGGCAAGACCATGACGGTCAAGGTCATAGGCCCGATCACGCCGCCCGCCAGCGGAAAGCTGGTGCTGTGGGCGGTGCCGGCCAGCGGCCCGGCGTTTTCGCTGGGCACGGTGCCGACCAGCGGTTCGGCGGTGTCCATGCTGCCCGACACCTCGGAAAAACTGCTGTCCAAGATCGGCAAGCTGATCGTCACGCTGGAAACCGACGCCAACCCGGCCAAGCCCGGCGAGACCGTGGTCTTCAGCGGCAATTGCGCCAAGCTGTGGTGAGCCTTCGCGGCACACATCCCCCTCCATGGCGCGCGCAGTGACAATCTTTTTGGCGATCCTGCTGCTGGCCTACCTGGCGATGTGCGCGGCGATGTTTGCCTACCAGCGCTCCTTTATTTATTTTCTCCAGCCGAGCCCAGGGGGAGGCCCGGCCACGACGATGCATTTCCAGGTCAAGGATGCGGAACTGGCGATCACCGCCCGGCAGGCGGCCGGGCCCAAGGCCCTTGTTTACTTCGGCGGCAATGCCGAGGATGTATCGGCCAACCTGCCGTCTTTCGCGCAAGCCTTCCCGGGTCACGCCCTCTACCTGCTTCACTACCGGGGTTACGGCGGCAGCAGCGGGAGCCCCACCGAGGCGGCGCTGCAAAGCGATGCCCTGGCCTTGTTCGACCACGTGAACAAGACGCATGCGGACGTCACCGTGGTCGGCAGGAGCCTGGGTTCGGGCGTGGCTGTCTGGGTCGCCAGCCAGCGGCCGGTGTCGCGCCTGATCCTGGTGACGCCTTACAACAGCCTCCAGGAACTGGCCGTGCAGCGCTTTCCTTACCTCCCGGTCTCCTGGCTGCTGGTCGACAAGTTTGAATCCTGGAAGTACGCACCCAAGGTCACGGCGCCCACCCTGCTGATTGCCGCCGAGCACGACGAGCTCATCCCGGCGGCCAGCACCGAGGCGCTGTACACGCACTTCAACAAGGGAACAGCCGCGCTGAAGGTGCTGCCGGGGACCTCACACAACACGATTTCGCAGCATCCGCAGTACCTCGCGCTGTTTCAATCGATGCTGTGACCCGCGGCATCCCCTGCTAGACATGGAGCACACCGCATTCACCACCCAGGGCTTTGCGCTTGTTCCCCAGGTGCTGGGCGCCGCCGAATGCGAGTCGGTCGCGTCGCGGCTTGCGGGTATTTCTCCGGATTCGGCGGGAACGCGTGGCCTGCTGTCGCAAGCCTGGTGCCAGGCGCTTGCGGCAAACATCCGCCGGCACCCCTTGCTGGCGCCGCTGGTCCCGGTCGATTTCGCGGCCGTGCAGTGCACCTACTTTGAAAAGTCGGCATCCCGCAACTGGCTGGTGCCGGTACACCAGGACCTCAGCATCCCGGTGGCCGCTCGCGTTGCGCATGCCGGCCTGGGCGGCTGGTCGGAGAAGGAAGGCAGCCTGTACGTCCAGCCGCCGGTCGAACTGCTACAGCAGTTGGTGGCTGTGCGTTTGCACATCGATACCTGCGGCGCCGAGGACGGCCCGCTAAGGGTCGTCCCGGGTTCCCACCTGCGGGGCAAGACCGAAGCGCAGGCCGCCGCGGCGGCCCGCCAGACCCAGGCCGAAGTCATCTGCACGGCGGAACGGGGGAGCGTGATGGCCATGCGCCCGCTGCTGCTCCACGCCTCCTCCAAATCCACGGGAAACAGCCGGCGCAGGGTGTTGCACTTCTTGTTCGGGCCTCGCACACTGCCTTTCGGCCTTCAGTGGCCGCAGGCGGCCTGAGCCCTTACAAATAAATACGAGTTCCCCGCATCCGTTTGCCGCGTTCCGGCGTTTGTCTTAGGTGCTGATTCGCAGCGCATCAACTCAGTCAGTAAGCAAGCAACATTCAAGGAGCCCGACATGAACGCTTTTTCCATCCGCAACTTCATCGCCCTGCCCGTCGTCGCCTTGGCCCTGGCCGGTGCGGCCATCGCGGCCGACATCCAGACCACGCCGGTGCAGAACGCACAGATCGACGACTTCGCTGCCGGCAAGAAAGCCATAGCCGCCAAGAACTGGTCCGAAGCCGTGAGCAGCTTCAACAAGGTCGTGGCCAAGAACCCGAAGAACGCCGACGCCTACAACTACCTCGGTTACTCGAACCGCTGGCTCGGCAAGTACGACGAGGCCTTTGCCGCCTATGGCAAGGCCCTGGCGCTGGACCCCAATCACAAGGGCGCGCTGGAATATTCGGGCATCGCCTACCTGAAAACCAACCAGAAAGCCCAGGCCGACGCCCAGCTGGCCAAGCTGCAGGCGATTTGCGCCGGCTGCGAAGAAACGCGCGACCTGGCCAAGGCCGTTGCGGAATACAAGCCGGCTGCGAAGTAATAGCCGCCTAAACATCCTCCCGGCATCGTCGTGCTGCCGGGAGGTGTTGTGAGTGCTGAAAATGCGCGGCTTTCGATGACCCGAAAGAGACAAAACAATGACCGACACTGATCGCATCAAATACCTGCGCGTCGCCCTGGCGCTGACAGGCCTCATCTTTATTTTTGCGCTGTGGCCGCTCACCATCGTCTGGCCTTCCGGCTGGGCGTGGCATACGGAAGGCCGTTCGCACTACCTGGAGATGATCCTCGGCCTGTACGCAACGCTGGGCGTCTTTCTTTTGCTGGCGGCCCGCAACCCGCTGCTGCACCGCAGCCTCATCTGGTTCACCGTCTGGTCCAGCGTCGTGCACGGCGGGATCATGGCGGTGCAGTCCTTCAGCGGCCACCACACCATGGGCCACCTGTGGGGTGATGTGCTGGCGCTGTTTGTGGTGGCGGCCGTGCTGGCATTCCTCACACCGCGTGACGCATAAACGAAAGAATCCCATGACACGCACCACTTCACGAACGCTGGCATCCACCCTGCTCTTGCTGGCCGGTTTTGCCTTTTCCGCCTGGGCCGGCGCCGCCAACCTCTCCGTGCTGGTGCTCGACAAGGAAGGCAAGCCGGCGCCCGATGCTGTCGTGGTGGTCGTGCCCTCGGGCAAGCCTGGCGCAGCCCCAAGCCCGCTGCCCAGCCAGGTCACGATCTACCAGGAAAAAATGCGCTTTGTGCCGGCCGTCAGCGTGGTGGGCGTGGGCGCCAAGGCCCAGTTCGTCAACAACGATCCCTGGGAACACCATGTGCGCGCCTCGGCCGCCGGGGTGGCGCAGTTCAATGCCGCGACGGGCGAAGGCTTTGAGTTGCGCCTGGACGGCAAGCCCGAAGGCAAGCCGGCCAAAACGGCCGACGCGACTTTCACCAAGGCCGGCGCTGTGCTGCTGGGCTGCCACATCCATGGCTCCATGCGCGGCCACGTGTACGTGAGCGAATCGCCCTGGGCCGTGCTGACGAATGCCGAGGGCGTAGCGCGGGTCGAACAGTTGCCCGAGGGTGCCGCGCAGATCAAGGTCTGGCATGCCGACCAGCTGATAGACATCGCGCCGCAGGCTTACACCGTGACGGCCTCGCCGGGCAAGCTCACCTTGCAGCTCAGCGTGGTGCCGCGCCGCCGCCGGATCTGAGGGCAGCGGGCGGTCTGCCTGAAGGCCCAGGCCGCAGCCACGACGACACATGCCTGACATGTCTTGCGGATAAAAACCGCAGACATCAATCATCAGGATACGTTTCATGCTGCATGCCAATCGTCGCGGTTTTGTCATGGGCCTCATGGCCACCGCCTCCCTCACCGCGGCCAACGCCCAGGCCCAAACCCCCGCCACCGCCCGGACCCTGCCGCCCCTGCCCGCGGGCAGCGCGCAGGCCATGGCCACCGACAACGGCTACTGGGCGGCCGTCAGGTCGCTCTACACCGTGACACCCAAAACAGTGAACCTGGAAAACGGCTACTGGGGCATCATGGCCGACCCGGTGCGCAGCGAGTACCAGGCCAAGACCGACATGGTGAACCGCGAGAATTCCTATTACGCGCGTTCGCAGTTCGACGGCGACGCGACCGAAGCCCGCAAGCTGCTGGCCGCCGCCGTGGGCGCCGCCCCCGGGGAAATTGCTTTCACGCGCGGCGCCACCGAGGCCTTGCAGCTGCTGATAGGCGGCTACAACAAGCTCAGCGCGGGCGACAGCGTGCTGTTTTGCGACCTGGACTACGACTCCATGCAGTACGCGATGAACTGGCTCAAGGACAGGCGCGGCGTGAACGTGGTCAAGTTCAGCATCCCCGAGCCCGCCACGCGCGAAGCCGTGCTGCAAACCTACCGGGAAGCCCTGGCCAACAACCCCAAGGCAAAACTGCTGCTGCTCACGCACGTCAGCCACCGCACCGGGCTGGTGATGCCCGTGGCCGAGATCGCCGCGATGGCCAGGGCCCGCGGCGTGGACGTGGTGCTGGACGCCGCGCATTCCTGGGGCCAGATCGACTTCAAGGTCGCGGACCTGGGCGTGGACTTCGTCGGCTTCAACCTGCACAAGTGGATAGGCGCGCCCGTCGGCCTGGGTTTTATGTACATCGCCAAAGGACGGCTGCCCGACATAGACCGCGCGATGGCCGACGAGGACTGGCCGGCCGACGACATCCGCTCGCGCGTGCACAGCGGCACCTCCAATTTCGCGGCCCTGCTGACCCTGCCCCGGGCGCTGGCCCTGCATGCGGAAATCGGCCCCAAGGCCAAGGAGCTTCGCCTTCGCCACCTGCGCGATTACTGGGTAGCCCGCGCCCGCAAATTGAAGGGCGTCGACATCCTGACGCCTGACCAGCCCGGCATGGCCGCCGGCATCACCTCTTTCCGCCTGGCCGGCAGGACGACGCCGGACGACTACAAGGCGCTGGCGGCGCAGCTGCGCGACAGCTATGGCGTGCTGACGGTGCGCCGCACCGGCCTGGCCAAAGGCCCTTGCATACGCGTCTCCCCGGCGCTCTACACCACCGAGGCCGACCTGGACCGGCTGGTCTCGGCCCTGAAAGCCCTGGCCTCGGCCTGAGGCGCGATGGCCGGGTGGCCGGGGCCCGCCCGGCCTGTCACGATGGCTTGCAAAAATGAGCGTTTTGCAGCCACCCTGACGCTTTGCGGCCGTTGACAGAAGCTTTCACGAAACTTACATTGAAGCCTCGCACGGAGGCTTTATGTTTGACCCCTCTGACCCTTCCCAGCCCTCAACATCCGCCCGGTCGCCGTACTGGCACCACATCACGCTGGCACAGCTGCAGCGCGTCAAGGACTGGCGCGAGGCGCAGCGGGCGGCACACCCGCTTGAATGCCAGCTCTGGGAAGCGGTGCTGACGGCCTGGCTGATGGGCTGGACGGGCTGGCTGCCGGCCTACGCCTTTGAGGCGGCCTGGGCCTACCCGCTGTGCGCGCTGGGCATCCTTGCGCCGCGGCTGTATGTCTATGCCAGGGCGCGGGCGCACCTGGCGCGGCGTCTCAGGTGTGACTGGCTGGACTTGGTCGCCTGACTTAGAGTGGGGGCATGAACGCCACCACCCCACCCTCCCTGACCTGTTTCACCCTCAACACCAGCAATCACGTCGCGCATCTGGTGCTGAATCGGCCCGAGGCGATGAACACCATGCACCCGCTGTTCTGGCGCGAGCTGGACGCGGCGCTCACGCACATCCATAAAACCGGCGAGGCGCGTGTGCTGGTGATCTCCAGCACCGGTAAACATTTCAGCGCGGGCATGGCGCTGGAGACCTTCGGCAGCGGCATCGCGATGGACGACCAGAGCCCCGAAGGCCGGGCCGCCATCTTCGACCTGCTGACCGACATGCAGGCCACCTTCACCAAACTCGAGACTTTGCGCATCCCCGTGATCGCAGCCATCCAGGGCGGCTGCATAGGCGGCGCGGTCGACATGGTGACGGCCTGCTGCCTGCGCTATGCCACGGCCGACGCGTTTTTCTGCATCCAGGAAATCAACATCGGCATGGTGGCCGACGTGGGCACACTGCAGCGCCTGCCCAAGCTCCTGCCGCTGGCCGTCGTCAAGGAACTGGCCTACACCGGGCGCCGCCTGCCGGCGGCCAGGGCACTGGGCTATGGCCTGGTCAACGAGGTGTTTGATTCAGCGGAGGCCATGCTGGCCGCCGCCATGCAATGCGCCGCCGAGATCGCCGCCAAGCCGCCGGTGGCGGTCTGGGGCAGCAAGCAGGCCATCCACTATGCGCGCGACCATTCGGTGGACGACGCGCTCCGGCAGATGGGCTGGCTACAGGGCGCGATCTGGAGCAACGCACATGTACGCGAGTCCGTGACGGCCATGAAGGAAAAACGCGCGGGGCAGTTCCCGGGGCTTACGCCGCTGAAAAACTTCAGCGAGTTCGGGCAATAAACCGGGGGATTCTTACTGCCGCGCGGTGCGTACGCTGGGCGGCAGCGCCTGCGGATGGCTGGTGCGAAACGGGTTGATGTCCAGCCCGCCGCGGCGTGTGTAGCGCGCATAGACCGAGAGCTTGAGCGGTTTGCAGCGCGTCCAGATGTCCATGAAGATGCGCTCCACGCACTGCTCATGGAACTCGTTGTGGTTGCGAAAGCTCACCAGGTACTGCAGCAGGCCTTCCTGGTTGATCTGCGGGCCGGCGTAGCGGATCTGCACGCTGCCCCAGTCGGGCTGGCCGGTGACCAGGCAGTTGCTTTTGAGCAGGTTGCTGGTCAGCGTCTCTTCAACGGGCGGCTCGTCGAACTCGGCGAACAGCAGCTCGGGCGCGGGCTGGTAGTGGATGCACTCCACGTCCAGCCGGTCCAGGTTCAGGCCGTCGAGTTCGTGCACCGGCTCGCGATCGAACAGCTCGGGGCCCAGGGTCTTGATGCCCACGCCCATGCCCACCACGGCGTTGAGGTCGGCGCGTATGCGTTCGCGCACGTCGCGCGCGTCGGCAAAGCGCGTGTTGTTAAAGCTGTTGAGGTAGAGCTTGAAGGACTTGCTCTCGACAATGTTGGGCGATTCGCAGGGCACGGTGATCTGGGCCAGCGCCACCTGGGGTTTGCCGCGCAGGTTGAGCCAGCTGAGTTCAAACGCCGTCCACAGGTCGGCGCCGAAAAATGGCGGCGTGCCGGTGACGCCGATTTCGGCGCGTTTGCCTTCGCGCGGGATGGGAAACAGCAGCGAGGCGTCGTACTGGTCGATGTAGGCGGACGTCTTGCCGAGCTGCGATTGTTCTGGGGTGTTCATGCCTCTATTTTCGCAGCTAACCGTGAAGCGAAAGGGCGCCCCGGCCAATCGACAACCCTTTCGGTGGGGCCATACCTTTAAGCGTGGGCCTGGAAGTGCGGAATCAAGAGTGCGAGCAGGCGCTCAACGACACCCGGCGGCAAATCATGGCCCATGCCCTCAATGCTTTCAAAGCGCGCGCCGGGAATGCGCCTGGCCGTGTCCTGGCCGCAGGCCATGGGCATCAGCGGGTCGGCACGGCCGTGCACCACCAGCGTGGGCGCCGTCACCTTTGCCAGCGCCGCAGCGCGTGTGCCGTCGGCGGCAATCGCCACCATCTGGCGCACAACGCCTTGCGGGTGGAAGCTGCGCTGCGCCGCGGCGGCGACCTTTTCGCGCAGCTCGGCGTCGGGCGTGGGAAAGCCGGGGCTGCCGATGGCCTTGAGCAGCCGCGCTGTGTGGTCTACGGCCGCCTGCACGCCCTTGCCGGCGGGCCGGCTCAGCAATATGCGGGTCACGGCCGGGCTGGCTTCGGGCAGGCCGCGCGCGCCGCTGGAACTCATGATGCTGGACAGGCTGAGCAGCCGCGAAGGTGCGAGCACCGCCAGGCGCTGCGCCACCATGCCGCCCATGCTGACACCCACCACATGCGCCTTGGCGATGTTGAGCGCATCCAGCACACCCAGCGTGTCGGCGGCCATGTCTTCCATGCTGTAAGGCGGGCGTATACGCCAGCCGAGGCGGAACTTGAGGCCCTCCCAGAGCAGGTTGGGCTTGCCCAGGTGGTCGAAATGCTGGGACAGGCCGATGTCGCGGTTGTCCAGGCGCACAACGCGAAAACCCGCATCGGCAATCGCCTGCACCATGGCCGGCGGCCAGGCGATCAGCTGCATGCCCAAGCCCATGATGAGCAGCACCACGGGCCGGCCGCTGGTGTCGCCGGGGTGGGTGTCTTCGATTTCTATATCAATGTTGTTAGCTTTGATTTTCATGGTGGATTATGGTGTCCGCCCCGAAGCACGCCAATCATCCGGTTTTCAATCTGCGTAAATCTGCGAAATCTGCGGATAAAGAGTTCATCCGCAGATTTCGCAGATTTACGCAGATGAAGACATCATGATTTGAAGTCTTCGTTCAGCCTATAGAGATAAGGGGTGAAGATCAAATGAACTCTCTTTCCCGGAGCCACTTGGTAGCGATCCATTTCTCGCCGGTTTTAACCGGCTCGCCGCCATGCAGCGTCAGGCTGGCCGGATGCGCCAGCGCATAGCTGAAGAACACCGCGCTGCCACGTTGCGGCCGCACACGCAGGCCTATGTCGGGGAATACCGTGGCGCCACCCTCTTCGGGTTCCTGCAGGTACATGATCAGGCTGGCCACGCGCTGGCCGCCGCGGCGCAGGATGGCCGCCGTTCCGGGTTCGCCGGGATCGAAATAGTCGTAATGCGGTTTGTACTCGGCGCCGCGCCCGTAGCGCAGCACCTGCAGGCCTTCGCCGTTTTGCACCGGCCAGTTCAGCAGCCTCGCGATGCGCGCCTCGATGCGGCTCACCACCTCGTTCTCGCCGCGCGTGTAAAACATGCCGTGGCTGGTGCGGTCGTGGTTGAGTTCTTCGCCGCCGGTGCGGATGTCCACGGTCAGCGAACGCGCCAGGCGCGGCTCGGCCGCTTCCATCAGTGCCTCGCATTCAGCCGTGCTGAGCAGGTTGCCGAAGACCCAGAGCTCGGGCGCGCTGCGGTGCTCGCTCACCGTCACCCATTTGTCGCCCGCATCCACCATGGCGCCTGAGGCATCGGCCTTGACCCAGGGCACGGCCTGCGCTGGCTGCGGTATCGCGGCGCCGGGCACCGGCAGGCCCAGGGCCTGGTTGGCGGCGGCCGCTTGCCAGCCGGCATCCAGCAGCGCCTGAAAAACCTCGTGCGGCGTGTAGCCGGTCGCGAGCTGTGCCGCCACCCAGTCCTGCATCTCGCGCGTGAGGGTCTGGGCTTGCATGGCAGGCTGACGGGCTGGCGGGCTGGCGGGGTTGGGGCCGTTCAGGCGGCCTGCTTGCGCCGGAACACCAACCGGTCGGGCTCGGAGGCCTTGGGGTCGAAGCGGTAACCCTCGGCGTCAAAGCTTTCGAGTTTTTTGACCGTGGCAATTTTTTTCTCGATCGCATAACGCGCCATGAGGCCGCGGGCGCGCTTGGCGAAGAAGCTGATGACCTTGTATTGGCCGCCCTTGAACTCTTCAAACACGCAGCTCACCACACGCGCTTTCAGCGCCTTGCGGTCCACGGCCTTGAAGTATTCCTCGCTGGCCAGGTTGATGATGACGGGCGAGGTGTCGGCCGCGGCGCGCTCATTGAGGTAAGCGGAAATCTGCGAGCCCCAGAACTGGTAGAGGTTTTTGCCCTGGGGCGTGGCCAGTGCCGTGCCCATCTCAAGGCGGTAGGGCTGCATGCGATCCAGCGGCCGCAGCACGCCGTAAAGGCCGCTCAGGATGCAGAGATGGTCTTGCGCCCAATCGAGCTGCGCCTTGTTCAGTGTTTTGGCATTGATGCCGCCGTACACATCGCCGTCAAAGGCCAGCGCGGCCTGTTTGGAATTCTTCGCGGTGAATTTGGGCGACCAGGCCTGGTAACGCGCCACGTTCAGGCCGGCCAGCGCGTCCGACAGTTTCATCAGCGTGCCGATCTGCTGCGGGGTCCGGGTTTTCAACACTTCAATCAGTTGCGCCGACTGGCGCGTGAACAGGGGTTGAGTGTGGGTGTCTACGTGCGGCGGCGTGTCGTAGTCCAGCGACTTGGCCGGCGAGATGAGAAACAGCATGCTTGGAATTTTGGGTAAGGCGAAACCCCCACTTTACGACAGGCGGACCACGGCACAGACAGCTGCCGGCAAAAGCCTTAATGCAGGTCGCTGACCAATGACGCCAGGGTTTCCGCCGGAATCGTCGTATGCGCCGGGTAATGCGTATGGTCGCAGCCCAACTTGACGCCGGCACCGGCCTTGACCGCCGCGCACATGGCCGGGTCCAGCTCGAAACGCACAAAGTGCACGGCCGAGGTTTTTTCGTCGTTTTCACGGTCCATGTCCTCGTCGGCAATCGCGTAGACGCGGGCATGGCCTTCGACCTCCACAAACATGCGGTCCTCCACGCCGATCAGCCGCGCCAGTTCACGCTTGCGCTCGTTGACGTCGGGGTACTCCAGCATCAGCGTGCCCTTCCAGTTGCTGCCGTCAGGCATCAGCGGGGCATAGGCGTCGATCTCCTGTTCTATGCCCTCATCCTCAAAGATCTTCTCCACGCGCAGCATCTCCTGGATCTGGTAGCGGATGCTGGTCTCGCTTTCAAACTGCAGGTTGATGTGCTCGCCCAGGCGCACGCTGCGCAGCTTGCGGTGGGCGATGATGGTCGCCTTGTTTTCCTTGCGGTATTTGCTGTAGGCCTCCAGCGTCATCAGGGAGTCGCGGGTGATCTTTCCGGTGGTCTTCATGGCGGCTTCCTCATTCCTTATTTGAGGCCGTAGGCCGTGCGTATCAAAGTGAGCGGATGCTTTTGCGGCGGCGCGCCCAGGCTGTTGACCTCAAAGCCCTGGGCGATGTGGTGGCCGCCCAGGGGGCAGTCGCTGCTGATCACATCGGGCAGGCCGCCGTCCTTGTGGCTGGCCATGGCCTTGAACAGCGGTTTACCGATCTTCATGGCCTGCTGGTGGTAGGGCACCTTGACGCCGAAGGTGCCGGCATGGCCCGAACAGCGCTCGTGCGTGTGCACGCTGGTGCCGGGCACCATCTTGAGCATTTCCTCGGTCTTCTTGCCGATGTTCTGCACCCGGCCGTGGCAGGGGATCTGGTAGCTGACCTTGCCCAGCGGCGTGGGGAATTCGGTCTTGAGCAGGCCGTCGCGCCTGCGCGCCATCAGGTATTCGAACGGATCCCACATGTGCTCCTTGACGAGCTGCACCTCGGCATCATCGGGGTACATCAACGGCAGCTCCTGCTTGAACATCAGGGTGCAGCTGGGCACGGCGCTCAGGATGGCGTAGCCGTCTTTGGCGTACTTCACGAGCACGGGGATGTTGGCCTCCTTGCTGCGGTTCACCGAGGCCAGGTCGCCGAGCTCCAGCTTGGGCATGCCGCAGCATTTTTCCTTTTCAACCAGCACATAGGGCACCTCGTTGTGGTCCAGCACCTTGAGCAGGTCATGGCCTATGCCGGGCTCGTTGTAGTTGATGTAGCAGGTGGAATAAATCACCACCTTGCCGGGTGTCTTGGCGCCGTCTTTCACCGCGTGCGGCGGTGATTCGGGCGCGCCGGAACGGAATTTCTTCGCGGCGAGGTCCGGCAGCCAGGCGTTCTTGTCGACGCCCAGCACTTTTTCCATCACGGCGCGCGCCGGCTTTGTCTTGTTGACCGCATTGGCCACCTGGACCACGATGGGGATGCCGGCGAACTGGCCGTGCACGTCGGTGGAGGACAAAAACCTTTCACCCGCGCCCACCTCGCCCTTCTTGAACTTGATGGCCTTGGCGCGCAGCATGGTGTGGGGGAAGTCGAGGTTGAACTCGTGCGGCGGCACATAGGGGCATTTGGTCATGTAGCAGAGGTCGCACATATAGCACTGGTCGACCACCTTCATGTAGTCCTTCTTGTCCACGCCGTCGACCTCGCCGGTCTTGCTTTCGTCGACCAGGTCGAACAGCGTGGGGAAGGCGCCGCACAGGCTCACGCAGCGGCGGCAGCCATGGCAGATGTCGAAGATGCGCTCCATCTCGTGGAGGGCCGCGTCCTCGTTGTAGAAGTCCGGATTTTTCCAGTCGATCGCGTGGCGCGTGGGCGCCTGGAGGTTGCCTTCTGTGGCCATGGTTTTGTCTCTTCCATTGCTCCCTCGCCCCACCGGGGAGAGGGTTGGGGTGAGGGGGGTGCAGCCAAGGTGAAAGCAAGGCTCAATCTATCGCCTCTCGCCCTCACCCTAACCCTCTCCCAGAGGGAGAGGGAACCAGCAGCCTTAATCGACCAGTTCTGCGAGAGCCTTGGTGTACCGATTGGCGTGTGAGCGTTCGGCTTTTGCCAAGGTCTCAAACCAGTCGGCCACTTCGTCATGGCCTTCGTCGCGCGCGGTCTTGGCCATGCCGGGGTACATGTCGGTGTACTCGTGGGTTTCGCCGGCCACGGCGGATGCGAGGTTGTCGCGCGTGGCGCCGAAGGGCATGCCGGTGGCGGGGTCGCCGCACTGCTCCAGCCATTCGAGGTGGCCGTGGGCATGGCCGGTTTCACCTTCCGCGGTCGAGCGGAACAGCGCCGCGACGTCGGGCTGGCCTTCAACGTCGGCCTTGTTCGCAAAATAGAGGTAGCGGCGGTTGGCCTGCGATTCGCCGGCAAATGCGGCTTTCAGGTTCTCTTCCGTCCTGGAGCCTTTGAGAGCAGCCATGGAAATCTCCTTCGTGGGTTGATGGATGAACAAATCGCCAATGCTTCAAGCCCCTGCCCCAAAAGTCCAGGCGCGAAGACCGAAGACCAAAACACCTTAGACCTGTTCGGCCGCTTCGTCTAATTGCCGGAATCAATGCATGGAATTGATAAAAACTATAAATACGTAAGCATTAATAACAACCATCAATTGCGAGCCATGCCGTCATAGGGCTTTGCCTGAAAAGCTGACGGCCGCCCTTTTTGAAATTACGTTATGGTAGATTGATTACGAATAGGTAAACAAGACAAGAGGCGCAGCCCATGTCCGAGACAACACCCACCCAAGACAAGCCGCCCGCCGCGCTGGCCGCCGCCTTCACCAACGGCTATGAGTTCGCCCAGGGCGCGGGTTACACCCTGCCCGAATACCCCTTCGTCGAGCCGCCGGAGCTACGCACGGGCGAGGTCAAACGCCACGCCGTCGCCATCGTGGGTGGCGGCATCACCGGGCTGACGCTGGCCTGCGCGCTGGCGCAGTACGGCATCCGGGCCGTGCTGCTGGATGAGGACAACACCGTGGGCGTCAAAGGCGCCTCCTCGCGCGGCATCTGCTATGCGCAAAAAAGCCTGGAGATCTTCAAGCGCCTGGGCATTTACGAGCGCATCGCGGCCCGGGGCGTGCAGTGGAGCGTGGGCCGCACCTTCGCGGGCAGCGACGAGGTCTACGCCTTCGACTTGCGCCAGCAGCAGACCCATTCGCTGAGCCGCCAGCCGCCCTTTATCAACATCCAGCAGTTTTACGTCGAGGGTTTCCTGGTCGAGCAGCTGTACAGTCCTGCGCCCGAAGACCGCCGGGTCGATATCCGCTGGAGCCACCGCGTCACCGGTTTCGAGCAGAACGAGGACTTCGCGACGCTGCAGCTGGAAACGCCGGCCGGCGCCTACACCCTGGAGGCCGAGCATGTGATCGATTGCAGCGGCTCGCGCAGCCCGTTTCGCGCCTGGTGCGGCGCCACCGTGACGGCGCAACAGGGCGACGACCGCTGGTGCATTGCCGACGTGCGCTTCAAGAACCCGCCGCCGGTGGAGCGCCACACCTGGATAGAGGCACCGTTTAACGAAGGCCGGGCCGTCTGGCAGCACCTGATGGCCGACGGCGTCTGGCGCATCGACTACCAGATGCCGCCGCACGCCAAGGCCGAAGAGGTCAGCCGCGAGGACGTGGTGCGCGCCCGCCTCAAGGCGCAGTTCAAGAGCCAGGCCGGCCAGCTGCTGGACGACAGCGACTACGAGATCGTCTGGGTCGGCCCCTATGCCTACCGCAGCGAATGCCTGGACAGCCTGCGCCACGGCCGCGTGTTTTTTGCCGGCGACGCGGCCCACGTGATGAGCCCCTTCGGCGCGCGCGGCGGCAACTCGGGCGTGCAGGACGCCGACAACCTGGCCTGGAAGCTGGCCGCCGTGCTGCAGGGCCGCGCCGCGCCCGCCCTGCTGGGCAGCTACCACCACGAGCGGCATGAGGCGGCCACGCACAACGTATTGGTCACCAACCGCACGGCGCGGTTTTTGCGGCCTGCCGATGGCGCCGAGCGCTTGTTCCGCACGGCGGCGCTGGGCCTGGCGCGCGAGCATGTGTTCGCGCGGCAACTCGTGAACACCGGCCGCATGTCCACGCCCAACCACTACACGCGCTCGGGTGCCTGCGACCCCTCCGGCGGGCGCGCGACGCAGAACGTGGGTTTTGCCTGGCCCGGCGGCCGCCCCGGCGAACTGCTGGACCTGCTGGCCTGGGCCCAGGGCCGCTTGCTGCTGCTGGCCTTTGGCGATGTCTCCGCCGCCGCGCTGGCGCGCCTGGCGGCGCTGTCGGTGGAGGCCGGCATACGCTGCGTGCAGGTGGTCGGCCCCGGCGAGAAGGCTGCGGCCATGGAACACGTGATTGACGACCAGGGCCACCTGCAGGCGACCTGCCACGTCTTCGGCCACGCCTGGGCGCTGCTGCGGCCCGACGGCCATGTCGCCGCCACCGGCGAGAGTGTGGACGCCTCGCTGGTCCACGCGGTGGCCGCCGCGCTGGGCGCCAGCGCCCACGCCGGAAAGGAAAACGCATGAAACCCGACAGCCCCCTGAGCACGCGCCTGCATTTCCAGGACGCCGATGCGTTTTACGAATGCCTGCTGGACGCCCACCAGGGCCTGAGCCGCGAGGAGTCCGAGTTGCTCAATGCCCGGCTGATCCTGCTGATGGCCAACCAGCTGGGCGACACCGCGGTGCTGCGGGCCTGCGTGGCGGCCGCAAAGACATCGGGTCCGCCAGGGCGTACGGGCTAAAGCAGGCCCCGGGCCTTCCAGTCGAATAAAATCAGGGCAGTTTCCCCCAACCCCAAGGCGGCATCCCCTCGATGCCGTTTTTCATTGCCCCCATGACCAACGCTGCCGCCCCCGCCCCTGCCGATACCGCCACCCCCGCCGCGGAGGCCGTCAAAGTCCCGACACCGGGGCTGGACAGCCTGGCCAAATCCTTCGAGCCGGCCGCCATTGAGAGCCGCTGGGGCCCCGAATGGGAGCAAAGCGGCCAGTACGAGCCCACGCTGGACGCGGCCAAGCCCTCGTTCTCCATCCAGCTGCCGCCGCCCAATGTGACGGGCACGCTGCACATGGGCCACGCCTTCAACCAGACCATCATGGATTCGCTCACGCGCTACCACCGCATGCGCGGCCACAACACGCTGTGGGTGCCCGGCACCGACCACGCCGGCATCGCCACGCAGATCGTGGTGGAGCGCAAGCTGCAGGGCGAAGGCAAAAGCCGCCACGACCTCGGCCGCAAGAACTTCGTCGCCAAGGTCTGGGAATGGAAGGAAGAGTCCGGCACCACCATCACGCGCCAGATGCGCCGCATGGGCGACTCGGTGGCCTGGAAGCACGAGTACTTCACCATGGACCCGAAGATGTCCACGGTGGTCACCTCGACCTTTGTGCAGCTTTATGAACAGGGCCTGATCTACCGCGGCAAGCGCCTGGTGAACTGGGATCCCATCCTCAAGTCCGCCGTGTCCGACCTGGAAGTCGAGAACGAAGAGCGCGACAGCTTCATGTGGCACATCGAGTACCCCTTCAGCGACGGCCCGCAAAAAGCCGCTGACGGATCGCCGCTGCGCGGCATGCACATCGCCACCACACGGCCCGAAACCATGCTGGCCGACGGCGCGCTGGCGGTGCACCCCGACGACGAGCGCTACAAACACCTGGTCGGCAAGATGGTCGACCTGCCGCTGTGCGACCGCAAGATCCCGGTGATCACCGACGACTACGTCGATCCGGCCTTCGGCAGCGGCGTGGTGAAGATCACCGGCGCGCACGACTTCAACGACTACCAGGTCGCGCTGCGCCACGACCTGCCGCTGATCACCATCTTCACGCTGGACGCGAAGATCAACGAAAACGGCCCGGTGCAATACCAGGGCCTGGACCGCTACGACTGCCGCAAGGCCGTGCTCAAGGACCTGGAGGAACAGGGCTTCCTCGAAAAGGCCGTGCCGCACAAAAACATGGTGCCGGTTTGCGCGCGCACCGGCGCGGTGGTCGAGCCCATGCTGACCGACCAGTGGTTTGTCGCGCTGAGCAAGGTCAGCGAGCAGGACCCGACCGGAAAATCCATTTCGCAGAAGGCGCGTGACGCCGTGAGCAGCGGCGAGGTCAAGTTCGTGCCCGAGCAGTGGGTCAACACCTACAACCAGTGGATGAACAACATCCAGGACTGGTGCATCTCGCGCCAGCTCTGGTGGGGCCACCAGATCCCGGCCTGGTACGACGAAGACGGCAAGGTCTATGTCGCCACCAGCGAGGAAGAAGCGCAGAAGCAGGCGCCCGGCAAAAAGCTCACGCGCGACGAAGACGTGCTGGACACCTGGTACTCGTCGGCGCTGGTGCCCTTCTCTTCCCTGGGCTGGCCCGAGAAGACCAAGGAGCTTGACCTCTTCCTGCCTTCCAGCGTGCTGGTCACCGGCTACGACATCATCTTCTTCTGGGTCGCCCGGATGATCATGATGACCACACACTTCACCGGCCAGGTGCCCTTCAAACACGTGTACATCCACGGCCTGGTGAAAGACGCCCAGGGCAAGAAGATGAGCAAGTCCGAAGGCAATGTGCTGGACCCGGTCGATTTGATCGACGGCATCGAGCTCGCCCCCCTGCTCGAAAAACGCTCGCAAGGCCTGCGCAAGCCCGAGACCGCGCCGCAGGTGCGCAAGAACACCGAAAAGGAATTCCCCGCCGGCATTCCGGGTTACGGCGCCGATGCGCTGCGTTTTACCTTCGCCTCGCTGGCCAGCCTGGGCCGCAGCATCAACTTCGACAGCAAGCGCTGCGAGGGCTACCGCAACTTCTGCAACAAGCTCTGGAACGCCACGCGCTTCACGCTGATGAACTGCGAAGGCCAGGACTGCGGGCTTGAAGAGCACACCAAAGAGCAGTGCGCGCCCGGCGGCGAGTTCCACAACTACCTGAGCTTCTCGCAGGCCGACCGCTGGATTTCATCGACCATGCAGCGCGTGGAAGCCGACGTGGCCAAGGGCTTTGCCGACTACCGCCTCGACAACGTCGCCGGCAGCATCTACCAGTTCGTCTGGGACGAGTTCTGCGACTGGTACCTCGAAATCGCCAAGGTACAGATCCAGACCGGCAACGACGCGCAAAAGCGCGCCACGCGCCGCACCTTGATCCGCACGCTCGAAGCCATCCTGCGCCTGGCACACCCGCTGATCCCCTTCATCACCGAAGAACTGTGGCAGACCGTGGCCCCCATCGCCGGCAAGACCGGCAAGTTCATCGGCGTCGCACCCTACCCACAAAGCCAGCCCGAGAAGATCGACGAAAAAGCCGAAGCCCACGTCGCCAAACTCAAGACCCTGGTCGACGCCTGCCGCAACCTGCGCGGCGAGATGAAGGTCTCGCCGGCCACGCGCCTGCCGCTGTTTGTGGTCGGCGACAGCGCCTTCATGACCGGCGTGGCACCCGTGCTCAAGTCGCTGGCCAAGCTCAGCGAAGTCAAGGTGTTCGACGACCAAGCCAGTTGGGCCGCCGCGGCACAGTCTGCACCGGTGGCCATCGTCGGCGAAGCGCGCCTGTGCCTTTTCATGGAAGTCGATCTGGCGGCGGAAAAGATGCGCCTGCAAAAGGAAGAGGCTCGCCTGACGGGAGAGATCACCAAGTCCGAAACCAAGCTCGCCAATGAAGCTTTCGTCAACAAGGTGCCCCCGGCCGTGCTGGAGCAGGAACGCAAGCGCCTGGCCGATAACCAGGCAGCCCTGGCCAAAATCCGCGAGCAGCTGGCGCGCTTGAAGTAAAAGACCAAACGCCACCCACAAAAAAGCCCCGGTCAACGGGGCTTTTTTTATGGCGGCCGCGTGTTCAACGGATCATGAACTCCGGCTCGGACCATTGCGACGGAGAGACCCCGCCCGGCAACTCCAGGTCCATGGGCGAGCTGGGCAACTGGTCCATGCCGCTGTGCGTTGTTGTGCCTATGGCTTCGTGCATGCGGTGCGCCACATACCAGCTCGAGCGCAGGCGCGCCTCGCGCGTGTGCGAGCCCAGGCGAGGCGTGACGAACAGGTTCTTCAGGCCCTTGAGCGGCGAGGTGTCGCCCAGGAAGCTGGCTTCGGCGCCGTCCAGGATGCAGGCCTCGATGCGGCCGTCGCACAGCGCCGCGGCCAGCGCGGCTTCGTCAAACAGTTCGCTGCGGCTGATGCCCACCCACAGCTGGTTGCGCCGGCAGGCGGCCAGCAGTTTTTCATTCACAAAGCCGCGGAAACGCGTGGCGTAGAGCATCTGCACCGAGACCGCGTCGGCCTGGCTGACCAGCTCGGGCAGGGACACCGGCTGTATGCGCAGGCGCTCCCAGATCGGCGCGGTATGGTGCACCGCCGGGTCGTAGCCTATGAGGCGCACGCCCAGCCCGCTCAGCATGCCGGCCAGCGTGTGCGCCGTCGGCGCCAGGCCCAGGATGCCCACGGTGCTGCCGTGCAGCTCGCGCCCCATCTGCGTCGTCGGGTGGCGGCGCCCCATCAGGGCCGAAACCAGGCCGCGGCGGTACAGCAGCAGCAGGCTGCTGAGCAAATATTCGGCATTGGAGCGAACGTTGGCGCTGCTGGCGTGCACGACCTTGATGTCGCGCTCCTTGCAGGCTTCGAGGTCGGTGTTGTCCGTGCCCACGTGCAGGCGGCCCACGGCCTTGATCTTGGGCAGGAAGTCGAGGAATTCACGCGTCACCACGGTCTGCCGCGGAAACACGATGCCCTTGGTCTTGTAGGCGATCTTGCGCAGCGAAGTCAGGTCGTCGGCGAGCTCAGGGTGGTAGCCCACGCTGTGGCGGGTCTCGAGCCAGGCCATGGCCTCGGGCACCAGCGCGTCAAGAAGTAAGATGTCCACCCAGTGAGTCCTTTTTCCTGCAGACCGCAATTTGCGCGGTTTGACCACGTCAAGTCGAGCGTTTGTCCGACCTGAATCGATGTATCAACAACGCAACACTCTAGTCTTTTCCCCGATCAAAGTCGATGCAAAAATTTACATTACACAAAGCAGTGTTCCCGGTGGCCGGTCTCGGCACCCGGTTTCTACCGGCCACCAAGGCCCAGCCCAAGGAAATGCTCCCCGTTGTCGACAAGCCCTTGATCCAGTACGCGGTCGAAGAGGCTTACGCGGCAGGCATCCGTCACATGATTTTTGTGACAGGACGCAATAAACGGGCCATAGAAGACCACTTTGATACTGCTTACGAGCTTGAGAACGAGCTCGAGGTAGCCCAAAAGCACAAGCTTCTGGAGCTGGTGCGCTCCGTCCAGCCCGATGACATGAATTTTTCGTATGTGCGCCAGCCCCGCTCCCTGGGCCTGGGCCATGCGGTGCTCTGCGCCGAACACCTGGTCGGCCAGGAGGCTTTTGCCGTGCTGCTGGCCGACGACCTGATGGTCGGCCCCCAGGGCGGGAAATCCGTGCTGGGCCAGATGGCCGAGCAGTTCAAGGAAGTGCAGCAGTCCATCCTGGCGGTGCAGGAAGTGCCGCAGGACCAGACCCGCCGCTACGGCATCGTCGCCACCGATGGTGCGGCCAGCAAAGGCCTGATGAAAGTGAAAAAAATCGTCGAAAAGCCCGCGCCCGAAGTGGCTCCGTCACGCATGGGCGTTGCCGGCCGATACATCCTGACGCCGGCCATTTTTGAGCACATCCGCAGCCAGAAGGCCGGCGTGGGCGGTGAGCTGCAGCTCACCGACGGCATTTCAAGCCTGCTGGACAAAGAGACCGTTTATGCCTTTCAGTACGAGGGCAAACGCTATGACTGCGGCAGCAAGGAAGGTTTTCTGGAAGCCACCGTCGAGCTGGCGCTGCAGCACCCCGAGGTGGGCGTGCACTTCCGCAATTACCTCGACAACCTGCAGATCGGCTGGTCGGGCCGGGAACGCCGCAAGCAGGCTTGACGCCTGGCGGCTTGGTGGTCAAGCGGCTTAGCGCCGTTTGAGCACGTGGATAAAGTCGCTGCCGGCGACCTGCTGCTCGACAAGCTCATTGCCCGTCTGCTTGGCAAAAGCCTGGAAGTCGCGGGTCGAGCCCGAATCGGTAGACACCACACGCAGCAACTGGCCGCTCAGCATTTCCGTCAGCGCCTTTTTGGCTTTCAGGATGGGCAGCGGGCAGTTAAGGCCGCGGGTGTCGAGTTCTTTGTCGATGTTCATGAAAATCCTTGGGTTGCCGCTATTTTAAGCAAAGCGTAAAGGCCCTTTAACGGGCTTTACCCGAGGCCGCGGCCTGCCCGCCTCTTTGGAGCTTCTCACAAAACCCAGCGAAGCGGTCCTGGCTAGGCGCGACGCCGCAGACAGTGCACCAGCACGGCAAGGCGGCTGCAACAACGCCAGGAGGGTTTTTGAGTGGCTCTATTCGCTCTACTCAGTGCGCTTGGCCCACTCCACAAACTCCGGCTCATGGCCCCGCGTGCGCAACCAGTCGGCCAGCGCATAGCCGGTGCCCGCGGGCCAGCATTTGAGCTTGTCCAGATCATAGAGCCGGTAATCCACCAGCTCGGGCGACAGGCTGACCTCCCCCGTGCAGACCGCGTGGTAGGCGATGATGATCTGGTTCATGCGCTGGAAGTCGTAGACGCCTATCAGGTCCAGCGAGGAAGTTTCCAGATTGGTTTCTTCCTTGATTTCCCGCTCTATGCCGCCTTGCGGCGTTTCGCCCGCCTCCATAAAACCCGTGATCAGCGCATACATCTTGCCCGGCCAGGCCGCGTTGCGCGCCAGCAGCACCTGGCCGTGGTATTCAATCACCGCGGCCAGCACCGGCGTCGGGTTGTTCCAGTGGGTGAAACCGCAGGCCGGGCAGCGCAGCCGCGCCTTTTCGCCGCCGTCCTCCATCTGCGACACCATGGCCAGCGGCGTCGCGCAGTTCGGGCAAAACCGGAATTCATGGGTCATGGTGGAGATCGGAATAAAAAAGAAGGGAAAAGAAAGAAAGCGCGCCTGCCGCCAGGCTTTAACAGCTTCGAACGCTCATCGGACGGGTGCAGACAGCCATCAAGCCGGAAACACGCCGGTCGACAGGTAACGGTCGCCCCGGTCGCAGACTACAAACACGATGACCGCGTTTTGCACGGTCTTGGCGATCTCCTGTGCCACCCACAGGGCGCCCGCAGCCGAGATTCCGGCGAAGATGCCTTCCTCGCGCGCCATGCGCCGGCACATGTCCTCGGCGTCGGCCTGGCTCACCAGCACCAGCTCGTCGACCTGGCGCGGGTCATAGATCTTGGGCAGGTATTCCTGCGGCCATTTGCGGATTCCGGGGATGCGCGAACCCTCGCTCGGCTGGGCGCCAATCACCTTGATGGCCGGGTTTTTCTCTTTGAGGTAGCGCGAAACCCCGGTAATCGTGCCGGTTGTACCCATGGCACTGACAAAATGTGTCACTTTGCCTGACGTATCTGTCCATATTTCGGGCCCCGTCGTCTCGTAATGGATGCGCGGATTGTCGGCATTCGCGAACTGGTCCAGCACCCGGCCCTTGCCCTCTTTCTGCATCTGGTCGGCCAGGTCGCGCGAGTATTCGATGCCCGCGCTTTTGGGCGTCAGGATCAGTTCAGCACCAAAGGCCTTCATGGTCTGAGCCCGCTCGATGCTCAGGTCCTCCGGCATGATCAAAACCATCTTGTAGCCCTTGATCGCCGCCGCCATGGCCAGGGCAATACCCGTATTGCCCGAAGTGGCTTCGATCAAGGTGTCGCCGGGTTTGATGTCACCGCGCTCCTCGGCGCGCTTGATCATCGAGAGCGCCGGCCTGTCCTTGACCGAGCCGGCCGGGTTGTTGCCTTCAAGCTTGCCGAGGATCACATTGCCCCGTGCGGCGTTCTCAGCGGCGTGGATGCGTTGCAACGCGACCAGAGGCGTTTTGCCAATCGCGTCTTCAAGGGTGGGATAGTTCATGACCACACTGTGCCATAATTTGAGGCTTCGCTCATTCCAGCCCGGGTGGTGAAATTGGTAGACGCAGGGGACTCAAAATCCCCCGCCGAAAGGCGTGCCGGTTCGATTCCGGCCCCGGGCACCATGGCTCTTCTTTAGCCATGGAGAACATCACGCTACACCGCTTGGCGTGCCGCGAAATGGCGTTCACCAATCCCTCTTGAATGCTTCGCGATTGCGCCAAGTGATCAGCCATGGAAACCCATCCTGCGCATCAACATCCACGTTTCAATGACCGAGCAAACTGGCAAAGCTTTATTGCCTGATTGAATACAGGTCTCTCCCATATCTCGCCGTACTCGTCCGGTCGGCTTTGACCCTGCTGCTTGCAACACCATTTAATAAAGCGCATTCTTCCAACGCGGCCGGCCCATTTTCTTTCTGTGCCCTGCCCCTCGCCGCGTCTGGAGTCCGTCATGTGCAGCCTGCATTTGCGTCATTGGCTCTGTCTCCTCCTCTCAAGCACTTTGCTGCTGGGCGCGGCCCACGCGGCTACACCACCGCCGCCGCCTGCACAGGCCATGATGGACGCGCTGAACCGGGCCACGACGTCGGTGGTCGGCGTCAAGGTCATGGCGACGGAAGATGCGCGCTCGGCCGAGACGCTGGGCTTGCGGCGTGCCGGTTCGGGTGTGCTGATCAGCCAGGACGGCTTGATCCTGACCATCGGCTACCTGATGCTGGAGGCCGAGCAGATCGAGATCGTCACCCAGGACAACAGGACGCTCCCGGCGCGCGCCGTGGCCTACGACCTGGCCACCGGCTTCGGGCTGGTGCGCCCGCTGCTGCCGCTGCGCAATGTGGCGGTGGCGGTGCTGGGCAGCAGCCGGGACCTGCAGCCGGGCGAGCCGCTGATGGCCGTGACCGGCCCGCAGCCGGACGAGGACGGCGACGTGAGCATGACGCGGCTGGTCAGCCGGCGCGCGTTCTCGGGCAGCTGGGAATACCACATTGAATCGGCACTGTTCACCAGCCCGCCGGTACTGGCGAGCGGCGGCAACCACAGCGGGGCGCCGCTCTTCAACCAGCGCGGCGAACTGATGGGCATAGGCTCGCTGTTCGTGTCGGACGCGACGGGCGAAAACCGCCGGCTGCCGGGCAATATGTTTGTGCCGGTGGATTTGCTGCGCCCCATCCTCACGGAGCTGCAGCGCGCGGGTTACAGCGCCAAGAGCCGCAGGCCCTGGCTGGGCATCACCTCCAACGACCAGGGCGGGCGCATCCAGATCCTGCGCGTGAGCAAGGAAAGCCCGGCGGACCTGGCCGGGTTGTCGGCGGGTGACGTGGTGCTGGCGGTGGACGATGCGAAGGTCGCGACGCTGGAGGCCTTTTACAAAAAGCTCTGGGACCACACCGCGCCGGACGCGGAAATCCGCCTCACGGTGCTGCAGGGCGCCGAGATCAAGACCATCGTGCTGCGCGGCCAGGACCGCATGCTGACGCTGAAAAAACCGCCGGGTATCTGAACGAACTACGCGGGGACGGGCGCCGTGCGGTGCAGGTCCTTGCCTATCGCCTGGAAATGAAGCGTGGCGGATGGCGCGGCTTCGGGCTCCGCGTCGAGCTTGAACTCATCGACTGCGGCCTGCAGCTGCAGCGTCTGCTCGGCTAGCGAAGCCGCGGCCGTGGAGGCCTGCTCGACCAGCGCGGCGTTTTGCTGGGTCGCCTTGTCCATCAGCACCATGGCCTGGTTCACATGCGCTATGCCGTTGCTTTGCTCGACCGAAGCGGCGGATATCTGCTCGAGCAGGCCGCTCACGCGCTTGACGGCCTGCACGATGTCCTGCATGGTGCGGCCGGCCTGGCCGACCAGCTCGGAGCCGTTCTCGACATGCGCCACGGAGTCGGCGATCAGCGCCTTGATTTCGCGCGCGGCTTCGGCGCTGCGCTGGGCGAGGCCGCGCACTTCGCTGGCCACCACGGCAAAACCGCGGCCCTGCTCGCCGGCGCGCGCGGCTTCGACGGCTGCATTGAGCGCCAGGATGTTGGTCTGGAAGGCGATGCCTTCGATGACGGCGATGATGTCGACGATCTTTTTGGAACTGCCGCTGATGGCCGCCATGGTGTCGACCACCTGGGCCACCACCGCGCCGCCTTGTTCCGCGGTGCCGGAGGCGGTGGCCGCCAGCCCGCTGGCCGAACGCGCATGCTCGGCGTTGAGCCTGACGGTGGAGGTCAGCTCTTCCATGCTGGAGACGGTTTCTTCCAGCGAAGCGGCCTGCTCCTCGGTGCGCCGCGACAGGTCGGCATTGCCGGCGGCGATGTCGCCGGAGGCCAGGGTGATGGAATCCGTCGAGGCCTTGATGCGGCTGACCAGGTCGGTCAGCGTGTCTTCCATATCGCCGAGCGCGCCCAGCAGGCGGCCGAAATCGCCACCGCGTTCGGTGGCGAACTCCTGGCTCAAGTCGCCGGCGGCCACGGTTTCGGCGATGTAGATGGCTTCATTGAGCGGCTGCGCGATGCCGCGGCCCAGCCGCCAGGCCACGACCACGCCCACCAGCAGCGCGGCCAGCGCCAGGCCCAGCATCCAGCGCTGCGCCGACGCGATGCCGCTTGCGACAGCTTCGCCGCCGGCCCTGGCCTGCCGCGCCTGCAGCTGGGCCAGCGCGGCCAGTTCCTGCTGCAGCCGCTCCAGTGCGGGCCCGGCCTCGCCCGTCCAGGCGCGGGAGGCGCCGTCGCGGTCACCCGCTTCGAATTGCCTGGCCGTTTTGGCCAGCGCCTGCGCATGGGCGGCCTGCGCACTGCGCACGCCGGCGAGCAAGGTTTTTTCTTCGGCCGGCGGGGCGCCGGTCTCCAGCACCGCAAGTGCGTCCGCCATGTTCTTGTCGCCGACCGCCAGCTGCCGCCGCGCAGCGGCCGCCTGCGCCGGATCGCCCGAGAGGGACAGCTCCAGGGTGGCGCGCGCAGTGGCCTGTGATGAAGCGGCCAATGCCGCCACGGCACCGGCGCGGAACCAGGCGTCGCCGCTCACATCGCGGCTGAAAGCGCCGGCGCCGGCCAGCTGGCCCAGGCCCACGGCGAGCAGGCCGCCGGTCAGCAGCAATACCAGGCCAAAACCCGCGCCCAGCCGCGTGC
Organism: Polaromonas sp. LjRoot131; assembly: GCF_964252805.1. NCBI lineage: Bacteria > Pseudomonadati > Pseudomonadota > Betaproteobacteria > Burkholderiales > Comamonadaceae > Polaromonas > Polaromonas sp. LjRoot131. The sequence goes on along the minus strand of NZ_CAXUPF020000001.1, from coordinate 62,970 downwards.
TGACCTTCAAATTGTCCAGTTGCATGGTGTTGTCTCCTGCAAGCCGCTTCCGTCTGAAGGCGCGGGAGAGGCCAAGCTCATGCACGGTATCAAGAAAAGTTCGGGCGCTTGTGCCCGAACAAGACGCGAAACAGGGCTTTATTCATTGAATTGACAGGGATTGGTGGCCGGGTCTTGCGCCGGCGGGCGCACTCTTCTGGCCTCTTATCTCCTCGGTTCTCTTGCTGAGGGCGGCTGGCCGGGGATTGCCCGGCAGCAAGTAACTTTCTTTTGCTTCGCCAAAAGAAAGTCACCAAAGAAAAGGCGACCCGCAGTCTGGGTCCCTGCGCTTCGCTACGGGCAACCTGCGGTGCTCGACTACGGCGGGGTCTCGCGCAAACTCGCCTGCGGCTCAAACAAGCGCGATCCCTGATCCGCCTACGTCTGCGCTCCTCGGCCCAGCCAGGACGGGGCAATCGGGATCGGAAGCGGGAACAGAAGACAGAAATACAAAGAACAAACCAATACAAACAAGGACTCGCCACGGCGAGTCCTTGTTTCTTCAGGTATTCGGTATTGATATTCCTGTCCCCACCCTTGTGGATGCGCCGAGGAGCGCAGGTTCAGGCGGATCAGGGATCGCGTTGTCTGAGCGAAGCGCAGCGTAGCGAGTTTAGCGAGACCCCGCCTGGACCGAGCACCGCAGGTTGCCCGTAGCGAAGCGGAGGGACGCAGCAACCAGGGTCGCCTTTTTTTGCTTACTTTTTTTGGCGAAGCAAAAAAAGTGAGTCGCATGCCGGGCGATCCCGGCCAACCACCCTTAGCAGAGAGAACAGGAGCACAAAGGCCGGAGCAAAACCGACCAGCAAGCCTAAGCAAAAAGCAGCGGCGCTCATAAGGACAAAGAACATCAGAACCTGTAAGCGACTTCTGTCCACATGCGTGTGCTGTCTGTCGCCCTGACCAGCTCGGGCGCAGGCCCCAGCGGCGAGGCTAGGTAAGCCCGGGCCCGCCACTGGCTGAACCCGGTCCAGTCAAGCCCGACCCCGGCGCCGCTGAAGCTCGCGCTGTTGGCGCCGGCCGCCCAGGGACGCTGGTTGACCTTCAGGTAGGCGCCGTCCCAGAATGCCAGCGCCTGGAGTTTCCCGCCGCCGACCGGCCCCAGGTCGTAGCGCAGTTCCACGCTTGCGCGGTAGCCGGCATCGCCCGACAGCGCGCTCACGTCGTAGGCGCGCACGGAGTAAGGCCCGCCCACGGACATTTTTTGCGAGGAATCGAGGTTGCCGCCCGCCCATTGGCCGGCCCATGAAAAATGCAGCGTGCCCTTGTCTCCCCAGCGCTGAAGCCGGGTGAAATTCAGGTTGGTCTTTGAGAACCAGCCTTCCGTTCTGGCGCTGGCCGCGTCCGCCAGCTGGGCCTGCGCGACATCAAAGCCCACGCGGCCGCGGGTCCATGCCAGGCTCCAGGTGTTGATGCCGCCGGAAATCAGCGTGTCGCGCCAATCCCCGCTCAGGCTTGAAACCCAGCTGCCCAGATGCCGGTCCGTCTTCATGCCCGCCATGTCGATGCGCTCACGCAACTGCAGGTTGTCGTACTGGACCTGGCCGTAGACATTGACCGCCTGGCTTCGCACCAGCGGATGCCTGCCCCACAGGCTTTCGGTTTCGGCGGAACCATGCGCGCCCAGCTCCTGCAGGGAGCCGCCGATCTTGTAGTTCAGCATGGAATAGGCGGCGCCGCCGCGCGTGCCCTGCCCGTTCAACAGGGATTCGTAGCTCACGCGCCCATAGTTCAGCCCGGTACCGGAACTCAAGCCGCTCACGCCCAGGACATCGCCACGCCGCAGGGGGTTGTTGAAATACACCGTGCCGCCGAGCCGGGCCCTTCCGGTGTAGCTGTTGCCGTAGCCGTCCAGCATCAGGTTTCCGGAGGCCGCCGGGCCGGGCGTGGCCTGGATGACCAGGTCGGAGCTTCCCAGCCCTTCGCCGGGCCTCAAGGTCGCCTGCACCATCACGCCGGGGATGTCCGACATCAGCAACAAGGACTTGTCGAGCAAGGCCTGCTCGACCGGCTTCCCGCCTTGCAGCGGTGCCGCCGTCGCCTGCAGCAGCAGGTCGTTCACGCGGGTGTGGTTGTCGATGCCGACCTTGCCGTAACGCGCCTCTATCACCAGAAAGCGCACCACGCCCGACTGGATCACCTGCGCGGGCACCACGGCCCGCGCGAAGCTTTGGCCCCGGCCGCGGTAGTACCTGCTGATGCGCGTCGCCATTTCATCGAGCTGGTCCAGCGTGAGTGTTTTGCCTTCCGCATCGGCCACCAGTCCGTGCAGGGTGTCCGTCTCGACCAGGGTGTTGCCGAGGATCTGGATCGATTTGACGTCTACCGACACCGCGGGACGCACGGGGGGCGCCGGGGCATTTTCCTGGTTGTTGAAGGTCGGCCCTTGCCCTTCCCCGCGCGGCGGCGCGAAGGGCTGGGACGGCTGGACCTGCTGCAGGATGGTGCCGATATCAACCGGCAGCGGATCAGCCGCCCGGGCCGTCAAAAAGGGCGCGGCGGCCAGCAGCAGTGCCGCGTGCTTTCGGGATGCGAGGCATTTCATGGGAACACTTCCGTGGGGCGAGCGGTTTTATTTTTTTGCGGCGAGCACACCGCTTCGCAGCTGCACGCCGCCGTCAACGATGTGCAGGCTCGGGTCTTTTCTTCCTGTGGCAAGGGGTACTTCTTTCACCACTTCGTCGGACCGGCCGGAAAGCTCCAGCGCTTCTCCACCCGACGATGCATCGGTGCTTGCGCTGTGGGTGACGCGCAGGATGGACGAGGCCTCGGTCGAGTTGGCGTTGGCGCTGGATTTGGATGTGGAGCGCTCCGTATCCAGGGCCTGTTGCATGGCAGAACGAATACTGTCCTCGGCCGATCCCAGCGCGGACGCCGCTGCCGGCACTGAGGCGGGTACAGGAGGCACAGGCGCGATGGGCAAGGGCGTGATGGCGGCCGTCAGCCCGGTGGGCTGCACCACCGCGTAATTGCCGGCATCGACACCGCCCAGGGTAAAGCCGGTCACGGTCACGGCCTTGCCGTTGCCCACATTCGCGTCGGCAAAAGCACCGCTGCCGCTGCCGCCGCCGACACTGACCACGTCGCCGCCCAGGGCCGCCACGGCGGCGGTGCCGCCCAGGGTGGCAGCGGTCGTGCCGTCAAAGACCTTGTCCCGGGCGCTCACGCCGGTCACGGCCAGAGTGGCCTGGGTGATGTTGGCCGTGACGCCGCTGGGCTGCGCGATGACGTAGTTGCCGGCATCGGCGCCGCCCAGCGTGTAGCCGGTGACGGTCACGGCCTTGCCGTTGCCTGCGTTCTTGTCGGCGAAGCTGCCGCTGCCGACACCTGCCACGCTCACCACATCGCCGCCCAGGGCCGTGACACCGGCCGTACCGTTCAGCGTCGCCGCGGTCGTGGTGTCGTACACCTTGTTGTTGGCGCCCACACCGGTGACAGCCAGGCTGGCAGGCGTGATGTTGGCCGTGACGCCGGTGGGCTGCGCAATGACATAGTTGCCGGCATCGGCACCGCTCAGTGTGTAGCCGGTGACGGTCACGGCTTTGCCATTGCCCACGTTCTTGTTCGCGAAATTGCCGCTGCCGGTGCCACCTACAGTGACGGTATCGCCACCCAGTGCCGTGACCGCCGCTGTTCCGCTCAGCGTGGCGGTGGCCGTGGTGTCATAGACCTTGTTGTTTGCGCTCACACCGCTGACAGTCAAGCTGGCCGGCGTGATGTTGGCCGTCAGGCCCGTGGGCTGCACCACGGTGTAATTGCCGGCATCGGCGCCGCCCAAGGTGTAGCCGGTGACTGTCACGGCCTTGCCGTTGCCCACATTCTTGTCGGCGAAGGTGCCGCTGCCGCCGCCAACCGTCACCACGTCGCCGCCCAGGGCGGCAACGCCGGCCGTCCCATTGAGCGTGGCGGTAGTGGTGGTGTCATACACCTTGTTGTTGGCGCCCACACCCGTGACCGTCAGGCTGGCGGGGGTGATGTTTGCGGTCACTGCCGCGGGTTGCACCACGGTGTAGTTGCCGGCATCGGCACCACTCAGGGTATAGCCGGTGACGGTCACTGTCTTGCCGTTGCCCACGTTTTTGTTGGCGAAGCTGCCGCTGCCGGTGCCGCCCAAGGTCACGGTATCGCCAGCCAGGGCCGTAACGGCTGCTGTTCCGTTGAGCGTGGCCGTAGTGGTGGTGTCGTAGACCTTGTTGTTCGCGCCTACGCCGGTAACAGCCAGGCTGGCCGGCGTGATGTTGGCCGTCACCGCTGCAGGTTGCACCACGGTGTAGTTACCGGCATCGGCACCGCTTAGCGTGTAGCCGGTGACGGTCACGGTCTTGCCGTTGCCCACGTTTTTGTCGGCGAAAGTGCCGCTGCCCGTGCCAGCCACAGTCACCGCATCGCCACCCAAAGCCGCAACACCGGCCGTGCCATTGAGCGTCGCCGCGGTGGTGGTGTCGTAGACCTTGTTGTTGGCCCCCACACCGGTGACAGCCAGGCTGGCAGGTGTGATGTTGGCGGTCACCGCCGTTGGTTGCACCACGGTGTAATTTCCGGCATCGGCGCCGCTCAGCGTGTAGCCGGTGACGGTCACGGCTTTTCCATTGCCAACGTTTTTGTTGTTGAAATTACCGCTGCCGGTACCGCCCACCGTCACGGTATCGCCAGCCAGGGCCACCACGGCCGCCGTGCCGCCGAGGGTGGCGGTGGTGGTGGCGTCATACACCTTGTTGTTGGCGCTCACACCCGTGACCGTGAGGCTGGCGGGGGTGATGTTTGCCGTCACCGCCGTGGGTTGAACCACGGTGTAGTTACCGGCATCGGCACCGCTTAGCGTGTAGCCGGTGACGGTCACGGCCTTGCCGTTGCCTACGTTTTTGTTATTGAAATTGCCGCTGCCGGTCCCGCCAACCGTCACCGCATCGCCGGCCAAAGCCGTCACGCTGGCCGTGCCATTAAGCGTGGCGGTGGTGGTGGTGTCATAGACCTTGTTGTTTGCCCCCACTCCCGTCACCGCAAGGCTGGCCGGTGTGATGTTGGCCGTCACCGCCGTGGGTTGCACCACGGTGTAGTTGCTGGCGTCAGCGCCGACCAGTGTGTAGCCGGTGACTGTCACGGTCTTGCCGCTGCCTACGTTTTTGTTGGCGAAGCTGCCGCTGCCGGTGCCAGCCACAGTCACCGCATCACCCCCCAGGGCAGCAACACTGGCCGTGCCATTGAGCGTTGCCGTGGTGGTGGTGTCATACACCTTGTTGTTTGCGCCCACGCCGGTCACAGCCAGGCTGGCCGGCGTGATGTTGGCCGTAAAACCTGTGGGTTGCACCACGGTGTAGTTGCCGGCATCGGCGCCGCCCAGCGTGTAGCCGGTCACGGTAACCACCTTGCCGTTGCCCACGTTCTTGTCTGCAAACCGGCCGATGCCCGTGCCGGCCACGTTCACCGTGTCACCGGCGAAAGCTGCAACGCTGGCCGTGCCGTTGATGGTGGCGGCGTCGCTGGCGTTGTACACCTTGTTCTGGATCGTCACACCGCCAACGACAAGGCTGGCCGGCGTGATGTTCGCGGCCAAGCCCGTGGGCTGCACGATGACATAGTTGCCGGCATCGGCGCCGCTCAGCGTGTAGCCGGTGACGGTCACGGCCTTGCCGTTGCCCACGTTCTTGTCGGCGAAAGCCCCGCTGCCGCTGCCGGCCACGCTCACCGTGTCGCCGGCGATGGCCGTGACGCTGGCCGTGCCGTTGAGGGTGGCGGTGGTGGTGGCGTCATACACCTTGTTGCCCGCACTCACGCCGGTAACCGTCAGGCTGGCGGGATTCACTGTCAGCGTGCCGTTGACAATGGTGATGTCATAGCCTTGCTGGTTCGAATACAGGCCGGAACCCGTCACCGTGTAGCTGCCGGCATTGACCGCTCCCTGGGCGGTTCCGCCGAAACTGATGCTCCCCGACAAGCTGCCGCAGGCCACGTTGGAGCAACTGATGCCGGTTCCCCCATTCCAGGACAGCTTGTCGTAGGTCTTGCTGGCATTGCCAACGGTGACCGTGGTGGCCTTCATCAGTGATTTGAGCAGGGGACGGCTGTTCCCTTCATAAAGCCGCCAGACGTTGGTGAGATCCCAGTTCGGGTTGACGTTGCCGTTGGCGGCTGTGGCTGAGTTGAAGTTGGCCTGTTGCTGCATCTGGGCCGTGGTCATGCCGGTGCCGCCGCCCGCGCTGGTGGCCTGGCCGGTCGTGGTGCTATCCCAGAAGCTGCCGCTGATCGTTCCGGCCGTCTGGCTCCCCACCAACCCGCCCACACTGCCGGCCGTACCGGTCACCTGCCCGGCGGCATAACTGTTGCTCAGGACACCACCGCTATTGCTCATATCCCCCACCAAGCCCCCCGTCTTGGTGGTGCCGGTGACGGCTCCAGTGGCATAGCTGTTGCTGATGCTGCCGCCGCTGCCGCTCCACAACCCCACCAGGCCGCCGTTGGTGTCGCCGGAACCATTGACGGTGGCGCTTGAATAGCTGCTGCTGATGGCGCCGGTATGGAGCATGTAGCCAACGAGTCCACCGGAATACTGGCCGCCGGATACGCTGCCGGCGGCATAACTGTTGGTGATGTCCCCCTGGTTGTACCCCGCCAGCCCGCCGGTAAACACCGAGCCACTCACCACGCCTGTCGCGTAGCTGTGGTCAATTTTTGAGCTGCCGCCGGTTCCCCCCACCAACCCGCCGGTATCGGCTCCTCCGGTCACGGCAGTGCTGGCGTAGCTGTTGCTGATAATGCCGTCGTTCCATCCCGCCAGCGGACCGGTATCGCTATTGGAGCTCCTGACCGAACCGCCCACCAGTCCCACATTGCGGATGATGCTGGCCGAAGATGTGGAGCCGAACAGGCCGGTGAACCGCGTCGTCCGGTCTATGCTGAGGCCGGTGATGGTGTGGCCCAGGCCGTCAAAAGTGCCGTAAAAACAGTTGGGGGTGCAGCCGCTGTTGCCGGTTCCGATCGGTGCGAATCCCGCGCCGCCGTTCCAGGCGCTGGTGGGCGCGGCATCGATGTCGGCCCCCAGCACATAACGCCCGCCGAGGTTGCCGCTGATGCCCTGCAGATCGGTGGTGGTGGTGCTGCCTGCCGCGCCCAGGTCGGTGATGACGGTGTATGCGAGGGTGGCGCCGGTGCTGCCTCGTTTGGTGCTGAAGTTGTTGCCTGCCGGCAGGTTGACCTTGGCGCCGTTGTTGACGTTGTAAGAGCTGCCGGCGCCGCTTGTCGTGCCCTGGCCATATTCCAGTGCCAGCTTGCCCGTGCCCGAGGCATTGAGGTTGGCGTTGATGTTGATGTTGTTCTGCGCGTTGAGCGTCAGCTGGTTGGCGCTCCAGCTCACCGCATCGTTGACGTTGACGTCGCCTGCCGTGCCCGTGTTCCCGCTGCTGCTCTGGATGACGACGTTGCCCGCACCCAGGTTGGCACTCAGGGTCGCGCCCGTGATGTTCCCACCCGAGGCTGCGATATTGAAGTCGACCGGGTCGATCAGCCAGGTGCCGCTGTTGCCGGCGGGGGCCGCCGTGGAAATCCGCGCGCCGTCGGCAATGTTCACCTGCGCGCCCGAGGTTTCCACGAAACCGCCGTTGCCGCCATTCGGCGCCGAGGCGTCCAGCGTGCCGGCGACATTGGCGGTGCCGGCGGCCATGCCGCCGAGCAGGATGATGGTGCCGTTGCGGTTTTCGACCGTGCGCGCCTGGATCACTCCGCTGTTGTTGACCACGCTGGCCAGCAGGGAGTCCCGGGCGCCGGCGCTCAAGAGCACCTGCCCGCCGTCGGCCACGATGAGCCCGCCGTTGGCGGCCAGGCTGTTGAGGACGCTCTGGTCCACCACGACCTTGAGCAACTGGTTGTCCTGCATGGTCAAGGTGGCGGCGCTGCCCGCCCCCAGCGCCACGCTGCCCGACGGGGCGCTGATGCTGCCCTGGTTGCTGACGCTGTTGCCGATCAAGGCGACATAGCCACCCGGGGCGGCATGGATCGTTCCCAGGTTGACGACGCTGCCTGCGCCGGCGCCGCTGAAGCTGCGCTGGCTGCTGTTCAGGTCCGCATCCTTGATGTCCAGCGTGGACGCCACCAGCCCGCCCACATTGACCTGGGCGCCGGCGCCGAACAGCACGCCGTTGGGGTTGATCAGGTAGACCTGCCCGTTGGCATTGAGCTGGCCCAGGATCTGGCTGCCATGGGTGTCGAGAATGCGGTTGACCGCGATCGCGCTGGCCGAGGGCTGCACGAAGTTGACGCTTTCCTGCGCGCCGACGTTGAAGCTCTTCCAGTTCAGGGAAGCGTTCTGGCTGGACTGGGTGATGGTGGTGGCCGCGCCGTTCCGGGAAATGCTGGCCGCCCCCGCGGTGACCTGGCCGTCCACCGGGCCGGCCTGGGCCGTTGCCGCGCCGAGCAGCAACACGGCGGTGACCGGTTTGCGCGCGGCCCATCCGCCTCCCACGCCACCGGCGATCCAACTCAATCCATCGACGATTCGCCGGGCCAAAACATGCGGCGGCTTGTCAATGCTTGTTACAAACCCTTCAGCCTGGCGCAGGCTGTCCCTCGAACTTTTTTTGTGCATTTTTCACACTCCGCAAGACCCTTTTTGCCAGCCGGTTGCTGGAGGGGGCCTCTCGGGCTGATGGTATGCAGAAAGGAATCGCAGCAGGTCAGGTCAAAAAAAGTTCTTTTAGCGGCTAGTAGAAACGTGCTCCAGGTAGAGGTTCGAAGTTGCAAATAGTTACTTCTTTTGTAACAGTATTCGAAGAAATAGGCGTTGTAAAAAACAGACAATCAGGGCGACGAATTTAGCGGCGAGGGGCCTCGCGCGCGCCTGTCCGGCTTTTTTCAGTGATCGCGCAGGCCGATTTCCACCGTCGGGTAACGCAGGCGAAGCCGCAATTCCCGCTTCAACCGGGTGTTGTCGAGCCGGCGCGATTCGCTCATGAAGCTCAGCAGCACCGGGGGCAGTTGCTCGTGGGCGCTGCCGCGTGCCAGGCGCGGCGGCCGCGGCAGGCCGTAAAGATCGGCCGCCAGGTCGAAGTAATCGCCCATCTTGAGTTCGGTGTCGTCGCTGGCATGGCTCACCCGTTGCGGCTTGCCGCGCCACAGCGCCGCAAGGCAGGCGCCGGCCAGATCGTCGGCGTGGATGTGGTTGGTGTAGACGTCGTCTTCCGCGCGCAGTACCGGCGTGCCCTTGAGCAGCCGGCCGCGCGGCGTGCCGCCTTCGCGGTCAGGCGCGTAAATGCCGGGGATGCGCAGCAGGTGCACGCGGGTGCCGGTGGCGCGGCCGAACAGCCGCACATGCGCCTCGGCATGCACGCGGCGCTGGGCGCGCGGCGTGTGGGGACTCAAAGGCCGGGTTTCGCGCACCCATTCGCCGCCGCAGTCGCCATAGACGCCGCTGGTGGAGGCGTAGACCAGGGAGCGCGGCAGGCTGCGCAGCCGCAGGGCGCGCAGCAGGGCCAAGGTGCGCGGGTCGCCGCGCCCGTCGGGGTTTTCATTGGGGGGCGGCGCCAGGTGCAGCACCCGGGTGGCCAGGCCGGCCAGGCGACGCAGCGAGGCGCCGTCGTCCAGGTTGCCCTGCAGCGGCGTGATGCGACGGGCCCGCAATTCGGGCACACGCGCCGGCGAAGACGTGAGCGCCATGAGCCTGGCGTTGCGCGGCAGCTGCCGGGCGGCGCGCAAGCCCACGTCGCCGCAACCGACGACCAGAATCCGCTCGCGGCGGAAACGGAAAGGCAGAGCGCCTAGGGGATTCAGGTTTGAGGGCAAAATTGGGGGGTTGCCGGGAAAACCGGCCGAGTCGAGAACAGATACCGCAAGGATACCGAATATGAGCTTTAACGTGACCGTGCAGCCCAGCGGCAGGACATTCGTGGCCGAGGTGGATGAACCCCTGCTGGCAGCCGCCATACGCCAGGGCATAGGCCTGCCCTATGGCTGCAAGGACGGCGCCTGCGGCTCCTGCAAGTCCAAAAAGCTGGAAGGCAGCGTCCTCCATGGCGCGCACCAGGTCAAGGCACTGTCACCCGAGGAAGAAGCGAACGGCTTCATCCTGACCTGCAGCGCCAGGGCGACGAGCGATCTCGTCCTCGAGTCACGCCACGTCACGGACGAAAGCGCCTTCCCGGTCAAGAAGATGCCGGTGCGCATCAACAGCATGGCCAAGGCCTCGCACGACGTGATGGTGGTGCGCCTGCAGCTGCCGGCCAGCGACGTCTTCAAGTACCACGCCGGCCAGTACGTGGAATTTTTGCTGCGCGACGGCGACCGCCGCGCTTATTCCATGGGCAACGCGCCGCACACCCAGGCTGAAAACCCGGGCGTGGAACTGCACATCCGCCACATGCCGGGCGGCAAATTCACCGAGCACGTGTTCGGCCCGATGAAGGAAAAGGAAATCCTGCGCATCGAGGGCCCCTTCGGCAGCTTCTACCTGCGCGAAGACAGCGACAAGCCCATGGTGCTGCTGGCCTCGGGCACCGGTTTTGCGCCCATCAAGGCGCTGATCGAGCACCTGCAGTTCAAAGGCAGCACGCGCCCGGCTGTGCTCTACTGGGGCGGCCGCCGGCCGGTCGACCTGTACATGGACGAATGGGTCAAGGCCAAGGCGGCGGAAATGCCGAATCTGCGCTACATACCGGTTATTTCGAATGCCCTGCCCGAGGACAACTGGACCGGCCGCACCGGCTTTGTCCACAAGGCGGTGCTGGAGGATTTTTCCGACCTGTCGGGCCACCAGGTGTATGCTTGCGGCGCGCCCATCGTGGTGGATTCGGCCCAGGCCGCCTACATTGCGGCCGGCCTGCCGGAAGACGAGTTTTACGCCGACTCTTTTGTGACCGAAAAAGAAAAAGCCCAGGCCACCGTGCCCGCGGAGACCTGAAACCTGAACTTGGAATCAGGCGGGCACATGCCCCGACAAACAAGAAGAATAAAGAAGAAGAACAAGAAACGCCCCGGCTGATGCATCAGCCGGGGCTTTTTTATGCGCGCGGGGATGTAGGAACAGCAGAATCCCGCGGCAAGGCGCAACAATTTTTTGCAACAATAGGGCATGAACATTCGTCCTCTCACCCTTCCCTCCCTGCTGGGCAAAAGCCTGGCGGTATTTTTCATGGCCGGCGCGGCCCTGTCGCCCACCCCGGTGCTGGCCCAGGCCAAAGTCATGCGCATCATCGTGCCGTATGCGGCCGGCGGCCCCATCGATGCGACGGCCCGCCTGATGGCCGAGCGCGTGAAAGACTCGCTGGGCACCGTGATCATTGAAAACAAGCCGGGCGGCGGCGGCAACATCGGCGTCGACGCGATCGCCAAGGCCCAGCCCGACGGGCTCACGGTCGGCATTTCGGCGGTGGCCACGCATGCCATCAACCCCTGGCTTTACAGCAAGATGCCTTACAACGCGTCCACCGATTTCGCGCCCATCACGCAGATGGTGCGTGTGCCCAATGTGCTGGTGATGAACGCCGACACCGCGCGGCGCCTGAATATCAACACGCTGGCCGACCTGATCAAGTACGCCAAGGCCAACCCGGCCAAGCTCAACTACGCCAGCGGCGGCAACGGCAGCGCGGGCCACCTGGCCGGCGAGATGTTCAAGGCACGCGCCGGCATCTTCGCGCTGCACATTCCCTACAACGGCGGCAACCCGGCGCAGCTGGCGCTGCTCAGCGGCCAGGTCGACTACAACTTCGACAACCTCGCCACCGCCTCGGCCAACATCAAGGCCGGCAAGCTCAAGGCCCTGGCGGTCACGACGGCCCAGCGCAGCGCCATGCTGCCCGACGTGCCGGCGGTCGCCGAGACGCTCAAAGGCTTCGAGATCGACACCTGGTGGGGCCTGGTGGCGCCCGCGGGCACGCCGAAAGACGTGGTGGCCAAACTCAACCATGCCTTTGTCGCCGCGCTGAACTCCCCCGAAGCCAAAACCCGCTTCGCCACGCTGATGGCCGAGCCCGTGGGCAGCACGCCCGAACAGTTCGGCGCCTTCATGAAGAGCGAACTCGCCAAGTATGAAAAAGTAGTGAAAGCCTCCGGCGCCAAGGTGGACTGAACCACGGCTGGAGCGGTCCGGCGCCCATAAAAAAAGGCCGGCTCCCACAAGGGGCCGGCCTTTTTTCTTTTTATTTGCTCAGCGGGTTACGCGGTCGCCGTAGCGGATGCTTTTGAGAGAACCGCCTTCAAACAGCAACATGGTCATGAACTGCCCGTAGCCGGGGTTGTAAGTCCATTCTTCGACCTGCTGGCAGGTGTTGACCGTGACGTTGGTGCTGGTGCCGGAAGTGGCGGGCACCGTCGGCGTGGTGACGGGCGCGCCGGCCGTCGTTTCCTGCACGGGTTTGCAGAAGCTGTCTTTCATGACGGGCTCGCCGCATTTTTGCAGGATGGTGCCCTTGGAATTGCCGATCTGCGCGAGATCGCCTTTGCAGCGCAGCGACTGGGCGGAGGCGCTCGTGAACAGGGACGAGGCCAGGAAGGCCAGGATCACGGTGGCGCCGCGGACAAGGTTTGTACTCATTTTTCGGCTTCCCAGGGTTCGGTCAGGATGCGCACGCCGCGCACCCTTCGAACTTTATGCGCAAAGATTTGACGCGGCAAGGCATTTATGGCCCTGGGCCGGTTCACCGGTGTTACCCCCGGATGCGCATCCCGCGGCGCCGTCCGGCGCGCGGGACGGCCCCTGGCTTACTCGCCGAGGTAGGCGGCGCGCACGCGCGGGTCGCTGAGCAGCTGTTTGGCGTCGCCGTTCATGGTGACGTTGCCCGACTCCATGACATAACCGCGGTTGGCGATGCCCAGCGCGCGGCTGGCGTTCTGCTCGACCAGCAACACCGTCACACCACGCGAGGAAACGTCTTTCACGACCTCAAAGATCTTGTCGACCATGATGGGCGACAGGCCCATGGAGGGCTCGTCGAGCAGCAGCACCTTGGGACGGCTCATCAGCGCGCGGCCCATGGCCAGCATCTGCTGTTCGCCGCCGGACATGGTGCCGGCCAGCTGGTCCTTGCGCTCACGCAGGCGCGGGAACAGCACGAACATCTTTTCAATGTCTTCGACGATGCCGGCCTTGTCGCTGCGGATATAGGCGCCCATCTGCAGGTTCTCGGTGATGGTCATGCGGGTGAACACGCCGCGGCCTTCCGGCACCATGGCCAGGCCTTCCTTGACCAGGTCCCAGGCGCCGCGGCCCTTGATGCTCTTGCCGAGGTATTCGATGTCGCCGTCCAGCATCGGCAGGGTGCCGGTGATGGCCTTCATGGTGGTGGTCTTGCCGGCGCCGTTGGAGCCGATCAGCGTGACCAGTTCGCCGTCGTGGACTTCGAAGTCCACGCCTTTGACCGCCTGGATGCCGCCGTAGGCGACCTTCAGGCCGGTCACTTTGAGGAGTGTGTTTGCTGCCATGTTCTTGCTTTCCTTCAATGACCTGTGCCCAGATAGGCGGTGATCACTTTTTCGTCTTTTTGCACGTCGGCGGGTGCGCCTTCGGCGATCTGCTTGCCGTAGTCGAGCACCGTGACGCGGTCGCACAGGCCCATGACCAGCTTGACGTCATGCTCGATCAGCAGGATGGTGCGGTTGTCCTTGCGGATGCGGTCTATCAGTTCGCGCAGCTGCACTTTTTCGGTGGCGTTCATGCCGGCCGCCGGTTCGTCGAGCGCAATCAGCTGCGGGTCGGTGGCCAGGGCCCGGGCGATTTCCAGGCGGCGCTGGTCGCCGTAGCTCAGGGTGCGGGCCTTGAAGTCGGCGTATTTTCCGATACCCACGTAGTCGAGCAGTTCCTGCGAACGCTTGGCGATGGCGGCCTCTTCTTGCTTGAAGCCCGGCGTGCGGAACACCGCGCCTATCAGGCCGGACTTGGTGCGGATGTGACGGCCAACCATCACGTTCTCGAGCGCCGTCATGTCGGCGAAGAGTCGGATGTTCTGGAAGGTGCGGGCAATGCCGGCCTTGGCCACTTCATGCACGGCCGTGGGCTTGTAGGCCTTGCCGGCGAGCTCGAAGGTGCCGCTGTCGGGCGTGTACAGGCCGGTCAGCACATTGAAAAAGGTGGTTTTGCCGGCGCCGTTGGGGCCGATCAGGCCGTAGACCTGGCCGCGTTCGATGTGGATGCCGACATCGCTCAGGGCCTGCAAACCGCCGAAGCGCTTGGAGACACCGGAGACTTTAAGAATGGTTTCGCTCATGTCCATTCTCCTTAGGGATTGATTGACTGAATAGGATCTGGACCGACGGGCTTGTTCAACGACTTGCCGTGTTCCGCGGACGGCCACAGGCCGCGCGGACGCATCAGCATGATGGTGATCATGGCCAGCGCGATCAGCAATTGGCGCAGGATGGCGGAGTCCAGGCGGCCATCGGTCATGGCCTGCAGCGGGCCGGCGACGTGGCGCAGCACTTCAGGCAGCGCGGCCAGCAGCAAGGCTCCCAGGATGACGCCGGGCAAGTGGCCGATGCCGCCCAGCACCACCATGGCGACGATCATGACGGACTCCATCAGGCTGAAGGATTCGGGAGAAACAAAGCCCTGGAAAGCAGCAAACATCGAGCCGGACACGCCGCCGAAGGTGGCGCCCATGCCGAAAGCCAGCAGCTTCAGGTTGCGGGTGTTGATGCCCATGGCCTTGGCGGCGACCTCGTCTTCGCGGATCGCCATCCAGGCGCGGCCGGTACGGGAGTTCTCAAGGCGGTGGCAGATGACGACCGAGACGATCACCAGCACCAGGAACAGGTAGTAGTACATGGACACCGAGTTGACCTCGAAGCCGAAGAACTCATGCGGCTTGCCCAGATCGAAGCCGAAGAACTTCATCGAGTCGATCTGGTTGATGCCCTTGGGCCCGTTGGTCAGGTTGATGGGGCGGTCCAGGTTGTTCAGGAACACCCGGATGATTTCACCAAAGCCCAGCGTCACGATGGCCAGGTAGTCGCCGCGCAGCTTGAGCGTCGGGGCGCCGAGCACCACACCGAAAAAGCCGGCGAGCGCCGCGGCGGCCGGGATGATGGCCCAGATCGGCAAATGCAGGCCGTTCGGGAACTGTGCTGCGATCCAGGGGAAGGCCTCGGCCAGGTGGGGCGAGCCCAGCAGCGCGAACAGGTAGGCGCCGACGGCGAAGAAGGCGACATAGCCCAGGTCCAGCAGGCCGGCGTAGCCGACGACGATGTTCAGGCCAAGGGCCAGCAGCACATACAGCAGCGCCATGTCGACGATGCGCACCCAGGCGTTGCCGCCCTGCTGCAGGATCAGGGGCAGCACCAGCAGTGCCGCCGCGACGACCAGGAAGGTCACCAGTTTTTTGGATTGTGTGGAATTCATCAATATTCTCCTTGTGTACCGGATGGACGGGCCTTACGCCCGGTCCGCCACACGCTCACCCAGCAAGCCCGAGGGTCGCAGCGTGAGGACAAAAATCAGCACGATAAAGGCGAAGATGTCGGAGTACTGGCTGCCCAGCACGCCGCCCGTCAACGGCCCGATATAGCCCGCCCCGATCGATTCGATCAGGCCCAGCAGGATGCCGCCCAGCACCGCACCGCCCAGGTTGCCGATGCCGCCGAACACGGCCGCCGTGAAGGCTTTGAGGCCGGGCAGGAAGCCCATGGTGTGTTGCACCGTGCCGTAGTTGGAGGCGTACATCACGCCGGCCAGCGCCGCCAGGACGGCGCCGATGATGAAGGTGGCCGAAATGACGGTGTCGGGCTTGACACCCATCAGCGCCGCCACGCGCGGGTTCTCGGCGGTGGCCCGCATGGCGCGGCCCAGCTTGGTGTAATGCACCAGCCACATCAGCACGGAGAGGGAGACGGCGGTGGCGCCCAGGATGAAGAGCTGGGTCACCGTGATGACGGCGCCGCCGACCTGGAAGGGCTCGCTCGGCAGCAGGGTGGGATAGGGCTTGTAGTTGGGCTTCCAGATGATCATGGCCAGCGTCTGCAGCAGCAGCGACATGCCGATGGCGGTGATCAGCGGCGCCAGCTTGGGGGAGTTTCGCAGCGGCCGGTAGGCGATTTTTTCGATCGCGAAATTGAGGGCGCCGCAAACGACGAAGGCGATCAGCAGCGATATCAGCAAAATCAGCCAGCCCGGCGTGCCCGGCATGGCGCTCTGCATCAGGCCGATGATGGTCCAGCTGGTGAGCGCGCCCACCATCAGTACCTCGCCATGCGCGAAATTGATCAGGTTGATGATGCCGTACACCATCGTGTAGCCCAGGGCGATCAGGGCATACATGCTGCCCAGCACCAGACCGTTGATGATCTGCTGTAGCAATACTTCCATAACTCACTCTCCCGTCCGATTGATTGAAATTGCCAACTCCGCCTGGCGGCCGCCCTACACCGGGATCACCGGCGGCTGGCACGAGTTAACAAAAAGCCCGCCCATCAAAGCCGGTTGGCTGGTGAAGATGGCGAGCTAATTCGCAAATTGTAGCCAAGCGCCTCAAGCGAGAATCGAGCCAGCACTGCGGTTTACGCGGGGTTTACCCTTGAGAAAGGGGATTTTTTCGGCCGAATCAGCCTTTATCAGCGGGTTTTGTTTTTTATTAGCTCTTCTTATTATTCTTTATTTTCAACTCATTCAACTTATCAGCAATGCGTATCTCCAGCCCCCGGTTGACGGGCCGGTAGAAGCCCGGGGCCTGCATGCCTTCGGGAAAGTAGTTTTCACCGGCGGCGAAGCCGTCTTCCTCGTCATGGGCGTAGCGGTAGTTTTTGCCGTAATCCAGCTGTTTCATGAGCTTTGTTGGTGCATTGCGCAAATGCAGGGGCACCGGCCGGGTGCCGTCCCTGGCGATAAAGGCTTTGGCTTCGTTGAAGGCCTTGTAGACCGCGTTGGACTTGGGCGCCACCGCCAGGTAGATCACGCACTGGGCCAGCGCCAGTTCGCCCTCGGGCGAGCCCAGGCGCTCATAGACCTCGGCCGCGTCCAGCGCCATGCGCAGCGCCCGCGGGTCGGCCAGGCCGATGTCCTCGCTGGCCATGCGCACCAGCCGGCGCGCCATGTAGCGCGGCTCAGCGCCGCCGTCGAGCATGCGCATGAACCAGTAGAGCGCGGCGTCGGGGTCTGAACCGCGTACCGACTTGTGCAGGGCCGAGATGGTGTCGTAGAACTGTTCGCCGCCCTTGTCGTAACGGCGCAGGCGCTCGCCCAGCACCTTGAGCAACCAGGCGTCGGTGACCTCGGTAACCTTCTCGGCCTTGGCCGCCACGCTGAGCGATTCCAGCGTGTTGAGCAGGCGCCGGGCGTCGCCGTCGGCATAGGCCACCAGTCGGTCGGCGGCTTCGTCCGCGATGGATGCAATGGCCGGCAGCGCTTTTTCGGCCAGGACCTTGTCCACGATCTGCTTCAGGTCGGCCTCGCCCAAAGGCTGTAGCACGTAGACCACCGCGCGCGACAGCAGGGCCGAGTTGACCTCGAACGAGGGGTTTTCGGTGGTGGCGCCTATGAAGGTGAACAGCCCGCTCTCCACATGCGGCAAAAACGCATCCTGCTGGCTTTTGTTGAAACGGTGCACCTCGTCGACAAACACGATGGTGCGGCGACCGCTTTGCGCCTGCCAGATGCTGGCCTGCTCCACCGCCTCGCGGATGTCCTTGACGCCGCCCAGCACCGCCGAGATGGTGATGAAGTGCGCGTCAAAACTGCTGGCCATGAGCCGCGCGATGGTGGTCTTGCCTACACCGGGAGGGCCCCAGAGGATGCAGCTGTGCGGCTGGCCGGACTCAAAGGCGATGCGCAGCGGCATGCCTTCACCCAGCAGGTGTTGCTGGCCTATCACCTCGCCCAGGTTTTGCGGACGCAGGCGTTCGGCCAGGGGCTGGTGGGTGGAGGAGGCGGCTTTCACTGAAGGGCTGGAAAACGGGAAATCAAGGGAAATCGGGGCTGATGCCAGGAGTCTAAGCCACCGGGCCGGGTCGGCGGCAGGGTTACGGCAAGTCGTGTACAACGCTGAGAGACTCTCTGGAGGAAAACCATGCCAAGCCCCGAAACACTGGAACGATTTATCGCGCGCGTTGAAGAAAACGCCCATGCCGAAGCCATCGAAGAGTTCTACACCGAGAACGCGTCCATGCAGGAAAACCAGTCCGCGCCGCGTGTGGGCCGCGCCAACCTGGTCCTGGGCGAGCAGAAGGTGATGGAAAGGGCCAAGTCCCTGACCTCGACCTGCGTACGCCCTGCCCTGCTCAACGGCGACCACGTGGTGATCCGCTGGGTCTTCCGCTTCGAATGGCAGGACGGCAGCCGCACCGAAATGGAGGAACTCGCCTGGCAACGCTGGGAAGGCGAGCGCATCGCGGAAGAAACGTTTTTCTACGATCCCGCGCAGCGGCTTCCCAAACCTCCGCTGGTCTGAGCCTTTTAATCTTTACTGCCGGATCACGTCCGCGCCCTTGGGCGGCGTGAAGCGGAAGGTGTCGGGCGGCAGGCTGGGATTGACCTCGACCTTGCTGAAGCTCAGCACCGAGCGCTGGCCGAAACTGTCGATGATCTCCAGCGCGGCGAGGCCCGAGGATTTTTCGCCGGGGCGAAAACCCACACGCACGGCCTGCAGCTGGCCCTCTTTGCTTTTGGGCGTGGCCACCACCCATTGCAGGCCGTCGGCATCGGGTGCGGCGGCCAGGGTGAAATCGGCCTGCAGGGCGCGCAAATCGGGGGCCGCGGCAATCAGGGCCGCGGGCGTGGAACCCAAGGCGCTGGACTGCTTGCGCGAGGTGACCTGGTTCAGGTCCACGTCGTGCAGCCACAGGGTCTGGCCGTCGGCCACGATGCTTTGCTCAAACGGTTTTTTGTAAATAAACCGAAAGCGATTCGGCCGGGAAAACTCGAAGGTTCCGGTTGAGGTCTTGCTGCGCGCGGCCTGGCCTTCCTTGGCCGGCGCGGTGACCACCTGGGTGAACTCGGCGCGGCCGCTGCCGACAGTCTTGACAAAAAGCTCCAGGCTGTCCAGGCCGTTGGCCCAGGCGGGATGCGCACAAAGCGCCACCAGCATCGTTGCAATATATTTCTTCATGATCGTCACTCCGCCCTTGCGGGCACCAGGATGTCGCGCTGGCCGCTGCCGCTCATGGCACTGACCAGCCCGGCTTTTTCCATGTCTTCGACCAGCCGCGCGGCGCGGTTGTAGCCGATCTTGAGATGACGCTGCACCAGCGAGATGCTGGCCTTGCGGTTCTTGAGCACGACCTCGACAGCCTGGTCGTACATCGGGTCCTTCTCTCCGCCGCCGCCGTTGCCGCCGTCGCCCAACAGGTCGCCGTCTTCGCCGTCGACGGTGCCGCCCTCAAGCACGCCGTCGATGTAATTGGGTTCGCCCTGCTGCTTGAGATAGGCCACCACGCGGTGCACTTCGTCATCACTCACAAACGCACCATGCACCCGGATTGGAAAGCCTGTACCACTCGGCATGTAAAGCATGTCACCCATTCCTAACAAAGCCTCGGCGCCCATCTGGTCCAGGATGGTGCGGCTGTCGATCTTGCTGCTGACCTGGAAGGACAGCCGGGTCGGGATGTTGGCCTTGATCAGACCGGTGATCACATCCACGCTGGGGCGCTGCGTGGCCAGCACCAGGTGGATGCCGGCGGCGCGGGCTTTCTGCGCCAGGCGGGCGATGAGTTCCTCGATCTTCTTGCCGACCACCATCATCAGGTCGGCCAGCTCGTCGATCACCACCACGATGTAGGGCAGGCGCTCCAGCGGCTCGGGCTGTTCCGGCGTAAGGCTGAAGGGGTTGTAGATGAATTCGCCCTTGGCCTTGGCTTCGTCGATTTTTGCGTTGTAGCCGGCCAGGTTTCGCACGCCCAGCTTGCTCATGAGCTTGTAGCGCTTTTCCATTTCGGCCACACACCAGTTCAAGCCGTGGGCCGCCTGGCGCATGTCCGTCACTACCGGGGCCAGCAGGTGCGGAATGCCTTCGTAGACGCTCATCTCCAGCATCTTCGGGTCTATCAGCAGCAGCCGCACGTCGCGCGCATCGGCCTTGTAGAGCAGGCTCAAAATCATCGCGTTGATGCCGACCGACTTGCCCGAACCAGTGGTGCCGGCCACCAGGCAATGCGGCATCTTGGCGAGGTCGGCCACCACGGCGGCGCCGCTGATGTCTTTGCCCAGGCCGATGGTGAGCAGGGACTTGGCCTCGTTGTAGACCTGCGAACCCAGGATTTCGCTGAGCTTGATGGACTGGCGCTTGGCGTTGGGCAGCTCCAGCGCCATGTAGTTCTTGCCGGGAATGGTCTCGATCACGCGGATGGACACCAGGCTCAGGGCACGGGCCAGGTCCTTGGCCAGGTTGACGACCTGTGAGCCCTTGACGCCGGTGGCGGGTTCGATCTCATAGCGCGTGATGACGGGGCCGGGCGCGGCGGCGACCACACGCACCTCGACGCCGAAATCCTTGAGCTTTTTCTCGATCAGGCGCGAGGTCATCTCCAGCGTCTCGGGCGCCACGGTTTCCTGGCGGCTCAGCGCGCCGTCGAGCAGGTCGACCTGCGGCAGCTTGGAGTCGGGCATTTCGCTGAAAAGCGGCTTTTGCCGCTCCTTGGCAACGCGTTCGCTCTTGGGAATGTCGACCAGCACGGGCTCGATCAGCACCGGCACCGGGTGGTGTTCCTCGATTTCGATGCGCTCGTCAATCAGCGTTTCCTCGCGCTCGCGGGCCGCCAGCTTGCCGAAAGCCAGGTCTTCGGCGATCTCGCGTTTTTCGCGGCGCGAATCGATCAGGTTGTCTATCCAGGCGCCGACGCGCAAGGCCACATGAGCCCAGGAAAAACCGAACACCGCCGACACGGCAATGACGCCCAGCGCGATAAACACCAGGCCGGAGCCGGCAAATCCCAGCCATTTTTCGCCCATCGCGCCGAACAGGTAGCCCAGCACCCCGCCCGCATGGCCGGGCAGCTTCAATTCAAAGCGGTAGAGGCGCGACCATTCCAGCGCCGTGCAGGCCACCAGCAACAGCGCCAGGCTGAGCCAGAAACGGATGCGGTGGGACTCCCCATCCGCCACCGGTTCGCCGCGCAACCACCTCGCCAGCGACCGCAACCAGGCCTGGCCGCCCGCGGCCAGCGCCCACCAGACCGAAAAGCCGAGCAGGTAATAGCTGGCATCGGCCAGCCAGGCGCCCACACGCCCGCCCCAGTTGAGGGTCGTGGCCTGGCCGCCGGCCACAGCGTGCGCGGTACCGGAGGTCGACCAGGCCGCGTCCTGCGGCGAATAGCTGAGCAAGGCGGCCAGCCAGAAAACCAGGCCGAGCAGGCCCAGGATCAGGCTGACTTCATGGGCAAAGCGTTTGATGCCGCCGGGCGCGCCCGTGGCGGGGGAGTTTCTGGAGTTCAGGGTGTCGAGTGAGTAAGTCATGGCCCGGCTAGTACTGCAAACCGGAAATAGCGAAACCGAATGAAGGGGATGGATTCGTGCCCAGGGCAAGGCGCGAGCCGCAGCGAAGGCTATACGCCTTCGCAAGGGTTGCAACGCCGCCATGGGTGCGAAGACGCGCTTTCATGTTTCGATATTTTTGGGTTGCGGTACCAAGCTTAACGCAGTTGGGCGAGCGCTCTGAAGGGCGCCAGGGGCGCCAAAGCGGATGGCGGGCGGGCTGAGCGCGCTAACCCAGGGTGTGCAGGCGTTCCTTGACCAGCACGGACCCGTCTTCCCGGGTTTCGATGAAGCCGCGCTCCTCCAGGTCTTTCATGACCCGGCTGACCATTTCGCGCGAGGCGCCGACCATCTTGGCCAGATCCTGGCGCGAGACCTTGTCGCGGATCACGGTGTTGCCGGTGCCGTCGTCGCTGGCGAATTCCAGCAAGGCCCTGGCCACGCGGCCGTAGACGTCCATCAGGGCCAGCGACTCGATCTGGCGGTCGGCGTGGCGCAGGCGCTGCACCAGGCCCTTGAGCACGGCATAGGCCATGGAGCTGTTCTCGGGCAGGCAGCGCGCGAATTCAAGGCGGCCCAGGATCAGGGCGTCGGTCTGGATCTCGGCGCGCACCGTGGCCGAATGCGGTTCGTTGTCGATCAGGCTCATCTCTCCGACGTAGTCGCCGGGGTGCATGGTGGCCAGGATGACCTCACGGCCGCGGGAGTCGGTGGTGACGACGCGGGCGCGGCCCGTCAGGATGATGGACAGGGCATTGGATTTTTTGCCCTGCTCGACGATGGGCTCGCCACGCTTGAAGCGGCGCTTGACCACCGTATCGGCGACGGATGCGGCCTGGGCGGCCGTCAACACGGAGAAAAGGGGCACCCGGCGAATCAATTCCAGGTTGGACACCATCGTCGTCATATCTGATATCTCCCAACCTCACAAACAACGGGACGTCGCGTGAGTTCTTACAATGGCACGTAATTTATAAAACCAAATGCCGCAAAAGTATTACCCGACGGTTTTTACCTTGCGCTGCGCTTATGCGGCACGACTCTACCTGAGTTCTTACACTTTCCCAATCAGTTTTTCAACATGAAACATTCAAGAGTCTTAATCCTCGGTTCGGGGCCTGCCGGCTACACCGCGGCTGTCTACGCGGCGCGCGCCAACCTCAACCCGGTGCTGATCACCGGCATCGCGCAGGGCGGCCAGCTCATGACCACCACGGATGTCGACAACTGGCCGGCCGACGTGCACGGCGTGCAGGGGCCGGACCTGATGCAGCGCTTCCTTGAGCACGCCGAACGCTTCAAGACCGAGATTATTTTCGACCACATCAACAAGGTCGATTTCAGCAAGCGTCCCTTCACCCTGACCGGTGACAGCGGCACCTACACCTGCGACTCGCTGATCATCGCCACCGGCGCCTCCGCCAAATACCTGGGGCTGGAATCCGAAAGCGCCTTTATGGGCCGCGGCGTTTCCGGCTGTGCCACCTGCGACGGCTTCTTCTATCGGGGCCAGGAAGTCTGCGTGGTGGGCGGGGGCAACACGGCCGTGGAAGAGGCGCTGTACCTGTCCAACATCGCGAGCAAGGTCACGCTGGTGCATCGCCGCGACAAATTCAAGGCCGAGGCCATCCTGATCGACAAGCTGCACGACAAGGTCGCGGCCGGCAAGATCGAACTCAAGCTGCACCACACGCTGGACCAGGTGCTGGGCGACGCCTCCGGTGTGACCGGGGTGCGCCTCAAAAGCACCCAGAACGACGCGACGCAGGACCTGACCCTCAAAGGCTGCTTCATCGCGATCGGCCACCAGCCCAATACCGACATCTTCGCCGGCCAGCTGGAGATGAAAGACGGCTACATCATCACCAAAACCGGGCTGCAGGGCTTTGCCACCATGACCAGCGTGCCCGGCGTGTTCGCCGCCGGCGACGTGCAGGACCACGTCTACCGCCAGGCCATCACCAGCGCCGGAACCGGCTGCATGGCCGCGCTGGACGCCCAGCGTTTCCTGGAACAAGCGGAGTAAGCCAAAAATCCCTTATAATTCAAGGCTTTGCTAAATTCGCCCCAAAAAGGCCGGGTTTGGCAGTCTCGGGTTACCGCCACCCTATTCTGGCGAGGTGAGGCAGGAATGACGACAGGCAGCAAATGCCTTCGACACGACTGCTGTTGAAAAGCACTGGAGTGCACATGGCACGCGTATGTGAAGTCACGGGCAAAGGCCCAATGGTCGGAAACAATGTTTCCCACGCCAACAACAAAACCAAGCGCCGGTTCCTCGTGAACCTGCAATACCGCCGCTTCTGGGTCGAGACCGAAAACCGCTGGGTTCGCCTGCGCGTTTCGAGCGCTGCACTGCGCCTGATCGACAAGAAGGGTATTGATACTGTGCTCGCAGACCTGCGCGCACGCGGCCAAGCTTAAGGAGCACCATCATGGCAAAAGGCGCACGCGAAAAAATCAAGCTGGAATCCACCGCCGGCACCGGTCACTTCTACACGACCACCAAGAACAAGAAAACCACGCCCGACAAAATGCTGATCATGAAGTTTGATCCCAAGGCACGCAAGCACGTGGAATACAAAGAAATCAAGCTGAAATAAAGCTACGAATCCGTGTGTAGTAAAAAACTACACTCGGTCAGTACATCCAATAAAGGACACCTCGGTGTCCTTTATTTTTTGGGGATTTAGAAAGCAGAACTCCCACCAAACAAGCAGGGTTGCTACCTGGCTTGTTTGAATTCTGTCGAAATCTGATCCACATAAGCCCTACTGTGATTTAAGCCTTGCCGCAAAGGCGACGCATCACGCACAGCGCCACAGCGCAATCACCTGGCACCCAAATAGGGCCAGAAGGTTATGACACCGATTGCCGCGGCTACACAAGCCGCAATTAACACGCCGCCGGCGGCAAGATCCTTTGCGGATTTGACGGCCAATGAATAGTGTGGCGACACAACATCGCAGAGCGACTCCACTGCTGTGTTCATGGCCTCTGCCATCCAAACCATGGCCATCGCGCCAATCAGCCAGCGCCAATCGCCGGCGTCCACTCGGCACCAACCGGCCAGTCCCGTCACCAGCGTTGTGGCGATCAGATGCAGCCATGCGTTGTGCTGCGTTTTAAGCATCAACGCTATCCCCTCGAAGGCATAGCCAAAACTCTTGAGGCGTGCGGCCAGGGTGAATCGCGGCGGAGCGCAGGCATGAGGGACTTCTTTCATTTTTTCATCCTTCTTATTGACCAACCGCCAAGCCTGGGCAACACATGAACGTCGAACAGTGCACGCCCGTATAGCCTGCAACCCATACCAGCAGCCCCATACCGTGGCCATCAAAATACAGCAACCCATCACAGTGCGCCGGCCGGCTCCAGCGTCAAACAGGTGCGTCCAGCAAGCGGAATCTCCAAGCACACCGTTCCCATGTCGTCAGCCCGAACCTGCGTCAGGCAAGCACCTGTGATCCGATAGGGTGCCAACGGACGCAAGCCCGACACGCCCAAGCTCTTGATGCCATCGCCGGCCCCGCCATACAGCACCGCTTGCAAAGAGCTGCTTACAGCATCGGAGTGCGCAGCTGCAACCAGCACATCGGGATAGGACAGGGGCTCCAACCTGGGACCTTTTGATGAAAGTGGGTTACTGATCAAGTTTCGAAAACTGTCGCGCCCTCCGGAATGCGCCATCAGCTCGACACCATGCGCCCATACCGAGGCCTTACGCCTGTGGGCGACCCCATGATTGAGCGTAGTTGGACACGCATACTCCAAGGCATCCATGCAGTGTTGATACACACACTCATCGCCCAACTCTGCCGCCGCCAAGGCCGTCGCTGCGTAGGCACTGCCTCTTGAAAAACCGTAGTTTCCTGTGTCGATGGGCCAGAATTCACTGCGTCGAAGCCGCTCATGACGATCGAACAGCCGACGCCTCAACAACAGCCATTGGCGACGCGCCAAGTCAGGTTCCAGCGCATTCAAAAAATAGCAGGGCATCGCCAGAGGCATTGCGCCCCCAATGGCGGGCAAGGCCAACCCCGTATATGTAGAACGGCATGGCACGTAGCGACCCATGCCGTCCAGAAACTCCGCGTCCAGATGCCGGCGAAACTCTGGCGCGTGACCGGCCCATTTCGTCTGGCCGTACTGCGCATCGTGGGCACGCAGTGCCGAGGCTCCCATTGTGTTGCACAGGGGATAGACCCAGTTGGGCTCGCAGGCCATCAAATAGAAGGGCGAACGTTCGTATTCTTTTTCCAACCTGGACAGCAAGGACTCAAAGCTGTGTTCGTAGCGTTTTCCGTTCGGGTGCACCAGCGTAAAGGCACCCTTTTTCGAAAATTCCTGGCTTCCTGTGCTGGCCTGGAACAGGGCCATCTGCAGTGCCACGAAGCCCGTGTACATGATGTTTTCACGGGCGGTAGGGTCGGGGTTCCACCGGCAATTTCCCCATAGATTTTCCAGCGACCAGTAGGCCCACGCGCGGTGCTGTGCCTGCTTGTTCAGTAGCTTGTTTTGCGCGTCGCTCATGTACCCGCCTAACGCAGGCGTGAAGCGTGCCTGCGTCAAGGCAATACCATAAGCCAGAAAGTTGACTTGATACCGAAGCGCCGCCGTCTGAAACTGATCGCGTTGCTCGAACCCCGAAAATTCATCCAAAGGTTGCAGAGCCCGATCGAGTGCGAACCTCACGCGCTGCAGATGCGCCAACGACATCTCCGGTTTTTGCCTTGATGATTGGGCTGTGAAGATCGTTTCCAATCTAGCCGTTTGTTGGACCAGGTATTCGTTATCGATGCGCCTTTGCCGGCCTGAAAACATAAACCAGGCCAGCATCGACAGGCAGCCCGCCGCAGCAGACAGCGCGAGCAGGTAGTACACATTCAGGACCACACCTGGCTGAATTGCGCCGTGGTTCATGCTCGCGGCCCAAAACGCCGAACCGAGCCATACAAACGGAGGCAGCAGCACATTGCCCGTGCCAAACCAGACCAACAGCGCAAACGCCAAGGCACCCACCGAACACAGCCAGGCGGCTATATGACCTATACCACTGCCTGTGCAAATATCAGCATGCGCCAGAAATCCGCCGCCCGGCACCATCAACCCCAAGCCGAAAATCCGCAAGGCATCCCGATGCGCGAAGAGCAGCAAAGCCGAGCCGCCCGTAACGAGCAGCAAATACAGTTTTAGAAGTCGGACAGTCTTTCTTGTCGTTACCGGACCGAAAATTCGTGCGTACGGCGGAAGAGTAGCGACGCTATGGATTGAACTCACAGACCGACCTTTCTTCGAAATGAAACATCCGATGGATGCATTCGACTTTCGATAGGTGCAGTCTGATACGCGTCTGTGAGGTCTTGATGAGCTGTATGAAGTTGGTGTGAAGTCGCCTGCCGGACGACCATTTACCTTGTGGAACATCGACCCGATAGCCCGTTTTGAGTTGCAGGCGCGTGGGTTAGGCGACGGCCGTCTCGTTTCGCTCGCCGGGCACCACTTCAAGGCGAGCCGTTTGCAACTGATGGCGGCACGTCGACGGGCAGAGGGCAAGGATTCCCCTTCTTGCCCATCGGCAGGTCAAATTCGCACCGTTTCACTCCACTGCATATTGCACCACTTCGAGCGAGTTGGGCGCAGCCACTGCGGGCTCCTTCACTTCAACCCGATAAATCTTATTGTCGGGTGCGTTGGCAATGACGGGAATGGTTTGGTTCGGGCAATGAAACGTGATCGTAGTCAAGGGAACTTCGATGACAGCTTCAACTTGGGGAACGATTTGGAAGTCCGGAGTGTTGTTGATCTGAACGGAAATGTTGTACGCGCCCATACCGAGGTCTTTTTGTGCATAACGCATGTTAGTTCTCCTAAAAATAGTTAAAAAAATGCACCGGTCTTGCCTATCTTTTTGTCAAGAAAGGTTGGGGGGAAGTGCATCTGCAGTATGGGCAAGGGGGCCGGCTGTTGCGATTACAAGCGATTACGTTCGATATCTGCATCAAAGTGCGCCGCTGTTTCCCAGCACTATCACCTGTTGGCTGCGTTTGGCTCGGCGCGACAAGCAGCAGTCGAATCTGGGGACAGCACTTTAACTTCGAGAGTGGGTCAGACTTCAGCGCAATTCGCACGAAAGCACTCTTCCGTGTGCAGAAGATGACTAATCTCGGACGCTCTGACCAGTGCGCTGGTAGCGACCCTGCCCATTGCCAAATCCGGCGGCGCCCGATCACTGGGCTCATACTTTGCGCCGACCAGTAAAAAACCGCTCCCAGATTTCTCCGGAGCGGTTTTGAAGAGGGATCGACCTGAATCAGGCCGACATGTAGGGCCAGGTCAGGCGCGGGCGGCGCGCAGCTTCATCGAAAACTCGCGCAGCGCGGCAATGCCGCTTTCTTCCGCGCGGTGGCACCAGGCCTGCAGGTCGCTCGCGAGCTGCTCGCGGGAGGCCGAGGTGCTCATCCACATCTGGCGCAGCTCTTCGCGCATGGTGACCATCTTGTCGAGCACCGGGTGCTCGGCGCGGGCCTGGGCCAGTTGCGGCTTGGCGGCCGCAGGGACCTTGTCGTCGTCGCGGTGCAGCCAGCGGTTGGCCGCGCGCAGCACGGACACGTCGGCTTTTTTCGCCTTCAGCACTTCGATTTCGGCTTTGCCGGCACGGCGCAGTTCGCGCGCAAAACCGGCCATCACTTCGTAGCGGTGGGCGATCAGCGCTTCCAGCGTTTTCTCGTCAGCCACGGGCTGGATGGAACCCAGCTGGAGCTTGGGCGGAACCTTCTTCACGGAAGCCAGGCCGACCTTTTCCAGGGCGCGGATGTAAATCCAGCCGATGTCGAATTCGTAGGGCTTGACCGAGAATTTCGCCGAGGTTGGGTAGGTGTGGTGGTTGTTGTGCAACTCTTCACCGCCAATCATGATGCCCCAGGGCGAAATGTTGGTGCTGGCGTCGGGTGCCTCAAAGTTGCGGTAGCCCCAGTAGTGGCCGATGCCGTTGATGATGCCGGCGGCCGTCACGGGAATCCAGGCCATCTGCACAGCCCAGACCGCAAGGCCTGCCGCGCCGAAGAAGGCCAGGTCGATGATCATCATCAGGCCCACACCCTGCCAGCTGTAGCGGGAATAGACATTGCGCTCCATCCAGTCGTTAGGCGTGCCATGGCCGTACTTGGTCATGGTTTCCTTGTTCTTGCTTTCGGCGCGGTACAACTCGGCACCTTCCCAGAACACCTTCTTGATGCCGTGGGCCTGGGGGCTGTGCGGGTCTTCCAGGGTTTCGCATTTGGCGTGGTGCTTGCGGTGAATGGACACCCATTCCTTGGTCACCTGGCCGGTGCCCAGCCAGAGCCAGAAGCGGAAGAAATGCGAGGGGATCGCGTGCAGGTCCATGGCGCGGTGCGCCTGATGGCGGTGCAGGTAAATCGTCACGCTGGCGATGGTGATGTGGGTGGTCACCAGGGCGTACAACACGATTTGCCACCAGCTGGCGGCGAGCAATCCATTTGCCAGCCAGTCGAGGGCGGCATCAAACAACATCATAAAAATCCTTTAAACAAGCTGCACCAGCGCCATCCAAATTTGTCTCCGGGCGCTGCACCAAACAAGGCTTTATTGTAAGGCGAACCCCCATAAATACCAAGTCGCTTCAGGCACAGTACCGAAGGTCAAATCAGTGCGAAAAGTCACGAATAAATATGTAACATCAGCCTATCTGTCGTCTTTTGCTGGCAAAAATATCAGGACTTTTGCCAAACCGCCGCGAAAAACCCGTCAGTCTGGTGCAAGTAGGGCCAGAGGCGAAGGTAGGGGCCGCGGCAGAGTTTTTCCGCATGTTCCACCCCCAGATGGGTCAACAAAGGCCCGGTTTCAAGGACGTTGAACCCCGTATTGGCCGCGCTGAAGGCTTCCGCAATCGCCTCGTTTTCTTCACGCAGGATGCTGCAGGTGGCATAAACCAGCCGGCCGCCGGGCTTTAAAAGCCGCGCGGCACTCTGCAAAATCGCGGTTTGTTTGGCCCTGAGCTCTTCAATCGCCTTGGGGTTTTGCCGCCATTTGAGGTCGGGGTTGCGCCGCAAGGTGCCCAGGCCCGAGCACGGCGCGTCGACCAGCACGCGGTCTATCTTGCCGGCCAGACGCTTGATGCGGTCGTCGCGTTCATGGGCAATGGCCACCGGATGCACATTCGACAGCCCGCTGCGCGCCAGCCGGGGCTTGAGCGCATCCAGCCTGTGGCCGGAGGTGTCGAAGGCATACAACCGCCCGGTGTTGCGCATGGATGCGCCCAGGGCCAGCGTCTTGCCGCCGGCGCCGGCGCAAAAATCGACCACCATCTCTCCGCGTTTGGCGTCCACCAGCAGGGCCAGCAACTGCGAACCTTCGTCCTGCACCTCAATCGCGCCGCGGGTGAAAGCGTCCAGCTTGGCCAGCTGCGGCTTGCCATCAATGCGCAGGCCCCAGGGCGAATACGGCGTGGCGACGGTTTTGATCGCCGCTTTCGAGAGCTCTTTCTGGATTTCAGCGCGTTTGTCTTTCAGCGTGTTGACACGCAAATCCAGCCCGGCCGGCGCGTTGAGGCTTTCCACCAGTGGCCAGAAATCGTCGCCCAGCTGCTCCTTGAGCGGTTCGACCAGCCATTGCGGCAAGTTGTGGCGATGCAATTCCATCAGGTCGGCCGGCTTGACCTGGTCGCAACGTGCCAGCCAGTCTTTTTCCTGATCGGTCAGCGCGCCCAGCAAAAAATCACGATCGGCGGCAAAGCCGAGGATGGCCAGCCGCCGCTCGGGCGCGCCGCTGCCGTGCTGGGCCAGGTAGGTGTAGAGGTTTTTCTTGCGCAGCACGCCGTAAACCGTTTCGGCCACGGTGGCGCGCTCGCGCGGGCCGAGGCGGTAGTCGCGGAAATAGCGCGACACCACCATGTCGGCGGGATGATCAAATTTAAGGACCTGCTTGAGAAGCTCGGAACAACTGTCGAGTAAGGCTTTAGGATGCATAGGCCCCATTGTCCCACTCCGGTCTTGCCACCCCCATCTTTAAGCCCTTCACAACCCCCGACCGACATGCCAAAAACCCCTGCAGAAGCCCTGCCGCCCCTGATCGAAACCCCGCCAGGGTTGTACCGTCACTACAAAGACAAGGTATATGAAGTGATCGGCACCGTCCGCCACAGCGAGACCCTGGAGCCGATGACGCTGTACCGCGTGCTCGGCGAGAAAAACCTGTGGGTACGGCCCGCGGCCATGTTCAACGAAGAGGTGGTGATAGCCGGCGTGAAACGGCCGCGTTTTGCCCGGGAGCCCGACCAAGCCCCTCGATAGGCCCAGTCACCGATAATCGTGGGTTATGTCCGAATCCACCGAAATCGCAAAACAGGTCAAACGCCGCCGCACGTTTGCCATCATCTCCCACCCCGACGCGGGTAAAACCACGCTGACCGAAAAGCTGCTGCTGTTCTCGGGTGCGATCCAGATCGCCGGCAGCGTCAAGGCCCGCAAGGCCGCGCGCCACGCGACCTCCGACTGGATGGAGATCGAAAAGCAGCGCGGCATCTCGGTCGCCAGCTCGGTCATGCAGATGGAATACCGCGACTGCGTCATCAACCTGCTGGACACCCCCGGCCACCAGGATTTCTCGGAAGACACCTACCGCGTGCTGACCGCCGTGGACGCGGCGCTGATGGTGATCGACGCGGCCAACGGCGTCGAGCCGCAGACGCGCCGCCTGCTGCAGGTCTGCCGCGCGCGCAACACGCCCATCCTGACCTTCGTCAACAAGATGGACCGCGAAGTGCAGGACCCCATGAGCGTGATGGACGAGATCGAGCGCGAACTCGGCATGACGGTGGTTCCCTTTACCTGGCCGGTCGGCATGGGCAAGCTGTTTCACGGCGTCTACGACAGGCGCGAGGACCGCATGCGCGTTTTCAGCCCCGGCGAGGAAAAAGCCGGCGGCGACGATGAAATCCTGGCCGGCCTGGACAATGCCGAAGCCGCCAAACGCTTCGGCGCCGAATACACGCAGGCCCAGGGCGAAATCGAACTGGTGGCAGGCGCCACGCCAGAGTTCGATCGCGCCGAATTCCTGGCCGGCAAACAGACGCCCATGTTCTTCGGCTCCGCCATCAACAACTTCGGCGTGCAGGAAGTGCTGGATGCGCTGGTCGACCTGGCGCCCGCACCCGCCGAGCGCGAAGCCATCCAGCGCGTGGTGCACCCCGAGGAGAAAAAATTCTCCGGCGTGGTCTTCAAGATCCAGGCCAATATGGACCCGGCCCACCGCGACCGCATCGCCTTCCTGCGCGTGGCCAGCGGCGAGTTCACCCGCGGCATGCGCCTGAAGGTGGTGCGCAGCGGCAAGGAGCTGCGCCCCAACACCGTGGTGAGTTTCATGAGCCAGCGCCGCGAACTGCTGGATACCGCCTTTGCCGGCGACATCATCGGCATCCCCAACCACGGCGTGCTACAGCTCGGCGACACGCTGACCGAAGGCGAAGCCCTGCAGTTCACCGGTCTGCCCTTCTTCGCGCCCGAAATGTTCCGCGCCGTCGAGGTGGCCGACCCGCTGCGCAGCAAGCAGCTGCGCGCCGGCCTCACGCAGCTCGGCGAAGAAGGCGCGATCCAGGTGTTCCGGCCTATCGCCGGCTCATTGCTGCTGCTGGGCGCGGTCGGCCAGCTGCAGTTTGAAGTGGTCGCTCACCGCCTGGAGCATGAGTACGGCGTCAAGGCCCGCATCATGGGCAGCAACTTCAACCTGGCGCGCTGGGTCACCAGCGAGGACGCCAACGAGCTGAAAAAATTCATGGACGCCAACGCCCACCGCGTCGCGCTGGACGCCGTCGACGCACCCACCCTGCTGGTGGATCACAGCGCCACCCTGCGCGCCGTGGAGCAGCAATGGCCCAAGATCAAGTTCCATGCGCTGCGTGAGCACGCCGGGCTGGTGTTCCAGTCCAAGATGTAGGCGCTTCCCTTCATCTTATCCAGACGCAAAACGGGCGTCAGCAGCTATCCCATGGATAGCGACTGACGCCCGTAGCTTTTTGCGTTGATCCGCCGGTTTATTTAGCGTTCAAAAATTCGCCGACTTCAAGCAGGACCAACTCGTTGTCATCGGCCTTGTTCGGCTCGCGGCTGGTGGAAAACGGCAGATTGTTGTCGTTGCCGACCACGATGTGCGTCGCGTCCACCACATCCACGTTTTCTATCGTGAAGAAGGGGAACTTGAGCACGCCCTCGTTTAACGGCTTGCGCGCCAGCTTGTGCGGGTCGGCGATGTTGAGCAGGTCAATATAGCCAACCTTGCGCACCGGCCCGCCTACGTTGGCGTCCGTCATCTCAATCTTGTAGACACGCTTGAATTTGGCGATGTCGTGGAAGCAGTCCGTGCGCTTCTGGCCTTCGGGGCAGGCCTTGTCGGCCGTGCCTTCGCCGTTGTCGCGCTCGATGATCAGGCCCATGGTTCCGTCGATCATGTTGAAGTCGCCGATGGCGTTGCCGTTGGCCTCCAGCGGGTACATCCATGAACGGCCGCTCCACTTGCCCGCCTGCACGTCGAACTCCAGCATACGCAAGGCCTCCTTGCCGGCGACACGTTCATAGTCTTTGGCTTCGGCATTCCACACCGGGCCTTCCAGCAGCGCATAAAGCTTGCTGCCGTCCTTTGACGACGCCATGCCTTCGAAGCCTTTGGAGCGCTTGACCTGGAAATCGACCGTGCCGCCGGGCGCACCCGGCGTGGTAACGGCGGGATGGTCGGGCGAACGCACCACCTTGCCATCCACCAGGGTCTCGAAAACCGCCAGCACCTTGCCCTTGAGATCGGTCTTGATCAGGAAGGGGCCGAACTCATCGCCTATCCACAGCGCGCCGCCGGCGAACTGGAAGCTTTCAGTATCGAAGTCGCTGCCCGTCAGGTAGCGCTTCTTCGTGCCTTCGTGGACGATGCGAAACGGCACTTTTTTATCCGGGTCATGCAGGAACACGGTTTCCAGCCTTGTCATGCTGCCGGCCTTGAAGTCCACCTTGTAGTGGTTCAGGTACAGCATCGCGTCGGGCGAGTTCGCCTTGGCGCCGAAACCGTTGT
Organism: Polaromonas sp. LjRoot131; assembly: GCF_964252805.1. Taxonomy (NCBI): domain Bacteria; kingdom Pseudomonadati; phylum Pseudomonadota; class Betaproteobacteria; order Burkholderiales; family Comamonadaceae; genus Polaromonas; species Polaromonas sp. LjRoot131. Next base: position 29,477 of record NZ_CAXUPF020000001.1, on the reverse strand, counting down.
CGGTGAGTATCCAGAACGTGCCGTCAGCCATCTTCTTGATGCCCGAATGGCCTTGCAGCGGCTGGCCCTTGAAAGGCAGCGAGACGCCGGTGAGGCGGCCGGCCGACATGCCTTCCACCGTGCCCAGCGCTTCGGTGCGCTGTCCGTTGCTGAACTTGCCGCTGACCTGCAGGTCCTGCGGCGCATCCTTGGGCGCGGCGACAAAGGACTTGGCGGGCATCACGGCATGGCCGGCCAGCGTGGCCGGGAAAGCCGTTTGGGCCCGTAGCGGCGACACCAGCGCAGCGGTGGCCAGGGCGAAGAAAAGGGCTTTAAGAGGGGCTTTGGAAACGCGGCGCCGCATTGCGGCAAAACGGGAAAAAGGCATGGGCAATCCACTGTTGATGAAAAGCGGATGGTGTGCAACTCGTGTGACGCCCTCATTACAGAAGGCGGAGGGCCGCCCTCAAGGAAATCTTCGGGACGACGCTGGTTTCCCGTCTAAACAGCTGTTCGCGGTATAAATTGCCCGTATCGGCCGGCCGCCGGCCACGGCCGCGCCGGCTCTTTTGCCATAAGCTATGCCCATGTCCCTCAAAGCCAGCCTGCGTGCTTCCCTCTTCATGCTGCTCTGCGCCTTTTTCGGCGCAAGCCACGCGCAGGTGTTTGACCGCCTGTATGAAAGCAGCCCCCAGATCACGCTGGCGCAGCCGCTGCAATGGGTCGCAGTACCCACGGACTCCGTCACGTCACCCGACGCCTTCAACACCGCAGAGCCCGGCGCCGAAAAGCGCGTCTTCCAGCCCTACACCGACAGCACCATCCTGCCGACCTCGGACAAGCAGGAAGTCTGGGCCAGCTTCGCCTTGCCGGTCACCGAGAACCTGCAGACTTGGTACATCCGGCTGCCCGCCCAGGCGATCTTCAAGGTCAGCCTTTACGCGCGCGAGCCGCAGGGCGGCTGGCAGGTCCATTCCGCCGGCGAGGCGATCGCCCCCGCCTACTGGGCCTTGCGCACCCGCGTCCCGAGCTTTGAGCTGCAATCGCATGCCGAGCAGCCGCAGGTTTATTACCTGCGCTTCGAGCATCGCCGGCCCATCACCGAGCGGCCCATGCTGCTCACCCCCGTCGAATACATCGACGGCGCCTCGCGCGTCGGCGTGGTGATTGGCCTGATGTGGGGCATGTTCAGCGTGCTGGCCGTGCTGTGCCTGGCCGCGTTCAGCATGTCGCGCAGCAAGGTGTTCCTCTGGTTCGGCGCAGTGGTGGTGACGCTGATGTTCACGCAGCTGGTGCTGATCGGCTATGGCGGCTGGCGCATCTGGCCCTACAGCGTGCACCTGAACCAGGTCATGGGCTGGGTCTCCGCCACGGTCACCATGGCCGCGGCCGCCTGGTTCTGCGCCCAGGCCAGCTATGCCCGGGACGGCCATCCGCGCCTGTACCGGCTGCTGGCCGCCGTCACAGCGGGCAGCCTGCTCATGGCCTGCGTGATGATGGTCCGCCTGGACTTCGTGCCGCGCGACCTGCGCAACCTGTGGCTGGCGCTGGCCACCGTGGCGATCCTGGCAAGCCTGGTCTGGATATCCTGGCGCGGCCAGGCCTGGAACCTTCTTTTGCTGCTAGGCGCCGCGCCCATCGGTCTGGCCGCGCTGGCACGGCTTTCCTACAACGCGGGCTGGGTGCTGAATGTGGAATCGGCGCAGGCCGCGGGCGTGCTGTCTGCCATGGTCGGCCTGCTCTGGATTTTCGGGGTGCTCGCGTGGCGCAGCCGGGCGGCGCTGTTCTCCAACCACCGTGGCGCCGCCCTGTCGACCTACGACGCCGCCAGCGGCCTGATGCTGCCCCGCATCATCGAAGCCAGGCTGCCGGCCATGCTGCTGCGCGGCCGCCGGCAGAAGTCGGCCTGCGGCGCGCTGATGCTGCACTGGCTCAACCAGGCCCCCAGCCACGACGAAGTGGGCGACCAGAAGCGCGGCGCCGCGCTGTCCCGCATCGGTGAAATCCTGCGCCGCGCCGCGCGTGACGTGGACACCGTGGCGCGCTGCGACGAAAACCATTTCATGGTGCTGGTCGAAGGCCCCGTCAGCCGCGCCGTCCTGTCGGAGGTGTCCACCAAAATCCTGGCGGACTGCATACGCGCCTCCGAAAAACTCGGCGATGCGGGCGCGTTCACCCTGCACATCGCCATATGGCACGACATACCGCGCGCCCAGACCGCCGCGGAAGTCAGCGATGCGCTCAAGATACGCCTGCACCACATGGCCGCCGGCACCAAACGGCCCGTGCAGTTTGTCGATTCGCCGCTGGAGCCCGGCAGCGCCGCGGCCGAAGGCGCCAACCGGCGCGAAGACCTGCTGGCCAAAATCAATGCGATCGAAACCTCACATCCCTCGCTGGCGGGCGAGCGCGGCGCACGCTGAAAGCCCTGGTCAACGTTTGGGCAGCGGCAGGGCCGTCTTGTATCTGACCTGCTTGAGTGCAAAACTCGAGCGGATTTTTTCAATCCCCGAGATCGGCGACAGCTGTTCGAGGATGAATTTCTCCAAAGCGCCTATGTCGGCCACCGCCACGCGAATCAAATAGTCGCTGTCGCCCGACATCAAATAACACTCCATCACCTGGTCATGCTCGGCGATGCGCCGCTCAAAGTCGGCCAGCGACTCCTTGCTTTGCGTGCGCAGGCTGATGGAGATAAACACATTGAGGCCCAGGCCCAGCGCTGCGGCATTGGCAATCGCCACATAGCGGTCGATCACGCCGCCAGCCTCCAGCGCCTTGACGCGGGCCAGGCAGGGCGAAGGGCTCAGGTGCACGCGCCGCGACAACTCCACATTGGACAGCGAGCCGTCGCGCTGCAATTCATCGAGGATTTTCAAATCAAGGGCATCAAGCTGCATCATCTGTAAAAATCCATTTCTACGGCATTTTATGCCTCTGAATGGTCTGAAACCCCGATATTGAGGTTACACCTTCCGGGAAAAGCTGCGTACAGTCGTTTCTGCCATGAACGACTCCACTCCCCACCATTTGCTGATGCAGGCCGCAACGCCCGCCGATCCCGACCCACAAGAAACCGCCGAATGGCGTGAAGCCTTTGAGGCGCTGGCCCTGACCCACGGCCCCGCCCGGGCGCGGCACATGCTGGGCGAACTGAGCCGCGTCGCCCGCAAGCAGCGCATAGGCTGGCAGCCCGAGCTGGCCACGCCTTATATGAATACCATCGCTGTGGACGAGCAGCCCGTGTTCCCCGGCGACCTCGCGATGGAAGAGCGCCTGGCCTCGCTGATGCGATGGAATGCGCTGGCCATGGTGGTGCGCGCCAACCAGGTCGAAACCGGCGGCTCCGCCGAACTCGGCGGCCACATTGCCAGCTACGCCAGCGCGGCCGACCTGTTTGAAACCGGCTTCAACCATTTCTTCCGCGCGCGCGAAGGCGTCGGCCAAGGGCAGCATCGCGGTGACCTGGTGTTCTTCCAGCCGCACAGCGCGCCCGGCGTCTATGCACGCGCCTACCTCGAAGGCCGCCTCAGCGAAAAAGACCTGGGCTTTTACCGCCAGGAACTCAGCGCACCCGGCCAGGGCGCGCAAGGCCTGTGCAGCTACCCTCACCCTTATCTGATGCCGGACTTCTGGCAGTTCCCCACCGGCTCCATGGGCATAGGCCCCATCAGCTCCATCTACCACGCGCGCTTCATGCGCTACCTCACGCACCGGCGTTTGCTCGACTGCACGGGCCGCAAGGTCTGGGGCGTGTTCGGCGACGGCGAGATGGACGAGCCCGAATCCATGAGCGCGCTGACCCTGGCCGCGCGCGAAGGCCTGGACAACATGGTCTGGGTCGTCAACTGCAACCTGCAGCGCCTGGACGGCCCGGTTCGCGGCAACGGCCGCATCATCGACGAGCTCGAAAAGCTGTTTGCCGGCGCCGGCTGGAACGTCATCAAGCTGGTCTGGGGCAGCGACTGGGACGGCCTGTTCGCGCGCGACCTCACCGGCGCGCTGACCCAGGCCTTCGCGCAGACGGTGGACGGCCAGATGCAGACCTTCGCCGCGAAAGACGGGCGTTTCAACCGCGACAACTTCTTCGGCCAGAACGCCGAACTCGCGCGCCTGGCCCAGGGCATGACCGACGAGCAGATAGACCGCCTCAAACGCGGCGGCCACGACCTCGTGAAAATCCACGCCGCCTATGCCGCGGCCGCCAACCACCAGGGCCAGCCCACCGTGATCCTGGCCCACACCAAAAAAGGCTACGGCATGGGCAGCGCCGGCCAGGGCCGCATGACCACACATTCGCAGAAAAAATTCGACGGCGAGGACCTGGTCGAATTCCGCAACCGCTTCAACCTGCCGCTCTCCGACGAGCAGGCCAGAAACCTGGCCTTCTACAAACCCGCCGCCGACAGCGCCGAGATGCAGTACATGCACGCCAGGCGCGCGGCGCTGGGCGGATACCTGCCGCGGCGTGAAACCGCGGCCGACGTCGTGGACATCCCGGCCCTGCCCTCCTACGCCCAGTTCGCGCTCGCCGCCGATGGCAAGGAAATGAGCACCACCATGGCCTTTGTGCGCATGCTGGGCGGCCTGCTCAAGGATTCGGCGCTCGGTCCGAAGATCGTGCCCATCGTCGCCGACGAGGCGCGCACCTTCGGCATGGCCAACCTGTTCAAGCAGGTCGGCATCTACTCCAGCGTGGGCCAGCGTTATGCGCCCGAAGACATAGGCTCGGTGCTGAGCTACCGCGAGGCGCTCGACGGCCAGATCCTCGAGGAGGGCATCAGCGAGGCCGGCGCCCTGGCCAGCTGGACGGCCGCGGCCACCAGCTACAGCGTGCACGGCCTGGCCATGCTGCCCTTCTATATCTATTACTCCATGTTCGGCTTCCAGCGCGTGGGCGACCAGATCTGGGCCGCCGCCGACCAGCGCGCACGCGGCTTCCTGCTGGGCGCCACCTCAGGCCGCACCACCCTGGGCGGCGAAGGCCTGCAGCACCAGGACGGCAGCAGCCACCTGATCGCCGCCACCATCCCCAACTGCAAGGCCTACGACCCGGCCTTCGCCGGCGAACTCGCCGTGATCCTGGACCGCGGCATGCGGGAAATGATGGTCGAGCAGAAGGACGTCTTCTATTACGTCACGCTGATGAACGAGAACTACGCCCAGCCCGACTTGCGGCCCGGCGCCGAGGCCGACATCATCCGCGGCTGCTACCGCTTCGACAGCTTCCTCCCCGCCGGCAAGAAGGCCACCGGCGAAGTGACCCTGATGGGATCGGGCGCCATCCTCACCGAAGTCATCAAGGCCGCGCAGCAACTCGCGCAGCAGGGCATCGCCGCCACGGTGTACAGCGTGACCAGCTGGAGCGAACTCGCGCGCGACGGCGCGGCCTGCCAGCACGCAGCGCTCAGCGGTGAAGCGCAGGCTGAGGCCTTCGTCGCGCAGCAGTTGAAGGCAAGTTCCGGCCCCATCATCGCCGCCACCGACTATGTGCGCGCCGTTCCCGAAAGCATTCGCGCCTTCCTGCCCGAAGGCCGGCGCTACCTGACCCTGGGCACCGACGGCTTCGGCCGCAGCGACACACGCGCCGCGCTGCGTGAATTTTTCAGCGTCGATGCGCAAAGCATCGTGAAAGCTGCATTGCACCTGCGCAAACAGGCCTGAGCGAATGCAAGCAGGCCCGTGCACGACGCACGGGCCTGGTCAAAAGCCCCGCTTCAGCCTTACTTAGGCAGCATTACCTTGTCGACCACGTGGATCACGCCATTGGACTGGTAGACGTCGGCGATGCTCACGGTGGCCACCCCACCCTTTTCATCGGTCACCGTGACCTTGCCGCCGCTCGATTTGGCCACCAGCGTGCCGCCGGCGACCGTCTTGATGGAGGCCATGCCCTTGCCGTCGGCAATCATCTTGCTGATGGCGGCGGCATCCCACTTGCCGGCCACCACGTGGTAGGTCAGCACGCCGGTCAGCATGCCCTTGTTCTCGGGCTTGAGCAGGGTGTCCACCGTGCCGGCGGGCAGCGCCGCGAAAGCGGCGTTGGTGGGCGCGAACACCGTGAACGGGCCCGGGCCTTTGAGCGTGTCGACCAGGCCCGCGGCCTTGACCGCCGCGACCAGCGTGGTGTGGTCCTTGGAGTTGACGGCGTTGTCGATGATGTCCTTGCTGGCCAGCATGGGCGCGCCGCCCACCATGACTTGCGCGAAGGAGGGAAGCGCGGCGAACGACAGGGCCAGCGCGAGGCCGATGGAAGCGAGTTTGTGTGGGGTCTGCATGTGAAGTCCTTTGGAAGAAGTTGAACCAAGAGCCGAAATCACCATGATTCAAGCGGCTGTGATGAATACGGGGCGCGGGGCCCGCTGGATTCAAAACAGATTCGGTTTCAACTTTTCCACGGCCATCACTGGCAACAAGAAGTGAGCCCCCGGGGGGGGCCGGCAAGGGCCTAAAGTCTCAGGCCCCGCGTTCGAAAAACCCACGCACGGCTTGCGGGAAGATCAGGTGCTCCTGCGTGAGCACACGCGCGGCCAGGGTCTCGGCCGTGTCACCCGGCAGCACCGGCACCACGGCCTGCGCCAGGGTGGCGCCGTGGTCGAGTTCGGCCGTGACTTCATGCACCGTGGCGCCCGCGACCTTGCAGCCGGCGTCTATCGCGCGCTGGTGCGTGTTGAGGCCGGTGAAGGCCGGCAGCAGCGAGGGGTGGATGTTGATGAGCCGTCCCGCGTAGTGCTTCACAAAGCCGGGCGTCAGGATGCGCATGAAGCCGGCCAGCACCACCAGCGCCGGCGTGTAGCCGTCTATGCGCGCCATCAGTTCGGCGTCAAAGGCTTCGCGTGAAGCAAAGTCCTTGTGCGGCACGACGGCGGTGGCGATGCCCAGGCTTCGGGCCAGGTCCAGCCCGGCGGCGTCCGCCCGGTTGCTGATGACGGCGGCCACCTGCGCGCCGTAGAGGCCGCGCCAGCCTTCCTTGTCCGCCGCCCGGGCGATGGCGGCCATGTTGGAGCCGCTGCCGGAAATCAGGATGACGATGTTTTTGTTCGGTTTGTTCGCGCTGGCCATAGCCCTCTAGTTTAGAACGGGGCAGGAAGCCGGCCGGCGACCGTTTTGCCGATGTCCCACCTGAGACATAAAATTACGAACGACCGTGCTAAAAATAAGAAATCGACTGCAGGCGACTGCAGAACCGCCGCCAACCGATCCGGAGACATCCCGCCATGGATTTAGCTTTCACCCTTGAAGAACAGGCTTTCCGCGAAGAGATTCGCGCCTGGGTCCGCGCCAACCTGCCGGCCGACATTTCGCACAAGGTGCACAACGCCCTGCGGCTGACGCGTGACGACATGCAGCGCTGGGCCAAGATCCTCGGCAAAAAAGGCTGGCTGGGCCATGGCTGGCCCAAGGAATTCGGCGGCCCGGGCTGGAACGCGGTGCAAAAGCATTTGTTTGAGGAAGAGTGCGCGCTGGCCGGAGCGCCGCGCGTCGTGCCCTTCGGCCCGGTGATGGTGGCACCTGTGATCATGGCTTTCGGTACCGCCGAGCAGCAAAAGCGCTTCCTGCCGGGCATCGCCAGCGGCGAAGTCTGGTGGAGCCAGGGTTACAGCGAGCCGGGCTCCGGTTCCGACCTGGCCTCGGTCAAGTGCCGGGCCGAGCGCCAGGGCGACAAATACCTCGTCAACGGCCAGAAGACCTGGACCACGCTGGGCCAGTACGGCGAATGGATTTTCTGCCTGGTACGCACCAGCACCGAAGGCAAACCGCAGACCGGTATTTCGTTTCTGCTGATCGACATGAAGTCGCCCGGCGTGACGGTGCGCCCCATCGTGCTGCTGGACGGCGAGGCCGAGGTCAATGAGGTCTGGTTCGACAACGTCGAAGTGCCGGCCGAAAACCTGATCGGCGAGGAGAACAAGGGCTGGACCTACGCCAAACACCTGCTGAGCCACGAGCGCACCAACATCGCCGACGTGAACCGCGCCAAACGCGAGCTCGAGCGCCTCAAACGCATCGCCAAGGCCGAAGGCGTCTATGACGACCAGCGCTTTCGCGACGAGATCGCCAAACTCGAGGTCGACGTGGTGGCGCTCGAAATGCTGGTGCTGCGCGTGCTCTCGGCCGAAAAATCGGGCAAGAACTCGCTGGACATCGCCGGCCTGCTCAAAATCCGCGGCAGCGAGATCCAGCAGCGCTACAGCGAGCTCATGATGCTGGCCGCCGGCCCCTTCAGCCTGCCCTTCATCGAAGAAGCCATGGAAGCCGGCTGGCAGGGCGACTTCCCCGGCGGCCTGGCGGGCGACGCGCCGCTGGCATCCACTTACTTCAACATGCGCAAGACCACGATTTACGGCGGCTCCAACGAAGTGCAACGAAACATCGTCTCGCAAGTCGTCCTCGGCTAATACCGGCTCTAAGGAAAACATCATGGATTTCGATTTCACCGACGACCAGGAACAGCTGCGCGACGCCGTGCGCAAATGGGTGGACAAGGGCTACGACTTCGAGCGCCGCCGCGGCATCGCCAAAGCCGGCGGCTTCTCGCGCGAGGCTTACGGCCAGATCGCCGAACTGGGCCTGACCGGCCTCTACATCCCCGAGGCCGACGGCGGCTTGGGCATGGGCCCGGTCGAGGGCATGGTGGTGATGGAAGAGCTGGGCCGCGGCATCGTGCTGGAGCCTTTTGCCCAGGCGCTGATCGTCGGCGCCGTGCTCGCCGGCTATGCGCCGGCCGCCGTCAAGACCGCCTGGCTGCCCAACATTGCCTCAGGTGAAAGCCTGGTGGTGCTGGCCTACCAGGAACGCGCGGCGCGCTACGACTTTGAAAAATGCGAAGCCACGGCCACTGCGGCCGGCGACGCCTGGACGCTGAACGGCATCAAAAGCATTGTCCCGGCCGGCGACCAGGCCGATGCCTTCATCGTGCCCGCGATGGCCAAGGGCAAGCTCGCGCTGTTTGTGGTCGAGCGCACGGCAGCCGGCGTCACGACGCGCGGCTACGGCACGCAGGACGGCGGCCGTGCCGCCGAGGTGGTGCTCAAGAACGCGCCCACCGCGCTGGTCACGCTGGACGGCCTCACGGCCCTGGCCCAAGCGGTCGACATCGGCATCGCCGCGGCCTGCGCCGAAGCCGTGGGCGTGATGGACAAGACCCTGGCCATCACCGTCGAGTACATGAACACGCGCAAGCAGTTCGGCGTGGCCATCAGCAGCTTCCAGGCGCTGCGCCACCGCGTGGCCGACATGAAGATGCAACTGGAGCTGGCGCGTTCCATGAGTTATTACGCCTCGCTCAAGCTCAACGCCCCGGCCGACGAGCGCCGTCGGGCCCTGGCGCGCGCCAAATACCAGCTCGGCGTGTCCATGCGTTTTGTCGGCCAGCAGGCGGTGCAGCTGCACGGCGGCATAGGCGTGACCGACGAATACATCGTGAGCCACTATTTCAAGAAGCTGACCCAGCTCGAAATGACCTTTGGCGACACGCTGCATCACCTGGGCGAGGTATCGGAGCGGATGCAGGAGACGGCCGGCGTATTCGCCTGAGCCGGCCCCGGAAACGTTACGCGTGCAGGCGTGACGTTTTCGGGATGTGCGCCATCAAAAACTCCATCTGGTCCGCCAGGATGCGGCGGTTGCGCAGAATGAAGTCTTCCCAGAGGCTGGGCACATAAGGCGTGTAGAGCAGCGGCATGTGGGCCTGCTCGGGTGTGCGGCTGCTTTTGCGGTGATTGCAGGCGCGGCAGGCCGTCACCACGTTCATCCAGGTGTCTATGCCGTTCTGCGCGAAGGGGATGATGTGCTCGCGCGTCAGGTCTTCCTCATGGAAATGCCCGCCGCAGTAGGCGCACACATTGCGGTCGCGGGCGAACAGCTTGCCGTTGGTCAGGCCCGGTTTGAGGTCGAAGGGGTTGATGTTAGGCACGCCCTTGGTGCCGATGATGCTATTGACCGTGATGATGGACTGCTGGCCCGTGATCGCATTGTGGCCGCCGTGGAAGACCACCACCCGCGCGCCCATCTCCCAGCGCACCTCGTCGGCCGCGTAGTGCAACACGGCTTGTTCAAGGCTGATCCACGACTGTGGCAATCCCTGGGCTGAGAGCTTCAAGACCTTCAAAACGAACCTCCATCAAGGTGGACGACGCATGGAAACACGGTACTGGGCTAACTGTGTATCAATATACAGTGAAATCATGAAAAACGCCCCCAAATCCCCCATTAACCACGTTCAAGCCCCGTTTGGCCGGGCTCAGGCGCTACAAAAACGATAATTGCCCCTATGAAAGTTTTCCGTGGCTACCACCATCCCCAGCTGGCCGAACACTGCGCCCTGACCATAGGCAACTTCGACGGGGTGCACCGCGGCCACCAGGCCATGCTGGCGCTGCTGAAGAACGAGGCCCAGCACCGGGGCGCGCCCAGCTGCGTGATGAGCTTCGAGCCCCATCCGCGCGACTATTTCGCGGCCGTGGCGCGCAAGCCCGAACTGGCGCCGGCCCGCATCGCCACCCTGCGCGACAAGCTCACCGAACTCGCGCGCTGCGGCATAGACCAGTGCGTGGTCCTGCCCTTTAATGCCGCCCTGGCCTCCCAGCCGGCCGAGGCCTTTATCCAGGACGTGCTGGTGCGCGGCCTGGGCGTGAAATACGTGCTGGTGGGCGACGACTTCCGCTTCGGCGCCAAGCGCGTGGGCGACTACGCCATGCTGGACGCCGCCGGCGAGCGCCTGGGCTTTGACGTCGCCCGCATGAACAGCTACGAGGTGCACGGCGCCCGGGTGTCCAGTTCCGCCGTGCGCGAAGCGCTGGCCCAGGGCCGCATGGACCGCGTCGCCGGCCTGCTGGGGCGGCCTTACAGCGTCTCCGGCCACGTGGTGCACGGCCGCAAACTCGGGCGCGACCTCGGTTTTCGCACCCTCAACCTGCGCTTTTCGCACTGGAAACCGGCGGCCGGCGGGATTTTTGCGGTCCAGGTGCACGGCTTGGGCGACAAGCCCCTCCCGGGCGTCGCCAACCTGGGCATACGCCCCTCGCTGGACCCGGCCGACGTCAACGGCGGGCGGGTGCTGCTGGAGACGCATTGCCTCGAATGGCCCGCCGGCCTTGGGCCCGAGGGGGCATACGGTAAAATCATCCGCGTGGAACTGCTGCACAAACTGCACGACGAACTGAAATACGACAGCCTGGAGAGCCTGAAAACAGGCATCGCCAAGGACTGCGACGAGGCTCGGGCGTTTTTTGCCCAGGCACCGCAGCCGTTTTCAGCCGCCATGCACACGGAAACCAGCCGCCAGACCACGCGCGACCGAATTTAGACGATCTCGTCGCCTCTGGCCCCGCCCTGCTCCCACGGCGGATGGCTTTCCTCCCCACCGTACTGCCGGCGGCCCCGCTTTCCCAGGCCGCCCTAACAAAAGCATCCCATGTCCGAGACCAAAACCGATTACCGCAGCACCCTGAACCTGCCAGACACCCCGTTTCCCATGCGCGGCGACCTGCCCAAGCGCGAGGCCGGCTGGGCCAAGGAATGGGACGACAAGGGCATTTACAAAAAGCTGCGCGACGTGCGCGCCGGCAAGCCCAAGTTCGTGCTGCACGACGGCCCGCCCTATGCCAACGGCAAGATCCACATCGGCCACGCCGTCAACAAGGTCCTCAAGGACATGATCGTCAAGGCGCGCCAGCTCAAGGGCCTGGACGCGATCTACGTGCCCGGCTGGGACTGCCACGGCCTGCCGATCGAAAACGCCATCGAAAAGCTTCACGGCCGCAACCTGCCGCGCGACGAGGTGCAGGCCAAGAGCCGCGCCTTCGCGACCGAGCAGATCGAGGGCCAGCGGGCCGACTTCAAGCGCCTGGGCGTGCTCGGCGAATGGGACAACCCCTACCGCACCATGGATTTCGCCAACGAGGCCAATGAAATCCGTGCGCTCAAACGCATCATGGAACGCGGCTTCGTCTACCGCGGCCTGAAACCCGTGTACTGGTGCTTTGACTGCGGTTCCTCGCTGGCCGAGTTTGAAATCGAATACGCCGACAAGAAGTCGCAGACGCTGGACGTCGGCTTCAAATGCGCCGAGCCGCAAAAGCTGGCGCTGGCTTTCGGCCAGGCCACGCTGAGCAAGGATGCCTTCGCGGTCATCTGGACGACGACCGCCTGGACCATCCCCGCCAACCAGGCGCTGAACCTGAACCCGGACCTCGAATATTCGCTGGTCGATACCGAGCGCGGGCTGCTGGTGCTGGCCTCGGTGCTGGTCGAAAAATGCCTGGAGCGCTTCCAGCTCGAAGGACGCGTCATCGCTGTCACCAAGGGCGAAAACCTCGCGAAGATCAACTTCGAGCATCCCTTCTACGACGTCGATCCGGGCTACCAACGTTTCAGCCCGGTGTTCCTGGCCGACTACGCGACCGCCGACGACGGCACCGGTATCGTGCACTCCTCGCCCGCCTACGGCGTGGAAGACTTTAACTCCTGCGTCTCCAACGGCATCGCCCATGAGGACATCCTCAACCCGGTGCAGGGCAACGGCCGCTACGTTGACGAGCTGCCGATGTTCGGCGGCCTCAACATCTGGAAAGCCGCGCCGCTGGTCATCGAGAAGCTGCGCGAGCACGGCCGCCTCTTCGCCACCCAGGACATCGTGCACAGCTACCCGCATTGCTGGCGCCACAAGACGCCGGTGATCTACCGCGCGGCGGCCCAGTGGTTCATCCGCATGGACGGCGAAACCGCCGGCACCCAGGGCGTCTTCGCCAGTGACAAGGCCGGCAAGACCCTGCGCGAACTGGCCCTGGCCGCCATCGAGGAAACCAGCTTCTACCCCGAAAACGGCAAGGTCCGCCTGCGCGACATGATCGCCGGCCGGCCCGACTGGTGCATCAGCCGCCAGCGCAACTGGGGCGTTCCCCTGCCCTTTTTCATCCACACCGCCACCGGCGAGCTGCACCCGCGCACCATGGAAATCATGGACCAGGCCGCCCACATGGTGGAGGCCGGCGGCATCGAGGCCTGGAGCAAGGCCAGCGCCGAGTCCATCCTGGGCGCCGAGGCCGCCGACTACATCAAGAGCACCGACATCCTCGACGTCTGGTTCGACTCCGGCACCACGCACGACCACGTGCTGCGCCACAGCCACGCCGCACAGTCGACCTGGCCGGCCGACCTCTACCTCGAAGGCCACGACCAGCACCGCGGCTGGTTCCATTCCTCGCTGCTCACCGCCTGCGCGATGTACGACCGCGCGCCCTACAAGGGCCTGCTCACGCACGGCTTCACCGTGGACGGCAAGGGCCGCAAGATGAGCAAGAGCGAAGGCAACGTCGTGGTGCCGCAAGAGGTCAGCGACAAGCTGGGCGCCGAGATCATCCGCCTGTGGTGCGCCTCGACCGACTACTCGGGCGACCTGGGCATCGACGACAAGATCCTGGCCCGCGTGGTCGACGCCTACCGCCGCATCCGCAACACGCTGCGCTTCCTGATGGCCAACGTCAGCGACTTCGACTCGGCCAAGGATGCCGTGCCGTTTGAGCAGATGCTGGAAATCGACCGCTACGCGCTGAGCCGCGCGTCGCAGCTGCAGGCCGACATCCTGGCGCACTACGAGGTCTATGAATTCCACCCGGTGGTCTCCAAGCTGCAGATCTATTGCAGCGAAGACCTGGGCTCTTTCTACCTCGACATCCTGAAAGACCGGCTCTACACCACCGGTCCCAAATCGCTGGCCCGCCGCAGCGCGCAGACCGCGCTCTGGCGCATCACGCACGCCATGCTGCGCTGGATGGCGCCGTTCCTGAGCTTCACGGCGGAAGAGGCCTGGAAGGTGTTCGGCACCTCGGAATCCATCTTCATGGAGACCTATGCCGAGTTCCCCGCGCCCGACGCGGCGTTGCTGGCCAAGTGGGGGGATATCCTGCAAACGCGAGCCGTGGTGAACAAAGAAATCGAGGCCTTGCGCGCTGACGGAAAAGTCGGTTCATCTCTACAAGCCGAAGTCACCATCAAGTGCCAACAACCTTTGTTCTCCGAGCTCTCCTCGTTAGGAGACGATTTGAGGTTTGTGCTCATAACATCGGCAGCGCGACTGGAGGAAACCTCAGGTGCAGGCTTTGCGGTGGAAGTGAATGCATCAGAGGCGACCAAGTGCGAACGCTGCTGGCACTACCGCGCCGACGTGGGCCACGATCTGGCTCACCCGACGATCTGCGGCCGCTGCACCAGCAACCTGTTTGGCGCCGGTGAAGCGCGGAAGTTCGCCTGATGCCCAAAACCACCTTCACCCGCTCCCCGAGTTTGCTGCTGCCCTGGCTGGGCCTGGCGCTGATCATCCTCATCGCCGACCAGTTCACCAAGGTGCTGATCCTGGGCTACTACCGCCTGGGCGATTCCACTTACGTGACCAGCTTCTTCAACGTCGTGCGGGTGCACAACACCGGCGCGGCCTTTTCCTTCCTGGCTGAAGCCTCGGGCTGGCAGCGCTGGTTCTTCACCGCCATCGGCATCGCCGCCGCGCTGTTCATCCTGTGGATGCTGCGTTCGCATCCGGGGCAAAAGCTGTTCTCCTTCGCGCTGGCCTGCATCCTGGGCGGCGCGCTGGGCAACGTCATAGACCGCACCATGCACGGCTACGTCGTGGACTTCCTGCAGTTCCACTGGGCGGGCTGGTATTTCCCCTCGTTCAACATCGCCGACAGCGCCATCACCATAGGCGCGGTCTGCCTGATCCTGGACGAGCTGCTGCGGGTCCGCAAAACCAGCTAGGCCGCGGCCCCTGCGAGTCCCATGACAGCCTCCATCCTTGAGCCGCTTGCGGCGGAGTGGGCCGGCGAGCCCGCCCTGCATTCCCGGGCGCAGAGCTGGAGCTGGTTCAGGCAGGCCTTCGGCGAGGCGCTGCAAGGCCATGCCGTGGCACCCTCTTCAAGCTGGGCGGTGGATGAAGAAAGCCTGGCGAAGGCATTTTTTGCCTGGGCCGAGCTGGTCGAGCTGTATACGCCCTATGAGGCGCTGGACGCCGCCGATTTCCGGCATTTCATCCTGGGCCTGCTGCTGCAAAAACTGCTGGAAGCCCAGCCCCCCGTGCTGCGCGATGTTTCCGCCAACGCCGCGGCGCTTCCCCTCACAAGTTTTGTGCTGACCCTGCTGCAGGCCCTGCACAGCAATGCCGGCACGGCCGCGCTCACGCTGGATGCGGCCGCGCTCACCGGTCCGCGCTGGGCCAGCTATGTCGAAAACATCGCCGAAGACAGCTCGACCGCGACCTGTTTTCTCGACCAGATGACCGGCCTGCAACCGGCCTGGCAAAGCCGCTCGCTGATAGAACACCGGCCCGCGATGCAAAAAGCACTGGCACTCGCGCGCCAGCGCTCCTGAGCCCAGCAACTCCCCGGCTCAACCGAGCTTCATATTGGTCGAGGTGATCAGGTGCTTCCAGCGCTGGTAGTCGGCCGCCACATAGGCTGAGATTGCCGCGCCTTCGAGCAAGGTCGGCTCGGTCGCATCCTGGCGCAGCCGGGCGGCGACGGCCGGCTGTGCGATCAGCTTGTTGATCGCGGCATTGAGTTCCGATGTGATCGCCGCCGGCGTGCCCGGGGGCGCCATCAGGCCCCAGTAGTTGTTGACGTCGAAGTCCTTGAAGCCCAGTTCCTCCATGCCCGGCACGCCGGGCACGCTGGGCGCGCGGTCCTTGGAGGTCAGCGCCAGGGCCTTGACCTTGCCGTCCTTGATGTAAGGCATCAAGGCCGGCACGCTGCCGGTCATGAACTGGAGCTGCCCGGCCAGCAGGTCGGTGGTTGCAAACGCAATGCCGCGGTAAGGGATGTGAACAATCGCGGTGTGGGTGCGCTGCTTGAGCAGTTCCACCACCAGGTGGTTGATGCTGCCGTTGCCGGCCGAACCGTAGTTGTACTTGCCCGGGTTGGTCTTGATGTGGTCTATGGCCTCGCGCAGGTTGTTACCCGGCAGGCTGGGGTGCGAGGCAAACAGCAGCGGGCCCGCCCCCATGATGGCCACGGGCGCGAACTGCGTCGGGTCGTATTTGGGCGTGCCGCCCGAAGCCGCCACCGTGGTAAAGGGCGAGGCGATGAACAGCAGGGTCTGCCCATCGGGCGGCGCCTTGGCCACCAGGTCGGCGCCCACCGCGCCGCCGGCGCCGGTGCGGTTGTCGATGACGAACTGCCGGCCCATGGACTTGCTGAGCTCTGAGCCGAAAAACCTCGCCATCGCATCGCTGCCCGCGCCAGGCGCGAAGGGCACGATGATTTTGGAAATCGCCGCCGGCTGTGCCCGCAGCTGCGCCACGGCGCAAAACGCGGCCAGCCCACCGGCCGCCTGGATCAGGGAACGTCGTTTCATCTTTGTCTCCTAGCTATCTATTTAGTTATCAAAATGCGGTCACGAAAAAACCTGGCAACTTCAGCTATTGGGGCGCTATGACCTCCGTGTGGAGCACGACCCCCTCAAGGTCACAGAGCTTGACGGTGAGGCAGCGCGAAGCGGGATCAATCTCCACCTCGCCGAAAAACTGGTAGCCGGCGGCCGGGCTGGCGCCGCGCACCGGCGAAGCGCGCGAGTAACGCACCTGGTTGCCGAAGGTCGCATCGGGGTTGAAGGGGCCGTAGGAGCCCGCATGCAACGGCCCCGAGACAAACTCCCAGAAGGGCAGGAAGTCCTTGAACACCGCCTGCTCGGGATCGAAATAATGCGCGGCCGTGTAATGCACATCGGCGCAGAGCCAGACGATGTTGTGGATGGCGTTCGCCTTGATGAAGGACAGCAAGCCGGCCAGCTCGATCTCGCGGCCGCTGGGCTCGCCGTCGTCGCCGTTGGCCACGCCCTGCCACTTGACCCGGCCCTCGGTGTCATGGCCGTCGGCGACGTTGGTGCCTATGGGCATGCCCGCCGCGATGACCTTCCATTGCGCGGTGGAGGCCAGCAGCTCCTGCTGCAGCCACTTGATTTGCGCGTCGCCGAGGAAGGCCGTGCCCGGGCCTTCGGTCTGCGTGTTGTGCGAATTCGGCCCGCGGTGCGTCTGCATGTCGACGACAAACACGTCGAGCAGCGGCCCGTATTGCACGCGCCGGTACAGCAGGCCGGCGCCGCCGAAGCCTTCCAGCGGCATGGGCGAGTATTCGCGGAAGGCGCGCGCGGCCGTCGCGGCCAGCAGCTTGAGGTCCTTGCCCACATAGCGCTTGTCGCGCATCAGGTCCAGCGAGGGCGACCAGTTGTTGACGACCTCGTGGTCGTCCCACATGATGATTTGCGGCACCTCGGCGCAGAACTTCGTGAAATGCGGGTCCAGCCAGTTGTAGCGGAAGTTGCCGCGGTAGTCCTCAATGCTTTCGGCGACGCGGGTCTTGGCCAGGGTCACCACATTGGTCCAGCTGCGGCCGCGCTCGTCGTCGACCCGGTGCTGCAGCGGGTGGTCGGCATAAATCGTGTCGCCGCAGTGCACAAAGAAATCAAGCTCGCGCCGGCGTATGGTCTCGAACATCTTGAGGCCGCCCCACTCGGGGTTGATGCCGAAACCCTGGCCGTTGACGTCGGCCGACCACGCAAACCGGATAGTCCGTGCCGTGTCGGGCGCGGAGCGAAAGCTGGAGCGCCGCACCCAGGGCCCGGCATGCGCGGCCTCCAGCCCGTAGGCGGTAACGACCAGCGAAATCGTCGCATTGCGCGGCAGGCTCGAGAGCGCCAGCCGCGTGGTGTAGTCGGTCACCTCAAGCGCCTGCGGCGCACGCAGCGTGTGCCACGGCCCGGCCTCGCCGTCGGCGCTCCAGGCGATTTCAACATCGGCCGCATACGGCAGGCGCGCCCAGACGATGGCCGCGTCGCCGCTGACCTCGCCAATCTGGATGCCGCTGACCTGGCTGTCGTCGACCAGCGGCAGGTGCTTCTTCGCGGTGACGGCCGGCCGCGGCCCCACGCGTGCCCGCATGCCGTCCGACAGCTCCTTGAGCGCCAGGGGCAGGTCCAGCGGGCTTGGCAGGTGGCGCAAGACCTTGAGGGGCAAATCGAAAGGGTTCATGGCCAAGGCGGTCTCGTCATGGGTGGGTGGTGGATTGCAGGGCGGCATCGTTGATGCCGTCCAGCAGCGAGTCTTCCAGGCTAGCGTAGCCATTCCAGCGCAGTCGGTAAACCGTCGCAAACCCTGCTTCGAGCTGCGATTGCTCGTCGCCGGCCTGGGCCGTGCCGGCACGGCCCTTGTCGTAGCGCAGGACCGTCGTGTCGGGCCCGGCTTTTTCGGCGGTGATCGCGGCCGCGATCTTGGCCCGGCCCGGCGCCGCATGGCGCAGGGGCGCGGGCAGCACGGCCGGCAGGTTGACGCTGAGCCAGGTGTCGGGATGGTGCCACTCGTCCAGGGTTTCGCCGAAATGGCGCACCAGGCGCTCCAGCCAGGCGGCGACCTCGGGCGATTCAAGATCGCTGCCGTTGGGCGCGGAAAAACCGATCGCGGGCACACCCCAGAAGCTCGCCTCGCGCGCAATCGCCATGGTGCCCGAGTAGGCGATGTCTTCGGCTATGTTGCGGCCGTCGTTGATGCCCGAGAGCACCAGTGTGGGTTTGTGTGAGTCGGCGAACAGCCAGGCAAAGGCCGCGATCGCGCAATCGGCCGGCGTGCCCGAGCAGGCATAACGCCGTACGCCCAGGCGTGTCATGGTGAAGGGCTCATGCAGCGAAATGCTGTGGCCCTTGCTGCTGCGCTTGTCTTGCGGCGCGACCACCCAGACGTCGTCGCTGAGGCTGGCGGCGGCGCGCTCCAGGGCGGCCAGCCCCGGTGAGAAATGTCCGTCGTCGTTGCTGACAAGAATTCGCATGGTCGTTGATGTCATGAAGCTTGCAGGGAAGAAGACGCGAAGGCCGAGGCGCCCAGTTGCTGCCGCACCAGGGCCGCGACCAGCGGCGCCGCCTCGATCTGCGGCAGATGGCCTGTCGCCGGCAAGGTGTGCAGCGCCACATTGCCGGGCAGGCCCTCGGCCTGCTGTATCGGCAGCACGCGGTCCAGCCTACCCCAGAGCAGTTTCACCGGCATGACAAGCCCCTCCAGGCGGCTGCGCAAGGACTCGGCCTGGGTGCCGTCGGGCACCAGGCTGGCCGCCATGGCAGCGAGGCCGGCGCGTTTGGTCTCGTTGCCGAGTTCCTGCAAGGCCGTCGCGACAAACGAGCCGCTCAGTCGCGAGGCGTCGCCGAACAGCTGGGCCAGCCAGGGGCGCAGGCTGGCTTCGCTGTTCGCGCGCAGGATGCCGTCCACAAAAGCGCCATTGATCTCGGGGCCCAGCCCGGCCGGGGCCAGCAAGGTCAGCGAGCGCAGGCGGGAACCAAGCAGGCCTGTGAGTGCCAAGGCCGTGCCGCCCCCCATGGAGTGGCCCAGCAGGTGGACTTCGTTGATGCCCTCGTTGTCCAGCCGGTCCAGCACGGCTTGCGCGACGGCGGCGAAATTGGGCGTCTCCGCGCGCGGCGACTTGCCGTGGTTGGGCAGGTCTATGCCCAGCACCGGAAGGTCGCGCAGCTGGTCGGCCAGCAGTCGCCAGGACCCCTGCGAAGTGCCGAAACCATGCAGCAGCACCAGCGGTGCACCCTCGTGGCGTGAAAACCAGTGCAGGTTCAGGGCGCCTGTGGTGGCCTGGCTTGCGGGACGTTTGGTGCCCGCCAGGTCGGCGGCCAGCACGCGGCCGTCGGGGCCGGAGCCGCTGACCTTGTTCAAATCAATGCCACGTTCGCGCGCGAGGCTGCGGGCCAGCGGTGTGGCGCGCAGCAGTGTGGCTTTGCCTGCGCTGCTGACTTCAGGCCCTACGACAGCGGCCACCGGCGCAGAGACTTCAGCCACGGCCTGCGGCGCGTCAGGCGCAGCGACCGAAGCCGGCACCGCCTCCCCAGGCTGCAAAATCCAGCCGACGATCTGCCCGACCGGCATGGTCACACCGACCACGCCATCTATGCCCTGCACGATGCCGTCGGCCGCCGCGTCGATCTCCATGGTCGCCTTGTCGGTCTCGATCTCGAACACGACCTGGCCCTTGGTCACGGTATCGCCGTTCTTGACGTACCAATGCGCGATCTTGCCTTCGCTCATGTCCATGTCGACGCGCGGCAGTATCAGTTCCACCGCCATGCTCAGGCCCTCACCAGCAATGAACGTTTCACCGCCGCGACGATGTCGGGCACCTGGGGCACCGCGGCTTTTTCGAGTTCGGGGTTGTAGGGCAAGGGGCAGTCCGCGCCGCCCAGCCGGATGATGGGCGCATCCAGCCGATCGAAGGCAGAACTCTCGGCGATCATCGCGCTGACCTCGGCGCCTATGCCCAGCTGCTTGGTGCCTTCGTAGACGCAGACCAGGCGGGTGGTCTTGCTCACGCTCCGGATCAGCGTGGAGTGGTCCAGCGGACGCAGCGAACGCAAATCCACCACCTCGGCCGAAATGCCCTGGGCCGCGAGCAACTCGGCGGCCTCCAGCGCGCGGTGCACCATGATCGCGGTCGCGGCAATCGTGATGTCGCTGCCCTCGCGGCGCACGCGCGCCTCGTGCAGCGGCTCGGTGTAATAGCCTTCCGGCACCGGGCCCTTCATCTTGTAGAGCAGCTTGTGCTCGAAGAACATCACCGGGTCCGGGTCTTCGATGGCCGCCAGCAGCATGCCCTTGGCGTCGTGCGGCGTCGAGGGTTGCACCACCTTGAGGCCGGGCACGTGGGCAAACCAGGCTTCCAGGCTCTGGCTGTGCTGGGCCGCAGCACCGGTGCCGGATCCGCTGGGGAAACGCATCACCAGCGGCACCGAAGCCTTGCCGCCCAGCATGAAGCGCATCTTGGCCGCCTGGTTGACGATCTGCTCCATCGCCAGGGATGCGAAGTCGGAAAACTGGAATTCATAGACGGGCCGCCGCCCCATCAGCGCCGCGCCGACCGCGACGCCCGCGCCGCCGAGTTCGGAGATCGGCGTGTCCATCACGCGCTCCTCGCCGAAGCGCTGCACCAAATCGCCGGTGACCTGGAAGGCGCCGCCATAGACGCCGATGTCCTCGCCCATCAGGAAGACACGCTCGTCGCGCTCCATCGCGATGCCCAGGGCTTCCTGGATGGCCTGCGAATAAGTCAGTTCACGCACTGCTTCAGCCATGGGCGGCCTCCGCCACGGGCGCGGCATAGACAAAATCCGTCAGGCTGGCGATGTCGGGCGCCGGGCTGTCTTTCGCGAATTCCACCGCGTCCTCGATTTCCTGTTCCACGCTTTTCACCAGTGCGTCCACTTCATCCTGTTCAATCATTCCGTGCCTGAGCAAATCCTGTTCGAAGAGCACGATGGGGTCGCGTTCGACCCAGGACTCGATCTCTTCCTTGGTCCGGTAGCGGTTGCGGTCGCTTTTGGAATGGCCGCGGTGCCGGTAGGTCAGGCATTCGATCAGGGTCGGGCCGCCGCCGGCGCGCGCGCGTTCAATCGCCGTGTGCGCCGCTTCGGCGACGTCGGAAAAATTGTTGCCGTCCACCGTGAGGCCGGGCATGTCGTAGGCCAGCGCGCGCGTGGCGATCTTCTTCACGGCGGTGGAGCGCTCGGTCGAGGTCGACATGCCGTACTTGTTGTTCTCGCAGACAAAGACCACGGGCAACTTCCAGATCGCCGCCATGTTCAGGCCCTCATGGAAAGCGCCTTCGTTGTTGGCGCCGTCGCCGAAAAAGCAGACCACGACGTTGGGCTTTTTCATCTGCTTGAGTGCCAGCGCGGCGCCGACCGCGATCGGGATGCCGCCGCCCACGATGCCGTTGGCGCCCAGGTTGCCGCCCGCCACGTCGGCGATGTGCATGGAGCCGCCGCGGCCGCGGCAGTAGCCGGTGTCCTTGCCGAAAAATTCGGCGAACATGTATTTGGGCTCCGCGCCCTTGGCGATGCAGTGGCCGTGGCCGCGATGCGTGGAGGTGATGCAGTCCGCGGCGCCCAGGTTGATGCCGACGCCGACGGCGCTGGCCTCCTGGCCTATCGACAGGTGCATGGTGCCGTGCACCAGGCCGCGCATATAGGCCTGCTCGGCGCCTTCCTCAAAGCGGCGTATCAACACCATCTGGCGCAGGGCCTTGTGCAGGGCCGCCTTGCCCAGGCGGGTATAGGCCTCGGGGGTTGTGGGTTTGAGCACGGCGTTCATGCGTGCTCCAGCACGCCGTAGACCAGCTCGTCCTGGCGACGGCGCAGCTCGACGATGCGCGAATCCGGGTCGACCGCGACGTTGGCGTAGGTCAGCAACTCGCCCTTGCGGATGTGCGCCCTCACCGTGCCGCGTTCAATCAAGCCGCAAGGCACGGCGTTCTTCGCGCGCGCGTCATCGGCCGCCATGGCCCAGGCGCGGTAGGTGTATTCACCGATCGCGTCCAGCCGGTCGCCGGGCTTCAGGTCGCACTTGGCCAGCGCGCAGACTTCGGCCGAGGGCTTGGGCAGCGGCGCCATGTCGGCGAGGCCGTAGAGCACGGCGCGCGCGCAGGTCAGCGGCACTTCCAGGCTACACAGGTGGTAGGGCCGGTAGAAGGTGTAATAAGGGCCGGTGCCCAGCTTGAGGTAGTCCATGCGCTCGCGCAGCCGCGGGTGCGCCATCTCGGCGACCACGAAGACGCCGGGCGCCACGCCTTTGCCGACGGTGTAGTCAACCACGCCCTTGCGTGTGAGGATGCCGCCGTCGGCCACCGGGCACAGCACCTTGTGCAGGTCTTCCAGCGAGGCGTTGGGGCCGTGCATGCCGGCGATGTCGGGCACCAGGCCGGTGGCGTTGGCGATGGCCGACATCTCGACAGCTGTCTTGGAGCCGTCGACGAACTCGACCAGCATGCGCGGGTTCAGTCCCTTGCCCAGGGCTTCCTCGGTGTAGTCGTCCGGTGTCGCGTCGACGTTGAGCGGGTTGTTCTTGCCCTTGCCGGCGGCAATCACCGGGTAGCCCAGCGCCGAGACGAAGTTGATCAGCTCGATGGCCGCGCTGGGCTCGTCGCCCGCGCCCAGCGAATAGATGACGCCCAGGCGGTCGGCCTCGTGCTTGAGGTAGGCGCCTATGGTGACGTCGGCCTCGACGTTCATCATCACCAGGTGTTTGCCGTGCTCCATCGCGGTCAGGCCTATCTGCGCGCCGACGGCAGGTTTGCCGGTGGCGTCGACGACCACGTCGATCAGGCCGCAGGCGCAGACCAGTTGCGCGTCCTGCGTGATGGCGATGCGGCGATCCCGTATCGCCTGCTCCAGGGCGCTGGCCGTGTTGACCACGCGGTGCGCGTCGGGGTTATGGCCGGCCGACGCCAGCGCGGCGACGGCGGCCGGCACGTTGATGTCGGCAATCGCCGCGACCACGATGCCGCGCATCTGCAGCACCTGGGTCACGATGTCCGTGCCCATCATTCCCGAGCCGATCAGGCCTATGCGCACCGGTTTGCCCGAAGCCTCGAGCCTGAGCAGGTCAGCGGCCAGGCCGCTGGGCGTAAAACCATTCATCCAATACCCCATTTCGTCGATTTGAAAGACCGGTACGGCGACGGTTCAACTCCCGCGCTTGTGTACATTTGATCTTAATCTTATACTTATGTACATCATGAGCGCAAGCAAAAACCACGGGCTGATGGCGAATCAGCCGCGATTTAGGGGTAATCCCCGAGAGGTGGGAGAAGCCTGGGCCGGCGCTTCAGCCGGCCTGGCCGGCGAGCTTGATCAAGGCCCTCGCGGCGTGTTCATCGGTGATCAGGGTGGTGGGTTTGATCAGGCGCAGCGCGCCCAGCAGGGCCTCGGCCTTGCCAACGCCGCCCGAAGCCAGGATGCGCTGCGGAACGGCCTTGAGCGTCTCGACGGGCACCGACATCACGCGGCCCTGGATCGGGTCATTGATGAGTTCGCCCTTGCGGTCGTAATAGTGGAACAGCAGATCGCCCACGGCCCCCATCTTGACGACGCGGCGGCGCAGTTCTTCGGGCATCACGCCGTAGCGGTAGGCCGTGCCTTCGGGCGACACGTCGCCGACGCTCACCAGCACGGCGTCCAGCAGTTTGGCGTTGTCGAAGACCTCACCCAGGCCGCAATGGTCGATCAGGGTCTGCCGCGTCTGCGGCGAATCGACGACGGCGGGCGCCGTCATCAAATAACACTCGGCCTGGAACAGGCTGGAAAACCGCCAGGCGAACTCGGAAGGGTTGAAGCGCCTGACCTTGGTGATGCCGCCCAGCAGTGAAATCACGCCGAGGTCGGCGACCGGCGCCTCGCTCATGAAACGCAGCGACTCGTGCAGCGTGCGGCCCCAGCCCAGGCCTATGCGCATGCCGGGGCGCAGCAGGCCGGCCATGTACTGGCCGGTGGCCGCGGCGATGGGCACCGTGGCATCGACGTCGGCATCCGACACCGGCGCCACCACCGCCTCGCCGAGGCCGAAAAGCCTTTCGAGCTCGCGCTCCAGCGCGATGCATTCGGGCACGCCGGTTTCGATGCTGAACTTGATCTCGTTGCGCTCGCGCAGGTCGGACAGCAGCCGCACCACGGTGACCCGGCCTATGCCCAGGCGCTGCGCGATCTCGTTCTGCGTCATCTCCTCGACGAAATACATCCAGGCCACGCGCAGGCGCATGCGCTTGTTGCGCTGGCTGGGCCCCGCGCCCGCGAGCGGCGCATCCAGTTCGGCGGCAGTCGGCGCTTGCATGACAGCTTTGCCTTCGGCGGGGGTTTTCGCGGGTTTGGGCAAGGCGGCTCCTGATTCTGGGGAAGTGACCGATTTGGCCAATTTGGCCAATTTAGGCCGGTTTGGGGTGCAAAATCAGGCTTCAGGCCCTCCCCGTCCGGCTGTCATGCTAACGTAAACCATTGATGGGATTTTCATGACACACAACATATTGCCCACCGCCCGCCCGGCCCGCACCGTGCAGCCGACGCGCACCGCCGTGCAGCTGGCGCTCAAGGACGAACTGCGCACCTTCGGCTTCAACCTGCAGCGCGGCGCGCACTGGCTGCTGCAGGATGTCGGCAGCAGCCTGGTCAAGCAGGCCGAGCCACGCAACGAGGCCGGCACGCTGCACAAGCTGCACCACCTGATCGACTCGACGGCCCAGGCCACCTTCTCCACGCTGCAGGTCGCGCAGCAGGCCGCGGCCGTCGCCGTGCTGCCGGACGCCGCCTACCGCACCCTGCACTTTGAACTGCAGCCGATGGCCGATTTTTTCCTGCAGCAAAGCGACCCGAAAAATCCATCGCAGCATTTCACCAACGCCTTTTACTGGCTGCTGCGCCACGCGCTGGCGGGCAAGCCCGGCAGCGCGCTGATCGCGCGCCAGCAGGCGATTGACGAGGCTTTCTGGCAGGTGCTGGAGCAGCACGCAGGCCTCATCGCCCGCGCGCAGGAGGCCAAGGCCTCGCCGCGCGACCACGCCGCCCTGTGCGCCGCCGTGCTGCGGGCCCTGGCCGCGGCGCGGCCGGTGCGCGACGCCAGCCTGCCGCCCTGGGCCGGCCAGCCGGCGCAGCAGCCCGAGGCCCTCGCGGCCCTGCCCGAACTGCTCACGGTCGTGGTCGCCGTCGGCTTGGTGAAAAGCGGCGACAATCCCACCCCCGACGTCGGCGAGCGCCTGCGCCTGGCCGCACAGCTTGTCACCGCGCGCCTGCCGCTGCTGGAGGCCGCGCTGCAGCAGCCCGACGACCAGCACCTGACCGCCGAACTCGCTTTTTTATTCCGCCACGCTTGATGCCCCCAGAGTCCTTCCCTTCTTTTCTTGCCGACACACGCCGACACGCAAAACACTGGCTGTTTGAGTCTGCCCTGCCCCTGTGGTGGGAACGCGGCGCGGACCACGAGGGAGGCGGCTTCCACGAAAAGCTGGGCCAGGACGGCCTGCCCATCGGCAAGCCGGTGCGCGTGCGCGTGCAGGCGCGGCAGACCTATGTCTATGCCCGCGCCGGCGCCCTCGGCTGGACCGGTCCCTGGCAGGCGGCCATGCGGCACGGCCTGTCTTTCATGCTGTCGCGCTATCCCCGGCCCGACGGCCTGTTCCGCAGCACGCTGGACACCGCCGACGAAAGCATAGACCTCTACGACCAGGCGTTTGTGCTGTTCGCGCTGGCCCATGCCTATGAAGCCGAAGGCCGGCCGCAAGCATTGCTGGACACCGGGCAAACCCTGCTGCGGCAGATTGAAGCCGCGCTGGCGCATGACGGCGGCGGCTATTACGACGGCCTGCCGCACCAGCCCATCCTCAAGTCCAACCCGCTCATGCATCTGCTCGAGGCTCTGCTGGCCTGGGTGGCCATGGGCATAGAGGGCAGCTTCCGCACCTCGGCCCTGGCGCTGTGCCAGCTGGCCACCACACGCTTGATCAATCCCGCCAACAGCGCGGTCGGTGAGCTTTTCACAGCAGGCTGGGCCCCGCTGGGCGCGCCGCAGGAGCGGCTGTATGAACCCGGCCACCAATTTGAATGGGCTTACCTTCTGCTGCAGGCGGAAGGTTGGCTGGGCATCAAGGCACGCAGCCAGGCCATCGCACTCGAGAACTTCGGCCGCGGCTTCGGCATCGATGCCGCGCGCCAGGTCGCGCTGTTTGCCGTCAACGAAGCCGGCCAGGCCACGGACCGCCGTGCCCGGCTGTGGGCGCAGACCGAGAGGCTCAGGACCTCGCTGCTGTTCGCCGCGCAAGGCATGGGCGACGCGGCCGGGACCGAGGCTTTCCAGGCCGCCGCGGCCGGCAGTTTTTCCGGCTTGATGCGTTTCCTCGCCACCGAGGTACCCGGCCTCTGGCATGAATGGCAGCGGGAAGACGGCGGCTTTGACCTTGCGCCCTCGCCGGCCTCCTCGCTTTACCACCTGATGACCGGCCTCGAAAGCCTGTTGACGCCCCTGGCTCCCCTGACACCTGCGGCACATCGCCCAGGCCCTGTAGAACGGACAATCACCGCATGAAGCATTTGTTGAATCTCCTGGCGGCCATCGCGCTGCTGGTCTGGGGCACCCACCTGGTACGTACCGGCATCCTGCGGGTCTTCGGCGCCAACCTGCGCCACGTGCTGGCCGTCAGCATCAGCAACCGGCTCGCCGCCGCGGTCTCGGGCATAGGCGTCACAGCGCTGGTGCAGTCCAGCACCGCCACCTCGCTCATCGTCTCCTCCTTCGTCGGCCAGGGCCTGGTCACCCTGCCGCTGGCGCTGGCCGTCATGCTGGGCGCGGACGTGGGCACCAGCCTGATGGCCGTGGTGTTCTCCTTCGACCTGTCCTGGCTGTCGCCGCTTTTCATCTTTGTCGGTGTGGTGCTGTTCATCTCGCGCCAGGACACCAACCTCGGGCGCGTGGGCCGCGTGCTGATAGGCCTGGGCCTGATGCTGCTGGCGCTGCGCCTGGTCACGGCCTCCACCGAAGTGCTCACGAAAGCGCCGGCCGTCAAGGCCTTGCTGGGTTCGCTGAGCAGCGACCTGCTGCTCGAGATCACCGCCGGCGCCTTTCTGGCCGTGGTGTCCTATTCCAGCCTGGCCATCGTGCTGCTCACGGCCACGCTGGCCGCTTCGGGCGTGATCCCCCTCGACGTCGCGCTGGGCCTGGTGCTGGGCGCCAACCTCGGCAGCGGCCTGCTGGCCGTGCTGACCACGATGCGCTCGCCCATCGAAGTGCGGCAGGTGCCCCTGGGCAACCTGCTGTTCAAGCTGCTGGGCATCGTCATCGCCGCGCCCCTGATCGGCCTGTGGCTGCGCCACGTGCGGCCCTACCTGGGCGAGGCGGCCACCGTGGTCGTGCTGTTCCACCTGACCTTCAACATGCTGGTGGGCGTGGTCTTCATAGGCTGGACGCAGGTGATCGCGCGCTGGGTCGAAAAACTGCTGCCCAAGCCTGAAAAGAACAAGGCCGGCGGCCGGCCCCAACACCTGGACCCTTCCGCGCTGGCCACGCCCTCGCTGGCGATCTCCTGCGCGGCGCGTGAGGCGCTGCACCAGGCCGACGTGGTGGAAAGCATGCTGCTGGGCGTGCTGCAGGTCATACGCAACAACGACCTCAAGCTGGCCGAGGACCTGCGCAAGATGGACGACGCTGTCGACGAGCTGTATTCCTCAATCAAGTACTACCTGACCAAGATCTCGCGCGAGGCGCTGGCCGAGGAGGAAAGCCGCCGCTGGACCGACATCATCAGCTTCACCATCAACATGGAGCAGATCGGCGACATCATCGAGCGCGTGCTGATCGACATCGAGGACAAGAAAATCAAGCCCGGCCGCAATTTCTCGGAAGCCGGCATGGCCGAGATCGTCGAGCTGCACGAGCGCCTGGTGGACAACCTGCGCCTGGGCATGAGTGTGTTCCTCAACGGCACGGTGCGCGACGCGCAAAAACTGCTCGAGGAAAAAGCCCGTTTCCGCGACCTGGAGCGCGCCTACGCCACCACCCACCTGGGCCGGCTCTCGGCCAACACGGTGCAAAGCCTGGAAACCAGTTCGCTGCACATCGACCTGATCAGCGAGCTCAAGCGCATCAACTCGCACATCTGCTCGATCGCTTATCCGATCCTCGATTCGGCCGGCGCGCTCGCACCCAACCGGCTGCGCGCTTCCGCCCTCCCAGACCAGGTCTGACAGGGCTGTTCTGAGGGTCAGGCCGTGAGGCCCATGGCATCTGAAAGAATCAGCGCCGCCTCGGTGGTGAACTCGCCGCGCTGCAGCGCGGCCACCAGTTCCCCGACCTCCATCAGGCGGAACTGCTCGACCTCGCCGTCCTGGTTGTCCGGCGCCATGCCCTCAGGCACGGTGCAGACATACCAGTCGATGTCTTCCACCACATAACCCGCGCCATTGCCGTCGGTAGCCGGCCGCCGCGTCGCCAACTGCCCGCCGTAGCGCATGGCCTGCAGCGCAGCCGTGTGCAAGCCGGCTTCCTCCCAGGTCTCGCGCACCAGCGCCGTTTCCACCGTGTCGGCAGCAGACACCATGCCGCCCATCAATGTGTCCCACAGGCCCGGGTCGTTGGATTTGTCGAAAGCCCGCTGCTGCACCCAGAAGCGCCCGTCCGGCGACTGCCCCACCAGGTGCACCGCCAGCGTGGTGATGCCCAGCGGCCGCACAGCCGCACGCTCCACCGTACCCTTGCGGTGGCCGAACTGGTCCGGCACCGCCAGCTGCTCGTCACGCCAGGCGCCGGCCAGGCCCGCTTCGTGCAGCGCGACCGCAATCTTGTTCAGGCTGGTCGTGACGTCACCCATCACGCGCCAGCCCAGGGTTCCGGGGCGCTCTTCCTTGAGGAGCGGGTGGTCGCCGTCGGTCATGGTGTGGAGGGCCAGCTTGTGGAAGAAGCCGGGTTCCACTGAGCCGATCATGGATTCGCCGGCCCAGAGGGGGACGCGCGGGCGCAACGGGGGTACGGTTGCGCCTGCGCGGAGCTCGCGCAACCATTGCGGGTCGTAAGGGGGGGTTGTCATGGTTCTTGGGGTTGGGTTTTAGTTTACTTCGGTGTTCTTGCGATGGGGAGTTTTCTCTGCTTGGTTCTGCTGGCCGGGTCTTGCTCCGGCTGCGCGCTCCCTCTCCTCTGTGCTCTTTGCTGAGTTCTG